>NZ_JXRR01000024.1 GCF_000829515.1 Jeotgalibacillus campisalis | reverse complement strand
AAGTAAAGTTAGCAATAGGTAAGCATTTGAAGTTATCTCCAGCTTTTCCCCTGCTCCGCACCGAACGTGCTAGTTTCCCAGCATTCGGCGGTCCATCTACCGATGTATACTAGATTATAAGTTCTTCGTTACTTTTCAACGTGAGATGATTCTACCGTTTTAAGCCCACATTTTATTCTGTATTGGTTCAGTCTCTTGATCATTGATTTGTTTAAACCGAATTTTTGTATTTCTAATACAATCATTTCATTGTCTTTACGGTGAATAAGCCGATGTATGTCCTTATGGAGGATGCGAAGGTTATTAAATTTATCAGATCCTCCAAGATGTTGCGGCACAAAATGATGACACTGAACATCATAGGCTCTTAAATCCCAACCTGTGATCTCACATTTCCCCATTTTCATACTGAAACGACTGATTCGATTATCCAAATACTCAACTGTTCGGTCTGGAATAGTCGCATTCATTAGTGCGCTGATTTCAGTCTCAATATTTGGCTTTAATTTGTCATAGACTATTTTTCTGCCTTCTTCTGTAAAGAGGGATAGTGTTGGACTAAAGTTCAACGCATTAACTGTTTTAACATTCCCTATCGGGAATAGATGAACAGTCGCAATTTTGAACGTTTTAAATCCTAAACTATAAAACTTCTTATAGGTTGAAGTAGGATTAACTGGATGTCCATATTTCCCAACAGAACGAAGGCGATTGTACAGAAAGGCTTTTAATTCGTAGGCAAGACGTGAGAATTCTGGATTTACATGTGTAGCTCGGTTGAAGTAGTTGTGAATACCTAAAACAAAACTATTAAAACGCAGGGCATTTTGGATGGTGGGAGAATCTTTGATTCTTTGGATGTGCATTTTAGCTTGTTCCTTGAGTTTCTTCCATTTACTTTGTTTAATTCCTGTATGGGCAACTCTTTTCTTCCCCTTAACATCTGCCCTGATTGTGAATCCTAAGAATTCTGATTCTCGTTTTCGTAGATTTACGATTTGAGATTTTTCAGGTGATATATCTAGTTTTAAACGTTCTTTTAGGTATAACCTAACTGCGTGATACCATCTTTGAGCCGTCTTCCCATCTCGACAGAGAATTTTAAAGTCGTCCGCATAGCGGACGAGATACCCTTCTTTGAGGTTTGTCCGCTTTTTAGCATATCTTTCTCCGACTTTAGATTTATAGTTTTTAGTGAGAGGAAATAATTCCCATTGACCTGCAACCCAATGGTCTAATTCATTTAGTACAACGTTCGATAATATTGTGGATAGAATACCACCTTGTGGTACCCCTTTTGATGGTATTCCTTCCATATCAATTTCTGCTTTTAGCATTTTGGAAATGCAAGATAGGACCTTTCCATCCTGTATGCCTAAGTTCCATAATTGTTTGATAAGAAGTGTGTGATTGACATTATCGAAAAATCCCTTGATATCAACATCCACAACAAAATGTAGTTGTGATTGGTTGATTAAGAATTGTACTCTAGCCATAGCATGATGAGTAGACCTTAACGGTCTAAACCCATAACTATGTTTATAAAAGTGAGCCTCAGCAATTGGTTCAAGAACTTGTTTAAAACATTGTTGAATGATACGGTCAAGAATGCATGGAATTCCAAGTGGTCTTAATTTACCGTTTTCCTTTTCAATCCATTTTCTTCTGACCTTCTTAGGATGATAGTTTTTTAGTTTTGTTTGGACTGCTTTCACTAATTCACTTTCCGATAGCTTTTTAATGTAATTGATGGTTCTTCCATCTGTACCAGGTGTTTTTGAACCTTTATTGGTTTTGATTGCCCGATAAGCTAGTAGAATATTTTCTCTGGATGTAATAATGTCATATAGCTGGTTAAAAGATTCTTTTTGGCTAGCTCTTTCGTATAAATCAGTAAAGGTTTCCGTCATATTGTAGTAATCCCAATATCTCAAAGTTGACATTGTGGCATCCCTCCCAATGAGTGATGTTCCCACATTCCTACCCGATCGATGTCATTCACGTAAAAGAAAATAATCATTCTACATCACTAGACTTGGGGCTGTTCCTCCACTCTCATTACAAGAGATTCATAGGTCATGCCCCTTCCTTCACAAGGATAAATGTATTTTGGTTTTGCCTTATTACAAACGTTTTAGATGACAGTCCTTGATTCAACGTTCCTTGCTTCCCAAGTACCTTACAACGCAGCTATAGATTCTAGACGTAGGTGCTTCCTTTAAGCCTGCGAGCTTGATACCGCCATTGTTCGGTATAGCGTATTTCAGAGGGAGCAGTTTTACTCAACACCACTCGCCCCACCGTAAGGTGGTACATAGCTTTGCACTATGTTCTAACTTTAGACCTTTAATTTCGGAAGTTTGTCAGTTCCTTTCGAGTGGAACATACTCACCTTATCTAGTTTTTCAGCCATCCGGCATATCAGTTAGCATACCTTTTCCCATGGAATGGCTCTAGCTTTCCTTCTGCCGACTCTACCTGTGCTTCGAACCCCATGAACTGTCTTTCATGACGCACGCAGGAGTCTTGATGAGGTCGTTTCGGAAAAACATGGTTTCATCATTCCGACCTTCGGTTGTAAAGTTGGAATTTATCAATCGAATTCCCTGCATTTCACGCTGCAAAGCGCTTATAGCAGAACTTGTCGCGCGC
>NZ_JXRR01000023.1 GCF_000829515.1 Jeotgalibacillus campisalis | reverse complement strand
TTTTACACTTTTGCTCAATCAACCTATTACTTTAGTAAAATAGATCGTGACGTTATTTTACTGGAGGTTAGGATTTTGGAGGAGAAGTTAGTGTTATATATTAAGATTCAGGAATTACATAAGAGAAAGTTTAAAGTAGCTCAAATTGCAAAAGAGCTTAAGATATCAAGGCCGACTGTCTATAAGTATTTAGAAATGACATTCGATGAAGCAAGGACCTATATTGAACAACCTTTAGGAAAGAAGAAAAAACTAGATCACTATAAGGACTGGATACTTGCCTGGCTAGAAGAGTATCCCCATCTGAGTAGTGCTCAGATTCATGATTGGCTTTTAGAGAGATACCCCGACCTAGTGGTCGGTGGAAGTACTGTAAGAACATATGTGAGGGGTATTCGAGAAGTTTATCAAATTGAGAAAAAGACGATTGTGCGTCAATACGAAGCAGTTCCTGAACAACCTATGGGGAAACAATTCCAGGTAGACTGGGGAGAAACAAAACAGAAAACAGTGAACAATAGGGAAATCAAACTGTACTTTATTGCCTTTGTACTCGCTAACTCGCGATACAAATACATGGAATGGCAAGCACGTCCTTTCACCACAAGAGATGCGATTCGTTGTCACGAAAATGCGTTCCAGTTCTATGGCGGACGAACAGAAGAAATTGTCTATGATCAAGATCATTTAATATCAGTAAGCGAAAATGCAGGACAACTGCTTTTAACAGCTGAATTCCAAAGCTATGTAAACGAGCGTAAATTCAAAATTCATCTTTGCCGAAGGGCGGATCCGGAATCTAAAGGTATGATCGAGAATGTAGTTAAATACATAAAAGGCAACTTCGCTGATAGTCGTGTATTTAGAGATATAGAAGATTGGAATGAACGGGCAAGACAGTGGCTCGAGCGTACTGGTAACCATCAGGTTCATCAGACAACGAAAAAAAGACCAGCAGAAGTGTTTCTCCTCGAAAAGCAACACTTACAGCCAGTCTCTTCGCCACTTTCATATGAAAGTACCAATAACCAAAGTATAACAAGAAGTGTAAGTAAGGACAATACGATTCGGTACAAGTCAAACCGTTACTCCGTCCCTCTCGGGACTTATCAAAATATGAGTGAGAACCTTGTGTGGATTGAAATAAGGGAAGAAGATCATAAGAAATTGGTCGTAGGCAAAGAAGCAAATGGTGAAGTAATTGCCGAACATATCATTAGCTCTGAAAAAGGAAAACTGATTCAAAACCGTCACCATACGCGTGATCGATCAAAGGGTGTGGAGGAGTTTAAGCAACGTCTTCTCTCTCACTTTGAAGATCAGGTTCAGGCAGCTGCTTATTTAGATGAGATTAGTCAAAGATACCCGAGGTATCGAAGAGACCAGTTTACGATTATTTATAAGGTCATTCAACAATACCAAGATTTAATTGAAGTTGTTTTGACCAAATGTACGACAGAGAAACTCTACAATGCGAATGACTTTCGTGATATCGCCCATCACCTTAATGCCTTACGAGATGAGCCGGTAGAAGTACAATCTTTTTACACGAGTTCGCCAAAACATACTCATATTAAAGCCTCTACCCGTTCTCTTAAAGCATATACCAGCATTCTAGGAGGTAGAGTATGATGAACAAAACCGTACACGAACTGCAAGATCAATTCCGTCAACTACGTTTAGCAGAGACTGCGGAGGCGCTGCCGCAGCTTCTTCGTAAAGCTGAAAAATCGTCATGGACTTACTTGGAATTTTTAGAGTCTATCACCCGTTTTGAATTAGCCAAGCGTGAAACGAAGAGCCTTGAGAAAAGAATGAAATGGGCTCGATTTCCTTTCGTGAAGTCATTGGATGAGTTTGAGTTGAAAGGACAAAACGTTCTGACGGCTCGACAGCTCTCTCAACTCCGGGAGTTAAGCTGGCTGGAGCAACAATATAATCTGATTCTTTTAGGTCCTCCTGGCATTGGAAAGACGTATATCGCAATTGGGCTTGGACTTGAGGCTGTTTACAGAGGGTTCAATGTATATTTCGCTACAATGGGCGAACTTGTGCAGCTTCTCAAATCAGAAGAGTACCTGAACAAATCTAAAGTTCAGCTTAAAAGAATTAGAAATGCCGACCTAGTAATCATTGATGATTTGATGTATATGGCCATGGATCAAAGAGAAGCAAACCTATTCTTTCATTTGATTAATCATTTATACGAACGAAGTTCGATTATCCTGACATCAAATAAGAGTCCAGATGAATGGGGCAATTTAATCGGAGACCAGGGCATCACTACAGCGATTTTAGATCGCCTACTTCATCGTGTGGAAGTGATTCATGGTGGTGAAGGAGAGGAAAGTCACCGGATGAAAAATCGAAAAAGCATTTTTTCAGCAGAAGTGTAAAAAGGAAACGAGCAAAAAGTGTAAAATTCAACTTGACGTCTACA
>NZ_JXRR01000022.1 GCF_000829515.1 Jeotgalibacillus campisalis | reverse complement strand
TTGAAAATCATGATTTCACAAGCTATTTCAATTCATTCCATACAGTAATTCACAAGACTGAAAAGACGTTCTCCTTGCGATAAGCCCTCTTGTTTATAACTAAGTAAAAAAGAATAGGTTCATTGCAGTGGAAGGCGGGGACTCCAGCGGAATAAAGCGGGAAGGGTGAGACCAAGCAGATGCTCAAGCATCAAAGGGGCTCACCTCCCGCCCCGCGGAAAGCCTCCGCCTGAAACGGAAATGAACCGGTCTTATTTAGAGAAACTTTCCCTTCCAACAAAGTAATTCCGGTAACGTTTAACAAACTTGCAAACCAGCAAAAATGGATGATTGTGCTAAAATGAATCTATACCATTGATTGATCTATATAAAATACATATTAACTTTGTTCTTCAATCAAAAACCTTTAAGCAGCTTAAAGTAAGCGCTTTAATTTGAAAGGATGAGTGGAATGACAACCTATCCGCCGATTAGTCCAAAGATCCCGAAGATGCTCCACGGCGCAGATTATAATCCTGAGCAATGGCTGGAGTATCCTGGGGTATTTGAAGAAGATATCCGATTAATGAAACTGGCAAACTGCAACGTGATGTCGGTTGGAATTTTTTCCTGGGCAATGCTCGAACCGGAAGAAGGAACATTTGATTTTAACTGGCTCGATCACGTGCTGGATACCTTTGCAGACAATGGACTATTCGCTTTTCTTGCGACACCAAGCGGAGCAAGACCTGCCTGGATGTCTCAAAAATATCCGGAAGTCCTGCGAGTGGAAAAAAACAGAGTACGCAACTTACATGGTGTCAGACATAATCACTGCTATACGTCACCGGTTTACCGGGAAAAAATAGAGATGATCAACACCAAGCTGGCAGAGAGATACGGCAGTCATCCCGCTGTCATCGGCTGGCATATATCAAACGAATATGGGGGAGATTGTCATTGCCCTTATTGCCAGGATGCCTTTCGGGAATGGCTGCAAAAGAAATACTCTTCTTTAAAAGAGCTAAATCAGGCGTGGTGGACAACCTTTTGGAGCCATACCATTTCTGACTGGTCTCAGGTGGAATCGCCTGCTCCGCATGGAGAGAATTTTGTCCATGGCATGAATCTGGATTGGAAACGCTTTGTGACGGATCAAACCGTTGATTTCTTAAATCATGAAGTGAATGCGTTAAAAAAATTCAGCCGGGATCTGCCAGTGACCACCAATTTCATGGAAGCATACGAAGGGCTGAATTACTGGAAATTTAAAGAGGCAATCGATGTCGTCTCCTGGGATGCCTATCCGACCTGGCATCATGAAAGGGATGACAGTAAACTCGCCGCATGGTTTTCCCTTCTCCATGATGTAAAGCGCTCAATTAAAGGCGGCAAACCATTCATGCTAATGGAAAGTACACCAAGCGCTACGAATTGGCAGGATGTGAGCAAGCTGAAGAAACCGGGCATGCATGCGTTATCCTCGATACAGGCAGTGGCTCACGGTTCAGATACGGTTCAGTATTTTCAATGGCGTAAAAGCAGAGGCTCAAGTGAAAAGCTTCATGGTGCGGTTGTCGATCATTATGGCAAAGAAAACACCAGAGTGTTTCGGGAAGTTTCTGAGCTTGGAAGCACGCTGCAGAAGATGGATGAGGTTGTGGGAACGTCGGTTCAGCCGGAAGTAGCCATCCTGTTTGATTGGGAAAATAGATGGGCGATTAATGATTCACAAGGACCGCGCAACAGCGGAATGCACTATGAAGAGCAGATCAGACGTCACTACAAACCATTTTGGGACGAAGGAATTCCGGTAGATATTATCGACATGGAATGTGATCTATCCCGCTATAAAATGCTCGTTGCTCCTATGCTTTATATGGTAAGGGCAGGGATAGGTGAAAAGATTGAAGCGTTTGTCCAGGCAGGAGGGATTCTCGTTACCACCTATTGGTCAGGAATTGTGAATGAACACGATCTTTGCTTTTTAGGCGGATTTCCTGGACCGCTTCGTAAAACACTCGGCATCTGGTCAGAAGAAATGGATGGGTTGCATGATCATGAAAAAAATCACATCAACATGAAAGGCGACAATTCTCTTCAGTTAGAAGGCATATACGAAGCACATGAATTATGTGAATTAATTCATCTTGAAGGCGCAGAGGCTCTGGCTTTTTACGAAGACGATTTTTATAAAGGCCGCCCTGCTTTAACTGAGAATCAATTTGGAGACGGAACCGCGTATTATGCTGCGTCCCGTAATCAGGAACCATTCTATTCCGATTTTTTGCTGTCAATAGTTCGCAAACATGGCATTAAAAGAACAATTGAAACCGTACTACCTTATGGGGTGACCGCTCAAAAGCGGGAAGATGGGCAAAACGAATTTATTTTTTTGATGAACTTTACAAACGAGTCCCAGACGCTTCAGATAGAAGAAGAAACCTATATGGACTTACTGGATGAAAATCCGGTACCTGAATCTATCGTGCTGCCTTCCTATGGGTATAAAATACTTAAACGAGCAGTAAGATAATGGATGGTTGGTCCAGACTTCAACGAGAAGAAGCTCTCTTTTTCAGAGAGTTCTTTTCAGTTGGTGAGGGAAAGTGCTTAAGCGAAAGCCCAAAGGCAAACCGCCCATTTCCGCTAAAATCATTGTCTACCCACCAGCCATCGGATATACTATCTAAAGAGGTGAAGTGAAATGTTCGATCGATTACAGGCGGTAGAAGACCGCTACGATAAATTAAATGAATTACTGAGTGATCCCGAGATTGTAAACAATACAAATAAACTGCGAGAATACTCGAAGGAACAATCAGATATGACGGAAACGGTTGAAACATACCGTCAATATAAAGAAGTGTACCAACAGCACAAAGAAGCGAGAGAAATGCTGAATGACAAACTCGATTCTGACATGCGTGAAATGGTTAAAGAAGAAGTGAATGAGCTGTCAAAAGAAATTGAACAGCTTAAAGAGAAGCTTCATGTTCTTCTGATTCCAAAAGATCCAAATGACGACAAAAACGTAATTATGGAGATCCGGGGAGCAGCCGGCGGAGATGAAGCTGCTTTATTTGCCGGTGACCTGTATCGTATGTATAGCCGTTATTCTGAATCGCGCGGCTGGAAAATTGAAGTCATTGAAGCGAGCACAACGGGTGTTGGCGGCTACAAAGAAATCATTTTTATTATTAACGGGAATGGCGCCTATTCTCATATGAAGTATGAAAATGGAGCCCACCGCGTACAGCGTGTTCCGGAAACCGAATCAGGCGGCCGTATTCATACGTCAACTGCCACTGTAGCCTGCCTTCCGGAAACAGAGGAAGTGGAGATCGAAATTCATGAAAAAGACATCCGAGTGGATACATTTGCTTCAAGCGGACCAGGAGGACAGTCTGTTAATACGACAATGTCTGCTGTTCGTCTAACGCATGTACCTACAGGGATTGTTGCATCCATTCAAGATGAAAAATCTCAAATTAAAAACAAAGAAAAAGCAATGAAATTACTTCGTGCCCGCGTGTACGACAAATTTCAGCGGGAAGCACAAGCTGAATATGATGCAGTACGTAAATCAGCTGTTGGTTCCGGAGATCGTTCGGAACGAATCCGTACCTATAACTTTCCTCAAAACCGTGTAACCGACCACAGAATTGGTCTGACCATTCAAAAGCTTGATCAAATTTTGCAAGGCAAGATGGATGAAGTAATTGAAGCGCTGATTATGGAAGAACAGTCAGCCAGAATGGAGTCTATGAATAATGGCGACAACTTATAAACTCTATGAGGCCCTTAATTGGGCTTCTTCTTATTTAGAAGACCATAACCGTGAACCTTTCGCAGCAGAGCTTTTGTTACGATTTGTTCTTAAAATAGACCGGACGCAGCTCTACATGAAACTGCGTGAATCCATAGAAGAGGAAGATTTTACTTTATTTGAAATAGCTGTAGAAAAACATGCGGATGGTATTCCTGTGCAGCATATTATCGGCACTGAATCATTTTACGGGCGGACATTTTTGGTCAGCAGTGATGTATTAATTCCGCGTCCCGAAACAGAAGAACTGATTTATTATGCGCTCGACCGGTGCGATTCCTTGTTTGCAGATGGCCAGAACCTAACGGCAGCAGATATCGGAACCGGCAGTGGAATCATCGCTGTGACGCTGAAGCTTGAACGGCCGTCCTGGAAGGTGACAGGAGCCGATCTTTCTGAGGATGCACTCCGTGTTGCTAAGGAGAATGCAGACAAGTTAAACGCCGAGGTAGATTTTGTCCAAAGTGATCTGTTTTCTTCATTTAAACCTGACCAAACGTTTGATGTGGTGCTTTCCAATCCGCCGTACATCCCTCACAGCGACCGGCAGTCCATGTCTGAGGTAGTGGTGGATCACGAGCCTCATCTTGCTCTATTTGCTGAGGAGGAAGGACTTGAGCTGTACCGGAAAATGTGTGAACAGCTGCCAAAACGGATAAACCGTCCAGGACTAATCGGATTTGAAGTAGGTGCTGGCCAGGGGGAAGTAGTATCGGCTTTCCTCGCTGACTCGTTTCCAGACGATCCAATTGAAGTTGTCTACGATATTAATGGGAAAGATCGCATGGTATTTTGTCGACTTTCGCCTCATGTTTAAAATAGAATAAGTTCGTCCACAATGACGTGTAACAAACCTTGTGGAGGAACGAAGATGAAAACAAAGTGGCTGATCGCAACGATTCTATCAAGTTCATTACTAATCCCAGTTCAAACAGCAGAAGCCAATGCAGACCAGGACATACGATTTCGGGTGCTTGCAAACAGTGACGAAGCGCAGGATCTCGAGATTAAAGAATCGGTTTATCTGCTTGTTCAAGATCAAATTCTTCAAACACTGGCTGGGGACAAACTGTGGGAAAGGGAAGAACTTAGTGAAAGACTTGAAGGACATGTGGAAAAATGGGAGAATCTCGTTCAACAGGAACTAAAAGCAAATGGTTTTTCCTACTCTGCTACTGTGCGATTTGAAAAGCACCGTTTTCCTGAAAAACACACAGAAGACGGTGTGTATGCAGAAGGCATCTTTGATACGGTCATTGTCACACTTGGAGAAGGGCAGGGTACCAACTGGTGGTGTTCGATTTTTCCTGATCTGTGTGGACAAGTTCTGATCAAAAAAGCAAAAGCAGCAGATGTAGAAGAGGAAAAAGACTGTGAAACAGACTTATCCCCAAAGAAAGATTTGCGAGACGATTCAATAGTAGTAGACTCGTTTATTGTGAACTGGTTTCAGAAAAGCTGGGACTGGCTGGCTAATTAAGTGGATAAGTCGGAATAATGAGGGTTTATTCACAAAGTTGTGCACAATTTAAAGAAAGTTATACACACTTTGTGGACAACTAGATCCGCCCTGTTGATTAAAATCAATATAATATACTAATAATTTGAGAGATCTCCACGGTATATTAAGGAATATCAGTAATTCTGTTAAAAAATGCGTAAGATTAAAAAATAGTTTAGGAGTTGATTCACATGATTACCACGATGTGGATTGTGGATAAGAATGTGGATAAAAATAAGGATTATCCACAGATCAAAAAAGCAGCACAATTATTACACGATGGTCATACAATTGCCTTTCCTACAGAGACAGTATACGGACTTGGCGCAGATGCTACGAGTGACCAGGCTGTCAGCGGTATATTCAAAGCAAAAGGAAGACCTTCTGATAATCCTCTGATTGTTCATATATATTCCACAAACCAACTCTCCGAACTCGTTCAATATGTGGATAACACTTCCCAAGCTTTGATTGAACAATTCTGGCCCGGACCGCTTACACTGATTTTCACCAAGAAACAAGGTGTCTTTTCAGATAAAGTTACAGCCGGACTGGATACAGTAGGCATCCGCATGCCTGATCATCCAGTTGCACTGGCTTTAATGGAAGCTTGTCAAAAACCGATTGCAGCACCAAGTGCCAACCGAAGCGGCAAGCCAAGCCCTACTTCTGCAGCGCATGTTTATTACGATTTAAACGGGCGGATTGCAGGCATCGTAGACGGAGGGGAAACAGGAGTGGGAGTAGAGTCTACTGTTCTTGACTGTACGGTGACACCTCCGATGATTCTGCGTCCCGGCGGCATATCCTACGAACAGCTTACAGACTGCATTGGTCCTGTTGACGTGGATCCATCCCTTGAGGAGCATGCAGGGCAGCCGCGATCCCCCGGGATGAAGTATACACATTACGCTCCCGTGGCTCCTTTATATGTAACTAAAGGATCTGATTTATGGCTGCAGGAAACGATTGTGGCGTTTCAACAGGATGGCAAAAAAGTCGGTCTGCTTGCTCCAGTTGAAACGATCAGTCATATGCAGGCAGATTTTTTGGTTGCCTGCGGAAGAGAAGACGATTTATCCACAACCGCTCATTCTCTTTACGAAAGCATTCGCGCATTCGATAACGAAGCTGTGGATATCATACTGGCGCAAAGCGTGGAAATGCGGGGAATCGGTGTCGCCATTATGAACCGTCTCGTTAAAGCAGCTGGACACAAATGGCTGATAGAAAATAATGACAAAACAAGCTTCTGATTGTATGGAAGCTTTTTTTTTACCCTCTTATAACACAAGGTTGAAACTGCATAGAGAAAGAGTTCAAGTTACCGTCAGCAACGTAATGAAATACAATTTCCGGGTTCTTCATTCCCTGCTAATAGCATAAAGTCAATCTAGGGAGTTTGTGGAGAGGGGGATTTTGTGGACCTCATTATTTGGCTGGCGATTGGTCTTGGGATGGATGCATTTTCAGCAAGTATTGCGATCGGCTCTCAAGGTGTGAGCAACAGGAAAAAGTGGAGCGGCAGTATGCTTGTCGGTCTGTTTCATATTATTATGCCGATTATCGGAATTTTAATTGGCGGTGCGCTTTCCCATACCATCAGCTGGGTCGGAGTGGCACTTTTGGTTGCAGTTGGCCTGCAGATGATTCGGTCTGGTATGGTGGGCAGAACCGTTCCGGTGATGATGATGTCGTGGGTGCGCTGGATTGTTTTTGCATTCGGCGTCAGTGTAGATAGCTTATCTGTAGGAATTACTCTTGGTACAAATCAATCTGAGACCTGGATTGCCGTCATTTTATTTGGTTTTTTTGCAAGCATTATGACCTTGATTGGTCTTCAAATAGGACAAGTACTGAAAGCTACAGTCGGCCGCTACAGTGAAGTGATCGGCGGGAGCATCTTAATCGGCATTGCGATCAGGATGATGGTGAGTTAAAGGGTAAAAAGCCAGATGGACAATCCATCCGGCTTTTTTGATTGGACTTGTGGAAAGCGGGTAACTCCGGTTGCGATAGGAGGTTAACAACTGAGGAGAAATAAAGGATTGATGTGAAGAAATAGCGAAACTGATAGCAAGGGGGAATTTAAATGAACGAACAACTTAGGAATCAATTTAGAGAACTCGAAGAATGGCATATCAACACAGAAGTCCGGAAAAGCAAGGAAGAACTGGACAAAATTCTGGCGAATGACTTTTTTGAGATCGGCAGTTCCGGCAGGATGTTTACAAAGCAGGAGTGCTTGGATGACGGAGTATCACAAGCCGAAATGTCCATCCATCAATACGAAATCCATCCTCTTTCAGAAAGTCTGGTGCTCTCCACATATCTCATTGCAAATCATACAAGAAAGCGCAATACGCTTCGCAGCTCCATATGGAAAAAAATAGACGGCAGATGGCAGTTGTTCTTTCATCAGGGGACTGTAACAAATTCAAAGATAACGGATGTGATTCGGAAAAAAAATTAAGTTCTGCTTTAGAAACAATAGTAAATTTTTGATTAAAATTGACCGTCTATATTTATTAATCTATGTAGTCTTTAGCGCTGAAAGCACGATAGGGTATATAATTTACTTAAAAATTAATCAAATTTTAGTAAAATATTTATTGACTCTAAACGATAAACCTAATAACCTGTTAATGTACACGCTTTCAAAAAGAAGTTAAATGGAAACGCAAGGTAATGTTCGGTATCACAACAGTCACTCGTGCAGTGCGATTTCAACTAAACATCCAAGTAAATTTATTAAAGATGAAAACGGTCAGAAAATAGGGTTAGGTGGCTGCAGACGATACTGCTATAACTCTCTGGTGAGTATAATCACTACTCTTTAAGACGGTTGACAACCATAGAAGAATTTTTTGATTAACGAAGATGAGGACTAAAAAAAGCGATTCTATTAAATAAATGTCAATCAATAAAACTATTGAAAGTTGAAATCAATTTCACCTAGCAAGTTTATTCAAGGAGAAAGGAGGATCTTCATGAAAATGGACACATTAGTGCATTCATTTGAAAAATATTTTAACAAAAATCATGAGCAGCGTTTTTTTGCTCCTGGAAGAATTAATTTAATTGGGGAGCATACAGACTATAATGGCGGAAATGTGTTTCCGTTGGCCATTACCTGTGGAACGTACGTATTAGCAAGAAAACGAGAAGATCGTCTAATTCGAATGATTTCCCTGAATTTCGAAGAGATGGGAGTACTGGAATGTTCTCTTGATTCTTTGCGATTTGATTCAGAGAATAATTGGACAAATTATCCGATCGGAATAACCAAATTTTTAATTGATAGCGGACATAGCGTTCAATCTGGCTTTGATGTGTTGTATTATGGAAATATCCCCAATGGAGCGGGTCTTTCGTCATCTGCGTCAATTGAGATGGCGACAGGCGTAATGATTCAAAGTATGTTTAAACTGGAAATTGAAAGAATTGAACTAATTAAGCTGTGCCAGAAAGTAGAAAATGACTTTATAGGGGTAAACAGTGGAATTATGGATCAATTTGCGATCGGTATGGGGAAAGAAGGACATGCCATTTGGTTTAACTGTGATACGCTTGACTATGAATACGCTCCGCTTGAATTAGTGAATGAGAAAATTGTAATCATGAATACGAACAAACGAAGAGAATTAGCTTCTTCTAAATACAATGAAAGAAGAGAAGAATGTGAGCAGGCGTTAAAACACATTCAGCAAGTTCTTCCTGTTCAATCACTTGGGGAAGTTTCTATGGAAGACTTTTCAACAATAAAAGAGGCAATAAAAGATCCGATTTTATTGAAGAGGGCCACTCATGTAATTTCGGAGAATGATCGCACGAAAAAAGCGCTTCAGTACCTAAAAGCGGACGATCTTAAAGCGGTGGGTGAATTGATGAATGAATCTCACCGGTCACTTAAAGAAGAATATGAAGTAACCGGTAAAGAGCTGGATACTCTAGTTGAATTCGCCTGGAAACAAGATGGTGTGATTGGTGCCCGGATGACTGGAGCAGGCTTTGGCGGCTGTGCCATTGCCATTGTTAAAATTCAAGAAATTCCAGCCTTTATTGAAAAAGCAGGAGAACATTATGCTAAAGAATGCGGATTAGAAGCAACCTTTTATACAGCCGATGTTGGTGAGGGTGCTTGTGAAATCACCAATAAAGAATCTTTAATCATTTAAAACTAGCAGGAGTTTGAGAGGAGTGGTTTAGATGGTTTCGATAACATCTCGTGAAATTGCACAACACAATGGAGATCCAATCGTGGAGTATAAACTGAAAAACGATAATGGGTGCGAACTGACGGTCTTGAACTACGGATGTACGATCTCCAAGTGGACTGCAAAAGATCGAAACGGAATATATGAAAATATTGTTATTGGTTTCGATCAATTTGAACCCTATCTTTCTCAGCCCAATTACTTTGGTGCAGTGATTGGAAGAGTAGCTGGAAGAATCAGTAACGCAACATTTTCCATAGATGATCATACATATCACGTCGAAGCAAATGATGGGAAAAGTTCACTTCATGGTGGAGGGGCCGGCTTTGATAAAAAAGTATGGGACGGTACGATTAGTGAAGAGAATGACCTGATTTTCAAGCTTAAAAGCAAGCACTTAGAAGGTGGTTTTCCGGGGAATATAGATGTAACGGTCACCTATCGATTACTTGAAGATGACACGCTTGAAGTAGAATATCACGGCGTAACGGATCATGCGACCATTATCAATATGACCAACCATTCTTATTTTAATTTAAGTGGAGGCTTTAAAGATTCAATCCTTGACCATGAGCTAAAGCTTAATTCAAGTCATTACCTGCCTCTTGACGATATCTTAATACCGATTGGAAGCTTGCGCGATGTCAGTAATACGGCTTTTGATTTTCGGACACCAAAAAGAGTAGGCGAAGGAATTCAGTCCGATGACGAACAAATTAAACTAGCAGGCGGCGGCTTTGATCATCCTTTTGCATTGGATGAAGGTTCTGACTATGAAATTAGTCTTACCGACCCTGCATCAGGAAGAAGACTGACAATCGAAACGGATCAAAAAAGTGTGGTAGTTTTTTCTTCAAATAAAATGGATGACAATTTAACGATCAGAGAAACCAAAGCGTCGAATCATATGGCGATCTGTCTCGAAACACAGAATTATCCTAACGCCATTAACGAACCATCCTTTCCATCAATAGAACTGCAGCCAGGTCAAGCCTACTCTGCTAAAACAAGATACATCCTTTCTGCAGATTGACAAGATGAAACGCTAGTTAGATTGATAGTAAAATTGATAAGGAGATACCCAATCATGACAATTCTCATTACAGGCGGAGCAGGTTATATCGGCAGCCATGCAGTACTCGCGCTGAAACGCCGGCAAGAAAAGGTAGTCGTACTCGATAGTCTTCAGACAGGCCATGAAGGTGCTGTGGATCCTGAAGTTCCCTTTTACAAAGGGGATCTTCGTGACAGTGCTTTTCTGGACAAGGTCTTTACGGCTCACAAAATTGATGCGGTCATTCATTTTGCTGCTAATTCCTTAGTAGGAGAAAGCGTGTCAGACCCGCTAAAATACTATGATAATAATGTAGGAGGAGCGATTTCTCTTTTGCAGGCAATGAACCGGCATGAAGTGAAAAAGATCGTATTCTCCTCAACTGCAGCCACATATGGCGAGCCGGAGAACTCTGTGATCGAGGAAAATGATCCGACTGTACCAACCAATCCCTACGGAGAAACAAAGCTTGCGATTGAAAAAATGCTGAAATGGTCAGCCGGTGCTTATGGCATTCACTCCATTTCCCTTCGCTATTTTAACGTGGCCGGAGCAGATCCAGAAGGAGAACGCGGGGAAGATCATGATCCGGAAACGCATCTGATTCCAATCGTGCTTCAGGTTGCGCTTGGTCAAAGAGAAAAAATCAGTGTATTCGGCAATGATTATCAGACACCCGACGGAACATGCATCCGAGATTATATTCATGTGGCTGATTTGGTGGATGCGCATTTGCTTGCGATCGAAAAATTAGAAGATCTGCCCGAGCAGGCGGCTGTCTATAATCTTGGCAACGGAAAAGGCTTCAGTGTAATGGAAGTGATCGAGGCGGCGCGAGCGGTAACCGGTCACGCGATACCTGCTTCGATTGAAAAGAGAAGAGCAGGAGATCCTGCCATGCTGGTCGCTTCTTCAGCCAAAGCAGGCCGGGAGCTAGGATGGTCACCAAAAATACCTGAGCTTCAGGCTATCATTCAAAGCGCATGGAATTGGCATCAGACTCATCCGGAGGGCTATAAAGGCGGCAATTAAAACCGATAAGGAGGGAACCTTATGTTTATCTTTATCCAACTAGAGCGATTGCTCCAATTCGGCCTGCAAACGAAATTAATTGACCCTTTAGACACAGATTACGTTCGAAACCGGCTGTTGAATCTTTTGCAATTAGAAGCAGCAGAACAGGTGGAAGTACCGAATGAAACACTTGACTACCCGGTGGAAATCCTTCACAACATCGTAGAATGGGCATCACAGCAGCCAGATCTTCACGTATCAACCATTACGC
This sequence comes from Jeotgalibacillus campisalis, assembly GCF_000829515.1. GTDB lineage: Bacteria > Bacillota > Bacilli > Bacillales > Jeotgalibacillaceae > Jeotgalibacillus > Jeotgalibacillus campisalis. Next base: position 396,265 of record NZ_JXRR01000022.1, on the reverse strand, counting down.
AAAAGGATCAGCTTGATGCAGCTTTAATGGACTGTTTTTTACCCCGTCCTTCTGAGGTAACAAAAATATTCTTAGAGCGGTATCAGTCCTCGCCTGTTGAGGCAACAGATTATTTTTACGCAATGTCCAAGCAGGTCAATTACATCCGGACCGATCGCATTGCGAAAAATGAACATTGGTACAGCGAGACAGAATACGGCAAACTGGAGATTACGATCAACCTGTCAAAGCCCGAAAAAGATCCGACAACCATTGCAGCAGAGAAAAAGGCAAAAGCCATCAGCTACCCGCTCTGTTTGTTATGTAAAGAAAACGTGGGCTACGCAGGCCGGGTGAATCACCCTGCCCGCCACAACCACCGCATTATCCCTGTTGAACTAACAGGCGAAAGCTGGTTCATGCAGTATTCTCCATACGTGTATTATAACGAGCATGCGATCGTGTTTTCCTCAGAGCACCGTCCCATGAGCATCACAAAAAGCGGATTTAACCGTCTGCTTGACTTTGTGGAGCAGTTTCCTCATTATTTTGTCGGATCCAATGCGGATTTGCCGATCGTGGGCGGCTCGATTTTGAGTCATGATCATTTTCAAGGGGGGCAGCATGATTTTCCTATGGCGCTTGCTCCTGTTGAAAATGTCTATGAAATTAAAGGGTTTGAAGACGTGAGGGCGGGTATAGTGAAATGGCCGATGTCCGTTGTTCGTATTAGCGGAAAAAGCAAGGACCGCTTACTCGAATTAGCCGATACCATCTTAACCATCTGGAAGTCATACAGCGATGAAAAAGCGGGAGTCTACGCGGAATCAAATGGCCAGCCGCACAATACGATTACCCCCATCGCCCGGATGAGAAACGGGGAATTCGAGCTTGATCTTGTGCTTAGAAACAACCGCACGAGCGAAGAGCATCCATTTGGCATCTTTCATCCTCATAATGATGTCCATCACATTAAAAAAGAAAACATCGGGCTAATCGAGGTGATGGGTCTTGCGGTGCTGCCGGGGAGATTAAAAGAAGAGCTCACCGTCCTTGGAAACTACCTTACAGAAGACAGTCTTGACAAAGCCGGAGAAGACGAGCGTACCGCAAAGCATCTTGACTGGGCCAAAAAAATTGCAGCCACAGAAAAAAATCTTTCGACTGGTACTATTCAAGAGGTTCTTCAAAAGCACGTCGGCAACGTATTCTCCAGAGTTCTCGAGGATGCTGGCGTTTTTAAACGGGATGCAAACGGACAGCTTGCGTTCACGAGATTTATAGAAAGTATAAACAGCCATTAAACGATTGAGAGAACAGGTGATGTCTGTTCTCTCTTTGGATTGGAATAGGAGCTGAAAGAATATGAATGGAAAAACGGTCTATTTAAGACCGATTAAAAAAGAGGATCTCACAAGCATTCTTATGGCAACATGCAACGAAGAAATACGCTACTTAACCGGGACAACCACTCACTTCACGATCGATATGCTGGAGGCTTTTTACAATAATACGGTTCAAGATCAAACGCGCCATGACTTTTCCATTTGCCTCAAAGATAAAGATGTTTTAATAGGCGATTTATCTATCTTGGAAATAGATGAAGAAAATAAAAAAGCAGGCTTTAGAATTGCGCTGCACCAAACTGAATTCTTCAACAAAGGTTATGGAACAGAGGCTCTGTCGCTAGCCTTGAAGTTTGCCTTTGACAAGCTCAACTTAAACCGTCTTCAGCTTGAAGTCTTCTCTCATAATCTCCGCGCTATTAAATCGTATGAAAAAGCAGGATTTAAAATAGAGGGCCGTTTAAGACAATCCATCTTTTTAAACAATGAATACTCAGATGAGATCGTGATGGGAATGCTTCGAGAGGAATACGAGACAGGTACATAGAACAAATGAAATTAGTCAATCCGCTAAAAGGTCACTTTATTAAAAAACCGTTTAGAAGGATTCAAAACGAAATTGAAACGGTTAGCAAACGGATGATTAGATGGAATAGACCCTAGGTCACAGAGGGGATTTATCAGTTATTTCCCCGATTCCATCTGTCCAAACCCGCAATTAATCCCCGGACATAACAATGACAATCATGTTAGCACTCTCCTGATTTCCCTAGAAGAGCCAGCTAGTATACTGAAAGCTTGTTTTATCTGTCTTTATTTTCACAGCTCTGGCTTTCACTTTAAAAGAGGCGCTGAACCAGCGTCAGGTCCGCATAGATCAGGAAAAAGCCCGTAAATAGAATTCGTTTGGACATTCAGCTGGCCTTTTAGTAAAATACTAATAAGAACACATTCTATTTTACTAAAATAACGAATAATGTAAGCGATTACCTAAATAAAAGACTCTTTTAAAAGAGTCTAACGATGAGTCACATGATGTTCGCTGACTGTTGTTGGTGAATGAAAACCGGTGAGAACGTTCACCAGCAAAAAAACAGGCGGGTGGGTATGCAAAATGGCAACATTAAAAGATATAGCACTAAGAGCGGGCGTTTCATTGGCAACTGTTTCACGTGTGTTGAGTGAGGATCAAAGTCTTTCAGTCACAAACGAAACAAGAGAACGGATTATTTTGATCGCTCAGGAATTAAATTATCGTACGATAAAAAGAAAAAATGTTCAGGGCAAGCGGAAAAAAGCGAAAATCGGTTTAATATATTGGTATTCAGAGGAGCAGGAAAGAGAAGACCCTTATTACCTGTCGATTCGGCTTGGTGTTGAAAAAGCGGGATTTGAGCGGGGAGTCGATCTGATAAAGCTCTATAAAAATGATCAGCCTTTTCGTATGAGCAAGCAGGATGAACTGGACGGCGTAATCGCCATCGGCAAATTTAGTCCCGAAGATATTGAGATTTTTAAAACATGGACCGATAAAATCGTAGCGGTGGATTTTTCGCCTACTGATGAACTCGACTCAGTAGTTGTTGATTTTCGCAAAGCCATGATCCACGTACTCGAACATTTAATTCAATTTGGTCATGAACGGATTGGCTATATTGGCGGACATGAATACCTTCAGGGAAATAAACCGATCCATGATGAGCGGGAAACCACCTTTATTGAATATTTGACCCTTGGTGGTAAGTTCAATCCTGATTTCATTTGGACAGGGAAGTTCACCGCTGAAGATGGCTATACACTAACAAAGGAAGCACTGAAATTGGAAAACGGTCCAACCGCCTTTATCCTCGGGAGCGACTCGATGGCTATCGGGGCGATGAGAGCCCTTCACGAACAAGGCGTCAGAGTGCCCGAGCAGGCCTCGATTATCGGATTCAATGATATTGAAATGTCCAAGTATCTTCAGCCTTCGCTTACAACCGTTCAGGTCCACACCGAGTTCATGGGTGAATCGGCGCTGGATTTACTTCTTGATCAACTCTCAACAAAGAGACAGATCGCCAAAAAAATCGTCATCCCAACGAAGTTTTTGATACGTGAAAGCAGTGGGAAAGCCCCTGTGATTGCAGGACAGACATAATGATGGAAGAAATTAGAGGGGGACCGGCAGTGAAAAAAACGGTTGTTTGGTCATTGATTACAGCAGCTGGTGTTGCACTGGCGGTCTGGGCAGCGAGTATATTCGTTCCTTTTTCATATGGAGAGTGGAGTTTCTTTATCGGTTTAGGTCTGACTATTTTTCTTTTCTTTTTTAGTGGCAGCGGAGGGTTTTTTTCCAGAATCGCTACATTTAATGCAAGTGCATCAATAGGAAAAGTACAGGATGATAATCAATTTAGTGCCTATTTAGGTGGAATCTTTTACGGATTGCTTTTATACACCGTGATAAGTCTGGTATTGATGCTGTTCCTCTATTTTTAAAATGCTGCAAACAGCCGTTTCGGATGAGATTGGCTGTTTTTTGATTAGCGAATTCCAGTCTGGCAATGCTAGTGAAAAACCCCGTCCTTTAACAGGTCATCAGGCCGCTGGTTCAAGGTGAATGAAGCAAGTGCGCCACACAGTTCAAATAAGCGAATTGAGAGCGGTTTTATGATATAATTAATTTTAATCAAGTGCTATTTTGCAAGGCATTGCGCGGGAGGATAAACGATGAATATTTTATTTGTTTGCACTGGAAATACATGCAGAAGCCCAATGGCTGAAGCAATTTTAAAACATAAGAAGCTTGATTTCATTGACGTGCGTTCAGCAGGATTATTTGCGATGGAGGGCGGACAGGTTTCTCAGCAGACGCAGGATGTGCTGGATGAAAACGGCATTGTTCACAACCATGTATCACACACTGTGTCGCAAGCGGATGTTCACTGGGCAGACTATGTTTTTGCGATGACCAGTGCCCACAAAGGAATGCTTGTCGATCAGTTTCCTTTTGCGATGGATCGGATTTTCACCCTGAAAGAATTTGCTGGAGGAAGAGGACTGGATGTTTCAGATCCTTTTGGCGGAACTCTTGAAATGTATAGAACAACCTATGAAGAACTCAACAGACTTTTGAGTGGATTGATAGACAAGATAGTAAAGCAAACACATGGTTATTAAGGCAGAGGAGGTCATTTACATGAAGATTGCACTGGCATCAGATCACGGCGGCATCCATTTAAAAAAAGAAATCGCTGAAGTGCTGAATGAACTGGGATTGGAGTATCAGGATTTTGGCTGTGATTGTGAAGGGTCGGTGGATTATCCCGACTATGCACTTCCGGTGGCAAAGAAAGTAGCGGCCGGTGAATTTGACCGAGGCATCCTTATTTGCGGAACAGGCATTGGGATGAGTATTGCGGCGAATAAGGTGAAGGGAATTCGCTGTGCACTCGTTCATGATACCTTTAGTGCAAAGGCAACACGCGAACATAACGATACGAATATGCTGTCAATGGGTGAGCGTGTGATTGGACCTGGGTTGGCAAGAGAAATCGCAAAGATTTGGCTATCAACGGATTTTGAAGGCGGACGCCATGAAAATCGAATCGGCAAAATTTCCACTTATGAATCAACATATTAATTGAAATGAGGGGTTCCTTTGCAAGAGCAATTGAACACGATTTTATTTGAATATCAGCAGCAGGCACAGCTTAAGCCAGGGCAGTTATTTGTAATAGGCTGCTCCACATCCGAAGTCATTGGAAAAAAGATCGGCACATCCGGTACTGACGAAGTTGCTTCCTTATTATATAAAGAATTCGCACGCTTCGCTGAGGATACCGGCATTGGGCTGGCTTTTCAGGGGTGTGAGCATATAAACCGTGCTCTTGTTATGGAACGTAAAACAGCGGACGCTCTTGGTTATGACGAAGTAACAGTTATCCCTGTCAAGAAAGCAGGCGGGGCTATGACAGCCTACGCCTATCAAGCCCTGCATGATCCGGTGATGGTGGAACGGGTTCAGGCTCATGGCGGCATCGATATAGGAGACACCTTTATCGGCATGCATCTGAAGCATGTAGCCGTTCCTGTTCGTGTGTCGGAGCGAACGCTCGGTGAAGCGCATGTGACTCTCGCAAGGACACGGCCGAAGCTTGTAGGCGGAGTGCGGGCAGTATATGAATAAATGAACGCTGTTACAGTGAATGCTGTAACAGTTTTTTTATTTATAAAACGTGAATGGCCCCTATAAATCCCCGTAAGACTATTGGCAGAAAGAAGTGCCTATCAATCATTCAAACCCACACAGCCTTTCTCGAAATCTATTTCCCCTCTACCAAAAACATGATAAGATGAAGAAGATTTTTGACCAATGACGGGAACCGTCCCGAAGACATGAGGGGGAACACATACAATGAGTAAGATTCAACAGCAGGATCAAGCATTGTTTGAAGCGATGCAAAATGAATTGAAGCGTCAACGCACGAAAATCGAGTTGATCGCTTCTGAAAATTTTGTAAGTGAAGCAGTCATGGAAGCGCAAGGATCGGTTTTAACAAATAAATACGCAGAAGGCTATCCAGGCCGCCGCTATTACGGAGGCTGTGAGCACGTAGATGTTGCCGAAAACTTGGCAAGAGACCGCGCGAAAGAAATTTTTGGCGCAGAGCATGCAAATGTTCAACCGCATTCTGGTGCACAAGCGAATATGGCGGTTTATTTTACGATTCTTGAGCCGGGAGATACCGTTTTAGGGATGAACTTATCCCACGGAGGTCATTTAACGCACGGAAGTCCAGTGAACTTTAGTGGACAGCTTTATAACTTCGTTGAGTACGGTGTGTCTGAAAAAGACGAGCGTGTAGACTATGAAGATGTACGCCAAAAAGCACTTGAAAACAAACCGAAGCTGATTGTGGCAGGTGCAAGTGCGTACTCCAGAACGCTTGATTTCGCGAAATTCCGTGAAATTGCAGATGAAGTGGGCGCTTATCTTATGGTTGACATGGCTCATATAGCAGGTCTTGTCGCAACAGGCCATCACCCAAGCCCGATCCCGCATGCTCACTTTGTGACAACTACCACACATAAAACACTTCGCGGACCTCGCGGGGGAATGATTTTATGTAAAGAAGAATTCGCGAAGAAAATTGATAAGTCGATCTTCCCAGGAGTTCAGGGTGGACCGCTTATGCATGTAATCGCAGCAAAAGCAGTGGCATTCGGAGAAGTGCTGCAGCCTTCTTTTAAAGAGTACTCACAGCAAATCATCCGAAATGCTCAGGCGATGGCGGAAGCCTTCAAAAAAGAAGGCATCGACATTGTGTCAGACGGCACAGACAACCACTTAGTTCTTGTGAACCTGCGTTCGCTGGATCTGACAGGCAAAACAGCAGAAAAAGTTCTCGATGATGTGGGCATTACTGTAAATAAAAACACCATTCCATTTGATCCCGAAAGCCCGTTTGTTACAAGCGGAATCCGCATCGGAACGCCTGCAGTCACGTCTCGCGGCTTCAAAGAACCGGAGATGGAAGAAATCGCCTCCATCATCGCATTTGCTTTGAAGAACCACGAAGATGAAGCAAAACTGCAAGAAGCATCACAGCGTGTTGAAGCCATCACCAGCCGCTTCGCTCTTTATGAATAAGATAAAAAGCAGTGTGAAATAGGGCGAGGCAGAATTTGGAAAATTAAAAAGGGATGTCTCACGAACTAGATAGCGGACTTCGTGGAGACATTCCTTTTTTGTGCAGAATCTTGTCAATTTACAAGAAGTATGGTAACTTTCGTAAGGATTTGTTTTATACTAGATAGAAGTGAAAATAGAGAGTACATAAAAGGAGTGGCAGCAGTGGGAAAAGTGTATGTTTTTGAACATCCATTAATTCAACATAAATTAACGCACATCCGGGACGAAAAAACAGGAACAAAAGAGTTTCGTGAGCTGGTCGATGAAGTTGCGACATTAATGGCTTTTGAAATTACACGTGATCTTCCATTAGAAGAAACGGATATCCATACACCTGTAAGTAAAGCCAAAGGAAAAGTGCTTTCCGGCAAAAAGTTAGCCATCGTTCCGATTCTGCGCGCAGGCATTGGCATGGTAGACGGGATTCTTAAGCTGATCCCGGCTGCAAAAGTTGGTCATGTTGGTTTGTATCGAGATCCTGAAACGCTTAAACCGATTGAATACTATGTGAAGCTCCCTTCAGACGTAGAAGAACGCGATTTTATTCTGGTCGACCCGATGCTTGCAACCGGCGGATCAGCGGTAGAAGCGATCAATTCCTTAAAAAAACGTGGAGCAAAAAGCATTAAGTTCCTTTGTCTGGTAGCGGCACCAGAAGGCGTTGAAGAAATTCAGAAAGAACATGCTGATGTGGATATCTACATTGCTGCACTCGATGAAAAACTGAACGAAAAAGGCTATATCGTTCCTGGTCTTGGCGATGCCGGCGACCGCTTATTCGGCACAAAGTAATTTGTCATACATTAACGCACAGAAGGGGTCTGGCCCCTTTTGTGCACTGAATTACTGAAGGAGGACCATTCATGTCTAAGCGAATTAAAGTGATGACGATTTTTGGGACAAGACCGGAAGCGATCAAAATGGCGCCGCTTGTTCTTGAATTAAAAAAGCAAAGCGAGTTTTTTGAACCAATCGTGACAGTTACTGCACAGCACCGTCAAATGCTTGATCAGGTAATGGATATTTTCAATATTACACCTGACCATGATCTCAATATCATGAAGGACCGCCAAACACTCATAGATGTAACGACCAGAGGCCTTGAAGGGCTGGACCGGGTAATGAAAGAAACCAAGCCGGATATGGTTTTGGTACATGGCGACACCACCACCACCTTTGTGGCAAGTCTGGCTGCTTTTTATAACCAGATTGCGGTTGGTCATGTGGAAGCCGGACTTCGTACGTGGAATAAATACTCCCCGTTTCCGGAAGAAATGAACCGTCAGCTGACAGGCGTGATGGCGGATCTGCATTTCTCACCTACTGATCAGTCTGCTGAAAACCTGATGCGTGAAAATAAACCGGAATCCAGTATTTTTGTTACCGGGAACACAGCGATTGATGCCCTTTCCACAACAGTAAGAGAAGACTACACAAGCGAAATTCTGACGAACCTAGGCAATGACCGTCTGATTCTCCTAACAGCCCACCGCAGAGAAAATCTCGGCGAGCCGATGAAGAATATGTTCAGAGCGATTAAACGGATTGTTGAAGAACATGAGGATGTACAAGTCGTCTATCCAGTTCATATGAATCCGGCTGTGCGGGAAATCGCGCAGGAAATACTAGGTGGAGACAAGCGTATTCACTTAATTGAACCACTTGATGTAATTGACTTTCATAACTTCGCTTCAAAAGCATACTTGATTCTGACTGATTCAGGCGGTGTACAGGAAGAAGCACCATCACTCGGTGTTCCGGTACTTGTGCTGCGTGACACAACCGAACGTCCTGAAGGAATTGATGCCGGAACGCTTAAACTGGCAGGAATCGAAGAAGAACAGATTTACAGTATGGCAAAAGAACTGGTAACAGACAGAGCTGCGCATGAAAAAATGTCCAAAGCGTCCAATCCGTATGGAGATGGCCAAGCCTCAAAACGTATCGCAGAAGCCATCCGTTTTCATTTCAACCAGCTGCATGAGCGTCCTGCCCCGTTTACTGTCGAAAAGTAGCCCGAAAAACACCTCTGAACGCGTTGCGGGAAGAGGTGTTTTTTTCCATTTACTGATTCTCCACCGAGGAGAAATATACGCTGATACCCTGAGGCTATATTAAGAGAGAGCCGTTTTAAAACCTTTACTAGACAAGGATTTGAAGTGCTTTGACCTGCTAAAGCAACCTGCTCTTATTAGTAAATTTATGAGCGTTTTGTCCAAAATGTGAACTCCCTAACTTCCATTTGTGATGTTATGTACTTTTTGTCGAGTACTCGTTGACATACAATAGTGCCTATTGTATGCTTTTAAAGGGTATAATGATAAGGTTTTCATAGTCTTTTAGAGAAACCGAAAAACGTTTCTTTTTAAGCTCGTAATTTACCCGCACCCCGATTCCATTCTCAGATTGTGAGGATGCGCCTATGCGTCATCAAAGACGTCCGTACCAAGCGATGGCATTGTACTCTGCCATTCTGTCACAACTAGCTGGTTCCATGCTGGTCGGTCTTTTCGCCGGAAGGTGGTTGGATCAGAAATGGAACACAGAACCGCTGTTTTTGATTATTGGCCTGCTCCTTGGACTTTCCACTGGAATCTATGCCATGCTTCGCACAGTGAATCATTTCTATTCAGGAGAGTAGCCGAATGCCTGACCTTAAACAGCATTTCCAACGGTATACCAAGTACATATTTTACTTGCTATCCATCTTCGTTCTCGGATGGGGCTTTACGCCGTATCCCTCAGTATTTCTCGGTCTTATATTGGGAACATCTCTCAGTCTTTTTAATCTTTGGCTGATCAGAAAACGAATGGAGCGGTTTGACCGTGCCATCGACGAAGGAAAAAAAGCAGGTTCACTTGGGACGTTTTCACGTATGGCCTCAGCAGGAATCGCGGTTTTAGTCGCACTGGAATTTCCGGAATTCATTCACTTGATTTCCACTGTCTTTGGATTAATGATGGTTTATTTCGTCATTATGATAGATTATTTTTTTCAGCAAATTATCCTACATAAGAAGCGGGAAGAGAGGTGAAATAAATGAATCATGAAGCGCCATTGGTTAATTTTTTGGGGCTGACCTTTAATCTCTCCAATATTCTAATGGTGACAGTTGCAAGTGCAATCGTGTTCCTTATCGCAGTTCTTTCAACAAGAGCACTCGCAATGAAGCCAACTGGAATGCAGAATTTCATGGAATGGGTCATGGATTTTGTTCGAAACATTATCAAGAGCAATATGGATTGGAAAACTGGAGGAAGCTTTCATATTCTTGGGATTACATTATTGATGTATGTGGCCATTTCCAACTTTTTAGGGCTGCCATTTGCCATCACGTACAACCATGAATTATGGTGGAAGTCGCCTACAGCTGATCCGGTCATCACATTGACTCTTGCTGTAATGGTTATCGCGCTTACGCACTATTACGGCATTAGAATGAAGGGTTTCAAGGAATATGGAAAAGATTTTTTCCGCCCAATGAGTTTCCTTTTCCCGCTAAAGATCATTGAAGAATTTGCAAACACATTAACACTTGGTTTGCGTCTTTACGGTAACATTTATGCAGGTGAGATACTTCTTGGACTTCTTGCAGGAAGCTTAGCAGCTACAGGAGCCGTCGGCTGGATAGCAGCTTCTGTTCCAACGCTTGCTTGGCTTGCATTCTCAGTTTTTATCGGAGGAATCCAGGCATTTATCTTTGTTATGTTAACGATGGTTTACATGGCCCACAAGGTGAGTCACGACCATTAAATATAATACCTGTTCAGTACGCTGAACAAACATGATTTTTTAAAAAACTATTATCCAATACAAGGAGGATTTACCCAAATGACAGGTTCAATTGGTCTTTTAGCAGCAGCAATCGCAGTAGGTTTAGCAGCACTAGGTGCAGGTATCGGTAACGGAATGATCGTATCAAAAACAGTAGAAGGCATCGCACGCCAGCCAGAAGCTCGCGGTATGCTTCAAACAACAATGTTTATCGGGGTAGCACTAGTTGAGGCCGTTCCGATCATCGCTGTAGTAATCGCGTTTATCGTACAAGGACAATAATTAAATAAAAGCGTAAGCGGGCGTTTAGCTCCGACAGACGTAAGACGATCAGTACCAAAAGGCGAAGAACTCTTCTTCGCCTTCATCATGAGATCAGCGGAAAAGGCTCGCTCCTTTCTGCAAAATCCACATTTTAGTCAGACTATAATCTTTCTTACATAGAAAGAAAGATAGATCATACATCGTATATTGATTGACTCTTGAAGGGAGTGAAACGGGCGTGTTCACACTTGATGCATTTATTCTGGGAGCAGGTGAAGGATTTAACGGCGGAGATATAGCTTTCCAATTGTTAATGTTCATCATCTTAATGGCTCTTCTAAAGAAATTCGCATGGGGTCCATTAATGGGCATCATGAAGCAGCGTGAAGATCACATTGCAGGCGAAATCGAAGCGGCTGAAAAAAGCCGTGTTGAAGCAAAACAGCAGCTTGAAGAACAGCGTCAGCTTTTAAAAGAAGCGCGTCAGGACGCACAGGAATTGATTGAAAATGCACGCAAGCAAGGGGACCTTCAGCGTGAAGAGATTATTACTGCAGCTCGTGCAGAATCTGAGCGTTTGAAAGAAACGGCGCTTCGTGAAATCGGGACCGAAAAAGATCAGGCAGTTGCCGCACTTCGCGAGCAAGTGGCTACTTTATCTGTCTTGATTGCATCGAAAGTGATTGAGAAAGAATTGACACTCGAAGAACAGCAGCAGCTGATCAATGAGACAATTGCGAAGGCAGGCGATCTGCGATGAGCAAATCAACAGTCGCAAACCGTTATGCCCAGGCTCTTTTTGAGCTTGCGAAACAGCATGGACAAGTAGAAACAGTAGAGTCTGAACTGCGTACAGTACAGCAGGTTTTAAAAGACAACCCTGACTACATCCTGCTCCTTCAATCTCCAAAGTTAACAAAAGATCAAAAAAAACAGCTTGTTAAACAATCGTTCAGCGGACTTTCCCATAACGTTATTAACACCATGTCAATTTTAATTGACCGCCGCCGTGAAACAGAAATTGCACCTATGGCGGATGCGTTTATTGAACTTTCCCTGGCAAACCGAGGAACAGCTGTAGCCTATGTACACTCTGCCACAAAGCTTAGTGAAGCGGACAAAGCGTCCATCTCACAGGCATTTGCAGCAAGAGTAGGCAAACAAAGCTTGCAAATTCATAATATTGTTGATTCAACGCTGCTTGGCGGCATGCGAGTTCGCATTGGAAACCGTATTTTTGACGGAACCCTGCGCAGCAAGCTGAACCGTTTAGAGCGTGAATTAAAGCGATAAGATCCACAAAATGAGGGGTGACATTCATGAGCATCAAAGCTGAAGAAATCAGTGCGCTGATCAAACAGCAGATTGAGAATTATCAATCGGACATTCAAGTAACAGAGGTTGGTACCGTAATCGAAATCGGTGATGGTATTGCCCGTGCTCATGGCCTTGATAACGTCATGGCCGGAGAGCTAGTTGAATTCTCCAATGGTATTATGGGAATGGCGCAAAACCTGGAAGAAAATAATGTAGGTATTATTATTCTAGGGCCATACCGTGACATCAAAGAAGGCGATGAAGTTCGTCGTACAGGCCGTATTATGGAAGTTCCGGTAGGCCCAGAGCTAATCGGACGTGTAGTAAATCCACTTGGACAGCCGGTAGATGGCTTGGGACCAATTCCAACTGCGAAAGCTCGTCCAATCGAAAGCCCGGCACCTGGTGTTATGGCTCGTAAGTCTGTTCACGAACCGCTTCAAACAGGAATTAAGGCAATTGATGCCCTAGTGCCAATCGGCCGTGGACAGCGTGAGCTTATCATCGGTGACCGTCAAACAGGTAAAACATCTGTGGCAATCGATACAATCCTTAACCAAAAAGACCAGGATATGGTATGTATTTACGTAGCCATCGGTCAAAAAGAATCAACGGTCCGCGGTACAGTTGAAACGCTCCGTAAGCATGGAGCGCTTGACTACTCGATCGTTGTAACAGCATCTGCATCTCAGCCTTCTCCATTGCTTTTCCTTGCTCCATATACAGGAATTACAATGGCGGAAGATTTCATGCTTGATGGCAAGCACGTATTGGTTGTTTATGATGATCTTTCAAAACAGGCAGCTGCTTACCGTGAGCTTTCACTTCTTCTTCGCCGTCCTCCAGGTCGTGAAGCATACCCTGGTGACGTTTTCTACCTGCACAGCCGTTTACTTGAGCGTGCAGCGAAATTAAATGAAACACTTGGATCAGGATCGATTACAGCTCTTCCATTCGTTGAGACACAGGCGGGAGATATCTCAGCATATATCCCAACAAACGTTATCTCAATCACAGATGGGCAGATCTTCCTGCAGTCTGATTTATTCTTCTCGGGTGTACGTCCAGCGATCAATGCCGGTCTATCCGTATCCCGTGTTGGTGGATCTGCACAAATCAAAGCAATGAAAAAAGTATCCGGTACACTGCGTCTTGACCTTGCAGCTTACCGTGAGCTCGAAGCATTTGCTCAGTTTGGTTCAGACCTTGATAAAGCAACACAAGGAAAACTTAACCGTGGAGCCCGTACAGTTGAAGTATTGAAGCAGGACCTGAATAAGCCGCTTAAGGTTGAAAAGCAGGTTATGATTCTTTACTCATTAACGCGAGGACACCTGGATGATATTCCAGTAAAAGATATTCGCCGTTTTGAAAACGAGTTCCTTAGCTGGTTGGATTCAAACCACACTGACTTGTTGGATCAAATCCGCACTACACATGGCCTTCCAGAAGACGAGGCAATGGTAGCGGCAATCAATGGATTCAAAAAGACGTTTGCGAAAAGTGAGTAAGCATACTCGCTAAACGGCAATAAAAGAAACCATGTTGATCGGTGAGAACTCACTGGATCCGCATTTTTAACCAAAAGGGTGGTGAGAACCAATGGCATCGTTACGCGATATAAAAAACCGGATCACATCGACTAAAAAGACCAGTCAGATCACAAAGGCAATGGAGATGGTATCTGCTTCTAAACTGAGCCGTGCAGAATCGAACGCAAAAGCATTCGTCCCTTACATGGATAAAGTAGAAGAGGTAGTCGCTTCCATCGCTGTAGGAGCGAAAGATGCAACGCATCCAATGCTTGTATCCCGCCCTGTTAAAAAGACAGCTTATCTGGTTATTACATCGGACCGGGGACTTGCTGGAGCATACAATTCAAACGTTTTGCGTGCTGCTTACAATGCAATTCAAAGCCGACATAATAGTACAGACGAGTATGTAGTGATGACAGTGGGCCGCGTAGGCCGAGACTTTTTTGCGAAAAAAGAGGTTAACATTATCGATAGCATCCTTGGATTACCAGATCAGCCAATCTTTGCTGACATTAAAGAAATTACAAGCAAGGCAGTAGGGTTGTATGCAGATGGAGCGTTTGACGAGCTTTATATGTATTACAATCACTTTGTCAGTGCGATCTCTCAAGAAGTAACAGAAAAAAAAGTTCTGCCTCTAACGGACGTAGCCTCTGTTTCCAACAAGCTGACATCCTACGAGTTTGAACCTTCAGCTGAAGCTATTCTTGAAGTGCTTTTACCTCAATATGCAGAAAGCCTGATTTACGGGGCACTGCTTGACGGGAAAGCAAGTGAGCACGCTGCACGTATGACAGCAATGAGAAGTGCAACTGATAATGCGAAAGAGCTAATCGACTCGTTATCTCTATCCTATAACCGTGCACGTCAAGCCGCGATAACACAGGAAATCACAGAAATCGTCGGCGGAGTAGCAGCACTAGAGTAAAAAGAAAAGCGAAGGTGGCTCGATCAGCCCCGACAAGCGTAAGGCAGGGCGGCCATGTGGACGCTATTTGTCCACAAGGACGACATGACTTACGACCTCGAGGGGCTAGCCGCCTGAGCTGGACAAAAAGAAAAGCGAAGGCGGCTCGATCAGCCCCGACAAGCGTAAGGCAGGGCGGCCATGTGGACGCCATTTGTCCACAAGGACGACATGACTTACGACCTCGAGGGGCCAGCCGTCAACGTTTCAACATACGTTTTTGAAAAGCAAGCTAGGAGGGAAAAGACATGAATAAAGGACGCGTTCAAAAGGTAATGGGTCCAGTTATCGATGTAAAATTCGATAACGGCCAGCTGCCTGATATTTTTAACGCTTTAACGGTGCCTGTCGGCGTCAAAGGCGATGTGACACTTACGTTAGAAGTTGCGCTTCACCTTGGCGATGACGCAGTTCGTACGATTGCGATGTCCTCCACAGATGGAGTTACGCGTGGAGCTGAGGTAACTGACCTTGGTTCTCCGATCTCTGTACCGGTAGGAGATGTAACACTTGGACGTGTATTCAACGTTCTTGGAGAAGCAATCGACTTAGCGGACGAATTGGCACCGACCACTCGCCGTGACCCGATTCACCGTTTGGCACCAACATTTGAACAGCTTTCAACTGATACTGAAATTCTTGAAACAGGAATCAAGGTTGTAGACCTTTTGGCTCCTTATATCAAGGGTGGGAAGATCGGCCTTTTCGGAGGAGCTGGAGTTGGAAAAACGGTATTGATCCAGGAACTAATCAACAATATCGCACAAGAGCACGGCGGCATTTCTGTTTTCGCAGGTGTTGGAGAGCGTACTCGTGAAGGAAATGACCTTTTCCACGAGATGACAGATTCAGGTGTTATTAAAAAGACTGCCATGGTATTTGGCCAGATGAATGAGCCGCCTGGTGCACGTATGCGTGTTGCCCTTTCCGGTCTGACAATGGCTGAGTATTTCCGTGATGAACAAGGACAGGACGTTCTTCTTTTCATTGATAATATCTTCCGTTTCACTCAGGCAGGTTCTGAGGTATCGGCACTTCTTGGCCGTATGCCGTCAGCCGTTGGTTATCAGCCGACACTTGCGACAGAGATGGGTCAGCTGCAAGAGCGTATTACTTCAACAAACGTTGGTTCTGTTACATCGATCCAAGCGATTTATGTACCAGCCGATGATTATACGGATCCAGCTCCGGCAACAACGTTTGCCCACTTGGATGCCACGACGAACCTTGAGCGTAAGCTTTCAGAAATGGGTATTTACCCGGCGGTGGATCCTCTTGCTTCGACTTCACGTGCATTGTCACCTGAAATCGTTGGAGAAGAACATTATTCAATTGCGCGTGAAGTGCAGCAGACACTTCAGCGTTACAAAGAGCTTCAGGATATCATTGCGATCCTTGGAATGGATGAGCTTCAAGATGAAGACAAACAGATCGTGTCTCGTGCACGCCGGATTCAATTCTTCTTGTCTCAAAACTTCCACGTAGCTGAGCAATTTACAGGTCAAAAAGGTTCTTATGTTCCAGTTGCTGAAACAATCTCTGGATTTAGAGCCATTCTTGACGGCAAATACGATCACCTCCCTGAAGATGCATTCCGCCTAGTGGGACGCATTGAAGAGGTTATCGAAGCTGCGAAGAAAATGGGCGTAGAGGTATAATTAGGGACCAGGAGGGGAAAAAATGAAGACCGTTAAAGTCAGTATTGTCACTCCCGATGGCCCTGTGTACGAGTCTGATGTGGAAATGGTAAGCACAAAAGCTCAAAGCGGTGAACTTGGCATTTTACCAGGGCACATCCCAATGGTGGCTCCGCTTGAAATTGGTGCTGTCCGACTTAAAAAAGAAGGACACACTGACTATGTAGCTGTAACGGGCGGATTTTTAGAAGTACGCCCTGAGCAAGTAACCATTCTTGCGCAAGCTGCAGAGCCGGCAGACCAAATTGACATTGAACGCGCGAAGGAAGCGAAGCAGCGTGCTGAGGAAAACCTTCAAGCAAAGCAGGATAACATTGACTTCAAACGAGCTGAATTAGCACTGCGACGTGCAATGAACCGTATTGAAGTAAATCAGTACAATCGATAAAACGAAATAGGAACCCGGTTCTACCCAATAATTAGAACCACTTCCATTTTATCTAGATCAACAATTTCAATACCGGCTCTTTATTCCGGATTCTGCCAATGGGCCATCCGGATAGAGCCGGTATTTTTATTTTTTTTAAAAAAAGGGACATTTGCCACCCTCATTGAAACCAGTCAAAAGAAGGAGAAGGCATCTTCTTACCATTTTAATTTGTGACAGGAGGAACGATCTAATGGATGCGTTTGGACAGCAGGCTTTAGTAAGTATGATTATTCATTTGGTTTTTATCGCTTTAGCTTTTTGGTCGCTTCAGGCTCTTCGGATCGACAAGGCGTTGAGGGTCAATAAAGTGATGCAGGCACGGGTTTTACTTATTCTTCTTAGTGTGGCAATCGGATCAAGTGTTGCGGAGTTTTTTCTTTCTTATTCTACTTGGGCCCAGCAGCTTCCTTACATGTGGTGAGGTTTAAATTGTGAACAATGAAAGCTCTTTCATTTTAATGAATCATGTATATTTAGTAAAAAGTGTTGTTTTGCACTATGAATTTATGTTTAAATGGTTTATTTTTATCTAAGAGTGGAATACTCAACCATTGGGTCATTGCAAAATTCATCAGAAATTGAAGCTCTCTATATATAAGAGATTTCATGCACTGCTTTAATATAGGGGGTTTAAAACCGGAGCGGAAGAAAGAAGCCGGTGTAAATTCGACAGTCATTTTCGACTTATTTAGGCAGGTCGTGACTTTTTTCTCTTGTGTTAAAGAGTTTTAAAGTGATATGATGTGTGATGTTTTAGTTTAATAAACTACAAGATAACTTGTATATGAAATCAATTGTTTGCCAGCAACCTTGCCAATAGAAAATGACGGGCTACAAGGAAAAGATAACGAATTTTCACTTTAGCCGCTAATGTTGAATATGAATAGTAGTACAGAATTAAGACGCGGAGGGGAACTCAATTGGATAAAATTATCGTACGTGGCGGAAATGCGCTACATGGAACAGTTAAAGTAGAAGGAGCGAAGAACGCAGTCCTTCCTATACTCGCAGCATCTTTACTAGCAAGCGAAGGAAAGAGTACACTTTTAGATGTACCGGCTTTGTCGGATGTCAATACGATTAATGAAGTGCTTCGTTTTCTGAATGCAGATGTAGAGTATACAGCAGAAGAGAATAAGGTAATCGTGGATGCTCAGAATCAGCTCGAAGTAGAGGCGCCGTTCGAATATGTTCGTAAAATGCGTGCATCGGTTCAGGTAATGGGACCGCTTTTAGCAAGAAACGGTCATGCACGTGTAGCTCTGCCGGGCGGCTGTGCGATCGGTTCTCGTCCGATTGACTTGCATTTAAAAGGCTTTGAAGCAATGGGTGCACAGGTTACAGTCGGAAACGGATTCATTGAAGCAAAAATAGACGGACGTCTGCAGGGAGCAAAGATTTATCTTGATTTTCCTAGTGTAGGCGCTACAGAAAACATTATGGCTGCAGCGACACTGGCTGAAGGCACAACAATTATTGAAAATTGTGCGAAAGAACCAGAAATTGTTGACATGGCTAATTATATGAATAAAATGGGCGCGAAAATTAAAGGCGCAGGTACAGATACAATCCGTATCGAAGGTGTAGATCACCTTACAGGAGCCGTGCACAATATCATCCCTGACCGGATTGAAGCAGGAACATTTATGATTGCAGCCGCAATTACAAACGGCAATGTATTTATTGAAAATGCCGTGCCGGAACATCTTGCATCAGTTACAGCAAAGCTCAAAGAAATGGGTGTAACGGTTGAGGAAGAAGAAGAAGGCCTTCGTGTAATTGGACAGCCCAATTTAAGATCAGTGGATATCAAGACGATGCCTCATCCGGGCTTCCCGACAGATATGCAATCACAGATGATGGCACTTATGCTTTGTGCACAAGGAACAGGCATGATTACTGAAACAGTTTTTGAAAATCGCTTTATGCATGTGGAAGAATTCCGCCGTATGAATGCGAATGTGAAAATAGAAGGACGTTCTGTCATTATGAAAGGACCAAGTAATTTACAGGGAGCTGAAGTAGCTGCGACAGATTTACGTGCGGGCGCTGCGCTTATCCTGGCTGGTCTTGTTTCTGACGGTTATACGCAAGTAACAGAACTGAAGCATTTGGATCGTGGATATGTTAATTTCCATGAGAAACTTGTATCCCTTGGAGCAAATGTGGAACGCATTAACGAAGAGGTACAAGTGAGAGAAGAAGAAGCAGTTCGGGCATAAGAACTTATTTCATTTATACTAAACGATATGCTCAATCATACTCGTAATCTTATAAGCAGTATATACACCGATCATCGTGTATATACTGCTTTTTAGTTTATCTATCTCTTTTATTTTTTTCTTCTTTCAGTTCCAAAAAGGCATTGTTTTTAACAATCTGACTGACTGCTTGTCTCGTGTTCTATAATCTTCCCATACGCATAAAGTTTCATGAGTAAGAAATATCAAGGAGGGAATTATTTGAAGAAACAGAAGCCGCTCTGGATCATACCGATAATGTATATGATCATCTTGCTACTCATCCCAGCCGTAATCCTTCTACCATTTTCTTCTAAGGATCAAAAAACAAGTGAACAAACGGAGGATACTCAAGTGAAAGAAAAGACTCAAGAAAACGCTGAACTGACTGTTTCTGTTTTTAGAGATCAGTCAGAAACAGTAGAAGAGCTCGAGCTTGAAACGTATGTAGCCGGGGTAGTGGCAAGTGAAATGCCTGCATCCTTTGAAGAAGAGGCACTGAAAGCACAGGCGCTTGCTGCAAGAACGTATGTAACCCGCCTAATAGCAGCAGGCGGTGCAGAAGGATTGCCAGAAAAAGCAGATATAACAGATACGACTGCTCATCAAGTATTTAAAAATGATAAAGAGCTAAAGACTCTTTGGTCAGATGAGTTTGAATGGAAAAAAGAAAAGATTGTAGAAGCCGTCTCAGCAACAAAAGGAGAAGTGCTGACCTATGATGGCAAACCTATTACTGCATCTTTTTTCTCTACGAGCAACGGGTGGACTGAAAACGCCAAAGACTATTGGACAGAAGACATTCCCTATTTGCAATCAGTCGAAAGCAGCTGGGATGAATCGGTAGCGCCAGGATTTTTACACGAAGTCACGATTCCGGTAAGTGAATTTGAAGAAAAGCTTGGGATTACATTAAGTAAAGGAGAAATTGGCACGGTCATGGAACGCACGCCGGGCCACCGTGTAAAAACGGTGGATATAGCAGGAAAGACTTTTACCGGCAGAGAGATCCGGGAAAACCTCGGACTAAGATCCACTGATTTTCACTGGACACAGCAGGGAGATTCCATCTTGATTCAAACCAAAGGCTACGGACATGGCGTTGGAATGAGCCAGTACGGAGCAAACGGCATGGCTAAAGAAGGTAAAACGTACGGAGAAATTGTCGCTCATTATTTTAAAGGGGTAGAAATAGCGTCTGTAGAAACGATCCTTCCCTCTTTACTTGCACAGAGGTAACGAAAAAAGATCAAGCGCCTATGCTTGATCTTTTTTATTTGCTCTAAACCACGATTCAAACCCCTGAAGCCACTTAGCCATCCACCCATTCTTCCGGACAAAATAAGCACGCTGAATGAGTATATAAACAATCATAACGCCAATTAGATCCTTAATTGCGTCTATGAGCGTTGCTGAGCGCGAGGGTACGAATGCCTGATGAATTTCATCCAGGAGTCCGTAAAATGCTGCAATAACGGCTGCAGCAGTATGTGATGCAGTGGTCAATTTCCCGTGGGCCAGCAAAGCCAATATAAAAAGAAAATGAAGAATCGCGAATTCCACAAGATGGAGCGATTCTTTAATAAAAAGATCAAGTGATTCATTCCGTAGAGCATAAACGGTATCAGAAGGCCGGCTCGACAGGAACCAGACCAGCATCATATATAGAAAAGGGAGAACGGTAAAAAAACTTTTCATCCATTTTTTCATGCAGCAGATCCTCTCAATGGCAGTTATTCTAGTGGATTGTATCACGTGGAAGCACTTTTTTAAGAAAAATTTTGTGACAATGTATAGAATTTCCTTTAATCGTTCAAAATGGTTGCTGAGGTGATGAAAATGAGTCAGGGAGACAAAAATAATTCTACCCTAAAATCAAACTTGAAAGGTTTTATGAAAAAGCGCTGGTCGCTGCCTGTCTTATATTTGGCATGTGCGGCAGTAGTAGTGTCCACCGTTTTTGTGCTGCAAAGTCCTGGTGATAAAGAAGTTGCAACCGTCACAGAAGAATTTACAGCAAACCAGAATCGTACCGACTGGGTTCAGGATTCGGACGAAGAAGTAACTGAAGTCAATCAGCCAACGGAAAAAATGGCAATGCCGGTCGTAGATCCATCTGCAATCACAATACATCGTTCTTTTTATGATCAGGATGCATCTGCCGAAGAACAACAGGAATCCCTTGTTGTCGTGAATCAAAGCTACTCAACTAACCAGGGTATTGACATTGTCCAGGATGGAAAAGACTTTGAAGTCACAGCCGCTCAAAGCGGAGAAGTCACAGTAGTACAAGAAGATCCATTTGTCGGCAATTTAGTGGAAATTCAGCACGCTGACGGTCTAGTCACAAAATACAGCGCGATTAAAGACATCGCTGTACAAGTTGGCGACAAAGTTAAACAAGCGCAGCCAATTGCTAAGTCTGGTGTAAGCGAATTAAATACGGAAGCTGGTACACATCTTCACTTTGAAGTATACAAAGATGGCGTAGCAGTCAATCCGGTTTCATTTGCAGAATAAACGGGTTCAGGCCGCATAATCCTTTTGGATTATGCGGTCTTTTTTTGAACATAAACACAACCTTATCCTTCCTTTTTAATTCTTTTTAAGCAGCGTGCAGACCGTTCTTGAAAACGATTAAATTAACCTGAAAAATTTAAGCATACCGATGCTCCCACCTTGCATATAATGGGACAAATGGAGGGGGTCACTCCCCTGGATTGATCCCCTGTGGGAGGCCGGAGCAGTGCACGACTACATCAGGGAGAGAACGCTCTTGGTTGGCAAGCATATAGTGGAGACGAGACAAACCGTACGCGTCACTGCCAAAACCTTTGGTGTATCTAAAAGCACCGTGCACAAGGATCTGACCGAGCGACTGCCTGAGCTAAATCCGGCACTTGCCAACGAAGTAAAAATTATTCTCAACTACCATAAATCGATAAGGCATCTTAGGGGCGGGCAAGCTACAAAACAAAAGTACAAAGGATAAGAGGTTATGAATCAAACTTTTGTTTGGTTCATGACCTCTTGTCTTTCTTGTGGTAATATATACTTATTGGACTATTCTTACAGGCAAAATGCGTGAGTCCTATCTGGTCTCGCATTTCATACATAAACAAGCTGATCGGAATCCATTCCAGTTAGGAAAATAGAACGAGTACTGTGCAGGGTAGAGTAGAAGGGAGAAAAGACAAGAAATGTTTGCTAAAGATATTGGTATTGACCTTGGGACAGCCAATCTGCTGATTCATGTAAAAGGAAAAGGAATTGTATTAAATGAACCTTCCGTTGTCGCGATTGATAAAAACACCAACCGTGTGCTTGCTGTAGGCGAAGAAGCACGCAACATGGTGGGAAGAACACCTGGAAACATCGTCGCCATCAGGCCGCTGAAAGATGGTGTAATCGCTGATTTTGATGTGACAGAAGCGATGCTTAAGCATTTTATTAATAAACTGAATGTAAAAGGATTCTTATCAAAGCCGCGCATCTTAATCTGCTGCCCGACCAATATCACAAGTGTTGAGCAAAAAGCGATCCGTGAAGCAGCCGAAAAAAGCGGGGGCAAAAAAGTGTTTCTTGAAGAAGAACCGAAAGTCGCAGCCATTGGAGCCGGTATGGACATTTTTCAGCCAAGCGGCAATATGGTCGTTGACATCGGCGGCGGTACGACTGACGTAGCCGTGCTTTCAATGGGAGACATTGTTACCTCTTCCTCCATCAAAATGGCAGGAGACCAATTTGACGCAGATATTTTAAACTACGTTAAAAAAGAGTACAAGCTGTTGATCGGCGAACGGACAGCCGAAAATATCAAAGTGAATATTGCGACTGTCTTTCCGGATTCCCGTGACGAGAAACTTGATATTCGGGGACGTGATATGGTCAGCGGACTGCCGCGCACCATTACCATCACATCAAGTGAAGTAGAAGGCGCACTTCGTGAGTCCATATCCGTCATTGTTCAGGCTGCGAAGAACGTACTGGAAAAAACACCGCCTGAGCTTTCTGCAGATATTATTGACCGGGGTGTCATTCTCACTGGAGGCGGAGCGCTTCTTCACGGAATCGATCAGCTTCTTGCAGAAGAATTGAAGGTGCCTGTATTTGTAGCTGAAAATCCTATGGACTGTGTGGCAATCGGAACAGGTGTGATGCTTGAAAATATTGATAAAATCCCTCACCGCCGAATCGGATAAAGACGATTAGCGAAAAGGCTGGTTTTTGTTTGTCCATCAAATGTCGGAGAAACAAAAACCATCCCGAATAGCCATCCACATTTAAACAGGAGCAAGGTATAATAGGTGAAGAGGTTTATCCATGTTCTCAAATCTAAACAAACCTGGAAAATGACCGATACATAAAGTGCCGCCACTTTTAAAAGGATTTGCTGCTGATGCGATTTGTGTGCGTTAAGCGCTCATCTGCAATGAAGGCATAGCCCTTCAGTCCAATAATCAAGTCCAAAAAATAAGTGAGCTACAGTAGAGGTGAAAAAATGTTTAAAGGATTTTACACAGTTGCGACCGGAATGATCGCCCAACAAAGAAAAACAGAAATGCTGACGAATAATATGTCCAATGTCAATACACCCGGCTTCAAGGCGGATCAATCCTCCATGAGAGCTTTTCCCGACATGCTGCTATCGAGCCTTGGCGAATCAAAGAGATCATCTGAGAATGGATTAACTCGTTCAAACAGCCCTGTCGTCGGCGCTTTGAACACGGGTGTATATATGCAGGAAACGATGCCCCATTTTACTCAAGGAGACGTTAGGGAAACCGGTTTATCAACAGATGCTGCCCTCGTTCAGGGAAACATGCCTCTTAATGAAGAGACTGGAAGGTCCGGAGCGATCTTTTTTACTTTAGAAAATGAGGACGGATCAGACCGCTTAACCAGAAACGGCAATTTCACCCTTGATGGACAGGGGTTTTTAACATCTTCTGAAGGGTATTATGTACTGGACGAAGCAGGAAACCGAATTGAACTGGAAAATGATCGATTTACAATACAGGAAAATGGTGTGCTGAATGCGGATGGTCAGGATGTAGCGAGAATTGGTGTGTCCTATTCAGATGATCCGATGTCCTTAATTAAAGAAGGCAACGGCCTGCTGAGAGCACCTGATGGCACTGTGCTTGAAAATGCTTATAACCAGCAAGACCTGTCCTTTTCTGTCTCGCAGGGAGCCCTGGAACGGTCCAACGTTGACAGCGCCCGCACCATGACGGATATGATGACCTCCTACCGGGCATTTGAAGCGAACCAGAAGGTCCTTCAAGCATATGACCGCAGCATGGAAAAAACGGTGAATGAAGTCGGACGGGTGAACTAAATGGACGCAAAGGGGGACGCTAAATGATCCGCACAATGGTAACAGCCACAAATACGATGGGACAGCTGCAAAAGCAGCTCGACATGATTTCCAATAATATTGCCAACTCTTCTACTACCGGCTATAAGCAGACAACTGCCACATTTAATTCTCTGCTTACGCAGCAAGTGCAAAATCAGCGGGGCGATACAGCAGAGCGTCAGACGCCGTTTGGAGTTCGCATGGGCAATGGAGCAAGAATCGCCCAGTCACAGCTGCTTGGCCAGCAAGGAAGTCTTCAGCGGAGCGATCGCCCGCTGGACTTTGCTTTTAACACAGAAAACCAGTATTTTAAAGTGCTGGTTCAGGATGCAGAGGGAAACACAGAACAAAATTTTACCCGTAAAGGTGATTTTTTCTTTTCCCCGATTAATGACGACGAAGTCATGCTTGTGGATGGACAGGGAAATGCCATACTCAGCCAAAACGATGAAATCATAACGTTGGATGGACCTGTAGATGAAATCCAGCTGAGAGATAACGGCGTGCTTGCCGTGAATGCAAACGGCACAGAGCAGCAGGTGGAGCTTGGAATTGTGGATATTCAGCGCCCTCAGCTGATGGACCGTGTATCAAGTGTTTATCTGGGGTTACCTGCCAATCTTGACGAGCTTGGTGTTGATCCGGGTGAAGTATTGGTCCAGCTTGAAGGAGCATTACGGGGCGGCATTGGTCTTGAACAGGGAGCACTTGAACAATCCAATGTTGACCTTTCACAATCCTTTACCGACTTAATAGAGGTACAAAGAAATTATCAGTTTCATTCAAGAGCCATTTCGATTTCAGACCAAATGTCTGGTCTTGTAAACGGAATGCGTTAAAGGAGATTTTAAAATGAAAAAGACCCCCAGGCTAACCGAAGAAGAAAAAGCAAAGCAGGAGAAAGCGAAAAAGGAAAGCGGCAGCGGAAGTACGCCCAGATGGGTGCAGGTCCGTATGATGCCGATAATTGTCCGTGTGATCCTTGTGCTGGTCCTCGCTGCTGGATGCTTGCTTATTGGACTTATGGTCGGCTACGGAGTGATTGGTGACGGTAAACCGCAGGATGCGCTGAAAAAAGAAACGTGGACGCACATCATGGATATTGTCACGAAAGATACAGAGTAACCCCTAATCTGCTCAAATTCAGGAGGAAAAGGCATGCTGAATACACAACAAATTAAAGAAATTATTCCACATCGCTATCCATTTTTACTGATCGATAAGATTATCGAAATTGACGAAGGGAAACGGGCTGTGGGGATTAAAAATGTCACAGCAAATGAAGAATTCTTCAATGGCCATTTTCCAGACTATCCGGTTATGCCGGGTGTTCTGATTGTGGAAGCACTTGCTCAGACAGGTGCAGTTGCGATGCTGAAACAGGAAGAGTATAAAGGGAAGCTTGCTTTTTTTGCAGGCATTGACAACTGCCGGTTTAAACGCCAGGTAAAACCGGGAGATCAGCTCCGCCTTGAAGTGGAGATCGTCCGCTTTAAAGGACCGATTGGCAAGGGAAAAGCAACTGCTACAGTTGACGGTGAAATCGCCTGCGAAACGGAAATTACCTTCGCGATAAAATAATTTGACCAGACGAAAGAGCCGTGAAGAATGGCACTTTCGTCTTTAATATGTTCAGTTTAAAATACATAATCCCTCTCCCTCTGGAGACACTACGTGAAGACCGGATAGATGGTCATAACATATGAAAGGAGAGGGGATGCATATGAATAAGTTTCTTAAAATTACAGCTGGTTCTTTGATTGCAGCAGCATTGATGGTTGGGTGTAACATGGACGATAATGCACGTGATGACAACACCAATGAATCCATGATGGATGATGCCGTAAACGAAACCAACAACGTGCTTGACCGCGAAACAGAAGACATGGATATGATGGAAGACAAAGACCAGAATTCGTTAAACGAAAACATTGAAGAAAATGACAATGGAATCGTGGATGACGAAGAGGGCAACAGAGAAGACATGATCGAAGAAAAGAAAGACCGCGAAGATCGAGACAACCGCGACGAGTAACGAATAAAGGGGGAGGAATCCCCCTTTATTTTTTTGCTTAAAATGAAGACAGTTCGCGTTCAGGAGAGAAAGTTGTATTCCTTAATTTAACTTTTTTTCAGTCTCGGACGTTCCTTCATCTGGGTGCGAAACTCATGAAGCAGATCCTTTCCGGCTAAATCTGATTCAGAAACCAGCTGATCAAGCAGGTTCTCTGCGTATTCATTTCGCTGATTGCGCAGGTTTCCGGTAAAGAGAACACTGATTTTGTCACCGAGGTGGCGCACATTGTGGACATAGGCATAAAAGGATGCAGGATCATTTTTTTCGCTTGAAATAACAGCCAGGATCTCCAGGTCTTGACCCTTTTGCTGGACATTCCGGAAATAATCCAGCTCGGTATCTTGTAAAAAAGCTTCGAGAATCCACGTTTGTTTATCGTCTTCTTTGTTGATAATTAAGCCGTCATAAAGATGAAAGGAGCGAACCGAGTCCTCCTCGGCAATCTTCAGATTTACAAGCTTAAACGTCTTCATCCTAAAGCCTCCCTTTAATTTTCTATCCCTAATTATAGCATAAGGACGATCGGTAAAAAAAAGCTAAAACGCATTCTTTTCCATTTTCATAAACAGGATAAAGGTATAAAGAACTAAAATAGTTAGAAAAAAAGGAATTTTTAACTGGTCCACCATGATCAAAATCTACTAAATCTTCATTTTACAACGTCGAAACGGTGAAGTATGATGATCTCAGCCTTAAGAAAGGAGGAAAAAAATGATCAACCATGTAACGCTTGTCGGACGATTGACGAAGGATCCGGACCTGAGAGCCACACAGAATGGCAAGTACGTTTTATCTGTTCAGATTGCCGTAAACCGTCCTTTTAAAAATAACCAGGGCGAACAGGAAGCGGATTTTGTACGGTGCACTATCTGGAACCGCACAGCAGAGTCCACTGCAAAATATTGTTCAAAAGGCTCGCTTGTCGGCGTTACAGGAAGAATTCAAACCAGTTCGTTTGAAAAAGAAGGATCGAGACAATATGTCACGGAGGTAATTGCTGAATCCGTCCGTTTTCTAGAGTCGAGACGCTCCTCGTTTTCACCGGCTGAATCTCCTGCTCATTATCCCGCACCCGGTCAGACACTTCATGTAGAAACCTTTCAATAATAAATACCAACCCTCGCAACAGAGCCCAGACTTTATCATCCCGCGCAACACACCCGCAAGACCCTATAAAAGGCAGCTCCTCCCCAGAGTGCCGAGAAAATCTCTCCGTATAAAAAAAGCCCCAGTTGCTGTTCACTGGGGCTCCTCTCGTTATGGAGACAATACAAGTAAGTCCTCAAGCTCCTGATTTGAAAGCTCGGTGATCCACTGATCGCCTTTTATAATATCCTCATTCAAGGATTGTTTTTTCTCCAGCATAAGATCAATTTTTTCTTCAACTGTTCCGGAAGAAATAAATTTATGAACATGAACAAAGCGGGTTTGACCGATTCGGTAAGCACGGTCTGTCGCCTGATTTTCAACCGCAGGATTCCACCACCGGTCATAGTGAATGACGTGATTGGCTGCAGTCAGCGTTAAGCCGGTTCCCCCTGCTTTCAGAGACAGAATAAAAATCGGGAACGTGCCATTTTGGAATTGTTCAACCATCTCATCACGGCGATTTTTAGGCGTAGAGCCATTTAAAAATGGAACATGAACGCCATATTTTTTCTCAAGCACCTGTTTGATCATATTGCCCATTGAAATATACTGAGTGAAAATAATCGTGCCTTCTTTTGCGTCCATAATCTGCTCAACAAGATCCATTAGCTTAAGCATTTTCTCAGAGCGCTCAGTTACATATTCAGGATCCGCTTCACGCAGGAATAAAGCAGGATGATCGCACAGCTGCTTCAAACGGTTCAGCATCTGCAGCACAATGCCCTTGCGTTCAATGCCGCTTAAGGTAGGAAGCTTCTCAAGCGTGTCTTTTACGAGCTGTTCATAAAGTGAAGCCTGCTCGGTTGTCAGCGGACAAAATTCTTTTTGCTCGATTTTTGCCGGAAGATTTAAACCAACGGCCGGATCGTTCTTTGTCCGGCGCAGCAGAAACGGTCGGATTCTCCCCTGAAGTTTCTTCGTGTGCGCTTCAGAGCTGTCCCGCTCAATCGGTACGATATAATGATGACGGAATGACGCCAGTGTGCCAAGGTAGCCGTGATTTATAAAATCAAAAATGGCCCAAAGCTCGGACAGGCGATTTTCCATCGGCGTTCCGGTAAGCGCAATATGGTGCAGCCCCTGAAGCTGACGAATCGCTCTCGACTGTTTTGTATGCGGGTTTTTAATGTTTTGTGCTTCATCGAGCGCAACAGAAGACCAGTTAATGGAGGAAAGCTCTTCCTGGTCTGCATGGCATAACCCGTAAGAAGTTAAAACAACATCCGCCAAGCTGATCGCAGGGCTGAACGCTTCTCCTTTAGCGCGGCTTGGCCCGTAATGCAAGTGCAGTGATAAAGAAGGAGCAAAGCGCTCAATTTCTCTTTGCCAGTTTCCTAACACAGAGGTCGGGCACACAATTAAAAATGGTGTCTCAAGCTTTTCTGTCTTTTTCACATGCAGCATATACGAGATCAGCTGAATGGTTTTTCCAAGTCCCATATCATCGGCTAAACAGGCGCCAAAATGATTTGTGCGAAGAAAATGCATCCAGGCATATCCTTGCTGCTGATAGGGTCGCAGCGTCCCCAATAATTCTTCAGGGGTTGGGATAAGCGGAACTTTCCCGACGTCATTTAATGTATCAAGCATCGCCTTCATCGAGCGGTTAAGCTGATATTGAATGCGAAGGTCATCTTCTTCTGTTTCCATTTCATGTCCAGCCGCCTGATCGAGCTCCTGTTCAAGCAGATCCCGCATTCGGATGCCGCGTTTTTTTGCCGCAGCCATCGCTTGTTGAATGCGTTCAATTAAGGCAGGATCTAATGCAATCCAGTTGCCGTTAATTTGAATAAAGCGTCTTTTTTCATTCACGAGGTCATTAAATTCATCATCGGTCATATCACTGCCGTTAATGGAAACCTTCCAGTCGTATTCAACAAGCGAATTGAGTCCGACAAAGGAAGGACGATAGCTGTGATCGCCTTTTACGGCCGCTTTAAGGGCTACATTTGATTGCTGGATGGATTTCCACCAGGACGGCAGCAGAATCTCCACATCCAGCGCTAAAAGCTTCTGGCTGCCTTCTGTTAGAAACAGCCAGGCACGTTCTTCAGACATTTCCGTCTGCCAGACATCCTCATCCTTTAAATACGGAATTAAGCGGACCCAGCGCGACAGTTCTTTCTCAATCTGATTCGTTTCTTTTTTCCACCGGTCCGGAAGCGAACGTTCAAGGGGCAGAGTCAGATTTAAATCATACGTCCAGTCAGCTCGCCGCTGATCGCGTAAAAATGGCTGCATCGTCCAAAGGCCATCCTCTGACATAGGTTCTTCAAACCGGATGCCAAACCGATAAGGCGAAACGAGATCCTTCTCCTGAACCCAATTTGACCATTTTTCTTCATCAAAATAAACAGACAGATCCTCAGGCGTCAGGGCATGATTTTCGTTAAATATCCGCTTGGCAAGTCCCTGACTTCTTTGATGATGCTCAAAAAAGTACGTAATGGCCTGCTGGTACCAGTCATTTACCTGCTGTTTTGCTTCTTCTTGAATAGGAGCGGCATCTTCTCCACTCATGTCCAGCCACTCTTCCCAGAAATCATCACCAAGAGTCATGGAAAAAGATTCGTCTGTTTTATCATCACGATGCTGCCATTCATTCAGCCACTTGCCTTCTGTAATCCATTCAAAAAGAAGGGGAGCCGCATCATAAAAAAACTGAGCGGAAGAAGAAAAATCCCAATTTATGCGTCCATGAAAACTTGGCTGTGCAAAAAGTGTAAGAACTGCCCAGCTGTCAAGCACAACACTGTGATCAGAGGCATCTTCATGCTTTTTCACCATCGTCCCGTGATAGCTTTCTTTATGCCATAAGAGAAGGTGGCGCTGCCAGGATTCCGGCTTCAACAGCTCACCGTCATGGTTGATGACCTGGAGGGAAAAATGACCATTAGAAAGTTTTTGAACATCGATCATTTTATATTCACTCATCCACATGAATCAATTTCCCCCTTCTGCATTCCTCATGAAAAGCTCTAAGCCGCCTGTGCTGAAGCAGGATGGCATCAAAATAGTGCTCCCATTTTTGCGTCTGATTGCTTTGTGTGTAGATTTTCTTGAGCTTTTTCAAATAGCTCACTGCTTTTCGGTACGTCTCGCGCTGACGTCCTGCAATCAGCTCTTCGATCCACTGATGAAGGAGTGGGACAGCGAAGTCAGGACGTTTGGTAATCAGCTGTTTAAAGCCTGCGAGCTCCAGCTCTTCCGGTGAAAAACCAATCCAGTCCACAAGCTCGACCCATTCCTTATAACGGCCGGCATCAAGCATAAGTGATCCCAGGTGTCTAGCACTGTAGGGAAGCAGCGACTCATAAACAGCGATCGTCGAATCGGATGCATAGAGGCGAAGCTTTCCTGACTCAAGTTTTCGGATCAGCCAGTGTGCGAAAGATCTTTTTTCTGATTCCGTATCAAATTTCTCCACATGAGCAGGAATTTTCTTAGGCAGCTCCTGCAAAATCGTAACGGCTGCATCCATCCTGTCATCCCACATCATCCATTCCATCCAGCGCACAGCATGCGGCAAAACGGAGGGAGAGGATAGCCGGAATTGTTCCTTCCATACATCATTTTTCATCAGCAGAAGGGCAAGACCCGTTCGTGCAAAATATAATTCATCTTTCTCTTCATCTAGTTCAGAAATACGGGTGAGCTCTTTTTCTCTCCACGCTTTAGTGGTAAAAAGCTGAAACCACAGCAATGAATAAACAGAGTAGGAAACAGGAGAAGAAATCGCTTCAAGAAGCTCATGAGATCCAGTACGCAAATCCTCCATAAACGGATCAAAGGCAAAAGGACGCGCATAAACGGCCAGATCTGACAGCGCATCTTCCATTTCCTCCAAAATCATTCCCAGTATCTCCATCACACTTTCATTTGATAATACGGAAGGATCATGTGAATGAATTTCTCTTGATACATAAATAAACAGCCAAAAGGAAGTATGCAGCTCATACAAAGGCTTCCACTCTTTTTCCATTGGCGTTTTCTTTTGAATCGTCAGCTGTGCGTTTTTAATGTAATGATCAAACAAAAACGGCTGCTCCAAAAGCTGAGAATAATTCATGGAAGCAATTGCCTCTTGCACGATTCGTTTCCACGACTGCGGAGACTTCTCTATTTTAATCATGGCAGGCTTGTGATTTCTCCATTTCGTGATCCATTGACTGACGCTTGAGGTTTGCTGATAAAACTTAAAAAATACAGCCATGCGGTGCCGGCACCAATCTTCCTCCGGACAGCTGCATGAGCTTGATTTGGCGGGATCAAGAGAAATGCGGACATTCACCTGATACACATCCCGCACTTTGGCACGCAGCATATTCATCGACGGATCATATCCGCCGTCATACACAGTGCCCTGTCTATATAAGAAAAGCCCTTTCTGAATCAGGCGTTCATCTTGCTGGTTCGATGGCATAAATTGTTGGAAAAGCTTTTGTTCCAGCTTTTCAATGCCGCTTGTAAATGATTGAGATTGAAAACTCATCGCATACCTACCACCTTTAGTAATCAAAAAAAACGTACCTTTTATTATACTCTATTTCCAGCAAAAAACGAACCTGCAGATGCAAGATAAGTAAAAGAGGCAAAAATGCAGTGATGGATTTTCCGTTCCTATATAAATATGGCTGAAAAAGATTGTGATGCTTGTAGGTCTGTTGATCTAATTTAGGAGAATTTTAAAAAATTTAGATGGGGGACAGGTTCATTTCTGCTGCAATGAAGGTATTTTTAAGGTAAAGCGGGGTCTGAAAAATAACAGGATGCTACAATTAAAAAATAATACACCTAAAATTTCACAGTCTATAGTGAGTGGTTCTTTTCATTTCAGCAGGTCCTGTACTAGACAGTGTGATTTTAATGTTTTAACTCATGAATAGTATGGGGATTTAAGTTTTATGGTGCTAAAAATCTAGAAAAGGGGATGGGGTAGATCATGATCGAACTTAGATCTTTTGAATGTCCCGACTTTGAGCAGCTCATAAGCTGGATTGAAACGCCAGGTTTTCTAATGCAATGGGGAGGACCAAATTTTCGTTTCCCTTTGGATAAGCAGCAATTGGAAGATTATTTAAAAGAGGCAAACCAGGATCAGTCTACTTCATTGATTTATACTGTGGTTGAACAGCAAACGGGCAACTCGATAGGGCATATCTCATTAGGGAAAATTGACAGGGAAAATAGGTCGGCTCGCGTTGGGAAAGTGTTGATTGGAGATAAGAGTGTCAGAGGGAAAGGGACGTGTCAGCAAATGATGATGAAAATCCTTCACATAGCATTTGATGAACTCGCTTTGCATAGAGTCTGTCTCGGCGTTTTTGATTTTAACGCCCCTGCTATTTCTTGTTATGAAAAGGCAGGGTTTAAAAAAGAGGGGTTACTGAGAGATTCAAGAAGAATGGGAAATGAATATTGGAGTTTATGGGAAATGAGTATTTTAGAGAATGAGTGGAGAGAGGAATAAAGGTCAGGATTGAACGCCAAGAACGGTGGAATTCTGTCAGAGAAACAGTGAAGGGGAAATGGATCTGCGCTTCAACTAACGAAGAGCGCTCGGTCTTGAGAACTCTTTTCGTCACACCTAATTTAACAAAATTCCCCTCACATGATAATGAATTCCTTGACGTGATTACATGAATAAGATATGATATAGAAAACCAATTAACAAAATGTTAATTAGTAAGATGGTAAAAGAATCTGCAGCTGACTAACCTCTTAAAAGGAAGGATAGGTGAGGGCGTTGAACAATAGCTCGGAAGAAGAATTTCTTAAAGTTTACGATTCTGGAAAGTATGTGACGCCAGACGGATATACCTCTGACATAGCTGTTTTCACAATTGTCTCTGAAAAAAACACGCTCTCTAAAATACCCAAAAAAGTGCTGAAGCTCATGCTTATAAAAAGGCACACAAGAGATCATGAAGGAAATCCTAACATAGAAGGCGGGAAGTGGGCATTGCCTGGAGGATTTGTACACCCTGATGAAACAGCATATGAAGCAGCGGTAAGGGAATTAGAGGAAGAAACAAGTGTAAAGGACATTCATCTACAGCATTATCAAGTGTACGATCAACCGGGCAGGGACCCTAGAGGATGGATACTCTCAAATGCTCATTACGCAATTGTGAAAGAACAGTACTTGGACAGCAAGAAAGCAAATGACGATGCCCAAGAGGTTGAGTTGTTCAGCATGGAAGAAATTGAGTCCTTGAATCTAGCGTTTGATCATGAAAAAATTGTTAAAGATGCTTTTGACATTATTAAAAGAGAAATGATCCAAACACCTTTAGCAAAAGAATTCCTTCCAAAGGAATTTATCGCTTCTGAACTGCAAAATGTCTTACTGACGGTTACAGATAAATCATCTATTAAAGGTAAATCAGCTTGGTCCAGAAAAATTAAAAATCTAAGCTTTATTGAACCGGTGCTGACTGAAGAAGGCCAGCCGAAAACGACTCAACGCTTTTCAGATCGACCATCTGCGTTGTTCAGATTTGTGGACAGGGAAGTACCGCTTCCATCCCTCTACTAATTTTTTTGCTGCAACTAATTAACATTAAGTTAATTAGTAAAATAGAAAGGAGATAGATGAAGATGACGGAAACAGGTAAATCAAGAGAGGCTTTAATAATTGTTGATATGAGTTATGATTTTGTGGCAGATGAGGGAGCATTGACCGTCGGAAAACCAGCTCAGGAAATTGTTCCTTACATTAAAGATTTAGCATCTGCGTTTCTGGAAGAAGGGAATGTGGTGGTGGTGGCAATGGACGCTCACCAACCGGATGACCCACACTTTCAACAATGGCCGCCGCATAATATTGTGGGCACAGAAGGTCAGAAATTATATGGGGAGTTGTCTGACTGGTATCAAGCGAATGCTGAAAATGAAACTCTCCTTTATGTTCCAAAAACGAACTATAATGCATTTTTTAAAACGGACTTGGCTGAGACATTAAAACAGCTTGAGGTTGAAAAGGTACACGTTACTGGAGTTTGCACGGATATATGTGATTTTCTAACGGTAGCGGGTGCAGATGCAGAAGGGTTTAAAACAGCCATTCACAAAAGAGGAGCGGCTACTTTCACAGACCTTGGTGAAACGATGATTCAGCATATGAAGGTATGCTTCCACACCGAAATTATTGACTAAGCTAAGACGTTTCGAATCGAATGACCATTTAAACGGTTAAGGTTATTGCCTGTCATAGTCATAGAATAATAAAAATTACTGATAGGAGGAGAGTTAAGATGGAAAAAGAGATCGAATTAAAAGTACAGGGGAAAATCGACAGACTCACTAACGAAACATTCAAATTTGATGAACGGGTAGGAGAAGGATGGTATTCAGCCGTATATTTCTTGAAAACCAGAGAAATTGCGAAGAAATACAAATCTGATAAAGAGGTCACCATGCAGTTTTTTCAAAAAGAAGAAGCGGTTTTATGCGGGATGGACGAAGTGATTGCCCTAATTCACACATTTGCAGAAGAGCCGGAAACATTGGAAATTAACGCTCTGCAAGATGGAGACAGTATCAGCCCCTTTGAAACCGTTCTGACGATTAAGGGTCATTACCACCAGTTTGGCTATTTAGAAGGGGTCATAGATGGTATATTGGCAAGAAGAACAAGCGTAGCTACAAATGTGTACCGGGTGGTAAAAGCAGCCGGAGATAAAAAAGTCATATTCATGGGAGACCGTGATGACCATTTCAGCAACCAGGCAGGAGATGGGTATGCTGCCTTTATAGGGGGAATGAGTGCTCAGGCAACGCATGCCATGAACGAATGGTGGGGTGAGAAAGGTCTTGGCACGATGCCTCATGCAATGATCCAATTATTTAATGGTGACATCGTAGAAGCATCAAGAGCTTACCTCGAGACATTCCCAGAGGACGATTTAATTGCATTGGTAGATTATAATAATGATGTCATCACGGATTCTCTTAAAGTGGGGAAAGAATTCGGACGAAAACTTAAAGGAGTTCGAATTGATACGTCAAAAACGATGATGGATAACTATTTTATTCGGAACCAGCACATTTTAGGTTCTTTTGATGCAAGCGGTGTCAATGTTCCTTTAGTAAAAGCTCTGCGGGAAGCGCTGGATAGCGAAGGACTTCAACATGTACAAATTGTGGTAA
Source organism: Jeotgalibacillus campisalis (assembly GCF_000829515.1). GTDB lineage: Bacteria > Bacillota > Bacilli > Bacillales > Jeotgalibacillaceae > Jeotgalibacillus > Jeotgalibacillus campisalis. The sequence goes on along the minus strand of NZ_JXRR01000022.1, from coordinate 360,299 downwards.
GCGGCGGATTTACTTCAGATAAAATTGAACGGTTTGAAAAAGAAGGAGCTCCAGTAGATGTATATGGCGTTGGTGGCAGCTTATTGAAAGTGAATATTGGATTTACTGGAGATGATGTATTATTAGATGGAAAGCACGAAGCGAAAGCGGGAAGAAAATTCAGCGGAAATCCAAGATTGAAAGAAGTTCCATTGCATGTCAAAAACACTCGAGAGGGGAAATGAACAATGAAAATAGGAGTGTTTGGTTCAGCGTTTGACCCGATTACGTTAGGACATATGGTATCCATGGAAATGATCGCTGACAGAAGAGGGTTTGATAAGATATTATTAATTCCTTCATCAAATACCAGAGTAGATAAAGGGAGACAGCTCACTGCGAATCATCATCGCATGAAGATGGTTGAATTAGCCATTGAGGATAATCCTAAATTTGTGGCAGATGCTACAGAAATGGAAGCTGCTGCCTGGCATTCATATACTTATTTTACAATGAAAGCATTGAAGGAAAAATTTCCTGAAGACGATTTGTATTTTGTGATGGGGGCAGACAACTTGCCTGGATTACCAAATTGGGAGTACGGCAAAGAATTAATCGAAAATAATAAGTTTGTGGTTGTAGGAAGAGAAGGATATGATATGTCAGATATTATTGCCAGAGACGCACTTCTCACAAAAAATGAAGATAAATTTGATTGCCTGAGCAAAGGGGTAACAGTAGAAACAAGCTCTTCTTTTATTCGCTCGAGGATTCTTAATGACCTTAGTGTCCGCTACCTGGTCCCGGATCAATCATTGAAGTATGCATTAGAGAATAATTTATATTCAGAACAGGCGGATGAATGAAATAGCGAAAAACAAATGATAGTGGCTCAGGTGGCAGGAGTAGTTACTACTTGGGCTTAAAAATCATTGTTATAATTAGAATGATACTTGGAGCGGTAGTCGATTATGAATACCGAGAGAGCGGATAAAACAATAAAAAATAGAATGATTACTAATATACTAAGCAGGAAGTGTAATGGAGCAGTAAAAAATACAATGACCCCGGAAGCTAAACCTATTAACAGGGAAACTGCAATTTTTGAGGACCTTGTTTGTTCGTGTTCTGTACCGCAGTTCGTACAGCGAAGTATTTCACTGTTTTTCTTCCACTGAAGTTTAAAAATGTCCATCCACGTAAATGCTGTTTGGCATTTTTCACATTCCTTCATAAAGGGTAGAGCCTCCTTTTAAATGTGTCAGACCTGTCTAAATAAACGATTTACTACCTCGCTTTAAACAGAAAATATCACTTTCTCCTTTTGATCGTAATAATCAACCATGACATTCAATGCTATCCCAATTAATAGAGCAATAGAATAATAGACACTCAAAATGGCTACAGCAAATCCCATAGAGCCTGTAATGATTTCAAAATAAGCGAGAACGGCGGGAAGCAAAAAAATAATAATAGATAGAAAAAAGAGCGTGATAATGGGAACAAATCGATTCTTATAAGCGGTTTTTATAGTCCAGAAAACCGAAGCCGTAATAAGCAGGATTGGCAACAAAAAACCAAAGAATATGCTTGAGAATGAATAATCCGTTTTCAACATCCTTAAATGGGAAATTTTGATATCTTCAGCTTATCATAAGAAATTATCCATGAGGAAATATATTTGCAAAGACACTATTCTCGTTTTCTACAAAAGAAAAAGGGTTGGGACAAAAATATCTCAATCGCAAGAACTTTTTGTCTTGATAAGCTTTTTTCTCATCAAATCCTCATTTTCACCTTGTACAATTGAAATAAGTAAGTCGGTCTCACGTTTCGACTAGGTTAAAGTCGAAAGAAAGGGAAAGAACAATTTCCTGGGAAATGTTCGTCTGAATTTGTTGAATGAGCAGAAAGAATGAAGTTTAGGCTATGCTAAAAGGAAGAGAAAAGAACCCAGATAAACGAGGGATGACGATGAGCAAGAAGAGGATTCTGGTTGTGGAAGATGAAGAGAAAATTGCCCGTGTGTTAGAGCTGGAACTTGAATATGAAGGCTATACCGTAATTAAAGCAAGAGACGGACTGGAAGGTCTTCAGAAATTCAGGGAAGAAAAATGGGATTTAATATTGCTTGATATTATGCTGCCAGGAATGAATGGGGTCGATCTGCTGAAGAGAATCCGGCACAGCGGGGATCAGACGCCCATTATCATGCTTACAGCTAAAGATGAAATTGAGGATAAGGTAACAGGACTTGACCTTGGAGCAAATGATTATGTCACGAAGCCTTTTCAATTTGAAGAATTAATGGCGAGAATCCGAGTAGCATTGCGATCCTCTAAAGCGCCGGTAGAGGAACGTGAAGAAGAGGGAATGCAGCTGGCAGATTTAAAATTGAACGAAGCAACGCATGAAGTTTTCCGGGGTAAAGATGCGCTTGGGCTGACGGCAAAGGAATTTGCGCTGCTCGCTTACTTTATGAAAAATCAGCGGCAGGTGCTGAGCCGGGAGCAGCTTTTGGATCATGTATGGGGCTATGACTATTACGGCGACACGAATATCGTTGATGTGTACGTACGTTATGTACGAAATAAAGTCGATAAAGGCTATGACCCGCAGCTGCTTCATACCGTTCGTGGCGTAGGTTACGTGCTGAAGGATCCAAGATGAAGCTGACCAATAAAATACATGTGTTTACAACAGTCCTGTTTATTGTCCTTCTGGTTTTTATAAACGCAGCGATCTATTTTTCGTTCAGCCGCATCATGTATGACAGTGAAATCGAACAAACAAAAGCACAGGCAGAGCAGGTGCAGGCTGGGATCAGTGCCGTTCAAAGTGCCGCAGCCCCTCAGGAACTGCTGCGTGCGTACGTTCCGCCAAGCGGCATGATCAAAATTGTGCTGCAGAATGGCCGGGGGGATGCCACGGTAACAGGTGGAAGCGAACAGCGTCTGGTGGAGGAGGAAACGGAGTTTTTTACAGAGGAGCGGGCAGAGGTTCGTTCCATCGATGACATTCCCCACGCCTTTATTTCCCTTCCCATCGTCTGGACAGAGGGGGAAGTCGCGGCACTTCAGCTGACAGAATCGCTGGAAGCTACGGCAGAAAACTTGAGTGTGCTGAGAATTGTTCTGTTCGTCGTATCGATCGCTGCTGTTGTTCCATTATTTATTTCTGCCCGTATTTTAAGCAAGCTGATCACAAATCCGATTCATTCGCTGATCCGGACTATGAACGACATACGCGGCAGCGGGCGCTTTCAGCAAATTGAACGAACATCCAGGTCGAAAGATGAACTCGACCAAATGACGCAAACATTCAACCAGATGATTGAGCAGCTTGAAACCAATTATGAAAAGCAGGAGCAATTTGTTTCCAATGCTTCTCATGAGTTAAAAACACCGCTGACGATTATCGAATCCTACGCCAGTTTGTTGAAACGACGCGGGAAAAACGATGAGGCGCTTTTTGATGAATCAGTGGAAGCGATTCATTCAGAAGCCTTGAGAATGCGGGATTTAACCCAGCAGCTGCTGCTTTTAGCGAAGCAGGATGAACAGGGAAACCTGACACTTTCAGCGAATGCACTGTCACCGATTCTTGAGGCTGCAGCTTCCTCCTTTGAACGCGCCTATCAGCGGAAAGTGATTCAGCATATTAAACAAGAGCTCGTTGTAACAACAGATCCCCAAAAGCTCAAGCAGCTGCTTTATATTTTGATGGATAATGCACGAAAGTACAGCGAAGAAGAAATCGTAATTGAAGTCGGGCAGTCAGACAGCCTGGCGGAAATTCGAATCAAAGATACCGGCATTGGCATTTCAAATGAACATTTGAAGAAAGTGTTTGACCGTTTTTACCAGGTTGATGAAGCCAGAACGAGCACATCAGGAGGTTATGGACTTGGCCTTTCCCTGGCAAAAGAATTAGCCCGTGTACTTAATGCAGACGTAAGCTTGAGCAGCGAGCAGGGAAAAGGAACAACTGCCACGATACTTCTGCCTATTTCAAATTAAAGTCCGAAGAGAAAGGAGGGGGGAAATGGGATGTACTCATCCATTAAGAAAGTCAGCATTGCGATTGCGTGTGGCGTTCTTCTGCTTAGTATGATCTGGCTTGGTGCAAGGCTTTGGCAGGATGAAAATACGGTTTCTGCTGAAGAGGTTCAGGATAAAGTTGAACAGCAGTATAAGGGTGAAATCACAGCGATTGAACGTGCAGGTGACCGCTATCTTGTTTCCATGACACTTGAAACAGGCTCTTATGAACTTGAAGTGGCGCAAGAAGACGGCACGGTTATTCGAATGGAACGCCTGTCAAAAGGCGCACCTGAAGAAGAGCCGGCCACCTCTGACGATCCGCAGTCTGAATCGGAAGAACAAGAGCCAAATCAACCAATTACGCGCGACCAGGCAGTCGAAATTGCCCTTAAGCAGGTAGAAGGAACGGTCGATGATGTGGATTATGAAAACGATGAAGAAGGTTCATATTTTCTTATAGAAATTGAACGGAGCGATGAGCTAGAAGCCACGGTTCAAGTCAATGCCATTACAGGAGAAATCATGTCCGTCAGCTGGGATGATTAAATTCTCATCAAATTCTCATTTTCCTCTCCATGGTTTCTCATCTTGCGTGTGTAATCTATAACTAGAAACAACAAACACAAGAGGAGGAACTAATCATGAAAAACAAATTACTTATTGGCGGAATTGCAGGAGCAGTCATACTTGGCGGGGGAGCATTTGGCGTGAATGCCTTCGCAGACAGCAGCAATAACTGGAATGAAAGCGATGCTGAGCTGACTCAGGAAGAAGCAGAAACGATCGCAACAGAAGAAGTGGAAGGACTGACGATCACAACAGTTGAGAGAGATGAAGATGACGGACGTTATGTTTATGAGATAGACGGTTCAACGGAGGATGGCAGAGAAGCGGATGTTGAAGTAGATGCAAACTCCGGGGAAATCCTGAAAGTCGGTCGAGATCTTACGGACAGCCAGGATGATCAAGTAAACGAAAATGTGGAGATCACGAAAGAAAAAGCAGAGGAAATCGCTAAAGAAGAAGGCAAAGGCGACATCGTCAAGTTTGAACTCGAAAACGGCCACTATGAAATTGAAATGAGAGACGGAGATGTTGAATACGAAATCGACATCAACGGCCAAACAGGCGAAGTAATGGAATTTGAAATGGAACGTGACGACGAATAATGCTCTTTCATAGCTATCAACAAAAGGACCAAATCGCTAAATGATTTGGTCCTTTTTTTTGAAATGAAAACTTGGTATTTTATGTTAAAATAATGAAATAGGTAAGAACGACAGTTTAAAAGGGGCTGAATTCGTGAAGCTGGGATTAAAAAGGGATGAAGTAAAAGTAGTGGAGTACACGCCTGAATGGAACGATGAGTTTGGTAGAGTGAAAAATGACATCTTGCAGAACGTAAACATGGATAAAAGTCGCATTGAACATATTGGGAGTACGGCAATTAAAGGCATGTCAGCCAAACCCATACTGGATCTAATTGTAGGGGTTGATGATATAGAGAACGTTGAAGATGCGGTTTTCGATGGATTAAAGAAAGCGGGATTTCTGAGGCTGAAAGTCGACAGACCAAAAGAAATCGTACTTGCGAAATTCACTGATAAAACATACGAAGAAAAAACGCATTTTATTCATTTAGTCGACTTTCAACAAGAGCTTTGGAATAATCTGATCTTCTTTCGGGATTATTTAAATTCAAATGAACAAGCAAGAAAGGAATACGCTGAGATTAAATGCGCTTATCTGGAAAACAGGTCAACCGGAATCAATGAGTATACGGAGTACAAAGAAGCATTTGTTAAAAAAATAGTTAATAGAAAGTACTCATAGCGGTAGCTGCTATGACGGTAAAATAAGATTTTATCGATTGTTCAATTGTAACCATAAAGTCTCCTTAAGAATTTAAATTGTGTGAGGGAAGAAATGAAAGATTATTTAAATGAAGTCCGATCACCAATAAAAATATCGATAGCTAGAAGAATCATCTATTCCGCTTTACTAATAGTCGCAGGAATGAGTATGGGTATAGTTTCAAAGATGCTTGATGAAAAGGCCAGTAACTCATTCCCTTTTATCCTTGAAGTATTGGATTTAGGAAACTTCTTTTCACGTATGGGAGTTTGGATTTTTCTTGCAGTGCTTCTTTGTGTGTATAGCAAATCACCTGTCAGGTCTGCTTTTAATGTTTTCTTATTTTTTGCAGCGATGGTAGGTAGTTATTATCTATACACTGTTTTGGCTGCTGGTTTCTTTCCTCAATCCTACATGATGATTTGGATTAGTATGACTGTTATCTCCCCGTTTTTGGCATTTATATGTTGGTATGCGAAAGGGAAAGGGATTCTAGCTATTTTTATTTCATCCTTACTAATTCTGTTTATGTCAAGACAGGCTTTTGTAGTTGGATTTTGGTATTTTGACATCAGATACATATTGGAATTTCTATTATGGATAGCGACAATTTTTGTTTTATATCAATCACCAAAACAAATAATCAAAGTTGTCTTCATAGGGTTGCTCTTATACTTTCTTACAGCTCAAACTAATTTGATCTGGGGAATGCTGTAATAGCAATTTTTGCAACTATCAAGGATTGTTAAAGGTTGTACTAACGTGAAGCAAGAGAGGGTTGAACATAGTGATAATAAGTTTGTGAATTGAATCCATAAAAATAGAGGTTATTATAATTCGATTTCATTCTGATGACAGTAACCACCTCTATTGATTATTATGGTAGGCTTATTTCTACATTGTTCAACTATACCCAATCTTTTCATAGCGAAGGACGTGGAAAATAACATGGTAAAAAATAGATGGCTGCTGATTACAGCTTTCTTTATTCTGCTTCTTGGAGCCTGTTCTGAACAGACTTCCAAGAAGGAGGAAGAAGCTGCGGAAAAAGAAGAAACGCAAGAAGTGGAGAAGAAGCCGGAGCCAGAGCCAGAGCCAGAGCCTCCATACAAGGCATTAGCCCCTTCTGAAGACGCTGTTCCGTTACAGGAGAGTTTAACTGAGGAGGAGCTCGAAAGTATGCCGGATCAACAGATGGCGCTCGGCGGTGACCCTGCCCGTTCTGTTCCTGTTGGTGTAACACTGGCGAAGGATATAGAGGATCAGACAGACGGACCGCTTAAGGATCACCGGCTCGTGGCTTATTACGGCACTCCTCAATCTGAAAATATGGGGATTCTCGGGACACTTGAGCCTGAGGAGTTTATGAAGCAGCTGAAAGAACAGGCACAGGCATACTCGGATGCAGATCCGGACAGGCCGGCGATTCCAACAATCGAACTGATTACAACGATGGCCCAACGCGATCCAGGCCCAGATGGAACGTATGTCAGCAAGCTTCCCGATGAAAAAATCGAGGAGTATGTAAAGCTTGCAGAGAAGCACGATGCAATTGTTCTTCTTGATATTCAGCTTGGGACAGATACAGTGATGAACCAAGTAAAGAGCATTGAGAAATGGCTCAAGCACCCGAACGTCCACCTGGCAATCGATACCGAATTCCATGTTGGTGAAGGCGAAGTACCTGGTGAAGACCTCGGCCAGGTCGATGGACAAGAAATTCAGGAAGCTGTTGAATACCTTACCCAACTGACTGAGGAAAACAACCTGCCCGATAAGTTCTTACTTGTCCATCAGTTCACAGATCATGTGCTGACGAATAAAGAAACCATTCAGCCAACAGACAATGTCCAAGTCGCGCTTAACTTTGATGGCTGGGGAAATTCCACCGATAAAATGGCACTATATAAAAAATATGTACGCGATCAGCCTTTCCAGTATGGCGGCTTTAAAATCTTCTATGATAAAGACGAGCCTGTCATCACGCCGGAAGAAGTTGTAAAGCTCGACCCAAGTCCAGCGATCGTAAATTATCAATAAAAATACGCCTGTTCCTTGTTTGAGGGACGGGCGTTTTTTCCATTCAAAGCAAGGGTTACGGCTGATAAAATATGTTTTAAAGATCCTCTATATGGTAAAATAAGGACAGAAACGAAAACTGAAAGGATGATATACATGACAACGATCGGACTAATCAGACATGGAGTAACAGAATGGAACAGATCAGGAAGGGCTCAGGGACATACCGATATTCCGCTGAGTGAAGAAGGGATAGAACAAGCACGCCGAGTTGCAGAAAGAATTGCCTCAGAAGACGAAACATGGGACCTCATCATTTCAAGTGACCTATCACGCGCTAGACAAACAGCTGAAGCCATTGCGAAAGAATTAGGGCTGCAAAAACCTATTCAAGATGACCGAATCAGAGAAATGCATCTTGGCGAAATTGAAGGACTGACAATTGAAGATCGGGTAACGAGATGGGGAGACAATTGGCGGGAGCAGGAGCTTGGCATTGAAACAAAGGATACCGTAGCGCAGCGCGGAGCCGCTTTTATAGAAGAAATTCTAACCCAGCACAAAGGAAAAAAGATTCTCATCGTCAGCCACGGCGGACTGATCGGCTTGACGTTAAAGCATCTGCTTCCTGAACAATTTACCGAAACGCTATTGGAAAATACTTCCTTAACCATATTAAAGCACGATGAAACAAAATGGGATTGTTCCCTATTTAACTGTTCGAAGCATCTAGTTTAAAAGGGGAGCAAAGTAAAAGTCTTTTAAATCAGATCTATGCCGCCCTGATTAACGAGATTTACCTGCATAACGAAAAGCTCAGAACATGAAGGCCTGAGCTTTTTCACACTGATTTGATTTAAACCCAATGATTTCTTTCTCAGTTGCTGTTCTTTTTAATCAGTTTAAACTGCCTTCCTTGTCCGGTTGTGTCAAAGTTTCTGACAGTGGAGCCGGAAGCGAAAGGAATCAGGCGTTCGTTCCGAATGAAGTCAGGCGGCTCTTGCTGGCCAAATGATTTGTATTTAATATGCACTCTTTCCTGAATGACCGCTTTCTCAGAAGGCTGCTTCATACCGGCAATCCAGGTATCAAAATTATACGTGCCTCGTTCAATAATCCCGCAAAGGTCTTCAAGCGACTGTGTCAGATCCACCAGACAATCCATCCCGTTTTTTAAAATGACGCCTCTTTTTTTCGCCTTTTCAATCGAGTGTTTTAGCTTATAAGCCTCCTCCTGGTATGTGAATTCAATAAAGCAGCTGTTACGATCCCAGTTGAAATTAAAATAATCAATCTTCAAGCGCTTCATTACTTTCGTTAGTCTTTTCTCACATATGCCTTGTTCCTTATATGGCATCCAGTTGAACATCACGCTCGCCTCACTTTATCTGGTTTAGAATAAATGCAAATTCTCTTATACTAGCAATTCGACACAGCCTGCTGAATCCCTGTAAAATCGTAAAACAAATCTCTAAAAATCGTTCAACAAATTCTGCAAGTATTCGACTTCTGGCGATATAGATTTAAACGAAGGGCAGGTTAGGACTAAAAGTCAGTGATTGTGGTATTTAATAAGTAGGAAGTTAATTTTCAATGAACGGAGGATAACCAATGATTAAAAAAATTAAGAAGCTGATGAGTGACCCTAAGGTACAAAGAACAGTGAAAGAAAAAGTTGTGCCGATGGTGAAAAAAGAAATGGCGAAAAGAAAAGCGAATAAAAACGTAAGATAGATGAGGATAACAGGGGCTGCTGAAATTAGGTCCTTATTAAATCATTAAAAGCAGACCGGGTTCATTTTCGCTTCAGTCGGACACTTTCCGAGGGGCGGAGGTGAGCCTCTTTGAATTAAAGCATAACCTCCTCGTGTTTTTTGGCTTCGTACTTATAGCGGTCTTAAACTTTATTCTAATAAAACGAATGTGATACGGCGCAATAAAGACAAAAAAGTTAATAAGTTTCTACAGAAATCTCTTCCCTATCCGGCAAACCGTGTAGGTTTTTTTACATTCAGTTGGGGCCAGTTTCCGGAGGGTGGTTTGATCACGTACATTTCTCCGTGCAGGCTATAAAACTATATGGTTTTTAGTTGTAAAAATCCCCGTACAGGTTCTTAAAATGAGTTCACCAAAAACTAGTGGTATTTTACAGAATCACTTTCCTTTTTTGCCCAAAATCCAAATTTACTAAATCTTAATCTATCCTCTCATGTAAAACAACGTTCGTACCGTATACTAGGCTGACAGCATGAGATCCTCAGTATGGGTAAAGGGAGTTTTAATTGATGAATGGGCTAGCGGATTTTTATCATTATTTAAAATATTTAAAAGAGAATAGAAGCCACTTCTTTGAGGAAAGCAAAAAAGATGGAGAGCTTCGTGAGCTTATGCAGAAAGAGAAGATGACAACTTTTTTTCAGCCGATCATTTCACTCACAGAATGTGGTACCATTGGATTTGAAATTTTAAATCGTCCTAATAGCACAAAAATTTTTCCAACAACGGATTCCTTTTACGATCATGTAGGAAAAAGCAGAAAGGTTTTTGCTTTTGAAAGCTTTCTTCGCAATCTATCACTAGAGCGATATGAGTCAGAACTGAAGCAGTCGGATGCTTATGACGGAGGATTAATTTTTTTGAATATCCAGCCGCAAATTCTTGAGGATCCTTCTTATCGAAGCGGTCATACACTTGATTTGCTCAATAAATATAATTTGTCGCCCGATCAGATTGTACTTGAGCTGACGGAAAAAGAGACCGTGGCCGATTACGGGCAGTTTGTACGGACAATTGAAAATTATCGCCAGCAGGGCTTTCGTATTGCAGTAGACGATGCGGGAACCGGCTACAATAGCTTAAAAACGATTTTGTACTTAAAACCGGAGTTTTTAAAACTCGATAAAGCATTAATCCGCAACATACACATTAATCCGGCTCAACAGAACTTGGTTGATCTGTTAGTGAATTTTGCCCAGCAATCCAATACAGCAGTGATCGCGGAAGGAATTGAAATTCTACCGGAGCTCCTTTATTTACAAAAATCCGGCGTTCATCTCGGGCAGGGATATGCTCTGGGGAGGCCTGAGCAAAGCCTCAAACCGGGGATTTTGCCGACATTACCGACGAAGCTGCAAGAGAGTCCGATAATGGCACTTGGATAAAAAACGAAATGATTTCCTTATGAAAGAGGGATAAATAGATGATGGCGTATATCGGGGAAATTGCCAAAGGAATCAGCTGTATGAAAGACTGCACGGTCTGCAGTGAAGTAGATGATCTTTTTCAGCAGGAACCTGGCTTACAGGGTATTGTCATTATGGATCCAGACAAACCGCCTGCTTTAATAACCCGGACAAAGTTTTATCAGAAAATGGGAACACGCTACGGCTACAATCTCTATGAGAATCGGCCAATCGGTTTGCTGGCAAATTCCTCTCCGCTTATTGTGGATTTTTTTGCATCTGTCATTGAAGTCAGCAAATGGGCGATGGAACGGCCCGATGATGAAGTGTATGACGATGTCGTCGTGAAAAAAGACGGAAACGTTTATGGAGCCGTCAGTATTAAAAAGCTCCTTACAACTGTGGCGGATATTCAAACAGAGCTTGCCAGCTACTTAAATCCCCTCACCCGGCTGCCTGGTAATACGATGATTGATGAACATCTTACGTCCGCCTTTGAGCAGCAAAAACCCTTCACTCTTTTGTACATTGATTTAGATCGCTTTAAAGCATATAACGATTCATACGGATTTAAAAAAGGAGATGACCTTCTTCGAGAAACCGCCACGATCCTTCGCAGCTGCTTCGACCGTTCAGACAGCTTTCTTGGGCATATTGGTGGCGATGATTTTATCGTCATCATTCCCGGTATGGAATACGAATCTTCCTGCAGCGCCATCATTCAGCAATTTGACGATTGTCTTCGTTCCTTCTACACAAAAGAACACTTTCAACAGCGCTTCATTTACACAGAAAATCGCTCAGGACAGCTTGAAGAAATGGCGCTGGTAGCCATTTCGATCGCAGCTGTAACACAACACAACGGATTGTTTGGCAGTGTAGAAGAACTTGTAAACGAAGCCACCCGCCTGAAAAAGATCTGCAAAAAAAGGAGTGAAAGCTGTTTTTACACAGAGCCTTATATGGTTGTGTAAAAGAGCGTTTACAGCCTGCGGCAAATACCCCATACTTAATAAATTTCGGACTTTGACAACCCAGGTATTTCGTTATAAAATATTGGAAATAATTGAAGTAGTTCGATGACGAGAAGAGTAAGCTGTGCCCCCTGACCCAAAGAGAGTCGCGAAAAGCTGAGAAGCGATGGCAGGAATCAGTTGAAAATCATCTCTGAGACGTTTTCCTGAAAACAAGAAGTAGGGAAAACCGGTTGACGGCCGTTATCCGATTTTAACCGAGTGCTATGTGATTTTCACATGGAATATGGGTGGTACCGCGGATCCAATCCGTCCCTGTTTTAACCAAGCAGGGACGGATTTTTTTATGCAAAAAAGTCTCTGCTGCTGAGTGCACGACAAAATTGAATGGTTGAGGTGGAAGCAATGCGCAGTGTCAATACAAAAGAATCAGCGGTCGATCGGGAAAACCGCGTGAAAGACTATTGGAACCAAAATCAGATTTTCAATCGCTCGATGAATGAACGGGAAGGCGAGGAAACCTTTGTTTTTTATGAAGGACCGCCAACCGCAAATGGTCTTCCGCACGCAGGACATGTTCTTGGCCGCGTTATTAAGGACTTTGTTGCCCGCTACAAAACGATGCAGGGCTATCAGGTGCTGCGAAAAGGCGGCTGGGATACGCATGGTCTGCCTGTCGAACTTGAAGTGGAAAAGCAGCTTGGCATTTCCGGCAAGCAGGAAATTGAAAACTTCGGTGTGGAAAAGTTCATCGAAGAGTGCAAGAAAAGTGTCTTTAATTACGAAAAGCAATGGCGTGAATTTACAGAAGCGATCGGCTATTGGCTCGATATGGATGATCCATATGTCACTCTGCAAAACCGCTACATCGAAAGTGTCTGGTACATCTTAAGCAATCTGCACGGCCGCGATCTTTTGACAAAAGGTCACCGCGTTTCACCTTATTGCCCGAGCTGCCAGACAACACTGAGCTCGCATGAAGTAGCACAAGGCTATGAAACAGTGAAGGATCTATCCGCCACAGCCAAATTTAAAGTCAAAGGGACAGACAATGAATTTTTCCTTGGCTGGACGACGACTCCGTGGACGCTGCCGGCAAATGTTACATTAGCCGTCCATCCGGAACTGACATATGTGAAAGCGAAAAAAGACGGAGAAATCTTCATCGTTGCAGAAGCATTGGCCGAAAAAAACCTTGGTGAAGGATTCGAGATACTTTCTTCTCATAAAGGAAGCGAGTTAAAGGGGCTGGACTATCACGCGCCATTTCCTTTTGTAAAACCAGAAAAGGGACATTTTGTTGTCACCGCCGATTTCGTGAACGCAGATAGCGGAACAGGAATCGTTCATATCGCTCCGGCTTATGGGGAAGATGATTACAATTTAGTTAAAGAAGCCGATCTTTCCTTCTTTAATGTAGTCGATTCACAAGGACGCTACACAGAAGACATTCCGCCATTTGCAGGACGCTTTGTTAAAGACTGCGACGTAGATATCGTCAAGTATCTGGCAAATGAAGGGCTGCTGTTTCATAAAGAAAAATACGAACACAGCTACCCGCATTGCTGGCGCTGCGATTCCCCGCTGCTTTACTATGCAATCGAAAGCTGGTTTATTAAAACAACACAGCTGAAGGATCAGTTTTTAGAAAACAATCAACAGGTGGAATGGCATCCTGCTCATATTAAAGACGGGCGCTTTGGAAACTTCCTTGAAAACATGGTGGACTGGAACATCGGACGGAACCGCTACTGGGGCACGCCGCTTCCGATTTGGATCTGTGATACATGCGACCATCAATATGCACCAAACAGCCAGGCTGATCTTCAGGAAAAAGCAATTGGCGACATTGGAGAGGTTGAGCTTCATAAGCCATACGTGGACCGCGTTCAGCTTACATGTGAAAAATGTGCGGGCACGATGAACCGTGTTCCGGAAGTGATTGATGTCTGGTTTGACAGCGGTTCGATGCCGTTTGCCCAGCAGCACTATCCATTTGAAAACAAAGAGCAATTTGAAAAACAGTTTCCTGCAGACGTGATTTGTGAAGGAATTGATCAGACACGCGGCTGGTTTTACAGTCTGCTTGCCGTTTCCACACTTTTCACTGGCAAAGTTCCATATAAACGCGTACTTTCCACCGGTCATATTTTAGATGAAGAAGGCCGTAAAATGTCCAAAAGTAAAGGCAATGCCTTGAATCCAATGGACCTTGTCAATCAATTTGGCGCAGACGCGTTTCGCTGGGCACTTTTAGCTGACAGTGCGCCGTGGAACAATAAACGCTTCTCAGAACGTGTCGTAATGGAAGCAAAATCGAAAGTCATTGATACCCTGGTGAACACTCACAGCTTCTACACGCTTTATGCCAACATCGACAGCTATCAGTTTAATGAAGCAGACACAGGTGAAAAAACGCTGCTTGACCGCTGGGTAATTTCCCGTCTGAACGCTGTAGCAGTGGTTGTGAAAGAGTCGCTCGATCAATACGATTTCACGAAAGCAGCAAAAGAACTAGAAGCGTATATTGAAGAAGTCAGCAACTGGTACATCCGCCGTTCACGTGACCGTTTTTGGAAGGAAGGCATGAATGAATCGAAAAAAGCAGCCTACCACACCCTTCACACAGTGCTTGTGAAAGGGAGTCAGCTGCTCGCGCCATTTGTGCCGTTTGTGGCAGACGATATCCATGTGAACCTGACTGGCGAAAGTGTCCACCTGGCTCTGTTCCCGGCAAGCAATCCAGGCGACCGTGATGAAGAGCTGGAACAGGACATGGCGGCGGTGCTTCAAGTCGTTGAACTCGCCCGCGGTGTGCGAAATGCAGAAGCGATTAAAACAAAACAGCCTTTGTCGCAGCTGACAGTCATCCCGGTCAATCCGGAGCAAGGCAAAGCGCTTGAAAAATACAGTGACATTATCAAGGATGAGCTAAACGTCAAGCAGCTCACAGTAAAACAATCCTCCGATGATCTCGTCCGCTGGGAAATCAAGCTGAACTTCCGCGCAGCAGGACCGGTTCTCGGAAAAAATGTCAGCAAAGTAAAAGCCTATCTTGAAAGCCTGACCGATTCGGAGGCTGCCAACGTGATAGAAGAAGGGAAAGCTGTCGTCCCAATAGAAGGCGAAGATATTGATGTCCCAATGGACCTGCTTCAGCCAGAACGCATCGCAGACCCTGGACTTTCGATGGGCGCAAGCAAAGACTTCCATGTCATGCTGGATACCGTGATCACCGAGGAACTGAGATTAGAAGGACTTGCCCGTGAACTCATTCGCGCCATTCAGGACGAACGAAAAACACAGGACCTCCCAATCGATCTTCGCGTCCACATCACACTGAGCGGAGACGAAGAACTGACGAAAGCCATTCGTCAAAATGAAGAACTCATCCGCCAAAACGTTCTTGTGAAAACACTGACGATTGGTAAGGCAGAAGACATGAAGGACTTTGAGATTGGGGAGCATCGAGGGAAGTTGGTTATAGTGAAATAGAAGAAGGAGGCCTGAGCAGGAGAATAGCTGCTCAGGTTTTTTAATGGCTACAATAAATTAAAAAAGTTTATTATTTATTGACTTAAAATTTACAAAAACAGTACGCTGAATTTAGATCGAAATTACTTAATGATAGTTAAATGATAGATCAAAAATAATTGATGATAGGAGTGGTTCAGTTGGAACACGAAGTAGTAAGAATGAAGAGAGAAGAAATAAAAAGAGGCATTACCTATCACCGAAAATGCATTACAGCAAAGAAAAGTCGCCTGCCGATGCTAAATATGAGCGGTTTCTCGCCTTCTATCTTCAAAAAGAACAAAGGTCCTGTGTGCTGCGGCTGTTATTAATCAGTGGCCTTAAGCCTTTCACAGCTTTTTTTAATTCCTTCCTTGCATTTCAAATATATTTTTGAAATGATTGGAAAAGGAAGGAGTTGGGAAAGTGAATGACTACATAGCAGCAATGAGAAAGGTCATTGGCCACGAAATGCTGTTGACGGTGGGTTGCGGGGCAATCATTGAAGACGAACACGGGCGTGCTTTATTCCAAAAACGAACAGACCATGAACAATGGGGGATTCCAGGCGGCTTGTTGGAGATTGGTGAGAAGGTGGAAGACGCGTTAATCCGTGAGGTGCGGGAAGAGACAGGGCTGGAGATCAGAAATGTCTCCCTGTTTGGAATCTATTCTGGTGAAAAAGGCTTTGCTCAATATGAAAATGGAGACAAGGTGTTCAGTATTCAACTCGTTTTTCGTACAACCCAATACGACGGGGTTCTTCAGACGAGCGCTGAAGGAAGTGAACTCAGTTTCAGACATAAGAACAATATCCCACAGGAGGTTAATCCGCATCAATTGCCATTTATTGAAGATTGGGCAGCGGGAGTTCAGACGCCTGTTATTAAATAAAAAAGGAGACATGGATGAAAAAAATCATATGGAAAAATCTTGAGACAAAATGCAGGGAGGAAGCGTATCTGACTCAGACAGACACAGCTATTAGATTTAAAAGCACTGTGTATGGATCAGAGGATTCTTCTCCTATCACGTATGATCTCCAACTGGATCGACACTGGGAAACCAAGAGGGTTGAGATTAACAATGGAGAAAAAACGCTTACTCTTTCCTCAAATGGAAGAGGAAGCTGGCTGAAAGACGGGGAGTCGCTGGAAGACATGAAGGGAGCAGTGGACATAGATATTTCCGCAACGCCGTTTTCAAACTCTCTCCCGATCAACCGGTTTTTCTGGGAGGCTGGGCAAAAAAGAAAGCTTGAGGTTTTATACATAGAGATGCCTGCACTTACCTGTGAAAAAGTGGAGCAGATGTATACCTTTACAGGAGAACAAGGAGGGAAACGGTCTTTCCTGTACCAATGCCGAGACTATGAAACAACGATTTTTGTTGACCAAGATGGGCTGGTTGTGGAGTATCCGGAAGCGTTTAAACGCATTTGAGAAATTCCAGAGCTGTATCAGCCACTCTGAAATGAAAGAATACGCAGATTAACCAATAACACCCTGACCCTTTAAGGCAAGCAGAAAAACCTTTCCAATTGTTCCAAGCGCCTCTTCATCCACATCAAATTTCGGTTGATAGTGCAGGAAGCTAGAATTTAGTTCTTCAATTCGTCCGCCTACAAAGAAGAAGGTGCCGGGGGAAAGGCTGTAAGACGAATGTTATATAGAATTTATAAAGTAGGAGGGATTATGTCGAAGTGGCAGCTACTAAAAAGAAACAAGGGGTTTTTGGAAACGCATCGAAAAAAAGTAGAATGATATTAGGGATTCTACTGGTTCTGACTGCGATAACGATGAATGCGCTCCGTATTTTTAATCAAACGGTTAGTGAATTCCGTGAAGATCAAACGTTAGCTTATGCCCTCATCCATTTAGCCTGTTATGGAATTACATACGCAATATGGAGAATCTTTTTCTACAGAATTTAAAAGGTTTTTGTAAGAGCCTGGATACCCAAGCTCTTTTTTTGTGCTGTTACGATTAGCAGACTAATCTCTCAACCCCATCAATTTCCCCGTCACTCCACTACTCGAAAGCTCTCCCAACAGCGCTGTTAACTCTTCAAGTGAAGGTGGGTTTTCCTGGTTATACCAATAGCTCAAAATCCCAATCATCGAAGACAAGGCATATTCCAATGTGTAATCGAGCTCAAAGCCGTCTTTTGCTCCCTGTGCAATAAGAACTTCTTTCACCATGGGCTTCATGCTGGCTTTGATTCTCCGTTGAAATGTGGGATCGCCGTGATCTAATTTTATCCTATATCGGGATTATCATGAGTGTGTCCTTTGTAGCGAATATGCTTTCAAGCAGGAGTGACAGTCTTTCAATCCTTGAACATGCAACGATCATCACGCTCTTTGATTCGGAGGCAATGATTCAAGAGGGAAACTATGGTGTTCAATTATTCATGCTGGGAGGAATAGCCGCAACGCTTTATCTCATGGGGGTAATGGTCTTTAGGCGGAAGGATCTCCCGTTATAAAACTGATGTGTTTCTAACCTAAGTAATAGATGAAAAGGAAAGCTGTATGAAATAATAGGTATCTTGTACCAAATCTAGTTCTATATGGTAGGATGAGTTTAACAGGATCGTACTAAATGCGTAATACGTACGAGAGAAAACGTGAACGAGACGCAGTAAATTTTCTAATAATAGGATCTGAAAGGGTGATGTTCTTCGTTCGAATTTCGATTGGGAATTTTTATGAATAACTGCCAACGATTGATTAACAGGGAAGTGTAAGATCAACTTGTGAAAGGGTGCAAATAATGGAAGAATCACAAAGGGAGTTACGAGAAATTAAGAAGTTAAAAAAGAAACGACTAGTACAGTACAATCTTGCTATGCTGCTGATTGTTGTGCTGGTCGGTTATTTTGACATAAACGTATTTTCGCCGTTTATTACTGTAATAATTTTTGGTTTGATGGTGATATACGTAGCCATTTCAATATACACCCTGGTGACAGGAAGGGTTTTCGGGACAAAAACAAGTAAACGTTTAGTGGAATTTGACAAAAGACACTGGGGAAAGAAACGTTGGAAGCGAAATAGATTAGCGCAGATTCTCATCTTCAGTGTACTAGGTGTAATTATATCCGTTTTTTTCTTCAGTACAGATTTTAACCATGAAAGATATGACTCTCCTATTAGTCCGGGTCCGTTTATTGGAGCTTGGATAGGTGTTAATATAGGGATGATTTTACAGATAAATAAAATTAGAGTGCCTGAAAAATGAATACAAACGTTTCTAAACTAAGGAATAATTTATAACTTTGGTTTTGTTAACGAAA
Organism: Jeotgalibacillus campisalis; assembly: GCF_000829515.1. Lineage (GTDB taxonomy): Bacteria > Bacillota > Bacilli > Bacillales > Jeotgalibacillaceae > Jeotgalibacillus > Jeotgalibacillus campisalis. The sequence goes on along the minus strand of NZ_JXRR01000022.1, from coordinate 341,438 downwards.
TAATAGTTTGAATATTATGAAATGTGAATCTGGCCTGTTTGATATTGTAGTTGAATCACCGTCTAGATGTATCATTAAACGTTAGAGAAGAGCTAGAGTTTTAACAAAAATATAAGGGGGGGAGATGATATGAATTATTTAATAGGGGACCTGCCGACTGAGGCCATTCTATTAGGTTTATTTGCACTTCTCCTGACAGGCATAATCATAACAATCAGGCTGGCAAAGGAACAAAAAAAGACGATTAAGTCGGTAATCCTCCTTATAGCTATATTATTTCATGCCTTTAATTTCTATATCACTATGATTTACTGACTCCTTCACCAAAATATATTTCTGGCAACGGCAATCCGAATATCCCGTATATCTTTGTTTCATTCCTCCTGTTTCTCTCATTGTGTGTTGTGTTTACAAGAAAAATGGCGAATACCTTAAGTCGGAGGAATGGATGGATGATTCTATTCATCATGGTGATGAGTTCGATGATCAGTTTTGTTTGTCTGCTTTTTCAAGTAGAGTTTATTTCAAGAATAGAAAAAGAGCTTTACTATCCGATGGGCAGCTGGTGGAGCTGGTGGGAAAGCATTCATTTAAATTCTCTCTATTTTAATCTGTATACTTTTTTATTGGGGATGAGTGTTTCCGTTCTAATCGCGGGTGCTCTTGCTGTTAACAAAAAAAGGGGAGTGTAAGTTTCTTTCGCTGAAAGGTTTTTATAGAAATATAAATAAGTGAAATTTAGGAGCTGACATTTTGGATAAATTTAAAAAAATTGATGTTGAGCAACTTAATATTGTTGATGAAAATGGAACGGTTAGACTCAAATTATTTAACAACCAAAACATTCCTCCTGCAATTATAGACGGAGAAGATATTCTCCCTGGTCATCGTCAAAGTGATCCTATTGCCGGAATGATGTTTTATAATACAGAAGGTGATGAGACTGGCGGTTTAATTTATGGAAGTAAAAAGGATGAGGACGGAAATTATACAACTAGCGGTAGTTTGACTTTTGATCAATATAAACAAGACCAAGTTGTACAGATGGAACATAACGAGGAAAACGGTAAAAAAAACTATGGTTTTTCTATCTATGACAGACCAAATACCAATCTAAGAGAAGATATTATAAAAGATAAAGAAATCCGAGATTCAAAAAAATCCGAAAATGAAAAAATCCAGGAATTGAATAAATTGTGGGAAGGAAACGTTCGCCGTGCTTTTATGGGTAAAAATGGGGACGGGGATGTAATAGTACAACTCTCTGATAGTAAAGGGGAACCGAGAATTCGTATGGTAGTGGATCAATATGATACTCCAAGAATGGAATTCCTTGACGGGGAAGGAAATGTCCTATATAAACTGCCGCCAGAAGAATGAGTGGCATAATTAAATATTATGATAAATGGTAGATTAATCAAGATAGAATACCCTTTTTAAAAAGACTTTCGTTTCTGCTACATAACCCAAATTTGAATAGTAATCCACTAAAATTATATGGTGCGATTGTACAACAAGAGCAGTTGCTTTTTCACTTACGGTCAGACAAGTTGATTATGAAATGAAAGAAAAAGAGACTAAAGTAAAAGGAGTTACATCAATGATAAAAGGTTTATACGAAGCACATTTGCCTGTAAGTAATTTAAATCGTTCAATTGAATTTTATGAAGGACTTGGTTTGCTATTTGATCACAAGGTTGAAGACAAATTGGCTTTTCTATGGATTGAAAAAGATAAAAGTTGGTTGGGGTTATGGGAAACAAATAAGGTAGAAGTTGAGTATCATCCATCAATAAGACATATTGCATTTCACGTAACAGTAGAAGACTTAAAAAACTCAGTTGTTTGGCTAAAAAGTAAAGGTTGTCAGCCAAGAGAGGCTTTTGGTTTCGATCCTATTGAGCCTTTTGTAATGTCTCTAGAAGAACATGCACACGCTAAAATTCATTTTAATGACCCAGACGGTAACAGTTTAGAATTAATTTGTAAATTAGAAAACCCGCAAAAAATTAGGCAGCGTATGTATTTAAGTGAATGGGAACAATTAAATGAAATGTAATTTGTATGTTAAATAAAATACTTCAGCTACCGGGGTGCCTTGATTCAAGAAAAATTAACCGCCTTTTTAGTTGTAGTCTTTATTAAACAAATGAAGCAGGAACGTGTATTAATTGAGATTGCTATAATAATGAAGGATAGGAGGAAATCATGTTTTGCTTACTGTTGATGAAGAAATCACACTAAGAATATTGACCAAAGAAAACGCTGCTGATCTATTTAATATTGTTGAAAAGAATCGTGATTTTTTAAGAGAGTGGCTGCCATGGGTGGATAGTAAAAAGACTGTTGAAGACATTCAAACCTCAATCGAAAGATGGGGATATAAATATAGATCTAATACTGCAATAAATGCTGGGATTTTCTTTAGAGGTGAACTTGTAGGAATGGTGGCTTTTCCTGAAATAGATTGGAAGGCAATGAAGACAAGCTTCGGATATTGGTTATCACCTGATTTCGAAGGGAAAGGCATCGTAGTGAGATGTATCAAGGAGTTAACAAGCTATGCTTTTAGGAAGCTAAATCTAAATAGACTTGAAATAAGCTGTGCAGAAGAAAATGTAAAAAGCAGGGCGTTACCAGAAAAACTTGGCTATTTAAAAGAAGGCATATTACGTGATCATTATTATTTAAACGGCAACTTACATAATTTAATTGTTTATAGCATAATCAAAAGTGACTGGGAAAAGGTCACGGAAAATAAAAGGGTAAGATGTTAATTCAACTAAAACTAAAGATGAGCATCCCTTCGACAGGGAATGCCTTTTCTATAATAACGAAAAGGAAATTAATGTTAAACTAACGGATCAGGTTAGGGGAGAATATATGAGTAGGTTATTCGGTATTTTGATCATTAGTTTGTCATTACTAGCGGGATCTATCGTTTTACAAAATGCTATGCAAAATGGTGGGGGTCCACCTACTGTGACAGTCGTATTAATTGCAGTTGTTTTTGTTATAGGTCTTATATTGAGTTTCTCTAATGGTAAAAATACGCTTTAGAATTACTAAGAATTCTCTTAAAAAGTGTAATATGTATACATAATTTTGTAAGGAGGATTAAATATGGATACAACGCAACAAAACAGTACTGCTTGGGACCAGAAAGTAAAAGAGGGGTCTAGAGATACTAAGTCTGTAAGCACTGAAGTTATTGAAAGTGCTAAAAATGGTGATTGGGGAATTACTGTAACTACTGAAAAACATGTCCCTAGAGAATGGTTTCCTAATACGTTGAAAGGTTTGAAAATTCTTTGTTTAGCTTCCGGAGGAGGACAGCAGGCCCCAGTACTGTCAGCAGCAGGAGCAGATGATACGGTAACTGATATCTCTAAGAAACAGCTAGAACAAGATCATAAAGTTGCAGAAAGGGATGGGCTGTCTTTGGGGGCTAATCTTGAATAACGATTGGTTCCTATTTCAAAATGTTGACCAAAATAGTAAACAGGAGGGCATTTCTTGAAAAAAGAAATGCTTTTTTCGTATCTTCTTAAAAGGAAGTAAATGTTATTATTATAACTAAAGCTGGGTGTTTTACTTATACGAGATATCCTATCAAGACTATATTATGAAACGCTTAAGAAAGGAGTTATGTAAAATGAAGGGAAAAAATACCGAAACAAAACGCTCTTCAAAAGCAGAAGATATCCTCCTTCAGATCAATAGTAAAACTAAGCTGGGTGACTTAAGAAAAATCGCAAAAGACATCAAAAAAGATCACGAGCTGGCGATGGAACTTTGGTTAACCGGAGATTTTTTGCCCAGATTATTAGCCATTTTAATAATGGACAAAAAACTTCTCTCACAAGATGTGATAGATAAGCTTGATAAGGATATGCAGACTCATACTTTTGATGAGCGAAATAACTTAATGGATTGGTTAATGGCTAATCAGCTTACCAAAGACAAGAAAACCATTGCATTGATGCAGTCATGGGAAGATAGTTCTTCTACTCTTCAAAGGCGGGCTTTCTGGTATTATCAAGCGCGGTTGAGATGGACAGGGCAAACACCGCCTGACAACACCGAAAACCTGCTATCTGCATTAGAAGCGACTATTGGGCAGGAAGAACCGGAAGTTCAATGGGCCATGAATTTCACCGCGGGCTGGATAGGCGTTTATGATGAAAATAATCGCGCACGCTGTATTAAAATAGGTGAGAAAACGGGGCTTTACAAAGATGAAAAAGTATCAAAAGGATGTACTCCCAACTATTTGCCGGAGTTTATTACGATTGAAGTTAACAAAAGACTTAATAACTAGGTCACTTCTGAAAGATTCATAAGAGTGTAATGGAACAAAAACTTATTTAAAAGAGACATGTTTATCAAGTAAATAGCATTAACTAACATGAAGTTATCACTTTTCAGGAGGTATATTCTTGAGGTTATCAGGAATTGAAGCTGCAAATAAATTTACTGAAGAAAAATATTCCGAAAATGAACTTGTTTTTTAGCACTTAAGTAACGGATGTATTGTTTTAAGTGAGGCAGTGTAGACAGTGGAACTAGAGAAGCACGTATAAATAAAAGCCATCTCACTCAACTATTGAATGAGATGACTGCAGAATACTTTAATAAATGTAAAGGTTATTGTGAATGTAGTATATGATCATTCACAAACGCTTTAATAAAAAACACTTCATTATCATTAGGATCCCTTTTATACTCTGCTTTAAAGGACACCATCGCCTCTTCTAATGAAGGGGACTTTACTACTTGACTTGCTACTGTTACCTCTTCCCAATAAATATTCATTTCATTTGAATCACAGATCGATTCATGACCAAGCAGGAACATTTCTGCATTGTATTTTTGGATGTCTTTAATCATAGGCAATAATAAAGATTGCTTGTAATGAAATAGATCATTTGTGGTTGTACCATAAGCTGAATCACCCAAAAAAAGTACGTTTTCGTCAGGAACAAAAACGATTGTTGAGTCATCTGTATGGGTACTTTTAATCTTTTCGAGAATGCAAACTTTATTACCTAAATCAACAGTTAGTGTATTTTCAAAGATGACATCTGGAGATTTCAATGTGAAACCTTCCCTATTTGATATCTCAGTTTGTATAATCTTTATACACATAGCACTCAGCTTATTGGTAGAGCCATACTTTTGTAGTGAACGATCGTCATAGGACAAACGTTGCCATTCTTTTAACATTTTACTTGTTTGACTATTAACGATTATAGTTGCGTCAATTTCATTCAATCCTAAAAAATGATCCCAATGTGCATGGGTAATTACCACATATTTAACTGGCGGTACATTTATCTTTTCAATTTCCAATAAAAACTCCTTAGCATGCTGTGGAGAATTACCCGAATCGATTATCAAACTATATCTGTCACCGCATACCAGCCCTAATGTTGGCCGTTCTCTATCATCTTGATTAGATAAATAATAGATGGAATCACTTAATTTATTTAACATGTTATTTTCCTCTTTTCTATAAATTCATTTTATGAAGGAGAAAATCTACATGTTTATTCTAAAGTTATTAAAATAATTTAAGATTTTCTCAATTATTCGTTTACCATTGGACTGGTACCTCCTTGTTATACTAAAGAAAGTATACCACTTCGTCCTCTATATACATTAAGAAAGTTCGGAATATTTTTTATATTAGTAGTTTTACAAAGTACATATAGAACAATAGATAAATATTAAAAGAAAATAGATGGGGGAACTAAATTGTCCAATGACGTTCTAAAACAAAACAAAAAAAGTTGGGATAAAGTAGCGCATCATTTTAATGGGAAGGATGCATTGCCGAGCTATGGTCCTTTTGCACAAACAGAAGATGAGTTACGACTATTTGATGAAATTGTAGCTAAAAAAGTTCTTGATATTGGCTGCGGGAGCGGTCATTCATTGAAATACATGGCGGATCAGGGTGCCAGCGAACTATGGGGGATTGACTTATCTGAGGCTCAAATACAAACAGCAAAAGAAACGCTTGAGGGATTAGAAGCTCATTTGGTCTGTTCACCGATGGAAGAGGATTGTGGAATGCCTAAGCATTATTTTGATGTAGTTTACTCGATTTATGCTATCGGCTGGACGACAAATCTTTCAGCTGCGTTTAAACTTATCCATTCCTATTTGAAGCCAGGCGGTTCCTTTATATTTAGTTGGGATCATCCTCTCTACGCTCATTTGAAAAGTCACAACGGCCAAATCTATCTAGAAGGTGCCTATCAGGATGAAGGGGTAATCAAGTATCCCAACTTTAAGGGAGAAGAGGCTCCAGTGGTCATTCCAAAAAGAAAGATGGCTACTTATATTAATGAATTGATTCGAGCGGGATTTACCATTGAGTCCGTCATTGAAAGTGATGTTTCAGCTAATTTAGACGGAGTAAGTGAAGAGATTTCTGATCAATATTATTCTTTATACAAGGCAAGGAGATTCCCGACTACGATGATTATTAAATCGGTTAAAAGTTAACTCCTTCTTATTGAATAACACAGTGCATTCCTTCAACCAAGGGATGCTTTTTTTACTTGCCAATTAAGAGGAAATAAGTGTTAAAATGAATTGGTGAATTGAAAATTATTACAAAAAATAAAGGGGGAGTCTAATTATGTGGATAATTTTCGGAATCATTGCAATTATAGCAACATTAACTAATATCTTTTTGTTCTCAAGAGGAAAAGAGTATAAGCTTGCGATGGCGCTGGGCTTATCATTTACAGCCCTAACACTCTGCGCAGAATACAGTCTTGTATCGAATTGGGTAGAGGTGGAAGATATGGGCGCCTTATTGGATGTAGTGCCTACCGTGGAGAAGGCATTATGGTTTTTGACCATTGCTTCTATCCTGTTGAATATTATACCTATATTTTTAGAACGAAAAGATAAGAGAGCAAAGAAAGTAAGTGGCATATGAATATGCTATATAAAGTCCGCTAAGTCGGGAAAATTTAGATTTATAAACTAAGAATGAATGTCGAGGATGTGTTTGATTGCGGGAATCACTAAAGAAATTTCTGGAAACGGAGATTACTCATCAAGAATATTATGATGGAATTATTCGCTTTATACTTTCCGGTAACATTAGATGTGGAGAATATGAATGTAATGAATTTGTCGTGAAAAAAATGGATTTATTTAACTTTATTGTTTTTGATGAATATTTAATTGATAACAAGAGAGAAATTCATACTTCTTTTTCCGTTTCTAAAAGCAAACTGATTAATGCGGTCAATCAATATGCGAAAAAACAAGAATTCATAATGAGAAGTTTTGAGTGGGCAAATAATTAACAGTAAAATACCATCTAAGGGAAAAGATAATGGAGATTAAATTGGAAAAATTGCAGCCGGGTGATTCTAAATTTCTCTATGAATTTGAGATCGAGAACAGAGACTATATTGAGAAAATGGTACCTGGTCGCGGAGAAGACTATTACAGTTTTAATACCTTTAATTTAAGGCACGAGAACCCATTTAAGCAAGTATCTACTAGTAATGAGGAATTCATGATGAATGGAAACAGATTAAAGTTTGTTTGTTATGAGCGGGCTAATTGTTCAACAAAAGCTTTCTAGATAATGAAAAAAAGAATAATAACCAACAGGTCTAGCTTCGAACACAATAAATATTTAAGGAGAAAGAATAATGAAGACCGTTCATATTGCTAAAGTTGAGGATCTAGACAGAATAGCTCACATAGATAAAGAGGTTAGTGGCAATACAAGCAGGTTAAGTTATTTTAAGACATCTATTGACCTTAGAAATTGTATAATCGCAAAATGTGACAAAGAGATAGCAGGCTTCTTAATCTATGAAACAAATTTCTTTGATTGTGCTTTTATATCACTCGTGGTCATTTCACCGTCTTACAGACGAAAGGGATTTGCAAGTCTGTTATTAGATTATATGATGAGTCAATCTCCCACTCCAAAAGTCTTTTCTTCTACTAATCGCTCTAACCTTAGTATGCAGAAAGCATTTGATTCGAATGGTTTCATTGAAAGCGGGATCGTCGAAAATCTAGATGAAGGCGACCCGGAGATTATATATTTTAAATCTAAAGAGTAATTAATTTACTAATGAGAAGCTTAGTGGAAGGTCATAAGGTTTCTTATGTAGACTTACACAATAAACTTAAGCAGATAAGTTCAATAAAAGGGTATTATGGCAAAATAAGGACATCTAATTCAATTGGAAAAGAAGGTACCTGAATGGAATTCTTAAGTGAAAAATTAATTCTGATCGCTTTATTCATTTTTATCATCCATTCGGTAGAGACATTAGCTTATGCTGTGAGATTATCAGGGGCAAGGGTTAAAATGATCGCGTCAGCTTTATCCCTTTTTAACATTATGGTGATCGTCTCAAGGTTAGCAAATATGATGCAGCAACCTTTTACAGGAAATCTAATTGATACTGCTCCTAAGGAAAATACGTTGGAGTTTGTGGAAACACAATTTCGAATTCTTATTGGTGCATCCACTGCTGGAACGGTATTTGGAATGATACTGCTGCCAACTTTTATAGCTTTATTTTCTAGGGCGATCATTCATTTATCAGAGGAAAAAGGGTCTGTTCCTTCTTTAATGAAAAGAATAGTATCTATACAGTACATAAAACGAGGCATCACGCATTTTAGTCTGCCAAAGTTTTCTTACTTGCAGAATACCAGGATTAAGGATATTCCAATCAGTCTATTTGTAGCAAATATGGTTATTACAGCAATTTATACTATAGGTGTATTAGCTGCACTATATGCTGCTTTATTAGTACCTGACAGAGCTGGTACGGCTATTATGGCTTCCGGTTTAATAAATGGAATAGCAACGATCCTTTTGGTTATCATCATTGACCCGAAAATTTCTGTCTTGGCAGATGATGTTGTGAATCAAAGAGGAAGCTACGAAAAGCTAAAAAGCATTTCTATAATGATGGTCACTTCACGCTTGCTAGGTACGTTGCTGGCTCAAATTTTGTTTATTTGGGGAGCAAGGTATATTGCTTGGTTTACAGAATTCTACTAGGATCTAGTGGAAAAATATTAAGACGGTATATCATGAAATATAGATCGAATGAGGGATGATCAAATGGAGAAAAGCATTAGAAAAGGAAGTATATATGGATTCTTAATTTCTTTAGCCCTGGGCATTTTATTGGTGGATTACAAAATAACTACAGGTTTTAACGGTGGTTATACTACAGAGTATGTGCCTGTTTTTGAATATATTATGTCTATTCTTCGCTACAGTGTACTAGGCGCTTTAGCAGGAATGGTTGCTGGGTGGGGAGTATTCATTAAGAAAAAAAAGGTCAACGAACAGAATACATAGTCGTTTTTTATCTATTCAATTAGAGATGCTTTTTTATTTGGCAACTAAACGATAAGGGCAGGTTTTATGATAAGGACGAAGTTATACATAAAAAAGCTTTCCTAATGTAGCTCAACAGGGAGTTACGTTGAACAGAACAGAGTTTCTATACCACCAAAACTCCTTCCTGGTGTTTGCGGCGCATAATAAAGGGGATATGTTGATGAATATCAGCTTGATCATTTTAGGCATCATATATTTTTCGTGGGCTTGTAAACTCCAATAAGTGATTTTTATACCATGCCTATTTCATTAATTCTTATAGTTTTTGGGATCATCCGCTTCATAAAAAGACAATAATGAGCCTCGTTTTAGTCATCCTCATATAATACATGTTTTAGGAGGAGAAGAGTATGGAGGATTTACTAAAGGAGTTGGCAAGAACAAATTTATCAGGGGCACCCTTTCTCTTTGCTTATGGGATCACGTGGATAATCTGCGGGGTAGTATGGGTGAAATCACGTGCTTCTGTTGCTGCGATTGCTACATTATTTCAAGGAATGGTTGCTTTACCGGTAGCACTATTCATCATGTATTTGATGGGTGCTTTTGCGAACAGACCGGATACAGGTGAACTTGACAGTTTGGTAATCATTATTGCGATGAGTCAGTTATTAAGCCTGCCACTCTTAATCGTGATGTTTCGCAAGCAGCACTATTCTCTTATTCCATATGTTTTTAGCACTGTAGGAGCGGTTCATTTCGTCATGTACACCTGGCTCTACCAAACAATATCCTACATTGTAATGCCGGTTATCATTGTGACTGCAATCTCGGTTATATACTTTTTACATAGTGATAAGAAAGGTTTATCTGCTTCCGGTGCATCCAAAGTTTGCTTAGTGACTGGAATTACCCTACTTTTGAATGCTGTTTATTTGAGTTTTACTCATTTAAATTAAGAGAAATGAGAAAAGCAACGGTCCTCCTAGAGCGCAGGGAACCAGTCAAAAAGCCTGAGACAATTTTCTGTCCCAGGCTCTATTTCATTCATTCTTATCTATACGAGTGATGAGTTGGTTCAAATATCTCTTCTTCTGCCTTTCTTACAATTGAAAAATTTTCAACATTATAATGTCCATGAAGCGTTTCGTTATGATGCTGTATAATTTGCTCTGCATGTAAAACACCGCCATCAGTTGTGGAGTGTCCATCACCAACTAATGTAACATCCATCCCATTAATAGTGGCTGTTCTGACAGCACTATCTATGCAATGCTGGGTTGCACACCCCATGACCACGACATGTTCAATCTCTTGAGTTTTCAAGTGATGAAGCAGCCCTGTTCCATGAAACGAATTCGTTGCAGTCTTGTCAAAAATCATTGCCTCCTCAGGCACATTGATTTTTTCATGAATTTCAAATCTTTTGCCGCTGCCATCAGCAACCTCTAAGTCCCTTACAAAGATCATCGGAACATGAACGTTTTTTGCTTTTTCAATCACTGCATTGATCGTTGTAATCAGTTGTTCTTTCTTGAAAACACCGCTCTGTTCTTGATTCCCTTCAATTAACTCCTGTTGAGCATCAATGATTAATACTACTTGTTTCAATAATATTTCCCCTTTCAAATGTGGGGAACGCTTATTTAATTTGATGTGTTCCCCTGAATGTTTTGTACTTCGATACATCTTGTCATTTCCATACGATCTACCTCCTGCAGTAAGATTGTCCTCTAACGGAGTATTTACATTTTCAGACAATTTTATCGTAACATATTTTGTTGAAATAATCTGTCAGGCTATGGGACATTCTTTGGTCTCCTAACGAGTTCTCCGGTACAATTCGGACACACCTCTGAATTTTTCATCGTGCATTCTTTTCAAAACGTACGAGCTTACTAATTCCCAATGTAAGCTTATAAAATGGGTGAAACCAGCTTGGCAATGTTCTGTTTCACATTATCTTTCCATGATTGATTTTCATATATTTCTTGCGTCAGTTTAGTGGATAGTTTTTTATCTTGGACAAATAGATCTGCCATTTTCAACGCTGACTGCGAATCGTAGACAAAGGCATTCAACTCAAAATTTAGAGCGAAACTGCGTATATCCATATTGGCCGATCCCACCGAATAGGCTTTTCCGTCCACAATCAGTACCTTTGAATGCAGGAATCCATTTTTGTAACGATAGACTTTGACACCGTCCTGCAAAAGTTCCCGAGCAAATGCCAAGGTAGCGGAATGAACAAATAGATGATCTGCCAGATGGGGAATCATAATTTGTACGTCAACACCCCCGAGTGACGCGGTTCGCAAAGCATCCATTATAGACTGATCCGGTATAAAATAAGGCGTTTGAAGATAAATAGATTCACGCGCATGATGAATCATTTTCAAGTATCCATTTTTAATGTCTTCTTGAATATCCAAAGGACCGCTTGCAACAATCTGCATAGGAGTTCCTGTTGGATTCCCGATAGGCGGAAAATAATTTTCAGCATAGTTCATCGGATGTTTTTTAGATGCCTGATTCCAGTCAATAAAGAAACGGTTTTGAAGAGAATGCACGGCTTCCCCTTCAATTCTTAAATGTGTATCACGCCAATAACCGAATTCCTTTTTCTTACCGAGGTATTCGTCACCAACGTTAAAGCCTCCAATGTAGCCGATCAAACCATCCACCACCACAATTTTCCTGTGATTTCTGTGATTCAGCCGAGGGTTTATACTCGATAGCATTACTGGCAGGAACGCAGTAGTTTTTCCGCCAGCTGCTAAAAATTCATTAAAGAAGCTTTTTGATAGACTCTTTGAACCCAAACCGTCATATAGGAACTGTACGTTCACACCTTCACGTGCTTTTTCAGTCAGTAAGCTCATCAGACGGCGGCCTAAATCATCATCATTTAGGATAAAATACTGTAAATGAATGTGGTCTTTTGCATGTCGTATATCTTCAAACAGTTTGTTAAATTTCATTTTGCCATCATTGAATATCTTTACGTCTGTGGCTTTTGATAAGGGCGCTTCAGTTCTTGTTAAATTCATTTGGATAAGGTCCATCATTTCTTTTTCAACCGGAGAAGAATTACTGAAGCTGCCCGATTTTATTTCCTTCAGTTGTCGATCCATATTTTCGTGGTAATCCGGATTTTCATAAGCAGTCGATTGATTGAGACGCTTCTGTTTCAAGGGTCTTCCAAATAATAGATAAAGAAAAAAACCGAGGATTGGTACAAAAAAGAGAATCAGTATCCATGCCCAAGCCGAAGAAGCTTTCTTCCGTTCATAAAATAATATAAAAAAAGCTAGAATTACGTTTAAAAAAATGAAGATGTTACTTAGGATATTTAACCATTCAAAAGATATCATAAATCCTCCTTAGATCGGTTTAATCTAGTTACTCTTAAGGGACTGTTACGTATTCAATACCCTAACCTTTATGATAATAACGGTATGCGATTTATCTATGAAAAAAAGCAGAAGCTATTTTTTTATGTATGAGCAACTTCTTTGACAATAGTCCTCTATATAGATTACCTTTAATTCCGACCTAATTAATATGAATTTAAAGGATTTAATGAGAAAAACCATTTTAGGAGGGATTGGATTGAAGAAGATCTGGAAGGGTTATCTGAACACTTCACTCATTTTAAAGATTACGATTGCCCTTGCACTTGGTGTAGCCGTCGGGTTTATTTTCGGTGAGCAGGCATCTGTGCTGACACCACTTGGCGATCTGCTGATGAATCTATTGAATTTCTTAATTCTGCCGCTTATTTTGTTTACACTGATTGTGGGGGTGAATCAGACAAAGCTGAATTCGCTTGGTCGGATGGGCGGAAAAGTATTTCTTTATTACGCTGCTACGTCTGCAGTTGCGATTATGGTCGGGTTGACCGTCGCTTCACTTTTTTCACCCGGTACAGGAATGACGCTTGATACGAGCGAAACATTTGAAGCACCGGAGAATCCGGGCGTAGTGAGTGTACTGCTTAGCATTGTGCCTTCAAATATTGTGACAGCCTTCTCAGAGTTTAATCTGCTTGGGATCATTTTTACTGCTATTATTTTTGGCATTGCCATTTCTTATCTGCGTTCAAAAGAAGAGACACATGAAATTGGGGAGCAGGTATATGGCGTGGCAAATGGGCTGAATGAAGCAACGCTCTTCATTGTAAAAGGGGTCCTTCAATATGTGCCAATTGGCGTATTCGCCATTGTCGCCAACACGGTAGGGACGCAGGGCAGCGGAATTCTGCTTGAATTATGGAATGTGGTCATGGTGCTGTACGTGGGCATTGCAGTTCAGCTTGTCCTGTATACACTCGTGCTAATCCTGTTCAAAATTAATCCAGCAGTATTTTTCAAACAAGCCAGAACCCCCATGCTGACGGCGTTTGTCACGCAAAGCAGTTCAGGTACACTGCCAGTCACGCTAAATGCAGCAAAAAATTTGGGTCTATCCAAAAGTCTATACGGCTTCAGCCTTCCGCTTGGCGCCACGATCAACATGGATGGTGCAGCGATTCGAATTGCGGTATCAGCTGTATTTGCAGCCAATGTAGTCGGTCAGCCGCTAAGTTTTTCTGAAATGCTAATGGTGGTACTTGTCGGAACGCTTGCATCCATCGGAACTGCAGGTGTGCCGGGCGCTGGGATCGTCATGATCGCAACCGTATTTGCCCAGCTCGGTTTGCCAATGGAAGCTGTCGCACTGCTTGCTGCTATTGATATACTCGTTGGGATGGGCGCAACCATGCTAAATGTCACAGGAGATCTTGTAGGTTCGAATGTGATTAACAAGACAGAAGAAAAGAATAAAGCTGCTTAATAGGTGAAGCTGTCCTGTAATGGGGCAGCTTTTTTGTATGAAAGCTTTAAGTAGAAGTGCGTTTTCTTTGCCTGCAAAAAGGAAATTAATGTTAAGATAAAAGAAGAGGAAAAATCAGGTAAGAAAATTTGGTTAATAAGAAGAGAGAAGAAGAGAGTCCAGAAGAAAGAATGAATATGAAAAATGATTTATTTAAAGAGGAAAGAGGCGCTTACCAAAAGACTAGGAGAAGTAAACGCGATATTGAAAAGGAGGATAAAATTGGCTGAAAAAAAATGGGACTTACGGGAAATTAAGAAGGTGAAAAAGAAACTGCTGGTCCAATACAACATCGCATTTCTTCTAATATTTTTACTGTATAGTTATTTTGCTGAGAATGTAAAGCTGTCCTTCCTTATAGGGTTATTTTGTGTATTTTCATTGATTGTAGTGGCAATCCTACTATACATAAGATTGACAGGAAAATCTTTTGGGACAAAAGCGAGCAGAAAGGAACAGGCATTCGACAGAGACCGCATAGGAGAGAAACGTTGGAAGCGGCAGAAAATAAATGAAATAGTCGCCGTGGGCGTTTCAGGCGTTGTTATGGCCGTTGTATTATTTAGTTTAAATGTTGATTCTACAAGATTTGATTCTAATAGCATCGCCTACGCTTTTGTTGGTACTTGGATAGGTTTAAATATAAGTCAAATTATTAGAATAAAAAGATTATAAAAGCGCAGACAAAGGAGAACTGATCCTATTAACTCCATCTATAATTGAAGAAAGGACGTAGTTTTACATAATCAACCGTTTATGCCCGAAAACGCTGTGTTTGTTCAAACTGAATATGATAAAGGAAATATCGTTCTAGCTGGACCATTTGGTGGTTCAGTACACGAACAAAGGCGGGTAAATATGAAGATCAAAATCAATGTTTTGTCTCTCCTCTGAAATTAGAAAACTCTATTCCTATATTATCTTACATACCGATTATGATAAACTTACTTAAATGGTTTAATTTACCTGTATGCTATCGCAGGAGTCTCTTATGGAATACAAGATTGTATTTTTAGATATTGATGGAACGATTACAAGCGACGAAGATGGCAGTATTTCAACTAATACGATAGAAGCGATAAAAGCGTTAAAGAAGAAGGGATTAAAGGTTGTGGCTGCAACAGGGCGCCCTTTATCAATGTGTAATGAAATCAAGAAGTTAGGGATTGATACATTCATCACCGCAAATGGTGCTTATGTAGTGAATGATGAAGAAGTTATTCATAAAGTTCCAATGGACAAAAATATACTGCAAGATGTGGTGGAATTTGCTGCAGCGCAAAACCACGGACTGTCATTTTATACGGATGGTCTTTCTATGAACGGAGTGAGAGACGACAATATATTAAGAGCATTAAAGGAAACGTTATCATTGAGTGATTATCCAGAGATCAATCAAGGTGAATTTAATCACGAAGTATTTCTACTTTGTCTGTTTGCGAATGATGAAATGGTTGATACCTATATTCATAAGTTTCCTCACCTTTCATTTAGAAGATGGCACCCTTTCATATTAAATGTTCTGAAGGAAGACGTATCTAAATCATTAGCCGTAATGAAAACTCTCGAGTATTTTAAAATACATCAAAGTGAAGCTATTGCGTTCGGTGACGGAGAAAACGATGTAGATATGCTGGAATTAGCAGGGTTAGGTATTGCAATGGGAAACGGGAGTGAAAAGTTAAAATTGGCTGCAGATTTTGTAACAAAAAAATCCAGCAAAGATGGTATAGCGTTTGCATTGAAAAAATACGGGATTATTTAATTGCTATCTTTAACAGCAACCAGGATTAAACATTAGAGGCGACGATGCATCTTGGAAAGAGTATTTTGCAACAACTACGGAGCCTGTAAAAGTTAAAAGTATACTGTATTTGTTTTGGGAGATCATTGGGAGAGAGAAGCGTTGATAATAATATTAAGCTAAAGGCTCAGATTAGTTGAAGAATAACTGTTGAAAAAACTGAGCTGATACCTGCTTATTCTACTATGCATTGGTGTGTTTGTGTTAAAAAAAGAAAAAATCACATATATATACATTGATATAGAGGAAGAAAAAGAGGTGAACGACAACGAATAAAACCAAGAGATTACCCAACTTAGATGGAACGATGGTATTTTTAATTTCCGTTTTAGTTTTTGATTTGGTTGTTATTATAATGTCGATTAATAATTATTATTTCTCCTTTGTAAAATCCACTAATAATAAGTTGCCCATCCTGCTTACTTTAGTTGCATTTTATATTTTTGCTTATGCTCACAAGATAGACCGAGTATTGATTATAATCGTTACGATTACAGCGATCCTATTTTTAGGATGGTTTTCGGTAACTAATAACTCCTATCATACCATTGGCTCCCCAACAGGTAACGTAAAGGTAATGATAGGACATAGAAACGCCACCTTAGGAGAAACTAATCACTTTTACAATTTCTATCTTTACACATCTATTCCTGGTCTAATGAAAAAAATAAAAGAACATAGTATTCAAACTAGGCGAATTATCGCTGACGACTTGGATGTGTTGGGAGTAGATGAGGCTGAATGGATAGAGGACGAGAAAGTAATTTTCCACTCTTCCTATGTTGAAACCACACAAGTTTACTTAAAAGAGTAGGGATTACATCCATTTTAAAAAATAAAAGGAATTTAATGTAAATAAAATGGGCAGGTAGCTTTAAAGAACTTCCCCCTAGGAGGATTGGTTATGGGAATCTTTTCTCTGATAAAACCACTTAAAAAATATGAGGATTATGTATATAAAGCTGGTACATATGATAATTGGTTTCTAAAAAGGAAAGCCATAAAAGTGATGAGCCTTGCCACGGAACAGAATTTCAGCAAGGAAGAAATATCAAGTGGTCTAATTTATCTAGGACGGTTATATTCCTCTTCAAAAGAATATCAAAAGGCATCGGATTGTTATAATAAAGCATTTGAATTAATGAAAAACGAAAATTTTAAATACAGTAGTAATTTTAAAAAAATGATCCAAACGTTTACCAAAAGTGGAGAGCAGCAGAAGGCACAATATTGGCTGGACAATCTGCTTCAAAGACAAAATTATGATAAGAATTATAAAAAGCTGAAAGCACTTCAAAGAAAGGCAAAGCATTAAACTATGTACAAATAACAGAATAGGTTAACTTAAATTATAATAGAAATAATTCCAGGTTATTTATAGAACCTATATGGAACTAGTAATAAGTAAAGTAATTTCAATGTTAGTAATTTTATTACTTGTAACGACGATCCAAACATTAGCGTATCCCACCAGAACTGAGAATAAAAAGGCTGGATGGGGAACAAAAAATAGAAGGTAATAAAATAATGCGAACTACTTTACAAGAATTTAGGGGGAAAAGAATGAAATACATAAAGCCATTTTTAGTATTTGAATGGATTACAATTTTAGGAGTATCAACAGCAGCTTATATACGTTTGGATTTTCCGCTTTATATTTGTATAAGTATGGTTTTATTAGGGGTTGTCCTTACTCTTTTCTTTTCAAGACGCTATGAAAAAAAAGAAGAAAGTATCAATAGTGAAAATAAATCTGAAATTTAAGTATCATCAAATCAAGTCCCCTAATATATCCCATGTCATCGCTTAGTACCCTAAATTGATAGAGTATACATCGCATTTTCATTCTAATGCGTGTTGGTTAAACCAAAAAGACATAGGGCACTTTTCCTCCGAAATCCACTTAACGGATGATAAAAGTTTTTAATGCAGGCACTAAAGAACAGACAGCTGCATTTAGTCCAGGTGATTACCTAAACTCATATATCTCCTTTAAAAATGCAATAGAAAGCGCTTAATAAATGATCAATTTGAAAAATTGAAGAGACTGTTCTGAACGAAAAATCATGGATAGAACATTTTCCTAACATACTCAAATAGTTACACGAAGATTAAACGTTATCTATCATCAACAAACGAGTGTAACCTTTAGCCAAGGAGAAGAGAGAGCATGAAAAAGTTATATTCAGTTTTAGTTATCACGGCGATGGGAGTTTTCATATTCATTTACTTAAATAGTTCATTTTACCAAAATGGAAACAATGAGGAATCGATTGTAAAAACAATCCAATCATTAGATTTATTTGAGAATTCTTCAATAGAGATTATAGATATTAAAGATGTAGGTGAAGAAAGAGTAGTTGCATTTTTAAGCAATAACACTCCTGCCTATTCTCACTTTGAAAAAGATAAATACGGTAATTATGATTGGAAGTCTGCTGAAAAAAAAGAAGGGACTCTTGCTCACTTTTTAATCACATTAAGTCAAGATATGGGTGATGGATATCCCAATTTAATTTACCTAACAATTACAACGCAAGATAACGAAATTTCGAAAATGGAGTTAGGGGCTAATGAATACGTATTCGTTGAAGCGTTTGACTTAAATAGAAATTCTGCAACTTGGACAGAGCTGCCTAAAGAGAAAGAGATTGCGATTGAGCATAAATATTACGATATAGATGGGAATTTAATCGAAAACGAGTAACCATTGGGGAAAAAAATGTGGCTGTAGTTATTCTGCCTTAACTATATTCAGTAAACGAGGGTACGTTTCTTGATGAAAAGATATCCCTTTTTAAAGTAAACAAAAAGGATATTAATGTTTAACAACTGGGGATTTTAATTGAAAAGGACTACTCAAAAAGTTGATTTCCCAACGTAAAGGAAATCGGCTTTTTTAGATTGAAAAAAATTTTTTCTGGAAATATGTTGACTATTCAGTTGAACTGTAATAACGTATTATTAAGTTGTACTATATAGTTGGACTGAATAGAGGTTGAGAGTATGAAGCACAAATTATTACCGTTGTCTGAAACCATGCATTATATTTTATTAGCTCTGCGTGAACCGCACCATGGCTATGCCGCCATGCAGAAGATAGAAGAAATCAGTAAAGGCACCGTTATATTGGCGGCTGGTACATTATATGGTGCGATTGAAAACCTGAATAAACATGGTTGGATTGAATCGGTGGGAAACTCGGGCAGGAGAAAAATTTATAAGATCACGACAGATGGAGAAGCCGTTTTAAAAATGGAGCAGGAAAGGTTATTGCACATCATATCCTTGTATGAAGGAAGTGACTGAAATGAAAAAAGTTAAAGTGTTTTTTAACATTGAAAAAGAAGAAAAATGGCTGAATGAGCAATTACAAAAAGGCTATCGCTGCAAAAATATCAGCAGCTTGGGCGTATACACCTTCGAAAAAACGAACAAAAAATATGTTTTGCGGCTTGATTTTCAGGATAATTTACCGAAAAACAAGCTTGAGGAATATAAAGCAATGTATGAAGATTTCGGCTGGACCTATGTAAAAGGGTCCGGGCTTAGCGGTATAAGGTATTGGCAAAAAGTAGACAATGAGCAAAATGAAATCTTTTCGGATCGCCAATCGAAGGGGAACTATTATAGACGATTAATGGCTTATTCCTTTATGCTCGGCGCGCTTTGCTTGGCTTATTCCTTCATGCTTTACAGCGACTCAAGCTTGTACCATGAAGGACTTTGGAGTATGAACGGTTCATTATTTTGGAAAGCTTTTATCTTTGAATCTCCATTTGTTCTTTTGAAGCTGCTTCCCGTATTCTTGGTTGTTATGTTTGGAAGAAGTTACTACAAAGCGTATCAAAAGTATTCAATGCTAAAAGAACAATAATGCGAAAGGGTAATAACGAATTACCACATTGGGGCGCTTATATAAAAAGGCGCCTTTTTGCATGGAGAAATAAAATTGCAAGATGGAGAACACTGAAAGAACGCACGTTCGTTTACATAACTCGTCTCTGGGTAAAGATAGAATAAAAGTGCGGAGGTGAAGGCTGATGCTAGAGGTGGTATGGTTAAAACGGGATCTGCGATTACATGATCATAAGCCCTTGACAGAAGCGTTAAAGTCAGGGCAGCCCATACTCGTGATTTATGTAGCTGAGCCATCTATCTGGCTGGAGTCAGAGCTTTCTGCCCGGCATTTTCAGTTTGTAAAAGAGAGTCTGCACGATCTCCAAAATCAGGCTAAACAAAGAGGAGGATCTTTAACCTTTGCCATTGGCGAAATGGAAGAGATTCTAGATGCCATCCATACCGAATACGGAGATTTTGTCCTTCACGCCCACGAAGAAAACGGAACCCCTCTGACATTTAAACGAGATCTGCGTGTACATAAGTGGATGAAAGAACGCGAACTCATCTTTAATGAATATCAGCATTATGGTGTGGTCAGGCGGTTAAAGTCGAGAGATGATTTTCATGATAAATGGATAGCCTTTATGAAGGAAAAAGTACTGCCCAGCCCAGATGCTTTAACGACCGTTGATCCAGCGGCGTTACCCGCAGTGCTTTCAAACAATATAGACGTGCTGAATCAGCTTGAAGTCAGCGGGCCGCTTCTTATGTCGGGACAAGTTGGCGGAGAAAGAGAATCCATGGAAGTATTTAAGAGTTTTTTGCGCGAACGCTCAAAGAAATATCAGTTCCACATTTCAAAACCGCTGCGCTCATCTATTTCCTGCAGCAGGCTTTCCCCTTATATCGCATGGGGGAATTTATCGGTTCGGTTTATTGTCCAGAAAACACAATCCACAATGGCGAAGCTGGAGGATGATCAGCATAAAAATCACCTGAATATGTTTATGTCGCGTATTCACTGGCACTGTCACTTTATTCAACGAATCGAAGACGATCCGGAAATCACAAATGTCACCATCAATAAAGCATTTGATGAGGTTCGTGAAAAATGGGATGAAGAAGTTTTTGATCGTTGGTATCAAGGACAGACAGGCATCCCCATGATTGATGCTTCTATGCGGGCACTGCATGAAATCGGCTGGATTAATTTTCGCTCTCGTGCAATGGTGATCTCCTTTATCTGTAACACCATGCTTCTGGACTGGCGTAAACCGGCAGACGCTCTAGCAGGACTATTTTTAGATTATGAGCCTGGCATCCACTATAGTCAGGTTCAAATGCAGGCCGCAACAACAGGGTTCAACACGATTAGAATCTATAACCCAATCAAGCAGGGAATCGATCATGATCCAACCGGTGCTTTTATCAGAAAGTACATTCCTGAACTTCGGGGAATCTCAAATGAGTTCATCCACACTCCCTGGGAAAGCGGGCAGGAGCTGAATGGCTACCCTGAACCAATGGTGGATATCCAGCGGGCAAACCAGCATGCACGAAGCATACTTTGGTCGGTCAAACAAACCAAGGATGCAAAAGAAATTGCTGAGAACAAACTAAAAAAGCATGGAAGCAGACAATTTCCAGGAAAGAAAAAAGCAAAAAAGTCACCAGGCGCTGAACAGCTTTCGTTGGATTTGTTTGATTGAAATAGGTGAAGACCCAAAAAACATTTAAGTGGAAATTTGTAGGAAATTTTTAAAAAATGAATGAATAGTAGAGGATTTACTGAAATAAAGGGATGTTTTATTTAAAAATGATGGCCGATTTATATTGAAGAATAAGGTAATTGAAGTAAGGGTGGTAAAAATAAAACTGGTATTACTAAATTCCTATTTTTATTAACTTTAGACTCTATATCGCAAAAAGAACTCATTTTAAAGCAATCATTGCTCAAAATGGATTCTTTTTTTTGGCATGGATGAGAAGTCTAGTTAAAATCGAAATAACGATTAATCAAGCACTTTACTAAAAAAACATTGACTTAATCCCCTTAGTTTACTAAAGTAAGAGTAAATGTAAGCGGTTTCTTAACTGGTATGCGTTTCAAGGAGAAAAAATCGCTCGCATCAGGTATTCATTTTAAAACAAGGGGGAAAGAAAATGAAGAATTGGTGGAAGGCAACAGGATTGGCAGCTGCAGGTGCAATGATGCTTGCAGGGTGCTCAGGTACAGATGGGGGCAGCGGTTCAGGAGGGGAAGATGGAGAAACGACATTGACTGCATGGGCCTGGAATGTAAACGTTGGCGCCTTGGAAGACGCGATGGCTTTATACCAGGAAGAGAATCCGGACGTGAAAATTGAAGTGGAAGATATTGGGCGGTTGGATGTGTATGACAAGCTTTCTACTGGACTTGCAGCAGGTGGCGTGGGTCTGCCTGACATCGTTCTGGTGGAAGATGACCGGATTGGCGGCTATGCACAGGCATTTCCTGATGGTTTTTTAAATCTCTCAGAAAAGGGATTTGAAGATAATGCCGATCAGTTCCCATCCTTTAAACAGGACCTTGCAACAGTAAATGATTCATTTTACGCTATGCCGTTTGATGCAGGGCCGGGTGGAATGTTCTACCGCAGAAGCATTTTTGAAGAAGCGAGTGTAAATCCGGAAGACATCGAAACATGGGATGACTTTTTAGAAGCAGGTAAGAAAATTAAAGAAGCAACGGGTGTAGCAGCCATGCCGCTTGATAAGTTTAATGATGACCCAACTTTCCGTATGATGTTAAATCAATTGGGTACGTATTACTTTGATGAGAACGGAAACATTGACCTTACCAGCCCTGAAGCAGTGATGGCAATGGAAAAGCAAATGGCGTTTGAAGAAGCTGACCTGATTAAAGAAGTAGACGGCTGGAATGGAACGGTTTCTGCAACAATTGATGGGTCCGTTGCAACCATCCCATTTGGTGCTTGGTACTACGGAACGATCATTGACCAGGCAAAAGATACATCCGGGGACTGGGGAGTATTCTTACTTCCTGCTTTCGAGGAAGGCGGCAACCGCGCGTCTAACCTTGGCGGCTCGAGCTGGATGATTCCTTCCGGTGGAGACAATGAGGATGCAGCTTATGATTTCCTTGAATTCTTCTCTACAAGCCCTGAAGCACAGGTCATTGCAATGGAAGACTACGGTCTTTTCCCATCTCTGAATGCAGCGTATGAAGAAGAAGTCTTTACAAGTGAAGATGAGTTCTTCGGCGGTCAGAAAATCTGGGAACTGTTTGCAGATGAAATGGCTGATGTCGAAACACCTTACTACACAGAAGACTATGCACTTGGCCTTGATGAAGCGATTAAAGCACAAGCAGACTCGTTTAATGGAACGGATCCTGCTGAAGCATTAAAAGCAGCAGCAGAAAGACTTGCTGAAAGAACAGATCGTGAAATCAATAACTAACGGCAATTGACAAGAAAAGAGGTTTAGCAGGACGTCTTGCTAAATCTCTTATTCTATTAATAGGGCACAGACTCCCTGCTGAAGTAGGAAAGACCAGCGCTCCACTTGAATCAAAAGTATTTTTGCAGAGCACTCATATGATGGGTTGCTTCAGGCGTTACATAAACTTTTATCGCAGATCCTAAATGAAAGAATGAAAGAAGGTAGAGTATGAAACAAAAAGCATTGATACCTTACATGTTTGTCGGACCGGCAGTTATACTATTTTCTATTTTCATGGCCTATCCAATCATTTATTCATTGATTCTGAGCTTTCAGTCAGGCCAGGGAAGCAACCTTGAATTTACGGGTTTTGACAACTTCCAGCGGCTGATGAGCGATGCGATTTTCATCACAGCATTAAAAAATACGTTTATTCTATTAATTGTTCAAGTGCCTATTATGATTTTCCTGGCACTGATTATTGCAAGTCTGCTAAACTCTGCACTATTAAAATTCAAAGGATTATTTAGAGTATCGTTTTTCCTTCCTGCTGTTACATCGCTTGTCGCGTACTCGATTATTTTCTCCATCATGCTGATGAACGACGGGGTAATCAATCAGGTGATTTCAGCAGTTGGACTGGACAGAATTCCCTGGCTGTCGGATCCTTTCTGGGCCAAAGCCTCCCTTGTAATTGCCATGACATGGAGATGGGTGGGCTATAATATGGTTATTTTCCTTGCAGGACTTCAAAATATTCCAGAGGAATTATATGAAGCAGCAAGCATGGATGGTGCAAGCAGGATCAAACAATTTTTCCATATCACCATTCCAAGTCTGAAGCCGGTTATTTTATTCACAACGATCCTTTCTACCATTGGAACATTGCAGCTTTTCGATGAGCCGTTTGTTCTGACGAATGGGGGTCCGAGTGATGCGACGCTGACAATCGGAATGTACCTTTATCAAACCGGCTTCCGCTTCTATGATTTCGGATACGCATCAACCATTGCATACGTAATAGTGATTTTGATTGCGGTTATGACATTTATTCAATTCAAAGTGACGGGTGATCAGGAATGAAGAAAAACAAGACGATGAAAAAGATAATGCTCTACGTTGCTTTAGTCATTGGAACGCTCGTTTCTCTGTTTCCATTTTACTGGGCCGCAATCGGTGCAACGAACACAAGTGGAAGCATGTTTACCCAGCCGCCTACGTTGTTGCCAGGCAGCATGCTGATGGAAAATATCCGTAACCTTAATGAATCAATAGGCATCGGGCGTGTGATGTTTAATTCTTTATTTACAGCAACTGTTTACACAGTTTTAGCGTTATTTATTTGTACGATGGCCGCTTATGCGTTCGCCAAATTCAATTTCAAAGGCAGAAATACGATCTTTACGATCTTTCTGCTTTCGATGATGGTCCCTTATCATGCAACGATTATTCCTCTATTTAAAATGATGGCAGCGCTTAATTGGCTCAACACGTATCAAGCGATTATTCTACCGAATCTCGCGTATCCATTTGCCATCTTTCTAATGAGACAGAACCTGTTGGCATTTCCAACGTCGCTGATCGAAGCTGCCCGGATCGACGGAGCGGGTGAGTGGAAAATCTTCTTCCGAATTGTGCTTCCATCTATGAAACCGGCACTTGCAGCAACAGCGATCTTTTTATTCCTTTACCAGTGGAATAGTTTCCTATGGCCATTGGTCGCACTATCAACAACAGATATGTACACGTTCCCGGTTGCGCTATCCACCTTATTCGGTCTATCCCGAATCGATTACGGCCAGGTAATGGCAGGGGTGACCATCGCGACAATTCCAATCATTATTTTCTTCCTGCTCCTTCAGCGCCAGTTTATCTCTGGAATGCTTGGAAGTGCAGTGAAATAAGGAGTGTTCGGCATGCCCATCTACACGCATGACAGACAATTTCATTTACAGGGACAGGATGTAAGCTACATCATCAGAATCCTTGAAAATGGCCAGCTGGAACAAACGTATTTCGGAAAAAAGGTAACAGATCGCGCCGACTTCTCAGGGTTGGCGCCGATGCCGAACGAACCGCTTGGCAATGCAAATTTCCCGTTGAAAAACAGCGGATTCACATTGGAATGGGCGAGGCAGGAGTATCCTTCTTACGGGACATCGGACTTTAGAGAACCCGCGATTGAACTGGAAGAAAAACAAGGTTCAAGACTTTCTCATTTTGTCTACACTGATCATCAAGTCATAAAGGGGAAGCCTGAGCTTGAGGGAATGCCTGGTATTTACGGGGGAGCGGACGAATGTGAGACGTTACAAATTACATTAAAAGATGCAGTTCTTTCGGCTGAGTTAACGTTGTTTTATACGGTTTTTCATCTGCGAAATGTGATCGTAAGACGTAGTGAATTGAAAAATACCGGAGCTGATTCATTTTCGATCAATCGGCTGATGAGTGCTTCCATCGATTTGCCGGATCACGATTATGAATCAATTCAGCTTGACGGAGCCTGGATCAGAGAACGCCATCTGCATCGTTCAAAACTTAAGCCGGGCCTTCATGTGATTGACAGTAAAAAGGGTGTCAGCAGTTCCTGGCATAATCCATTTTTAGCCCTGGCCAGACCGATCACTTCAGAAAACGAGGGAGAGGTCATAGGACTGAACCTGATCTACAGCGGGAATTTCCGCGGGAGTGTGGAAGTCGACACGTATGACACGACAAGGATAATGATGGGACTGAATCCCGCAGGTTTCAAATGGGAGCTTGTGCCAGACGACAGCTTTTCCACACCTGAAGCGGTACTTGTTTACAGTGCGAATGGGCTGAACAACATGAGTCAAAGCTTTCATTCCTTATATAATGATCATTTAATCAGAGGGCAGTGGAAGCATAAAGAACGTCCGGTGTTATTGAATAACTGGGAAGCAACTTATTTTAATTTTGACCATAAAAAAATCTCGGATCTTGCCTCCTCTGCAAGTGAACTGGGAGTTGAATTGTTTGTGCTGGACGATGGATGGTTCGAAGGCAGAAATGATGACACAACTTCTCTTGGGGACTGGACTGCAGATAAGAAAAAGCTGCCTGAAGGCTTAAAGGTCCTTGCGGATGATGTCAGAACCCGCAACATTTCATTTGGGATCTGGGTAGAACCGGAAATGATCTCCCAAAAAAGCAGCTTATATCAGCAGCATCCTGACTGGGTACTGAAAGCACCGCACCGTCCACATACTCGGGGAAGAAATCAAATGGTGCTGGACCTTGGAAAAACGGAAGTACAGGACTATATCATTGAAGCCATTTCGAGCGTGCTGAGAGAATCCCAAGCCTCCTATGTGAAATGGGATATGAACCGCACCGTAACCGAAGTCTACTCGGATGCACTGCCTGCCAGTCGACAGGGAGAGGTCATGCATCGATACATAGTAGGTCTTTACCGGGTGCTTGAAAAGATCACATCAAGCTTCCCGTCCGTACTATTTGAGTCATGTGCAAGCGGAGGCAACAGATTTGATCCAGGCATGCTTTATTACATGCCGCAAACTTGGACGAGTGATAATACAGATGCGGTAGAGCGATTAAAAATTCAATATGGCACTTCGCTCGTTTATCCGATTTCTTCCATTGGAGCACACGTATCTGCTTCTCCTAATCATCAGACAGGACGGGTCACGCCGATCGACTTCCGCTTTCATGCGGCAATGTTTGGAGCGTTCGGCTACGAGCTTGATCCACAAGAGATGGACGGCCATACCCGGAAGGTGGTTGTTGAACAAATCGCGTTAGTTAAAAAAGAAAGAGCCTTACTCCAGTTTGGTGATTTTTACAGGCTTGTTAGTCCATTTGAAGGAAACGATACCGCCTGGATGACTGTATCCCGCGATCGGTCAGAAGCGTTTCTTGCGTTTTACCGTGTCCTTTCCCAGCCCAATGCAGGGTTAAAACGAATTAAACTAACCGGATTAGACGCAGATAAAACGTATGAGGTTGAATGGCAGGAAGGGAGCAATCGCAGGCACCGACAATATGGCGGAGATGAACTAATGAATATCGGCTGGCAAATTCCGCCGTTTTTCACCGGCACAGTAAAAACAGAAGACACGCATTTTTATGGTGATTTCCAATCGGCTGTCTGGAAGTTTAAAGAGAGTACGAAAGAATGATTTTTTAAAACTCAATTGTAACTGCAGCCGCCTTATCTCCCTGGAAGCTGTAATTTAAACAGGTAAAGCAGGGGGAGGCGCAAGAGAATGAACAAAGTTAGAAACGTTGGCATTTCAGATAGAAAAGGATGGAGGAATTGGTGTGTACGTAGGAGTCGATTATTATCCGGAACACTGGCCTGAAGAGATGCTTGAAAAAGATCTGGACGGGATCAAAGAGCTTGGTGCTAACATGATTAGAATTGGTGAATTTGCCTGGCACTTAATGGAGCCAAAAGAGGGCCAATTCAATTTCTCATTTTTCGATAAAGTGATCGAAGAAGCAAAAAAAAGAGAGTTGTCTGTTATGTTCGGAACACCAACCGCCACCTTCCCCGCCTGGCTTGCGGCAAAGCATCCGTCGATTTTGTCTAAAGATGAATACGGACATGTGCGCGCGTTTGGTGGAAGAAGACAATACTGTTTTAACTCGTCCGACTATAACAAGTACGCTTCTAAGATTACGGAAGAAGTAGTCAAACATTATGCAGATGAGCCCGCAGTCGTTGTCTGGCAAATTGACAATGAATTTGGCCATGAAGGCAGTGACTGGTGCTTCTGTGAGAAATGCCACAGTGGCTTCCATCAGTTTCTTGAGGAAAAGTATAAGACAACCCATGCACTGAATGAACGGTGGGGGACGATCTTTTGGGGCCAGACCTACAACCATTTCTCAGAAATTCCGATGCCTGTTCCCACTGTTACTACTCACAATCCTTCTTTAAAGCTTGATTACACAAGATTCCGTTCCGAATCAGTCAATCGTTTTACGCATGACATGACGGACATTGCGCGTAAATATGCGGGACAGCATCAGCCAATCACCACCAATGTCTCCGGTGGATTTTTTGACAAAGCATTCGACCATGCTGAAAATGTCCGGCCAATGGATTTCGTCTCCTATGATAATTATCCCGTCTGGGGCGGCCTGACAGAACCGATTGCTCCTGCGGGAATTGCGATGACGCATGACTTTAACAGAGGGTTAAAAGATCAGAATTACTGGATCGTAGAAGAACTTATGGGCGCACAGGGACATAATGTCATCGGCTACCTGCCAAGACCTGATCAGGCGAAGATGTGGTCTTATCAGGCATTTGCTCACGGCTGCACCAATATGCTTTATTTCAGATGGAGAGGGATGACAAAAGGGGCAGAGCAATTTTGCTTCGGTGTAGTTGATCAGGATAATCGATATGGCCGGAAGTTTAAGGAAGTACAATCCCTCTTCAGCGAAATTCAGCCGTATGAAAACGTGTTAAATGAAAAAATAGAATCTGATATTGCTGTTTTGTATGACTACGACAATATCTGGTCATGGAAGGCACAGGTGCAGAGTGCGAGCTTTGACTTTAATGCTGAATTGCTCCGATTGTATGCACCATTTTACAGCCATAACGCATCCATTGATGTTATTCCGGCTGACCGGTCATTTGAATCATATAAAGTACTGCTCGTTCCAGTCATGCAGATCATTGATGAGGAACTCTCCAAAAAGCTTCATAGCTTTGCACAAGCCGGGGGCACGATACTCTTTTCATTCCGGGCAGGACTAAAGGATCGAGATAATAATATTCATTTTCAACAAACACTGCCAGGGCCTGTAGCAGAACTCGCTGGCATTGAAATTTATGAAACAGAAGCACTGGCAGCTCATCAATCTGTTCCTGTCAAAGACCAGTCCGGCCATACAAGCAGCGGCAATGTGTGGAGAGACCTCGTTACGCCTAAAGGAGCAGAAGTGCTTTGGCAATATAGTGATGAATTTTATGATGAGAAAGCAGCACTTACGGTAAATCAAACAGGTGAGGGCCGTGTGTATTATCTGGCAACCGGTTTGAACGGGTCTGTGCTTGAGCCATTAGCTTTAGACATAATCGAACATCATGGCATCTGGCATATCGAAACGCCGGAAGGAACAGAGGCTGTAAAGAGAAATGAACACCTCTTCCTTATGAATCACACCGGTTCAAGTCAAAAGGTTTGCGGGGAAGAGTTGGCACCATTTGGGTCAAAAGTAATTAAGTTTAAAGAATAGGATTGATCGCAACTGATTTGATACAGGCGGGTGGTTCGTAAATGGCGACGTTAAAAGACATAGCTGTAAAAGCAGGAGTATCCATGGCGACAGTTTCAAGAGTAATTAATGATGATGCAACGTTATCGGTCACAGCTGAAACGCGGGAGAAAATCCTGTCCATTGCCAAAGAATTTAATTATCAAAGTATGAAAAGGAAAACAAGTGCGAAGAAGCAAAAGACGCTGCGCGTTGGATTGGTTTACTGGTATTCAGAGGAACAGGAGCTTGAGGATCCTTACTACCTTTCAGTCCGGCTTGGGGTGGAACGTACCTGCATTGATCGCGGAGTCAATCTGGTGAAGCTTTATAAAAATGAAAATACGTATCGTGTCAGAAATGATGCAGCGCTGGATGGCATTATTGCAGTGGGTAAATTCAGCGATAAAGACCTTGAAACATTTAATGAATGGGCACAGCATTTAGTATTGGTGGATTTCACCCCTTCCGATAATGTGGACTCAATAGAAGTAGACTTCCGCTCCGCCATGATCAAGGTCCTAAAGCATCTCATTGACCTCGGTCATAAGCGGATCGGGTACATCGGCGGTCATGAATATGTGCAGGATAATGTAATGATCAAAGATGAGCGGGAGACGACATTCATCGAATATTTGTCTTTGTATCATACATTTTATCCTGAATTCATCTGGACCGGAAAGTTTACAGCGGCAGATGGCTACTCATTGATGAAAGAAGCCTTGAAGCTTGAGAACGGGCCGACCGCTTACATTATGGGAAGTGACTCCATGGCAGTCGGCGCCATGCGTGCCCTGCATGAAAAAGAAATTCGTGTCCCCGGGCAGGTTTCCATTGTCGGCTTCAATGACATTGAGATGTCACGCTACCTGCAGCCCTCCCTGACAACGATTCAGGTACACACCGAATACATGGGTGAATCAGCCGTCGATCTCCTGCTTGATCAGCTTTCATCCAAACGCAAAATTGCCAAAAAAGTCGTGCTGCCAACCACTCTCCTAATAAGAGAAAGCAGCGGGGCATTAAAATAGCGCAGATCCGGATTCGTCCGGGTCTGCTTTTTTGTTGTCTACTAAAAGGAAATTAATGCTAAAAACAAGAAGGATTACATATCAAACTTGTTGAATGCTAGATATAATACATATTTTACAAGGAGATGGAATGATGACAACTGCACTCTTTAAAGGAATGGAAGGCGTATTTATTCCAGTGACTGATCCTGAATTGTCTGCAAAGTGGTATGAAGAAATACTTGGATTCTCACTAATTTACATAGAAGAAGAAGCAGCTGTGATGCGGGTGGCAGAGCAATCCCAAACAGTAGTATGTTTAGTTAAAACCCTAAATCATCACCCCATGAAGTTTCCAGAAAATAATTTTGGGGTCGGGAAATACTATAATTTCATTCCTAACGACATAGAAGAAACCCATAAACGTTTATTGGAAAAAGAAGTGAAAATAAATCCAATGGGTGGAGATGGGAAGACTAAATTCTTTACGTTTTACGATCCAGATAACAATCCTTTAGGCGTTTGCCAGTAAACATTACTGATTGAAAGTTAAAGGAATAAAATAAAAAAAGTTATTTAAATGGATCACATAACTGAAAAGTTTCTCTTTATCTCTTTATATTTTAGTTCCTTTTTTGCTCTTAAATTTTTCATACAATACTTTTCTTAAGGGAGGATAATATGAGTTTCTTATCAGCGATAGCCAAGGCTTTTTTACAATTTGGAGCTATTACCGTAGTGATCATTCTAATTCTTATAATAGGAGGAATCTACCTATTTAAAAACATGAAAAAGAAAAAAGGTAACGCATAAACAGAAGTGAGATTACCTTGTGAATAAGTGTATGCGGATAGTAGTAAAACAGGATATCCCTGATTACGTTATAAATGAACAAGAGTTGCTTATAATTAAATCCTTAATTGAACTAAAGTGACAGTTCAGTTGTCCAAAAATATAAGTATTACCTTAGGTTCTAGTAATTTAGTGGAATTGTTAACAAAGCAACTTCGGACCGATTTAACAGAGGAAAGTTTGGTGGATGTAATGGAGTGAAATCTATTCATATTTTAAGAAAAAAGGAGATAGGTATGAAAACTACGCAGTCAAAAGACGGTACAATTTTATCGTATGATGTCTATGGTAATGGTCCGGCCCTTATTTACATAACTGGAGCTAGCTGCCACCGCTCATTTAAACCGATTGTGAAAGATGCCAAAATATTTGCCACTGAGTTCACTGTTTACAATTACGACCGCCGTGGACGTGGTGATAGTGGCAATACACTGCCTTATACAATAGAACGGGAAATTGAAGATATCGAAGCCATAATTGATGCTGCAGGCGGCAAGGCGTATTTGTATGGCCATTCTTCCGGTGCGGTGCTAGCACTTGAGGCAGTACTTCTACTTGGCAACAAAGTGCAGAAAGTAATTATGTATGATGCGCCCTATGTACATAGCGAGGAAGAAAGGGTCGAATATAATCAATTTAGCCGAAGTATAAACAAACTTCTCGATAACGGAAAAAATTCAAAAGCAATGATTACATTTTTGAAAGGTATAGGGATGCCCAAAGTATTTATTTTATTATTGCCGTTAGTTCCTGGATGGCGAACTATGAAAGCACTAGCTCCAACCCTTGCTTATGATATAGCTCTAACTCAGGACTTGCCACCTGTTGAACGAGCTGCTCAAATTTCCATACCAACGCAAATAATAGTTGGCGAAAAAAGCCGGGACTCAATACATGTTGTCGGGCGCCAACTAACAAAGGCAATTCCAAACGCAAAGTTTGTACAACTTGCGGGTCAAGACCACATGGCTAATGCAAAAAAACTACTGCCATTATTCATAGACTTTTTTAAGTAATATTGACTTAAACGGGAAGTGTTTGAAGAAGCTAATGTAGAGATCAATCCTTTTAACCCAAGTACTACATATTATCTGAATGAGTGGGGCGAAGAACTAAAGTTAATAGTAACGAACCCATTTCGCCAATCCTCATTAAAGGTAATATAGAAGCTTCGGTCATGTACCTTTCTACTACACTATCTTTGCCAACTCCTTCTGCTGAATCAAAAGGATTATTATTGCTTTCTCAAGCGGAAGTACAGTTTATTTGCAGCGAGAAAGTATCTCTACGGGATTATCAAAAATCAGGTGGCTATTCGTTCAGCTTCTTCATTCATCAATCGAGATAGGAACAGCAATTGAGGAAACGGTTGTAAGAGCAAAGCAGGATCGATTTCTGTTTTCAGTATAGAATACATTTAACAGAAGAAATTGTAGTGATGAGAGGGAAATTAGTATGCTAACGATATATGAAAATGTAAAAGGCAAACGCTATAAAGAATTAATTGATTTTTTATCAAAACATTGTAACCGGTTTGCTTTTGTTGAGAATAGACAAATGATGGAGATTGAAGAGGATCGTCTTGCCTATATTGATAATTTAATATCAAATATTGAAGTACATTTAATTGAAAGGAAAACTCAGCGGGAATGGGAAACCACAAAACTTCGTGGGAATACGGCATACGTCTTTTATTTTCAGTTGAATAATGCTACAAGGCAATTTTTAAAAGAACATAGTCATTCTCTTTTCGACTGGATTAGCCCAGAACTACCTGAAGACTTAATTTTCTATCAAAATGATAAATGTATACTAGCCGGATGTTCTCACGAAGGTTTTTTTGTGGTTGATGAAACACTATGGAAAAGTTTCATATTAAGCTAACTTGTGATTGTTCAATAAGATCAGTCGCCTTTTCCCTAACAGTGCAGGTTAGTGGGAAGAGGAGGGAAATCGTTTAGGGTTGACACAATATGTTTTTTTGAAAAAAAGCATTTTTTCAGGGGGATAACATGGGGTATATAGAAGATTTACGCAAAGTAATTGGAAACCAACCATTAATGTTAGTCGGAGTTGCAGTAGCTGTAATAAATGAAAAAGGTGAATTCTTATTACAAAAACGCAGTGATGGCATTTGGGGCGTTCCAGGTGGATTTATGGAATTAGGTGAATCTACGGAAGAAGCAGGAAGAAGAGAAGTATTTGAGGAAACTGGCATTGAAGTGGGTAAACTTGAGTTAGTGGGAGTATTCTCAGGAAAACAGCATTTTGTCAAACTGCCAAACGGGGATGAATTCTATCCTGTTACAATTGCATATAGTTCAAAAGAAATAAAAGGTGGAGTTCTAAAAGCAGATGGTCGAGAAACTACGGAAGTAAAGTTTTTTAAAGCTAATCAGTTACCAGAAGGACTAAATCCTTTAATAAAAAACCTCATTAAAAAGTATTCCGTGCCATTTTCACAATAATTAATAACAAGACGATACAGGGGGCAAGGCATGGAAAGTAGCAATTTACAATCCATAAAAATTAGACCCATCACCATGAATGATTTTAATAATACATTGAATTGGAGTAAGGATGATAATTTTTGTTTGGCGAATGGGTGGGGAAAGAATAGAATTGAGGAAGAATTATATAAGTGGTGGTTACATTATGTGAATAATATATCTGAAGATTTTTTCCGATTAGGAATAGAGTTTAATGAGAAGTTAATTGGTTACGCAGACTTAGCCATTAGTAAAGATAATACTGCTGAATTAGGCATTGCTATTGGTGAGAGTACACTCTGGGGTAAAGGACTAGGCAATAATGCTGCTCGTTGTATGATTGATTATGGTTTAAAGGAATTGGGAATTACAAGGTTTGAAGCAGAAACACACGAAAAGAATTTTCGATCAAGAAAAATGCTTGAGAAATTAAGATTTAAAGAAGTCAGCAGGATTGGTTATGATGAGTACTTTGGAACAAACAACCAATTGATACAATATTGATTGTTCTTATAGTGTTTTAAACGACTATATCTAGAAATACATTTAAAAAGAAAAATATAAGGGGGGCGATTATATGAACATTAGACTTGCTGAAGAAAAAGACATTAATCAATTAATTAAAATGAGATGGGATAACACCATTGAGTTTGATGAGAGCAAAAAAGATGAGTCCTATGAGGGGTTTGAAAGAGAATGTCAAACATTCTTAGAAAATGCAATAGAGAGTAGTCAGTGGTTTATTTGGGTTGCTGAGGATAAGGGAAGAATTACTTCTCATATCTACATAGAATTAGTACAAAAAGTGCCAAGGCCTGGCAGGGTTACTCATCCATTTGCATATATGACCAACGTATACACAATACCAGAATATCGAAATGGAGGCGTTGGAAGTAAAGTGCTAAATACAATAAACGATTGGATAAAAGAGAATAAATTTGAATTTGTAATTGTATGGCCAAGTGATGAAGCAATTAATTATTACAAGAAAAATGGTTATGTTTATTGTACTGAGCCAATGGAATACTTCCCTTCTTGAACGCTTGCATTTGTTGAGTAAGAGCCTCCCTTTGTTCAAGTAAAAGCTGCATTCCTCTAATAAGGAGTGCTTTTTCTTTTTCATTTACCTTTTACAACATCAGCTGCTACCACGGTAATAGAAGGCATCAACCACATCATACCTATTTCAATTGTTACTAGAGAGTTGACTGTTAGGTCTTTTTTATAAGGAATATCCTTGCTTCTTTTCAACTTTATAAATTAAACGCTTCCTTAAAAAATGCTTGATAAATCCTGATGTTCAACATTTTTTTCAGGGACAGGGGGGGTTAATGTCACATTTAGGAATTCTATGATTCTTAATGAGGCCTTGCTAGATAAACAGCAAAAAGAATGAGGATGATCCCCAGCACGATAAAAAACTTGTATAAAAAGTTACGTTTCCTACGAGAAACACCAAGAATAGTAAAGAATATGCCAAGCAGGAATGACGTGATCATTATATAGAATCCCACTTTATTCATTCCTTTCAAGAGTAATGATTCGTTCATGTCGATTGGCTACATCTAAATCATGAGTCACTGTTATAAGAGTAGTATTAAATTCTTTATTCATATCAAAAAGTAGATTGATAATGTTTTCTTTGTTTTTTGAATCTAAAGACGCAGTTGGTTCATCCGATAAAATGATTTGGGGATTCATCATGACAGCTCTGGCAAAAACAGCTCTAGAACGTTGGCCGCCAGAACACTCAAGCGGTTTTTTTTTCAAAATGGGTTCAATTCCAATTTTAGTAATAATTCGTTTAAAGTGATCTTGGGCAGCCGGGTCTTTTTCAAGGTGAGCATACAGAAGGGGCAATTTAATATTATCCTCTATGGTCAAAGAATGAATTAATGCGGACTCCTGAAGAACAAAACCAATTTTTCGATTTCGCCACTCAGCCAGTTTATTTTGTGATAAATCCTTAACAGATGAATCAAACAGCTTATAGCTCCCATGATAGTGTGGATCAAGCAGACCCATGATATTTAGCAAAGAAGTTTTTCCAACGCCAGACTCCCCTATAATAGAAAGTCTTTCCCCAGCTTCAACTTCCAACTCAAAATCATGTAAGATAGAAAAACATTTCTTCTTGAATGTTTTTTTCTGGATTTCCAGTTTAAGTATACTAGTCAATTTAACACCCCCACGGAGATCGGTATCCTTTTAATTTTTGTTAGCGTAAGTTCAACAATCGTAACCCCAATAATTAAATCGATAAAAAGAACAATCAGTAAAGCAATCCAATCCATACTTAGTAAGCCAAATATTCCGTAAGTAGCATAAAGGGACTCTTTTCTTAGCCAAAAGCCGTATCTATTGAAAGCGGTTATCGCAATTAATAGGGTTAAATTAATTGAAAACAACAGTCCAAAATAGCTATAAAAAATGGCTCTTAGTTTCGAATAACTTAATCCGACTACTAAATTGATTGTAAAATCTTTTTTCATTAATCGAATACTAGTAAAATTATTCCAGGTAGCCAGACAGACAATGATTATGAGTAAAATAAACATGATCGTACAAATGATTTTTAGTGAATAAACATAATATTCCTCAAAGTAATCAAAGTTTTCCTGTTGATTAAAAAAATTAAGTTCCAAGCCTAGATTTTTCTGGATATGCTCTTTTAAAT
Source organism: Jeotgalibacillus campisalis (assembly GCF_000829515.1). Lineage (GTDB taxonomy): Bacteria > Bacillota > Bacilli > Bacillales > Jeotgalibacillaceae > Jeotgalibacillus > Jeotgalibacillus campisalis. The sequence goes on along the minus strand of NZ_JXRR01000022.1, from coordinate 304,834 downwards.
TCATTGCCTCATCTTCTGTTGAATCAAGAAGCGCGATGTCCGTCAAACCATTAACGTGGAGGTCAAGACCCGCACGTTGAATAAATTCTTCATTAACAGGAAGAAAAATTGAAAAATTGAAATAATTCTTTATATTAGGAGCATAAAAATTAGAACGATGAGTATTCTCCTTCAAGACTCCTCGAACGTTTAAATTGACCAATTGCTGAGTGACAGGATCTGTAATCTCAATCGTTGACCCTACAGGATAGGTTGTGGCCAGACCTGCACCTACTAAAACAGGTATTGTTTCTTGATTAAATTGATAATTAAAGGTTAAGTGGTTTCCTTGAGATAAACTAAATTGATTGATCTTATAAGCCTCTTCATTGATATAGGAAAAAGTAACTTCCATTTCATGTTCATTCTCTAATGAAGTGACAAAACCATCAACTTGCAGAGCATAAGTATAATGGTTGTCTAAATACTCATATAATTTTCTTGTTTTATCTATATTAATGGTCTCATTTTCAGTTTTACTATCTGGATCTAGATTAGCAATAAATGTTCCTTCTTGATTCAGGGTTTCTATTTCCTGATAACCTTGAAAAGTTGAAATAACGGAACGAGCAGTAGTAAAAGAAAGATAATTAGCTAAAAAAAGTAATAATATCATACCCAAAACAAGGATCCATCTTTTTAAAAATATTCTAGTTATAAAAAACCGTAAAATTCTCATTCTTTTTTCACCTGACCTGCACTAATTAATATGTATAAAATAAAAATAAAAACTAAGTAGAGATTGCTGGTACCATTCAGCTCTAAATAAAAGTTTAATGATAGGGATAGAAAAAAACTAAACCCTAATATAGCAAGACTATTCAAAATATACCGGATGATAATCTTTACCATTGTATCTCCTACAAGTATTCGGCAGGATATTTCAGTTTTTCTTCGGTTTAAAAATTGATAGTGAAAAACGATGATCATAAATGTAAGAAGAATAATGATAACAAGTTGATAATCTGTAATACTTTCAATAAAAGACTCTAAAATAAAAGAAGCTTCTAAATCCAACGTAAGTACATAAATAAATAGTAAGTTTGAAGCAAAACAGATCAGGTAGATAGCAATCGCCTCAAAAATGTCGATAAATCTAAATAAAGAATATTTCATACACTACTCCTTAAAGACGGTATCTATAAATCACGAGCTAATGGTTACCCTCCCAACATTTTTTATAACTAGATAATATCACCAGTTTTATTAAAAACAATAAATATTTATTAAATATAAATAAAATTATATTCATAAGTAATTTTAGGATCTTTAATAATGTTATGTTCTTTCGTGTAGAACTGTGGTTATTAAATATGATTGGAGAGTTATAACCTGAAGCAATAGGGAGGTAAAAAATGCGGAGTTGAAATAAGCTCTGATTCAATCAACACTTATACTCTTTTTTTACGTCAAACAAAAGGGAATTAATGTTAAACTAAAGAAATAATTCAAGGTTGCATAGAGAATAGAGGTGAAATAGTGCCAACACCAACTCCAATTCTATTACTCATAATACTCATAGCACTTTTAGTATTTAGAGGAATGAAGAACGGAAGCATGAAGTTTACTTTTAAAAAAATTGTATTGGGTTTAATTACAACGATCGTGTTTATAAACGTGATAATGTTTTTCATTTTGTAAAATCTATGTGGCCTATTGGACTTAGGGTAAAGGTGAGCGATTGCTTCTTTCAAAAATGCCGCAGTTTACTGAAATAGATGAAATAAAGCTGCTATGCTTTTACAGAAAGCTGATTGAAGCAATTATGATAGAAAAGACAGATACCCCTATAAATATATAACCTTCAATGTTCTTACCCTTTTTGAACATTTGTAGTGTGGTAATTAGAAACAAGGCAGGTAGTAAGTAGAATACTGCTGGAATAGGTAAAAAGTTATAGAAAAAACTAAAAAGAAAAATTCCTGAAAAAAGAGCGATTAAAGTATAAACCAAAACTTTCAAAGTACCACTCCTTGTCATAATATTCTATCTATTTATAGTAGTATAGCATAAGTCTAAAAACGTAATTAGGGCAGGTTCTAGTTTGTTAATAGGTGAACTTAATATTAATGGCAGCGTTTCTTTAACAGGGAACGCTTCTTTTTTTTGCCAAATAAAAGGCAATTAATGTTAAAATAAAATAACAGATTAGTTGTTGAAGAGTGATGTTTAACTAATGTTTAAAAATTGGCCATTAGATAGAGAGTAGGTAAGCTTTATTTTACAAAAGGGGGCAATGACTTTGGGACAGAAGCCATCACATATTCACACACCTTCTAAACACTTTGTTTCAGCTGCAACGATTGTACTCAATGACCAAAAGGAAATTTTGCTAATTAAAGGACCTAAGAGAGGGTGGGAAATGCCAGGTGGTATCGTTGAAGAGGGTGAGTCTCTAAAAGACGCTGCAATAAGGGAAACGAAAGAAGAGTCAGGGATTGATATTGAAGTTCTTAAATTCTGTGGGATATTTTAAAATGTGAATAAGTCAATTTGTAATACTCTTTTTTTAGCTAAGCCAACGGGAGGCAAATTAACAACTTCCCCAGAAAGTCTAGAAGTTGGTTTTTTCCCTATCGAGGAGGCATTGAAAATGATCACCATTGAAAATTTTAAACAAAGAATAGAGTACTCTCTTGATAACAGCAAACAACCATTTTATGTGGAATTTTAAGTTCTGTGGGTTTTAGTTGAGCAAATGAGTACTATGATATTCGTAATCGGGTGGGGCGCAGTTTAGTGCAAAAAGGATAAAGTATTCTTATTGTAAAATACAAGCAGAAAATTGTTTAGTTTTTGTTCAACAAACAAACCTTTTAAGGGAGTAAGGATTGTTAAACAAGCTTTCGAGACTAGAGAGAGTAGGTGGTTTACTTGTTTAAGACAGCAGTATATTTGGTACACGGATTGCTATTCATCTTGGTAGCTCTTGTCGGTTTAAGCCCAGTGCTTAGCATTGCTGCACCAGACCAAGGACGAGACCAAATTTATAATTGGGTTTGGGGTTCAATGATTGTAATTTTTATGCTTCTTGTGTTGGGATCTGCTTTTGTACAGTTAAGGATAAAAAAGGGTAGGGTGTTTTTACTATCCGTAATAGGCTTGATTGCTTTTTTTATTCTCACTTATCAATACATATACCCTTTCGTTTTAAATTTATTTTTAGAATGAACAAGGTAATAAATGTTTAATTTAACGGGTTGCGCAAAACTATTTTAATGCTGTGATACTCGCAACTCGAGTATTAAAAAGCCTCCTTAATATTATCAATAAACTCTTGGGGAATCTTAAGGGTCAATCTCATCCATTTCAGTGTAAGTTTCTTCGATGGTCTGATCTGATAGTATATCAGTTTGAATGTTTTTTAAATCGTATGTATGAGGTGAGCGGCGCGGAAGGTGGCGACTCCAGCAGGATAAGACGGCAAGCTGAGACTCCGCAAGGCAAAGCCTGGAGAGGCTCAGCGCCGTCCCTGCGGAAAGCGTCCACCTGAAGCGAAGCGAACCGAACCGGTCAAAGAGCTTGAGACACATTTGTCTTAGGCTCTTCTATATTTGTCTAAAATAAATTACACAATAAATAAATTTTGATAAGGAATAAATATTTATTGTAAAACAATATATACTAGAGTAAAATCAAAATCAGAATAAAGAAGTGAGGTGTGCTTTTATGGAAAAAGTAACTACGTTGTTTTTAAAAATCGCCGTTATTCTTTTAGGGGTCCCGGTTCTTGCTTTGTGCATCTTTTTGGTGCCTGAGCTGGCAGATCTTGCAGCAACGTTGCTTCCTGAGTTTTCCTTTGTAAAATATTTCGTGTACATCGCATTTGATGCATCGGCGATCCCTTTTTACTTTGCGTTGTATCAGGCTTTCAAACTGCTGCGCTACATTGACAAAAATGAAGCTTTCTCCGATTTATCTGTAAAGGCTTTAAAGAAAATTAAATACTGCGCCATCTCAATCAGTATGTTGCATGTGCTCGTTTGGCCGCTTTTTTATCTGTTTGCGGAAGCAGATGATGCACCGGGCGTTATCTTTATCGGGTTGGTGGTTCCTTTTGCTTCGTTGGTCATCGCAGTCTTTGCGGCAGTTCTCCAAAAACTTTTACAAGAAGCAATTACGATCAAATCAGAAAATGATTTAACCGTCTGAGGTGAATGACAATGACCATTATCATTAATATTGATGTGATGTTAGCAAAAAGGAAAATGAGCGTAACCGAACTTTCGGAGAAGGTTGGCATAACAATGGCGAACCTTTCTATATTGAAAAATGGAAAGGCAAAAGCGGTTCGATTCTCGACATTAGAGGCCATTTGCAAGGCTTTAGACTGTCAGCCAGGAGATATTTTAGAATACAAAAGTGACGAAGACCGTTAGTCATTGTGGAGAAAAGTATCTATAGGGGAGGTACGACGATGGAGCTTAACAAGTTAATACTAGAAAATATTGCTAATCCTCATGAGCTGGAGAGAATGTATCGAAAAGACCCGAAAGCTTTTAAAAAGTCATTATCATACGCCTGGGAACACAATCCTGATTCTGAAGTTCTTGATGTTTGGCATGAAAGATTGCATTTCAAGGAGACGGCAAGTGCAGAAAGATCTTCCTTGCTTCAAAAAGAGTTCTTATTCATGGGCCTTTTAGCTATTATGGCTGGTATTAGTACTAGGATCCTGTTCCATTTTGTTGAACAAGAAGCAATTGCTCCGGTTAATCTGGCATTTGGTGTAATTCCCTTTATCGCTGCCTTTTTTGTTTACAAGAATCCTCCGAAAAACAGTATTATTTTTTCGCTTGCAGCGTTGTTCTTAGCTTCAGGGATTTATCTTACTATGCTGCCATTGAATTACTCAGACAGTAACATACTTGTTTATTTACACTTTCCCATCTTCTTATGGGTACTTTCGGGGCTTGCATTTACAGGAAATGAATTTTTAAATGACCGTACAAGATTAGCTTATATTAAATTTACTGTGGAAGTTGGTATTCTCTACGCCAGCATGGCCGTTAGCGGAATGGTACTGGCGGTGTTAACCCTGGAGTTATTCAGCTTTATTGGCTTGAATATTGAAAATTTCTATTTTAGCAATGTCGTTTTATTTGGTGCCGCCGCCCTCGCGATTGTGGCTGCCTACCTGGCATCACTGAACCTTACACTGGCTAAAAATATCACACCGTATTTAGCTAAAATTTTCAGTCCCCTCGTTCTAGTCACATTGGTTGTCTACCTTATAATGGTTATATGGCTCGGAAAAAATCCATTCATGGACCGCGATTTCCTGATCGCCTTCAACGGAATACTCCTTGGTGTATTGGCCGTTACCATCTTTTCCATTATCGAGAGCGACTCAGACGAGAAAAAGAGCATTTCAGATTATATAAATGTTGCCTTAATTTCTCTTGCGCTGATCATTGACACTGTGGCTTTATCAGCCATCGTGTTCAGACTTTCTTCTTATGGAATTACGCCAAATAGACTTGCTGTTCTAGGCGTAAACATCCTGATCTGGGCAAATCTACTGTGGATTATGCTCTCCTATATGCAATTTCTGCGAAACAAATCCGGCCCTTCAACGATCCAAGATGCCGTTACAAAATATTTGCCGGTCTACGGACTTTGGGCAGCTTTCGTTCTATTTACCTTTCCTCTAATCTTTAAGTAGAATGTTTAATATAACGAAAAGCCAATACAAGTTTGAGACAAAACTTAAAAAGTTTAAATAAAGGAAGTAACGATCATTCGTATGAGGTGAGCGGAGCGGAAGGTGGCGACTCCAGCAGGATATGACGGCTAGCTGAAACTACGCAGGGCAAAGCCCGGAGGAGGTTCAGCGTCGTCCCTGCGGAAAGCGTCCACTTGAAGCGAAGTGAACCGGTCAAAGGGTCTGAGACAAACATTTGTCACAGGCTCATTTGTCATTATCAACAATAAATTTTATTGTTCAAAGGATCGATGTAGGCTCATTACAGTTTATACGTTTCTCAAGCATCAAAACAGGGAATGCGTATTATCATGACTAAAGTAAGGAGTAAACCAGGATGCTAAATACAATAAAAGAAATACCTGCCAGAACGTATATTTTAATTGTTACTGCACTTTTAATAATAGGTGGAGGTTTTTACATATTTTCAGAGCTTGGTGAAGAAGTGCTGGAAAATGAAATGTTCATGATTGACCGATATGCTGCAGATTTTGCTGAAAGCCTTGCAACACCAGGTGTTACAACCTTTTTCGCATGGATAACAGAGCTCGGATCAGTCTGGGCACTGACTTTAGGATCGATCATCATGCTTGTGGTGCTATGGGTTTTTTATCAGCGGAAAAAGTGGAGAATTGTTTATTTTGTTATTGCAATGGGTGGAGTTACACTCTTGATTGCCGGACTTAAAGCGGCATTTTCCAGAGATCGCCCGAATATAATAGATGCATATGATGGAACAGGCTACAGTTTTCCCAGCGGACATTCAACCGCGCCGATCGTTTTTTACGGATTTATTATCTATTTGGTCATGAGAAGTAAACTGAATGCTTTAGCAAAATGGCTGATCAATATCTTCCTTGGCATCTTAATTTTATTAATTGCCTTCAGCCGCCTTCCACTTGGCGTTCATTACTTTACAGACGTAATCGGCGGGCTGTCACTTGGTCTGACATGGCTGGTCAGCTGTATCGCAATTCTTGAAATTACGTTATGGCATACTGGAAGAAAAGCGGGAAAAAGTAAAATAAGCTAATTGTCTAACGTGAGCATCCCTCCATTTAGGGATGCTTTTTTCTATGCAGCAAAGAGGAAAGGGAGACATTCACCTACACAATGGCGCTCTTTGTCTGCTCCTCTCCTTTTGAATTCTCACTCTTCACGCGTACAAACAATCCAACAAGTCCAATAAAAGCAAATAATAAAAAGCTAAAAGGATACGAAACAGCCTGGATGGTACCGCCTGCAACGGATGAGCCAAGGGATTGCCCGAGTCCTAAGAATAAAAAGGATAAACTAACCCCCATGGATGGGAGAGTTGGAAAGAGCCGAGATGCCCATACAATGAAAATGCCCGTCATCAGGATATAAGCAGCGCCAAACAAAGCGGCAGAAGAGTAGATGATTACCGAATTCGGGATGGTAATCCCAGCAATGGCAAGCATCATCATCAATAACGTCGAACGATATGAAGAAGCTAAGCCGATCTTTTGGATCAAGCCTCCCGCTGCTCCGCCAATGATCCCTGTCAAGCCCATAACGACCCAAAAGAGGACACTTTCACCTGCACTCATTTCATGCACGGAAGTTAAGTAGCTTCTTGAAAACGTCCAAAAAATAGATGAACTGACACCCATCACAAAAGAAGCTGCCAGAAGAAACTTTGCCTGTTTAACAAAAGCAAACGACTTGGGCTTTTCCGTGGGAACAGAATCAGGCCTCTTCGATGGAAGAACCCGCATATTCCAAACCGTTACAACTAGAGCGATAACAGCAAAAAGAATAAAGGCTAGCCGCCATTGGTCGGTAAAAAGGAGCGCGATCGGCGAGGTAACGACAAGACCAAAGCTGGTTCCGCTGTTCATCCAGGTGTTGCCTCTGTCCTGATCTCTTTTCTTAAACGATTCTGTTGCTACTTGAGCATAGGCAGGCGACGCCCAGCCGCTCCCAAGCCCCGCGATAAACGTGCTGCCTGCCAATATATAAAAATTAGGCGAAAAGGCAATCCCCAACAATCCTAAAATCGCGCTTAAGCCGGCGAATTGAACGACCCGGAATTGACCCCATCTCTGAATAAAATAAGAGGAAGTCAACAGCGCTAAACAATAAGCTGCATAAGCAGTCGAGCCGACTAAGCCGGCATTGCTTTCTGTTAGATTCAACGTTTGGGAGATGGGCGGAAGAAATAAACCAAAGCTAAAACGGGCAAATGCAAACGTGACACCAATCATCGCAATGCCCGGCAATACAAATTTCCACATAAATAGTACCTCCTTTAATATATAGAACGGTCACTCTACTTTATCTTCAAAAAAAAGAATAAGCCATTCCGACAGCTTACTCTTTAAAAAGCATGTGAACCAAATCGCTAAATTCATTTGCCACATCCTCCAGATCATGTACTTCAGCTAAAGCAGTCGCTCCTTCAAACAGCATGGCCAGCTGCAAAGCCTGCTTTTCCGTCATGCCATGTGTGAGGAAAAATGAGCGCAACGACTCTTTATGAGCAACAACCTGTTTCACAATTTGTTGATTTTCAAAAGAATACTCTTCCTTTGCTCGTAAAAACATACAGCCGTTACTGCCTTCAGAGCGCAGCCAGCGAACATGTGAGTCGGCTAATAACCGGGAAATAGAAGCTAGATCCTTAGCATTCCCCTCTGAAACAGCTTCTTCCAGATAGGCAAAATATCTTTCCCCCCGCTGATTCAGCACCTCTAAAATCAGATCTTCCTTCGAATCAAAATGATTATACAGCGTCATCAAAGCAACGCCTGCTTCTCCTACAATCCGCTTAAGGCCAATCGCATGAAAACCATTTTCATAAAACAGCACGTCAGCACGCTCGACTAAATCCTGTCTCTTTTTACTCATCAGCTTACCACCTTAGATAGAATGATCACTCTAAAATTAACATACTCGACTGCTGGTTGCAAACGAGAGAGGCCAATTTTAATTAGAAAATAAAATGGATTCTTTTCATAAAATGGTATTTAATAGAATAAGAGCAACATTTATTTTGGCGGACTAAACGTAATTTATATCCAGTTAAATTCCATCCATTGTTAGAAGAATGGATAACTAAAAGGAAGAGGGTCCCTTTAATGAAAAATTTTAATAGGGTTTGGATTGGCATGTTCTTACTAGCTACCGTGTTATGCATATTTGGTCAAGGGCTAGCTTACTTTTTGAGTGAATACTTCATTCCAACCGCCCCTGTATTTTACTTGACTGGATCAACAATTATAGGGATTTTATTATACCTAGTGTCAGGTTTCTTGCTATTTCTCTTATTCAAAAAACAAGATTCGGTTTCACACTATCGTGATTTATTTTTGTTGGTTTTCTTTATTGTGGCGCCTGGTGCATCTATTTGGTCAATTTTTGTAACGGCGATGTGGTGGGGCTAGATCCTAAAATTAATCCATCCAAAATAAAAGTAAGGAGTCTTAATCCATGCTCATCCGCTATGTCCTGATTTTTCTGTTGTTTTTTGGCCTCACTTTTTTCCTGGATTTCGAGAACTGGAACTGGCTGGATCAGCTTTTTTTCGCCTTGTTTGGGACAGGGATCTTTTGGCTATTGAAGCCTAATGAACGTGGGTAAACATAATCAACAAAATGAAAACACAATAAGAAACTTCAATTAAAATAAAGTATTAAAAGTAGCTCATAAAACAAATTATAGAGGAGTTATCATGATGAAGAAAATCTGGCAGGATGAAAATGAATACTACAAATTAGAACCTTTAACAACCAAGGCAATAGAAAAAGAAGAAAAGGAGCTGAAAGTAAAACTGCCTGCAGCTTATATTGAGCTGCTGAAGCAGCAAAATGGCGGGATGATCATCTATAATGCCTTCCCTGTAAATGAGCAAACTTCTTGGGGTGAGGATTTTATTCATATTGAACATATCTTAGGCCTGGCAGAAAAAGACGGCATAATGCAGAGCGAATATTTAATCGAGGAATGGGGATTGCCTAAAGAGATAGTCCTATTTTCGGGCGACGGACACTCATGGATTGCATTTGATTATCGAAAGACAAAAGAAGAGCCTCCGATTATCTACATAGACACAGAGAGGGAACAGATCATAGAGTTAGCTCCTAATTTTAGCGAGTTTTTAACGGGGTTGTTCGTGATGGAAGAGCTGGAGGACACGGTCATTGAAGTCGAGAAAACAGAGTATACTCTTGAAGAAGTGGAAGCAGCTTTAGCAAGTAATGACGAACAGGAACTGATACCTGCAATAGACTATTTATATGAAAACTCAAAAGGGAATGAAGATTTTATTGAACAGCAGCTGCTTAAACTTCTTAAAAGTCCACAATTGGAATTTAAACAACTAGCTGCTAATGTTGCAGACGGTTTTAATGAAACAGGTCTCTTGTCTCATGTAACTGTTGAAAAAATAGTGTCTGTTATAAGAAAGGATAAAGAGATCGAGTATTATGCGGATATGTATTTTTCTGAAAAGAAATAGGAAAACTGAATACTTCATCCCTTATGAAACTTGAAATGTAAATCCAGGATGAAGCAAAAGGTAGCAAGGGGGCCAGTATGAGAAAGAAATGGCTAACTAGTCTACTGTCACTGTTGATTCTTTTAATATTATGATGCGGGCGTGAAGGTGATAATAAGCACAATGCTGACTTCCAGGGGACAATCCTTGAAGTAAAGGAAAACAGCATTATCGTTGGAGAAGACGATATCGATCCTGAAGCATCATATCCAACATTCGAAGTTCTACTTGATGATGACAGACACTACATTTAGTGGAGAAGTTGAAAAATTTGAGGATTTGGACGAATATATAAGCGATGCACAAGACCCTATCGTACATTTATGGGTGATTGATAAAGAGGGAAATAATGAGATTAATAATAGAATTGCCAGTGAAATTATGGTGGAAGAGGAGTAATCTTAGATAAATGAATGGGCATTAAAAGTTAGAAAAAGCTAGTATGTATAAGATGTTTATCATCGAAACGTTATTTCAAGTCTATTTGTACGATAAATAGGATCAGTGTTTCGTAAAAGCCTTCCAAAGTTTGTTTGGAGGCTTTTCTGATTTATGTTTGCATATGAATATATGTGAAAATAATGACTATGTTACATCAAGAATGGAAAATTTAGTAAAATAGTAAGAGAGATCACTTTTACTAAGGGGCGATTTAGTTGAAAAAGGCAATCCTGAATTACGAAGATCTGAATGAAATGCTGGATGGATTCCTAAGAGAGCCGAAGGAATTTTGGGATCATTTTTATAAGGATAGAACGAAAGAAATTCCGTTTTTCAAAAATAAGGGCCCTGATGAGAATCTTGTAGAGTATTTTACTAACGGGCTAGCACCTGAGCGAGTATTGGAAATAGGATGCGGACCAAGCAGGAATGCTGTTTATATGGCTAAGAAAGGCTGTCAGGTAGATGCCTTGGATGTTTCCTCTAATGCGATTGAATGGGCAAAAGAAAGAGCGAAAGAAGAGGAGGTTAATATAGAATTTCATTGTATTTCCCTATTTGACTTCAAGTTTGAGGCCCACACTTATGACTTTATTTATGACTGTGGGTTGTTTCACCATTTAGCACCACATCGCAGATTAACCTATCTTGAAATACTGAAAAAAGCACTGAAAAAAGATGGATACTTCGGGATTGTTTGCTTCAATACTGAAGGTGCCTTAGGTACACCGGATTGGGAAGTATACGAAAAAGGCAGCTTACATGGAGGAATAGGTTACACAGAAGAACGATTGAAAGAAGTGTTTGTGAATGATTTCAATATCCTTAATTTTAGGGAAATGAAAAAGATTAATCATATGGATGGATTATTTGGTGAAAACTTTTTATGGGTTAGTTTGATGCAGCTTAGAAATTAATTTCTTCTTCCAAATAGGGTTAATACGATCAAGATGACATCGAGGAAGGTGGGTCGGTATTTAATGAAGAATGACATTATTTTAAACAAGATCAGTATCATCGAGCGCTGCCTTCACCGGATTCGAGAAGTATACGATGATCAGCCGGCAAGTTTAAATGACTTCACAAAGCAAGATTCCATCATTTTAAATTTTCAAAGAGCTTGTGAAGCAAGCATTGACATCGCAATGCATATTGTAGCTGAGAAGAAGCTTGGCTTACCTCAAAATCGTCGGGATGCATTTACTTTTCTTGAAAAGGAAGAGGTCATCTCCTCCCCGCTTAGTCAAAAAATGAAAGCAATGATCGCCTTCCAAAAGACAGCCGTTCATGACTACGAAGTAAATGTTGTTATTCTGCAGCATGTCCTTGAGGATCGTCTTGTTGACTTTATGGAGTACACGAAAGCGATTTTGGCTTATTAATTGTTAATGAAAAATGAAACTTACCTTTTTTTACGAGTATTTATGCTAGTTAGAAGAAAATTAATATTCAGCTTCAAAAACGCTGAGCTATTTAATTCTATAAATTAAAGAAGTATTCTTATGGGAGGTGCTTTTATGGCTGTAAGAAGACAGGATTTATATAAATTAATTGATAATATTTCAGAAGAGAATTTAGAAAAGGTAAAAGAAATTCTGGAGACACTGAGTAAATATGAAGAAGAATTTGATAAAGTTGAACCAACTGATGATCAGAAGATGGATATTGAGGAAGCGAATAGCGGAGAATTTCATTCTTTCGAAGATGTTTTTAAATACAAATGAAATATAGCTAAAAGGTCAGGCGGAGTCACCCTGATCTTTTTTATTATATAGCAAACATTACTGCTTTCAGCAAAGCCGCTTCCTCAAACAGATCCTTAGACACACCCCAAACCAAAACGTTATCCTATACAAATAGAAAAAGTTGAAAGGGTGAAGGAAATGAAGATATTAGTAGTTGGAGCAAATGGACAAGTTGGGAAGCATGCCGTATCCATGATTCAGGAAAAGGAAGGGCTGGAAGCGAGAGCGATGATCCGAAAGCAGGAGCAGGCTTCTTATTTTGAAGATCTTGGCGCTGAAACGGTCCTGAAAGATCTTGAGAAGGATGATATAGATGCGATCTCAGAAGCAGCTGAAGGTGTGGATGCAGTAGTCTTTGCTGCTGGTTCCGGTCCTAAAACGGGTCCTGATAAGACAATGCTGATTGACCTTGATGGCGCAGTGAAAACCATTGAAGCCACGAAAAAAGCAGGCGTAAAGCGATTTGTGATGATCAGCTCATTTGACACAACTCGTGAAGCAATTCAATCTGCTCCTTCATCATTTGCACCATATGTGGCAGCGAAGCATTATGCAGATGGTTGGTTGAGAGACACTGACCTGGATTACACGATTGTTCATCCGGGTGCACTTACGAATGACCCTGCAACTGGAACCGTAACGGCAGGAGAAACAGTGGAGCGGGGCGAAATTCCAAGAGAAGACGTAGCAAGCGTCATTGTTTCCGTCCTTGAAAACGACTCAACAATCGGAAAAGAATTTCAGGTAGTAGGCGGAGTGAAGCCAGTTCAAGAAGCAGTAACATCGCTTTAAAATAGAATGAATTAGGTAAGAACCTCAGGGTCAAGATCCTGGGGTTCTTTTACGGTTGATGGTTGAATCTATCAAATGAAAAGAATTCACCTGACATTAAATAGTTATGGATCTATTGATACAGTGAACGTATGTGCTATGAGAAGTCATTCATGTATTGATTGTGATTTATACTATTTGAATACTAAAGTTATTGGTATCGTTTTACCATTTTAATGAAATCTTCTTTAGTTATATTTTCTTTATCGTGGTTAATAAAGTAATGAAAGCTGCCCTTTTGCAGGACTAATTCATAGTAATGATTATCATCGTAGTAAGCTTTAACCCCATTAGGTAATTCTAGTATTTCCCACTTTTCAGGATTTAATTTAAGTTCTTTTTTTATTGGAACAACGTCCATCCAAAGTGTTCTAGTATCAATTTCATTTGTAGAAATCCATTTTAAATTTAATGATCCCTCAGTTGTTATTTTTCCTACTTTTATATTCGCATCAAACGGAATGTCAGGTAAAATAATATTTTCCTCTACCTTTTTCTCAAATTGTTCCACAGCCTTTTCAAGCGTTACAAAACCATCGTTTTTTAGGGCATCGCGAAATGACTTCTCTGGGTCATCTGAATTTGCATTTGTCGTTAAATAAGAAGAAATCGCTAAGCCAAAGAAAAGTAAAAATACTACTGGGATCAATTTCAACAACTGTCCCTCCTCTATTTTTTAATGTAGTATTTACTTCTTTGAAGAAAGAACTCATGAAATAATTGAATACATTTATTTTACTTTAAAAAGAGCATCTAGATAAAAACGCTGATTTAAAACGATTCAGCATGTTAGCTTTATTAATACGAAGGTCTGATTTGAGGTTTCTAACAGATGATGTTTGATGACACGATATCGAGTATGATTTTATGAAAGTTGCTCAACCTAATCAAAAGGAGATGGGAATGAGTATGCGAAAAACCATTATTGCAATTGGAATTTGTACCATAGCGATTTCAGCTTTAACACCTGCATCAACTACAACTTTGGCACAACATCAAGCTCCAACTTACGCGAAGTGGGGAAGTCTTGCTGTGAAAGAAACACAATCAAAATACCCTAATGCTGAAATTATTGACTACTTGCATGTAGGTAAAGAATCGAAAAATGATACGACAATTGAAAAATTTAAATTATGGCTAAAAGAGGGTGGCAATGAGTTCGGTGTATTCGTAAATATTGAGTACAATACCGAAACTGAAAAAGTAGTTAAAATTGACTTTCAAGAAACAACTAGGTAAATCATTTAATTAAGTGTACTTTATCCCTTTTCAGATTCAGCAATTCAGGGGTATTGCTGCTCTTCCGGAACTTTTTTCGTCCACAACGCCTGGAAGAATTACATTTATCACAGTACGTTTGGTATACAGTGGATTCATTCAATCTTATCTATTTTGGTTGCTGTAGTGGACGCGGGGGAAACTGACATGATCATTCCAAAAAATTAATTATTGTTTTGAGAGATATATGTATTGCTTCCAGGAAGCTTCTTTATTTCATTCCATTCTTGAATCGCTTCTTCACGGCTCTTCCCTTTATTATTCAGATCGGCAAAAAAGTCGCGAATGAATTGATTATATTCAAACTGAGGTGCGATGCTTTTCTTGAACAGGGGATTTTTCTTTCGCTCTTCTTCCTCATACCAGGCGTCTACTGCATCACGATAGATTTTACCTGCATTCGTTTTAAAATAGTGTTGGATGTAGGTAGAAAAATGAAAGTTCGGGATTATGGACTTAAAAAAGGCTCTGACATGTTGACTACAGCGATGGTTTTCCGTAATCACCGTATCAAGATGTAATTCCAGCTGAGACTCCTTTTTCGTTTGTATTTTTGACCTTCTCACAGGTTTCTTAATCTCACCTGTCCGCAGAAAAGTTTCAATTCGATCGGAAATCTCCTGCTTAGAACCTGAAGCGCTCAGTCCATGTTCTCTGCAAAATAGCTGTAACTCTTCCTTTAACCAATAATAGTCTTGAAATTGTTCTGCACATGTCTCTTTTGTCAATATAGGTTTCATTCATACACCCCCGTATATACTTATTTTTATTATAGAACATTTGTTCCCTTTTTGGTAAACTATCTTGATCCTAAACCAATAAAATCTTTGATCATCTCAATAAACTTATCCTTTTCCTCTAAATAAGGAAGGTGATTGCTTGCTTCAAATTCGTAGAATGCAGACCCAAGAACAAGCTTGCGGATTTCCTCTGAAAAATGGATGGGGCATTGAGCGTCGTAGGTGCCGCAGTAAACGAGAGTTGGTGTCTTGATTTGCGTAATATCATCTCGAATATCATACGTGGGGAGCTCTTTATAGGAATAATAATCTAACCGTTTTGGTACGACCTTCCCGCTGCTTGGTTTGGAAAAGTACTCTTCAAAACGGCTTGGCTCATGCAAAGACATTTCCGTCCATTCTCTCCCAGCCAGCCTTCTTTCATCTGTTGCTGCATGAGGTGAATTCAGAATCGAGAAGATGTCTTTGAGCCTTTTATTTTTTGGATTCTTTTGACTGTAAATACTGTCCTTGTAATTCATATAGTCGTTTGAAGAGGATGCTCCACCCACCATTAAACGCTTTAAAGAATGAGGGTGGTCCACTGCATAAACCAACCCCAGCATGCCGCCTGTAGAATGACCTGCAAAATTCCACGTATCAAAGCCAAGCGACATCCGAATCGCTTCTAAATCCATTGCCGTTTCACGCATGCTCAACTCCTCTTCATGAACCACTCGTGAAGAGTTTCCCGCTTCCTTCAAATTGACAAGATAAACGGTGAAAAAGTCTACAAATGGATCAGCGAAATAATAGCCTCGTTCGTCAAACTCACTGTATAAATGCGTCACACATAGCGGCTCTCCGCTGCCTGCTGTGAAAACCTCAAACTCGCCTCTTGCCGTCTCTATTTGCCTTTTCTCCCACATCAATATCCCTCCGCCATTAAGTGTACAACTAACCAAAAGACCAAATCATAAGCGATGTGGCCTTCTCAATTTTCTATTTTCCTACTTCCTCCAAACGAATACCTAATCCAATTATATCAATAATTTCCTTTTAATATCAGACTATATTTCTCCTTTTTTATTGGTAATCTTACTAATAAGGAATGGGGAATAGGATGATAGAATATCGAATTCGAAACAACAGAGAGTTTTCAGAAAAAATGGGTGAGCTTGCGGCAATGCTTGAGCATACAAGAGCGATTACGGTAAAAGAAATTATGGATTTGCGTAAAAGGAGGATATACCATTCAAAAGATTTCAAAAGTTATAAATTATGGTTCCCTTATCGGAATTACAGTGACTATTGGGATACTAGTTTATGCTTTTATAAGACATGACTTTGTATTTTATTTAATGATTACAGCTATCTTTGGAGAGGCTCTTATTTATGAAAAAGATAGAAAAAAGAATATTGGGAAGTATGTAGTTTATATTGTCCTTGCCATAATCATTTTATATGTCCTGCTAAACTTCTTATAAAATTTCGATCGTATTCTTTATTTATATCTTACTTTACGATATAATCGCTTAAAAAGATATAAAGGAGTGCTTTTACGATGGGGACTACAAATCAATTAAATCAATACTGGACAGATATTTACTTTCATTTACACTACCCGCACAAGGAAAAAATTTCTCATCAGGTGGTCCGGATTCTGCAGCTTGTTGATAAAATAGATGGAGTCGGGGTGAATGACATTGCTTCTCATATTCAAGTGTCTCAGAATACAGCCTCTGAGCATGTGAAGCGCATTATTGAAAAGAAGTTACTAACTAAAGAGAGAGATTCGCTTGATGAAAGAAAAGTGGTGCTTCGTCTGACCGATTTAGGGAGAGACGTGTTACATCGGAATACAAGCCTCGATGAAGAGAAGCTGCAACACGTCATTGATGGTTTAGAAGACAGTGAGAAAGAACTCGTAGAAAAGGCATTCCAACTTTTAAGTGAGCGGGCAAAATCATGTTCATTGTCATGAAAATCGTGGCTTCAGCGATTGTCATTGGGGCAGTGACGGAGATTTCAAGAAGGTTTCCATCATACGGAGGGGTGATCGCAGCTCTTCCCCTCGTCAGTTTATTGAGTATCATTTGGCTCTATGTTCAAGGAGAGCAAGCAGCCGTCCTGAGCAAGTTTGCCTTAGGGGTGCTTTGGGGGTTCCCAGCAACAGCGGTTTTGCTGCTCATTGTGTATTTTGCTTTACAGCATTCCGTTCATCTATTTGTTTCGATTGGGTTAGGCCTAGGTGGATGGCTCTTATTTTTAACTGTTCAAAATGCGGTGATCGATTATATTAGAAGTGCTGCATAAATACGTTCACAAGGAGAATGACATGGAGTACAAGGGACCAAGTGCATATGACCAGGAAGCTTTTTTCTCAAACTATATGAAAAGAAGAGGGCGGAAGGATAGCCCGAATCATGCCATTGAAACGCCAATCATCTATGAGCTGTTAAATGACGTTCAGCATAAAACGATACTAGATTTAGGCTGCGGCGATGCTTCCTTTGGCAGTGAATTAATTGAGCGGGGTGCAGCAGGTTATACGGGAATAGAAGGCTCTGAACAAATGGTCAAAGCAGCAAGGGAGAATCTAAAGGGGATGAATGGAGAAGTTCATCATCATACAATGGAAACCTATGATTACCCACTAGAAAAGTACGATATCGTAACGTCACGATTTGCCATCCATTATGTAGAAGAGTTAGACGGGCTTTTTCAAAACATTCATCGATCTCTAAAAGAAGGGGGAAGGTTCGTGTTCAGCGTGCAACACCCTCTCACTACCGCATCTTTTACAAGTAAAAAAAGTGGAGACAAACGTGAAAATTGGGTAGTCGATGACTATTTTCTTGAAGGGGAAAGAAAAGAACCCTGGATTGATCAAATCGTCGTGAAATATCATCACACAATCGAAAGCTATTTCAGCGCCCTTGTCCGCTCCGGATTTGTAGTAACGGACTTACGAGAAGGCAAACCTGCACGTGAAAACTTCACAGACGAAAATGAATATCAAAGGAGGCTTCGAATTCCCGTCGTATTGGCATTTTCCTGTGTGAAAAAATAAGTTCTATATAACTATGATGTCTGAAAGCAATATTCTAAAGTCTAAAGCATCCTATTTTACATAGTTCAATAGTTTACAATCAATTTCATCAATCCATCCAATCGTCTCGTATAAATCCCAAAGCTTTATACCTGACGTTTCATCGTTCTTCCGAAAAGGCTGTAGTTTTTCAATGTGTGCAGCGTAAACAGGGTTGAACTTAACTAAACCGCTCGATATATTTTTCACCTTAAGTAAGCCTCTAAACGCCAGATCGTTTATTGTTTGCCCTGTTTCTTCATAAAGCTCTCTGATCGCACATTGCTTAGGCGTTTCATGTTCCTCCCTTTGTCCTGCTGGCAATTCCCATTGTTCACGCCAGATGTTGTAGCAGATCAGGTATTTGCCTGAACAGATTAACACAGCAAAGGAGCCGGCAAGGGGAGGATAGTCGTTCATTTCATCTTCATGTACAACCAGAAAATCAAGAAACGCATACCCGTTGTTCTTCGTATAATTCAAATGAGGTCAACCTCCATTTCAAATGAATCGCTCTGCCACCCTCATCACCATATAAATAAGCCCGGTCTTGGAACCGGGCTTTTCTCACTTCTTCTAATACTTCGGTAATACCCCAAGCAAAACATGCTTCCAGCTCGACCGCTTACCGAGTGTACCGAGGTTATCGGTGGTCAGGCGGTCAACTGTCATGGGTGTGATATAGGCAGAATTGAAACGCTCGACCTGAAGCGGGTCGATGACGAGCCACTCTGCTGGTTCGATGTTTGAGTAAACTTCCTGGCGATCCTCCACACGAAGTCCAAGGTCAACGATGCGAGGCTGAATCATACCGGTCGGCGTCAACGTGTAAAGGCGCTTTTCATCTAAACTGATGGAAGGGACCGTTGTCGCGCCAAGTGCTTCATCTGTCACAATTTCATTCACAACGTGCTGGCCGATAAACCATTCAGGGCCTGGTTCCTGCAGATCTACATCAACCGAGTAGAGGCTTTTTTCTTCCGTCGTTGGTTCCTGTTCAGGCAGCTGCGGGTTGGCAACGACCGCACCGTTCACTGTGCTTTTCGCAACAGGTGACGTAACACTTGTTTTCATCCCAGCAAGAACAGTAAGCGCTTCTTCGTCTGTTAAAAGGATTTGAGAGGCGAGATTGTCAGAGTAGATCGTAATAAGCGGGTTTTCCACGCCTTCAGAAAGATGGGCGATTTTTCCGTTAAAATCACTTTCCACTTGAACCGTTGGGCTTTCTTCAAGTCCTTCGCTCAAACTTTTGAACTTAGCTTCCTGCGCTTCCAATCGTCCGACTGACGCTTCCTGCTCACCGATTTGCTGATTCAGCAGGGAGCGGGTCTGGTCAATCGTGGCGTCTGAAATATCGATGCCTACTTCCAGTTCAATATTCAAAAGCAGTTCCTGATCGTCAAGAGAAGACGTTGGGTTGGCGTCTGCTGAAGAGGATGAGATCGTGGCGTCGCTTAATTGACGCTCCAGCGTTTCAAGCTCTGAAATGTAGGACTCAACCGCATTGATTTCACTGCGGATTTGTTCAGCTTCTGAGTCAAACAGCAGACGCTGCTCCTCTAAATCCACGACATCGTATTCATACAGCGGCGTGCCGGACGTGATGACCTGTCCTTCTTCCACTAAAAAGCGGGTGAACATGCCAAGCTGCTCTGAAAAGTACACATGCTGCTCAGTTGCTGTGTGAATGACGCCGTCTTTCACGAGGATTTCCTGCAGATCCTCCGTTTGCGCGGTCGTTTGATCATGCACGATGGAGGTGCGGTCGATCAAAAGCAGGTCCTGTTTAATGAAGTAAAGGTTGATCCCGACAAACAACAACCCCAAGATGCCTGCGGTGATCCATTTTTTTGAGTGATCCATGTTGTCTGCCTCCTTTAGCGAAACAATAGATGATAGAAATTAAGTGTGGCAAACGTTGCGGTGATTGCCCAGAAGATAAGATTAAGCGTTAAAATAATCAAAATGACCGCCCACCATTTTAAAGAGGAAATGGCTCGCAACGTTAAAAACTGCCAGTAAATCACCCAGATTTTAAACAGGGAAATACAACCGAGAAAATAAATCGTCCAGCGGTGCTCAATAAACAACTGCCCAATTACGCCCCAGGAAAAAGGAGAGGAATACCAGTTGATTCCCTGCCACAGCATGAGTCCCACATAACTTGCCTGTTCAAGCAGCAAAATCGCCAGCGGAAAAAGCGTGAGGACGAGGATTTTTCGAAAAGGGTTCCCCTTAGAAATGAGCTTGTAAAGAAGAGCCGGAACAAGAATCAGGATCGTCACATAAAGAATGCCAAGTGCAAGACGGCCAAGCAAAAAGTAAAATCGCTCCAGTTCGTGCGTTAAGCCGAGGGAGGTCATAAATTGTCCGGACCAGCTCTGCGTACCCATGCCAATCCAGGCTGACAAACCGAAAAGCAGAATGCTAACTATGTAAAAGCCAATAAAATATCGTCTCGTATGTATAAATGAATCCGTCGCATTCCAAGTTTCCAAGAAGACAGAAGGCCTTTTGAACCCTCTCAACAAGCTAAAGTGCATACATTGAACCTCCCAATCTACTAACTACTCTTATTGTAATGAAAAAAGCGAAAGTTGTCACTTCTAGAAACATTTACAAGAAACCTGTTAAAACATGCGGTGAAGCCTTGATAAATAAGGATTTTTGTATATATTTTAGACAAAGTAAATGGAAAAAAATATATTTTGTCATATCCCTGCATCTTCCTCATAGGATGGAAGAACACAAGAGAAAAAGAAGAAGTCTTTAAAAATCTATTTTTCTCTATATGAAGGAGGACGTGATCAATGATAAACACGAAAGAAACCCGACATCATTGAATGGAGGGGGGAGATAAAGAGATTCCGGGTGCTTTCATATAATGAAATTTCAATAGGAAAAAATACCCTTTTTGCATATTTGTAGTAAAAAACACTATGACAAATGAATAGAAGTAATATAAAATAGCTGTAAGACTAAACGATCATATTTGTACAATATGCTTTAATGTAGAAGGGAGAAAGGTAAATAGCATTCATTTTTCGTTGGAACAGCCAATATCAAGGGGGGATTTTGGATGGCAGAATCGATGACAACTTTCGAACAGCTTAAAAAGGAATTTGAGGAAAACCTGAACCGAAGCTTAGAGCAAAAAGAAATCGATTTTTTACACTGGTTGGCCAGTAAACGATCCGATCAACAAGCGAAGATGGTTGATGCCTTCACATTATTTCAAAAAATGACAACTGTTTCATTTGTTTAATCATGTCAGCCTTACCCGGCGCAATGACAAAAGACATGCGAAAACAGGTTTTAGTTTCATTGTCTGCATGTCTTTTACAGTGACCGCAGCTTAATAAAGGGATAGATCTGTTTTGAATTCACTAAAAATTCAGATGACTACTTGCGGAGAATCCTGTATCTGCGCGATCCTCAAGCGTTCTCCTTTCAGCAAAATCAAGATCACCTCACCAATCCACTTGTGACCGAAAAAGCACTTCCGGGACGAAAAAGGGTCATCCCATATAGAATCGACAAGAAAACTCTCCTGCACAAAGACTTTTGCAGGAGAGTTTTGCGTGCAAAAAAACAGTTCTTCCGGCTTGTTTGAATGAAGCAGGAAACAGGTATAGTATCAGCAGCACACTAAAACGAACAGGAGCGATGCAAAAATGGAAATGGAACAGGCACTGCCCCGCAAGATCGAAAGGGAGCGATTGACTTCACTAATGACTCAAGCCTACAAAAAAGGATCAGAAGAAGGCACTACGACCCGAAATCTTGTCCGCTGGCTTGCGGAGGAATTAAGAAAATAAAGAATAGACACTCTCTGCAGCTTTCGTTCTGCAGTTTTTTTATGTTCATTTTTCCTAACTTAAAAAGGAAAATCCTGCTTTTTTGTAGAATGGTAGACAGCAGGGGGGATGGCTGTGGTTAAAAAGGTAGAAGAACAGAAAATTGTGGAGCACAAGCACGATAAGAAAATCCGGAAATGGCAATGGTGGGTAATCGGCGTCGTGCTGTTTATCGGCCTTGTGATCTTGATCGGTGCATTTGTGCTGAATGGATTCATGGGGAAATCAGAAGCCGTCACAGAAGGCGAACTTTCCGTAACAGTGCTGGATTCAGGCGTCACGGTTACAAGAGACGACAGCGGCGTGCCGCATATTGACGCAGGAAGTGACGCGGACCTGTACCGGGCGCAAGGCTTCGTGCAGGCGCAGGACCGGCTGTTTCAAATGGATTTGGCAAGACGGCAGGCAAGCGGAAGGCTTTCAGAAGTAGTAGGAGATGCGGCAGTTAGCACTGACCGCTTTTTCCGCACCTTCAGTTTGCGCCACGCGGCAGAGCTTTCCTATGACGGCTACGGAGAGGAAGCCAAGCAGGTGCTCGCCTGGTACGCAGAAGGCGTGAATGCCTTTATAGAGTCTGCGAAAGAAGAAGGCACGCTGCCCTTTGAATTCACCATTTTAGGCTATGAGCCGGAAGCCTGGAGCGAAGTGGATTCCCTCACGATCGGTAAATACATGGCCTATGACTTAAGCGGCAACTGGTCGACGCTCGCTTTCAGACACTGGGCAGTCGGGGCATTGCCGGAAGAAAAAGCAAGAGAACTCTTTATCACCTATCCTGAAAATGCACCGGCTGTTATTGAAGCAAACCGGGACAACCCCGTAAATATAGCATTTGGCGACGTGCCCCTGCCCCCTGAACATAACGGCAGCAATAACTGGGTCGTGTCAGGCGACCGAACCGAAAGCGGAGAGCCCTTGCTTGCGGACGATCCGCATCTTGGCTTAAGCACCCCTTCCATCTGGTATCAAATGCACTTAACTTCGCCGGAGCAAAATGTAAGCGGTGTTATTTTTGCCGGCGTCCCGGGAATCATTCTCGGTCACAATGACGAAATCGCATGGGGCGTGACCAATGTTGGCCCGGATGTGCAGGATTTATATATTGAAAAGCAAAACCCGGACAATAAACGGCAGTTTTGGTTTGACGGACAGTGGGAAGAAGCCGACGTCCGGAATGAGCCGATTAACGTAAAAGACGGAGAAACAGTCGAGTATCGCGTAGTAACGACGCGCCACGGCCCGATCATCTCACCCGTCATGGACGGTCCGGATTCCAACACGCTGTTTTCCATGCAGTGGACAGCACTTGAACCGACGCTTGAGCTGCAGGCGGTGCTGAATATGAATAAAGCAGAGAACTGGGAGGAGTTTGAAGGGGCACTTGAGGATTTTCACTCGCCTGCACAAAATTTTGTGTTTGCCGCAAAAGACGGCACGATTGCGTATAAAGCAAACGGCAGAATTCCGATCCGCAAAACAGGCGACGGACAGTTGCCGGTTCCGGGGGATTCGTCAGATTACGAATGGACGGGATACGTGCCCTATGACGAGCTGCCGACACTCGTCAATCCGGATGAGGGCTTTATTGCCACCGCCAACAATGCCGTCGTCGATGAATCCTATCCCTATCACATAACGGACTTTTGGGCACAACCCTACCGCTACCAGCGAATCAAAGAAGTGCTCGCGGAAAATGAACAGATGACAGTGGACGACATGATGGCACTGCAAATGGACATTAAAAATCTATATGCAGAAGAATTTCTTGATGACATGCTTCAAGCGATCCGCTCATCTCAACAAGCCGATCAGTTCGAAGAAGAACTGACCATTCTAGATGAATGGGACCGGATGGATCATAAAGACAGTGCAGGGCCGCTTCTTTTCCACCGGTGGATGAAGGAACTGCCACTTGTGCTGTTTGAAGAAGAGATCCCAAAAGACGCGATGGAATTATTCCGCGGAACGAATCATATTACCGATCAAATGATGCGTGACAGCTTCAGCGGCAAAGAATCGGTCTGGGTTGAGGAATACGGCGGCGTGGAAGTGTGGCTTGGGGATGCACTGAGCCGAGTCGTGGATGATCTTAGCGAAGAGTTCGGAGAGGATTCAACCGACTGGCGCTGGGGGGATTATCATCAGGTGTATTTTGAACATCCGCTGTCATCAGCATTACCTGTTCTTGCCTGGCTTTTAAACCGGGAAGGACCGATTGAAACAAGCGGCAGCCAGATTACAGTCCAGGCACAGGGCTACGGAGCAGACGGCGTTGCAGATCACGGCGGGGCCTGGCGTTTTGTGGCGGATGTAAGTGATCTATCAAGCACCTATCATCTTGTCGGACCCGGGCAATCCGGCCACGTGAAGTCCGACTGGTACCACGACCAGATTGAAGACTGGATTGACGGCAATTACCGGGAAACGGTCACCGATCCCGAAAAAGTCGAAGGACAAGTGCTCGAACTTACGCCATAAAAAAAGAAGGTACCCAGTAACCCTGAGTACCTTCTTTTTAATCTTCACTAAATAACTGCTTTTGCATTAAATTCTCCATATACTCCACGCCGCCTTGTGTCAGCTGATAATGCATCTGGCCGTCGTACTTAATTTTTTCTACACGAGGGCGAGAGCGGCTGAGTGCGATTTGAACCGCCTTTGGCGAATAGCTGAATGAAAACAGCTCGGTCAGCACAGTGTGAACATCAAGAGCGGAAAGATGCGTGAAATCTAGCTCTTTTTTGTAAATGTACAAAATGCTAAGCGCCTGATCCTCTAACCGTTCGAGCAGCTGCGGGTTTGGATTATGATCCAGCTGAAGCTCTTCAAGCGTGAAATTCAGCAGCTTCTCCTGACGGTTTGGCTCTACTTCTGTCGAAGAACCGCCTCGAGAAAGACTGCTGTCAGGCACTTCACCATTGGTCAGCCCCGTAATATACTGCATGCCTGTTTCTGTGATTTCATAGTTTTTCTGCAGATCCTCAAGACCGGATTCCTTCAAATAGCCTTTTTTCACACATGTATGGATGCTTAAATGAATATTGTTAGGCACCGTATGACGCGCTTCGCGGAACTGCTTGCGCACAGACTTTGCTGAAAAGCTCGTCTGCTGCTTATGATGAAACAAAAAGTACGCCATCGCAAGTGTGTACTGCCATTCAGAGTACAGGGGAAGTCCTTCCAAAAACGCTTTAATCTCGGCCTTGCTGCGAGGGTCCCCTACAGGCACCGGCCTTTCTTCTGCCCCAACAGAAGCAGGAAGGGCCGGACGCTCAGGTGCGTACGTTTTTTCCTCCATCAGCTTCGATAAATACCCGGAGGCAACTTCCTCATGATGCGCCACGAACGCTTCATCGCCGGTAACGGAATATTCAAAGTCTTTATAACGAACACGAAAGTGATACTCTTGCTCAGACATTTTTTAAACCTCCTAATATAGAAAATACTCAGTTTTTAAAACCATTATGTACCCTTAGTATAGTTCTTTTATTCCGTTTACACAATGAAAAAGGTTCTTTATAAAGAACTATTTTACAAAATCCTGACTCTTTCATTTATAGTCTGTTTAAAATAACTATTCTTTATACAAGCGATGGGATCATTTCCAAATCTTTCTGCTAAAAAGTCTATAAAAGGACGGATCAGGGGATGACAAGAGGACGCAGCTTTTTCATTGCAAAAGAAAGCTATAAATCATTTTGCGGTGATTTTTGCCGGCTTGCTGTGACGCGTTTCACGTGGAACGTAAACAGGCTTGTGACGGCAGGATGGCCTGCAAATGAAAAAAATCTTAACGCTCTAAACCGCCAGCCCGTCGCACTATGTGTTCATAAAGTCACCATCATCACCCCTGGGAATAACACCCACACAAGCCTCATTGCATAACCGCAAACTGTTCCTTTAGGTTTGATTTTCTCCCGGAAAGGACATATATATAGAAGAAAGCAAGGCAAAGGAGGATGCTGGATGTTACTCGAACCAGTAGGGCAAGTCGTCTTTATGGAACTCAGCAAGCGCATGAGAGACTTAAAATGGACGGTCGATGACCAGAACTTTCATAAAGAAGAAACCATCACAGAAGCAGATTATGTATTACCAAAGCAGCTTACGGAGCGCATGGAAAATCCGGAGCTTACGAAAAAAGTAGCGACACTCAAATATGAAGGAACAATAGACCAATTTAAAAACAATGACACAGAAGGAATTACACTGACCTTTTACACCAAACGCTTAAAAGCACTTGAACTCGATCGCGTCATTGGAGAGATGGAAGAATTTCAAACAAAAAACAACGCAAACGAAATTCAATTTTTTATCAACAAGCCATTTGCCGATGATGACGTGCAATTTTGGCTGAATCAATTGTTCACGAAGCTTGGCAACAAGATGGAAGAAATCTATGGTGAACAGATAAAGGAAATTCCGATCGTCCTGCTGCCGACAAAACTGCAGCAGCTGCCCGTCACGGAATAAAAAAAGCACCGCTCGAGGATCCGATTTGTTCGGAGAGTCGAGGCGGTGTTTTTTTATCTGTATCTTTCTTCAGCCTCTGCTTCAACCTTCCAGTTGCGGAAAGTATGCAGCCCAATCAGAAGGAAACTGAATGACAGTTCAATCAGAAAGCTTTCGTTAAGTGCGGGAGGAAAACTTGGTGTGAATAATTTGAGTGATACATACAGCACAAAAATACCTGTTGCGACAATGCACAGTCCATTCAACAGCTTCACTGCTGATGCACCTCCTTTTAAACGAAATTTATAAAAAACCGCGGCTGACGTTCACAGCTTAGGATTGTCTTTTTGTATACCGGGAACTTGATGGACCAATGGGGAGAAATGGAGAATTCGATGAGTGAATCTTCGATTGCAATCGGATGGCAATTAAATAAAACTCTTCACTCACCATTCGGCGGATGCATACTTCTTTACGCATGGTATCTGCCTCCTTTGACTCTATCGTACGCCCGTGTGAATCCCTGTTCAATAGAATCATCGGATTTTAATCGAACTGTCATAGAAAAAACATATAAAGAGATTTATGGTAATCAGAAAAATACGAATGAATCGTTTGTACCCAAGCCATTTAGAAGGGAAAAATCACTTTTCCAAGAATTACTTTTACATTTTTGTTTCAAATTCCGCATTTTTTCGATATTATTTTCAATAAAAGAGTTTAAAGTTGTTTTGAACAGGGAACAATGTATTAGTTTACTAGACTCGGAATCAATCTTTCATGCAAGGAAAGGATGTAACTCATGGCTACACAAACAGAAGAAACCCTCCGCTACCTGACTGACCGGGTTCTCGCGGAAAAAGAAAATCTTGCTGCTGACATCACAGAAAGACAAAATCATACATATCAAAACCTGAAAAACCTGACCGACACGCTGACTCCTCTGCGCGTTGAGCTTGTGACGATCTACGCAGAATCACTTTCACTAGACCCTATCGACCGCCAGAACCGCATCGAAAAATGGGGACTTGAAGCAGGGAAGAAATGCGCAGAGCTTGGAACCACGCTTGACTCCATGCTGAGAGAAGTTCCGCACTACCGCAATGCCATAGGAGAACTCATTAAAGAAGAAGCCATCAAACATGACTTCTCCATTGAAAAACTCTACCAGGTGCTCTCGATTCTCGATCAGGCTGTCAACGACATCGTCTACTACTTCTGCCTGCCATTTGTGGAAGTGCAGCACAACAATCTGAAAGCTTCACAAGATCAAATGCTTGAAATGTCCGTGCCCGTTGTCCCGGTAGACAACGGCGTTGCAGTCCTTCCGCTAGTCGGAACGATCGACACACACAGAGCCAAGCTCGTCATTGAAGAATCACTCACCCAATGCCTCGAGCTTAACATCGAAGAATTCGTCATTGACCTCTCAGGCGTTGCCATGGTCGACACCTTCGTCGCCCAAAAGCTCTTCCAGGTCATGGACTCACTAAAATTAATCGGCGTTAAACCAAAAATCAGCGGCATCTCACCTGAAATGGCCCAAACAATTGTACAGCTTGGACTGGACTTTAAAGACATTCCTTCCTACGCCACATTAAAATCAGCGTTGAGGGAAATTGGGTTTGAGCGGCAGCTGGTAAGACGATAAAAATAAAAAATGACCCCGTCCATTAAACAGGACGGGGTCATTTTCACTAGATTTACAAGAAAAATAAACAAAAGTGTCTATCATTTTCCAATTTATCACGTTATAATACGAGTATTCTGATAAACGGAGATGTTGTACATGCAAGTGAAAGAAGCACCGATGAAGATGGACATTTTAACCGAACTGTTAAACGAAGCCCGGAACAAAGGAATGGACGAATCAATCACCTTCAAGGACATGATGGAATGGCTGACCAATCAGCTGAAAGTTAGTAATTAAACTTCTTGTTTGCTCATCCCTTAGTAGTTCCTTTGGGATGATTTTGTCGATTCGTGACGAAGGAATATTGCAGATAAATGACCTTTTCATGTCATTTTCATGTTAAACTCTATAAGTATGAAATTTAAGTGAATACTGGATTGACTTCCAATAATTATTCAGCTTGGATAAAAAGAGTAAATTTACAAATTCTTTATAATTACTTCCCACTTTAATCGATTATATATGATATTCTACCTAAGTATCAATTACGTCATTAGAAATTCTTTAACATCTGGTAATGTCTCCAGTTCCACTATCAATGGAGGCACTCGGCTGTACTGTGGGTAACAACCTTAGACATGTATTGTCACGGGTACGGTGTGAGGGTGGGTTCAATGCCCATTGTATTATATCAATAATTCGACTACTAAATATCTAATGAAAGGGCATACATTTTGTGTGTTTTCATTAGATATTTATTTTTGGGAAAAGTTAACTTTTAGGAGGAATAATTAATTGAAAAAAATAAAAAAAGCGATTATACCAGCAGCAGGATTAGGAACGAGATTCTTACCGGCAACAAAAGCAATGCCTAAGGAAATGCTGCCGATCGTCGATACACCTACTATTCAATACATAGTAGAAGAAGCCATTGCATCTGGAATTGAAGATATTATTATTGTGACGGGAAAAGGGAAGCGTGCCATAGAAGACCATTTCGATAACGCTCCTGAATTGGAAAAGAATCTGCTAGATAAAGGAAAGTATGAGCTGCTTGAAAAAGTGCAGGTATCCGGAAATCTCGGAAATATTCATTATATTCGTCAAAAAAATCCGAATGGACTTGGTCATGCGGTATTATGTGCTAAGCAATTTATA
This sequence comes from Jeotgalibacillus campisalis, assembly GCF_000829515.1. Classification (GTDB taxonomy): domain Bacteria; phylum Bacillota; class Bacilli; order Bacillales; family Jeotgalibacillaceae; genus Jeotgalibacillus; species Jeotgalibacillus campisalis. The sequence goes on along the minus strand of NZ_JXRR01000022.1, from coordinate 275,367 downwards.
GGGAACGAGCCATTTGCGATCCTTTTAGGTGATGACATAGTAGAAAGTGAAACACCTTGTCTTCGCCAGTTAATGAATCAATATGAAGAAACTGGATCATCCGTCATTGGGGTGCAAACAGTTCCTGATCAGGATACACATCGTTATGGAATTATAAAACCGGCTGAACAAAACGGAAGGCTGCATAAAGTAGAGCAATTCGTTGAAAAACCTAAGCAGGGAACAGAGCCTTCTAATCTAGCAATTATGGGTCGCTATGTATTAACTCCAGAGATTTTTGAGTTTCTTGAAAATCAGGAAGCAGGAGCCGGAGGAGAAATTCAGTTAACGGATGCGATTGAAAAGCTGAATCAACTGCAAGCTGTATATGCTTATGATTTTGAGGGTAAGCGTTATGATGTTGGAGAAAAGCAAGGTTTTATTAAAACAAATATCGAGTTTGCTTTAAAAGATCCTGAGTTGAGGGATGAGACGCTTCGTTTCTTAGAACACATAATATTACATCACAAACAAGAAGTTTAAGAGAGGTGCTATTCTATGAGAAATGTTGAACAACACACCATTCCCTTTGTTCAGCCATCAATTCAAAAAGAACTTGATTCGCAACAATCTTATGAAAAGTTGAAAAGATTTTTTGATGTTGTTGGAGCGACATTGGGTATTATTATTCTGATAGCAATTTTTGCTGTAATAGCTTTAATCATAAAACTCGAAGATCCTAAAGGGAATATCTTTTTTTCACAAACTAGAGTAGGTAAGGATGGACGAGAATTTAAGATGTATAAATTCCGTTCCATGGTACATGATGCAGAGGCTCAGCTAGAACATTTGCTTAAGTACAACGATGTAAGTGGAGCAATGTTTAAAATGAAAAATGATCCTAGAATTACAAAAATAGGTAGGTTTATACGGAAAACTTCAATAGATGAGTTACCGCAACTTTTTAATGTTTTAAAAGGGGATATGAGTCTAGTCGGACCGAGGCCACCACTATCTAAAGAAGTACTAGTATACACACCCCACCAAAAGCAGAGACTTCTAGTTATGCCAGGGTGCACTGGTTTATGGCAGGTGAGTGGTAGAAATAAATTGGGGTTCGATGATATGGTGAAGTTAGATCTGAATTATATATCAAATAGATCAATCTTAATGGACACAAAAATTATATTTAAAACCGTAAAATGTATGGTGATACCTGAGAACTCTTATTAAACTCAAAAACCTCTAACTGTTAGTTACCTATAAACAAGGTTAGAGGTTTACTTGTTTGCCACTTTTATAACGGAAGGAATTCAAATGAACTTAAAAAAGAATTTTATTACAGCAGCTTTTTTTGATTTGACTGCAAAACTATCAATAGGAATTGTAATAATTCTACTTATTAGATTTTTGCCTACTGAGACGTATTCCGAATATATTTTTTTTCAAAGTATTTCAATTTTAGTAGTCTCAACAATTGTCACGGGGTTAAATATTTCTCTCGTTCGTTATGAAAGTGTTCAATTGACAGATAGGGAGAATATTACATTTTTTAAATTTAATTATATATTATTTTTAGTTGTAATAATCCTATTAACTTTAGTTGTTGGAACAATTTATTTTGTATACAGAGGCGAAACGGTTCTACTTTTGTTACTTGGAGTTGTATACGCATTTTTTTTAGGAACTTTAAGATTAAATCAAGCATTTTTTCAATCCCAGAATTTATTTAAAAAAGCAGGCTTTATACCAAATATTAATAATATTATTTTACTAGTATTGCTCTTAGTAACTTTATTCTACACAGAGATTTTATCAATTAATATTATAATTTTAATACATATAAGTTCTGCAATTATCGTAGCTATTCTAACTTTAGTAAGTGTTTATAAACATTTAAAAAGCAGAAGTTTGCCAAATGTCGTAGAATTACGTGGTTATTTTCTAGCATCAGTTTGGATGATTATATACTCATTCTTTTTAGGAATGATGAACCAAGTGGATATCCTAGTAATTAAATTTTATTTATCAAACTACGAGCTTGCTACTTATGGAGTAGCTTTTAAATATTATAGTTTACTATTAACATTATTGCCCTCCATTTTGGCAGTGCTAAGAGTTAGAATGGCACAAACAGATATTAGTGAAGATGTTGAAAAACAAAAAAAGTTCATTTACTCATGGATTAAAAGGACAACCGGTTACGGAGCAATAATGATTATTCTTTTAATCACTACTTCAAAATGGTATTTACCACTTCTAAATAATGGGAGATATGAAGAATCAGTTGGAGTATTTAATATACTATTAGTAGGTGTCGGACTAAGTTACATTTTTTCTCCTATCGTAACATTAGTGGTTTCAAGAAATAACTTTAAATTAATGGCTTTTCTAGGTGGTATAGCTTTTTTTGTGAATTTTATATCCAATATAATATTAGTACCTTCGTATGGTATTATCTCAGCAGCTCTTACTACAATAATAGCTCAATCAATTATTAATATGGGTGCTACCTTTTACCTCATAAAGACGAAAGAGTGATACATATCAAACCTATCAAAGTATTAATAAAAAAACCACATCTTACGCCGTTAAAAGTTGTTCGTTTTCTTAAGAAAAGGGTCTTTATAAATACTCCATATAAGAGAAGCCCTTTAAACACAAAGACAAAAAAATTTGTTCCATTGATAGAAAACGAGCATTTATTAGATTTAAAAAATAAGGGTGAATTTATAAAAGATGCTAATGAAATAATTAAAGGGAATTTAAATTTTATTTTTTTGAGAGATATAAAAATAGAATTAAACGATGTGAATTTCAAAAAAGATTATAAAAATAATATTGAGTGGAAAAATCAAATTTATTCAAAAATAACTTTAGGAGACAATAAAAAATCTGATATAAAGAATGTTTGGGAATTAAACAGGCTTCAATTTTTACTACGTCTATCTCAAGCTTACAAATTAACATTAGATGAAAAATACATTAATTTATATATAAAAGTTTTTGAGAAGTGGTATTCTCAAAATCCTATTAAGATAGGTCCTAATTGGATGAATGCAATGGAAGTAAGCATTAGGTTAACAAATCTATGTGTTTCATTTGATTTAATTAAAAATGATTTATCAAATAAGAATACTAATTTTGTAAAATTAGTCGAAATATCAATTAATGAACACTTAGATTATATTGATAATAATTTAGAGTGGAACCCTTTAGGAAATGGCAACCATTACATAAGTAATTTATGTGGTTTTATATTTGGGTCAGTTTATGGTAAACACAAAAAGTATAAAAAATACATTAAACTTGCAGTCAAAGAGTTAGAAAGAGAAATGTATAAACAAACTTTAGATGATGGATCAAACTTTGAGAAATCATACTATTACCACAGATTAGTATTAGAAATGTGTTTATATACTTACATTTTATTAAAGAAAAATAAGATCAATAATATAGACCAAATTGGCAATTTGATTAGTAAGATGTCTTTATTCTCTAATTCTATAATAAAAGAGGACGGTACCACACCGCAGTATGGCGATAATGACTCAGGTATTTTCTTACCAATATGCCCTAGTTGGTATAACAACCTACTATACCATAAACATCTAATTTATTTATCTAAAGCAGCAGGCTTGAGTGAAGATCTTGTATTAGAAAATATATCTTCAAGTGATCTCATATGCAATCAATTATGTTTGATATTTCCTAAAAGTTCTATAAGCAATAATATGAAATTTCATGGCTTAAATAATTCTTCAAGTATAGCAGTCAATTATCCGAACTTTGGAGTATTTATTTATAAGGATCCAAAAATTTACTTTAATTTTTACTATGGTGAAGTTGGACAATCAGGTAACGGGGGCCACTCCCATAACGATAGATTATCATTTTATTTAAGTTACAAGGGCAAAGAAATTTTTGTTGATCCTGGTACTGGTTCCTATACTCGTTCAATAAATGAAAGAAAATATTTTAGATCTGCAATTAGCCATAATTCTGTTACATTAGATAATTATGAATACAACAAAATCCCTAATAATCCTTTCAAAACAATTATTAACTCAGACCCCTCAGAAATTATTATCAAGGATGATGTAAATTACATTAGTGTAGAATCAACTAACAAGGTAAAGTATTTTGATAAAGAGTACAAACATAAAAGAGAAATTAAAATAGATAAAATAGATTATACTATGTTTATCTATGATGAAATTAGTGGGGATAAATTAGCACAAAATTTCGATTATATTAATGTGAATTTCATATTATCACCTAAGATTAAAATCAATGATTTTGATGATAAAAATAATTCATGTTTATTAGATAATAATATTTTTGTGAGTTCTGAATATGGATGGGTAAAGAATATTGAAAAATATTCGTATTCACCTTACTACGGCTCGATATTAAACACTTCAAAAATCAAATATACAAAAAATATCAAGAGTGATGTAATTTCAAATAGAATCACTATAAAGTTTAAGGAGAAATTTTAATGAAAATACTTCACATATTGTTTCATTCAGAACCAATATCCACTGGTTACAGTTTAAGGACGAAATACGTACTAAAAAACCTAATTAAAAAGAAAAATAATATAGAACATATAGCTTTAACTTCGTCCTATCAAAATTTAAATTCCAATATTAATAATAAAGAGGATTTACATTATTATAGGACAAAGAAAATTAGCAATTCTATTTTTATGAACATGGTATATTTATATTCCTCAATCAAAAGCATACATAAAAAAGAAAACATTAATGTTGTCCATATTCATTCTCCATGGCTAGTAGCCCTACCTGCAATTATATTTTGTAAATTAAATAGAGTTTCTTCAATTTATGAAATAAGAGGATTCTGGGAGGATACCAACGTTTCAACAGGGAAAATGAAGGAAAATTCTATTAAATATAAAATAATAAAAAAAATAGAAAGCTTTTGTGTATCTAATGCGGATGCGAGAGTAGCGATTTCTAAGAATATTATTAAAGATTTAAATTCTAGAATAGGACATAATAAAGAATTTCAACATATCCCAAATGGTGTTGACATTGCAGAAATTAAAACTAAATTAAAAGCAAAAACATCGAATATTACTGATGATTTTGTTATTGGATATATTAGTTCTATTAGAGAATTGGAAGGGATTCAAATTTTATTAGAAGCAGCAGAAAAGATAGTAAGCAAATACTCAAATATAAAGATTCTAATAGTGGGGGATGGAGAATATCTCAATAATTTGAAATCACTTACAAGGAGTTTAGGGATCCAGGATAATGTTGAATTCACGGGTAAGGTTAAACATGAGGATATATCATATTATTATAATGTGATAGATATTTTTGTTATACCTAGAATAAGTAAAAGAGTTAATCATATTGTTACTCCCCTTAAACCTTATGAAGCCTTAGCATACAAAAAAGCTATAATATCTAGTGATGTAGGTGGGTTAAAAGAAATATTTACTGATCAAGAAAATGCCTTGCTTTTTAAAGCAGATTCACCTATAGACCTAGCAGACAAAATAAAAGAATTGTATGAAGATAACAAATTAAAAAACTATCTAGAAGTAAATGGTTTAAAATATGCGGAGAATCATGATTGGGGAGTAATAACAGATAAATACCAAGAAGTATATGATAAGTTCGTAGAAAGAAAGAATTGAATTAGTGATGCCAAAATCTATAGATATTAAAATACTTTTTGTTATATTATTACTTCTTTTTAACGGGGCTATTGGTTTTATAAAAACAGATCCACTCCTTAGTATTTTTGACTTTCTCGAAAATTTTTCTCCTCTTTTTGAATTTAGAGAAATTGGTAATTATAATGTATATTTTAACAACTATTTAATTATGTGCTTATTAATACCTTATTTCATGGTCTTTTCACTTAAAAACCTTGTTAGCATAAAACTATCGTATTTACAAATTTTCTTTTTAATGTTTCTAATTTACAGGCTATTAAACGATTTAATAGTGAATTATCAAGATGTTTTAAGAGGTGAGTTAGGAACTGTTTTATTATATACAATGTATATACTATTATTTTTAATAGTGATATTAGCAATAAATAATAATTTAATTAAATTAACTGAAATGTATAGTATGTTTGTAAACATAATTGTAATTACTTCGATTGTTAATTCTATATTTATTGTATATCAATTTTATATAGAATTTACTTTGACCTATTCATCTTTTTCATTTTTTGAAAGTTTTAGATATATCAGACCAGTAAGTTTAATGGGAGTTGTTACTGTCAATTCAATGTTCATTGGACTAGGTTTATTGATCTTGTTGTATAAGTTATTTGATAACGAGTTTAAAACTAGGAAACAGAAAGTGTATGTGTTTATTGGGTGCACTATTATGTTGCTGGGACAGTTCTTATCTGGGTCTAGGGGAGGAATTCTAGCAGTTTTAATTATTATAATAGTAACACTAATTTTAAAATACAAAAGTATAAAAATTAAAAATTCAATGCTTATATTTTTATTAATAACAAGTTCCATTATGTTATTACTATTGTTAATGAATTTAAGCTATCTGGTTCAGTATATAGAAACTGTATTTATTTCTGATAGTGCAACTGGAAGCAATAATTCTAGATTTGAAAAATGGGGCATTGCGATATCCCTTTTCGCATTACATCCATTTATAGGAATAGGTACTAATAAGTTTGGAGAGTATCAATACGCTATTACTAACGGTTGGTCTAATAGTAATCCACATAATGTATATCTACAATTATTAGCTGAAAATGGATTATTTGTTTTTGTACTATTTATAATGATCATGGCATTTCTTTTGTTTAAAATAGTAACTCGTAAAGATTTAAATAATAGTTTTGTATCACTCGCTCTATTTTATTGGCTCACGTCAGCTACTTATATGGGAACACTGGATAATTTTATATTAGGAAGCTTGTTTTGCATTACGGTGAGTATATTAAGTGAGCAAATTAAAGGAGGGCACAATTTTGGAACTAATAATCTTTCCATATCACGATTGGAAAAAAGTTAATACTGAGGGTGCTAGAGGAAGAGATACTCACCTGATAAAAGGTTTTTTAAATTCAGATCAGATAGACCGCGTATTAATATTTAACAGACCAATGAGTTTATCTGAAAAAATATTTAAAAAGGAAAAAAAATTTCCAAACTATCCAAGAGGAATAGTTGTAAAGAAGGAAAAAAATTATCAGATTTCAATAATAAATAACAAACTATATGTAGTTGACTTTTATGTTAATGATTTTATTGGTCCTATTTTAAGTAAAAGAGCTTGGTGGGCAAATGTGCTCGTAAATCAAAATATCAAGAATTTATATGAAAAGATCATTGCTGAGTATACTAAAAATCCAATATATATATCATTTAATCCATTTGCATCAAAAGTATTGGAGTTGCTTAAACCAGAAAGATTCATCTATGATGTTTTTGATGACTTTTCTCAACATCCTCGTTTTTCAAAGAAAGAGAAAGAAATAGCTGCTCAGGGATTTTTATTGCAAGTTAAAAAAGCTAACTACATCATTAAAGTATCAGAAGATTATGATTTGGTTAAATATAACAGTAATGTTGATTTAATTAAGAATGGCTTTCCATCTTACTTCTTACAAGATGCTGAAATTGATAAGGTGCAACTAAGTAATAAAGAAACTTTAGCATTTAGTGCCAATTCGATTGTAGGATATAGCGGTAGAATAGGTAAAAGATTAGATGTGAATTTAATAAATCAAATAGCTGAAGAATTACCTGATACCAATTTTGTTTTTATAGGAGAAATATACGACGAAAATTGGATAAAAAGATTGAAAGAAAAAAAGAATATATATTTTATAGGGAAAAAATATAATGAGGAGCTTCCGCAATACTTTGATCTATTTGACGTTGCAATTGTTCCTCATCACGTTTCTCACTTTGAATCAGGGGGTAATTCAATAAAAATTTATGAGTATATTTCAAGAGGGCTCCCTGTAGTAACCACTGCTATTGGGGGACATTCTGAAATAATTAGTAATAAAGTATGTGTATCTAGTAATGAAAATTTTTCGAGTACCATTAATGATTTACTAAAACTAAAAAGTAATACCACTAAGATAGATAATGAGTACCTAAAGCCTTTTGTATGGGATAGTAAAGTAGAAAATTATATAAAAGTTATAAAACAGGTTTAAGGAGAATTATATGAAAAATGTTTTTATCATAGGTTCCAAAGGAATTCCAGCTAATTATGGTGGTTTCGAAACTTTTGTCGAATATTTAACTGAAAAAAAAATAAGTAATGACATACAATACCATGTTTCATGTCTAAGCAATGAGAATAGTGAGTTTAACTATAATAATACACGCTGTTTTAATGTTAAGGTTCCAAGTTTAGGTAGTTCTAGAGCAGTTTTATATGATTTATTAAGCATTAAAGAATGTATTAATTATATAAGAAAAAATAATTTAGATGATTGTATCATATATATATTAGCATGTCGTATTGGACCGTTTATGTCTTATTTCAATAAAGATCTAAAAAAATTGAAAGTTAAGATTTTCATAAATCCAGATGGTCATGAATGGAAAAGAAGCAAATGGAATTTTTTTATCAGGAAATATTGGAGATATTCTGAGAGATTAATGATCAAAAACTCTGATCTACTAATTTGTGATTCTAAGGGGATTGAAGCGTATATTAAAAAAGACTATAGAAAATATAGTCCTAATACAAAATTTATTGCATACGGTGCTGATTTAAAACAATCAGAATTAAAAAATGATGATCAGTTACTTTTAAATTGGTATGAATCACATAAAGTAAATAGTAAAGAATATTATTTGATTGTAGGAAGGTTTGTTCCAGAAAACAATTATGATTTAATGATTAAAGAATTTATTAAATCAGACAGTTCTAAAGATTTGGTAATTATATCTAATGTTCAAGAAAATGTTTTTTACAATGAGTTGTTGAAGAGTACTAATTTTAGTAAAGACATGCGTATAAAATTTGTTGGTACAGTTTATAATCAAGAATTATTAAAAAAAATAAGGGAAAATGCTTACGGATACTTACACGGACATGAAGTTGGTGGTACTAATCCTTCCTTATTAGAATCACTTGCTTCTACAGACTTAAACTTGCTATTAGATGTAGTATTTAATAGAGAAGTTGGAGACAATGGAGCATTGTACTTTACAAAGGAAAGAGGAAATCTCGTTCAACTAATTGATAAAGTAGATAATTTTAATGAGAACGAAATAAATTCCCTTTCAAATAAAGCAAAAGAAAGAATTGCAGAAGCTTACTCTTGGGAAAAAATTGTAAATGAATATGAGTTTTTATTTTTAAATAATTAGATTGATATTAATTTTGAACCAATAACTCATTTATATTGAGTAGGAATGGAGATATAATAATTATGAAATTAACGGTAGTAGGACTTGGATATATTGGATTACCCACATCAATAATGTTTGCGAAATTTGGAGTAAATGTTACAGGGATTGATATTTCTACGAAGACAGTTGCGAGTCTGAACTCAGGTTTAATTCATATTGAAGAACCTGGATTACAAGAAGCATTCGATAAGGTTATACAGACAAATACGTTTAAGGCAAGGCTAACACCAGAAAAATCAGATGTTTATATTATTGCGGTTCCTACGCCTAATAAAGACGACGAATTTAAGTCTTGTGACTTGACGCATGTTATTAATGGAATTAAATCTATTATTCCTTTACTTGAAAGGGGTAACACCTTGATAGTAGAATCAACTATCGGGCCAAGAAGTATGGATGACAAAATTGCTCCTCTAATTGAACAAGCTGGGTTTAAAGTAGGAGTGGATATTTTCTTAGTGCATTGTCCAGAACGAGTTTTACCAGGACAGATTCTACATGAACTAGTTTATAATAATAGAATTGTAGGAGGGGTTACACCTGAATGTGCTAAAGCAGGTGAGAAAGTTTATAAAACGTTCGTGAAAGGTGAAATTATTTTAACTGATGCAAAAACTGCTGAAATGTCAAAACTTATGGAAAATACTTTTCGAGATGTCAATATTGCACTTGCTAACGAGCTTGTACAAGTTTGTACTGATTTAAAAATTAATGCACTTGATGTAATAAATATGGCTAATAAGCACCCAAGAGTAAATCTGCATTATCCAGGGCCTGGAGTGGGGGGGCATTGTTTAGCAGTAGATCCTTATTTTATAGTAGCTGCTTCCCCTTCAAAAGCTAAAATTATTAATATGGCTCGAGAAACCAATAATTCAATGCCGAAGTTTGTAGTCGAGAAAACAAAACTGTTAACTGATGGAGACAAGGGAAAAGTAGTTACTATTTTTGGTTTAACTTATAAAGGAAATGTAGATGATATACGAGAAAGCCCTGCAATGGAAGTGAAGTACTTATTAGAAGCTGAAACTGATTATGAAATCCGTTGCTTTGATCCTCATGTTGATAAACCATTTGTAGAAAAAGACATTAATGCTGCGTTAGAAGGATCCGATATCATATTGATTTTAACTGATCATAATGAATTTAAGGATCTCTCTGATTATCCTACAGGTATAATGAATCAACCATTGGTCTTTGATACAAAAAATCTTGTTAGTGGAATAAAAAAAGATGTTAAATACATTAATTTTGGTAACTTATATGAAATGATTAAGCAGAAACAAAATGTTTAATAATATATCTTTCAACTAAATTTCAGCAAACATAATTACAAAAATTGGCTCGTTGTATTATCTAAATTCAACGGGTTTCGTTTTATATTGATCGTCTTTAAATTTATTATGATATTAAACTTTTTAATTGAATTAATACAATCTATCTTTTTTTATGAGCTTTATAAAAGTCAGTGAAAGTATACAATATTATAGTATCGAGAATATTCTATTAAATTTATTATCTTAAAAAAAATAATCATTTTTAATTTAATAGAGTATAGAAAATTTTACTTAATATAAAAAAGAAAGGCTGGGCTAAATGAAAGGGATAATTTTAGCAGGAGGAAGCGGTACTAGGCTATATCCGTTAACTATGGTGACTAGCAAACAATTATTGCCAATATACGATAAACCTATGATATATTACCCGTTATCAACCTTAATGTTGGCAGGTATTAAAGATATTCTAATTATATCTACTCCAGAAGATACTCCTCGTTTTAAATCTTTGATTGGTGACGGTTCCCAATTCGGTATCAATCTTGAATATAAAATTCAAAAAAATGCCGATGGTTTAGCTCAAGCATTCATTATTGGTGAAGAATTTATCGGTAATGACTCTGTAGCAATGGTCCTTGGAGATAATGTTTATTATGGCAATGGTTTAAGAAAAAGACTTAAACGTGCTGCAGAGCAGGAACGTGGAGCTACCGTTTTTGGCTATCATGTTCCAGATCCAGAAAGATTTGGTGTGGTAGAATTCGATGAAAATGCTAGAGTATTGAGTTTAGAAGAAAAACCAAAATACCCAAAATCAAATTATGCGGTAACAGGCTTATACTTTTACGATAATAGAGTGGTTGATATAGCGAAGAACGTAAGACCTTCTGCCCGTGGAGAGCTAGAAATTACTTCAGTAAATGAAGAATATCTAAAGTCAGAAGAATTAAATGTAGAACTTTTAGGACGAGGATATACATGGCTAGATACGGGTACCCACGAAAGTTTAGTATCAGCTACTAACTTTGTAAAAACCATAGAAGATCATCAAGGAATTAAAATATCTGTTCCAGAAGAAATTGCTTATTTAAATGGGTGGATAAGTAAAGAAAACTTAATTGAATCTGGGGAATTATATTCAAAAACTGGATATGGTCAATATCTATTTAAAGTTGCAAGTGGTGAAATAAAATATTAGATGATGAGGTGTTTAAATGAATGTTTCAGAAACATATCTCCCAGGCCTTAAAATTATAGAACCGAGTGTTATTGGAGATCAGCGTGGCTGGTTTATGGAAACATACAGCTTAGAAAAATATAAAAAAGCGGGTATAGATTTATATTTTCAACAGGACAACCAGTCGTTCTCAGCTACAAAAGGTACTTTACGTGGGTTGCATTATCAATTAAACCCAAAAGCACAGACTAAGCTTGTGCGTTGTACTCGAGGATCAATTTTCGATGTGGCGGTTGATATTAGAAAAGAAAGTCCTACTTATGGACAATGGTATGGAGTAGAATTATCTGCCGAAAACAAAAAACAATTGTTAGTGCCTAAAGGTTTTGCTCATGCATTTATGACTTTGACAATAGATACTGAAGTGCAATATAAGGTAGATGAGATTTATGCACCTGAGTGCGATAGAGGGATTGCATGGAATGATCCAACTATTAGTATAGAATGGCCAATTAATACAGAACCTGTGCTGTCTGAAAAGGATAAAATTGCTCCATTGTTAAATGATGCAGAAAACAATTTTGTTTTTGAGAGGTAATACATCTATGAAAATATTAGTTACTGGTTTTACTGGGCAACTCGGGTTCGATGTATATCATGAAGGTTTGAAAAACGGTTATGGAATGCATGGTGTAGGTAGAGAGCAACTAGATATTACAAATGAACAGGACGTTTATGATTATGTGAAAGAATTAAATCCTGACACGATAATTCATTGTGCAGCGTATACTGCTGTTGATAGAGCTGAAGATGATAAAGAGTTATGTTGGGATGTGAACGTAAACGGGACTAGGTATCTAGCAAGTGTAGCTAAAGAAGTTGGGGCGAAGTTTATATATATCAGTACTGATTATGTATTTGAAGGTAGTGGAGAGACACCCTTTAAAGAAAGTGATTTGGTAAACCCAGTTGGCTATTATGGCTTAACAAAGTACGAAGGTGAAAAGGTAGTAGTAGATTTAGTACAAAAATCTTTTATCGTTCGTATATCTTGGGTATTTGGTATCAATGGGAATAATTTTATTAAAACAATGTTGAGACTCTCCCATACTCGAAGCGAACTAAATATAGTTGGTGATCAATATGGGTCACCTACATATACATTTGATTTAGCAAAGTTACTAATTGATATGGCAAAGACTGAAAAATATGGAGTTTATCATGCATCAAATGAAGGTTTCTGCTCTTGGGCTGAATTTGCTAAAGAGATTTTCAAATTAACAAATAAGCAGGTCAAAGTAAATGCTATTAGTACTAAAGAATACCCTACGAGAGCTGAACGTCCAAAAAACTCACGTATGTCTAAAGATAAATTAGAACAACAAGGATTTAACCGGTTACCCAATTGGAACAATGCATTAAAACACTACTTACAACAGTTAGAAAAAGAGGTGTTATAACATGTCAAAAATAAAAGTATTAGTTACAGGTGGAGCTGGATTCATCGGTGGTAATTTTGTAAAATATATGGTTGATAAGTATCCGGATTATGAAATTTATAATCTAGATGAATTAACCTATGCGGGAGACTTACTAAAACATCAAGATATCGAACCAAGATGTAATTATCATTTTATTAAAGCAGATATTACGGATCGAGAAACCATTCAGCCTTTATTTGAAAAAGAAAAATTTGATTACGTTATCCATTTTGCAGCGGAAAGTCACGTAGATCGTTCCATTTCAGAACCTGAAATTTTTATTCGTACGAATGTTTTAGGGACCCAAGTGTTACTAGATGCAGCAAAAGCTATTGATGTAACTAAATTTGTTCATGTTTCCACAGATGAGGTGTATGGAGAATTAGATTTTGATCCAAGTACTTTTTTTACAGAAGAAACACCGTTGCAGCCTAACAGTCCTTATAGTGCAAGTAAGGCATCTTCAGATTTTCTAGTTCGAGCTTACCATGAAACATACGGATTACCAATAAATATAACACGTTGCTCAAATAACTATGGTCCTTATCATTTTCCAGAGAAGTTGATTCCTTTAACAATTTCAAGGGTGCTAAATGATGAGAAAGTTCCTATATATGGAGATGGCAAGAACATCCGTGATTGGCTACATGTGGTTGATCACTGTTCTGCAATAGATTTAGTGTTACATAAGGGTCCAAGTGGAGAAATATATAACGTAGGTGGCCATAATGAACAAACAAACTTAGAGGTAGTAAAAAAAATTATTAAAACTCTAGAAAAATCAGAGGATCTAATTGAGTTCGTAACAGATCGATTAGGTCATGATAAACGCTATGCGATAGATCCATCCAAACTAGAAGAATTAGGGTGGAAACCAAAATATAATTTTGAAACAGGTATAACGCAAACCGTACAATGGTATCTTGATAATAAAGAATGGTGGGAGCAAATTATTAGTGGGGAATATAGAGATTACTTTGATAAACAATACTTATTAAATAACCAAATCTAAACACATATGTTCCTATAAAAAACCAGACAGTCAATGTGTATATTATAGAGAACTTCTTTAAGGTCTATTGATGGACCTATTAAAAATAAAAGAAGACAGTAAATCACTAAGTAAGCGTTAAATGGAGTCCACCAAAAGGGTAGGAGCATGATTAATAATTACATAACAATAGCGTTATCATTAAAGAAGATACTTGTTAAGCGAGTGACAACAATCAGTTATCACTCGCTTTTGTTTGGTATATACATTCAAAAATATTTATAATTTCGAAATGAAAGGGAAATGATTTTTAATGTTGGTACTACCTCCCCAGCCATCCCCCATCAACAGCCGCTAAATGACCATGTACATAATTGGAAGCTTCTGAAGCTAAATAGACAACGGTTCCTTTGAAATCATCCGGATTTCCCCATCTGTCTGCTGGTATTCGATCCAGAATTTGTTTGCCTCTTATGGGATCGTCGATTAAGGCGGTATTCATGTCTGTTGCAATATAGCCTGGGACGATCGCATTTACATTAACTCCTTCTTTTGCCCATTCGTTGGAGAGGGCTTTTGTGAGTTGGGCCACACCGCCTTTTGCTGCTGCATAAGCTGGTACGGTCAATCCTCCCTGGTAGGAAAGAAGGGAAGCGGTGTTGATGATTTTGCCTTCTCCTCTTGCCACCATATGACGTCCTGCTTCCTGACATAAGAGCCAGACGACTTTTAGATTAATAGACAGAACATCATCCCAATCCGATTCAGGGAAATCAACAGAAGGCGACCGGCGCTGAATGCCTGCATTGTTGACTAAGATGTCCATTTTTCCAAATGTAGAAATGACAGCGGGGATGGCTGATTTTACTTCATCCAGCTTTTCAAGATCGCATGGAATAATGGCGCATTTTCTGCCGAGCTGTTCAATCTGTTCCTTTACTTCAGTCTGCTCAGGATTTCTTTGAAGCAGGGCAATATCTGCTCCGGCTTCTGCAAGAGCGACTGCCATGGACCGTCCAATCCCCCGGGTGGCCCCCGTAATGGCTGCTACTTTTCCGCTTAAGCCAAATAAATTCTTTCCCATATGTATCTCTCCTTCTGCAACTACTTTATTGATCAATCTCTCACTCTATTAAATTTGGAATTACGGTAACGATTGATGGAAATACCACGATTAAAATAAGTGCAAAACAAAGCACTAGAACAAATGGAATGGCACTCTTCATCGCATGATCGAGCTTAACACCGGCGGCGGAGCATGCAACAAACAGGCAGACACCTACAGGAGGAGTCAGTGTGCCAATCGCAATGTTAATGACGATCATAACTCCGAATACAACAGGATCCATTCCGGCAGCCAGGGCGATCGGTAAGAGGATCGGGACAAACATAATTAACAATGCAAGCCCTTCAATGAACATTCCGCCCACGATAAAGATCAGGTTAATCACGAGAATAATAAAGAATGGGCTGTCTGATACGCTGGTAATGAGACTGCTCAAGGTCTGCGGGAAATTATGACTCACAAGAATCCAGCTGAACAGGGAAGAGGCAGCAATGATTAACATGACATTCCCCGAACTAATGATGGCTTCCATAAAAATCGATGGCAAGTCTCGTAATTTGATGCTTTTATAAATGAAGATTCCTAAAACCAACGTATACACAACCGCAATGACGCTCGATTCTGTAGGTGTAAAGACGCCTGTTAAAATCCCGCCCACGATAATGATTGGAGCAAATAAAGGGAGGATCGCTTTTTTCAAGCTGTCGATGAAATAGCTTCCGGAAAACGAATTGGATTTCGTTTCCCCATAGTTATTCCGACTGCAAATGATCCTTGATGCCACCATAAACAAAACACCAATGAGAATGCCAGGAATAATGCCGCCTAAAAATAGCTTCCCAACAGAAATTCCGGCAATCCCGCCTAAGACGACCATCGGAATACTCGGAGGAATAATAATCCCTATAGAACCTGATGCTGCTTGTAATGCTGCAGCGAATCTGGCCGGATATCCCAATTTAACCATACTTGGCGTCATAACACTGCTTAGAGCGGCTGTATCAGCAGGGGCGGATCCGGAAATTCCGCCCATCATCATTCCGGAAGTGACACTCACATAGCTCATGCCGCCTTTTGTCCAGCCAATGATCGAGTCAGCAAAGTTAACGAGTCTTTGCGTTAAACCGCTTTTATCCATGATCACACCCGTCAGCATAAAGAAAGGGATGGCGAGTAGCGTAAAGCTATTCATGGAAACGAACATTTTTTGAGGGAATAAGACGAGCGGAACCATTCCTTCCCATAAAATGACGATGATCGAGGAGACGCCTAAAGCAATCCCAACCGGCACCCCGAGAATTAATAGAACAAAAAAGGCTAAAAATAGTAACAGAATCATGTTTTCTCCTCCTTGGATGTCGTCATTAATACGACTACAAAGATCATCGCAATGAAACCGGACACAGGTATAATAGAATAAATAATTCCGAGATTAATAGGTAGAACAGCGGCCGTACCAGAAAGATTCATCTGGACAAATAGAAGCCCCTGCCAGCCCAACAAGGCAAAAAATGTTCCTGTAATGATATGTACGAGGATCTGTAAGCCTTTTGAGAATCGTTTCAGTCGATCGGCCACAGCGGTAATCGCGATATGTTTTTGTCGATAAACACCCATTGCGATTCCTAAAAACATTAACCAAACAAAAATGTATCGATCAAGCTCTTCTGCCCAGACCAGCCCATTTGAAAAGGCATAGCGAAGGACCACTTGAATGAAGACAAGGGAAACCAAAACGGTTGTAAGGAGTAGAACTGCGTAGATGACGAGCTTTTCTAATCCCTGCCCAATACCTTTTAGTGTTCTCACACGTCTAACCTCCTAATTCTTCAATGATCATTTATCAAAAGGGGCAGAAATTGCCCCCTATTCATCTACTTTGTATCCATGATCTGCTGAATAAGATCTTTACCGAATTCTTCGCTGTACTTGTCATAGACTGGTTGAACGGCATTTCGCCATACTTCTTTATCCGGATTTTCTTCTATTTCTAAATCGCCTTCTTCTTTCAGATACTTAATATCTTCTTTTTCATTATCACGAATTAGCTTTCGCTCATAATCTCCAGCTTCTTTTGATGCTTCCATTAGGACATCTTGCACATCCTTTGGCAGCCCATTGAATTTGTCCGGGTTCATAATCAGGAGCATTGCTGTATACGTATGGCCGTCTAAAACCATATAATCCTGCACTTCATACATCTTCGAGCTTCTGATCGCAAAGATCGGTCCTTCCTGACCATCTACAACCCCATGCTGTGCTGCCATATAAAGCTCGGAAAAAGGCATCGGTACAGCACTTGCTCCAAGCGTCTCTGTGGCAGAAGTCAGTACCGGCCATTCAGGCGTTCTGATTTTCAGTCCTTCGAGATCTTCCGGTGTCTTCAATGGACGGCTGCTGTTGACATAGTGTCTAAAACCCGACTCCCAGTAGTTCATCACTTTAAAGCCGCCTTCTTCTTCCGCTTCTTTTGCAAGCTGTTGTCCTATTTCTCCCTGCAATACCTTATCGACATGATCGTAATCCCTGAAGAGAAAAGGTAAATCAAACATTGAATAGCGGGAATAATACTGTGTCACGCTTCCCGTGGCAACAAGCGAGATATCCACTGTCCCCATTTTCGTCCCTGCAGCAAGTTCTCCTTCATCCCCTAATTGACTGTCATGATACACATCCACTTTCACTTTCCCATCTGATTTCTCTTCTACTAACTCTGCAAAATTCTCGGCCCCGGCATGAAATGGTGAAGACGTAGGCTGATTATGACCCATCTTTAACGTCGTCGTTTCCGAAGCAGATCCGCCATCACTACTCCCACACCCTGCTAAACTAACCGATAAGACAGCTGCAGTAACCAAGCTAAAAACATTGAACCTCTTTTTCATCTAAAAATCCCCCTTTGTTCATATACCTGAGCGAAGCAGCAAGACAATGCTCCTTCACACAGAAGTGAAGCTGATCAAAATGTAAACGCTAACAATTGAATCTAAAAAAATTTCTTCCCTGCACAAAACCCGTTGCTCAACAATTACTTTGAAACTATATTATATATAATATTGATAATTATATATAATCTATCAGGGCGCGTCAAGAGGTTAAAAGATAACAAAAAATTTATTCATTAGGATAAATCTTTCATCCGTAAGGGGTGAGGGGAGGGAAGAGGGCGGTTCCAGCATCCGTTCGGGCATTGAAGCGGTCAAAAAAACCTGAGACAAATTTGTCCCAGGCTTCTTGTTTCTCATTTATTTAGCAACCATTTTCATAATATGTTCTTCGAAAACGACTTTCGCTTTCTCTACATCTTTTTCCTCCAGCGTTTCCACAAGGGTCATATGGTATTGATGCACTTCCTCTGGAAGGATATGAACTTCAGGATTCAATAGGGTGATATATCTTCGAATATGATTCGTTAACATTCCCCAAATGCGTAAAAACACGTCAATATTCGCCCACTCAAGAATGGTCCGATGAAACTCCATATCCAGCTGCGATTGAACCGCATAATCTTTTTCGGCGACTTTCATTTTGTCCACAATATCGTATAACTCACCAAAATGTCTTTTGGTCAGCTGAGGAAGAATCAATTCAATGGCATCTGTCTCAATCTTCGCTCGTAATGAAAACATATGATACATTTCCACATCATTGATTTCAGTAACAAAAGCGCCTCTATACTTAATCGTTGTAATAAGCCCTTCTTCCTCCAGGCCTCTAAGTGCCTCTCTTACCGGCACCTGGGAGATGCCCAGTCTTTTCGCCACCTCTGTTTCCACAATCCGGTCGCCAGGCTTAAGCTTAGACATAATAATATCCTCTCGAAGCTTCTCCTTCACATCTTCCTTGAGAGAAACAAGCGTATTTACTTTTTTCGTTTTTGACATATCATACAGTCCTTTATGACAATTGAATTTTTTGGGATATATATAATGAATTGTATTGTATATAATCTAGAGTTGCAAGGGTGCCTGTCACCACCCGAATTTGCAAGGGTGCCTGTCACCACCCGAATTTTGTCGAATGCATAAAGCATCGAAAGATGCCACCCGCCACCAATTCTATTATAGTAAAAGATTTCACTTGGAAAATGTAGTACAATAGGCTTAGTGAATCCCTCTCACTAGTCACTCCGGTTGTATTTTCTTCTCTGTATTTCTTCATTTCATCTTACCCTAATTGAATAGGAGGTATTGCTTTTGACGATCAAAATTTTAGGAAGTGAATTAAGTAGTTTGGAAGACTACATTCTGCAGAATGAGGTAGTACCTATCATAGAAGATTCATATAAATGCATGGTGACCCTGCAGCAATTGGTCGGTAAAAACTAATGGCGCGAAAAAAACGAACGTGGCTGCCGCATTGCTACTACCATATTGTTAGTAGAGGTAATCGGCGGGATCCACTGTTTCTTAACCCGCAGGACTTTGAAGCTTTTTTCCACATCTTAACCCAACTTCATCAAAAGTACCCCTTTGAAATCGCCTCCTACTGTCTTATGACCAACCATTTCCACCTTCTCCTTCGATCGCTGGAT
Organism: Jeotgalibacillus campisalis; assembly: GCF_000829515.1. Taxonomy (GTDB): domain Bacteria; phylum Bacillota; class Bacilli; order Bacillales; family Jeotgalibacillaceae; genus Jeotgalibacillus; species Jeotgalibacillus campisalis. Next base: position 255,462 of record NZ_JXRR01000022.1, on the reverse strand, counting down.
CCTGACTGTTCCATTTCAAAAATCATGTCACTGGTAAACAAACGATATGCCAACTACTACAACACCCGCTATCGATTAACGGGTCATGTCTTCGAAAAACGCTTTTATGATCAGTTAGTTGAAGGCAATGTAGGCATGCTTAAAGTTAGCCGCTACATACATCTAAATCCCGTCGCAGCAAACATGGTCAAAAAATGTGAGCACTACCCGTGGAGCAGCTACTCCTATTATAAATACTCAACCATGCCTAAACCGGATTTTATGAATACAGATCTTCTCTTAAACTACTATGCAGGAACGGACAGGGAAAGGCGCGCGTTGTATTGTTTGTCGGTGGAGGAGAAGGGGAGGGAAATAAATAGTGCAGAAAAAGAGGAGGGAATTTTCTTTACGGTAGATTAAATGGTAGATACAGAATGTTGCCAGAGAATAAATTAGAGCCTCTGGAGAAACCCTGAGGCTCTAATTTAGATTGTATGAAGAACAGCATTAAGTATTTCACAATAACAGATCATGGCTCTTACTATTTGAGCATCTGCTCTTTTATTGGTTTCGCTGTAGACTCTCGCTCAATCAAAACGGTAGGAAGTAAAAGCTCAAATAGGGGCTCATCAGGATGATCGATTCGCCAGACTAGCTGCTCAACGGCTTTTTTTCCGTAGAGTGCAAGATCGATGCCCATCGTGGTGATTTTTGGAGTTGAAATTTGGGACAGCTGGCCGTTATCGAAGCTGCTGATGGAGGCTTGTTCGGGTATTTTTAAGCCGTCCTTTTGCAGCTTGGAAAGAACTAAGAAGCCTAAGCCGTCATTCACACAAAACCAGGCGGTGGGCTGTTTATTGGACTGGCTGATGAGCTGATTAATATCTTCCTCCTCTTCCTTCGCATGAAGAAACATTACCTCAGGATCTGCCTCAAGGCCGTTTTCTCTTAAAGCCAGTAGATATCCTTCCCACCGTTCCTGATAGCTTGGAGAGATCTCAATATTTCCGACAAAGGCGATGGACTGATGACCAAGATCAATCAGGTGCTTGACCGCCTTGTAGGCGCCAAATCGATTATTGGTCAGGATCGCATCTGCCTGAATGAGTGGATGGTGATGGTCGATCATAACGGTTGGAATCCCAGTGGCAATAATTTTATTAATATACTCATTACTGATATGAGAAAGAATCAGTACGCCCTCTACCTCGTTCTTTTGAATAAATGGAGGCAGAATGAGATTTTCTCTTGCATGTGCACTGATGGAATGAATAAATAGGTTCATCCCTCGGTTAATTGCTTCTTTTTCCGTGCTTAAATAAATTTCTCCAAAAAATCGTTTTTGAGAAAAGGCAAAATCAGAGGCAATAAGACCGATGTTCTTTAGATTACCAGGTGTGTTTTTAGTCGTTTTATATTGATAGCCTAGCTCTTCAGCGGCTTTATGAACCAGCTGGCGGGTGGGCTCGCTCACACCTGCCTTGCCGGAGAGTGCCTGTGAAACAGAGTTTTTGGATATATTTAAATGATTGGCTATATCCTGCATCGTAATTTTTTTGGACATTAGTTATTGATCAACCTTTCCACGTGGTGTTCGGATTGTCTAAGTATAAGGACAAATAATTTTGTAACGTTACAAATATAAATATAGCCGATAAGTTTAAAATAGTAAATCAATCCCTAATAAAATTTCAGAAAATTTGATTGACTTTATTTAATAGTAATGTGATAATTCATTTGTAATCTAATTAATAACGTTACAGATATAAAAAGTAATGTTTGTAATGTTCATCTTTCAGCAAGTATCCTAGTTTGATAGGAAAGTATAGGACATGAGTTTTTAAAGGGTAAAAATGATAGCGCTGTCATATGGGGTTATGCAAAAAAACATAAGGGGGATACGAAATTGAAAATGAAAAAATCATCTCTGTTTCTATCAACATCAATACTTGCCGCTGCTTTAGCAGGTTGTTCAACGGGAGGAGATTCTGGTTCCGAAGATGGTACGACAACAATTGAATTTTGGGCAGCTCCAAATCCTACTCAGCAAGTGTACTGGGAGGAAATGGCGGAAGCATTTGAAAAAGAAAATGAAGATATCAAGGTTGAAGTGAGTCCAATGAAAGAAAGTCCAACCTCTGAAGCTGGAATCCAGACAGCCATTGCCGGAAAAAGTGCTCCAACCATGTCAGAAAATATAAATCGAGGGTTTGCCGCTCAATTAGCTGAAAGTAAAGCATTAGTCCCTTTAAACGAAATCGAGGGTTTTGAGGAGCTTCTGCAAAATCGAAGCATGGAAGAGACCATTAAAACCTGGAAGTTCGCAGATGATAATCAATACGTCATGCCGATTTATTCAAATCCTATGCTGTTTGGCTGGAGAATTGATGTACTGAAAGAGGCTGGTGTGGAAGAAGTGCCGAAAACGTACAGTGAGATGCTTGAGGCAGCGGATAAATTAAAAGTAAAATTCCCTGATAAATACATCTGGGCTAAACCAGATCTTGCTGATCCAACAGCCTGGAAAAGATGGTTTGATTTCTTCATGCTCTATGATGCAGCATCTGGCGGCAACAACTTTATTGAAGGAGATCAATTTGTAGCTGATGATGCAGCGGGAGTTGGAGTGCTTCAATTATTGGCTGATCTTCGGGAAAGAGATGTCTTGTTAACAAAGCAGGCCACGGATCCTTTTGAAAGCGGGCTTGGGGTTTTCACTGATATTGGTCCTTGGACGTTCAGCTACTGGGAAGAGAAATTTCCTGAAATGGTTTACGGAGAAACCTTTGATCTTGCACTGCCTCCAGTTCCGGATGATGTGAGCACGGAAAATGTGAATACATTTGCAGATACAAAAGGAATTGTTGTCTATGCTTCAGCAACTGAAGAAGAGCGAGCAGCAGCGATGGAATTTATGAACTTTGTTTACTCGGACCCTGAAAATGACTTAACGTGGCTTGAAACAACCAAGCTGCCGCCGGCTCGTGATGATTTATCAAGCAATGAAGCATTTACAGCGTTCTTTGAGGAAAACCCAGAATTAAAACCATACGCAGACGCCATTCCAAATGCAATTCCTTCTATTGATAATGCGAAATACAATGAGCTTCAAACTCATATTGGCAGTATGGCTGTAAATCCTGTTGTAGAAGGGACTACTTCTCCGGAAGATGGCTGGGAAGAAATGAAACGCGCCATAGAAGAGGAGCTGAATAAATGATGAAAAAAAGGTTTAATGGGACGGGCTGGCTATTTGCCAGTCCATACCTTTTTTACGGGGTCATCTTTTTCATTATTCCGCTTATCTGGTCCTTTTATTTAGCGCTGACAGACTGGAATCTTATTGCCCCAGTTTACGAGTTTATTGCATTTGATAACTTTATAGAAGCCGTTCAAAACCCGGGTGTGCAGGCTGCCTTCTTTGTTACGTTTAAATTTATGGGTGCCTTTGTTCCAATGGTTATCGTTTCTTCATTGATTGTAGCGCTTGTCGTTCATGGACTGCCAAGATTTAAAGGGTTATTTTTAATTGGTTTTTTCTTGCCCTATTTAGCTTCTGGGGTTGTATCGTCTCTTATTGTAAAGGGTCTGCTTTCTTACAACAGCTCGATCAATGTCGTTTTGCGTGAAAGCTTCGGACTGGATATTGACTGGTTAAACTCGCCGCTGTCAGCCTTACTCGTGGTTGCAGCCATTATTGCCTGGAAATTCACGGGCTACTATGCGTTAATCTTGACTGCCGGATTTGAAGGTATTAATAAAGAAATTTACGAGGCTGCAGCCATTGATGGAGTGTCTGCCGCACAGCGGTTCTTCCGAATCACGCTGCCTCTTTTATATCCTGCTTTATTTACCACCTTGATCCTTTCCATTGGCGTATCCTTTGGGATTTTCACCGAGGTGTATCAATTAACTGGCGGAGGTCCTAACTATGCAACGAATACGTGGCAGATGGAGATTTTTAATCAGGCATTTACGAACTTGAATGCAGGCTATGCTTCAGCTGTTGCGATCATTGCATCTATTGTCACCTTTGTTGCAATTATAATGATTCGAAAAATACTTGAGGCTTGGGGGAAACGAAATGGTTGGGTCTAGTAAAGGGCTGGTATTTCGCTACATTATCGCATTCGCCTTGCTCAGCGTCATGGTGTTCCCGTATTTATATATGGTGTTAAATTCATTCGCTTCCTGGGATCAGGTGGATAAAAGCATCATCCCGAGCAGTTTTTCATTCAGATCTTATGAGTGGCTGTTTACAGGAGGAGAAGGGGGGATGTCACGGCCCTGGATCCGGTCTTTCTTTAATAGTGTGATCGTTTCAAGTGCTTCAACGGCATTAATGATGGTATCCGGAGCCATGGTGGCCTTTGCGCTGGCTAAAATGAAGTTTAAAGGCCGCGATTTTATCAATAATGCAGTGTTATTTCAAATGTTCTTCCCAGCGATCATTTTATTAATACCGACTTTTTTAATTGTTCAAAATGTCGGAATGTATGATTCATACCTTGCGATGATTTTGCCAAAAGCGTTGAGCCTTTGGGCAGTGTTTATGTATACGAACTTTTTCAGAGCGATTCCGGATACATTTATTGAGTCTGCACGGCTGGACGGAGCGAATAATTTGCAAATCCTGCTCAAAATTGTGCTGCCGATGTCCAAATCCATTACTACGGTCATTTTCCTGTTCCTATTTATGGAGCGGTGGACGGAATTACTGTGGGATATGATTGTTGTGCGAAGTGATCATATGCTGACACTTAATGTGCTTCTGTCTCAAATGTTTGGCCCTTATGGCGGTTATCCGGGTCCTTTGTACGCTGCATCTGTCATTTTAACTGTGCCGATCATCATCTTGTTCTTATGCTTTGCAAAGCAGTTTAAAGAAGGCATGCAGTTTACCTTAAAATAATGAGAGTTTGGAGGGAAAGTCAATGAGTACAACCGTTAAAACATGTGCTGTTCTTTTAGAGGAATTCAGGAAAAAAGAGCAGCCCACCCATCCGAAAAAACTCCTGTTCAGCGGAGTTGAAAATAGGGATTTGTATAATATTGCTGCACCGTTTGAAGACGCGGGGGAATCCGTTATTGCCGGCAGGGTGGAAGCGCGTGACAGTGAAGAATCAGAGGTCTATTTTTTTGTGGAGCGCGATGGTGAATGGGTCCCGCGAAAGAACGCATCTGTATTAAAGTTGCAGGATCCTTTTTGGACAAGAATAGCAGGTGAGCTCGTGCTTGGCGGTGTTGAAACGTTTCCGCATCCAACGCTTGAAAATGCTCTTGGCTGGCGGACTGTTTTTTATAAAGGAACGTCTGTTGATGAGCTGAAGGCATTTGCCAGCGGACCAGACGGCATGAAGGACCTGAGACTGGTTGAGTTGAAGGAAGGCGCAATTGGCGTACTGACGAGACCGCAGGGAGACAAAGGGGGAAGAGGGAAAATCGGTTTTACCGTGATTTCTTCTCTTGATGAATTAACGCATAAAGTGATCGAAGAAGCCCCTCTGTTAGAAGGACAGTTTGCTGAAGGCGAGTGGGGCGGAGCCAACGAGGTTCATGTTCTGTCTAATGGATTATTAGGCGTCCTTGGTCATATTGCAAGCTTTGATGAAGAGGGGAACAGGCACTATTATCCCATGATTTTCTGTCTGGATCCGCAAACGAACCAAACAACTGAAATTGAACTGATCGCTGCTCGAAGCAACTTTTTAGAAGGAGCTGCAAAACGTCCTGATTTGGTGGATGTAGTATTTAGCGGAGGTCTTGTTCGTTTAACTAACGGCTCCGCTCAGCTATTCGTTGGTACGAGTGATGCTGAAGCCCAACAGATTTTGATTCCTGACCCGTTTCTACCATATGAGAGAAAGGATAGGATTATATGAACGTCTATCGCTATGAAGAAAACCCGCTCGTCACACCATCAGATGTTAAACCCCACAGGGAGGATTTTGAAGTAATCGGTACATTTAATGCGGGCATTGCCACGTATAAAGATGAGGTCATTATGCTGTTGAGGGTGGCTGAGCGTCCGATTTCAACAAATTCTGAAAAGGTCAAGTCACCCGTTTTTGATCCTGAAACGAAGCAGCTGAAGATACATGAGTTTGAACTAAGTGATCCAGCCTATGATTTCTCCGATCCGCGTATCATTGTGGAGCAGGGGAAGGATCAGTTCAGCTATTTAACATCGCTCTCTTACTTGCGCATTGCAAGAAGTAAAGACGGACGCCACTTTACGATTGACGATGATCCGTTTATCTATCCATCTACGAATCTTGAAACTTACGGCATTGAAGATCCCCGTATTACTCAAATGGGGGAAACATATTATATCTATTTTAGTGCAATCTCCCCTTCAGGAGTTGGAGAGGTGCTGGTATCGACTACTGATTTTGAATCGTATGAACATCACGGCATGATTTTCTGTCCGGAAAACAAGGATGTGTTGATTTTTCCTGAAAAAATAAACGGGAAATATTATGCTCTTCACCGTCCCGTTCCAAAAAGCAAGGGAGATCCGGAAATCTGGATTGCGGAATCAGATAATCTGCTATACTGGGGCAACCATAAGCATTTAATCGGATTGCGCGACGGCATGTGGGATGATGGCCGGATTGGCGGCGGGGCTGTTCCCATCAAAACCGATCATGGCTGGCTTGAGCTTTATCACGGTGCATCAAAGGAAAACCGTTACTGCATGGGTGCTGTGCTGCTTGATTTACAGGATCCTTCACAAGTGATTGCGCGCTCAAAAACCCCGATTCTAGAACCGGAAGCGTCCTATGAAGTAGAAGGATTCTTTGGCAACGTCGTCTTCTCATGCGGTACTGTGGTCGAGGGAGATGTTATCAAAATGTACTATGGCGTGGCGGACACCTCGATGGCATGTGCGGAGTTGAGTCTTAAAGAGATTCTTGCTTCGCTTGTGTGATAGGTGCCTGTCACCACCCGAAATTTGTCGAAAGCATAAGGAAGATACCTGACAAACCATATTCTGATACTTATATAACACAAAAATACCCCAGATCCGAAAGATCTGGGGTATTTTTATTCAATCAGACCCATATAATTTTCGATTTTAGAAGGATCCGTGTATTTAAATAAATCGTTCTCAATCAGTTGCTCTTCTTTCGCACTGATTAATTGTTCAAGGTGTTCGGTTTGATCCTCAGGGAATATTTCTTCAATTAACTCGACTGAATATAAAAGGTCGTAATAGGTAACGAGATTATAATCAACCCCGCTGTAAGATCCATCCAAATTTAATTGATAATTTAAATACCCCTCGTCGTTTATCCATTCGTCTGCAGTTTCTTCCAATGCATTCTGATGAGCTTTGATGGTCGGTAAAAGCTCCTCGTTTCCAGTTGCCTGATAACTTGCTATTAAATAATTCATTAAACTTAATGCATGGTTTAAAGAGACATGCGTCAATTGATCAACGTCATCTTCATAGTAATCAATTAAAAAATATCCAGTAGAGGTATTCAAAATGCTTCCATCATCAGCACGTTTTACTAAGAAATCTGCGTAAACGTTCCAATTGTCAGCGTACTCTTTATACCCTAAGTATTTTGCTCTTCTTAACTGGCTTCGGAAAACATTATCATTATGTCTTGAATCAATATAATCTGCTCCGAAATCGTACGCTCTGTTTAACCATGTACTAGTGTAGTTTGTATGCCACATCCCATCCTCATGACGTCTTAGTTCAAGGGACTTAAACTGATGTTCGTTAATATTGATCCAAAACCTGTGATCAGGTTCATTCATGAGTTTTATGGAAGAGGCTCTTCCGCTTTGTCTGACCAGAGAATTGACAAATGCGTCCTCACTTGATGGGAAGATTGAATTCAACCCGTGTGAGTAAAGCATATCTTTGGTGATCCAGCGGAATTCATCTATCCCAATGTTATAGGCCTCTTCAAAATCGTCCGGATTCTTAAATAATTCATCTTCACTTACCATCCACCATGTATGGGCTTTTTCATCGGTTTTTAACTTGATGGATAGTTCATCATCAGTCGCAATGGAATGATCTGCCGTCAGCAATTCTAAAACATGACTCATTGAACCATCTGACGGCTCTACCTCACTTATATCCTGAAAACTGATTTGACTGCCAAGCAAAAAGGAATGGTCCCGAGTTTCAAGATAGGTAAGTTTGTTCGTTAGGGGGTCAGTTAACGTTCTATCTTTTCTGAAGGGGTATACTTCCTCTACCGTTTTATCTAACGTCTCATACGTCAATTCTTCCGGGTCTTCCGTAAGACTTATATTGAGCGAGACTTCAGCGTTAGAATTTATCTCAGCAAAATACATTTTATCCCCTGTTGAGAAAATTCTTTGAACCAGCGTCAGTTCACCGATTACCTCATTATTTTTTGTTAAGTCGTAAAGGTACGTAACGTCCTCAATTCCGTACCTAGTATCTGTCTTTGTATCTATTTGTTTAATCTCTCCACTATCCAAAGCTAACTCAGGGAAAGAAGAATCTGTTTGCTGAGATGATTCTATGTTAGTGAAAATAATGTAAGAAGCAGTGATTAACACGAGAATAACTAGTAGTATTGTAGATATATTTTTCATTAAATTACAAATACCTCCGAATATCGTCATGTTTTTTATCATATCATTTATGTGGTGAATTTAAAATATGATTCATGTCAAGATGAAGGCAGGTGCCTGTCACCACCCGAAATTTGTCGATTGTTTCGTCTTCAGATAGGTAAGTTAATCAAAAAAAGAGTGGAGCCACCACTCTTTTTTAAATTGCATAAATGCATTTTCACAAAAACAAAAACCCAATCACCCCCGCCATCACCACATAAAGGAACATCGGCACCAGTGTCATTCGAATGATGGTGCCTTCTTTCCCAACAAGGTTCACAACAGAAGCGGCAGCGACGACGTTTAGAACACAGATCATGTTGCCGGCGTTAGCTCCAAGAACTTGCAGCGCGAGAATGACTTTTGGATCCGCTCCAATTTGATCGGCGATGCTGAATTGAAAGAGGGAGAACATCATATTGCTGAAGGTGGCGCTGCCTGAAATAAAGGAGCCGAGTGCTCCAATGACCGGCGCGACGAGCGGCCATTGTTCACCGACTGTAGCGGACACTGTAACGGCTAGCTCCATTGGCATGCTGAGCAGCTCTGCTTGATTAACGCCGGAATTTATAAAGATTCGAACCATAGGCACCGCTGCTCCGAGGGCGATGATGCTTCCTGCCATTGTTTTAGCTGAAACCATAAACGTTTCTTTCACACGGCTGCCACTCATTTTATGAAGAAAAATGGTGATGACGATCACCACGAAGAAGATGGTCCCGGGTAAGTAAAACGGTTCAAAAAAGGTACTGATTTCCGTTCCTAAAATTGATCCCCAACCAACTCGAACTGAACGCAGCCAGTCTTTTAAAGGAAGTACGTCAATTCTCGTTAGGACGAGGAAGACGGCGACGAGCAAGTAGGGGATCCATGCGAGCCAAAGGGGCATCACGTTGGTTGAGATCTTTTCTTTTACAATCGGTTCAGCCGAATTCGTGCCGAAATCCCATGCATTAGTGGGCAACAGAAATCCCTTTTTAGCAGCGGGGACGACAATCATAAGTCCAACAAGTCCGCCAATAATCGAAGAAAATTCAGGTCCTAAAAAGGTCGCAACAACAAAAGCTGGGAGGGTAAAACTTAATCCCGCAAAAAGGGCAAACGGGAAAATGTTGAGACCTTCTTTCCATGAACGGTTTTCACCGAAAAAGCGTGTCAGCATGCACACTAATAACACCGGAATAAACGTCCCGATAAATAAGTCCATAAAAACGGCTGTACTGGCGATTTCCTGGAGGTACTGTGTGATCGACAAGTCTCCTAATTCACTTTCGACACCAGGAGCAAGCGCGCTTCCTTCATTTAATCCCTGCTGAACCCCGACAATCACGGGCGTCCCAACCGCGCCAAATGAAACCGCCGAACTGTCTGCAATCAATGCAAGGGACACAGCCGCGAGAGGAGGGAAGCCAAGCGCCACTAAAAGCGGAGCTGCAATCGCAGCAGGCGTTCCAAAGCCTGCAGCCCCTTCTATAAACGATCCAAACAGCCAGGCAATAATAATCAACTGAACTCTTCGATCCGCTGAGATCACCGTAAATCCCTCACGAATCGCATCAAGCGCACCACTTTTCGAAAGCGTATTAAGCAAAAGCACCGCACCAAACACAATCCATAGAATCGAAACAGCAATGATTATCCCCTCAATGGAAGCCGCAAAAATCTGAACAGAAGGCATCTCCCAGACAAAATAAGCAAGCAAAGCCGTCACAAGCAAACTGATTGGCATGGCTTTTGTCGCAGGTAAACGCAAAATCACAAGAAAAATGAACACAGACAAAATCGGTGTCAACGCCGTGATAAATTGCAAGGCTGTCATCGTCACATCATCCTGACTACTTGGAATGAAAAGCATGATTGCAGATGAAAATGGAATATTTTGTTCGTTTTCTTTTAGTATAGCAGGTAGATGAGAAGAAAGGGAGAGTTATTTGTGAAATATTTCACATAATGTATATGTTACAAGGAATAATAATCTACTTTTATTAAATAATTTCCTAATAAAAAATTAGAACATAAGGTAGGTCTGCCTCTCTGAATGGATAGGACCTTCAAATGATAGGAGTAGCTTTTAGTTTTAAAACACTTTCCGAAAAATACATTTATGTAATTAAATGCTTATTAGATTCTTAATTAAATATTGATTACTCTTCCATTTATATTACTTTAATACTACAATTAACTAATAATATGTAAATTATATTGATCTAAAAGTCATAGATGGAGTGAGGATTTAATGTCTTTAATTAGGTTTAATGAATTTGATCGGTTGCGTGAAGAGGTTTATGGCGGTCTTGATGTTTTTTCCATGATAGCTGAGGAGATAAATCAGGATTCTTTAAAGAAAAGGTCTTTAGATGTTAAGGAAGAATTAGCTGATAATTCTTTTTTAATTACAGTGGTTGGTGAGTTTTCTAGAGGAAAATCAACATTTATCAATGCTTTGTTGGGAGAGAAAGTGTTGCCATCACTTGTCCGTCCAACTACCGCTATTTTGAATAAAATTACATATAATGAGGAGCCAAATGTAAAGTTAGTCTTTCATGATGGAGAATCCCCTCGTCAGATTTCAGTATTACAGCTGAAAGAATTAAATGTTCCAAGAGAACCAGATGAAAGTGATGCCGATTCTGTTCAGGAACATCAACAAAAGATGAATGAAATTAATAGGATCAAGCATGCTGAAATTGGCTATCCAAATTCTTTATTTAAAGCTGGGGTAGAAATTTATGATACTCCAGGGGTTAACGATTTAGATAAGAGCCGGGAAGATTTGACATATCATTTTATTCCTAGATCTGATGCAGTGGTGTTGCTCTTATCAGCAGAAATGCCATTGTCGGAGTCTGAGAAAACCTTTTTAAAATATAAAGTATTAAATAAAGATATTTCAAAAGTTTTTATAGCTGTTAATTTTAAGGATGTATTAGACGGTGAACATGACGTCCAGAGAGTAAGACAACACATTGAAACGAATCTGGCCGATCTTATAAAAAATCCAAAAGTTTTTATGATTTCGAGTAAAGAAGCTTTGCAAGCAAGGAAAAATAATGAAAATCAACACATTATAAATTCTACAGGACTTACAAAGCTTGAAGAGAGCATTGGAGAATTTCTAGAAAATGATCGAGGCTTCGCAAAATTATTAAAGCCTGTTAAACGGGGGCAGAAGATCGCGAAGGAACTAATTCATACTTTGGGAATCAAAGTGGCAGCGTGTGAAATGAATACAGCTGATATTCAAAAATCAATTGACGAATTAATGCCAAAAGTTGATCTGTTTATTAAGTCAATAAATCATGCAAGAGATGGATTAAGATCTGAGTTGTTAGGAGAACAAACTGAATTAACGCAAGCATTTTCAAAAAACTTATTTGATTTAGAAGAAATGTTATCTGAGAAAATTTTGCATTATGCAGGCGAAATTAATGAAGATAAGATACAGAAGATGCTGTCAGGACAAATGATTAAATTGGGGAAAAATTTCGAAGAAAAAATGGAAGTTAAGCAGCATGAAATTGCTACTAAACATTTGATGAATGCTTATCAACGATTGGAAAAAGAATCTCAAGAAATTAATAATGAAATTAATAAAAAATTTAACATAACTCTGTCGTTATCCGATATACGTAAGGATTTTGATGATTCTTTTGAACTGATTGCCTTATCCACTGGTGTCGCGTTTACAGCAGGAATCGGTATTGTACTTGTTCCATTTCTCCTAGTTCCGCTTGCAATAGCTAGTTTTTTTAGTTTTTCTATTATTGAAAGTATCTCAGAAGGCATAAAAAGAAGAAAACTAGAAAAAATCAATCAGCAATTTAAAGCTAACTTTAGAAGTACAAGAGAAAAAGCAAAATTGGATTTTATTAATCAATGGACCACGTTTGTAGAGGAAACTGTATCAGTGTATGAAAAAGAAGCTAATGCAAAAACACTACTATTAAAAGAGGAATTAGCTAGTATTAAGAAAATTAAAGAACTTGATAGAGAAAAGATTCTCGAAAAGAAAACAGAATTTCTAAATAAAAAGAAACGCATAGAAAACGTACAAAAAAGCTTTGCTAAAATTGAAAAAGATTTTTTGCAATCAAGAGGAAGGAGTTTAGCTTATGTTTCAGAAAGCAACTGACTTAAACGAATTGAATAGTTATTGCAATAAATTAATTGATGCATTAGAGACCACTATGCCGAATTCTTCTTATTTAAAGCCTTTAATAGACATCCGAAATAATCTAGATAGTAATGAAGTTATTATCTCTGTTCTAGGAGAGTTTAAAAGAGGAAAATCTACACTGATTAATGCGATTTTACAAAGATCAATCTTGCCAGAAGATGTTTTACCATCAACAGCTGCAGTTAACGAAATTCGTAATGGTACTGGAAGTGAAGCTTTCCTGTTTGACGCTATAGACCAATCGGTTGGAACAATCCCCATTGAAGAGTTAAGAAGTTACACTTTTTCAGGAGAAAATTATAACCAAGAAGTAGCTAAAATCACACTTGAAACGGAACTCCCATTTAATAATAAAATGGTCACTCTAGTGGATACGCCAGGCGTAGGGGATTTGAACGATCATGAACTTGATATTACACATCACTACATTCCAATGTCAGATATAATTTTGTTTGTAATTAATGCCTCGGCTGCCTTAAGTAAATCAGAAATGCAATTTTTAAAAGATGTCGTATTAAAATTAAAAAATGGTGAAATTATTTTTGTATTAAACTTTCGTGATCGAGTAGATGAAGAAGAATTAGAAGACATTGAGTCAGATGTAAGAAGAAAACTCAAAAATGTTCTAACTGATAAACAACTTAACGTCTTTTTCGTATCCTCATTAGAAGCAAAAGAGGATCCTAGTGAACCTTCATTTAAATATTTAATGCATATTCTTGATGAGAGGTCATCAAAAGGGACACTTGCTAAGAGCAAGCTTAAGTTCTATCAAAATCAACTTCAACAACTGAAAGAAGGTATTCTGGTTGAAGCAAAAGAACTAGACCGCCTTAAATTACTTTCTAATGAAAAAATAGAACAAGAGAAAAAAACAATGGAGAAATTTCTTGATGGTATAGAGGGAAATAGTAATGAAATTAAGCGTTACGTCACTAAAAAACAAGATGAAATATTGATGATAACGAGAAAGTCTCTGTTTCATTTTCAAGATCGGTTAATCGAAGAAACACTGGAAGATATTGATTCTTTTCATCAAGGGGATTTTGCAGGATATATAGAGAAAACTCTTCCGCTCCAAATCAAAAGAAAAATAAATGCTTGGGTGAATGCTAATTCTGCCAATGTATCCACTCTATTAAAGCAACTTGATGATCAAGTAACAAAATCCATTCGACATAAGTTTTCAAATATATCAACAGATTTGTCAACACGCTTTACTGTGTTTCAATATCAAGGTGCTATGAATGATTTAGCTAAGAGCAAAGTTAATTCAAAAGCATATTTTGAATCTGGTTTGCTTGCTGGCGGGGCAGCAGCACTATTTCTAGCATCTGGTATGTTTTTACTGTTACCTGTATTGTCTCTTGCGGGGCTACCGTTTATAAACGACTTGATTGGCAAACGGAAATTACAAGCTGCAAAATTAAAATTGACTCCTGAAGTTGAAAAGTCTATCCATGATCTGATAATGAAAATCGATGAAGGATTAAAAATATATGTGGAAACTACATCTGAGCAAATTGCTAGCGAGCAAATATTAACTATGAAAAGAACGGCAAGTGATTATTATTCTAAAAAGAAAACTCACTTTGATGCCGATAGAGAAGTATTACATACCTTGCCAGATCCAATACCAGTGTTAAATCTTATAAATGGAAGGAACGATAATAATGAGTGATCTTTATACAGGAGGAAATCATTTGGTAGAAGTAGGTCAACACTTTAGATCAGCCCCAGATGGTATAGAACAAAACAATCTGTCCTATGAAGGACCAGACAAATTAGTACCAAATCTTGAAGTAGTTGATGTGCAATCTCATACCCGTACAGCTCCAGATGGAATAGTAGAAAACAATTTGTCTTATCAGGGGCCAACCGGGCTTCAAAGTATAATTCATCATGATGATCCTTTAAGACATGTCCACGAATATAAAATGGATCCGTTAATATTGGGGTAAGAAATGGTATACAAAATTCAACCAGAAAAACTTGCGGAAAAAAACTATTTTTCGTGTACTTCTTTGGCGAAAGAAGCTACAGTATCAGGGCTAAGCAAGTTGCTCCTAAATGCTACTAATGAGTCTGAATTAAACACATATCGATATATGCAAGGAGAGTATTATTTTTCTCAAGGAGACTATGAGACTTCTCTTTTTAAATGGAAGCAGGTTCAGGGTAATTCTTTAGGTGAATGGGCAAAGAAAAACTGTGCAGATGCACACTTACTATTAAATCAGCAACAAGAAGCAGAAGCTCTTCTTCAAGATATCTTGTTAACCGTTAAGGATCAAACGCTTTTATTGGAAACCAACATAACAAACTTTTACCATTATCAAAAAAAACAAGATAAACTTAAAGCATTATGGAGTATGCAGCGTGCTTTATCAATAAATCCTCATTACAAAAATATTAAAGAACAAGCTTTTACTTTTTTTAATAATGAAGCATTACAGACTCCTGGTCTAATAATTCAGTTGATCATCGATAGCATTTGTTCTTCAGACACTCATGATAGCCGAATTATATGGTTAAATCGACTTTCGGCAGCAATAAATAAAGGTCAACTCAAGGGCTTCTCACCCCAAAAGTTAAATACACTACTCAAATATTTAATTAGTATAAAGTGGGAAGAATTTGATGAACTCGTAACCCTTATAGAGGGGGCGTATCGGAAAACAAATGGTTACTTTGAATGGACTCTTGTTTTAGGACAGGCATTAATGAAATTTGATATGACTTTTTGGAAGAATCGACGCATGTGGTTAAGCAATGCATTAAACTATTTGCTCGAACACGACCAAGATATTACAAAGACTAAGAACTCTATTCGTTATATTCTTACATGTTGGTATAAATCTATAGAAGAAGATCGCTCCGTCTTGTATAACTATCTTAAAGCTTGGGAAAATCGATTTGAACATTCGTTCGATCTGAAAGCACAGCCCACTAATAAGGAAATCCATGACCACCTTTTCTCAAAAAGGATTATCGATGGTTTTTTCGCTTGGATTAACGATAGTAAATTCAATTTTCCCGAAATCCTTCGTTTCAAGCATGCATTTTCCGCTAATTTGGAGCAGATGCATCTGCTTGTAGCGGGATCATTTAACAATGGGAAGTCCTCTTTTATTAATACAGTTTTAAAAGATGAGATTCTATCAGTAGATGTTTTACCTACAACTTCAGGGGCGATTGTCATTCAAAATGGTTATGAATCATTCATACGTTCCTATGAGAAAAATAAAATGAATGAATATTCTTCATTAAGCTCGTTTAAAAAAGCAACCACGATCGAAAATGAAAAGGATGGAAAACACTCCAACGCTCTTTTTCATCTTAAAATGGAAAATGAATTTCTTGAAAAACATAAAGTAACTTTAATTGATTCTCCAGGATTCAATGATAAGGAAGACAAGGAAAATCCTGTCCTTAACTATCTTCATTTAGCAGATAGTCTAGTATTTGTTCTTAGCACTAGACATCCATTTACAAGAACGGAACGAGATAAATTACTTCAAATCTCCGAAGCTGCTCCTCACGTGCCTATTCACTTTGTTTTAAATAAAATTGATGCAGTCGATGATGAGGAAGAACGAGAAGATGTTATGGAGGATGTAAAAAGAAAAATAAATAAGGTATTTCCAAAGGCAATAATGATTCCATTTTCATCTAAGGAAAACTCTATGGAATTTAGAAAGGGATTCGAAAAAGTTTTACCTACCCTAAAGAAGGATAAAAAGTTTGTTCAAACGCGTATGAATTCAGTCATACAAGTATTTGAAGAGACTATTGCATCTTTAAAAAACCAAAGCTTACCTCAATATGAGCAGGGTATTGTTAATGATCTTCGTGCAATAATAAAAAAAGAAAATGAAGTTAAACAAGTTCAAGATGAGTGGTTGGATTTTCAAAATGAGATTACTTTAGATTTTCAAGAATCTATAAAGGACGGGATAAATTCTCTTACTACACTTATGTGGAAAGATGTACCTCAGATGATTGAAGAGTGTAAAAAGACTTTGATGCCGGAAAACAGTCTAAATAATAATTATGAAATATTTAACCGTGAAATAAACCAAGCAATCACAGTGTATTCTAACGGAGCGTTGAAATCATTAATCTTTCAGTCCACTTCTTCAATTACCGCTGAAACGCATGCGCTTCTTAAAAGAATTGAACGAAAAAGTGGAAAATTAAATAAAGATTTAACCCGAATAATAGGTGAAGTTATCACAGTTCACATTGATACAGCATCCTTATTTTCAGAAATTCACAGTGAATGTTTAAGAATCCAAGGTCAATCCTATGAGGAGTCTATCTATCTTAAATCTCAGTTGACGGAATTTTTGAATCTACACTTACCTGATCTTCTGAAAGATCATCGAAATAAATTTCATTACAACCGCATGATTAAAGAAATTGATGATTCCGCTACACCTAACATTTTGACAAATCTTCAATCGCAATTTTTTTCAGCTTATCATGAAGCAGAAATAGATTTCACCCAAGAATTAAAATACACAGTGTTTGATATAGGTGATCAAAAAATCACAAATCATTTATTATCTCTCAAAAACCAAAAAAATAGTAAAGCACTCGAACTCAAGCATTTTCAAAAAGAAAAAAAAGATATTGAAGAAAAAATTAAAATGTTCGAGGTATTTAGAGAAGGTGCACTTTTGAATAGTAAGATGAAGAAGTAATTATTTAAACAGCCAGCCCTCATATAAAAGAGTGCTGGCTTTCATTTAACCTATAGCTTCCTGAATTTCTTTAGTGCCTGTGTATTAATCAAGAACAAAACAAAAGCAAAAATGAATAGTCCAAGTATATACGGCCATATTTCCAGAAAACCATCTCCATACACCATCACTCCTTTAATCGCAGCTGCCCCATAATAAATCGGCATAATGTAACTCAGATTGCCGAGACCATAGGGAATCAGGTCTAAGGGAATGAGCCCAGAGAAAAAGACTTGCGGGATGATGGTAAAGGGAATCATCTGGACGACCTGCAATTCTGAGCTGGCAAAGACGGAAATCGTGGCGCCGAACAGGACTGCGGTTCCTGCGAGCAGCACCATGGTGAGCAGAATCCATCCAATATTCCCTGCAGAACTTAATTGAAGAACGTAAATGGAATAAAGAACGATGAGTATAGCTTGAACGATCGCAAACACGCCATAGCCGATCGTATAACCAAGGATAACCTCCGAGCGTTTAATCGGTGTCATCAACAGTCGTTCCAATGTTCCTCCGCTTCGTTCTCTCACCAGTGCCATTCCTGAAATGATGAAGACTAAAAAGAACGAGAAGAGGGCAAGAAATACATAGCCGAGTGAGTCAAAAGTGGATTGATCCTGGTCTCCGTAGACATAAGCCATTTCAATACCTGCAGAAGGATTTAAGGAAGTCATGGCTTCCTGGATTTCACTTGCTGCATTTGCTCCTTTAGTGGAGGGTTCATACAAGGTGATTTCCATCTTTTCATCTTGTGAGAAACTCAAGATCGCGTCGACATTTTCATGATCGTTTAAATAGCTTTTTGCCTCTTTAACTTCGTCACTTGTGAGGTTTTTGAGCTTTACATCCTGTTCTTCCAGAGCCGTTATAAGTGGATCAGGAAGTGCTTCTTTTTCAATTCCAACGGTTGGCACATAATCTGAGTCACCTAGTAAAAGATATACGAGCGTAAGGATCAGGAGTGGAGCCACTAAGATCATCATCAGGCTTCGTTTGTCATTAATCGTCTGCCGAATCACACGCTTGGCTAGATGCATCATGAATCTTCACCGCCTTTTGCTTGGGTTGACGCCATCAAAAATAACTCCTCAACTCGTCCATTTTCTGTTTTTTCGAGTAAATGGGGCACGGTATTATAGTCAATCAAGCGGCCATTATAAATCAGAGCTGCCTGATCACACTCGGTTACTTCGTCCATCACATGTGTTGATACAATAATCGTCGTCCCGGAATTTTTGATCATACGAAATTGTTCCCAAATGCTTCGGCGCAGCACAGGATCAATTCCCACGGTTGGTTCATCAAGAAACAGGATTTTCGGCGAGTGTAAAATGGCCGCTGCGAGAGAAAGTCTCTTTTTCATCCCGCCGGAAAAGTTCTTCACCAATTTTTTTCGATGCTCTGTTAAATCCACGATCGCAAGCACTTCTTCAATACGCTCCTTAAGATCGCGTTTGCCAATGTCATAAAGTCCACCAAAAAAGTACAAATTCGCTTCCCCGGAAAGATCGTCATACAAGGCTTCATTCTGCGGCATGAGCCCTACATTTTTTAACACACTTAGATTTGGAATTTGAACATCCCCATAATGAATCGTACCTTCTTCAGCCGTAATAGCGCCGATCATCAGACGAATAAGCGTTGTTTTCCCAGAACCCGAAGGACCAAGCAAACAGCAGATCTCTCCTGATGGAATCGTGAATGTTACATCTTTTATGACGGGATGCTGATCAAAGCTTTTATTGATATTGGACACATGAATATCCATCGCAGTACCTCCTAAAATTTCGTTTATGCGTTAGTATAATCAACAACGTGTTGTTTTATTGCTTACTTACACTATATGATGAGGTAAAGGGCAGTACAATCATCAAAAGAGCAGGAAGTGTCGTTTAACCAACACGATGGCTACATGTGTTGAGTAAAATTTCGGGAGGGGACTGTTATGACTGATTCACATTCGGATCTTCGTGTCGTTCGGACAAGAGAATCCATTAAACATGCATTGATCGCATTAATCGAAGAAAAAGGCTTTGAGGCCATAACTGTAAAAGACATCACAACGAGCGCCAACATCAACCGTGGAACGTTTTACAGTCATTATCAGGACAAATACGATTTAATGACCAAATGTGAGGAAGAACTGATGAAAGAAATGAAGGAAAAAATCATTAAAAAACTGCCATCCATCCTGGCAGATTTAGAAAAGAACAAACCCGATGTCATGCCTTTAGCGATCCTTGTTCCATTTTTCGAATTTATCCAGCGGAACAGAAGCCTAATGAAAGCCTTACTCGGACCAAAAGGCGATCTATCGTTTCAAACAAAGCTAAAAACATTCATGGGAGACGCCTTATTTAAAAGCAACGAAACCATCTTCAAACAAGAGAACCTGCTAGTGCCGGTAGACTACCTCGTCACCTACATCGCATCCGCCCATATAGGCGTGCTGCAAGAATGGCTGAAAAACGATCGAGCGGAATCACCGGAAGAAATCGCGCGTATTATCTTTACCATGACCGCGAATGGTCCTTTTTTTGCGGCGGGGGTGAGGAGGTAGGTATAGGTAGGTGCCTGTCACCACCCGAAATTTGTCGAATGTTCAAGGATGCGCAACAATTCAAGAGACAAAAAGGCAGTTCAACATTTATTGCGGACGTGGTTTTGCAGATTCTGTCATGGATATAGAAGAAACTCAAAATACAAAGCCCTAAAACCTTAATTTCGGTAGACGGTGATTTGCCATGAAAAGTTGCATCAATAAAAGCCTGAAGATGTAATTGCATCTTCAGACTTCTTTCTTACATTAATTGTTCTTACTTATAGAGAGCGAAGAATTACTTAGATAATTAAAGTCAGATGTACCTATTATTGAAAGTACTGAAATTTTCCCGTATAGCCTTTTTCACTAGCAATGAGCCGACAAGATAAAAATTATCTCGTAAAACATTAGGTTAAGCTTTAACTTTATTCCATGTTCTTCTTCATCAATTGAAAATGAATATAATCAAAAAAATGTGCCTCTCCTATCGTGCTTTCTGAAGCTAATAACTCAGCATGCTCTAAGACTTCTTTTGCTAAATCTGGTTCGTTTATTTTCTGAAAATAGGTGTTTAGATAGTAGTAGACAGCCAATGATTCATAAGTAACTGAAGCAGTTTTTGTTTGTCTATCATACCTTCCATAGATTTTGCCCTCATGTTTCCATTCATTCAAGCACCACGTTTTGAAAATTTCCGAAGGATAACCAATGTTTTCTCTATTAATTGCAATCAAAAGTTGATCAATCATATGAACTTCTTCACTTTCTCTATACTTTCTTTTTGTCACGTCGAAGTATTCCGGGAAAAAAACAGTCGTATCATCTAGGTTTTTTAATAAATCTTTCATGTTGTCGGTATCAGTCGTTGACTGAAAAAATTCATTTGTTAGATAGCTTAAAGTAATCCTTTTCGCAGGCATGTTGAGTGACCAATCATAGAAATCAACAGTATAACCGTTTGACTTCTGGTTACTAGTAATTGCTAAAGTTAGCTGATTTGCCGATTCAGCATATTTTGGCTCTTCAAATAATGTACTTGCATCGTGCAATGCAGAAATAATTCGTACATCGTCAATTAGCGCATTTGCTTTGGTATTCATTTTTAATACCCACTGTATAAAGATCAAGTCCCCTTGCTGAATCTGATAATTGTTCATTAGAATTTCATACTGTTCAGAAAATCTTTCTTCATCTTTCACTAACACCAAATATTCCATATACAATCCAATGCTTTCCGACAAATACTCAGAATCTTGTTGGAGTGGATACGCATGAATTAATCCTTCTTGATTTGTATATTGTTCTTTTACCACTTGTAGTGTCGGATCTGTAGAAAACAACATACACCCTCCTAAGGTTAACAAACTTATCACTAGTAAAATAAGCGTAAAGTTTCTCATCAAGGTAGTTCTTCCTTCTGGACTTTGAATCTTCGCGTTTTATCCCAAGCAATTGTTTTTCCTCGCAAACGGCTCCATACATAAACAGAAGAGCTGCGAATTAGTAGAATAATAAATAGTTGGGCATAAGTGAAATACATAATAAAAATAAAAATTACATTCTTTAAAGTAACATTTCGATCTATAACAAGTGCGCTTAATAACTGTCCTGTATAAACTATATAACTCATAAACCATAATATTAGTAATGGCGCTTCTGTATTTGGTAATTCATATCCAGCTATACTCATAATAAAAAAGACATCTGAAAACAATAGGAGTAATACAAAGACTAAGTAAGTAAGCACATGTTGAAGACTTAATACAAAGGTCCTTCCCCTCCAATGTGATAGATCAAATATAGATTTCTCCAGTAAATAAATATTTCCAGTTAACCAGCGCGTTCTTTGTTTAATAAAGGTTCCAACTTTTTCAGGCTCTTGTTCCCACGTCCAAGAGCTAGGGACAACTGGCAATAGATAGCCTGCAGCAGTGAGTCTAACAGTCAACTCCGCATCTTCTGCCAGGGCATACACATCATAGCCTCCAAGTTCCTCTAATACGGATCTTTTCAATAACATATTTGTTCCTGCAAGAGATCCGAGCTTAAACAGTGCCCATCGGCCGCATTGCATTAGCAGCTGAAATACTTGAAATTCAAGGCCAATCATACGTGTTAGGGAATTCGCATCTGCATTTTTTGTTTTTACGTACCCTACAGCACCAGCAGCATTTTTTGTGCCTTCAGCTACTTCAACTAACTTTTCCAAAGCATTTGGTTCTGGCTCATTGTCTGCATCGTAGACAATAAAGTAATCTGACTGTGAAATACTTAGTCCATAGTTTAATACTCGTGATTTCCCTGTGGGTGTACCTTTTGGTACAGAAATGTAGTGGATACGTGAAAACACCTTGGCGAATTCTTTCGCAATATTAGCCGTTTCATCTTTCGAATTATCATCCAATAAATAGATATCTAATTTCCCTTTATAGGTTAACCTGGCCATAGCCCTTAAAGTTTCTTCGATAACAATTCCTTCGTTGTGAGCAGGTATTAAGACAGCTACGCTAGGATAAACCGCTAATTTTTTAGGCTCTTTGTACTTGATTCGATACCAAACTCCTGCAATCGTAACAACAGAATAAAAGATTAATAAAATCCAGAAAAATGCCATGATAATCATAATAACCCAAGTCATGTAGTTGCCTCCATCAATTTAGACAGGTGACTCATATCTTCCACTTTTTCCTTTCTTACTTTAAAAATTGGATTGACAAAATTCAATTCACCTTTTAAATTTTGTTGATATCGTTCGAGAACAACATCTACGCCCTTTTCATTGGTTTCTTTTAGTAGAAAATAAATGGATCGATCGATACTAGTCACCAAGTCGAATTTTTCTCGAATGGTTTCCAATGCGATTTTTTCAAAGGATTCTTGCAAATTTTTCTGTGCTCGTTTGTTTTCATAACTAATTTTAATTTCTATCAGCCACGCCTCTTCATTATGACGTTCACTTGATTTAAGCGCCCAAGTTGCCTGATCAGTAAATTCACTAACCGTGAGAATATTTGTTTGACCATTGTATTTTTGCAGTAACTGAATTTGATGGTTTAATTGATCATTCTCATAGCCAATGGTTTTAATGAAATTTAACAAAATCCAAAAAGCTAAAGTAAAGCTTGTAAACAATAGATGATTGTAAATAAGGAGTAATTGAGTTTCGGAGGGGAGACTATTAATAAAGGCATAGGCGGTTAAAAAAGCACCATATAATAGAATAAGGATGATTGCATATAGAAATATAAATCGATCATGAAGTACAGTCATTACAAGCATTGAAACCCCTGTAATTATAAGAAGTAATAAAGAAAATGGTAAATCCAAGAATACAATGGCATAGCCATTGACGAAAATCAATAATATTAAAATACACATGACTAGGTTCTTTTTCATAAAATTTCTCCTAATTAAATATTTTTAAACAACAACGAACTATATCATATTAACTATATCAGAGTATTTAAATCAACTTTTTCACCTCACATTGAACTAATTTTAGCAGGTTATGAATAAGATTCAAATTTTAAATGTTAGTACCAAAAAATCGAGGCTAAAGTACTAAGGAAAACCTGATTTTGTTAATTTTAACGTGCGCAATATGTACGATTTAGATATTATGGCCTCACAATTAATTGATCTTTCATCTATCAACGAGATCATCAGCAATGTAATAGTATAAAAGGAATTAATGAAGTTGATTATCGTACAATTGTATCACCATTGAACTCACCTAAGAATATGCTGCTTTTTGAATGTGTTGGAAGTGATTATATTGAAACTGTTTTATCTAGGATTATCAATCATATTTACCACTGTAAAGCATTATGCAAAGTTGAATATAGTGAACGAAGAAATGGAAAGAATTACGAAACCTGGACTATTCATCTCTATAGTGGAAACAATCCGCTTTGGCTTGAGATAAACTCATCCAAACTACTGAATTATATTCAACTTGAACTTGGATGGGATCATGTGAAAAAGATAATAATTAAAGCCTAATAAAATATAGAATAGGGTTCTGCAAAGGGATGTTTTTGCAGAACTCTTTTTTGTGGGCATTACTTGCTAAAGACAAAAAATGCTTGAATTCTGCTTTTGAATTTTCCCCCTTTTTATTTCTACTTTTTGAGCATTCGTTCTATTTCTTTTTAAAATGAATGGTAGAATAAAGGTAATATTCTAAAAATTAGAAAAGAACGGGGAAAGTATATGAAAAGAACGTTTAGCCATTACTCAACCAAAACGGAAGAGCAGCGTTGTAAATATGTTGGAACACTGGTAAAAGAAAATGAAGATAAACACATGTCAGAAATCGCATCAAATGGAAGTCGTACCGAACCTGAAAAAGCTTCAGAACAGCATCTTTTTGATTCCGTTGGGTCTGTTATTACTGTTGGGGATACAACCATCCCGTTTACGAAGCTGCATATGTGGCCTTTAGTTGTACTGGTGGAAAATGTGCTGAGCCATGAGGAATGCAATCAGTTGATTCGGTTATCGGGTGAGCGATTGAAACGTTCGAAGATTAGCAGCGAGCGTGTGGTCAATCAAATGAGAACGAGCAGTGGCATGTTCTTTGAGGAGTCAGAAAATGATGTGATAGGTACGCTTGAAAAGCGTTTTAGCAAGATTATGAATATCCCTGTCGAGCACGCAGAGGGATTGCAAATATTAAACTATACGCCTGGACAAGAGTACAAAGCGCACCATGACTTCTTTTTGCCAACCAGTAAAGCAGCTTCAAATAATCGCATTAGCACAATGGTCGTTTATTTGAATGACGTGGAAGAGGGGGGAGAAACCTATTTTCCTGAAATAGATATCACTGTCACCCCCAAAAAAGGTTCAGCCGTCTATTTCGAATACTTTTACAACGATGAAGAACTGAACAAAAAAACGCTTCATGGTGGGGCACCTGTTGTAAGAGGGGAAAAGTGGGTTGCGACGCAATGGATGAGAAGGAAAAGAGTGCGGTAATGAGAGTCATATTTTAAATTATATTTTTTATGGTATTAAAACCAGTTGGCTTAATTCTTTTTTGGTAGGTCTTTTACTGATTTTACATCATTTACATGTTTTGGGTTGGCAGACTTTCCTTTCCATCTTTACACTAGAGGAAAATACTAGAAATGCTAAAAGGAAGTGAAGCGATGTCTCAGACTATGCGTTATGATGCGGCCGCTCTTAGAGAGACGATGGAGGAGCGGGTGGGTCAGTATGAGGCCTTTAGAGAGCAATTAGTTGTACTTAAAGAGAAAATGATTGCGGTTACTAATCTTGGAGAAGCGTTTGAAGGAAACGCGGCTGATGCGATCAAATCTTTCTTCAATGCTCAAAGTACCATTACGGAGATGTGGATTGGGTTCGTCGATCAGCAGATTGTTTTTATGAGTGACATAGGGGCAATGGCTGAGGACCGTCAGCTAGGCGGATCTTCGTTTGTGGATGTGCCTTTTTTAGAAGAAGAGCTTGAGACCGCTCATGTCAGGACGGCTGAGATGATTCAAAAACAGCACAAGGATTTGGTTGGCATTCTGGCTGGAGTCCGCGACCTGGTTACGATTGAGGAGTATTCCACTGCTGGTATGGAGGTATCCTTAGAGGACGCGAAAATCAAACGAAGTGATACAATAGAAAAAGTAGAGGAATATGATCATACGTTAGTTACTGAGTACGACCTGTCGCTAGAATCACAGGAGCTGGTCCACGGGTTACTCGATTCCCTGGTCAAATCAACGACCCAAAACGGCACCATCACACCCGTTGCCTTCAATGTCCATGCTTTTGAAAAGAGTAAAGCATACACCAGTATAGAAGGAACACGAGAAAAAAGTCTTGAATACATAGATAGAAAACTGGAAGAACAGAGGGTACGGGAAGCACATCGGTCATCTGCTGAACAAGACGTGGGTGCAGCGGGCATGACAGCAGATCCTGCGGCGGCTAACACCTTCACGCAATCCTTCCTATCCTGGCGAAACGGTCCTCTCTTAAACATGATGAGCACCAGCCATCTCGACCAACTGTTCAACAGTGCCTACCAACCTATCACCTCCAGCACCCCGAAAAACGATGTAGAAAAACAGCTGGAACAACTGCAGGCTGAAAAGGGAATTCAACCAGAACCCATAACGGAAGAAGAGACGGAAGCGCTAAGAAAGTATCTTCAAGACCAATCAGCGCAATCATCTGCCTCGTCAACTCTGGGCAATTCAGCTGACTGGGAGTATCCGGATCCCACCTTAGCTGACATGAGAAAAGTGCTCGGAAACCCAAATTCAGATGTGGGAGTAGAGGAAGGCGGACACTACTTTGTCAGCGGTATGAGATTCATGTTCGAAGACGTCGCCATCCTGCTGAACCCGGAATCCACCTCGAAGGATATCGCTATGGCTTCCCTGTTTACCCTTTTCAAACCGATGAAGGCAGCTGATAAAGGGCTTGATTTGGCTGGTGGGGGGAAGAAGGTTGAGGATGTTGAGGGTAAGAGTGATGGTAAAGTTCCTTCAGATTTTTCAAGTCGTGACAAGTTAGAAGGGCATTTTGATAAACATGGAAAAGAGTTCAACGGACTCTACAAAAATGTTGATGAATATTTAGAGGGTGCAAATAAGGTTATTAAAAACGGAATAAAAGTTGAATATGAATATAAAGGTGAGCTAAGGATAGGGTACGTAAAATTTATGGGTAATAATAAGAATGGAAAAGCAAAATTTGAATTTGTAGGCACTAATAACACCGGGAGTCTTACCACCTACCATACCCAGAGTGGGAAAAAGATTTGGAAGACTATTAATGGTGAAAATGTTCCAGTAATTAATCCGGTAGAGTAGAAGAGAGGGTTTTAGATATGGAGTATAGTGCTCTTATTAAAAGGCTTGATCCACTAATTGAGGAAGAAGTGACCATTGAAATTAACGGAATTGAATTTACAGGGTTTGCTTTTATATGTCCATATAAAATTGAAGTAGGTGAATGTTATCCTGTATCACTAGGCTTTACGATCTTAGATGAGTTTAAAATCCGTAAAATCCAGGAAGAAAAGAAAGAAATAGAACGGATAGGTTTGGGCTATGAGTATTATATTAGAGGTTTCTTAAATGAGGAAACAGTTGATGCAGGAATCGTTTTTAGTGATGAGGATGAATATTTCTCTGAGTATTCCGAATTGATCAATAACCAAGTTGAAATTAAAGTCGATAGAATTAGTATAGAATTTTTAAGATGAACAATCTGAATTTTCAGCGGTTATCGTCACTGGGAAGATTTTAATATTTCATTGTGAAATATCAATGAAAGTTAAAGTGAATATCAAGCCACTTCGCTAATCAATAACAACTCTTGTATTATAGGTTATTTAATGCTTTTATTATTTTTGGCACGTCCAATCTGCCTACTCATTTCTAATGTTAAAGGTGGTCCAGAAAAACTTCTAATTTTCTTAAATTCGTCGAATTTTATTGCACATCTGGCTATCCTTGTAAATATAGTTCCTTCTGATTAACAGATAGCTACTCTCAATCGGTCTGTATAGTAATGAAGATATAAGCGTTTACCAAATTTCAGGATAAAGGTGTGTCAAATATTAAGTATACAGTTCTATTATGGTTATCCATTTCAAGTAGCCTGCTCGTACTCCTTGTGCAGCTTGTTCAATGGAAACTAGTTGAGATCCTTACTCCATTCGTCATGCCAGTCGTTTATCTGGCAGTTTACGGGTTTTTCCTTGCAGTCTTGATTATGACATTGATTGATTTGATAAGGAGAAGGAATTGGAAGGCAATTGGGATTCAGGCGGCTGCTATTGTTTTGTTATTCACCGTTCCATTTAATCAGATTGTCCTGGAAATGGATTTTAATATGAATAAATCAGAGCGGCTTGAGGTGGTCGCACAAGTTCAAGACGGTTCTCTTCAGCCGAATGTCATGCATAATTCTTCACTGATCCGTCTGCCCGAAGAGTATAGCTCATTGTCCAATGGCGGAGGAGAGATCGTGGTCGAGAAACACGAAGACGACTATTCTGTTTTGTTCTTTACCTTTCGAGGAATATTGGACGGTTTTTCAGGCTTTGTTTACAGTAATAAAAAACCGGAAACCAATGCTTTTGGCGGTGATTTTAAAGAGGTAGAAAGGATGGCTGAAGATTGGTATTTTGTTACTTCATATTGATCAAACAAATAAAAACAGAATGTCCTTGGATTAGGAGTTCTGTTTTTACTTAATTAAAAGGTGAATTCATTTCCTGATACCACAACGGCACAGGGTGAACCAAATTTTCAAACCAGCCCAGGACCTCATTCGCCTGGTTTTTCATAAAAGCGATCTGCTGCTCGCCAAAAGGTATCGCCCAGGGAATGGAGGAAAGCATATTACTGCATATGTAGAAAACCAACAGGGAGAAAAATTGCCTAGGCGGTTTGCCGTTAAAATAGCCGTTCACCTGCCCTGCGGCAAAAGCCGGACTGACTGCTGCGCTAAACACAATACGGTTAAACTCTTCCCAAGGATCTCCGTAGTCGCAACGGTTAAAATCAATTATGCTCAAGTTTCCCATAGGTGAAATAATCATATTTCCTACATGATAATCACCATGCTGAAACGATTGCGGCCTTCCTTGGAGGAGATGACGATGGTCCTCAATAAAAGCGATCACCTTATCGTCCTCTTTAAATCTTATCCCGCATTCAAGATAGCTTTTCATTTTTTTATCGATCTTCCGGTTAAAATAGGTGCTCCAATTTTCCTGGCCGCTGGGTGCGGGAATGGAGTGGATTTTTTTCAGGATCTTCCCGCACGTTACGCCAAGTTCATATTGTTTTGCTTGAGTCAGCTTAGGCAATTCAGTCTCAGCATCTTCACCCTCACACCACGTAAAAAGCGAATACACACTCCTGCCCTCGTCGCAAAGACCAAAATCAACTGGCTGCGAAATAGGTAGACCGCTCGTGCTTAATTCCTTCATCGTGTTGAATTCAATTAGCTTCTGGTCGTATTCTTTCCGATCCGCTAAGCGAAGCAGCAATTTCTCATTTGTTCGCGTTTCCACATAGTATTTCTTATCACTCGACCATCCTTTATGAATCGGTTTTATCGTTTGAAAAGCAGCGTGATTGTTCAAATCGAGCATATATGTCCCACCTTTACGTTCAAGTCCACATTAAACTGGTTTTTCTTTTATTCATCATACCAGTGTTAGGTTCGTATTATAATAATTTTCTAAACTATCATTCATTTTACAGTTTTGGTAAAAAGAATTGTAGAACACTACCAGCTTAAAAATGGGAAGATCATATGATTAATAAAGTAGATAAAAATACTTATTAAAATATTTTAATATGTAGATAAATGATTTTTTTAAGCTATATTTAACCGTATAATAGGTAATATTGCTCGCTTATACTAACGCTAGTCACTACCCTAATCATTGAATAGGGTCTTTAAGCAGCTTTAGTTCCTGCTTAATTTTTTGTGTATTTACACCATTTTATTTTTACTAAACGAAGGGGATCTGGAAAATGAAAAGATTATTTATTGCAGCAAGTGTCCTTTTTTTACACCTATAACTATGAAGACGGAAATTTGACGGTTGAAAATGTTGAAAACGTCATTTTGGAAATGATTGAAAAATACCCCGATGCTAAATTCAAAGGAATGAGCTGGTACGATAAGCATAGCGATCATAAGAACACAGGGATCGCGCTTAAATACCTGCATGACAAAGGAATTGTACAAGACGCACGTTTCTATCTAACTTCAAGTCAATTTGGTTCTGTAAAGACAAAAGGTGTAATCGCTGATAAGTTCAACCCTCAATTTACACCATTCTTAGCAGCCGGGATTGAGTCTTATAATCACTGGCATCCGAAAAGCGGGATGTATGTAGTAGGTTATACTTCTGTTGGCAAGTCATTTGAAAGACTAAGAGCTAATTCCTTTAGCTATTATCATACGCCAGCCTATACGCGATGATTTGACATTTTTCCACAAAGTAGCCTAAAGAAAGGTGGCTGCTTGAGGAAATGACGAAAAGCTGCCTGTGCAGGGCGATACCCTGTATAGGATCATTGTCATGAAATGGTCAAAGAGCCTGAGACATATTATGTCTCAGGCTCTACTTGTCTAGCTTTAGTCAATTTCATCAGTTGAAATCAATTCATAAATCTTTATTTCCCCATCTACTACATGCACTTCAGTAATCGTGCTGTAAGACTTTGTGTGCTTGCCGAGATCGTTATAAATCACAAATGTTTCGGTTGTGTGAGCCAGCGCTTCAGTTGAAGAAATCACTTCCATTTTATCAAGAGTCGTGCTGACATGTTCCTCTGTCACGCCAATGGATCCAAGGTGGTCTATAAAATCACTTTGTTCCTGAACGCGGGGGCTGCCGTCGACGAGCATAGACGAGACGTAGGAGAAATCCACATTATTAATTGCAGAAATACTGGCGTCATTGTACTCGATCATAAAGGTTTCCAGACGTTCTTTTGATTCGGAATCATCCTCTGAAAATTCGTACTCCCCATCCATGTTGTCATTCGCGTTTTGTTTCACACCTGTCCCCTTATGTAATTCTGCAGAGCCCTCTTTGGTCACTTCACCCGAGAAGGAATCGGTGTGATTCATCGTATGACATTCATCCACTTTAAACTGATCCTCTTTTTCTGAATAAACAAGAACCATATTACAAACCACACTTTGCTGAGCGAGCGTGGCTTTTTCTGATTCAAGATGATAGGAATCGGTTGTCGTAAAGCTTACCGGCACGGTCAGGTGATCGGCGTTTTCCCATCTGGTAATGGCTGCTTGTGAGGGCTGAAGCTGTACTTCATCAAGCTGTCCGGAGTAAACAATCTCCATCGACAGAACATCATCAATCATATAGTGCGTTTCTTCCATCCACTCTTCTGTCGCAGTGGTGAAAAGTGATGCGTCGCCTTTCGCTCTTGCTTTGACCCATTCTTCCCCATAGGCTGCAATCACTTTGGTGAATTTCTCTTCTGTTTCCTTCGTAAATAACGGGAGCGTGACTTCCTGGTTTGAGCTTTCCACAGCGATCTTATCCACTTTCACAGTTTCCCATGGGTATTCGGCTTCGATGGAAACGGTGATCGATCCGTCTGTTGGAAGAGGGCCGATGTTTTCTGTAACTCCCCAGGAATCAAACGGAATTTTTGTATCATTTAGTATCACGGAAGTCTCGTAATCTGTATTTTGATCCAGATAAAAACTTACATAGTCAAAGTCTAACTCTACGGTATTTGAATGAAGGCTGCCGCTCGTACCTGCAAACGTCAGGTCCTGTTGGGAGGTCACGGTGCCGTACTCATTTTCAAAGGCCGAGGACAGGGTATAAATGCCAGGTGCATATGGACCAGTATCTACTGCATCACTTGAAACCGGTGTACCATTTAACTGGAGTTCAATTTCTCCTTCTTCCTCAGGGATAAACAGCTCTGAGTATTGATCGGCCGCTTTCACTGAATAGCGGTTGAAAAGGCCGAGCCATTTGCCGTTTTGCTCGATCGAATAAAGCGTGTCGGCAAAATAGGGGGTTTCACCTGTAGTGGCAACGGATTCCTTGATCGCTTGAAGCTCTTCTTCAGAAAAATTCAGCATGGCTTCCGCTTCAAATTTCTTGATTGTCGAGCCGTCTTCATGTACCACAAGTGAAGTCAGCGCGTCTGCATTCTGTTGATTGATGGCTTCGGCAAATTTCTTCATCGTATTTTCTGCAGAAACCTGCTTGCTCGCAAAAAAGCTTCCTCCTATAAGCACAATTGCAGCGGTCATCCCAGCGGCCACAATCGCTTTTTGTTTTTTGGTTTTTGGAGGCTTCGGCTTGGGTTCTGTCATCTCCATCTTTTCAACTTGTGGAAGACGGTGTCCGCATTCGGTGCATACACTGTGATTTTCAGAGACGGGAGCCCCGCATTCCTTGCAAAACCGTGTCATCTTAAACGCTCCCTTCCATTAAAGATAATATCCAATTTCATCGATAAAGCTGCCAACTGCTGAATCAGCCAATAGGAAGCTGAAGAGGCTAAAAGCGATCGTGAATAAAATGACGTAGCTGACGAATCCATATAGAGGATCTGCTGATTTGGACTGCTTCGTTAAAAGAGAACTAATCAAATATAAAGGAAGGATAAAGACGGTAAAGGAAATTGCGATCGCAAAAATGATCGAGCCAAATGCATAGGCCTGAATTAAAATAAAAATAAATGCAGCTGCCAGTAAGAAAAGGACCGGTAACATATGACTGCCATAATACGAAATAATGGACTTAAACGAATGACCTCCTCCAAATAGCTTCGTCACAATAAATAAAGAAACAGTTGCTAGCAATAAGCTCAACGCAGTATAAACCATCGATCCGCCAAACACAGACATAAAGGTCGGTCCTGCATACTCATTCATAAATGTGTCGCCATAACCTCCAAACATCGAACGGGAAATGTTATGAATAAATACATAGGATACCAGTGCTACCATAAAGCTGAATAACAGTAGAGAAATTAGTCCGTTTACAAATTCATTTTCCCCTTTAGAAAAAATTGCAGAAGGAGATTTTATGTAAGTTTTCAGATAAGCCCAGTATCCTTTTCCGGTCTTTTTCGCTTTTTCTATGTACTCACTTGTCTCAACATGCCCGCTTGTTGCAGGTCCTTCTGGTGCAGCATTTATCACCGTTTCCTGTGCCGGATTTGCAGTCACGTGGTTAGCTGTCAAACTGTTGCCGCACTTCCCACAAAACTTTCCGCCATCCTGCTCATTGCCACATTTCTCACACTTCATACAAACACTCTCCTCATATCGAATTAGAAAGATTAGCAAAAATAAGTATTAAGACCTACTAATCTATTTAACTTTATAAATAATTCCCATTTAAGTCAATGAAAAATCTTACATTAATGAAATTAAATATATGGTTAATCCTTTTTGAATGATTTAAGCTTATTATTGTAAACAATATACTCAGTTAAAACTGGTACTGCTTTTAATAGATAATAGTTTTACACAATCTTTAAATTAAAAGTGATAGGCGATTTGAAAATCCCCATTATCCAAGGAAGTGAACGAATTGAAAAGAATACTCAATAAGATGGCGATTTTAATAGTAACTAGCTTTTTAGTTTTTGCTTTATACCTCCTTTATAAACCTGATGAAACAGGCGCTGTCATTTATGTGCTGCCAGAAGGTTTTGACAAATGTGTAAGTATAGATTACGACGTGAGACATGCAGATCCGTTGGTGCTAGATGATGATGGAGCGGTAATTTACAATATTCCCATGGATGGAGAGTTCAAGACCTCTTCATCATCTGACTTCGGGCATATAGGAATACACCAGATATTTATGCAATTTCAAAATAAGAATGGTCGTAAAAGTGAGTTAGTAGATGTAACAATTTCATCCCACAGTAGTTATTCTTATGGAGAAGGCGGCACGAACTTAGAAGAAAGCGGCTGGATTTCATTTAATTCGATTAAACAAGACTGTGAATGGTAGATGAGATTTTACGAACTAGTTGCATTGATTGCTTTTCTAAACAGCCCTTACTAACCAAAATATGCAGCACGCGTATAAAAAAATTACAATATTTGACATTAAGGTCTAAGCATGTCTCCTAATGTTAATCTACATAAATTGGGACTGTCACAATTCCATTTCACACTCATTGCACATATTATTAAGTCCTAAAGAAAACTATTTGAAGGAGTATCAGCGAACTTTGTAGAAGCTAACACGATGAACCTACAAGGGGGAAAGATATGTTTATTGTCAATGTAGAAGGTGCAATCAGAAAGCATGACAAGTGGTTAATCATTGAGAGAAGCAACATGGAAGATCATGCAGGCGGGCTGTTTTCACTTGTTGGGGGCAAGGTGGAGATAGAAGGCAATTCCTTCAATATAGTAGAAAGAACGTTGAAGCGTGAGATTTTAGAAGAGGTTGGTGTAAAAGTTAAAGACCAATTAAACTACCTTCACAGCACCTCTTTCGTAACCGATACGGGTGCCAACGTGGTGAATCTTGTTTTTCTATGTGAATATGATTCTGGCGACGCTTTTCCAAAATGTCCGGATGAGGTTGAAAAGGTCATATGGCTGTCCACGGAAGAAGTTCTTAGTCATCCTTTATCCCCCATTTATTTAAAAGAGAGCATAAAACATGCACAATCGCTCCTTTGAGGGATTTAATGAAGAAAAGAGGGGCAGTCATTTGAAGTGCAGCGAGGCAGTAAAAGATCCTGAGACATCATTATCCCAGGATCTTTTTTGTGTTAGCGGAATACCAAATTAAAGGGTAAAGAGAGATCCTAACACCGACAAACCATCATCCTATTCCCATCATGATCCTTAAAGTTAAACCAATGTCCGTGCTGTATCTCAGTCACCAGTTCAACATTCTGTTCTTTTAAAAAATGATACGCTTTGTGGATGTCATCCGTATTGAAGTGAAAAGCAGGATTTTTATACACAGCGTCTTCCTTATAAATCTTGCTGTCGAGAACAAGGCTCAACCCACTGTTGTCAAACGGTATACAGCATAAATGTCCTGCTATAATTTCGTAATCCGGCCTCATCTGAAGGATGGAACAGTACTAGTCCCGTGCGTCGGTACTATTTTTGACTGGGACAAAAATGGATCCTGCTTTTGCTGAAATGATGCTCATGACTACTCTCTCCTTTTTTGTTCGTCTGGACTACCCTTATTGTAAAACAATTCCGGGATTTGTGAGGTACTATTTAACTATGTGATCTAACAGCATAATACAAGCAGCTATTTAAAATGCCATCTTGACGAAACCTTCTATTAGACGGTGTCGTATACATACTAGGATTGGATAATGGAAGGAGGTTATAACGATGGCAAAGCAAAATAAAGTTGAAGCTGTAGTGGATGGCAGCAGGCCGCATCCACTTACGTTCTTCTGTTTGCCGCTGTTTTTTGGAGTCGTTAGTATTTTTACTCCGGTTCCGTCACTGCCATATACGGTGTTCACCGTTATACTTTTAACCGCTTTAATGGTATTTGCTATACTGGCGTGGCTGAAAATGAACGAAAATCGCTTGATCTATAATTTGTACTTATCTTCCAGTATGTTTGTTTCATCAATTATCTTCCTCGTCCCGGGAGTAAAAACGCATGAAGGTCATCCAGCGCTCCTTATCATACTGGGACTCATGTGGAGTGTCGTATTTTTTGTCGTGTTTTTTGGAGAGCAGTTTCTTCCTTCAGGAAAATTTCCTCTCTGGCTGGTTATATCTGCATTGTTATTTTTTCTTATCGTGTTGGTCTTCGCTGCAGGCGGAACTGGTTATGGGGGAGTGGTCTATCCTCCCGGTCCTGATGAGGAGCATTATTTAGTAGAAATTTATGGTTATACCAAGGGAATGCAAATCGCATCGTTTCTTTACAGTCTGGGTTTCCCGCCTGTTGCTTTAATGGCCTCAAAAACCATTTGGACTACACGAAAAAAACTGGGGATTTGATAAAGGTAAACATAAGTCAATGCAAGTATTATAGTCTTTAATATAGGTATATATTCTTATTTTACATAATTTTCATATTACGAGTTGCCTGACTAAAGCTTCCAACTTTACACTAGAGGAAAATAATAGAAGTTTTAAAGGAAGTGAAGCGATGTCTCAAACGGTACGTTATGACGCTGCAGCTCTTAAAGAAACGATGGAGGAGCGGGTGAGTCAGTATGAGACTTTTAGGGGAACATTATTTGTACTGAAGAGAAGTATGCTGGCTGTCACTAATTTAGATGAAGCGTTCGAAGGGCTGGCGGCTGAACGGATTAAGGATTTTTTTCGTGCACAGAGTGATGTCGCAGAGGCCTGGATCCAATTTGTTGATCAGCAGATTGCGTTTATGAACGATGTGGGTGCCATGGCAGAGGATCGGGAGCTCGGTGGCAGCACAGTGATTGATGTGCCGGGGTTAGATGAAGAACTGCAGACGACTCATACCCGGTTGAGCGAAATGGTCATCGCTCAGCAGAAGTATGTAGCAGATGTCTTGTCACGCATTCAGGATTTGATCTCCATCCAGCCTTATTCATCTGAAAGGATTGAGCAGTCGCTTGAAAACGCAAAGCAAATGCGCTGGGACACCGTAGAGAAAGTGGAAGAGTACGACGCGGAACTGGTAAAGGAGTACGCACAGTCGGAAGAAGGCCAGATGCTCGTCACCGGTTTGTTCGAAGCCATGATGGATGCCACGAGTCAAAACGGTGAAATCACTCCGATGTCCTTTAACTCAGCCGCGTTCGAAGCAAGCGCCCCGTTCCAAGTGAAGGATGGAGTCCAGGAGCGCAGCATGCAGTACATACAAACAAAACAGGAACAGGCGGAAGCCCGAAATGTAAAAGGCTGGAGTGATTACAATCCGATCGAAGCCTACAACAAAGTGGGACAAAGCGTTCAAAACGTGACGCAGTCCATCATTGACGGACATGGTCAACTGGCGGAAAAACGCAAGGATTCATGGTATGATTTCGGTAACTACTGGCTTTTCGGCGCCTTTGATTCAGTCAAAGGATTCAACGATCATGTGGATGAATTGACCGAGAAACAATACGATTCCACCTACGACTATTGGAACGCTAGATTACTAGGACTGCCGGAGCTCGTGAAAAACGTCTTTAACCCTCAGGAGGTCTATTCAGAACAGCACGTAACGGATACCCTGGGCCTTATTACTTTATTTGCCGGGACGAAAATACGGCCAAGCCTGCCCGACGCAGACACTACAAACGTGCCTGTCTCATCACCCAAAGCACCGTTGACACTCGTCTCGCCGCGGCCTGAAATGCCCTATCTTACTATGATGGATCAGTGGAATCTGATGACCATGAGTCACAGGTTTGACGTGCAGCCGGCAGGAGGATATGGAATGGATGTGCCTGGTCCGAAAACGACGGAGAGTGGATTGGCTTATTCGGCTTTTCGGGTGGATGGGGATAGAAATAACAATAGCGATAGAATTTCGAATAGAGATAACGTAGTTAGTACAGAGTCTCCAGATACTATACAAAAGCGAATAGAAAAAATATTAGAAGGACAAAATCTAACCTTAAGTGAATTTCAAGAATTGAAATTAAAAAACGTAGCAGAATTAACTAATGACGAAGTTCGTATTATCAAAGAAATAAGAGAGTCTGTACCGCCTATAACAAACAACACGATGTTACAGAAAATAATCCCTATTAATGATATAGAAAAGTATTTATTAGGCGAGTATGCAGAAATAGGCGGATATATTGCTAAATTAGAAGATGTTGATCATATAATTGACTATAGTGAGGTAGTTGAATCTTTTCGCCTAGACTATACATCATGGAATGGTAGTAGGCCATTCCCGGAAGATGGAAATGCCTATGGGAAAATCAAATTCACAACTAATCATGTAGATAATGTCGAGATACCTTACGGTGCATGCTTCGGAGGAAGAAATACTGATGGCTTCCCTTGTACCTTAAATGGATTTACAGGATCAAGAAACGGTGAAATAGTGCCCGAATGGCAATTTGATAACAGATATTTTCCTAATAATGGAGCAGAATTATATGAGGTCACAGACGGTATTGAAAAATTAGTAGCCAAGTTTGATAGTGATTTGAAAGTGTTTATCCCAATAAAGAATTAGGGAGCGATTTTCATGGAAAAGGGAATTTTTGCTAGATATAAGAATAAAACCTTCAGAGTCAGTACTATTGATGGGGAAACTGTAAGGTTAGTAAGTGAAGAATCAAATATAAGTGAGGGCTTTAAAGAATTGATTTATCCCAGTAACTATAAAGACAGAAATAACTTACCTACGCTATATATCAAGGAGGTCAAGAAAGTAGAGATTGAAGAAATATATGAAGTGGACTACAAAGCAAAGTTTAGAGGAGAAAAGTTTAATTTAAGTTTTAATAAAGCTGGCTCAGAGTTCAGACTAGGAACGATGCATGCTGAACTTGCAAATCAGTATGGATTCGAACGAACGGATAAATACTACTATGAAAAAATAGTTAATGAAAATGAGATTGAAGTTATAGAAGTTCAAAAGAAGTTATAGATTCGAAACATTATTTTACTTAAGAAATGTATAACAGCACTGCTCTGCCACCCCAAATTATTTATGGGGTGTGACCAACCTGGAAAAGTGCTTAGGAAAAGGAAAGGGCTTGGCGCTTGCAGCTTTTGTTCTTGCTTACATATTAGCCGCAGCCTGTAACAATGCAGCACCACAAGTAAGCAAGGAGAGGACAATAAAGAATGACTACAAAAAATGCGATTTTCGGTGAAATTGAGTTTAAAACTGGTTGGTCAAGAGTTATTATTGTAAACTTTTTTGAACATGCAACAGAAGTAGATCTAATAATTGATGGTGAGGAGGATGGTCAGTTTGACGAAGGTCAGTATAGAGCATACCAATCCTTACTGAACAATTGGAACGATGTACAACAACAAATATTAAAATCGGTCCTAACTTATTACCAACAAAAGAGAAATGAATTAGGTTTTGATATTGAAGTGAATAATAATTACCCATTAGTTGAAACAACTAATGAAATATTAAAAATGATAAGTATTGATGGAATTGTTGTTCCTTATGCAGATATTTATGATGGTCGGGATATTGGAATTACATTTAATTGTTCATGGGATACAGAAAATGGGCTAGGGATTCGATTATTAAATGAAAAAGTAACTAAAGTAGGTTATCAAGATATTGCAATTTAAAAGTGGTTGTTAAAAATTTTATCTCACTATAGCTGTACTATTTCTTCCCTTCACAAAAGAAAAAAGCAGTGAACTGATCATTCTCATTTAAACTATCTGATCTTGAACCTTGAGTGGGTAAAGCCGTTCAAGGTTTTTTTATTTGACCGGGAGAAGGATGAGGCGTTTCTAGAGGTGAAGGGTTAGAGGGTTTGGTTTAACGGGCTTCATGCTTTTAATTTTCGGTTAACCCCAGCGAAGCGCTAGTTTGAAGGAGTCTGAAAAGGGAATAATAGGAGAAAGTTAAACGAATAGATTACCAGATGTTATTTTGTTAATCAGATAACTGGAGGATCCGAGATGGCCAATAATCAACCAACCATTTCCTTTATTATACCTGCCTATAATGAAGCAGAAAATGTATCCTTACTTCATAAAGCGGTGAAAGAAGCGTTTGAGCCGCTGTCTTATCACTATGAAATTGTGTTTATTGATGATGGCAGCAGTGATGATACGTTGACGGTTCTTCAACATTTGTCCAGGGAGTGCAGTTCGGTTCATTATGTATCGTTTACGCGCAATTTTGGAAAAGAGTCTGCGCTTATCGCAGGATTGGAGCATGTAAAAGGAGATGCTGTGATTATTATGGACGCGGATCTGCAGCATCCGGTGTCTCTCATCCCTGAGATGATAAAAGGGTATGAAGAAGGGTATGATCAGGTCATTGCCAAGCGGAATCGCAATGGGGATTCGAAGGCTCGGACCCTGTGCTCCAATCTGTATTATTTAATTATTAATAAATTGACTGACGTATATATGAAAAATGGTGTAGGCGATTTCCGTTTACTCAGTAAGCGCGCGGTTAAAGCGATGCTCAAGCTGCAGGAAGGAAATCGTTTTTCAAAAGGATTATTTTCGTGGATTGGCTATGAACAAAAGATTATTCACTATGAAAATGTTCAGCGGGAAAATGGAGATTCCAAGTGGTCATTTGCCAATCTTGTTAACTACGGCATTGATGGAATGATTTCATTTAACTTAAAGCTCTTCGGATTTGCTTGTACATGGGATTGTTTATTTTATTCATTTCCCTTATTTATATCATGGTCATGGTTGTTCAGGTATTCCGTGAAGGTGTGACGGTACCGGGATATGTGACGACGATTTCAGCTGTGTTGTTTATAGGCGGGCTTCATTTATTCAGCCTTGGCGTGATTGGGGAATACATTGGACGGATTTATTATGAAGCGAAACAAAGACCTCTATACCTTGTGCAGGAAACGAGCGTAACGAAGAGAGTGTCAGAATGAAGCGGTTTAATACAGAATTCACCCGTTTTGTCGTAGTAGGAGGCATTAATACGCTCAACTACTACGCGGTTTTTTTATTTTTTCATCACTTATTATCGCTGCATTATATGGTTTCTCATCTTTTGGGCTTTGTCATCAGTCTTGTCGTATCGTTCTTTTTAAATTCCTATTTCACATACCGGGTGAAGCCGACGCTTAAAAAGTTTTTACAGTTTCCGATTACTCAGCTTGTTAATGTGGCTGTATCGTCTTCATTTGTGTTTGTTTTTGTGGAGTGGCTGCATATAAACAGCAGTCTCGCTCCTCTAATGGCTGTTGTATTTACAATTCCTGTCACATTTGTCGTCACGGGGAAAATTCTGAAATCAAATGGTGAGTCTTTATGATTACAAAAAAACAACTTCTATTTCTTATACTGGCAGCTTTCGGCGCTGCTTTTTTTTCTCACTTTTTTTTCTTAAAAGAGTGGTGGCACGACAGCTATATGATTGGGCCCAATGATGGCTTAAATCAGATTGCTCCTTTTAAAGAGCTGTTTTATAACGAATGGACGAGCGGCAGTTTTTTCTATTCTTTTTCCTTTGGAATGGGGGCTGGTATTTACAGTCAGCTGGGCTATTATTATTCAACGAATTTATTTTACATCCTGACTGTTGCTGTGGTGTATGTGTTGGAATTGACCCGGATCATTGATTCGCCGGATGTTTTATTTTGGGCACAGGCCAGTGTGTGGCTGAGCGTGATTCGTGTAACTGGGATTATTGTGGTTACCTCACTTGTTTTCCGTTATATGAAGATCAACTTGATTCCAGCTTTTGCAGGTGCCACTATTTACGCGGTGAATGTTATTTATTTCAGGCATGTTGCGTACTGGGAGTTTTTTGCAGATACCTTCTTCTGGATCCCGCTTCTTGTGTTAGGTGTCGAGAAAATCATTCGGGAAAAAAAGCCCGTCTGGTTTATTGCGGCTGTCTCGTTGACCGTTTTTACGAACTTTTATTTCGCTTATATAAATTTAATTTTTATTGCCATCTATATCGTTTTTCGCTGGTTTATTCGGTTAGAGAAAAAGGAAGCGCCGATAAGGTCCCAGCTGAAACAGCTAATCCTTGGCGGGCTTTTAGGCTTTGGCGTCGGGTCTGTCGGATTTGTTCCGGCGGTTTATGGTTATTTGAATAATCAGCGTCCGCCATTTGAAAACGACATTCCGTTATTTTATGAAACGATCGAAAATGTATTATTTTCAAGTCTGTCTCTGCTTCTCCCGGCGATTTTTGTGTTGTTGATCTGGATGTGGTCGTTTTATCGCAACAGACTGTTTTTGCTTTTTGCCTCTATTAGTTTTGTCCTGATCGTTCTGCATTTTAGTCCACTGGCCGGCAGCTTGTTCAATGGGTTTTCAGCGCCGAGAAACCGGTTTGAGTACTTGGCTTTCTTTACAATCGGCGGCATGACAGCCGTTGGACTTCAATTGCTTGGCAGCGCTAAAAAAAATCAGCTGGTGATCGCTGCTGTTCTTGGCGTCGCTGTCTATTATCATTTCTATACGTCCGTCGATGGACGGTTCATGGAGGATACGAATAAAGCATTGGTCATCTTGGTTCATGCAGCCATCCTTCTGCTCGCCTTTCTTTTATACGGCTGGACGAAAAAGCCTATTTATGGCTACGCACTTATTGCCGTTCTGATCATTGGCAATCTGGTTGTGATGAACAATCATCAGCGTATTGTGTTATATGAAAATGGCGGACTAGAGCGGGCTAACCGGGATTATCTTTTAAGTGAAGATTATAAGCACGCTGAACAAGAAGCGTTAATCAAAGAGCTTCAGGCACAGGATCAGACTGTCATGCCAAGACTCGATTGGCGCGGGGAGGACCTGCGAAATAACATCCCGTTGATTCAGGGCTTTTATGGAACAAGCGCCTATTCAAGTATTCATAATAAACATATTCTATTGTTCTATTATGAGGACATGGAAATCGATATCGAGCATG
Source organism: Jeotgalibacillus campisalis (assembly GCF_000829515.1). GTDB lineage: Bacteria > Bacillota > Bacilli > Bacillales > Jeotgalibacillaceae > Jeotgalibacillus > Jeotgalibacillus campisalis. The sequence goes on along the minus strand of NZ_JXRR01000022.1, from coordinate 213,367 downwards.
AAAGTGTCAGCCGGTATTCAGGATTTGGCGACCGGGCTAATTTATACAGTTTGCTGCGGGGGAAATACCTGATGCATGCTAAAGCAAATGAAGAAGAAATCATTCCATACGGCTTTGAAGAGGTCCTCCAGAGTGATAACTATATTATTTATGAAAATACCAATGTACTTCCTTTCATTAAGACGTCGAGTGAGATTTATGATGAAGACCAGGTTAGGAAAGCGGATATTCCATCCCGTGAACAGGCGATGCTGTCAGGGATTGTCGTGAAAGACATTGATCAGGAAACAGAGGTTCTTGAGCCGGGAGAAAATCTTTTGGAACGAGCGAGTATTGAACCTGTGAACGCTACCTATGAAAACGGTCAGCTTACCGTTGGAAAAGATGGAGGCGGACTTGATTTTATTCTTGATGAAGCAGGGGAGGAATGGGAGGATCTTTACTTGTCCTTTTTCCTTGAAAACAATGACCGCGTAGCTCCCATGATGAAAGTGAAGGTGAATGAGTTTGAAACGATTCGCAAATCACACCGATCACTGTACCGGACGGCTGAGAACAATCTCACAATCAGAGTGTCTGGTGCGGATACCGTTTCTTTTCGCATCAGGGAAGGCAGCTATACGTTAGAAGAGCTTGAACTGTACGGGGAAAGCTATGAGACGTTGGAAGAAGCAGCGCAAAAAGAAAGTCCTGAAACCCATCAAACGGATCTTTCCGGCAACCGCATCTCGCTGCAATTCAACAATTGGGAAAATGACAGCCATCTGACGCTCCCGATTCCTTATGAGCTGGGCTGGAGAGTGAAGGTCAACGGAGAAACGCGGGACGTACTCGAAACCAATTTTGCGTTTTTGGGGACAGAAATTGATGAAGGAGAAAATACCGTTGAGTTTGTGTATTATCCTCCATTTTTTAAAAGCACACTCGCGATTGCATTGCTTTCTATATTAGCGACCGTGGTCTGGAACAGGCGCTTGCAAAGAAATAATCGGCATTCAAGTGCTTCAGGAAAGACTAATAAATGGTGGTAAAGTAAAAGTCAGTTTTCTCTTTCATTCAAAGAGAGAACGGGCTTTTTCTTTCGGGAAGCAAGGAACCTTCGATGGATGAGTGTAAGAATGATACAATGAAGAAAAGAAATCTTCAGGCCTGCACATAGCCAAATGGGTAGGTAAAATGCGAAGAGGAGCGTCCAGGATGTTCATACAATGTACAAAGAAACTTCTAACAGAATTAAAGATTCAGCCTGGTCAGAAAGCTGAAGAGGACCCGTTATTCAGCTGGCATGCCAATTTATTAAATGTGAACCGCAGGAAGACGCTTGTGCTTGTGAATGATCGCAATCGTTATGCGATCGTTCTTCATGGATTGAAAGCAAAGGACTTTAAAAAGCTGGATGAGTTAATCCCTGAGGCCATTGCCCATGCGTACCGTGAAGAAGGTATTAAGGAAGAAGTGATTGAGACGTATCTTGCTCATTCCAAAGAAGTCACGTTCAGCAAGACGAAAGATCGAACAACTGTAGCAAGGCTTAATAAAGCATGCGAGTATGTTTCGCACTTTTTAGGAGATTTTACAGGGGATTCGATTCATCAGCGTGCTTTAACGAAAAAGGTCAGCCGTGTATTGATGGGCCATGGGAAACGAGACTATATTGTTCCAAATGAAGAATTATATCGAAATCTGGAAGAACTAGCGGGGCAAACAATTTTTCATTCAGAAGCGTTCATTCTTCACGTTGCGTTGGATATTAACACCCACCCCGTCTGGCGCAGGATTGCTATTCCGAAAGGATTAACGTTTCCAGAGCTGCACAAAACCTTACAAATTGCCTTCAACTGGCAGGAGGCACATCTTCATGAATTCCTCCTGTTCCCGAGTAAACCATTTGACCCGGATCGCGCGAAGGAAATGGAAAATCGCAAACCGATTTTAAACCTGGTCAGTCACGAAGAAGCCTTTGGTTACGACTCCGGGATCCCGATGAAACTGGATAAAGGAGAAAAAATCGCTGACTATCTGCCGGCTGAAATAAGGTATATTTATGATTTTGGAGATGACTGGCAGCACCGGATCACGATTGAAAAAATGGTAGACGACTATACCTATAATCATCCTGTGTGCCTGGAGGGAGAAGGAAACACTCCGCCTGAAAACATCGGTGGAGAAGGCGGCTATGAAATGTTTCTTGATGTCATGGCAGACCCGGCTCATCCGGATCACAACCATTTAAAAAGTTGGAGCGAAAGCCAGGGCTATAAAAACTTTAATCTTGATCTAGTGAATTACAGCTTAAAGTCCCTGTAAAAGATGAAGGGGCCATTTGCGATATGCAAATGGCCCTTTTTATTTTCACTCCCCCGTTAAACGTCTGAATCCTTCCAGCTTGTCCTGCCAGTAGGGGTTTGACAAGGGGCTGATTTGCACACCGTCTCCGTCATTGGCATGAATGAATTGATCATTCCCCAGGTAGATGCCTACATGTGAAATTCCTGCTTTATAGGTATTTTCAAAGAAAACAAGATCTCCTGCCTGCGGTGAATCTACGGGAATGGCACGAGCATGCTGGTCCTCTGCTGTCGTCCGCGCAATTTCCATGCCGGCTTCCTTAAATACATAATAGATAAATCCGCTGCAATCAAACCCATCCGGTGAGGCACCACCCCATACATAAGGGACGCCAATTTGTCTGCCGGCAATATCCAGAACATCCGTCAGCCATGAGTCGCTGACCGTGGAAGCTGGTAAGACAGGTGAACTGCTTTTTCCAGTAACCTTTAGCTCCTGCCCTGGCAGCAGTTTATTTCCGGAAAGCTGATTGATTTCCTTCAGCTGATCTACCGTCATGCCGTAAAGATTTGCGATCGAAAATAATGTATCTCCCCCGGTTACCGTATAGGTCTGCGACACTTTAGCCTGCTCGGCAGGAACAGCGTATGTTTGGGGAACCTTGAGCATCTGATGAGTGACAATCAAATCAGACGTCAACTCATTTAGCGACTGAATAGCCCGGACTGTCGTACTGTATTGAGCTGCGATGCTCCAAAGCGTATCCCCAGACTTTACCTTATAGATCCCGCTATTATCTTCTGCTTCAGACACTAAACTCCCAAAAAAGAATACAAGAATGATGGTCAATGCCGCTAGTATGCTCTTCATCTTAACTCCTCCTAAATGGTGTCAAATTAATAAGAGTAGTATAGCCAAGATTTATAGATTATAACGGCGGCGGGTTATGATTCTGGTTGAAGGAGAAGGTAAAAAGACATGAGGCTGGGGGTGCGAGTAGACGCTTAGATCCGGAATGAAAGAAGGTTTTTTTGGAACAATCATAGAGAATAAAGCGGCAAAATATCTACCAATTTATTGAAATGTTTGATAATATGTAAAGGGTTTATCTACTTTGGGGGTTAATTCGTGGGGAGAAATTACACAATCGATTTTATCAAGTTTTTTGCGATTTATTTTGTGGTTACCATTCATACGGCACCGTTCAAGTATGAGGATACGGTCTATGAAATCATCAATATATTTGCCAGATTTGCTGTGCCTTTCTTTTTCATGACGTCTGGTTACTTTTTAGGGAAAAGTGTGCAGACAAAAAAGGATCCCAGCCAGTATATAGGAAAAAGTCTTTTAAAAAACCTGAAATTATATGGATCATGGGTCTTATTCTTTTTCTTTTATGATTTAGTTCTCACGATTCTCACAGCGAGTATGACTGGGGAAAGAATACAGGCTGCGATCATGGAATATTTTGACCTGTTTTTTACGATCGGACTCGTTTATTACGGGCCTGAAGCGAATTCTTTTCACCTTTGGTTTTTAATCGCATTAGTGTGGTCGTCATTGATCGTTTATTTTTTTGTTAGATTAAACAAGCTGCTTCTTTTAGTCATTGTCAGCTTCGGTTTGAATATGGTTGGACTTCTTGGACAGTCCTATCACCCTCTAGTGGAATTTCCCTTCTTTACAAGAGACACATTATTTTTCGGTTTATTTTACACAGCGCTGGGCTGTTTTTTTGCCGGCCAAAAGCTGATCTTTAAGCAAAAACCTGAACGATGGGCATGGTTGGTTGTGATCTTTTCTATCGCACAGATTGCTGAAGGCCTGGCTGTCATTCATTTGCTGGATTCAAAAGTAGATAACTATTATCTTTCAACCGTTCCCTTATGTATTTCGTTGTTTGCGCTTGCAATGACCTCAAACAAGGTTTCTGAGAATAGCCTTCTTGCAAGAGTCGGGAATCGAGCAGTCGGAATCTACGTCATGCATCCTCTCTTTATTAGTGCAAGCTTACTCGTCATCAGCGCACTAAATATGGAATCGATAAAGCAAACCGTCCTTTGGAACATAGTCTTTACACCTGCGATATTAGTTGTTTCGTATCTAAGCTATGAATTTATCCAAAAGCATAAGGGGAAACTATTCGATCAGTGGAAGGTACTAGGAAATAGAAGAGGATAAGGTCTCTGAATGATTGAATGAATATTTTGCATAGAAAAGGTTGGTGCCATTTGCGAAAAGCGAATGGCATTTTTTATCGTTATTCCTCTGTAAGCGGCGGAACTGTTCCTTTTTTCCTGCAGCAAAGGAGGATCTAGCACCGTTAAAATGATTTAAGTAATAATCTACCGCTTCGCCTCATAAACTAGTATGGGGAGGTCTGAGAAACTTATAGCTGCACATTAGTGTAGTAGAACTATGTGTCCTCATTTAACTGATTTAGTAAGGCGCATTTTTTAGTTGTTTATTTGTGAAATGAAAATGATTTAAGCATTTTTAAGAGAGTCACACTCTGCCCTTTTTTCACTGTCTAATGGAATACGGTCCATTTGTAAACACTAAAGGGGGACAAAACAATGGAAGATCTGTTTTTAGTGCTGTTTCTGTTGTCTATTGTTGCGTTTGTTGCAGGGTTAATCAAACCTCAATTTGTATTAAGGTGGATGCCGGAAAGCAAGAGAAGTAGAAAAAGAGCAGCACTGTATTTTGGTTCTGCCATCGTCGCATTCTTTCTTTTATTTGGGATCACCGCAGATCCGCTGGAAGAGGATGTTGCGGGTGTTGATCAAAGCGTAAAAGTCGAGGAGGGTCTGGCGCAAGCGGAGGACGAAGCTGAGAAACAGGAAGCAGAAGAGGAAAAGAAGAAAGCTGCGGAGGATGCTGAGCGTATAGAGAAAGAAGAAGCAGAAAAGCAAGAAGCAGAAGAAGCTGAAAAGCTAGCAGCAGAAGAAGCAGAGAAAGCAGCGGCGGAGGAAGCAGAGAAAGCAGCGGCGGAGGAAGCCGAGAAACAAGCGGCAGAAGAAGCAGAGAAAGCAGCGGCGGAGGAAGCTGAGAAACAAGCGGCAGAAGAAGCAGAGAAAGCAGCGGCGGAGGAAGCCGAGAAACAAGCGGCAGAAGATGCTGAGAAAGCAGCGGCGGAGGAAGCTGAGAAAATAGCGGCGGATGAAGCTGAGAAAATAGCGGCGGATGAAGCTGAGAAAATAGCGGCAGAAGAAGCTGAGCAGCAGGCAGCAGAAAATACGGTAACCATGTCACAGCAGCAAGCGGTCAGTATGGCTGAGAGTTATTTATCGTATACTGCTTTTTCAAAAAGTGGGTTAATTAATCAATTAGAATTTGAAGGTTTTGATCAAGCGGATGCCACGTACGCTGTAGAAAATATCACTGTAGATTGGAGTGAGCAGGCAGTACTAATGGCTCAGAATTATCTCGAGTACACTCCTTTTTCAAGAACCGGTTTGATCGAGCAATTGGAATTTGAAGGTTTCAGTAATGCGGATGCTTCTTATGCCGTGGATATGGCAGGACTTTAATATCGATAAAATATTCCGTGTGAACTAAGCTGGTCCTTACAGAAATGCATGTCTTTATAAAATACGTATAGACCGCTATGGATGGAGATAGTGGTCTTTTTCATATGGGCATTGATGCTGCTGAAAATTTTTTCAGTTAAAATGATAATCATCTGAAATTACTCCTGTCATTTCATTCTACTTATTTTGTTTTAAGTAAAAAATAGGATAGGATTAGTAAATTCAATGTCTCGCAAATGAATAAGAGGAAGATAAATTTAGCAGATTAAGGGTGTGTGAAATGAGGAAAGCAGTCGTGTTTATTGCTCAAAGCATAGATGGTTATATTGCGACAAAAGAAGACTCTTTGGACTGGTTATTTAGTGTTGAAGGAGAAGGCGATAATGGTTATGGTGAATTTATAAGCACCGTCGACACCATTTTAATGGGGAAGAGGACGTATGATTGGCTTATGAAGGAGGAAGATGGGAAATTTCCCTACCCTGATAAGAAGTGTTATGTCTTTTCAAGGTCACAGCATGAAGATACAGAGCACGTTACATTCATCACTGAAGACATTGGTCGCTTCTTAAGTCATCTTAAAGATGAGGAAGGGAAAAACATTTGGATCGTTGGGGGAGGAGATGTGCTTCAAACATTTTTTAAAGAGAGTCTTGTGGATGAACTAACGTTAACCGTTGCGCCAAGGATTATAGGGGAAGGAATCCCGTTATTTAAGTCAGGCGATTATCAATTGGACCTTTCTTTATTGGGTACGAGGACGTTTAATCAATTTGTTGAACTGCATTATAAAGTAGTTAAATGAACATCCGGTGCATAGGGTTTTTGGGGAAATAAATGCAGAAAAAAGCCTGGAAAATATAAGGCTTTTTTTATTGTTGAGGATTCGTGGGATATAGATTTCTTACTTGAAATAAAGATCTTTTGGTCCGTTATTGCGCAACGGGTTAATAGAGTATCGATAGTACAGCAATGTGGTTCTGATGGATTGTTCCTTTGCCGTGCTGTAGGAGCAGTCGGCGATCATATACTGGCCGTTGTGTAAATAAATAAGCGTTTGCTTGGGATTATCTGGGTGGGGTTTAAGTTGATCAATATGCGCGAGAAAAAACCAGGCATTATGGCGGCTTTTGCTCGAATGAGTAGGGAATGCATAAATTCCGTTGAACGGGTCGATGATGAGAGGGATTTTATTCCGTATGCTCAACATAATTTTTGCTGCATCCAAACGTCCGCCCATTCTGCTTCCGCAGCGCAGACAAGCTTCCTCTAATAATGTCTTCATTGATTTTTCAGAATAAAAGATCCCTCTGAGGTCGTGAATTACGGTCTGGTAGCGTATGTCAAAAGCAGGCAGTAACGCCAGAGTGGTCGAGCTTATGTAGTAATCGTGCTCTAATGAATAAGTCATGTACAATCCTCCTTCTTTTTACCTATTATACGATAAATTATTTTGGCATAATATAATTAAATTGTAAATTTTAAGTTACTAATTTGTTAAAAATCCATTGAATTACTCCTCTGAAAAACGAAAAGTTGAGGAGGTTATCAATGGATTTTCTGTTTTTACTCCAAATGGTTGGGAAGAAAGGCTTTAAGCTTTGTCACTGCTCCTTTTTTCCACTTCTTGACGGCTGACACACTAACGCCTTCCTGCTCGGCAATTTGAGCCACGCTGAGATCTTTTTCAAAGGTAAGCCAGAACCACTTTTGCTGCGTGGGTGTGAGGAGCCTTGCACAGATTTGCAGGGTTTCATAAGGAAAAGCGGGATCAGGTGCCGCGTCTTCACGCATGTCCCAAAACTCCTCTGAATGAACACTTTCACGCTCCTTCCGCCGGTTATCGCTGCGCATATATGTCAGCATGCCGCCTCTAATGCATTGATACGCATAAGGCGCGAACTCCCCCTGTGCCGGATCAAATTTCTCCCATGCATGCCAGAGAGAAAGCATTCCTTCCTGAATAAAAACCTCATGATCCTGCCGAATATTCAGTTTTTTGATCATATGAAAAATCATCGGTTCAAACTGTGCAAAAACCTCATCAAACGTATTCATTTCCTTGCTCCAAATAGAAGGCGCGCCTGCCGGTTATTCTCGAGTAACACCAGTGTATCGGCATTCCTCGATCCATACGAACGACCGTTTTAGGCAAATGAACTTGATTTGGGGCTGGTTTAAGGTAAACGAATAGGTGCTGTGGAGAAAACGGATGGGTGTGGAGGGGAGATGGGTGAAGATGAGATGGTTTGATTGAAGGAGGATCCTTTTTACTTTTTCCTAAAACAGAGAAAGAGGCTGGGACAAATGTGTGTCTCACCCTCTTTGACCTGTTCCCTGCGCTTCAGGTGGACGCTTTCCGCAGGGACGGCGCTGAGCCTTTTCAGGGCCTTGCCCTGTAAAGTCTCAGCTTGCCGTCATATCCTGCAGGAGTCGCCACCTTCCGCTCCGTTCACCTCTTACTATTTATTAATCTTTTTGGAGTTTTGTCTCCACCTCAGTGTAAGTCTAATTATTTTTTAAAGTGAAGAAGGTAACAAGTACCACGATACTGTCAGCCCCAAGCAAGGAAAGTATAATCTTTTATAAACCAATACGAGCTCGATCTCTTCAAGCAAGCCCAGAAGTAGTACCAAATGGAGTTAGCTGCTATCGGATAACTTCAGTGGTAACACGACAAGTACAGAGGTGATTTAAACGATCGAGTTTATATAAAAAAACCCGCATGATTACGAATCATGCGGGCAGAAGATTACTATTATTCAACATCAAGGATGATGACACTTGGAATGGTAATCGTACCACCCATTGTGGATTCATAAGAAACTAAGCCATCGGACAGCCCTCTGATTGTAATGAGATCATTTTCTAAAATTCTTGAGTCTGTGATTGATGAGGCGAATTCTCCTAAAATGATATTATCATAGTCTTCATTCACAGCTAATCTAATTTGCGTATATCCATCGCCTTCCATAACCTGGACGACTTTACCATAAAATTTTACTTTTGAATCCATGTATTCATCTGGCGTTCTTGCTAGTTGCTCATACGTTATTCCAGTATCATAACCAATTCTTTCTTCTTCTTCCGCTTTTCTTTCAGCTTCAGCCTCAGCTGCTGCTTTTTCTTCAGCTGCTTTTTCAGCTTCAGCTTCTTCTTTTGCTTTTTTAGCTGCTTCTTCTTGTTCTTTTTTCTTTTTCAGTGCTTCTTCTTCTGCTTTCTGTTCTTCAATTTTTCTTTTTTGCTCTTTTTCTGATAGATCAAACCACGGTTCAGCTTGTTCGACCTTATCTTTTAGTGTCTTGATTTCTTTATTTTGTTCATTAATCTCAGTTTCCTTTTTTTCTAGTTCCCGCTCAAGAGTGGCAATTGAACTTTCACCTTTTGAAACGGCTTCGCCTGTAGAAAAAGAGTTTAGTAATAAAGCAAATGAAACAACTACTAAGAAAACGATAATAAACTTTTCACTCTTTAAAAAATTCTTCATTTGTTCCTCCAACATAGTAATATTTTTATACTCATTCACTAATTTATAGGTAATAAGTTATAATTTAATATTATTATATAGTATAAAAGACTAATACGTATACTGCTATTTGTATATATTTATCTTTTGGGCTATAGAAAGTAACTTAAGAGGTAGGAAAACAGCAAGGTGTAAAAGATGTTTGACACTATATTTAGATAGCATTATAATCAGGGTGTAAAAAACCTTTTACACTAAGGGTGGTTGCCGGATGGAAAATAGAATAAAAGAATTTCGCGAAAAGAAGAGTTTTTCTCAAGGAAAATTGGCTGACATCTGCCAGGTCAGCAGGCAGACGATCAATGCCATTGAAAATAATAAGTATGATCCGAGTCTTCAGCTTGCATTTGATATAGCGAGAAGCTTGGATGTTTCTATGGAAGAACTTTTTATGTCACAAAAGGGAGGAAAAAGAAATGGATAAAACAAAAAAATGGATGGCTGCTATGGCCTTTCTTCTTTTCCTAACACTTGCAGGCTTTTCGTTTTACAATTGGCTGAGTTCAGGAACGATTGATGCAGGGGGAATCTTTTTTAGCTTCATTGCCCTCACTTATTTTTTTAACTGTCTGGCATGGGGACAACATGAGGGAGGCGGCGAAAAAGATGAACTGGCTCGCCATATCGAAACGCAAAGCACAAAAATTGGCTATTATGTATTAATGGCTTTAGCCGGGCTCATTCTCTTTATTTCAGAGGGAACAGGCAATTTTAATGAAATCGATAATTATCCATTGTTGCTTGTCGTATGCCTGACCTTTGTTACCGTGCCGATCACAGAATATATTTATTCACGAAAATACAAGGTAAAGTAGCGCACGCGTCTTTCGTTTTGCAGTTCTCTACTTAGGTTACATAGTAAAGACCGACTTAAACCAGCAGAATAATTAAGAAAAGTACGCTTCATGGCATTTATCCCTTTTAATTCATTTTATTGTGTATTGAGAAAGACCCTGTGACACGCACAGGGTCTTTTTTCTACCGCCAATATTGCTGCTGAGGTGAATACCTTTGTTGAGGGTAGGAATAGGATTGGGTGTCATAGTAAGTCTGTGCTGGCTGATTTCTATTGCAGTTGCTTGGCGGCCCGATATAGGTGGATGGTTCAACAGGGGCTGTTACTTGTTTCCACTGCGCTTCATCCATGCAGTAGGTGTGAGCCATAACGTTTGCAGGAGTAAGGGCAAGGATATCAGAACCTAAAACCACTTCCGGATTCGGTGCGTCGAATATGGCTAACAGATGGGTATTGTCTGTTGTCGCAATTTCATAATGCCACCAGCCCTGAGGTACATTGGCCACCTGTCCTGGCGTAATTAAATAATGCTGAAACTGCTTTGTGAAAAGATTTAAAATGGAGACAGTGGCAGCGCCCGAAATACAATACACCAATTCAGCTGCATTCTGATGATAATGAGGCTCTACGGCATTGTCTTGGCTTAGAAAAATGTCCAGCAAGGAACTGCCATTCAGCGTATTAAGCTGCTTTTTTCCCAGTACATTTATATAATTCTGCTCATCTTTTATAAAAAGCGGAGACGTATTCACATCGAAGAAAAACTGTGCGGACGGTGAAGTATAATCAAAGGAGTCACTCAATCGGATCACCCTGTCTTTTTAGATTAAGCCTTCAATGGGCTCTGGTTCTATAGGCTATGTCCCAGGGAGGGAATGGGTGTTAATTTGCTGAACCCACCTTTAATGCAACTTGGAAATCTATTGGAAGATACGTTATACTGTTTTTAGTAGCGATTTGGTATTTTTTAACGGAGAATCCAACGTAAGGAGTGGCGTTAGTGAAACGGATTAAGTTTGAAATGATCTGGAACGACCAATCAGTACGTTTGCGTTTAAGCAATAATTGGTGAGTTGTCCAAACTTAACTACTTTTGTGATGATAAAAACAAAATCGAAGGCATTATTGAATCAATACGATCATCCAATTTGAAACTAGAATAAATGTTTGAATCTATTTAATAAAGGAGATATTGCCATGATTGAAAAATTAAAAACATTAACTGGCCTGCTTGGCCCCAGCGGCTTTGAACATGAGGTCAGTTATTACTTGGAAGAGTACTTAAAAAGCAGAACAGACCATGTTGAAATCGACCCCATTGGAAATGTTATCGCCAGAAAAAAGGGCACAGATCCAGGGCCCGTCGTTTTATTAACAGCTCATATAGATGAAGTCGGTTTTATCGTCAAAAAAATAGAGTCAAACGGATTGATACGATTTGAAAAGGTTGGAGGCAATGATGATCGGAATTTAATTGCACAGCCGGTTAAGCTGCTAGGAGAACATAGTCATATTAATGGAGTGATCGGGACGTTGTCGGCTCATTTTTCTAAATTTGACGATCCCTCGATGGTACGAAAGCACAACCAGCTTTATATTGATGTGGGAGCACAGTCAAAAGAAGAGGCCGAGAAAATGGGAATTGATATTGGTACCGCGGTCGCGTGGGGCTCTGAATTTTTAGTGTTCGGTCCGGAACATAGCCCTCGAGTGCGGGCAAAGTCTTTAGATGACCGTGCAGGGTGCGCCGTACTGCTGCAGGTTTTAGAGGAACTGGAAAATGAATCTTTCGCAGGTGAACTTGTGTTACTCTTTGCTGTCCAGGAGGAAGTCGGGCTAAGAGGTGCGAAAACGGCAGCTGAGCATATCAAAGCAGACGCTGGTATTGCCATTGATACAACCCCAACGAGTGATACGCTGGAAACTACAATGGACCAAACACTGTCACTTGGAAATGGTGCAGGAATAAAAGTTATGGATGGCAGCTTAATTGTCCATAAAACGATGAAGCAGGCTTTAGTGACGCTCGCCAAACAGAAAGAAATCCCTTATCAATTAGAAGTATTCACAGGAATCGGAACTGACGGTGGAGCAGTTAATTATGCCAATAAAGGGATCCCAACCGGTGTTCTTTCAATTCCTTCCCGCTACACCCACTCAAGCATTGAAATCGTGGACCTTGGTGATGTGGTGGCTACGAAGGATATAGTTAAAGAATTTATTTTAAGTTTAGACGAATCTTCAACATTTAAATTTTAATCGAGCCCCACACAGTCGCATGTTGAAGAAAATACGGTTTAGTCCAAGTTGGAAATTTGAATACAAGAGTTTTCCTGGTTGTAATTTTTTATGATTGTCGAGGCGGTAAAATGAACATAAATATCCGCAAATTCATCTTATTTTTTTCAGGTGTGTTGGGCATATTCTTATTTTTTGTTATACAAAATTACATAAAAAATGAACCCGTAGACTGGTGGAATAATCTCGTGGGTGGATTTATCATCATCAGTTTCACACTGTTAATAAGTTGGTTATGGAATGGAACTACAAAAGGAAGCTGAAGGCGTTAATTCGTATCGAAAAGTTAAACAACATTTATAAAAACAATAGCAACAATAAGCACAATAGTAATCAGTGATACAAACAGTAAAGAAAGCTTGCGTGATGTATGGGCATTTTGCTGTTCTTGCCATCTGACAGGTTTAATACCGCACAGCCAGAATACAATAACGGCCGAAAGAAGGATGGAATTGATGTTCACAAGCAGGAGAATAAACGGAACAATTGCCTCTCCAAAGCTTCCGGTTCCTAGTGTCATCCCAAATACCACTGCAGGTGGAAGTAATGCAACTGACACCATTACGCCGACAAGTGCGCCTTCATTTCGTTTCACAAAGGACAGGGCGCCGGCTGCTCCTGATGCGAGCGCCACAATAACATCAATAATCTGGATATCAGTTCTTGAAAGAAACTCATCGCTATAAATGGGAGCGGAAAAGAAGAAACTAAACAAAGCAGCAATGGCAATGGGGATCACGAGACCGAATAATGAAGTAAGAGAGGCTTTTCGAATGAGCTTGAAATCGCCGAGAACAGAAGCAAATGAAACGGCGGTAACCGGACCAATTAGCGGCGCAATCACCATTGCGCCAATGACGATGGCCGGGCTGTTCTTAATGATGCCAACCGTTGCAACTAATGAAGAAAACACAATAAACAGCATATAGCTGATACTGGTGTTGCTGGACTCTTCAACTGCTGTGAATAATTCATGCCGGCTCGCCCGCTGAAGTTCCTTCGCTTTTTCTTCTTCTTGCTCTTGTTCTTGTTCCTCCTTGCGTGGAAGATACGTCCGCACCGGGAGCAGAATAACTTGGTACGTGTCCCGTCCGCCTGGCAAATTCTCTAAATAATCAAGAATGGGTTCCACATCATTTGTCTGGACAAGAATACGCGTTAATTTCTTCTCAGTTTCTTTCGCTGCAGTCCAAAAAGAGACCACAGGAAATTTCCCTTCGATCTCCTCCATATTCAAAAAATCACTCGGTGCATAGACCTCAAGCAATTGTAATGTCATCTCAATCCGTCTCCTGTGTTTCAGCGGGAACTCTTTTTCTCTATTATGACCGTATTTTCAGGGTTTCAATCGTGTGAGAATATGTAATAGTCGATCAAAAACATAAGGAAGTTCGACTCGTTAAATACAAAAATAAAGACTGGCTGCATGTCAGTTACACTCATGCAGCCAGTCTTTATTTTTAGAGAATTCCTTGGTTTATTGAAGCGGAAATGAACCGGTCTCTTTTTCAAAAAGGCTATGTTAAAGGTTGTTGTTGATACTTAAATCACAAGAACACGATGATAATAAAGATAATTTAATTCCGATTGTCGAAAAATAGATTGTCTTAGTTCACGAAATAATAATCATATACCTTATTCATTAACGAAGCAGTTTAATCTAAGAAGGAATTAGAGATATAGACATAGAATATAAATAGTGAATTATTACAATAAAGGGGGTAAATAGGTGAAGCGTGTAGTAGGTATATTCCTCATTATTCAAACTGTACTGACTTATCTAATTCTAAGGGCATTAAATCAAGTATCCGTTAGTATTACAGAAGCAGCCGTTCATACAAAATCAGGAGGTCTTACATTATCGTGGTCAGATGATCTATCTGCGATAACCTATATCCTTTTAATTATTGTAGTCATTCCAAGTATATACTTAATCTTAGCAAAAAATAAGAAGATAGAAGGATAAATCTTCAACTCTTATTAAATTAATGGGGGCATTCCTTCAATTATTTAATTTGATTAAGGCAAATAACCAAGTGGTAGTTATAGATTGGGTTGATTCGAGTTCAGGAGATATTCGTGCTGATATATATCGTACTTATCTTTTGTATTCACAATATTCATTTGAATTTGCTGAGATGTATTTGCGAATTTACTGTGATAAGAGTGGATTGCTAAGAGATGAAGTATTTCAGTGGGCTCCAATAATTGCTGTAGCAAGATTATCTGAAAGTGTCTCATCGGAGAATTCAGATCGACTTATGGAGATTATAAATAAATATTGCCCATTAATAGAATGAGACCATTCGTGCGTAATTTAACTTAAACTAAATATCAGACTTAAAATGAGTTCATTATCCCAAATAAACATATTTATTTATAAATAATTTAAAATATCTGTGGCATATTAAATTATAAAGTTCCCTATATGAGGTGATATTATGGATATTATGGAATATGCATTACAAATATTAAAAGTTTTGGGTCGAATTGTCACCATTTTGCCACTAGCACTATTTGCAACACTTTATATGGGGAAACGTTCCGTAGGTGAATTGCCGGTTTTTGATTTTTTAGTCATTTTAACTTTGGGTGCTGTAGTTGGTGCGGATATTGCAGACCCAAAGATTAATCATATATATACAGCGGTCGCCATTATTGCAATAGCTTTACTACAGAAATTAGTTGCAACTTTGAAAATTAAAAATCGTAAAATAGGCCGTTTGTTAACATTTGAACCTACAATAGTCATTTATCAAGGGCAATTTTCAGTGAACCAAATGAAAAAAATAAAATATTCGATTGATACCATTTTACAGATGTTAAGAGAACAAAAAGTTTTTAATGTAAAAGATGTTGACTTAGCTATAGTTGAAGCAAATGGAAATCTATCTGTTAAATTGTATCCTGAAAAGGAAGTTGCACGCGTCGAACATATTTCACGACAACCGGACGTTTTTAATAAGGGAATTGATGTACCAGTTGTTATCGATGGTGAGATTTTTGAAAAAGTCCTATATTCAAGGAATTTAAATGAATCGTGGCTTTATGAGGAGTTAGAAAGAAAAAATATTATCGATGTAAAGGAAGTCTTTTATGCTGCTGTTAACGATTTGAATGAACTACACGTAAGCATAAAAAATACAAATAACCTTCAAAACCTACCACCTATTCTGCACTAGAAAAGGAAGTTTTCGAAGGTTTATATTTGTAATTATATTACCTAACTATATGTAGCGTCTCATGCAGCTTCTTATTAATATAATACGCTAATAGTTATTGTAAAACTAGAAACTAAAAGCATTAACATAATAAATCGGTTTATTTTTATTTAGGGCTTTGACGAAATTTCTTCAGAATATCTCGATATAGTTGGGCATCGTCATAATAAGTTTGTTGAACCTTCGAAATGGTACGCCGATATAATCAATAATGGTTCGAATATTACTAAAAATTCAATTGATGTTGTTCGGAAATGGTTATTAATTAAAACATTTTCTTATACAACTAATGGGTGTGTTAGATTAAGAAGCCATTAAAAACAACGAAAAGGACTACCCAAAAAAAGGGAAGTCCTTTTATCATATAAAAAACAACATTAACCTTTAACAAAGCCTTGAAAATAAGTCAGAGACTCCGTGTCGTTCAGGCTCTTTCATGCAAAAGAATGCAGTAAAATCGTAACCCTACGCCTGCCATCTCCCAATTTCTTCGCCCATTTTTACAGGTCCCGTCTTTCCAGTAAAGGTCAGGGCGCCTTTTGGAACGCAGATCACAACGGTTGATCCAAATGAGAAATATCCGTATGAATCTCCACGCTGCACATGAGAATTTGGATTCGTTCTCACAATCGAATTTACATTCAGTGCACCGACCATCACATGTGAAAAAGGGATGCCTGTTGCTTCAAAATTTGTAATTAAGCGATAGTTTCGTGTTAAGGGGCGAACTCCGTATCGCAGTCCAATGCTGTTGACAGGCGCCGCTTTTTTGCCCAATGTGTATACATTTTCAACTTCAGCATCTAGCGGAACGTGAACACGATGGTAATCTACAGGACTTAGATAAAAGATTAACACTTTACCCCCTGCATATTTCTCGGATGCCTTTTCAGTGCCCAATAATTCAGCGACCGTATATTCCTGTCCTTTCACAGTAAACGTGCTGTCTTCTGTTAAGTCATCCACAACAGATAACACGCCATCGCAAGGACTGATAAAAGAACCTGGGGATGCTGCAATTGGACGAACATCCGCTTTCAGTTCTCGTGTGAAAAGATCATGAAGTGATTGGTATTCGTGAATTTCTTTATGGGCTTCCTGCAGATTCAAGTTATAGAGACTGGCAAATGAGCGGATAAAAGGTTTGCTGGCCTTTGATTTTGCAAACGCTCTTAATGACTTTGCCACGATCGGATGTCCATTTAATTCAAATACACTTCTGTAGAAACGGGTTAAATTCATTTTGGGTCACTTCCTTTGGGATCTTTGGGGTCTGGCAAAAGCATCTGAATAAGCGTTACTTTCTGATTTTCGTCTGTTCGCTTGTTTGAAATGAATTTGCTGAGCAGGTCATTCATTCCTTGATTTATTTCTTCTAGCTCTAAACTTGTCAGGTGCAGATCGAGCTGATTGTAACCAAATGGGTCATTTTCAACATCCGGATTGCTGAGAAGATAGTTTTTAGCTTGTCCTGTCACATTGGATAAGAACGTCATGAAAATCTTTAAATGCTCTTCTCCGGACATTTTTGATAATTCTTCCATCGACAAAATCGGGTTTTCCTTTTCAAGAGCAAACGTGCGCTCAACGGCACCGCGTATTTTCTTTTCCTCTACGATATAAATGAGATTGTCTTTTTTGAGGATATTTAAATGTCTGTAAAGAGTGGCCTGCGGGACATCTGAAATCCATTCCTTTAATTGATTGACTGTTGCAGGTCCTTTTGAGAGGTGTTGGATCACTTGCATGCGCACAGGATGCAGAATCAAATCTATTTTCTCATTTTTCATCTATTCAGCCCTTACTAGTATTATTATCAATAATGATAATAATAATTTAAGGTGGATCCATTGTCAATCCTCTAGTTAATGATTGCACTTTCCAAATTTTTCAGTAGTCGAAAAGACTATCATCATCTGGCTGACTAAAATTCCGGGAAAATATTTCCTTGATATTTACAACTCGATATTTATATATGCTATCCTAGTGGTAGGTTTAGCACTTTTATCCATATTGTACAAAAAGATGGGTGTTCGCTGGAGTGAATGTGAATTAGAGAGGAATGGAAATATGAAGCGCCGATTGAAGAATGTCTATCCTCATTTTGCTCTTTTGATTCTTATGATGGTACTAGCTGGCTGTTCAAATGGACCAGCAAGCACAATTGTAATAGAAGAGGACTCTGCGGCTGATTCTGTAGAAGTAGTTGAAATAATCGAACGGGAAGAGGATGATTCATTAGATTCAGCATCATCTGGTTCTGAGAGTGAGGCTGAAAATTTATCTGAGGATCCTGGAGAGGGTACAAGCAGTGAGTCTGAGGAAACGGCAGGAGATTCCATTGAGGATTCAGCAACTGAGGAAGATCAGCAAAAAGCAGTTTCCTTAACCCAAGATTATTTGCGAGATCGAGATGCATTAATAGAAGATGAAAACAATTTTGTACAATATGATGGTACGATCAATCAATACGTCATTGTGCGGTATTCTTCCAGTGTATCCGGTCATTCTTCGACGAACGGACGGTATGCGGTGGATCTAGCTTTAGGTGAAGTTATTGATGTAACGAATGCAGCTGATTTTGAGCGTGTACTTAATTAACTTTTTAAAGGGGGATTCCATGCTATTAAAAAGTCGTTTTGAGGATCAAATGAATACTGTCTATACGATTGGATTTATCTCTTGGGCAGTCATCCTTTTGCTGCATACAACCCTTGAAGCATACCAAAGCAAATCATTTATTCGTGATTTATTTGAGTATCTGTTTATCGGAATTGGCATTTTCTTTGTTTCCCAGCAACTACTGATCTATTTGAATAGCAAAAGGACATAAAATGTAAAATGAGACGATAAGTCAACTCATACTTGCCTTTTTAACCAAACCAGAAATTAAAAAGGCAAGTCATTTAATTTGATAGGAGTTGTTATCTTGTTTTCCCAATCACTTCTGATTATTGCGTAACATACAGAATCTGATACACTGCCGTCTGCATTTTCACAAGATTGTCTTAAGTAGCCTTCTTTAACGAATCCACATTTGCTAAGTGTCTTCCTCATAGCAATATGATCGCTTCTGGTGTAAGCTTCTATTCTAATTTTATTATCAGGGAGCTTGAATATGTAATCGGTTATCCAGCAAACGGCTTGTGATCCGAACCCTTTCCCTCTGCTATTGTTCTCTAACCGAAGATCGAATAAAGGAATTGAATCAGTTAAATCATGAAGCATAATCAATCCGATTTTCTTATCCACGCTTTCTATCCAGAAGATTTCCTTGTCTTTTTCATGCCAGTCATCACGATATTTTTTGAGAATTTCTTTCCGTACCGGCGCTGGATTGGAGTGGAATTCCCACTTGTTTTTCGTCAACAAGGAGACAAGATCCTCTACTTCATTCTCGTATTTTTTGAATGAAAGTTTGCTCATCACCATTCCCCCAAAGTCATTTTTTAGCTAAATGAAATTCTACAAAAGTAGATCCACACACATGCCTCAATTAAAGCGGAAATCGTGCAATCAGGGAGGTCGCAATTCCAAAGTAAATGAGCAGAGACAAAATATCATTTAGGGTCGTAATTAATGGACCGGATGCGATTGCGGGATCCACATTAAACTTGTGAAGGATCAAAGGAATGATGGTTCCGGCTAATGTCCCAAAGACTAATGTGATCAGCAATGACAGACCGACGATGAAGCCCAATGTAATACTGCCCTGCCAGAAAAAGGCGATGAAAGCGATCAGGATCCCGCAGGAAACGCCGATCATCACCCCAACTAATGACTCCCGTATGATTAATTTGGATACGGTTTTTTTGTCAATTCGATTAGTGGTTAATCCGCGAACGACGACAGCAAGTGATTGAGTGCCGGTGTTTCCGGTCATTCCGGCAATCATCGGCATGAAGAAAGCGAGGGCAACCACTGTTGCGAGCGTTTCCTCAAATCTGCTGATAATCGTTCCTGAGACCAATCCAATTAAAAGCAGTAACACCAGCCACGGTAACCGTTTGGCAAAAGCCACGACGGGTTTGGTTTTAAAGGTTATTTCTTTACCTGAACCTGAGAGGCGTTCGATATCTTCGGTTGCTTCTTGTATCAGGACATCAATAACGTCATCCACGGTAATAATTCCAAGTAATTTGTTCGCCTCATTGACAACGGGCATTGCGATCAAATCATATTGTTCGATTAGTCTCGCAACTTCCTCCTGATCCACGAATGATTGGACAGTAATGGGATTCTTGCTCATAATTTTCTCGATCGAGTCAGCTGCATCAGCCAGCAGCAGGTCACGAAACGATGCAGCACCCAAAATTTTATGCTCTTCATTGACTACATACAAATAATGAATGGTATCAAATACTTTTGCGTACTCCCTGAGTTTTTCAATTGATTCATGCACCGTCATGTCAGGGTAGATCCAGACGTGGCGGTTTGTCATGAGCCGGCCGGCTGACTCTGCGGGATAGGTCATAATATCCTGCACGATCTGGGCTTCTTCTTTAGACATTACATTGACAAGAGCTGCCGCTTGATCTTGCTGCAGAACATCGAGCATCTCAGCTAAGTCATCATTCGGCATCTCGTCTAAAACCTTGCCGAGAATGGCCTGATCAATAAATGAAATCGCAATGGCCTGTTCTTCTGGTGACAGGTAACGAAGCAGTTCTGCCAGGCTGCTGATCTCAAGTGACTCAACAAAAGCACGTTTCTGTTTTAAATCCGATAATTCTTCAAAAACCATCCCGCGATCATAAGGACGCATAGAATTCGTATAAGTGCCTAATTTAGGGTGATCGTTCGATTCAAGTATGGAGATTACCTGAGCTGTCAATTCTTCAAGCATTCCTGCATTCATTAAGGGCCACCTCCGTGTATATAAAAATCGTACCATATTGTTAGATGAAAATGCATTATTACAACACAGGCCGAGTCATCTTCGCTTCATTGCGCGGATGACCCGGCCTGTTGTTATTTTTGAGCTTGTAAATAATAAGTCAATGAGCAGCATGATTAAAAGCCTACCAGTTTGTGTGGATAAAAAATAAGTTTAGACCATGAATAAACCTTGAAGGGCTTTGAGCTCTTCAAGGTTTTTGTGTGTTCAGCTTCTCAATGCCTTTTTCCAAAGAATAATGGTCGTTTGAATTTTTGATGACGATATCGAAGTTGGCACGGTAAGGATGCATAAATAAATCATATTGCATTCTGCGCTGCTCGTGCGATTGCTGTAGATACGAAAGATCTGCTCCTCTTTCTGTTACATCACGAATTCCTCTCCGCACTAATTCTGTTTCCCCATCTGTATAGAAAAAGAGTGTTAAATCAAATAATTCAGGATCAACAAATGCTGTGGTCATGCCTTCAATAATCGTAATTTTTCTTAATGAAAGAAGAACGCTTTCCATATAATCGGTCCCGATTGTGTAAAGGTCTAATCCGTCACGAAGCATCTTAATATCCCGTTCTAAGGCGAATACATTATGAGCAGCGGGATGACAGGCCGTCACCTTGGATTGATGCTCAATGTTTTGATGGAGATAGTTGAGTGTGGTGTATTGACGGAGACTCGATCCAATAATGTAAGGATCGGTATTCACGTAATTGACTTCGTCTTGTGGTAAATGGTTCATGAGCTGATGGGTAAACGTTGATTTTCCGGCAGCACCATGTCCAGATATCCCGATCATCATTTTTCTGTTGGTACTCTTCAGCAAATCGGCTGTTTTTTGGACAAGATCGATCATTGACTGGTTAACCCCCGTACTTGATTTAATTTTCGCTTGTTTACTATACACGAAATAGCAATTGGATAAAACTAGTTTTAGTGAGAGAAAATTGACGTTAGTGTTCTTGGCTGCAATGGAGAAATGGTGGACTTGGCGCGTACAAGTGTAACTTCCTTCTAGTAAACGAAATAAATGAATGAAATGCATCCAGTAGAATTTAGGTAATTTTTGGAAGACTGTTTCTATAATTTATAAAAAACTGAACTGAATTAAATCGAGCTGCACCTTTTTTATTACTCAAACGGATCTTTTTATTTTACAAATTATTTACATCTAAAATACTTCGCTTTAATAAACATCTTTTATAATAAACATATGTTATAAAAATAAACAAAAGTTTATTAAGTGGAGGTGTTGCTATGAGGGACGTAATCGTAGAAGAAAGAAGCAAGAGGCTTTCTTCGGGAAAAAAGAAAAAAGTAAAGACGCTTCGAAGCAGAGAATGGAAGATTGCCATGTGTTATGCCATGCCTGCTCTCCTTCTATTGTTATTGTTTCGGTTTTGGCCGCTTTTATTTGGCGTATACATAAGCTTTTGGAAATGGAGTTTTGTAAAGGAGGAATTTTTAGGACTCGATAATTACGTTCGAATGTTTACGAGTGATTTAGTTTATTTTGACCCACTCTTTGGCTGGCAAATTGGGATGCTTGCTCAAAGTCTGCTTGTGACAATTTATTATGCGGTGGGGACAATCCCGATTGCGCTCGTTCTATCCTTTCTTATCGCATACTATCTATTTAACTATTTTAAGAAAACAGCTCAAGGGATGTTTAGAACCATCTTTTTTCTACCTTATATAACCTCTCAGGTCGCTGCAATCCTGGTATTCAAATGGATCTTTCATCCAAATGTAGGAATTGCTAATGCAGCGCTGGTGAAAATCGGGATGGAACCCCAGGCCTGGGTTACTGACCCTGAGCCGATCGTAAGCAAATTTTTAACTGGCATTGGATTATCCTGGCCTGACAATCTTCCAATCGAGCTTGGAGGACCGAGTCTTGCATTATGTATTATTATGATTTTTGCTGTTTGGAGTTCGATAGGTTTTAATGTCCTGATCATGCTTGCAGGAATGAGCAATATTCCGAAAGAACTTTATGAAGCTGCCAAAATGGACGGGGCTAATGTATTCCATTTAATGAGATATATTACGCTTCCTTTATTATCTCCTACTCTATTTTTACTTTTAATCGTTTCAGTGGTCGGTTCATTTGAATCATTTAATGCGTTTTATGTTTTCTCTGGTGGAGAAGGTGGTCCGCTTGGCACGACCATGTCACTGCCGCTTTATATTTTCCGTAATTTTTATGTGTATAAGCAGGTTGGATATGCTTCAGCTCTATCAATCCTTTTGTTTGTAATTTTGTTTCTTTTAACATGGATTCAACGAAAAGTGCTGGAAAAACGTGTTCATTATGAACGCTGAGAGGAGGAACATGATAAAGGTGCCTAAGTTAAAACAAAACAGTTCAAAGACAGTCATTTTTCTTATACTGCTGGTTCTTGCGCTGATCTGCCTGTTTCCTTTTTACTGGATGATTGTTACTTCTTTTAAGACCCAGCAGGAGATAAACCTTATGCCTCCAACGTTTATTCCGAATGATTGGCAGATCGTTGAAAACTATGTGGCAGCCTGGATGAAGCCTGACTCCACTTTTGGACGCTACTTTATCAATACCATCATTATTGCTGGGTTCGGTACGATTATACAATTACTTATTTGTATTCCCATTGCCTATGCGATCAGTCAATTTCGCTTTAGAGGAAGGAACTTATTGTTTTTGCTTGTCCTTTCGACCATGATGATTCCTTATGATGTGACGCTGGTGCCAAATTTTATCACCATTCGGTCTTTCCCGCTTGTTGGGGGGAATGATTTATTCGGACAGGGAGGGCAGGGCTTTTATGACTCCTATACGGGTATGGTGCTTCCGTTTTTGGCAGATGCATTTTCTATCTTTTTAATTCGGCAGGCTTTTTTAACCGTAAGCCGGGATTACTGGGATGCTGCCCAAGTGGATGGAATGGGTCATTTCGGTTATTTATGGAAGGTGCTGGTTCCTCTTGCATGGCCAAGTATTATTACTGCGGCATTACTCGGGTTTATCGGAAAATGGAATGGCGTGCTGTGGCCGCTTTTGATTACCTCTAGTGAGCATCTGCGTCCCCTGCAGGTGGGGCTGCTCAACTTTGTTAGTGAAGAAGGGCATTATTACCATCTTCTTATGGCAGCAGCCACCTTTACGGTACTTCCGATTATCATTTTATATTTCATTACACAGCGTTGGTTTAATGAGGGCGTTGGATCAGGACTTAAAGGTTAAATAGCAGCGAAAGAGGTGGCGTAAGTGAAAAACGCAGAAGAAGTTAAAGTGATTATTTTTGATTTAGATGGAACCATGTATCAGCAGGAAACTTTTCATCGATTGTATCTGGCCTATGCACTCGAAGGTTCAATGTGGGAGAAAGAGTATGACAGGCTGCTTTTGGGCATGGAGGAGATTTTCTCTAATCAAGCTTTATTTAAAATGGGTCATTACTATACAAATGTTGATCAAGAATATGAAACAGTCGAAGAAGTTCTGGACTTTACAGGAAGCGAGACTCTGAGTGATGAAGAATCCTTTATCTATGGGGGTGACGCTTGGAGCCTGTTAAATATCTTAACAGCCCGATTGGGTATCGATGAAAATAAGCGGCGTTCTGCTTTTATCCGCGTTCGCAAACAAATGCTAGGGGGAGAGGAGAGCATTATATCATCTCAAACTTTAACAGCTGCAATAAAAAATCTCGAATATATCAAGCGCAAGGTACTGATGACTAACACCCACGCTCAATCTGGGCATGAATTTATTGAGTACTTAAACATTACTTCTTTGTTTGATGAGATTTATCTTGATGCCAAAAAGCCGGATGGCATGCAGGAAGTAATCAAGAGTCTGCTTATTCGAGAAAAGGTTCAGCCGCATGAAATTTTATCAATCGGCGACCATCCGTGGAATGACTTGCTGCCTGCTAAAAAGCTGGGGTGTAAAACGCTCTTAGTAACGCCATTTCAACTGGCTGATCCATCTCAATGGGATGGTGTGGTGACTTCTTCTGATGAATTAGCGGTAGTACTCATGGAACTAACAAAATCTAAGCAGAAAGAAAGAGAGGTTTTACAATGACCTATACCCTTACAGTATACGGTGGAGTGAATACAATTGGCGGTGTCCATGTTTTATTATCGAACGGAAAAAAAGGATTTCTATTTGATCTGGGCGTGACATGGGCCTGGGGGTTATTTGGAGGCAGGATTGTACCGGACGCTGAACGCGCGCTTCAGCACTATTTATTAACGAGACTGGCACCGCCTCTGCCTTCTGTTTTTAAAAAGGACTTGGTACAGCATATTCCAGCGAAAGTGCTTGAGAATCTATGGAAGGTTGACGAACTGCCGGAGCTTGAATCCATCACCGTCTTTGTCAGTCACATTCACCAGGACCATATGGCACTGCTGCCATATGTAAATAAAGAAACAAAGGTTTACATGCACCGCGATGCTCATTCGGTTTACAAAGCAGTAGCTGAATCTGGTGAGTATGCCTATACAGAAGCGGAAATTTTGCCGCTTGATCATTTGGACTCGGTTCAGCTTGATGACGATTTTTCTTTCCAACTTGTGGACGTTGACCATGATACCCCGGGAGCATCCGGTCTGTTAATTACACTTGGAGAGTATAACATTGCTTTTACCGGAGATTGGCGATTGCATGGCAGACATCCTGAGCGTATGGAACGATTTGCTCAACTGTGCAGCGAAACCAATACAGACATTTTATTAACAGAGGGCACCTCTCTTCGAAAAGAAACGTACTTTACTGAACCAGTCATGCGTCAGGAGAAAAACGTGGTAAAGGAATTTGGGAAGATGTCAGAAGGATTTGACCTTCTTTATGTGAATATATTAGCTCGCAATGTTGAACGGGTAGCCGATTTTATTGTTAAAGCAAAGGAGCTAGGACGAAAGCTTGTCATGGATGAACGCACAGCACTCCTTTGGAAAACGGCGACTGAAGAAGGGATCTCTACTTTACCGTCAGATCATCCTGCGCGAATGAACGAAAAAGACGTCATCTGTTTGCTGGACTTGCAAGTGAAATCTACTGATCTAGTATATAACACCGTAACAATGGAAGACATTTGGCTCCATAAAAATCAGTACATTGTTTTCCTGACAGAAGAACAAACGCCGCTGCTTTCTGAATTTGAAACACTCGGAGATTCATCTGGTACCTCTCTTTATTTTCATGCAGATGGAAATCCGCTTAACAAGGAGGATCCAATTTTGCACCGCTGGCTCAAGTTATATAACATTCACTATCATTATTACGGAACAGGAGGACATGCTTCTCCTGAAGATATCTCCCAGCTGATTGAAACTGTATCACCTAAAGTTGCCATCCCGCTCCATAGTCTCAATCCATCTCTTGTGAACACCAAAAATGCGGTAAAATATTGCCCTTCCTATGGAGAGAAAATATCCATTCAGGCACTGCTAGGTAAACAGTCAGAAACACTAGTGTAAGAGATTGTGCTATTCACTATAAAACCAGATAAAAACAAAAACAGGAGGATTTAAAATGTCTAAAAAATGGATGACAGGTTTATTGATGGCGTTAATGACCTTGATTTTGGCGGCGTGTGCAACAGGGAATTCTACATCCGAAGAAGAGGATGGAGATACGGCTACAAATGGCTCAAATCAGGCAAGTAGTGAATCAGAAGAGGGACCGTGGGAAGAAATGGACCTTGGGGAAGACGGTCCAATAGAAATTGATTTCTGGCATATTCAAGCAACGATCTATGGAGAAGCAGTGAGTGAGATTGTCGATGAATTTAATAAAGAATACGAAGGGAAAATTGTAGTAAATGAAGTTTTCCAAGGCACATATGATGAATTGAATAAAAAAGTAGGCGCTTCATTATCAGGAGGCGGACTTCCGAACGTCACAATGGCTTATGAAAGTGATACGCTGGAGTATATGAAGACTGATGAAGTAAGAGAATTGGATGACTTTCTTGCCAGTGAAAAATATGGATATACCGAAGAAGAGTTGAGCGACATTAATGAAGGTGTATTAGCTCGACAGCAGCTGCCACAATACGAAGGTAAAACCATGAGCTGGATTCATGGCAACAGTTCAATGGGAACGTATTACAATAAAGATATCTTAAGTGAAGCTGGATTTGATGCTCCTGCTGAAACCTGGGAAGAGTTTGAACAGCAGTCACTTGAGATCTATGAGAAAACCGGTACTCCAGCTTTTGCGGTAAACCCTAATGCAATAGGGGGAGATTTCAGCATTTGGCTTCGGACGTTTGGGGTGGAGCCGTTATCGGAAGATGCTTCCACAGTCGACTATGCAAATGAACACGCAGTTGAATTGCTGACGATGTTAAAAAATTTAGTTGATCAAGGCGCCGTTTACTATGCAGAAGAAACGGAACAGGAATTTACGAACGGTCGAGTCGCAATGGAAATCGGAACAACTGCTCGTTCCACTACGAAAATTGAATTAATTGAAGATCAATTTGAGTGGGGTATATCCTTGATTCCACAAGGTGATTTAGACAACAAATCTACAGGTTTATGGGGCGGAAATCACATCATGTTTAAAGCAGAACCGGAACAGGAATTAGCCTCATGGGTATTCATGAAATACTTTGCAGGTGCACAAGCACAAGCAATTTATGCAGAAAAGACCGGTTATTTTCCTGCCGTGCAATCATCATTGGAAACAGATTTGCTGAAAGAAGATTATGAGGCAAACCCTCAAAAAATGGATGCATTTGAACAGGTTTTTCCACATGCACGCATCACAACGCCTTCAGCAGCCAGCAGACCAGTTAACGATACAGTAACAGAAGCTATCGCTAATGCATTTAATGACTCGATTACAGTAGAAGAAGCGATTCAAAAAATGCAGCAAGACGCTGAAGCAGCTTTAATGCAATATCAGTAAATGAAAGAAGGCCTGGTCAATTGACCGGCCTTTTTTTTGTGAAGTAATTTTTATGAAGCGCTTCTAGTTCCTTCACATTAAAGTTTGTATTTACCGTAGCAAAATCACGTATCGTAATCATCGACATGATCGAACCATACTCACACGCCACACGCAATTCAAGCTGCTGAGTTAACCCGTATATAACTCCTGCCATAAACGCATCTCGGTTTCCCGTCCAATCTGCTGTTTTTTCGACAGGCTGAGGGATCCAATGAAATTGCTGATCCTCTGTGAAAAGATAACTTCCTTTGTCACGCAGATTCATGGCAATGTTCTCAGCACCTCTTTGCTGAAGCTTACGACACGCGTCCTGAATCATGTCTTTCTCGTTAACATCATAGCCCAAAAGAGAGGAGGCTTCGATGTCATTAGTGCAAAGCAAGTAAACTCCATTAAGGGAAGAAGGCACCAATTCTGTACGAGTAGAGGATACTACTGTTGCACACAATCGTATTCCTTCCATTCTTGCTTTATGAATAATCTGCTCACTGATTTCAATTGGAAAGTTAAAATCAAGAAAAATCATATCAGCAGAAGACATATAATTCCATCTTTTTTCAAGCAAATCAACTGTTAAATATTCATATAAATTTAAATCATCCAGTCCAAGAAGCAGCATGCCATTTTTATCTGAAATGATCGTATAAGACCCTGTATTGTAGTTGTTTAGTCTCAGACTTTGACTAACATCAACCCCCGCTGTTTTTGTATGGTCAAGCAGCCAGCTGCCCTGTTCATCGTCCCCTACACAAGTGATAAGAGAAGTATTACAATTCAGTCTGCCCAGGTTTTCTGCCACATTACGCGCCACACCACCAGGAAATCGGTGATAATAAACAGGGTTTGAGGTGCCGAATTTTATTTTATGCTTTGGCACAGCCTTGCGATCTACAGTGGCTCCGCCTACACAAACAATTCGTTGTGAATCTTTTATGATGTAGGCTTTTCCAAGAATAATGCCTTTTTTCATCATATTTGAAATATAAACGGCAACAGCTGACCGGGAAAGACCAAGTTTATCAGCTAAATCATTTTGAGAAATATACGGATTTTCTGTGATTAGCCGCAGAATTTCTTTTTCCTTTTTATTCATTCTCACAACACCTTTAGCAGTAGTACTTACAGTATAAATAGAAAAGGAGTAAAAAGAAAATGTACTTTGAATTTTATTGTTTAAAGCTGAAGATCTAATAAACCGAAAAAGGGATATCAAATAAGACTTTAGGTAATATGATCAAAAACTCATGTTCTTAGTTTTTCTAAATGTGAACTATTTTAAAACCATTTTGATCGAAATCGCGAGATTATTCTAAAAACTATTGCTTTTATTTGGAAAAAAATTATAGGATTTATATAACAAGAAGCTTGAAGTTGAAGAATGATGGCTGCAGATTGGGCAGAGGGGCGATTTAGTATGAGAAAAAGAAATTGGAGCGGCTGGCGGTTTCCAGCCATGCTTTTAGCAGCAACGGGTTTGTCGACGGTTGGGGATTTTGTTTATTTGGTTGCCATTAATTTACTCGTGTTTGAAATGACCAATTCTGCTGCAGCAGTGGCAGGATTGTGGATAGCAGGTCCAGCGGCAGCTATTTTTACAAGGTTATGGGCAGGCAGTTTAATTGATCGGGCGAATAAGAGAAGGTTAATGATTTGGACAGATGTGATACGAGGCGTACTGGTTGCACTGATTCCATTCATGCCTTCTGTTTGGGCCATTTATGGATTACTCTGGCTCATCAGCATGGCAAAATCCTTTTTTTCTCCTGCTTCATTAACCTATATTACCATGCTTGTCCCGGAAGAAAAAAGAAAACGATTTAATTCGTTTTATTCATTAACCTCATCAGGAGCCTTCGTTATAGGGCCGGCAATTGCAGGGTTGTTATTTTTAGTGAGCTCGATTGAAATGGTAATCTGGTTCAATGCCGCTACATTCGGACTTTCAGCACTCATTTTACGCTGGCTTCCGAATGTGGATGAAGAAAAAACAGCAGGCCTAAATCCATTATCAATGAAAGCAATTGCGGAGGATTTTACTGTGGTGATGAAGTTTGGCAGGAAACAGCGTCTCTTTCTTTATGTGCTCATCTTCAATTTGTTTATTTTGATTTCAACTTTCGCAATGGATGCACAGGAAGTAGTATTTGCCCGGCAAGTGGTCGGTTTAAGTGAAGTGGATTACAGTTTGCTCATCAGTATTACCGGTATTGGCGCAGTTTTAGGGGCTGTTGCTGTTTCATCTTTATCTGAAAAACTATCTGTAAAGCAGCTACTTGGAGGCGGATTTCTGCTGGTTTCTGCCGGTTATCTGATCTATGCATTCAGCCATTCCTTTGCAATGATTGCTGCGGGCTTTATTTTGCTCGGATTCTTTCATGCTTTTGCAAACACCGGCTACACAACCTGGTATCAGCATATGGTGCCCATTTCCATTATGGGCAGGGTCACCAGTTTATACGGAGTTGCCGTAAGTCTATTTCAGATTCTTTTTGTGTTAGGCGCAGGGGTGGCTGCTGATCTCTTTTCCTTGCGTCTGACCATCATCGGATTAGCCTTCGTCTGTTTAATTGCAGTACTCGGGCTTATTAGGATGATGCTTCATCCGGAAAATAAGAAAGTGTTTGAAGTGGAGATGAAAAAAGCCGGATGAGGGAGGAAACTAAGCATGATTTGTGACCGCTTTACTCATTAAAGAAACAGGCAGAGGATTTTCCCAATGCCTGTTTAGAGCTCCAGTTCGCTTTGAAGGATTTTTTGTACGGCGGCAATGTCATCGTCAGGAATGACATAATAATACACGCCTCCTATGTATTCATTCGTTCCTTCATCAAACTGAAGATGATCAACATTATCTGCTGCTTGGCGGTAGTCGTTTTGAATATCCATCAGCTGATCAAAGGTCAGATTGGTTTTAATGTTTTCGCCAAGCGATTCTAAAAGATCGCCGTAGTTTAAAAACGTTGAAACGGTTGTGCCTTCACTGATTACCGCTTCAATAATATTCCGCTGCCGTTCCTGTCTTCCGAAATCTCCATCTGGATCATCCTGGCGCATCCGGCTAAAGGAGAGCGCCTGCTTTCCATTTAAAATCAGCTCGCCTTCAGGAAAACGAAAGCCGCCAGCTTCAAATGAAAATGGATTGGAGACAACCACGCCGCCAAGGACGTCTATGACATCCTCAAAGCCCTCCATATTTACTTTAATATAGTAATCAAGTGGAATATCAAGCAGCTCTTCCACGCTTTCCATCGCCAATTCCACTCCGCCGTACGCATAGGCATGATTAATTTTATCCTTCTTGCCATAGCCCGCTATTTCCACATAGGTGTCTCTTGGAATGCTTAAAAGCTTTGTGCTCTCCGTGCTTGGATTGACAGTCAGTACAATCATCGTATCGGAACGGCCGGCATCTTCTTTTCGCTCATCAATTCCGAGAATTAAAACAGAAAACGGATCCTTTTCCTCTGTTTGGACGACCTCTTCACGCTTCGTTGATCCCTCCCGCTCGAGAGGTACATGCATGTCCTTAGTGGCTGAGTAAATTGAAAAGTACACCATGACCAGCCCGACAGTCCCCGCCAAAATTAAAACTGCAAAGAGCCCAAGCGTCCAGTTCATCCAGCTGCCTTCCTTTATCCATTTCATGTCATTCCCTCCACTTTAGCCCCCGTGTTTTCATTCTATTCATCATATAGAGGTGGAAGGGAAATCAGAATGGATGCGGAGGATTTTTCACTGAAACGGTGTGTGAAAAGTTGCTTGCACTAAAATGAAATTAATTTTCATAAAATATAGAAAAGTAAAAATAATTTTAAAAAGTCATTGAAATACATTCAAACACACTGTATTATAAGGTCAAAGTAATCGCTTTCATAGATCTCAAAGGGGGAAAAGAAAATGGGAAAACGTTCAAGCAAATGGATCACGGGAGTATGTTTTGCTGCATTATCTGTAAGTCTTGCGGGGTGTGGAGATGACAACAGTGAAGAATCTGGCGGCGGTGATTCGGGAGAGCTTTCAGGAGAAGTAACATTATGGACTGCTTCGCTGGCGGGAGAACCATTTGATACATATTTCGCTGATCTTGAAGCAGAGTTTGAAGAAATGCATCCGGACCTTGATGTAAAGATTGAGGATATTCCGCAAAATGAAATGGAACAAAAGGTGCTTACTTCACTTACAGGTGATGATGTGCCGGATGTTGTAAACCTGAATCCTCATTATATGTCCAACATTGCAGCGCAAGGGGGACTGCTAGGTCTTAATGACTTGGTCAGTGATGAAACAAAATCTTCCTATGTAGAAGGGCCTTTTAATTCCGGCATGTATGAGGATGAGTTGTACGCTTTGCCATGGTATTTAACTACAACCGTTTCCTGGTATAACAGTGAGCACTTTGATGAAGCAGGCGTTTCTGAACTTCCAACTGACACTCAGGGAATTTATGATACAGCAAAAGCAGTGACGGAAGCGACAGGGAAGCCATCTTATTATCCTGTTATCAATGACGGCAACACCGTTATGGAGAAGATGGTCTCTTTGGCAGATGGTGAGCCAATTGTTGAAAATGGAAAAGCGGTATTCGAAGACAATGAAGCTATAGTGGAATTCTTTGAACTGACACAAAAAATGTATGAAGAAGGACTTATTCCACAAGAAACAGCAGAAGGCTCTCTTGCAACTGGCCAGGAGCTATACATGGCGGGGAATACTTCCTTTCTTGAAGGCGGCGTGACTTTCCTTGGACCGATCGAGTCAGGTTCACCTGATGTATATGAAGCCTCTAAAGCAGGGCAGCCTCTTGAAAGTAATGAAGCGCCTGTGAATGTAGCCGTAATGAATTTTGCTATCCCTGCTAAAACACAAAATGAAGATGCAGCGGTTGCTTTGGCTGAATTCTTGACAAATGCTGAAAATCAGCTGGAATTTGCGAAAACAGCGGGAACGGTATTGCCGGCTACAACTGAATCACTTGAGGATGATTATTTTCAAAATCCAGGCGACTCTCCAAAAGCGTTGGGCATGCTTCAGGCCTCTGAATCACTTTCACGTGCAGAAGTACTGATTCCGCCAACTGAAAATAGCTCAGATCTTAGAGAATCAACGAAAAATATTTTTGTTCAAAACCTTCAAGGTTCGTTAACCCCAGAAGAAGCGGTCAAGCAACTCGCAGAAGAGTGGAATCGTGCGTTTGAAGACTCAGGTGAAGAAGTAACCTTTTAACGTACATTGATTTATAACTGAGACTAGCCTCTTTTCTAAAAAGCTAGTCTCTATTTTTTGAAAGGGGGAGCAAGATGGCTAGACAGCCCATTGTAACAGAGCCTATCGCACGGTCAAAGCCTGTACCAAAAAGAAAAAAATGGAGAGCTTCCTTTTTTACACCTTGGCTATTTTTGCTCCCATC
Organism: Jeotgalibacillus campisalis; assembly: GCF_000829515.1. Taxonomy (GTDB): domain Bacteria; phylum Bacillota; class Bacilli; order Bacillales; family Jeotgalibacillaceae; genus Jeotgalibacillus; species Jeotgalibacillus campisalis. The sequence continues at coordinate 180,457 of NZ_JXRR01000022.1, read as the reverse complement.
CATCGTCATTTTAGGGACGTTTCTCGCTTACCCGATTATCGAAGCCTTCCACTGGAGTGTCCTGGATTATAAGATCATTGCGGATACTGGGGAATACGTTGGTTTGGCGAATTTTAGAGAAATCTTTACTGATTCAACCTTTTGGAAAGCGTTTGTGAATACGCTGCTGTTTTTACTGATCGTTCTTCCGTTAAATGTCTTGCTGCCAATGATTCTGGCCGTTTTGGTTAATCAGAAAATAAGAGGTGTTTCCACTTTTCGTGTACTGTATTATCTGCCAGTTGTGACGCCTATGGTTGTCGGCGCGTTAATGTGGAAAATGCTTTACTCTCAAAATAGCATGATATCTCAGGTTTTGGTGTGGCTTGGAATTTTTGATTCTCCTACCAATTTACTTGTACAGTCTTCTACTGCACTCGTGGCTGTTTCTATGATCACGGTGTGGAAAGGTCTGGGCTATTATATGATTATCTATCTGGCAGGTCTGCAGTCGATTCCAAAAGATGTCTATGAATCTGCAAGTATTGACGGCGCTTCTGTCTTTCAAATGTTTACACGCATTACCTTCCCTATGTTAATGCCTTCAGTCACACTGGTTTCGGTTATGACAATTATTGCGGGAATGAAAGTATTTGAAGAGATCGCACTTACTACTGGCGGAGGACCAGCTGGAGCTACGACTACACTTGTTATGTACATTTTTGACAACTTTATGAGCTTAGATGTCAGCACCGCCTCGGCAGCCGGACTAGTTCTGCTTATTATGGCCATAGGAGCTTCACTGCTTCAAATGAAGCTGACAAGCAAAAGGGAAAATGATCTTAGAGCCTAGGCAGAAAGGATCGAATTAAATGAAGTCAAAAAAAAGAAGTCAACTTATCTGGTTATACGCGCTTTTGCTTTTTATAACGGTCATCACAGTCGGACCATTTTTCATTACATTACTAATCTCGCTGAAATCAGCAAATGAAGGCATCTATACTGTATTGTTTCCTACGGATCCTACTCTGGCAAACTTTATTGATTCATTTGCAAAAGCTGATTTCGGTTTATATTTCTTGAACACAGTGATCGTAACGGGAATTGCTATTCCTCTTAATCTTATATTTTGCAGTTTGGCTGCTTATCCTCTTGCACGAATGGACTTTAGAGGTAGAAGCGTGGTCCTGGCGTTAATTATTTCGACCATGATGGTCCCCTTTCAGCTCTATATGGCACCGCTGTTTCAGCTGGCAGGTGAATTAGGTCTGCGCAATTCCCATATAGGACTTGTTGTTATGCAGGTCTCAACGGCATTTGGAATCTATTTAATGCGCCAGGCGTTTTTGAGAATTCCAAAAGAGCTCGAAGAATCCGCTTATCTTGATGGTGCGAGCAAATTTAAGGTCTGGTATTTAGTCGCGATTCCCCTTGTAAAGCCAACGCTCGTTACGTTAGCCATCTTTACTTTTATGGGAACATGGGGTGATTATTTATGGCCGCTGCTTAATTCAACGGAAAGCAGCATGTACACACTATCAATAGGACTTGCACAGCTTTCACAGAATTTTGACGGAGCAAACTTAAAGCTGATTAGTGCGGCTTCTATTTTAACCACTATTCCAACGTTACTGATTTTTATCTGGCTGCAAAAGTATTTTATTTCCGGTGCGACAGATGGAGCGGTAAAAGGATAAATGTATGAGGAGGTGATGTGAGTGGAAACAATCTTGTTTTTTAATCGGGAGATTCCGGTTCTTTATGAAGTGGATTGTGCAGTAGTGGGAGGCGGAACGGCTGGTGCTGTTGCAGCTTTGTCCGCGCTGGAAGAAAAAATTAACACGGTCATTATAGAGAAAACGATTTCTCTTGGCGGCACTCAAACGAATGCTCTCGTTTCTCCCATGATGCCGACGCATGTAAAGGGTCAACGCATAAATGACCTGATTATTGATCGACTTCATAAAGAAAATGTGCAAACAAACGACGGCACGACCTCCTGTAGCTGGTTTAATACGGAAACATTGAGTTACGTGCTTGAAGAATTGATCGTGGAGCGCGGAGGTCATATTTTGTATGACGCAAACTATGTGGACTGTTTTAAAGAAAACGGGAAGATCAGCCATATTGTGGTGAATACAAGCAACGGCCTTTATGCTATTAAAGCAAAAACCTTTGTGGACGCAACAGCAGATGCGCTCCTGTCAAGAACAGCCGGTGTGCCGGTTGAAAGCGGAAATGAGGAAGGCCAAAACCAGCAAATCAGTTTCCGCTTTGAAATGGGGGGCATAAATATCCCTAAACTGAGAAGCTTTATGAAGGCACAGGGTGATGTGTTCTGTAAAATTGAAAACCAGGATTTCTTTGAAATAGCCATGGTGCCAGGGAAAGGTCATGTCCTGGAGCCTTATTTTCAAAAAGGACTTACGGATGGGCTTTTGAAGGAAGAGGATCTTAAATATTTTCAAGCTTTTACTCAGCCCGGCAAAAGAGATGTCATGTCATTTAATTGCCCGCATATCCCAGCAATATTTCATACGACTGATCCAATGCTTAGATCTAAGGCGGTGACGAAAGGACGCGAGATGATTCAACGGCTGGTCAAGTTCCTGCCAAGTGCAATACCTGGCTTTCAGCATGCTTTTCTAATCAAAGAAGCAGCTCAGCTGGGGATTAGAGAATCCTATCGAATCGTAGGGAAATACATATTAACGGAGCAGGATTATCTTAATCGTGCCCGATTTAAAGACGGCATAGCGCGTGGTGACTGGTATATTGATGTTCACAGTGTTAAAGGACAAACGATCAAACCGGAACCTCTGACAAAAGGAGAATACTATGAAATCCCCTACCGTTCACTTATCACTCATGAAGCGGCAAATTTAATCGTAGTAGGAAGACATATTTCAAGTACATTTCTCATGCAGGCCTCCCTTCGAATCCAGCCAACCGTCCGTGATATGGCGCAAGTTGCCGGAATTGCCTGTGCTTATTCAGTCAAGCATTCCATTGATTTGAATTACATCGATGGAGCGGTGCTGAGAAAGCAGTTATGGATCAGGGAGGGCCAGACATGGATGGAGTAAAAAAAGCGTATATCATCAATCATACCCACTGGGACAGGGAGTGGTATGAAACGTTCGAAGTGTTTCGATTTAAGCTAAGAAATGGACTGAGATATGTTCAAAGGCTTCTGGAAGAAGGACAGATGGATTCATTTTTCATGGACGGGCAGACAATTGTGCTGGAGGATTATAAAGAAATCGTCACGAGCGAAGAGTTTTCAATTCTTGCATCTTTTGTAAAAAAAGGAAAAATAGAAGTGGGTCCGTGGTATTTATTGGCAGATGAATTTTTAGTTTCAGGAGAATCGATCATTAAGAATCTTGAAATTGGACGTAAGCAATCCCATGCATTAGGTTCTGAGTCCAATATAGGCTATCTTCCTGACACATTTGGTCATAACAGTCAAATGCCCCAACTGCTTAGGGGACATGGAATTGAATGGGCCCTGCTTTGGAGGGGGGCTGTTTCAGACCGCTTCGAAAATAAGTGGAAGGGAGCAGATGGCAGTGAAGTTTATGCGTTTGTTCTCCCGCTCATGGAAGGCTATTATCAGACGTACTTAAAAAGCGACGACTTTATCGAAAAAACAAAAGATTACTTAACGCAAACGAAGCCTTATTTATTGTTTGATCAGGCACTTATTTTAAATGGAGCGGACCATACCTTCCCGGCACCCGATATGCAAAACCGTGTGCAGCAATTGAATGACAACGTGGAAGGAATTTCTTTTGAGCAAGTGAAAATGGCTGATTTTACGTCAGCTTTTCACAGAAAAATTCCGGAAACTGAACTCCAAGGTGAACAGCGTGACCCTTCCAAAATATTTATTTTACCTGGCGTGTACTCGACACGTTCTTATTTAAAAAATCAAAATCAGCTATGTGAAGATCAGGCGCTTTATAAAATGGAAGCACTGAATGTTTGGTCTAAGGGAAAAAGCCACTCTGAAGAGTTTATGGAATATATATGGAAAATGATCCTGAAGAATCATCCTCATGACAGTATTTGCGGATGCAGTGTGGATGAGGTACATGAAGAAATGGAGACTCGGAGCCAAAAAGTTCTGAGTGCGATTGATCAGTTCTCTAAGGATATATTGCAGGATGATTATCCTTTTGACTATTTAAATAGTTCAGTTGAGAATGATTTTTTATATCTTATCAATAATACACCATTTGCGGGTACCTACCCGGTTGAGGCAAGAATTTATATACCGGTGGAGCAGGACCTTGGGACAATTAAACTTTTCCATCAAAAAGAAAAGATTAGGTTCGATATCCTTAAAAGAGATCAGCGAGAAGAATTTATGCGGCATATTCTTGCAGAACCCCATTACGGAGAATACGCTGTATACGATGTTATCATGCTGGTTCCATTTAACGGAGTGGAAACGAAGGCTTTAAACATCGTTCGCTTGAAAAACGAAGTTCCGGAAATAAATAAAACAACTTCATCCTTTATAGAAAATGAGTTTTATAAAATTGAATGGGAAAAAGACGGACTGAATATTTTAGACAAAGAAACGGGTAAAACATATAACAGGCAGCATTTGTTTCTTTCCACATTAGACGCAGGAGATACGTACAATTATTCTCCGCCCGTTCATGACTGTTATTCTGAGAGCAAACTGGTGGAGGTAACAAATCTTACTAAAGCAAACACTTTTGAGTCAGCGATTCTTCACTATGAATTAACGAGCCCTGCTTCTTTAAATCAAAATCGAACAGGGGCCAGTGAAGATATGGTTACAACGATTCTAAAAACAAAAGTGACACTTTATTCTGATGTACGGTTCATTTATTTTAAAACGACCGTGCATAACAAGGCAAAGGATCAGAAGCTTCGAATAGGATTTGAAGTTGAACCGGGAGAAATCAGCTTTGGGGATACTCCATTTGATTTAATTAAACGCAAAAGGTTAAAGGAAATAGAGCATGATGCTAAACACAATGAGGAATCAATCATGAATCAATACCCTACCACCTCCACTGTGATCACAGGTGAACATCAGCTCGCACACCGTGGCTTGCAGGAGTATGAAGTGGATGAGTATGAGGGGAATGTTACGGCGTTTCTGACATTGATCAGAAGTGTCGGCTGGCTGTCGAGACGCGATTTACGTACGAGGGGCAACGGAGCAGGCCCTGGCTTTGAAACGCCTGGGGCGCAATGTATTGGTTCGTACGAATTTGAGTACGGCTTGATTCTTGGGAAGAAGCACCACTCAGTTAACCATCCTAAAAAGCTTCGCCATAAGGTATTAAGTCAGCAATCGTATGTACAAAAGAGCGGGGATCTTCTATTTAGCCTTACTGACCCGGGTATTGTGTTCAGTTCTTTTATGAAAAAAGAGTCCGCCTCGTTTGATATTCGGTTATTTAACCCTGGTGAGGACAGCCGGACAACAGAAATTTGTTTTGGCTTTCAACCATCTAATATAGTAGAAGTGAACTTTAACGGAAATGTTGCAGTTGAGCTTGAGGCGGCAAAGAGGTTGTCCATCTCCTTTACTCCCAAACAAATTAAAACGATTCGAGTATGGTGAATAAGTGCCTAAGAAATGAAGGTGATGCAAATGAGAAAATTTTTAGCATTTGATATAGGTGGAACACTCATAAAATTTGGTGTTTTAACGGAAGACGGCACCATCATTGAGAAATTTGAAATTGAAACAGAAGCATATCTTGGGGGGCCAGTCATCCTTGAGAAAATTAAGCAGCACGGAAAGCCGTTAGTCGATCAATATAAGGTAGATGGTATTTGTATATCAACAGCCGGTCAAGTTCATTCAGATAAGGGAGAGATTCTGTTTGCTTCAGACCATATACCAGACTATACGGGCACACGGTTAAAAGAAGAATTCGAGTCATTTTTTAACCTCCCTGTCGAAGTGGAAAATGATGTAAATTGTGCAGGTCTTGCTGAATCCTGGATTGGAACGGGGAAAAATGCGAAGAGCGTTTTTTGTCTGACTATCGGGACTGGGATCGGCGGAAGCTATATTTTAGACAATAAACTTCATACCGGTCATAATTTCAGCGGTGGAGAAATTGGTTATATTCCCATTGAAGGCGGACGGTTCGAAGATCTCGCATCTACAAGAATCCTGGTTCGTAATGTCGCCCTGCAAAAAGGATTAAAGGAAACAGATCTCAATGGAAAAGCCATTTTTGAATTGGCTAAAAACGGCGATGGAATTGCGATTAAAGAAATTGAGCAGCTCATTGTTCATTTATGCAAAGGGATCGCTACGATCGCTTATATGATGAACCCTGAAATGATTATCATCGGCGGAGGGATTACGGCTCAAAAAGACTATCTGTACCCTTTAATCATGAAAGAACTAAAAAAAGAGATGATTCCATCCATTTTAGATAAGACCAAAATCGAAATTGCTCATAATTTAAATAATGCTGGAATGATTGGGGCTGTAAGACACTTTTTGCTTCAGGAATCCATGAAGCCGCTAAAGAGCATTACGGCGATGATCGAGTCAAATCAGCACAAATTAACGAAACGGGAGCAAATGATAGCAAGATACATTACGCTGAATCTTGAAAGTGTGCCAAACAAAACCATTTCTGAAATGTCACGTCAAATTAACGTTTCAGAGGCGACAATTACCCGGTTCTGTCAAAAGCTTGAGTTCGGTTCATATAACAAATTGCGTCTGCTTGCAAAAGAGGCAACAGTCAGTACTAGAAGATATGATCAGGGAGAGACAACCAGCTTAACCGAAGTAAAACAGACATATGCTGCCATGCTAAAAAAGTTTGACTCATTTGATCAGACACCTGAAATTATCGAGCTGAAAACAAATTTGATTGAAGCCCGCCAACTATTTTTCTATGGCGAAGACGAAATGTCGATCGTCGCTCAACAGTTAAAATACAAATGGATGAAGATGGGGAAGGTAGCAGACGCTTGTACCACTTCTTTTCAAATGAATGCCTCTTCTTCGATAGTTAATCACAAAACCGTTGTAATTGGGCTTAATACTTCTGGTTATGCATCAGAAACGGTTAAACATATGGCTCAGGCAAAACAGGCAGGGGCATTTACAGTCGGAATTTCAAGTCAGCAGGATTCTCCGTTATCACACGCGGCTGACATTCATTTGCTGATTCCTGGAATTGATGATTTAGATGAAAATAGCCATTCAATTAATGAAGTCTCTGTATATTATTTGCTGGATATTATAGCTAGAGAGATTCAAAGTGGAAAAGAATCTCTTACAACTTTCAGTTCAGTAAAATAAAAGTTAATAAGGAGCTTTTACATGAAAATTGCTTATATGCCGATTGATGAAAGGCCATGCAATGTGGACTATGTTAAGAGGATCGCACAGTCCTCCGCCGAGATTGATCTCCTCATGCCTTGTGAACATGTATATGGGAGGAAGAAGGAACCGGCTGATAGTGAAGGAATGTGGGAATGGCTCAAGGGTGCTGCCAATGAAGCAGATGCACTCATAATAAGTATTGATATGTTGTTCTATGGAGGTTTGCTGCCTTCAAGGCTACATCATCATCAGGAAAATATAAAGGAAATGTGGTTGAACCGGTTGCGTTCCCTGCGTCAGTCCCATCCCAAGCTACCGATTTATGCATCCAACTTAATTATGAGAACGCCAAAATACAGCTCTAATGACGAAGAGCCGGACTATTACGAAAAGTGGGGAAGAGAACTTTTTTTACGTGCTTATCTTATGAATAAGCAGGATAGAGAAACTTTATCTGAGGAAGAATTGGAGCAGCTGCGCGTACTGAAGGTTCTTCTTCCGGCAGAACATATCGAAGATTACGAGTGGAGAAGAGCGTTTAACCTCGAGATAAACGTTAAGATCTTAGAACTTGTAAAAGAAGCTGTTATCGACTTCTTAGTGATCCCTCAGGATGACAGCGCGGAGTTCGGCTATACAGCACAAGACCAGAAAATTGTCGCAACAGCCAAAGAAGAGATGCGTCTTCATCAGCAGGTCCACATGTATCCCGGAGCAGATGAAGTCGGCGCAACATTGCTTTCAAGAGCATTTTCCAGTTTAACAGATTCACGTCCGTCTATTTTCCCGATCTGGAGCAGCACACTTGGTCCAGGGATCATCCCGATGTATGAGGATCGTCCGTTTGCAGAAAGTCTCAAAGCTCACGTTATGGCATCAGGGTGCAAGCTCGCTCAGACTCCGGAGAAAGCAGACTTAATTCTTGCATATAATACACCTGGGAGAATGATGCAGGAGTCATGGGATCAGCATAATAAAGACATAACGTACACTAGCTGTCGCAGCCTGCTTCACTTTATTGATTCCATTCAAACGTTCCTGGCTGCTGGTAAAAAAGTAATTTTAGCGGACGCGGCTTTTACTAATGGAGGTGACATGGAACTGGTTGCCATGCTGGATGATGCTCGGCTCCTCGATAAACTTACCTCCTATAAAGGCTGGAATACCAATTGTAATACACTTGGAACTTCGATTGCTCAAGGTGTGGTGGCGCTTAATGGAGATCCGGACAAAGTTAAAGAAAACCTTGTATATCATCTTCTCGATGATGTCTTTTATCAGGCTTGTGTTCGAATGGAACTGGTCAAAGATTTTCTTCCAACATATAAGCTTTCGTATTTTGACTTAAAGGATCAAACGCATACTGTGACCAATGAAATAAGAACTCGCTTGCTAAAAGCCTACGATGAGACGATCCGCCACAGTTTTACAGATATGCAGATCGATTCTCTTCTAATTACGTCCCCCTGGAATCGAATGTTTGAGTGCAAAGTCTCTTTAAAATTGATAAGGAAGAGAGGCGAAAATCATGTTAAACAACATTAAGAAGGGTCTGGTTGTTTCTTGTCAGGCTTTGGAAGATGAACCTCTTTTCGGATCAGAAATTATGAAGCGAATGGCGGATGCAGCTGCAAGAGGCGGTGCTTCAGCCATTCGAGCCAACGGAACAGCTGATATTGGTGCCATTAAACAATACATAGATTTACCGGTCATTGGACTGATAAAACAGGAATACTCAGATTCTGACGTCTACATCACGCCAACTTTTTCTGAAGTAGAAGCGCTTGTTCAAAGTGGGGCTGATATGATTGCACTTGATGCTACTAATAGAGTGAGACCGGATTCTTTTTCTTTGTCAGCACTCATGAGAAAAATCACCGCTGCTTTTCCCGACCAGAAATGGATGGCTGATTGTGCCACTGTTGAAGAATGCAAAGAAGCGCAACAACTGGGCTTTCATTGTGTAGGAACAACTCTTTACGGCTATACAAACGAAACGAAAGGGAGAAAACTGTACGACCATGATTTGCAGTTCTTAAAAGAAGTAATCAATGCAGTTGATCTTCCTGTCATTGCGGAAGGAAACATCCTTACTCCTGAGATGGCAGCAAGAGCGCTTCAAGTCGGGGCTCATGCAGTGGTGGTCGGAGGAGCTATTACTCGCCCGCAACAGATCACAGCCCGCTTTGTGGAAGAGATTCATAAGTAAATAATTTCTGTTGATTAAAGCGTTTATGCAAGTGAATACAAGAAAAGCCGTCATTCATCTATTAATGAATAGCGGCTTTTTTATTATAAATATCTGTTGTTAAAAAAAAGCACAGCCACACGGTAGCTGCGCTTTCTTCTCTATTAAACAATCCCTATAAACGACATTCCAATCCCTACCGCTAAAGCGATCGTCGGAATTAAGAAAGCGACAAAGAAAATATCCTTGTAGGAGTCTTTGTGCGTCATGCCGGTGATGGCAAGGACGGTGAGCAGGGCTCCGTTATGCGGCAGGATGGATGCGCCCGATGCCAGCGCTGTAATCCGGTGGAGAATTTCCGGGTTCATGCCCATCTCCATTGCCTGCTGGTAGTATTCGGAACCTAGTGCATTGAGGGTAATGTTCATCCCTCCGGATGCTGACCCCGTGATCATCGCGAGTATCTGTGTTGCAAGTGCGTCAGATACAACGAGGCCTCCTTTAATATTCAACAAGCTGTTTTGAATGGCAGGGAAAGAAGGTGCTGCTTGAACAACAGCGCCAAATCCAACAGCAGCTCCTGTATTAACAACTGCTGTTACAGCTCCTTTTGCTCCATCGTTCATAGCGCCTGTGAAGCGTTTGAATGTCTGGAAGCTTAGGACCATCGTAAGAACGATCCCCACTAATAGAGCAGTGAGCATTTCCAAGTCTACAACATTAATGAGAACAACGACTGCGACGAGTGGAAGGAAAGACAAGATAATATTTGGATCTTTTTCTTTGCTTTCTTCGTCTTTTTTTGCACCCTTAGGTTCTGTAAATACTTCTCCATTTTTCGTAAGGGTATTGGCTCTGCGGGATAAGTAGAAATAACCGCCTACTGCCATGATCAGACCCGTCACTGTTCCCATAATCGGTGCAGCCATCATGGTCGTATTAAAATATTCTGTCGGGATATAGTTTTGTACCTGTGCTGTTCCGGGAAGTGCTGTCATGGTGAAGGTAAAAGCACCAAGTACAATCGTACCGGGAATAACCTTCCGGCTGATGTTTGCTTGACGGAATAAATTGAGTGATAAAGGATACATAACAAAAACAACAACGAATAAACTAACGCCGCCATACGTTAGGATTGCTGCGCCGAGCAGTACCCCTAAAATGGCACGTTTTTTACCGACTATTTTCGATAAGAATGTTGCAACAGTGCGGGCGCTTCCCGTCACTTCCATCAGCTTACCGAAGATAGCTCCAAATAGAAAGACAGGAAAGAAATCTCTCGCAAAGGAAGCGAAACCGGACATGAAATCAGATGTGAACGCATCAAACACGTTCATTCCGGACAAAAGTGCGACAATGGTGGCAGCGATCGGAGCGATCCATAAAATAGACCAGCCGATATAAGCCATCGCCATTAAGGCAACCAGCCCGACAATAATGGCAAACATAGAAAAACCTCCCAGATTAATGAATATATTATTTCGGAAAAATAAATTCCAATTATTTCTTATCGCTTACTTCTAAAGGAATCCAAGCTAACTGTGTCATTCCATTAAAGAGGTGGCTTTAAACGTCTTTTATTAAATTCCATTTATTCAGCTTTGGGAGAAAATTGTGTGTATTTTATTTATGTCAGAATAATGTTTCCTCCCCGTTTAATTGTGGAATGCATTAACCACACGGCGCAAAAAAAGCCAACTAAAGTAAATAGAGAAGGGATGAAGAAAAATGGTCGAAAATAAAGTAGTATTTATCACTGGAGCAGCACAGGGAATTGGCTATGAAATAGGCGAGACTTTCGCTGAAAATGGAGCAAAGGTTGTTCTTTCTGATATAAATCAGGAGGGCGTTGAGGAATCAGCAAAACTTCTCGAGCAAAAAGGTTTTACTGCAACTGGAATTAAAGCAGATGTAACAAGCGAAGAAGAAATCGAAGCGGCAATTGACCGTACCGTAGAAATCTATGGTCGTATCGATGTGTTGATAAACAATGCAGGATTACAACATGTATCGCCGATTGAAGACTTTCCAACTGCCAAGTTCAAAATGATGCAGGACATTATGCTGACAGCTCCTTTCATTGCAACGAAAAAAGTGTTTCCTATAATGAAGAAGCAAGGATTCGGACGGATTTTAAATATGTCTTCGATCAATGGGCTTATTGGTTTTGCCGGTAAAGCTGCTTACAATAGTGCCAAGCATGGCTTGATCGGATTAACTAAAGTATCTGCTTTAGAAGGCGCAGAGCATGGCATTACAGTAAATGCTCTTGCACCCGGTTATGTGGATACGCCTCTTGTCCGCGGTCAGATGGAAGACCTGGCGAAATCACGCGGGGTAGAGCTTGAGAAAGTGCTTGAGGAAGTCATTTATCCGCTTGTACCTCAAAAACGATTATTAGAAGTTCAGGAGATTGCGGATTACGCAATATTCCTATCAAGTGAAAAAGCAAAAAGTGTAACGGGCCAGGCAATCGTAATTGATGGCGGCTATACAGCTCAATAAGCAAGACTGCACTGCACGGAACCTGTTCTATGGTTCCGTGCAGTTTTTTTATTTACCTTATTAACCCCACGTTCTGTTTATATTACCCCCGCATTTAACGTGGAGATAACTTTATTAAACAGTCCGGTTTGAAAACTGCCATGTAAAACAAAAGAATTGATTATCTACAGAAAGAGAAAAATAATAATTGGTTTACTATACTCTTTTTAAATCAGGTGGAATCTGTGGTAAAAAATAATAGGTGCTGAATATGTGGTGTGGCCTGCTGACCTATGTTTTGATATGCCCCTTGCTGCTTATTCAAAAAGTGCCGTTTTTTCAGTTAGCGGGTTAACGGCTTGGCATATGGTCAAACAAGTTTAGGTTCAACCCGGAGAGACTGTTATGGTAACAGGGGGAAATGGAGGAGTTGGATCATTACTTGTTCAAATTGCCTCTAAAGTGTTTGGTGCTAAAGTTATTGCGATAATTGGTGATTTACATGCTGAGGAAGTAATGAAAGAATTAGGAGCCACACATGTAGTATCCTATAAATCCGATACTCTTGCAGAAGAGATTTTAGCGGTAAATGGAGGACCGATCGACACCGTTTTAGACGTTGTAGGGGATGCCCTGTTTCCTACCTCTCTTCACGTATTGAAAAAGGTGGAAAATTCTGTATCTCAGGTTCTGCTGGCGGCCAAATTTGGGGACAAGGTCAGAGTTTAAAGAGATGCTTAAGGCGATTGCTGAAGGAAAAATAAAGCCGGTTATAGATAAAAGCTTTCCTTTGGAAAAAGCCAAAGAAGCTCAAGTATATTTTAAGAAGAAAGGTAAAGTAGGCAAAATCGTGTTGCTGCCTGAAGAATAATTCAAACCCAAAACCCATCTACTCTTCTCTTTTGAAGGGAGGTGGGTTTTTAACGTTAGGATGTGTAAAATAACTCCTACATTGACATCTATAGGTGACAAAGGAATCAACTCATTCGTTAGAAAGTGAGATAAAAATTATTTCCAATACTAAAAATTAAAGAAAAATAAATTTTCATAAAAACGCTTGCAATCTATTTAACTTGTCTATACAATAAGAAAAGTGCAAACGGTTGCACCGAATTATTGATCTTTTTTATACTTATAAAATTATAGATAGTACGGAGGGTGAACATGAAAATTTTTGGATCTTTTGATTTTTGGCAGAAGTTTGGAAAAGCGCTGCTTGTTGTAGTAGCCGTTATGCCGGCTGCTGGAATTATGATTTCATTAGGTAAACTGCTTGCGATGATGACAGGCGATGTTATGATAATGCAAACGGTTGCGCGGGTAATGGAGGATATCGGCTGGGCGATAATTACCAATCTGCATGTGCTTTTCGCCGTAGCCATTGGTGGTTCTTGGGCGAAGGATCGTGCTGGCGGTGCATTCGCAGCATTGATCGCATTTGTGCTTATTAATCGTATTACAGGATCTATTTTTGGTGTAAACGCTGACATGCTGGCTGATTCAGAAGCTACTGTCACTTCACTACTTGGTGCCCAGCTGACAGTTGCTGATTATTTTATCTCCGTCCTTGGAGCGCCGGCACTGAATATGGGTGTTTTTGTCGGAATTATTTCAGGGTTTTTGGGAGCAAATCTTTATAATCGCTTTTATAATTATAATAAACTGCCTCAGGCATTGGAGTTTTTCAACGGAAAGCGTTTCGTGCCGTTTGTTGTGATTGCCGGATCTGTTGTCGTTGGCTTGCTGCTGTCTATCATTTGGCCGTTTATTCAGGGACTTTTGAATGAATTTGGACAATGGATTGCGACTTCACGAAATACTGCGCCGATTGTTGCGCCGTTTGTCTTCGGTATGGTTGAGCGTTTGCTGCTGCCATTTGGTCTTCATCATATGCTGACGGTTCCGATTAACTATACAGAGCTTGGCGGGACGTACACGATTTTAACCGGTTCAAATGCAGGAAGTGTTGTTTCAGGACAGGATCCGCTTTGGCTTGCCTGGGTGACGGATTTATACAATATGCTGCAGCAGGGCAATCAAGCCGGCTATCAGCAGCTGACAGAAGATGTCGTGCCTGCACGTTTTAAAGTCGGTCAGTTTCTTGCTTCATCTGCTGCATTAATGGGTCTTGCGCTTGCTATGTATTTAAATGTTGATAAAGAAAAGCGTACAAAATATAAATCAATGTTTTTATCAGCTGGTCTTGCTGTGTTCTTAACAGGCGTTACTGAGCCGATTGAATTCATGTTTATGTTTGCAGCACCTCTTCTTTATATTGTATATGCTGTCTTGACAGGTGTTTCTTTTGCACTTGTGGATTTAATTGATTTGCGTATTCATGCTTTTGGATTTATTGAATTTCTAACGAGAACGCCTTTGATTATTAATGCGGGACTTGCCGGTGACTTGCTGAATCTGGCACTTGTGGCTATTTTAGTTTTTGGTTTAAACTTTGGTGTTTCTTACTTCTTGATTAAACGCTTTAACTTCCCAACACCGGGCCGTGCGGGCAACTACATTGAAGAAACGGCTGATGCAGGTGCTGGTTCCTCTTCTTCAGCATCGGGCGTCGCAGAGGATGGTTCACTTGCTGTATCCATTATCCGTCTGCTTGGCGGTCAGGAAAATATTGAAGAAGTGGATGCATGTATGACAAGACTTCGTGTGACGGTAAAAGATCCCGACGCAGTTGGTACAGAAAAAGAATGGAAAGAAAAAGGAGCTCTTGGGTTAATTTTACGCGGCAAAGGGGTACAGGCAATCTATGGACCCAAAGCGGATGTATTAAAATCCGACATTCAGGATCGATTAGGAGCTTGATAAAATGCGCTTATTAACACTCAACTGTCATGCGTGGCAGGAAGAAAACCAGGAAGAGAAGATTGAAATACTCGCTCGGACGATCGTCGACAACGATTACGACGTCATTGCGCTTCAGGAAGTGAGCCAAAAAAATGCATCGGATGCCAGAGTGGATGAACATTATGGCTACGTGCTGTTAGACAAGCTAAAGGCGCTTGGCAGAGCGGAAGATGAGATGGTGTGGACGTTCAGCCATTATAGCTACGACACGCAGGCGGAAGGGCTTGCCATTTTGACAAGACTTCCGATCGTGCGCACTTCTGAGTTTTTTATTACAGCTTCACATGACCCTGCTGTCTGGAAAACAAGATCCATTGTCAGAGCGACAGTGCTATACGGAAAACAGGAAATTGATCTTTATTCCTGTCACCTCGGCTGGTGGAATGATTTAGAAGAGCCTTATAAGGAGCAGGTAGACCGGTTAATGGAGAAAGTGGATTCACAACGGTTGTCCATTTTGCTCGGCGATTTCAATAATGATGCCGGCATTACAGGGGAAGGCTATACGTATTTAGTGGAAAAAGGACTTTTTGATACGTACACACTTGCTGAAAACAAAGACAGTGGTGTTACGATTTCAGGGAAAATTGCCGGGTGGTCTGAAAATGAGCGGCAGCTTCGGATTGATTTTATCTTTGCCAATCAGCCTGTTCGTGTTGCTTATTCACGGGTAATTTTTAATGGCGAGAATCAACCTGTCGTCTCTGATCACTTTGGGGTAGAAGTGGAGCTTGCAACAGAATAACCAAAGAAGCGAAAGGCCATGTGCCTTTCGCTTTTTTGTGTTACTTTCTGGATCGTTCTTGGTCTATTAACCTTGCTTTTCTTATTATAAGTGGTACTTGGTCCTACGATGATCGGCAAAATCAGCGTTGAACTTGCCAACCAGCCTTGGGAGATCTATCGGCAGCTCGAACAAGCCGGGATCCCATTTTCCATCACAACCGACCATCCTGTTTTTCTTATTGAAGAATTAATCATATCCGTCCGTCATGCGATCGCACATGGACTGAGTGAACAAAAAGCGTTGGAGTCGATTACCATCCAACCAGCAAAAAGCCTGAACCTCAATGATTCTATCGGCTCAATTGAAGTCGGGAAAGATGCTGACCTTTTTTCTCTGGTCAGCCAACCCGCTGAAGGACTTTAAATCCACAAATTGAGTGGAGTAATGACGTCTGTGACGGCAGGAACAGCGGAACCAGAAGGTAAATCTAGTGTAAGCGTGCAGATTTTTTCTTCCATTGTCTTCACTCCTGTTCTTCTATTAGTATATGAATCTTGTAAAGTGACGGTGCGATTAGCAAGATATTCACCGTTAAAAGTCTGAGAGTATAAATACGTTTTTCTTTTATTCTCCGAGAAGCTGGTTTCATTACAGAAATAAAAAAGCGGCACCCAGTTCAAGAACAAGGCGCCGCTTCTTTTTATTTATTCAAATTAACAATAACCGTGTCCGCCGCCCTGACCGCCCTGTCCATAAGAACAGCCGATGATGATCAACAAAATAAACAATACAACAAGCAATGCAAATCCAGATCCAAATCCTTTACTCAATGTGTCCAACCTCCTTAATTAGGTGATTGTTTATCCTATGTTGGTGTAGTAGGGTCGGTTACAAATCTCTGCTTTATCATTCTGTTCGCTTTAAAATAAATACGTTTTCATTCATGAAACAATCAAACAGTCTATGTAAAAAAGTCTTCCTGCTCTCAGTCTCCTTATTTATCCCTGCCATATTAGGTTTGCCTCGCTAGATGATGTTGGTATAATACAATTAATTCAATATTCTTTCACTTTTTTGAAAATGACAAAATACTCAACTACTTAAATTATTCGTTCAGCAGCCCGAAAGCATGAAAGGAGCTACTATTTGATGGACAAAATCAAGGCTGGCGTCATCGGTACCGGTTTTATCGGTCCTGCACATGTTGAAGCGGTCAGGAGACTGGGGTTTGTGGAAGTGGTGGCTTTGGCTGCCAGCAGTCTTGAAAAGGCAAAAATGAAGGCGGAGCAATTGGACATCCCGCATGCCTATGGGGATTACCGTGAAATGCTGCTCGATCCAACTATTCAAGTCGTGCATAATTGCACACCTAATTATCTGCATCATGAAATCAGTATGGAAATTATTAAAGCAGGCAAGCATGTGTTGTCGGAAAAACCGCTCGCTGTTTCTTGTGCAGAATCATTTGAACTGCTTAATTTAGCCCGCGAAAAAAGAATAGTTCATGGTGTTAACTTTAATTACCGACAATTTCCAAGCGTTCAAAACTTGCAGCATATGGTTGAAAATGGCTCGATCGGCAGCGTTCATTTGATCCACGGCAGCTACTTGCAGGACTGGCTGTTAAATGACACGGATTATGATTGGCGTCTCGATCCAAAGTTAGGCGGAAAGACGCGGGCAGTGGCAGACATTGGCTCTCATTGGTGTGATACGGTTCAGTTTGTGACAGGCAAGAGGATCACGTCAGTTTTTGCGGATATGACAACGGTTCTGCCAATCAGAAAAAAACGGATCTCAGCTGATTCGGAGGATTATGAAGAATATAAAGTGGAAACCGAGGATCATGCATCCGTCCTGCTACGGTTTCATGATGGAACAAAAGGTGTCTTTACCGTTTCACAAATCAGCGCGGGAAGAAAAAACCGCTTGAGCTTTGAAATGAACGGCAGCTTGGGTTCTGCATTTTGGAATCAGGAGGAACCTGAAAAGCTCTGGGTTGGCCATCGGGAGAAATCGAATGATCTTCTATTGGCAGATTCTACGTTGTTTACACCTGAGGCAAGGTCCTCGATTCACCACCCTGGCGGACATAATGAAGGCTGGCCGGATGCATTAAAAAATATGATGTTAAATTTTTATTCCTATATTAAAGAAGGAAAAGATCCTTTAAAAGACAAACCGAATTTCGCTACCTTTGAGGATGGTCATGCTTCTATGTGTGTGATTGATGCCATATTGGAAAGTCACGAACAGGAAAAATGGGTGGAGGTAAAAACATCCTAGATATAGCTGATACAAAATGAAAACGCATACAAAGAATAAGCAGGTCATGAAACTGCTTGAATAGGGGGATAAAATGAATATTTTCATTACAGGTGCGAACAGAGGACTTGGCTATGCTTTAGTTCAAAAAGGATTGATAGAAGGCCACCGGATTTTTGCCGGAGTACGGACACTGGACTCCACTTCCGGGAAAGAATTGATTAAACAAATGGAAACAACAGATCAGTTAATCGTTCTTCAGGTAGACGTGACAAACGAAGATTCGGTGGTTCATGCTAAGGAAAAAATTCTAGCTCATTCCGGATCCTTGGATGTCATCATCAACAACGCAGGCACACTGCTTGAAGTGGAAAGCGAAATTGAAGAGCTGGATATAGAAGCATGCAGACAATCCTTTGATGTGAACACGCTTGGTCCATTGCGCGTTATTAAGCACTTGCTGCCTTTGCTCAAAAAGGGAAGCCAGCCGTCCATTTTAAACATTTCCTCAGATGCCGGAAGCCTAACAAATGCAAACGGGGGGAATTATCCGTACGGAATGTCAAAAGCAGCACTAAATATGCTGGGTGAAAAATTGGATCGCTCTTTAAAAGAAGAAGACATTCAAGTCCTTTCCATTCATCCGGGGTGGCTGAGAACAGATATGGGCGGACAAAAGGCTGCGCTGGATCCTATGGAACCAACAGATGGAATCTTCCGTATGCTTGAACGAAAAATACATGTGAGCGAAGGCAGCCGGTTTGTTGATTTTAAAGGAAATAAAATGAACGTGTAGAGGTGGGAAAATGGCAAAGCAGATGCTTGCAGTGTTGGGAGATTTTTATCATGAGGAAGACCGGGCAAGATCATCGCTGGAATTGGCGATTAATCAAATGAAGGAGCCGATAACCATAACCTTCGCTACCGTTTTAGACCTTCAAAACGAACTTTCAGATAAGTGGGATGGCGTTATTTTGTTTGCTGAAAACAGATTAAACCCGCAGGATGAGCAGGTGGAAACGTGGATGAATGAAGAAGCAGCTGAAGCGATTGCCTCTTTCGTTAAAAAAGGAGGGAGCTGGCTTGCCTGGCACTCAGGCCTGTCCTCCTATGATTCAGTGGATACATATACAGATATGCTTAAAGGTTCTTTCGACTATCATCCAAAAAAGCATCAAGTCGTCCGCTACTCAATTGACGAAAGGTCCGCTTATTCATCCCTTGAATCCTTCTCTATTGTAGATGAACATTACTTTGTCCACTGTACCGCAGAACCGGAAGAGATCTTTATGCACTCCTCCTCGGTCGACGGCGACTCCATAGCGGGATGGTCCCATGCTTATGGTGCAGGCAAAGTAGTCTGCCTGACGCCGGCCCATAATGAAGAAGGCTTAACCGACCCATCTTTTACACGCGTATTGGCAGCGGCACTTCACCAATTGTAATGACTTGTTTTGTCGGCTTAATCCGTATTTCTCTGATTTAAAGTTTCTTGTTTCGAGGGATTAAAAAGAATTTTAATAAAGCTTCACCATGAGCTAATCCTTTAAAAAAATAGGTTCATTGCAGCGGAAGGCGGGGACTTTAGCGTGATGAAGCGGGAAAGGTGAGACACTGCAGATGCGAAGCATCAATGTGGCTCACCTCCCGCCACGTAAGAAAGCCTCCGCCTGGAACGGAAATGAACCGGTCTTCTTCTTAATGAATTTAGGACTAAAAATAACGTTTGCCACTTTAATCATAAACCTTATGGATGATTTCTTAAAAAAAGTATAGGTTCATTGCAGCGGAAGGCGGGGACTCCAGCGTGAAGAAGCGGGAAGGGTGAGACACTGCAGATGCGAAGCATCAAAGAGGCTCACCTCCCGCCACGCGGAAAGCCTCCGCCTGGAACGGAAATGAACCGGTCTTCTTCTTAATGAATTTAGGACTAAAAATAACGTTTGCCACTTTAATCATAAACCTTATGGATGATTTCTTAAAAAAAGTATAGGTTCATTGGAGTGTAAGGCGGGGACTCCAGCGTGATGAAGCGGGAAGGGTGAGACACAGAAGATGCGAAGCACCAATGTGGCTCACCTCCCGCCACGCGGAAAGCCTCCGCCTGAAGCGGA
This sequence comes from Jeotgalibacillus campisalis, assembly GCF_000829515.1. GTDB lineage: Bacteria > Bacillota > Bacilli > Bacillales > Jeotgalibacillaceae > Jeotgalibacillus > Jeotgalibacillus campisalis. The sequence continues at coordinate 160,490 of NZ_JXRR01000022.1, read as the reverse complement.
AATGAACCGGTCCCCTTTATAAAAAAAACTGTCAATCCCAGAATAAAACAGAAAAATTCCATTTAAACAAATAACTTTCTTTTGTTACGGAAACAATACTCCTATATTGAAGAAGGTTAGGTGGAATGATGGATAAAAAAGAACAGTGCTTTGATGAAGAAAGTGTTTTTGTGATTTTACGCAATCCTCACTCGCAAGGAGTAGCGAACGTACAGGAAGCCTTTGTCGTTCCTCATCCTGAACTTCCGGACCAAAAATCATTGTACCTTTACGACACGTATTATCCACTAACAGAAGACGTAGCAGTATATCCTACAGCATTCGAGGCAGACCGTGCGTTCAGGGAAGCTTTCGGTATTCCGGATCAGGAGAGCTACCATGGTTAAGCCATTCGTACCGCAGCTGATATTTGTCGAGCCCCGTGCAATGGAGTATCCACTTGGTAAACAGCTTGTTGAAAAATTTAAGGGAATGGGGATCGAAATTAAAGAAACGACGTCTCATAATCAAATCCGAAACCTACCCGGTGACAACCATTTTCAGAAGTATCGGAAGGCAAAATCCACGCTCGTGATTGGTGTGAGGAAAACGCTGAAGTTTGATACGTCCAAACCGTCTGCAGAATATGCAATCCCTTTTGTTACAGGCTGCATGGGGCATTGCCATTACTGCTATCTGCAAACGACGATGGGAGACAAGCCGTATATCCGTACCTATGTAAATGTAGAAGAAATTTTTGACCAGGCAGACGAATATATGAAAGAACGGATGCCGGAAGAAACAAGGTTCGAAGCCTCCTGTACTTCTGATATTGTGGGGGTGGATCATTTAACGCATACATTAAAGCGGGCGATTGAACATTTCGGTGCCACAGAGCATGGAAGACTCCGATTTGTAACAAAATTTGCCCATGTAGACCATTTGTTAGATGCCAAACACAATGGACGAACCCGCTTTCGTTTCAGCATTAACGATCATTACATTATAAAGAATTTCGAACCGGGAACCTCCCGTCTTGATGAACGGATCGAAGCGGCAGTTAAAGTAGCAGAGGCAGGCTATCCCCTAGGGTTCATCATAGCCCCCATTTACCTTCATGACGGCTGGCAGGAAGGCTACGGGGAGATGATGGAAAAACTGGAGTCCAAGCTTCCCGCCTTTGCAAAAAAAGACTTAACATTTGAAATGATTCAGCATCGCTTCACAAAACCGGCTAAACGTGTGATTGAGAAAAACTATCCGATGACAAAGCTCGAGCTTGATGAATCGGCCCGTAAGTGGAAATGGGGAAGATACGGCATTGGAAAATATGTCTATCAGGATGATGAACAGGAACAAATTAAAGGTACGCTAGCAGGTTATATTGACAATATGTTCCCTCAAGCGAAAATCGAATACTTTACGTAATCCTTAAACAGTCAGTTTTCACTCTGACTGTTTTATTTTTTTAACTAGGCATTTTATGTATGCTTGCAGCGAATTAAAAGACGTAAAAAAATAATTAAAATGGTAAAAACTATTTGATTTATCCAGTAATTAATAGTATTCTTAATAAAGAACAAGTTATCTTAGACGAGTAGGATAGATGAGATGATCTACACTTTCAGACAAGGGGGAAGGGAAAGAATGAAAACGAGCGGATATAATGGAGGTAAAAGCCTATGAAGCTGAAGTATAAGATTGACTGCAGACTTAAAAAGAAGCACAGGTACAGTATTTATACAGGCCGCTGTATTGTTTGCAACAAGAAAAAATCCGAGACTACGCCCTCTAAAAGCAAAATTGTATCGGCTTAAATAAAAAAGATGATTTTTTTTAATCTATACGTTCTATATAAAGAATAAAAAGCGACTCTGAAATGATCAGAATCGCTTTTTATTATGTAATTTAAGCTAATTTCAGCGCCTTTTCATTTTGATGAAGGCTGCGATATTTGATGATTTGTGTGATGTACCAGATCAAGACGATAAAGGACAATGCCAGCCCAATGCCGACTGATAAATGATAATCCAGTCCGAGACCTTCCGGCGCGTAAAAAATATACGTGCAGACTACGCCGGTCATGAACATAGCCGGAATGCCGCAGATCCAGTGAAATCGGTTATGTCTCAACAGATAGATTGCACCGGTCCAAAGCATGACAGACGCGACAACCTGATTGGTCCAGCCGACATATCTCCAAAGGAACGTATAGTCGATCGTAGCAAGGAAGAAAGTCGGGATGGCTACTGGAATGGTAATTAAGATAATTTTTGTTTTGTTTTCCATATTAAAAAACTTTGACATGAGTTCCGTTAAAATCATTCGGGATGACCGTAACGCTGTATCTCCTGTTGTGATTGGCAGGATGATGACCCCAAGGATCGCCAGAATGCCGCCAAGTGTACCAAGAAGCGTGGTAGAAATTTCATTAACCACACCCGAAGGTCCTCCTGCTGCAAGGGCTTCCTGCAAACCTGCTGTACCATTGAAAAATGTCATGCCGGCTGCGGCCCAGATTAGTGCAATGACGCCCTCTGTCACCATCGCCCCGTAAAAAATTCTTCTTCCATCTGATTCCTTTTTCATCGTGCGGGCAATGATCGGGCTTTGTGTACTATGAAAACCTGAGATTGCTCCGCATGAAATCGTGACCATGAGAAGCGGCCAGATTGGCAGTTCACCTGGATGAAGATTTTGGAGTGTCAGGTTGGGTATCGGATTTTCGCTGAATATTAAAGCAACGCCGATTGCTACTGCCATAAAAAGCAGGATGCCGCCAAGCACCGGATATATTTTTCCAATCACACGGTTTATTGGCAGGATGGTTGCGAGTAAAAAGTAGCTGAATATTAAAATAAGAGCAACGGTAAAGCTTAATGGCGTAATTTGAGCGATTAGTTGTGCAGGCCCAGCTGTGAAAGCGGCTGCTACAAGCATCATTAAGACGAGGGACAATCCGTTTATCATGGATTTCACGGTCTTCCCTAAATACTTCCCTACTAAGGTAGGATACTGTGCGCCTCCATGTCTCATTGAAAGCATGCCGGAGAAATAATCATGCACGCCTCCTGCAAAAATCGTGCCTGCAACGATCCAAATAAAAGCAGAGGGACCGTAAAGTGCACCCGCTACTGCGCCGTAAATTGGGCCAAGTCCGGCGATATTAAGAAGCTGAATCAGGTTTCCCTTCCACCAGCTCATCGGAACATAATCCAGATTGTCGCGCTTTGTATAAGCGGGAGTGGAGGTTTCATCATTAATAACAAAAACTCTTTCTACAAATTTCGAATAAAAAACATAGCCTGCGATCAGTAAAACAATGCTTGCAAAAAATGTTACCATGACAATCCCTCCTGCTGCATCAGTAAATAATAGAATATAGGGAATAGTAACACGAGGATGTGAGGAGGGGAACCCCGTTTTCAGAAAAAATACAGTATTTCGTCAATTTAAGCGTTTCCACGTTTAAAATGAATAAATTGCTCTATTTTGATGGATATTATTTACTTATTATTAAGCTGGTAATTTATTTACTTCTCTATTAGACTAAATACAATCAACTTAAATAAGTGAAAAGGAGAATCAATATGTTGTCGTTTTTTAAGACTTCCTGTTCCATTTGCAAACGGAAAATAAAGCCCTTGGTTCCATTCAGAAATGATAGCGGAAAAATAATTAAGATCTGCAGCGGCTGTCGGGAGTATGCCGAAAGACGAGCCTATCAAAAAGTAAACTAGTCATTTTAAGTGATCATATATGCCTTGATATAAGAGATTTAAGGGAAAAATGTCGCTTGATAACTGAGTCTTTTTTCTTAAAATATCTGAAATATAAATTATTTTGTAGAAAAATGTTTAAGTGGAATGTATTTAAGGTATTACATAATAAGTCTTTTAGCGCAATTTAATGAAAGAACGGTCTGGGAGGCTAAAAAATAGAGAGTGATTAATATGTCACTATAATGGATACCAATCATTTTACATAATCAAAGCTAACGTTATTCTTTTACTTCCCAGCTGGGCAGTATGGCTGTCTGTCAGCCTGCTGAACATCTTTCTTCTAAATTGTTAGGTAACTATTTTTTAAAAGTTTTGCCAGAGTACTATAGTAGAAATATAGATTAAGGGGGATAATCATTGTGATGAAAAAATGGGTATGCATCAGTACGATGGCTTTAGGCACAATGCTGGCTGGCTGTGTGGGCGGATCAGGCGGCGGCAACGAATCTGAAGAAGGCGGCGGCGGAGAAGGCACCATCAGCTTCATTCACTGGCGAGGGGAAGATAAGGCGGTTTTTGATGAATTAATTGCCAAGTTTGAAGAAGAAAATCCGAACATTCAGGTCGATATGACGATTTATCCGTCTGAACAATATCAATCTACTGCTCAGACCCTGCTGAGAGACGGTTCCACTGGAGATGTCTTCACAAGCTTTCCGGGGTCCCAAATGGAAATCATTAATCAGGCAGGTCTATTTGAAGACTTAAGCGGCGAAGAATTTTTAGAAAATTACAACGATGAACTGATAACGGCTGGTCAGATTGACGACAAGCAGATGGCAGTACCGCTTCAGCTCGTATTTAATCAGCCAGTCTATAATGCAGGATTATTCGAAGAGCTCGGACTTGAGCCTGCGGATGACTGGGAAGGCTTTTTAGCTCTTTGCCAGGAACTAAAGGATGCGGGCTATACACCGATCGCATTCCCGGGATCTGATATAGGACCTGGGCAATTCATGAATTCAATGATGATGAATAATGCACCTGAGGAAGATATTTTTGAAAGGCTTATGGCGGGAGAAGCAAAGTTGACGGATGAGTGGTGGGTTCAAACACTTTCTCAGTTCCAGGAGCTTGAAGAAAGAGGCTTTTTAAACGCTGATTCACTCGGAACAAACCATACTTCCGCGATTGCCCAGCTTGCCAATGAGGAAGCAGCTATGCTAGCGAGCGGCTCTTATGCAATGGCTGGTGTAAAAGAAATCAATCCGGATATTGAACTTGGTCTGCTTGCCCCAATTACGACAGAAGCAGCAGAAGCTGAGTGGGAAGGCATCAACACGACTACCTTTATGCTTGCCGTGAATGCCAATTCAGAGAAAAAAGAAGCAGCGAAAACATTTGTTGAATTTTTGTCTGATGTGGATAATGCTTCGACCTATGCAAATGAGACGGGGCAGCATGTGACAGTAGAGGATGTTGAATATGAATCGGAAGAACTTAAATCCACCTCTGAATGGATGGATCGCAATACAAGATTTCAGCCGCGATTCCTGATCACAAATGCAGACATTGAAAGAGCGGTGATCGCTTCGATTCAATCTGTGGTTGGAGGCGAAACGCCTGAAGCTGCGGCAGAAGAAGCCCAGCAGATCGTCGATGAAAATCTGGACTAATTTGCGGTCTAAGGTACAACGAATAGAATAATACTCAATTTCAGATCAGACTGCTGGTTTGGCGCTTACACATTTTACTGAGAATTCCTGATTTGGCGAATTGTCAAAAGCAATGCGCAAAACAGTTATAAACAGTGAGAGTGCAGGCATCGGCCAACAGTCTGATTCTTATTTTCTAAACGATCTATTAGATCAATTCTAATTATGCAAGGGGGGACCCCATTGAATTTTCGTAAAAATAAATCACTGTTTTTATTTCTTTTACCGGGCCTTATTTTATACTCTATCTTCTTTATCGTGCCGACCATTAATGCGGTCATTTATTCGTTTACGGATTGGGACGGGTTGTCTCCGGATTTTAATGTAGTTGGATTTGATAACTATATTAATATTGTGACCAATGATTCTATATTTCTTAAAGCCTTCGTCAATAATATTAAATTTATGCTGTTTGTCCTGATTTTCCAAACTGTTTTTTCCCTTATTTTCGCAATGTTTTTAATTAAGAATACGAAAACCAATATTTTCCTTAGGGCGTTGTACTTTTTCCCAACCATCCTGAGCTCGGTATCCGTTGCGTTTATTTGGACATTTATTTACGATCCAAGCATCGGGGTTCTCAATACGGTGCTTGACTCAATCAATTTAGGATTTTTAAAGCAGAGCTGGCTTGGAAATCAGGACCTGGCGATCTTTTCTGTTGCGGTTACGCAGGTATGGTTTCACACTGGGCAAATGCTCATCATTTTTGTTGCTGGTCTCCAGGCAATTCCAAAGGATCTGTACGAAGTGGCGGATATGGAAGGAGCCCGCAAGTGGGATCGATTCCGCTTTGTTACCTGGCCAATGATTGCGCCATCCGCTACGATTGTTATGGCGTATACGACAATTCAGTCCTTTAAAGCATTTGATTTGATCTTTGCCATGACACGTGGAGGTCCCAATTATTCAACTGAAATTCTGGCGACTTTAATTTACTCAACCGCATTTAGAAGCTTTGAGTTTGGGTACGCTTCTGCACAGTCTGTGATTTTCATGATTGTCATTGCCCTGATTACAGTAGCCCAATTCAGGTTATTACGCGCCAGCAGAGTGCAGGAATAGAAAGGAGTGAGAAGCGTTGAAAGCATTTAAAATTATTTTGCTCAGTCTTTTTGCACTGGTGATTATCATTCCGTTGATTGCCGTCATTTTCACCACCTTTAAGTCAACCACTGAGGTGTTTGCAAATATTCTTGGCGTTCCTGAATCCTTCAGATTCGATAATTATGTATCTATTTTTGTCGACCAGCCAATGGCAAGGTACTTTATGAACAGTGTTATTGTTACGTTATTTTCAGTAACCTTTACGATCTTTTTTGCAAGTTTAATTGCCTATGCGATTACAAGAATGTTCGGCTGGATTGGAGTTGTCTTTTTTTCCTTGTTCACGCTTGGGATGATGGTTCCGGCGCAGGTCAATATGATTCCTCTTTATCAGCTTGTATTTGATCTTGGCTTAACCAATTCACTGCTCGGTCTCATTCTGGTGAATATTTCGGTTACGATGCCGGTTGCGATTTTCATTATGAGCGGCTTCATGAAGTCAATTCCTAAGACGCTGTTTGAGGCTGCAAGAATTGACGGGGCAAGCGAATGGAAAATGTACAGAAAAATCGCGATTCCATTATCAATTCCCTCTATTGCTGCAACATCGATTTTCCTTTTTGTCATGCATTGGAATGATCTCTTGTATCCATTGCTGTTTATTACAAAAAATGAATACAAAACACTTCCACTGGCGCTTCTTGAATTCCAGGGTGAGTATGCGACCAATTATCCGATGCTTTTCACAGGCGTTCTAATTGCGTCAGCACCAATGGTTCTAGCTTACTTATTCCTGCAGCGCTACTTTATAGAAGGCGTGACAGCAGGGGCAGTGAAGGGCTAAAGTGTAGGAATTCCAATAGAAAAAATATGAAAAGCAGATCCAATTGGGTCTGCTTTTTTTGATTGGGCGGGAAGAAAGGGACATACCTTGATTTTAAGCTAGACATGTTTTTCAAAGGGCAATTGACAGCGGGGAGTCAACTGGACTATGGTTTATACGGATAGTATTAACCTTGAGAGTGAAAGGATTGAAAACAAATGAGTTTATATAAATTAGCACCTGTTTTTAAAGAAAGAATTTGGGGAGGCCGTAAGCTGGAATCAGCATTTGGCTACAAGATTCCTGAAGGACCGATTGGCGAGTGCTGGGGCATTTCCGCTCATGCACATGGAGAAAGTGTGCTGGAAACAGGTCCTTACAAGGGCATGCGCCTTTCTCAGGTGTGGGAACAGCATAAAGAAGACGTATTTGGTGAATATGAGTTAAACGAATTTCCTCTATTGGTAAAGGTATTGGATGCTGCAGCTGATTTATCGGTGCAAGTACATCCGAATGACGAGCAGGCGATGAAGCTTGAAGGGGAGCCTTATGGAAAAACAGAGTGCTGGTATGTCCTTCACGCGGAACCGGGTGCTGAATTAATCATTGGACATACTGCTCAAACGAAGGAAGAATTTGTCGGCCGTGTGGAAGCAGGTGAATGGTCCTCTCTATTGCAGAAAAAGCCTGTTCAAAAAGGTGACTTTCTCTTTGTAGAAAGCGGTACGATTCACGCGATTGGTGCGGGAATTATGATTCTTGAAATACAGCAGTCGAGTGACACTACGTATCGTGTGTATGATTTTGACCGTACGGATGTAGAGGGCAATAAGCGCGAGCTGCATATTGAAAAAGCGATCGAGGTGTCTAAAATACCGCACGACAATCCGACTCCTGAGCCTGAAATAAAAACGCTCGAGAAAGGGATCTTGACCAAGCTCGTTTCAACAAATGAATTTACGGTTTGGCATCATGACGTAACTTCCGGCTATGAGCTGACGAATGCCGATCGTTTTCAATTACTGAGTGTGATTGAGGGTGAAGGTATGGTGCACGTAGAAAAAACAGGCGAAACCATAGCTGTAGCAAAAGGAGATCACTTTCTAGTGCCGAAAGAATCAGGACGCATCATTGCAGAAGGGTCGATGGAATGGGTGACGAGTGAGGCGTAATTGAATAGAAGAAGTTGACTTGAAGGCGGTTATTGCTTTCAAGTCATTTTTGTTTACAGAAAACTAAATCCCAAATTATAAAAGTAATCAAAAAATTAAGTAGATATGAATAACCAGTAACCATCTATTCATGCTACGATAAATGAATAGGAAAAGGTAAGGAGGAATCAGGATGTCTAAAACGTTATTGTTCATTGGCGACAGTATTACAGAGAGCGGGAGATTTGAGGACCCGGATGGTATTGGCACGGGGTACGTGAAGTTTCTGCAGGATGATATTCTTAGAAAGAATCCAGACTGGACCATTTTAAATCGAGGTGTCTCAGGGGACAAAGTATGGGATCTTGAAAAAAGATGGGATAAAGATGTGCTTGCTCACGAACCCGATGTACTGTCTGTTTCCATCGGAGTGAACGATGTCTGGCATCAGCTGGATCATCCGGAAGATCAGCAGGTTACGCCGGATGAATTTGAACAAGTATATCGTAAACTATTAAACCAGCTTTCAAAAGATACGAGACTAATTTTGATGGAACCGACGATTATTGAAGAAGATCCGGTGTCAAAAGGAAATCAGGAACTGGCTGTGTATGCAGAAATCGTGCGCCTTTTGGCAGAAGAGTACCGCGCTTTTTATGTGCCGACTTATGCTGCATTTATGGAAACGCTGGCAAAAGGGAACCATCCCCCGTTAACAACTGATGGTGTACATATGACTGAAGCAGGAAATCGATTTATGGCAGCAATTTGGAAAGCGAATGTGAGTCTTTAACAGGTAACAAAAACAAGCGAAAGGGTGAGCGTATTGGTTAAGAAAATAAAGGTTGGAATTATTGGGTGCGGAGGAATTGCGAATGCCAAGCATTTGCCGTCTCTGGCAAAATTAAATCAGGTTGAAATCGCTGCTTTTTGTGATATTGAACTAGAAAAAGCCCAGAAAGCTGCGGCACAATTCGGTTTACCAGAGGCGAAGGTGTATGAAAATTACAAGGAATTGCTCAGTGATCCTTCTCTTGATGTGATTCATGTCTGTACTCCGAATAGTTCTCATGCAGAAATCTCCATTACAGCACTCGAAGCGGACAAGCATGTTATGTGTGAAAAACCGATGGCGAAAACGTCCGAAGAAGCAAAAGCGATGGTCGAAGCAGCCAAACGGACAGGCAAGAAGCTGACAATTGGCTACAATAACCGGTACAGACAGGACAGCCGTTATTTAAAACAATTATGTGAGCGCGGGGACCTTGGTGAGATTTACTTTGCTAAAGCACACGCCATCCGCAGAAGAGCCGTGCCTACTTGGGGTGTATTTCTGGATGAAGAAAAACAGGGCGGGGGTCCGTTAATTGACATCGGGACGCATGCACTGGATTTGACGCTTTGGATGATGAACAACTATAAGCCAAAAGCTGTGCTCGGGACAACCTATCACAAGCTTGGTCAAAAGAAGAACGCAGCGAATTTGTTTGGCTCGTGGGATCCTGAGAAATTCACCGTAGAAGACTCGGCATTTGGCTTTATTACGATGGAAAACGGAGCAACGATTTCACTAGAATCGAGCTGGGCCCTAAATACGCTTGATGTGGATGAAGCAAAATGCTCGCTAAGCGGGACAGAAGGCGGAGCGGATATGAAAGACGGCCTTCGTTTAAACGGTGAAAACTTAAGTCAGCTATACACCACCAAAGTGGATTTAAATGACGGAGATATTGCCTTTTATGAAGGAGAGCAGGAAAGTGAAGCCGATCTAGAAGCGAGGTTATGGATTGAGTGCGTTCAACATGATACAAAGCCGCTCGTAAAGCCGGAAGAGGCCTACGTCGTTACACAGGTTTTGGAGGCGTTATACGAATCTGCGAAGACAGGCAGAGCTGTTTATTTAGACGGGGACAACGATTGAAGAGAAAAATAACGTACTCTTGAAAAATGAGCCTTGTGGACATGAAGTTCGAGACGAAAAGGAGACAAAAGGATGCTGACAGCAGGAGTCGATCTTGGGGGAACCCGCGTGAGAGTGGGGGTGCTTGAAGGAGCACGGATGCACTATTGGGAAGAGCGGGATTCTGAAGTGTTAAAAGGACCTGATCATACTCTTTCAATCATTATCCATATGCTTGAGCGCGCAAAAGAAACCATGCCGTTTGAGCGAATTGGCATTTGTGCGCCTGGTCCGCTTGATTATAAGCTCGGTGTATTACTTGACCCGCCAAACCTGCCAGATTGGGGGCTTGTACCGATTACGGATGTATTACAGAAGCATTTTTTACTGCCGGTCCGTCTGCTGAATGATGCAAATGCTGCCGCTCTTTCAGAAGCTGCAAGCGGAGCAGGAAAGGGTTACGAAAGTGTTTGGTTTACGACCGTATCCACAGGTGTTGGAAGCGGCTATGTGAATGATGGACAGCTGATTCAAGGAGCCAGAGGATGCGCTGGCGAGATTGGGAATATGATTATTCTTCCTGAAGGCCGCCATCAGTCGAATTTAAACCCTGGTGCGCTGGAATCATATGTGAGCGGAACAGCCATTTCTGCGATCAGCAGAGAACGGTTCGGCTGGCAGAATGGGGCAAAGGAAGCAATCGAGCGTGCTATGGCAGGAGAAAAAGAGGCAGTAGAGCTGATAGATGAGACGATGACTTATTTATCTATCGCGATCGCAAACATTGTTCATACTGTTAATCCGGCAATCTTTGTGTTTGGAGGCGGAGTGATGACGCAGCATGATTATCTGCTTCCTATTCTGGCTGAAAAGACGAACGCAAGAGTGTATGCAAGTCTTCAGCGCTCTTTTGATTTTGCGTATGCTGTGCATGGCAATGAAGCAGGCGTATTAGGGGCAGCTGTGTATGTCAGGGAATTAAATCTTTCTTGATCATTTCCTTGACTGCAAAAGACCGATCATGAGGGCAGAAGCTCGTGATCGGTCCCTTTTTATTGTCCGTTTCCCTAATTATAATCCCAAAGAATTCGCCACTCTCCATGTTCCTCGGCAACGTACACCTCCTGCATAAAATTGAATTTCCCGTATTTCCCTTTATACGTCTGGATCACGATAAATTTATGTGCTTTCACTACGGGAGGAAGATCCTTTGCCATTCTCCACTCCTCTATTTCTTCCACTTCTTCAATTGTAAATTGAAACGTATCCGCCCCAAAGTGATTGATAAATACATGTGCACGATCCTGAATAAACGACCCTTTTGTCCACCTATCCTTCATAAACGAATGCAGCAATTCCCAAGAATCGGTGAAATCCCCTTTTTGTTCATGCTCATAAAAATCTTCAACGGCATGAATGGCTTGATAATCATCTGAAAAGATGCGAAATAGAAGAGTGAAAAACAAAAGTAAAATAAAAAACGCACCAACCGCAAGCAAAAGGATTCTATTCTGATGATGTCTTCTTCTCATGATGTCCTCCTTTAGGTAAGGTGATGAGTTCTCATTTTTCTAAGCACGACCGAGATAACTGCAGCGCAAACAAACTGCTGTGCTCCACTTATCCCGTCGCTGCCATCAGCATCACATCTAATAAAGGGGTGTATGTCTTAGGATATGAAATAAGTAAAAATTTAGTATATAAATAGGAAGATCACTTATAAATGGATGACAATCATTTCGGTAGTGAAAGAATCAATAGAAATATAGCGGAATATACCCATTTCTATATGTCTTTATACATAAATAGTTTATTATAGAAAGAAAGATAGAGAGAAGAAAAGAGGGGCTCATTTGAAACTATTGAAAGTATTTTCCTCATTCCTATTAATGGCAGCTGTGGTGACACCGCTGTCGCAGCACTCAGTCGAAGGAGCTGACACAGGGAATGGGGACACAGTTATTATTAACAACGAATCTTTTAACCCGGCAGTCACCCAGTCTACCGGAGCATTTTCAATGAAGAACGTGAATGAAAGCCTGACAAAGCATGAATCACTATCTCAGGAAGCCTATAAAATTGACCTGCAGCTTAATTTTGATCCAGAACAAGCAGATGCTCCCCTGTTTAACAAGCAGTCTAAGCAGAGCAAGGTCTATTCTGTTGGGGATCAGCAGGATTTTTGGGTTTATAATGCACGTACAGAAGGCGACTATCAGCTTATTGCAGAACTAAAACATAGTGGTGAGCAAGGAGATATATGGGTACATAATAACGAAATTTCTGCTGCAAAGGCAAAAGAGATCAGCGATGAGTTTGATCAAAAAATTTACCCATTAGTCACAGAGAACTTTGCAGGCGAATCTGATGTCGACCGCAACGGCAAAGTGTCCATTTTAATCTTTGATATTCAAGATGGATTTACAGCTTTTGGAGGAGGCTATATTGGAGGCTATTTTTACAATCGGGACCTTTTTGCTTCACCAAAGTCCAATAATCAGGAGATCTTTTACATCGATACGTATCCTTCAATGGGCTTTGATAAAGGCTCATACGATGTCAGCAAGGCTTTTTCAACCATCGCTCATGAATTCCAGCATATGGTTAATTACAACCAAAACGTGCTGGTTGAAAAAGGACCTGAAATGGACATTTGGCTGAATGAAGCACTTTCGATGGCAGCTGAGCATATGTATCTCGGTCCATTGCGGAGCCGGGTAAGCTATTATGAAAGATCTCAATCTATTGCAAACGGACATTCCCTGCTTTATTGGGATCGGAATGGGGATGTGCTTTCCAATTACTCCTTGTCCTATTTATTTGGGCAGTACATGCGAATTCAGGCAGATCAGGGAAATGACATTTACAAAGAGCTGCTTGAAAACGAAAAATCGACGAAGCTGGCACTTGAAGATGTAATTCAAACGCATATTGATCCAAAGAAAACGGCCGGACAGTTTTTAACGGACTTCCGCCAGGCTCTTTTCATGAATGAGGAAGATGGATTGTACGGTTTTAACGGTGAACCGATGCTTTCTGAGATCACCAGTCCTCTTTATCAAGGAACCCTTCCTCAAAAACTGAGAGGGGGAGGAGCCATCAATGTACCGGCCGGAAATGCCGCCGGTTTTGAAGAGCCTGCATCTAAAGGAGATTCAATGCAGTATCGGGTGATTGACGTGACACCGCCTGTCCGTCCGAAGATAGACAGCGCCAATCGCATGTCCGGCACCATATCCGGAACGGCTGAAGCGGGCAGCAAGGTAACAATAAAAGCCGGCAGCAGAGTTCTTGGAGAGGGTGAGGCAGCTGTTAATGGAACGTTTTCCATCCCGGTCAATCCGCAAAAAACAGGAACGGTTTTAAGTGTAACGTCAATGGATAAAGCGGGAAATAAAAGTCCCGCAGCAAGTCTGACGATCAGTTCAAAAACCGGTCGTATCGGCGGAGTGGACCGGTATGAAACAGCCGTTAACATTTCACAGGATGGCTGGAGAGAATCTGACACGGTCGTGCTGGCAACGGGAAGTGATTTTCCGGATGCTTTAGCTGGAGGACCTCTGGCCTACCAGAGAAATGCTCCGATTCTTTTAACAAGATCCACTTCCCTTCATTCAAAAACGGAAAAAGAAATCGACCGTCTCAAAGCAAAGAATGTGCTGATTCTTGGGGGAACGGGTGTCGTTTCTGCTGATGTGGAGGCTAGATTGAAACAAAAAGGTCTTTCTGTAGAGCGAATCGGTGGGAAAAACCGCTATGAAACTGCAGCAAACATTGCGAAAAAACTTCCTTCTCAAAAAGCAGTCGTAGCTGGCGGTTCCGCATTTCCAGATGCACTCTCCGTTTCGCCTTATGCCTCACGAAATGGAATTCCTATTTTGCTGACAAAAAAGAATAGAGTGCCAGATGAAACAGCAGCGGCATTGTCCGGCAAGGATGAGGCGATCATTGTGGGAAGCACGGGGGTTGTAAGTGAGCTTGCAATGGAACAATTTCCGAACCCTGTCCGTTACGGCGGCAAATCACGATATGACACCGCTTTTGAAATAAATCAGCATCTAAAGATGGGCACGACAAATGCCTACGCTGTCACAGGACAGGATTTTCCGGATGCACTGGCCGGGTCAGCTCTTGCGGCAAAAAAAGATGCGGATATTCTGCTTGTTAAGAAACGGTTGATTCCTGAAGCGACGGAAAGCCTTCTTTCCCGTTATCAGGCTTTCACGATTTTCGGCAGTGCAGGCGTGGTCGGAGAAGAAGTAAAGCTGGAATTAGATCGAAGGGCAGATTCATAGAAATCACAAAAAGAGGTTCAAAGACATTGTCTTCGAACCTCTTTTTTCATTTAAGTTCATCCTGATCGTTCGTGTAGGCTACCGTTTTATTTTTAAGCGTCCAGATGCTCATTTCAACGCTTCCATCTACTTCTACATAAAGCGAATGGTTTTCAGGCTTAGCAAACATCCTTGAAGTGAAAACACTCTCTCCATCATTGGCAAAAATCTCAAGCGAAGAATGATCGATATATAATTGAAGGCTGTAAAGATCTGCTGAAAGAATGGAGCTTCTCGCTTCAGGCTTGCCGTTTGCATAGTTGGGTCTTTCAAGCGTTAGAAGGCGCTTATCGGGTTCATAGGTTAGGGTCATATTGCCAAATAGCTCAAGCCTTTTCACCCGTCCTTTTAACTGAACTTCCACAGTTCGCGCGATGAAGCCGGCATACCGGTCTTTAACAGGTCCATCATAGGTTTTTTCTGTGCGCAGGTCTTTCATTTCCGGCAATGGGAGTTGATGCAAGCAGCCGTCGACCAGGCGCAGTTCTCTTGGCAGTGTCATCTGGTGAACCCACCCGTTTTGAATGGTCGGCTGTTCGAATTCCTGCTGATCCGGCACGCCCATCCAGCCAAACAAGATACGCCGTCCTTTTTCATCCTCTGTTGTTTGAGGAGCGTAAAACTCGAAGCCGTGATCAATTTCTTTAAACGTTCCATGGTCAAAGGACGCTGCCTCATAATCCAATTCACCTATTACGTAGCCTGACTGATAGGTATTGTTAAACTGAATTCCGTCCGCTTCAAGGCCCTGTGGTGAAAATAGGAGTATCTCTTTTCCATCCAATTGAAAGACATCCGGGCATTCCCACATATAGCCAAAGTTGGTGAGAGGAGAATGGTTTGCGTGACTGATGGTTCCTCTATTTGTCCATTCCGTTAGATCAGTGGATTCTAATAGCGCTACTGCCCCTTTTTCGTCTTTTGTTTGTGCGCCGATGACCATATACCAGCGACCGCCGTGTTTCCAAACCTTTGGGTCACGAAAATGGGGAGTATATACTTCAGGCAGTTCGACTTGAACCCCTTTTTTTGTAAAGGTAATGCCGTCCGCACTCTCTGCTAAACATTGGTAGCTTTCGCGCTGACCATGCTCGTCCTTGACGTTCCCTGTGTAAAAGAGTTTCATTTTATTATCATCAATAATCGCGCTGCCTGAATAACAGCCGTTTTTGTCGTACCAGTCACCAGGGGTCAAAGCGATCGGCTCCAATGTCCAATCCGTCAAATTTTCTGAGCTGAAATGTCCCCAAAACTTTGCACCGTGTCCTGTTTTAAAGGGCATCCACTGAAAAAATAAATGATAGATGCCTTTCCATTGAATCCAGCCATTCGGGTCATTGAGCAATCCTGTCGGTGGAGCTAAATGGAAGCCTGGGAAAAAGGTATCTTCCTGTACTTTTATTGTTTCCCGTTCAACGGCTTCATACGCTTGTTTCCTAAGTTCTTTGTCAAGACTCATAATCAGATCTCCTTGGAATAAAAGAAGACCTAGAAGCTGCTCCAGGTCTCTTTTTTAGTTTATTATTTTTTCTCAAGCATTTTGTCAGTAAAGCCGAACAAGTAAGTCAGTGTAAAACCAACGCCAATAGCAACCGCATTAACAAGCAAGTAGCCAAAGATTTGTTCATTTAAGTATAACAGGGTTCCCGGGATTACAGTAATCGCCATACCTGTACCCTGAAGATTAAGAATAGAGGCAAGGAATCCTGATGCAGCGCCGCCAATTAAGCCCATTACAAATGGCTTCATATAACGAAGATTTACACCGAATATCGCCGGCTCTGTAATTCCAAGAAAAGCGGAAAGAGCAGAAGGGAAAGCCAATGCTTTTAACTTTTTCGAGCTGGTTTTCACTGCAACAGCGAGAGCTGCTCCACCTTGTGCTGCGATTGCACCTGTAATGATTGGATTAAACGGATTAAAGCCGAGATTCTCTAAAAGCTGTATTTCCAGGAAGTTAAAGATATGGTGAATTCCTGTGATAACGATAATCTGGTGGGTAGCACCAATAATCAGACCGCTTAAGCCAAATGGCAGGTCAAGCAGGAAAAGCATCGCTTCGAAAATTCCGTTTTCAGCAGCGTGAAGAATAGGTCCGATGATGAATAAGGACAATGCGATCATAATCAGCAATACGAGAAAAGGAGTTAAGATTAAATCCAGTGCTTCCGGTATTTTTTTTCTCAGTGCTTTTTCTAATTTTGCTCCTACAAATCCGGCAAAAAATGCGGGTAGAACAGATCCCTGATAGCCAATGATTGGAATGAAGTCAAAGAAATAAATGGGATCAGCTGCTCCCTCTGCAACGGCCCAGGCATTTGGCAGGGCGGGAGAAACGAGCATGAGTCCGAGCACAAGTCCTATAATCGGCGTACCGCCAAAGACTCTAAAAGCGGACCAGGCAACCAGCGCCGGAAGGAAAATAAACGCTGTATCTGTTAAGACCTGTGTAAAGAGAATTAAATTTTCAGGAACGCTATCAGGTGTTAAGCCGAACCAGCCTAGTACCGCTTCTTGAAGCAATAGACCGCGGAGTCCCATGAAAAGTCCAGTTGCCACAAGAACCGGAATGATCGGTACAAAAACATCACCGAATACACGAATGGCGCGCTGAAAAGCATTTCCCTGCTTAGCAGATTCCTTTTTAATATCCGATTTCGTACTGCCGGTTATGCCAAGTTCTTCAACTGCTTCAAAGACGCGGTTGACTGTACCGGTTCCGAAGATAATCTGATACTGACCGGAATTATAAAAAGCCCCTTTAACTTTATCGATATTTTCTATTGCCTCTGTATCTACCTTTTCTTGATCGTGCACCATCACTCTTAAGCGGGTGGCACAGTGTGCAATAGACTGTATATTTTCTTCGCCGCCAATGGCATCAATGACTTGCTTTGCTATTTCAGGATATGTAGCCATTTTATCTCCTCCTCTTAGTATGAATATGTGATCGATTCCACAATTGATGTATAAGCACAAGATCACGCTGGAAATGAAATTTATGTGATCGATTCCATATAAATTAAATAAAAAATGTAAGCGTTTGTAACATCAGGTAAAAAATAAAAGGAACATGTGTGGAATCGATTACATGTCCTTTAGTAATTAGTACTATACACTATCTCTTTTAATCAGTCTATAGGTTTGTGTGTATTTTTCTTTGTCCTTTTTTTGCACCATTTGAGCAAGCAAAAGCTGAGCCGCTTTTTTCCCTGCATCCTTATTATAATAATCTACTGTCGTGAGCGGTGGAGTGAGATGTTTCGACATGGTTGATGCACCGATTCCTGCAACAGCGATGTCTTGCGGGATCGAGTAGCCCTGCTCACGCAAATATTCCATGGCTCCAATTGCCATCCTATCCGTCACAGCAAAAATCGCAGTGGGAAGATTCTTTTCGCTATTTCTAATAATTTTTTTCGCGCATTCATAACCGGATTCAATACTAAAATCACCTTCTTCAATCCATTCCTCTCTGATAGGAAGATTGGTTTTCGCTAAGGTATCGAGATAGCCCATTTTACGCTGCCTGCCAACGGAAGGATCTTCTTCTCCGACGCCAATAAAGGCAATTTTCTTATGATGATTCGCCACGAGCAGGTTTGTTAGATCAGAAGCAGCATGGTAATCGTCATACAATATCGATGTGACACCTGGCAGGTCTTGTCCAATCGAAATAAAAGGAAGGTCTGCTGCAGAAATCGCCTTTATCAAATCGGCATTAATATTCGTTGCAAGCAAAATAATACCGTCGACATGACGGCTTTTGAGCAGACGGATATATTCGATCTCTTTTTCTTTTTTAAGCTCTGTGTCGGTTAACAGGATTTGAAAGTTTTCCTTTGCCACTACTTCATTAATTCCGCTTACAACACGACTTGCGGTTTCAGTGCTGATTTTCGGGAGAATGACGCCAATTACACCTGATTTTTTCGTACGCAACGATTTTGCGGAAAGGCTTGGCGTATAGCCGGTTTCTTCTACAATTTTCATAATCCTTTTGCGGACATCCTCACTTACATAGCCATTATTAAAAACTCTGGATACTGTCGTGCGGGACACGTTCGCCATTTTCGCAATATCATTAATGGTTGTCATTAGAGCGCCTCCCTTACTATATCTACGTTTAGTTTAGGGTACTTTTTCTTTTCTGTCCACGCGGGATTGCAGGAGGGTTAGCATGAATACAAAAAAAGTGGAAGAAAGGGACTAACTACACCCACCCGAAAATAAAGGATATCCGGGGACTGTTAAAGAAGATTTAAAACAGGATCTTTTTAAGAGGATTTGCAAGTCAAGAATAGGTTGAGAGACTTTGTCTATGAAATAGGTCCTTTACGATCTCTTCTATTATAGACTAAATTTAAGAAGCAGGTGAAAAAATGAAGATTATTTGTGCACCAGATTCATTTAAAGAAAGCTTATCAGCACCCGATGTGTGCCTCGCAATCGAAAAGGGATTTAAAAAAGTGCTTCCTGAGGCTGAATTTGTCTCTCTTCCAATCGCAGATGGCGGAGAAGGGACCGTTCACTCGATAGTGGCAGCCACGGGAGGAGAAGTAATCCCAATGGAAGTGACAGGTCCTCTTGGTGAAAAGGTCATGGGGTTTTATGGAGTAACAGGTGACAGGAAAACGGCAATTATTGAAATGGCAGCTGCATCAGGTCTGCACCTTGTAGAGGAAAAAGACCGAAACCCACTCATCACATCTACCCGGGGGACCGGTGAGCTGATTCTGCATGCACTTAATCAAGGTGTGAAAACGATTGTGCTTGGATTGGGCGGTTCTTCGACCAATGATGGAGGTGCGGGCATGGCTCAGGCACTTGGGGTAAAACTCACCGATTCAACCGGACAGGAACTTCCAGCAGGAGGTGCAGCATTGGCTCATTTAGCCCAAGTAGATACATTAGGGCTGGATCCCAGACTCAAAAAAGTGGACATAAAAGCAGCTTGCGACGTAACAAACCCGCTGACCGGTCCGTTCGGAGCTTCAGTAGTGTTTGGTCCTCAGAAGGGGGCAGACCCGGATATGGTTGCTATGCTCGATCATTGTCTTTCTCATTATGCCCGCGTACTAGAAAAGGATTTAGACAAAAAGGTAGACGGACTTGAAGGAGCAGGAGCCGCAGGCGGACTCGGAGCAGGAATTATTGCATTCTTAGACGGGGAACTCACAAGTGGAATTGATCTAGTGCTAGATGTTATTCAATTTGATGAAAAGGTTCATGATGCAGATCTCGTCATAACAGGTGAAGGAAAAATAGACAGGCAGACGGTTCAGGGAAAAGCTCCTGTGGGCGTGGCGAAAAGAGCAAAAATTTGCGGAAGTGCTCAGGTAGTGGCATTGGCCGGCAGTTTAGGAAAAGGCTATGAAGCCGTTTATGACCACGGAATTGATGCTGCCTTTAGTATTGTAAATGGAGCTGTAACATTGAAGGATGCTTTAAGAGTCGGCGCGCAAAATGTCGAACAAACCTCTGAGAATCTGGCTCGTTTATGGCTTGCTGCTCAAAGAGCGAGAGGAACTGTTTAGAACTCTCCGGGACGTAAACCCATTAAAGTAGACTTTATACGTGCTCGCGATTATTTACCGGGAAATAATTGTCGAATGCAGCCAGAAAAGCGTTCCAATTAATCGCAAAAATTTATAAATTTTTTACAAATTAAGTGTTGTTTCAACTTACGTAAAAGCTTTATGATAAATGAGTATGATACTACTTATAGGAAACGGAGGGTTTATTTTGAAAGTTGGATTAAAAGCTTTATTTATTATTTTGTTAACGTTTTCACTTTCTTTTTCAACATTTACTGCCTCGACTGATGCTTCAATGGCACCTGCCAAGCACGATAAGATCACGGGAGCTGTATTCTTAAAGGAACTGGTTGCAACACTCGGCATTGACCTGCAAACTCCTGCAGAATTGCCTTTTGATGATGTTTTACCTGCAGACGAGCCTTACATAGACGCTGCGATGCGAGTTGGTATTCTTGATGAAAAAATGATTGAAGAATTTGGTCCGAACGAAAAAATCACGAAAGAACAGGCGTATGTATTTCTCATTCGCTCATTAAATCTTCGAGACTATTATTCTGTTAGACATTTACATTCCTACAAAGATTTCCGTGCGATTAAGCCAGCGTACATTAAGGAAATGTCTGCAGCTGCAGCGCTGGGTTTAATAGAAACCCATCAAAGAAAGACGATCCAACCTAAAAAGCCTTTAACGTATTATGACTTTACTTCTTTAATGGATACGTTTGAGGAAACATTTGAAATGACTCCTATTATTCATACGAATGACTTCCACGGGCGGATTTTGCACAATGAAGAACAGGGAGAAATGGGTCTGGCGAAGGTAGCCGAAATTGTGGATAATGTCAGAAATGATCATCATGATGCCTTTTTATTTGATATGGGAGATACTTTGCACGGAACGGCTGTTGTAAATAATTTTGAAGGTCAGCCGGCCATTGAAGCGATGAATGAGATGGGCTTTGATGCGATGGTTCCAGGAAATCATGACTTTAATTATGGCAATGAACAGCTGCTTGAAGCTGCAGAAGAAATGAACTTTCCGCTTATATCCGGAAACATTCTAAAAAATGGAGATCCTTATTTGGAAGACCATATTGTTTTAGAACGGGATGGAAAAAAATACGGAGTAGTGGGAATGACAGCTACGGATACTGCCGTTAAAACGAGCCCGAAAAATTTAGAAGGCATCGTTTTTGAAGATGAAGTAACTCGTACCCAGGAAATTGTCGATGCGATTGAAGATGAAGTCGATCATATTATTCTTCTTTCCCATTCCGGTCTGGAAACGGATGAACGAATTGCAGATCAGGTAGAAGGAGTAGACTTAATCCTAGGAGGACACAGTCACGACACTCTTGAAACCCCTGTGAAATACAATGAGGCTTATGTTTCACAAGCGTTTGAATATGGAAAAGCACTTGGACAGACAAATCTTGTCTTTCATGATGACAAGTTAATAGGAGTAAACGGCTTTTTGTACCGTGACGACTCTTCAATAGAAGGAAAATCAGAAATTAATACTATCATTCAACCTTATAAGGATGAGGTTGATGCGTTACTTAATGTTGTTATTGGCAGTACAGATGTGAAACTTGAAGGTGACAGAAGACTAGTACGGACGCAGGAAACAAATCTGGGGAATTTAATCGCAGACTCAATGCGCTCAACACTTGGCAGTGATATTGCCTTTACAAATGGCGGAGGGATCCGCGCAAGCATCGAAGCAGGAGAAGTCACCCGTGGAGATGTTGAGGAAGTGCTTCCGTTTGTAAATACATTGGTACAAATGAAAATTGACGGCGCTGCGATCAAAGCAGCACTTGAGCACTCAGTGCGTCTTGCACCTGGTGAGAATGGAGGATTCCTCCATATCTCCGGAATGAGCTTCACATATGATCCGTCGCAAGCTGCCGGTTCCCGTGTGAAAGAAGTTCTGATCGGCGGAGAGCCATTAGATGAATCGAATGAATATACCGTAGCAACAAACGACTTCACAGCTATTGGTGGAGATGGCTACACCATGTTTGGTGAAGAATTTATTGAATACAACAGCGGAGAGCTTTTAAGCGCAATTTTGATTGAAGCAATCGCTTCCGGCCAGGAAATACCGTCAGTAGAAGGACGTATTGTTGCAGAATAACGAGTGAAATAGGAAACGCTGCACAATGAACTAAAAAAAACTGGAAAGCACACTGCGATACAGCGGTGTGCTTTCCAGCTTTTAAGATTTTTATATAGTTAATTAGTTATATAGGCCTGTTAGATATACAAATATGTATATTTAAGTTGCTGTTTTTTTGTGAAAAAGCTATTATTACTCTTAGATAAGAATATTTTTTTAATAAAAGGCAAACCAGTTGAAAAGCTGGGACTGCAAAGCTACAGATTTAAGGTAGATAAACTAGGATGGCTGAGCCGCTGAAATACGATATTCTTGTATTTTAGGAGGAATAAAGTTGAACGATTTAAAAATGAAAGTGTTTATAAACCTATGAAAATAAAATACTGGCTGGATTGCAAATTCAAGAAAAAGCATCGGTATAATTTTTATACAGACACCTGCATCGTCTGTGGCAAGAAAAAACCGGAGAATTCCGGCCGTAACCGCTAGTGGCTAACTGAGGCTGACTTAAAAGTCGTGTTAACGAACTTTTAAGCAGCTTCTTTTTTATGGAAAGGTATAGATTTAGAACGAAATAATCTTCAATGATGACTGGCATTTTTAATCAGTAAAATTGTTTTGTCTATGTTTCGGTCCGGCATAGCTAATGTAACTATTATACATAGATTTAGATAGGGCGAATTTGTCCATTTAATGGTATGATTTTATTTTTAAAGAACTTTAATAGAATGCCCTTCATATACTAGAAAAAGAGATATTCTACTAGATTGGACAATTGGCAGTAAAGAGAAGAGGTTATAGTTTGAGAAGTCAAAGGAGAGCTAATAATAAGAAATCAAGGGTAAGAGGCGCTTTGCTGCGATTAATTCCTTTTATTTTGTTTTGTGGAGCTATTTGGTATTCATCTTCACAAACCTATGAACAGCAGTCGCTGATTCCGATACTGGACCGGATCACGTCATTGGAACTTTTCCGTGATCAATTCAGCTGGGTTCAGTTTTCATATGCAGGATCCATTGTCAGTATTGATGAGAGGGGCTACGCTGGATTTGTGGAATTTTTTATTAGAAAAGGTGCGCATTTAGGGTTCTTTTTTATGATCGGTTTGTTTTTAAGCAGTTTTCTGCATTATTTATATCCTAAACTACTTATTTCTATTACAGCGACTTTTCTATTCATCGTATTTTTTGCTGCTCTTGATGAATATCGCCAGTACTTGACTGGAGGAAGAACTCCGCTCATTCAGGATGTAATGTTAGATACGACGGGTGGAGTCTTGGCAATCGTGGTGTATTTCCTATACCGGACTATGTTAAAAAGAAACTGAAGGATACTAGATTTAACTGTACTGCCTTTCCATACGAGCTTCACTATGGAACGGCTGTTTTTTATTTGACAGCGACAACTGTTTATCTTCGATGTTGGGAAAGTGAACCTGCATCAAAATAAAAATGTTTCATCAATAGACAGCGGGGGAGTAATGGGGAAATAAGGATACACTGTATTAGCTGACCATGCCCTTAAATTTTACATAGAGCTCAAACCGTAACTATTGATGAATCAGGGTACCAGGCAAAACGGGCATGGCAGATGCTCGGTTCGCTTCTGCTGGCTCAAGCACTGTTCTTCATTATTTTATTAAGGAAAAGGAAAAGTTTTTAAGAAAGTAAAATTAAAAAATGCGAAAAAGTTAAAAATATGATAAAATAAGTCTTTAATGAAAGTCCTACATGCATTTCTATTTAAAGGTAGTAAATCACTCATTTAGGAGGTTACTTTTTGAAAAATCAAGAGTTTCTTCTTACCCTTCAATATTTAGATGATGAACATTCTATAAAAGGTTCACCGCAAGTCATTGAACACCACCTAAGAAATCTTGTAAACCATTTATCTGAAGATCGTACCTTATCTCCTTCAGAAAGAGAAATAAAAATAAAAATCAACATAGCCTCTCCCGGCCGTTCAAGTGATAACAGCATTGAACAGGATTCGGATGCTGCAGCCTCTGACACTGGGAAAAAAGAGATTGTCGCTTTGCTGGAGGAAATAGAGCCTACGACCGAATGGCTTTATGTGTTGTCGTTTTCCTATTATCTATCATTATTTCATCAAAATGAGGTCATTACTGCCCGAACGCTCAGCCATCTTTATCCTGAGGCAGAGATTTCATTGCCAAATAATATTCATTTTTCTATTTTTCAATGCGTGGATAAAGGTTTTCTTGAACTTGTGGGCACCTCAAGCAGTCAACAAGCGTATAAGATCACTTCTTTGGGCATTAAGCATGTGGAAGATCGCATACAGTACAGTCGTAAAGAGAGAAACGGAAAAATTTTACTTGATCAGTTTGAATCTGATCAGCAAAAAAAACAGGTGGACCTTTTTGTCGAAACCATTGAACCTGCTGAGTATGAAAAGCTGAAAAAGCTTAGAAATTTTGAAGAACAGCTCCTCTTAATCTTGTACTATCTTCATGAAAAAGGAATTACAAATTTAGTGCGAACCATTATGGTTTATCAGATTCTGCTTCAGCTCAAACAATATAACGGCAGCCCGCGTACGGTTCAGACCGCGCTAAGCAGAGCCCGTCCGATGGTTATGAAAGTTAAAGTGGAAAATAAAATCCATTATAAACTTACAGAAAAAGGAACTATCTATCTTTCAAAGAATAACTTAATTCACTCTTCCAATACATAAAAAAATCCGCTGCAGTGGTTCATGCAGCGGATTTTTCCGGTTTTATATATCTAGATGATCTTTTAGTGAAGCCTGAATGGATTGAATTTCATTATCAGGAACAATGTAATAATAAACATTATTTATGCGTTCGCCATATCCGTTTTGAATCGAGGTTTGCTCAAAATTCGAAGCAGCAGCCCGGTATTCACTTTGAATGTCTACCATTTCATCAAATGTCAAATTGGTTTTGATATTATTGCCAAGTGCATTAAAGATGTTTCCATAGTTCCAGAGTGAATTGATGCTGGCGCCTTCACGGACAACCCCTTGAATAATCTGGCGCTGTCTTTCCTGGCGTCCGAAATCACCGTCTGGATCTTCATAGCGCATGCGCGAGAATGATAAAGCTTTTTGTCCATCTAGGGTAAGCTCTCCCTCAGGAAAACTGTAACCGTCATAATCAAATGCAAACGAATTACTAACAGTCACACCGCCGACTGCATCCACAATATCCTCAAAGCCTTCCATATTAACCTGTACATAGTAGTCAATTGGAATATCGAGAAAATTTTCAACCGTGTCCATAGCCATTGGAATTCCGCCAAAAGCGTATGCATGATTGATCTTATCGTCAATGCCTTTGCCCACGATTTCAGTCATGGTATCACGGGGAATACTCAAGAGCTTTGTCGTCTCTTCTTTCGGGTTAACAGTCATCACAATCATTGTGTCAGATCTTCCCTGATCATCATCCCGCTCATCTACCCCGAGCATGAGGACAGAAAAGGGGTCTTGTTCATTAAATTTAACTTGTTCTGTTCTCTTTTTAGAGGCTTCGCGTTCTATAGGCTCATGCATTTTTTCAGTAGCTGTATTTAAAGATTGATAGACTGTAAAAATATAGGCCCCAATACTAAGCAGCAGTATTGTAACACCGATTAAAAGCCATTTCAGCCATTTCTTTTTCTTGCGTTCTCTTCTCACACATTGTCCCTCATTTCAGCATTATCTCTATTTAAGATAGCATGATGGAGGGGAAAAAGGAATATCTTCTCATAAAGAATAAATGAAAGTTTTAAGAATATTGTCGTAAATTGAAGGTTGCCTGTCTAAACATAGTCTTAATTTCTCATTTTTGATCGTCAACTAGATACATAGCAGTAAAATGGTACTTATTTCAACATAAAATAGAACATATGTTCGAAAAATGATATAATGATTCTGCACAGCAATTAATAGTTGGCAGGCTACTTCCCAATGGAGGGAGGTGGTGCGGGTGACAGTGTATGAGGCAGTGAGTGTAGTAGCACAGTTTAGCGTTTTAGCGATCAGTGTCCTCACCCTGGTTGTTTCCTTGATCATCAGCCAAAAAAAGAAATAACCGTCCCCCCTTGGCAAGGATAACGGTTATTTCCTGATAATCTGATTCCGAGTCAGCCAATCTATAAGAAAAGCTGCTGCGGAAATGGGGGGGTTAGCCCCCTCATTTTCTACTTATATTTCTACTATATCGTTTTTATACAGTAAAATCCATTAGAAAGCAGAGAAAATGCAGGTAATTTATTCATGCCAGCCGTTTACCAGATGCCTCGCTCTGACTACACCCTTAATCGTCTGTAGACGGTTTAAAATATCTTCAGCCTGATCACTGGTAAGCTTATTATCAATATCAATTAATGTGTAAGCCCAGTCACCACGGCTTCTGTTGAGCATGTCAGCGATATTAAATTCTCTTTCAGCGAGCAGCGTTGAAAATTGTCCAACCATGTTGGGGATATTTTGATGCATAATGGTCAGCCTTCCCGGTGAAATGAGCGGTAAGCTGACATTAGGCAGATTAACAGAATTGCGAATATTGCCTGTTTCCAAAAACACCTTTAATTGCTGCGCGGCCATAATGGCACAATTTTCTTCCGACTCTGTCGTTGAAGCCCCTAAATGCGGGATGGCTACTACATTCTCCAGATTAAACAGATGATCATTAGGAAAGTCTGTAATGTATTTTCCAACGGTGCCGTCTTCTAAAGCATGGGTCAGCGCTTGTTCATCCACTAATTCTCCGCGAGCAAAATTAATAAATTGCATTCCTTTTTTCATGGATCGAAACGCTTTTTTATCAATAAATCCGGTTGTTTTTTGAGACAATGGCACGTGAATCGTAATGTAATCACAGGTAGACAGCAGTTCTTCAAGCTGATGAACCCGTTGAACATTCCTTGAAATGGTCCAGGCTACATCGACTGACACAAATGGATCATAGGCCACTACATCCATGTCGAGTGCAAGAGCATCATTTGCTACAATTGACCCGATATTACCAAGGCCGATCACACCAAGCTTTTTGCCTCTGATTTCATTCCCGATAAACGCTTTTTTATTGGCTTCTACTTGAGACGCCACATTTGTAGTGCCTTCAAGCGTATGTGTCCACCGTATAGCTGAGAACAAATTTCTTGCACTGGCAATTAAACAGGATAGCACTAATTCTTTTACTGCATTGGCGTTAGCGCCTGGTGTATTAAAGACTACAATGCCTTTTTCTGAGCAGGCATGGAGTGGGATATTATTCGTTCCCGCACCTGCTCTGGCAATGGCCTGCAAGGAAGGGGGAAGAGATTGATCGTGAAGGGAGTGGCTCCGGAGCAAAATTCCATCCGGTTCTTCTGCCGTATTAAGTTCGTATGAATCTCGAAATAATGAAGTTCCGGCTTCTGCAATTTTATTATACGTCTGAATTTGATAAGTCACAGTTTGTCTCCTCCTTTATCAAGCGTTGCTACCGTTTGTTTTTCAAATTGCTTCATGGCATCCACCAGCCTCTCCACACCTTCATAGGGCATCGCATTATAAAGGCTCGCTCTCATTCCGCCGACTGATCGATGTCCTTTTAATTCGACAAGACCTTTTGATTCAGCAAAATGAAGAAATGCAGAATCTGTATCGGGATCAAGAGATGTAAAAGGGATATTCATTAAGGA
The DNA here is from genome assembly GCF_000829515.1 of Jeotgalibacillus campisalis. Taxonomy (GTDB): domain Bacteria; phylum Bacillota; class Bacilli; order Bacillales; family Jeotgalibacillaceae; genus Jeotgalibacillus; species Jeotgalibacillus campisalis. Next base: position 132,500 of record NZ_JXRR01000022.1, on the reverse strand, counting down.
ACGATCTTTTTTATTTATTGGAGAAGAAAAAACAGAAGACTGATCAATAGCATCATATAAGAATGAAGCCTTTTCATGATTTCGAGCTTCCAGCTCATCTATTCCCCCTAACGACTCAATCCACTCCAATACAAGACCTATCATATAAATGCCAAATGTAGGCGGTGTGTTATATAGAGAATTAGCTTTTACATGCGTGGCATAATCCAGCATGGAAGGAGTCGCCTTGCTTGCTCTTCCTATTAAATCTTCTCTAATAATAACGACGGTTACACCTGAAGGGCCAAGGTTTTTTTGAGCTCCTGCATAGATAACCCCATAATCTTCTACATTGATTCTCTCAGATAAAATACTAGATGACAGGTCTGTAACGATCGGAACAGATCCCGTGTCGGGAAGCTCCGTTATACGAGTTCCTTCTATAGTATTGTTTCCGGTGATATGTAAATAATCTGTGTCCGGTGAAAGTGCTGATTGTGAAAATGAAGGAATGGATTTGAATCCATTTTCTTCAGAAGAAGCGTATATTTTTGCTTTCCCAACTTTTTCAGCTTCCAACAAAGCCTTTTTTGACCAGGAACCGGTGATTAAATAGGCGGCTTTGTGATCTGTTTGTAACAAATTTAATGGAATCATAGAGAATTGTAACGAAGCACCGCCTTGTAAAAAAAGAATTTTGTAGGAATCCGGTATATTCATCATTTTTTTCAGGCGGGATTGCGCATTAACTAAAATTCGCTCGAATTCTCTTGATCGATGACTCATTTCCATTACCGACATCCCGCTGGCGTTTGTGTTGACGAGCTCTGATTGCGCTCGCTGCAGTACTTCAAGCGGAAGAGCAGAAGGTCCTGCGGAAAAATTAACTAGGCGATCCAATGTCACTCAACTCCTCTAATTTTCTCCAGTTGATGCTTAACTATGAAACATTCTTCACAAAGATAGGTCTTAGTATAGTTCTATGACGGACATGTGTCAATGAGTGGAGAACAGTATTTAACGTAATGTAATTGTTACCACACTCTAACTCTATTGATATGTTCTTGCAATCTATAGATGATATGATAGGTACTGTTAGTGAAAAGGAGGGCTTCATTTCATGAAAAAACAAATTGTAGCACTAACTGCAATGGCAGCACTGACTGCTGGAGCAGCAGGACAAGCATCAGCATCATCTTCCCACACGGTAGAAAAAGGCGACACGCTGTGGGCAATTTCAAAAGAAAACAACGTCACGGTTCAAGAACTAATGCATTGGAACAGCTTATCATCCGACCTTATATATCCTAGACAAGAGATCAAGTTTCACAGCGAAGAAGTAAAAGAATCATACACGGTCGTTAGTGGTGACACTCTTTCTGAAATCGCTAAAGCGCACGGAACTTCAGTAGACAAGCTTTATAGCTGGAACGGCTTATCAAGCGACTTGATTTTCCCTGGTGATCAATTAACAGTAGCTGGCGGTACTGCTCAAGCAGCACCAGCAGAGGAAGTTGCAGCAGCACCAGCTGAAGAAGCAGCACCAGCAGAGGAAGTTGCAGCAGCACCAACTGAAGCAGCAGCACCGGCTGAGGAAGCAGCACCTGCTGAATCAGTAGCACCAGCTGAAGAAGCAGCACCGGCTGAAGAAGCAGCACCAGCAGAGGAAGTTGCAGCAGCACCTGTTGAATCAGCAGCACCATCTTCTGAAGCAGTTCAGGAACTAACTGTAACAGCAACAGCTTATACAGCATATTGCAATGGCTGTTCAGGTATTACAAGAACTGGAATTGATCTTCGTTCAAATCCAAACCAAAAAGTAATCGCAGTAGACCCTAACGTAATTCCACTTGGATCAAAAGTATGGGTTGAAGGTTATGGTGAAGCGATCGCTGGAGATACTGGCGGCGCAATTAAAGGCAACAAAATCGACTTGTTTATTCCTTCTCAGCAAGACGCGCTTAATTATGGCGTTCAAGAAGTACAAGTTAAAATCCTTGAATAGTCTAGGGTAAACCTATTTATGCCATCTCCATTTGGAGGTGGCTTTTTTTATCTTCTTACATTATGTATAGCTTGATGAATAGGAAAGGTAGTTCTTTCGATCAGATTGTGTGTAATCCCGCAGTTTTTTACGGGGAATGTACACAACCTTATACGCTCTAAATGGTATAATTTATTAAATTTAGTTCATAAAGATACATTAGTACTAGAAAAATAAACAAAACCAAGACGCAAATAGATTGCTAATTGAATAATATAAAAAAATAAGAAAGGCTGATTCATTTAAAGGTGAATATTTGCTTTCATTATGAAAGTGAAAAGGATTTGCTAAGCATTAACCCTTTATTTTTTTCATAAAATAGTTGATAATATAATTAAATAACTGAATATTTAAAAAATAATACAGAGAGGAGGAAATTAAGTTGCTGACGATCAAAATGATGAAGCCTTTCTATACATTGCAAGAAGGACACGATCTTAAGCTGGTATTTGCCTATCAATATTTCTCTGTTGTCAAAGGAAAAGAAGTGTATCAATTTATCCCTGTGGAATCTAATGAGATCCGAATAAATTTAAAGACGAAACAAATTGAAAATTTAACCGATATCTTTGTTTTTCAAAGAGGAACGCGCATATTCAGAATTCCATTATTTCAGCTTATGCAAATTTCGGATTTAGTGGATCATTTAAAATCGATTATCACGTTTTATGTGCAGCAAATCAAGACGGATGAAGAAGAGGAGGCATTGTGTGAAGAAATTTTATTTCTAGAACGTCAAAATCTTCACCGCTTAATTGATAAAGCGCTGCTTGACGGTAATAAAGACTTATTTATGGCGCTAACCGATCGTCTTAAGCTAGAGGAGGCGACTCACTAATGCTTCCGCTGAACGGAACTTAACCGCAATCCCACCTTCAAAGACTGTTACTTTGATTGGGTGATTGCGGTTTTATTTTTTATGATTTAAATGCACCTGATCATTATTACATCAATGAATAATCCGTTTTGCATAAAAAAGTGCCGCCTGCATCTAGCAGGCGGCCAATGAGAGGGTATTGCTGGGTCATTTCATATTCTTATTGTAGAATATAAAAACCGTTTCGTCTATTGGGAAAATTCTGATGATTAGCTTACTCTTTTATCTGGAGGGTAAATCACTTTTCCTGAATCAGGCGCTTCACCCTTCTCTACATGTACACGGAATTTTTCCACTAACTCTTCGTTTACAGCAGGGACTGAAGCGATGCCTGCGAATAGGATAGCTGCTGTAAAAGATACTGTCAAAACCGGTTTATAAACCTTCTTCATTGTATGACCTCTCCTTTTTGACCAGCTCTCTCCACTGATCGTAATAGTGAATAACTTTTTCGTGATCTTCTTTTTCACTATAGTAATCAATGATTCCAGGTAGCAGTTCTTCTGCTTCTTGATAAAAGGAATGTTTGATTAAATAGGGATACAACCATTTTATCGCATATTTAATCCCGTCGACTTGGGAAAATTGCATTTTTTTTAAGTAAACAGCGTAGTAAAAATAATATTTATTGTCTAAATTTAGACTATAATCGTGGAAATCATTCAGATTTCTTTCCCATTCTTCTGTAAGAAGGTCGATTTTCAGGCCGCTTTCAAGCCAGTTTAGCAGTACCACCATATATTGTTCCGATCCTTTTCCCAGTAATACCAAGGCTTCCTCCATTAATTTTCTTGCCTTACTATATTCTTTGGAAGTCAGGAGACATCTGGCATAATTAGACAATATATGTGGATAAACGCTGTCACGAAAAAAGATGCGGGAATTCCTTACAAGCGGCTTATACAGCGCACCCGCTTCTGTAAAAAGTCTTAGTTCCATAAAGCAAATACCTAAAATCATTTGCGTATGAATTAACCGCTTCCAGTTGCTTTCTGTTTCGAAAATTTCTGAAGCCTTCTTCGCATAAATAACAGAGGCCTCATGCTGGTTAATATGACTATATGATAACGCCAGCTGGTAATAGGCTTCAGCTGTCCAAAACTTTCCAACAGGAAGAGGGTTATCCAAAAACTTTTTAAACAGCTTGATGGAGGCTTTATAGTCACTGGAAAAAGATAAATTTAAGGCCTGAATAAACAAATACAAGTTTTGTTCTGCAGGCGTAAATGTTGTTTTAATCCGCTGAAGTATAGTTAAAATTTCTTTTTCTTTCTCCGGCAATTCACTCCACACATAATACCGATACATATAAATATGATATAAGTTTACATATTCGCTTGTTTCAATATAGTCCTTTATTTCTGAAATCTGAATATAAAGATGATCAATTTGTTCATCGTCATATGCAAATAAGGATTCAATAAATTCCTGCAACAGATCCTCAATTTCACCCATTCTGTTTTTCTCATCCTCTAAACGAAGATCCAGGCGTTGAAGAAGCATGTTTAGAGTTTCTTCGTTAGCGGTGTACATATTAGTTTCGATTTTACTTAGATGAGAAGTGGAACAGATGCCATCTGCCAAATCAGTTTGAGTTAATCCTTTTTTGGTGCGGTAATACTTTATAATCGAACCTACATTCACAATTATCGTCCTTTCGATTTTAGAATAGTAGATCAACTGTTCTCAGTATATATCGAAAAACTGTTTCCGTCTAAATATTCTGAACGAACTCTTTGTTTTAAAGTTGAAATCGTACCGTTGATTCAAGCTTGCAGAAAAAAGCTGCTTCAACAATCGAGGGTATCGGTTGTTGAAGCAGCTTTTTAACTATAGGAGATTAATAAAAGCGTTTAAAGCTTTCAAGCTTTGAATTCCAGTAGCTGTTACTCAAGCTGGTGATTTGAACACCGCCATCGTTCGCATGAATAAATTGATTATTTCCTATGTAGACTCCTACATGAGAAATGCCGCTTTTATATGTATTTTCAAAAAATACTAAATCTCCAACGGAAGGGGAAGACACTTCATAAGAACGGGCATGCTGGCCTTCTGCATTCGTACGGGAAATATCCACTCCAGCCTGCTTATACACATAATAGATGAAGCCGCTGCAGTCAAACCCTGAAGGAGAACTGCCGCCCCAAACATATGGCACGCCCATTTGTGCCATTGCAATATTCACAACTGAACTGCCGGTATTGCCGCTTGAAGGAGCTGATGGCGTTGAAGGAGCTGATGAACCTGAGCCGCCCTTGATCGTTAAACGCTGGCCTACCCGGATTAAATCAGAAGAAAGATTATTCCAGGATTTTAAATTTGCTACCGTTACCTTATGGTTTAATGCAATTCTTCCTAATGTATCACCGGACTTTACCGTATAAGATGAACCTGAAGCGCTTGACCCAGGCTGAGAAATAGTAGGAGCAGGTGCGGGAGAAGATCCCTGAGAAGAACCGCTGACCTTTAATTTTTGACCTGGATAAATGAGATGTCCAGACACGTTGTTGAGACTTTGCAATGTTGATAATGACATCCCGTGTTTTTGTGCAATTGCGCCTAATGTATCACCGGATTTTACGGTATACGTTCCGCCGGATGAATTGGATACAGAAGAAGATGGTCTGTTTGAAGAAGATGAAGCTGAACTGCCTGAAATCTTCAGCACTTGATTGGGATGGATCATGTCAGAAGATAACTTATTTAACGTTTTTAAATTATTCACCGTGGTGCTGTACTGATTGGCAATCTTCCATAATGAATCACCTGAGCTAACTTTATGTGTTGTACTGGCTTCAGCTTCTTGATCAAAGCCCCAAAAGCTCGTGATAGCTGCAGTTGCCGCTACGGCGAATAATGTTTTTTTCATTTGTTTCCCCACACTCCTATAGATTAATTAATTTGTAGAAAAATAGTCGACCAGGTATGTGCCCCAAATGGTGTTTCCTTCTTCATTGGGATCATTATCATCTGTTAAATAGTTTTCCAGCTCTTCATCATCTATTGAAGGCCAATCTTCCCAATGATTTAAAAAAGGAATACCCTGTTCTTCCACAACTTCTTGTACCGTTTCCAATTCGCCAGGATAATAGGTTGAGTTGTAAAGAGGCTGTGAAGGAAGCGTAAATAAATGCGTTTCAGGAAAATTTGACTGCATTTCTTCTAAAAAACGATTTGTATAATAGATTTGGTCCTGGCTTGAGAGCATTCCGTTATCATTGATAACAGGCAGTTCGTAAAGAACAATATCCTGTCCTTCAAAGGTTACTGCTTCTGATTGAAGAGAGGTCAGCCAATCTTCTGATGTACCTTCGTTTTCATGTGTAATCAGGGAGAAAGCAAAGTCTATTCCTTCATACGAAGAAAGGAAGCTTTCTTCTATTAAGGTGGTCCAATTCTCCTCTAGTGCCACGGCAGATTCTGTAGCTACAAAAGTTATATCGACCGTATCACCAGATTCTTTACTTTCAATCCAAAATTCCTGAACGTCCTGCGGCTGATTGGCAATCAAGTCTTCCAATTCATCGGCGCTACCCTTTTTAGACTCGTTTTCGATAGACGTAGAAGAATCAGCAGAATCTTCCGAATTGGCATTACTAGTAGATTCTACCACAGAGGAAGATGAACGGTGAACTTCTTTTTGAGAATCTTTCCATGCATCCTGTCCAAAATAAACTACTGCTCCAGTTAAAACAATACTTACAATGAGTAGAACTTTCTTCAGCATATAGGTTTAAACTCCCTTTTTATTGTGATATGAAAGGTACAGAAAAAAGTACGTTATAATTATATAAGAAAGTTTGTCCAATTGATAGAATGATTGTAAATCTTTAACGAATTTTGAAATTAATAAAGCTAGGCGGTTAATCCCTATGCTATAATAAAGTGGTTATTTTTATCTATGTCAGGAGGAAACATTTGTTATGGAAGAAACTATTAGCTTGAAGGAGTTATTTGGAACGCTCAGAAAACGTATGGTCATGATTATTGTAATCGCCCTGCTTGCGGTATCAATAAGTGCAGCGGTCTCCTATTTTTTAATTACTCCTGTTTATCAGTCATCGACACAACTGCTAGTCAATCAGGAGAAAAGTGACCAGCCAAATTTGAATGTTTCAGATATTCAAGCAAATTTGCAATTAATAAATACATATAATGTAATTATTAAAAGTCCAGTCATTCTCGATAAAGTCTCGGAACAGCTGAATGGATCGTTCACATTCGGTCAGTTAAATGAAAAGATCACCGTACAAACAGAGCAGGATTCTCAAGTAGTGAATCTTACCGTTCAGGATCCGGATCCGTATGTTGCAGCAGATATTGCAAATCGTACAGCTGAAGTATTTCAGGATAAAATTGTAAATTTAATGAGTGTAGATAATGTAAGCATTTTAACTCCAGCAGTCGTTTCTGACGGCCAGTCGCCTGTCAGCCCGCAGCCGTTTTTAAACATGGCGATCGCTCTTGTGGTTGGACTCATGGTAGGAGTCGGAATCGCTTTCCTATTAGAGTACTTGGATAATACGATTAAAACTGAGCAGGATATTGAAAAAACATTGGATTTGCCCGTTTTAGGTGTAATTGGGAACATCACACATCTCGTTGATGAAGATCCTCAGGGGAAAAACACACGGACAAGTCAAGTGAGGAGTGAACGATATGGCAGCTAAACCTAAAAAAAGCAATATGGATAGTAAAAAAAGAAATCTAATTGCCGAATACAACCCCAAGTCTGTTGCATCAGAGCAGTACCGGACTATTCGGACAAATATACAATTCTCTGCGATTGATGAAGATATCCGTACGATTACAGTCAGTTCATCAAGTCCTGGTGAAGGAAAGTCAACAACAGCGGCAAACCTTGCCATTGTATTTGCACAGCAGGGGAAAAAAGTCTTACTGGTAGACGCTGATATGAGAAAGCCTACGGTTCATTTCACATTTAATATGATGAATACGATTGGCTTAACTACGGTGCTGACCAGACAGTCAGAACTTGATAAGACTGCGAATCAAACAGATATTGAAAATCTTGATATTCTGTCTTCCGGACCGATTCCTCCAAATCCTTCAGAGCTCTTGTCGTCACGGGTAATGAACCGCTTCTTTGATACAGCAAAAAACATGTATGATCTGATTATCTTTGATACGCCTCCCGTTTTGGCTGTAACAGACGCCCAGGTGCTTTCCCACCAATGTGATGGAACAATTCTGGTCGTTCGAGCCGGCATTGCGGATAAAGATAAAGTCACAAAAGCAAAAGAAGCCATTGTTTCAGCAAAAGCAAAGATTCTTGGAGTCGTCTTAAATGATAAAAAAATGAAGAGCAACGATGAATACTACTATTATGGAAACAACTGATCGGAGGGACCGCTAAATGATTGATATTCATTGCCATATTTTGTATGGTGTGGATGACGGTCCTCAAAATGAAACGGAAACACTGGCTCTGCTGCATCAGGCCATTGAGGACGGGGTAACCGATATTATTGCCACCCCTCATCATCGAAACCGTCACTTCATAAATGAAAAAAAAGATGTCCTTATATTAGTGGATAAAGTAAATTCACTGGCACAGGAAAATCGTCTTTCGATTACCATCCATCCAGGTCAAGAGGTCCGTATATATGGTGAGATCGCTGAAGATTATGCCAGGGACGAAATTTTAAACTTAGCAGGAAAAACTAATTATGTGCTGGTGGAGCTGCCGTCGAGTCAGGTTCCTGCTTACACCGAACGTGTTTTATACGAGATGCAGGTAGCGGGGCTGATTCCAATTATTGCCCATCCCGAGCGCAACTCCGCAATTATGGAAGATCCGGGTAAGCTATATTCGCTTATTAATCAGGGAGCACTCTCCCAAGTAACTGCGGCAAGTATAGCAGGAGACTTCGGAAAGAAAATTCAAAAGTTTTCTATCGAACTGGTTGAACACCAGCTTGCGCACTTTATTGCCTCGGATGCACATGATACAAGGCACAGAGGATTTGCGATGAAAAGAGCACAAAAGGCGATCGAATCAGCACACGGTCATGATTTTGGTGTGTTTGAAAATGCAGACAGGCTGTTAAAAGGACATTCTCTTCAGCTGAATCCGCCCATGGAAATGAAAACGAAGGGATTCTGGTCGAAGCTTTTAAATCGATAAACAAATCTCCTGAAGCATAAACCCGATTTGACCTCTTCGCGTCAATTAATCGGGTTTTTTCTTTAGGGAAAGCGGTATCGGTACCGCACCATCATTCTTCCATCTTGATCTTGAGCAGACTTGAAAACTGAGAAACGATCATTACTAATATTAGAATATTTCGTTTTATCTGTTTAATGGATTTCAAAAATGCTATGATCAAAGATGTGAGTAACTGTTCATTCTGTTTAGGGAGGTGGAAAACTCAATGAGTTTATTTTCTTTTGGAAAAAATAAAGTTAAACAAGAGGCAACAGAAGAAGATCGATTAAAAGAAGAGAAAAAACAATTGAAAGTAATGGTAGAAGAAATGGTTGAAGGATTAACAAAACCATACTCAGTTCAATCCATTCAAAGAAGCATCAAAGATCAAATTGATAAAAAAAGGTATGCCAATCCCTCTAAAGACCACTATAAATACTCTCTTTTAAAAAACGTAATCTACTTTCTCGAAGTGGAAAAAGAAATTAAAAGAACCTTGTCCAGTCTCTTAAGAGGAGAAAAATTCGATTCAGTTCCAGCTCTCGATCAGCATATTCTCTCCTTTCAATCACGCATCAGACATTCAATGGATGAGTTGCTGACAGCAAACCATGATAAATATTATCATAAGTATCTTGCAACAGAAGAAGGAATTAACGGATTGGAAAGAGAATTTATTGATCATTCTGTTCTTCACTCCTGGTATATTGACGCATGCTTTTATCTTCAGAGTAAGCCAATGAAGGATCTGCCGGAAAGTGTACCAAAACGCTGGATTGTCAGTGAAATCGAGCGGACGTTTATGTGGAAACTGTCACAATATTTGTACTTGCATAATTATGAGGGAACAAAAGGTGAGCTCAAATAAATCGCAAATTAAATATGTAAATAGTGGGCAGCGAGTAAAATCGCTGTCTATTTTTATGTTTCTCGAATTTAAACCTATTTAATCTAATTGTAATCTAACTGTAAAACAATAGATTAATAGACAATGCTACAATAAAACACGTTACATAGAATTTATAATTGAAAGGAAGATCATACGATTGAATAAAACCAGAAACATCATAAGTTTTGTTATTGTCCTCATGTTCCTCTCAGTCATTAAGATAGATTCTGCTGAAGCATCGTCTTTCGATATTAATAGAATATCGGGTTCTGACCGATATGAAACGGCAGTAAAAATATCAAAAGAAGATTTTCCGAATGGAACAAATCATATAGTACTTGCTGTAGGGAATAATTTTCCTGATGCTTTAGCAGGTGCTCCACTGGCTCACAAGTTAAAAGCTCCAATTTTATTGACAGCGCAAAACGGCATTCGCTCAAATACTCTGGCAGAGATTAAAAGACTGAAACCTTCTACTGCTGTCATTTTAGGCGGGCCTTCTATTATTTCTACATCAGTTGAAAAGCAGCTGCAATCACTTGGAATTAAAGTAGATCGAATTCAAGGTAAAAACCGGTATGAAACTTCTGTAAATATTGCAAAGAGAATTGGCGCCACAAGAGCCATTGTCGTAAATGGAAGTTCGTTTGCAGATAGTTTATCGATAGCATCGTTTGCTGCTAAAAATCAGTATCCCATTCTTTTAACAGCAAAGAATGATATTGATCCATCTGTTAAAAATTATGTAAAAGGCATGTCCTCTACTATCATTGTTGGTGGAACAGGCGCAGTTTCGAAGAATGTTGCGAGTCAACTCCCTAAGCCGAAACGATTTGCTGGGAAAGATCGATACGAGACATCTGCTCTAGTTGCTAAGAGTTTATTTCCATCAACGATGAATACAGTAACAGCCGCTACAGGACAAGGGTTTGCTGATGCATTAACAGGTTCAACTTTCGCTGCTAAAAAAAATCAGCCAGTTGTGCTAACACGTCCTACATCTTTACCAACGCCGGTGCGAAACGTGCTTAAAAGTAAAAAAGTAAGCACTGTAAATGTAATTGGGGGAGAATCCGTGGTTAACGCTTCTGCTTTCGATGCACCTAAACCGCCTGCTCCGAAGCCATCACCATCGATTGATCTATCGGATGCAGTAGTTTCAACAGGCAAGGATTATCTCGGTGTGCCGTATTTGTGGGGAGGAACAACACCATCAGGCTTTGATTGCAGTGGATATCTGGGCTATGTGTTTAACAAGCATGATGTTTATATTCCTCGTACAACTGCAGATATTTGGGACTACGGCACGAAAGTAAGCTCACCAAAAGTTGGCGACATTGTGATGTTTGAAACCTATAAGCCTGGTGCTTCTCACGGAGGCATCTATATAGGAAACAATCAGTTCATCCATTCGGGTAATGACGGTGTTGAAATTACTTCATTAAACAACTCCTACTGGAAAGCCGCTTATATTGGTGCAGTAGATGTAATAAATAAATAAGTGTACAGCTCTTAAACGCTTGCATTCTTTGATGCTCACCTGTTTTGAACAGGCTGAGTAACTGGAATGGCAGGCGTTTTTTTGTTCTTCAATTATACTACTATAAAATTCTATAGATCTTTATTCGTATATGGATACGAATAAAAAGGTCTTTAGTCTCTATACGTTATTTTATATAATGTTTGGAATTCAATTCGCTACCATTTGATTCGTATTACTCATATTACAAATCTATTATAAATATATCAAATTATATTGACTATTCTGAATAAATTATATAATATTATGTGTGTTCTGATATAAATGGAAAAGAGAGGTGAAATTGGTTACAGCTTTGCAACGGTATATATATTCTTAAGGGGGAAACAAGTTGACAAAGAAGTGGAAAAATAACGTAACTGCAGCCTTGGCGCTTTCATTAGTTTTAGGAAATTCTTCAGTAGCACTTGGGCAGGATAACCAGAACGATGCGCCGAAGAAAGATGCGAATGGCGAAGTGCCGGTAAATGTTTTATCGAATGCTCAGGCAAAAATGGCTAAACTTGATCAGAAGGCTAAAGTCACTGCAGATAAAGCTGCTTTAAAAGAGTCAGATATGGTAAGAGTCATTGTAGAAGTAGCGGGTGAAACGGCTATTGAACATGCGACGAAAAAAGGCGTTTTGTATAAAGAGCTTTCAGATTCAGAGAAAGAAAACTTTGAGCAGGAAGCTGCATCATCTCAGCAATCTGTTAAACAATCAATCTCGTCCAAGGGCGTAGATATAGAATACAAGAATTCATTTTCTGCTTCAGTAAACGGCTTCAGCGGCATCATCCAGTACAAAGATTTTGGTGCGATTGAATCACTTCCTGGCGTAAAGAAGGTTTATATTGCCAATGAATATGAACGTCCTGAATTTGAGGAGGATATGGTTACAAGTCATGAGTTTATTCAATCCTACCAAACTTGGGCGGATGCTAAATACAAAGGCGAGGGTATGATTGTTTCTGTTATTGACAGCGGAACCGACGTTGACCACCGTGATTTCGTATTGAGCGATGGAGTAGAAGGGGAACTGACGAAAGAAGAGGTTTCTGCTTTAAAAGATGAAAATTCCGTAACAGGAAACTTCTATAATGAAAAAGTTCCTTATGCCTATAATTATTACGATTTGAACGATACCGTGGAAGATCTTGGACCAGATGCTTCCATGCACGGTATGCACGTAGCGGGTACTGTTGCTGCAAACGGCGACACTGAAAACGGCGGGATCAAAGGAGTTGCGCCGGAAGCTCAGATCCTTGGAATGAAGGTCTTCTCCAACGACCCTAATTTCGCATCTACATATTCAGATATTTATTTAAAAGCGATTGATGATTCTATTAAACTTGGAGCCGACGTTCTGAACATGAGTCTTGGATCAACTGCTTCATTCTATGAAGAAGAATCACCTGAGGATCTAGCTATTACTCGCGCAGTTGAAAACGGCATTGTTTCAACCGTTTCAGCAGGAAATTCAGGTCATATCGGACGAGGATACAGCAATCCTCATTATGAAAATCCGGACATTGGCCTTGTCGGAGCTCCTGGTTTAAATGCGGATACGCTTCAGGTAGCAGCTTCCGGAAATTACATGGATTTATATACCCACTCCGTCAATGGAGAAGGTGTTCCTGAATTTAAAGGCTATGGAATTGATGACTGGAGTAAGCTTGGAGAAGTAGAGGTAGTAAGTTTGAAAGCTTTGTCCGGTAACTCTGGAGCACTTGGTGCACCAGCGGATTACAGTGGTATTGACGTTAAAGGAAAAGTAGTGGTAGTAGAGCGGGGCGGGTTGCCTTTTGTAGATAAAACGGTCAATGCTGCAAATGCAGGAGCTGCAGGAATCATCGTTTATAACTCTACTTCCCCTGTTTTCTACAAAGATCAGGGCGGCTGGGATATTCCTTTCATGAAAGTAGAGAGAGCGGCAGGGCTTGATCTTGAAGCAGTACTTGCAGATGGATCCTCACTTATGATGGATGTTACACAAACAGCTAAAGAAGAAGGACCTGAGGTAGGCCGTGCAACAGACTTTACTTCATGGGGTGTAACGCCTGATCTTGAATTCAAGCCTGAAATAACAGCTCCGGGCGGCGGCATTTTGTCAACTGTTAATGATGATGAGTATACCGTCATGAGCGGAACATCCATGGCAGCTCCTCATGTAGCAGGAGGAAGTGCATTAGTACAGCAGTACTTACTAGACGATGATCGCTTTAACGAGTATAACTCAGATGAGCGCACCAGACTTGCTAAAGCGCTGCTAATGAATACTGCTGACATTATTCACGATCTTAATGGGCAGCCTTTCTCACCTAGAAGACAGGGTGCAGGAATGATGCAAACCTATGCAGCCGTTTCTACACCAGTATTTGTAACAGATAGTGAAACAAATGAAGCTAAAGTAAATTTAAAAGATTTTACTTCTAAAACTGTATCAATGACATTAACTGCAACGAACCTTACGGGAGAAGATGCAGAATATAATGTGGACACATCTGTTCTCGCTGATACATTTGTGAAGGACGGAGACTCGACTTATAATGCCCTTGTTGCAGGTGATTTAGAAGGTGCTGTCGTAAGTGGTCCTGAGTCAGTAACAGTGCCTGCAAACGGCTCTGTAGATGTAACGGTTTCTATTGATTTAACAAATGCAAAAGTTAAAGGAATAGATGAGGATGGAAATGAAGAACTCATTGATCTACCGGCAGATCAATTCGTAGAAGGGTTTGTTAAGTTGGTTTCTACTGATTTAGAAAATCCTGATCTTGCAGTTCCTTATCTTGGATTCTATGGTAAATGGGAAAACCCTGATATTGTGGATAATATGAGCTTTGAAGGCGAAGATCGTTTTTATAACACACCATCTAGTGTTGTACAGTTGAACAGGGAAAATATCCCAACCTTTTCATCGGGGATAGAAGTGGATGGAGAGATAGTCTACCCGCTATCTACAAAAAATAAAGACGGATTATATGATGATATCAATGTTGCACCATCATTCCTGAGAAATGCGAAAGAAGTACAGTTTAATGTATTAAATGGAGAGAATACAAAACTCAAAACGATTTCTCTCGAAAATAACATACGAAAAAATTATGCTGCAGCAGGTCAGTATTCTTACAGTGGTGCAAGAGTATGGAATAGCTCTGTAAAAGATAAAATCGTCGATGACGGCATGTATTTCTATGAAATCAAGTCAAGAGTGGATTATGACGGTGCAAAATGGCAGTCGAAAAAAGTGCCAGTTTATGTGGATAATACAGCACCAGAAGTAAACGATGTCTCGTTTGACAAAGACACTAACACACTTAGCTTTACAGGCGTTGACGAAGGAGTAGGAATTTTATGGTACGATCTTTACATTAACGGCCAATATGTCACTCCAACAGAAAAACTTAATGGGGATACAACTTCTGTTAACCTAAGTAATTATGGCTTTAGTGCTGAGGAGATTCAGTCATTGGAAATTGTTCCAGTGGATAAAGCCGGCAATGTTGGCTATGAAGCAAGTTTTGTTGACGATGGAGATGCGCCAATCATCTACCTCGATGACAATGCTCCAATCGCGCTCAACTACTATAAAACCCGCACCATTCCGGTAGCAGGTAAAATTGTAGAAGAAAATGCTCTTGAATCAGTCAAGGTAAATGGCAAGGAAGTACCTTTCACTCCTTCGACTGACGGATTTGTTTTCTCTACAGAAGTAACAGTAGAATCTGACGGCAAGCACGATATTACAATAGAAGCAACGGATGTGAATGGAAATTCTACAAGCATCGCACGCGGCTTCTGGGTTGATACGGTTGCGCCACAGGTTGTTGTCAATACTGACGAGTTGGTGAACAATTCAACTGATCAGGTAGAAGTTGACGTTCTTCTCAGTGACAATTTTAACGGCGTTGAACTTTCACTCGAAGACGATGTTCTCTTTAGCAGCATGAATACAACAAGTGATGAAACAAAGCCGTTTGAAGGAACAGTTCCTGTTACACTTGACCTTGAGGAAGGCTCCAACACATTTGAATTTAAAGCAATTGACACAGCAGGAAACGAAACGGTTTATGAGCTGTCCATTACGCGAAATGATTCTGGATTGTTTGTAGAGCGTATCTCAGGGAAAAATCGTTACGAAACAGCGGTAGAACTTAGCCAGACTGAATGGGATTCAGCTGACACAGTTATTCTTGCGCGCGGTGACAACTATGCAGATGCGTTGGCAGGTGTTCCATTAACTTCAATGCATGATGGTCCATTATTGTTGTCAAGAACTGCAGCTCTTCCATCTTCTACTTTAGATGAGATTAAGCGTCTAGGTGCGAAGAAAGTAGTCGTACTTGGAGGAGAAGGAGCTGTTTCTGCAGACGTAGTGAAGACTCTTAAAAATCAAGGAATTACAGTAGAACGTATATCCGGTAAAGACCGTTACGAAACCGCTGCTAAGATTGCTGAAAAGTTCGGTAAATCAAGTAACGCAGTAGTCGTTAATGGACAGAACTTCCCGGATGCTTTGTCAGCAGCAAGCTATGCTGCTCAGCAAAAAATGCCGATCCTTCTGACAAAGAGCTCATCGCTCCCTAAAGCGACTAAAGATGCTTTAGCTAAGCTTGAAGCGAACAGAACGTTTGTAGTCGGCGGGTCTGGGGTTGTTTCAAATGAAGTGATGGGTCAAGTTCCGAATGCACATCGTATTTCTGGAAAAGACCGTTACGCTACTTCACTTGAAGTTGCTAAATTCTTTGGTCAAGATTCAGATACCGTTTATGTTGCAACAGGCAGAGATTTTGCTGATGCACTTTCCGGATCTGCAGTTGCAGCTAAGAGTGGATCTGGCTTATACCTTGTAGGCAGCTCTGTATCAGACGACCTTGGTCAACATTTGCAGGACGAGGATTTCAACTATGCTAAAGTTATCGGAGGCAAAACGATTGTATCCGAAGACATCGTTCAGCAGTTGAATGACTTTTTAGAAGAGTAATAATACAGCTGAAATACCAAATCT
Source organism: Jeotgalibacillus campisalis (assembly GCF_000829515.1). GTDB lineage: Bacteria > Bacillota > Bacilli > Bacillales > Jeotgalibacillaceae > Jeotgalibacillus > Jeotgalibacillus campisalis. The sequence goes on along the minus strand of NZ_JXRR01000022.1, from coordinate 116,015 downwards.
TCTTTTATTAGAAGGTTTGGTATTTTTTTGTTCATTTTTAACTTAATTTATTTATTAATATTTGAACTAAAGATTAACAATTTAAAAGTGCTTCCGATATTACTATTACATACTCTTATATAACTGTATTTTAATATTTATCTTACTTCGAATCTATTTAGGCTTAAAAGGACTAAGTGTATAAATAGGATTTTAGACGGGTAAATCGTAAAGACAGATTGAATATAATGGTATATGAAGTAAATTTAGGAGGCTGTTATGCAAAAGATTAAGGTGTTTCTTCTTACTTTGATTCTATTTCTGTCATTTTCGGATCTATCAGAAGCAGAATCAAAAAAGAACCTAGTTGTTATTGATCCAGGTCACGGTGGTATATATTCAGGTACGAAGGGCTATTCAGGTGCGTCAACAGGCTACTTCGAAAAGCATGCCAATTTGGAGGTTTCTTTAAAGCTCAGAGATGAGTTGGAAAAACGCGGATATGAAGTCATGATGACAAGAGAAACTGACAGGCATTTTGCATCGCCTAACAGTACGGATTTAAGAGCAAGAATGAATCTTGCCAATAACTATGTAAAGGGCAGAAATGACCATGCAGTTTTTATTTCTGTACACCATAATGCAACAGGAACCCCTAGTTACAGAGGATATGAAACCTACTATTTTGATATAAACCAGGGAATTGATCCTAATTATCCTCCAGATCCCTTACAAATAAAATACTCTCCAGAAAGCAAAAAGGCAGCAGCTTCTATTCATTATGGTGTACTTAGCAGTGCTCCGCTTCCGGAGGGCCGGGGAATGGTGCCAATGGATTTTTATGTAACAAGAAATGCTCAAATGCCTTCAGTTCTAATAGAGGTAGGGTATATGTCTAATCCTGCAGAAGAAAAACAAATTAAAGATCCTGAAGTTCAGACTAAAGTTTCAACTGGAATAGCAGATGGTTTAGATGAGTATTTTGATAACTACGACTATTACGAAGTGTATGATTCAACGAATAAGCTGCTGTATAAAGATGCTTCTAAAGAAAATGCACTAAACTGGGCAAAATCCAGAAATAATGTAAAAGTAATTTATAACAAAACAAATGAAGAAATTTTTTCAAATATCTATTATGGCTTTGCTGTATTGCATTCCTATCATTCTTCGTTTAAACATTATTTTGTAAGTGAGAGTGATGCAGTAGAATTCGCAAAGAAATGGAAGAATACCAGAGTGGTGGACAATGTTAAAAGAGAAATGGTGTGGTCAAATTATATATCGCCAAATTACCACATTGTACATGCCCGCCAAGGCGTATTAGAGGAAAAATTTGATGTCCAATCTGCAGTCGAAAGAGCTAAACGATGGAAAAATACATACGTTCTTGATGTAAAATCAGGTACGATTGTCTGGTCAAATTATTTAGCTGAGAATTATGAGGTTCATCATACATCAAAAGGATTGCTTAAGGCATTCTACAGCGAAAAAGATGCCAAAGAATACGCTAAACTATGGAAAAACACCAATGTGAAAAACAAGAAAAACGGCAGTATTGTATTCAGTAACCTTGTTTCTTCACATTCTCATCGCTTTGAAGCTGATGAAGTTTCTGCTAAAGACCGTATGCTAACAGCCATTGAAGTATCTAAAGAACTATACCCTAATGGCTTTAGTTCAAACAAAAAACAAAAAACAGTGGTAATGGCAACAGCATTCGAATTTGCTGATGCACTTGCAGCAGGACCTTATGCTGCGCAGTTAGATAACGCACCAATCCTGTTAACCCGATCACAAAAAATGACAGATCAATTAAAAAATGAACTTAAAAGACTGAAAGCGAATAAAGTGATTATCGTCGGAGGTACTTATGCAGTATCGGATGACGTGTTAAAAGAGTTAAAATCAATGGGCATAACGGTTGAACGAGTGTCAGGAAGCGACCGCATCGAAACCAACCTTAAAATTAACGCCAAATTAAAGAATGTGAGCAAGTCAATTGTCGTTTCAAGTCAGAACTTCCCGGATGCACTTGGAGCAACACCTGTTGCAGTTAATACGAATGCTTCCATTTTATTAGTTAATACAGAAAGTTCACTAACGCCATCTGCTATTGATTACATTCAAAAGAAGGATATTACAATTGTTGGAGGTACAGGTGTTGTTTCAGTCAAAACGGAAGATGCATTAGTTCAGGAGGTTGGAGGAGATCGTGTCATTCGATTAGCAGGTAAAAATCGATATGAAACCTTAACAGCCGTGCTAGAACATTTTAGTGATGATCTGCATTCGAACACTGTTCTCGTTTCAACTAGCGCGAATTTCCCTGATGCCTTGACGGCTTCAGCATTGTCAAAAAAATATTCATCTCCATTGTTATTGGTCAATGATCACTTACATTCATCTTTAGATGGATATATTACAACCTATGGTAATGAAAATGTAGTCGAACGAGTCATCTCAGTAGGCGGAGTAGTTAAAAAGCAGCCGCTAAATCGTATTATTCAGCTTACGAAATAAAGGAGTGAAGAGAATGAAGAATAATTTATTTATTATAAGTATAGCCGCCTTAATGCTTGCCGGTTGTGGTACGGGCACACTGCCTCAAAGCAATGGCAATAGTGAATCAAGTAACGAGTCTTCAGTAAATGAAGACTCTGTGGAAAATGCGGATGCAGTGGAGAAAGAAGAGTCAGCAGTTGAAACAGAAGAATCTGTCGTTTATTCACAAGAAGGATTTAACCTTTACCGCTCGCCGGAAAATGCTGTTAAAACATTTAGCCAGGACGAGTTTACCATTACTCATGAAGTAATTGATCAAAATAAAGAGTTTGTTCAAGAAGAAGTGAAGTTTGGAGATGTTGTTTCTCACACAATCTATCAGTGGAATGAAGATGGATTCTCTGTGGTGTATACTGAAGAAAATCCGAAAAATCAAGAAAGCTTGATTGAGGAATTCGAACCTGTAGAGTCTCCAAAAGAAGAAATGACTCTTGCAGCATCTGCAAACAGTGAAAAAGAAGAATGGAATGTCGTCTCTACAACGGATGAAGTAACAGTTCCTTATGGTAGTTTTTCTGATGTGGTTCAAATACAAATGACGGTTTCTTCTGAAACGTCTGGAAGACAGACGGAAACAACCCGATTCTTTGCTCCTGAAGTAGGGTTAATTAAAGAAGTAATTGAAGTGGAAGGCGAAAACGGCTACACCGTATCCACTGAGCTCGAAGAAATTTCAGTTCAATAAATAGTTGAGTGATTTTCTTTATGGGGACCGGTTCATTTCCGCTTCAGGCGGATTCTTTCCGTGGGGCGGGAGGTGAGCCCCTTTGATGCTGTCGCATTCAAAGTGTCTCACCCTTCCCGCTTGCTCCCACAGGAGTCACCGCCTTCCGCTGCAATGAACCTATTCTTTTAAAAGTCCCATAAAATGAAGATAACTTATCGGAAAGATCGAGTCATGTTCTAATTTGAATTTCCGTGTATAAGGTAATCAGACAGCTTCATGTCTTTGTAGAATTATTTTTTAAAATGGGGACCGGTTCATTTCCGTTTCAGACGGATGCTTATCCGACGGGCGGGAGGTGAGCCCCTCATGGTGTCTCCACAATAGTTAAAATATGAAAACGATTTAACTATTATATAGAATGTCTTAATGAATATTTCCTTCATTACGGCATTCTTTTTCCATTTGTATGTGGTTTGTTACTGGTGATTTTTTCTGCCAACATCATTTGTTTAGTACTTGCGATCGTTAATTAATGAAGGAAATAATAGAATAGGAAGGAAATAATCGTAAATTGTCATCTGTTTGAGACAATTAGTGTAAAAACTGTTTTGGGTTTTACCCAATTGTTTGGTATAACTAGATGAGTAGATTTATTATGGAAAAATGAAAGAGGTTTTAAGGTTGAAATCAAAATTAGGATTAGCAAGTATTCTTTTTATAATTGCTTCATTATTTTTAAAACTATCAGGACTGTTACGAGATATGACCGTCGCCTTTTATTTCGGAGACGGCGTTGCTGCCGGGGCCTATTTTGCTGCTTTTAATATTCCGAATATGGTTATCCTTTTCTTGAACACAGGAATGAAAAACGCTTTGGTTCCAACCTATATTAGCGCACTTGAGAAAAAGAATGGCTCTTATCATCTTTCTCAAGTGATGAAGGGGACTTTAATTGTCAGTTTTATTTTTTCCCTTCTTGGTGCTGCGCTTGCGCCATTTTACATTCCTTTGCTGTATCCGGATTTTACAGCAGATGCCACAGAGATCTCTATCTTAATAGCCATCATTTTCTTTGCTTCAATTGTAGCTGTAGGTATGAATTCTGTTCTCGAAGCATTTTTTGATGCTAATAACCGTTTTGCGATCTCAGTTGTTTCTCAAATCGTCGTGATCCTCTCTTCGATTTTATCTGCTGTTCTTTTTGCTGACAGCATCGGTATTTATTCACTTGCTATTGGCTATGCGGCGGGAACCGTTTTGTCACTTCTTTTAAAAATACTGTTTTTTATCGATAAAGGTACGTATACGCTTAAAGGAAAGTTCGACTGGCTTGAGATTAAATCATTTTATATCATCTTTGTACCTGTAGCAGTTACAGTTATGATCGGCCAAATTAATTTAACGGTGGACTATGTTTTTGCAGGGCGCTTTGAAGTAAGTGTGATAACGTATATTAATAATGCGAAAAATCTGGTTCATTTCCCGCAGGCTATTATTGGGGTAACCATTGGAACTATTATTTTTCCTCTTCTGTCGAAAGCGCAATCTACGAACAATAAGGAATTGTTTAAAACAGGTATTCAAAGAGGCTTATCTGCCATGTCATTAATCTTATTGCCTGCTGTAGCGGGGATGATGTGGTTAATGCCCAATATTATCGAGCTTGTTTATTTAAGAGGTGAATTTAGTGAAGCGGCAGCAGCTGCTACTACTACCGTTGCTTACTTTTATGTGGGATCTGTTTTGTTTTTCAGCCTGCAAACGGTCTTAAATAAAGGATTTTATGCCATGCAGAAGGGTCAAGTCATTTTAAAAATCGGTGCTGTCTCGATTCTGCTTAATATCGTATTTAATTACATTTTGACAGAAGCGATGAATAGTTATAATGGAATTCCGTTAGCTTCTTCTGTAATGGCATTCATCTATTTTATCGTCAGTTACTTTATATTTACTAATCTAATTGGCAGATCCGGTCAAAGAAAAATGATGGCCGATTTGATTAAAATTATCGTCTCTGTTGTTATAATGATAGGAGCTTTAAGCCTTTTACGAATGGCCGCCGCTTCGCTTCCTAATCTAGCTGAAATCATCCTTTCGGCAGTGGTTGGAGCAATCGTCTACCTTGGGGCGGTTTTCATGCTAAAGGTATCAACCTTCACCTTTTTAATTTCAGCTATTCGAAAAAGATAAAAGGAGAGCTATTTCAATGAATGCAAAAAAAATGGTCATGAACGTAAGTGAACCAATTATCAATCCCGTAACGAAAATGGTGCTAAAAAAACATTATCAACGAACTAAAGACATTACCCCTCTTGAAAAAGCAAAGAAAGTTCTTGTTCTTGCCCCTCATATGGACGATGAAACGATTGGGCTTGGCGGGACGTTACATGAATATAAAAAATTCAATACTGAGGTCCATTGTGTCTTTATTACAGATGGAGCAAGCAGCAACGGGTCAGTGGAAAAGGGAAAGATCTCTCAAATCAGGAAAAATGAAATTGATCAAGTGAAAGATATGCTGGGAATTGATTCGATCTATTATCTAGACGTGCCTGACGGGGAAGTTAAAGGAAATAAAAAGGCAGAGAATGAATTGAACGAACTAGTGAGTTGGATTCAACCGGAAGTCATCTATACAACTGGTAACGTAGATGCTCATCCTGATCATGTAGCTACAGCAAAGCTGCTTTCTGATGTATTGAAAAGGTCTGACTTAAAGCCAATTATTAGGCAATATGAAATTAATTGCCCCGTTCCGCCAGACGATATCAATTGTATAATTGATATCACAGAGTCCATTGATGTGAAGAAAAGAGCTACAGAGGTTTTTACATCTCAAGCAATAGCGTTTGATGGTTTTCTCGTGCTGTCAGGTGTAAAAGCTAATCTTGTAAATGATAAAAATGTTAAGTATGTAGAAACCTTTATCCAATCTACAAAGGAACAGTTCATTAAACAAACTGAGCTTCTCAGCAAAAACGCTGAAACGTATCCCTCGCTGTTTAAACAGGCTAATAGAACCGTTACACTGTTATGGGCTATTTACAAAAATCTGGATAAAAAGAAAAAAATATATAAAGAAATACATTAGTTTATCCATTTCGATGTATTGTTTGTAATATATAATTAACCATTAGGCTATGTTCTTAATGCTTAATATATAGTAGTATAGTGGAGGTTTAAACTTTCGTTTGATTTCCATAAACATCACTAGAATTTATCACTTATAGATTGGAATGAAATTATGCTACACGCACTAAGGACTAATAAAAAACTGGTTTTACTATTTTTCTACTTCATTGCTATGCAGCCGGTTATTGATATATTAACTACTTTCAGCATTGTTCAGTTAAACACCAGTGCTACAGTAGGCGTTATTGTCAGAATGATCTACATGGCACTCAGTGCTCTGTTCCTGCTGCTTCATTGGAAGAGCAGTTCCTTTGCTAAGATCGCCAGTATCTATTTGCTTCTCTGGGGAGTATTTTTACTGGCCCATTTAGGCGTTAATTTTCTCTCAAAACCTAATTTTTATTTAATGGAAGAAGTAAAGTTTTTAGTTAAGCTGTCTTACTTCAATGTCGTTTTATTAAATTTTGCTTTCCTTTTTTCCTTCTTTTCAGGACAAAAGGAGCTGGGAAAAAAGTTTTTCAACAATGTTATGATCAGTTCACTTATTATTGGGCTTGTTATGCTTGTTTCAATTCTTACCAACACGAGCCTAATGAGTTATTCATGGACGAAAGTAGGCTACACGGGCTGGTTTTTTGCAGGAAATGAGCTTGGTGCAATCCTCGCTGTTATTTTGCCTATTCTGCTTTACTTTGCCATAATCAATACAACTCGTATTAAACATATTTACTTATGGGTACCTGTCATTCTTGCAAGCTTCTCTCTATTGATGATTGGTACTAAAGTTGGCTTTGGAGCAGTAGGCATCACGTTAGCCATTGGACTGGCAAGTATTGTTTTCGCTTTAATCAAAAAGAGTGAAAACCCGGGGAATCTAAAAATAAGTGCAGCATTCACGCTTGCGTTATTACTTGTGTTAGGTGCTGTGACCCCAATTGTTCCGGTCTTCCAGAATACGTATGCACATATTGAGCTGCTTGAAAATCAGGAACAAGAAGAAGCAGAAGAACAAGAACAAGAAGAAGCTGATGGCCCGGCTGAATCAGAAGAAGTAGAAGAGGAAGAACCGAACCGCGTCAGCAGTTTAATGTACAGCAGCCGCGACCGTTTTTTATACCAATATAAACTCTATTATACAGAGGCGCCAATTGAACAGAAAATTGTCGGTATGGGGTATGGTGGAAACTTTGAAGAAAAACCAAAGATGATTGAGATGGATTATTCAGATGTCTTTTATTCAACAGGACTTATAGGGACTATCCTCTATTTCTTGCCATTGCTCTATTTTGCAGGATCTGTACTAAAAAAATTAACAAGAAAAATCACCATGGTTTTTCAGCCAATGTATGCTTTACTGATTTCCAGTATTATTCTGGGACTTGGTATTGCTCATTTTGCAGGTCACGTATTTACAGCACCTGGTGTCAGTATTTATCTGGCTTTAGTGATTGCATACCTTCATCATCATGTCTCTAAAAACTAGTGTTAAATTAACCTTGAAACATAAACCAGTGTGCCGCGCTTAGCAGGAACACTGGTTTTATATTTGACGTACTGAATGAGGGATCGTCTTATACATTCAAAATTCTTTAACTGTTTGAAAAGGAGAACTTATGAAAAAAGAAAGAATTGAATCACTCAAATTTATGCGTGTAGTCGCCATGAATCTGGTCGTTCTGATTCACGTGACGGCAGTAGCATCCTCAAATGTTCCGGTAGATCATTTTTTATATGATTTTTATCTGATGCTCAATCGTTTTACTCGATTTGAAGGATCAGTCTTTGTATTTTTAAGTGGTCTGGTGTTGTTTTATAACTATGAAGACCGTCCGTTCACGTTAAAAACATGGCTCTCTTTTTATCGAAAAAGATTTATGTTTATATTAGGTCCTTATATTTTCTGGTCATTGTTCTATGAAGCATTTGCTTACTTTATGGGAATCAGGCCTTACATGGGCATAACGGCAATCGTTCAAAATTTATTATCAGGAACCTCTTATTATCAGCTATATTTTATTATGATTTTAGTTCAATTATTTTTCTTAACTCCGTTGTTTGTTTTCTTTATTAAAAAATCAGTATTTATGTATAAATACCTTTTCATTGTTGGATTTATCCTTGAATTTGCCTATGTTCTGCTCAATAAACAGTATGACTGGATTTCGTATCCATTCTTCATGGTGTATATCGGCAGTTTCTTCTTCGGTGGATGGGTTGGCATTCATTATCAGCGCCTGAACAATCTGCTTTCTAAAAAAGCGATGGCTGGTTTATCCTTGTTAACGGTTGGTTTAGGACTTCTTTATACGTATGATTTCTTTTATCGCTACACGCTGAAGGATCCGCTGGTAAATTATTATGTGTTTATTATGGTGAAGATGCTTTTCTTCCTGCTGGCTTGCTACTTGCTTTTTAAGATTGGTATCTGGGTTGAACGCTCAGCACATTCAAGTGTATTAGCGATTATTGAACGATTAAGAATTTACTCATTTGGATTTTATTTAGTGCACCCATTCATTCTGGTTATATGGGGAAGAATTCTCGTCCCTGAAACATGGCTGCAATTTAATCTGTTTATTTTTATTCGACTCATTTTAGTTCTTGGTTGTACGTATCTATTTATTCGGGCACTTCATCTTATGTTTCCGAAGGCCTGGTTTCTATTTGGAAATCTTCCGGACCCGAAAAAACACAACGTTTAAAAGTCTTTATTGTTGCCTTTAAGAAGAGGCTGGGACAGAACTGTGAAAGATGTTTAAATTGAGTTCTTTTTAATTGTAAATTTGAGGTGAACGGAGCGGAAGGTGGCGACTCCTGTAGGATATGTCGGTTGCTTGAGCCTTTGCAGGGCAAGCCCTGGAAAGGCTCAAGCAACCGTCCCTGCGGAAAGCGTCCGCCTGAAGCGCAGAGAACCGGTTTGAAGAGGTTGAGACATAATTGTCCCAACCTCTTTTTTTGTTTCAAAACAACATTATTATTTTTAAACTAGGTAAAAAGAACCATTTTAATAATATAATTAATTTGTTATAGATAAATAGGTTGATACAAAGTAAAATTATTCATGTGGAATGATTATATATCCTCTCTATTATAGTTCGTATGATTCATAAGGAGTGTGTCGAATGAATAAGAAGAAGAAAAAATCTATTATTTCTTACCTAGTATCGGGGATAATAGTACTATTTATCACATTTAATCTTACTGCCCCTGCCAGTGCCCTTGAAAATTCCTTGATTTTTCCAGAGGGAGAAACGATTTCAAAGCTAAATCATGCCTTTGAAGTAAAAGTGGATAATGGAATAAATTCTACTATTTCAATTTATTTTGATGACCAATCTTCTTATGAAAAAACTATCGATTTTGGTAGAGTTGAAGCTCTTTATTCAACTGAAAATAATAAAAAGCACTATTTTACATTAGTCTCCCGTCTTGAGGGATCAGGTACATTGGTTAATTTCACTGTACTTGAAGTAAATGAAGGTAAATTAAACGAAATCTATACGTCTCCATTTTATGAACGCGCTTCATATGATATGGTGGAAAATAGTCTTGAAGTAACGTATCCTGTGTTAAATGATGAACCAGGTATCGATCCTCAAGAAACGAAGACGGATCAATATATATACGGGAAAGGAATGGAACAGACTATTTCGAAGGAACGTTCGGATCATTCTACTTTCTCAATCGACTCAGCCCCTGGTGCTTCTTTGTCCATGGCCAACCCATCGCCTTCAGAAATCAACCGGATATTAACGGAGGAAGCAGTTAAGCGAAACATGCCTCCTGAAATTGTAAAAGCCATCGCGTATCAGGAATCGAATTTTCAGCAGCACTGGACAACTGTGCCTGCTTCTATAAGACAGGGCTGCACACCTGAAAAAGCAGAAATCAACCCAAATTATCTTGCCTGGGACGGCTCCAATGTAAAACTTGGGTATGACTGTATAGGGATTGGAATTATGCAGGTCTCAGACTGGCGTTTTATTTCAGATAAAGAAAAAAGAGAACAATATGTGGACCGCTTGAAGAATGACATTCGATTTAATATCCAAGAAGGACTGGATATACTTGAGTCAAAATGGAAATATGCGAACACCATGCATACAGATGGGAAGACGCTAGTGCCAGCTGTAAACGACATGGATCGCAGATTTATTGATAACTGGTATTTTGCAGCCTTTGCTTATAATGGAATGCTTTCAAGAAATGATCCAACAGCAAACGGCACCAGACCTTATCAGGAACGAATTTATGAACACATCAGCAAGATGGGATTAATCGACGTAACCCCTTTTCCAGCTAGTCAGTTGAAAACCAATGTAATCGGTTCTTTACTACGATTTGAAAAAAATCAATATGATACAGCAAGACCCTTAACTATGTCTAAATCTCAGTTAAAGCCTGGGGATAAAGTATTTATAAACGAAGAAAACGCCCGTATCAGAAGTCTTGTGAATGTTGATTCAACGCTTACAACTTTGCCTAAAGGCACTCGAGTGACCGTTCTTTCTAATCAGCCGGCCTATCCAAACACAGTCTATGGTCAATATGTGTTTGTGCCAGTAATAACAGATTCTGGACTTGAGGGGTATGTGGCATCCAGCTACTTGACTCCAGCGTCATATTCGCTCGGCGGTGCTTCGCGTTACGAAACAGGCGTCAGTATATCTACTTTTGGATGGGAAAATCAAAGAGTAGATGCAGTGGTTCTTGGTCGGGGGGATCTTCCGATTGATTCTTTAACTGGAAGTGTATTGGCTGCCAATAAAAGATCTCCATTGCTGCTTACTACTCCAAAAACCATGCACGGAGCCGTTATGACAGAATTACAACGATTAAATCCTAAAACAGTTTATGTGTTGGGAGGAGAAGGAGCTATTTCTCCTGAAGTCGTAGAAGAAATTCTTGCTTTAAATATTGAGGTAATAAGAGTGACAGGTGTAAATCGCTATGAAACGGCTGTATCCATTGCAAATGCATATACAGGATCTGCAGTAAATGAAATTTTCTTAGCAACTGGAAATGAGGAATCTCCTGATGCCCTATCCATTGCAGCTTATGCCGGTTCCACCTCTACACCAATCTTATTAACTTCTTCTCATACATTGCGCGATGAAGTGAAAAGATTTATTAGCACGAAGAACGTTAAAAAAGTTACCATTATCGGGGGAACGTACCCTGTGTCTAAACAAGTCGAAAACCAGCTGCAAGCGCTCGGCGTTACAGTCGAAAGAGTCAGCGGGAAAGATCGATACGATACGAGTATTGCAATTGCAAATAAATATTATTCACAGCAGGGAAGCTTAAATAATGTGTTCTTTGCACGAGGAGATATCATTGTTGATGCTTTATCAGGCTCAGCTCTTGCAGCTAAGTACGGCGCACCTTTAATTTTGACGAAAAATTCATCTGTACCTGCACCTGTTTCAAACTGGATGAACACAATGAAGGATACACCAACACTTTACTATATGGGTTCAGATAAAGTGATCATACCAAGTGTCAGGGAAAGCCTTGAGCAGATGATGGTCAAATAAATATGACAAAAAAAACCGAATGAACGCATTATTCGGTTTTTTTGTCATCAAAACATAATATAATCTTCGACACGAATCACCATATGTATATTATAATAAACGGTGATCAACCAAAAAGGTGAGTGTTTATAATTGCTGAGGAATTATAAAGAAAACGATGAAGTCAAAATAAATGAGCTCTTTTATGAAGTATTTAAATCCAAGCGGAGTCTTGCTGAGTGGCAATGGAAATTTTCGCATCCATTAAACAGAAAGCCTTTGATCACTGTTTATGAAGAAGATGGGGAAATCGTCGGTCATGCAGCGATTTTAGTTGTTGAAGGAAAAGTTGGAGATCGTTCTGTTTTATTCGGAGAGCGGGTGGATGTCATGGTTCATCCGAGTCACCAGGGCAAAGGCATCTATAAGAAAATTATTCACCACCTGATGCAGCAGTGCGAAGCTCAAGGTATTGACCTTGTATACGGATATCCTGCTCCTAAAGCAAAGGATTTATTTATTCGATATATGGACGGCAAGGAAATTACGTATGTTCCCAGGCTTTTAAAAGTTTTGTCTCCTGGAAAAGCAGCGATGAGTCGTTTTGCGTTTTTAGGTAAAGCATCTTTCATTTTTAAAAGTATGGATAAAGCTTTAAAAAACAAACGCAAGCTGCCTGATGCTCTTACGGTAACAAAATTGGACCAAGCGGATAAACGCATTGATCACATTTGGGAAGAGGGAAGCAAGGACCATGACATCCTGCTGACAAGAAATGCATCATTCATTAATTGGCGTTATTTCTCGCATCCTTCTCGAACATATGAGGTATACATTGTCGAGAATCAATCTGATGCGATTGGTTACATCGTTTTAAAGAAAGAAATAATTGAAAAGAATAATGAGAAACTGGAATTAATACATGTCATTGATTTATTCTTCCCTGATAAAGGGCAAAATAGGAAAGACATGAGCAGCGCACTGCAGCATATTACGAAAGGTGCCGACTTGATTTCTGTGTGGTCTTTGCCAAACACAGCACAAGATAAACTGTTTAAGAAATTAACATTTATTCGGGTAAGCAGGCCGATGCCGCTGGTGGCGAAATCAATGAATAATAAGCTTGATCCTTCATTGATTTACAATTCTTCTAATTGGTATGTTACGCAAGGCGATGTTGATTCATACTAATTAGCATTATTTGGTTAAAGAAGTCGATTGATGTTTTACAATAAGCTAGAAACTATGTATAATTTTCAATGGTTTATACGAATGGATAAGGAGTTTTATGATGAAAAAGATATGCGTTATAGGATTAGGATATATTGGTTTACCAACGTCTGTTATGTTTGCAAATAATGGCTTTGAAGTACATGGGGTAGATGTAAATGATTCCGTTATCGACAGCTTGTCGAAAGGTGAGGTTCATATTATTGAACCCGGCTTAAAGGAATTATTGAATTCTGCTATTGAGAAACAGACATTTACTGTGTCAAAAACACCGACAGAAGCTGATATTTATATTATTGCTGTACCTTCTCCAATTAATGAAGATAAAACAGCAAATCTTCGCTATGTAGAAGAAGCAACGAAATCCATTGTCCCGGTTGTTCAAAAAGGCAATTTAGTTATTCTTGAATCAACAGTTCCGCCAAGAACGGTGGAAGATGTAATGATTCCAATTCTTGAGGAAACTGGTCTTGCAATAGGGGACGAGCTATACATTTCCCATTCACCTGAACGTGTAATCCCTGGCAAGGTATTCACTGAGCTTGTTGAAAATGATCGAATCGTAGGCGGTATTAATTCCGTGTCATCAGATATGACAGTTGAATTGTATGAAACATTTGTAAAAGGAAAAATTCATATTACAGACGCTACGACAGCTGAATTAGTTAAAGTGATTGAAAATACGTACCGAGATATCAATATCGCTTTTGCCAATGAATTAGCTAAAATTAGTGATCAGATTGGTGTGAACGTATGGGAAGCGATTAACTTTGCAAATTTCCATCCGCGTGTAAACATCCATCTTCCCGGACCTGGTGTAGGCGGTCATTGTATAGCGGTAGATCCGTGGTTCCTCGTTGAAAAACAGCCGGATCTTGCGAATATTATTCATCTTGCAAGAAATACAAACGATTCAATGCCTTCATATACGGCAGAGCGGGCTAAATTGATCCTTGAAAATAATGGTACACCAGAAGGAAAAGTGGCTGTGCTTGGCCTTGCGTTTAAAGCCAATATAGACGATATGCGTGAAAGTCCATCAATGGAAGTTATTAAGCATCTTAGAACTCAGGGTGTCCACTTTACCGCTTATGATCCTCATGCAAGTAAAATTGAGTTTGAAGAGCAAACTGATTCTTTTGAAGAAGCGGCAGCAGATGCTGATTTACTGCTTATTTTAACGGACCACCAAGTTTTCAAAGAGCTTGATCTAAAAGCATTGCGCAAACAAGTTTCAAGCCCGGTGGTATTTGATACGAAAAATTGTATTGACCGTGTTAAATGGGAAGAAAATGAATTTAAAGTATACAAACTTGGTGATTCTAAAAACATTTAATGTTTTCAGCCTTGTTAAAGTGAAGACCAAGAGAGGCAGGAAAGTTCTATGACTTCAAAAGAAAGTATATTAGGGGTGAAGGTAACAGCTTTGCCAATCGACACGCTGCTTGAGGATATTGAACGGCGCATTCACAGCAGAGACAAAGGCAGAATTGTTGCTATTAACCCTGAAAAGATTATGATGGCTCAAAAAGACGGCAACCTTGCCAGTCTGTTGAACCAATCTGCTTATCAAATTCCTGATGGTGTAGGCGTATCAATCGCGTCCAAATTGTTAAAAGGCTCGATCAGATGGAGAATAACCGGTGTAGGAATGATGGAGAACCTACTGCAGCTGGCCAACGAAAAAAATCATAAAGTATTTTTTTACGGTGCCAAAGAAGAAACAGTGGTAAAAGCCATTGATAAAATACAGCAAAGCTACCCGAACCTTCAAGTGGCAGGATATATAAATGGATATGAAAAAGATGAAGAAGTGATTGTGGACCGAATAAACGAGGTGAAACCGGACATCGTGTTTGTTGCCCTCGGCAGTCCAAGGCAGGAACTTTTCATAGACCGCAACATGAGCAGAATGTCTGCAGCCATCTTTCAAGGGGTGGGCGGAAGCTTTGATGTCTTCAGCGGGAATGTTAAAAGAGCTCCTTACATCTTTAGAAAATTTGGCCTGGAGTGGCTATACCGTCTAATCAGTCAGCCGTCGAGACTAAAACGGCAGCTCGCTTTGCCTAAATTCCTGCTTCTGGTCCTTAAAGAAAAATTCCGAAAAGGAAATAAGTAAGATGAAGATTCTTCACGTAATCAGCGGCGGTGAAACAGGAGGATCAAAAAATCATCTTTTATCTCTTTTCCGGGGTGAATCATCACATGAGATGATGCTTCTTGTTTTTCAAAAAGGAAAACTCTATGAAGAAGCCCTCCAAGAAGGCATAAATGTTAAATTAATGGAACAAAAAAACAGATATGATCTTTCTTTCTTAAAAAAGTTTAAGGCCTTTATTCACTCGAATCAGGTTGATATTGTTCACAGTCATGGAGCCAGGGCTAACCTGTTTGTCCGTTTAATTAAAAAGAATCTGCAGGCTAAATGGGCGGTGACCGTGCATAGTGATCCTGACCTGGATTTTATGCATAACAAAAAATTGAGCACACTATTTTCTGCGCTTAACAAATGGTCACTTGCAAAAACAGATAGACTATTTGCCG
This sequence comes from Jeotgalibacillus campisalis, assembly GCF_000829515.1. Classification (GTDB taxonomy): domain Bacteria; phylum Bacillota; class Bacilli; order Bacillales; family Jeotgalibacillaceae; genus Jeotgalibacillus; species Jeotgalibacillus campisalis. The sequence goes on along the minus strand of NZ_JXRR01000022.1, from coordinate 100,382 downwards.
TTTCTGATCGATTTAAAACAATGTTAATGAATTATGGTATTCCTGACAGAAAAATTGTTTCCATATACAATGGAATTTCATTTGATCGGGGAAAAATAATGGGTGACAGAGCAAGCTTATCATTGACTGAAGATGATTTTGTCGCTGCAATTGTTGCGCGGCTTCACCCAGTAAAAGGCCATTCTGTTCTGTTTAAAGCAATTGCAGCTGTAAAAGATGAAATGGACCTGACCGTCCTTATTGTAGGTGAAGGTGATCTGAAAACTTCCCTAATAAATGAAGCAAAAAAGTTAAATATCGAGGAAAATGTACGCTTCATGGGATTCAGAACGGATATTGACGCTCTTTTGTCTCTTTCAGATGTGTCGTTATTAACGTCAAAAAGCGAGAGCTTCCCTTTAGTATTACTCGAGTCTGCTCGCGAAGAAACAACGGTCATTACGACTGATGTAGGCGGTGTCCGCTCCTTAATTCCTGATCCTTCTTATGGCTGGGTAGTTTCGATCGATGACCATGAAGAACTAGCCAGTGCTTTAAAGGAAGCATACAGCTTGAAGAAAGCCGGAGAATTAGAAGAAAAAGGAAAGAAACTGAGAAGCTTTGCACAAAGTCATTTTTCCTTGCAGCACCTGCAGCAATCCCTCCTTGAAGAATATAATAAAATGTTGAAATAATGAAACTTCTGAGAAGCCCATACGTCTATATAGTTGACGAAAAGCAAACACAGTCGAAGATATTGTTTTAATTTCTTCTGAAGATGGTATAATGTACTATGGAATGCAAACGTAAAATAGTTTACTGGAATAAATAGAATGCAATTGGGCAGTAAAGGAGGTAAGGCATGTTATATGTAGGTATTGTCATGGCTTTGGTTTTATCGATTATTTTAACTCCATTAGTAAAGAAGTTCGCAATTGCTATTGGCGCTACCGATACCCCGGATGCTAGAAAAGTTCACAAAAAAATCATGCCTCGTATGGGAGGCTTAGCAATATTTTTCAGCTTCATTATCGCGCTTATCGTGACGCAGCCCGCAGGTCAATATACTTGGCCGATTGTGGTAGGAGCAAGCATCATTATTTTAACAGGTGCACTTGATGACCGTTTTCAGCTTTCACCGAAACTTAAAGTGCTCGGACAAGTTATCGCTGCACTTACAGTCATTTTGTGGGGAGGCGTTCAGGTAGAATTCATTAACCTTCCTTTTGGAGGCAGAATGGAATTTGGCTACCTGGCAATTCCACTAACTCTTCTATGGATTATAGGGATTACAAATGCCGTTAATCTGATTGATGGACTGGACGGTCTTGCAGCTGGTGTTTCTTCAATCGCTTTAATTACAATATCCGGTATGGCCATTATTATGGGTGACACATACGTGGCAATGATAGGAGCGATCCTTGCGGCAAGTACAATTGGATTTTTAGTGTACAATTTCCATCCGGCAAAAATCTTTATGGGTGATACTGGATCCTTATTTTTAGGATTTATGATTTCAGTTTTAGCACTGCTTGGCTTTAAAAACGTTACAGTCATTTCGCTTCTTGTTCCGATTCTAATACTAGGTGTTCCAATCTCTGATACATTTTTTGCGATCATCAGAAGAATCGTTAACAAAAAGCCAATTTCTGCTCCAGATAAATCGCATTTACACCATTGTCTTTTAAATGCTGGTTTTTCTCATAAGGAAACAGTATTAATTATTTATGGGATTGCTACGATGTTCAGTATGTCAGCATTTATTTTCTCACAGTCCACACTGTGGGGGGCATTACTGGTAATCGCAGTCGTTCTGGTTGCAATCGGTCTAATTGTCGAAAGTATTGGTTTATTAGGCAAAGAACAAAAACCATTTTTAAACTTTGTCCGCACTAGAGGAAAGTAAATACAGTTTAAGAGAGTTTCATTTTTAACTGGGTAAAAGCCATTATGGTTTTTATCCAGTTTTTTTGTAAAGATTTTATTTTATTAACATTATATTCTAAAAATATAGATATATCTCATCGACTACTATATAATTTTTAATGTAATCTAATCGTAAAATGTCGATTACACTACACTATTCTATGCGGGGAGAAGTGAGAAAATGAAAAGTAAGTGGAGCTTGGTTACATCATTAGCACTAGTAGGAAGTTTAGTTGTTGGTCAGTCAGCATTTGCAAATGGGGACAGCACGGACCAGGAGAGCCCAGAACCAAGGTTAAATAAGATGGAAGCGGGATCCTCAACAGAAACTGAACCCAACAATTCATTTGAACAAGCCAATCAAATTGATGTAGATAGTTTCGTAACAGGCGATCTGCCAGCTGACGACAAAGACTACTTTAAAATTGAGGTAACAGGAACTGAACCGTCATATTTTGTAAGCACTGCTTATCCAAATGCTGATACTAGCAGCATGGACCTAAAAGTAGAGTTATTTAATTCTGACAAAAGCGAATTAGATCCTGAGGAAGCATTTGACGATGAGAGCGGCTTCTATGATCTTTATACAGAGCTTGAACCTGGAACATACTATCTAAATGTTACAGATGAAAACAATGCAGCAGAAGAAGAAGGCTATTTCTTGCAAACTAGTGTATTTTCAGATGAGCCAACAATTGATAGAATTTCAGGAAAAGACCGCTATGCTACTGCTGTTGAAATAGCAAAAGCTGGCTGGTATGAAGGAGACACGGCTGAACTAGTTCTTGCAACAGGAACCGATTTTCCTGATGCGCTTGCTGCTTCACCACTTGCTTATCATTTAGAAGCTCCTATTCTATTAACAAAAAACAACTCTATTCCTAATGTAGTAGAAGAAGCAATTGAATATTTTAATCCAGAACGCATCACGATCGTGGGAGGATCCTATGCTGTTTCAGATAGCATCCAAAGCTACCTGGAAGATACGATGGGTATTGAAACCACTCGTATTTCAGGAAAAGACAGATATGAAACAGCTGCTTTAATTGCAGAAGAATTACCTAATAATGAAACTGCATATGTCGTAAACGGAAGCAATTATCCGGATGCTCTATCCATCGCTTCTTATGCGGCATTTATGGAAAGCCCAATCCTTTTATCAAAAAAGAATTCACTTCCTGCAGCAACGGCTGACATTGTAAAGGATTATAATGACAGCTGGATTATTGGCGGAAAAGGTGTTGTTTCGACAGAGGTATACAAACAGCTTCCTAATCCAAAACGTATTGGCGGGAAAGACCGTTATGAAACATCTGTTCAGGTTGTCAAGCAGCTGAAAATTGATGCAAGCTATGCAAGTCTGGCAACTGGACAAAACTTTGCAGATGCTCTAACAGGATCTGTACTTTCTGCTCAATATGGAGAACCTGTCCTGTTGACTAAGAAAAACAGCCTTCCTGCTTCAGTAAAACAACTTTTTGCTGATCGCGGTACATTCTATTACACTATTTACGGCGGTACTGGTGTGATAAGTGAAAAAGTAGAAGATGAGCTTAAATCAATCAATTAATTCTAGTAACGGCGTAAAAGAGGACACAATTTTCTTCAGCGTTGATTAATCACAAAGAATGTCAGGTTCTCCTGACATTCTTTTGTATGTTCTTAAGTTTCATTCAATAGAAAAAGCCACCAGTTCTCCCTTAATGAGGGAAGTCTAGGTGGCTTTTCTGTAATCTTTAATTATAATCTCGTTTTACCAATTTGAATCTGTAGAGGTATCTTCTGAAGATTCATCTGAATGATCGAATTCAGATGAATCTTCCTCGTTAACATGATTGGAAGCAAGAAGCGGCATATCCAAATGCTCCCGAAGTTCAGCTTTGACTCTTTCTAAATCATCTTCATAAGGTTGGTAGAAGTATACGCCATTGTACATCACACCATCACCTTGAAGTGTTTTCATATCAACGGTCAAATCAGAATTGGCGGCATAAGCGATAAATGACTTCATTTCGCTGAAGCGCATATTTGTTTTCATATTGTCGCCAATGGCTTCAATGACATTGGCATAATTATTTATCGAACCAATAGAAGTAGATTTATCTAAGATTGCTTCCATTACCTCTAACTGCCGGCCTCCGCGTGCGATGTCACTGTCATAAGAACGTGTGCGTGAGAATGCCAGTGCTTCTTCTCCGTTTAATACCTGGCGCCCTTCTTTTAATTCAATCGCATTGTAGCTGTCTTCAGAGTCCATTTCTTTCATATCGAATGGGACATCCACTTCGACTCCATCCAGTGCTTCCACTACATCGATAAAAGCATAAAAATTCATTCTGACATAATAGTCAACGGGAACATCCAGTAATTCTTCGACAGCGTTCATTGAAGCATTCGGACCACCGTAAGCATGAGCATGATTAATTTTATCTTCTATTCCAGCTTCAGGTATATACGTCAGGGTATCACGAGGAATGCTAAGGAGTTTTACGGATTTATCTTTATTATTGAGAGTAGCAAGGATCATTGCATCCGACCGCGTGTTTCCTCCTTCAAATCCAGCTGAGCCCGATCTTTTTTCACTTTCATCAATCCCTAAGAACAAAACGGATACATTGTCAGTAGCAGGGTCTACCATTTCATCCCGCATCCCGGATTGTGCCCGTCCTTCTAGCGCTTCATATGAGCCGTCAGCAGCATTCTTTGCTTTATAATACAAATAGCCGCTATAGCCTAGTGCTGAAAAAGCTAAAAGTAAAATTGGCAGAAGTATCATAATGACACGTTTCTTCAATTTTCTCCCTTTAGTTTTCTTTTTAAACGTTTTTCTATCCATTGTGTGTAATGGCTCCTTTGATGGTAAATTTACTTTTAACATAAGGGCAGCGCAACACGATCTTTGAAATTTGCAGAATATTTACTAGTCAAGAGATTTGCTTTTAACAGCCCAACCTCTATTCTACTCTTTTTCCGCTTTTCAGTAAAATGAAACTTTCGTTACAGTTTAATTGCGATTTTAACTAAGAAGTTATATTTTCCTCTATATACAATTGAGTGCCAATTTCTATTTTAGATTGTCCATTTGTTAAATTCGTCATCCATTCTATAAAGATTTCAATTTCATCTACTGCCACATGAGTGTCTATGACGACATCCTCTAGATAATGAATATCGTGTAATAAATAAGAAGAAGAGCGGATTTCATTTTCAATTTTACCAAGCCAAGTATAATCGATTGTCGTGCTGACAAGAGAATGAAGATTTCGCTCGACAATCCCAGCCGCATTAATGCCTTCTGTCACAGAACGTCCATATGCTCTAATCAGGCCGCCGCCGCCCAACTTGATCCCGCCAAAATAGCGTGTTACAACTACTGCTGTATCTTTCAAGTCACGTTTTTTTAACACTTCAAGCATGGGTACCCCAGCTGTCCCTGTTGGCTCGCCATCATCATTCGCCTTTTGAATTAGATTCTGCTCCCCGATCATGTAGGCCGAGCAATTGTGGTTGGCTGAAGGGTGCATCCGTTTAATCTCCTGTATAAAGGTGTGCGCTTCTTCTTCTGTTTCAACTCGTTGAACGGAAGTTATAAAGCGGGATTTTTCAATTATAATTTCATTTTCTGCTTTTTTTGCGATAGTTCGATATTGTTTTAACATATATGAGGCACCCCTTTATCAATTTCGCTCGTTATATTACACCATTATAACAACAAACGAGGATTTTCGTCACAACGCATGAAATTGAAAAGAAGGTGAAATATCGTATGCGTCAATTGTAATGATACTTTAATATCGCGACCTTATAAGGATGGTATAATAGACTAGGTCCAGGTTTGGATTACATTATCAGATAATTACTATTCTAGTAAAGTAATAACCGTGAGAAATTCCGACATTTACTGCGTTAAAAACATATACTGCGGAAGGCTTTCTTTTTTTCTGTTTAAACAGTATAATTTTTTACAAAGACACTATGTAATAGGAAGGAGTCTGGATTGTGTCCGCAACTAGTTTGGATTCCCAAATGCTTGACATCATTTTGGGTAAAATGATCGATACAGTGGACCAAAGCAAATCAGACATTTTTGAAATTGGGGAGCAAACCCGTAACGATTATGAAAGCCTTGTAAAAGAGCTTAGTCAAATCAGGGAAAAAATCACCACTGTGATCTATGAGGGTGATGACCTTGAAAGACGATCTCGTTTTGCTCGTAAAAGGCTGGCAGAAGTCAGTCACCATTTTAAAAATTTCTCAGAAGAGCAGGTTCGTCAAGCGTATGAAACGGCTCATGACCTCCAGATCCAGCTCTCTGTTAACAGGCAGGAAGAGAAACAGCTTCGCAGCCGAAGAGACGAGCTCGAACGAAGACTGCAAAGCATGCTGGACACGATTGAACGAGCTGAGAATTTAGTCACACAAATATCGGCAGTTCTAACTTATTTAAATAGTGATTTAAAACAAATGGGTGCAGCACTGCAAGATGCTAAACAAAAACAGGAATTTGGCATTCAGATTATCGAAGCACAAGAAGAAGAAAGAAAGAGGCTTTCCCGGGAAATTCACGACGGGCCGGCTCAGCTTATGGCAAATGTCCTCATGCGGTCTGATTTGATTGAACGTGTATATAAGGATAAAGGAGCACAGGAAGCTTTCCTTGAGATTAAAAGTCTCAAGAAAATGGTTCGTTCCGCCTTGTCTGAAGTGCGCCGTATTATCTATGATCTTAGACCAATGGCGCTAGATGACCTTGGACTAGTTCCTACATTAAGAAAATATCTAAGTTCAATTGAAGAATACAGCAATGGTACAAAATTATTGTTTAACCAAATAGGTGAAGAGTCACGATTACATCCTAAGTACGAAGTATCCCTGTTTCGTCTTGTCCAGGAGTCGGTTCAAAATGCTCTGAAGCACGCACAGGCAACTGAAATTTCCGTCAAAGTGGAAATACGGCAGGACCGTATCACAGTCGTTATAAAAGACAATGGAAAAGGATTTGATCCTTTGCAGAAAAAACAGGGATCTTTTGGTTTTATAGGGATGCGGGAACGGGTAGAATTGCTGGCAGGTGAAATGACGGTCAATTCCAAACCGGGGTCCGGCACTCTTATTATGATACAAGTACCGCTTTAATGGATTTCATAAGATCAAGGAGGAAAATATATATGACAAAAATATTAATTATTGATGACCATCAGCTATTTCGTGAAGGCGTGAAACGGATCTTGGATTATGAAAAATCTTTTGAAGTAGTTGCAGAAGGCGACGATGGTTCTCAAGCGATTGATCTATATGATACACATCAGCCGGATGTAGTCCTGATGGATATTAATATGCCGGAAGTAAATGGTGTAGAAGCAACAAAAACACTAATTGAAAATTATCCTGATGCGAAAGTAATCATCCTATCGATTCATGATGACGAAAATTATGTTTCGCATGCTCTGAAGTCAGGAGCTTTGGGCTATATGCTGAAGGAAATGGATGCAGATGCTCTTATTGATGCAATAAAAACGGTGACAGATGGAGGATCTTACCTGCATCCTAAAGTCACGGTTAATCTTGTAAATGAATTCCGCAGATTGGCTGATGCAGAATTCACAGGTAATTTCCAGCAGGTCGAAGTTCGCCGTCCGCTGCATTTATTAACCAAGCGTGAATGCGAAGTTCTTCAAATGCTTGCAGATGGAAAAAGTAACCGGGGCATCGGGGAAGGCCTTTATATCTCAGAAAAAACAGTTAAAAATCACGTAAGTAACATTCTTCAAAAAATGAATGTAAATGACCGGACCCAAGCCGTTGTAACAGCCATTAAAAACGGCTGGGTAGAAGTACGATAATCAAGTAAAAAAAGAGGATTGCCTAATGCAGGCAATCCTCTTTCTACATATCCAGAATGTTCGACCCAGATGTGACGAAATGAAACGAATATTGCCTGGGAAATGTCTTATAGCTTAACTAAGCTATAAACTAAAAACGGTAGACTGTGCATTTTTAAATAAAGAAAAAATGCCGTCATGAACATATGTACTTATGCCTGATAAGCTTTAAAAAGAATAGGTTCATTGGAGCGCAAGGCGGGGACTCCAGCGTGAAAAAGCGGGAAGGGTGAGACCATGCAGATGCAACAGCATCAAAGGGGCTCACCTCGCGCCCCGCGGAAAGCCTCCGCCTGCAACGGAAATGAACCGGTCCTTATTTCCTTCTCCGTGCAAAATCAACAAACTTAAATTTGTCCAACCGGTGTCTTGACTCCGTATATTGAAAAATTGTCGTATCTTCCAAATGCACATAATTTCGAACGAGTACAATATGACTGTATCCATCCAGGTCAAGCAGCGCACGATCTTCATCGGTAGCCAGTTCAACCGTAATTTCTTTTTTCGCATAAGAAATGTTCAGGCCTAAATGATGCTCCAAATGGGCATAAATAGAGTCACTGCAAACCTCTTCTGTGAGAGAAGGGACGCTTGACTGCAGGAGCCAGTCTTTATCAAGAATAACGCGCTCACCATCAATCGTTCGAACACGCACAATTTCCCATACTAATGATTCTTTATCACATTCCAATTGCGGTGACAGCCAGTCTTCTGCTTCTGTCAGTTCAAGTTTATGAACGGTTGTTGTAATATTTTTCCCTAAAGACTGCTGCAGCTCTTTAAAACTGACAAGTCCTGATACAGGAAAGGTCATCTTACTAACATCAAGCACTAAGGAGCCCTTACCCTGCATTTTTTGTATAAACCCATTTTGAGAAAGTAAAGTAAGTGCTTTGCGGATGGTTTCACGGGAAGTTTCAAAGCGCTCGCAAAGCTCGTGCTCAGAGGGAAGGAGCGAGTTAGGCTCATAGATTCCCTGTTTAATTTCCCCGGACAATTCTTGAAAAATGTTCATATATTTATTGGTTGTTGCCATATAAGATCACCCTGTTTTATTGTATCATAATGGAAGGAAGCAGGGTATAACCCGAAGACATCCGTGCATTTTCTATACAGAAAGGACGTTTCAATCTTATGATATCTAAACGAATGAGAGCCGCAATAGGAGCAGGCTTGCTCACTTTACTCCTGGCTGCCTGCAGCGGCGATGATACGACAGAAAATACAGGTTCTATTGACGATGGCCAAAGCGGTCAGGGGCTTGATACACATACGCAGTCTGAAGCGCCTGAATCAGCAGAGGAAGATTCAGAGATCGGCTTTGAAATGAATAGTGAGGGTGAAGTGGATGAAGCAGAAGATGTTCCACCTGAAGCTGAAGAGGCAATTCTGTCTGTCTTCGACGAATATATCTCCACCTTTAACGAAAAAGATATAGAAGGATACCTTCAGCTGCTCCGCACAGATGACGGCTACTTTGACGAAGAAGAGGAAAGAACTGCCTTGGAGAAAGTGTATGAATCATTTGACGTTGAACGTGAAGTGGAGCTGAAAACGATCAGTGAATACAAGGAAGACGAAGCACATGTGTATGCAGATTTAATACTGACAACGACAGACCCATCAAATGGCGCAGAAGTGACCAGGACAGGCCGCCAGATCACAGTCTTTCATCTGGTTGAAGAAGAATGGAAAATAGCGTCTATTCACTTTATGGCTGACCCTGAATAGATTCGTTCTATACCTGGCTCTGAGATCTCTCGGGGCTGGTTTTTTTTGTCCAATTTATGGAGAAAGAACGAGAAAAGGATGATCCCATTTTCGGTATCATCCTTAAAATTCTTATTTGTCTCTGCAGTTCTTGCATACTTTTTGAATATCCTTCGATTGGGTTATATGAGAGTACAGAAGTTTTATGCCCGTTCTGCTGCATTTCGGACAGGTGCCTCGATAAGTAACTCCATTTTTGACCGATCGTTTCTTTAAAATTTTCCCTCGATTGCTTTTCGCCATGGTCATCCATCCTCACCGGGTTCTTTCTTTATATAATGATCAGAACGTTCAAGTGGGTGGGCTGTAGCCCGCAATGAGAAATTATATTGAAAGAAGCGTTCAATCCGGTGAGGATTGAACGCTTCTTTTTTAACTATTGAGCTATGCGGTACTACTTCTTAAAATAAAATACAATCGATTCGTACGGGCGAAGTTCGTATGATTCAGGTGTGCCGTTACGATCGTCGTAATTGCCGATTAATACTTTATGGTCAGAAAAGCGTTCGAAGTGTTGTGCTGTTTCTTTTGGCAGCTCAAACTTCACACTGTTTTCATAAAAATTATTAATGACAAGCAGGGCTTCTTCATCCGTATTTCGTGTATAAGCAAAGATAGCCGGATCATCTGCTAAAAGCAGTTCATAGTTCCCGTTTGTGATAATGTCATATTCTTTACGGAGAGCGTTAAGCTTCTGATAATGATAGAAAACAGATTGAGAATCTTCGACCGCTGCTTCTGCATTGATTTCTTTGTAGTTGTCAGCGACTGGAATCCAAGGTGTTCCTGTTGTAAACCCGCCGTTTTCCTCCGCATTCCATTGAACCGGGGTACGTGAGTTGTCACGCGATTTCTGTTTCAGAATTGCAAGAATTTCCTCATTTGAATGCTCGGTTTCGATCAGCTGTTTGTAAATATTTAATGATTCAACATCTCGATAATCTTTAATGGTATTAAAATGAGGGTTGGTCATACCAAATTCCTCGCCTTGGTAAATATAAGGCGTTCCCTGCATCATATGAATCGTTGATGCGAGCATTTTAGCTGATTCAACACGGTACTCACCGTCATTGCCATAGCGCGATACAATACGCGGCTGATCATGGTTGCACCAGAAAAGGGCGTTCCAGCCGCGGCCTTCGTTCATGCCAACCTGCCATGTAGATAAAATGTCTTTTAGCTTAATAAAATCAAAATCAGCGACTGTCCATTTTTCGCCATTAGGATAATCCACTTTTAAGTGATGAAAATTAAATGTCATGCTTAGTTCTTCGCGTTCTGGATTAGAGTACTTGATACAGTGATCAATCGTGGTGGATGACATTTCACCCACTGTCAGCAAATCATGCTTTGAAAAGACTTCACGGTTCATTTCGTGCATGTATTCATGTACTTTAGGTCCATCTGTGTAAAATTTACGTCCATCTCCATCTCCGTCTTCATCTGGAAATGACTGATCCTTTGAAATCAAGTTGATGACGTCGAGGCGGAAGCCATCCACACCTTTTTCAGCCCAGTAGTTCATCATGTCATACAGCTTTTCACGCACTGCCTCGTTTTCCCAGTTAAGGTCAGCCTGTGTGACATCAAATAGGTGAAGATAGTATTGGCCGGACTCTTCGTCAAGCTTCCACGCGTTGCCGCCAAATTTTGACACCCAGTTGGTTGGGGGGTTCCCATCTTCTTTAGCATCTTTCCAAATATAAAAATCACGGTACTCACTGTCTTTGGACTTGCGGGACTCAACAAACCACTCATGCTCTGTCGAAGTATGGTTGATGACAATATCCATAATAATCTTAATTCCTCTATCATGCGCTTCACTCAACATGCGGTCAAAATCCTTCATCGTACCGTATTCATCATGAATGCTGAAATAATCACTTATATCATAACCATTATCATTCTGAGGGGACTTATAGGGAGGAGTCAGCCAAAGAACATCTACTCCAAGCTTTTTCAAATAATCCAGCTTCTCTGTAATGCCGTTTAAATCCCCTACGCCATTTCCTGTTGTATCATTAAAACTCTTCGGATAAATCTGATACACAACCGCTTTTTTCCACCATTCCATACAAAAACCACTCCTTAAATTTAACTGTCATACTTAACCGATTACTTAAAAACAAAGCGTCCGCTAAAATTCTGCGAACGCTTTTGGTTTTTAGTCTTCTAATTTTCCTTTTTTAACGAATAGTCCGTAAAGAAGGGTTAATACGAATGGCACGACAATAACAATGGCCATCCCGATGCTGAAAATCAGCCAGAATTCTTTTTGAATGGAGATAATTCCAGGCACACCGCCGACTCCGATTGAATTGGCAAGTACAAAATTAGTTCCAAGCAGCAGTCCTGCAATACCGGATCCAATTAATGCACAGATAAACGGGAAGCGGTAGCGCAAGTTAACCCCGAACAGCGCAGGTTCTGTAACACCAAGCCAAGCCGATATCCCTGAGGAACTGGCAAGACCTTTAAGTTTTTCATCTTGTTTTTTCGTGAAGAAGGTCAAGGCGAAAATCGCAAATGCTGCTGAACCTTGAGCAATATTCGATAAAGCAAGAATCGGCCATAAGAATGTTCCGTTGATATCGCTTGAAATAAGCTGAAGATCAACTGGAAGGAATGTATGATGCATTCCTGTGATAACAAGGATTCCATACACGGAGCCGTAAATTAAACCGCCGAGCCATCCGAAGTTGTTAAAGATCCAGATCACGCCGTCAGCAATTGCTGTTCCGGCAGCAAACGTCAAAGGTCCAATGGCAATAAAGGCTGCAAGAGCCGTAATTAAAAGGGCTACAGGAGCTACTACGAGAAGTTTGATTGAATCATGAACTTTACGATTAAGAAATTTTTCGATTAAAGCATAAAGATAAGCTGCAAATAATACTGGCAATACTTGTCCCTGATAACCAATCGCTTCGACTGTTATCCCGAATAAATTCCAGGTCGGAACCGTTCCTTCTCCAACTGCATCCGGATAAGCATAGGCGCTTAATAGGCCAGGATGCACAAGCACAAGACCGAGTACAATCCCCATCAGCGGGTTGGCGCCAAAGCGTTTGACAGCTGACCACCCAATTAATGCGGGTAAAAAGTTGAATGCCGCACTGGCTATAATACTAATAACTTCGGCTAAATCAGCCCATTGTGGATACATAGCGACTAATGATTCTTCGCCAAATAAATTTTCTACAGTTAATACATTGTTCAACCCGAGTAATAAACCGGCTGTAACGATTGCAGGTAAAATCGGAATAAAAATGTCTGCAAGCAATTTAATCGTCCGCTGCAATGGATTCATTTTCTTTGCTGCAGCGTTTTTCACATCGTCTTTGGAAACTTCCTGAATTCCTGTTTCCTCCGCTAGTACCTTGTAGACTTTATCCACAAGACCTTGTCCAATGACTACCTGATATTGACCGCTGTTAGCAAACGATCCTTTTACCAAATCAATGGCTTCAAGCTTTTTCTTATCTACTTTGCTATCATCATGAAGCACAAACCGCAGCCGTGTAACACAATGAGTTGCAGAGTCGATATTTTCTTTTCCGCCAATCGCTTCAACGATCTGACGGACTTGATCTCTATTTACATCACTCATCTGTAACCCTCCCGTAACCGTTTTCATTTCCGTGACGCTTCGCTATCCATTCATCTATTCCCTATTGGACAAAAGATAGTCCAAAATAGTCAGAAACAGCGCTTACATTTACAAACTTATCATATTACGTGTATATACAAGTTGTCAACTCTTAAGATCTGAATATTCTTTTGTATAAATACCTTTAATTAGCAATTAAACTGTTCGAAACTCATCTATTCATTAAAATTACTATATGCTATTCTTAATGAGGTTTAAAATTGAAAGGAGGCAGCCCTATGAAAGAACGGATTATAGGGATTGATTGGATTAGAGCTGCAGCTTGTTTAAGTGTTGTATGGGTCCATTCAATTGCCAGAGTCAAAAGTATTTATGAACTGCCTGGTTTGTCCTATGAGTTTTTGCTGCTGATTCAAATGGTTTTTATCTTTGCCACGCCGATGTTCGTTATGATCTCAATCTATATATTAAGCTATACCTATAAGGATATTGCCCCACAGGGTTTTTGGAAGAAACGATTCTTGTATATATTGATTCCATATTTCTCAATTTCTTTTATTTCTGCATTTTATTATAATCTTGTAAACGGGTTTTCCTTTGAATATATGGGTGCAATTTTGTATAGATATATTATCTTGAGCGGCTGGAACGGCTATTTTATTCTCATCATTTTTCAACTTTATTTCCTGCACTTTTTGTTTAATCGATATTCTCACAAAGTTAATCCGTATTTTGTAACGGCTATAGCGGTTGTCATTAATATTCTTTATAATTACATTGTTTCGTATCTCCCGCCTCCGCATGAATCGCTGGAGCTGCTTTGGAGACAGTATGGCAGAGTGTTCTTTCCAGGCTGGATCGCTTTCTTTATCGTTGCTTATTACGCTGGGCGATATGCTATCCAATGGAAGAGCTTCCTGCGTAAAGCTGGCCCCGGCATCGTTGTATTAGCCTTGCTCTCGATGTTTTATGGATTTTATAATGTAGCAGCCGATAATTATACTGTGATTTCATCCAGAAGAAATGATGTGCTGTTTTACACGATCTTCTTGTTTCTATCTTTTCTTTATCTCACAGCTTCCTTTAAATCTGTGCCATGGGTAGTAAAGATCGTAAGTAAGTATTCATTCTCAATCTACTTGCTTCATTTGCTGTTCATCGATGTGTTTGCAAGATTTCAGCCATTCACTTTATCAGCGACAGCCTACGGCATTCTTGCTTTCATCTTTTCAACTCTCGCAAGTATAGGGTTTTCATGGATTGTTAAGCATATCCCTGGCTCTGCTATGATTATTGGAGTGATTGACCGCAAAAAATCCTCCGGCAAAAAGAAGAAGCCCCTTGAAGAAATGACTGCCCGATCTTCATAATCTATCTGCCTTGACCTACCCTCTGTTTAAAACAGAGGGTTTTTATTTTTCCAAACAACATTGCATGAAAGAGATGCATTCAATGAATTCTTGGGCTAAAATAGGAGCATAGGGTCTTCGGACAAGTTTATGGCTTTGGAAATTTTATTGCAGGGATAGGAATGATGGAATGAAGACAGCGATCGTAACGGATAGTACAGCATATATACCAAAGAAACTTCGGGATGAGCTTTCGATTCATATGATTCCATTGAGTGTGATTATGGCCGGGAACGTGTATCAGGAAGAGGTTGACCTGACGACTGGGGAGTTTTATGAGTCGGTGCGCGTGGAAAAGGATCTTCCTACGACCTCGCAGCCGGCAGTCGGTCAATTTGCGGCTCTTTTTGAGGAGCTTTCAGAGGAGAATGATGAAATCGTTTCTATTCATTTATCGAGTGGCATCAGCGGTACGTTTTCCGGTGCGGTGCAGGCAGGGGAGATGGTGGAATCCATTCGGGTTTATCCATTCGATTCAGAGATTTCCTGCATGGTTCAGGGGATGTTTGTGCTAGAAGCTGCCGAGATGGCACAACGCGGGTGTTCAGCAGAAACGATTGTTTCGTACTTAGAGGAACTCAAAGAAACAACACGAGCGTATTTTATGGTAGATAATTTAAGCCATCTTCAGCGCGGAGGCCGTTTGTCCAATGCACAGGCTATGATCGGCAGCCTGCTTCAGGTGAAACCGCTGCTGCACTTCGTGGAAAAGAAGATTGAACCGTTTGAAAAAATTCGCACGCGCAAAAAAGCGATGAAACGGATGGTTGATTTACTGGCTGAGGATGCCAAAAAATATGATCATCTTCAAGCTGTCATTATTCAGGCAAACCGTGAAAATGAAGCGGAAGAATGGAAGCATGAACTCCAACAGCAGCTGCCAAATGTCACATTCCGGATTTCTCATTTTGGTCCGGTAATTGGGACACATTTGGGAGAAGGTTCAATGGGCCTTGGCTGGATGAAAAAAGAGTAGAAACAGGAGAATGGCTGAGCGCTGTTCTCCACTTTTGCCAAAAAAGGAGGCTTTTCAACTGAAAACCATCACGTATTCCCCAAAGCTTCGCAGGATCCTCTCCGGCAAGCAGCTTCTCCGGGACGAAGTACTCCACTTATTCACCCCTCAGGAACTGGAAACTCATCTTCAATCAAACCATATTCTCTATACTCCTTCTATAGAAAAGAAAAAACACTCGTTTCGCTGCATGCGCTGTTTCAATGAACAGTCTTACCTTTTTTATGAGCAGCCATGTGCCAGGTGCAAGGGACCATGCATCTATTGCCGAAACTGTATTAACATGGGCAAGGCTTCTTACTGCAATCCGATTGTAAAATGGTCTGGGCCTGAAGAAGACCTTCTTGACCCGCCACAGCAGCCAATCCTTCAATGGGAAGGAACACTGTCCATCCCCCAGCAAAAAGCCTCTGATCAGCTTGTACGGGCGGTTGAAGAGAAGCGGTCGACACTTGTTCACGCCGTTTGCGGTGCCGGGAAAACTGAACTATTGTTTCAAGCAGCAGCCAAAGCACTCGAAAAAGGACAGCTGGTCTGCATCGCCACACCGAGAAGAGACGTTGTTCAGGAGTTGTTCCCGCGCTTTCAGCAGACATTTCCCACCATCCCTATTCAGGCTCTCTTTGGCGGAAGTGAGCATAAAAACGATGTCGCTCTCCTCACCATTGCCACCACTCATCAGCTTTACCGTTTTCAGCAGGCGTTTGATGTGATGGTCATTGATGAAGTCGATGCCTTCCCGTATCACAGTGATGTCACGCTTCAGAACGCCGCACAAAATGCACGAAAATCCTCTTCAACGCTCATTTATCTCACCGCGACACCATCAATTTCCCTTTTACAAGACGTCAAAAAAGGCATCCTCGAGTCCATTGTCATTCCCGCCAGATACCACGGCTATCCATTGCCGGTTCCTGAAACAAGATGGCTTGGAAACTGGAAAAAATCTATTGGTAAAAAACAGCTGCCATACAGCCTTCGATACTGGATTGAAAGCAGGCTCGCCATAAAAAAACGCATGATGCTTTTTATGCCGGATATTCCAATGATGCTTGAAGTAGAGGCGCTTCTTCGCACCTATACTGATAAGATTGAGTCGGTTCATGCCAAAGACGATAAACGAAGTTCAAAGATTGACAGAATGCGAAGAAAAGAGCTTGATATTCTCCTGACGACGACCATTTTGGAAAGAGGGGTAACTTTTTCTAATATTGATGTTGCAGTGCTTGGGGCAGAGCAATCGATTTTTACGGAAAGTGCTCTTGTCCAAATTGCTGGGAGAGCGGGGCGTGACTTTCGTTTTCCGTTTGGCACGGTGGCTTTTTTTCACTTTGGTCATACAGAAGCGATCGTCCAGGCTCAAAAGCATATTCTCCGAATGAATTATCGTGCAAAAAAAGACGGACTTTTAAAGGAGAAGAAACATGAACCGGTGCCTGAGCTGTCATGAGCCGATTCTTATCGAGATATCCTGGAGCGACCTTTTCACCCCGCGCAGGCAGTCGTCTTTATGCAGCGAATGTCAGGACAGTCTGCAGATAATTCGTCACGATTCCATCTGCACCATATGCTCGAGGCCGCTTAAAGAACAAACCTTTGCCTGTAATGACTGCCTTGTATGGTCAGAGGATCCCGTATACCACGATGTCCTCCATCAAAATCGTTCCCTCTATGTCTATAATGAAAGTTTAAAAGAGTTAATCAAACGCTTTAAATACGATCGGGACTATGCCATTGCGAGCTGTTTTTCAGACAGGCTGACAGATGCTTTAAAAATAATGCAGCCCTATGACCTTCTCGTTCCCATTCCTATACACGAAGCGAAAAAAATGGAACGCACCTTCAATCAGACGGAGGCGCTTCTTGAAAAAGCGAATCTGCCCTATCAAACGTTCCTTTCCCGCATGGACAATCCAGGTGTATCCCAAGCGAAAAAAGGAAAACAAGAACGGCATTCCACCCTCAATCCATTTTTCACCCTAGAAACCTTCCAACATAAAACCATTATTTTAATCGATGACCTTTATACAACCGGGACGACAATCCGCCACGCAGCCTATACTCTCAAGCAGGCAGGAGCAGGAAAAGTCTCATCCATCACGATCGGTCGTTAAAATAGGATTAAATTCCTAATTAATACTACCTACTTATAACAGGTATGTTATATAATAAAAGAAAACGGAATCAGGTGAATAATCATGGCAGAATTAAGAAATTGTCCTAGATGTAATGCGATTTTTAACTTTAACGGGCTTCGAGACGTTTGCTTGCAGTGCCATCAGGAAGAAGAGGATTTATTTCAGCAGGTGTATCAGTTTTTGCGCAGACGGGAAAACCGTGCCGCAACGGTAGAACGGATCGTAGAAGTTACAGGAGCAGAAGAAAAACAGCTCTACAAGTGGGTTCGCAAGCGCAGACTGCAGCCGGCTCAGTTTCCCGGGCTTGGGTATCCGTGCGATCAGTGTGGCACATTAATTACGCAGGCGAAGCTTTGCAGAACGTGCTCAGATTCTATAAAAAATGATTTAAAGCATGAAGAATCCAATCGTCAGTTTCAAGAAGCCTCCAAAAGCCATCAGCAAAAAACCTATTTATCAACGAGAAACACAAAATAAAAGACAAGAAAGGGGCATGGGACTTTATTTCTAATTTTCCCGTGCGCCTTTAATTTTTTCAATGCCTGCCGATATAATAGGTAACAAACAACCTTTAGAAAAAAGGAAAGCAGGTGACTTGTCTTGAAGATTAATTCGTTAAACAGTGCGAATCTCAATCCTTACGCACGCCAGCAGGCAAAAGTGGACCAAGCAGATGTTCAAAAGCTGCAAAAAGCAGACAAAGTAGAAATTTCATCTCAAGCGAAAGAAATGCAGGAAAACAGTTCGATTCAAGCGGAAAGACAGGAAAAGCTTAATCAGCTTAAACTCAATATTGAAAACGGTACGTATCAGGCAGATCCAAAACAAACAGCTGCGGACTTGCTGAAGCATTTCCGAAGCTAAACAGCTAATTTACCAGCCCTTGTTTTTTTACAGGGGCTTTTCTTCTGCCAACACTCTTAAGCAGGAGCTCTTTTTTAAAGAAAATAATCGTCAGGAGGTGCAGAAAAGATGCAGGTAAACATCGATCCCGCAGGTAAGTCTTATTCAAAATCAGACGTCCCCACAGCTGTTCAAAAAGGTGATCTTCTTCAAGTGACAATAAAAGAAAAGCACGTAAACGGTGAAGCAACGGTCCATTTTCGCGGGCGTGAACTGAAAGTGAAGGTGGAAGGTGATCTCCCATCATCAGGGAAAACCTCGGTTGAAGTGACCGGTTCAAAAGACGGGATGCCTGTCATCAAGCAAGCTGAACCTCCTGTCAAACAAGCGGTAAAACCATCCTCGGAACAGCAGCTGACTGCATTAAATGGAGGAAAGCCGGTTTCATCCGACATAAAAGCGGCAGCACAGATTCTGCTCGATAAAGGCATTCCTGTTAATAAGCAGGTGCTTCAGGAGCTTACATCCTTCATATCTAAAAGCAGCGGAGATGTATCGCTCAAGCTTTACAGTGTGACAGCCGCTGCGCAAAAGCAGCTTGATATGACCTCTACTCAATTACACCTCGTTCACAATGCCCTTCACGGGAAAACGGTCGGGGAAGAAGTGGGCAAACTGCTGCAAAAGGAAGGACTAGATCCCGCCCTTCAGTCGAAGCTCTCTAATGCCCCGAAGCAGCTTTACGATGCAGGAGCAGGCAAGCTGGCAGAAGTTCTGCAGACACTATCAAAAAAGTTTCCTGATCATCCTGTCATTAAACAGCTGACTGAAGCGTTGAAGAATGGGTCGAGCCTGAAGCAAATTGCAGACACGCTGCAGGCTCAATTTTCTTCTGAACTTACAGCCTCTTCATCTCTTTCAAAAAAAGTGTCCGATGCGGTGAAGCTTGAAGCGCTCATGGTCTCAAAAATGGCGTCACTGTCTTTACATCAATCCGCGCCCATTCAAAACCCGTCTGACCCGGAGCAGGATGGGCTTGTTGACGCACTGCAAAAAGCGATCAGGCTCGTTCAGAAAAACCCTGATATGCACGCCGTACTTAAAGAAATTCAACAGTCGATTCTGCCATCTGAGCACCTCCCTGAAAATCTATCTGCTTCTATTAAACAGGCGGTCGATCACGCATCCGCAGCACTCGATAAAGGCCGTGAGCTGTCAGCGAGGCAGGAGGTCATGCAGGTACTACAGCAAGCACATACGCAGCTGAAACCCCAGCACACGGCAGGGGACGAAGGCTATCAGCTTTCTGAACAATTAGCTGCTTCCCTTCCTGCCCAGTCAAAGGACTTTATCGTCACGAGAATCTCTGAAAAGCTATCACAAGCCGCTATTGATTTTAAACAGATTAAAAGAGATATTACGAGAAACCTCCAGCAGATGGACCAGCTGCTGCTTCAACAGCAAAGAAGAGCGGTGCCGCAAGTAAAGCCCATGCTAGAAAACACCATCAAAATGCTTGATCAAGCCATTTTAAAAAGCGATTTTATGCTTTATACCGATATGGCCACAGAGAAAAAGCTGTTAAAAGGAAGCTCTCAGCTCGCAGAAGCAGCGAGACTCGTGGCAAAAGGTCAAACAGCAGAGGCTGCCAAAGTGGTGTCTGAGGTTAAATTTATGATGGAAAAGATTAATTTTAAACCTGCAGATGTGCGGGTTCAGCATATGGTTTCAACCGAACTGCTTCAGCTTGATCCTCCGTCAATTTCGAAGCAGGCAGCGACTTCTGTGAGTCATTCCATGAACATGGTCCATCAGGAACCAACCGGCCGCCAGCTTTTTGAGCATGTGAGAGGGATGGGCTTAACGCATGAACATGAACAGTCTCATGCCCTGCTGACAAAAGGGAAACCACAAGAAGAGTTAAGTGCGTCACTTAAAAGCATGCTGTTAAAAATGGTACATGAAGAGGGCGAGAAGTCTGGTGTAAAGAGTGATTCGATGCTCAATCAAATTACCGGCCAGCAATTGCTCAGTAAAACCGATGCGAGCGGTCTTCAAAGCATGGTCATGACCCTGCCTTATCTGCTTGAAAACAAAGTGGAGGAATTCAAAGTTTTTCTTCAATCAAAAAGCGGGGAGCAGAAGGTGGACTGGGAAAACTGCAGTCTTTACTTTCTATTTGAAACGAAAAAGCTCGGAGAAGTGGGCATTGCGCTGACAGCTAACGAACGGATGCTGTCCATTAAAGTGAAGAATGATCTGCCTGGCTTTGAAGAAAAAATGAAGCCGCTCACTGCACTTGCTAAAAGTCGGCTAGAGGACATCGGCTACGAGATTGGCAGCATTCAATTTACCAAACTGCTAAAAGAATCGGTTTCTGCCACACCCCAAGAAGAAAAGGAACGATCCGCCATTCCGGCCATGTCAGAGAAAGGATTTGATTTCAGTATATGATGCCGCATTATTTTAATCAGGCAGCCAGAAAAAAAGTTAACGGTCCTTCTGCAGCCGTCATCCGCTACGATGAAAATGGCGGATCACCGAGCGTCGTAGCGCAGGGGAGCGGTGCACTCGGCAAGCGTATTATCGAACTTGCCCAGCAGCACAATGTTCATTTAGAAGAAGATGAGAGTCTTCTTGCCAACCTGCTCGATATAGACCTTGGCGACAGCATTCCACCTCAGCTGTATTCGGTCATTGCGGAGATGCTGATCTTAATAGAAGAAATGGAAAAAAACTATTAAACAACGTCTCCTTCAGCCGATATATAAAGTAGGCAGGAGGAGAAAAAATGAACTTTCTTACAAAAGAACTACTCTATCAAAAATCTTCACAGGAATTGACTTCGTATCTTTATGAAGCCGCGATCACCCAATTAAAGGATGCAATCCAAATGATTGATCGCAAGCAGTTTCTGGAAGCCAATAAACGAATGCAAAAAGTAAACGACATTATGCGCCGCCTTGGAGCAGGGTTGAATTATGACTCAGGCATCATTGCCGATCAGCTGGATGCGGTGTATAACTACATAGCGCAAAAAACGATTGAAGCAAACATAAAAAAGGATGCGCAGCTCGCAAAAGACATGCTCGCTATTCTTGAAGAGCTTTCTGCAGCATGGACCGAAATTTTAAAAACAAAGCCTGCAGCCGCTAAATCTGCCGGCAAAATAGGAACCTCTCAATACGAAAAACACATCATGGTGCAGGAGCGCAATCCGAATCCAATGGAAGCGGGGAAGTAAAAAATGAGAATTAATCATAATATCCAGGCATTAAATGCCTACCGTAATTTAAATCAGACCATGGGGGCAACATCGAAAAGTCTTGAAAAGCTATCATCCGGTCTTCGGATCAATAAAGCAGCAGATGACGCTGCAGGACTTGCCATTTCTGAAAAAATGCGTTCTCAAATCCGCGGCCTTGATATGGCAGAGCGCAACTCCCTTGATGCGATTTCCCTTGTGCAAACAGCAGAAGGCGCCCTTTCTTCCACTCATGATATTCTTCAGCGTATGAGAGAGCTGTCGATTCAGTCAGCAAACGGCACCCTTGAAGAAACAGACCGTGAAGCGATTCAGTCTGAAATTAACGAATTAACGTCCGAAATCGATCGTATCGCAGACACTACGCAGTTTAACCAGAAAAAGCTGTTAAACGGTTCTGATACAGGAAGAGCATTTTTGGAGACGACAAACGCACAAATTGATTACAACGGTCTTGGCGTGTTTGGCGGAACGGTAACGGCAGCACCAAGTGAACCTGCCAGTGCAAGACTTGATTTCCCAATGTCAGTGGGAGAACTGAATAACGCAGGCATTGAAGGCAAAAAGTTTACCATCAACGGCAAAGTATACGAAATTGATAACGCAGCTTCCCCAACAGCCGGCTTAACAGCTTCAGGCAATATTGCGGTCAATGTAACAGGCTGGAACACAGCAGCAACAACTGACGTCGCAAAAATCGGAAACATCAACACGCTGGTCAATGCACTGGAAACAGCCGTTCGAACAGCAGATCCAAGCTTTACCGTTTCAAAAACACCTGCTACAAATGCCGGTGCGGCAAATGACGGCCAAATTAACCCGGCTGCTATAACTTTCTCAACGCAGAACCCAATGTCGCCAAATGAGGCAGCCGACCTTTCAGTTGCCGTTGATCCGACATTAACTGGCGCAAGATGGACAAGTCCATTTACCGGAGGACCGGCAACAACCTTTCATGCGGATCCGGAAGCAGCTTCTTCCGAGCGAGTGAGCTTAACGTTCAGCGAAACACCAAAAGAAGGCGACTCCCTGAAGCTTGATGGCTTAACGATCAATTTTGGCAAGCCGGCTGTTCCGTATACAGGCGGAACTGCATCAGTCACGATTAACCCTGAAGGCAAGGACCTCGCTTCTGTACTAGAAGAAATTGACGGGGTTGTTGGTTCTGCTATTGCGGATCCTGCAACAAAAGCGCCTGCACTTGATGAGACGTTCTCTGTTGTTGGGAACACATTAACAGTTGGAACCATTAAAACAGATGACGGGGCAGCGAATGGTCTCGAAATTGAATTTAAAGACAGCGATTTTGTCGCAAACCAAGGAAAAGCGTTGAGTGTTGATTTCCAAATTGGCGCCAATGAGCTTGAAATGCTGACACTGACGGTGAATCCAATGGATGCAGCGAAGCTTGGCATTGGCCGCACAGCGGACGGCACCTTCCTTACTGTATCAGGTGTTAATGCTTCTCAAGGCGTCAGTGTTATGACAACTGACGATGCTTCCCGTGCCATTACCCTATTTGATAAAGCGATTCAATCTGTTTCTGAAGAACGCAGCAAGCTTGGTGCGGTGCAGAACCGACTTGAACATACGATTACAAACCTGCAGTCAGCCAATGAAAATCTGACGGCTGCTGAATCACGAATCCGTGACCTTGATATGGCGAAGGAAATGTCAACGTTCACGAAAAATAACATCTTAAACCAGGCCGGACAGGCGATGCTTGCTCAAGCAAATCAGCTGCCGCAGGGAATTTTGCAATTGCTTCAATAATGTTGTGAGAGGGAAGAGCCATGGGAGTATAGGCTTCTTCCCCTTTTTCATGTGAGCACGTATGATAAAAGGAACATTTACAAGTGGAGTGATAAAAATGGAAATTCAACGCATTTCAAAAACAGGACCGGCTAAAGCTTCCGCCAAAGCCGAGAAAGCCAAAGAATCCACCTCGTTTTCCGAAGTGATGGCAAAAAAAAGAGGCAGCACGCTCATTGATAAAATGACCGCCATGTCCAAGGAAATTGAAGACCAGGGAAAAGTACTCGCAGAATCCCGATCTGTTGAAGACTTAAAAAAATATAAAAAACTTGTGAAGCAGTTTATGGAAGAGGCCGTAAGCAACGCGCTTCAGCTTGAAGACCAGCGCGGCTTTAACCGCAGAGGGCGGACGAAGGTATATAAAATCGTCAAGGAAGTGGACCAGGGCCTGATTGACCTGACCAATTCCGTGCTTCAAAAAGAACAAAAAGGCATTGATATTTTAAGCAAAATCGGCCAGATTCAAGGGATGCTGATTAATGTCTACACGTAATGAGGGCAATTGCCGAAAAAGCATTAACTTATCGTCCAAAGAGCCGATATACAAAAGAGAAGCACGATCACTTTTTGACCAAAGGAGAACCCAATGACGGGATCATCACTGATTGACTTACTTGAAAAAATGCTGAAGCTGCATAAAAGTCTGCAGCAGATCGCCATAAATAAGACGGCTGTCATTAAGGAAGGAAATCTGACCTCCTTAACAGCACTGATGCAGGAAGAACAAAAGCACATCCATGCCATTAACACACTCGAGAAAAAACGCATCGGACTTATGACAGAGCTTACCGGCAAAAACAGTGCAGGTCTGCAGGAAGCACTTCCTTATATAGAAGAAAAAGAGCATGAACCTCTTTTGCACATGCAGGAAGAAATGCTAGCTGTACTGACAGCGCTAAAAGAAACCAACACACTGAATCAGCTTTTACTGGAGCAGTCGATGCAGTTTGTTTCGCTGAATATGGACCTGCTGATGCCGAGCGCAGATACGCAAACCTATGGCAATCGAGGCGACGATCAATCAAATGAAACGATCAAGCCGCTTTTTGACTCACAAGCCTGACCTGATTAACTGACTACACTGGAGGTTGAAGAATGTCTACTTTTCACGGACTCGAAGTTGCAAGACGCGCCTTAAACACACAGCAAAGCGCCCTGCACACAACTGGTCATAATATTGCCAATGCCAACACACCGGGCTACTCAAGACAGCGTGTGAATTTCACGCCGACTGAAGCCTTCCCGACAGCTGCCATGAACCGCCCGCAAATTCCCGGACAATTGGGAACCGGCGTAGAAGCAGGCTCCATTCAGCGCGTGCGCGAGAGCTTTCTGGACGATCAGTTCCGCAATGAGTCCAATAAACTGGGCTATTGGGACGCGCGAGCAACCTCCCTCAGTAAAATGGAGGATGTTATGAATGAGCCGACGACAAACGGCTTGTCTGCGGTCATGGGCGAATTTTGGCAGTCGCTGCAGGATTTATCGGTGAACCCAGAAAACACAGGCGCAAGAAGCGTCGTACTTGAACGCGGTCAGGCAGCGGTGGATACGTTTCATTATGCCAGCGATTCCCTTAAAACCATCCAGAAAGATATCGGCAGTGAAATCGGCATCGGCTTAAAAAGCGTCAATTCCCTGTTAGAGCAAATCAGCGGACTAAACAGCCAGATTGCAGGCGTTGAACCGCACGGCTACCTGCCAAATGATTTGTACGACAAGCGGGACGCGTTAGTGGACGAGCTTTCACAAATGGTGAAAATCAATGTACAGAAAACACCTTCCGGCGGAAATGACCTAAAAATCGCTGAAGGCGTTTATAATATCACGCTTGTGAGCGAAAACGGCAAAGAACAGCCCCTTGTCACAGGAAACCGGTTCAACCAGCTCGGTTTTGCGGATGCAAACGGCAGAATGAATGATCAAACGCCGGAAACCATTTCTTCGATTCAGCTTTTTACAAGTGAAGGAAAAGCATTGAACACCTCAATTCCATTTGCCAATGAAAATGGCACGATTCAATTTGCGCAAGGCAAGCTCCGCGGGATGATCGAATCCTACAGCTACAGTCATACAAACGCCAATGGCGAAACGGTTGAAAAAGGACTTTATCCCGATATGCTCAGCGACCTTGATAAGATGGCCTTTACGTTTGCAAATGCGTTTAATGCCGTCCATGAAAAAGGAACAGATCTTAAGGGTGAAAAGGGCAAGCCGTTTTTTGAACTGGCAAATCCAGCATCTTTTGAAGGAGCAGCAAAAGGACTCAAGCTTGCGGATTTAAACGCGCAGGATATCGCCGCCTCCATGTCTGTTTCAGAGAGCGGAGCGGTAAACGCAGGGAACGGACAAAACGCCATTAATCTTTCTAATATTCAAAGCATGATATTGTCAGACGGCGCCCTAAAGCTTGAAGGAACAGACGAAACAATTGATCTCCCCGGTTTAAGCGCCATCCAAAACGGCTCGTTAAATTCGTTTTATGAAGGAATGGTCGGCAAATTGGGTGTTAATGCAATGCAGGCAAACCGTATGGGGCAAAACAGCCTTGTGTTAACAGAGTCGGTTGAAGAAAAACGTCTATCAGTATCCTCCGTTTCACTTGATGAGGAAATGAGCAATATGATTCAGTTCCAGCATGCCTATAACGCCGCTGCGCGAAGCATTACCATGGTGGATGAAATGCTCGATAAAATTATAAACGGAATGGGCTTAGTCGGAAGATAAGGAGAGTGATCGATCATGCGTGTGACTCAATCCATGCTGTCAGGCAATATGATGCGGAATTTATCGTCAAGCTTTGAAAAGATGGGGAAATTCCAGGACCAGATTGCCACCCAGAAAAAAATTAACCGCCCGTCAGATGACCCGGTAGTCGCCATGAAAGGCATCTCCTACCGAAGAAATATGATTGAAACCGAGCAGTTTAAACGAAATTACTCTGAAGCGTATAACTGGACTGAAAATTCTGATGCCACACTTGATAAAACAGGATCTGCACTTCAGCGTGTCCGTGAATTAATCGTGCAGGCAGGAAATGATACGTATGACGCTGCGCAAAGAAAATCGATTAGCGAGGAAATTGACCAGTTGAAAGAGCATTTGGCCGAGCTTGGAAACACGAAGTTTGGGGACAAGTTTTTGTTTAACGGAACCAATACACTCGAAAAGCCGATTGATTTGTCTCAGGACCCTGTTAAGGTATCTGCAAACTCTGAATCGATTGACCTTGAACTTTCTAAAGGCGTGTATATTTCCGTCAATGTAGATCCAACAGCGGTTTTTTCATCTGATCTTTTTGATGATCTGGATTCTCTTATTGCTGGATTGAATGATCCAGACACAGAAGGCAAAGACATCAGTGGTTTTTTAAATCAAATGGACGGCCATATTTCAAATGTGACCGATACGAGAGCCAATTTAGGAGCCCGCCATAACCGGGTGGAATTAATGGAGATCCGTGTGGGAGAACAGGAAGTAACCGCGACAAAAATTATGTCTGAGAACGAAGATATCGATTTTGAAAAGGTGATCACAGACCTTAAAGTACAGGAAAGTGTTCACCGTGCTGCACTTTCGATCGGATCGCGTATTGTCCAGCCTTCTTTAATGGATTTCCTTCGTTAATAAAAGATTCTGCGCCATGAGGTGAATGCGATGCAAATTCCGCAGCTACAAATGCAATCCACATCTGCCAAAATCGGTATAAGCTCGACCAAAGCGAGCCAGTCGATTCAGCAGCCGTCCGCTAAACTTGACCTGGAATCACCGAAGGCGCAAATGACCATCCGCACGACACCCGGCAGATTAACCATTGATCAGTCGCAGGCGTGGGCAGCCATGGGACTCAAGCGTACTCCTCAGCTCATTCGGGAAGCGGCAAGCAAAGGCATGCAGGAGGTCCAGGCAGGCATGAGCCGAAGAACAAGTGAAGGCAATCAGCTTATGGAAATTGAAAAAGGCGGACGCGTCATTCAATCTATCGCCGCACGAAACAGCAACGGCCCTGAACAGTCCTTCAATATCGGGTTTATCCCGCCGCCTTTTAGTGTTAAGGTAAGGTATCAGCAAGGAAGCACACATATTGACGCGTCACCGCAAAAAGTCATCAACCGGACACGCGCCCAAAAGCCTATTATTGATCATCAAGCCGGAGACGTGTCAATCTCCATGAGACAGCGTGAATCACTTAACATACGAGTCGTCAATACGGAAATTTAACAAAAAGGAATGGGATGCATGACAACACTTGAAACAAAATACCACGGTCAGATCGAAGCCAACCAGGAAGAATTCTGGTTGTTTGAAAGCGGCATTCCTGGATTTGTAGACGAAAAAGAATTTGCCCTGATTGCGTTTCCTGAAAACGATGTGTTTCACGTGCTGCAATCCACAACCACTCCGGAGCTCGGATTTGTCGTTACCAATCCGTTCGCCTTTGCGGCTGATTATCAATTTAAACTTGAAGACTCGACGGTGAGTGCACTGAGTCTTGAAAAGCCGGAAGATGCTCTAGCCCTCGTCATTTTAAATGTGCAGGAGCCGTTTGAAAAGACGACCGCCAACCTGCAGGCACCGCTAATCTTCAACACCGCCAACCGCAAAGCAAAGCAAGTCATTTTAAACGACAGCGGCTACCAAACACGTCAGCGCATCCTGACCCCCGCTGAAGAAAAGGAGTGACCGCGCATGCTCGTACTGACACGCAAAACCGGTGAAGCCATCAAAATCGGCGATGACATCGAAATCACCGTCATCAGCTCAAGCGGCGACCAGGTAAAACTCGGCATCAACGCTCCCAAGCACGTCGATATCCACCGCAAGGAAGTTTACCTGAACATCCAGGAAGAAAACGAATCTGCATCCGTAGGCGTCGCCGATGTATTTAACCTTATACGAAAACCCTAAGCTGCTCCCTCACCCGGTGCAGCTTTTTTCATGGATGAAAAAAGTCCCGAAAAAGTAAAAAAACTTTTAAAAAACTATTAACAACTCCCACCAAGGTCCGATATAAGTAGTGTAAGCAAAAAGACAGCGGCGCCGCTATCGACTTGCTCGAAAAAACCAACTCGCGAACAAGGATGTTTGCGACACATTCAGGGAGGAAATTACAAATGATTATCAATCACAATATCACAGCTCTTAACACTCACCGTCAGCTTTCAAGTGCTACTAATGCGCAGTCAAATTCTATGGAGAAATTGGCTTCAGGTCTTCGTATTAATAGTGCTGCTGACGATGCAGCTGGACTATCAATTTCAGAAAAGATGCGTGGGCAAGTTCGTGGCTTGGAGCAAGCTTCACGAAATGCACAAGATGGTATTTCTTTAATACAAACTGCTGAAGGAGCATTAAATGAAACTCATTCTATGCTACAACGTATGCGTGAATTAGCAGTACAATCCTCAAATGATACAAATACTACTGAAGATCGCACAGCTATTCAAGATGAAGCTAATCAACTGGCTAAAGATATCAATCGTATTGCTAAAGATTCACAGTTTAATGGTCAAGATTTACTTACTGGTGCTGGTGGACCCAACACAGATGGAACCTTCACTTTCCAAGTTGGTGCTAATACAGGTCAACAAATTGAATTGACACTAGGAGATATGACCGGTTCAACAGGGCTTGGTATCGCTACTACTGATGCTGAAGATGCGAATGCAATTGATATTTCAACAGATGCTGCTACTGCAACAGCTGCGATTACCACTATTAATAATGCAATCAAAACAGTTTCAGCAGAACGTTCAAATCTAGGTTCTTATCAAAACCGTTTAGATTACGCTATTAACAATCTAAACACATCTGCAGAAAACCTTACTGCTGCAGAATCACGTGTTCGCGACGTAGACATGGCGAAAGAAATGATGAATCAAACGAAGAATTCTATTCTTTCTCAAGCTGCTCAAGCGATGCTTGCTCAAGCTAACCAACAGCCACAAGGTGTTCTTCAACTTCTTCGTTAATTTTATGTTTTTTAAAAAAGACTTCAGCTCAGCTGGGGTCTTTTTTAGTCCGCAAGATATGGTCTGTAAGTTATAGGGGAAGAGTCCATATCAGATAGAACTTATAACTATTAGCTTAACGATATGGTATCCGTGATGATCCAGAATCTGAAGAAGGTGGTGCAAACTTCAGGCAAGAAATAGCAATGTTATGTTAATCAGTTTACACAAAAAGACAAAGAACAAACTGTCTAAGGTTAAGGAAGTATATGGGGCTAATAGATAGATAAAAGATGGAACTGCGTGATAACTCATCCTATTAATTGGGTTCTATCATCCTGTTCCGAATATTTCCCTTATATATGATACCATACAAAAAAGAACCTGATCCCCGGTAGGAAATCAAGTACTTATTTGTAGGTCAGATAAAATTGAGCGATACACTAACTCAATATTGATTTTAGTATACTATTCAGTTAATAGACTTAGAAATTCTTCAAAATTATTACTTACCATATATGTTACTGGATTTAAATCTGAAGATTCCTCATGGTTCCAAACACACACTATGGGCTCTTCACTATTATTCCTAAAGTCTAAGCAAACAAAATCCCCTGCAAATAAAACAGCTATTGGCAGGAGTTCAGTACCTACCAAATCTTCATCAAAAACTATTCTCTCTTCTAATTGTGTTCTAACTACTCCTATGTCGTAGTACTCATCTTCTCTTTCCCCAGTTACTTTTAAAATACATAAAAACCGATCAATAGCATAAGTATGGTTGTTACAAGTAAAACTATCTTTTATGGGTGTACCACCGTTATATCTTTTTATAAATTCTCTATATTCAACTGGTAAATTTACTCTCCACTTGCTTTCCTTATCTGAAAGTAAGTTTTCGTCCGGCAAGGGATATATTATAGATCCATCTTTGAATTCCAATTTTAATTCCTCCTCAAAATTTTATCTTGGAGAGTCTGCCCACATACCTTTAGTTCTTCCACCATTGTGAGGTGTGATATTATGAATTCCAAATGGAACTAACTCCATTTTACCAGGAACCTCCGTATGATGCCATGTCATTCCTTTTCTTGTACCACCTATTTTTTCATCTAACCACTTAAACTGTTCTTTATCAGATAACTTCCAAAATTCCTTTGGTAGCTGAACAGTCTTTTCTACAATACCTGGACTTGCAAAATCAGCAAATCCATATCTCATACCTTCTACTTTCATAACTTTAATATCAGGAATATGTCTTTCTTTTACAGCAACTTCTTTTATCTTTCTTTTTTGAGCAGGAGACAAGCTATCCCCACCAGGAATAGTGTCATCCCAAGACCATGGTTTGTTTAAATCTACTTTTTCTTTATATACTTTTGCATAATCTTCAATAACTTCATCAAATTTCTTATTGCCATTAATAAAGTTGCTAATATTACTTAGATTGGTTTCTATTACTTCATTAGTTTTTTTCGAACCTCTAACTCCAACCCCCAACACATCCGGGCCATTGCCCTTCACCATTTTCATCCCTGCACCAAATGGCAGCATGGAGCCCATCATGAGCATTTCGGTTCTTTGTTCTGCGGTGACTTCGTTGCCTAGGAGGTCCTGGCCGAAGAAGAAGCCGGATAAGCCGTTGGCGCTGACGAGGCCGTAGATGCCTTTTTCTGCGTGGGAGACGCGGGTGAAGGCTTGGGTGCTGGATTTAAAGGCGGTCAGCGGCGCGGTGGCTGCTTTTGATCCTTTGGAAACTGCGAATACGGCTTTTCCGCCCTTGGCTACTTTGGAGGCGGGTCCGAGAATCGGGACAATGCCTGCGGCGGCCCAGGCGGCTGCAGCGGTTCGTTCAGAGGCGCTGAGCTCGCGTCCTGTGACAGGGTCGACGCCGGTTGATGCTCTCACTGTATCATAATAGCCTGAGAACTCACCAACGAAGTTTTTGGTGCCATCCAGAAATTTCTCAAGGCCGGAACGTGCATCGAGTTCGGCTTGCCGCGCCTGGGCTTCTCGAGCTTCGTGCAGCTGTTGTTTGTGCTTAATGTATTCGGTGCTGCGCTGCTGGGATGCTTCGATGGCAGCATGCGCTTCGCTATTTTCATAGGCATTCACATTAAAGGACATGGGCGAGAATGTTCCGTTTTGTGTGGTGGCTTGAAGCAATCCTTCGATCAGAGCGAGAATTAGTGTTTCAGATTCCACCGACAGCCCGTATTCGTCTACCAGAACCTGATCAAGCTCTTCCATTTGTTCAACCGTGTCATCCCGCTTGTTTTTAGCGTCTTGCATCGACAGTTCAATCTGGGCAGGAGAGTACGCCTCAAGTGAAACAAGATCCCGGATCCGCAACAGGATTGAGGATAGATCCTCGTGCTGCTGCTGAATCATGTCCGCTGTCCGTTTGTGAGCAGCATTCAGGTCGTCTTCCAGGAAAGGCACATCCATCTTCGTACTGCCGCCGAGCTTGCGGTCTTCTGCCATCGCTCCGACATCTTCCATAAACGCAATTTGCTGCTCCACCAGCTGCAGCCACATGTCCACCACGTCGATTTGGGCGGTGAAGAATCTTTTAATCGCTTCGGCTGCTTTGCCTTCAAACGCTTCGCCAAGATCCGTCACGGCTCTCATTTTTTCCCGTAAAACGTCGAGGCTTTCTCGAAAGGTGACGTACTGATGGACACGCTCTTCCATGGTTTCTTTTAAAGCGGCTGCGTCATATCTGACTGTTTGCGTCATCGCTTCACTTCCTTTGGTTTCTACTATTTTCCTTTATTGTAATGAACAACATCCATCCGCTTCAACTTTAAATAGGAAAAGACTTGAAAATAGGCTATAAGTCACAAACAGAAGGCTTTCTTCTTAAGTCTATTGAAAAAGAACCTCTGCTTTTCTCGAAAAATCGTTAATGATATGCCAAAGAGGCCGATATAAACAAAAAGAACCGTAAAAGGCGGGTGCCGAGTATGGAGAAGGTTATGTCATCTTTAACGACCAGGGAAATTGCTTCACAGTCATTGCCTCAAAATGCCCCAAAGGTAAACGAAGGGAAAGAAAGTTCTGCAAAAGAAGTGGTGGAGTTAAATCATGGACCAGGTTTCGCTTCGCGCATCGATACCACAAAGGTAGATAAAATCGTGAAAAGCATGAATGAGTTTTTAGCAGCTTCTCCGACGCCTACACATATAAAATTTGAATTTCATGAAGGCCTGAAGGAATATTACGTCACGGTAGTCGATGAAGTGACAAAAGAAATTGTGCGGGAAATCCCGGCAAAGCGGATGCTTGATATGCACGCATCGATGACAGAATTTTTAGGATTACTGGTAGATAAAAAGATCTGAGGGAAGTGAAATGAAATGAGTATGAGAATTAACGGACTTGCAAGCGGCATGGATATTGATTCAATAGTTAAAGAGATGATGAATGCCAATCGGGTGCCGCTAGATAAACTGACGCAGCAAAAGCAGTACACCGAATGGCAGCGGGATGATTACCGTGATTTAAACCGGAAAATGAATGATTTCAGCAATCTGGTTTTTGATACAGTCTTGCGGCCTTCAACGTTTTCACAAAAAACGGTGACGAGCTCTTCACCTGACGTTTCTATCAAAAGTCTTTCTGCGACAAGCGATATGGGTGGGACGATTAATGTCAGCCAGGTGGCGCGTGCTGCGACTCTTCGAAGCAACGCAAAAATCGAGCTTGATCCTGCTGCCAAGCTTGGCGCTGCGGGTGATCCTGAACAGACGATCACGATTCAGACAATCAACGAAAAGGGAGAGCTTGATCCTGAAGGCTATACCTTAACATTTAATCCAGCTGAAGAATCGATGAATTCGTTAATTGAAAAAATTAATAAAAACGCGAACGTCAATATGTTCTACGACTCGTTTACAGGCACCGTTTCCATGTCCTCAAAGCAAACCGGAAAAGCGAAGGAAGGCGATGAAATTAAGCTGACAGGAGCCTTTTTTGCGACTACCCTGAACCTTAATAATGGCGACATTGTTGAAGGGCAAAACGCCAAGTTTACGTATAATGGGCTTGAAACAGAACGGTTTTCCAATAAGTTCACGCTGAATGGTTTTGAATTTACGATTAACGAAGCGAGCAGCAAGGACATTCAGTTCAGTTCATCTCCTGACACAGAAAAAATCTTTGAGTCGATTGTTAAATTTACCGACGAGTACAACAAGCTTATTGAAGAAATCAGTAAGAAAACCTCTGAAACCAGGTACCGTGATTTCCCTCCTTTAACAGATGCACAGCGCTCTGAGTTAACCGAAAAAGAAGCAGAGCTTTGGGATGAAAAGGCAATGAGCGGTACATTGCGTGGAGATGCCACGTTAAACGGCTCTCTGAACAAGATGCGGCAGGTTTTATACAGTGCAGTCGAAGGGCTTGGCGATGCGAAACGGTTGTCTGAGTTCGGCATTACGACGTCAAACAACTACCGTGATGGCGGCAAGCTGATTATTGATGAAACAAAGCTGCGGGCGGCTATTTCAGACAATCCAACCGCTATTTATGATGTGTTTGCAAAAGACAGTCCTGTGAAAGAAGAACAGGGTCTTGCCAGAAGATTAAGAGAAACGATCTCTGCAACAAGAGATGATATTATAGCTAAAGCGGGCCGTGATACGAGTGTAGGCAACACCTATGCCATTGGTAGAAATCTTAAAAATATGGATGACCGGATCGACCGGTTTGAATCCAGACTCGCGATGCTTGAGAGCCGCTATTACAAACAGTTTTCAGCAATGGAAGTGGCGATTCAAAAAGCCAATCAGCAATCGGCCTACCTGATGCAATCATTCAGCAGTGGCATGTAAGTAAGCGTGAAAAGGAAAAAGGAGTGTCAACATGGCGATTCATAACCCGTATGCTGCCTATCAGCAGAATTCTGTCACAACAAAAAGTCCAGGCGAGCTGACTCTAATGCTCTACAATGGCTGTATTAAATTTATTCAACAGGCTAAGCTTGCGATTGAGGATCAAAATATAGAAAAAAGAAATGAGTCGATTCAAAAAGCGCAGAAAATCATTCAGGAGTTTATGGTGACCCTGAATATGGATATTTCTGTTTCACAAAATATGATGGTGATGTATGACTACATGAACCGCCGTCTGATGGAAGCGAATATCAACAATGACCGAGCCATTCTTGAAGAAGTGGAAGGCATGGTGACGGAGCTTCGCGATACATGGAAAACCGTCATTCAAACACAGCGTCAAAAGCAATTTGGTGCAGGAAATCAGGCATGAGTGCAGTCGAACAATGCCTTCGTCTAACTAAAGCGATTTATTCCGTTTTGCTTAACGGAAAGAAGGAAAGCCGGGAAGAGTGGATCAATCAGGTGAATGCTCTTTTTGACGAACGGGAAGAGCTTTTTCCGCAAATCAGTGAGCCTTTTTCCCCCGAAGAGCGCGAAATGGGCAATCAGATTATCAGCTTAAACAGCCGCATCCAGGAGCTTTTAGCCACCAATCATCTTCATTTGCAGGATGAAATGTCGAGTCTGCGTTCAAAAAAGACCAATATGAAAAAATACATTAATCCATATGATCAGGTTAATCGCGACGGAACCTTTTACGATAAGCGAAATTAATTAAACGCCCTTGAAGGCACTGGGTCAGACTCTATTAAAGAGGAGACCAGGTGCATTCAAGGGCGATTTTTTGTTTTGCGATTTAATGTACAACCTGACTCTATTAAAAAAAGTAATCCTTATCCAACTATAAGTCTGATATGATAATAAATGGAAACCATTCTATCTATTATCTATGTACCTGGCAGACTTCTGATTCATTCGTCGTACGATGACCCTGTGGTTGCTCTGTTTAAGGCAAAAGGAGTTCCTTATGATTGAAAAAAGTACCCCCATGTACCTTGCAATAACAGCATTGAACTTATTATTAAAATTGATAGTGATTGTGATCAGCATCTGCAGCATCGCGTCTTTGCCCTATCTGCTCACATCAAGCAAAGTGGAAGAGGCTGCTGTTGGATTTTTCCCTGTGAATTATCTGCAGGAAGTAGCCGCAACGGTGATAGGTCTTTTGCGTTTCTATGAACAGGAAGAAACGACCTTTTTCGGTGTTCGTATTGATATGGGATATATGCTGGAAGCCTATCAATACTCCATGTCTCTTTTACTCATGTCATTAGGAATTGCTTTTATGGTCGTACTGATTTTAACGTATTTGTATCATTTGCTTACATACCGTATGAAAAAGTTCGCAAAGTGGATTCTGGTATTTTTGGACTGCATCCCTGATGTGATCTTGATTTTGATTTTTCAATTAAGCGTCATACTGTTATATAAAGAAACCGGTTTTAAGCTGCTTCAGCTTTACGGGATCGGAAACGATGTGTATTTGCTGCCTGTGATTTGTTTAAGCATTACGCCGACTGTGCTGCTGTTGAAGATTTCTTTACGAATTCATGATGATGAACAAAGCAAGGAATACATAGATTTTGCCCTATCTAAAGGGCTTTCGCGGCAATATGTTTTTTTGGTTCATGTGTTAAGAAACATCTTTTTTTCGATCACCAATCATGTTGGGTTAATTTACTGGATGATGCTTTCCGGGCTGATCGTGATTGAGTATTTATTTGTTATTCAAGGTTTTACGATGATTTTATATCGCGCAAATGACAGCTCCATACTAGCTATTGCGATTATGCTTTTTTTAATTCCCTATGCGCTCTTGCAATGGATCTTTTCCCAGATTGATAAAAGGAGAGTGAATGATGAAAACTAACTCAAACACTCTTATTTATTCGATTTTAGTCCTACTGCTGCTTTTATTAACTGCCAGCTTTGTTTATGAATGGGGATTTAAAGAGAGGGTAGAACCGGTAAACATGAAACCGGATGCTTCCGGAGAGATGGTCTCGCCTCCGTTCCCGCCATCGTTTGATCATCCGCTTGGAACGGACCGGAATGGCAATGATTTAAGTTTGCGAATTTTAAATGGAGCAAAATATACGTTGATTTTTGTGTTTGGAGTAGGCCTGCTGAGAGTCGTATTCAGCATCGTTCTTGGAGCGCTGTTGACTTTTACGTGGAAACCGGTCAAAAAACTAACCGAAACCTTTCTGCAGCCATACATCAATATACCTGCATTTATTTTGGTGTACTTTTTGGCATTTGCTTTTTTACTGATAGATGAAACACATGGAATGGTCCCGCTGATGTCCTTTCAGTTTCTGGTATTAACGCTGGTCGGTATTCCTCCTTTACTAATGGTCTTTTCAAAGGAATTTGGGGAGATTTTAAAAATGGAATATATCCATGCTTCGTTTCAGCTAGGTGCTTCAAAGAGTCATATTGTGTTAAAGCATATTATTCCTGTTTTGAAGCCTCGATTGATGATTGTTCTTTTGCAGCAAATGATATCAGCCTTGATCCTGCTCTTGCATCTTGGAGTATTTCAGATTTTTATCGGGGGTGATTTAGAAGGAGGCATTATTGGTGCAGATGAAGATCTATTCCTTTCAAAATCAGGTGAATGGGCAGGGATGGTCGGGCAAAGTATATCGGATCTAGTCACTGCACCCTGGATTGTCCTTGCGCCAAGCTTGGCCTTTGTCCTGCTGATCTTATTGCTGAATATCATGATTAGACAAGTAGATGCCAAAATTGTTTAAGTGCACATGGATAAAGAAAGGAACAGGTAAAGGGCATAAAAATGAAGCAGAGAGGTGTGGAATATTCTCTCTGGAATCTTTGTTTTCCTGCTATCCATTTGGCAGAGATACGCCAGAATGTTCTCTTTTATTTATCGTACAGCAAAATTTTACTAAAAAATGAGGCCTGGTCAGTTTGCCAGCCTCATTTTTCTGTCTGCTATTCTTTTTTCTTCTTTTTCAGCTTCTCCATCTCCTGCGACACGACAAAAGCAAGGTCATCGTTGCCAAACATCGACAGGACCCCGAGCACGGTGTCATCCGGGACTTCACCGGCTTCTTCTTTTGAAACGGTCAAATCGATTGCGCCGCTGAGTTCAGGGTTTTCCGCCTGGTGTGGATACGCTTCAAGGTAGAGTGCTTTTGGATCAAGGTCATGATTCACACACCATTGCGCAAAAACGAGAATCATCATTCGCTCTTCTTTTTGATAGTTTTGGATAATAAAGTCTTCCATTTCATTTCCCATTCGTGTGCTCCTTTATGCTATTAGTCTCTTAAGTATAGCGAATAAAGAGTTTTATTTCATGTGCAGCGTATTAACAGAGCAGAATGTCACAGAGTGCTGAACTGTCGGGTTTCATTTGATATAGTGTACATAAGATACATACCGTTACAGTAAATAGGGAGAGGAGGAAAATACATTAAACCATTTATACTAGCCGTCATTGCCGCATTTTCATTGTTGTCGTGTGAAGATTGGACGGAGACAAAGGCTAAAAACAAGAACCTGGATGATTTTTTTCTTACAGTGAAAATAATCGAGTACCAGGAGGAAAGAACCTTTATCGCAACTATTAAGTATACAGGTGAGGAAGTGCAGTCTGAAATTCTTCATAATAGCGGTCTGTTTGATTTTACGGTAAAAGAAAAAGACGGAGATTTAATTGAAACGAAAGAAGCAGGGGAGGACGAAGTAACCACGCTGTTGCGAAAGGGTGAAACGCTTACCTTTAACAGCGGCTTTACGTCACTGAACGATCTTGAGCCGGGATTGTACGAATTCACTGCGGAGGCTGATTTCCGCAAGAGTGTCACCGAACCGGAACAACGAGCCGAATTAATGAGAATGATTTTGATCAGCGAATAACGTGAAGGCAGAGACAAAAATGAAAAAGTTAGAAAATGTAATCCAATATGTGCTGTTGGTATAAGGAAAGCGTCTGTCTGAAGCGGTTGTTCTGACGATTGTGCTGTCTTTAGTCGGCATTATGATGCATCACTTCGGCGGTATGTTAATAAAAGATAATGGGGAAAAAAAGCTTCAGCAAACGGCAGATCAGGTATCCGGGAGAATGGATACACTGTATGAGCAGATTGAATTGCTGACCACACAGGTAACTGCAAATCAGTCGATTCAGCAGCTTTTAAACCGGCTGGCAAATCGAGAAACTGCGACATTTCAGCAACACGTTAAAGGTGCTTCATCATTCATTTCTCTTTTTTTATCTCATCCGGTGCATGCCTTTTTGATTGGGGCAGGGGTGCTGTCTTTTATCATAGTATTCGCCATGATTCCTTCTGTTTTGCCATTCTTCGGTTTGTGGCATTCGCTGTATGCATGCTTGGTGGAGGACTTCACTGTTTTAGCCCGGGCTTTGAATAAAAGGGCAAAAATTGAAATTTAAAGCAATAAAAGAAGGATTCCCCCCTTTAAAACTCGAAATAAACAGGATGACAGTCGGCGCATTGTCTGCCCGCTTAATGGATTCCTGTAATCTTTTAAAGAGGGGTAATAAGATAACTTCAAGGGAGTGAGCAGATGAATTATCGTCAGTTGGGAAATACAGATATCCGCGTAAGCGAAGTAAGCTTTGGCACATGGGCAATCGGCGGTTCATGGGGATCAAATAATGATACAGAGTCGCTGAAAGCTCTTCGATATGCGATTGACAGAGGCGTCAATTTTTTTGACACAGCCGATGTTTATGGTGATGGACACAGTGAGGAACTGCTTGCTGAAGCAACAAGGGGCTTGAGAGACAGGGTTTATATTGCGACTAAATTCTGCCGTCAGGGTGATATTCACGATCCGGAGACGTATTCAAAAGAGCGGGTACGGGAATATTGCGAAGCCAGCTTAAAAAGATTGGAGCGGGATTGGATTGATTTATATCAAATCCATTGTCCTCCACTTGAAATTTTAAAAGAAGGCAGTGTGTTTAACGTACTGGACGACCTTCAAAGCGAAGGGAAAATTAAGCACTATGGCGTTAGTGTTGAAACGGTTGAAGAAGGACTGCTTTGTCTGGAGTATGCGAATGTTAAATCACTTCAGGTCATTTTTAACGTGTTCCGTCAAAAACCATTGGAAGAGTTATTTGAAAAAGCAAAAAAACGTGGTGTCGGAATTATTGTCAGACTTCCTTTAGCCAGCGGTTTGCTGACGAATAAATTTTCACTTGATCATCAGTTTGAAGCAGACGATCACCGTAATTTTAATGAAAACGGCGAATCCTTTAATGTAGGGGAAACATTCGCAGGGCTCGGTTTTAAAAAAGGAGTACAGCTTGCGCAGCAGATTGAGTGGATTGGTGAGGGAAGAGGAAACATGGCAAGAGCTTCCCTGCGCTGGATTCTTGATCAGCCGGAAGTGACGTGTGTGATTCCAGGCTTTAAAAATCAGCAGCAGGTAGAAGAAAATCTGCAGGCGATTGAAACACCTTCTTTTTCGCAGGATGAGCTGAGAAGACTGAATGATTTTTATCATCAGCATGTAAAAGATCATATTAGGGGAGCCTATTAAGCAGGACAACAGCTTCCATTTCAACGCCCGATCATAGCGCTGTGATCGGGTTTTTGAACGTCTTTTTTTCCAATTAACCTTTTATTTTGACATAATCCGCTAAGATTCCCAATCATTTTTACAAAAAATTATTAAAAGTTTTACGATTAAGCAGGATAAAACAGGGGTAGAGGAGAAATAGATAGTGTAGCATTGATTAAAGGAGGAGTTTACATGTTGAACTATAATATCCGAGGCGAAAATATCGAGGTAACTCCAGCAATCCGCGAATACGTGGAAAAGAAAATCAATAAGCTAGAGCGTTATTTTAATGATACGCCAGATGCGAATGTACACGTTAATTTAAAAGTTTATAACGATAAACACACGAAGGTGGAAGTCACGATTCCAATGCCGCGTTTAACACTGCGGGCTGAAGAGCGTCATGAAGAAATGTATGCGGCTATTGATTTGATTCTGGACAAGCTTGAACGTCAAATCCGTAAACATAAAACAAAAGTAAACCGTAAATTCCGTGAAAAGGGCAATGAGCCTGAGTTCTTTGCTGTAACGGTTGATCCTGAAAACGGAATTGAGACGCTAGATACGGGACATGAAGATAATGATGATCAGGATATGGATATTGTTCGTACAAAAACGTTTAATTTAAAACCAATGGACAGCGAAGAAGCTGTTCTTCAAATGAATATGCTCGGCCACAGCTTTTACGTTTACACAGATGCTGATTCTAACGGCACCAACATTGTGTACAAGCGTAAAGACGGAAAATATGGCTTGATTGAGACGGAAGCTTAAATCGGCTTCGTGAATAAAAACGCCGCTCCCCTTTAGTGGAGCGGCGTTTTTTGTTTTAATAAAGGAATAGAATCTGACCCGTGATGGTGGGATCAAACCGGGACTTTCTGACGGGATTTTTTCATTCATGCGGCCTCCGTGGTACAATAGGGCTTACTAAGAAAAAAGGAAGTGCCTATATGCAGGAAGTTGGAAGAAATGAACCTTGTCCTTGCGGCAGCGGGAAGAAATATAAGAAATGCTGCGCAAGCAAAAAGGTTGTATCGATTCAGACGCTTCTCGTTACAGAAGGAATGGATCTGCAGCTGAAATTTTTAAATGATGTAATGGCTCCGAAACAGGGAGATTATAAAGAAGATTTGACGTATATTCTCGACCATGTCACCCCAACCTTTGAGGAAAAGCAATTTTTAACAGTTTATTCAACGTTTATGTTCGGCCTGCGCGCCCATGAAGGCAAAACGCACTGGTCGAATTTTGTCGATGACCAGATGACTGCACAGGAACGTCCGCGGATGAAGGAAATCATGCCGCATTGGCACGAGCCGAGACCGGTTGTGGCTGAAGTGCTGGAGATGGACGAAGCGAGCCGCGAGATTGTGATGAAGGATTTGATTAATGACGAGCAGTACACGGTCATTCTGCCCGAATTTCACTCTTGGGCTGAAATCGACTATTTATTTGCTGTCCTGCTGCCTCTTGAAGATAAATGGGTGCCATATGGCTTTATGTTCCCATCAGTCTACACGAAAGAGGAACGTCATCATCTGATTGAACAGATTTCGACGCTTGATATTGAAGGCGATGACCGCTCCTCATGGCTTAAGACACCGATGATGGTCGGACTGATTAATGCCGTTGTGGAAAGAAATCTTGAAGAACACGCTGAGACTGAAAACGACTGGATGTCACAAATGACGTCAGAAGTGGAAAAGTCGAATCAGCAGGAAGCACTTCAATCGCTGAAGCAGTATTGGGATGAGCGGGAAAACGAAGACCTGTCTTTATTTGCCTGTCATCTTGCATCAAGCTTCTTTGCTGAAAAAGGAGACAAAGTCCGTAAACCTGAAACGTATTTAGCGGCAATTTCCTATTTGATGGCACAGCATGCAACGGAATCACCGCTGACACAAAAAGAAGCAGGCGAAGCGTTTACTGTCTCCGCTTCAAGCGTGTCTTCCACTGTTCGTAAAATTGAAGAATGGTTCCTTAAGGAGCTCGAGAAGCTTCAGGAACAGTCGGTTTAAATATAACGCTGAAGAATGGTTCTGTTTTCTATATCTATTAGGCGAGCAGATCGCAAACCAACCGCCAAATGAAAGGCTGAGACAACTATATGTCTCAGCCTTTTCTTTATAAGCTGCTTCTTTTATATCTAGCTTAATTTCTATGAAAATAGAATTTTCATAACATTTACTTTATAATGAAAGAGTTATTGTTCGAATAACGAAATAGTATATACGAATAAGATGAAAGTTTACTATGAACAGGAGTGAAAGGGATTGAAATCAGATTATTTATATCATCCATTTGCGTCTCAGCGGCAGACCGTTTTTGCAAAGCGGGGCATGGTGGCTACCTCTCAGCCGCTTGCAGCTCAAGCGGGACTTGAAATCTTACAAAAAGGCGGCAATGCGATTGATGCAGCGATCGCGACCGCTGCAGCACTGACTGTTGTGGAGCCGACTTCGAATGGCATTGGGGGAGATGCGTTTGCTCTTGTGTGGTCAAAGGATCAGCTTCACGGCTTGAATGCAAGCGGACCGGCTCCTCAAAAGCTATCGATTGAGGAAATGAAGAAGCGCGGGCACGATAAAATGCCTGTGTTTGGCGTGGAACCTGTAACCGTTCCAGGCGCTCCGGCTGCATGGGCAGCACTATCCCAAAAATTTGGCCGGCTTCCGTTTGAGGAAGTACTCGCTCCTTCCATTCGTTTAGCAGAAGAGGGCTATCCGGTGTCGCCGATTCTAGGGAAGTACTGGAATGCAGCGGCTGAAAAATTTAAGGAACTGTTTAAAGAGGATGTTTATCAAGGGTGGTTTGATACATTTGCTCCTGAAGGCCGGGCGCCTCAAATTGGTGAGGTCTGGTCCTCTAAAGCACATGCTGCTACGTTGTCTTCCATAGCCGAAACAAAGGCTGAGAGCTTTTACACAGGAGAACTTGCTCAAAAAATAGAAGACTTCATGAAGGAACATGGCGGCTTCTTGACGAAAGAAGATTTAGCAGCTTTTACACCTGAATGGGTAGATCCTGTGTCGGTGAATTACCGGGGGTATGATGTGTGGGAGATTCCTCCGAATGGCCAGGGGATGATTGCCTTGATGGCATTAAACATTGCACAGGGGTTTGAGTTTACAGCGTTTCAAAATGTGGAAACCTATCATAAGCAGATTGAAGCAATGAAGCTTGCGTTTACAGATGGCAAGGCCTTTATAACGGAGCCTGAGGAAATGCCTGTTTCAACTGAAGAACTGCTGTCTGAAGAATATGCCGACAAACGCCGTGCTGTTATTGGGGATAAAGCGATGGTTCCGGAACCAATGGAGTTGCCTAAAGGCGGTACCGTCTATTTAGCTGCAGCTGATGATGAAGGAAATATGATTTCCTATATTCAATCTAATTATATGGGCTTTGGCTCAGGTGCAGTCGTACCGGGCACGGGCATTGCGCTGCAAAACCGCGGACATGACTTCAGTCTGGATCCAACTCATACGAACGCTCTGAAACCGGGAAAACGAACGTATCACACCATTATTCCAGGGTTTCTAACGAAAAATGGACAAGCAGTAGGTCCATTTGGTGTGATGGGCGGCTATATGCAGCCGCAGGGCCATTTTCAAGTGGTTTCAAATACAGTTGATTTTCACTTAAATCCACAGGCAGCGCTTGATGCACCGCGCTGGCAGTGGACGAACGGAAAAACCATTCAGGTGGAACAGTCCTTCCCGTTGCACCTTGTGCAGGCGC
Organism: Jeotgalibacillus campisalis; assembly: GCF_000829515.1. Classification (GTDB taxonomy): domain Bacteria; phylum Bacillota; class Bacilli; order Bacillales; family Jeotgalibacillaceae; genus Jeotgalibacillus; species Jeotgalibacillus campisalis. The sequence goes on along the minus strand of NZ_JXRR01000022.1, from coordinate 56,575 downwards.
TTCAGCGCAAGGGACATACGATTCAGATTATGAATGACGGCGGACCTTTTGGACGCGGCCAGATTATATGGCGTGATCCGGAAACAGGTGTGCTCAGGGGAGGAACTGAATCACGGACAGACGGGCATATTGCTGCCTGGTAATCTTGCGATGGAATACGGAGTTGAATTACTTGAAGAAAAATAAAAATCAAGCCAATTTGTTTATGGCTTTTTTCAGAGTTGGGATCTTCGGCTTTGGCGGAGGTCCTGCCTCGATTACCCTCGTACATAAAGAGGTGGTCAAGCACTATAAGTGGATGAATGAGGAAGAATTTTCAGATGTTTTAGCGCTCGGAAATGCCATGCCGGGACCGATTGCTACAAAAATGGCAGGGTATATTGGATACAGAGTCGGTGGACTTACGGGGCTGTTTAATGCGATTGCAGCGACCATCGTTCCGACGGTTGCTGCGATGATTCTCTTATTAGCTACATTGAATGCCTATCGGGATGTCGCGTGGGTGAACGGCATGTCACAAGCCGTTATACCTGTAGTCGCAGTGATGCTTGGCGTTTTAACTTGGGATTTTATTAAAAAGTCTTCCTCAGCACTCGGGTGGCTCATCACTTTATTTTTAGTTGGCGCCAGTCTGCTGTTTCTTGAGTGGCTTAATGTTCATCCAGCTATTTTAATCGCGGTCATTCTAGCTTATGCACTGTTGTTTGGCCACAAAGGTAAAAAGGGTAAAGCAGGTCGTAAACACCGGGGTGATCCTCAATGATTTACTGGGAAATTTTCTTGGCATTTTTTATTCCGGGGATTTTAGGGTATGGAGGAGGACCGGCATCTATTCCGCTTGTTGAAAATGAAGTAGTGAACCGGTATGAATGGATGACCACGCAGGAGTTTAGCGAAGTGCTTGCATTGGGTAATTCTTTACCAGGACCTATTGCAACCAAAATGGCCGGTTATATCGGCTATGCTGAAGGCGGATGGCTCGGGGCTTTAGTCGCTCTTTTTGCGACAGTTGCACCATCTCTCATTTTAATGGTGGCCTTGTTGAGTCTGTTGTTGAAATACAAAGACTCGCCGCGTGTGAAAATGATGTCCAGTCTGGTACGCCCGACGATTGCTGTCCTTCTTGGTGTAATGACGTGGGGATTCTTCGCAGATTCCATTGAGGCGTCCGGCGGTATCCAAACAGCCGTCTTGGCTTTAATCAGTTTTGTCCTGATGGAAAAAATGAACGTGCATCCCGCTCTGGTCATTGCTGGCGCGCTGCTGTACGGCGCAGTGTTTCTAGGCGGATGATGAGTTTTGAATTAACACTTTAGCGTGTAAAAGGGGTCTGGCCCCTTTTACACGCTAAAGTGTACTAAAAAGGAGTGATGGAGATGACGTATTCGATCGTGGGTTTTGATCCAGTAGAGAGAGAATGGGGCGTGGCGACACAGTCCAAGTTTTTAGGAGTAGGAGCTGTTGTGCCTTATGCAGTAGCAGGAGTAGGTGCCATTGCGACACAGGCGTATGCAAATACTACATATGGACCAGAAGGCATGGCGTATATGATGAGCGGCAAAAGTGCAGAAGAAACGTTATCGCTGTTGACAGAAGAAGATGACGACCGCGAATATCGCCAGGTGGGGATTATTGATAGCACTGGCAACGCTGCAACATTTACGGGACGAAATTGTTATGACTGGTCAGGAGGAATGTCCGGCAAAAATTTTGCGGTACAGGGAAATATCCTGGTGCCCGGCACGGTTGAAGCGATGGCCGAGTCATTTGAATCGTCTGAAGGTTCATTGGCCGAGCGTCTTTTAGCAGCCCTCGCAGCTGGACAGGCAGCAGGAGGAGATTCACGCGGACAGCAGTCTGCCGCTCTTTTGGTAGTAAAAGAAAAGGGTGGATATGGCGGCTATAACGACCGCTTTATTGACCTTCGCGTCGACGATCATCTCACACCGGTCGACGAGCTTCACCGCATATTCAAGCTGCATCAGCTTTATTTTGCTCCTTCCAATAAAGATCATATTGTGCCGATTGAAGGAGAAGTAGAAACAAAGCTCGAATACCAGCTTGTGCGCTTAGGTTACAAAAAAGAAGATCTTACCCTATCCCAGGCGCTGAAAAATTACCTGAATAACGAAAACTTTGAAATGCGCAAACAGGAAAGTGGCTATATTGACCTCGATGTGCTGCATTATATGGAACAGTCTTAATCAAAAACAGCTGGAATCGTTATATGATTTCAGCTGTTTTTTTATATACATAAAAAATAAGGCTGCAGCCCTGTTTCAAAGGTCAGCCCTTCTTGTACTGGCCGGGTCAAAATGGTAAGATAGATAGGTATATTTACGATTTTTTCTCATGAAGCCAATCCATTTTTATAAATGAGTAACTGAATGATGTAAATTCGGCCGTTTACTTCTCTTCTTAAGAGAAGGAACGGTCAGAAACTGCCTATATAAAGGAGCGGTACCATGCTTGGAATTTTAAACAAAGTGTTTGATGGAACAAAGCGTGATGTAAAGAAATTTGAAAAAGTGGCGGATCAGGTAGAAGCACTTCAATCTCAAATGGAGCAGCTTTCTGATGCCGATTTGCGAAATAAAACAGAAGAATTTAAATCCCGGCATGTAAAAGGTGAATCACTTGAAGACCTTATGACAGAAGCATTTGCTGTTGTCCGTGAGTCTGCTAAACGTGTATTGGGCCTTCACCCTTACCGCGTACAGATTCTTGGTGGTGTGGCTCTTCATGAAGGAAATATCGCCGAGATGAAAACCGGTGAAGGTAAAACCTTAACTTCCACTATGCCAGTTTATTTAAATGCGATCTCTGGCAAAGGCGTTCATGTTGTAACGGTCAATGAATACCTGGCAGCACGGGATGCAGAGGAAATGGGTCAGCTGTACAACTTTTTAGGCCTTTCTGTAGGCTTGAATATAAATAGCTTAACAAAAGATGAAAAACGGGAAGCATACCTTGCCGATATTACCTATAGCACAAATAATGAATTGGGCTTTGACTATCTGCGTGACAATATGGTGCTTTACAAAGAACAAATGGTTCAGCGGCCGCTTAATTTCGCTGTCATTGATGAAGTTGATTCCATCTTAATTGATGAAGCCCGTACGCCTCTAATCATCTCAGGACAGGCGCAAAAGTCGACTCAGCTGTACATTCAGACCAATGCGTTTGTTCGCAACTTGCGACTGGACGATGATTACACGTACGATGAAAAAACAAAAGGCGTTCAGCTGACAGAAGACGGCATTAACAAAGCAGAAAGTGCCTTCCGTATTGATAATCTTTTTGATATTACCCATGTCACGTTGAACCACCATATTACACAGTCCCTAAAAGCACATGTCAGCATGAAAGCTGATTTTGATTACGTGGTTCAAGAAGGCGACGTTGTCATTGTCGACCAGTTTACCGGCCGTTTAATGAAAGGCCGCCGCTACAGTGATGGCCTTCATCAGGCAATTGAAGCAAAAGAAGGCCTCGAAATTCAAAATGAATCCATGACAATGGCATCCATTACCTTCCAGAACTTTTTCCGTATGTATAAAAAGTTATCAGGGATGACGGGTACAGCGAAAACAGAGGAAGAGGAATTCCGCAATATTTATAATATGCGCGTTATTTCCATTCCAACAAACCGTGAAATTGTCCGGGATGACCGGGCTGATTTAATTTTCGCTTCAACAAAAGGAAAGTATATGGCGGCAGTGGAAGACATTGCAGAACGCCATTTGAAAGGCCAGCCTGTCCTAGTCGGCACAGTGGCGATTGAAACGTCTGAAATTATTTCAGCACAGCTAAAACTAAAAGGCATCCCTCACAATGTTTTGAATGCGAAGAACCATGGCGGAGAAGCACAAATCATCGCAGATGCCGGTAAACGCGGTTCTGTAACCATTGCTACGAATATGGCCGGTCGTGGTACAGATATCAAGCTTGGTGAAGGTGTAACAGAAGTAGGCGGACTTGCCGTTATTGGTACAGAGCGTCATGAATCACGCCGAATCGATAATCAGCTGCGAGGCCGTGCAGGTCGTCAGGGAGATCCTGGTGTTACGCAATTCTATCTTTCCATGGAAGATGAACTGATGCGCCGTTTTGGCTCTGACAATATGAAGAGCATGATGGCACGTCTGGGAATGGATGACACGCAGCCGATCCAAAGTAAAATGGTGACGCGAGCAGTTGAATCAGCTCAAAAACGTGTGGAAGGAAATAACTTTGATGCACGTAAACAGCTTCTTCAATACGATGACGTTCTTCGCCAGCAGCGTGAAGTTATTTATAAAGACCGTTTCGAGGTGCTTGATTCCGATAATCTGCGTACAATTATAGATAAGATGCTTGAAAGCACGATCTATAATGCTGTCGATCAGCATGCGCCAGTGGCAGAGGAAAAGGATGAATGGGATCTTAAAGGCCTTGAAAACTTTGTATTTGCCAACCTTTTACCTGAAGGAGAGCTTGTGGAAAGCGACATGACCGGCAAATCAAATGAAGAGCTGAAATCGCTTCTTCTTACCAAAGTAAACGAACGCTATGATGCCAGAGAATTGGAACTAGGCGAACGGATGCTTGAATTTGAAAAAGTTATTCTTCTTCGCTCGATTGATACAAAATGGATCGATCATATCGATGCAATGGATCAGCTTCGTCAAGGAATTCATTTGCGTGCGTATGGTCAAATTGACCCGCTTCGTGAATATCAGAATGAAGGCTTTGCCATGTTCGAAACGATGCAGGCTGCCATTAATGAAGATGTATCTAAATACATTATGAAAGCGGAGATCCGCAACAACCTTGAGCGACAGGAAGTAGCAAAGGGGCAGGCGGTTAATCCAAAAGAAGACAGTGAGACAAAAAAGAAAGCCCAGCCGGTCCGTAAAACGAATCCGGTCGGCCGTAATGAGCTTTGTCCTTGCGGCAGCGGCAAGAAATTTAAAAACTGTCACGGAATTACGCAATAAATCAATGATTCACAACTGACCCGCCGTTTTCGACGGGTCAGCTTTCTTTTAGGACAGAATAGAAGAGGACGTCAACAAAATAAAACATAAGGTGGACCTTGAATATGGAAATGTTTGAAGTAAAAGCAGAGTTAGAGAGAACAGCTAAAGTTTTAGCGGACTTCAGGGGGTCTCTTTGACTTAGATAACAAAGAAGCCAAGATTGCAGAGATTGATGAGCAAATGGTTGAACCGACTTTTTGGGATGACCAGCAAAAAGCGCAATCTGTAATTAATGATCTGAATGCATTAAAAGAAACCGTTCATGGCTACAGAGACCTTCTTGAAACACAGGAAAATCTTGAGCTGACCCATGAACTGTTGAAAGAAGAACCTGACGTTGAGCTTGAAAAAAGCATGGTAGCTGAAATGAAAGCATACATGAAGTCGCTGGATGAATTTGAACTTCAGCTTTTATTGAGTGAACCATATGATAAAAACAACGCCATTTTAGAGCTGCATCCTGGAGCGGGAGGCACTGAATCTCAGGACTGGGGCTCCATGCTGCTTCGCATGTATACGCGCTGGGGAGAAAAGCAGGGATTTAAAGTGGAAACAATGGATTATCTTCCTGGCGATGAAGCGGGTATAAAAAGTGTCACACTGCTGTTCAAAGGCCATAATGCGTATGGTTATTTGAAAGCAGAAAAAGGTGTTCACCGTCTTGTGCGAATCTCGCCGTTCGATTCATCTGGACGCCGCCATACATCCTTTGTTTCCTGCGACATCATGCCGGAATTCAATGATGAAATTGAAATTGACATCCGTACCGAAGATTTAAAAATTGATACGTACCGGGCAAGCGGAGCTGGCGGTCAGCATATTAATACAACAGATTCAGCTGTCCGGATAACACATCTTCCAACCAATACCGTCGTCTCATGCCAAAATGAGCGTTCACAAATTAAAAACCGCGAGCATGCAATGAAAATGCTGAAATCAAAGCTTTACCAGCTGCGAATCGAAGAGCAGGAACAAAAGCTTGCGGACATCCGGGGAGAGCAAAAAGAAATCGGATGGGGAAGCCAGATCCGATCGTATGTTTTCCATCCTTATTCCATGGTTAAAGATCACCGTACCAGTGCCGAGTCGGGTAACGTTCAAGGTGTGATGGATGGGGAGTTGGATGTGTTTATTAATGCTTATTTGCGCTCCAGGCTATAAGAAGCAGACCGCTGAGAAACGCTCGCATTCTTCGTTGCTCATCCTGATCCAGATGCTCATTGCCGGTAAAGGCAACTCCGCTCTGTCCCAGGATTCGCGCCTTGTATGACAAGCGTTTTCAGCTAGTCTGCGTCGTTTGCATCTAGGTGATAGCTGAAGACATTTTACTATCTTTGATTAGCAGGGCAAACCGCTGAGAAACGCTCGCGTTCTTCGTTGCTCATCCTGATCCAGATGCTCATTGCCGGTAAAGGCAACTCCGCTCTGTCCCAGGATTCGCGCCTTGTATGACAAGCGTTTTGGGCTAGTATGCGTCGTTTGCATCGTTGTTGTAGCTGAAGCATTTTACTCTTTTTAATAAGAAGAGATTTAAGTAATTTTAAACTTTTGGGTTTAAAAAAATCCGAGTTTCTTCTATATATATGTATCTATCCTTTCTTATGATGAACTGTTCTTCATCTTAGGAAAGGTTTTTTAATGAAAAATGGATACAACCTTTAACGCTTCACCACACTGCCGCTCTATTTGAATGTTATTCACATAAGGGTCGGTTCATGCTATACTCTCAAACGGTGAAAAGCATAGTTTGTATAGAAAGGTTGCATAAAGATGAAAAAAAGAAACAGAAATAAAGTGAGGTCTACAAAGCGGGATACGATTTTGGATTATCTTTATATTATAGTAGGTTCTGTTTTTGTAGCGATTGCGTTTAATGTATTTTTGCTTCCGAATGAAGTAGCTTCCGGTGGTGTGAGCGGGATCAGTACCATTTTAAATGGAGTATTTGACTGGCGTCCTTCACTTGTTCAGCTGGCATTTAATATTCCATTATTTATATCTGGACTCGTCTTCCTTGGCTTTCAATTTGGTCTAAAGACGGCAGTTGGCTCTTTCTTTCTTCCGTTTGCAGTATTTTTAACGGAATCATGGCAGCCGTGGACAGAAGATCCGCTGCTTGGTGCTTTGTTTGGCGGAATTGGTGTTGGGATGGGTCTGGGTGTTGTATTTAGAGGAAAGGCTTCTACAGGTGGTACAGATTTAGCTGCTCAGATTATTCATAAATATTCAGGTTTTGGTCTGGGAACATGTGTGGCCATGATCGATGGACTCATTGTTCTGTCAGCCGCTGTGGTGTTTGATATTGAACGCGGGCTTTACGCATTGATTGGTCTTTATGTAACGAGTAAAACGATCGACCTTGTTCAAATTGGCTTCGGCCGCTCAAAAATGCTTTACATCATTACGAACCGACAGGAAGAGATTAGTCAGGCAATCTTTGAAGAAGTGGACCGTGGTGTAACAAAATTGTCTGCACAAGGTGGTTACACGGATCATGAAAGACCGATTCTAATGTGTGTCATTGACCAAACCGAATTTTCCAAGTTGAAAAACGTTATACGCAAAATTGATCCAAACGCTTTTGTTATTGTCAGTGACGCAGCAGAAGTTCTTGGTGAAGGATTTAAGCGTGCTTAAAATGCTATACTAATGTTATAGAGTAAAAAGGTAAGATGAAAAGAAGAGGTGCAGTCATGAAAAAGATTGGTTTTGTCGTTTTATTGGGTTCTACGATTTTTCTAGCAGCATGCGGCGGTGATTCCGGAAGCTCCGGTTCTTCAACAGAAGAATTAGATCCGGAAGAACTGTATATGGGTAAGTGTTCCAGCTGTCATGGTGGAAACCTGGAAGGATCCAGCGCACCGGACATTTCAAGCGTCGGGGCGAGAAAATCCTATGATGAAATTCTGGATGTCATCCTTGAAGGACAAGGGATGATGCCGGGCGGAATGCTTGAAGGCGAGAGCGCGGAAGAAGTCGCAAATTGGCTTTCTGAGAAAAAATAACATGGTAAAATAAGCAATCTTTTTTCTTAATTGGAAAAAGATTGTTTTTTTGTGACAGAGAAGAAACACAAATGTAATATAAAAAACGTTAACAAAAAGGTTTAAAGTAGTTATACTACTCTTGTAGCGAAAAATCGAGTGTATCCTCCGTATTTTGACATTAGCTCATTCTTCCTGTCTGGTAATGATTTCAGTAGGTAAATAGACTGTCAATTACACCTGTGTGAGAACAGCAAGATCCAAATCTAAAGATTAGGTGAGTATACATATGATTCAAATGAAACAAGTATATAAGAAGTATTCTAACGGGATTATGGCCGCAAATGGCTTTGATGTGAATATTCAGCAAGGTGAATTCGTTTATGTCGTTGGACCCAGCGGCGCCGGCAAAACAACATTTATTAAAATGATGTATCGGGAAGAAAAGCCTACTAAAGGAACGATTTTAATCAACAATGTCGACATTGCGACATTAAAAGCAAAACGCGTTCCCTACTTACGTCGAAACATCGGCGTAGTGTTCCAGGATTTTAAACTATTAAATCAGTTAACCATTTATGAAAATATTGCTTTTGCTTTAGAAGTTATTGAAGAGCATCCAAAAACGATTAAAAAGAGGGCAATGGAAGTGCTTGACCTTGTCGGGTTAAAGCATAAAGCCAGAATGATGCCCGATGAGCTTTCCGGAGGAGAACAACAGCGTATATCCATTGCACGCTCAATTGCGAATCAGCCGAAAATTATGATCGCAGATGAGCCAACAGGTAATCTTGATCCGGAAACGTCATGGGAGATTATGAATCTTTTTGAAGAAATTAATGCAAGAGGCACTACTGTCATAATGGCTACTCATAACCGTGAAATTGTCAACACGATTCGTCACCGGGTTATCGCAATTGAAAATGGATTGATCGTGCGTGACGAGCAGCGAGGGGAGTATGGTTATGAAGGCTAGAACGCTATCAAGACATTTTAGAGAGAGCTTTAAAAGCCTTGTCCGAAACGGCTGGATGACATTCGCCTCACTGAGTGCTGTAACGGTTACACTGTTATTGGTTGGTGTATTCACAGCCTTAATGCTGAACATGAACAAAGCAGCTACTGACATTGAAAATGACGTCGAAATGAACGTTTATATAGAACTGGAAGCCGATGAAGTATCAGTAAGTTCGCTGGAAGATCAGATTAGTGATCTCTCGGGTGTTGAATCTGTAACCTATTCATCAAAAGAAGAAGAATTATCGAGTCTTATCGAGAGTTTTGGCGACGAAATGTCATTATTTGAGCAAAATAATCCGCTTCGTGATAAATTCATCGTTAAAGCAACAGACCCCCGGCAAACAGAACGGCTGGCGAGCCAAATTACGACAATTGAAAACATAGCCGCTGTTGAATATGGGGAAGACAAGATTGAACAGCTTTTTGAAACATTGGAAATTAGCCGGAACGTTGGAGCCGTCCTTATATTCGGTCTGCTATTCACAGCGATGTTCCTGATATCAAATACTATAAAGATCACAATCGTAGCTAGAAGAAGAGAAATAGAGATTATGAAACTGGTAGGAGCTTCAAACTGGTTTGTCAGATTCCCATTCCTGCTTGAAGGGATATGGCTTGGAATTATTGGTGCTATCCTTCCAATTGCCGTCGTATCCTTCCTCTATTACAATGTGTATGAATTTATGGAACCGCGTTTGGAGAATTCATTTATTCAGATACTAGAGTTTACACCATTTATCTATCAAATAAACGCTCTTATTCTATTAATGGGCGTAGTCATTGGCGTTTGGGGAAGCTTTATGTCCGTCCGAAAGTTTTTAAAAGTTTAAGAGAACGTAAAAAAAATAGAGATATAGTTAAAGGGGAGAGAGTATTTTGAAAAAGTCATTTCTGAGCTTGTCTATAACAGCAGCACTAATAGCAGGAAGCATCCCGGCATTTGGCGGTACTGCTTCTGCAGAAACAATGGATGATCTAAAAAACAAACAAAATGACATCCAACAGGAAAGAGAAGAAGTATCCGGAGAAATTTCTTCTAAAAATAAAAATATCGAAAAAGTGATTGAAAAGCAGAAAAAAATCACTGCGCAAATAAAAGAACTAGATGGCAAGATTTCAAAAACAAATGACGATATTGATCGAGTTAGTGCTGAAATCAATGACACAACAGCTCAGATTGAAGAGCTTCGCGAAGAAATTGAAACATTAAAGAAAAAAATTGCTGAACGTACAGCTCTTTTGGAAGAGCGTGCCCGTGCCATCCAAATAAGCGGCGGCGATGTGAGTTACATGGATGTATTGCTTGGAGCAGAAAGCTTCAGTGACTTTATAGACAGATTTTCAGCCGTTAACACACTCGTAGACGCTGACCGTCAGATTATGGAAGAACAGAGCCGCGATCAGGAAGCACTTGAGCAAAAAGAAGCTGAAGTGAAAGAGCAGCTTGCTTCATTGGAAAGCAAAAAGGCAGAGCTGGATGGACTTAAATCAAGTCTCTATGCTCAAAAACAAGATAAGAAAGGTCTAGTAGCAGAACTTGAAGCTCAACAGGCAACTCTTGAAGAAGAAAAATCCAACCTTCAGGATCAGGACAGCGAGCTAAAAGAACTAGAATCTGAAGTGGCTGACAGCATTGTAGCTGAACAAGAGCGTTTAGCAGAGCTTGCACGCCAAAAAGAAATAGAGCGTAAAGCTGAAGAAAAACGCCAGCGTGAAGCAGCAGCGGCTGCAGCAGCTGCAGCAGCTGAAGAAAAAGCAGCAGCAGAAAGAGCAGCTAAAGAACAGGCAGCAGCAGAACAGGCAGCAGAGCAAGCAGCACAAAAACAGTCAACTGCTTCTCAGACAAGCACTGCTCCGTCTCAGTCGTCTCAATCAGCACCAGTATCAACACCAGCACCGGCAGCTAAGCCAGCTGCTAAACCAGCAGCAGAGCCTGCAACAAGTGCAGGAGCGTGGACAACACCGGCATTCGGACGTACAACTTCTGAATTCGGCTACGATATCCTAAATGGCAAGCCTCGTATACATTACGGAATTGATGTAGCAGCTCCACAAGGCACTTCAATCGTATCTGCAGCAAGCGGATATGTTGTTAAAGCAAACAGCGGTGATAACGGCGGATACGGTCAAATGGTTATTGTGACACACAGCATCAATGGAAAAACGTTCACAACCGTCTACGCGCACTTAAGCAGCATTGCGGTATCGAACGGTCAATACCTTGAAAAAGGCCAGTATATCGGCGGCATGGGGGACACCGGTTATTCATTCGGTTCTCACCTCCACTTCGAACTTCACGAAGGCAGCTGGAATGCGTCTAAATCAAATGCAGTAAATCCACGTAAATATATTTCATTCTAAACAGTTTAAAGACCGCCAAATCTGGCGGTCTTTTTCTATGAAGATGAGCATGGCTGACTCTTCCCATTCTTAAATAGCAGACCGTTACTTTCTTATCATTGCGCAGTTTTGAGTAGCAGAATATGTCTTAATTCGTGCTGCATGTCGTCGCAGCCGTGCTCGCTGCTGATCCTGATTGCTGCCGCTTAATAAAAATTAGTTGATCCAATTTACTCCTCCTAAAAAATTACCATCATGAAAAGACACTCATCTACTCAATTTTTATCTCTATTTTTCATTTTCACACGTATACTCCTATCATCACGACTCAATCAAAAAGGAGGCAGGGGGTTGAGAAGGTGGATTCGATCTGGAACATGGGCATTTGTGGTAGGAGTCTTCGGGTTTTATTTAATACTCACTAGCGGAGGGATGTTGGATGAACCAGGATTTGAGAGGAACATGGCGGTCACAAATGAACCAGTTGAAGCAGCGTTCTCTGCAGCGGCAGCACCTGATTTTTCGCTGCAAAATCTACAGGGAGAAACGATCCAATTATCTGACTTACGTGGAAAAACGGTTGTAGTTAATTTTTGGACAACCTGGTGCCCGCCATGCCACGATGAAATCCCCGAGCTAGAAGCATTTTACTCAGAGTACATTAAAGAAAATCCGGATGTAGTCCTTTTAGGCGTCAACCTGACAAAAGAGGATCACGGAGAAGAATCGATTCAGCATTTTGTAAAAGCAAATCTTATGACTTTTCCAATCTTGCTTGATTCTGACGGAGAAACACAAAAGAACTATCAAATTTTAACCATCCCGACTACGTTTATAGTGGACAAGGAAGGCGTAATAAAGCAAAAGATCATGGGTCCTGTAACAAAAGATGAGTTGATTGAACAAGTTAAGCAGTAACGGGTTGTCCTTCTATCCTTGAAGAGCACGTCATATAGTAAGGGGAAATGACTTTTTGAGGGGAGATGAAGCGCTTGAATAGGTATAGGAAGCTGCTCCTGGTCCTGGTTTGCATGGCGTTGGGGGCTGCTCTGTTTTTTGCTGTGGAGCATATGGTATTAAAGAAAGGTCCTGTTCATCAGGCAAACGAAAACGGAACAGAGGTCGCCGAAACGCTGGCAAAGCTTGAGAAAGCTCAGGAATTAATTAAAAAGAGCTATGTTGGGGAAGTGGATGAAGCTAAACTAATGGACGGTGCGATTCAGGGCATGGTTGCCTCATTAGGGGATCCATACTCGGTTTATATGGACCGTGAAACTTCCAAGCAATTTGAGCAGTCACTGGATTCATCATTTTCAGGGATAGGAGCGGAGGTATCAAAAGAGGGTGAGGACTTTATCATCGTTGACCGATTTAAAGGTTCACCCGCTGAACAATCAGGATTGAAGCCTAATGATAAAATAAAATCGATTGATGGAGAAAGCATACAATCTCTAACTCTTTATGAAGTAACGGCCAAGATCCGTGGGCCTAAGGGAAGCAAAGTAGTCATCGGTGTAGAAAGAGGAGACGCTTCGAAAAATTTAGATATTACGGTCACCCGGGATGAAATTCCAGTGGAAACAGTACATAGCAAACGGTTTAAACTGGAAGACAGCCAAATCGGCTACCTTGAAATTACCACGTTTGCTAAAGGAACTGCCGAGGACTTGAAGACCGAATTAACAAAGCTCGAAAGTGAAGGAATCGATGGGTTGATTTTGGATGTCAGAGGAAATCCTGGAGGTCTTTTATCCAGTGTGCATGAAGTATTGGATCAATTTGTTACAAACAAAAAACCGTTTATGTATATCGAAGAACGAAACGGTGATCGAGAACCGCTGAGCTCCGTTCTTGAAGAGAAAAAGGAATACCCGGTCGCCACTTTAATTGATGGAGGCAGTGCTTCAGCAGCTGAAATTTTAGCTGCAGGCATGCAGGAAGTAGAAGGCTATCCGTTAATCGGCGAGAAAACATTTGGAAAAGGCACCGTGCAGCAGTCATATGATTTGGGAGATGGCAGTCAGATGAAACTGACAATGTCTAAATGGCTGACTCCTAATAAAAAGTGGATCCATAAAGAAGGCATTTTGCCTACCCTGGAAGTTTCCCAGCCTGCAGTGTTTGATCTTGTTCCATTGCAATCTGCAGTTGTGCTGAAAAAGGGCATGAATGATGAAAAAATTTCTGTGCTTCAAAATATATTAAATGGACTAGGCTATGAGGTGGACCGTACAGACGGCTATTTTAGTGGAAGTACTGAGAAAGCTCTTCTTGCTTTCCAAAAAGCAGCAGGATTAAAAGAAAATGGTGAAGCGAATACCGCTACGCTTGCTGAGCTTGATAAAGCAATTCAAACATATAAGGAAAATCCAAAGCATGATCATCAGCTTCAATCCGCAATTGAGTTCTTAGGTGAGAACGAGTAAAATTTACTCATGTAAGAGTGATGTAAATTTTGGTACAATAGGATTATCAGAATCTTCCTTTCAAAAGGACCATTTGATACTAAATGGTCCTTTTGTTTACATTAGGAAGAAGCGGAAATGGAAGAAGAAAGGTTGTGCTCTAAAAAATGAATGACTGGATTCAGGAAATTGGCAACGGGGCGCTAATGGGACTCATTAACCCTGTTCTTTACATAGCCATTCTCAGCTGCTTGCTGGCTGGAGTGCTGAGAGTGAAGCGTGAAAGAAATGATTTGCGTGTCAGTATGTTATCTCCCTTAAGCGAATTAAAAAGTTTTACAGGTTTGGGCATTCCGATTGGATTGGTTCTCTCGATTGTTGTCCTTGCGGCTGGTATTGAAGTGCCGGTAATATGGATCTTTCTAGTATCTGCCATCATGCTGATCAGTATTGTGAGCTGGCAATTTCGAATTTTGTCACCGGGTTTAGTCATGCCGGTTGCAGCAGGTTTGTTGTATGCTCTTTTTGCATTTGAACTAACGATGCCTGATTGGGATTGGGCAGCATTTCTTGAGATCCCCGCTGAAGCAGGTTTAATTGGGCTGACAAGCATTATTATGGGACTCTTGCTTTTTGCTGAGGGGCTGCTTATCCGCTTAAATGCAGGGAAAAAAACGTCCCCCCGTATTATTCGTACGTCTAGAGGATTAAAGGCAGGAGCATTTTTTACAAAGCGCTTGTGGTTAGTGCCATTATTTTTACTTGTTCCAGCCGGAAGTCTTGAAGGAGCAGGCGGGTGGTGGCCGGTTTTTACTTATAACGGATCATCCTGGGCTATTTTTGCCGTTCCGTTTATCCTTGGCTTTCAATTAACTGTCGTTCATGATTTGCCTGAACGAATAATAAAACAGACCTCTCAGGAAATTCTTTGGCTTAGCGCACTGGTTACTGTTTTAGGAGCAGCCGGTTTTTGGGCGCCTTACTTATTTATCGCCTCCTTTGCTGCAGCGTTTGCCGGAAGAATCTTTATAGCTCTGCGCACTCGTGCCATTTGCAGACATTCAGGCTATCATTTTATCAATAAAGAAAAAGGCGTCATGATTGTTGACATCATCCCGGGCACCCCTGCTGAAAAAATGGGCTTGCAACGAGGAGAAGTGATTCAAAAACTGAATGGAATACTGGTGCGCGATGAACGTGAGCTTTACGCGGCGCTTCAAAAAAACCGTGCACACTGCAAACTTGAAGTCCTGGATTTTCAAGGGGAGATTCGCTTTGTACAGCGGGCTCTGTATGAAGGACAGCATCATCAGCTGGGCATCATCATGGTGGAGGACCGCATACGACATTTCTCATCGGACTCTGCCTGATAGACATAGTATGTTTTCCAACCGGTATTAACTTTGTGTAAATAAGCTCATGCAGCTTGTTGAACGTTTCAACGGGTGCTAAGATTAGTTAAATAACACCATAGCAGGAGAGGATTATGTGGGGATTCATCATTACTTTAAAAGCTTATCAGACATGGAAAAATTATACCGTTGTCCGGGAAAATTTCTATATAATGAACACACTGTGGCAGCGCATTCCTTTAAAGTAACTAAAATTGCCCAGTTCCTTGGCACGGTGGAAGAATATCACGGGAAAAAACTCAATTGGAAATCGCTTTACGAGAAAGCGCTGAACCACGATTATCCCGAAATCTTTACGGGAGATATTAAAACGCCTGTTAAATATGCGTCGTCTGAATTAAACCGTTTATTCAGCGAAGTAGAAGAAGAAATGACCCATAAATTTGTTACACAGGAATTTCCTGCAGCCTTTCAGGACATTTATCTGGAACGTTTCAAAGAAGGGAAAGATGGCACACTTGAAGGCAATATTTTATCGGTAGCGGATAAAATTGATTTATTATATGAGTCATTTGGTGAGATTCAAAAAGGGAATCCAGAACCGATTTTTCTTGAAATTTATCAGGAAGCACTGACCACCATCGTAAAGTTTAATGAAATGGACTGTGTTAAATTCTTTTTGGATAGTGTGCTGCCGGACATGCTGGCAGAAAAGTTTATTCCCCAAAGTGAATTAAGCAAAATCACCCAAAGTCTTATTGCGGATGGAGACTGAATTGCGTAAGAGGGAATCATAAAATGAGGTGGACTATATGGGAACAAAATTATTGCTTGCGCTATTCGCGCCCGCCCTGCTGGTTATCCTTTTCACCAGGGTGACCTTCAGCAGAACGATCGCCATGATTCTTACTATTGCCCTTATCGCAGCTTCTTCCTACAAGGGCTACGTCGGCAGCTGGATCGTCATTATCGTAGATGCCGCCTCCCTGACCCTCGGCCTTTGGTTTGTTAACAAATATATGAAACAAAATAACGAAAAAATGCGCGGCGTCTCCTGACGTCGCGTTTTTGTATTTCTTTAATAGGGGAATGATGTAAGGGTCTGGTGTTACTCCTCTCAATCATCACACGGAAAGTATCTAAAACCTAAATGAGAATGTACGTTCCCTTTTAACTATCTTTTTAGAATCACAGTGTGATAAAATAGAATGAAATATGATATAAGTCGATAATTTTGACGGTTTACCCTGTTTCGTTCTAGGATAAAGGGTATGAATAGAGAAGGAAGACTTGTTCGGAAAAGGGAGGCATATTCATGAAGCAGGAGTTTGATCTTCAATCGCATTATGAGCCAGGAGGTGACCAGCCTGCGGCAATCAAGAAAATCATTGAGGGTGTTAAAGAAGGCAAAAAACATCAAACCTTGCTGGGAGCGACCGGAACCGGTAAAACCTTTACGGTCTCCAATGTGATTCAGGAAGTGAAAAAGCCCACCCTGGTCATTGCACACAACAAAACACTGGCGGGGCAGCTATATAGTGAGTTTAAAGAATTTTTCCCCAATAATGCTGTTGAGTATTTTGTCAGCTATTACGACTACTATCAGCCGGAAGCCTATGTGCCTCAGACGGATACATTTATAGAAAAAGATGCCAGTATTAATGATGAAATTGATAAGCTCAGACACTCTGCGACCTCGTCTCTATTTGAACGGGACGATGTGATTATCATTGCCAGCGTATCATGTATTTACGGGTTAGGTTCCCCGGAAGAATACAGCGAGCTTGTCGTTTCTCTAAGAAAAGGCATGGAAATTGAACGTAATCAGCTTCTGCGTAAAATGGTAGATATACAATATGAACGAAATGACATTGCTTTTACCCGGGGTACTTTTCGCGTGCGCGGAGATGTAGTGGAAATCTTCCCTGCTAAAAATGATGAGCATTGTATCAGAATAGAGTTCTTTGGCGATGAAATTGACCGCATTCGAATGGTGGATGCACTAACCGGTGAAATATTAGGCGACCGGGATCATGTTGCCATATTCCCGGCTTCCCACTTCGTTACACGTGAAGAAAAAATGAAAAAAGCCATTGTCAATATCGAAACAGAACTCGAAGAACAGCTGAAGGTGCTGAAGGAAGAAGACAAACTGCTCGAAGCACAGCGTCTTGAACAGCGGACCCGCTATGACCTCGAAATGATGAATGAGATGGGTTTTTGCTCTGGAATAGAAAATTATTCAAGGCATTTAACGCTGCGGGAAGCAGGAGCGACGCCATATACACTTATTGATTACTTTCCAAAGGATTTTCTTCTGATCGTCGATGAATCCCATGTGACGCTGCCTCAGGTGAGAGGGATGTACAATGGAGACCAGGCACGTAAAAAAGTGCTTGTGGACCACGGATTCCGTCTTCCTTCTGCGCTTGATAATCGTCCATTAAAATTTGATGAGTTTGAAAATCTTGTTAATCAGGCCGTTTTTGTTTCTGCTACACCTGGCCCTTACGAACTTGAACACACTCCCGAAATGGTGGAGCAGATTATACGTCCGACAGGCCTGCTTGATCCGACCATTGAAATTCGGCCGATTGAAGGTCAGATTGATGATCTTCTTGGAGAAATTCAGGAGCGGACTAAAAATAATGAACGAACGCTTATTACAACCTTGACGAAGAAAATGTCAGAGGACTTAACGGATTATCTTAAAGAGATCGGCATTAAGGTTCAGTATCTTCACTCAGAAATTAAAACATTGGAACGGATCGAAATTATAAGAGATCTTCGTTTAGGCAAGTATGATGTATTAATAGGGATTAACCTGCTGAGAGAAGGTCTTGATATTCCGGAAGTGTCGCTGATTACCATTTTAGATGCCGATAAAGAAGGCTTTTTACGATCTGATCGCGCACTGATTCAAACGATCGGCCGTGCAGCCCGTAATTCAAACGGTCACGTTATCATGTATGCAAACAAAATTACAGATTCGATGCAGCGTGCTCTAGATGAGACTTCAAGAAGACGCGAAAAGCAGATTGCGTACAATGAAAAACACAATATTACACCTGTCACGATCGATAAGAAAATCAGGGATGTCATTCGCGCAACACACGCAGCAGAAGATTCAGAAGAATATGTTTCACCGGCAGAAAAAATGAAAAAACTAACCAAACCAGAACGAGCTAAAGTAATTGAATCAATGGAAATAGAAATGAAAGAAGCAGCCAGAGCGCTTGATTTTGAACGGGCTGCTGAGCTTCGCGATCTGGTATTGGAGTTAAAAGCGGAAGGATGACCCTAAATGGCAAAAGATCAAATCATCATACAGGGTGCTAGAGCCCATAATCTAAAAAACATTGATGTCACGATTCCAAGAGATAAGCTTGTTGTCATGACAGGCCTTTCAGGGTCAGGCAAGTCCTCTTTGGCGTTTGATACGATTTACGCAGAAGGACAGCGGCGCTACGTGGAATCGCTGTCTGCATATGCCAGACAGTTTCTTGGGCAGATGGATAAGCCGGATGTTGATGCAATAGAAGGACTTTCTCCCGCCATTTCCATCGATCAGAAAACAACGAGCAAAAACCCTCGCTCAACCGTAGGGACAGTGACTGAAATTTATGATTATCTTCGTCTTTTATTTGCGCGGGTAGGGCGTCCTGTTTGTCCGGATCACGGAATTGAAATTACTTCTCAGACAGTGGAACAGATGGTGGACCGGATCTATGAATATCCGGAGCGCACCCGTCTGCAGGTGCTGGCCCCGATCGTCTCAGGGCGGAAAGGGACGCATGCGAAAGTTCTGGAGGATATAAAAAAGCAGGGCTATGTACGTGTCCGCGTCAATGGAGAAATGATGGATGTTGGGGACGAGGTAGAACTTGATAAAAATAAAAAGCACTCCATTGAAGTCGTAGTGGATCGGATTGTTGTGAAAGAAGGAGCCGAGTCTCGCCTCGCAGATTCACTGGAAAGTGCATTGAGATTAGCTGATGGAAATGTGATTATTGATGTTATGGAACATGAAGAAATAAAATTTAATGAGCATCACGCATGCCCAATATGCGGATTCTCTATCGATGAGCTTGAACCGCGGATGTTTTCATTCAACTCTCCATTTGGAGCCTGCGGAGAATGCGACGGACTTGGTGCTAAGCTTGAAGTAGACCTTGACCTGGTGATCCCGGACCGCTCACGTACTCTTAAAGAACACGCTATTGCACCGTGGGAACCTACGAGCTCACAGTACTATCCATCCATGCTTGAAGCCGTATGCAAGCATTATGATATTAATATGGATGTTCCTGTCAAAGAAATACCGAAAAAGAAAATGGACAAAATCCTTTATGGTTCAGGGAAAGATCAAATCTATTTCCGCTATACGAATGATTTTGGGCAGGTTCGTGAAAATACGATTCAATTCGAAGGGGTTATGCGTAATGTAGAACGCCGCTACCGTGAAACCAGCTCGGATTATATTCGTGAACAGATGCAAAAATACATGGGACAGCAGGATTGTCCAACATGCGGAGGGCACCGTCTGAAAAAAGAAAGCCTTGCCGTAAAAATTAATGAACTCCACATTGGAGAAGTAACAGCCTATTCAATAGAAGAAGCAAGACAATTCTTTAATCAGCTCTCACTTACTGAAAAAGAAGTTCAAATTGCGAGACTGATCCTTAGAGAAATCAACGAACGTTTATCTTTCCTGATCAATGTCGGACTGGATTATTTAACGCTCAGCCGGGCAGCAGGAACGTTATCTGGTGGAGAAGCACAGCGTATCCGTCTGGCTACTCAAATCGGTTCTCAGCTGTCAGGCGTCCTGTATATTTTGGATGAGCCGTCTATTGGTCTTCATCAGCGGGACAATGACCGTCTAATCGAAACATTGAAAAATATGAGGGACATTGGCAATACCCTGATTGTAGTCGAGCATGATGAGGATACCATGATGGCGGCAGACTATTTAATTGATGTAGGTCCTGGAGCAGGCGTGCATGGCGGTGAAATCGTTGCTGCTGGAACACCTGAAGAAGTGATGAAAAGCAAAGATTCGCTTACCGGCAAGTATTTGTCCGGAGAGAAGTTCATTCCGCTGCCTCTTGAACGCCGTAAAGGGGATGGAAGAAAGCTTGAAATCAGCGGAGCCAAAGAAAATAATTTAAAAAATGCCAAGGTGAATATACCGCTTGGCGTCTTTACATCCGTAACGGGTGTTTCAGGATCAGGAAAGAGTACACTGATCAACAGCATTCTGCACAAAGCGCTTGCTCAAAAACTGCATAAAGCAAAAACCAAGCCGGGTGAGCATAAAGCCATTAAGGGAATCGATCAGCTGGATAAAGTTATTGATATTAATCAATCTCCTATTGGAAGAACACCGCGTTCAAACCCTGCTACTTACACAGGCGTCTTTGATGACATCCGTGATGTTTTTGCGACGACAAATGAAGCGAAAGTCCGGGGATATAAAAAGGGTAGATTTAGCTTTAATGTCAAAGGCGGCCGCTGTGAAGCCTGCAGAGGAGACGGCATTATCAAAATAGAAATGCATTTTCTGCCGGACGTATACGTTCCTTGTGAAGTTTGTCACGGGAAACGGTATAATCGTGAGACACTGGAAGTAAAATATAAAGGCAAAAATATATCGAATGTACTGGAAATGACAGTAGAAGATGGCTTGTCATTCTTTGAAAACATTCCAAAAATCAGCAGAAAACTGCAGACGATCGTGGATGTCGGACTTGGCTATATACGATTAGGACAGCCGGCAACGACCCTGTCCGGAGGAGAAGCGCAGCGTGTGAAGCTGGCTTCTGAACTTCACAGACGTTCAACTGGCCGTTCTCTTTATATACTTGATGAGCCGACAACCGGTCTTCATGTAGATGATATTTCCCGTCTTCTTGAAGTGCTTCAGAGACTGGTAGATAACGGAGACACAGTTCTGGTAATTGAACATAATCTTGATGTCATTAAAGCTTCTGACTGGATTATTGATCTCGGTCCTGAAGGCGGAGACCGCGGCGGAACCATTGTGGCTACCGGTAAGCCGGAAGACATTGTAAAAGTAAAAGAATCATACACTGGGAAGTACCTGGGGCCAGTTCTTGAACGTGAGCGAAAGCGCATGGCGAAACGAATGGCAGAAAGAACAGGAGAACCCGTTCCAAGCTCTTAGAGAATAAAAAGGAACTGTGAACCGCGGCTTGTCATGTCATGCACATAGAAGCTTGTGAATCAGTTCCTTTTCTTCATATTAGTCAGAAGAACCTCAAGCTTCAGCGGAAATCGACCTCATCCTGGGGATTGATAACGTTTAAGCAGGCTTTGATCTGCTTGATGGAAAATCAAAATGAAACCTTTTACAGAGCTTGCACGTAGTAAGACTAGGAACGTTCAAAAGAATTGGAACTACCATTTCATTTAAGGAGCGTGTCAACACAATGGAAAACGAAAGAAAACGAATTTTAAATATGGTGGAAAAAGGAACAATTACAGCCACTGATGCTTTAACGCTGCTTGAGGCGCTGGAAAAACAGCCGAAGTCATCACAAAGCAGTTCACATGCCACTTCTTCAACGTCACATACGACAAGTCATTCAACCGGCGGCTATACAAGCTCATCTTCAACGTCTTCTAATCAGGAACGTCCTAAGAAAAAGGAATTCCCATTTAATTTAGAGGATATCTTTCAGACGAATAGCCATAAGCAAACAAAGAATGACAGCAGCAGCCAATCAACAGACCGCATTATGGATTTTGTTCAAAATGCTTTTGATAAAGTAAAGGGAATGGATCTGGAATTTAACATGGGTCCGTCCCTTGAATTTAAACATCAATTTGAAGTGCATGAAAATGAACTTCAGGACCTTGAAATAAGTGTGGCCAATGGGAAAGTTGTTGTACAGCCATGGGATGAAGATTATGTTAAAGCAGAATGCGATGTAAAGGTTTACCGATCAGATGATGAACCAAAAGCGAAGAAACAGATTCTCGATTCTGTAATCTTTAAAGTTCAGTACAATAAACTGCGTTTTATCTCAGATCTTAAAATGATCAAGCTGGATACTATTTTATATGTTCCTCGCAACAGCTACGACCGATGGGATATTCGTTTATTCAACGGGAAATTCCATGGAGAGTCTGCCAATGTGAACACGGTAAAAGTGAAAACGGCAAATGGAAAAGTAGAGCTTTCAAATATGCTGATCGAGCGTGCTGAACTTGAAACGGCAAACGGTGGTATTGATGTGAAAAATACGAGAGCAGATTTGATTGATGCTGAAAGCGTAAATGGAAAGGTTTCGATTGAAGGTGCGGTGGATGAGATCGATGCGCAGTCGCTTAACGGCAATATTGTGTGCAGAACATCAAGCACGACTGCCCGTAAAATCGAAGCAAAAACACTTGCAGGCTCCATCAGTCTTTATGTACCGGACAATGTCAGTCTGGATGGGACGCTAAAATCAAACTTCGGGCGATTTGATATTAATCATCGTGAAATGGATCATGTGGAAGAACGTGAGGAATTAATGCAAAGAAAACTTCATTTCACTCGCGATAAAAATGATGGTTCTACGCTTTACTTGTTTGCTGATGCAAAAACAGGCGCAGTCAGTGTTAAGCCCTATGAAGTAAAAAATGATGCGGAACCAGCCTCAGAAGAATAAATCTTTGAATCAGGTGACCAGTTTCACCAAATAAATAAGCGCAGCGCATTGAAATAAGTCCCCCAACTTATTTCGGTGCGCTGCGTTTCTGTTATAACCTGCTTAGAAATATTTGCTTTCTAAATGTTTCCGCACCTTGCATTGTTGGTATAGTGTTAGTATCAGCATTCAAGGAGAAACTAAAAAGAAAAAGCAGGTGAAAAACATGGAAAAATTAATTAATCGTACAACGTGGTTTGGCTTAAGTGCCATTGGCGCTACTTTTTTAGGTATTAGTGTCTTGTTTTCTCTATTAGGTTTCTACATAGTTGATGTGGAAATGATGGCAATTTTTAAATGGATTTTATATATCTTCTTTTTTGGAACAGGCATTATCGGAGGTCTTATTGCAATAGCTGCGATTGCCATCGGTTTAAAGATGAAGTTTTCATCCGGTAAAAAAGAAACAGCTTCAGAAAATGGATAAATGACAAACAGCAGCGGAGGATTCACTCTGCTGCTGTTTAAATTGTTCGGCCGAAAAGATGAAGCTCTTACTGAGTTGCACTAATAACGGCTAAAACGGCAAGAACCCCCTTTGCGAGTAAGATCGCAAAGGGGGTTCTTTTGTTTAAGGTGATGGGATTGGTCCGATTGCAGCTTCAAATCCTGCTCCTTTTAATTTCTTCACCTGCTGCTCTGCTCGTTCTCTTGAAGAATACACGCCTGCCTGTACACGGTATAGTGTAGATTGCTCTTTGGCGACAGTTGCCGGCTTTTTTAAAAACGACAGAATCGAGGCGGCAATTTGTTTTCCGCACAGCGTCCGGTAGGCGGTGGAAGCAAGAAGAGCTTTTTCTTCTCTATTGGTCATAAAACCGCATTCCAGCAATAAAGCAGGCATGTTTGATTCTCTTAGAACATGGAAATCGGCCATTTTTAATCCACGATCTTTTCGACCTGTTTTTGCGATTAAATCTGAGTGGATTTTGCTTGCGAGTGAATTGGCTGTCTGCCCTTTTTTTGGGTGAATAAACGTTTCAATCCCTTGAACAGCATTCCATTCCCCGTTTCCGTAAGCATTGGCGTGAATAGAAATAAAGTAGTCTGCTTTTCCCTTATTGGCTTTCGAGGTTCTTTCAGATAATGGAACGTCACGGCTGTCACTGTATGTTTGAAGCGTCTTGATCGAGGCTTTTTCAAGCTGAAGAATACACTCTTTTGCAACAGCCCGGTTAAAGTCATATTCCTTCATGCCATCCGGACTTCTTTTTCCTGGCGTTTCGTAGCCGTGGCCTGCATCGATTGCAATTAATGTCATATCCATTCCTCCTTTTACTTTTTATATCGCGTCTATCCATGAATTTGGTCACCCCTACGCAATACTTTGGAAGAACTAATATAGTGAATCAATTTCCAAAGTGCTACAATAGAAAGTATGATTGACGAAGGATTGTACATAGATCAAATTATTGAGGAGGCTTCATTCGTGGCAAAGGTTACGACGAAAGATATTATTGATCAATTTAAATTAGAACTGGTTAGCGGAGAAGAAGGGATTCACCGTCCAATTATAACGAGTGATATTTCTCGCCCGGGTCTTGAAATGGCGGGTTATTTTTCTTACTATCCTGCAGAGCGAATTCAGCTTTTGGGACGGACGGAAATGTCTTTTTATGAACTGTTGTCGAAGGACGAGCGCATGGACCGCATGTCTCAGATGTGTACAGATAATACGCCGGGCATCATTTTATCCCGAGATATTAAAGTGCCGAATGAATTAATTGAAGCGTCTATTCAAAATCAGGTTCCAGTGATGAGAACACCGGTAAAAACAACGCGCTTTTCAAGCCGATTGACGAACTTTCTTGAAAGCAAGCTGGCTCCTACGACTGCGCTGCATGGTGTGTTGGTAGACATTTATGGTGTGGGGGTTCTGATTACAGGAAAAAGCGGTGTCGGTAAAAGTGAAACGGCACTTGAACTTGTCAAGAGAGGGCATAGATTAGTAGCGGATGACAGCGTGGAAATCAGGCAGGAAGATACGGATACGTTGATCGGTACCTCCCCGGAACTAATAGAGCATTTGCTTGAGATTCGCGGGTTAGGCATTATTAATGTTATGACATTGTTTGGGGCAGGTGCAGTCAGAAGCTATAAGCGGGTGACACTGGTTATTGATTTGGAAATTTGGGATAAAAACAAGCAATATGATCGTCTTGGTCTGGATGAAGAAAAAATGAAGATCATTGATACGGAAGTGACAAAAATCACGCTTCCTGTTCGTCCTGGCCGAAATCTGGCGGTTATTATTGAAGTTGCCGCAATGAATTTCCGCTTAAAACGGATGGGCGTTAATGCAGCGGAGCAATTTTCAAATCGTCTCGCCGATGTAATTGTAGATGGAGATCATGATGATATTTAAGATTAGCCAATTGAAAGGGGAAAGAATATGCTAGCAGCTATACAGCCGATTGATCCGATTGCGATCTCTTTTGGTGGGGTACAAATCGCATGGTATGGATTAATCATTGGGACAGGAATTATATTAGGTTATATTCTGGCAAATCGGGAAGCAGATCGTTTAGGCATGCCGAAGGATCTGTTTGCAGATTTGTTGATCTGGGCAGTGCCGATTGCCATTATTTCTGCACGTATTTATTATGTAATTTTTCAGTGGGATTATTATGCGCAAAATCCAGGGGCCATTATTCAAATCTGGAATGGCGGAATTGCCATCCATGGCGCACTGATCGGATCTGTTGCAACTGGTGTGGTTTATGCGAAGATAAAAGGGTTATCTTTTTGGAAAATTGTCGATATTGCAGCACCAAGCATTATTTTAGGACAGATGCTGGGACGCTGGGGGAACTTTATTAATCAGGAAGCGCACGGTGGAGAGGTCTCCCGTTCGTTTTTAGAAAGCCTCTTTCTGCCGGATTGGATAATCGATCAGATGTACATAAATGTAGATGGTACATTTGCTTACTATCATCCTACTTTTTTATATGAATCCTTATGGAATCTTGCAGGGCTGGTTCTTTTGCTGTTGCTGCGAAAGGTCAATCCGCGAAGAGGGGAAATATTTCTTGCCTATGTCATCTGGTACTCGATCGGCCGTGCATTTGTGGAAGGGCTGCGAACGGACAGCCTGATGCTGACAGAGACGATTCGCGTAGCACAGCTGCTATCCCTCGTATTAATTGTGGTGGCGGTTGCGATCATGATTTACCGGAGGAAAAAAGGTGTGGAGATAAGGTATAACGATAAACGAAACAACTAGGTGGCGATCAGATTGACAAAACAAACCTTCGTTGATGGTTTAAAAGCAGGACTGCAAACAACGTGGACGCTTGGGAAAATTATTTTCCCGGTTACGTTTATTGTGATGCTCCTGCAATATACGCCCATCCTGCCGTGGATAACGGATTTAATTGCACCTTTTATGGGTCTGTTTGGCTTAAGCGGTGAAGCAGCTGTTCCATTGGTGCTTGGAAATTTTCTCAACTTATATGCGGGTATTGCCGGGATCCTGACACTTGAGATGACGGTGAAGGAAGTTTTTATCATTGCGGTGATGCTCTCTTTTTCTCATAATCTGTTGATTGAAACAAGTGTTGCGTTAAAAGTAGGTGTGAAATTATGGGTTGTTCTCGTGGTGCGCTTAGGACTGGCTTTTATGTCAGCGATTGTGATCAATCTCGTTTGGAGCGGCGGTCAGGAAATAGCGCAGTACGGCATGGTTCCATCTCAGCAGGAAGCAGTAAGCGGCTGGGGATCCATCGTGTTTATGGCGCTGGAAAAAGCTGCTTTCGGTGTATTGCAGCTGGCGATGATTGTAATCCCTCTTATGGTTGTGATTCAAATTATGAGAGATTTAAAATGGCTTGATGTATTTTCAAAATGGATGGCTCCAGTAACCAGAGGGCTTGGCATGAAGGAGAATACATCGATGACATTGGTGGCTGGTTTGACGATCGGTTTAGCGTATGGCGCAGGGGTTATGATAAAAGCTGTGCAGGAAGATGGTGTCAGTAAAAAAGATGCGACACTTGCCTTTATCTTTTTAGTTTCCTGCCACGCGGTGGTAGAAGATACGCTTATCTTCATTCCTCTTGGCATACCTGTTCTGCCGCTGCTTCTTATTCGCATTACAACAGCGGTTCTCTTGACTATGGCTGTTGCTTATGTGTGGAAGCGAAATGAATCTGCACGGGAAAGGAAATTGAACTATGAACAAACCCATTGATACGGTCCTGTTTGATTTGGACGGAACCTTAATTGATACAAACGAATTAATTATTTCTTCTTTTCTTCATGTAATGGACCTTTACTTTCCGGATCAATATAAGCGGGAGGATGTGCTGCCATTTATGGGGCCGCCGCTTGTTGAATCTTTTCAAAAAGTGAATCCTGAAAAAGTGGAGGAAATGGTGAATGACTATCGCGCCTTTAATCTGGAGCAGCATGATGTGCTGATTACGGGATTTGAAGGGGTGGAAGAAACGATCCAGACATTATCTGATCGTGGAATTAAAATGGCGATTGTTTCAACGAAACGCAATGATGTTGTGATTAAGGGGTTAAAACTGATGAAACTTGATCACTTTTTTGATGTGGTGGTCGGACTGGATGATGTGAAAAATGCAAAACCCGATCCGGAGCCTCTCCTGCTTGCACTCCAAAAACTCGGTTCATCTGCAGAAACAAGCCTCATGGTTGGTGATAATCATCATGACATTGATGGCGGAAAAAATGCCGGAACCAAAACAGCTGGTGTTGCATGGTCAGCGAAAGGAAGAGAGTACTTACTATCCTATGAACCTGACTGGATGCTTGAATCAATGACGGATTTATTGTCCATTATTCCGGAGCCTAAAAAATGAGACGCACCGAACGTTATTTTGTGACGGGTGCGAATTCATTGTGGCATATTTATAAAACGATTCCCTTTTGGAAGGTTATGCGGAACTTTATCGTGATTCAGTTGGCGCGCTATACGCCTTTTTTAGGAATGAAAAACTGGCTTTACCGCACCTTTTTAGGCGTTAAAGTCGGACCGCAGACGTCTTTTGCACTAATGGTTATGCTGGATGTGATGTTTCCTGAAAAAATTTCAGTCGGCAAAAACAGTGTCATTGGCTACAACACCACCATTTTAGCTCATGAGTATTTGATTAAGGAATACAGGCTGGGAAATGTGGAGATTGGCAATGAAGTGCTTATTGGAGCAAATACGACCATTTTACCAGGCGTCCGCATTGGAGATGGCGCAATTGTGTCTGCAAGCACGCTTGTTCATAAAGATGTTCCTGCAGGAGCTTTCGTGGGAGGCAATCCTATGCAGATCATACGATTAAAAGAAAACGAAGCCGGCGAATTGCCTAGTGGAGATACTGCACCATAGCCTGTGGATAGTTGAAATGCAAAGAGGTCGAGACAAAACTCGGAAAAGTTTAAAAAATAGGTAGTATTTATAAATAGTAAGAGGTGAATGAAGCGGAAGGTGGCGACTCCTGCAGGATATGACGGCAAGCTGAGACCCCGAAAGGCAAAGCCTGAGGAGGGCTCAGCGCCGTCCCTGCGGAAAGCGTCCGCCTGAAGCGCAGGGAACCGATCAAAGAGGCTGAGACACTTGTTCCAGCCTCTTTCTCGTTAACCGCCTTCATGTACGGAAAGAAACGTAATTACGCTGCAGCTTGTTTTCGAGTGCGTGTCTGAGGAAATGCCTGTAACACTTTTTGAGAAACGATGGCAGCGATTCCCGCCAGTATAAGATCCTTCGGTACAAACGGCAGCATCCAAAGCCAGGCCATTGCGTAAGTAAACCCTTCAGGAGCCGCAAACCAAAGCTTATACGCCATGTACATCCAGCTAGTGCCAATTCCATAATTAATAGCTGTTCCTACGAAAGCGGCAACGAATAAAAAAGGATAGGTTTTCTTTTTCTCTGTAATAAGACCGCTAAACCAGGCAACCACAATATAAGAAAGAATAAATCCAAACGTAGGACTAATTAATGTACGAAAACCGCCAGACCATTGAGCAAAAACAGGCATACCTGCCAAACCGATTAATAAGTAGATGACCATGGCAACTGGACCCCACTTTTTCCCTAATAATAATCCGGAAAGAATGCATACTACGGTTTGAAGAGTGAGTGGAATACTGCCAATTACCATGATGGGAACAATGGATGTGATGTTCGCTCCAATTGCCATTAACGCAGCAAAAAGAGAAGCAAGCACCATGCCATGCAAGGGTGTTTTAACCATTTAATCTACTCCTTTTTCTTATGTACTACAGTGATTATATAAGTGGCAGTGATTTTAAGTCAACCTAAAAATTATTTAGTTAACTTATTATCAATCAGCGTCAAAATTAGTTGACAGTAAAAGCATCTGATCGGACTTTTGTTTAGGTGGGTGCCATTCTATCTCTTTTAAAATTTCGCCGCTATATCACTAAAAATAAGAAAATTTTAAAAGTGACAATTGTATGTCAATTTACTTTCTTTAAGTGTTTTGGGTTTATCTTTTATCGAATGTCCGTTACAATGCTTTTTAGGCTTAGAAATAATGAGAAACAAAGATCCGGAAGGGGTTTTATCAGTATGAATTTCAAAAAAATGTTACTTCCATTTGCAGCAGGAGCGTTAGCGTTAGGGTTAGCGGCATGCAGTGATGACGAAGAAAATACAGCAGATGCACCTGAAGAAGAAACAGCACAGCAAGAAGAAGGTGCTTCGCAAGATGAAGCTTCTCAGGAAGAACAGCAGGCTGCCGCTGAAGAAATGCAGGCAAAATTAGATGAACAAAAAGTTGAAGATGATGAAGTAGTTGCTACTGTCAATGATGAAGAAATTTCAGGCGAAGATTACAATGCCGCTCTTACACAAATCCAAGGTCAAATGTCTCAAATGGGCCAAGACCCGACAAGTGAAGAAGCAGCGGAACAAATAAAAACTCAAACACTTGATACACTTGTGAATCAGACATTGATTCTTCAAAAAGCCAATGAAGAAGAAGTTACAGCTTCTGAAGAAGAAATTGATGAAGAATTTGCTGCATTCCAAGAGCAGTTTGGCGGAGAAGAAGCGCTGAATGAAATCCTTGAAGAGCAAGGAATGGAAGTCGATGCGCTTCGCGAACAAATTGCTGAATCATTAAAGTTTGACAAGTATATCGAACAGGCAGTGCCAGTAGAAGAACCTACGGATGAAGAAATTCAAGAAGCATATGACTCTCAAGCTGAGCAATATGAAGCAGCCGGTCAGGAAATGCCGGATCTTGAAGAAGTAAGTGAAAACATCAGAATGTCGCTTATGCAGCAAAAACAGCAGGAACCACTTGTAGAGCATGTGGAAGAATTAAAAGAAGCAGCGGACATTGAGCTGTTAATCTAATATCAATTGGGCTATAAGATTTTAAGCCCAAAACAAAAAAACCGTTATGACGACCATTTCTATGGAAGCCATGGCGGTTTTTTGTTTATAACAATTTTATTCCAGCTAATTTCGACATGGATGATCGATATATCAAGTGAATATTTTTAACGATTTACCCCAGCGCATCCCCCTTGACGAGACTGTGCAAAATTAGTACACTACTAAATATCTTTATTTTACTACCACATTAGCGAACTAAAGGATTTTAATTGAATGGTACATTCCACCGCAAGCTTTTATGGCTTTCCGGCTTGAAAAGTGGAGGTATGAACCAAAGTATGAGATTATTTAAAAAACACTTTCCAAAATAGAAAGGGTTGTCCCGATTATGTCTGATTTGTTTATGTTTGAAAAACCAATGGGGATGCGAGATACATTTCCTCATCTATATAAGATGAAAAAACAAATTCGTTCCCAGGTCGAAAGTGAAATGGTTGCATGGGGCTATGAATTTTTAGAAACCCCGACACTAGAGTACGATGAAACAGTAGGAGAAGCTTCAGCCATTTTAGATCAGCAGCTGTTTAAGCTTCTGGATCAGCAAGGTCGAACACTCGTATTGCGGCCTGATATGACAGCACCGATTGCACGTGTAGCGGCATCAAAGCTTTTAAAGGATCGCAATCCACTGAGGCTCGCCTACTCAGCTAACGTGTTTCGTGCACAGCAGCGTGAGGGAGGACGCCCTGCAGAGTTTGAACAGATGGGTGTAGAACTGATTGGAGATTCTTCTGTTAGCGGAGATGCTGAAACCATCGCACTGCTGATTACTTCCTTGCGTACAGTAGGATTGAAAGATTTCACCATTTCAATTGGCCATATGGAATTTGTTCAGGAGCTGTTTTTACAAATCGTGGGAACAGAAGAACGCGCTCAGCAGCTTAAAAAATACTTATATGATAAAAACTATGTAGGCTATCGCAAGCACGTGGAATCTTTATCCCTTTCTTCTATTGATAAACAACGATTGCTGCGTTTGCTTGCGATCAGAGGAAATGGTGATTCAATTGAGGATGCCCGAGGGCTTTTAGAAGGGGATAAGGGAACAGAGCCTTTATCTGAGCTTGAGGAGCTGCTTTCTATTCTTCATGATTATGGTCTTGATCAATATGTAACGATAGACATTTCGCTTGTCAGTCATATGAGTTATTATACGGGCGTTTTATTTGAAGTATATGCCGATAAAGTAGGTTATTCTTTAGGCAATGGAGGACGATATAATCACCTTCTTCATAAGTTCGGGGCTCATGTAGCAGCCACCGGATTCGGCATTCGCCTAGATTACTTGATTGAAGCCCTGTCGCCTGAAGCAGAGTTAAGTGAAACCATTCTTGTTTTATTTTCAGCAGAAAGAAGAAAAGATGCGATTGCCCTTACGCATAAGCTGCGCACAGAAGGCAAGCAGGTCATCAGCCAGGATGTGACGGGCGTACGTGATATGGATCGTTTCACTGCTCAATTTACCGAAGTGGAATGGATGGTAGGCAGATCAGGAAAGGCAGGCGGTAACGAATGAAAGAATTAACAATCGCGATGCCAAAAGGCAGAATTTTTGAAGAAGCTGTTGTTATGTTGAAAAGAGCGGGCTACAAGCTTCCACCAGAGTTTGATGACTCAAGAAAGCTGATTATCGACGTGCCGGAGGAAAAGCTGCGATTTATCCTGGCCAAGCCAATGGACGTACCGACTTATGTGGAACATGGAGTTGCAGATCTGGGCATAGCTGGTAAAGATGTCATGTTGGAAGAAGAACGTGATGTATACGAGCTGCTCGATCTCGAGATCAGCCGCTGCTATCTTGCAGTCGCTGGATTGCCGAATACTACGATGAACGAAGTAGCACCGAAAATAGCCACCAAATATCCTAATGTAGCTTCCTCGTATTTTCGGGAACAGGGGGAGCAGGTGGAAATTATAAAATTAAATGGTTCAATTGAAATAGCCCCGATTATCGGGTTAACGGACCGGATTGTGGATATCGTTTCAACTGGACGCACGCTGAAGGAAAACGGGCTTGTCGAATACGAACATATTGTGGATATTACGTCCCGTCTGATCGTGAATCCCGTCAGCTACCGAATAAAGCACCAGCGAATTCAGGAAATGGTCGACCGTTTGGATGAGGTAATTTCAAAGGAAACGATCCGGTAAGCAGGAAGTAAGAGTGTTGATCCCGAATGGAAAGGAATAACCCCTATGAATATACGATATTTATCTGACTATACCATTCCCCGTCCTTCTCTTGATCAGGGAACCGAAGAACAGCGAAAAAGTGTTCAAGCGATCATTGAAGATGTTCGGCATAACGGAGATCAGGCAGTGAAAAACTATACAGCCAAGTTTGACGGCGCTGATCTTTCTTCTTTAAAAGTGGAAGACGATGAAATGGATGAAGCCGTTCTTAAGATGGATGAGAAGACATGGTCTGTTTTAAATGAAGCAGCAGCAAATATTACAGCTTTCCATGAACGTCAGACGCAGCAGTCGTGGATGACCACGCAGGAGAATGGAACGATTCTCGGTCAAAAGGTCACACCGCTGGATGCAGTGGGAATTTATGTGCCGGGTGGAACCGCTGCTTATCCTTCATCGGTGCTAATGAATGCTATTCCGGCACAAGTGGCAGGTGTAAAGCGCGTAGTGATGGTAACACCGCCTGGTCCGGACGGCAAAGTGCCTGCTGGTGTATTAGCAGCTGCACGTCTTGCCGGAGTTCGCGAGATTTATAAAATTGGCGGTGCTCAGGCGATTGCAGCACTTGCTTTTGGAACAGAAACGATCGAACGCGTAGATAAAATTACAGGTCCGGGCAATATCTTTGTTGCACTGGCCAAGCGTGAAGTATTTGGAATTGTGGATATAGACATGATTGCAGGGCCAAGTGATATAACCGTACTTGCTGATCACACCGCTCATGCAAGGGAAGTGGCAGCAGATCTTCTATCACAGGCTGAACATGGTGAACTGTCGCAGGCCAATCTTGTGACCACATCTCCGGAACTCGCAGAAGCCGTGGCGCACGAAGTACACCAACAGCTTAAAACGCTGCCCCGTAAAGAAATAGCGGAGACAGCGATCAATAAGCAAAGTGTCATCTATGTAGCGCAAAGTCTGGAGGAAGCCGTTCAAGCTGTGAATCAAATTGCCCCTGAGCATCTTGAAATTCAGCTTGAAAACGCAATGGAAGCAGTCGGAAAGATTCGCCATGCCGGTGCTATTTTTGTTGGAAGATACAGTTCAGAACCGATCGGTGATTACTTTGCAGGGCCTAATCACACGCTGCCGACAAGCGGAACGGCCCGTTTTTCAAGCCCGCTTTCTGTGGAGGATTTCGTGAAGAAGTCCAGCATTATTTCCTACAGTGAGGCAGCCTTTATAGAAAATGCAGAAAAAGTCGCTCATTTTGCCCGCCTTGAAGGACTTGAAGCCCATGCGAGAGCAGTTGAAGCCCGATTTTCTGATAAACGGAGATAACGAGTTCCACAGATTAATGGGGACGTTGACGATCGCTTTACTTAAAAAAGCCTGCAACGATCTACCGGATAGAAGCAGATGTTTAGGAGGACCAGAAAATGAGTCAAAACAGACAAGCCAGCTTTCACCGCAAAACAAATGAAACGAATATTAATCTTTCCTTTTCCATTGATGGAGAGGGAAAGTCTCAAATTGAAACCGCTGTGCCGTTTATGACGCATATGCTTGACTTATTTACAAAGCACGGACAGTTTGACATGAAGATTGATGCTAAGGGTGATACAGAAATCGATGATCACCATACAACAGAAGATATCGGGATTGTGCTCGGTCAGGCGCTGCTGGAATCTCTAGGCGATAAAAAAGGAATTAAACGCTACGGCAATTCCTTCGTGCCGATGGATGAAGCGCTGGCTCAGGTGGTCGTCGATTTAAGCAACCGACCGCATCTCGAAATGAGAGCAGATTTTCCAACAGACCGTGTGGGAACCTTCGATGTTGAGCTTGTACATGAATTTTTATGGAAGCTGGCGCTTGAAGCAAGAATGAACCTGCACGTTATTGTTCATTACGGACACAACACCCATCATATGATTGAAGCCATTTTTAAGGCTTTAGGACGGGCACTTGATGAAGCCACCACCATCGACCCGCGTGTGAAAGGTGTGCCTTCAACGAAAGGGATGTTATAAATGATTGGAATCGTCGATTATGGTATGGGCAATTTATTCAGTGTTTCAAAGGCGCTAGAGCGAATGAACGTGCCCTATATAATCAGTGATAATAAAGAACAGCTTGCTCATGCAGAGGCACTGATTCTTCCAGGCGTTGGAGCCTTTCGGGATGCTATGAAGCTTTTGAATGAAACCGGACTCGCTTCTTTTATTACCGAACAGGTTCAAAAAGGAAAGCCGATTCTTGGCATATGTCTCGGCATGCAGCTGTTGTTTGAAGAAAGTGAAGAAAATGGACTGCACAAGGGTCTTGGTTTGTTAAATGGAAGAGCGGTTCATTTTAGCGGCAAAGATCAAGATGGTTCTTCGTACAAGGTTCCGCATATGGGCTGGAACAAACTGGATTTTCATAAACAGTCACCTTTAACAGAAGAATTAAAAGAAGATCATGTCTATTTCGTTCATTCTTACTATATTACAGAACACGAGAGAGATACGTTAATTGCTTCTGCGGATTATTTTGGAGAAGTACCTGCTGTTGTAGGAAAAGAGAAAGTATTTGGCATGCAGTTTCACCCGGAGAAAAGCGGGGATTTGGGAGTGAAGCTGCTTCAAAACTATACGCGCTATGTAAAATCGATGGAGGTGCTCAAATGAGTTTCATAATTTATCCGGCTATAGATATGAGAGACGGTAAATGCGTCCGGCTGACCCAGGGCGATTATAATCAAGAGACGATTTATGGAGATTCTCCTTTTGATATGGCAAAGCAATTTGTAGATGAAGGCGCTGAATGGATTCATATGGTAGATCTTGATGGAGCCAAAGACGGCAGACGGATCAATGATGAGTACGTGCTCCGTGTGGTAAATGAACTGCCTGCAAAGGTTCAGGTCGGTGGAGGAATCCGCACAGAAGAAGATGTTGTTCACTATCTGGATCAGGGAGTGGACCGGGTCATTATTGGAAGTCTTGCTGTAACCAATAAAGAACTTGTGAAAGAGTGGCTCGGCAAGTACGGCGACCGTATTGCGATCGGGCTGGATGCAAAAGACGGCTTTGTAGCGACGCACGGCTGGATCGAGACTTCTGCTCTCCGTGCGGTGGATCTTGGACAGGAGCTGGCTGATGCGGGAGCCAAGACCTTCATTTTCACTGATATTGAAACAGACGGCATGCTCAGCGGACCGAATGTTGATGCTGTGCTTGAGCTTGCAGAAGCAACGGGCGCACAGATTATCGCTTCCGGCGGTGTCAGCTCACTTGAGGATCTGCGTATTTTACAGGCGGTATCTGGAAGCGGCGTGGCAGGCGCGATCGTGGGAAAAGCCATCTACACAAATAAGTTTACTGTGAAAGAAGCTGTTGAGGAGGTTTCTTAATGCTCGCGAAACGAATTATTCCCTGTTTAGATGTAAAAGAAGGCAGAGTCGTAAAAGGGATCCAGTTCTTAGAGCTTCGTGACGCAGGGGACCCCGTTGAACTTGCTCGTGCCTATGATGAGCAGGGAGCAGACGAACTGGTGTTTCTCGATATTTCCGCTTCGCATGAAGGACGCGAAACAATGGTGGATGTCGTTCAGGATGTAGCATCTGAACTTGCCATTCCATTCACAGTGGGCGGAGGAATTAAAACACTACAAGACATGAAAAGGCTGCTTCGTGCAGGTGCAGATAAAGTGTCGCTCAATACTTCGGCTCTTTTAGATCCTCAGTTAATAAAAGCCGGAGCAGACTACTTTGGTTCTCAGTGTATCGTAGTGGCCATTGATGCAAAATGGGACGAATCGATTGGAACATGGCGCGTCTATACGCATGGCGGCAGAAATCCGCTTGATAAAGAAGCGGTGGCATGGGCGAAGGAAGCCGTCGATCTCGGGGCGGGTGAAATCCTGTTGACGAGTATGGACAGCGATGGTGAAAAAAAAGGCTTTAATATTGCGTTGACAAAGGCAATAAGCGAAGCTGTATCAGTGCCGGTCATTGCAAGCGGCGGAGCTGGACAATCAGAGGATTTCACAGAAGTGTTCACAGATGGAAAAGCAGATGCTGCGCTTGCCGCTTCGATTTTTCATTATAAAGAAACGAGTATTGCAGAAGTAAAAGCGCATTTAAAAGAAGAAGGAGTGAATGTACGATGAGTTTGGATGTAACGCGCATTCGCTTTGACCAAAACGGCTTAGTGCCCGCTGTGGTTCAACATGCAGAAACCGGAGAAGTGCTGACGGTTGCGTATATGAATGAAGAATCTCTTCAAAAATCAATTGATACAAAAGAAACATGGTTTTGGAGCCGTTCACGTCAGGAACTCTGGCATAAAGGCGAAACGAGCGGAAATACACAGCAGATTGCAGAGATTAAACTGGATTGCGATCAGGATTCCCTGGTCGTGCGTGTTTTGCCAAAAGGTCCTGCATGTCACACAGGCACGCCAACCTGTTTTGACGAAACGTTTTATCAAAATGAAGAACTTCAGGTGAACGAAGACTCAGCGGGTATGCTTACCAAGCTTGAACGGTTAATCGCCGAACGGGATGAAGAGCGGCCGGAAGGAGCTTATACGACGTATTTGTTTGAAGAAGGCGTTGATAAGATCCTGAAAAAAGTAGGAGAAGAAGCTTCTGAAGTCATCATTGCAGCGAAAAACCGTGATTCAGAAGAATTGAAATGGGAAACTGCCGATCTTCTTTATCATACGATGGTGCTCCTACGAGAGCAGAATCTGCCATTTAAAGAGGTTTTAAATGTATTAGAGGAGCGTCACAATAAACCGAAAAAATAATAGGCAGCCCCTATTAGAAAACAGTCAAAAGCAGGTGGTCCTTCAGAAAGCGAAAGGATCACCTTTTTGATATGGTCTGTTAGAAAAATGAATAGCTGCATGCAGGGAACAATACAGTAAACTAACCCCCTTTTCTAAGCTGTCTTTGAGGAACAGATTAAGTGACTCATCATATTCTAATGAAGAAGTCCGGTTCCATGCTGGAATTTCTATCCTTAAAAACATAAATCTTTTTTCATGAATCAGCTTAATTGCAACAGGTAAATCGGAAAATATGCTATCATTGTTTAGTTACTACAATGTCCGGAGGCTATACATGAAAAAAGGATCGAAAAATACGGAAAGAATGGGAAAAGTGTATCCGTTTAATCCAACTGGAGAAAGCTATTACCGCAGAGGAATGGTCATGTATCAGCGTGGCCAATTAGATAAAGCGTTGAAATATATTAAGCGTGCACATGAATTAGAACCGGAAGAGCCGATGATTGTCGTGCAGATTGCCATTATCGAGACGGAAATCGGTGAATTTGCAAGCTCGAATGACAGATTGAAAAATGTGTTGAACACATTAGATCCGTCTATGACAGAAATCCATTATTTTATGGCGAATAATTTTGCTCATCTTGGGCTTTTTCAGGAGGCTTATAAACACGCCACAGCTTATCTGGATCTGAATGAAGACGGTGAATTTGTTGAAGATGCAGAGGATTTGCTTGAGCTTATGTCACTTGAAGAAGATGATGAAGAGTGGGATGAGGATTTAGATCAGGATGAGCTGATCATGCATCAGGAGAAAGCCGGAAAAATGCTTGCAGAGGGAAATTTTAAAGAAGCAATTGAATTGCTCGAAGAAGTAATTGAACGCTTCCCTGATTATTGGTCAGCCTATAACAATTTAGCCCTGGCTTATTTCTACTTTGGTGAAACGGATCAGGCAACTGCTCTGTTAACGGAGGTATTGAATCGAAATCCTGGTAATTTGCATGCCTTGTGCAATCTTGCCGTTTTTTATCATTATCAGGAACGAGTCGATGAATTAGATGAGCTAATGGATGCATTGGAGCATGTACGGCCGTTTTTATATGAACACCGGTTTAAGCTTGGTGCGACATTTGCACTTGTGGGTCGTCATGAAAAAGCGTATGGCTGGCTGAAAAGTCTTGTTAAGCGCGGATTTGAAGGAGACGCAGGTTTTTATTTCTGGCTTTCACATTCTGCGTGGCATTCAGGTCATGAAAAGGTTGCTGCGGATGCATGGAAACGTGTGCTTGAAGAACAGCCTGAAAAAGAAGGGCATGAGCCTTGGAATGACCAGAGTGATGATACAGTCCTATCTGAGGAGATGTATCCTGAGGAAAGACTGTTCGTTTTATTTAAAGAATCATTACTAAATTCTTCTCTAATCGGAGAAGAGCCCCCTGCTTACTTTACAAGTGTGGAAGAGGATTATTTTCATTTGCTGCGCAGTGCTCCCGATTACACGAGCCAGCGTCCGCTTTTTCGGGCCCATGAAGTTGTCTTGCTGCTGAAGCATTCGTTTGATGCAGCTAAAGAAGAAAATAAAGGTCTATTCTACATGTGGTTTCACATTGTCTTTTATGGATCAGAAGAGGGCTATCCTTTCAAAAATGTTCCAGCTCTCGCAGCTGCGGTTGAATATTCATGGAAGAAAGTTAGAGCTCATCGGGTATCCCAAAAAGAAGTGGCGCAAAAGCACGGTGTATCTGTAGCAACCATGCGAAAATATATCAATGACATACAAAATTATTTGCCATAAGCAGATTAGTGGACGACCGCTTCCGCTTACCTTACGATAAATGTGGATAAAGTGGAAACCACTTAAGAGTACGAAAAGGAGTGTATTTTCATGACAGAAGAAAAAATTTACGATGTAGTGATTATCGGAGCCGGTCCAGCTGGCATGACTGCAGCGGTTTACACATCAAGGGGAAATCTCTCCACTTTGATGCTCGAACGCGGTGTGCCCGGCGGACAAATGGCCAACACAGAGGATGTTGAGAACTACCCTGGTTTTGATCATATCCTTGGCCCGGATCTTTCAAATAAAATGTTTGATCACGCAAAAAAATTCGGCGCAGAATATGCTTATGGAGATGTAAAAGAAATCATTGACGGCAAAGAGTTCAAGACCATCAAAGCTGGGTCAAAAGAATACAAAGCCCGTTCAATCATTCTTTCTACCGGTGCAGAATATAAAAAACTTGGCGTTCCAGGTGAAAAAGAACTTGGCGGACGCGGTGTTTCTTATTGCGCAGTATGTGATGGTGCATTTTTTAAAGGAAAAGACCTTGTTGTCGTAGGCGGAGGAGACTCTGCTGTAGAAGAAGGCATTTACTTGACGCGCTTTGCAAACAAAGTAACGATTGTTCATCGCCGCGATAAGCTTCGTGCTCAGCAAATTTTACAGCAGCGCGCTTTTGATAACGACAAAATCGACTTTATCTGGAATCACACTGTAAAGGAAATCAATGATGAAAATGGCAAAGTAGGGTCTGTAACGCTTATGTCAACAGAAGATGGCAGCGAAAGCCCATTTGCTGCAGATGGAGCATTTATTTACATCGGCATGGTTCCTCTTACAAAACCGTTTGAATCGTTAAAAATCCTAAATGATGAAGGATATATTGAAACGAACTCTACTATGGAGACCAATGTACAGGGCATCTTTGCAGCAGGCGATGTACGCGATAAAACGCTTCGCCAGATCGTAACAGCAACAGGTGATGGCAGCATTGCCGCACAGGCAGTTCAGCATTATGTTGAAGAATTGAAAGAATCTCTTAAAGTTACTCAGTAATAAATTATGTCTATACAAAAAGTTTATAGAAACGTTACTTCACTGTAACAGCAGTGCAACACATAAAGGGTATAGTAAGAGCATAAGTAATTGACCCCCTTTTAGTATAGATTACTTTTGGCACGGACACTGTTGTCCGTGCCCTTTTTTTATGCGGGCAGGATAATTCTCTATGAGCGGCGAAATGTTAACGAGTGGCAGGCACAGACAATCAGGCGCAATCCTCCCCAATTGTTCAGGGAGTTAAAAGCATGTATAATATAATGAATGAGCAAAATTGAGCAGGTGATAAAATGCAGCGAATTACGAATTGTGTATATATAAAAGAAGGGCAGGCGCTGCTTCTTCAAAAACCACGCAGAAATTGGTGGGTCGCACCAGGCGGAAAAATGGAGTCAGGAGAATCAGTACGCGATGCCTGTATACGTGAATACCGGGAAGAAACCGGCATTTATGTTAAAAATCCCGATATTAAAGGGATCTTCACATTTATCATTAAAGAAGGCAAAGAAGTGGTTTCAGAATGGATGATGTTTACCTTTTTAGCTACGGAAGGCGACGGTGTCGTGATGGATGAATCTCCTGAAGGCATTCTACAATGGCAGCCATTAGAAGCCATTCAAACGCTTGATATGGCAGAAGGCGACCGCCACATCCTTGAATACGTGGCGCATGGTCAAGGCGTTATGTATGGAACATTTACTTATACGAAAGATTTTAAGCTTCTTTCCTATCGTTTAGATCCAAACTAAGATAAAGGGGGAATCCTCATGTCAGCAGTCAATGATGTTGAACTGGTCATTATTACAGGGATGTCCGGTGCTGGTAAAACAGTCGCCGTTCAAAGCTTTGAAGATCTCGGTTTTTTCTGCGTGGATAACCTTCCTCCTACACTAATGCCAAAGTTTTTAGAACTGATGAAAGAATCGAATAACAAGATGAATCGTGTGGCGCTTGTCATGGATTTAAGAGGCAGAGAGTTTTTTGATTCTCTATTTAAGGCGCTGGACCAATTTCACGAGTCCGATTACGTAACGCCAAGAATTCTTTATTTGGATGCAGATGACGATGCGCTTGTCAGACGCTATAAAGAAACACGGCGCTCCCACCCCCTTGCGCCGCTTGGTCTGCCATTGGAAGGGATTGAACAGGAGCGGCTTTTACTGCAGGATTTAAAAGGGCGTGCACAAACAATCTACAATACGTCCACTTTAAAACCAAGAGAGCTGCGCGAAAAAATCCTTGCTGAATTTTCAGCAAATAAACAGTCTCTATTTACTGTTAATGTTATGTCATTCGGCTTTAAATACGGCATCCCAATTGACGCAGACCTCGTTTTTGATGTGCGGTTTCTTCCCAACCCGCACTACATCGACCACATGAGAGCGCAAACGGGTCTGGATGAGGAAGTTTCCGATTATGTGATGAAATGGACAGAGACACAGAAATTTTTAGAAAAAACGCTGGATCTTTTGACCTTTATGCTGCCGCACTATAAGCGAGAAGGGAAAAGCCAGCTTGTTGTAGCAATTGGCTGCACAGGCGGACAGCACCGGTCTGTCGCTTTGACAGAGGAGATTGCCCGTTCCTTTACCAAAGATTATCATACACGAATTACCCACCGTGATATTGAAAAACGCAAGAGGGCTACAAGTTGACACCAAAGCATTCCAAGCAAGGAAAAGTAGTAGTAATTGGAGGAGGTACAGGATTGTCTGTGCTCCTCCGGGGCTTGAAAAATCAGCCTCTCGATTTAACAGCCATTGTGACAGTAGCGGATGACGGGGGAAGTTCAGGGCGGATTCGGGCAGATTTGAACATACCGCCGCCGGGTGATATTCGTAACGTGCTGGCAGCTTTATCAGATGTAGAGCCGCTGGTTGAAGAAATGTTTCAGTACCGCTTTGTAAGTAAAAATGAATTGAGCGGACATGCTTTAGGGAATCTGATCATAGCGGCCATGACCTCGATAACAGGTGATTTTGCCCATGGAATACAGGAAATGAGCAAAGTCCTCAATGTTCGGGGACAGGTGCTGCCTTCTGCGAACCAAAGCATACTTCTTTCAGCGGAAATGGAAGATGGTTCGATCATCAAAGGGGAGTCAAAGATTCCTTTCTCAGGAAAAAAAATCAGCCGGGTATTTCTTTCGCCTGAACACGTGAAAGCGTTACCTAAGGCAGTAGAAGCCATACAGGAAGCAGACATGATTGTAATTGGACCAGGTTCTTTATATACAAGCATTCTACCTAATTTGCTTGTAAAAGAAATAGGAAAAGCCGTCATTGCCTCCACTGCTCCTAAGGTTTATATCTGCAATTTAATGACTCAGGCGGGTGAAACGCTCAGCTATACTGCTGCGGATCACATAAATGCCCTTTATAAGCATATGGGAGACGGTTTTTTAGATTATGTTCTGGTAAACAATGAAGAAATCCCGATGGAAGTAAAATCCCTTTATGATAAAGAAATGGCAGAACCCGTACGATTTGATGTCGATCGTCTTCACAGCCTCGGTCTTGAGGTAGTTTATGATAAAATTATTACACACCATAATGGACTGATTCGTCATGATACAGAGCGTGTAGCTTCCATTATTTCAAAGCTGCTTCACGACAAACGCACGTCCTTATAAGTTTTAAAGATTTGAAGTGGTAGAAAACAGACCAGTTGAAAGCAATCGTCATTTTAAGATGTGGCATTTGAGAAATGATGCCGAAGTGATCTGCATGATCATGAGCGGACAGTCTCTGAACAAACAACGAAAAATACTTGGTTTTCAACGATCTGAAGAAAGGCTGGTGAATGAGCATGTCATTTGCATCAGAAACGAAGAAAGAGCTAACTCAGATCGAATCAGCCGATTGCTGCGCCAAAGCAGAGCTGTCAGCTCTTATCCGCATGAATGGATCTTTATCCTTTTCCAATCGGCTGCTTGTTGTAAATATCCAAACAGAAAACGCAGCAATTGCCAGAAGAATTTATACCTTGATTAAAAAAAATTACGCTATTCAAGTTGAGCTTCTTGTCCGTAAAAAAATGAGACTCAAAAAGAATAACGTTTATATAGTTAGAGTGGTAGAACAGGCCAAGAATATTCTAAAAGACCTAAGCATCCTTGAAGAAGGCTTTGCCATCAATCACGAAATCTCTCCTTCCATTCTAGGGAAAAAATGCTGTCAGCGTGCATATCTGCGCGGCGCATTTCTTGCAGGCGGATCTGTCAATAACCCGGAAACGTCCTCCTATCATCTGGAGATTTTCACATTATATGAAGAGCATAATGATTCCTTATGTCAATTAATGAACACGTTTGGTCTTAACAGTAAAACGATCGAACGGAAAAAAG
This sequence comes from Jeotgalibacillus campisalis, assembly GCF_000829515.1. GTDB lineage: Bacteria > Bacillota > Bacilli > Bacillales > Jeotgalibacillaceae > Jeotgalibacillus > Jeotgalibacillus campisalis. The sequence continues at coordinate 13,252 of NZ_JXRR01000022.1, read as the reverse complement.
GCTTTATCACTTACTTAAAAGAAGCAGAAAAAATCACTGAATTTTTCAGCTTAATCGGTGCCCATCAGGCGCTGCTCCGCTTTGAAGATGTCCGCATTGTACGGGACATGAGAAACTCTGTTAATCGCTTAGTGAACTGTGAAACAGCTAACCTTAATAAAACGATCGGTGCCTCTTTACGCCAGGTGGAAAACATCCGGTTTATTGAACGGTATGCAGGATTAAGCATTTTGCCTGAAAAACTTCGTGAAATTGCTGAATTAAGAGTCGCCTATCAGGATGTTACATTAAAAGAACTCGGTGAAATGGTTTCTGGCGGAAACATCAGCAAATCAGGCATAAATCATCGATTGCGGAAAATCGATCAGATTGCAGAAAAGCTCCGTAAAGGCGAAATGGTAGAAAATTAAGATTGAAACAGCTAATTAGTGGTAAAGAGTAGAATACAAATAAAGTTTCGACCAACAATATGACCAAATGAGGGGGATGTTAAATGAAGCAACAGGACGTAACTGTTAAATTAAAGTCCGGTTTGCAGGCTAGGCCGGCAGCACTTTTTGTTCAAGAGGCCACCCGTTACAAATCAGACGTATTTATCGAAAAAGATGGTAAAAAGGTTAATGCAAAAAGTATCATGGGACTGATGAGCTTAGCATTAGGACCGGGCACCAGCTTTACGCTGATGACAGAGGGATTGGATGAAGATGAGGCTCTGCAATCGCTTGCATCATACGTGGAAGAAACAAAATAGCTTGTCGCAACGTCCCTGCTTACATTTTCTGTGCAGGGTTTTTTATTTGAATGAATATAGAAGATGGCAGGGGTTTTCCCCTTAAATAATGTCATTAATCATTAGAACATGGACGTGTCTTCAGACATATTGGGCATTGAGTCAATACATCCCTTTACCGCCAAAATAAACAACCGGTCATGTTGGTGTGTAAAAAGGCTGAAAGAGGGAATAGGCATAAGGCAGTGTTCTCAAATTCCATATGTTAAACGCAGGAGGAGTTTTATTATTAATAAAAAGAGAGTGGTTCTCAGCCTCTCATTTGCTGCATTATTAGGTTTGGTTGCTATTGTACTAAGCCTTATAAATGGAGAATTTGAGACAACCTTTTTTATTGGAAGCATCGTAGTTGGAGCGATCCTTGGCTATTGGCTGCTGCCCAGTATTGTAAAGTTTAACAAAAAGAATGTGTAGTGAAGGCTGTAGAAGCTAGTGTTCTACATAACTTTTACCCGTAAAAGAAGACCCGCCAACAAAGTTGACGGGTCTTCTTTTATCTTATTATTTGTTATCAGTAATTTCATTTCGTTCCATGATTTGATCGATTAAGCCATAATCCTTCGCTCGGCCCGCTGTCATGAAGTTATCACGCTCAGTGTCCCGCTGAATAGTATCAAAGTCCTGGCCTGTACGGTCTGCAAGAATTTGATTCAGTTTGTCACGAAGGAAAAGAATGCGCTTCGCTGCGATATCAATTTCAGTTGCCTGTCCTTGAGCACCGCCAAGTGGCTGGTGAATCATGACTTCGGCATTAGGCAGGGCGTAACGGTGTCCTTTTTCGCCTGCTGCAAGAAGGAAAGCACCCATTGAAGCAGCCATACCGATACAAATTGTATGAACCTTCGGCTTAATGAATTGCATCGTATCATAGATTGCCATTCCGGCTGTAATGCTTCCGCCTGGAGAGTTAATATAAAGGTAAATATCTTTTTCCGGATTGTCTGCTTCCAGGAATAGCAGCTGAGAAACGATAGAATTGGCTACATTGTCATCAATTCCGCTTCCAAGCATAATAATTCTGTCTTTTAAAAGACGTGAATAAATGTCGTATGCGCGCTCTCCACGATTTGTTTGTTCAATAACTGTTGGAATTAAATTCATCCTAAATTCCTCCTTTATTTCTCTTTTATGAGATATGTATTGTCATCATACAACTAAGGTCAGGAAAGGTCAAATCATATGGCTGATTTTCCGCCTTACGGTATTACTACCATCATACCCATTCACCTATGCGTTTAACAAGTTTAAGGCATTACAAATAGGATTCGACATTTCCTATTGCATATCCTCTTATTGTCTATTATAATAATCAAGTGTCCTTAAAGAACACACGCGAAGATATTTGTTTCGCCTGAAGGAAACAGATGAACTGGTTCCTCTCTAAAATTTTGCCCTCGTGGTGTAATGGATAACACGTAAGATTCCGGTTCTTGAGATAGGGGTTCGATTCCCTTCGAGGGCGTATATACCATTATGTACGTTGATTTGAGTAAGTAGTCATAACTATTTTAAACGTTGATATAACCGCGTTTATAACGGTTTTGACTACTTTTTATTTTTGTAAGAATAGTGTCAGTTTTGATACGTTTTACACATTTTTTACACATTTTTTACACATTAAAAACAGGTGAACGAACATTTTGTTGAATCTTTTTTCAATTGTTCGTTTTTTTCTGATTGTTTAAAAGCTTATGAACTTACACTATCAGTGTGGCTTTTATATCCCTGTGGCCTAACCGTTTGGTAACAGACTGGATCAAGTATTTGCGGTGCAAGGAGAAAGCTATCATGAGTGTGGGGCAGACCGTGGAAGGTGATAGGCTTGATCTCAAGTGGATCACACAGATTAAGCAAAATATTATAGCTTAATGCTTTTGGTCAAAGAAACAGATATATCAGATGTTAGAAAATGTATTCATGTAGAATTTTGTGTTTTCTATAACGTGGAGAAAATCATGTAATATCATCTGATGTGAATGATTCCGCGCCACTTTAATTTTAGAAGAAAGCGAAAAACAAAAGCTACAGATCTATTTGCTAGGTAGTACAACGTTAATATTTATTAGAAAAGGACACTCTACATTGGGCGCTATTACTTTCTGGAATGCGTCTTTTATATTAGGGGCTATTTGCCAAAGAGGGATGATTACTTTGTATTTGCTTATTTTCAAGAAAGTATCTCACATCGAAACAACCCTCCTGTCATTTGGTTAGTTCTTTTATTTCTTCATTAATTCATCCTATCCCAACAAAATTAAACAATTATTGCTGAATTTTGATATTCTAATAATATAATGTAGCAATACTTATTAAATATATTGCATGGAGGTTTATAAGTGGAACGGGAGAAAAAAGATAAAAAAGAATATAATTTCCAAACATTAACCCCTATTAATAATGCTAAGTTACATATATATGATGATGCACTTAATTTCGTCTTTGAAAATAATGATATTAGGAATGTTGCAATATCTGGTCCATACAGCGCGGGAAAAAGCAGTGTAATAGAGTCTTACAAACTCAAGTCTTCTGACAAACGATTTTTACATATTTCACTTGCACACTTTTCTGAAACAACCTCTGAATCAGTTGAAGGAGGGAACACTACTGATAAAGCTATTTTAGAAGGGAAAATTCTCAACCAGCTCATTCATCAGATTAAACAAAATAAAATTCCTCAGACTAAATTTAAAATTAAACAAAAAGCTGAACCAAAAAAGATTATTTTTAGCACAATGATATTTATCACGTTTTTAATCCTAGTTTATTATATTAACTCTTTTAATAAGTGGTCTTCCTTTGTTCCTACATTAAAAGCAGAATGGCTAAAAAGCACATTAATGTGGACCACAAGTAATATCACATTATTATTCAGTGGATTAGCGTGTTTTGTAATCCTCGGAATAGCAACATATTTTATAATAACTTTTCAAAAGAACAAAAATATTTTAAAAAGGCTCAAATTACAAGGAAATGAAATTGAGATATTTGAGGAAAAGGATGATTCTTTTTTTGACAAATATTTAAATGAGGTACTTTATCTGTTTGAACATTCAAACGCTGATGCAATTGTTTTCGAAGATATGGATAGATTTAATGCGAATAAAATATTTGAAAAACTAAGAGAAATTAATACACTTGTTAATAATAAAAAAGCAGAAGAAGATAGACCACCCATTCGATTTTTATATTTATTAAAGGATGATATTTTCACATCAAAAGATCGCACAAAGTTTTTTGACTTTATTCTTCCCATTGTTCCAGTTATTGATGGCTCTAATTCTTACGACCAACTAATTGGTCATCTTAATGAGGGGAAAATTTTAGACTTATTCGTTGAGAATTTTCTTAACGAATTATCATTATATATAGATGACATGAGAATTTTAAAAAATATTTATAACGAATTTATTATTTACCATAATCGCATCTTGTTCAAGGAGGATGAATCACAGACAGAGCAGGAAAATAAAGAATTATCAGATTCAACATTAATAAACCTAGACAATAATAAACTACTAGGAATTATTGTGTATAAAAATCTATTCCCAAAAGATTTCAGTGATCTTCATCTTAGAACGGGCTTTGTTTATACGTTGTTTGAAAATAAACCATTATTCATTGAGCAAGAAATAGAAAAAATTGATCATAAAATTGGTGAAATTAAAGAAAAGATTCAGTTGTCAGAAGATGAAATAATTGAATCTATTAACGAACTGGATGCAATATATTTACTAGGAAATTACCAAATAGTAAGAATCGCTGGATTAGGTGTAACCCAATTTAAAACACGAGTCCAATTGGTTAAAGCAATTAAAGATAATCCTGATCAAGTCACATTTACTACTCAATCTAGGTACGAACAACATCTTGACGTAACCTCTGAACTGAATAAAATAAGACAGGGTCAAGAGTATATTGAACGTAAAAAAGCTATTGATAGAAAAACGGAGAATCAAATTGAAAAGCTGAAAGTTGAACATCAAAGGTTAATAAAACAAAAAAACACTGTACAAAATAGTAAGTTATCGAAATTTATTTGCAAAGATAATATTGATACCATATTTAGCGTTACATATACGAATGAAATTGGTGAACAAAATAAGTTCGAAGAAATTAAAGGAAGTAATTATTTTCCTCTGATAAAATATTTAGTGCGATACGGATACATCGATGAGAACTATTCAGATTATATGACGTATTTCTATGAAAATAGCCTAAGTCGGATCGATAAGAATTTTTTACTAAGTGTTACAGATCAAATACCAAAAGATTATTCCTATTCACTTAATGATCCGAAAAAGGTAATTTCTAGATTGACACTTGGTCATTTTGATCATGTCGAAATCCTTAATTTTGATTTATTGAAGCATTTACTATTAACAAAGTCGAATAACGATAAGTATTTAATTAGCTTCCTTCATCAATTAAAGGACACAACAAATTTCCATTTTATTTTTGGTTTTTTAGAGCTAGGAAGAAAAAGAGAAACGAAGTTATTTATCAAAGAGATAAATAATATGTGGCCAAATATTTTTCATAGCGTACAAGATGAGGGTGATTTTAGCTACGATCAGAAAAAGCAGTACTCTGTATATAGTTTGTATTATTCTCCCGATGCAGCTATAGAAAATCTAAATAAGAGCAATTGTCTAACTGATTTTATAGCCAATAGCGATGATTTTCTTGATATTGAATCACCAGATATTGAAAAGTTGATTGCTGGTTTTTCTTTACTTGGAGTTAAATTTGAGTGGATTAATTATGCAGAAGCAAACAATAGAGTGTTCCAAGAAGTATATCAAAACAATTTGTACAAACTGACCTTTGACCTAATTTGTTTAATGCTTGAAAGAGTTTATGGATTGGATAAAAGCGATGATTTCAAAAATAAAAATTACACTTTGGTTATTTCTAAGCAGGACGAACCTTTAACGCAATATGTGAATAGGAATTTTAATCATTATATTAAAGAGATTTTGGAGAACTGCGATGAGCTTATAACAGACGCAGAATCAGTTGCATTGTCAATAATCAATCATACTGAGATTGATCCAGAAGATAAAAATATGTATATAAGCTATTTAAAGACATCTATTCAACTTATCGATAATGTCAATGATACTGATATATGGGCCTTGTTATTACAAGAACAGATAGTAGAATATTCCGAGAACAATATTTTAAATTATTTCTTCCATCAAGAATTAGATTTGTGTTTGATTGACTTTATAAACGAATCTGATCGACTGTTGGAATTTGAATCGTCTACAATCGATACTAAATTTGGAGAAGAGTCTGCTACTAAGTTCTTTATGGCATTAGTAAATAATAACGAACTAACTAATGAAAGGTATGAATCGATATTAAAAACTTTTGAGAGACATTTTAAAACATTTTCTAATACTGAGATTGATGAGGATAAGATAAAAATCCTCATAAAAATCGATATAATGTATATGACAGAGGAGAACCTTATATTTATGAGAGAGAATTACAGCAGTTTGTTATTGTGTTTCATTAAACATAACATTCGTCAATACACGGAAGTGGTAATTAACGAAGATAACTTTGAAATGGATGAATTACTCTCAGTATTAAATGAAAATGTAGAGGATAAATACAAAATCAGTCTGCTAGAATTCTCATCCGATGTAATCACGTTAAAGGAAAAGGATTATTCTGATCCAGTAAAATTACATATTTTAGAACACAATTTTAATCTAGAGGATATCCCATATTTGCTTGATCGCTACACTAATGAAAGAAGTAATACTATTTCGAAATCTATAAAAACTATCTCAATCCAACACGTAGAAGAAATAATATCTGCAGGTTATTCCGTCCCTTTTGAATTACTTACAGAATTGTTTTTGTCCGATCAACTCGAAATGGAAACTAAAATGGAGTTGTTTGCTCAGTGCTTACCTGACATGAGCGAAAAGCATGTAATAAAATCCCTTAGAACTCTTCAGATGGCAGATTATATAAGCTTATTTGAAAGAAAAAGACCAACATTTGAAATAAATAAAGTTAACGAGACCATTTTAGATGATTTCAAAAAAAGAAAATGGATAACAGATTTTGATACTGATGAAAATAACGCAGAACTTTTTCGTGCAATTGGTCGTAATAGGCCAGATATTTTAGCATTGATATAAAAATGTAGAGAACTTCTAGTAATAAATTATCATGGTAATTTTGAGTATATTCAAAAAGCATCAAGTTATAACAGCAAAAGCACAACCTTAATAGGATGTGCTTTTAATTGTTTCATTAAGTTGATTGAACAACTTGGTTATACAAAGGTGAAAAAACAGCAGAATACGATGATAAACTCTTCGTTTTTCCACTTCATTCTTCAATAGGAGCATGAACATTTATGCCAATCCCTTTATCAATCGTTCGTTTTCTTCTTCTAATTGCTCTTCTAAGATGTGCGTGTAAACTTTCAAGGTGGTGTTTATATCACTATGACCTAGCCGCTTTGAAACAAACTGAATTGAATATTTACGATACAGCAGCACGCTAGCATGCGTATGGCGCGTACCATGAAAAGTAATTTGCTTGATCTTGAGGGCAACACACATTTTACGCAATATCTTATTTACCCATGAATTTGAAATAACGTTTGATTTTTCAGAAGGGTTGAAGAAAACTAATCCTTGAACATTGGAAGGGGTCTTGTGGAATAATTCTTTAAATTTGTTCATAGTCACGATATCTACTACGATAATTCGTTCAGAATCCCTATTTTTTGTTTTTGTTTGTCCTCTGCCTTCTTTATAATCCCAAGTTTTATTTATATCGATTGTGCTATTCTTGAAATCAAAGTCCTTCCTCGTAATCCCTACAATTTCTGCAAAACGTATTCCGGTTTTTAATCCAAGAAGAATAGCATAGTAACCAAGTGATTGATCCAAACGATTGTGTACTTCTTCCATTAACAATGTGTAGTCTTGGTAATCTAAATATTTTTCGATTGGCTTCTTTGCTTCCACAGATCCGGTAGGTTTAATTCCTCGTGTAAAATCCTTATCAATAATGTCCTGATCGATTGCTTCTTTTACACATGCTCTAATATGAGTATTTAACTTCCTCACGGATTCCTTTGCTCTCGTATGACCGTAATTGTTTAAAAATAGCTTGTACTCGTCTTTTGTAATGCTTTGAAGGGTTTTACCGCCAAAATGGTCTTGTATCGTTCTGAGGGAGTTTAAATAACGTTTTTGTCACTGGACTTATATGTGATTTGTGAACTTCCATCCACTTTTCAAAATACTCACAGAATAAAATTTTATCAATTGTGGGATTTTTTCCTCGTGCTAAACGCTGTTCAATTTCTGCAGCGGCTACTTGTGCTTCTTTTTTAGTTCTAAATCCACTTTTGCGGATAGGTGCTGACTTTCCATCAACCATATAGCTTACCGTGTATTGATAGACCTTTCCTCGTTTTTGGATACTGGCCATTTTGATTCACCTCCTTGTTATGATTATTCTTGAGTGAGAATTATTTCAAGCATTGATTCGATTTTTTGTTTTTCATCTATTGTTAGGAGTTTCTTTTTATAATAAACATCTTTAAATTGATTGTTGTGCAAAATGAAATGTAGATCAAAGAGCCTTTTTCTTAGTTCTTCAGAATCTTCCCATCTAGTTATTATCCCTTCACGTTCATCCAAAGATACTTCATGTTTATTTACCTCAAGCTTATCTATGTCTTTCTTATTTCCTAAGTTTAGGTGGTTATCGCTTCTATACTGACTTTGAGACTCTTCCAAAAAGCTTTGATTTTTACCACCCATTTTTATGATTTCGTTTACTAAAACATTGTATCCACCAAGTTTTAACAGCTCATATAATTCAGCATTCAGCACTTTTGAGATTTCTTGAATTGTTTCAGGGCTAGGTTTGTTTTTTCCTAGTTCCCACATTCGCACAGAGCTTTCTGACAAACCTAATTTTTGTGCCATTGCTTTCTGTGTCATCCTTTTATTTTTTCTTAAGTCTTTAATTTTTTTACCGAACAAATTTACATCTTCATTCATTCTTTCACCTCCAAAAATTAGTTCTAATAATATTAAATCATTTGTTGAGTAACTACACAATCAAAAACAGCATTACAGATGCTTGACAGCATTATAAATGCTGTTATATGCTATACACAAATATATTGTGAGAAATGAGGAAAATTATATGGAAAGAATGTCAGGTTCGAAACTTAAAGCTTTTAGAAGGTCTAATGGTCTTAATCAGTATGAGATGGCGAGAACTATTGGGGTTTCACTATCAATGTACGAGAAAGTTGAAAGGGGCTCTATTAAAGCTTCTAGGAATTTTATCGAAAAAACAAAAATTGTATATCCACACATAGATGTTAGTTATATTTTTTTTAATTAAAAACAGCATTATAAATGCTGTTTTTAGATAGTAGATCAATGATAGTTTTCTTATCAATTTAAAGGAGGTGAAATTATGCAGCAACTATCAGTAAATCTAACAATAGCGATTCCAGAAGATCACGTCTTGGTCTCTAAAGTGGAATTGGAGAGGTTGAAAAAAAATGAGTTGGTGGGTTTTTATTGGAGCCTAAAAGATTTAGAAAATCGGACAGGAAAAAAGCGCAGTTGGTTACAAGATAACATTTTGTATATTCCAAGGTTCAAGAAACTCCTAGATGTTAATAATGGTGGTTTTGTTTACTATCCATCTAATAAGGGCCAAAGTTGGTCTTTCCATGCAAGAAAAATGTCTCAATTCTTGGATAGGCATTTTACTGATATTTACAAAGGGAGTTGATCTAAGGAGCTATAATCTTGCTCATGTAAATCCATTTTTAACTCGAAAATGACTAGGGACTTTTTGAAAAGAATAAAAGAAAATCATTAATAGGTTATTCTTCAAAACTTTTACTACAAATGTAGAAGAAAAAGCCACAAACCTCTGATCAGGTTGTAGCTGAAAGTAAATTTTATTTAGTTCATTATATCAAAAAATGACAGAATTTACAATAGTGATTATAAGTTATAAGGAAAGGAGTCGCCAATGGTTAGTCTAGTTAAAGATTATACAAATACAGTTCATTCGGTCTTACCAGGTGCAAAGATAATTCCCTGTAGAGGCTATATTAACAATAAGGAATATAGCAAGGCAAAGGCTCCATTGGGTGCTTATAAGGATAAACCATCACTTACAAGTGTTGAAATTGATCGGCACCTTGAAAAAGGCGGATGGATAGGCGCAGTAATCGCTCAAAATCATATAGTAATTGATATTGATAATTCTATTGCTGCTTCATATCTTAATAGACTCTTAAAAGGTGAAAGAGTTAAGTTTCATCTAATTAAAACACCAAACGGTATGCAATTTATATTTAAAGCTGAAACTCCTGAAAATCAGAAGATAAAAATGATAAGTAAATGGTTTACATCAATAGGGATTGTTATTGACACTAGAGTTGGTACTACAAATAGTTTGATAGTCTTTCCTACTGAAAATACAAAAAATAGATTTATTTCCAAAATTGAAGATGAATTGGATGAATTACCGGATTATCTAAGACCGATTTGGAACACTGCTACAACAAAACAATATGAGTTTCCTATACCTTTAATAAACGGCAGCCGTAATCAGTCAATATTCGATTTAGGTAGTAATTCGAAGAGGTATGGTATGGCTCCTGACAAGCTTATAGATCAAAGTCTGCATTTAGTATATAAATACTTCATGGATGACAAAGAAGATTTTTCAGTACAGGAATTGAGAAAAACGATTGCATCGATCAATGAGTTCAATCTTGTGAATTCGGTTCGAACAACTTATGAGAATATTGAACATCATCAGAAAACATATTCCTTAACTGATTTAGGTAATGCTAAACGCTTAATAGATCAATATGGGGATAAGATTAAATACTCCCATAAACAAGAGTCTTGGTTGTTATGGGATGGTTCTAGGTGGGCATACGATTTTCAAGAGAGGGTTTTGCTTTTCGCTCAAACAATATCCAATGAAATTCGTAAAGATGCAATGAATATCGATGATGAAAAAAAACAAAAAGCAATGTTTAAATTCGCAAACGATACAGAAAATCTTGCACGATTGAAAGCGATGGTTAATACAGCTAGGTTTCAAAGTGAGATAGTCGTTGACATGGATCAATTAGACAAGGATCCCTATTTATTCAATTTATCAAACGGCACGTTTAATCTTAGAACGGGTAGACTCCAGGAACATAAAAAAACAGATTTGATCAGTAAAAAATCTAATGTCAATTTTGATCCATCTACAAAATGTGAAGTATGGGACAAGTTCCTAAATAAGATCATGGGTGAAGATCGATCCATGATCGATTATCTTAAAAGAATTATTGGGTATTCACTAACAGGCGATACTAGTGAACAGAAGTTCTTCTTTCTTTATGGTGGAGGAAGGAATGGGAAGTCAACATTTTTAGAAGTGATAAATCACATAATAGGAGAATATGCAGACACAACACCAATGAATACATTCATACAGCAGAAGCAAGAAGGAATTAGTAATGATATTGCAGGTCTTAAAGGTAGTCGATTTGTAACAGCTCAAGAAACGGAAAAAGGGCGCCAATTTGCTGAAAGTAAGATCAAACAGTTAACTGGGGGAGGTAAAATAAAAGCACGTTTTCTACACAAGGAATTCTTTGAGTACAATCCACAATTTAAGATTGTTATTGCTGGTAACCATAAACCTATTGTAAAGGAAACTAAAGAAGCTATATGGAATAGAATCCGTCTAATTCCTTTTGCAATCAGAATTGAAGATCATGAGCGTGATCCTCATTTAAAAGAAAAGCTAATTAGTGAAGCATCTGGCATATTGAATTGGATTATTGAAGGTTGTGCTGATTGGTTAGAAAATGGCCTTCAGTGTCCAACCAGTGTGACATCAGCAACAGAGAATTATAGAGAAGATATGGACGTGGTAAAAAAATTTTTAGACGATTGTATTACATTCAATCCTTTAGCAAAAGAAGCCTTTAAAAATATTCACGCAACCTATAATGCATGGGCACAGGAAAACGGCGAATATGAAATGTCATCTAAAGCTTTGGGGGGAAATCTAAAAGAGAGGGGATTCAAAGCTAAAACAATAGTGGGTCAACGTCATTACGAAGGATTGACAGTAAGAAACGATGTTTACCAAAGCTTGATGAATAGTCAGCACAATAACAGAACCTTAGTTAAACAGAAAACGAATTATCAACTTTCAACCTAATTAACGACCATCTACTAACAGTAGACGATAGGTGACGATCAGTAGATGATTTTCTGAGTTGTTCAATCCATCAAATCCTTTGCGGCACTGGCTCTAAATATACTATGTAGACAATTGTAGATGGTTTTTCTATTAATAATAGAAAATATATAAAAATGGATCTATAAAGACTGTGGAGATAGACTTCATAGAATTCTAGCTAGTTGTTGAATAATCATCACCATCGTCTACTAAACTATCTTATTCCTTGTAGCTCTTAGGTTGAAGCTTCTTATTTTTATCTACTAATCATCTACTAAAGTAGATGATCGATTACAAAACCACCAGGAAGAGTTTAATACAAAGCAAAAAATTATAGTAAGTGATTAAAGTAATTCAGAAAAACGAATATCGAAGAATTCTGAGAGAACATCTGTAGAAGTTTCTAATTGATTATATAAAAATTGACCTTATGAATTAAAAGGATGAAACCGAACTATGGGAATACTAATTTTTCTTTTTATTTTTTTCATGAACGTTATCTAGGTATAGAAGAACGCTTTAACAATTCATTTCAATACACAATCTCGATAAAGATTTTGAAAAATAAACTGATGCAATGTATTTAATTAAATTGCTACTGGAGTGGTAGGTTCATAAACAAAAAGAAGTAGTGAAACTCTCCTGGGAAAAATCATTATTCTATCTTATGGATTCACCAATTTTCCCGAAGGCTATTCAACGTAGTTGAACGTATTTTTTCGTAGGAAAAACCCATTGCACTGACGTGTCGGTTCATCGAAAGATGTACCTGACAAGTGTCAGTGTGTATATGGGCACTCTCTCTGTTCGAGACTGACTTTTAAAACTGAAAAATAAAAGAGGGTAAATTTTATGAGTGAATTTCAAATTCCAAAATTAATGACTATTGCAGATATGTCTACAAGATGGGATATGCCAAGACAAAGCATCCATGAGAAAAAAGGTGGATATGATTTCCCTCCAGTTGTTCAATACGTGGCAAACGGAAGAACTGCTTTGTATTTGGAAAGTGATGTAGAAAAATACGAAGAATTGTATCCCTGGATCACAACGCCTGAAAAAAGACAGAGAAGGCAAAGATTTATTTGGTCATTAATTCAGGATAAGGTGTTGTAGACGTCAAGTTGAATTTTACACTTTTTGCTCGTTTCCTTTTTACACTTCTGCTGAAAAAATGCTTTTTCGATT
>NZ_JXRR01000021.1 GCF_000829515.1 Jeotgalibacillus campisalis | reverse complement strand
AAAATCCTAACCTCCAGTAAAATAACGTCACGATCTATTTTACTAAAGTAATAGGTTGATTGAGCAAAAGTGTAAAAGCCTATCGAGCAAAAAGTGTCAATTTTATTCTAGCGTTTACAGGTGTGATGTCATGTTGAAAAGATATGAGATTTTAGGAACGGATCTACCGGTATATTCGAAAAAGAAAGAAGAGGACTTTTACATCGAGGAAATTTGGCACTTAGAACTCGGTATGAGCGATTTTGAGAAGATTGGCTACGTTAGATATATAAAATCCAAAGAAGCCTTTTTTAGAGTCATTTACGCACAAATAAAGAGTGGGTGCACTCAAACCAAGTGCAAACCACCCTTTAGCTCCGTCAAGCTATTAAATTTCACCCCAAGAATTCTAAAGAAAACAAACAAATATATTCAGTGATGCATTGACCTATAATTCGAAAGCGACTGAATGGGAACGTAAAGAAGGAAAATGATTGATCAAGATTTTTTAGTAACTGATAATCAACTCGTTCGAAATTTTTCTCCCACTTTGCTTATGAATATAAATCTCACTCTCATACACTCATTTTTTATAGTTTTAAGTTGAAGACCTTCATTTTAATCTTTGCTGCTGACTCATTTTCCTCCAAAAATTTCATCATCCATTTGCAGTGAATATGAGCCATCAGTGCGGACTTTTAGCCAACAACAATTGCGGAATAACCAGGACTGAGTTTTAGATCCTGGTTATTTTTTGTGTTAATTTACATATTTAGAGTTTGAATTGATGAATACAGTAGGATATTGATTGGGGATATTGATAACACGGAATGATTATATAAAGACCCCAGCGTTTAGCTCAAATGGATCTCTCCTCCTAATCAAATTTCAAACAATAAAATCTAAAGGAGGCACTCTTTATGTTAAAACACGCATTGTCATTAGAAGAAAGAAAGACATTAATTAAAAACCTCTCTAAAGATAAGGAGTTCAAAGAGCTTCTTCTATATTATATGCAAATTTCGAAAGATATAGGTCATAAGAGGGATGAAGAAGAACGAGTAAACTATAGTGCTGTTATGGAACATCAAAATGGTGAACAAAGAAACATTTTGATGTTATTACAGCAAAGTTTATCATTACTTGAACATCACCAGATGTATGTTAAAAACATGATACTAAAAAAATGCGATGCAAAAATTGATTTATTCGAGGATTTCAGTCAGCAAGAACCACAGGGTGACATTCTATTTGAAAACATCATGATATTACTAACAGAACATTCAAATATTCAAAAAAGATATATTGAAGAAAGTATAGCAGAGCTATTGATTTATTCGCTCGTAAATCTAGACTTAATTTAATTTAAAAAGCATTGCAAGTCTCTTGCAATGCTTCCTCTCATTTTTATACAGATTAAAAATATTTAATGGTTATATATATGAAGTTAAGATAAGAACTTGTCTTTTCTGTTAGTTAATCTTCCTCTTCAAATTGTAATTCCTCATTTTCGATTTCTAATTGTACTTCATTAAACTTATCTTGTATAAGACCTATAAACTTTTGCAATATGATAGCCTAATGGATCTGTCTAGGCTTGAGTCTTAAAGTAATTATTAAGTAAAGAATTAATACCGAATAAGCAAGAGAGAAACCTTAATAAAAGGCTTTCTCTCTTTTGGTTATTGAAAAATTAATGCTCACTTTGCGCATAGTTTCGAAAAATGTGATTATCTTAGTTCTTCTACAAACAAAGAATAAGTCCCCATTTTATGTTTAAATGAATCAACCCCACCCTCTAGACAGTTGATTATATGTTTTGCAATTTTAGTATCTGAGGGATACCCACTATTTTCAACCCAACCTTTTTTATTATTAGATTCCATAACTATAACTTGCTCTGTACCAGAATTAGTAACAATAGTAGAATTATGCGTAACAATTATTACCTGTCTATTATTTTTGATTTGTTTTAAGCTTTCTACCAAATTCTTATAAATATATTGATTATCTAAATTGTCTTCAGGTTGGTCTATAACTAGTGGAGTGTTATCACCTATATAGTTTCCAAAGTTAAAAACAAATGATAAGATTGATACTACTTTCTGTCCTAAAGACATTTCCGTAACATCTTTCATTAAAGGGCCATTCGTAGAAGTTTGCTCTCTAGAGTTAATATTAAATCTAAGAGTAAATTCGTCAATTACATCAAACCACATCAATATACTCTCTTCAACCAAAAATCTATTGTTAGTAATTTTTTTAAATATTTCAGAATATAGAAGTGGTTTATTCTTTTCACTGACCTCAGATGTTTCTGAAATGACATCAGAATAATTAAATCTAGATTTTTGTACCATCTTCCCAATATCAAGCTCTTTATCAAGATAGTTATAATTTTTTTTTAATAAGAGTTTTAAAAAAGTTAAATAACCAATTTTTTGTGATATTTGTTGGATATAACGAGCTACATCATCCCACGTTAAAAAGGTATTAAGTAATTTCTGTTGCGAACTTATATGTTCTAGTAAATTATTTAAGTAGTAATCACTATTTTTTATCTTAGGTGAATAAACAACTTCTAATAGGTTGTTATTCGATTTATTAAAATCATTAATCACTTTTTCTATGCTTTTTTTTCTTTTATTTATAGCAAGAATCATCTCATCTATATTTTCTCTAACATATTTATTAAAACTTCTATCTTGTACCCTCTTTAAGTTATTTGTGTAGGTTGAAAAATCATCACCTTCTAACCCAAATAACACGATATCCTTTATAAAGTCATCTACTTTCCCCTGGTTAATTTTATTGATAATATTGTTAATCGAATATGACCTTCTGTAAATATTATCTAATAACCTTGAAGTATCTTGGGAATCTAATTTTATAAATTTATCTTGCTCTATTCTAAATAGTTGTATCCAATTTAAGGATAAATGAATTTTTTCATCCGATTTATCAATAAATGCTTTTTCTAAAAAGATACTATTTGAAAAGTATTCCCTATCTAAATCCTTAACTTGGGGAGTGAATTCTAAAATATACTCAACGTTCTTAAAGTAAAAGTTAAGATATATCTTTTTATGTTTAGATATGAATTCTAAAGTTGCTATATCATTTACTTCTAAAGTTAATGCTATTTCTAGAATATTAATAATTGTACTTTTCCCTGACCCTCTTCCCCCTATAATACAATTTAAATCTCTAGAAAAATTTATAGTAAAGTTTTCCCCAGATGGCTTGTTAGGGCTCTTCACAAGAAATCCGTTATCTCCAGACGAGACAGTTACACCCTTTATGAAGACATCAGATTTAATTGGTTTTTTTTTATAAATGTTAATAGGATGATTATGAAAAGACTTCTTTAATGATGCAAAATTTGTTTTATTAAATTTTATCCAGGTATTCCGCTGCCCTATCGTTTCTATCGAGTGAGAGTCACTTTCATGAATAACACCCAAAGAAATGGCAGCAAATTTATTGTGGTTTCTTATTCTATTTCTGTGAGAGGTTTCTTTATCAAGAGCAGTTAATCCAAAAACGTTCATATATTCTGAAGAAAATAAAGTCTTATTATACAACCCACTCCCATGCAAATTACTTGTATTTAGATGAGCAATATAAGCAAGCCCATCTAAATTGATTGATATCTCTTTCATGAGGTACTCACTTGTATGATAAGTACCTTCTAACTCACTAATAATTACATCCCCTAAAAAATCTTGAACATTGTCAAAATTATTCTCATCAAAAATGGCTACCAAGTGATTTTGTTCTGAACAAGATATTTCCACACCTAAAAATAGTTTTATCGGTTTTTTACTGTGAATATTTTTTATTCTTCCTTGAAAATACTCTTCGAGTGCATATTCTAATTTTTTAAACCCTTGGATCGTATTATGATCGGAAATAATGGCAACTTCAATTTCTTCAGCAAACATTTTATGGGCTATTAACATATATGCAATATATTCTTTAAAAGAAGCAAATGGCTTCTCTTTCTTTTTCAATTCTGTAAAATATTCCTGACTTTGATAAAAATTAATCTTGTTATGTATTTCATTTCCATTTTCTTCTGTTAAATAGCCCACTAAAACTGAATATTTGATAATAGACGATATGGTTAATTCATTATATTTTTTTCCTGGTATCAATTCATAGTCATGGGATGCAGGAGTATGGAAATGAAATTCACACTTTTTGAGAACTCCATAAGTTTGTTTGCTAGATCCAATTGTATCAATTGCACTCTTAAGACTTTCATAGTCTCCCATCATTCTTCCCCACCTTTGAGAATCTTAGTTTTCTAATTAAATTTATATTTGTTAAAACAATTGATTTTAAAAACAATCAAAATATACATTTTCAATTCCTGTAATACCTAATTGCACTAACCATAAAAAGGTTACACAAGAAGACAATTCTTTATGTAACTATGATTCTTAAAAATTAGGCTATGTTAAAGCTTTTTGTTGATATGGGTACAAAAAAAGGAGCTTGTAGAATGGAGTCGCCTCATTTATTCTACAAGCTCACCCGATAGTTTAAAGATTAACACTTCACCAGCTGGTCAGAAAAAAATTAGAAACTGAGCTACTGAGGAATTTAATAATAGAGAAGAGGATTGTGAGTATGAAATCTTTCCTCGATAAGTATAAAATTACCCTTCTTGGGTTTATTATTTTTTATTGTTTTTTTTTCTAAAACTATCTTGATATTCTACCTGATAATATTTATATTTATCACGCATTATTTCATCCAACTTATCGCACAGTCTTTTATATTGAATGATGCCAGCACTGTAGGTTTCTAAATCTGTATTGCCTAATGGTTGACCATGTGATAGGTTGATATAATTGGAAATACACTCCTCAATATCTGTCAGAATTATAATTATATCTGATTTAATGGACTCTCTAACAAATAGTAAATCTCTGGTTAACTCTTTGTTCTCTTTTTCAATAAAATCAATTGCTTTAAACCAATGATCAAAAGTTATATTGTACCACCCTGCGACAACAAAAGGATTCTGAGGATTAATGTTTTTGCAAAGATACTCAAGTTCTTTTTCTATTGAGTCAAATTGTTTACCTTGTGGAACTTGAGATGCTCTGCGAAGTGAAATAATCAATGTTTCACAAAGACGGCGTATTTTAACATGCTTGTTATGTATATATTTAAATGTTTTGACTTTTGTCTTTTCAGACTCTAAATGAACGTTAATGAAATAAAATATAAATCCAGTAATGTACGCTAAGCATATTTTATAGTACAAAGCACCTAACTCAGCACCATAAGGAAACCATTCAGCAACATTTATTAGCCATAGATCAATAAGTAACACTGATATTGTGGCTGTTAAAAAAAGTACCCTTAAATCTTTTCTTAAATTAGCAATACGATATTTCCAATATTTAAGATTCATAAACCTACCCCTTGCATTTATTATAAAAGTATATCATTTTTTCTGTAAGATAGTTAGCTAAAAATGTGCATTATGGATCAATATGGAAAGGGGGAGTAGTTACAAAAGACACGTGGAAGTAGTTTAAACTCTCCTGGACAGATTAGTAAATTCGGGAATTGATGCATCTTAAGTCCTGATAAATACTTGGTTCATAAAGGCATCACTTATTCACTCCATCGTTGAATAAGACTTCGATGTGACGGGGTTTTAACACCCTAATCATACGATAGGAGACTATTTCTTAATTGAAAACTCACATGTAATTCGCCTCGTTTATTGACAAACGTGATCGTCCAGCCGTTCATTTTATTAACCTTAAAAATACTTAAAAATCTGTGCTTAAAGTGGCTAACCATTCACTCTTTTTATTCCACCGATTTTGGATGAAAACCAATTAAATTTATTTTTTTACACATTTTTTACGCATTAAATAACATGAACATTGTTATATCAAACGTTGAAGGCACTAATCAAACTCCCTTCGAGGGCATACCACCATTATGTACAATGAACAAAGCAAACAGTCATACACACGATCGGACGTTGATTTACCAGCGTTCAGGTGTGCATGGCTGTTTTTAATTATTTGAAAATCCTAAGGCAGCTGTTTGAATGGGTTTGAAAGCAAGAGTCAGCCGGCTATTTTAGACAGACCCTTTAAAATCACCAGCTGCTTCTTACTATCCACCCGCTCCTTCTTCCTCAGTTTTTCATCGTCATTACACTCTTTTTATAACTCCTGATAACTGGACCCGAAATCTAATCATTAAAATGACGCACTTATGTCCTAACTATCTTCAAAGGAATCAATTAAAGTAATCCAGGAACTAGTTACTTAAAATATGGCAGGTAGTCATTTTGACCAAATGACAGCTTCTGTAAAAAAATCCATAACTCTGGCAGTCACTAGCTTTAACACAACCTTTACACAAAGGGAATAGACCTTTAATTATTGTAATCTATCATTATATTTGTAAAACACACTCAGGAGGTTACGCACAAATGATTAAAAGGTTATTTTCGTTTGGGATTGTCGTTTTGTTGTTATTGGCCAGTGTTTCTCAGGTTTCGGTTACTAAGGCAGAAAGTGGCTTGGAAAATGACGGGAAATTCAAGATTGCGATTATACCGGATACTCAGGTGTACTCTAATCATTTTCCAGAGATATTTAATTCTCAAACAGAGTGGCTGGCTGATCATTACGAGGAAGAAGACATTCAATTTTCAATGCATGTTGGGGACCTTGTTGACGGTAACGAACTGCGCCAGTGGGAGAATGCAGACCGTTCTATGAAAACGCTAGATGATGCCGGCATGCCTTATGGTGTAACAATCGGAAATCATGACATGGGTGGTAATGGCGCTAATTACGTTGATTACTTTGGAAAAAGCCGGATGGAAACCAAACCTGGATACATAGCCCATTCTGAGGATGAGTTAAATTCAGCTTATACCTTTTCAGCGGAAGGCAGAGAGTTTCTGGTTTTATTTTTAAATATTGATGCAACGGATGAAGATTTAGCTTGGGGACAGAGCATGCTGGATGCCCATCCTGAAAAACCGACTATTATGATCACACATACACTCATTAAGCCGGATGGATCACAGGATAACGTTCCGTATGTAAGAAAATCAGACGGAAATTCTCCTCAAGCTATTTTTGACGAATTTATTGCAACGAATAATCAAATCTTTATGACAGTGAACGGACATGACCACGGTGCGTTTAATATTACACGTTCTAATAATGAAGGCTTAGAAGTCAATCAATATTTAGTTGATTATCAGGGAGGCACAAAGGGAGGAAACGGCTACTTGAGATTGATCGAATTCGATTTGAATAACGATACGCTTTCTCATACTACCTATTCCCCTTATGTCGACGATTATATGACGGACCGCTACAATGAATTTACAGAAGTGTTTGAGTTTGAGCGCAGGTTTAACAATGATAGCAGCACCTTCTCTCCTGGAGAAATTATTACACCAATTGTAGGGGGCTTTTCTTCATACGAAGAGCGGTGGGGCGAACGACTCCCTTCACAGCTTACAGACGGGTCCGGGATAAAAGGATATGAGAGTCAGACAGAAGCAGATCAAAATTCAATTCATAACAGCAACAGCTTTAAAAGTGCCAAGGACACGATGTGGAATTCTCAGTACCTGGGTGTAAGCCAGAATGGGAATTTGGAAGGCGATAAAACAAATGTGAAGCCGATAGCAGAACGGGAAGAATATTTGGTTTTTGACCTTGGTAAGCGTGTCAATATTAAAAATGCGTTGATTTGGCAATTCGGGGAAGGCTCTCTTGATCAGGAGCTTGAGAAAATGGGAGCAAAAGGAATCGACGTGTATGTTTCTTCTGACATGACGATTTCAGATGCGGAATTCACCAAATTAACTTCAATCGAATTGGAAAAGCATGAGTCAGGACAGCCTCTAGCTGCTCAAATTAAAGAAATTAACGCGACTAATGCAAAATTTATTAAATTTGTTTTTACTTCAAATCATGGAGATATCCGCTCTGTCGGGTTAAGTGAAGTAAGGTTCAGTGTAGATGGCAAAGAGCTGGTTCAAGAGCCATTGGATATTCAGCCTGAACAACCTGTTCAATCGGATGTTCATGTTGCAGGAACCGGTGAAGAATTCACGATTGCCAAAACAGATTCTGCTACCCCGGATGGCTGGGGACACTATATCGGTCAATCAATCACTCCGTATGAGCAAGGGATGGAGGGGACTGGCACAATTGATGAAGATGCAGAGTATGCCCTGCTAAAAGAATTCACAGTGTTTATTTTTAACACGGACCGAATTCCTGAATATCTGGATGCGTATCGTCCAAGTGAAACACCAGGAGACTCCGATACGCTTCGTGAGAAAAAATACGAGTTTACAACCACCAGCAGCGAAGCATATTCATATGATTCTCTGCCATTAAGCAGAGCGCATTATTCAGAGGAAAAATCGGAGACTTATCCAATTAATACTAATAGGACCGGTATGAAAGCAACTTACGTATTTGAAGAGCCGCTGAAAGTGAAAATGGATGAAGAAGTTATGTTGGTTTTCAATAAGTCTACTGGACTAAGATACTGGCAGTCCTCACATTATGATGGAGGAAGCTCTTTATGGACGAATGGGGCTAGTGAATCCGGGAATTATCGCTTGCTGCCTTTTAAAACGGACATTGATTTTATCGCAACACTGGAAAATGCTGAGATAAGCGAAGAAGGAACAGAAGAAGAAACAAACCGTTTGGAAGGTGTTAATCGTTATGAAACGGCTGCTGCTATTTCTGCAGAAGGTTGGCAGGATGGAGCTGAAACAGTTGTACTTGCCAGAGGAGATGAATTCCCTGACGCGTTGGTAGGCACACCGCTTGCAAAGAGTCTGGATGCTCCAATTCTCCTTACGAGAACGAACAAACTAGGCGATGAGACACTAGCCGAGATCGAACGGCTCGGTGCTTCAAAAGCAGTACTTTTAGGCGGAAAAGGGGCTATTTCTACTGATGTTAAAGAAGCTCTTGAAAAGAAAGGGCTGACTGTAGAACGGATTGCTGGAGAGACAAGATATGACACAGCCGTAAAAGTAGCCGAAAAAATGGACGCAGCAACGTCAAGAGCATTTGTTGTCGATGGAAGCGATTTTGCCGATGCCCTGTCGATCTCAACCTATGCAGCTGAAAAAGGACATCCGATTTTATTAACACGTCAGAGCTCCCTCTCTGAAGAAACTTACAGTGAAATTAAAAAATATAAGGAAGCCATTGTCATTGGAGGCCGAGGTGCTGTTTCAGGCAAAGTGTTTGGGAAATTGCCTAATAAGTTGAAAACGAGAATTGGCGGAGACAACCGTTATGACACTGCTGCTCATATCGCAGATTACTTCCAGTTAGAGTCTGATCATTTGGCAGTTGCAGCAGGCTATGATTTTGCCGATGCGCTCACAGGCTCTGCCTATGCCGTCAAGACTGACAGCTTACTCGTCTTAACGAGAAAAGACAGCCTTCCATCAGAAACAGTCTCAATTATTCAAAGCAGAGAGTTTAAAACTTCTGTCATCTTTGGAGGAAAAGGCGCAGTTTCGGAGGAAGTTCAAGCTACTGTAGAAGGGTTGATAAAGTAGGGAAAAAAAGCTTATACAGTCTTTTTTTAAAAAAGTATGACTTTATGAATGTAGTGCACCCCAGAAGTAGAGTAAAATCTACCTTCTGGGGTGTTTTATTTTAGAGGAGTAAAAGATCGGTATACAAGATGAACTTTGAAGCTTAAAGAAAGTTAGTGCTACAGGTTCATTGGAGTGAAAGGCGCCGACTCCCGCCCCGCAATAAAGCGTGCGCCTGGAACGGAAATGAACCGGTCCCATTTAAAAATGAAAATAAGAATTACCCAAATCATAAATCGAAACCCAGGGTCCATCTGATATTCAATTCATTACAAAACAAGTAAATATCAAAAGAGAATATAAGCGTATCTCTAAAATAAATTAATCTTCCCATTTGATAACTAAGTAAAAAAGGATAGGTTCATTGAATTGGAAGGCGCCGACTCCAGCGGGATGCAGCGGGAAAGGTGAGACTGAGAAGATGCAAAGCATCGAACGGCTCACCTCCCGCCCCGCTAAAAAGCGTGCGCCTGGAACGGAAATGAACCGGTCCCATTTAAAAATAAAAATAAGAATTACTGATATCATAAACCGAAACCCATGGTTCCATCTGATATTCAATTCATTACAATACAAGTAAGCTTCAAAAGAAAATATAAGCGTATCTCTAAAATAAATTAATCTTTTGATAACTAAGTAAAAAAGGATAGGTTCATTGAAGTGGAAGGCGCCGACTCCTGCGGGATGCAGCGGGAAAGGTGAGACTGAGAAGATGCAAAGCATCGAACGGCTCACCTCCCGCCCCGCGGAAAGCGTGCGCCTGGAACGTAAATGAACCGGTCTCCTTAGAGTACATAGCTGCTTTTTTACAAGCAAGCTTATTTTCCTTCCTCACCCTAACCGAGTCATGTTAAACTAAATCAAAGTAAAAAGATCGGATTGGAGTGGGGGCAATGGCAAAAGCGCTTGAAGGGAAAACCATCGTAATTGGGGGTTCACGTAAAATTGAAGAAATCAGTTTGTTAATCGAAAAACAGGGTGGGAAACCGCTTAGCCGGCCGCTTCAGGGGACGGTATTTTTAGCAGAAAAAGAAGTAGAGCCTTCTGTAATGAAGTTTGTTAAAGAAGGGGCAGACTGGTTTATTTTCACTACCGGCATTGGAACAGAGACGCTGCTTAGAATAGCAGGTGATATTGGGGAAGAGGAGGCGTTTTTGAGAAGACTCGGTCAGGCAAAGATTGCCTCGCGCGGCTATAAGACACTCAATGTGTTGAAAAAGACCGGGCTTAAGCCTTTAGCAGTTGATGAAGATGGCTCCACACAAGGATTGATTCGTTCGCTTGAGGATATGGATTTTAAAGGAAAGCGAGTGGTAATTCAGCTTCACGGGGAATCTGCACCAAAATTAATTGCGTTTCTTGAAAACAAGGGAGCAGATGTTGAAACGATCCTGCCGTATCAGCATATTCGCCCCGAAGACGAAACGGTCAAAGCGTTATGCGGGGAACTTCTTAACGATCAGGCAGATGCGGTATGCTTTACGACACAAATCCAGGTACGGTCTCTTTTTGATTATGCGAGAAAAAACGGACTGGAAGATCGTATTCTTCACGCATTCAAAGAAAGCGCACTTGCGGTTTCGGTCGGCAAAGTAACCTCAGAAGCATTAAGAGACGAAGGAGTCAGCCGGTATATTGCACCGGAGCGGGAACGGATGGGCGCGATGATCGTTGAGCTTGCAAAGTATTTTGATAAAGCATCAACTTCTTAAGCTGGAGCCCAAACCGAAATTAGCAGGTTTTTGCCCTTACAATCTGCACGGGATCAGAATATGATAAAGGAGAATGCTGCAATGATTGTTGAATTTTATACAAGGCCTGACTGTCCACTGTGTGAGGAAGCAAGAATGATGCTGAAACTTGTTCAGGAGGATCAGTTCTTTACTATAGAAGAAAAGAATATTGATGACCGGGATGAGTGGACGGAAGAATTCGGCCTGATGATACCGGTTGTGAAAGTTGACGGGGAAGTGATCCAGTACGGTCAAGTGGACTACCCAACGCTAAGTAAACGCTTGCAAAAAAACACTTGACAATATTGCTTGTAACCTAAATCATTCCCTGTTATGATTGAAATTGTAGCAGGGATCTTTTTTTTATCCTTATTGGGACATAATATGTCTACGAGGGACTATTAATGTCCAACTCGTTACTTTAGCGTCATTTAGGGAATACTTAAAAGATCACCACCAACTCAAAAAGGAGCTTTTTTATGCCAACATTTATTGACATCCAAAAGCGATTGGTGCCGAACCTGCTTGATGATTTACAGCAGAAGTATCATATTCTGCGATCCGTTCGTTTTCTGCAGCCCGTAGGAAGAAGAAGTCTTGCCCAATCACTTGGGATGACAGAACGCGTTCTGCGGAGTGAGGTGGAGTTCCTGAAATCACAGGATCTGCTTCATATTCATGCGTCTGGTATGAGTCTCACAAAAGATGGTTTCGACATCTTATTGCCGCTTGAACGCATGATGATTGAAATAATGGGTATAAACGTAATGGAGGATTCATTGAAAGAAAAACTTGGTGTCCGGCGTGTCATAATTGTGCCGGGAAACAGCGACGATTTGCCGTGGGTGAAAGAAGAGTTGGGACGCGCTGCAATTCAGAGCATGAAGGCATGCGTATCTGACCATACTACTATCGCGGTAACAGGAGGCACAACCATGTCGGCTGTTGCGGGGATGCTGACCCCTGATTTTGCTTCACCGGATATGCTGTTTGTTCCGGCTAGAGGAGGCATAGGGGAAGATGTTCAGAACCAGGCAAATGTCATTTGTGCCACTATGGCTCAAAAGTCAGGTGCCAGGCATCGCGTCTTGTATGTACCGGACCAGGTAAGCCGGGAGGTATATGAATCCATTATGAAGGAGCCGTCTATCAAGGAAGTCATGGCTTTAATCACATCTGCATCTATTGTCCTTCATGGAATTGGCGATGCTGCTACAATGGCAAAGCGCCGCAATACAAGTGAAGAGGATCTGAGAACGATACTCGACGGTGAGGCTGTAGGTGAAGCATTTGGCTATTACTTTGATGTGCACGGGAAAATCGTTCATAAAGTGAAAACGATCGGCCTTCAATTAAAAGATTTAGCTTCGATCCCCAATGTATTTGCGGTTGCGGGAGGAGCATCAAAGGCCAATGCCATTCAATCGTATTTTAAAGGCATGCCACAGTCTTCTTCGACGCTGATAACAGACGAAGGAGCAGCAAAAGAGCTTTTGAAAGGGTCATCCCTTTTAAAATAGAATTACCCATCCCCAAAATTATGAAGGAGGAACTTATTCATGACTGTAAAAATTGGTATTAACGGATTTGGACGTATTGGACGTAACGTATATCGTGCAGCACTAAATAACCCGGAGGTAGAAGTAGTAGCAGTAAACGATTTAACTGATGCAAACATGCTTGCTCACCTTCTTAAATACGATACAGTTCACGGCACGTTGAATGCTGAAGTTGCTGTAGATGGAGACGACCTGGTAGTTGACGGTCATAAAATCAAAGTTCTTGCAGAAAAAGATCCAGCTCAGCTTCCATGGGGAGACCTTGGAGTTCAAGTAGTAATCGAGTCTACTGGACGTTTCACGAAGCGTGCAGATGCTGCGAAGCACCTTGAAGGCGGAGCGAAAAAAGTAATTATCTCTGCACCAGCTTCTGACGAAGATATCACTCTTGTAATGGGTGTTAACGAAGACAAATACGATGCAGGAAGCCACCATGTAATCTCAAATGCTTCTTGTACAACAAACTGTCTTGCACCGTTTGCAAAAGTTCTTAACGATAAATTTGGTCTTAAACGCGGTATGATGACAACGATTCACTCATACACAAATGACCAGCAGATTCTTGACCTGCCGCACAAAGACTACCGTCGTGCTCGCGCAGCTGCTGAAAACATTATTCCAACATCAACTGGTGCTGCGAAGGCTGTTTCTCTAGTACTTCCAGAGCTTGAAGGTAAATTGAATGGTATGGCTATGCGTGTTCCAACACCTAACGTATCCCTAGTTGACCTTGTAGCTGAATTTGATCAGGACGTAACGGCTGATCAAGTAAATGAAGCGCTTAAAGAAGCTGCTGAAGGAAACCTTAAAGGAATTCTTCAATACAGCGACGAGCCGCTTGTATCAACTGACTACAATGGCAACACTTCTTCTTCAATTGTTGATGGTCTTTCAACAATGGTTCTTGAAGGAAATATGGTTAAAGTACTTTCTTGGTATGACAATGAAACAGGCTACTCAAACCGTTGTGTTGACTTAGCTGCTTTCATGGCAGAAAAAGGACTATAAAATAAAACCTTTTACCTATAGAAGAATGTTTGGTTTTTAACCACTGCATCCTCTATAATAAGAGGGGATAACGGGGAGTGGGGATGGTTCCCCCTCCCTTTTTTCAAAGTAACCCCTCAACCCACCATAAGGAGGCCTTTTGCAATGAATAAAAAGAGCATGAGAGAAATTGAACTGAAGGGTAAACGCGTTTTTTGCCGTGTTGACTTCAACGTTCCAATGAAAGACGGAAATGTATCTGATGACACGCGTATTCGTGCAGCTTTGCCGACCATTAAGCATCTTGTGGAAGCAGGAGCGAAAGTCATTCTGGCAAGTCATTTGGGTCGTCCTAAAGGAGAAGCGGTTGAAGAATTGCGTCTGACTCCGGTAGCTGAGCATCTTGGCGGATTACTTGGCAAAGATGTGAAAAAAGTGGATGAAGCTTACGGCGAACAAGCGCAGCAGGCTGTAGCAGATATGCAGGAAGGCGATGTACTTGTTCTTGAAAATGTCCGTTTTTACCCGGGCGAAGAAAAGAACGATCAGGACCTTGCAAAAGAATTCGCTGCATTGGCGGATGTCTATGTAAATGACGCCTTTGGAGCTGCACACCGTGCACATGCTTCAACAGCGGGAATTGCACAATACCTGCCGGCTGTATCCGGTTTGCTCATGGAAAAAGAACTAGATGTACTTGGAAAAGCGTTATCTAATCCCGAACGTCCATTTACAGCAGTCATTGGCGGAGCAAAAGTAAAAGATAAAATCGGCGTGATTGATAACCTGCTCGACAATGTCGACAACTTGATTATTGGCGGCGGTCTTGCTTATACCTTCTTAAAGGCGCAGGGCTACGAAGTTGGAAAATCACTTCTTGAAGAAGATAAGATCGACTTAGCAAAACAATTTATGAAAAAAGCAGAAGACAAAGGCGTTAAGTTCTACATGCCTACAGATGTGATTGTAGCAGATGACTTTTCAGAAAGTGCCAATACAAAAGAAGTGGACATTGATTCCATTCCTTCTGATTGGGAAGCGCTTGACATTGGACCAAAAACACGTGAGATTTACAGCGATGTAATCAAACAGTCTAAATTAGTGATTTGGAACGGACCGATGGGTGTATTCGAACTGGAACCATTTGCAAACGGCACGAAAGCAGTAGGACAAGCCTTGGCAGATGCAGAGGATACATACTCTGTCATCGGAGGAGGAGACTCTGCTGCAGCTGTGGAAAAATTCGGCTTAGCAGATCAAATGAGTCACATCTCAACAGGTGGCGGTGCTTCTCTAGAGTTTATGGAAGGCAAAGAGCTTCCGGGCGTTGTCGCTTTAAACGATAAAGAGTAAGCGAAAGAATCAAATTCAAGTGAGAAAGGACGTTAACTATGCGTAAACCAATTATTGCAGGAAACTGGAAAATGAACAAAACGGCTTCAGAAGCCAGAGCATTTACAGAAGAGGTTGCATCAAAAGTCCCTTCCAAAGACAAAGTGGAATCCGTAATCTGTTCACCGTCTCTATTTCTTGAGAGTCTTGTGAATCTGTCAACTGACTCTTCAGTGGCAATTGGAGCACAAAACATGTACTTCGAAGAAAACGGTGCATTTACAGGCGAAACAAGCCCTGTTGCTCTAAAAGATCTTGGCGTTGAATACGTCATTATCGGACACTCTGAGCGCCGTGAACTTTTCAATGAAACAGACGAGTCAGTCAACAAAAAAACACATGCAGCGTTTTCACACGGACTTGTTCCGATCGTATGTGTGGGTGAAACGCTTGAACAGCGTGAAAATGATGAAACAAAAACGTTTGTAGGCGGACAGGTGAAAGCAGCACTTAGCGGTTTAACAGAAGATCAGGTTAAACAAACCGTTATTGCTTATGAGCCTATCTGGGCAATCGGTACAGGAAAATCCTCTACTGCTCAAGATGCGAACGAAGTATGCGCACATGTCCGTTCTGTTGTGGCAGAACAATTCTCACAAGATGTGGCAGATGCAGTACGCGTTCAATACGGCGGCAGTGTGAAACCAGGCAATATTAAAGAATATATGGACCAAAGTGATATTGACGGCGCCCTTGTTGGTGGTGCAAGCTTAGAAGCAGAGTCATTCCTTCAATTGCTGGAGGCTGGTGCAAATGTCTAAAGCACCTGTTGCCTTAATCATCCTCGATGGGTTTGCTCTTCGGGATGAAAAGGAAGGAAATGCAGTGGCTCAAGCAAAAAAACCAAATTTTGATCGATATTGGGCAGAATATCCCCACAATACGCTGACTGCCAGTGGTGAAGCAGTCGGTCTTCCGGATGGGCAAATGGGCAACTCAGAAGTTGGTCATTTAAACATTGGGGCAGGACGTCCGGTCTATCAAAATTTAACACGCATTAACATCTCGATTCGCGATGAAGATTTTTTCAATATCCCGGAATTTCTTCTTGCGGTTGAAAATGCAAAACGCCATAATAAAGCACTTCATTTAATGGGGCTGCTTTCAGATGGCGGCGTTCACAGTCATTACAACCATCTTTTTGCCCTGTTGAAACTGGCAAAAAAACATGGTTTAACGAAAGTGTATGTACACGGCTTCTTAGATGGACGTGATGTCGGTCCAACAACCGCTTTATCGTACATTGAAAATACAGAAGCACAGATGGACGATCTTGGAATTGGAGAGTTTGCGTCAATCTCAGGACGCTACTTTGCCATGGACCGGGACAACCGCTGGGAACGTGTTGAAAAAGCATACCGTGTGATGGTAGATGGTGTTGGTCCGGCCCACGCCTCTGCCCGTGAAGGTATAGAAGCTTCCTATGAAAAAGAAGTGCACGATGAATTTGTAGAGCCATTCATAATTGAAAAAGAAGGGGAGGCTGTCGGACGAATACGAGACAATGACTCTGTTATTTTCTTTAATTTCCGTCCAGACCGTGCCATCCAGCTGTCAGCTGCCTTATCGGATCCCGCTTTTGACAGCTTTGATCTTGGCCAATACAAACCTATCGACCTGCAATTTGTCACGTTTACGCATTACAGTGATAGAGTTCAGGCAGATGTTGCCTATAAGAGTGAAGATTTGAAGAACACTTTGGGAGAGGTTCTTTCTGCTAATGGGCTGACTCAGCTGCGCATTGCAGAAACCGAAAAATATCCACATGTTACGTTCTTTATGAGCGGCGGACGTGAGGAGAAATTCCCTGGTGAAGAACGAATCTTAATTGATTCACCGAAAGTGGCCACCTATGATTTAAAACCCGAGATGAGCGCTTATGAAGTGACGGACGCGTTGCTTGAAGAAATTAAAGAAGACCGCTTTGATGCGATTCTCTTGAATTTTGCCAATCCGGATATGGTAGGACACAGCGGCAAGCTTGAGCCAACGATTCAAGCGATTGAAACGGTAGACGAATGCCTAGGCAAAATCGTTGATCTGATTCATGAAAAAGGCGGTCATGCAATTATTACTGCTGACCACGGCAACTCCGATGAAGTTCGTACAATCGAAGGCAACCCGATGACGGCTCACACGACAAATCCCGTGCCGGTGATCGTTACAAAAGACGGTGCTGAGCTTCGTGACGGCGGTATTCTTGGAGATCTTGCGCCAACTTTGCTTGATCTGTTAAAAGTAGAACAACCTGAAGAAATGTCAGGAAAATCATTAATAAAAAAATAATTAGTTAAAAGGAGCGTTTTTCATGCCATTAATTACAGATGTTTATGCACGTGAGATTCTAGATTCACGCGGCAATCCAACAATCGAAGTAGAAGTTTACACAGAAAGCGGCGCATTTGGCCGTGCACTTGTTCCATCCGGTGCTTCAACTGGTGAGCACGAAGCAGTTGAGCTTCGCGACGGAGATAAAAACCGTTACTTAGGTAAAGGTGTTCTTCAAGCAGTAGATAACGTGAATAACGTCATTGCTCCAGAACTAATCGACAGCTATCTTGTTCTTGACCAAGTGTCAATTGACAGAGCGATGATCGAGCTTGACGGTACAGAAAATAAAGGCAAGCTTGGCGCTAACGCTATTCTTGGCGTATCAATGGCTGTAGCACATGCTGCTGCTGACTATCTTGACATGCCTCTTTATCAGTACCTTGGCGGTTTCAACGCGAAGCAGCTTCCAGTACCAATGATGAACATTGTGAATGGCGGCGAGCATGCTGACAACAATGTAGACATTCAGGAATTCATGGTTATGCCTGTAGGCGCAGAAACATTCCGTGAAGGACTACGCATGGGTGCAGAAATTTTCCACGCACTTAAATCTGTTCTTCAAAGCAAAGGCCTGAACACAGCAGTTGGAGACGAAGGCGGATTTGCTCCGAACCTTGGATCAAACGAAGAAGCATTGTCTACAATTATTGAAGCAATTGAAAAAGCCGGCTACAAGCCTGGAGAAGAAGTTCTTCTTGCAATGGACGTAGCAGCTTCTGAAATCTACAATAAAGAAGATGGAAACTACCATCTTTCTGGTGAAGGTGTTGTGAAATCATCCGCTGAAATGGTGGACTGGTATGCAGAGCTTGCTGACAAATATCCAATCGTTTCTATTGAAGACGGTCTTGATGAAAATGACTGGGATGGCTTCAAACTGCTTACAGAACGCTTAGGCGATCGCGTACAGCTGGTTGGAGACGACTTGTTCGTTACAAACACAACGAAGCTTTCTCAAGGAATTGAGCAAGGCATTGGTAACTCGATCTTAATCAAAGTGAACCAAATTGGTACACTGACTGAAACGTTTGACGCAATTGAAATGGCTAAACGTGCAGGCTATACAGCAGTCATCTCTCACCGTTCAGGTGAAACAGAAGACGCAACAATCGCTGATATTGCTGTTGCAACAAATGCCGGTCAAATCAAAACAGGTGCACCATCACGTACAGACCGTGTAGCAAAATACAATCAGCTTCTTCGCATCGAAGACCAGCTGGCTGAAACGGCTCAGTACCTTGGAGCAAAAACATTCTATAACCTGAATAAATAAGCATATAAATAAAGCACCGTGTCCTTTTGGGATACGGTGTTTTGTGTTATGCAGAGTGGTAGAGTGGAGCGGTAAAGGGAAAAAGGGGTCTGGCCCCTGTAGTTAACTTAACTACAGGGGCCAGACCCCTTTTACGCTGTAAAGTAAAACTGTATTTATTAATCCGTACTAACTGCTCGTTTTGCTGAAAGTGTGGAGAAGGTAATCGTGACTACACATAGAGCTGCGATCACAAGAAAACCAAGGATAATCGGCCATGGCTCTGAAAACCCATCAATTAATACCGTGCGCATTGCTTCAAAAAGATACGTCACAGGATTAATGGTTGCCGCAACTTTCAACCACTGTGCCTCAATCAATTCATAGGGAACAAACGTTGTACTTAGGAAAATAAGTGGAAAGAAAATAAACGTTCCGGCTTGAGCGGACTGTGCGTTTTTTGCGCGAAGTGCCACGCCAACAGAATAGCCTGCAAACGCAAGTCCCCAGCCGAGAGTCAGCAGCAAGACAACCAGTACCCCAAGAGCGCCGCCTGCAACCTCTAGACCCAGAAAAAAGCCAACAGCGATGATTAGACCAGCCTGAACAACGAGCTGCATCATTCCTGCAATAATCGGTCCAAGAACAATGGCAAGGCGTGAGGCAGGGGTAAGAAGCAGACGTGAGAAAAATCCATTGTCCAAATCCTTTACCAGTGCCTGACCGGCTCCTCCAGCTCCCCCAATCGCAGCAGAAACGATCGAAACCGGCAAAATAAAGGCCAAATAATTGGCTCCTCCAAAAGCTGGAAGGTCTGCAATTCCACTGAGTCCTGCTTCATAAACAAAAAGGAAAAACATACTAATGGCGAGATTTGGAACATAAATAAGAGGATTGCGCAAAATCGTTACAAGACTTCTTTTTGTCATGACCAGTGTATCTGTCAGCAAAGAACCTTTTTGATCAGCCATTTGAAGAAGCCTCCTTTTTCTGCTCTTTGGTCACCTGAATAAAGACATCATCTAACGATGGCGGCTGAACATTTAACCGCTCAGGCTGCAGGTGGTGCTCGTCAAGCTGACGGATAATGTCTGAGATAATGGCCGTTCCATTTTCCGCGTAAATCGTCACTTCATTTTTTAGCTTTTCTGCATTCAAATTCATCGTTTGGATCAGCTCATGAGCCTGTGTGGACTTGGCTTCTGAATCAAAATCCAATACAATCGCGTCAAACCCTAATGTCCGCTTAAGTTCCTGCGGAGTACCCGTTGCCACGATTTCGCCTTTATTAATAATGGAAATCCGGTCTGCGAGCTGGTCCGCTTCCTCCAGGTATTGCGTTGTCAGAAAAATGGTTGTTCCTTCTTCTTTATTTAAACGTTTAATCTCTTTCCATATTTGTTTCCGGTTAGCCGGGTCAAGGCCAGTTGTTGGTTCATCCAGAAATAATATTTTTGGCTGATGCACAAGCGTCATGGCAAGGTCCAGCCTTCTGCGCATTCCGCCGGAGTATTTTCCGCTTAATCGGTCAGCGTCTTCTGTAAGCCCGACCAGTTCGAGTAATTCCTCTGCTCGTTTTCTTGCTGCTTTTTTTGAAAACCCAAACAGTCTTGCCTGAAATTCAAGCAGTTCTATCCCTTTCAGGTCAGGATCAATCCCCGTTTCCTGCAGCGCTACACCAATTTGCAAGCGGACTTTTTCGGGTTCTTTATTCACATCAATTCCCGCTACTTCCAGTCTGCCGGACGTTGGTTTTAAAAGTGTCGTCAGAAGCTGAACGGTCGTCGACTTGCCAGCTCCATTTGGCCCTAAAAATGCAAAAAATTCACCGTCACCAACCTCAAGTGAAATCCCTTTAACCGCCTGTACATTGCCTTTAAACGTTTTCACAATATTTTCTACTAAAATGCTTCCACCCACGTGCTTCACCTCTTCCGACAAATGTGTCAGTCACTTCCTGCTCTTAGTGTATGATGATTCTGATCATTTTACAAATTCTAATGCAGAACAGAACAGTTGGTTACCTGTTGATCGGATCGATAATCATCTGAAAACTTATTCTATTCAGGCTTACCCATAAAAGAATGATTGTCTACGTGTTCAGCCTGTGGTAAAATTGATTCATTGTGATGTTCGGTGCAGGAGGTGGGACTCATGGAAACTTTATTAACGGTATTGCTTGTCATTACATGTATTTCGTTGATTGTAGTAGTATTATTACAATCCGGTAAAAGTGCTGGTCTATCAGGTGCGATCTCAGGCGGTGCTGAGCAGCTCTTTGGCAAACAGAAAGCACGTGGAATCGACTTGGTATTGAACCGTATTACGATTGTACTTGCGGTATTGTTTTTCGTACTAACTATTTCTGTAGCGTTTGTCGTTGGACGATAACGAATAGATGACCTGATCAAACAACCTTTGGTCAGGCTTTTTTTAATTCACTTTGAAAAGTTCTGCTACTTTCTAATGAAACAGGGGATAGTATAAAGAGTTAACGCGGTGTCTTTATTGTCCTGCAGTGCAATAAAGCGCTTGTCACATACATAAGTAAAACACATGATTCGCATTCGTTTTTCATGTTGATTAAAATAGTAGAGAGAACTTGACTATACAGGAGTGAATAAAGATGAAATTGAATTTGCCTAAACCTTTTACCTTTGAGAGCGGAAAGCGTGCTGTGCTGCTATTGCACGGATTCACGGGAAATTCCTCTGATGTGCGTATGCTGGGACGCTTTTTAGAGAAAAATGGGTATACATCGCATGCGCCTCATTATAAGGGACATGGAGTGCCGCCTGAGGAGCTGGTAAAAACCGGACCTAAGGATTGGTGGAAAGATGTAATGAAGGGGTATGATTATTTAAAGAGCCAGGGCTATGATGAAATTGCAGTAGCCGGTCTTTCGCTTGGGGGCGTATTTTCCCTTAAAGTAGGTTACACTGTACCTGTGAAGGGTATTGTGACCATGTGTGCTCCTATGTACATTAAGAGTGAAGAAGTAATGTATAAAGGAGTTTTGGAGTATGCAAGAGAATTTAAAAAGTATGAAGGAAAAGATGACGATCAAATTGAAAAAGAAATGACTGAATTTGCGAAAACACCGATGGAAACGATTAAAGATCTGCAAGGCCTTATAAAGGATGTGCGGAATTCAGTTGATTTAATTTATACGCCTTCTTTTGTCGTTCAGGGGCGTCATGATCATATGATTAACACAGATTCAGCCAATATTATTTTTGAAGGTGTGGAAACAGATCAGAAAAAGCTTAAGTGGTATGAGGAATCCGGGCACGTGATTACGCTGGATAAAGAAAAAGAACAGCTTCACGAAGATGTGCTGGAATTTCTGGATTCGCTTGACTGGTCTGTTGAAAAATAAAAGCGAGTTTAGATTGCTGCAGAGGAGGGGTTAGGTCAATGGAGGATAAGTTAATGAAAATGAAAGACAGCCTGTTAACGTTCATGCGGGAAGAAGTATACAAGCCGCTGACGGTTCAGGAGCTGGAAGAACAATTTAATATAAACGATTCTGAGGACTTTAAATACCTTGTAAAAGCACTTGTTGTGCTTGAGGAAAAAGGACACATTGTCAGAACGAGAAGCAACCGTTATGGGATTCCTGAAAGAATGAATCTGGTTCGGGGAAGGCTTTCAGGCCATGCTAAAGGATTTGCTTTTTTAATTCCGGAAGAGCCGGGTCTTGATGATGTTTTTATCCCGCCAAATGAAACGGCAAATGCGATGCATGGAGATACAGTCCTTGTCCGTGTATCAAAAGAATCTCCGTCCGGGGACAGAAGAGAAGGAACCGTTGTTCGAATTATTGAACGTGGTGTAACTCAGATTGTCGGTACCTACACGGAAAGCTCAAACTTCGGGTTCGTCATTCCGGATGATAAAAAAATGACAAGCGATGTGTTCATTCCGAAAAAAGCAAGCAAGGGTGCTGTTGAAGGCCACAAGGTGATCGTTGAGATTACAGCTTATCCGGATGGACGAAAAAGTGCTGAAGGTGAAGTAAAAGAGATTCTGGGCCATAAAAATGATCCAGGCGTAGATATTTTATCGATCATTCACAAGCATGGCATTGAAGTTGAATTCCCGGCAGAAGTCCTTAAACAGGCGAATGAAGTTCCGGATGAAATCGATCCGGCCGATCTGGAAGGAAGAAGAGATCTGCGGGAAGAAGTAGCTGTCACGATTGATGGTGCTGACGCGAAAGATCTGGATGATGCCATTTCACTGAAACAATTAGAAAATGGCAACTATCTGCTAGGCGTTCATATTGCCGATGTCAGTCACTATGCACAAGAAGGCTCTCCTTTAGATGAAGAAGCCTATGACCGCGGAACGAGCGTGTACTTGGTGGACCGTGTGATCCCTATGATTCCGCACCGTTTATCCAACGGCATTTGTTCACTGAATCCAAAAGTGGACCGCTTAACACTCTCTTGTGAAATGGAAATCGACCAAAATGGCGGCGTCATTAATCATGATATTTT
Source organism: Jeotgalibacillus campisalis (assembly GCF_000829515.1). GTDB lineage: Bacteria > Bacillota > Bacilli > Bacillales > Jeotgalibacillaceae > Jeotgalibacillus > Jeotgalibacillus campisalis. Next base: position 121,914 of record NZ_JXRR01000021.1, on the reverse strand, counting down.
CCAGAGTGTGATCCGTACAAATGAGCGCATGACATACGGGGATGTTAACTCGATTCTAGTAGACGAAGATGAAGAGTTGATGAAACGGTATGAACCGCTTGTGCCGATGTTTAAAGACATGGAAAAACTGGCGGCAATTCTTCGCGGCAAGCGATTTGGCCGTGGAGCCATTGACTTTGATTTTAAAGAAGCAAAAGTATTTGTGAACGAAGAAGGACATCCGACAGATATCGGCATTCGTGAGCGTTCAGTAGGAGAAAAGCTGATTGAAGAATTTATGCTCGCAGCTAATGAAACAGTAGCTGAACATTTCCACTGGATGAACGTGCCGTTTATTTACCGGATTCACGAAGATCCAAAAGAAGAAAAACTTCAGCGCTTCTTTGAATTTATTACGAACTTCGGCCTTTCAGTAAAAGGGTCCGGTAATGAAATTCATCCGCGTGCGCTTCAGGAAATCATTGATGAAGTGGCGGGCCGACCGGAAGAAATGGTTGTTTCAACTATGATGCTTCGATCAATGCAGCAGGCTAAATACGATGAAAACAGTCTCGGACATTTTGGACTAGCGACTGAATTCTATACGCATTTTACCTCTCCAATTAGAAGGTACCCCGATTTGATCGTTCACCGTTTAATCAGAACGTATCTTATTAATAAGAAGACAGATGAGCGCACGAAGCAGAAATGGAACGCGCTGCTTCCTGAAATTGCTGCTCATACTTCAGGCCGTGAACGCCGTGCAGTCGACGCAGAGCGTGAAACAGACGAACTCAAAAAAGCAGAATTTATGCTTGATAAAATCGGAGAAGAATTTGAGGGAGTCATCTCTTCTGTTACCAACTTCGGATTGTTCGTAGAGCTGCCAAATACCATTGAAGGCCTTGTACATGTAAGCTATATGACAGATGACTACTACCGTTTTGACGATCGTCATATGGCTATGATCGGCGAACGGACTGCGAATGTGTTCCGCATTGGAGATGAAATTACAGTACGGGTCGTCAACGTTAATAAGGAAGAACGGGCAATTGATTTTGAAATTGTCGGCATGACAGGAACACCGAGACGCGAGCGAAGAGACACTGCACGTGTCATTCAAAGCGGAGGCGGCCGCGGCGGGCGTACCCGTGATAAAAATAAAGATGGCAAGGGAGACGGCAAAGGTAAATCCCGTTCAGGCGGAGAGCGTCCATCTGTTGCATCATCTGAAAAGAAGAAAAAGAAAAAGCAAAAGTTTTATGAAGGTATTCCAAGCAGTGCCAAGAATAAGAACCAAAAAAGCCGTAAGAAAAAACGGAAATAAGGTACGGGCGCGGCAGTGGACTCACACTGCCGCCTTGCTCGCTACAAGGAGGAGTCACAAATGCCAAAGGGATCTGGAAAAGTGCTGGCGCAGAACAAAAAAGCCAACCATGATTATTTTATCGAAGAAACATTTGAAGCGGGTATTGTCCTGAGAGGAACAGAAATCAAGTCCATTCGGAATGGGCGTGTGCAATTAAAAGATTCATTTGCCCGAATATCAAACGGAGAAGTGTTTTTAAATAACGCTCACGTGTCTCCTTACGAGCAGGGAAATCAGTTTAACCATGACCCGCTGCGTGAACGTAAACTTCTTCTTCACAGACAGCAGATTAATAAATTAATAGGCGCAACGAAACAGCAGGGCTATTCCATCGTGCCGCTAAAAATGTATTTAAAAGACGGCTACGCAAAAGTGCTGATTGGCCTAGCCAAGGGTAAGAAAAATTACGATAAACGGGAAACGCTGAAGAAGAAAGAAGCCAAGCGGGAAATGCAGCGTGCCTTTAAAGACAGCCAGCGATAAGCTCGCGGGTTGAAATAAAATTAATATATGGTATACTGTTCTTAGTCGCTTTTAGCGATGAGCTACTCATATTCCCGAATTCACTTGGGAATCCCGTACAGGAAATTGGATAACATCCTTTTTCTTCCTTGATCAAGGGGACGTTACGGATTCGACAGGAATGGTTCGAGCTTGAGTCGCGAGCCGGAGGGATCGTCTTCGTCATCAACGTCAACACAAATAGTTAACAACAAACAAGATTTAGCTCTAGCTGCCTAATACGCACTTGAGGCCTCACCTGTCTATCGCCCATGTAGACCTGAATGAGGCTCACTAATCAGTGGGATACGCTGTTCGGCCACCATCTGAGGTCGACTGAAGAGACCAATCAGATTAGCCACTTGGACGCCTGTCAATCGGCATAAGAGCTGGCGAATTGCGAATGGATTGAATACGCTCGTAGACGCTTAAGTGTTGAAGTTTCTGGACGTGGGTTCGACTCCCACCGTCTCCACCAACTACATAAATTGGTGGAATTACTCACTTAGATAAATGCATGACGCAACAGGGATATTAGAGGAGATAAACTCTTCTGTAATATCCCTGTTTTTTATTTGGTCAGCAACCCCTTGCTCAACTTTTTATATTGATTTGTTAGGTCTCAGTGCATAATAAGCTAAATTATTGCTTTTATACTAAGCCATCTGTATTGTGAAAAATAATTATGAACATATCGGAGGAAATAAAATAATGAATAAGAAATTTATGTCATCCATTAACAGTGAATCTGGTGATTCTGATACAAGCGGTGACAGCTCATCTGTTCAGGAGCCTGATTATTGTATCCAATTTATCTATGCTTTTAAGGCGGTAAACTGCTTATGTTAACAGCCGTGCTTACTTTGCTGCTCGGCATTATCGTGATTCTCGCGATTATCGCCGCAAATGGATATTTTGTCGCTCAAGAATTTGCCTATATGTCTGTCGACCGCTCACGATTGCGGGCACTCGCAGATCAAGGGGATAAACAAGCTAAACGTGCATTAAAGGTCACAAACCAGACATCATTCATGCTTTCTGGAGCTCAACTCGGCATCACTGTAACAGGCCTGCTTATTGGTTATGTTGCCGAGCCTTTGGTAGGAGAGAGTTTAAGTGTGCTGCTTGACGGGGCAGGGGTGCCTGCCGCAGTTAGTATCACAGTCGGTACTGTACTGGCTTTGGGTGTTTCAACCATTGTCCAGATGATTTTTGGTGAATTATATCCTAAGAACCTTGCGATTGCGAATCCTGAACCATTGGCGAGAAAGCTCGCTTCCTCAACAAATATTTATCTTAAGGTTTTTGGATGGCTAATTAAATTTTTCGATCAGTCAGCCAATAAATTTTTGAGGCTTTTGCGAATCGAGCCAGTGCATGATCTAGATAGCAGTGCCAACGCTCGCGATCTTGAATCCATCGTAGCTGACTCCCGTGAAAGTGGTGATCTGCCAAAAGGCTTGTCCATTTTACTGGATCGAATTTTGGACTATCCGCAGCGTAACGTCGAGCATGCGATGACACCACGTTCTCGCGCGCGCAGCGTAAATCCGGACATGACAATAGGGGAGGTACGGTCTTTGATGGCAAAGGAACATACCCGTTACCCGGTTGTTAATACAGAAGATGAACCGATCGGTGTGGTGCATCTTGTCGATGTACTGTCCACATCCGCCGCTGACGATGACTCTGTAACGACAATTATGAGACCTCCGTTAGTCGTCGCTACTTTAATGGCGCTGCCAGATGTGCAAAAACGTATGAGTGAGACAAAAGACGACCTTGCTTGTGTTATTGATGAGTATGGCGGCTTTACTGGGATATTGACGTTGGAAGATTTGGCTGAAGAAGTGGTTGGAGAAATTTCAGATGAGCACGACAGCGGCGAAATGCCTGCTTTAGTGAAATCTGAAGGAGAGGGCTCGTGGCAAATGAGCGGAGATGTTCACATTGATGAAGCCGAACGCGAAATAGGATACGAGCTGCCACGTGGTGATTATGAAACAATAGCAGGAATGCTTATTGCGCATTATGGAAACCTCCCAGCTGTTGATGAAAAGATCACGGTGGAACTGCCGGAGGACCCTGCTGACCTTGTTAACGAAGAACCAATCCGCCGTTTCCTAATAACACGGATAATAGAGGTAGAGAAAAGGGTTCCTACCCTGGTCAACTTGACAATCGATCAAACAGAAACAGAAAATGATTCAGAATCGAAACAGGTAAGGAGGGGGAGTAATGAGTAACCCCTTAATTGTGATATTAGTGACAACAGGAATTATTTCATTAAGTGCCTTCTTTGTTATCATCGAATTTGCGCTTCTTGGAGCTCGGCGTCATCGCCTTGAAGAGGAAGCACGCACGAACCGTGGCGCCCGGGCTGCATTGCAATCAGTAAATGAACTTACAGTCATGCTTGCAGGTGCACAGTTGGGAATTACAGTATGTACATTTGCCCTTGGTGCGGTGACGAAACCAGCAGTGGATGATTGGTTTTCGCCGGTATTCGCTGGGGCAGGTCTTCCATACTGGCTGGCAGATGGGACATCTTTCTTTTTGTCCCTGCTGATTGTGACATTCCTGCATCTCGTCATTGGTGAAATGGCGCCTAAATCGTGGGCGATTGCGCATCCTGAGGCTTCGGCTATAATGATTGGCTTCCCTGCCCGCATATTTATCCGGCCATTCCGCCCCTTGTTAGAATGGGTTAACCATATAGCCAACAGCCTTGTTAAGGCATCTGGTGTCGAACCGGTCAATACTGCAGCGGTTGGTGGTCAAGATGCCGAGACCATCAGGCACCTTGTGGAGTATTCCGCTAATGTTGGTGCGTTGGACGCGTCAATCCGCAAACCTATTTCAGGTGCTCTGGATTTGGAAACCTTGCGGGTCGGGGACTTGCTTTCGAAAAAATCCTCTGCAACTGCGGTAGATTCTGAAGCCACCGCACAGGATGTCCAGGAAGCCACACAACGGACCGGACACAAAAGGATCCTTATTATGGCGGAAGATGATGCACCGCCAAGAGTCCTGCATGTTCGAGATACGCTGCTCGAGCCAGCGGATAAGCCGGTGTGGAAACTTGCACGTCCCTCTTTCGTTTTGGAGCCGGGTACACTTTTACATGAAGCTCTTACCAACATGCGACGCTCCAGTGAGCAGCTTGCCGTAGTTATGGACGGTTCCGAGTTTCTCGGTGTTATCACCATGAATGATATTTTTAACAATGTGCTGCCCCGCATGACCGAACAAGAGAATACTGCATCAAAAAGTTAAGAAAATTTAACAGTATCATTCATGTAAGAGAAGATCTGTAATGAACAATGAGGTAAAAAAGATTCAGGTTTAAGGGCGTTAAACCCCCGCCATCTCCACCAAATATACAATTTGGTGATATACTCATAAATAACCTAAAGCATGAGGTTTCCTTTTGGAAATCTTGTGCTTTATTTTTTTGCAAACGGATCTTAAACGGTCTGCATTTTAAGCAGGCAGATTAAAAGCATCATTCCTTTCTTTCATGCTATAGTGGTGTCAACGTAAAGGAGGCATTCATTCATGACAACACTTTTAGAGGACATTCAAGCGTACAAGGAACAGTTTAAACAAAAAGCGCCGAAAGAAAAGCAGGAAATTATGGCGAAAGCAACGCAGGAATTAAAAGAATCTGGTGTTGCACAAGGCTTGAAGGCAGGAGATCAAGTACCAGCTTTCACTTTACCCAATGCCGCTGGAGAACAGATTTCGATTCAGGAAGTGCTGAAACAAGGCCCTGTCATTTTAACCTTTTACCGGGGCGGCTGGTGTCCATATTGCAATCTTGAATTAAAAGCGTATCAAAGAGAGCTTTCTTCTATTAAAGAGGCTGGTGCATCACTTATCGCCATCAGCCCAGAAAAACCGGATGCTTCTTTATCAACAAAGGAAAAAAATGATCTTCAATTTACTGTGCTGAGTGACGATTCCAATGAAGTAGCCGAGCAGTTTGATCTGGTATTTAAAATGCCGGAGGATCTAATCGCTGTTTATAAAGATTCCGGACTCGATGTTCCGGGACATAATGGAAATAACGATTGGGAGCTTCCGAAGCCTGCAACGTTTGTAATCGATTCATCAGGCGAAATTATTTTTGCAGAGGTTGAATCTGATTACACAAAACGTGTGGAGCCTTCTAAAGTAGTTCAAGTAGTAAAAGAAACAAAAAGTAAATAATTCTTAATCAAAGATGCTGAAGCATTACTTTTAAAAAGGTTTAAAATGAGGCAGTATATATCATTAGTAAGAGGTGACCGGGGCGGAAGGTGGCGACTCCTTGGCCTCCGCCTCTATCAAACTGGTTTTTTTGAACTACTGTGTTAATGCCTTCTAAATGGGGGGTGTTTTTATGTTGCAGAGCATGTTTCCTCAAGACAAGACTTGTTGCAGCAGGTGGCCTTCATCTCCCGCTTTTACCAATCAGCTCCCCCTCCCCTTCAATAAAATCCAAAACAGTAGAATTTCATAAAAAAATTTTCTATGTAAGTTTGTAGTGATGGTGTGTTTATTTTCCGGTTAAGTTAATAAGATTATTCCTTTCTAAATATGAATTATTTTCTCTTTAACAAGCCTTCGATGATTAACAAAAACCATCCGCAATAGGCCTCATTTTTTAGTTCTCGTTTGAATATAATTTGAATGGTTTTGTTTAATGAACCTGAAAAGAGTTTCAAGGGGGTGATGAAAAATGCAGAATGGGCAAAATAGAGAATCACCTTCACGAAGAGGCTCAAAGGATTTATATAGCAGGTATTATAAAAGAATGATAGATTTTGTACTAGCATTGGCTGCCGTAATACTGTTGTCCCCAATTTTACTGGTGGTCATTCTTCTAATTAAACTGGATTCAAAAGGACCGGTCTTTTTTATGCAGGAGAGACCTGGTATGGATCGAAAAATATTTATGGTTTATAAATTCAGGACGATGAAGCAGGATGCAGTTTTATTTCAAAAGGCTGGAGTGGAAATCAGGGGCAGTGACAGCAGGATTACTCCGATTGGGACGTTTTTAAGGCGATTTAAAATCGATGAATTAGCACAGCTGATCAATATTCTAAAAGGGGATATGTCCTTTGTCGGACCTAGACCAAATCTGCCGGAGTACCTTGAACAATATGAGGAATGGGAGCTGGAACGATTTAAGGTAAAACCAGGCCTTACTGGACTGGCACAGGTAAATGGCAATATTTATTTGGAACGAAAAGAAAAAAGTGCTCACGACATAAAATATATCAATCAAGTCAGTTTTGCAGTGGATATGAAAATTATTTTAAAAACCCTCGCGATTGTCCTACTTGGAGAAGAGAAATTTCTTAATAAATCCAAATCGATTGTAAAGAAAGGAAGTGAAAAATGAGCAGGACTGTCTTTATCGGATCCGTTATTTCCAGTAAGATCGCCTTGGAAACTTTAATCGAAACAGGCGTAAAAATTAATCTTGTCTGTGCTCTTGATGAAGGAGCAGCTAAAAATGTGTCTGATTACTTCCCCATCCATAAAATAGCTTTGGCAAACAATATCCCCTTCTTGACGTTTACTAAGATTAATCACCAGGATGTTTTAAATCAAATAAAAAAAGTTGCCCCTGATTTCATTTATGTCATGGGTCTATCGCAAATCTTATCCGAGAATCTCCTTGGTATGGCGAGAAAGTATTCAATTGGTTTTCACCCGACTCCCCTCCCGAAGCATAGAGGAAGAGCCGCTATCCCCTGGCAGATCATTTTGGGGGAGACGGAATCAAAAGTTTCCTTATTTAGACTTGATCAGGGGCTGGATTCAGGTGATATTATTAAACAATCTTCATATACAATTGAAGAAACCGACTATGCGATGGACGTCTATCACAAGGTTTGTGGGGCGATGAAAGAAGCCCTAAATCAATGCATTTACGATATTTATAATGATTCAGTTGATTTTCGTAAACAGGATCATGAAAAAGCAACATTTTTATTGGTTAGAAGGCCTGAGGATGGAAAAATCGATTGGGAACAATCAGGCAAAGAAATCCAAACCCTTATCCGGGCCACAAGTAAACCTTACCCTGGCGCCTTTAGTTACTATAAAGGGAATAAGGTAATTATATGGAAAGCACATATAGAAACGAATCAAAAGATAATTGGTCAGCCTGGGCAAATCGCCTGGATCAGCCAATCCGGTGAGATCGGTGTATTGACAAAGGATTCGATTTTGGTGATTACACACTACGAGGTTTTATCGGATGAAAATCTTTTTATTGAAGGACATAAGTTTGGGTCCCAGGGGGGAAATAGATGAACGTTTTAGTGGTAGCTCCACATGCTGATGATGAAGTATTGGGTGCAGGAGGCACAATTGCTAAATATGTCGATGAAGGTCATGACGTTTATGTAGCTGTTGTAACCAGCGGTCATCCTTCCATGTTCCCTGAAGATTTTTTAAAAATGCTTCGCAGCGAAGCCCTGGCATCTCATAACTGCCTTGGCATCAAAGAGACGTTCTTCTTAGAGTTTCCAGCGGTTATGTTGAGTGAAATACCAAAACACGAAATTAATAAAAAAATAAATACGATAATAGATGAAGTAAAACCGGATATCGTTTATATTCCTCACTATGGAGATATGCATTTGGATCACTTTATCGTTTCTCAAGCCACCATGGTTGGCGTTAGGCCAATAAAGGTTCATAAAGTATTAGAAGTATATTCGTATGAAACGTTATCAGAGACAGAGTGGAACGTTCCGCATGTCACCAATGTATTTATTCCAAATGCGTTTGTTAATGTCAGCAATTATCTGGATAAAAAAATAAAAGCCATGAGCTATTTTAAAACCCAATTAACAACCTTTCCACACCCCAGATCTCTTGAAGCCATTACTTCCCTGGCAAAATTAAGAGGCTCCACAATTGGGGTAAATGCAGCTGAAGCCTTTTGTTTGATAAGAAGGATTGTTATTTGACAGAGAAATCAAGAAATGGGATAACGATTCCCTGCAAAAGGAACAGCAATCCAATTCATTTATCCTGACTTTAAATCGCAAAAAAGTTAGAGCGGCTGAGACAAAAGTGGCTCAGCCGCTCTGATCAGCTCATTACCCTGCAGGCAGACGATTTCCGAGTGTCGATTCACTTGCAGCCGGATCATTCGGCTGCAGTACTTGTTTTAAAGCTCCCAAAATTGTGCTCCACTAAAAATGGTTGAACCACAGCACAGAAAAGATTCCTTTTCTTTTATACACTACTTAATTTTGCATGTTTGGCAGATCAAATATGCAGCATAGGCTGTACTTTCATTACAAGCATGGTCAGTATCAGCTGTGAAAACTCAGACCTGAGGTTACCGCTTCAACCATAGCCTGTTTAAGCTCATCACTTTCACTATCAACTGTTTAGATATTTTTTTAAAAAAAGCTTGACTGGAGGTAAGAAAGCGTCCACCTGAAGCGAAGTGAATCGGTCAAAGAGCTTGAGACAAAATTGTCCCAAGCTTTTTTGGGTTTGACTTTTAAATAAAAGAGAAAACAGTAGAATAGCCAATTTTAAATAAGGGGGAACTAAAATGGAATTCAGCTGCATACAAACAAATGGGATCACGCTGCATGTTGGAACAGCTGGAAAACAGGATGGTCCTCTTGCCGTCTTGCTTCACGGATTTCCTGAGCTCTGGTACAGCTGGCGGGAACAGATCGACACTTTAGTGGAGCAGGGGTATCGCGTAGTCGTTCCTGACCAGCGCGGCTACAATAAAAGTGATAAGCCATTGGGTGAACAGGCGTATGTACTGGATCAGCTGCGGGATGATGTGATTGGGTTAATTGAGAGCTTCGGGCACGAGAAAGCGGTTGTGATCGGTCATGACTGGGGAGGCGTCGTAGCATGGCACTTGGCAGGGACGCGATCTGAATGGGTTGAAAAATTAGTGATCTTAAACAGTCCGCATCCAGCTGTCTTGAAGGATACGATGAAAAGAAAACCTGTGCAGTTTTTAAAAAGTTTATATGTGTTCTTTTTTCAAATACCGAAATTGCCTGAATGGCTGCTGCAAAAAAATCAATTTAAGCGGCTGAAAAAGGCACTTCTCTCGACAAGCCGTCCATATGCATTTACTGAAAAAGACCTGGAGTTGTATGAAGAAGCCTGGTCGAGACCTGGTTCTCTTACCGCGATGATTAATTGGTATCGTGCACTTAAAGCAAAACAAAAACAGGAGGACTCACCTGTCATCACTGTTCCCGTCCAAATCATATGGGGGATACAGGATACCTTCCTCTCACTTGCCATTGCAGAGGAAAATGAAAAGCAATGCTCAAACGTCAGTACGGTGCTTGTGGATGCAACTCACTGGGTGCATATTGAGCAGCCAAAATTAGTGAATAATCATATGACCACGTTTCTGAAGGGGAAAAATACCGTACTGAATACTTAGAAAACTATGGTAAAATAAATACATTCAAGAAAGGTGGAGATCACATGAAAAACACATATCGCATTTTTAGCCAAAGAGGAAAAGAGAAAAAGAAATAGAGCGTGTGAGCAAAATCGGCTTCGACCCGAATGCATGAACGTTCTATTCAGGAGGAGCATTCATAAATGTTGAATCAAAAAGGATTTAATCTTTGGGCAAATGATTATGATAAGACGGTACAGGTAAGTGAAGAAAAAAATGAGTACCCATTTGCAGGCTACAAAAAGATCTTGAATATGATTTTTAATGAAGTGATGAAAAAACCACAATCAAATGTGCTGGATATCGGGTTCGGTACAGGCGTGTTAACAGGCAAGCTTTATGAGAATGGCCACGCAATTGACGGAATCGACTTTTCATCCGAAATGATCCGGCATGCTCAAATGAAAATGCCTGACGCGAACTTAATGGAATGGGACTTTTCAAAAGGACTGCCTGACTCATTAAAACAAAAAAAGTACGATTTTATAATTAGCACCTATGCACTGCATCATTTATCTGACCGGGAAAAAGTGGGGTTTATTCATAACCTGCTTCCGCTCCTTTCAAAAACAGGGAAAATCTTAATTGGTGACATTTCTTTTAAAAACCGCCAGCAATTAGAGCAATGTAAAAGTGACAATCTCTCTCACTGGGATCATGATGAATTTTATTTCGCTGCGGATGAAATAACTGAAGCACTGACCCCCTACGGTCATTGTGAATATCAGTCAGTCTCCCATTGTGGCGGGATTTTTGTTATAACAGCGTAGGAAAGAAGCCAGGTTCATTACTCAATGAACCTGGCTTCTTATTGTGTATAAATGAAAGAAGAGAACTTATCACTTTAATTTCAGCTTGACTTGTGGTAAAATAACGGGTGATGTAAATGAAGATACGTTTGATAAGCAACTGAAAATAACAGGACAAGTCACTGAAATAAACAAATTTACCTTCTACAGGTGAATTTTGAAAAGAGGGTTTTACCATGACTAAAACATCCATTTATGGATTAACATTAGAGCAATTGACACTATGGCTGGTGGAACAGGGCCAAAAGAAATTCCGTGCAGCACAGATCTGGGATTGGCTGTATAAAAAACGTGTAACAGACTTTTCTCAAATGAAAAATTTGAATACAGACTGTGTAGCATTGCTTGATGAGCATTTCTATATTCAGTCACTAAAAGAAGAAGTTGTACAAAAATCAGAAGACGGTACGATTAAGTTTTTATTCAAGCTTGAAGATGGCAACTTGATAGAGACTGTGCTGATGCGATTTAATTACGGGCTTTCTGTTTGTGTAACAACCCAGGTTGGCTGTAATATCGGCTGTACGTTCTGTGCCAGCGGACTGCTGAAGAAGAACCGTGATTTATCAGGTGGGGAAATCGTCGAGCAGATCATGAATGTTCAGCATCATCTAGACAGCATGGGCAAAGATGAACGCGTAAGCCATATCGTTGTAATGGGGATTGGCGAACCATTTGACAACTACTCAAATATGATGGACTTTTTCCGCGTGGTGAATGATCAAAAAGGTCTTTCAATCGGCGCACGTCATATTACTGTTTCTACAAGCGGACTTGCCAACAAAATTTATGACTTTGCAGATGAGGATATTCAGATTAATCTCGCTGTTTCTCTTCACGCTCCAAATAACGAGCTGCGAACGCAGATCATGAAAATTAACCGTGCCTATCCGCTTGAAAAGCTGATGCCGTCCATTGATTACTATCTGGAAAAAACAAACCGCAGAATAACCTTTGAGTATATTCTGCTGAAAGATGTCAACGACCATAAGGAAGAAGCGGTGCAGCTTGCCAATCTTCTCAGCAACAAGCGCCATCTATCCTATGTCAACCTGATTCCGTACAACCCGGTTGACGAACACAATCAATATGAGCGCAGCACGAAAAAAGCGATCGTTGAATTTTATGAAACGCTCCTGAAACGCGGCATCAATTGCGGCGTGCGTGTCGAGCAGGGCTCTGACATCGACGCAGCATGCGGTCAGCTTCGAAGCAAGCAAATTAAAAAAGACAAAGTTACAAATTAATTAGTTTCACTACTAAGAAGAATGTTTTCATGATTTCACTCATGAAAACATTCTTTCTTTTTTAAGGTTTAGGATAATAGTTCATTTATGTAGCTCAAGGGAAATCAAGAACCGGTTTTCTCCTGAAAATTATGCAAAGTTATAATGAGAATATATTATCCACCAAAAGATTGAAAGAATAGGTTCATTGAAGTGAAAGGAGGAAACCAATGAAAATCAACGAACTGTTCCGTCAGCGTACAGGATTTCCAATCGATCAGCCGCTCGAGTTTGCTCACTTACCTTCTTTACTTGAAAAAACGGCGTTTAGCATTCCCTTCGAAAATACGGCGATTATGAAAAAGGAAAAGGATGAACTGACCGAAGAATTCATGGTTCATAAGCTGCTGACTCTTAAACAGGGAGGATTATGCTATGAATTAAGCACTGTCCTTTTCTTATTTTTAGCCGAAAATGGTTTTCAGGTCAACATGATAAAAGGGCGGGTTTTTAATCCCGACACCATGACATGGAGTGCGATTGGCAAGACGCATGCAGCAATAAAGCTGACCTATAAGAATCGGGATTACTTAATTGACACAGGATTTGGCGGGAACATCCCGCTTGTTCCAGTTCCGTTCAATAGTGAGAGCGTTGAGTCTTCTAATGGGAAATTCCGGATTCGAACGTGGGAAGATGAATTTATACTGGAAATGATCGTAAGACATAAAGATAATGACTGGAGAACAGGGTATGCATTTACTCCTGAGCCAGTGGAAATTTCATCATGGAATGAAGTAAGAGATCTGCTAATCGATGAAGAGCTTTCGCCATTTAATAAACAGCTCCTGGTTACCCAGCTGACGAAAGAAGGTAATAAAACGTTGACGGATAAATCGTTTACAGAGTGGGCGAATGGAGAAAGTAGAAAAGAAGAAATTAGAGAAGAAGACTTCAATGAGCTGGCACGTCTGCATTTTAACATTGATTTTTTAGAATAAGACATAAAGAAAAAAAGCTGCCAGAAGTCCGTCGTTGCACGGACTTGCTGGTCAGCTTTTTTATTCAAGATTTGCGTGTTTTCCGTACATTTTATCATTATCGAGTCCATTTTTCTCCATGAACCGTAAGATCAATGCATCATAGAACACCAATAAGGTTTGTTCAAAAAGAGAGCCCATCGGCTGGATCGTATGAAAGTCGCTTTGAGACTGATCCTTTGGCGCGCCGGGAAGTTTGACAGTAAAAGTCGAGAGCTTTCCTATGGTAGAATCCGGGTTAATGGTGACAGCTGCAATCGTTCCGCCAATACTCTTTGCTTTTTCAGCAATCGAAACCAGCCCTTTTGTTTCGCCGGAGCCTGAACCAATAATGAGCAGATCATCTTCCTCAAAAGTAGGGGTGACGGTTTCTCCGATGACATAGGCGTCAATTCCCATATGCATCATTCGCATCACAAAGGATTTTGCCATAAAACCGGACCTGCCGCCTCCTGCTACAAAAACCTTTTTGGCTTTTAGAATGCTGTTTACTAACGTCTCAGCCTCTTGATCAGAAAGTAACGCAGCAGACTTTTCTAATTCTGCAACGATTTGAGAAGCGTATTGTACAGTCTGCATGGCAGATTATGCTTGTTTGATAAGTTTTTGCATAGCTGAGGCTGCTGCTTTTTTATCATCTTGCCCGGTAATTCCGCCACCGACAATGACTAGATCCGGCTGTACTTTGATGACTTCTGGAAGTGTTTCTAATTTAATGCCGCCTGCGATTGCCGTTTTCGCATTTTTCACAACATCTTTAATGGTTTGAAGATCTTCAAACGAGTTTTTTCCTTCAGCCTGAAGGTCATAACCTGTATGAACACATATATAATCAACGCCTAAAGCGTCCACTTCTTTTGCACGTGTAGCAAGATCTTTAACAGCCATCATATCTACTAATATTTTCTTGCCTTGTTTTTTCGCCTCTTCAACAGCACCTCTGATTGATGCATCTTCTGCTGCTCCAAGAATGGTTACTATATCCGCACCGGCTTTAGATGCCTGCCCGACTTCATAGCCTGCAGCATCCATAATCTTAAGGTCTGCAAGTACTTTTAGATTAGGATAGGCTTCTTTCATTTGTTTTACTGCTGTAAGTCCTTCATTTATCACAACAGGAGTACCGATTTCAACTACATCGATATGCTCTTCAACTTCCTTAACCAATTCGATTGCTTCTGGAATGTTTACTAAATCAAGTGCTAATTGTAATTCCATCTTTGCGTCACTCCTAATGTGTTTTTAGTGAATCGTTCATTAAAAAATGAACATAGGAGTAAGTATACATGCTATAATCGTTTTATGTAAGTACGCACTTTTTACTTACATAGTGTTAAAAAGTATACTGTCTGATATAATAGGCTTTTGGAGGCGATTAAATGACGCGCATGCAGGATAAAGTGTTTCATTGTGAAAAAGAATTAACGCTGTCTGTGATTGGCGGCAAATGGAAGATGCTTATTTTATGGCATTTAGGCAAAGAGGGAACAAAGCGATTCGGTGAACTAAAATCACTCATGCCCGGCATAACCCAGCGAATGCTTGTAAATCAGCTTCGTGAACTCGAAGAAGATCAGATTGTTCATCGTGAGGTTTATCCGGTCGTGCCGCCGAAAGTTGAATATTCATTAACAGAACATGGTGAAAGCTTAATGCCAATACTGGACGCTATGTATACATGGGGAAAAGATTATACCGTCAATGTGGTACAGAAGGAAAACGAAGAGCCAAAATCGGTATAAACCGGTGCAAACGAATCTCTTGGATTTAATTAGAGGTTCGTTTTCTTTTAGTTAAATTGATATAATCAAGAGAGCTTTCAATAGTTTGCAAAAGAAGGGGGAGCGATATGAGATATAACCGCAATGAAGCGTTTCGCTTCGCATTCAAAGAACCATTGCACGCCCGATTCTCCATTTATGAGGTGAATGGCAAAGAGGTCGAAACGACAGAAGGCGAAATTCAGCTTATGGACTTAAGTCCGAGCGGCGCAAAAACGTACACGGAGCTAAACATCCCCTACACGGCAAACAACTCAGTTAAAATTACGATTCACTTTCAATTAAATGAAAGTACATACAATTTCAAGGGCAAAATTGTCTGGAAAAAGGTATGGAGCGATGGATTTATGTACGGCGTCTCTTTTCTTGTTAATGAGGATATGCAGCAGGAAATTGTTAAACAGCTTAAAATTCATGTTAAAAGTTTAAAAAACTAATAAGAAGAGGACCACCGTAAACACAGTTATTGTGTTTACGGTGGTCCTTTTTTTTAACCCATAAGTTTTACAAGATAGGACCGATTATGTCTCGGGCCGTCAAACTCACAAAAATAGATTCCCTGCCAGGTGCCAAGAACGAGCTTTCCATCCTCAATCACCAGTGTCTGGGCATGTCCAACCGTACTGGTTTTTAAGTGAGAGGCTGTGTTTCCTTCAGCGTGCCGATCTTTTGGGTGCTCCCACGGGTAGACTTCATCAAGTCGCATGAGAAAGTCTGTTTTTACGTCGGGATCCGCATTTTCATTAACTGTAATTCCTGCTGTTGTATGGAGCGAAGTGACGACGGCGATTCCATCTTGAATGTCCTGGCCTGCAATCCAGTCCTGTATATTAGAGGTGATGTCGATCATTTCATCTCTTGAGGTGGTGGTGAGGGTAAATTTTTTAATCATTGTCATCTTCCTTTCGGGCAGACCGCTGAGAAGCGCTCGCATGCTTCGTTGCTCATCCCGCCACAGATGCTCGTAAAGAAGTTCTGCTCTGAGTAGAGATTGGTTAAGCTAGTCTGCATTGTTTTTGATAGTTAAAGGTTGTTGAAACTTTTCATCTATTTTAGTACATGGACAGTGAGGAGGCAACTGTTCAGGTACTCGATGAATCTTATGGCAGACCCGGTATCATTTCGGGTTTGCTTTTTTCGTTGTTCCGCCTATACGTGAAGCTTTGGTTTTGCAGATCTGGAACACTTTTTATTGATGGGTGGAATTGTTTTTTTAGTGTAACTGATTTAAGCCTGAAACCATATAGTAATGCAGAGAGGTGTCAGGATGAAAAGGCTGATTGATTTTTTATTGTCAAGTATTCTCCTCATAGTGCTGTTTCCGCTGGCTGCTGTTCTTGGGTGCTTAATTTTTGTGAAAATCGGTTCGCCCATTTTGTTTAAGCAGATCCGTGCAGGGCTTCATGGCATTCCTTTCACCATTTATAAATTCCGAACGATGAAGGATGCTCTTTCTGCGTCAGGAGAATTATTATCCGATCAAGACAGATTGACACCCTTCGGCCAGTTTTTAAGGAAGTATTCACTCGATGAACTTCCTCAATTGGTGAATGTGTGGAAAGGAGAAATGAGTTTTGTTGGACCGCGTCCGCTGTTGATGGAATACCTTCCTTTGTATACCCATGAACAGGCAATGAGACTGAATATTAAACCTGGTTTAACAGGATGGGCGCAGGTAAATGGCAGGAATGCGATTTCCTGGGAGAAAAAATTTGAGCTGGATGTTTGGTATGTGGAGCATTATTCTCTTTGGCTTGATGTGAAAATTATTTGGATGACGGTGATGAGAGTCGTACGTCCAAAAGGAGTCAGCTATCCCGATTCTGCGACGGTGAAGCGATTTAAAGGCACTGGTTCAGAAGAAAGCACAAAGTAGAACTGGATTGGCAGATGAATTGTATTTTTTTGAAAGAAAGGAAGATCAAACAGATGAATGACAAAAAATTAAGTTTTTCAGGCTTTTTTTCTATTGTTTTAAAAAGATTATGGATTGTGATTATTTTTACAGCAGTGGCAGTGGCAGCGAGCGGTTATATATCGTATGAGGTAATTGAACCTACCTACGAATCTAAGGTGAATATCGTGGTTGCAGGAAAACAAACAAAGGAAAGTCCAATTTTGACCAACCACATCGATGATTCATTAAAGCTGGTCTCAACCTATCAGGATATTTTAAAAAGTCCTTATATTTTGAAAGACGCACAAAACCGGCTTCAAAAGGATGGTCAAAACATTACCTTTAAAGAAAAAGACGTGTCTGTTTCCAATACACAGGATTCCCAGGTAATTGAATTGCGGGTGGAATATACAAACGCGACGGAAGCAGCGCTTATAGCCAATGCAATTTCGACTTCTTTTGATCAAAAAGTACAGCATATTATGAGCTTAGAAGATAAAAACTCCAAGGTATTAAATAAAGGAACCGTAAATAAAGAACCGGTTTTTCCTCAGCCGAAGCTGATTATGGGAATTACATTTGTTCTGGCATTGATCTTTTCAATGTGGCTCACATTTGCCATTCACCGTTTCAAGGAACAAAAGTAAAATTCGTATCAAGCTGCCCTCCCCGAAACCAAGGTGAATACACCGACTTCATAAGGAGATCATGAGGAGCATGCCAACTAAAGAAAATCCATCCAATCTTTTTATCGTTTCTGCCTGTTCAGCTGCGGTTTCCTTTGTTACAGGTATTTGGATACGGAATATACTGGGTCCGGAAGAATATGGGATCTGGCTGATTTATTCATTATTTTTAGTGTATGGCTATTATATGCAGTTTGGCATATTGGAAGGTTTCAGCCGCGATGTCCCCAGAATGCTTGGTCAGGGCAGATTTAAGAAAGCGGATGATATTCGAAGCACAGCCCTGGTGTGGATTCTTATGTCCTCAGGAATGTCTTTTTTAGGGGTTACTGTGCTGCTGGTCCTCCCGCTGACCTTCGTTGAAACGATTATGGGGATCGTGGCGTTGCTTTTGGTCCCGTTTCAAAATCTGGTTTTATTTTTTAACCACTTTTATTTAACGGTTCAGCAATTTAATAAAGTAGCCGTCATTCAGTTGATTATTGGTTCTCTTCAATATGTAGTGATGGGTTTCTGGGCCATCTTCTTTGGAATATACGGTCTATTTCTTGGTGTGCTGATCGGAAGTCTGGCTGCCCTGATTTACAGCCGGATAAAAATGAAGACCAAAATTCAGCTGAAATGGCATAGCGGCTTGTTTAAAAAAATGCTGAAGTACGGTTTCCGCATAACATTGATCGGAATTTTGCTCAGTTTATTTACAACTATGGACAGATTGTTGATTTTTGCTTTCTATGACTCTTCATCTGTAGGATTGTATGGCATTATCGCATTTATCTATCAGGGAATTATGGTGCTGCCATCAGTTTTTCATCAGGTGATGTATCCGAAAATTAATTACCATTACGGGGCCACGGGAAGTAAAAAAGCGCTGATGCCGATCATATTGGAGCCGACCATTCTGTTATCTTACATCAGTCCAGTTCTCCTGGGTATCGCATTTTTTATGTTTCCCTGGTTTGTAGAGGTTTTTATGCCTGAGTATGTGGCAGGGACGACAGCTGCGAGAATTGTGATCGTGGGCATGTTCTTTTTTATCTGGGCGATGCTGTACGCCCACTACTTAACTGTAGTGCATAAGGAGTGGAGTTATTTTAAGGTTTTGTGCTGCGGTGTGCTGATTAACGCAATTGTCAATCTGATCATGATTCGATCGGGGCTATACATTAATGGTGTAGCTATTGGCACTGCTGTTTCCTACATGATGTACCCGCTTCTTCTTATGTTTGTCTGTTTCCGCGATATGGGCTTGAAGTGGGCGGATTATATTCGTCATTTCGCCATAATCCTGCTTCCTTTTGGGATGATGATCGGTCTGATGGGAATCATTGAATCCCTTCATATTCATTTTTTAATGCAAATCGGCTTTTACTTACTGGGCTATCTCATCTTTCTTTTGATTTCATCAAACAAAATCACCCTGCTGTCTGGTTATAAAAGTCTAGGGATTAAAATTGCGGGGGAAAAATTAAAAAAGGGAAAGAAATGTACAGCTAAGTAAAGTCGTTTAATTGCTTCATTGTCATTACGTAATTTATGCACTAAAGACTGGTAGGTGATCGAATGCAAATTAATATTAATTTACCGGATAAAGTATTATGGCTGTTTTTTTGGGCAGGGCTTGCACTTGTTTTTGGTGCTTTTGTGCCCATTATTGGCACTGAGGCAGCTATTTATGTGCTGATTATTATGGTGTCATGTTTAACAGCTGTCTTTTTTTCTACACTCTTTGGCCATCCGCCTCTCGTATTGAAGATTATTTTTTTAGCCGTATCGGTTCGTATTGTGATGCTGATATTGCTGAAGATCTATTCTTTTCAAAATGGTTTAGACGGTTTTTTTCCGGGTGATGTTGACGCACTGGCTTATCACGGAGATGCAGTCAAAGCATTGGCGACACACTCATGGTATGAAGCTTTGCAGGGAAATCTGTCCTATACCATTTTCGTAGCCTTTTTATATAATCTGCTGGGCATTGATATGATGATACCTCAGCTATTTAATCTTGGAGTTTCTGTCATTATTGTACCGCTTCTGTATGAACTTGGCGATCGTGTGGGAGGGGAAAAAGCAGCGGTAACAGCGTCTTTGTTATGGAGTTTATTTCCAAGTGCGGTTTTCTGGTCCATTTCACTATTGAAAGATGCCTTTGTTGTATTTGGAATGGTTCTCTCGAGTTTTTTGGTTTTATCTCTGACAAAAGCAAAAATTTCGGTGGGAGATCTTCTAATAGGTCTGAGTGGAATCATGATCATTTCTTATATGCGCCCGCAGTTTTTATTGGCCATTTCGATACCTGTGCTACTTTATCTCGCTGTTCAATTTTTCAGAGGAAACAGCAGTTTTCTCCGCAACTGTATACTTATTGTCGCAGCAGTGGGCGTATTTAGTGCCACTTCAGCCGGAGATATCATTTTGCAGACGTTTGATACATCGACCTCTAATGAAGGAGTGGAGAGAATAAATGAAATTGCGCTCGACGGAGGTTCAGGCATTCACATCGTTACACTGTTTTCTCCTGAAATCCGCTGGCTAGTTCAGCTTCCATTCTCAATATTTGCTCCATTCCCGTGGCAATGGTTTTCATTCAGCCAAGCAATCTATTTAATGTCGGCATTTGAGATGCTTTGCTGGTATGTCCTCTACTACTATATGTGGAAAAACAGAAAAGACATTTTTGATAATCATACAGGAAAAATGATTTTCCTTTATGCGTGTTCTATCTTCTTCGCGGTTTCCTTCAGCTTGCCGAATATTGGTTCAATTTATCGATACCGGCTTGCCGCTATGGCGATGCTTCTTCCGCTGATTTTCTTTACAACAAGAAAGAAGAATAAGAGAGCTGGGCCTTTATGAAAAAAAAGATTCTTTTTGTAACGACAATAGTCCGGACGGTAGAAGCCTTTTTGATTCCTCATATTCAATCTTTTTTGGATCAGGGTTATGAAGTAGGAGTGGCTTGCAATACGGACGGGGCTTCAGATGAATTTCTGACCAAGTTGGGAGTAAAGGTCCATCATGTTCCGTTTAGCCGTTCCCCTTTTCATTTAGGAAACGTGAAAGCCTATTTTATAATGAGGCGTCTGTGCAAAGGCTACACTCTTTTGCATTTGCATACACCCAATTCTTCTTTTATTAGCCGAATGGCTGCCCTGAAAAAACAAAAGGTTCTTTATACTGCCCACGGTTTTCATTTTAATGAACATCAATCAAGGTGGAAAAATACTTTTTTTAAAACTATGGAAAAAATAGCCTCTTTTAAAACAACTGAACTAATTGTGACAAACACAGATGATTTAAAAGAAGCTCAAAGACTTTTCCCAGCCCTCTCACTTCACTATGTTAAAGGGATAGGTGTGGATAATGATCGCTTTAACCGAGACAGTAGCCTCTTGAAAGAACCTGAGAAGGTAAGAAAAAAATTGGGGCTCCTTCCCGGAACCAAAGTAATCGTGCATATCGCAGAGCTGAATGAAAACAAAAGACAAATAGATGTTGTTGAAGCGGCGTCTTTGCTGCAAAAAGAAATGAGTAATTTTGTCATTCTATTAATTGGAAAAGGACGCTTGCAAAAAGAGATCCAGCAGGAGATTTGGAACAAGAAGCTGGAAAAGCATATTCGCTGCGTTGGGTTTGTTGAAGATGTTCCTTCTGTCGTGAATATTGCACAGATCGGACTGCTTGTTTCAATGAGAGAAGGCCTTCCACGGTCTATTATGGAAATGATGTCAATGGAAATTCCGGTCATTGCGACCAATATACGCGGCAACCGGGATTTAGTCCAAGATGGTAAAACAGGATATTTAGTCGATGTGAAGTCACCTGGCCAGATTGCTCAAAAATGCAAGGAACTGCTTGAAAACGAGGAAAAAGCAAAGAAATTTGGCATACTTGGCAAAAAAGTAATTGAAGAGCAGTATTCATTGCCTATTATTCTTAAGAAAATGGATACCATCTATAAAAAGCTCTGGAATCAGCAAGATTAAACAGGTGAAAAGCCTTTGAAGGGGCGGGATGGAGTGGGTAAGAACTTAATTATCATCGGCTGTGGAGGTCATTCCAAGGTAATTGTGGACATTATTGAGCACATGCCTCAGTTTCGAATTTTAGGGTTGATTGATGATGATCCTGTGCGGCCATCGCATTTTCAAGGCTATCCTGTGTTAGGTGACACAGCTTCGATTAAAACGATAAAAGAACCTGTTTTTGGCGGAATTATTGGAATTGGCGATAACTGGTCACGGAAAAAAGTAGCGGATGTGATTAAAAAATCAAATCCAAACTTTCCATTTATCACGATTATTCATCCAACTGCTTATGTAAGTCCAAGATGTCACATCGGTGCCGGCACCGCCATCATGGCTGGGGCAATTATTAATAGTGATGTAAGTATTGGGGAGCACTGTATTGTAAATACTCTTGGGTCTGTTGCTCATGATTGTGTAATTGGAGATTATTCAAGCGTTGGACCTGGCGCACATTTAGGCGGAAACGTTGTGATTGGAGACAATTCTGCGGTTTCACTTGGCGCCAGGATCCTTCATGGAAGAACCATTGGAGATCATACGGTGGTGGGGGCAGGCGCAACGGTAACCAAGGATTTTGGCGATCTGGGTGTCGTGTACGGAGCGCCGGCAAAATGGATCAGACCGCGTCTTCAGGAAGAAACGTATTTATAAAGCGGCAGAAGGAGGGAGCAAAATGAAAAAAATTCTCATGATGAACTCTACTAAAGCTTATTTGCCTCAAATAGATGCCACCATTCAATATTTTGATATAAAAGACAGCGGTTTTAAATTTTTCGACTCTGCTCAAATCGGCTCTTTTTCGTTTTCTGACTTCGATGCCCTGTGGACTTTTCCAGGAATTGATCGGTCAGCACCCGATGGAATGCCGCTTATTCATGAATACGCATCGTTATCTACAGGCATATTTCCAAAGGGGAAAAATATGATTAAACGTAAACTGAATCAAAAGCCGGACCTCCGGATTTTTTTAAATGAGTTTGTTGAAAATGGAATGCAGTTTAAAGATGAGGTCGTTTCTCTTCAGCGGGACATGGGAGTAGATGATCTTTTTTTTTGTTATCAGGACAGGGTGAAGCAATATGATTGTGTTTATATTGGCGCGATTACAAAAGCCAGGGGAATCGATCGTTTTCTCAGACAGTTTAAACAGCTGAAGGAAAAACGCACCCTGTTAATGATTGGATCTGTACCGGATGATATTTATGAAGAATTTAAAGCAGATGATCATATTATTTTTACAGGCAGCATCCCGTACAAAGACGTGCCAAAATACGCCTCTCAAGCTGTTTACGGCATTAATTATATGCCGGATAAATACCCCTATAACCTTCAAACTTCCACAAAGCTGCTGGAGTATTTAGCCATGAACCTGAGGATTATCTCAACGGAATATAAGTGGGTCAACTACTTTAAAGAAAAACACAATCTGTCTTTTATTACCGTGGATGCTTCCTTGCAGGATTTGGAAAAGAAACTGATCAGCCACCCCCCTCAGTCCATACAAAAGGAATTTTTGGAATCCTTATCCTGGTCCAATGTCATCAAAAAATCAGGCCTTGAACAACGTATGAATGATCTGTTTAGCCAGTATAAAAACCTTTCAGGAAAGTGATGTGAAGACGGGATGGGCGCTAAACCGGAAAGGATTTTTCTATCTTCACCACATATGGGTTCAGCCGAGCAATTGTTTATCAATGACGCCTTCGATACAAATTGGATTGCTCCTGTAGGCCCGCATCTGACCAAATTTGAAGAAGAAGTAGCGGCTTACTCAGGGACAAAAGGGGCCGTTGCGGTCACTTCCGGAACAGCAGCTATTCATTTAGCGCTTAGAGCTCTCGGGATAGGTCCCGGAGATGTTGTTTTTTGTTCTTCCTTTACATTCGTAGCAAGTGCAAATCCGATCCTCTACCAGGGGGCAAAACCGGTGTTCATCGATTCGGAACCGGAGAGCTGGAATATGAGTCCTAAGGCGCTGAAACGGGCTTTAGAGGAAGCTGAAAAAAGTGGACAGCTGCCGAAAGCCATTGTTGCAGTAAATTTATACGGACAGAGTGCAGATTATGATGAACTAAAAAAAATCTGTGAGCCGTATCAAGTGCCGATTGTCGAGGATGCGGCTGAGTCCCTTGGCGCCACCTATAAAGGCAAAGCCAGTGGAACATTTGGTGAATTTGGCATTTTTTCATTTAACGGAAATAAAATCATCACCACTTCAAATGGCGGCATGATAGTCTCAGATAATATGGATGCGCTGCAAAAAATCCGTTTCTGGTCCACACAGGCAAAAGACATTGCGAAATACTATCAGCACAGCGAAACAGGGTATAACTACCGCCTGAGCAATGTCCTTGCTGGAATTGGCCGCGGGCAGCTTATGGTGTTGGACGATCGGGTGGAAGCACGCAGAAGAGTTTTTAACCGCTATCAGGAAGCATTCAGCGGCTTAAGAGGGATTCACTTTATGCCCGAAACACAGCATGGACGGTCAACCCGCTGGCTTACTGCCTTAACACTTGATTCCTCTGTGATCACCGCTCCTCCTGAGAAAATTATAGAGGCCCTAGAAGTACAGAACATTGAAACCCGAAGATTATGGAAGCCCATGCACAGACAGCCGTTATATGCTCACTGCGATTATTATCCTCACGACGAACAAACCAGTGTATGTGATTCGCTGTTTGCATCTGGAATTTGTCTCCCTTCCGGCTCAAATTTGACCCCATCTCAGCAAAATAAAGTCATTGATGCTCTGCTCCCGTTTTTTGTTCAGTGCTGAAAATGCACAATGCCCTTCCTGTTAAGCCAGCATTTACACACATGCATTCCCTCCACCTCAGGGAAGGATAGGTGATACTGTGGAAAATCGAATAGTAAGTGAGATAAACAGCTTTACATGTCCCTTTGAGCAGCGGATTGCAACAGTCGGCACCACTGCCAGAGATTCCCTGCCATTTGCTGTTCTGCCAAGAAGAACGGCACTTGGATATGAAGCGATCAATTTCCTGGTCGTTTCACCTGACGCCGCCAGGGAATTATTTTCATTAGTAGATCCCCATGTCGCCTATTTATTTATCGATATCGAATCAAAAAAAGAGATTGATTTACTGCAAATTGCAAAAACCGTTGTGAAAAACGCCCGAATCATCGCATATAAACCAAATGATACAACGCTTGAAGCAGCCGATTTGTTTCTCCGGCATTCCTTTAAAGATGAGCTCGAAAACAAAAAAATGCTTATTTATGGAGCAGGAAATCTGGGTTCCAAGCTCGCCCTGCGATTAGCTGAAAGGGGCTGCAGCATTTATTTAAGCTCCAGAAATGATGAAAAAACAAAAGAGATTGTGAAGGTATTGAACTATCTTCTTCCTAAATTTGCGAAGAATAAGATTCACTATCTTAAAACCGGCACCTATGAGCCTCTGGAGTTGGATTGTCTGATTTCGTTTACCTCATCCTCTCATGTCATTCCACCTGAAATGGCCGTCATTATGAAAACAAAGAGCGTGGCACTGGATGGAGGAATTAATAACTTTACCCCCAAATTTATTTTAGAAGCGAGCGGTAAGGAGATTACCTGCTACCGGCTGGATGTAAGAGCGGCTTTTCCTCATACGCTTTTATATTTGATTCAGTATATACGGGAATTTTATACAAATATTCAAGGAGAAGTGAAATGGGACAACGGCATTAGAGTGGTGGCGGGAGGAATCATTGGCAATGACGGGGATATTGTGGTGGACCGCATTCAGCAGCCTACCCAGATTGTCGGGATTGCAAATGGAGTGGGCGGCTTGAAGGATGAGCAGGATTATACAGCAAAAGATCAGGCGCAGCTTACTGTCTTCAGGAAATCGCTTCAGCAGGAAAAACGATAAAAAACCTTCAGAGAGATTCACGAATTCGATGATCGATTCCTGAATCATTTTCTGGAGGTTTTTTCTGAGCATGCATCAGGAGACTGAACAGAAGCGAATTATTGTCCGTTTTCATCGGCTGATAGCAAATAGGACGGGACAATTTCTTTTAAACACATTTTAAGATCTTCTGTTTGTTCTTCTTTTTCATTATTTTTAATCAATTCTTTCAGTCTTTGGATTTTCTCCGGCATATTGTAAGTTTCTATCTGCACAGGCTGCGCAATAAAAATCAGTTCATGCTTTGAGGACCGATTGCCTTCCTCAGCTGACAGCAGCTCTTCATAAAGCTTTTCACCAGGCCTCATTCCGGAGTACTTTATTTCAATGTCTTTACCTGGCGTGAGACCGGATAGGGTAATTAGATTTCTTGCTAGGTCGCTGATTTTTACCGGCTCTCCCATATCAAGTACGAATGTCTCGCCTCCTGTTGATAGGCCTCCTGCCTGGATCACAAGCTGAACTGCTTCAGGAATGGTCATAAAATACCGGGTCATATCAGGGTGAGTGACCGTAATGGGGCCGCCTTCAAGAATTTGCTGTTTAAATAAAGGAATCACGCTTCCTCTGCTTCCCAGAACATTTCCAAAGCGCACAGCAGCAAAACGGGTGGAGCTGAAGGAGTTGATGTGCTGAATGTAAAGCTCGGCAATTCGTTTGGTAACTCCCATGACGCTCGTCGGGTTAACCGCTTTATCCGTAGAAACGAGAACAAATTTTTCTGCCCCGCTTTCATGAGCGCACTCAGCCATGATACGTGTCCCAAATACATTATTTTTAATGGCTTCTGTCGGATTGTATTCCATGAGGGGAACATGTTTGTGGGCAGCAGCATGGAAAATAACCTGTGGATGGAAGTCGCGGAAAACACGCTGAATCCTTTTCCGGTCCTGTACGTCACCAATGATCGGCTCAATTTCCAACTGAGGAAAACGGCTTCTCAGTTCTCTTTCAATCAAGTAAATACTGTTTTCACCATGACCAAGAAGAAGGAGGGTGGATGGACTGAATTGAGCAATCTGCCTGCACAGCTCGCTGCCGATTGACCCGCCTGCCCCGCTGACAAGAACAACTTTATCGGTTAAGTAGCTTGCGATTAAATCAAGATCGAGCTTAATTGGAGCTCTCCCCAGTAAATCCTCTACTTTTACTTCCCGGATGGTTGTCGCAATCCGCCCGTTAATAATATCGTTAATTCTCGGGAGAATTTTCACATCAATCTGATGGTCCTTGCAAATCGTAACAATTGCAGAAATCTCAGGCCCAGAGGCGGAAGGAATCGCGATAATAACAGTTTCAATGGCGTACTCCTTAATCACTTTATGAATGTCGTGACGGGACCCAACGATTGGAATGCCGCTTATTTCTGCATCCAGCTTATCCAGCGCATCATCGATGAAGGCTACAGGATAAAGAGGGGAGTTATGTGATTTTCTTAATTCATTCAGCACAAGCCGTCCTGCATTGCCTGCGCCAATAATCAGCGTGCGCCGTCCGTTCTCATTTCCGGTCTCTCTAAGACTGTAGCGTATTTTTGTGAGAATCCTGATAAATGATACTCCGCCAACAATAAAAACCCAGCTAAGCAAAAATAAAGCAAATGGAATCGCATATCCGTTAATCTTTTCAAGTAAAACCTGCGCGCTCCAGCAAACTAAAATCGACAGGATTGCCGTTTTTGAAATGAGATAAAACTCATAATGACTCACATACCGCCAGAAATTTTTGTACACATTAAAGTATAAAAATGCTCCGATGAATGTGAGGGAGTAGAGCAATGTCAGATAAACAGCTTCAAGCAGGAAATCACTAAAATAAGGTCCAAGCAGCAAGTAGCAGCTTCCGGCAACTGAAGCAAAAATGATGAAGATATCTGTCAAACTGGAAAATAAAATCCGTTTATTTCTCTTCAACTTAACTCCTCCATTTTTATTTTTCATTCGCAGCCTGCCCGACTTTTTTATCTGGTTCAACTGCCCAGAGAAAAATCTAGTAAGCTACTCTCTTTATATGATAAAAACCGGAAAATGGTGATGGGCAAAGAGCAAAAAGGGCAGGTGGGATAAGGGTTTACTCCATTTTTTTAGAGGTTGCTGTTTTTCACATGGAAAGGCTCGGGACAAGCTATGAGACGAGCATCTGAAATCACATCCAAATAAGAAATGGTAAACCAAAACTATCCCAAAACCCATTGGAAATTTCGACACACGTAAAAGGGGAAGCAAATCTTCGTTCGACAGCTTTATCTCATCAAGTAAACTCATATATACATTAAGAAAAAGTGTATTTTACTTTATTACAAAGAGGAACTAATGGTATTTTTAGAACTTTAAAGTTTACAAGCATTAAAAAGAATAACAAATTCTATTAACAATTGCCTTCTATAATAAAGAAGTACTTACAACTATTGGGAGGTGCAAGATGAAAGGGAAAAAGAATGTTGCGGCTATTTTGATTGCCTGTACGCTGCTGACTATGTCATCTGCTGTTCTTGGAGAAGAAACAGAGTCTTCAGAGAAAATCAGAGTATTAAAAACGGAACAAATTTCTTCAGGTATTACACACACGGAAAAGGAAATCGTAAATTTCGGCGGAACAGCGGGCAAAAGCCAAAGAGTAAATGTGCTGGAAGCGGATCTTACCAACCCAAATGTATCTATTGTCACATCCAAGGCACTTGAAAGAGTCGTTGCTGCAGAGCCACTTCCGTCACAAGCTGCGAGAGAGGAATTTAAAGGGAAAGACATTGTTGCAGGTGTTAATGCAGATATGTTTAATATGCAGACCGGCATCAATATGACGCTCCAAGTCCAAAACCGCAATCTTCTAATCAATCACAGCTATCCTTCAGGCGTTTCTCATCATCCTGTTTTTGCCATTGATCAAGATAAGAAACCTTTTATCGGCGAAGTTGAAATGAGAGGTTCACTGACCTATAGCGGCAAAAATGTAAAAATTGATACATTGAACCGCAGTGAAAATGCTGGAGAAAAGCTTGGCATTTTCACACCAAAGCTAAATCAAAAGGGCGTGCTTACCTTTGATGACCGCAATGAGACATTCATTAAGAATGGAGCCATGGCAGTCGTTAAGAAGGTACAAGATGCTTCTGCCATAAAAGCAGGACAGGCCTACTCCGGAAAAATAGAAAAAATCTACTCCTCTTATGAGAGCATTGACATTCCATCAGACAGTGTGATCATAACCGGATTTGGTTCAAAAGCGGAGATAATCCGAAATGAATTAAAAGAAGGCATGGAGATCTCCTTCCAGTTTGATCTTTTTACTGGACAAGACAGAGTCTTAAAGAATGATATAACAGAAGCCACAGGCGGCTACAACTGGCTAGTTAAGGATGGAAAGGCTCTTTCAAAAGACGAACTGGAATCCAAATACGGCAGTCACGTGCTGCTGAAAAGTGCCAGAACTGCGATTGGAATTACAGCAGAGCAAAAGGTCATTACAATGACCATCGACAAACCAAGTACGCTTTTTGATAAAAGCCAAGGGGTAACGCTGGTAGAAATGGCCGAAATCATGGAGGAGCATGGTGCAGTCTCTGCACTTGGCCTTGATGGCGGAGGATCAACTGAAATGATCGTCCAGCCAAAAGGGAAGAGTGCACTTGAAACGGCCAACCACCCGAGTGACGGGCAATCAAGATCTATTACAAACGGAATTCTTTTTGTAAATCATTCAAGCAAAACAGATGATATCGGAGAAGTCATCGTTGAAAAGGATCTCACGATTTTCAAAAATGCTTCTTTTCCATTCGGTGTAAAAGCAACAGACAGCAACGGCAACCCTGTCATGATTGCCAGTCGCTCCATCAAATGGGAAGCATCTAAAGGAACAATTGATAAAACTGGATTGTATAAGGCACCTGATCAGGAAGGAACAGATAAGGTGCAGGCCGTCATTAACGGTGTAAGCGGCGGGGCATCCGTGACAGTCATTGATCAGGTCGATGATTTTCAGTTCACAGATAAGGGTCCTATCATTCTTCAGCCCGGTGAAGAGGGAAAACTTGATGCAGAAGCCGTGAAAGACGGCAAAGACGTGATCCTTTCAGGAGATGCTATTGACTGGGAGATGGATCAGCAGTACGGAGAAATTACTGCAGACGGCACCATTCAAGTTAGAGAAGATGTACCTGAAGGAACGAGGACAACAGTAACTGCAAAGCTTGGCTCGCTTGAGAGACAGGTTGAGCTATTAATAGGTCTTAAAGAACAAGTACTCGATGACTATGAAACCTTTCCAACCGAAGGCTATGGGGTAACGGGATTTATGGGCGGAACCCATCAGCTGTCAAACGAACAAGCGAAATTCGGTGAAAGCAGCCTGCGCATTGATTATGATTCAAAGAAATGGGAACGTAAGTACAATGGTACGATTAATGTGGTTCCCCACTGGTACAAATCAGCATCTGGAGCATGGTCCGACGAGCTTGCTGATTCTATGTATGAAACCTACAAAACAGACATCAGACCGAAGAAATTCGGCATGTGGGTGTACGGAGACGGTAAAGCGCCGTGGGCACGCTTGATTTTCAAAGCAAACAATGTAAACAAAACGCTTGATCTTGCTCCTAAAGTAGATTGGATTGGCTGGAAATACCTTGAAGTTGAGCTTCCTCAGGACTGGGAATTGCCGATTGTTTTCAACTATCTGTATTTTGTCGAAACAAGTAAGAGCATTCCTGACTACAGCGGAAGTGTTTATCTCGATCACATGAGATATATCTATTCAAATGAAACAGAAGACTTTAACGGTCCTGAATTTAAAGAGATTACACCTGCAGGTAATACCGTTTACGAAAATAAAATCGATTTTTCTTCTCTTCTGATTGACGAAGAATCAGGCGTGGATGCTGAATCAATTGAAGTGAAAATAAACGGTGAAAAGATTCCCCACACATATGATACTGATACAGGCAGAGTAGAAGCTGCTGCTGACAATTTGGCAGAAGGAACCTATCATCTGACAGCTTCAGCCCGTGACACGAATGGAAATCTGTCTGTTCCCTCTGTTGATAAAAGAATCGAAGTGGATTTAAGTGAAGATAACGAAAAACCGGTTCTTTCTAATGTGACGCCAGCGGGGAAAGCAGTTGAGAAAACAGCAGAACCCCGAATTACATTCAAGCTTAAAGATGAAAAGAGCGGCGTAAAGAAAAGCAGCATTGCTGTGAAAATAGACGGCAGGCAGGCACCTGTTCACTATGATGAAAAATCAGGCTGGGCATATGCCGTACCTGAAAAGCCGTTAAAAGATGGACAGCATTCTTTTATCATTGAAGCCAAAGACAAAAGCGGAAATGTCATGACTCCGTATGTAAAGCACTTTGATACAAAACAGCTTCAACAGCCGAAAAAGGCCAATCAATTTGCCATTTCTATTTTGCCGGATACACAAGGATTTATGTACTCAAAACGCCTGTTTGACCGGGCTGCAAAAGAAGAAACAGACTTTGTTATGCATGTCGGTGACATGGTGGATACCTCGTCTCAGTCAGAATGGGACAGAGCCGGGAGTGATCTTGCATTACTAGGGGATAAACCGTTTTTCGCAACGCCGGGAAATCATGAATCGTTCCAGGGAAACATCGATTTCTATTCAGCCATCGTTGGATCCCCAACGTATCATTTTGAATATGGAAACACGCTTATCATTAGCTTGAACAGTGCGTTTGGACAGAGCATTTCTGCCTCTGATCCGACTCAGTTTCATTACCTTCAAAAACTTCTTAAGGAAAATAAAAAGAAGAATGTCCTTGTCGTGACCCATAACACGACAAAAGACGATTTCGGCACAAAGCATGAAATGAACCCGGCAGATGCTAAGCAGTTTGAAGATATTCTCGGATCCTATAAGAAAAAAAATAAAAATGTTAATATCCAAGTGCTGTTCGGTCACCTTCATCTTCTTCAAACATGGGAAGTAGACGGAGTGAACTATACCATTACAGGTAACGGAGCAAGCAAAGGATATGTATCAAATGATAAAGGAAATATCCTGGGCAGCGGAATTCTTGCCGTTACAAAAGCAGGAATGGATTACAGATTTAATCCATTGCTGACAGATGTATCGATCATAGACGATGCCCTAAATGAAAAACGCGAAATGAAAATGGCAGCGGGAGCAAAGCGCACCCTCAATCTTTTCGGCGATTTTAGAGAGATTTCCGGAAACTATCTTGTTAACTTAAGCTCTTTTGAAGAGGTTCATACCGTGTGGACTTCTGATAATGAAAAAGCAGTAAAAGTACTGGCCGATGGAACCATTCAAACAATAAAACCGGGCAAAGCCAACATTACAGCAGTGTCCGGAGGAAAAAGCAGCACAATTAAAGTGACTGTGGTTGATTCGCTCAACATTAAGCCTGTCAACGTTGAGCTTAGTCCAAATAACGAAGCAGTCATAGAAGGAAAGAACATCCGCCTCACAGCAACAGCTATTGATAAGGATGGAAACCGATTTGCCATGGACCCGGACAAGCTCTTTATGGAGCTGACTCCTCCGGACCTTGCAGAATGGAAAAAGGGAAAAATCAAAACGAAGAAAAGCGGAACTTTAACCATTTCTTATCAATACCTGGAGATAAAGAAAAGTCTGGAGATAGAAATTCTCCCTAAAAAGCAGAAGTAGCAGACAGATGCTGCCCGGTCATTGACCGGGCGGTTTTTTGTTCCAATAGATTTTCTTTTCTGACTGCCAGCGCTAAACGGTGGCTCCAATTCGCGGTGTTCAAAGGCTTGAGACCGTCTCAGGGCCTTTTTAGTGATCATTGCAGAATGAAAACGCTTTAATATATGAAAATATTAATATATTCTGAAAACTTATTGCGATTGGTGTCGCAAGTTAGTATGATATGACATACACAGTTTCGATTTAGCTAAATCGTCTGGCAGAGATAGATGTACAGAAAGGATGGATACGATGGATAAAAAGAAAGACATGCGAATCCGCAGCAAAGTCATCAGTGAAGGTGTGAATCGGGTGCCAAACCGCTCCATGCTTAGGGCAGTTGGTTTTACAGACGATGATTTTAAGAAGCCGATGATCGGTATAGCAAGCACATGGAGTGAGGTAACGCCTTGTAATATACATATCGATGAATTAGCAAAGCAGGCGAAAGCTGGCGCAAAAGATGGCGGCGGAGCCCCAATGATTTTTAATACGATCACTGTTTCTGATGGGATCGCTATGGGACATGAAGGAATGTTTTATTCTTTGCCCAGCCGTGAAGTTATTGCGGACTCAATTGAAACGGTAGCCAATGCAGAGCGTCTTGACGGAATCGTCGCGATTGGAGGCTGCGACAAAACTACACCTGCATGCGTCATGGCAATTGCCCGTATGAATGTTCCTTCTGTATACGTATACGGTGGAACGATTCAACCGGGAAAATTAGACGGGAAAGACATTGATATCGTGTCATCTTTTGAAGCGGTCGGTCAATATCAGGAAGGCATTATTGATGATGAACAGCTCTACAAAGTTGAATGCCATGCATGTCCTGGGGCAGGCGCGTGCGGGGGAATGTATACGGCCAATACGATGGCCGCAGCAGTCGAGGCACTTGGCATGAGCATCCCGGGATCTTCTTCCACTCCGGCAATCAATAAATACAAAGAATCAGAATGCCGTCAAGCAGGCGAGCTTGTTGTATCTTTACTTGAAAATGATATCTATCCCCGCGATATTATGACGAAAAAAGCGTTTGAAAATGCCATCACAGTCGTCATGGTTTTGGGCGGATCAACAAATGCCATTTTACATTTGCTGGCCATGGCTCATTCAGCAGACGTGGATTTAACCCTTGATGACTTTGAACGTGTACGGCAAAATGTGCCGCACTTAGCTGATTTAAAACCAAGTGGAAAATATGTGATGCAGGACTTATTTGAAGTAGGCGGTGTTCCTGCTGTGATGAAGCTTCTTCATGAACAAGGGCTGCTTCACGGGGATTGCATAACGGTAACAGGCAAAACCATTGCACAAAACCTTGAGAGCGTTTCCCCGTTGAAAGACGGACAGCAAGTCATTAGGCCCTTCAGTGAGCCATTCAAAAAGACCGGACCGCTTGTGGTGTTAAAAGGGAATTTGGCACCAGAAGGAGCAGTAGCGAAAATGTCCGGGCAGAAAATCAGCCGGTTTGAAGGACCTGCCCGCGTATACGACAGCGAAGATGAGGCAACAAAAGCCATAGAAGACAACCTGATCAAAGAAGGAGACGTTCTGGTGATCCGACATGTCGGCCCAAAAGGCGGACCTGGAATGCCGGAAATGCTGTCGATTACTGCGATGATTGTCGGCCGCGGACTTGGCGGCAAGGTGGCGCTTATGACAGACGGCCGGTTCTCAGGCGGTTCCCATGGCTTTGTAATTGGTCATGTGTCTCCTGAAGCGCATGTAGGAGGACCAATTGGACTCCTGAAAGAAGGAGATACGATTACAATCGACAGTGATACACAGGAAATTAATTTCAATCTAACCGAAAGCGAGCTGGAAGAACGTGCGAAAGCATGGGTGAAGCCCGCTCCGAAATTCCGAAAAGGTATGCTCTCAAAATACACGCGTCTTGTTTCTTCTTCTTCAAAGGGAGCGGTAACAGATCTAGAGGAATAATAAGATACCCGTTCATACCGGTTACAGGCGGACTCATTCCGCGAGACGAGATTATTATGCTTGAAGAAGACGACTACTGTATCGCACAGTGGTCGTCTTACTTTTTATAGTTTTTTGAAAACAGCACAGGCAATTTTCTCGATTCTCTTCCTCACTTATGGTTAGATAAAATGAAGAAAAGAAATTTATCAGCCGGGAGTGATGATCATGAATGTACAGATTTGGTCGGATTATGTTTGTCCGTTTTGTTATATAGGAAAAAGGAAATTTGAAAAGGCGCTGGAAAATTTTGATCATAAAGATCAGGTTCAAATTGTATATAAAAGCTTTGAATTAGATCCCAACGCCCCATTGCATGCTGACCAGGATATGATTGAAACACTTGCAGGCAAATACGGCACAAGCCTTGAGCAGGCGAGAGAAATGACCAGAGGAGTCACACAGCAGGCGAAGGAAGTCGGACTTGCGTATGATTTTGATAAAATGAAGCGCACGAATACACGGGACGCTCACAGACTGACTCATTGGGCTGCCTCACAGGGGAAAATGGAAGAAATAACAGAACGTTTACTCCAGGCCTACTTTATTGAATCCAAGCATATTGGAGAGCATGAAACGCTTGAACGCATAGCAGAGGAAGCGGGTTTAAATAAAGAAGAAGCCCGTGAAATTTTATCATCTGATGCTTTTACAGCAGATGTGGAAAAAGATATAAGAAAAGCTTCTCAGATTGGCGTAACAGGTGTACCGTTTTTTGTTTTTGAAGAAAAATGGGCTGTTTCTGGTGCACAGCCAGTAGAAGCGTTTGAAGAAGTATTAAACAAGGTTTGGGAGGAACAGCAGGGATCAGGTCTGATTCACATGACAAGTAAAGAAGGATCAGGGGATCAGGCATGCAAGGATGATTCTTGCGGTATCTAAAAATCGCCCGGGAGCTTAGACAGCTTCCCGGGCGATTTTTCACTATATTTTAATTAGTATGGTCATGCAGTGGCAGCCTTGTTAAGAAACCTTATCATGCTCTTTCCGGATAGCATCCCAGCATTCAGTTCCTTTTATGCCAAGCTTCCCAGGGGAGAAGGTTGGATCAAGGCCCTGATTTTTCTGCGTTTCATAATCTTTCAGTGCAATGATAGCAATTTTGCCTAACAGCACGATTCCTATAATATTAATCAATGTCATGAGTGCCATGAATACATCGGCAAGGGCCCAGACAAGACCAAGACCTGCATAAGATCCAAACATAACAAGTCCCATTGTCAGGAATCGGTAGACATTAAGAGCGACCTTGCTTTTCTTAATAAATTCAATATTCGTTTCTCCGTAATAGTAGCTTCCTACAATAGAACTGAACGCGAACATAAAGATCGCAGCAGCCACAAAGATTCCGGCCCAGTCACCGATTTGAAGACTCAGTGAGCTTTGCAGAAGCTGGATTCCTTCCAGTCCGCTTGATTGATAATCTGTATTTACCAGAATAATAAAAGCAGTAGCCGAACAAACGATCAAGGTATCAACATAAACGCCCAAAGTTTGAATGAAGCCCTGCTTAGCCGGGTGGCTGACGTTTGCTGTCGCAGCAGCATTCGGCGCACTACCCATACCGGCTTCGTTGGAGAATAAACCGCGTCGCACACCCTGCATAATAGCAGCCCCAATCCCGCCGCCAAGCGCCTGTTCAAAACCAAATGCGCTGCTGATGATCGTAGAAAATACAGCAGGGATCTGCGAGAAGTTCATGGCAATTACGACCAAGGCAATTCCGACATACAAAACGGCCATTACCGGGACGATGACGCTTGAGAAATTTGCAATTCGGTGAACTCCGCCAAAGATAATAAGTCCTGTCAGAAGTGTAACAGCTGCGCCGACAATCAAACGGTCAATTCCAAATGCGCTCTCAAATGCAAGGGCAATTGTATTACTTTGAACGGAGTTGAAAATTAATCCGAATGTAATGGCAATTAAAACGGCAAAGATAATGCCAAGCCAGCGCTTATTCAATCCTTTTTCAATGTAATAAGCAGGTCCGCCTCGATAAGCCGAGCCATCCCGAACCTTATAGATTTGGGCGAGCGTGCTTTCAATAAAGCTTGTCGCACCCCCCAATAGTGCCACAACCCACATCCAAAACACAGCACCTGGACCTCCGACAACAATTGCAACCGCAACACCAGCTAAGTTTCCTGTACCGATACGCGTTGCAGCACCAATGGAAAACGACTTAAATGAGCTGATACTCTTCATGCCGTCGACCACAACTGACTTGTCACCAAGAACACGTACCATTTCTTTTAAATAGCGAAACTGAACGAAGCGTGTAGTAATTGTAAAATAAAGGCCTGCACCAAGTAAGGCAGCAATTAGAACATAACTCCATAAAAAATTATTGGCACTGTCGATGATTCCCTGCATTTTTTCATCCCCTTTTATTTGAATTATCTGAATATGGAATAATATACACACAAATTTTAATTAAGTAAATAGTAAATTTAAACAGTGAAAAAAAATGAAAACCTTTTCTATCAAGGGTTCTGAAGCAAAAGGAATGAAAACCTGCAATCTTTTGCACAATTATTTCCAGTGATGACAATGCACAAACATAATGGAATCAATCTTTTTTAACTCTTTTTTCTACTTGAAATTACCATTAGGAAGTCGAAATATTCTGTCATTTAGAAGAATAAAAAAAACTGCGAAACAGATTAAGTTTCGCAGAAAAAATCAAGAATTATAATAAGTTTGGATCAGCATGCGGTATTTTTCATCTGTCAGATTAAGCGTTGGTCTGCCGCTTTTTTTTAGTAGTTCCTGCGTGTTTTTGTCTTCAAACGTGACTGAACGGGATAAATAGGACCGGAATACGTTCATCGGTTCGTTAATTATTTTGTCGCTTTCAGTTAATCCATCAGAATCGCTGACAAGTTCCAATTGTTCAACTCCGCTGATTTCCTTGATCCAGCTGATAACCTTCTTGTTTTTTGGTGCATGGTTGTTTGCGATATGGTAAATGGCGGATGGCTGTGCATGTAAAGCACCTGCACTTAATACGTCCACGACGTAATTGACAGGCACAACGTTATTTGAGGCTTCTTCGTTACATAAAAGCCGGATCTTATGTTCAGATGGAATTCTTCCGCGCTGAATCAGTTTTTTTACAAGAGCAACAGCTTTTAACAGACCATATAAAGCAAATGTCGTATCGGCTTCGCCTGTATTGGAATCTCCAACAATAATTGCAGGCCGGAAGATCGATACATTCAAATTCTCCCGCTCCTGCCAGACAAGATGCTCTGCGTGGCATTTGCTTTCTTCATAATCATTAACAAATGTTCGGGATAAAGAGTGCAGTGTTTCCTCTCCATGCTGCTCAAGCCCAAGGGTATAGGCGGTGCTGATGTGAAAAAAAGAAGGGATCTTTGTTTTCCGGGCAAATTCAAGCGCATGTTTCGTGCCTTCAACGTTTACAAAGAACGTTTTGTCACGATCAGCAGGATCAAACGATAAGAATGCCGCTGTATGATATAAGATATGAACCTGTCCTGCTAACTTCTCCTGCTCTAAAGGATCCACTCCGAGCATTTTTTGTGTCACGTCTCCCAGAATCGGGTGAACCCGCTGCGCTTCTTCACTTGAAAGAGAAGACAGAATCTCACTCTTTTTTTTCTCACTTCGAACGAGTGGAAAGAGGGTATGTCCATCTTTTATAAGAGATTTAACTAATTTAGTGCCTACAAATCCAGTAGCACCTGTTATCATGATCTTCATAGGTGTCTCCTTTATATATGCAAGATTTCTTTAGTATAGCAGACTTGAGGTCCGAATCTTAACCGAAGAAAAGACAAACACTGCGAAGAGGAGAAAAAAAGGTATAATAGAGCAGAAGAGGTGAATGAATTGAAAGAATTTTTATCATTAGGCCTTTCCGAATCGGCCGGCTTTCAATTAGAAAAGCAAATGATTCTAACCCCGACGGATGTGCAGGAAAAAGCGATCCCTATCCTGTTGGAAAATAAAGATATATTGGTGCAGGCTAAAACAGGTACTGGAAAGACGCTTGCTTTTTTGCTTCCTGTCCTGGAAAAAATTGATCAGCAGAATCCTGCGCTTCAAGCACTCATTTTAGCACCTACAAGAGAACTGGCCATACAAGTAACAGAAGAGTTGAAAAAGCTGCAGAATAACGACAGTGACCCTTCTGTTTTGTCCATTTATGGAGGTCAGGATCTAGATAAACAGATTAAGCGGCTCGCCCGCGGAGTCCAGATTGCCGTTGCTACCCCAGGAAGGCTCCTTGATCATGTCAGACGGGAAACCATCGATTTGTCGACCGTTTCGACCCTGATCATTGATGAGGCAGATCAGATGCTTCATTTTGGCTTCCTTGAAGAAGTGGAGCATATTATTGAATTGACGAGCGAAGAAAAGCAAATGGGCTTATTTTCTGCAACACTTTCCAAGGACATCCGCAAGCTTGCGAAGCGGTATATGAATAAGCCTGAAACCGTTCAGATCCGTGATCAGTCAAGCATGGTTGAAGAAATTCAGCACTATGTCATCGAAGTCAGCGACAGAGAGAAGCTTGGGGCATTATGTCAGACTATTGATGAAGTCAGACCATTTTTAGGCATCATTTTCTGTCGAACGATCCGCCGAGTAAGCAAGCTTTATGGAGAATTGCGCTCACAAGGGTATCTTGTTGGGGAATTGCATGGTGATTTATCTCAATCAAAAAGAGAAAATGTAATGAAGCAGTTTCGCACCGCTAAGCTTCAGCTGCTGGTGGCGACGGATGTTGCATCAAGGGGAATTGACATAGAAGGTGTTACTCATGTCTTTAATTACGATGTTCCGGAGGACGTAGAAGGCTACATCCACCGGATTGGACGTACCGGACGTGCCGGAGAAGACGGGGCGGCCTATACGCTGTCGGCTCCGAAAGATAAAGATTTGATGCGCGATATCGAGCAGGGCATTCAATACGATATTCCAAGAAAAAAAGTCGAGGTTAATGCGGCAGACTATGACCGCCATTCTTCAGCTACCTCATCAAAAAAAGAATTGAGTAGTGCAAAAGAAAGAAAAGAAGAGAAAATCGAGAAAAATAAAAAAAGGCAGCAGCGCTACAGCGGCAGCCATACTGCGCCAAAACCTTCTCCAAGCAAAAGAAGAGAAAGATAATCAAAAAAATACCCCGCAGCCACCAGGCTGCGGGGTATTTTAATGCCTTTGACGCGTTAGGCAATTTTCTAAAAAACTACGATGCAGATTCCAGCTTAAGATCCGCCGGCTTTTCTTCTCGTGTTAGCCACTTTTTTTGCTTGCTGGCTTTTCATTTTCTTTTCATGACCCGGCCCTTGAGAAGCGGCATTATCTTTGGACTGCTTTTTCTTATTTGCCAGCTGCTGCTTAACAAGATCCTGTAAACTTACCTTCTTTTGATCGCTCATCGTATCGTTCCTTTCTGTAACAAGTAATAATAATTATAATCCATGCCGCCCTCTAAGGAAAGATAAACAAGCATTTCAAATTCGCAAATGGTAAAAAAGATGAGGTATAATAATAGAAAATAGAATCAGACCCCTTTCGATTCGTAATGCGTTAAATTGATCGAAAATATGATCTAAAGTGAAATTTTAACCGTTATCTTTCTAGACAATAAACGGGTATAGGGAGGTGCAGGGTATGGCGAAGAAATTGGCCTTATCTATTTTGGTTGGAATAGCGGTATTTATGGTTACATACGGCGTAATGATGGCTGCACAAAAATATACGGGATCAGAGGCTGTCACAGATGAGATTTCCCCTGCTGTTCAAGCTAATGAAGAAGACGATCTTGGATCTCTCGGTGAACAAATTAAAACGAATCCTGAAGAAGAAGAAGAAGAGTTTCCTGTTCTTGAGAAAGATCAGGAAAAATTTGAGGAATTGCTGGCTGTTCAAGAGCAGGAGATAACCCCTTTAATTCCAGTGAACATTGCCATTCCGTCTCTTGACATTGAAGCGGACATTATCCAAGTGGGAATGGAAGAGGACGGAGCAATGGAGGTACCGGAAAATGTGAATGAGGTCGGCTGGTTCGAACCTGGAACTAAGCCAGGAGCTATAGGAAACTCGGTACTAGCAGGACATGTGGACAGCTATGAAGGACCAGCTATCTTTTTTGAACTTCGCAACCTGACAGAAGGTGATGAAATCATCGTTACAGGAGAAGACGGAGAGCCGCTGACTTTTACTGTTAAGTCAATGGAATCGTATCCGTCTGATGGTGCTCCGATCCAGGAGATTTTTGGTCCAACTGATGGAAGAAATCTTAACTTGATTACTTGTACAGGCCCATTTGACCGGGAAAGCGGCCAGTATCCGGACCGATTAGTCGTTTATACTGAGCTGATTGAAGAAGAGCCGGAAGAATTGGCATATGAACCGACTGTGCCGACCAATGTTTCTTTAGCAGGAAATCAGTTTTCATGGCATGCTGTACGTGATCAGGAAGTAGTAGGCTACCGCATTTACAAGGAACTTGAAGACGGAACGAAAGAAAAAGTAGAAAGTGTCAGCTATTATGAACGAAAAAGCCTGATTGTTGAAGATTCTGAAGCTGTTTATTCTGTCACATCTGTTTCCATTGACGGAAAAGAATCAGATCCTGCTTATCTTGATGAAGAATAGAGCAGGGCAAATAAGAAAAATTATTCAAAGACGGAAGGTGAGCTAGTATGCCTTCTGTTTTTTTGTGCGAAGTAAAGAAGGGAGTAGCATATCCGCATAAAAAACCC
Organism: Jeotgalibacillus campisalis; assembly: GCF_000829515.1. Taxonomy (GTDB): domain Bacteria; phylum Bacillota; class Bacilli; order Bacillales; family Jeotgalibacillaceae; genus Jeotgalibacillus; species Jeotgalibacillus campisalis. The sequence goes on along the minus strand of NZ_JXRR01000021.1, from coordinate 80,807 downwards.
CTCCAGCTAATCTATGATGATTAGGAGAAGGGGCTGTTTTTTTGCCTGAATTAAAACTGACCTGTTTTACGAAGCTCTTTTCCTCGTCTTCTAAATTTCAGGAATACGATATAGAGCATTGGAACGATTACAAGTGTCAGCACGGTTGAAAACATGATTCCTGAAATAATCGTAACGGCAAGAGGTGTGAATAGTGCATCTCCGCTTACAGCTACAGGAATCAATGCCACAATTGACGTAAAGGCTGTAAGAAGAATCGGGCGTATACGAACACGTCCTGATTCAATTACGGCGTCTTTCACTTTCATGCCATTGTTGATGCCCTGTTCAATAAAGTCAATCAGTACGACGGAGTTTCGGACTACGATCCCCGTTAAGGAGACCATTCCCATCACTGCTAGGAAACTGATTGGTGTTTGTGTCACAAATAAACCTAGAATGGCTCCTGCAATTGCCAGGTAAACTGCGACTAATACAAGCAGCGGCAGAGACAGTGAATTAAATTGGAATGCAATCAGCACATACACAAGGAATATCACAATTGTAAATAAAATGATGATCTCAGAGAAGAAGTCATCCTGTGCTTCATTTTCTCCGCCTAGTGTCAGACTGTATTCTTCTGAAAGATCTCCCCGGACCTCATCTGTGATTGCGGTTACTTTTGTTTCGAGATCTTCAACTTCACCTGGGAACGCCCGAATCGTAATTGCACGTTCTCCTTCATTATGAGGAATTCGCTGCAGCTGTTCGGTTTCTTCTGCTGTCACAAGCTCATCAAGAGAGACAAGAACAGGAGGACCTTGTTCCCCACCCTGAGCGGAGGCAGGCAGTTCGATCTGCGATAAATCAATTTCTTCACCCGCTTCTACAGGATCTACAAGCAAGGTCATATCCCGTTCTGTCACGCCATCATCAAAGCTTTCCATCGGAATTCCTTCGGTCACTACTCTGATTTGCTGGCTGATTTGCTGAATCGTAATTCCATTTTCACTCAGCGCATCACGATCTGGAATATATTGAATCGTGGGCTCTTCTTCTCCGATATTGTCCAGAACTAAATCAACACCAAGTTCGTCAATTTCGCTCATGACCGTATCACGTATTGAAATTAATTCATCAAGCTCAGGTCCTTTCACGGTAACCGTTACCGGTGCACCTGCCGGAGGCCCCTGCTGAATCGTTTCCATGAAAATAATAGCATCTGGATACTGACTGCGAAGCTCATCAGTCCAATCGTCAATCAGTCCTTGAGCGGTTTGGTTTTCACGATCCACTCTCGCTACCAGTTGCCCCGTATATTCACCTGTTGTATCAAGCGAACTATTAAAAAGGTTTGGCAGGCCGGTACCTGCGAAAATGGATGTTTCTGTCACACCATCATCCTCTTTTAAGGTGCTTTCCATTTCCTGAAGAGTCGACAGTGTCTCTTCAAGCGGCGTTCCAATAGGCAGCGTGACATCGATTGTCACTTCTTCCCGATCGGCATCCGGGAAAAATTCGAAAGGAGTCAGGACCACAAGTCCAAACAGTGCTGTCGTAACAGCCAAACCGATCAACCCAGTTAATAAAGGTTTTTTCGATGTTTTCACTAAAATTTTATCAGCGTAAAAATTTGAAATCCAATTAAGCGGCTTTCCTAATAAACCTGGAGAATCCGACATTTTTTTATTGGACTTGCGGTAAAAGGTGAAGCGCATCATCGGAACAAATACGAGTGCAACGATGGTTGACGCCAGTATGGTAGTAATTAAAACGGTTGGCAGCGCCCGTATAAATGCACCATTTCCACCAGATAAAAAGACAAGCGGCAAAAAGGTAAAAACGATCGCAAGAGAAGAAGTCACAATCGAAATCCAAACTTCTTTTACCCCATTTACAACGCCTGGAAGTGCTTTGTCTCCCATTTTAAATCTGCGCTGAATATTATCATTTACCACGATGGAATCATCTACTAAAATACCTAGTGCAATGATGACACCAATAACAGAAATCTGGTTTAAATCAACTCCGGCAAAAGGAAGAGGAATAATCCCAATCACCACCGAAAGAGGAACGGCAATCGCCACGACAATCGCCCCGCCAGGAGTTAACCCGAGCGCACTGGTCACAATAACAGCCAAAACGGCAATCGCAAGTGAAAAATACAGTCCATCAAAAATTGTGTTTACCAGGTCAGCCTGAGAATAATAAGGCACCAGTTCAATCGTTTCCGGCAGTGTTTCTTCTAATTCATTTATTTTTGATACCACGGCTTCATCTACACTTGGTATATCTTGTCCTTCGTCTAAATAGGCCGTAAATGAAACAGCAGGAACACCCTCATAGGTGATTAAATCCTCTGTCTCTTTAGGTGTAAGCTCAACAGATCCAATGTCTGCAATCGAAACTGCTTCACCATCCTGAGATTGTCCTACAACCACTTGCTCCATATCTTCAACCGTTTGATAGGTTTCTATGGAAAGCTGGTAAATGGTTTCATCCGTTTCCTGTTTTCCAAGAGGAACTGGATTGAATTCACTTTCAATGGCAGTCATGACATCCGGGAAGGCAAGACCATTTTCCCCGAGTTCTTCAGAATCAATGGAAAGGATGATTTCAGTAGGCTGAACCCCTTTTACAGTGGTACCTGAAACGCCAGACACAGCGGACACTTCTTCATCCCACTCATCCAGTAGTGGCTGCAGATCCGTAAAAGCCTCCCGGTCATCACTGGTTAACATATAGGAAACAATAGGGAAATTCGCCTGTGCTTCCTCGACAGAAGTGGATACAACTTCCTCAGGAAAAGAAGCCTCAGCATCGGACACCTGCTGCTGGATTGATGCAAACACTTCCTGAGAATTTGCTCCATCCTCAAGAGTAACGACAACCGATGAGAATCCGGCGGCAGATGCTGAAGAAATTTCTTCTATTCCTTCAATCCCAGCCACATTTCGTTCGATCGGGTTCGTAACCGTCCGCTCCACTACTTCCGGGGTCGCACCAGGATAAACGGTGGAAATCGTTCCTACATTTATAGAAGTCTCAGGTATTTCTCTTTGAGGCAGCTGCAAAAACACCATAACTCCGACAATAATACATAAAACAAAAAGTACCATAAATATTTTCGTTCTCTTTAACATCCATTCAAACATCCTGCAGCCTCCTCAGCACAATTATAAAAGAAGTTATTTCTTTAAAATGCGGAATAAATAAGTCCTTCATCTACTATTCTTCATGTTTTCGACAGTTGTGTCAAGAATGAACCGGCTGAGCTGACTTTTCATCCAAATAAAAAAACACCGCCAAGCAGCGATGTTTTCTAAAAACGTATTTCAGTATAAGTATTTCTTTTGGTTAAGAAGAAAAGGAGGGACTATTCCTTCCACTCCACCTGAATATGAGATAGAGAGGAGATAAAATGATCCGAGGTAGAAGCGAGCGTTTCCCTCATGCTTTCATGCTCATGAACTGATACACTTTTACACCCGGCAGAACGCGCCATCATTGAATCCACAATACTGTCTCCAATCATGAGTAATTCAGAAGGAGGGATCGTAAAGTTGCGGCACACCTTTTCAAGCATATCAGGAGAAGGTTTGCCATGTTTAACCGAAGCAGGGGTAACGAGAAAATCAATTTTCTGATTAAAATCAAGCAGCTTCAGACATTCAACTGTGCGTTCCTGCAGATCAGATGTTACGATGCCGACTACATAGCCTGCACGCTTTAAATCATTCAGCAGCTCCACAGCGCCTGGAGTAGGAATAAAGCAAGTTGAGATATCTAAAGCCTCATTACTTTCTTCCATCAATTTGACAGCAAGAGCCATGGACGTAACCCACGGGTTTTTTGTAAGCTGATAAAGCAGTGCTGCTATTGCAATGCGTTCTTCCTGCTCTCCTGCAATGGCAAGTAGTCCCTGATGATCAACCGTGTCATTTTCGACGCCCATCATCTGGTCCCATGCATCACCATGCTCAGCTCCTGCTATATGGATAAAACGTTTTTTTCTCTCTTCATTCAATGCCAGCCAAAAGGGCTCTGCCTGAAACAAAGTCCCATCCTTATCAAACGCTATAACAGAAGAAGAAACAACTTCCCCGTTAACCTTAATCGTTCTTTCCTTCATCTCAGAACCACTCCCATCCAAACAATATAATTCTATTATGTACGCAATTTGAACAGTTTGCTAATAATAAGATATGGAAAAGGACGAAAGGGGCCAGGTCCCTTTCGTCCTTTCGTGTATAAAGGAAAAAAGAGCTTAGGACAAAAGTGTGTCTCAAGCTCTTTGACCGGTTCACTTCGCTTCAGGCGGACGCTTTCCGCAGGGACAGACGCTTGAGCCCTCCTCAGGCTTTGCCTTGCGGGGTCTCAAGCAGCCGTCATATCCTGCAGGAGTCGCCACCTTCCGCTCCGATCACCTCATACTAATGATAGATACTGTCTCATTTATTAACTTAATTTCAGTTATGTCCCTACCTCTTTTGTTCTTGCAGAAAACTTTTTACTTGCTCCGGTGATTTGGCATTTGCGGAATGCAGATGAGCTTTCTTTTCTCCGTTTTGGAAGATCAGCAGGCTTGGGATCCCCATCACGTCTTGGGACTCTGCTATTTCAGGCAGTTCGTCTTTATTTAAGGTATACCAAGTATATTGATTGTATTCTTCGACAATTTCATCAATAAACATATCCATTCTGCGGCAGTCCGGACACCAGTCCGCCGTGAATTTCACAATTACAGGTTCATCACCTGCTATGACTTGTTGAAATGTATCGGTATTTTTAATTCCTTGCATGTTCATCCCTCCATACTACTGATCATAATCTGTTTAGCAGAAAAGATCAAAACTCAGGCACCGGTAAAGAAATATTTAAAGCAGCCTATTCATAGGATGACAGAGGTAATATGAAAACGTATCAAAATTGTGTCACTTTAAAACTTTTTGATGATAATGATTCTCAAAGTCATTGACGAAATCTCATTTGTACTCTAGACTGAAAGAGAAACGGTAACAGTCGTCCGATTTGCGAAGGAACTTCCTAAAAAAAGTCCAGCACTTTTATAGGAGAGACAAAGGAGATAATAGAGTATGCTTAAGACTCAAACGTTAACGTTAGGTTATGGAGATTCCATTATAATAGAAGAATTAGATTTAACGATTCCCAAGGGTGAAATTTCTGTTTTAATCGGCGGAAATGGATGCGGGAAATCCACATTGCTTCGTTCAATGGCTCGATTGCTGAAGCCGCAAAATGGAGAGGTTATGTTAAACGGCAAAGAAATTAACCGTTACTCAACCCGAAAGGTAGCCCAGGAGATGGCAATTTTGCCGCAATCCCCGACAGCACCGGAAGGATTAACCGTATTGCAGCTTGTAAAACAAGGAAGATATCCGTATCAAGGTTTTCTTCAGCAATGGTCCAAAGAAGACGAAGACAGCGTTCAGCGTGCACTTCAAGCAACTCGTATGGAGGAACTTCAGGACCGTTTTGTTGATGAACTTTCGGGAGGACAGCGCCAGCGTGCATGGATTGCGATGACGCTTGCCCAGGATACAGACATTATTTTACTCGATGAACCAACTACTTATTTGGATATGACCCATCAAATTGAAATTTTAGATTTGCTGTTTGAATTAAATGAGAATGAGAACCGTACGATCGTGATGGTGCTTCATGACTTAAATCTTGCGTGCCGATACGCACATAACCTGATTGCTGTTAAAGACCGGACTGTTTTTAAGCAGGGAAAACCGGAGGAAGTCATCAGCTGTGACATGGTTAAGCATGTTTTTCAAATGCATTGCCAGGTAACAACAGATCCTTTGTTTGGCACGCCTTTATGCATTCCTCACGGCAAAGGACGCTGCATCGTCCAGCAGGCGAAAGTCGCTGCTGTAGAAGCGGTTGGCCAGTAATGTATAACGCAAACCGTCTATTCGTGGACGGTTTTTATTTTTATAAAGCCAGAAAATAACTAAGGAGAGAATGGAGGGGTTATCATGGAAACAAAGGAATTGAGCGAACAGCTTCAAGCGATGATTGATAAATACACCGAGCTGTTAACAGGTGAAAATTCAAATGAATCGGTGGAAAAGGTTCAACAGTGGATTATTTATAACCATATTGCCAAGCAAATGCCTGCTCTCGCTAAGCATTGGAACTCTCTTTATCCGGAAGGGAAAGAAGAAATGAAAAAAGTCGTGCTGGGCATTCAAAAGAAAAATAAAGAGCTGAAAGCGAAAGAAGCTGAGTCAAATGAAGAAAAGAGCTGAGAATAACCTCAGCTCTTTTTTCTATTGGCTGCTTTCACATTAATGGACGGGAAGCTTTGTCAGATCGCTTTTCGCTTTTTGAGCAGTCTGCTGCAGTGCCTGCGGGGTCTCAGGCGTTGGGTTATACCAGCCTTGCTGCTTCATCATTTCGTACAGTTTATGCTGTTGTTCCTGCGTTTCACGGCAAATAGTTGAGACCAGGTTAAACAGGGGCTGTGTACTTGCTTCGTTTAGAGCAGTGCTGTAGGCAACACTTAAATGCTTTTCTAAAATAAGAACATCCGTGGCCCAATCCTGTTCTGTCATGTTTGCCGGCGTTTGCATGCCGCCGCCGGATTGTGTAGTGGTTTGCTGCATCATGTACGTCCTCCTTTATTGCATTTGGCCAGTGGCCTGCGTATTGGATGATAAGAAATTTGTAATGGCTTCAAAATGCTTTGAATGCAGTTGGCAGGCAGCTTCTAATTCCGCTTTTACTTGCGGTGTCTGGCATTGCGATGCAGCGTAATGTGTTTTTTTAGCTGCGAGCAGATTCCAGGCTAAAATGTCTTCAATGTACAATGCGTCTTTTGTGGACAGAGACTGATTTTGCATGATGATAAAAACCTCCTTTAATCGTCACTCTTACGTTCTCCTTAAACCGACAAATTATACGCACGATATTATATTCAAATCTTATTAGTAATGATAGAATAAGGAGGATTCGTGTAACGATTTCTTATTTTCTGAATATAGAGAGCGCTTGCAGGATGATTTATGCTATCAGGAGGTATGTCGATCATGGAACGAGTGATGCGTGATTTCTTTTTATTCCTGTCTAAAAACAGGCCAATGACAAAGGTTGCCAAGCAATACGGCCTTCGTTTTGGGGCTGCGAGATTTGTTGCAGGTGAGACAGTAGAGCAAGCGGTAGAATCGATTCAGTTCCTTAATAAAGAAGGGCTTTGCGTCACACTGGATTGTCTGGGGGAATTTGTGGACAATGAAAAAGAAGCAGGTGAGATGACAGAGCTTTGCATAGAAGCCGTTCAAGCAATTGGTGCTCATAAACTTGATTCGCAGCTTTCATTAAAGCTGACTTCAATGGGGCTTGATTTGTCTGAAGAAGTCGCCCTTGAGAATATGAGAAGAATTATGGACGCTGCTGTTGAAAACAATGTATTTGTGACGATTGATATGGAAGATTATGAACGCTGCCAAAAAACGCTGAATCTGTTTAAACAGCTTAAAGGCGAGTATGAAAATATAGGAACAGTAATTCAGGCCTATTTATATCGAACGGAAGGAGATATTGCTGACTTAAACAGCTATTCTCCAAACTTGCGACTTGTAAAGGGAGCGTACAAGGAATCTCATGAAGTTGCGTTTCCTGAGAAAAAGGAAGTAGATGATAATTTCAAGAAAATCATCAAAGCACATTTGCTAAATGGCAACTATACAGCCATTGCCACTCATGATGATCAGATTATTGAGTATACAAAAAACCTCGTGAAGGAACATGCTATTTCAAATGATCAATTTGAATTTCAAATGTTATACGGCATTTGTGAAGAACGTCAGCGTGACCTTCATAATCAAGGATATAAAATGCGTGTGTACATGCCATTTGGAACGGACTGGTACGGGTATTTTATGAGACGTTTAGCGGAGCGTCCGGCAAATGTAGCTTTTGTTGCCAGAGGAATCTTTAATAAATAAGTTTAATCGGCTGATGATGTCAGCCGATAATTTTTTGAAAATTTCAAGTTCTCTTATTGCGAAAAGTTGGTAAATCCCGTATTATAAAAGAGTAAACAATTTCATCTATTTTTTTATCTTAAAAATGAATGAGGATTCATTCAAAAAAGAAAAACGTCTTCATAAGGAGGAAACTGATTTGGTCAGACAAATTCAGAAAGCTGCAGTGATTGGTTCCGGTGTCATGGGATCTGGAATTGCAGCTCACTTAGCGAATATTGGAATTCCCTCAATTTTGCTCGATATCGTTCCAAAGGAGCTGTCGGAACAGGAGAAGGCAAAAGGGCTGTCTTTAGAAGATAAAGCGGTACGCAACCGGCTTAGTGCCTCAGCAATTCAAAAGCTGTTTAAGCAAAAGCCGGCACCTCTTTCTACAAAAGAAAATGCTGCCTTAATAGAAGCAGGAAATCTTGAGGATGATCTTTCCCGTTTACAAGAGGTTGACTGGATTATAGAAGTCGTTGTTGAAAACCTGGATGTAAAGAAACAGGTTTTCGCACAAGTGGAGCAGCACAGAAAAGAAGGCAGCATCGTAAGTTCCAATACATCCGGGATTTCGATCGAAGCCATGGTGGAGGGACGTTCAGAAGAGTTTAAAAGAAATTTTCTGGGAACCCATTTTTTCAATCCTCCCCGCTATTTGAAACTTTTAGAAGTGATTCCAACTTCCCATACCGATGAAAAAGTCGTGGACTTTATGAAGGAGTTTGGTGAAAACACACTCGGTAAAGGCGTTGTGCTGGCCAAAGACACACCAAATTTTATCGCAAACCGAATCGGCACATACGGTCTGCTTGTGACGGTCCAGGAGATGCTTAAAGGAAACTATACAGTTGGCGAAGTTGACTCTGTTACAGGCCCGCTTATTGGAAGACCGAAAAGCGCAACCTTCCGAACGCTCGATGTTGTGGGTCTTGATACATTTATTCATGTAGCGAAAAACGTCTACGACCAGGTAGATGGAGAAGAACAGGCGGTATTCGATGTGCCTGACTTCATGCTGCAAATGCGTGATAAAGGCTGGCTCGGAAGCAAATCAGGACAGGGCTTTTTCCGAAAAGAAGGCAAAGCGATCCTGGAATTAAATCCATCCACTATGGAATATCAGGAGCGTGGCAAGCTGAAGGCGTCTTCTGTAGAAATGGCGAAGCAGGAAAAAGGTTCAAGCAATAAAATGAAAGCGCTTGTATATGCAAATGACCGTGCTGGAGAGCTTTTATGGTCAATCTTATCCCCTGTTCTTCTTTATTCAGCCCGGCTCCACGGGGAAATAGCAGATGATATTGTCTCTATCGACCGTGCAATGAAGTGGGGGTTCGGCTGGGAAAAGGGTCCGTTTGAAACGTGGGATGAGATCGGCATCGAGCGCTCAGTCTCCCGTCTGAAAGAAGAGGGGAAGGCGGTTCCTGAATGGATCGAAGAAATGCTGTCACAAGGCCATACTGCTTTTTATAAAGAAGAAGAAGGCGACTTGTTCTACTATCATAATGGCACCTACAGCCTTGTAGAAGAAAATGAAAAAGCCATCAACCTGAAGTGCTGGAAAAAGAAAAATGGCGTCATAAAGAAAAATACTGGTGCGAGTTTGATTGATATGGGAGACGGTGTTGCGCTGCTTGAATTCCACTCCCCGAGCAATGCGATCGGCATGGATATTATCCAAATAATCAATTTTGCAGTAGATGAAGTTTCAAAGAATTATAAAGGACTTGTGATTGGGAATCAGGGCAAAAATTTCTGCGTCGGCGCAAATCTCGGAATGATCTTAATGGAGGCGCAGGACGATAACGTATTTGAAATTGAAATGGTTGTTAAGCAGTTCCAGCAGGCGATGATGCGATTAAAATACAGTTCATTCCCGGTTGTAGCAGCTCCATTTGGCATGACGCTTGGCGGTGGTGCAGAGGTTTGTCTTCCTGCCGACCACATCCAGGCATCCCCTGAAACATATATGGGGCTTGTGGAAGTAGGCGTCGGTCTTATCCCTGGAGGAGGCGGCAACAAAGAGCTTTATTTAAACTACTTAAACAGTCTGCCTAAAGGCGTAGATTTTGATTTGCAGAAGGTCGCTAATTCCGTTTTTGAAATGATCGCCATGGCCAAAGTGTCCACATCAGCCGCAGAAGCGAGAGACAATCATTTCCTGACTTCAGCAGATGCAATCAGCTCAAATGGTGACCACCAGCTGCATGACGCCAAACAGGCGGTGCTGCATTTATCCCAAAACTACAAAGCTCCAGTAAAACGGAAGGTGCCAGTTGTAGGGGAAACAGGGTATGCTACTTTGCTGCTGGGAGCTCAAACGATGTTTCATTCCGGCTTTATTTCCGAGCATGATTTGAAGATTGCTAGAAAGCTTGCTTACGTGATTGCTGGAGGAAAAGTGCCGTTTGGAACTGAAGTCGACGAAGAGTATCTGCTTAAGCTTGAACGGGAAGCATTTCTCAGCTTAGTCCAGGAACCAAAGTCACAAATGAGAATGCAGCATATGCTTGTGAAAGGCAAACCGCTGCGCAACTGATAATTTACAAAAAAATTCGCTCTGCACAAGGCCGCTGACATGAAAAGAGATAAACGATAGCCCTTCATGTAAGGATTTTATCAATTGATTTTTTTAGCAGCAGGCCTGACAGAGTCTAAACGTAAAGGGGGAGCACAATGCGTGAGGCAGTGATTGTTGCTGGTGCAAGAACACCAGTAGGAAAAGCAAAAAAGGGATCGTTGGCAACTGTGCGTCCGGATGATCTAGGAGCACTTGCTGTAAGAGAAACACTTAAGCGGGCAGGAAATTATGATGGGGATATTGATGATCTGATCATTGGATGTGCGATGCCAGAAGCCGAGCAGGGGATGAATATGGCAAGAAATATCGGTGCATTGGCGGGTCTTTCCCACACTGTTCCGGCCATTACGATCAACCGCTACTGTTCATCAGGGCTTCAGTCCATTGCTTATGGAGCTGAAAGAATCATGCTGGGCCACTCAACGACCGTTATCGCAGGCGGTGCAGAATCCATGAGTCTGGTGCCGATGATGGGGCACACAGTCCGCCCGAATATACGTCTCGCTGAAGAAATGCCTGAATATTATATGGGCATGGGGCATACAGCTGAAGAGGTTGCGAAAAAATATGGAATTACACGGGAAGAGCAGGATGCCTTTGCTGTAAGAAGCCATCAAAAAGCCGCAAGAGCACTTGCAGAAGGGAAATATAATGATGAGATCGTGCCGGTTGAAGTGACGCTTAGAAATATCGATGGAAAGCATCAGCTGAACGAACGAACATTTTCATTTTCCCAGGACGAAGGAGTCCGGCCTGATTCGACTGTAGAATCATTGAGCAGACTGCGTCCGGCATTCTCCCGCACTGGTACAGTAACAGCAGGAAATGCTTCACAGACAAGTGACGGAGCTGCAGCTGTCATGGTAATGGATCGTGAAAAAGCAGAATCCCTCGGCTTAACGCCGATCGCAAAGTTCAGGTCTTTTGCAGTTGGAGGAGTTCCACCTGAAATTATGGGCATCGGTCCAGTAGAAGCTGTCCCTAAAGCACTGAAACTTGCAGGTTTATCACTATCAGACATTGATCTTTTCGAATTAAATGAAGCATTCGCTTCCCAGGCCATTCAGGTGATCAGACAGCTTGGTTTAAATGAAGAGATCGTAAATGTTAACGGCGGGGGGATTGCACTGGGGCATCCGCTCGGCTGTACAGGAGCGAAGCTTACATTATCCTTGCTTCATGAGTTAAAACGCAGAAACCAGCAATTCGGCGTCGTTACCATGTGTATTGGCGGAGGAATGGGTGCAGCGGGCGTATTTGAAATGATTCAGTAAGAACGAATAAAAGGGGAAAAGGGAGGAACCAATCATGACAAACGAAACGAAATCAATGATTAAAGGCGGCAGTTTTTTACTTGAGGATATAGAGGCAAGCCGTATGTTCACACCTGAAGATTATACAGATGAGCAGAAAATGATTGCGAAAACGACAGAAGATTATGTTTTAAATGAAGTGGTGCCTCAAGTCGAACATATCGAAAATCATGAATTTGACCGTTCGGTTAAGCTGTTGAAATCAGCAGGTGACCTGGGTCTTTTAGGAGCAGACGTGCCGGAAGAATACGGAGGTCTGGGTCTTGATAAAGTAAGCTCAGCTTTAATCGCTGAAAGAATGTCCCGTGCAGGCGGTTTTTCAATTACTCACGGTGCACATGTAGGAATCGGTTCACTTCCAATCGTTCTTTTCGGAAATGAAGAGCAAAAGCAAAAGTATCTTCCTGCACTGGCAACAGGGGAAAAAATCGCAGCGTATGCGTTGACTGAACCAGGATCCGGGTCTGATGCACTGGGAGCCAAAACAGTCGCAAAGTTAAATGAAGCGGGTACACATTATGTTTTAAATGGTGAAAAACAATGGATTACGAATGCCGGCTTCGCTGATGTGTTTGTCGTGTACGCTAAAATCGATGGAGAGCATTTCTCAACCTTTATAATAGACCGTGATTTCCCAGGGGTTTCGGTTGGTGCAGAAGAAAAGAAAATGGGCATCAAAAGTTCTTCAACCCGCACATTGATTTTATCTGACGCAGAAGTTCCGGTGGAAAATCTGTTAGGCGATGCAGGAAAAGGTCATGTCATTGCCTTTAATATCCTGAATATTGGCCGTTACAAGCTTGGAGTCGGAACAGTTGGCGCTTCAAAACGCGCACTTGAACTGGCAGTTAAATATACAAATGAGCGCCAGCAATTTAAAACGCCTATTTCATCTTTTAACTTAACGAAAGAAAAGCTTGCGACAATGGGTGCAAAACTATATGCAACTGAAAGCTCTGTATACCGGACGGTGGGTCTTTTTGAAGACCGCATGAGCCAGCTGACTGACGAAGAAATCAAGAATGGGACTGAAGTAGCCAATTCAATTGCCGAGTACGCGATTGAATGTTCATTAAATAAAGTATTTGGCACTGAAACACTTGATTATATTGCAGATGAAGCCGTTCAGCTGCACGGCGGATACGGATTCATGCAGGAATACGAAGTTGAGCGCATTTATCGTGACTCTAGAATCAACCGGATTTTTGAAGGCACGAACGAAATCAACCGACTTCTCGTTCCTGGAACGTATTTGCGAAAAGCGATGAAAGGTGAATTGCCGCTCTTCCAAAAAGCACAGGCACTGCAGGAAGAATTAATGACGATGATGCCTGAAGAAATCAGTGATGAGCCATTAGCGCAAGAAGTTTATCTTGTGAAAAATGCTAAAAAAATCGGTTTGCTGGCTGCTGGTCTGGCTGCACAAAAATATGGCAAGGCCCTTGAAGCAGAACAAGAAGTTTTGGTTAATATTGCTGACATCGTATCTCTTGCTTATGCAATGGAATCTGCTTTATTGCGCACGCAAAAAGCGGTTGAAAAAACAGGTTTGGAAAAGAATAAGCAAAAAGTTCTATACACCCAGATCTTCTGTCAGGAAGCATTCAATGAGATAGAAGGACATGCGAAAGAAACCGTTATTGCTGTTGAAAGCGGCGATACATTGCGCATGATGCTTTCCGCTCTTCGTAAATTCACTCGTTACACACCGGTTAATTTAATTCCGGTAAAACGTGAAGCTGCAGCAAAGTTAATTGATGTTGAGAAATTTGTCGTTTAATTAAAAAAGAGGGCTTTTGAAACACTTCGTTACTGTCCGGCAGCTGCCGGCATTAGCGGGGTGTTTTTTAATGACTGTATATATTGAAGGGTAAGTATTCGAAGCAATTGACAAATCATAAACACACGCGGTATCATTGGTTTAAATGTTTAATAGTTTAAACGTTTATACATTTAAACGGAAATTGCCTATCAAATAAGACAGGCCTAAATCGTTGTAGAAACGTATACTTGGAACGAGAATAACAGAAAAGAGGAATATAAAATGACAGTTTTAATTACAGGTGCATCTAGTGGAATTGGAAAATCGCTCGCAATGAAATACGCTGAAGCAGGAGAAAATATTGCCTTGGCTGCAAGAAACGTTGAGCGTTTGAACCAGCTTAAAGACGAACTATCTCAAAAATACGGGGGAGAAATCACGGTCTTTGAGAGCGACCTGTCTCAAGAGGGAGCTGCCCAGAAACTCTATCAGCAACTGACTGAAAAGGGGTTAAAGGTTCATACGCTGATCAATAATGCAGGTGTTGGATTATTTGGCGAGTTCCATAAAACAGAGCTTGTTAAAGAAGAAGCGATGATTCAGCTTAACATCACTTCATTAACCGCTCTCACAAAGCTGTTTGGGAAAGATATGATTCAGAGGGGGGAGGGCAGAATTTTAAATGTAGCATCTATTGCCGCCTATTTTCCGGGTCCTTTAATGGCTGTCTATTATGCTTCTAAAGCGTACGTGAAATCGTTCAGCCTGGCTCTGTCTAATGAATGGAGAGACCTTGGCGTTCAGGTATCCGTTCTCTGTCCGGGACCGACAAGCACCGGATTTAAGGATGCAGCTGAACTGGACGAATCCAAGTTATTTAAAAATAAGATTATGTCAGCTGAAGAAGTGGCAAACGAAGCTTTTGAGCAGTTTCATAAAGGGAAAGAGGAAATCATCCCTGGTGCAATGAACCGTATCCAAACGCGTTTTGGTTCCCTTGTATCAAGCAAAACGGCTGCTTCGATTGTAAGAAAAACACAAGAACGAGTATAATAGGAGAGAAGAATTGAGGTGAACATGCCATGGGTGAACAAGCGCTGGAGAAATTACGTGCGTGTATTCCTTTATTTCAAGCATTAAGTGATACGTGCCGCCAGGACATTATCTTGCTGCTGACAAAGAATGATACGCTGACAGTAAATGAAATTACATCAGAGCTTACGTTATCACGTCCTGCGGTATCTCATCATTTGAAGATATTGCGAGAGCAGGGGATACTGAAAATGGAGCAGCAAGGCACACAGCGTTATTATTCACTTGCTTTTGAAAACGCAATTGATCAGCTGAAGCAATTAATTATTACAGTGGAAGACCGCTGTTATTAATTTTTTAATCATTTGAATGAGGTGAAATCATTGACCATTGCATTTTATACGTATCCGAAGTGCGGAACTTGCAGAAAAGCAAAAAAATGGCTTGAAGAAGCGGGAACTTCTTTTGAGGAAATTCATTTAGTGGAGTCTCCTCCTTCTAAAGACAAGCTGAAAGAGCTTTATGAAAAAAGCGGTCTGGATCTTAAAAAGTTTTTTAATACAAGCGGAATGAAGTACAGAGAACTTGGACTTAAAGACCGGCTTGGCGAGATGAGTGAGGATGAAAAACTTGAACTTTTGGCTTCTGACGGCATGCTGATTAAACGTCCTCTTACGACAGACGGCACCCATGTTACAACAGGATTTAAAGAAGCTGAATTTGAGCAATTCTGGAAGTAACAAATGCGGGTAAACATTTCTTGTGTTACGGCTTTGAGTATGCAAAAATTAAAGAGTAGAAAGTAGATCGAAAGTGGAGGGAATAAAATGAGTTCACCTAAAGAATTACGTTATTCAGAAGAACATGAGTGGGTAAAAGTAGAAGATAATAAAGCACGTATTGGCATCACTTCATTTGCGCAATCTGAACTTGGTGATATTGTATTTGTTGAGCTTCCTGAAGTAGGAGATGTGCTTAAATCAGACGAGCCATTTGGCAGTGTGGAATCAGTTAAGACGGTTTCAGAGCTTTATGCCCCTGTGAGCGGAAAAGTCGTAGAAGTAAACGAAGAATTAAGCGACAGCCCTGAATTTGTAAATGAGTCTCCGTTTGAAAAAGCATGGATGGTTGTTGTTGAACTGGACAATCCAAGCGAAGTTGACGAGCTAATGACGGCTGAAAAATATGATGAAATGACTAATGAAGGTTAAGCAATACATAAGTAAGCCGCTGGACGTGCACGTTAACGTACAGCGGCTTTATTTATATTTTTGTCTGCAGGCACAAGGTTTTTCTCTTTCGACTATCCGTCATTAATTTTTTAAGTGAAGGACAGCTGGCAATGAATAGTTGATCAGGCGCCTTTTTTTAGTTGCTGCTGTTTGCATTTCACAAAGAAACAAGCGAAAATAAAAGAAGCATCATATACTGCTGTAATCAATTAATTGTGTTATGAACTGGCCAATTATGGATGATAGGGTGTGAGGCAGGATGGATGATGGGTATGACAAGGTCATCATTGTCGAGGGTACGTCTGATAAACGAAAGGTGCTGCCGATTATTCGCGAACCGGTAGACATTATTTGTACAAATGGAACAATCAGTTTTTCACGAATGGATGAACTAATTGACCAGCTTACCAATCGGGATGTTTATATTTTAGTGGATGCAGATGAAGCCGGAGAAAAGCTTCGCAAGCAATTTAAGCGTGAATTTCCCGATGCAGAACATCTATATATTGACCGTGCTTACAGAGAAGTGGCCACCACACCTTCAAATTTTTTAGCTTCCTTGCTGCTAAGTGCAAATATCGATATTAATACAGAGTATTTGGAAAAAAGGATGAATTTATAAATGATACAAGAATGGAATCTCGAGCAGCTGCAGGCTAAGCTGGATGAAACAGCCCACACCGCTCTTTATCTTTACACGCCAATGTGTGGAACCTGCAAGCTGGCAGGGCGTATGCTTGATATTACAGCAGCCACTCTTCCTGATTATAAAATTGGGAAAGCGGATCTGAACTACGTTGAATCACTTGCTGACACGTATCAAATTGAAAGTGTACCATGTCTGCTGATTTGGAAAAATGGAGAGTTCGAAGAAAAGCTTTACAAATTCGAATCCGTCCCGAATATATTTGAAATCATGCAAAGTCATCTGAAAGAGGGATGACTTTTTCTTATGGAAAAATTCGTTTCCCTTCTTCCCCTTGCATTACTCCGCTTTTGACGTATAAGTGAAAATACTGAATTTTAGGCGAATACTTTTTGTTGACACTTATTTCGAATTCGTGATAATATGATTCTCGTACTGAAAACGCCATGATTCGACATCAGGTGTTATGAATTGAATATGACGAACACTCTTATATAGAGCGGTGGAGGGATGTGCCCGATGAAACCCGGCAACCAGCAGTCAAACGTGACTGGAAAGGTGCCAATTCACACAGGTTAAACCTGGGATATGAGAGAAGGGACATTAATTTTTTGCGCCTTTCTGCTCTTATTGCAGAAGGGCGTTTTTGTTTTACCTGATGACATAATCAGTCAAAGCTTAGTTAGTGCATCAGGATGCTAAAAAAGAAAGAGGGTGATGGCGTGATTACCATCTCAAATGTTAAAAAGTTATTTAATACAAAAAGCGGGACGTTAACAGCTGTAGATGACGTAAACCTTCAAATAAATGAAGGAGAGATTTTCGGCGTTATCGGGTACAGCGGAGCAGGAAAAAGCACTTTAATCCGCATGCTGAACGGACTCGAGTCGCCAACATCAGGAATGGTCGATGTTAACGGCAAGGTCATCTCGAATAGTAAGGGCAGCGACCTGCGAAGAGCACGCCAAAAAATCAGCATGATCTTTCAACATTTTAATTTATTATGGTCGAGAACGGTCCGGGAGAATATTTCGTTTCCACTTGAAATAGCCGGAGTAGGAAAGAGAGAACGTGATAAACGCGTCGATGAATTAATCGAGCTGGTCGGCCTGGATGGCCGCGGGGATGCGTACCCGTCTCAACTGAGCGGCGGGCAAAAGCAGAGAGTAGGAATTGCCCGCGCACTCGCAAATGAGCCGGAAGTGCTTTTATGTGATGAGGCAACCTCCGCACTCGATCCCCAGACGACCGATGCCATTTTGGAATTACTGGTGGATATCAACAAGCGAATGGGGCTAACCATCGTCTTGATTACACATGAAATGCATGTCATTCGGAAAATTTGTCACCGGGTTGCTGTGATGGAAGAAGGCCGTGTAGTTGAACTCGGAGATGTACTTGACGTTTTCAAGCAGCCGAAAGAATCAATCACAAAGCGCTTTGTACAGCAGGTGACAGAGCCTGAAGAAACAAAAGAAACAATTGAGCAGCTTGTAAGAGAATTTAAGGCCGGCAAAGTAATCAAGCTGACATTTGTCGGAGAATCTGCTGAGCAGCCAGTCATCACCAGTCTTATTCGTTCGTTTGACCTGCAAGTCAATATTTTGCAGGGGAAAATCTCACAGACACGAAACGGGGCTTACGGTTCATTGTTTATTCATGTCAATGGCTCGGCTTCTGAAGTAAACAAAGCAGTAGATTTTCTTCATTCCGCAAAAGTTGGAGTGGAGGTGATCACATATGATTGAACAAATATTTCCAAATGTAGAATGGCCTAATATGTGGGAGGCTACCTACGAAACCATTTATATGACTGTGATCTCAGTTATCTTTACGTTTATCATCGGTCTTTTACTCGGTTTACTGCTTTTTCTGACTTCTAAAAATAATATTTGGGAAAATCGGGCTGTTTACCTGATCACAAGCATCATCGTAAATGTATTCAGGTCCATCCCGTTTATTATTTTAATTGTTCTCCTCATCCCGTTTACCCGGGCTATGCTTGGCACGATCAGGGGAGCAGATGCGGCATTGCCCGCCTTAATTATCGGGGCAGCTCCATTTTATGCCAGAATGGTTGAAATCGCACTCCGTGAAATCGATAAAGGAGTCATTGAAGCTGCGCGGTCAATGGGAGCAAGGGTTTCAACAATTATAAGCAAAGTACTGATTAGAGAATCGCTGCCTGCACTTGTCTCAGGTATTACAGTAACCGCCATTGCACTTGTTGGGTATACAGCCATGGCTGGTGTAATTGGAGCAGGCGGACTAGGAAACCTGGCTTTCCTTGAAGGATTTCAGCGCAGCCGTGATGATGTAACACTAGCAGCAACCATAATTATTTTAGTTATCGTATTTGTCATTCAATTTCTAGGTGATTTCTTCACACGGAAATTGGATAAAAGATAAATGATAAAAAAGGGAGAGAATGTAGATGAAAAAGTGGCTAACAGGAACATTTGCAGCAACTAGTATTTTTGCTTTAACAGCATGCGGGTCAGATAATTCAGCAGGTGAAATTGAAGAAAGTGAAGACGGCGAACCAGTTGAACTGATCGTTGGAGCTTCAAATATTCCACACGCGGAAATTTTAGAACAGGCAAAGCCGATTCTTGAAGAAGAAGGGGTAGATCTTGTCATTGAAACTTACCAGGACTATGTTCTACCGAATCAAGATTTAGATGCAGGTGAAATTCATGCGAACTATTTCCAGCATGTACCTTATCTTGAGTCGCAGAATGCAGATGAGGAGCTTGGGTATGATTTAGCGAACGCAGGCGGAGTTCACATCGAACCAATCGGTGTTTATTCTCAAAAATATGACTCGCTAGACGAATTGCCAGATGGCGCTGAAATTATTATGAGTAACTCTGTTGCGGACCATGGACGGATTTTAACGATGCTTGAAGCAGAAGGCCTGATTAAGCTTGACCCTGAAGTAGATAAAACAGTCGCTGAAATCTCAGATGTTCAGGATAACCCGAAAAATCTTGAATTTGTAGCAGATGTAGAAGCATCCCTTCTAGTTCAGCTATATGAAAACGACGAAGGCGACGCTGTTCTAATCAACTCAAATTATGCAATTGATGCCGGACTAAATCCTATTGAAGATTCAATTGCACGTGAAGATGAAGATTCTCCTTACGTAAACGTAATAGCTGTTAACAGCGGAGACGAAGAAAATGAAGCCATTCAAAAACTTGTAGAAGTTCTAACTTCAGAAGAAATCCAGGACTTTATTCTTGAAGAATGGGAAGGTTCTGTTGTTCCTGTAAGTGGAGAATAACAATAGAATGTGTGGTCAGTCTTGCCTAACGTGGAATTGTAGAGGTGCTAAATAGGCTTGATCATAAGAACTCATATCAAACATAAAAAGGCTGGGACAAAAAATGTCTCAGCCTTTTTGAACGGTTCGCTGCGCTTCAGGCGGACGCTTTCCGCAGGGACGGCGCTGAGCCTTCCAGGGCGATGCCCTGTAAAGTCTCAGCTTGCCGTCATATCCTGCTGGAGTCGCCACCTTCCGCTCCGCTCTCCTCATACTATTAAAAAATATTACCTCATTCGTTAAACTTTTTTCAGAATTGTCCCAGCCTCTTTTTATATGTAGATAGTTGGTAAGATTAAGACAGCTTCCAGCACGTCACTTAGAATGAGATTTTGCACTCATCTTGAGACATTGTTTATAATTTATTCTCTAGATCATTAATTCTTTTTTCAAGTTCTTTTACACTGTTACTAGTAATCGTACTAGTTGTAAAAGCAACAATACCGAATGTGAATCCCGTCATTCCAAAAACAAAACCCAAAATTTCGAAAGTTCCCACATAATCACCCCTGTTTTCAAATTTAAAACAATATCTCTTCATTTATTCTTCATCAATAGCTATTCAAATTTTATATGTAAAAATTCATATGCTCAGGTTTCAGCCCCACTGAAGATTCTTCAGACATTTTCACACTATAGCTATTGTATCTCAATTAAGAAACCCAGACAGTCATAATTTAGTGATTAGTTGTTATGAAAAGTATCTGTAAAAATAGGATTTCACCTGCTTTTCAAGCGACTCTATATCACAGGCGTAAAAGGAAATAAATACTTTACAGTTGCGGTAAGTCAGTTCCCCTTTTAAAACACAAAGTTATAAAGAATAGGGTCATTGCAGTGGAAGGCGTCGACTCCAGCGGGACGAAGCGGGAAGGGTGAGACTGTGAAGATGCAAAGCATCGAACCGGCTCACCTCCCGCCCCGCGGAAAGCGTACGCCTGAAACGGAAATGCCCCGGTCTCCTTTAAAGTAGATTCCAGTTGCTTTTCAATTCACTCCATATCGCAGACGTGAAAGGTCTCAATACTTTATCTTTGAGCTATCTCAGTCCCCTATTTTTAAGCAAAAAGTTAAAAAGAATAGGGGCATTGCAGTGGAAGGCGTCGACTCCTGCGGGATGAAGCGGGAAGGGTGAGACCATGAAAATGCGACAGCATTGAAGGGGCTCACCTCCCGCCCCGCTAAAAAGCGCACGCCTGAAACGGAAATACCCCGGTCTCCTTTAAAGTAGATTCCAGATTTAAAACCCTCATACTCTTAAGAAGTTAATTGCAGTTGCTTTTCAATTCACTCCATATCCCAGACGTGAAAGGTCTCAATACTTTATCTTTGAGCTATCTCAGTCCCCTATTTTTAAGCAAAAGTTAAAAAGAATAGGGGCATTGCAGTGGAAGGCGTCACCTCCCGCCCCGCTAAAAAGCGTACGCCTGAAACGGAAATGCCCCGGTCTCCTTTAAAGTAGATTCCAGTTGCTTTTCAATTCACTCCATATCGCAGACGTGAAAGGTCTCAATACTTTATCTTTGAGCCATCTCAGTCCCCTATTTTTAAGCAAAAAGTTAAAAAGAATAGGGGCATTGCAGTGGAAGGCGTCGACTCCTGCGGGATAAAGCGGGAAGGGTGAGACCATGAAAATGCGGCAGCATTGAAGGGGCTCACCTCCCGCCCCGCGGAAAGCGTACGCCTGAAACGGAAATGCCCCGGTCTCTTTTGCCGATCTTATTAAAATAACGAATGATCAATCCAATCCTGCACATATTAAGTTTATTCTAATTAAAAGAGGTGGCAATATGGATCAACATATTCAGGATGAAGATGTATTTACATTAAAAGAAGCAATTGGAGAATTAAGCAATAAAATGCCTGCGATTATGAAAACATATCACTCCTTCACCGAAGAATGTTTTAAAGAAGGCGAACTTACTCAAAAGGAGAAGCAACTTATAGCATTAGGCGTAAGCCTGGCAACTCAGGATGAATATTGTGTTCATTATCATGTCACCGGCTGCATTGACCACGGACTTACGCCTTCTCAGATCCGTGAAGTTACAGCAGTAAGTGCAGCGGTTCAGGCAGGCGCTGTCATGTCACAAGGAGCTACTGAAGTGGAGTGGACATTAAATTTATTTGAAGAAGGACAAATGCAGCAATAAAAAATACAAATAATTGGTTTATTTATATTGAAGCCGGGTAAATATGCTGTGTACATGAACATAAGCCACGGAAAAAACCGAAAAGGAATGATTCATTATCCATAAGATTAATATGGAGTACACAGGCGAAATGGAAAAAGCAATGCAAAGCTCTCATGGAGTAGGTTACGAAACCTACATGACACAACATGAGGTTCGCATGGAAGTTGAAATGAAAAGAGAAGAAGACTACAAAAAGAGTCAAGAATTGATTGCAGAACTTGATAGTAAACTTCACAATCATCTATAATAGGTAGTAGAAAGAGTCAGTGTTCATTACACTGGCTTTTTTCTGCTTAAAGATAATCCATATCACAATCTGTCGGACAGTCGATAGGATTTGATTCTTATTTTAATTTGTTATAAGATTAGAATGAGAATAAAGTGAGAATGGATATTCCATAAAATTGCTCAAACGGAGGTAATAAAGCTATGGCTTCAACATTAATTATTAAAGATCTTCATGTTGAAATTGAAGGCAAGGAGATATTAAAAGGTGTAAACCTTGAACTTGATAGCGGTAAAATACATGTTATTATGGGGCCAAATGGTACGGGTAAGTCAACTCTTGCATCTGCCATCATGGGTCACCCTAAATTTGACATAACTAAAGGTGAAGTCCTTTTAAATGGAGAAAACGTGTTGGAAATGGAAGTAGATGAGCGTGCGCAAGCAGGACTATTCCTGGCGATGCAGTACCCGAGCGAAATTACAGGTGTTACAAACGCAGACTTCCTTCGTTCAGCAATCAATTCCCGTCGTGAAGAAGGACAGGAAATTTCTCTTATGAAATTCATTAAAGAGCTTGATAAAAACATGGAATTCCTAGAAATGGATTTAAACATGGCTCAGCGTTATTTAAACGAAGGATTTTCAGGCGGAGAAAAGAAACGAAATGAAATCCTTCAGCTGATGATGATCAAACCTGATTTCGGGATTCTTGATGAAATTGATTCAGGTCTTGATATCGATGCACTTAAAGTTGTTTCAAAAGGGATCAATCAAATGCGCGGAGAAGACTTTGGCTGCCTGATTATCACACATTATCAGCGTTTATTGAACTACATTACACCTGACGCAGTTCATGTAATGATGCAGGGACGCGTTGTAAAATCCGGCGGTCCTGAACTTGCACACCGTCTGGAAGCAGAAGGCTACGACTGGATTAAACAAGAACTTGGAATTGAAGACGAAACTGTAGGTCAAGAAGCGTAACCGATAGGAGGATTAAAATGACGACACAAATTAAATTACCGGTTGATCAGCAAACGGTAGAGGCTTTTTCGCAGCGTAACGGTGAACCGAATTGGCTGTCGTCCCTTCGATTGGATGCTCTTGCGAAAGCAGTTGATCTTCCATTACCGAAGCCGGACAAAACAAAAATTGCAAAGTGGAATTTTACTCAATTTGCAAATCACACTGTTGACAGCACAGCATATGGCTCATTAGAAGAGCTGCCAGAAAGCATTAAATCATTAATCGATGTAGAAAAGCAGGGGAATCTCTATATTCAGCGCAACAATACACCAGCGCTTCTGACTCTTTCTGAAGACCTTAAAGCACAGGGAGTTATTTTCACTGATATTTTAACAGCAGCGAAAGAACACCCTGAACTAGTAGAAAAATACTTTATGACAGACGCTGTAAAAGTGGATGAACACAAACTGACAGC
Organism: Jeotgalibacillus campisalis; assembly: GCF_000829515.1. Lineage (GTDB taxonomy): Bacteria > Bacillota > Bacilli > Bacillales > Jeotgalibacillaceae > Jeotgalibacillus > Jeotgalibacillus campisalis. The sequence goes on along the minus strand of NZ_JXRR01000021.1, from coordinate 57,073 downwards.
ATTGCATGCAGCTTTGGTTAACGGCGGGGCGTTTTTGTATGTACCGAAAAATGTTGAAATCGCTGAGCCGATTCAGGCTGTTTATGTACATGACCACCCAGGTGCTGCTTTATTCAATCACGTGCTAGTCGTAGCAGATGATAACAGCTCTGTGACATACGTGGAATCGTATCTGGCAACTGATGATGTAAAAGAATCTGTTGTCAATATCGTGTCAGAGGTTATTGCTAAACAAAATGCACGCGTTGTATATGGAGCGGTTGATAATTTATCAGCAGGCACCACAACATACGTGAACCGCCGGGGAATTGCAGGACGCGACTCCCGTATTGATTGGGCGCTTGGCATGATGAATGATGGAGATACCATCTCTGAAAACACGACTAAATTAATTGGCGACAATTCATTCGGCGATACGAAGATGGTTGTAGTCGGCCGTGGAAATCAAAAACAGAATTTCACAACGAACATTACTCACTGGGGTAAAAACTCAGAAGGATATATCTTGAAGCATGGCGTTATGAAGGATGCAGCTTCTTCCATCTTTAATGGCATCGGTAAAATTGAGCATGGTGCGACAAAAGCGAATGCTGAACAGGAATCTCGTGTGCTGATGCTGAGTGAAAAAGCACGCGGAGATGCCAACCCGATCCTATTGATCGACGAAGATGATGTAACAGCCGGTCACGCAGCTTCTGTTGGACGGGTCGACCCAATGCAGCTCTTTTATTTAATGAGCCGCGGGATCTCGCAGCATGAGGCAGAACGTCTTGTTATACATGGCTTCCTTGCACCTGTTGTATCAAAGCTTCCAATTGAGGGAGTCAGAAGACAGCTGAGCGAGGTAATTGAAAGGAAAGTTCAATAATGAATGTAAATGAGATTCGCAGACAGTTCCCAATTCTTGATCAAGAAGTTAATGGACATCCACTTGTTTATTTGGATAGCGCAGCGACTTCTCAAAAGCCGCTGTCTGTGATCCAAACATTAGATGAATACTACAGAGGGTACAATTCCAATGTACACCGTGGTGTTCATACATTAGGAACGAGAGCTACAGACCGGTATGAAGGCGCCCGTGAAAAGGTGAAGAAATTCATTAACGCCTCTTCTATGCAGGAAGTCATTTTCATGCGGGGTACCACTACTGCCATTAATACGATTGCGCAGGGGTATGGCCGTGAAAAGGTGGGTAAAGGCGATGAGATTGTTATCACCCACATGGAACATCACAGCAATATTATTCCCTGGCAGCAGCTGGCTAAAGCAACAGGTGCTGAGCTTAAATACGTTCCTTTACAGGAAGACGGAACACTGTCACTGGATGATGTTCGTGAAACTGTAACAAAGAATACGAAAATTGTTTCGATCATGATGGTTTCAAACGTGCTTGGCACGATGAACCCCATTAAAGAAATTACGAAAATCGCGCATGAAAATGGTGCGATTATGGTGGTGGACGGTGCTCAGGCAGCCCCTCATATGAAGGTGGATGTTCAGGATCTTGATTGTGATTTCTTTGCTTTTTCCGGACACAAAATGGGCGGGCCAACCGGCATTGGTGTTCTTTACGGCAAAAAGGATATCTTAAATAAGATGGAACCGATCGAATTTGGCGGTGAAATGATCGACTTTGTCGGCTTGCAGGAGTCGACATGGAAAGAACTGCCGTGGAAATTTGAAGGGGGCACACCGATTATTGCAGGCGCGATCGGCTTAGGTGCTGCAATTGATTTTCTTGAAGAGGTAGGCCTTGATGAAATTGAAAAGCACGAACACCATCTAGCAGCTTATGCGATGGATAAGATGTCACAGATTGAAGACATGACTATATACGGCCCGGCAGATCCAAAAGAGCGTGCAGGTCTTGTTACCTTTAATTTAGCGGATGTGCACCCTCATGATCTTGCCACAGTGCTTGATGCAGAAGGAATCGCCATCCGTGCAGGCCATCATTGTGCCCAGCCGCTGATGAAATGGCTTAATGTTTCATCTACAGCGCGTGCAAGCTTTTATCTGTACAACACAGAAGAGGACATTGATAAGCTTGTCGCTGGACTTGTGAAAACAAAGGAGTATTTTAGCGATGTCTTTTAATAACTTGGATACATTATATCGGCAAGTAATCATGGACCATTATAAAAACCCTCGCAACAAGGGTGCAATTGAAGATGGAAGTGTTACAATAGAGATGAACAATCCTACTTGCGGTGACCGTATACATTTAACACTTGATGTGGATAACGGAATCGTAAAACAAGCCAAGTTTGATGGCGAAGGGTGTTCAATTTCTATGGCTTCCGCTTCCATGATGACGCAGGCAGTCAAGGGTCAGCAAGTTGAAACAGCTCTGAAGATGTCAGGGATTTTTTCCGACATGATGCTCGGCAAGGAGTACGATGATTCGATCGATCTTGGCGACATTGAAGCATTGCAGGGAGTGGCGAAATTTCCGGCACGAATCAAATGTGCCACACTTGCCTGGAAAGCGATGGAAAAAGGAATTGACGAAAATCAATCTTAAAAGCTGTTTTTACGTACTAAATCAGTTTATGCTCGCTAAAAATGGGTTCTAAGGGAATCCGTAGCGTAGCAGGTAAGTAAAAAAGGAGGAATCACCATGGCGAAGAAAATGCCGGATGTGGGCGATTATAAATATGGCTTCCACGACGAAGATGTTTCCATTTTTCGCTCGAAGCGTGGATTAACAAAAGATATTGTTGTAGAAATTTCACGTATGAAGAGTGAGCCGCAATGGATGCTTGACTATCGTCTTAAAGCGCTTGAGCAGTTCTACAGCATGCCGATGCCACAATGGGGAGGCGACATGAGCGGGTTGAATTTCGATGAAATCACCTACTATGTTAAACCTTCTGAAAGAAGTGAACGCAGCTGGGATGAGGTACCGGAAGAAATCAAAAATACGTTTGATAAACTTGGTATTCCTGAGGCGGAGCAAAAGTATCTGGCAGGTGTATCTGCCCAGTATGAATCTGAAGTTGTTTACCATAATATGAAGCAAGAACTTACAGATATGGGAATCGTGTTTAAAGACACTGATTCTGCTCTCCGTGAAGACGAAGAGCTGTTTAAAGAACATTTTGGAACTGTTATCCCATCACGTGACAACAAGTTTTCTGCTCTTAACTCGGCAGTATGGTCAGGCGGATCTTTCATCTATGTGCCAAAAGGCGTAAAAGTAGATACTCCGCTTCAGGCTTATTTCCGAATTAACTCTGAAAACATGGGGCAGTTTGAGCGAACGCTTATCATTGCGGACGAAGGCTCAAGCGTTCACTATGTGGAAGGGTGTACAGCACCTGTTTACACAACCAACTCACTTCATAGTGCGGTTGTTGAAATCATTATTAAAAAAGATGCGTATTGCCGATATACAACGATTCAAAACTGGGCCAACAATGTATTCAACCTGGTAACGAAACGTGCGGTATGTGATGCAAACGCAACGATGGAATGGGTAGATGGCAACATCGGATCCAAACTGACAATGAAATACCCAGCGGTTATCCTTCGCGGTGAAGGCGCACGCGGTATGACCTTGTCAATCGCATTAGCGGGTAAAGGACAGCATCAGGATGCAGGAGCAAAAATGCATCACCTGGCACCTAATACCTCTTCTACGATTGTTTCGAAATCCATTTCAAAGCAAGGCGGTAAAGTTACGTATCGCGGAATCGTTCATTTTGGACGAAAAGCTCACGGAGCACGTTCAAATATCGAGTGCGATACACTGATCATGGATAATCAGTCCACTTCCGATACAATTCCTTACAATGAAATCTTAAACGATAATATTTCATTGGAGCATGAAGCAAAAGTATCAAAAGTATCTGAAGAGCAGCTGTTCTATCTAATGAGCCGCGGAATTTCTGAAGAAGAAGCAACAGAGATGATCGTAATGGGCTTCATCGAGCCATTTACAAAAGAGCTTCCAATGGAATATGCAGTTGAAATGAACCGTCTCATCAAGTTCGAGATGGAAGGTTCAATCGGTTAAGACAATAGTTTATTGCACACATCCTTTTTACAGGATGTGTGTTTTTCATTTCAACATCAGCTATCCACAGTCTTTCATTCACAAATTTCTCAAGCGCAAGCTGCATCCAAACCACTCATTTAAATAATACCGGACGAAACGAATAGATAAATGTTAAGTCTGCGTATAGTAAGAATAGGATGAGGTTATTCTTTTTTTTGTTATGGTACAATAAAAGAAAGCTTACATAGTAGCAGGTGATGTCATGATTTATGTTGGATTAACAGGTTGGGGCGATCATCCTGATGTGTATCAGGAAAGTTCCAGTGTTCGGGAAAAACTGAAGGATTATTCCGGCCATTTTCCCATTGTGGAGCTTGATGCTTCATTTTATGCAATCCAGCCTGAGCGTAATGTAGAGAAATGGATCAGGGAGACCCCTGATAATTTTGGGTTTGTTGTGAAAGCCTATCAGGGTATGACAGGGCATCAGCGCGGTGACATCCCTTTTGATTCCATTAAGGGTATGTTCGGTGCGTTTAAACAATCTGTTCTGCCATTCCAAAAGGCACAAAAGCTCGCAATGGTGCTCTTGCAGTTTCCTCCGTGGTTTGACTGCCGAAAAGAGAATGTAGATTATATCCGTTACTGCAAGGAGCAGCTCATTGATCTGCCTTTAGCGATTGAGTTCCGCAATCAAACTTGGTATGAGCCAGCATTTAAAGATCAAACAATCTCATTTTTAAAGGCAGAAAAATGGATTCACAGTGTTTGTGATGAACCACAGGCTGGTGAAGGATCCATTCCGATTGTACCTATCGTGACACATGAAGAAGCTGTACTCGTTCGGTTTCATGGACGCAATGTACATGGCTGGACCCGAAAAGGAAATGAAGATAATTGGCGTGAGGTACGCTATTTATATGATTATAATGAAAAAGAACTTATTGAGTGGACGACACGAATTCATTCACTGCATCAAAAGACGGGTGATGTTTACGTGCTTTTTAATAATAATTCAGGCGGGCATGCCGTAAAAAATGCAAAGCATTTTATGCGTTTAATGAATATAGAATATACAACTCTCGCCCCGCGACAGCTGGATTTATTTTAAGCGGCTTTTTTCATTTAATAGGATGGAAACTGCGGGCGGAGAACAACCTCAGATCAAGAAGCTGGAGATGAAATAGAATGGAATGGCTTTTATTACTTGGAATTGGTTTAGCAGCAGGCGCGCTCGGCTCCTTGATTGGACTGGGCGGCGGAGTTATTGTGGTACCTGCCCTTTTGTTTTTTGGTTCTTCATTAGGCTGGATTGCCGGTATTACGCCTCAGACAGCAGTAGGGATATCACTTGTCGTCATGATCTTCACAGGCCTTTCTTCTACACTTTCCTATTTAAAAAAGAATACGGTCGATATTAAAAGCGGTCTGTTGTTTTTTATAGGAAGCGGTCCAGGTACGATTCTTGGATCCTGGGTGAATCAGCGGCTTACACTGGATTCATTTCATTTATCTTTTGGATTTTTTATGATTTTTTTATCTTTCATTCTCATGGTGCGGAATAGAATAAAACCAATCAAACGTTTTAAAACCGCTTCATATCAGCGTCACTTCACCGATCCGCAGGGTGTGGAGTTTCAGTATGGATTCCCTCCATTCATTGGAGTATTGGCTGCTTTCGCAGTAGGGTTCGCTTCAGGTTTGTTTGGAATCGGCGGCGGTTCTGTTATGGTTCCGGTTATGATCATCGCTTTTTTATTTCCTCCTCATGTAGCGGTGGGCACCTCCATGCTGATGGTGTTTTTATCATCTCTTACAGGTTCTGCCTCTCATATAGCATTAGGAAATGTAAATTGGCTTTACGTTCTCGCATTGGCTCCTGGAGCATGGGTTGGTGCGAAACTGGGTGCCTGGCTGAATCACCGGCTGCGCTCGGACAAGCTTGTGTTAGTCCTTCGTTTCATTCTGATTTTAATTGGAATCCGTTCCATTGTGGAGGGGCTATTGGGATAGCAAAGAAGGAGGCGATTCTCCCGTGAAAGAAACCATCCATTTTTATCATACAAATGATCTTCACAGTCATTTTGAGAACTGGCCGAGGATCCGGGATCTCCTGATCGAAAGAAAGCAATTTCATCAGGATAAGGGTGAAGCTGTCTTTTTATTTGATATTGGCGATCATGCGGACCGCTGGCATCCACTGACAGAAGGGTCTAAGGGAAAAGAAAACATAAGGCTGTTGAATGAAGCAGGCTACGATGCTGTTACAATTGGAAATAATGAAGGGATTACGTTTTCCCATGAAGATTTGCATCATCTTTATGACGAAGCTCAATTTCCGGTTGTTCTGGCTAATCTTTTTACCAGTGAAGGAGAGCGCCCGCACTGGGTTTACCCGACGTATATTACCTCTACTGAAAAAGGAACAAAAATTGGCATTGTAGCTGTTACAGCAGAATATCCCGCGTTTTACGAAAGACTCGGCTGGCTTGTTACTCCTGCAAAAGATGAACTGAAGGCTCAGGTGCGGGTGCTGAAGCAGAAAGTGGACATTGTTATTTTTCTTTCCCATCTCGGCATCCGGGAAGATGAATGGGTAGCACAAGAATGTCCGGAAATAGACGTCATCATGGGAGGGCATACTCACCATACATTCCAACAGGGAAAGCTTCAAAATCAAACACTGCTTGCTGCTGCAGGAAAGCATGGTGCGTACACCGGGAAAGTGGAAATTGATTTCGATCATCAAACCAGCTCAGTCACTCGAAAAAGTGCTTCGCTTATCGAGACAAGCGGGCTTAAGGAGTCGCCTAAAGAAAAGCAGGAAATTCAAAGGTGGATGGACCGGGGAAAAGAGTTGCTGTCTACTGTGGAAACCTCTCTTAAAGATCCGCTCCCGCATCATCCGCTGGACCCTGATTCTGTTCTATCCTCTCTGCTTGCAGATGCATTGCTTGAGTGGTGTGAGGCAGATTGTTCCATTATAACAGGAGGACTTCTCCTGGATTCACTGTCAGCAGGACCGGTAACAGCATTTGATTTGCACCGGATTTTGCCCCATCCCATTAACCCTTGTGTTGTCGAGCTTGAAGGAAGTGAGCTGAAAGAGGTGTTGAGACAGGCGCAGAATCAGGATTGGCCGACAACAGTCGTAAAAGGTCTTGGTTTTCGGGGAAGCATTCTTGGAACCTTTATTTATAAAAATATCTTGTCTCATTCCTACACTTTTAAAATAGGCGGAGAAGTTATTCAACCGGATAAAGTGTACCGGGTGGCTACTGTTGATATGTTTACCTTTGGTTACTTTTTCCCTGAAATGCAAAGAGCAAAAAAAGAGTATTTTATGCCTGAATTTTTGCGTGATGTTTTAAAGCACAAGCTTAAAAATATGGGTGCAGGTTAACTTCTGCCAGTTCAGGTGTAAGGAAGTTCAGATTATAGGCAACTCGTCCACTTCTTCGCATACAATGAAGCGAAGGAGGGCGTTTTATGTGAAATTTAAATCAGCGCGACCATATGGGCCGTTGCCGCTTCGATATGTTTGGTTTATTTCCATCGTTCTCTTTATTGGATTTACCTTGTTGGCATTATGGACCATTAACGTAGGAATTAAACCGACATTAATGAACTACGCAGAATCACAGACAAAAAAAATTGGCGCTCTTGTTATTAGTAAAGCAGTAAACAGAGAAATCGCGAATATCATGGATATAAATGAAATCATTGAAAATGTTCCTACCGATTCCGCTGAAATGGTGACCACTCAATTTAACACCGAAATTATTAATCGGGTGCAAGCAGAAACGACGCAGTTAGTTCAGGAGCATCTGCGGGCAATTGAACGCGGGGACACAAGCGTACTGCGTTCACTGACGGATCTCGATCTTGAGGTAGAGGATTCGGGTGATATGGAAGGGATTGTTTACACGGTTCCTTTAGGACAAGCTACAAATAATGTTCTATTGGGAAATCTCGGGCCGGAAGTTCCAATACGATTTCATGCAGTAGGCGATGTTACTTCAAACATCACTTCAAATATAAGAGAATTTGGCATCAATAATGCTTTTGTGGAAGTGAACATCCATTTAATTGTCAATGTTCAAATTATTGTTCCTTTCGCTACACGCGTTACAACGATTGAACAGGATATACCCGTTGCCATGGGACTGATAAGAGGAAAAGTTCCAGAAATTTATAATGTTGGGGAAGGCATGTCACCTTCTATGGAGGTTCCGCTTCCTGCTCCATAAAGGCTTGAAAAACAACCTCAGGACTGGTACTATAGAAAAGTAAAAAGAATATCACCACATCATAATCCGATGGGGTAGAGGAGCAGTTTTTAAAAGTACGCTGTGTGAGGATGACAACAAAGATCACAGTTGAAAGGAAAAGCTGCCGAAATAGCGAATGTATGTCAAAGGCGTCGCTATTGGGGTTATCTTAAACAAGGATAACACTCTCATTGCGTAAATTTACTTTTACGTTATGAGGAGCTACAGATCGTGATGGAGCATACATTACTAAACCTATAAGAGTAATGGTAGAGACCTCTATCATTGCTCTTTTTTGCGTTTTTGGAACGATTGCCCTCAAGATACCCTGTCAAGAACAAGGAGGACATTATGGAAGGAACATGGTTTTCGATTTTGCCGCCAATTATTGCGATTGCAATGGTGGTACTTACAAGAAGAGTACTGCTCTCTTTAGGAGCAGGAATCATTACAGCTGCGCTGCTGCTCGTTGATTTTTCGTTTTTAGGTACGTTTGAAAAACTATGGGCGTCATTCAGCGGTGTATTTTGGTCAGACGGAGAATTAAATCTCTGGAATATTTTTATCATTTTATTCTTATTAATTCTTGGAGTCATAACCGCATTTATTAATATTTCAGGAGGAGCAAGAGCATTTGGGGAGTGGGCTATGAAGCGGGTAAAAACACGCTCAGGTGCACAGGTGTTGACCGCATGCTTAGGCGTAATCATTTTTATCGATGACTACTTTAACTCGCTCGCGGTAGGTCAGGTGGCACGGCCGCTTACAGACCGTCACCGTGTATCCCGCGCGAAGCTTGCGTACCTAATTGATTCGACTGCCGCGCCGGTATGTGTGATTTCCCCTATATCAAGCTGGGGTGCTTATATTATCGCTGTTATCGGTGGAATATTATCAGAACATGCGATCACAGAATACACAGCATTCTCTGCTTTTATGCAGATGGTGCCGATGAACCTTTACGTCTGGGCGGCTCTTGGAATCGTCTTTATTGTGGCATTCCGCGGGGTTGATTTTGGCCAAATGAGAAAGCATGAAAATCGTGCGATCGAAACAGGCAAAGTGTACGATGAAACGAAAGATATCCCTGGAGAATTAAAAAATGATCTGCCCACAAGCAGCCACGGCACAGTGGGAGACCTAATTTGGCCGATCATTGCATTGGTAATTGGAACAGTAGCATCCATGATGTGGACAGGCAGTCAGCTGTATAGCGAAGAAAATGGCGGCTCAGCTTCACTTCTGCAAATGTTTGAATACACCGATGTTGCAAAATCCCTTGTGTGGGGTGCTTCAGTAGGTCTCATTGTTTCGATTGGCTTCTTTATACGCCAAATGAAGCGATCAACTAAAATTGGCGGTGCTGAGTTTTTTATGGCCTTAAAAGAGGGCGTCAAATCCATGCTGCCTGCCATCTATATTCTTGTTTTTGCCTGGATGATTGTAGGACTCATCGGAGAACTTGAAACAGGTGAATTTCTCGCCAACGCTGTTACAGAATCTAATATGGATATTGCCTGGCTTCCCGTGCTGCTCTTTTTAGTTGCAGGCGTCATGGCATTTTCTACAGGAACATCTTGGGGATCGTTCGGTATTCTTCTTCCGATTGCAGGGACCATTGCTGTGAGCACGGATAGTTCACTTCTTCTCCCTGCCCTTGCTGCGGTTCTTGCTGGTTCTGTGTTTGGAGATCATTGCTCTCCTATTTCAGATACGACAATCCTGTCTTCAACTGGTGCAGGAAGTAACCATATTGATCATGTTATTACACAGGTTCCTTATGCAGTAACGGGGGCAGTAATTGCTGCTGCCGGGTATATTCTGCTTGGTTTTACAGGAAATACCTGGATGGCGCTTGGACTTGTGATTCTGCTTCTCGCTGCATTTGGCCTGATCATGGGACGCAATCCTGATAAGAAAAGAGTAGTTTCAGCGAATGAAACAGAAGCTTAAATCTAGTTAAGTAAAAAGAACCTGCCGGAGTCTTCCGGCAGGTTTTTTTTGCAGTTTGTGCAAATTTAGGCAGTGTATGAAGAAGGGACTTTTGATGCTGTCATTCTTATATTCATCTATGTATAAAGTATGTAAAGAATACTGTTACATTTAAAAGATTCCTTTAGAAATAGTGTTTACTTATTAATTTTCTGTATATCAATATACTAATTAAATAAAAATAAATAGTTCTTTTACATTTAGGCATCAAGTGCTATACTATTTTTAGATTAGGAGCAATAATCTGAATATACAAAAACTTCCTAGTCTCAATGGAAGTTTAACGGGAGGGATAAAAATGGGTCGTCAACAATGGGGAACACGTGCAGGATTTATTTTAGCCGCAGTTGGATCTGCAGTTGGTTTAGGAAATATTTGGCGTTTTCCATATGTAGCTTACGAAAATGGTGGCGGAGCTTTTTTAATTCCATATTTATTTGCACTTTTAACAGCTGGTATCCCTATTTTAATCATGGAATTTACGATCGGTCATAAGTACCGTGGATCTGCCCCGCTGTCCTTTTTCAGAGCAGGGGGAAAAAAAGCAGAATGGCTCGGCTGGTGGGGAGTATTTGTCGCCTTTGTTATCTCTACCTACTATGCGGTCATTATCGCATGGGCCATGCGGTATACCATTTTTTCCTTTGACCAGGCGTGGGGGGAAGACACCGGGAGCTTTCTTCAAGCTGATTTCCTTCAGCTGACTGAAGTTGCGCCTGGTGAAACAGGAGGAATCGTATGGGGCGTTTTTATTCCATTAGTTCTTGTCTGGGTCATTACTCTTGGAATTCTTCTTAAAGGAGTTAAAAAAGGAATTGAAATTGCAAACAGGATTTTCATTCCTACTCTTGTCATCTTATTTTTGATCATCGTGGTGCGTGCTGTAACACTTGAGGGTGCTGCTACAGGTTTAAATGCATTTTTCCAGCCTGATTTTGATCAGATTATGAACCCGGCTGTATGGGTAGCGGCTTATGGTCATATTTTCTTTAGTTTATCAATAGCCTTTGCCATCATGATTACGTACTCAAGCTATTTGCCTAAGAAATCAGATATTACGAACAATGCCTTTATTACAGGATTTGCAAATTCCGGCTTTGAGCTTCTTGCAGGAATCGGGGTTTTTGCAGCGTTGGGCTTTATGGCGACACAGCTTTCAGTACCGGTTGCGGAAGTAGCAGATGCAGGCGTTGGTCTTGCATTTGTAGTTTTCCCTCAAATTATTAACCAGTTTCCTGGCTTTAACGGATTCTTCGGCGTGCTGTTCTTCCTTTCTTTAACACTTGCCGGATTAACTTCCCTAATGTCTATTACGGAAACCTACGTAGCAGGTGTGACAGAAAAATTCGGTGTCAGCCGGAACAAAGCAGTTATTATTGGTGGGGGACTTGCAGCAACGATTTCGATCTTGTTTGCGACACAGGGAGGCCTGTTCTTCTTAGATGTAGCAGATTACTACATTAACCAATTTGGTGTGGCAGCTGTCGGACTGGTTGAAGTCATTATGGTAGTGTGGATTCTTAGAAAAGCGGATACATTGCAGTCTCATGCTAATCTGACTTCAGACATTCGTCTCGGTCTTTGGTGGAAAATCTGTCTCGGCGTTGTGACACCAATTGTTCTTGGTTTCATGATGTTTGGACTGCTGAAACAGAATATTCTGCAGGAATTTGATAATGATACCGGAAACTATGAAGGGTATGCCACAGAATTTATTCTATATGGCGGTGTAGCGGTTGCGGCCGCAGCACTAATAGCAGGAATTTTGTTCTCTTTAGGAAAATGGAGCAAACACCATGCGACATTTAACGAGAAAGATTAAAGGGGGATTATACAATGACAGCTAGTGCAATCTTTATGATGATTGTGGGAATCACCCTCTTATGGGGAGGTCTGGCGGCTAGTATTGCAAATGCCGTTAAAGTGTCCAAAAAGTCAGCGTGAATTATGCAAAGGCTGATCAATAACTTGTTCATCTGCAACCAGGGCTGAAAAACGATATTGTTTTTCAGTTCTGGTTTTTATATGTGCTCTGATGCCCCTAAAATTCCTCTGTGAAATTGTTGTATATTGCCTGATTCTTTTTGTCACAGAACTTCCTTAACAAGGTTTGCGAAGTGCCGGAAACCCTTAAGTTCCCTTGTTTTCAGCCAGTTAGTGTGGTAAAGTGACATTGTCAGAATGATTTACATATTTTCATTTTTTTGTCGAATTCTTCGAACGGGTTAGGACCCTTGAACCTATTAGATGGGAGAGAATTAAATGAGTACAAAAACCAAAGATGGTTATTTAAGAAAGCCTGAGTGGCTTAAAATTAAATTAAACACGAACGAAAATTATACTGGCCTTAAGAAAATGATGAGGGAGAATAATCTTCATACGGTTTGCGAAGAAGCAAAATGTCCGAATATTCATGAATGTTGGGGAATCAGAAGAACAGCTACTTTTATGATACTTGGAGATGTCTGTACACGCGCCTGCCGTTTTTGTGCTATTAAAACGGGTCTTCCAACGGAACTTGACTTGGCTGAGCCGGAAAGAGTAGCAGATTCTGTTGCCATGATGAATTTAAAGCACGCTGTTATAACAGCAGTAGCCAGAGATGACTTGAAGGATGGAGGAGCAGAGGTTTTCGCTGAAACCGTACGCGCGATTAAAAGAAAAAATCCTTTTACCACTGTAGAAGTTCTTCCGTCTGATATGGGAGGTATTTATGAAAACATCAAAACCTTGATGGATGCCCGTCCTGATATTTTAAATCACAACATCGAAACAGTTGAACGTTTAACGCCAAGAGTTCGGGCAAGAGCAAAATACGCCCGCTCGCTGGAACTGTTAAAGCGTTCAAAAGAACTTCAGCCTGATATTCCCACAAAGTCGAGTCTTATGATTGGACTTGGAGAAACAAAAGAAGAAATTATTCAAACGATGGATGATCTTCGTGCGAATGATGTGGACATTATGACGATCGGTCAGTATCTGCAGCCAACCAAAAAACATCTTCCTGTTATTAAGTATTATACGCCGCTTGAATTTGGAGAATTGCGAAAAATCGCGATGGGCAAAGGCTTTAAGCATTGTGAAGCAGGCCCTCTAGTACGCTCTTCTTATCATGCGGACGAGCAGGTGAACGCGGCATCACGTGAGCGTCAGGCACAGGGTGAAAAAGCAGAACAGGCAAAATAATGAAAAGCAGCAGAATAAACTCTGCTGCTTTCACTTTGTCTTTAAGTCAATAAAACACCATTAAGCATTCATTGATTTTGCTGACGGAACATCCATAGCTGCTGGAGCTAGGTCAATTTCTTCTTCCGCCATATCGTTTTCTTCATCTTTTGTTTCTCCATTTGCATTTTCGCCTTCATCAATAGGATAGCCTTGTGGAGAAGCTTCTCTCATCAATTTTATGGTTGAAGCAATAGCGTCCTCCATATCACCATCATTTAAATTCGTTTCGCCTATGCTCTCTACATTTACGCGGAGATTTGGGTCATCTGTAACATAAACGTGATACCATCTTGGAATGACGGATAAAGCGTTTTTCTTAACTTGATCTGCCATTTCATTTGGGTCCATCTCATGGTCATAATCCTGGGCTACCTGATAAGATATGAGAACTTCTTCATCCGTGACAACGGTTGAAACATTTTCAATGCCGGGCAATGATGCGCTGAATCTGCTTATGGCATCTGCAGCTACCTGAAGATTCATTTTATAGGCGATATTATCGTTTTCGCCTTCCCCGTCATTAGGGTTTGCCACTTTTGTTGAAAAACCAAAATTATTTTCCGTAGTATCTATTTCATCAACTGTGTCTGCTGCTGCAGATTGTTCAATGTCTGTTTCAACTGATGGGGTATCTGGCATTGAACAAGCACCAAGTGTAAACGCCCCTGCCAGTAAAAATGCAGCATGCTTTTTCATCCACATCGCCTCCTTATGTATAGGTTCTCCAAAGGAGGCGGTATTTTATCATAGTAAATGATGGTTTTTACGGTATAATGAATGTATCAGTTTGAAAAGCAAGGGTGGTGTGAAAAATGATTACTGTTCAAAATCAGTCCTATGAAATAGTCGATGATTTTCGCGAGGCCTTTGACCAGGAAGCGTTTGAGGGAAGGTATAGCGAAATTCTCCATAAATATGATTTTATTGTAGGGGATTGGGGATATGGACAGCTCCGATTAAAAGGATTTTTTGATGATCAAAATCAAAAATCATCGTTTGACACAAAAATTTCGACCGTTAAGGATTATTTGTTCGAATATTGTAATTTTGGTTGTCCTTACTTTGTTATCAAGAAGGTAGAGATAAAAAAATGACCTGCAGCTGGGTCATTTTTTCGTTTTCTAACATTAAGGGATATGCGAGCCCGGTACTGCTCTTGGAATGTCTTCGTGCAGACCCTTGTTTTCATAATTAAACGCACTGTAATAGCGCTGACCTTTCCGCCAAGGTGTTGATTTATTGCGGACCAATGTATATTTGCCGCGTGGTGAACCGTAGGGACCTTCGGGCAAGGTTTCAGGTATAAGATATTCCCGTCCGACTTCAACGTTGGAAAAGTCACTGTATTCTTCGTTTTTTGTCACGTTCGCACCCTCCTTTTTTTATAGTTTGTCCCAAAAAAGCTGTTTTACTATTGCCGCAGTATGGATCCTTTTTAGAGGATCGTGAAAGTTGTGTTAAACTAATGAAGGATAAATTGTGCATGGGGAGTGAAAGCCAATGTATTTTGTTGATCGTGAAAAAATTGAGCAGACGCTTGTCTATCTGGAAGAAAAGACCGCCTTTTTTAATCATCAGCTTTCCTGGGAAACCGAAACAGAAAAGTTAGCTCTTGAGCGAACCGTCCACATGATCATTGAAAGCATTCTGGATGTTGGCAACAGCATGATTGATGGGTTTATCATGCGTGATCCAGGCAGCTACGATGATATTATTGATATTCTTGATGATGAAAAAGTAGTAGCAAAGGAAATGACCCCGCTATTAAAAAATCTGATCCAGGTAAGAAAACAGCTGGTACAGGAATATATGAAAGTGGATCATGGGAAAGTAATCCTGTCACTTGAAGACTCAATGCCGGCTGTAAACCACTTTCCCGGAAGTATCAGAAAGTATTTAGAAACGGAATTGGGACCTGTTTCCGCCTTTAAAAATTAATAGGACGAAACGTACAAATAAACACGCATTATTTAAAATTATTTGGGGTTTGACGGTAGAAAGGATGTTTGAAATTGAAAGCTTATAAAGGATATTTAATCGATTTGGATGGAACAATGTACAGAGGGACTGAGCCCATTGAGGAGGCAGTCGATTTTGTAAAAAAACTCCATGAGCGTGGAATTCCGTATTTATTCGTTACAAATAATTCTTCAAAAACACCTGATCAAGTAGCAGACCATTTGACAAAATTCGATGTTCCGGTGACAAATGATCAGGTATTTACGACTTCTATGGCAACCGCGGCATTTATTTCCCAGGAAAAGATGGATGCTTCCATCTACGTGATTGGCGGCGAGGGAATCCGACAGGCCCTAGAGGAAAAAGGGATGGAGCTTGTAACAGAATCTCCAGACTATGTGGTAGTCGGCCTCGACCGGGACATTACGTATGAAAAGCTGGCTCTTGGTTGTCTGGCTGTCCGCGGCGGTGCAAAATTCATCTCAACGAATGGAGATATCGCCATACCAACAGAGCGGGGGTTACTGCCCGGGAACGGATCACTTACTTCAGTCATTACTGTTTCTACACAGACAGAGCCAATATTTATCGGCAAGCCTGAAGCCATCATTATGGAACAGGCTTTAGCGGTGCTCGGCCTTCCTAAAGAAGAGGTTGCCATGATCGGAGATAATTATGATACCGACATCACAGCTGGTCTAAACGTTGGAATGGACACCATTATTGTGCATACTGGCGTAACAACGAAAGATATTCTGATGACGATGGAAAAACAGCCTACTTTTTCAATCACTTCTTTATCAGAGTGGGACATTCTTTAGGAAGAGGCGAAGCGTGATGAAAAAAGTATTTATTACTCGAAAAATTGAAGAAGAAGTGATACGTGAACTGTCTTCTAAGTTTCGAGTGGAGGTTTGGCCTTATGAAGATCAGGTCTGTCCACGGGAGGAACTGCTGAAACATGCGGCAGATAGTCACGCTCTTTTAACGATGTTATCTGACCAGGTAGATGAAGAGCTTTTTGAACAGGCTCCTGAGCTTGAAATCGTGGCAAATCTTGCTGTTGGCTACGATAATATTGATGTTAAATCAGCAGCTGAAAGAGGCATTATTATTTCCAACACCCCTGACGTCCTGACGGATACAACGGCTGATCTTGCTTTTTCTCTTTTGTTGGCTACAGCAAGAAGGATCGTTGAATCAGCAGACTACATAAAGCAGGGAAACTGGCAGTCCTGGTCTCCGTATTTACTGGCAGGCAGTGATGTTCATCATAAAACGATTGGTATAATTGGCATGGGCGAAATCGGAGAAGCCGTCGCCAAAAGAGCCAGGGGCTTTGATATGAATATCCTGTATCATAACCGCTCCCGAAACCAGGAAGCGGAAGACAAGCTGCATGCATCTTATCGTACACTTGACGAGCTAGTGGCAGAGTCTGACTTTATTGTTTGTCTGACTCCTTTAACTGAGGAAACAAGAGGGATGATTGGAACGGCAGAATTTTCCCGCATGAAGAATTCAGCTTATTTAATTAATGCAGGCAGAGGACCCGTCGTAGATGAAGAAGCATTGATTCAAGCACTTCAGGATGGAGAGATTGCAGGAGCGGGACTTGATGTTTTTGAAAAAGAACCCATTGATGTTTCGCATCCGTTGTTATCCATGAAAAATGTTACGGCTGTACCGCATATCGGAAGCTCTTCAGTCGAAACAAGAAGAACGATGATGGAACTTTGTGCAACAAATATAGCCCGCGTTCTGACAGGCAGTGAACCGGTAACGAAAGTTCAATAACGATTAGAAACCGACTTAAAGCCCCCCGCATCAGCGCGAGGGGCTTTAAGTGTATAAGAAGTGGAATAAGTGCCACTTGCATTATATGCCGTTCAAATTAAAATACTTGTTCTACCTCAACGACGCCGGGAACTTCTTCAAGCAAAGCACGTTCAATCCCTGCTTTAAGAGTAATCGTCGAACTTGGGCATGTGCCGCAAGCACCAAGAAGTCTGAGTTTCACAATACCATCTTCTACGTCTACCAATTCACAGTCTCCGCCATCGCGAAGAAGGAATGGACGAAGTTTATCAAGAACTTCCTGAACCGAATCTTTCATTTCAACTTCTGTCATTCGAATCGACTCCTTTCCTACCTTCTATTATAATAAGGATGAAGAAAAAAATCCATCCAGATTGATTCATTTGTTTAAAATTGAAAGGAAGTGTCTGTATGTTAGTTAAACCTGTTACTGTCACTGTCTATGGTGCCGAAACGATTTGTCCAAGCTGTGTCGGTGCTCCGTCATCAAAAGAAACATACGAATGGCTTGAGGCCGCGCTTGGACGGAAATTTCCCAATCAGGCCTTCATAATGGAATATGTGGATATAAATCAAGTACATGAGGATAAGAAAAAAACTGCGTTCATTGAAAAAATGGAAGAAGAGGATTTATTTTATCCGGTTGTTCTGATCGAGGACCGCATTGTGGGAGAGGGGAATCCAAGGCTAAAAGCTGTTTTTGGTGAATTTGAAAAGTATGGCTATAAAGCTCCGGATGAAAATAAAGAACATTCCACTAAGTAAATAGTAGTGGAATGTTTTAAAAAAGTGAGCATATCATGTTGAGATCGTCTATTTTTCAATAAGAAAAGGTGATGACTCAATGAAAGTGCTTAAAAAAACGTTTAAAATTATTTTTTTATCCAATTTGGCGGTCGTCGCCACTTTAATCCTGCTGCCAGCTATCGTCATTACCGGGGAGGCGGAACTGCTTAATCAGTTTGTTCATTACATTTCAAAAGAATAAAGGAATCAGAAGAACAATCGGGAATCATGATTGTTCTTTTTTATTTTGTCCGCTCCTGCTCGAGGATATAATAAATACGAAAAAATAATTGAGGATAAAAAGGAAGTAATTTTCAGTTATAAAAAGAGAACATTTGTTCTATAATAGAGTAAAGGGGGGAAGAAGATGAAAAAGCATCATTTTTTAAGGGCAATGGAACAAAATCTTGTTGTTGAAATGATTTATCTTTCAGACCGCAATGAGATCAGTCACAGAAAAATAAGAATTCTTGAACTGAATGAGTATTCCATGGTCGCTTATTGCTACCTCAGAAAAACCCGCCGAACGTTTTCTTACCGAAATATTCTTTCTTCCGTTCCCTTAGTCAGCAAAAAGGAAAGAGCCGTGCAATAGCTTGAGAAAAAAACAAATGAAAAAAAGAGTAAAATGAAAAGACCATTCCTGCTTGTTTGCCTATAAAAGACGAATCATTTAAAACCACAGCAAGCAGTCAATGCGGGATGGTCAAGTACCTTTTGTTTGCTGTCATTTACATAAATAGTATGATCCTTTACGGGTAGATTTTATCCTTTAGAATACATAATATGCTTCATGACGTTTGGCGGCAGGTTAATTGGCACTTGTATATTCATACCACCCGTTCCACACCTTGTATCGGATCGATTTCAGATCAATTAAAATGAAAGCAAGTTTAATTTTGAAAAACCTATTATAAATAGTAGATCCTATGCTTTTGATTATTGCAGATTATTTTAAAAGCTTTACACTTCTTATACCTCTACGCGTATCAAGTCTACTCAATATCTTCATATAGACCGGCTGTGGCCGGAAGCGTCTTCTTCATTATGGTATACATCCCGAAAATACATGTTTCTATGTATATACTTCGCAGTCATCATCTAAACCTCAGAGGAATTAAACTTATCAAGAAACTGATCAAGTACGTCCCCGTTCAAAAAGTTTTAAGACAAATCTCACTTTTAATACCCTTTATCAACCATTGGTCAGATTGCTGATCACGATGAAACGAGCAATTAAAAAATCCTCGTCTGCCTGCTGGAAGATGCGGAATCCAAATGACAGTAAAAAAAGTATTCTTAATACACTATTCTATTAAAAATAAATAACTAATCTATCTGTCTATACCAACCCTCTCTTAAATGAATATTTTAAAGGGTAAGGCAATTTTTTATGAGGGGGTGGAATAATGGAAAAGGAAAAATATACAAGTAAACCTAGTAATACTATTGATGTTTCTCAGTCAGAATACCAAGGTTTATATATTCGTGATTCTCACAATGTAGATGTGACACAAACTGAAGTTCAGGGATTGTTGCTGGTGCAAGCTTCCCTGCAAGCTGCTATTGAAGCTGCGATCGTTATACTTGGATCAGGTGAAAACTCAGGAGATCTGAAAAAGCTGGAAAAAATAGCTCAGTCACTGGATGTTAGCCAATACCAAGCACAAACTGTTGCTATCGTAGATTCTGATGGCATTACTGTCAGACAAACAGAAGTACAGATTGATGTTGTGGTTCAAGCTGCCATTCAACTTTTGGCACAACTTATGCTGAAATTAGGATGATGAAAATTGATCATTTCATCTGAATTAAGCTAATTTCGCCTGAAATTGGTGCTATTCAATACGATCGACTAGCTAACCCTTACTGCTTAAATGTGGTAAGGGTTTTGTCATATTCTACGCTAAAACATAGGGTTAAGAATTCCTACCCGGTTCCTTCTAGTCTATGTTAGATGTCCAATAAGGTGACATTGCCTAAAGCTGTCAACACAAAAAATATGAAAAAACACGCTCAAATATATGAGCGTGATAAATTTAGCCATTATGGTATTTATACATCCATAAAACGCCTGATTTCATGAGTCGGGCAATTCTTCCGGTAATTGTCCGGTCACCAAGATAGGCGAAGCCATGCTTTTTGCCGAGGGAGCCCATAAAACCCTTCAAACTGATTTTTGGCATCTGAGCAGGGAGCTGTTCACCTTTCCAGCGCATCAGCAGGACTTTGACGATCTGCTCTGCCTGCTCCTCAGAAAGCTGGGCGCTTGGCGCAAATGGAAGGCTTGCGCAATCGCCAACTACATAGACATGTTCATCCGCAGGGAGATTGTGATATTGTGTCAGGACAATCCGGTTGGAGGCATCTTTTTCAGCTGGAAGACTGCGGACAACTTCTACAGGCTGAATACCTGCTGTCCATACACAAACATCTACAGGGATGGTCTCTTCGTGGTTAAACAGCTTATTGGGTTCAACTTTTGTAATATTGGAGTTGCTGACAATTTCTACATTATTGGCATCAAACCACTTTTGAACATAATTGCTTAACCTTACAGGGAAAGCAGGAAGAATGCGTTCGCCTCTGTCAAAGAGCTTAATCGTAAGATCACTTCTGCTTTCTCTTAATTCACTTGCCAGCTCGATGCCGCTTAATCCCGCACCTACGACTCCGACTACAGAACCGGATGGAAGGTTAGACAGTTTTTCATAGGTGGCTCTTGCCTTGGAAATGGATTGGATACTGTGAGTATATTCGTCTGCTCCAGGTACGTTATGGTACTTATCTTCACATCCAAGCCCTATGACTAAATCATCATAATCGACAAAGGAACCATCCTCTAATAAAACATGCTTTTTTTTCGTATCTATTTTTGTTACATTGCCGTATTTCATATTGAGCCTTTCATGTTCAGGAAACGATACACGAACTTCCTGATCCGATATGGTTCCGGAAGCTAAGGCATAATATTCAGTTTTTAAACAGTGATAAGGCGTACGATCAATTAAAGTGATTTCCACATCATTGGGCAATTGGTTAGGCAGTAAACGCAGCAGCACTCTCATGTTGCCGTATCCTCCGCCAAGCAGAACTAACTGTTTCATAGTAACCCTCTCTTTGCAATCAGCATTTGTCAGCGTAAGCACTTTCAATATGAGGCTTATTCGCTTCATTAACGTGTACATAACGTTTGTATTTATAAAAAAAGTATAGCGGAATAAGGACGATTGTACAATAATAATAAGAGAATTCCTTCACAAACTTTGTAATGAGTGTTTATTAAAGCCTGAATTCAAATGATTGACGGTTTAACTGAAAAAAGGTAGCATGAATAGGTAGTGTGAGGTGAGACAATTAATGAAACCAATTATAGAATTTTGCATAAGCAACTTAGCAAGCGGTTCACAGGAAGCCCTCGAAGAATTAGAGCGTGATCCCAATCTTGATGTCATTGAGTACGGCTGTCTTGGTTACTGCGGAAAATGTGCAGCGTCTCATTTTGCTCTGGTAAATGGAGACATTGTTGAAGCGGATACTCCTAAAGCGCTTGTTGAAGAAATTTATGTTTATTTAGAAGAAAACCCAATGTTTTAATACTAATTAATTCTGATTTTATAGGCACCCTGAAAAACAGACCGGTAAACCAGTCTATCTTCAGGGTGTTTTTTTATTTTAAAGGAAGAAAAAATCCAAATGGTTGAGACTCGAGGGTGAAGAAGCTATACTACATATACGAATCAATTTACGGAGGTGCTAAAATGGAACAGGTAATTACAATGTCCGAAGCTGCTGCGCTTCAGGTGAAAGATATGATGAAAGAAGCTGAAGAAGAAAACGCCTTTCTTCGGGTAGCGGTTAAAGGCGGCGGCTGCAGCGGCCTTTCTTATGGCATGGGCTTTGAGCATGATGTTGCTTCCGACGATCGCGAAGAACAGCATCACGGCATTCGAGTGCTGGTAAAAGCAGAAGATGCAGACATCTTAAGAGGTACCCAAATTGACTATAAACAATCTTTAATGGGCGGCGGATTTACAATTGAAAATCCGAATGCGATTGCTTCTTGCGGATGCGGCTCATCCTTTACAACAGCTACTAAAAAAGGTACACCGGAAAACTGCTAAATGAACGCTTAACGCTTAAAAGACCTGCGACGTATTGAATGCGTCTCAGGTTTTTTTTCAACTATATACCTTATAGTGGGGCAAGGGTTAATTTTTTGGTGTAAGCTGAACAGCTTTCGGACTCTAATGAAGTTATTTTCCTGGTTTCTACTTTAATTTTAAAATCACATTATAAATGAATGAGTTTTTCCTACGCATTATTCTTGCCAAAAAAATAGAGATATGATTTAATAAATGAATAATTTATAAATCGTAATTATTACGATTTGAATTGGAGGAATTTATCATGAAAAAAAGTCTTCATCCCGATTACCAAAAAGTCGTTTTTCTTGACACAAATAGCGGCTTTTCATTTTTAACTGGTTCTACAAAAAGATCTGAAGAAACTATCGAGTGGAAGGATGGAAATACGTATCCGCTATTAAAGGTGGAAGTCAGCTCAGATACCCATCCCTTTTATACAGGTAAACAGAAATTTGCTGATAAGGGCGGCAGAGTGGAACGTTTTAACAAAAAATACAATAGGAAATAAATTCCCTTGGTTTTAAAAAGAGTTAGCTGATTAAGTAAAAAAGCAGAGAAGATAAAAACCCAGAACTGAAATTCGTTTCAGTCCTGGGTTTTTACATTTTATTTAACTTATAATTTTTCCAAAGCAGGAACAATGTCACTTTCGTCACTGTTCTCAATTTCAATGGACATGTTTTTCAGTCCGTCGATCAAAAGGGATTCAACCAGCACAGTGGCCACATCTTCACGCGTAATGGTTCCTTTTTTGTTTGCAAGACTTTTACTTGCCGTAATTTTTCCTTTAGCAGGCTCATCTTCAAGTCCCACCGGACGAACAATGGTATAATCGAGACCGCTTTGCTTCAAATGCTCATCGGCATTGTGCTTGGCCTGCAGATAGTGGTGGAACGTTTCATTGTCTGAGGCAACAGATGGGTCATCCGCTCCTACAGAGCTTAGCATGATAAAGCGTTCGATTCCTTTTTCTTTTGCATAATCAACCGCTTTTTTTGCTCCTTCTTCATCAACTGCAGTGGTCTTGTCTGCACCGGTGTCAGGACCTGAGCCTGCAGCAAAGATTACTGCGTTTACATCCTCAAGGGCGTAGTCAAATTCACTCTCCAAATCTGCAATGATGGGTCTTGCCCCGAGCTCTTCCATTTTAGAGGCCTGTTCCGTTTTGCGAATCATGGCTTTCACTAAATGCTGCTCGCTTTTTGCAAGCTTTTCAACAACCATTGTACCGGTTGTTCCGTTTGCTCCAATTACTAATACATGCATAGGACATCACCTTTCAAATAAATATATTTATTATTATTTACCCGACATGTGATGTCCTAAACTAGATGATTACTCAAACATGGACGTACTGTGCATTGGCTGAACACGTGCTTTTGGATCAATTGAAGCTTTTGCATTATTTACAGCAGTCGGTGCTTCACCAAAACCAGAGGCAATCAGCTTAACTTTACCATCATATGTGCAGATATCGCCTGCTGCATAAATTCCTGGTACATTGGTTTCCATACGTGAATTAACCACAATTGAATTCTTTTCTATATCCAGGCTCCAGTTTTTGATTGGACCCAGTGATGAAATGAAGCCATAGTTAACTAGAAGATCATCAAGGTCTATTGTAACGGTTTCTTCTTCGCGACCTTTTTGAAGAGTTAATGATTTAATTTGATCTTCAAGTGTTTCAAAGCCTATTGGTGTGTAAGGCGTCATAATATTGACACCGGAATTCATCAGCTGTTCTACGCTATGCTCGTGTGCACGGAATTTGTCTCTTCTGTGGACAAGTGTGACAGAAGCAGCAATTGGTTCTAGCATAAGTGCCCAGTCTACTGCAGAATCTCCGCCGCCGCATAGAACGACGTTACGGCCTTTAAATTCGTCCAGATTTGGCACAAAGTAATGAAGATTATTATTTTCAAAATCTGTAAGCCCATCCAGATCCAGTTTTCTTGGCTGGAATGCACCATTTCCTGCTGTAATGATGATGGTGCGTGTGTGATGAATCTCACCATTTGTCGTCAATGTGAATGTTCCATCTTCCAGTTTCTCTACATTAACAACTTCCTGGTTTAAGCAGACTGTTGTTTCGAACCGTGACATCTGTTCTTCAAGATTATCTACCAGCTCCTGAGCGCGGACTTTTGGAAATCCTGCTACATCATAAATATATTTATCCGGATATAAAGTTGAAAGCTGTCCGCCTAATTGAGGAAGGCTTTCAATTATTTTAACGCTGGCTTGGCGCATGCCGCCGTAAAAAGCTGTAAACAGACCAACTGGGCCCCCGCCAATTACGGTAATATCATAAATCTTCGTATCTTCTTTCATTCTTAATCCCTCCATTAAATGAAATCAGCTTCTTTAAAGGGCTGATTTCTTGCGTTGAATTAACTTTTACACTTAGAGTATTTTACCATACTCTTTTTTTAAAGCCTACTTTACCGCTGTACTTTGAAAAATTTCCGTCTATACGATACAAAAAAGCCTGATTAAGTATTCTGATTTCCATCATAAACCTTGAAAACTTGACAAAAAAGGACTATGATTGTGTAAGATACTATGCGAACCATAGAAACACGAGAGTAGTTTGCTATTCTCATTCGTGAATATTATCACAAACTTTATAAATACGGGCTTCGCGATGGCGCCTCAAACACCATCGCAATATAATGTAAAGGTGGAAGTGATCCAAGTGAAGAGACCTACAGTAGTCGTACTAGGAGCAGGATACGGAGGATTATCCGTAATTACAAAGCTGCAAAAACTGGTGAGTGCAGACAATGCAGATATTATTTTAGTAAATAAAAATGATTACCATTATGAAACAACCTGGTTGCACGAAGCGTCAGCAGGAACAATGCACCATGATAAAGTAAGATATGATATTGACGGTGTTTTGGATAAAGGGAAGGTAAACTTTATTAAAGCAAGCGTTGAAAACATTGATACAGCTGCTCAAAAAGTCATTACAGACAAATCTGAAATTGCTTACGACTATTTGGTAGTAGGCTTAGGATTTGAAGGCGAAACATTCGGCATTCCTGGTTTAAAAGAACATGCTTTCTCTATTGCGAATGTTAAAGCAGCGCGTCAAATCCGTGAGCATATTGAATATCAATTTGCAACTTACAGCATGGAAGAAGTTAAAGATCCATCGAGATTGACCATTGTCGTTGGCGGAGCAGGTTTTACAGGAATCGAATTCCTTGGCGAGCTTGGAGAGCGTGTTCCTGAACTTTGTGCTGAATACGATATCGATCCAAAAGCTGTTCGTATTTTATGCGTAGAAGCAGCTCCAATGGTCCTTCCTGGATTCGATAAAGAGCTTGTGGATTATGCAGTATCACATCTTGAAAGCAAAGGCATTGAGTTTTCAATTGGAACGCCTGTAGTTGAAGCAACTCCAGAAGGCGTAAAAATTAAAAAAGATGAAGATTTGTTTGAAGAAATCAAATCGCATACTGTTGTATGGGCTGCCGGTGTCAGAGGGAACCCGATTATTGAAAAAGCTGGATTTGAAAATATGCGTGCTCGTATAAAAGTCGATCCAGATCTTCGCGCACCTGGCCATAACAATGTGTTTATCGTTGGTGACTGTGCATTGATGATCAACCCTGAAAATGACCGCCCGTTCCCTCCAACTGCTCAAATTGCTATGCAGCAGGGAGCACATATTGCTCATAACCTTACTGCACTGCTAAAAGGGGAAGAACTTGAGCCGTTTGCACCTGACTTAAAAGGAACAGTGTGTTCTTTAGGCGGAAACGAAGCAATCGGAGAAGTATTCGGCAGAAAAATTACAGGTAAACGCGCAGCTATTATGAAAAAAGTGATTGATAACCGCGCACTGCTGATCCTTGGCGGACCTGGACTTGTCTTCAAAAAAGGAAAACTTAATATATTATAATATAGAGAGCTGCTTCTGCAGCTCTTTTTTTTCTAGAAAAAAGAAGGACCTGGCACTTGGACCTGGATCACAAAAGAACGGGCTCAGATAAAAATATAAAAGATGATGGGTAGGGAGTTTAATTATATGAAAAAAAACAGAGGAAATGTCTGGCTTGCAGCAGCCGGACTGGTGGTAAACGATGAAGGGGAATGGCTGGTCGTGAAAAAGAAATACGGAGGCCTAAGGGGTGTTTGGTCTTTACCGGCAGGATTTTTAGAAGCTGGTGAAACGGCGGATCAGGCAGCTCAGCGGGAAGTTTTTGAAGAAACGGGTGTGACTGCAGAAATCGGAGAAGTCATTGGCCTTAGAAGCGGGGTCATTGGAGGGGACATCAGTGATAATTTGATTATTTTTTCCCTGTTCTGCAAGAAAGAAAATAACCCTCTTCAAGCACAAGAGGGGGAAATCGCGGCAGTTCAATGGATGACGACTGCTGAGCTGGAAAAAGAAACTTACGTATCACAAATGATCCCTTCCATGATTCAGCATATGCGCTCACAAGGCTTGAAAAAATGCTCTCTGACAAATCCGGGAGATCACTTTAACTACACCGCTTATCATCTTTTTTTAGGATGATTTCACCAAAAGATGTGAACAAATAATGAAATATCCTCACAGTTCTAAATTTTCTGATAATTAAAGAAAATCAGAGTAAAAGGCTATATGTATTCGCTTACATGAACGAATTCTGCCTTATTTGGCGCTTTTCACTTTTTGCAGGTGCATGCTATAGTTACTCTCAACCACATCAGAGAGGGGATGCTCCTTATGGATAAAACAAAACGCAATACTAATAAATCATGTGAATATTGTTCTGGACTAGGCTACTTTCAATTAAGATTAGGCGGTTCAGAAACATGCCCGTCATGTGGAGGCAACGGAAAAAAATAGCGCAGTGACAACAAGTAAAAATGCACAACCCGGACCGGTTT
Source organism: Jeotgalibacillus campisalis (assembly GCF_000829515.1). GTDB lineage: Bacteria > Bacillota > Bacilli > Bacillales > Jeotgalibacillaceae > Jeotgalibacillus > Jeotgalibacillus campisalis. The sequence continues at coordinate 29,987 of NZ_JXRR01000021.1, read as the reverse complement.
ACTGATCTGGGTTTTTTTGTGTGAAAAATATCATAAAGGTCTGTTATTTGGATGAGGACAAACGATTGAATGCAGCTTGGATTTACTCGATTCAAAGCATTGAGGGACAAGGTATTGGCAATTATTGTGACAACTGAATGAATTATCCCTTTGGTTTATTGCACCTGTCGTTTAAATAAGGTAGACTGTTGAAGTGAATGTGGAGGTGTGTCGTTTGGGGACATTTGGAATTGCTCAATTATTAATTTCGATGCTTCTTTTCCTGGTGCTGTTTTTTGGCATCGGATTTTTATTAAATATGCTGCTGCGTATGACATGGATTATGGCTGTAATCTATCCGGTTATTACCATATTGATTGTAGATGAAGTTCGATTTATTCAATATTTTCGTTCTCCTGGTGAGTCCTTTTCAGGACTGGGAAATCGATTTACATCTCTAGCTACTGCTGACATTTTAATATTGTCTGCTGGTATGGCAGGTGCCATCATTGCAGGACTAGTAATGAGATGGCTGCGCGCCAATGGTTACCGAATGTTTTAAAGCTCCCCAAACAGGTGGAGCTTTTTTTAATGCCTAAAAACCGCATAGCTACTCTGCTCGCACAATAAATCTGCAATCTTAGATTATGTCATATGGGATAATTTTCACAAAAAAGGGTTAGCACTCTACTATTTAGGGAAATACTAGTTTTGAAGGAGTGAAAGCAAATTGACTAAATGGACTCATTTTGCCCCGCACTTAGTAACGATTTTTGCAGTAGCAATGGTTATCCTCAATATTCCATCAAGTGCTGCAGCAGAGCCGGTAGAGTCTTATGCGATCGAGCATCCGAATGAAAAGATGCAACGTGTGGACGTATTAACCGAATTAATGCTGGAAGAACGGGATCTTATGCTTGAAACAAAAACGATGGTGGAAAATGATTTCACCCATAATTATATTGCCGAACGATTACGCACAAGCGATCCTGAAACAGTGCCAAATTATATGGAAAACTATCCTTCTAAAAAGGTAACCGCTACAGGTTATACAGCCGGAGAAGAGTCGACAGGTAAAAATCCTGGGGACGAGCTATACGGCATTACATTTTCCGGCGTGGAGGTAGTAAGAGACACGTATTCCACGATTGCAGCAGACCCTGAAGTTTTTCCAATCGGCTCAATTTTGTTCATACCGGGCTATGGTTATGGAGTGGTAGCAGATACCGGCAGTGCCATTAAGGGTAACATCATTGATCTGTATTACGACACTGTAGATGAAGTATTTGATGAATGGGGCAAACAAAAAGTTGAAGTTTATGTGATTAAAGAAGGCGAAGGTACTTTTAGTGAAAAAGAGCTCCTTTCTTTAAATGAACCAAAATAAAACGAAGTGCGGCGTAATGCTGCACTTCGTTTTATTATGATGTAAAAATTTCAGGCAGTTGAATCGTCTTGTAGTGCTGAGGATGAAGCAGGCTTCCAAGCTTCCAGATCCCCTCTATTAAACGTGGCGACGGCCGGCAGTAAAGATCTTCCTCCAGAATATGAATCCGATTTTCTTTTACTGCTGTAAGTTCCGACCAACGAGGCCGTTTGAAAATGAGTTCAGGTTTAATTTTCTCTTTTCTGACTCCTACCCATGCCAGACATATATGATCAGGATTGCGATCAAATACATCCTGCCAATCTGTTTGAATGCTTGCAAGTTCGATGTCACTAAATAGATTAGTACCGCCCGCCAATAAGCTTACTTCTGTCAGCCAATTTACAGAGCCGGGAGTGAAAACTGGTTTTGGCCACCACTCCCAGTACAAACTCGGATTATCGTTGACAAGACGGGATGCAGTTGTGAATTCTTCCAGTATATCAACATATTGTGAATGGACCTGTGCCGCCGTATCTTCACAATGAGCAGCTTTACCCAGTGTCATCAGGTCCTGCCCGATTTCAGCGAGGCTTTGGGGATTTAAAACAATATGAGGAAGATTTCTTTTTTGCAGTTCTTCTATATTTTTTTCCATACCGGGAACACTCAGTGAAGCTACAATCAGGTCAGGCTCCAAGGCTTCGAGCTGATCTATGTTAATCGACAGATCCGGTCCAAGTCTGGGCAGATGTGTGATGCTTTTTGGCCAGTCAGAAAAATCATCAACTCCAACTAGAGAAGAAGTTAATCCAAGATAATGCAAAAGCTCTGTGTTGCTTGGACAAAGTGATGCAATTCTCATCTAAATCCACCTGCCATTCAGGAATATTAGCTGTTTAAGATAAAGTGAATCAATAAGGTAAGAAGAACGCCGGTTAATCCACCAAAAAATACTTCAACTGGTTTATGTCCTAAAAGCTCTTTCAGCTCTTTTCTTTTTTCTTCTTCATCTTTTTCAGTCCATCCTTTTGCTTCAGAAACAAATTTGTTGAAGTCCTTTAGCAGCTGGTTAATTACCACAGCCTGTTCGCCCGCTTGAAACCGTACCCCTGTTGCATCAAACATGGTGATAATGGCAAAAACAGTTGCCAATGCAAAGACTGGGGAAGACAATCCGGACTCGAGCGCAATAGCTGTTGCCAGTGCTGTCACTGCGGCAGAGTGTGAACTCGGCATGCTGCCGGTCGAAGTTACGAGTGACCAGTCAAGTTTTCTTAATGCAATAAATTGAATAGGGACTTTTACTACCTGAGCAAATATAATGGCAAACAATGATGCCCAAAGCGGAAAGTTTGTAAATAAATCCATGAAATGACTGCACCCTCTCTACTCCAAATACTCAATCTTTTGGAATAATTATAACATATTTCAAGCAGTTATTTATTCGAGGGGGGTCTGTGAATCGAAATCGTGTGAATTTTTAGGTATACTAAATAGTGGAGGTGTTTTGAAATGAAATGGTTCGTACATAATGAAAGTCCGCTTCAGTCTTCACATGATTATTTGGTTGTAGGATTATGGGATAAATCATCTCAATTTGAGGGAATGCATGAAGAGCTGAACAAAGAGCTTGATGGAGAATTAACTTCACTTGTAAAAGAAGGCGATCTTTCAACGAAAGCAAAAACAATTACCAAGCTTCCGATGCTTGGTAAAAGCATGGCAAAACGCATTATTTTTGTAGGGCTTGGCAAACAAAAAGAGCTGACAATAGACGATTTGCGTGAAAGCTTTGGTGTACTTGGGAAAGTGTTAAAAGAAAGCCGGGTTAAAAATGTTTCTGTAGCACTGGATACCTTCCTATCTGAAGGAATCGATGCTTCTGATGCAGGTCAGGCGTTAACAGAAGGCATTACCTTATCCAGCTATGAATTTGAAGGGTATCGTAAAAAGTCCAACTTACCGGAAGTGACTCTCGAGACTCTCGCTGTTTGGACTCAGGCAGACGCTCAGGAAATGACTGCTGCTTTAGAAGTAGGATTTGTTTTGGCAGAAGGAACAAACTCCGCCCGTACCTTAGTAAATATGCCTGCGAATATGCTAACTGCAACCAAAATGGCAGACTATGCAGTTGAATTAGCCGAGAAATACGGATTTGAAAGTGAAATTCTTGGCAAAGAGGAAATGGAATCAGTGGGAATGGGGGCACTGCTCGCTGTTAATCAGGGATCGGCTGAACCGCCAAGAATGATCGTGCTGAAGCATAAAGGAAGAGAAGAGTGGACAGATGTCTTAGGTCTTGTCGGAAAAGGCATCACGTTTGATACAGGCGGTTATTCTATTAAACCGAAAGACGGAATCGTTGGGATGAAGGCAGACATGGGTGGTGCAGCAGCCGTACTTGGAGCGATGGAAGTGATCGGACGTCTTCAGCCGGAACAAAATGTTGTCGCTGTCATTCCTGCTACGGACAATATGGTCAGTTCAAAAGCCTTTAAACCGGACGATGTCATTACTTCTTTAAGCGGCAAGACGATTGAGATTTTAAACACAGACGCTGAAGGCCGTCTTGCTCTGGCTGACGGGGTAACCTACGCAAAGCAGCACGGTGCAAACTATATTATCGATGTTGCTACACTGACAGGCGGTGTAATCGTAGCACTCGGACTGGATAAAACAGGGGCACTGACGAATAACGAAGAACTGTTTGAACAGGTGCTTGAAGCATCTGCTGAAGCTGGGGAATTTATCTGGCAGCTGCCTTATACAGAAGGAGATAAAAAGCGGGTTCGGAAATCACCAGTAGCAGATCTCAATAATTCACCAGGCAGAGACGGCCATGCCCTTTTTGCAGGAGCATTTATTGGTGAGTTTGCAGAAGGGACCCCTTGGGTTCATCTTGATATTGCCGGAACAGCTACCACAAAATCTGCTCACCACCTGGGGCCAGCAGGCGCAACAGGTGCTATGACACGCACACTGGCACTTTTAATTGAACAATTTTCGCTTAAACATAAATAAGTTGAATGATGGATGAAAAAGGCTCCTGTTAGGAGCCTTTTTCACATTCCCGAACAAAAGGGGTCTGGCCCCTTTTGTTCGGGAATGTGAAGAAACATTCCGACTTTTTACGGTTTCGTTGACACATACAATGGGGTTTGATAATGTATGGGAGGGTTTAACACGTTACTTGTTTAGTATGGTAAAGAGTACCTTAATAGATCGTGAGGTTGATTGAGTTGAATGCAGTTATTATTGCTGTTTTAATTATGCTTGTATTGAGTCTGCTCCGGATTAATGTTGTGATTGCGTTGGTAATTGGAGGGTTGGCAGGTGGTTTAATCGGGGGGCTTACTATTGATGAGCTTGTCACCGTTTTTTCTGAAGGTGCAGGTGCAGGGGCAAATATTGCGCTAAGCTATGCTTTGCTGGGCGGTTTTGCAGTGGCGATTTCGTATACGGGACTGCCAAAGCTGCTGGTTGATAAAATTGTAAAAATTGTAGGCAAAAACGATGAATCAAGAAAACAGGCACTGCCTAAAGTTTTAATTGTACTTGCCATTTTATTTATATCTTGTTTATCACAAAATGTTGTGCCCGTTCATATTGCTTTTATTCCTCTTTTAATTCCGCCGCTTCTCTTGGTGATGAATGAACTTGAATTGGACCGCCGACTCATTGCAACGGTGATTACTTTCGGATTGACGGCTCCCTATATTTTGCTGCCGTACGGATTTGGACAGATTTTTCATAATACGATTGCAGAAAATATGGAACTAAGCGGGCTTGCTATTGATGCTTCAACGATCCCACAAGCGATGCTTATTCCGACAGCGGGAATGGTGATCGGACTAGTGATTGCTGTTTTTGTGACCTACCGTAAACCAAGACAATATGAGGAAAAGGTTATCAGTTCAACGGACCATGTGGGTGAAACAGCGATCAGCACCAAGGACCTGGCAGTAACGGTTCTTGCTATTATCGCCGCACTGGCTGTTCAGACCTTCATTGAATCGATGGTGTTTGCAGCAGTTGTCGGGCTGGCTGTTTTATTTATTTTCGGAACCGTAAAGGTGAAGGATCAGGATCAGTTGATGACTGATGGCATGAAAATGATGGCTTTTATTGGCTTTGTCATGATTGCATCAAATGGATTTGCTGCCATTTTAACAGAGACAGGTGATGTTGAAAATCTCGTAAATGGTGCTTCCAATATAATTGGCGACAGCCGTTCGCTCGCCGCGATTCTAATGCTGTTGGTCGGTCTTGTAGTAACGATGGGAATCGGATCGTCTTTCGCCACCATTCCGATTATTGCGGTTATCTTTGTTCCATTGGCGGCGCAGCTTGGATTCAGTTCGCTTGCTACCATCGCATTGATCGGAACAGCTGGTGCACTGGGCGACGCAGGTTCTCCCGCTTCTGACAGCACACTTGGACCAACAGCAGGACTGAATGCAGATGGCCAGCATAACCATATCTGGGATACATGTGTTCCGACCTTTATGCATTTTAATATTCCGCTCATTATTTTTGGCTGGATAGCAGCCTTGGTTCTATAGTGTAGGCAGATTTCTCAATTCAAGCGTATGCCCAACCTCTTCTTTCTTTATACACATATTTATATAAGGAAAGAAGAAGGAGGGAGAAGAATGCCGAATTATCCTATTTACAACTATAATCGTTCAGGTTATGGGGGCGGCCGTTTTATTGGAGCACCATTTTTTGTGGCTCCATTTTTAGGCGGCTTGCTTGGCGGGGCTCTTGGCGGTGCACTTGTACGCCCTCGTCCTTATTATCCTCCATATCCGCCTCCATATTTTCAGCCTGGTTTTCAACCGGGATATCCGCCTGGAGGCTTTGGACCAGGTCCATATAATCCTTACTACCGATAAAAGTATTTTTCATCTGCATGACCTGAGCGCTCACTATGCGCTCAGGTTTTTTTGTATAGTTCTTGATTTTTTGTATCCAAATTGTCAAGATGAAGGAGACAAAGTGTAAGGGAGAGGGGAAAGCCAGTGGAAAATATTCATGCAAAGGGAACACTATTAGAAGCATTGGGCATTGAAATCGTCTCTATTGGTAAAGGAGAAGTTGTAGCAACAATGCCAGTAAATGAGAGAACGAGACAGCCTTTTGGCTATCTTCATGGCGGTGCTTCAGTTGCACTTGCAGAGACTGTGGCAAGCTATGGTTCTGTCGCTTTGATAAATTTGGATACACATACTTGTTTTGGTCTTGAAATTAATGCAAATCATATTAAAGCGAAAAAAGATGGCATCGTTACTGCGAGAGCCAAAACGATTCATCAAGGAAGAACGACGATGGTGTGGGAAATTAAGATCGTGGATGAGAAGGAACAATTGCTTTGTGTATCGAGATGCACGGTCGCGGTTGTTGAGAAAAAATAAGTTTAGAATGATCATTTCGTGGAAATATAAAACGATCTTATCGAAAGGGTGATTTTCATGCCTTGGACGAAAAACGATTATCCGGATTCGTGGAAAAACTTAGACTCTGAAGTGCGCAGTAAAGCGATTGAAATTGGCAATGCTCTTTTAAGAGAAGAAGATTACGACGAAAGCAGAGTAATTGCGATTGCAACAGATCGTGCTGAAAAATCTGTACAGGGTTCAGATCAAGAACAAACAGAGTATGAGATTATCACTCATAAAGATGGCTGGCAGTTAAAGCAAAAAGGAAAAGACCGGGCCATCTTTGTGGAAAGCACGAAAAGCAAGTTAGAAGATAAAGCCAAGCCATATGTTTCTAAACATAACGGCAAGCTGATTATTTACACGGGTGATGGTTCAGTCGAACAGATGCTTTATGACCATTAAAAAAGAAGGATTCCGCTTATTGGCGGGATCCTTCTTTTTTCGTTTCAAATTTAACATCTTTATCTGCCAGGTCGTCCTGAATGGACTTGTCCCATAGCTTGACTCCGCTGCTGTATGCGGCTCTTGCGATTAGATGTCCTCCAACCGGTGCTGTAATCAGGACAAAAAAGATGCCAAGGATTACGCGGGAATTGAAGAGTCCTTCTTCCGTCCAAAAGAAGAGAAGTGTGCCTATTAAGATACACATAACCCCAAGTGTGGCGCTTTTAGAAGCAGCATGCGTTCGCGAGTAGATATCAGGAAGCCTGATTAACCCGATAGCAGTTACGACACTGAAAAAAGCGCCGACAAGGATAAAGAACATGATGATATACTCATTGATCTCGCTCACGTTGGATAATCTCCCCTTTCTCTAAGTATTTGGAAAAGGCGACTGTTCCAATAAAAGCTAAAATCCCCAATAGCAAAATGACCTCGAGGAAGACGCTGGTCCGCATCAAAACAGAAATAAGTCCAATAACTGAAATTAAACTGATTCCAAGTGAATCAAGCGCTATGACCCGGTCAGGAGTGGTAGGTCCTTTAATCACACGGTAAACGATGCCAATCATGGATAAAGCGACAGCAATTAGGGAGATCGATACGACAATATTTAACATTACCGGCTCACCTCCATGATTGCTTTCTCAAAGCCTTCTTTAATAGATGAAACGGCACTCTTCACGTCTGGTATGTTGAGTGCGTGGATATAGAGCGTTTCATTATCATCTGAGATATCCATGACAAGCGTGCCGGGAGTCAACGTAATTAATAAAGAAAGAAGCGTTATTTCCCAATCCTTCTTTAGTGCGGTATCATATTTGAAAATACCAGGTTTCATATCCATTTTAGGTTTTAATACAATGGCTAAAACCTCAAAATTCGCTTTAATAAGTTCCCAGATAAACATGACTGTTAATTTAATAATCGCGACAACTCTGAACATATAAAAACGTCCGCTAAGAAAACGCCTCATTCCAAAAACCACGATCATACTGAGAAAAAAACCAATGATGAAGCTTGATACTGTAAACGAACCTTCTAAAAACATCCACAGGAACGCCAAAAAGAAATTTAATAAAAGTTGAAATGCCATTTCACATTACTCCTTTAGCACGGCTTCTATATAGATTGCAGGGTCTATGAGCGGTTCGACAGCCTGTGTGATAAACGGTCTAACTGCTTCTGCTCCTACACCGTATGAGATAGCGATCACCATCAGCACTGCTGCAGGGATCCACAGACGTGAAGCAAGATGTGCTTTTGCTCCTGTATACTCTTTTGGCGTTCCCCAAAAGCCATTGGTGAAGATTTTCATTGCGGAATACAAAACAATTAAACTTGATCCCAAAATTATTAGAGGTCCAATCATTTCTCCTGCTCCAAACCCGCCACGAACTATCAGCAGTTTTCCGATAAATCCGCTGAGTGGAGGAATGCCGGCAAGAGAGAGTGTTGCCACAAAGTAAGTCCAGCCAATCAATGGGTAGTCTTTGATCATACCGCCCATGGATTTTAAATGACTTGAACCTGCAATGGCCATCATAATCCCAACTAAAAGGAAGAGCGCGGTTTTTATAATCATATCATGAAGAAGATAAAAGACAGCTCCTTCAAGACCATCCGGTGTCATAACTGCAACGCCGTATAAAATGACGCCGACAGCGATAATGATGTTGTAAATAATGATCATTTTAACATCTCTGTACGCCAGTGCGCCTATTGAACCTATTACGATTGATAACAGGGCAAGCACGCCTAAGATCATATGGGTGTAACCTGTATCGTGATAAAAGAACAAGGTATAGGTACGCATGATGGCGTATACGCCGACCTTGGTTAATAATGCGCCAAATAAAGCAAGTACCGGTATTGGCGGGGCATGATAAGAACCCGGGAGCCAGAAATATAACGGAAAGATCGCACCTTTAAGGCCGAACACAAGCAAAAAGAATATGGCGATAACCGTAATAATTCCCGGGTCATTTAATTCGGCGATTTTGACCGAAATATCAGCCATATTTAGCGTTCCGACTACACCGTACAAATAAGCAACCGCTGATACGAATAATGCAGAGGATATAACATTAATCAGTACATATTTAACGGACTCACGCAGCTGTGCTTTTTTTCCTCCCAAAACAATTAAGAGGTAAGAGGAAATTAAGAACACTTCAAAAAATACGAACATGTTGAAGATATCACCTGTGGTAAATGCTCCATTTAATCCAACCATTAAGAACTGAACGGCGATGTAATAAAAATATCGTTCGTATTCGTCCTCAAGATAGTAAATAGAGTACCAGATCACGGCCAGCGTTACGATGCCCGTAGTAAGCACAAGAAGTGCAGACAGCATATCAGATACTAAAGGTATACCAAATGGTGCCGGCCAGCTTCCCAGGTTTAGTGTTTGTATGCCATTTTGTCTGATTTCAGCTATTAGTACTACTGCCGCCGCTATAGTGGCAACGGTTGAAATAATTGAAATTGTGCGCTGGGCCTTAATGCGTTTCGGGAAAAACATTAGGATTACGCCAGCCAGCAGTGGAATTAATATAGGAAGCAAAGGTAAATTAATCATGACTTTCTGTACCTCTCATTTCTTCCATATTATCTGTTCCTAATTCCTGATATGTTCTATAAGCAAGTACCAGGAAGAAGGCGGTGACCCCGAAACTAATAACGATAGCTGTCAGGACAAGAGCCTGCGGCAGCGGATCTGTATATGATGATATATTGTCATTTAGAATAGGTGCAGCACCGGTTTTCAAACCACTCATGGTAAGGAGCAGCAAGTGAGCCCCGTGACTTAAAAGACCTGTCCCAATGATAATTCTTAATAAGCTTTTAGATAGCATCAGATAGACGGCACTGGCAAACAGAATTCCGACTACAATGCACATTAGAAATTCCATTATTCACTCTCCCCTATCGTTTGAATAATGGTCATTGTTATACCAATTACAACCATGTAAACACCTATATCAAATAAAACAGCCGTATGAAGCGACGTTTCACCTAACAAAGGAAGATCAAAATAGTCATAAGCATGTGTGAAAAAAGGAACGTTGAATAACAATGAACCAGCTGCTGTAAGGACAGCGATTAATAATCCAGCTGCCGTCATCAATTTGTAATCAAACGGCAGAATATTGTCCAGTGTTTTAATGTCATAAGCAAGCAATAGCAGAACCAGTGCTGCTGCTGTCATCAATCCTCCGATAAATCCGCCTCCAGGTGTATAGTGGCCGGCAAAGAACAAATGAATGGAGAATAAGATGATGATAAACGAAATGACTTTCGTAACGGTTTGTAAGATCAGGTCATTGGTTTTTCTCATTCATTTTCACTCCTTGCTGAACGATAACGGATCATCGCGTAAATTCCAAGTGCCGCAACTCCAAGCACGCAGATTTCAAACAGTGTATCAAAGCCACGGAAATCCACGAGTATAACGTTTACCATATTTCCACCCGCTGCAAGCTCATACACATTGTCAATATGATATTGAGAGATGGATTCAGATGAGCGCTGACTGAAAGCAGACATGGCAATTAAGGTAATTGTAATTCCTACCAGCACGGAAAGAACAGCATTTCCAAAACGGAATCGCATCCGCTCTTCTTTTCTGCTGATTTCAGGCAAATGGTAAAAACAAAGCAGGAACAACGCAACGGTTACCGTTTCTATGACCAGCTGAGTAAGCGCTAAGTCAGGTGCTCTGAATAAAACAAAGAACAAAGCAACAGAATAACCGACAACGCCCAGTGCTACTATAGAAGTAAGGCGTGATTTTGCAAACAGGATCGTTACTGCTCCAGCTACAAGAACAAGCGCCAGAATCACTTCATAGCTCTTAATCGCTGCAAGCCCCGATGTATCATAAACGAATCCTTGCTTAATGATGAGAGTGGACATCAAAATCGCAACAAAGAATGAGAAAATATACACTAAATAGGTTCTCATAAATCCAGTCATGACTCCGCTGGTTAAGCGGTAGCCGCCTGATTCACTTCCCGAAAGTCCGCGGTCATACAGGCCATTTAATGTAAATCGCTCCGGTATGCGGTTATACACACCCTGCCATTTTGCAAGGGTCGAATACAATACAATTCCGAAGAGAATAATGCCGAGTGTCATAAATAATTCAGGCTGGAATCCATGCCAGAAATAAATATGAACATCTACTTCCTGTCCGGACTCAACAAGACTTGGCAAAATGGCTTCAACAGCCGGCTTAATCAAACTATTGGAAAGCAGATTCGGGAAAAATCCAAATACGACAACCAATGTAATGAGCACAAGCGGCGATATAAGCATGCCAATTGGCGCTTCATGTGGTTTTTTTGGAAGTTTATCAAATTGCGGCTTGCCAAGGAACGTTTTGAATACCAGCTTGATGCTGTACACAAACGTAAACACACTGGCAATCCAGGCGATAACAGGAAACAGTACGCCCCATGTGCTTAAATTAAAGAGATCAAGCTCAAGAACCGAAAGCATTCCAGTTAAGAACATTTCTTTACTTAAGAACCCGTTAAATGGAGGAAGGCCTGCCATTGAAAATGACCCGATAATGGCAATTGTAAATGTAATAGGCATCAAATTAACCAAACCGCCAAGCTTTCTTATATCCCTTGTGCCGGTTTCGTGGTCAACAATCCCAGCCATCATAAATAAGCTTCCTTTAAACGTTGCATGGTTTATTAAATGAAAGACAGCAGCAATCGTGGCAATCATGTAAATATTGTCGTCGAGATAATCATAATGCAGGGCTGCTGCACCGACTCCAAGAAGTGACATAATCAATCCAAGCTGGCTGATTGTAGAATAGGCCAATAACGCTTTTAAATCAGTTTGTTTAACAGCGTTAAAGGATCCCCAGAACAAGGTGAAAATACCGAATCCGGCCACAAGCCAAAGCCAGAGCCCTGATTCTGCAAATACCGGACTCATTCTGGCCACAAGGTAGATCCCTGCTTTTACCATCGTCGCAGAGTGCAGATATGCACTTACTGGTGTTGGAGCTTCCATCGCATCAGGAAGCCAGATGTGAAATGGGAACTGTGCAGATTTTGTAAATGCTCCAAGTAAAATTAAAAGGAGTGCCGGAACAAATAAAGGATCGGTAATCAGCACATCCGACAGGCCTATAAGCTCCTGAATACTGAAGGTTCCACCCATGAGATAAAGGAGAACAATTCCTCCAAGCATGGATAGTCCGCCAAAAACAGTAATGAGCATGGACTTTTGAGCACCGTATCGGGATCTTTCCCGGTCATACCAATAACCAATTAAAAGGAAAGAAGAAATGGAGGTGAATTCCCAGAACATATAGAGCACAATCAAGTTATCTGAGAGAACGACACCAAGCATCGCGCCCATAAACATTAGAAGATAGACGTAAAAATTATGCAATGCTTCTTTCTCTTTTGCCAAATAATAAATGGAATAGAGGACGACGAGCGCGCCAATTCCTGTGATGAGCATGGCGAATAATAAACCAAGACCATCTACATGCGCGATAAAATTAATGCCGAGAGAAGGAATCCACTCGAATGTCTTGGTTACTGTTTCTCCGTCCCCGGTAACAGGGAGGTATTGAATAAAGTAAATAAAAAGGAACAGCGGAACAAGTAATACAAACCATCCCGTATGAATGCTTTTCAAGCCCTTAAATAAAAAAGGGATGAAAACTGCCGCCAAAAAAGGCAGGACAATGGCTAGGTGAAGCAACGACAACGAAAATCCCTCCTTAATACATCCATCACATTAGAATCCCCATAATACAAGAGGCTACACATGTAAATAAGGACTACTTTAGTAAGCAGCTCTTATCTGCATACGCAGTCCTTCGTGATTTGTCCAATTTTGTTTGTGTAAATAGAAGTATAACGTAAAAAAACTTTCTATGCATGCTTGAAAGTCTGCGTTCAGCGGTGTTCTAAACCACTTATATATATGAAGAAAGAGAACGAAAAAGAGTATAAATTAATAAATTTGTCGAATTTTGCTGTCGGTTATTATCCTTTGAAATGTTTTATTGGTTTTTTATTAATGAACTAGAATGTGCTGCGGTGTATTGCTATTCCCTGGTCTGCATACAGATGGATTAAAGGGAAGACTGTAACCAGAGATAACGAAGAGGACCGCGTCAAGGTAAATATCTTATTAAATTACAATCCATGAATCCACTTAATAAGACTTTTGGTCTTAATTTTGTGAAAAAAAGACTACTGGTATAAAGACTATTAATAGGCTTTATATCAGTAGCTTCTGATGTTTCATTATAGAATTACCTAAGCCTTTCCAATAAGGGATTTTAAAAAAGTTTAGCTCCTGCGAAACTTGATCGCTGGTCAATTGTGACCGTACCTGGAGTGGTACTTAATGCGAAAATTTCTACTTTGTCCCCTTTATTTAACTTAACTATCTCACTAAGGTCTACGACATTAAAAAATACAGCGTTGAATCCTGTATAATCTGCTTCCACATCTTGACTGTCCCCATTGATAACTAAGTTCATCCCAAATTCGTAATCAACGTTATCATCAGTAGGATTAAATGATAGTGTTGCAGTAAATAAATATATACCTGCCTCTTTTGCAATAAATGAAGATGTGGAATTATTGTATTCGTTGCTTAGATCAAACTGTTCGTCATTAAAGGAAACTTTAAAATTAACACGTGCTGTTGGAATTGGAGTTTCTGCATTTTTAAGTGCCCTAAAAGCAGATTTAACTTCTTTAGGCTTTATCCTCCCACAACACTTTCTTGGGTTCACATTACTAGAGTGATTGTTATTCAAAAAGATCACCTCCTAATCTATTAACTATCATATTCAAAAAATTACCAAAACGAATAATTGCTAGTCCTAGGATGTCAATTTATATTTGTTTATGGGACAAAAAAGTGCTTAAACTGGATGCAATTAACACTAAAATTGAAATCTGTTTAATAAAATGATCTAAGTGCTTTCTACATATAACCATAAGAAAACTACTTATAGATCGTCTTCTATTAATAGGGGTATATTATTTGCATGTAGAAACCAATCTATTAAATAGCTAAAATTAAAAAAGGTTAGGGTTAAAAATGAGGCAGTATATATGATTAGCATGAGGTGATCGGAGCGGAAGGTGGTGACTCCTGCAGGATATGACGGCAAGCTGAGCCTTTACAGGGCAACGCCCTGAAAAGGCTCAGCGCCGTCCCTGCGGAAGGAAAGCATCCACCTGAAGCGAAGTGAACCGGTCTAAGAGCTTGAGACACAATATTCCCTAGCTCTTTGGTTTCCTGTTAAACTTCAGAATAATTAAGTAGTAAGGCGTAGTTCCAAGATTTTACCGTAAAACTCATGCTAAGTCTTTTTCCATATCCGTTAGAATGGTACATTAAGTTTAATTAAATTAAGGGGCTGATAATGAAGGTTAAGTTTACATTTCCTTTTCATTCCTATCCCAAACTATTAATATGTAAGAGACAACTGTATGTTATAACTTAGGAGAGAATCATGAAAAATACTTACTTAACTGGCTATCTTCCGTTTTTTTCAATTCTGATGTTCAGCTTAACTTTCTCTGTATACGGAGTTGGGGTAAGTGTAGATCTGTTTAAGGGAATTGGAATTTATGCCGGTATGCGCGAATTTTTATCTGATATTCAACTTAAATTATTCATCTTAATCCTGCTAATGATTTTGTTCTTTATGGTTTTTGCTGCATTGAAACTTATAGCAGAAACGATCAATGAAGCAGCATTGCTCTTTTTTTCGCGTGATCGGGAAGGAAAAGTCCTTCAGCTGGTCAGATCAGGCTCAATTATTTATTTCGCGGGTTCTTTAGCAAGTGTTGCGAGCTTAAAATCCTTTATCGGCTTAGTCAGCATTTTTTTAGTTACATCTTTCATCTATTTTGTTTATTTTGTCATTAAAACAAGCTCAACGCTGACTCTTGCCGGAACCATGGGAGTTATTTTATTTGAAGTATTAATCTGGTCGGTTCTCGTTTCAGGTATTCTTTATGTGATGGTTAAACTTTACAACAGCCTTATGGCAAGTCTGCCAATTCTCGATCAGCTTTAAACCGCACACTGCTCTAGGTGAGAGCTATTGCATCGTCATTTAGGCTGGATAACAATACCTGGGACTAACATAGTAAAAAGAGGTCGGGACAAAACTCCAAAAAGTTTAAAAAACGAGGTAGTATTTATAAATAGTAAGAGGTGAACGGAGCGGAAGGTGGCGACTCCAGTAGGATATGACGGCAAGCTGAGATTCCGCAGGGCAAAGCCCTAAGGAGGCTCAGCGCCGTCCCTGCGGAAAGCGTTCGCCTGAAACGCAGTGAACCGGTCAAAAAGGCTGAGACATTTTTGTCTCAGCCTTTTCTAATCGGTTTCCATTTAAAGATCATGTTCAATATCACTATTTTGACGAGCATCTTAATCCTGCTTATTGCATCATATCCCGCCAAATAGCATGAGCCGGCCGATCAAGTTCAATCGTTTCCATACTTTTCGGCAGATCATGTCCTACCCATACGCCAGTTGTGTATTCATCCGTTAATCCAATGGTCCAGTAATCAAAGTACTGGTTGGTCGTGCCGGTTTTGATTCCTACGTAAGGCTTAGTTACATAAGCTGGTTTTCCGGTTCCGGACAGAGCTGCTTGTGACAGCAGTTCTCTCATTTTAGAGGTAGTCTTTGGGGACCAGACTGTAACAGAATTTTTAGGCCATTCATAAAGCAAATTCCCCTGGTCATCTGTCACCTTTACAATGGCATGTGACCGTGAGTAACCCCCATCAATAAAGCTCGTATAAGCATCTGTCATTTCCAGTGGAGACATCCCATACGTAAATCCTCCAACTGCAGAAGCAAGTGTTTCGTCACTTTTTTCTGTATGATTGAATGAAAAGGGCGTTAGGTAGTCATGTGCTTGCTCCACGCCAGTCTTTTCGAGTAAACGAATAGCAGGTGTGTTAAGAGAGAGGAGAAATGCTCTTGCTAAGGATACGTCTTTATAGCGGGCACCCCCGTAATTTTCAGGACAGTAATCTTCTTTGCAATAGTCGCTTGCGTCTATCTTCTGAGAAAGAGCCGGCTGGAACTGTTCGATGTAAGGGCCATATACGAGCAGCGGTTTTATAGTGGATCCCGGCTGCCTGAGCGCCTGAAATGAACGGTTAAAATTATATTTTTTGTAATCCTTTCCTCCCACTACCGAAACGATTTCTCTTGTCTCGTTCCGAATCATAACGCTCGCGCCTTCAACTCCTTCATAGGGGAGATGATTCTGCAAGGTGCGGACGTTTTCTCGTTGAAGCGCTGGATCAAGGGCAGTGTGAATGGTTACACCTGACTGCAAAATTTGATCCGTGCGTTTGGTCAGGGCTTTTTGAATTCGTTCTGCTTTTTCTTTTGAATCAGCCTGCTTAATTTTTTTTGCATAGCCTTCACTTTCAGCGATTAACTCCATTAATTCGTGCTCCACATAGACCGCATAATCCGGATAATGATCAATACTTTCGAATAAGTTGAGATTTATTTTCTCTGCCTTTATGTTTTCTCCTTCTTCTGCTGGTATCTTGTTTTCAAGCACCATTAAATCAATGAGTCGTTCCTGCCGTTCTTTTGCCGCATTAAAGTGATCAACTGGATCGTATTTTCCTGGATTATTCGGTATCGCAGCCAGGAAAGCAAGCTGTGCGGATGATAAATCCTCGAGTTCCTGCTGAAAGTAGTAAAGGGAAGCAGAACGAATGCCATATACACCGTTGCTGAAATAAATAATATTAAAATATCCCTGTAAAATCTCCTCTTTCGTCAGAGATTGTTCAAGCTCATACGCATAGACCAGCTCGGTCAATTTACGGTTATATGTTTTTTCCTGAGTCAGATATAAATTTCGGGCAAGCTGCTGCGTGATCGTGCTGCCACCCTGTTGAATGTGAGTAAATACAAGGTTTTTTACGACAGCCCGAATAATCGCTCCTGCATCAAATCCGATATGATCGTAAAAATTGCGGTCTTCAGAATAAATGATAATGTCCTTTAAAAACTCAGGCAGCTGATCTTCCTCTGCATAATAGCGCATTTCAGAAGATCCTTGAGCGTACCGGTCTCCGTTTTTATCCACCAGAAAGCTGGTCTGGCTTGGAAAAGACTGGTTCACATCAATCGTTGCTGAAAGTGCTTCATTAAAGGTTAAAACACTTTTGTACTCTTTATTTGTCCCAATCCAGAAAAATAAACACAAAGGAAGCAGCAGCCCAATGGCTATATATCCGATGGTCATGCGCATCTTCATTCACTCGTTTCTTCTTTTAAACTTACAGTTGACTGGCAGAGGTTATTTGTTTTCGGCTCCACCATAATAAACTAAAGGCGCATAGAAATAAGCCGCCGGTTACGTAAAATACAGCTGAAATACCAATAAAACCAGAAACAATTCCGCCAAAAACCGGGCCGATTACATTTCCTAAAAATCGGAAGCTTTGATTGTATCCAAGGACTTCCCCCTGCATGGAGACGGGGGCGGCGTGTCTGATAAAAGCTGTCACGCTTGGAATAATGCCCCCAATGGCCATCCCGAACAAAAAGCGCAAAATAACAAGCTGCCAGAGTTCTGTGACAAGTGCCTGAGGGATGATAAATACTGTTGACAGAACCAGCAGCAAAGTAAGTACTTTTTCGTACCCGATTTTGTCACCGAGCCTGCCCCACGAACGAGTAGCAATCAAGTTTCCAAAGCCTGTTGCTGAAAATGCCAGACCCGATAAAAATGCGATATTGGAAGCAGACGTTAACCCTCCAACGTACAGGGCAAGAAGCGGCTGGATGCTGAAGTTGGCCATCTGAACTAAAAATGATAGAAACATAACCGTTAACAAAAGGCGATGTCCTGTAATATGTTTGAAGACTTCTTTTCTTGTATAAACGGTCTCATCTTTATTATCGGCTGATTTTTTCTTTTCTGAAATGCCAATTAGTACAACGGTGGCAGCAATTGTAATCGAAGCAGCTGTAATAAGAAAGGTATAATTAAAGCCAAAGGTATCTGCCAGGATCCCTCCAATGAGAGGACCAAATAAACTGCCGGACACCGTTCCCATTTGAAGAGTGCCGAGTGTTCGTCCTGCAATATGGCGAGGCGTTTGAGAAGAAATGAACGCGAGAGACGTAGGGATAAAACCAGTAACTAATCCCATACATAATCGAAGAATAAATAATCCTTCAACGGACTGAATAAACCCCATTAAAAATATGCAAAGAGCAATGCCGTACCCTGTAATTAACAGAATCGGCTTATAGCCAAAGCGGTCTCCGAATCTGCCCCATATAGGAGAAACAAAAAATGCAGTAAGAAATGTGATGCCAAAAACCAGTCCAGACCATTTTTGCACGTAGTCGGACGAAAAATTCCCCATAGTCTCGATATAAAGTGATAAAAACGGCAAAATCATCGTAGCACTTGCAGCAACTAAAAAATTCGCTATCCACATGATCACCAGGTTCTTCTTTTCAATCGTCAAAGCAAACACCTTCTTTTTTGGACAATTACTTGAGAATACATTACTTTATATTTCGTCTTTCTAAATAAGTATACAGGATCGGTTCGTGTGTGCAACTGGAGAAAGAGAGCGTTAATTGTCGTAAGAAAATTCAGACTTCTGTGTCTCCTCTTCCCTTTAACATGGTATAATCAATCATAATAATTTTGCATAAATTGATCAGCCGCTATAGCAGCAAGGTTTACTTCGCAGTCTTATGAATAGCGGAATGAAAAAGGACAAGCATTACTTTTTAGAAAAAAGAGCTGGAGAAAGCGGGTGTTTTTTGAATACTGCCAGAAGCTTATCTCTCCATTTTTTAGCAGCTGACGACCTCAACCTTGCGTAAACATAGCCATATAGAAGGGAGATAAAGAGATGAAGGGAAAAGAACCAGCACTTATCTTTATTGATTTTGAATTTTCTATGCCTGAAGGCCGGGGACCTAAGGGTTTTTTTCCGGAAATTATAGAAGTTGGATTGATCAGCGTCTTCGAGCGGAAGGAATCCAATCAATTTTCAAGTTATGTAAAACCAAGAGTGTTTAAACGGCTGTCTAGACGCTGCCGCTCATTTTTATCCATTACTCAAGAAGATGTAGATCAGGGCATTACACTTGCGGCGCTGGTAAAAAAGCTTGCTGCATTAAATAATGGTGGACACAACAAGGTCGTCACATGGGGCAACATGGACATGAGAGTCCTTCGGCAAAACTGTGAACGGGCACGTCTTCCTTTTCCGTTCAGCGGCGAATTTATTGACCTGTCGATGGAATATAAACGGTTTTTTGGTGATCGAAATCAGACAGGCTTATGGAAGGCTGTGCAGGAGTACGGGCGCGATGGTGTAGGGAATCATCATAAAGCACTTGATGACGCGATGACCACCTATCATATTTATCAGCTTGTAGAAAAGGACAAGAGCTATTTAAATAAAGTGGAACCAACGACGATCGGAGACAGGGTCGATTTTACGAAGCTCCAGCAGCTTGTACAATAAAAAGAAGGAGAACAGCCGGTCGGGGGCTTGTTCTCCTTCTTTTTATCCTACGCTGATTAAAGCGTATTTACTTTAACTAATATAATGATGCGATCAGCTTACACTCATTAGAACGTTATTGAATACATAAGCTCATATTCTTTTTTTACTTCCATGAGTGCTTCATAGCTTTTTTCCTCAAAAGGACCGGGGCTGCTTTTCAGTTCTTGTTCCAGCGCTGCAACGGAGGCTCTTAAGCTATCGAAATATTCGCCTGGCACTTCTTCAAATGGCTTAATCATATTGAGCGGAATATTTGCCCGTTCATTAAATGCAAGTGCCTTGCGTTCATGAAACAGCGGTACGTCTGTCTCATTAGGATGATGAAGATCACCTTGTTTTGGATGCTTTAGGACTTCTTTAATTTGAACAACTGCGTGGCTGCCCTTGTTTTCGGTCAATTTTCCAATATAAGCACCTGTTTTGTAAAATGCCTTAACCATCTGTCCGACTTCAATCTGTGACATCATGAATCACTCCCATCTTTACTTCCTTCTATTGTAAAACAAACGGATGATTTTTTGTTCTTTTTAGGTTAAAGTAAGGATGGAGGCGAATAATATGAAAATTAAATTACTTGGAATTTTCCTGATTTTTATCCTGATGCTCTCAGCTTGCGGTTCAAATGAAGAAGAGGCAGTCACAGGTGGGTCAGAAGAAGAACAAACAGAAGAAACCACTGAAACTGAAGAAACAGATGAATCAACAGAGGCAGATGAATCAGCAGAAGCTGGGTCAAATGAACCGGTTGAGTACCCGCAGTTGAATGAAGAGGCAACTGATGAGGAACCCGTTGCAAAAATGGTGACAAATAAAGGAGAAATCACGATTAAGTTTTTCCCGGAATATGCACCTAAAGCGGTTGAAAATTTTCTGACGCACAGTAAAGATGGATATTATGATGGTGTTACGTTTCATCGTGTGATCGATGAATTTATGATCCAGGGTGGAGACCCTGAAGGAACAGGAAGAGGCGGAGAAAGCATTTATGGTGAGGCTTTTGAAGATGAATTTACCCCTTCTTTAATCCATGTCCGCGGTGCTCTTTCGATGGCCAATTCCGGACCGAATACGAACGGCAGTCAATTCTTCATCGTACAAAATAAAGAATTACCCGAAGGATTCACGGGTCAAATGGAAGAGGCGGATTTCCCGGAAGATGTGATTGCCGCTTATGATGAAAATGGCGGAACGCCTCAGCTTGATGGCGTACATACCGTTTTTGGACAAGTGATTGAAGGCATGGAAATCGTGGATGAAATCGCTTCGGTAGAAAAAGATGAAAGTGATAAACCGGAAGAAGATGTTATCATCGAATCGATTGAGATTATTCAAGAGTAAAAATGGCGAGAAGCCAATCCTGATTTAATCAAGCGGTGGAACTTTCGTCTTAACGGAAGCTTCGCCGTTTTTTAATTTTTATCTAGACAATTTATTTAAAGAAAGGGGAAACGAAATGAATACAGCGCAATATGATCATTCTCTGGAAAAATACGCAGAGCTGGCCGTGAAAGTCGGTGTTAACATTCAGCCTGGTCAGTACCTATGGGTAGCAGCTTCAATTGGAACCGAGGATTTTGTACGCTTAGTCGTGAAAAAGGCATATGAAGCCGGTGCCGGAAACGTACATGTGCAGTGGAGTGACGAGGAAGTGACGCGCAGCTTTTATGAACACGCCCCTGAGGATGAATTTAATTTTTACCCTCCATGGCTTGTGGAAGCTCATAAAGAAGTGATCGACAAAAAAGGAGCAATTCTCAGCATTGAATCAGAAAACCCTGATTTACTTGCGGGAATTTCAACAGACCGCATTACTTCATATGCTAAAGTGAAAGCAGAATCGCTGGACTATTTTTACGAAGTGCTTGAAAAAGATGGAATCAGCTGGTCAATTGTAGCTCTTCCTTCTCAAAAATGGGCAGATAAGGTGTTTCCTGATGTTTCCCAAAATGAGCGGGTTGAAAAGTTATGGCAGGCAATTTCCCGAACAGTGCGGATTGACCAGAAAAATCCTGTGGAAGCTTGGAACAGCCATATAGAATTGCTTCAAAAAAGAGCCGCTCAGCTGACGGAGAAAAATTTCGCCAAGCTGCATTATAAGGGTAAAGGGACGGACATTACTGTAGAACTGCCTGAAGATCATATTTGGCTGACAGGTGCCAGTAAAAATGAGCAGGGCCACCCATTTATTGCAAATCTCCCAACAGAGGAAGTGTATACAGTTCCTCATCGTCTCGGGGTAAATGGGGTAGTTTCAAACACCAAACCGTTAGCTTACCAGGGGAATATAATTGATGGTTTCTCCTTAACGTTTGAAGAAGGCAGGGTAGTGGACATCAAAGCTGAAATTGGCCTTGAACTGCTTGAGAAAATCGTTTATATGGATGATGGATCCGACTATTTGGGAGAAATTGCTCTCGTCCCCCATCAATCACCTATTTCCAGCACTGGCATTCTATTTTACAATACGTTATTTGATGAAAACGCCTCAAATCATTTTGCGCTCGGTTCCTGCTACCCTACATGTGTAAAAGGCGGAATTTTCATGAATGATTTGGAAAGGGAAGTTCACGGCTTAAATGACAGTGTGGTGCATGAAGACTTTATGATCGGATCAGAAGAAATGGATATTGATGGAATTCATAGGGATGGGACCATTGAGCCGGTATTCAGAAAAGGAAACTGGGCCTTTTAAAAAGACTGCTAAAACAGACCGGTTAGCGGGATAAGGTGTCAGTGGATTGTATAAAGGGAATGACCAGGAAGTATTCTGGTTACGGCATCGTAATTAAGTGGTTCCTAGCCCGCAGTGTGTCACGAAACGTTCACTCTCCTGAAGTGGTATGAATGGAGATGTGTTGTTATAATGGAGCCAAACATGCGTTGAGAGGATGATAAGGCATGACTGGCTTATTTTTACTGCAATTATTTTTGTATTTCCCGGAAGATAAAAGTGAATACATTCCAGCAACTTTTTGGATGCTGTTGTTTCTTGTGTTAACCGTTCTTACATTTAGATGGATTGTGCGTGTCTCCAAAAGGCAGGAAGAAAAAACAAAAGAATTTGAAGAAGAAATTAATCGCGAAAGACAGCAGCAAAAGCAATGATTTTAAAGCCATAAATTTAAGATAAACCGAATTACAAAGCTCGAATAGAGTCCGTAATTCGGTTTTTTTAGATTCTTTTAGTTGAAATGGCGTTTCGCATCTTTTCAAGAGCAGTCTGCCCATTCTCTTTTAATGAACGCATTACGCTGACATATAACGCATCAATGTAGCTGAGCTGAGCGATGCGGGATGACAATGCCTCTGAGCGGTGATCTGTTTCATCGGACAGCGTGTAAAGGGACAGGTCGGCCAGTGTGCTGAGTGGCGACTTAGCAAGGTTTGTAATGGCAATCGTTTTAGCTCCGGACTTTTTAGCGATCTGACAGGTTTTCAACATATCTTTAGTGGAACCGGAATGAGACAGGAAAATCGCGCAATCGCCTTTTTGAAGCTGTGACGCACTCATCAGCTGAATATGGGAATCCGGAGGTGCTGAGACAAACAATCCAGTCCGGATAAATTTATGGTACGCATCCATTGCCAGAATAGAGGAACCGCCGCTTCCGTAAAATTCAATTTTGTTAGCTTCCAAGATAAATTGAGCCGCTTTTTCCAGCTGAGCCGCATCAATGATTTGCATGGTATCTTCAAGGGTTTTCATGTTCGAACGAAATACTTTTTCAGCCAGTGTTTTCATATCATCCGCTTCAGTAATTTCGTCATGGATATTTTTTATCGGTGTGACCACTTCTGAAGCCAATGAGATTTTCATGGATTGATAGCCGGTGAAGCCAATTCGCTTACAAAAACGAAAAACCGTGGAATCAGCTACGTTAAGTTCTTCAGCAAATTGGGTAATCGTTAAATGAATAATGTTTTGTGGATCATTTAAGATGAAGTCAGCTATTTTTAATTCTTTTGTACTGAAGCTTGGATATAAAGATCGGATCTTAGCTAAGCATAGTCTGTTGTCTGTAATCATTTTGAGTACCTCAGATCTTTAATGGATTTTGCATCTTCGTACGCCGTTATTCTCCACTTTCATTATAAAATAAATTTTTTTTCATTGAAAGCGATTGCAAAAAGAATTTTTTTCTTTATAATGACTAGTAGATGAAAAATATTTCGAAATAGGCAGGTGCTTTATATGAAAATCGGTATGATCGGGTTAGGAAAAATGGGCTTTAATTTAGCATTGCAATTACATGAACGAAAATTTGAGGTAGAAGCGTTTGACTTAAATGAAAACGCTATCGAAAAAATTTCTTCACAAGGTATTTCAGCACATCGTTCAATTTCGTCATTGGTACAGGCTTTTGAAGGCAAAAAGATTTTGTGGATGATGGTTCCGGCGGGCGATGCAACAGAATCTGTTTTCGAGCAGCTGCTCAAAGAGTGCGGAGAAGGTGACATTATTATCGATGGAGGCAATGCTCACTATAAGGATTCAATGCGCAGAGATGAACAGGCCTCTCAAAAAGGCATTTCCTTCTTTGACTGCGGAACGAGCGGGGGAACAGAAGGTGCACGTAATGGAGCCTGCCTGATGGTAGGAGGAGACAAAGAAAAATTCGCAGAAATAGAAGAGATCTTTAAAGAACTTTCTGTTGATAACGGTTACTTACATACGGGGCCTGCTGGCAGTGGTCATTATTTAAAAATGGTTCATAACGGGATTGAATATGGCATGATGCAGGCGATTGCAGAAGGGTTTGAAGTTCTCGATAAAAGCCCTTTTCCTTATCAGTTTGAAGAAGTAGCTGGCGTATTTAATCATGGATCCGTTATCCGTTCGTGGCTGATGGAGCTGACACAATCGGCTTTTTCAAAAGACAAGGACTTATCTTCAATAAAAGGAATTATGCATTCATCAGGTGAAGGAAAGTGGACCATTGAAGAAGCGTTGAATCTTCAAACAGCTACTCCGATTATTGCTTTATCTTTAATGATGCGCTATCGGTCTCTTGAAACAGATACATTCTCAGGAAAAGTCGTTGCAGCTTTGCGAAATGAATTTGGCGGTCACGCTGTAGAAAAAAGCGAATAGGAGGAACGTAAAATGGATGGTTCAATGTTAATTTTAATTGCAGTTGCCGGGATATTCTTATTGCTTTACCTGGTAATGGGCGTAAAACTTCACGCGTTTGTGGCACTTTTGCTTGTCAGTTTATTGGTTGGTGTAGCAGCGGGAATGCCGCTTGGCGATGTTCTTGCGTCAGTAGAAGCAGGGATGGGCGGTACCCTTGGATTTGTGGCAGTTGTCGTCGGTTTAGGAGCGATGTTCGGTAGAATGCTTGAAGTTTCAGGCGGAGCAGAGCGTCTGGCGCAAACGCTGATCGGGAAATTT
This sequence comes from Jeotgalibacillus campisalis, assembly GCF_000829515.1. GTDB lineage: Bacteria > Bacillota > Bacilli > Bacillales > Jeotgalibacillaceae > Jeotgalibacillus > Jeotgalibacillus campisalis. The sequence goes on along the minus strand of NZ_JXRR01000021.1, from coordinate 4,772 downwards.
GGTGAAAAAAATTCCCAGTGGGCGCTTGGAATTACAGGTTTTATCGTAGCTATACCCGTCTTTTTTGATGTTGGTTTTATCATATTAGTTCCAATTATTTATGGCCTGGCAAGAAAAACAGGTAAGTCTCTATTATTCTATGGAATTCCTTTGTTAGCTGGATTAGCCGTAACGCATGCTTATATTCCGCCAACACCTGGCCCAATCGCTGTGGCCTCGATTATTCAAGCGGACCTTGGATGGGTTATCCTGTTTGGTGCCTTAGCCGGTATCCCTTCAATGATCATTGCGGGACCGATCTTTGGTAAGTATATAGCCAACAAAATTCATGTTGTTGTACCGGAATATATGGAAGTAGAAGAAGCGGATCCTGACCGTGATCTGCCAAGCTTTGGGTTAATTGCTTTTCTAGTATTTATTCCATTAATTTTAATTTTAGCAAACACTTTGTCAGGCGTTTTATTGGATGAAGGGAATACAGTGCGTTCTTTCTTAACATTCCTTGGACATCCGTTTGTGGCGTTAACAATTGCAACTCTATTAACCTTCATTTTGCTTGGAACCCGCCGCGGCTATACGCGTGATGAGGTTCAAAGCATTGCAACAAAAGCTCTGGAGCCAGCCGGTATTATTATTCTTGTGACGGGTGCCGGTGGTGTATTCAAGCAAATTCTCATCGACTCCGGCGTAGGGGCAGTGCTGGGTGAAATGATGGCAAACTCTTCACTTCCTCCCATCTTAATGGCATTTGCGATTGCATTGCTCGTTCGTGTAGCGCAAGGTTCTGCAACCGTTGCAATGGTTACAGCAGCGGGACTCATTTCACCAGTTATTGAAACAGTGGGTTATGCGGGCCCGATTCTTGGACTTATCGTTATTGCGATTGCAGCAGGTGCAACAGCAGTATCCCATGTAAATGACTCAGGCTTCTGGCTGGTAAACCGGTATTTTGGACTGGACGTGAAAGACACGCTTAAAACCTGGACGGTAATGGAAACCATTATCGGGGTAGTAGGCTTCACAGTTGTATTCATTATCAGTCTGTTTATATAATAGTAGAAGAAGTATACTAGTCTTATAGACATGAAACTTAAGAGAGCTGACAGTTACTTTGTCAGCTCTTACTTATTTGTTCTGACCGGTTTGTAGTAGAATAAACAGAAACTATACAGGTTAATGAGTCTTTATTTGCAGACATTGATTATTGCATATTGTTTTATCGAAACAGTTGAAAAGACAGGAGGACAAGCATGATGCAGCATACGCATATGATTGGGGTAGATATCGGTACCACGAGCACAAAAGCCGTGGTATTCACTAAACAAGGAGAGTTTGTCTCTAAAGAAAACATTGAATATCCTCTTTACACACCTCAGCCGGGGACAGCAGAGCAGGATCCGGAAGAAATTTTCATCGCTGTTTTAAAAGCAATCGGTTCAAGCATTGAAAAAAGCGGATTAACGGCTGATGCGATCGCCTTTATTTCCTTTAGTTCTGCCATGCACAGCGTCATTGCTGTGGATGCATTAGGCAAGCCGCTGACAAACTCAATTACCTGGGCGGATAACAGGAGCAATGAATATACAAAGAAAATTAAAGAAAACAATGGTCATGCGATCTATCTCCGCACAGGAACGCCGATTCATCCAATGTCTCCATTATCCAAACTTGCGTGGCTTAATGGAGAACATCCGGAGCTGTGCCGGAAGACAGCAAAGTTTATTTCAATAAAAGAATATGTATTTTTCAAGCTTTTCGGCCGTTACGAAATTGATTATTCCATCGCTTCTGCAACCGGACTTTTTAATCTTGCTTCTTTGGAATGGGATAAGGAAGCGCTTGAAGTAGCGGGTGTGTCACGTGATCAATTATCCACCCCTGTCTCCACCACTCATTTTATGTCAGGATTGTCCCCTGAGCATGCCCAAACAATGGGTGTGCACGCTGATACTCGTTTTTATCTTGGAGCGAGCGACGGAGTTTTGTCTAATTTAGGTGTAAATGCAATGGATAAAGGTTCGGTCGCTATTACGATAGGAACAAGCGGAGCAATCAGAACGGTAACCGACCGGCCGGTAACCGATCCCAAAGGCCGTATATTCTGCTATGCATTAACGGAGGATCACTGGGTAATTGGAGGGCCTGTTAATAACGGCGGCATGATCTTCAGGTGGCTGCGGGACGAATTATGCCAGGACATTGTACAGGAATCAGCTGTTAATGGATCGAATCCTTATGACACGCTTACCAAGATAGCAGACAGTGTACCTCCAGGTTCTCACGGGTTGATCTTTCATCCGTATATGGCGGGCGAACGAGCTCCGATTTGGGATGCCAATGCAAGAGGGTCTTTCTTTGGATTAGGCTTAAATCATAAAAAAGAAGACATGGTACGATCTGTATTGGAAGGAATTTTGTTTAATCTTTACAGTGTGCTTTTGGCATTAGAAGAACTGATTGGAGAACCAAAACGCATTCAGGCAACAGGAGGGTTTGCTCAGTCAGCTATTTTAAGACAAATGATCGCAGATATCTTTGATCAGGAAGTTGTTGTTCCTGAAAGCTTTGAAAGCTCTTGTTTTGGAGCATGTGTACTTGGTTTATACGCAACAGGTGAAATGAAGAGCCTTGAAGAGGTAAGCACTCTTGTCGGTTCCGTGCACACTCATCAGCCAAATCAGGAAGCTGTCTCTACTTATCACAGAGTACTGCCGATGTTTATCCGTTTGTCCCGATTGTTTTCACAAGAATATGAGGAAATTGCACGCTTGCAAAAAGAGTTGGAATAAAAAACAGCCGCACAAGGAATCCCGAGTGCGGCTGTTTTAGTAGTAATTACTCAAATGCAAGCTTTAGTCGTTTAATGCCTTCTTTGACGAGATCTCTTGAACAGGCGATATTCATCCGAACATGTCCTTCTCCGCCTTCTCCATACTTTTCACCAGGCTCTAATGCCAGCTTGGCTTTTTTCAGCAGGGCTTCCTGCACGTCTTCATCACTTTTACCCGTTTTGCGAAAATCCAGCCATAATAAATACGTGCTATCAGGCTCCATTAACGTTACGCCTTGGATCTCTTGAACGGCTTCTCGAACGAGTTTCAGATTGCCCTCTAAATAAACCATGAGCGATTGAAGCCATTCTTCGCCTTCTTCATACGCCGCTTCCATCGCTGCTATGCCAAATGTGTTTAAAGTGAAAAATCCCTGCTTCGTTTGCTCTGCTTGAATTTTCTCTCTCATTTCTTCACTCTCAGCAATGATAACGGATGCCTGCAGACCGGCTAAATTAAATGTTTTACTCGGTGCTGCCAACGTGACAATGTGATCTGACTGAGTCTTTGCCGCGTGGGCCGCAGGTATATGCTCAGCGTGGCTGTAAAGCAAATCAGAATGAATTTCATCAGAAACGAGCGTAACATCATGCTTTCTGCACAGTTCGCTGATTCGGCTTAATTCATCTTCAGACCAAACTCGCCCTGAAGGATTATGCGGACTGCACAAAAGAAATAGTGAGGAATTCTTTATTTTTTCCTCAAAATCAGTCCAGTTTATTTCATAACGGCCCTTCTCCTCAACTAATAGAGAGGAAGCCAGTTTACGGTCATTCAATTCAATCATTTGAAAAAAGGGGGTATAAACCGGTGTAAGCGTCAGCACCTGATCCCCTGGCTTGGTCAAAGCCCGTATGACGGTTGAAATTGAAGGAACAACGCCATTTGAATACATGATCCAACCTGGTTTCACGTTCCACCCATGTCTTCGCTCCATCCATCCTGCAACTGCTCTTCCGGTCGAATCCGGAACGAAGGTATAGCCATAAGGAGGCAGCTTCAGTCGCTTTTCCAATTTGTCCAGTACTGCTTGAGGCGGTTTGAAATCCATATCTGCCACCCACATTGGAAGCAGATCCTCGCTGCCAAAAACCGTTTTCAGCATATCCCACTTCACAGAAGAAGTACCTGCACGGTTAATCGGTTGATCAAATTGTTCCACTATAAATCACATCCTTTTCATTTCTCTCTTCTATGGTATGATAGATTCACATATTTTCAAAATGATTAGGTGGGACATATGATTACAAAAGAGATGAATTATAAATTAGTTGCCCTATTACAAGAGTGGGATCCGTTTAAAATAGGGGAAGAAGAATATGAAACAGAAATAGACGATGTACTTCAAGCTGTTGACGACCATCACCACCCCTCAGACTTAGCTAAACGCATTCAAGCCATATATGAATACTCCTATAAACAGTGGATTCCCCTTCAGGATTGCACGAAAATATCCTATAAGCTTTTAGCAGTTAAAATGGAAGCGGGCGTATAGTAAGCAAGCTCAAAACGATCCGCCTGACGAACGAACAATCGTCAGGCGGATCGTTTTTTATATTTAAAAGGGGACCGGTTCATTTCCGTTTCAGGCGGAGGCTTTCCGCGGGGCGGGAGGTGAGCCCCTTTGATGCTGTCGCATCTGTATGGTCTCACCCTTCCCGCTTTATCCCGCTGGAGTCCCCGCCTTCCACTGCAATGAACCTATTCTTTTTAAAGCTTATCAGATACCTTCAGGTCTTCTTAACCCAAAACTTCTGACTAGCAATTGTTCTTCTTTTATAGAATTAGAAGAAGACCGGTTCATTTCCGCTACAGGCGGAGGCTTTCCGCGGGGCGGGAGGTGAGCCCCTTTGATGCTGTCGCATCTGCATGGTCTCACCCTTCCCGCTTAATCCCGCTGGAGTCCCCGCCTTCCACTGCAATGAACCTATTCTTTTTTAC
>NZ_JXRR01000020.1 GCF_000829515.1 Jeotgalibacillus campisalis | reverse complement strand
GCATCTGCATGGTCTCACCCTTCCCGCTTAATCCCGCTGGAGTCCCCGCCTTCCACTGCAATGAACCTATTCTTTTTTACTTAGTCACAAAGAAAAATCTCTTCTGTCTCGTGAATTACTGAATGAATGAATTGAAAAAGTATAGGAAATCATGATTTTCAAACTATGAACGTATTTTTCTTCATTTGCATTCGAAATGAGACCGGTTCATTTCCGTTTCAGGCGGATGTTTTCCGTGGGGCGGGAGGTGAGCCGCTTTGATGCTGGCGCATCTGCATGGTCTCATCCTTCCCGCTTTATTCCACAGGAGTCGACGCCTTCCACTGCAATGAACCTATTCTTTTTCTGTATTGAATGATCAGAGAAGGGGAAAAATCTTTTAAATAAGAGAATGAGTTTTAGACGCGATTGTCTCAGACTCATTCTCTTTTCTTAACAAAAAAATCGAGTATAAATCCTAAGTGGATTCATACTCGATTTCCCTTGTTAATTCTTATGTCCATTCATTTTTGAAACCATTTTACACGATATCAAATGACTGCAGGAATATAAATAAAATGGCAAGCGGTGCAAGATATTTTACTGCAAAATACCAGACTGGCATCCATTTCGCACGCATACCCACGCCTTTTTCCAATTCCTCATAAACATCCGCTTTAGAAAGCTGAAATCCAATAAATAAACAGATCAGTAAAGCACCAAGCGGGAGTCCAAAGCTTGCTGTAAAATAATCGGCAAAATCAAAAATCAGATACCCCATTATGGTTACATCAGTCAAAACGCCAAATGACAAAGCACTTGGAATTCCAACTGCGAAAATCAATGCTCCTGCAATCCATGTATATTTGGTCCGCTTCTGATCTTTTCCTCTTGAAAAAGAAGCAACCACAATTTCTAGAATGGAAAATGCTGAAGTCAGTGTGGCAAATAGTAATAGAATCAAAAATACGAACATAAAAACGCCGCCAAAAGCCAGTTCATTAAACACTGCAGGCAGAACGACAAAGACTAGTCCAGGCCCTTCTCCAGGCTCAAAGCCGAGTGCAAAAACGGCCGGAAAAATGACGAGACTCGCCAATATTGAAATGACAATATTTAACGAAGCTACAGAAAGTGTAGAACGACCTAAATTGTCCTGATCGTTCAAATAAGATGCGTAGGTAATCATGACGGATACACCGACACTTAAGGCAAAAAAGGATTGTCCAAGCGCCAAAAGCATGGTTTCAGGAGTAAAGTAGCTCCAGTCAGGAACAAATAAATAAGCTACTCCTTCTGCTGCTCCATCAAGCGTCAGTGACCGAATGGCCAGAATCACAAAAATCACAAGAAGGGCCGGCATCATAAACGTGCTTGCTTTCTCAATCCCGTTTTGAATCCCGCCTGAAACAACGATAATCGTCATAATCATAAAAATAAACTGTGCCAAGAGAACTTCAACAGGATTGGAAATAATCGTTTCAAACAGGGCTCCGTACTCCGCCTGAGTTAACCCGCTCAATCCCCCGGATATGCTTCGAGCCAGATAAGATAAAATCCAGCCGCCAACTACGCTGTAAAAAGATAAAATAATAATAGCAATAAACGTTCCTAATATCCCGATGAACGGCCATGCAGTAGAAGGAGCAAGCTTTTGAAATGTGCTTATTGCATCTTTCTTTCCTCTTCGTCCTACAACAAATTCTGCAAGCAAAATAGGACCTGCTATTAAAACTGTAAAGATAATAAAAAAGAGCAGAAAAATACTGCCACCATTTGAACCCGCCATGTACGGGAATTTCCATATTGCCCCGAGTCCGATTGCGGAGCCGGCTGCCGCCAGAACAAAACCTAATTTTGAAGACCATTGTTGATTGTTCATTGCGTATCTTCTTCCTTTCATACTTCTATATGATTTGTACATGCTACTATATTTTTGTCGAATTATGAAGGATTATTATGAAATTTGTCGGAAAATTTCTTGTTTTTCTCCGGCTATTATGACAAATATGGAATATTTTGCGATATAATGGCAGGAATAATGAGGTATCGTGCAGAAATGGTAGAAATAGAAGGTCATCCAGAAAATAAAAAATGAGCATTCGAAAAGGCTGTATTAAGTTAGTATGTCCGGTTATATGTGATTAAACCATAATCAGTGCGGCTGTATTATCAATCGCAAAAATAGAGTTTCTGTGTTTCAAAATAGGATAATAACAGCTTATTTTAATAAAAAGTTGGGAGTTGCTTAATTTCAAAAAGGGGGGTAAACGTTTGTCGAATGAAGAAGAGAGACGTATTCAAAAAGAAATAGCGAAAATAGAACAATTTCTCCTTCAGCTTGGAGCGCCTGAAAGAGAGAGAAAAAATCTACTACGTACGGTTTTTAGTAATGATGATTTGCCTTCAGATGATCCTTCACTCTTTCTTCGAGCTTTTAACAGTTATAAAGAAAGAGAAGAGCCAGAACCAGCTGATTTCGAACACGAACGTATTTTTCCCTATCCGGAAGATCAGGAGCTTCACGAAGCCATCCACAATCTTCCCCTGATAGATCGGACTGTTTGGGTACTGACTAATTTTCATTCACAGGACCATTCTTCTATTGCAAAGATAATCAAAGAAAGCAGGGAATCAGTTGCAGAACGTCAGGAAGAAGCAAGAAAGAAACTGCACAATTTACTGACAGATGGAGAAAACGGTCTGAGTGAAGCCCAACTTGAAAAATCCATGAATTTTCTTATAGCGGCTTATGCCAAGTTAGAGATGACAGAAACAATAGAAACGATAAAAGCATCAGACTCAGAAGAATTAATAGAAAAAGAGCAGAAGCATGAGCCAATAGCAGCTTCACGTTTTAAATGGGCAGGGCCTGCATCCGTGGGCCTCATTTTCCTTTTAATCAGCCTGGCATTCATGCTTCCTGCTTTTGAGCCCGGCACCGGAACAGAAAATGAGGCGCAGGAAGAAGAGAAAGAAGAAGAGCCTGAACTGACGAGAATTCCTGAAGAAGAAATTGTAGAGCTGGAAGAAAAGCTTGCTGAAAAGCTTGAATCACTTGGAAACAAAACAGGATTATCGGAAGAGGAACTCGATCAAATTTCTTATGTGCACCACATTAACAGTGTAATCACTGAGGCGCGGGCGGTTAATGAAAAAGATGAGTACGATGAATACGAGAGCGATTTCGTCCATCATTTCGGCGGGTACAAGGAGTATATAACCAATGAATTGAAAACCCCTATGGAATTCTTAGAAGAGGAGATAGCAAACATTGATAAAATCGACTATGGGCCGGATTCTTTCTCTTTTTCTGACATGATCGTAAGCTCGCTGCTTTATCGTTCAATAGGCTTTGAGAACATGTATAGCAAAAAACTTACAATGCTTCATCATGATTATGCAAAAAAGAACGGCGCTGATTTAAATCCATCGTCGACTTCTGTACCGGAAGACATAACTTTACTTCAGGAAAAAATAAAGGAAAACGGTTTTGACTATGCCTATAACGCTGAAGCACAAAGATTTGATGTTTTTTTAGGGCGAGTGCTGGTTCATGAAAAACTTGAACTTCTCGATCCCGTATATCAAACCTACCTAAAAGAACGGCCTGAGCTGCCATATGTCATCAATGACGAATTACAAATGCCGTTTGAAGATGTTCCTGAAGAATTAACGAAAGTAGAGGATCTGCTCATCGAGGTCAAAAATGCCCAGGATGCAGAAGGAACTCCATGGTTGTTTGATGAATTAGCGATGGAGCATGAAAAGCTGCTTACCCATTTTGTCTACGGTTATGAGAAAAACGCTAATTTTGAGGATGGCAGATTAAAAGAAGAGGTTCAAAAAGCCTGGGAAAAAATGATTCAGCCTGAAAAACTGGAGAAATATGAATCCGCAGCTGTTATAAAAGAACAGTACGATGAATTGGCTAAAAGAGATTTTAAACAGCCCGAAAAGTGGAATCAATCTAATCGTATTTTCGATCTATCTTATACTCAACAGCAGAATAATTTACAAGTACAGCCCGCATTGATACCGCTCGAGGGCGGCAGACGCACAGCATTTAAAGAGTATCAAAAAAACCATGACCTCGCTCTTTTGAAAGATTTAACACCAGAAGAGATCGCACTTTTTTATTTTCAGGCTATTGAATCCGAAGATCCTGAAACGGTTTATTCACTTCTCGCAAATACGCAGGAGCGACCTACTAAAGATGAATTTTTTGAAATGGCAACGCCCGAAAAATTAGCAGCGATTGATGTAGATACGATCTTATATCAGGTTTCCTATTTTGAGGACGATGATCAACATACGCTCTTCTTCGAATCTGTGAATGGAAACACTTGGCTTGTTGATTTAGCAAGTCAAAATGGAATTAATAAAATCGTCTATAACCGATATGATTTTTACTAATATCGATCGGCATAATAAGGAGATGGTTTGTTGGATCAGATAAAAAGTAATGGGGAAGATCAGCTTGATCAATACGCTAATTTTGCAGAAAGGGTATTGCCGCAAGCAGAGCGATTTTTATTTCAGATGGGTCAAAACGCGGCTCAGAGAGAGAAAATCATCGAGAGAATAGTTAAGGAACTGTACCTTTCTGATGAAAAATTTAAATCTGACTGGATAGAGCTCCAACATTTCCAAAAGATTTTCGAATTTATTTTTGAGCGTAAACGAAATGAGCAAATGGAGTTAGAAGAGTCAGCTGCTCTTTTTGTTCATCATGAAGACCATCAGCTTCATATGCTGATTCAGGAACTGCCGAAAAATGCCCGGGCAGCGGTCGTACTTTCAACGTTTCATGAATTCACATTGGAGCAAATCAGCTTTATTTTAAAAACCTCAGTGGAAAAGTCAGGTGAGCATTTAACTAAGGGAAAAGAGGAACTTCTTGAGAAGCTCGGTCGGGAAGAAGGCACTCACGTGAGTGAACAAAATCTTGGAAAGCTGCTTGGTTTTTTGAAGCCGTCATACGATAAGGTTCCATCAATCGATGGTAAGAATCTTTTCAAAAATGCAGACGCAACAGGACCAGAGGAGAATAAACCCTCCTTCTTAAAATCAAAATGGCCGCTTGCATTAGCAGGGCTGTTCACTGCATTTCTTGTCTACAGCCTATTGGTCCAGCCGTTATCTAATTCGTCTCAGGAGACAGCTGATTCACCCGAAAGCAATGATACAGACATACTGCTTTCTGCAGGGGACGGAGAAGTCATTGATTCACTTGAAAAACTAGGGCAGGAAGTGGAACGGAGAGTCCAGCAGCTGGCACAAGAGCTCGGCCTTTCAGAGGGGGAAACCGCTCAAATTGAATATGTTCAGGAAGTACTTAATCAGCATCAGGCATTTCAGCAAAGAAACCAATTAGCAGAAGAGGGGGAGTTAAACCCTTTTGAAATGCAGGATGCGTTAGAGCGTCTTGTTACCCCGCTTACGTATATTCAAGAAGAGGAATACGCATCCAAAGATGAATATTCCAAGGCGATTCATTCCGACATGCTTACAAAACGGTATCTTGAAATGGCAGAACCGGTTATGATCCAGTATGAAGCAGCGCTTAAGGAATATGAACCGGAACTTGAGAATCTTGGGGACCAGTCAATGGAGGAGTTTGCTTTTTCTTCTGAGGCTGCTGATCTGTTAAATAAAATAGCTCAAAATGGCTATGAGGCAGTTGTAGATCCTGAACGTAATGAGTTCAATATCACGATTGGGGGAGAAGAGTTCAATAAAGTTGCTGACCTGCAATCAGGTTCAGGCAAAATAAATGATTCTTACATAGGATATATTAAGTCGATAAGAAAGGAGCTTCCTTTCATGGAAGGTGAACAGCCTCTTATTTCAATGGAGCAGGCACCTGCCATCTTATTGGAGGCAGAAAAATATTTAACCGGTATGGTTGCTACTGAGCCCATAGGAGAAGAACTTTTAAATGAGCATCAAAGGCTGCTTGATTTTTTAGTGAAAGGTTCTGAATCAAACCCCGTTTTCACTGATCAGGGAATGCTCATGCCGGATGTGAAAGCCTCATGGGAAAAAATAATGGAAGATGACAAAATTGAGAACTATGCTTCTGCAAGAATTGTCCGCCTTTTCTACGCAAAGCTTGAAGAAAATAATTTTGAACGTTTTCAAGGATGGGAAGAGTTTCAGCAAGAGCATGACACCTCTTTAGTCCAATTTTTAATGGTAGGAGGACCAGATGCCGGGCTTTTTCCGCTGAATGAAGAGTTAAATAGCCTGTACAATGATTATCAAACTGCTAAGGAAGATGCGCTGCTGAGAGAGCTGACGGCTAAAGAAACAATACAGCTGTATCTTAATGCAATCAGCATCGGTGATTTGGAGACACTGTACGCACTGTTTGCCCAAACGCAGAATCGTCCAGAGCGGGAAGTATTTTTAGCGGAAACGAACCGTGAAAATTTATATAGCCAGGACTTTACACATGTCGCAGAAATCACGGAAGTCGGAGAGCAGGACGGCGTAAAACAGATGATGATTGTGCTGTCGTACGGCTCTAGATCTATCGTAACCGCAGTCGTTCCGTTAAAAGAAGAAAACGACTTGTGGAAAATTGTTTATCAGCACGGAGATATGCTGATTGCAGAAACATGAGAATAAATCAGCTTTTGATTTTTTAAGAGAGTTGTGGTATAATCAATAATTGCGTGAAAACGATAAAAATTATATATAACAGGAGATGTTTCCATGTCTACAAATTTCGAAGCAGGACAAGAGCTTAAAGGTAAAGTAACAGGCATTCAGCCTTACGGTGCATTCGTTGCACTTGACGAAAATACACAAGGATTAGTTCACATTTCTGAAATTACTCACGGCTTTGTAAGTGATGTTAGTGAGCACCTTTCAGTAGGTCAGGAAGTAAATGTGAAAATTCTTTCTGTTGACGAAAAGGCAGGCAAATTCAGCCTTTCAATCCGTGCAACTGAAGAAGCACCAGAAGTGAAGCCTCAGCCGCGCAAAGAGCGCCGCTCAGCTCCTTCAAAATCTGTATCTCACACAGAAGATACGACTGGCTTTAACAGCCTTAAAGACAAGCTTCAAGACTGGATTGAACAGTCTGACATGAAGCGCTAAAAAAGCGACTTGGCTGTAATCAGCCTAAAACAAGCCCTGAATGAAGGTGACTGCCACCTAATCTCAGGGCTTTTTTTATTTTTAATGTTGAACATAAGGGCGTATTCGCCTTAGCTTTTTACAAGCACAGGTTCCAAGTTTTTTAATGCTCGATTCACATATTTTCTATTTTTAAAAATAAATGAGTTCATTTCTTCACGCGTGAGCTCAGTTTCACCTTCATCACAATAATTTTCCCCAAAGCTATGGCTCGTCCATCGCTCCTCTTTAGGATAAAACATAATGGTCCAGTTACCGTCTCTAGAATGATCTTCAAAGACAAAATAAAACTTTTTACCAGCTTCATCATACTTAAAAAGATCTTTGGCTTGATCAACAAAGTTTTCTGCATCTTTTTTCGACCGTAACATGTTCATTTTTATCACCCTCCATTTTTTTAATCATTCGGTAAGCGGATCAGGTTATAGAAGACAGTGACTGAAAACAGTGGGTAAAAGGCAAGGTGCTTAAGTAAATCCAGAAGATTTCAGAGTAGATCTATGGATATTTCAGGTTAAATTGATAGATAAAGATCTTTGTTTTTAAATTGTACCAAAATTCAGTCAAAAGCCAATCTTTTTCTTTTCATTTGCCATGATGGGACTCGACATCGAAGCTAGCTTTTAAGAGAGTTGAATATACAAGATATTTTCTATTAATTTTTAAATATGGCAATTAAAGGACATAATTTAGTCTAACATAGAGGAATCTCACTGGTATTTTACTAAATTCAAAAAAGCTCTCCAGATTAAAAAGGAGAGCCGGGTTTTGATTGTCTGATTAAGTTGTTTTTCTTTAACCGATATTGAAGATTCTGTCTGCTCATGCCGAGAGCACTGGCGGTTTTTGTAACATTGTAATGATGATACTGTAGAGACTTTTGGATATAATACGACTCAGCTTCCCGAAGAAACGCATCAAGTGTCTGCATGGGCTTTCCTTCCCGAATCATGAAGCTTGAGCTGTCTAATGAGGTTTTTGTATTCAGTGGATCGTCAAACTTTAATCTGAAATAGTGCGGAAGATGTGTGAAACCCACTACACGGTCCTGACCCATAGCAAAAAGCGAGGCCTCCATTACATGCTGAAGCTCTCTGACATTACCCGGCCAATCGTAGGCGGTAAATAACTTAATCACTTCTGATGATACGCCTTCAATTTCCATTTGAAAACGCAGGTTAAAGTCCTCCACAAAATAATCGGCCAGCTCCCTGAGATCATCTTTCCGTTCACGCAAACTAGGAACAAAGATTAAAACTTCACTCATTAGATAATATAAATCTTTATCTAAAAGTTCGGACTGAATTGCATCTATTGGATCGGTACTTAAAGTAAGAATTGGGTAGATGGACGGCTTATCAGCTGAGCGAATGTCCAGCTTCCATTGAGTTAAAAGAGATGTCAGCTGCTTTTGGAGAGACATTTCCAGGCTTTCAATGTGATCAAAAAACAATGTAGCTGCATCACGTTCAGCAGATTTTGTTTTAAATTCGCTCAAAAGTTCCTTTAGCAATCCCGCTGTCAGATCTCTGCAGTCAATGGAGTGAAAGGCATGTGGACTAAGACCTCTTTCAACATGAATACTTTGAGCAAGTCTTTCTTTTCCGCTGCCGGCTTCTCCAATAAGAAGAATCATACTGTCAGAACGGCTTGCTTTTTTTCCTTCAAAAATCATCTCTTTTATAAGCGGAGAAGAACCTGTCCAGTGATTAAACGAAGAGAGGTCGGGGTTTCCTGAACCTGATCTGATTCGAATTTGCTCATTGGAAGAAACATCCCTCGCAATTTCAATTGCTCCGGCCAGTTCTCCATTATTCCATACTGGATACGTGTTATTAAGAGTTGTGATTTCTCTGCCATGAACATTAAAATATGTTTGTTTCACATTTAATACGGGTTTTTTGGAAGAAAGAACCTGAAGGAGTGTGCTGTTGTCATCAGGGTAAAATTTAAAAATGTCCTGCAGACGCTTATCCAGCAGATCAATCTCCTCCATGGATTCCATCACACGCATTTGCTGATTATATAAAATAGTTCTCCCGTCAATATCCACCATATGAATCCCCAGCTGGATATGATCAAGAGCCTGTGATACAAGCTGCAGATCAATAAAATTCCCTTTTGGTGCAGGCATTTTCAATACCTTCCTTTCAAATTTAAAAAACAGAATAAACAAAATACTTGAAATATGCAATCATCTTTTGCATTATTATAAGTGTAAGGGTTTTATTAGTGCAAATAATTTTTGCACTTTTCAATCAAAAACATATTTTTGAATTATATAGGAGGTTTACTATGATTCCATACAAGCATGAGCCATTTACTGATTTTACTGTTGAGGAAAACAAACATGCATTACAGCAAGGCCTCAAAACGGTTGAGGGTTACTTGGGACAGGATTATCCGCTTATCATTGGCGGCGAACGCGTTGAGACAGAGGACAAGATTGTTTCTTATAATCCCGGCAACAAAAATGAAGTAGTTGGCCGTGTTTCAAAAGCCGATCAGCAGCTTGCCGAAAAAGCAATGCAGGTGGCAGATGAAACGTTTAAAACCTGGCGCAAAGTAAAGCCGGAGATCCGTGCTGATATTTTATTCCGTGCGGCCGCCATCGTGCGCAGACGCAAACATGAATTCTCGGCTCTGCTTGTAAAGGAAGCGGGTAAACCTTGGAATGAAGCAGACGCTGACACAGCAGAAGCGATCGACTTTATGGAGTATTACGGCCGTGAAATGCTTGCAATGAAAGATGGCAAAAAAGTGGAAAGCCGTCCTGGTGAATACAATCGATATGATTATATTCCGCTTGGCGTCGGTGTGGTTATCTCCCCTTGGAATTTTGCATTCGCCATCATGGCGGGAACAGCAGTTGCTGCACTTGTAACAGGCAATACGGTTCTGCTTAAGCCGGCTTCAACAACTCCTGTAGTTGCAGCAAAGTTTGTTGAAGTAATGGAAGAAGCAGGTCTTCCTAAGGGCGTTTTAAATTACATCCCTGGCAGCGGAAAAGAAGTAGGGGACTATCTTGTAGATCACCCTCGCACGCGTTTTATCTCGTTTACCGGCTCACGCGAAGTGGGAACGCGCATGTATGAGCGCGCAGCGAAAGTAAACGATGGCCAGACATGGCTGAAGCGTGTCATTGTGGAAATGGGCGGAAAAGACACGATTGTAGTGGATAAAGAAGCAGATCTTGAGCTTGCCGCGCAATCGATCGTGAAATCAGCATTTGGCTTCAGCGGACAAAAATGCTCTGCATGTTCAAGAGCAGTTGTACTCGAAGAAGTTTATGACCAGGTGCTAGACCGCGTCATAGAGCTGACAAAAGAGCTCTCACTAGGCGAAACCGTTGCACCGGAGATCTTCATGGGTCCGGTTATTGATCAGGCTGCATACGATAAAATTATGAGCTATATCGAAATTGGTAAAGAAGAAGGTCGTTTAGTTGCAGGTGGAGAAGGTGATTCTTCTCAAGGGTTCTTCATTAAACCAACAGTATTTGCTGATTTAGATCCTAAATCCCGTCTGATGCAGGAAGAAATTTTCGGACCTGTTGTCGGATTAACAAAAGCAAAGAATTTTGACGAAGCCATTGAGATTGCCAATAACACGGAGTATGGGCTGACTGGTGCAGTTATTACAAATAACCGCATGAATCAGGAAAAAGCACGGGAAGATTTCCATGTTGGAAACCTTTACTTCAACCGCGGCTGTACAGGTGCGATTGTCGGCTATCAGCCATTTGGCGGTTTTGATATGTCAGGCACGGATTCTAAAGCAGGCGGACCGGACTACCTGACTCTTCATATGCAAGCGAAAACAACATCTGAAATGCTGTAAGGAATGTAAGTAAAAAGCCGATCAAAAAGAGATTGAATAGAGCAGGACAATGAAAAGGTCCTGTTCAAAGGCTAGGAGTTTCCTTTTAGTCTTTTCTGTTCGAATGGTCCTTTCTGATCGGCTTATTTTCATCTTTGCCAAAGAAAAGCCAGTCCATTATGGGAAACCGGGTCAGGAAGATTTTAAGCGCCGGAGAGTAATGGCTGCTGACGTACATCTAAAATTTGGAGGGATCTTTATGACTACATCTACATCGATTATTGAACAGACAGAAAAATTCGGGGCAAACAATTATCATCCGCTGCCGATTGTTGTTTCTCATGCTGAAGGGGTATGGGTAAAGGATCCTGAAGAGAATAAATATATGGACATGCTGAGTGCTTACTCAGCTGTGAATCAGGGACACCGTCATCCAAAAATCATTCAGGCACTTAAAGACCAGGCGGATCGTGTTACTTTGACTTCGCGTGCTTTTCATAATGATCAGCTTGCCCCATGGTATGAACTGATTTGTGAATTATCAGGCAAGGAAATGGCATTGCCGATGAATACTGGAGCAGAAGCAGTTGAAACAGCCATTAAAACGGCAAGACGGTGGGCATATGAAGTAAAAGGTGTAGAAGAAAATAAAGCTGAGATCATTGCCTGCAATGGAAATTTCCATGGCAGAACAATGACAGCTGTCTCTCTTTCATCAGAAAAAGAATACCAGCGCGGATTTGGACCGATGCTGCCGGGCATTAACTTAATTCCTTATGGTGACCTGGATGCCTTAAAAGAAACGATCACTCCGAATACGGCTGCTTTTTTAGTGGAGCCTATTCAAGGAGAAGCGGGTATTGTTTTCCCTCCAAAAGGCTTTCTTAAAGCGGCACGTGAGCTATGTAAAGAACATAATGTATTATTTATTGCCGATGAAATCCAGGCTGGTCTTTGCCGGTCCGGGAAAATGTTTGCCTGTGAATGGGAAGATGTAAATCCGGATATGTACATACTCGGGAAAGCACTGGGCGGAGGAGTATTTCCTATTTCGTGTGTTGTTGCTGATAAAGAAGTACTTGGCGTATTCAACCCGGGTTCACACGGTTCAACATTTGGCGGAAATCCAATGGCTTGCGCTGTTTCCATTGCGTCACTTCAAGTATTGAAAGATGAAAAACTGGCAGAGCGTTCATTGGAACTAGGCGAATATTTCATGGACGCTTTAAAGAAAATCGACAATCCAGTTATTAAAGAAGTAAGAGGCAGCGGGCTTTTCATTGGCGTTGAATTAACAGAAGCTGCCCGCAGTTACTGTGAAGAGCTTCAAAAAGAGGGGCTTCTATGTAAAGAAACGCATGAAACAGTTATCCGTTTTGCTCCTCCGCTCGTTATTTCAAAAGAAGAACTTGACTGGGCAATTGAGCGTATTGTAAAAGTACTGTCTTAACTCCTATTGTTTGTTTTATTGCTGCTGTCCGGAGCTAGTTCATAATGTGAACAAGCTTCCGGATACTATTAACACGTAACTATTAAGCGCTTTCAATAAAGCTGGAATGGTTTAAAAAAAGACAATTCCTGCAAACTGAGAAATCGTTATGAAATCTATCGTTAAAATGTGACATCTATGGTACAATAATGCCGATTCATACTATTGAAATAAAAGAGGGCGAACATCAATCATGGCAGAAAATTTAAATCTTTTTACATCCACTCAAGGGATTATTCGCGAAGCATTAACCAAAATGGGCTATGATGAGCCTGTATATGAACTAATGAAAGAGCCGATGCGCTTGCTGACAGTTCGCATGCCTGTTCGAATGGACGATGGATCCACCCGTGTTTTCACTGGCTACCGTGCTCAGCATAATGATTCTGTTGGACCGACAAAGGGCGGCGTACGCTTTCATCCCGATGTTGATGAGGAAGAAGTAAAAGCCTTATCGATGTGGATGACATTAAAGTGCGGTATTGTGGACTTGCCTTATGGTGGAGGAAAAGGTGGAATTATATGTGATCCTCGCACCATGTCAATGAGAGAATTGGAAAACCTGAGTCGTGCGTATGTTCGGGCAATCAGCCAAATTGTTGGACCGACAAAAGATATACCAGCTCCAGATGTCTACACCAACTCTCAGATTATGGCTTGGATGATGGATGAGTACAGCCGAATAGACGAATTTAATTCACCTGGATTTATTACAGGAAAACCAATTGTGCTTGGCGGTTCACAGGGCCGCGAAAAAGCAACCGCTCAAGGTGTAACCATTTGCATTGATCAGGCAGCAAAAAAACGCGGTTTATCGATTAAAGGTGCACGCGTAGTCGTTCAGGGATTTGGAAATGCAGGAAGTTTCCTGGCAAAGTTTATGCATGATGCGGGAGCAAAAGTAATTGCCATATCTGATGCTCATGGAGCTATTCACGATCCGGAAGGTCTTGATATTGATTACTTATTAGATCGCCGCGACAGCTTTGGAACCGTTACGACTTTATTTGAAAATACACTCACAAATAGTGAGCTTCTTGAAATTGAATGTGATATTCTGGTTCCTGCTGCGGTTTCCAATCAAATTACAGCTGAAAATGTGGATCGTATAAATGCATCGATTATTGTGGAAGCTGCTAATGGACCGACTACAATTGAAGCGACTAAACGGTTGAATGACCGCGGGGTTCTGTTGGTTCCGGATGTTTTAGCAAGTGCCGGCGGTGTTACCGTTTCTTATTTTGAATGGGTTCAAAATAATCAAGGGTACTACTGGACAGAAGAAGAGGTTAATGAAAAATTAGAGAAGAAATTAATTACTGCTTTTAACCAGGTTTATGATCTTTCTCAAAGCAGAAAAGTCAATATGCGCTTAGCTGCCTATATGGTAGGAGTAAGAAAATCCGCTGAAGCTTCTCGTTTCAGAGGCTGGGTATAAAAGAAATAGTTAAATCGAAAAAAGCAGCAGGCATTGGATGCCTGCTGCTTTTATAATTAGGGAAAGCTTAAAAAATCTCTCCCTGGAGTCAGAACTAGCTTATTGTGGGCTGTGGATCCACATCATTTTCTTTTCGGGTTTTTCGAGATACCTCTTCAGATGGTTTAAACAACAATCCAAGGTTGATCAAACCGGCAATGCCGACTAATCCATAAATTAGACGAGACAATGCAGCATCTTGACCGCCAAAAATTGCAGCCACTAAATCAAATTGGAAAAAACCAATAAGTCCCCAATTTAAAGCACCAATGATCGTAAGAACTAAAGCAGCACGTTGAATTCCGCTCAATATCTTCCCCTCCTTTACTTAAAAGTTAAAGCAGTATTAGTATGGTGTTGACAGGGCAAGTTATACTGGTAATTTTGTTTGTGTAAAAGCATGCACTGAGCATCTTTTTTGCAAACCATGCGGCCATCTTTCATAATGAAATGGAACGTTAAGGAGGCAGAAATCTATGGAAAATTTTACTTTTTACAACCCAACGAAATTAATATTTGGCAAAGATCAACTTGAACAGTTAAAACAGGAAATACCTCAATATGGAAAAAATGTCCTACTTGTATATGGCGGGGGAAGCATTAAAAAGAATGGTTTATATGACAAAGTAGTTTCGGTCATTAATGAGACTGGAGCATCCGTTTTTGAACTGTCAGGAGTTGAACCGAATCCTCGTCTGACTACAGCAGAAAAAGGAATTGATATTTGTAAAACAGAAAATATTGATTTTATTTTAGCTGTCGGCGGAGGAAGTGTTATCGACTGCACAAAACTCATTGCAGCAGGTGCAAAATATGACGGTGAAGCGTGGGATCTTGTGACGAAAAAAGCAGCTGCAGAAGAGGCTCTTCCGTTTGGAACAGTGCTGACGCTTGCTGCAACGGGCTCTGAAATGAATGCCGGATCCGTTATCACGAATCTTGAAACGCAAGAAAAATACGGATGGGGAAGCCCTGCAACATTTCCTAAATTCTCTATTTTAGATCCTCAAAATACCTTTACAGTTCCTCAGGATCAAACGGTATACGGGATTGTTGACATGATGTCGCATTTATTTGAACAGTATTTCCACAATACATCCAACACACCTGTTCAGGACCGCCTTATTGAAGGTGTACTGAAAACGGTTATTGAAACAGGACCTAAGCTTGTCGATGATCTTGAGAATTATGAACTGCGTGAAACCATTCTCTACAGCGGTACGCTTGCTTTAAATGGCATGCTGCAGATGGGCTACCGAGGCGATTGGGCTTCACATAACATCGAACATGCCGTGTCAGCCGTATATGATATTCCGCATGCCGGCGGACTGGCGATTTTATTCCCAAATTGGATGAAGCATAACCTTGAGGTGAACGAAAGCCGCTTTAAGCAAATGGCGGTCCGCGTGTTTGAAGTAGATCCTGAAGGAAAAAGCGACAAAGAAATCGGTTTAGAAGGAATTGAACGCCTTCGCACTTTCTGGAGCAGCATAGGTGCACCGATACGACTTGCCGATTATGATATCTCGGATGAAAAGATTGAAGTTATGGCTGATAAAGCGATGATCAATGGAGAATTCGGCAATTTCAAATCACTACACAAAGAAGATGTTATGGAAATTTTAACTGCATCTCTTTAAAAAGTTAGGCGGCTGATTCATTGAAGAATCAGCCGCTTTTTATAAAAATCCAACTGTATCCGTTTTCATTTTGAACCCTTCTTGATTCTCTGTCCTACATTCGATAAAGTGAAAGAAGGAAATACATTTAACGGAGGAAACAATATGACGCATATTCGTTTTGATTATTCAAATGCCCTAGATTTTTTTGGAGAACATGAACTTACATACCTTCAGGACACAGTTAAGCAAGCGCATCATGCTTTACATGAAGGCACGGGAGCGGGAAGCGATTACCTTGGATGGATTGACCTGCCTGTAAATTATGATAAGGAAGAATTTTCACGCATTCAAAAGTCATCCCAAAAGATTAAAGATGACTCCGATGTACTATTAGTCGTGGGAATTGGCGGCTCCTATCTTGGTGCGCGTGCAGCCATTGAAATGCTTAATCACAGTTTTTATAACGCGATTACAAAAGAACAGCGAAAAACGCCGCAAGTCATTTTTATTGGAAACAATATCAGTTCTACTTATATGCGGGACGTGATGGATGTACTCGAAGGAAAAGATTTTTCGATCAATGTCATTTCCAAATCGGGTACTACAACAGAGCCTGCTATTGCTTTTCGTATTTTCCGCAAACTGCTGGAAGAGAAATATGGCAAAGAGCAAGCGAAGAACCGAATTTATGCAACCACTGATCAATCAAAAGGCGCATTAAAAACACTTGCTGATGATGAAGGGTTTGAAACTTTTGTTGTCCCTGATGACGTAGGAGGCCGTTACTCTGTTCTTACGGCTGTCGGCTTGCTGCCAATTGCAGTCAGCGGCGTGGACATTGAAGCGATGATGAAAGGTGCAGCTGACGCACGTGAAGCATACAGTTCATCAGAGCTGGAACAAAATGAAGCATACCAATATGCAGCTATTCGAAATGTCCTTTACAACAAAGGCAAGACGATTGAAATGCTTATTAACTATGAGCCAGGCCTGCAATATTTTAACGAGTGGTGGAAGCAGCTATTCGGCGAAAGTGAAGGAAAAGACCTAAAAGGAATTTTCCCGTCTTCTGCCAATTTTTCAACAGACCTTCATTCTCTTGGACAATATGTGCAAGAAGGACGGCGTGATCTGTTTGAAACAGTGGTGAAAGTAGAAAAAGCACGTCATGAATTAACCATTGAAGAAGCAGACAGTGACCTTGACGGATTAAATTACTTAGCAGGAGAAACGGTGGACTTTGTAAACAATAAAGCTTTCCAGGGAACGCTTCTTGCTCATAATGACGGCGGAGTGCCAAACCTTGTAGTTGAAATTCCTGAAATGGATGCTTACACTTTCGGGTACCTTGTTTATTTCTTTGAGAAAGCCTGCGCGATGAGCGGATATCTTTTGGGTGTGAATCCATTTGATCAGCCGGGTGTTGAGGCTTACAAGGTAAATATGTTTGCTTTGCTTGGAAAACCAGGCTTTGAAGAGAAGAAAGCTGAACTTGAAAAACGTTTAAAATAAAAGTAAGAGTGAGTTGAAGCCCCGGCTTCCAACTCACTCTTTTTTTGTATACATGCAGTAAACTCGGCTAAACTACAGGAAAAGGATGGTGACAGGCATGATTGAAATTGAATCTTCTTTAAACGGATATGAAACCACATTATATAAACTCGAAACAGCGCTAAAACCAATCGGCTTTTCTGTAGGTGGAGGCTGGGAATACGATCATGGTTATTTTGATTACCGCTTAGCGAAAGAGGGCTGTTATTACTATGTACGTCTTCCTTTTAAGGCAACAACAGGACTATTAGATCGTCCAGGTGTTGAAGTGAAAATTGGCGTGCCTTTTTTACTGGGTCATCAATATGAGGATGGCATTGATAAGGACGGAGAAATCGGCAATATTTCTGCAGCATTTAACCAGTTCCAATCCCCTAGAGACGCTGACAGTGACATTCCAGAAGAATATGAAGAGCAAGGGATTCAAATAATCAGAAAAGCGGAAACCGCTGTTCAAGTTAATTGACTAAGTGAATCTGTCAATGCTCTGCCAACCGTTGCGTGCGATTCGACAATAGTGGTAGCCCCGGCTTTTTTAGCAGAATCTACATGTTCATGGGTGAGGAGTTCCACCACGCATGGAATGGTAGGGTGCAGACGTCGGATGGTCAGCAGCGTTAAAACGGTTTGAGCATCCGCGGATTCTTCATCTACGTGCTGGTTTGCTGTGATAATAACAGACGCTCCTGTAGACAGTGAAGCTTTTTTTAACGTCTCAAAATAATATGGCTTTCCTTTAATAAACTGACAAGGCCCCACTTTTGGCATCGGGTGCTTTTCAAGAGAATCATCGATCAGCACGACAGGTTTGCCCGGATACTGCTCAATCAGCCATGATGTCCTGGCATTCCACCCGATAAAGATGATGTGGTTTCTTCCACTATAGGAGTGTGTACCATCTTCTATGGCCTTTTGCCTGACAAATGCTGAAGACGCAATCGTAAAAAAATAACTGGAGATAAGACCCGCTCCAAGAAGGATGATGAGTACAGTCATCCAGCGGCCCGCAGCGGTAGCCGGCGCGTAATCACCATAACCAACTGTAGAGATTGTGATCAGCACCCACCATGCCCCTTCCCAAAATGTCGTAAAAGTGACCGGTTCAATTAAATGAATGAAAATACCAAAAATACTGACAAACAGACTAATTAATAATATTAAATACAACCATTTCGGAAGTCGCCACAGTCTAGCCCAGCTCATTTTCATCACCTCTGCTATAGTGTTGACCACTTTTTCATAAAAATTTCAATTCACCCCTTGCCAGGTGCAAAATAAAACGTATAATATAATATGTACCGTTTGAGGGGCTATAGTTCAGCGGGAGAATGCTTCGCTGGCAGCGAAGAGGTCAGGGGTTCGAATCCCCTTAGCTCCACTTAAAGCTTTCAACTATATACACCTTAGAGCCACTTTTCTTTTGAGTAAGTAAACTCAAGAGAAAAGTGGCTTTTTTAATAAGGTCATAACTGTAAGAATCAAAACGTCATCCCAAACTGAAAAATGATACAGAGGTTTTTTTATGTGCGGTCTTAGGGTAGTGAGGAAAGAAAGACAGTTTTTCTTCCAAGAATAAAAGATGGTACTGAATTATTATTAGCCAATATGGAAACATCGAGTGAAAACTAAAATTTCCTTAATCCGGAAGGGGGATTTATATTGAGAAAAATAATTTTATCTACTGAGAGTGGAGCGGACCTGCCTGATGATTTAGCGAATGACTTTAAGATAAAAGTAGTTCCCATGCATATTATTAAGGATGGAAAAGATTACTTAGACGGTTCATTGCCTGTGAAGAATATTTTTGATTACTATAAAGCCACAAAAAAGATCCCTTCTACTACTGCTACCAATGTCCATGAATACGAAGAGTTTTTTGCGAAAATAAAAGAAGAAAATCCAGAATGCACAATTGTTCATATTGGATACACATCAAAAGCATCATCATCCTTTCAAAATGCATGCACCGCAGCAGAAGAATTTAAGGAGATCCTCTTAATAGACGCTTTAAACGTAACTGGGGGATTAACTGCGGTTGTCATGTATGCTGCAGAACTGTTAGATAAAGATCCTTTAATTGAACCTGATCGTTTGGTGAAATTAATCGAGTCCGTTATTCCTAAGTCGAAGCTGTCATTTATTCCCGGAAGCCTGGATTTTTTAAAAGCGGGAGGACGTGTAAGCAATGTTGCGTATCTTGGCGGTGCATTATTAAAAATAAAGCCATGTATTGAATTAATAGACGGAAAGCTTGTATCCACAAAAAAATACAGGGGGAAAATGAGTGAAGTCGCTGAAAAATTGATGAGGGATTATTTAGAAAAATATAATTTGGATAAAGAGGTTTTGTATTTAATGTATTCACTCGGTCTTGAAGATCGTATAAAACAGCGGGTGCAGGAAATCGCAGAAGAACATGAATTCAAAAAGATAAAATGGATCCAGGCTGGGGCAATGATATCGACACATTCAGGCCCAGGTGGATTCGGCATTGCAGGGATAGAAGTATAAATCTCAAAGGAGAAAGACCAATAAGGATTAACGGGTCTTGAATAAATAAAACAAAGTATAAAAAGCGCTAAGGGCCAATGAGGATCCTAAGCGCTTTTTATTATTCATTATCTGCTCTCAATCTCCACCCCGGCAACACCGGGTAAATTAGAAACAAAGGAATACACGTCTGTTTCAAGTCTTCGCTGATATACAGATGTGTTTAACTGAATCATATGCTGTTCTTCTTTAATGTCCTTCAGCCGGATTTTATCTATTTTAATGCCATCCTGTTCGAGTTTCTTTACAACAGGACCTACATAACTCGCATGATGCACAATAATTTTAATGTACATTTCTTTTTCTTTGAGCCTCATAGGACCTATCCACGTTAAGATCAACGGAAGAATTTCAACACTAATAATTAATAAAATAACGCCTAAAATAGCTTCTACAAAAAAACCGGCTCCTACGGCAATGCCGATACCGGCTGCACCCCAGATGATAGCGGCAGTGGTTAGCCCGGAAATCGTATCATTTCCTCTGTGCAATATGACACCGGCACCTAAAAAACCGATTCCTGAAACGATCTGTGCAGCTAAACGAAGAGGATCCATCGTTATATTAACGCTGTCGTCCCCTGGGAACGAATAAGCGGATTCTATAGAAACGATCGTCAGCAGACAGCTTACAATGGATATCACCAGGCTGGTCTTAAGTCCAACCGGCTTTCTTTTTAATTCTCTCTCAAGTCCTATAACCAAACCAAGAAGAGCTGTTAATCCGAGTTTTATAAAAACAATTTGATCGATTTCGAACAATATGGCACCTCCTTCTTAAAGTTTAGTAAAATTGTATAATAGCATTTACAACACATCAATTAGACAAAGACTTGAGTGATTCGGAGGAGTTTTTATGCAAGCCGCTAAAAAGAAAGCGTACCTAGCCATTTTACTTGGAGTGATCACAGTCTCTCTTTCCGCTATCCTTGTTAAACTCTCTCAAGCGGAACCGGGAGTAATTGCGTTTTACAGGATGTTTTTCAGTTCAGTAATACTGGCTCCGTTTTTCTTTCTCTACCATAGAAGAGAAATAAGCAAACTGACAAAGAGGGATTGGTCCTTTTCCGTTATAGCAGGAATTTTTCTTGCTTTTCATTTTATATTATGGTTTGAATCTCTTCAATATACATCTGTGGCAAGCTCTACGGTACTGGTTACGCTTCAGCCGTTATTTGCTTTCGCAGGAGCCTTTTTCTTCTTCAAAGAGAAAATGTCAAAAACGGCTCTTGTAAGCGCATCTATAGCAATTGCAGGAAGCTTGATTATCAGCTGGGGAGATTTTCAAATAAGCGGGATGGCACTCTGGGGAGATTTCCTGGCCCTGATGGCATGTGCGCTTGTTACGGCCTACTTGTTATTTGGACAGGATGTCAGGAAAAGACTCTCGATTGTTACCTATACATTTATTCTGTACAGCATAAGCGCAATCATTTTGTTCTTCTATACTCTTATCAAAGGTGAGTCTCTTGGTCCGTTTGAATCGCAGGAATGGATCTACTTTCTGCTGCTGGCAATCTTTCCGACATTGCTCGGTCATTCTCTTTTTAATTGGTCAATTAAATGGATCTCAACTACTTTTATCTCTATGGCAATTTTATTTGAGCCGGTAGGAGCTACTGTTTTGGCCTATTATATTCTTGGTGAAAGCGTCAGTGGATCCCAGGTCATAGGGGGAGCTGTAGTCATTGCGGGTTTAGCATTATTTATTTTGAAGGGAAATAAAGCTTTGGGCATTACTATTAAAGGATTAAGAAAAAAGCATAAAAATCTTAATCTATGAGAAAGTTTATAACTTCTATTGCGTTATGCTTTTATTCGTGTTATATTATTACTCGTCCTTAAGAGAGATAAGCAATGAAGCGCACTCGTCCTTAAGACAGTTAAGTAATGAAGCACACAAACACGAATTAAAAAAAGTGTTGACATCGAATCTGAAATAATGGTAAGATGATCTAGTCGCTTGAGAGAGCAACACACAAACGAAACACCTTGAACCTTGAAAACTAAACAACCAAAAACGTCAACGTTAATACTTGATTTAAATGAAACAAATGAGCTTTATCAAACACTTTACGGAGAGTTTGATCCTGGCTCAGGACGAACGCTGGCGGCGTGCCTAAT
>NZ_JXRR01000018.1 GCF_000829515.1 Jeotgalibacillus campisalis | reverse complement strand
GCGATTACTCGCTTGTTCGTTTGTTTTGATGTCTTATCCAGTTTTGAAGGCGCGAGCCTTTCTAGTAATAGCGTCTAGTGATAATTGCGAAGAGGTCACACCCGTTCCCATGCCGAACACGGCAGTTAAGCTCTTCAGCGCCGATGGTAGTTGGGGGTCTCCCCCTGTGAGAGTAGGACGTCGCTAGGCGGTATTACATAATGTAGTGGAGAATTAGCTCAGCTGGGAGAGCATCTGCCTTACAAGCAGAGGGTCGGCGGTTCGAGCCCGTCATTCTCCACCATTCTTGCCGGTGTAGCTCAATTGGTAGAGCAACTGACTTGTAATCAGTAGGTTGGGGGTTCAAGTCCTCTTGCCGGCACCAGTTTTTCTTTGAGCCATTAGCTCAGTTGGTAGAGCATCTGACTTTTAATCAGAGGGTCGTAGGTTCGAATCCTACATGGCTCACCATTAACTGCTCAGATGAAAAGCACAAGTATATGCGGGTGTGGCGGAATTGGCAGACGCGCTAGACTTAGGATCTAGTGCCGCAAGGCGTGGGGGTTCAAGTCCCTCCACCCGCACCATATACCATGCGGGAGTAGTTCAGTGGTAGAACACCACCTTGCCAAGGTGGGGGTCGCGAGTTCGAATCTCGTCTTCCGCTTAGGTTAAATATGCGCCCGTAGCTCAATTGGATAGAGCGTTTGACTACGGATCAAGAGGTTAGGGGTTCGACTCCTCTCGGGCGCGCCATACATATTTCGGGGAGTAGCTCAGCTTGGTAGAGCACTTGGTTTGGGACCAAGGGGTCGCAGGTTCGAATCCTGTCTTCCCGACCATTATTTTTTTCCCTATAAGGGGCCTTAGCTCAGCTGGGAGAGCGCCTGCCTTGCACGCAGGAGGTCAGCGGTTCGATCCCGCTAGGCTCCACCATTTTTATAAATTTCATTCGGCGGCGTAGCTCAGCTGGCTAGAGCGTACGGTTCATACCCGTGAGGTCGGGGGTTCGATCCCCTCTGCCGCCACCATATCAGGGACCTTTAGCTCAGCTGGTTAGAGCAGACGGCTCATAACCGTCCGGTCGCAGGTTCGAGTCCTGCAAGGTCCACCATCATTTTTTCCGGAGGAATACCCAAGTTTGGCTGAAGGGATCGGTCTTGAAAACCGACAGGGGAGTCAAATCCCGCGGGGGTTCGAATCCCTCTTCCTCCTCCATTTTCATTTAATAGATTACAGACTATAAGCTGTAAAATTTCAAAGCTTATCACTAATAACGACGCGGGGTGGAGCAGTTCGGTAGCTCGTCGGGCTCATAACCCGAAGGTCGCAGGTTCAAATCCTGCCCCCGCAATTACTAAGGTCCCGTGGTGTAGCGGTTAACATGCCTGCCTGTCACGCAGGAGATCGCCGGTTCGATCCCGGTCGGGACCGCCATTTAATTTAGGCTTTGTAGCTCAGTCGGTAGAGCAATGGACTGAAAATCCATGTGTCGGCGGTTCGATTCCGTCCAAAGCCACCTTTTTCTTTTTTTATACATTATGGCGGTTGTGGCGAAGTGGTTAACGCACCTGATTGTGGTTCAGGCATTCGTGGGTTCGATTCCCATCAGTCGCCCCATTTTTATTAAATTTCATACTCTTTGCGGGTGTAGTTTAGTGGTAAAACCTCAGCCTTCCAAGCTGATGTCGTGAGTTCGATTCTCATCACCCGCTCCAAAGGGGCCTATAGCTCAGCTGGTTAGAGCGCACGCCTGATAAGCGTGAGGTCGGTGGTTCGAGTCCACTTAGGCCCACCATTCCACAGTAGCTCAGTGGTAGAGCTATCGGCTGTTAACCGATCGGTCGTAGGTTCGAGTCCTACCTGTGGAGCCAATTTATGGGGAAGTACTCAAGTGGCTGAAGAGGCGCCCCTGCTAAGGGTGTAGGTCGCGTAAGCGGCGCGAGGGTTCAAATCCCTCCTTCTCCGCTCTTCTGGCCCGTTGGTCAAGCGGTTAAGACACCGCCCTTTCACGGCGGTAACACGGGTTCGAATCCCGTACGGGTCATCTTTCAAACACATTCAATTGAATGTGTTTTTTTTTTGTAAAACTTATTAATAGGATAAGCTTACTCATCCTATTTGTTTAAGCAGACTAAAAGAGGCTGAGACAAATGTCTCAGCCTCTATCCAATAGAATGACTGCCTTATAGCGGACGCTTTAAGATCATGCCAGGCCTCAATCTTGTCCTCGCTGCCTATAATCGCTATGTTTTGTGCATCTTTGTTACTCTTTATTGTTATAAATTCTGCGTTCTTTTCCTTCTAGATCGTTTCCGACTTCTTCTGCTTGTTCATCAGTTTCATTTATGGAGTCATCTCCATCTTCATGACTTTCGTACATTTCATCATAATCTTTTTCGCCTCCAGCCATGTCAGATGGAGTTTCAGACGTTCCATAGCTTGCTGCTTCGCTAAAGCTGTTTTGATAATCGCGAACCTCTCCATCTTCTGAACGAAGCGGGTGGTCTGTCGATGGAGATAGAACGGTTTCTTCACTTGGTCTGCTCTGAGGATCATTTTCATCCACTTTGTCAGCTGCTTCCACCACTGTAAGGGCTGTTGGCATTGCTTCCAAGCGTTCTACAGGAATATCCTTGCCAGTTACTTTGCACACTCCATATGTGCCTTCTTCAATCGCTTGCAATGCTGCCTCAACCTTTTCTAGTTCATCCTCTGAGTGTTCGTTAAGTGCAAGATCGAGCTCTTTATCTAAAAGATCGGTCGCATTATCTGCGGGATGATTATCATATTGAGATAGTTCAGTGGAGTATTCATCTGCATCCACTTTATCGTTAGGGTCTTCAGTCAGTTCTTCCTTTAGTTCCAGCAATTTCTGTTTAAATTTATTTATTTGTTCGTTTGATAACATGTTATTCACTCCTTAAAGTATAAAAGCTAATACGTTTAGTTTATCCTCTTTGCAAAAAACGAAACCTCTTAACTGTTTAAAATGAGAGGAAGCGTAAATTAAGATGGTTATTGTATGCAGCGGGTTTCAATTGTAAAAAAAATAGAATGCCTTTGCGGACTAGTATCTAGTTCGTAAAGGCATTCCTCTTAATTTAGGTAAAGTAACCGATTAAAAATCCGATAGAAAGCAAAAATCCGAAGATTGTATTGGTTTGAGCGGTTGCTTTCATTGCGGGCATCATTTGCATCGGCATGGTTTTACCGATGAATCCAGTTGTAGCTTTGATTGCTTTTGGCACACTCAGAAAGGAAATAAAGAGCCAAGGGGAGACAATCCCTGTACTAATTAACACGACTACAGTTCCGTATGCCACAGCAAACATAGCGGCCAGCAAATAAATGGCTTTCTTTCGGCCAAGCAAAATGGCGATGGTTTTGCGTCCATTTTCTTTGTCACCATCGAGATCCCTGATGTTATTGGCTAATAAAATAGCACCCACTAATATCGAAACGGGAAGTGAAACGAGCATTACCACAGAGTTTATCGTTGCAGTCTGAATGTAATATGAAATTAAAATAATAACAAATCCCATAAAGAAGCCCGCTGTTATTTCTCCAAATGGGGTATAGGCAATCGGCAGCGGTCCTCCTGTATAAAAATAAGCTGCTGCCATGCATACTAATCCCACTGCGGCAATCCACCATGAGCTATTCGCACAAATGTAAATCCCAAGAATGAGCGCAATTCCAAACAATAGAAAAGCAAGACGGATTACTGTTTGCGGTTTTACACCATTTCTTACAATTGCTCCGCCAATTCCGACGGATTTTTCGTTGTCCAATCCGCGAGTGAAATCGTAATATTCATTAATCATATTTGTAGCTGCCTGGATTAAAATGCTTGCCAGCAGCATGGCTAAAAATAATGGCCAGTTTAAATCTGTGGATTCTAGCGCCAGTACGGTTCCAAGAAAAACTGGAACAAAAGCGGCAGTCAATGTGTGGGGGCGTGTGAGCTTCCACCAGATTTGAAAGCCATGATCTCGTTCAGGCTGAAGGTGCATAAGCTGTTCTCTCCTTATAAAAAGCTATATATTAACGTTTTGTGACAAAAAAAGTCCATTTTCAAGTGTATTGAAAAGCAAGCTGTTTTGTCAATGACCTGCTTGAATTTCGTAGATGTACAGTATCTTTATTATACTGCATTTTTATTAAGAATAAATGAGAAAAGAAAGAGTTGCATAATTCAATGTATTCACTCGACATGCCTGCGTTATAAACAGTTGTGTTTCGTTGACATCATAACAAAAACAGGTGTATCTTTAAGAGAGAGAAACTTGTTCGTAACAGTGATTTTTGGGGGGAAACATGGTGAGAATTTTACAACAATCACATGGGCTTGCTGCTTTTGAACGTGCAATCAGTCTTGCCCATCAGTCCAAACGGGAAGTCCTCTTCAGTCAAGTCACGCTAATTGACGAAGTGGACCCTCTGCAGTTTTATGAAGCGGGGTACAAGCTGTACCAGGGAGAGCGCTCTTTTTGGCAGGATCGGACAGGGGAACTAACACTTGTTGGTGCCGGAAACGCTCAGACCTTTACTTCAAACAAAAAAAATGAACGATTTATCGATATAAAGAAGCAATGGAATGAATTTCTGTTGGAAGCGGTTCGTACAGGAGAGAATCATGCAGGGACGGGACCGGTAGCAGTAGGAGGCTTTTCTTTTGATCCCAGACAGGAAGCTGAGCTGGAATGGACGAATTTTTCCAATGGGTATTTCCAGCTTCCTTCTTTTATGCTTACAGTTAACGCTAAAGGGGACTGTTTTCTCACAAGCAATATTGTCTGCTCAGAATTTGACGATTCCAAGAAACTTTGGGAGCGGATGCAGGAAGAGAGAAACCAGCTGCTGTCTGATACAGAAGAGTCCATGAAAGATGTTTCTGTTATTAAAACGACTGAAATTGAACCGGTCAAATGGAAGACTTCCCTTACTTCTGTTGTAAAGCGCTTAAAAAAAGGTGAAATGGAAAAAGTCGTTCTAGCTAGAAAAATATTGGTTGATTTTGATGGCAAGAAAAGATCAGATACCGTTCTTGAACGATTGCGGGACGATCAGTCTGCCAGCTTTATTTTTTCACTTGAAGTTTTGGATAGCTGTTTTATCGGTGCTACACCTGAAAGACTTGTAAAAAAATCCGATGAACATATCTTGTCTACTTGTCTTGCAGGATCGATTGCAAGAGGAGCTACTTTAGAGGAAGATCAGCATCTTAGCGATCTCTTGCTGAATGATGAAAAAAATCTTCACGAGCATGAGCTTGTTGTAAGAATGATTACCGAAAATCTAAAAGACTTGTGCAGGGAGGTAACGGTGCCGTCTTCTCCTGCTCTCATGAAAATAAGAGATATACAGCACCTCTACACTCCGGTAAAAGGGATTGCTCAAAAAGGCATGTCAGTTGTGGATTTCGTAGATCGCCTGCACCCGACTCCTGCGCTCGGAGGTACGCCGACTCATCTGGCAATGGATGTGATTCAAAAAGAAGAAAAGATGAACAGAGGATTTTATGCAGCTCCTGTAGGTTGGATGGATGCTGAAGGAAACGGTGAATTTGCCGTGGCTATTCGATCAGGTTTGCTTCATGACCGCCACGCTTATCTTTATGCCGGTTGCGGGGTGGTAAAGGATTCAAATGCTGAGAGTGAGTATCAGGAAACACTGATTAAATTCCGGCCAATGCTTCGGGCGGTAGGGGGAACCATGCAATGAGCCATCAGGAAACGTTAACGTTGTATGTCAGCACGTTTATACAGCAATTAATCCATGGAGGGGTGACCAAAGCCGTAATTAGTCCAGGCTCAAGGTCTACTCCTCTCGCTTATTTATTGCAGGATCATCCGCAGATTGATTGTCATGTAAACGTGGACGAGCGATCTGCTGCTTTTTATGCGCTTGGAATGGCAAAAGTAAGCGGCCGTCCAGTGGTGCTGGTTTGTACATCCGGAACCGCTGCAGCCAATTACTACCCTGCAGTGGTTGAGGCACATTATGCCCGCATCCCGCTTTTAGTGCTTACAGCAGACCGGCCGCATGAACTTAGAGAAGTAGGGGCTCCGCAGGCAATTAATCAAATTCATTTATTTGGACAGCATGTAAAATGGTTTTCAGATATGGCGATACCTGAAGATCGGGATTCTGTTATACAGCATGTCTCAAGATCAGCCGTCAAAGCACTGGCAAAAGCGATGGATGCTCCAATGGGACCTGTTCATCTTAATTTTCCGTTTAGAGAGCCGCTTTCTCCAGTTTTGGGTCAATGGAAGACAGCGCAGACACAGACCCCGGTTTCAATTATGACTGGTGAAAAAACCATTTCAGAAAAGGATGCAGTACGACTATCCAAACAAGTGAACGAAGCAGAAAAAGGAATGATTATTGCAGGACCGACGAATGATCCTCATGCCACTCAGGCATTGTTGAATCTGGCAGACAAAACAGGTTTTCCGCTTCTTGCAGATCCGCTCAGTCATTTAAGAAGCGAGCTGTATGAAAGCAACGCGCTGATTGAGGGCTATGATGCCTTTTTGAAAAGTGATGAAATAAAAAAACTGCTGAAGCCAGACTTTATCATTCGATTTGGTGCCATGCCTGTTTCAAAACCTCTTTTGCAATTTTTATCCCCTTTAAATGATGTGCCGCATTTGCTTGTCGATCAGGGAACAGACTGGCGGGATCCGTTGTCTTCTGTAACTGAGTACATTGACTGCGATGAAAAAAACATCAGCGAGGCTATTTCTTCGCGGGCAGATAGAGATCCTGCTATTGCTTGGCTTGACTTATGGAAGAAGATTAATCAAACAAGCATTGAGGAAATTGAACGCCATACACAAAATGAAAAAGATGAAGGAGCCGTTATTGGCCGTATTCTTCGCTCTCTGCCTGCTAACTGTCATGTTATGGCAGGAAACAGCATGCCGATTCGGGACCTTGATACATTTTGGACCCGTCACGCCGGTCCGTTTACCTTATGGGCAAACCGGGGGGCAAATGGAATTGATGGGGTGGTTTCTGCTGCGTTAGGAATTGCCGCTGAAACAATGGAACCAGTGTATTTAATAATCGGGGATTTGTCGCTGTTCCACGACTTAAATGGTCTGCTTGTTGCAAAACAGCATCCCGTGAACCTTCACATTATTGTGTTAAATAATAACGGGGGAGGAATTTTCTCCTTCCTTCCGCAAGCAGCGGAGCCTGTGCATTTTGAAACGCTGTTTGGAACACCGCCATCTCTTGATTTTTCACATGCTGCAAAGCTGTACTCACTCTTTTATCAAAAACTGGAATCGATTGAGGATGTTGAAGCAGGGATTGAAGGATTACAAAACGAAAAAGGCGTTACCATAACAGAAATTTTGACTGACCGGAATGAAAATGTCCAAGTGCACCGGGCACTTTGGGAAAAAGTAAAAGCTGCTGTCAGCGGAGTGTTGTAATGGAGATTTCAATACGACAAGCAAAGTATTTTGTCCATATTGAAGGACATGGCAGCCCCGTTTTGTTTCTGCATGGCTTCACGGGTGACAGCTCAAGCTGGGATTCGATTGTAAAAATCGTGTCAGCTCATGCGCAATGCATTTCCATCGATCTTCC
Organism: Jeotgalibacillus campisalis; assembly: GCF_000829515.1. Taxonomy (GTDB): domain Bacteria; phylum Bacillota; class Bacilli; order Bacillales; family Jeotgalibacillaceae; genus Jeotgalibacillus; species Jeotgalibacillus campisalis. Next base: position 30,308 of record NZ_JXRR01000018.1, on the reverse strand, counting down.
TGGTCATGGAAAAACCGTTATGCCAAAGCAAGACCCTTCACGCTTTTCAATGGAGGAGGTCTGCAGGGACATTGGCTTGATTCTTGAGCACTTGAACATTCCTATTATTGATGCTGCCGGTTATTCGATGGGCGGCAGGACTGCACTTGCATTTGCTGCTTTGTATCCTGAAAAAGTAAGGAAGTTGATTCTTGAAAGTGCATCTCCTGGATTAAAAAGCGTGAATCAAAGGGAAGATCGTAAACAGCAGGACGAGAATCTCGCTCGTTTTATTGAGAGAGAAGGTATGGCTGCTTTTGTAGACCTATGGGAAAACATCCCTTTGTTTAACACCCAAAAAAAACTTGCATCTGAATTGCAAAAACAAATACGTGTAAAGCGTCTGCAGAATAAGCCTGAAAACCTTGCGGCAAGCCTGCGGGGAATGGGCACCGGCAGTCAGCCATCCTTGTGGGGAACCCTCAAAAAGCTTGAACATGAGACGATTCTTTTAACTGGAGAACTCGATCAAAAGTTTTGTAAAATTGCAGATGAGATGGAAAAATGGATGCCAAACGCAAAAAAATGGGTGATTCCTGAAACTGGTCATGCAATTCATGTGGAACAACCCGAAAAGTTTGGTACAATAATAAAGGAGTTTTTAATTAACGACTAGGCAACTGGTCCACTACATATAAAGGAGGTTTCTTTTCATGACTCGAGAGTGGGTACAGGAACGAAACTATGAAGATATTTTATACGAAACGTACAATGGCATTGCGAAAATATCGATCAACCGTCCGGAAGTACGCAACGCATTTCGTCCAAAGACAGTAATGGAGCTTATCAATGCGTTCGCTTACGCACGCGATGACTCAAGCATCGGCGTAATCGTGCTTGCTGGTGTAGGAGAAAAAGCATTTTGCTCAGGCGGAGATCAAAGTGTACGAGGACACGGTGGCTATGTAGGTGAGGATGAGATTCCTCGTTTGAACGTTCTTGATCTTCAGCGCTTAATACGTGTAATTCCAAAACCGGTTATTGCGATGGTGTCTGGTTATGCAATTGGGGGAGGACATGTGCTGCATGTAGTATGTGATCTGACGATTGCTGCTGACAATGCTGTATTTGGACAAACCGGCCCTAACGTTGGATCATTTGATGCAGGTTATGGCTCGGGCTACCTTGCACGAATCATCGGCCATAAAAAGGCAAGAGAAATCTGGTTCCTTTGCCGTCAGTACGATGCACAGGAAGCATTGGATATGGGTCTTGTAAACACGGTTGTTCCACTGGATCAGCTTGAAGATGAAACCGTTAAATGGTGTGAGGAAATGCTTGAAAAGAGTCCAACCGCCCTTCGTTTTATCAAAGCAGCTATGAATGCAGACACAGACGGTCTTGCAGGTCTTCAGCAGTTTGCCGGAGATGCTACATTACTGTATTACACGACAGAAGAAGCAAAAGAGGGCAGAGATGCTTTTAAAGAAAAACGCAAGCCAGACTTTGGCCAGTTCCCGCGTTTTCCTTAATGTAACCATTCAAGCCTGCGGGAAATCCTGCAGGCTTTTTTTAGTACGATGAATCGGAGGAGAGATATTGGTTCTTTTTTGTACCTGTGTCACTTAATACAGTAGCAGGAAGTTCTGGGTGCTATAATGGGTGTACGAAAACGTATGGAAACAGCTAATTTAATTTGTCTATTGAGGAAAGGGGCTTCGGAAGTGAATCCTACCAGTCATTGGCTGACCAAACGTGCAGCCTTAACGCCAGATCGTTCAGCTTTATCCTTTCAGGGATCCGTCTGGACATTTTCAGAGATGCTTGATGAAACGGTTCTGATAGCACGTAAACTGCAATCTCTTCATTTAACGGATAAACCTGTGGCAATGCTGATTCATAATTCAGCAAAAGCCGTTTTTTTAATTCATGCCTTACAAAAAATTGGTGTTGAGGCAGTGATGATCAATCCGCGGCTGCAGGTTCAAGAGTGGTCGTTTCAGTTAATGGACAGCGGGGCGCAGTGTTTGATTGTGGAAAAAACGTTGTATGATAAAGCAGTAAGTTGCCGTGAAGTGCTGCCTGTCCATAATATTGAGAATATTGAACAACGGACGCCATCATCCGATTCACTGCCTCAAAGGAAACGTGATAATTGTTCCATTATGTACACTTCGGGTACGACAGGAAAACCGAAGGGCGTCCAGCAATCCTATGCAAACCATTTTGCCAGTGCAGTAGGGGCTGCGATTAACCTGGGGCTTGACCCAAATGATCGCTGGCTATGTGCTGTCCCGATTTTTCATATAAGCGGCTATTCTATTTTAATGAGAAGTGTCATCTATGGAAATCATGTTACTTTGTATGAGAAGTTTGATGAAGGGGCTGTACACAAGGAATTAACTGAGGGAACCGTAACGATGATTTCGGTGGTCGCAGCTATGCTCTCAAGGCTGCTTGAGGTAAAAGGCAGTGAGCGGTATCATCCGAATTTGCGCTGCATGCTCTTAGGAGGCGGACCAGCTGCTGAGCATATTTTGGAAAAATGCTTTGAGGATGAGATTCACGTTTATCAAACGTATGGCATGACCGAGACCACCTCCCAATTTGCTACACTCGGACCTGAAGACAGCAAAAGAAAAATTGGATCTTCTGGCAAGCCTTTATTCCTGAATGAAATAAGAATCGTAGATAAAGAAAAAAATGAATGCAGGGAAAAGATGGCAGGAGAAATTACGGTAAAAGGGCCTGCTGTTATGAAAGGTTATTTGAATCGTCCATTAGCGAATGAATCATCCTTTAAAGATGGCTGGTTTTATACAGGTGATATCGGCTATCTAGACGAAGAAGGTTTTTTGTATGTTCTTGATCGCCGGTCGGACCTAATTATTTCAGGTGGAGAAAATATCTACCCTGCTCAGGTTGAAGCAGAGCTTACTTCGCATTCTGCTGTCATAGAAGCGGCTGTAATCGGCAGGAAAGACAGTGAATGGGGAGAAGTGCCTGTCGCTTATGTGGTTAAGTCTGTCTCTTCTCTAAGTGAACAAGAGCTCATGGCATACTGCAGGGACCGACTCGCCGGGTACAAGGTGCCCAAAGAAATAATCTGGATGGACAAGCTTCCGAGAAACGCTTCCAACAAATTACTGCGCCGTGAACTGAAGAAAGGCGGGATGCTGTGAACATCATTCAAATTGACCTTCATGTCATTGAAATGGAACTCGTTGCCCCATTTGTGACAAGCCTTGGCAGTGTGTCGAGACGAAAAGGAATTCTAGTAGAAGCACATGATCAAAGCGGACTCACTGGATATGGGGAAGCAGTCGCCTTTTCAACACCCTGGTATACAGAAGAGACGGTTGATACGTGCTTTCATATGCTAAAAGATATTCTTGCGCCATTGCTTTTGAAGACTGCCTTTTCGCACCCGGAAGAGGCGGCCAAAAGGATGTCTGCTGTCAGAAAGAACCCTATGGCAAAAGCAGCTCTTGATATGGCAGTATGGGATCTTTACGCAAAGAAAAAAGGTGTGCCTCTTGCACAGGTAATTGGAGGAACGAGAAAAGAAGTTCTGGCAGGCATTGCAGTAGGCGCAGCAACGACAGAAGAGATTCTCGCTCAAATAAAGCAGGCCCAGCAGGACGGCTATAAAAGGGTTAAAGTGAAAATTGGACCTGAAAACGATCTTGAACGAATTCAAGCCATCCGTGAGACGTATCCTGATATGGCAATTTTAGCGGATGCAAACTCCTCTTACTCTTCAAATGAAGAAAAATTAGATGCACTTGACCAATTTGATCTCCAAATGATTGAGCAGCCGCTTCATCAAGATGATTTAGTTCAACATGCAGCGCTTCAAAAAAAATTAAAAACACCCATTTGTCTCGATGAGAGCATCACTTCCTTCCATGCTGCCTGGAGTGCCATTCAGCTCGGCAGCTGCCAAGCTATAAATATAAAAATTGGGCGTGTAGGAGGCGTGACAGAAGCGCTCCGCATTCACGATCTTTGTGTAAAGGAGGGCATACAGGTATGGTGTGGAGGAATGCTTGAATTTGGTGTTTCAAGAGCTCATAACATTGCTTTAGCTACTCTCAAGGGGTTTTCTATTCCAGGAGATATCTCTTCATCTGCACGCTATTGGAAACAGGATATAACGACACCGGAAGTGAAAGTAAATCAAGGTATCGTGCAGCCTTTTCAAGAAGCGGGCATTGGGGTGGAGATTGACTGGGAAAGAGTAGAGGAAGTGCGTATTCATCATGAGGTGTTAAAATGAAAGTGAAAGTTGCATAAGTTGCCTTAAAAAAAAGCCGATCCCATTTAATGAGATCGGCTCTTACATTTATTCTGCCTGCAGGGCTGTGCGAAGTGTTTCAATATTTTTTTCCATTAAAGAAAAATAATCTTCATCGTTATCAATGTCTTCTTCTGTCAAAACAGAAAGATTATGAAGCTGCAGAGCATCTGCGCCAATCTCCTGCTGAATGACTTCCGTTAAATTAGATGAAACATTTTGTTCAAAAAGGATATGCTGAATATTATTTTCTTTCGCTAACTCAATAATTTTAGTTAATTCACGCTGAGATGGCTCATCACTCGTTGAGATGCCTGCAATCGCATTTTGTTCAAAGCCATACCGCGTTTCCCAATGTCCATAAGCCGCATGGGATACAAAAAGCTGGTTGAGCTGAGCATCTTCCCCCAACTCTTCAAAAGAGTGATCAATTTCATCAAGTTGGGAAATAATTTCTTCATAATTTTCGTTAAAGTACGCTTCCTGCTCTGGCATTGCTTTAACAAGAGAATCCTTTATCGATTCTGCAAGTGATTTTGAAAGAACTGGATCAAGCCAAACGTGGGGATCAACATCACCATGATCATGTCCCTCATGTCCTTCATGAGCGTGGTCTTCTTCATCGTGAGCGTGCTCTTCTTCATCGTGAGTGTGCTCATCTTCATCGTGAGCGTGGTCTTCTTCGTCGTGAGCGTGTTCTTCTTCATCATGAGCATGTTCTTCTTCGTCATGAGCGTGTTCTTCTTCGTCATGAGCATGTTCTTCTTCATCATGACCGCTGCTGCCTTCGAGTTCTTCATCTGACAGATAATCAGCAGTTGGGACCATTACTAACTCCTGGCTTTCTAGTACATCTGTTGCACTATCTACAAAGCCTTCCAGACCAAGTCCAATATAAAAGAATAAGTCACCTTCAGCAAGCTTGATCATATCCTGCTGGGAAGGTTCGTACGTATGTTCATCTGCTCCAGGGGGATAAATCGTTTCAACTTCAACATACTCTCCGCCAATTTTCTCGGCAAAGTCCTGAAGTGGATAAACAGTTGTATAAATGTCCAACTTTTCATTTGAATCAGATGAAGATTCTGTATTACATGCTGCCAAGATCCAGGTTGTGGATGAAAGAAGCAAAATCCAAGCAATTTTTTTCAATTTCTTTACACCTCTTTTTTAAATAGTAACTATTACGATTTATAACCAACAGAGCATAATATACTATGATTTCTTTAAAAAAGCAAGAAGAAAACCATCAAGATTTTTCTTTTCTTGATGGCTTCTTTTCGGGCACGTAGTCAAATCCGCCCGGATGAAAGGGGTGACATTTTAAAATTCTGATCATCGTCAGCCACCCGCCTTTTAATGCGCCGTGTTTTTGAATGGCTTCCATTCCATACTGGGAGCAGGTAGGATAGAACCGGCAGCTGGGTGGAGTAATAGGGGAAATATACTTACGGTAAAATGAAATAATTGACAGAAAAAGCTTACTCATTTATAAATCACCTCTCATCAGTAGAAGATGAATTTGAGGGAGGTTCTGGGTTGGTCTTGTTTTTTTCAGGCAGCGGGTCAACGGTATGTTCATAATCATATCCGCGGTTCGTTGCAATAATAAATAGGGCAGTAATCAAAACAATAACCAGAATTGACAAAAACATAAGGCCAGTTAGAGACATGAATTTCAACTCCTTCCATTTCAGTTTATCATTCGGTGGGGATTTTTTCTGCTTTACTGTTTTCATCGGTAGCTTGTAGTGTGTTTAAGATAAAGGTCAGGTGGTAAACATTAAGTATAGATTGCCCATTAGGAGGATGAATAATGTCTCAAGAACTTTTAGTTCAAAACGTAAACAGACAAATTGCAAGCTGGACCGTTCTTTATACCAAGTTACATAATTATCACTGGTATGTTAAAGGACATCAGTTCTTCACACTTCATGAAAAATTTGAGGAGCTTTACAATGAAGCAGGCATTCACATTGATGAGCTTGCGGAACGTTTACTGGCTCTTCAAGGCAACCCTGTTGCCACTCTAAAAGAATCTTTGGAGCTTTCACTTGTTCAGGAAGCATCAGGCAATGAAGCGGCTGACCAAATGGTGGAAGCTTTATATAACGATTTCCAAACACTTATGAGTGATTTGAAGGAAGGAATGGATATTGCAGGAAGCGTCAACGATGAAATGACGGGCGATATGCTGCTGTCTGTTCATCAAAGCCTGGAAAAACATTCATGGATGCTTCGTTCATTTCTTGGAAAATAAGTAAGTTCCTGCTGCACGTCCGCTGTCACCTCCGAAAGGATGACAGAAGACGTGCAGTTTTTTAATTTATGAAAGCTGCATCCAGAAATAGCTGGAGAAATGTGGCACGTTTATCTCAGCAGAAGCAAGGCATCATACGAGTAAAGGATCAGCACCATTTTAAAACGGGTTTGATAACATTTATGTGCTGATCAGCGTTATAAGTAAACTAAATTTCATAAAAAAAAGACTGTCAGATGTCAGAATAATTTCTGACAAGCTAAGCAGTCCTATGCGAAATTTCTATAGAGATGCAGTCATTTCTCAATGGTACAGGTTCTCATTTACTTCGGATGCAGTTTCGCTTTGGTCAAGTTTCCCCTTCAGCGATTCTACTATGTAGAGTCTGATAAAATAAGCCAGCTCTTCCTCCGACATATCCTTCACCATTGAAAGAAGTTCATCCCGGTTAAGCTGCTCCAGAATGGTAAAAGCGATGATATCCAGATCTTCCTGAGTTCCTCGCAATTTTCCTCTGTACATTTCAAGAATTTCATCAACGAGTTTCATTAAAGATTCATCCCCATTTCACGTTGTGTCATGCTGGCCAAAATTCAAAGGGGTAAGTGGTATATAAATAACTATACCCAATATCTCTGAATTAAACCATGAAAAAAATGCTTGAAGAGAAGTCAGTTGGACATACTTTAGAAAAAGATGAAAAGGAGGAGGAACAGTGGAGGAAGCAAAAAAAACGTATTATGTCTCGGTGGCACGGGGGGAAATTAATCGAAGCGGAGAATATTCACCATATGAATTTGTTGTAGATGCAACAGATGATCAGATTAGTGAGCTCCGTTATTTATTTGATCAAAATAACGATATCGGATTTGACAGTGCCGTTCGTGCACAGACTCCGTATGTTCAATATCATGATGATGAACCGAATCGCCAGCAGGACAGTGTTTTAGTGAAAATTTATTCGTATATCCATAAGATCGGCGATGAAGCTGCCGTCAAGCATATTGAAAGCATGGGAATCGTACCTGCTACGAAAGAACATCCATTTATTCAGGTGAAAGGTGATCATAAATCAATACAAGAATCTCCTCCTGAGTAAAATGGAATAAGCTGCTACGTTTATTGCAGGGCAGAAGCTGCTGGATGAATGATACGGTAGACAACCTTTATTAAGTCAAAAAAATGCCTTCATGAACTACGATTCATGAAGACATTTTCATTTTACATCTAGTGTAAACTTTTAAAGCAGTTTCATTATCAGCTATCCTGTCCTTACTGCGTTTCAACAGCAGAATCTAAGATTTCCTGAGGAACCGTTATTTCGTCGATCGTATTGAAATTTTCATACACAGTTTCTGACTGCTGCTCAATTTCAAGCGATTCACCTTCCATCGTCATGATCATCGTCATGTCCATATCTAAACGGGATGGAAGAAAGCTTTCTTTGTCAATCACGATTTCGTACATAACATCTTCGAAAGTAGTATCCTTAAACAATTCTTCTGCAGACATACCCATACCAAGATCAGGCATCATTTCGCTTGTTTGATCAAGTAAAAGTTCGCTAAACTTTTCACCTGAAGCGTTCAGCGTTAAAATGTAAGAAGAATCGTCTTGTTCAAAAGTGAAATCATCCTTAAAAGGTTCAAGCGCTTTTAGCTGCTCATTAGGCTGATTTTGCGAATTGGACAGTTGGATGATCTGGTCTGACATTTCTTTAGGAAGCTTGTTCCATTGATCCGTGGTAAAATCATACATAAAAAACCCATCGTCAGTCAGGTAAGATTCAACTGTCATCGCTTCGTCACTTTGCATCATACCATCACCTGTGGTTTCTACCTTTTGGTAAAGAGCCATAGGTTCTAAAACCATGTCCATTTCAATGGTCGATTCGGTTGTCAGTTCCATTTCTTCACCTGGAAGGGTAAGGTTTTGGTTCATTTGAATGACCGCTTCCATACTAGTAAGGTCTTCACCAGCTTGAACAGATTTGTTAAATACTTGTTCAAGTGTTAAATCTGAATTTTCTTTTTCATTTGAACCATCAACAGGTTCTGCAGGGTCTGAGCACGCTGCAAGTACAAGTGCCAGAGATGCACTAGTTAAACCGATTGTCCATTTTTTTCTCAATGCGAACCTCTCCTTTTGTTTAATTAAATGCTCTTCAATAGGTAGTACGATTAAAAATAGAAAAAGTTTCACATTGACACTAATTTTTTCCACCTGAAACCTATCTAAAGGTGTTTGGGGCCATACGAAAGAGGAGGGGTTATTTGCACGTATTCAATGATTTTGTGGGAAAAAGAGTTCATTTTTCTTTTGAAAAACTCCCTTTTGGGGAATTACCAAAACATGTGTGGATTTTAACACGCTATCAAAACGCATGGGTTGTGACAAAACATAAAAAAAGAGGGCTTGAATTTCCAGGGGGCAAGGTGGAGCCTGGTGAGTCACTGGACCACGCAGCAAGGAGAGAAATTAAAGAAGAGCTGGGTGGAGAAGCCGGCGCCCTGCATTATATTGGTCAATACAGGGTCGGAGATCATCCTCCGTTTATTAAAGCCGTTTATTTTACTGAAATCGTCAAGCTCCATCCTCAAGATCATTACTTTGAAACAGCCGGTCCTCAAAAGGTGGAGGAAGAGTTGAAAAGCATAAGAATGAGAGATGAGTTCAGCTTCTTAATGAAAGACGATGTATTGATTCACGCACTGTTCTATTGGGAAAATTACTTGAAATAGAAAGGATTGAAAAAATGAAAGATGGGGAAATCATATCCAAAATCCCTTTTCCAACTCCAAATCCCCGGGTCGATCTGTTTCTTGTTACGATGTGGTCAGGGGAATTAAAAGTAAAAGGACTTCTGGCAGAGCCAAAAGGCAGCGAGTGTCTGGATGGATTTTTATATTTAAGAGGCGGCATTAAGAATGTAGGAATGGTTCGTCCATCGAGAATTGCTCAATTTGCAGATCAGGGATTTATTGTCTTTGCTCCTTATTACCGGGGAAACAGGGGCGGCGAAGGAAACGAGGATTTTGCAGGAGAAGACCGGCAAGATGCTTTTTCAGGCGTTCGTCTGCTTCAAGCACATTCACGGGTTCTTCCAGATAGGGTCCATGTATTTGGCTTCTCAAGAGGCGGTGTGATGGCGCTGCAGGCGGGTGTAGAATTCCCTTTCCTTGCGTCTGTCGTGACGTGGGGAGGTGTTTCAGATATGATTTTAACGTATGAGGAACGAAAAGATCTAAGACGTATGATGAAAAGAGTCATTGGAGGGACACCTGGTAAAAAAGAAGATGCGTATAAATCTCGTACTCCCTTATATGAAATGGAAGCGATGAACGCACCAGTCCTTATCATTCACGGAGCAAAAGATACGAATGTAACAATTGAGCATGCATACCGATTAGAAATGAGACTGAAAGACTTGAACAAAAAAGTGGAAACGATGTATTTCGCTGAGTTTGATCACGTATTTCCACCGGCTACAAACCGGCAGACCGTGAAGGAACTGTGCAGCTGGATGAAAAAGCAGAAGGCTTATACCTTATAGGAGGAATGATAGAAGTGGGCATGCCATTAGAAGTAAATACCATGATTGTGACAAGAGGAAAAGAAAATAGACAGCAGGAAAACTTTTTTCAGCTTATTAAAGAGGGGTACCGTCTATACCCCATGCATGTACCGCTGGAAGTGAAAAGAACGAAAGAAGGAGAATTAAGCGGCACCGGTCAAATCCATAGGCTTGAGTGGAGAGACCATTCAACGATTATTTCGTATGAGCTGTTAACGCTGCAGTCGAGTAACTGATTCATTTATTTGGGCTGTTTTCAAGCGTGGCAGAAAGCAAGACTGTCATAATGGTAATCGGGACTTAACAATAGGCAAAAAAGCCGGGAATGAGAAACGAGTCGTTTGCATCCCGGCTTTTTTTTTTTTGCATTTTTTAGTCAGAGGCAGTTAAGCGGTTGGTCCTCCGAGCTTAGCAATGCTTTCATCGACCTTCGAAAACTTTTTAAAGTTCTCTTTAAATTGATTTGCCAGTTCCCTCGCTTTTTCTTCATAAGCCGTCTCTGATGGCCAGGCAAATCGCGGGATTAGCACGTCATCCGGTACACCCGGAACATGAGTAGGTGTTTCAAGACCAAACAAACCGTTTTTATTTGTCTCGGCATTGGTCAGCTCACCGTGAAGGGCAGCCCGAACCATAGCGCGCGTATAAGAAAGCTTCATCCGGCTTCCAGTTCCATAGGCTCCGCCTGTCCAGCCAGTATTTACGAGAAAGACTTCCACTTCATGCTCTTCCATTTTTTTACCCAGCATTTCAGCATAAACGGTTGGGCGAAGAGGAAGGAATGGCGAGCCAAAGCAGGTTGAAAACGTTGCTTCCGGTTCTGTCACGCCACGCTCAGTCCCCGCAAGCTTAGACGTGTAACCGCTTAGAAAATGGTACATAGCCTGCTCTTTTGTTAATTTAGAAATGGGCGGCAGCACGCCGAATGCATCTGCTGTAAGAAAAATAATCGTATTGGGATGTCCAGCTTTGCTTGGGTCCACAATATTTGAAATGGCCTGCAGCGGATAGGCAGCTCGAGTATTCTCCGTTAAGGAGGAATCGTTATAATCAGCTTCTTTTGTTTCAGCGTCTAAAACGACATTTTCGAGGACAGAACCAAAACGTATGGCATCAAAGATCTGTGGTTCTTTTTCCCGGGAAAGCTGAATGCACTTCGCATAGCACCCGCCTTCTATATTAAAGACGCCGTTATCAGACCATCCATGTTCATCATCACCAATTAAACGTCTGTCCGCATCGGCAGAAAGCGTTGTTTTGCCTGTACCGGATAAACCGAAAAATAAAGCGACGTCTCCTTCCGGCCCTACATTAGCGGAACAATGCATTGGAAGAATATCTTTTTGAGGCAATAGGTAATTCATAATAGAAAAAATTGATTTTTTCATTTCGCCGGCATACTCAGTCCCGCCGATTAAAATGGTTCTCTTTTCGAAGGAGACAATGATAAAAGTTTCTGATCGGGTTCCATCAGTTGATGGGTCTGCCTTTACGGAAGGAGCGGATAAAATTGTAAAGGGCTTTTCTTGACCATTTTCCCATTGGTCGCCTGTTGCTTGTCTAATAAATAGCTGATGAGCAAACAAATTGTGCCATGCACGTTCATTCACCACACGAATAGGAAGTCTGGATGCTTCATCTGCTCCTGCAAATCCTTCAAATACAAATACTTCATCCAGATCCTGAAGGTGATTCACTACTTTTGCATACAGACGGTCAAATGAGTCTGAAGAAATCGGTTGATTAACACTTCCCCAGTCAATCTGGTCACGTGTCGATGGCTCATCAACCGTATATTTATCTTTAGGAGACCTGCCTGTGTAAGTTCCAGTTTCGGCTTTTACAGCACCTGAGGAAGTCAAGGTTCCTTCGCCGCGTTCCAGAATCTTTTCTACTAAATTGGGTACAGAAAGGTTCCGGTGGACTTGGTCCCTATTCAGTAATTCAGTTACATCAGTCGTTTTTCGGATTATGTTCATCATATTTCCCACCCCTAGTCAAAAATAATCAAGCACCTTTGTTCGACATTAGTATAACACATTCGATTAAATAGTCTATACTATTCAAATGATTTGCTTACTTATTCATTCTACCAGAAAAAGTGATGTGTGAGTTGACATCCCACAATCCTTTGCGTATGATAGTTTTTTGAACGGATACTCTTATCCCGAGCTGGTGGAGGGACAGGCCCTATGAAACCCAGCAACCTGCTCTGCAAAAAAGTCTTCATGACTTTTGCGATTCACTCACTATAGAGCGAAGGTGCTAACCTGTAGCAGGGCTTCTCTGCCTTGAACGATAAGAGTGAAAGGCGCTTCACACACAACCTTTCCTCATTGACTAAGCGGGGAAGGGTTTATTTTATGTCGTGCCATGACTTGGATGATCTGCAAAAGGTTAACGTTCGATCTCTAAGGGTAATGAGTACCGTCCAACATATACGCTTCACAAGGAGGAGACACTATGTCAACAAAACGTCATTTGTTTACGTCTGAGTCTGTTACAGAAGGACATCCGGACAAAATTTGTGATCAGATTTCAGATGCTATTTTGGATGCTATTTTAAAGGATGATCCCAATGCGCGGGTAGCATGTGAGACATCCGTTACTACAGGACTTGTGCTTGTAGCCGGAGAGATATCAACTTCTACATATGTAGATATTCCTAAAATTGTTCGCGAAACGATTAAGGGAATCGGCTATACGCGTGCTAAATACGGCTTTGATGCAGAAACCTGCGCCGTGCTGACATCAATTGATGAGCAGTCTGCTGATATCGCTGCAGGCGTCGATGTTGCACTTGAAGACCGTGAACGCACAATGTCTGATGAAGAAATTGAATCAATCGGGGCTGGAGATCAGGGTCTCATGTTCGGCTTTGCCTGTAATGAAACAACTGAGCTTATGCCGCTCCCGATCTCACTTGCTCATAAATTATCACGCCGCCTGACAGAAGTGCGCAAAGATGAAATTCTTCCTTACCTGCGCCCTGATGGGAAAACTCAGGTAACAGTAGAATATGATGAAAACAATAAACCAGTTCGTATTGATACCATTGTTATTTCTACTCAGCATCACCCGGAGGTCAGCCTCGAACAGATTCAGCGAAATATTAAAGATCATGTAATTAAGCCAGTCGTTCCTGCGCATTTGATTGATGAAGAAACAAAATATTTTATTAATCCGACTGGCCGCTTTGTAATCGGCGGACCTCAAGGAGATGCAGGACTGACTGGACGTAAGATTATTGTTGATACGTATGGTGGTTATGCCCGCCATGGCGGTGGTGCATTCTCAGGAAAAGATGCAACTAAAGTTGACCGCTCCGGCGCATATGCTGCTCGTTATGTAGCAAAAAATCTTGTTGCAGCGGGTCTTGCAGATAAGGTTGAAGTGCAGCTTGCTTATGCCATTGGTGTAGCACAGCCTGTCTCGATTTCCATTGATACGTTTGGTACCGGTAAAGCAGAAGAAGATGTGCTGATTGAACTTGTCCGCAGCAATTTTGATCTTCGTCCTGCCGGCATTATCCGCATGCTTAACCTGCGCCGTCCAATCTACAAGCAAACCGCAGCTTATGGCCATTTTGGCCGTAATGATCTCGATCTTCCATGGGAGCAAACAGATAAAGCGGATGCTCTAAAAGAACAGGCAGCTAAATAAATAAACGGGGATCTCGATCCTGACGTCAGCTGGGATTTTCCCAGCTGATTTTTTTATTGCTATAAAATTGAAATGAAGTAGAGGGGAAAGGATTCAATGACTTTATATATTATCATCGCACTCATCCTCGTGATCAGCAGTGCGATTGCAGAGAAATACTTGTTAAAAAAATACTCAATTACAAGAGACAAGTGGATCTACAAAACAGTTCATCCAAAGCAAAGATGGGTGGAAATGACTGGTGCACTTCTAGCAGCAATATTAATTTTGGTATCTATTTATACGAATATCAATCTTCTTCCGGCAGGCTTATTCATGCTCGTGGCCGTATTGGGGATTCGACTTTGGTTTGAATGGACTTACGACCGGGAGTCGAATAAATACGTGTTGACCATTCTTCGGATGGGGATATTTGCCGGTATTTTTTGTGCAGCTTACTTTACTTTGTTTAACTGAAGCAACGTTTAGTTCCCTATTCACTAGAAATCTCAATAATAAAAACCTGTCTTTGGAATGAAACTTTTGGTACAGGAAAAGCAGAAGAAGATGTGCTGATCGATCTTGTGCGCACCATTTTGACCTGCGTCCTGCCGGCATTATCCGTATGTTAAACCTGCGCCGCCCAATTTACAAACAAACTGCAGCCTATGGCCACTTCGGCGGAAATGATCTTGATCTTCCATTAGAGTAAACGGATAAAGCAGATGCTCTAAAAGAACAGGCAGCTAGATAAAAATGAATCACAATTTTTGCTTCAGCTGGGAATCCCCCCAGCTGATTTTTTTTTGGATGTATTTATTAAAATAACTGCGGTATCATGGCAATATGCAAAGTAATCCTCACAGAGAAGATTTTAGTAAAGGCAGGAATGTATATGAAACAGTTTTGGGTGAGGTTCAGCCTCTTTAGCTTAATTTGGATTCTTATCATCTTATTTCAGAGTGAAAGCAGACCTGTAAGCATCCTGATTTTTGCAGGTGCTTTGAGTGTCTACTTTTTTTTATCCCTTAATAAGAGCCTCTTTTTCCTGTATGTTGTACAGACACTCTTCATTTTATCTCACGGGATTTGGCAGCATACGGAAGTTGGGCTGTATGTAGTGGCATTGTTATATCTTTCAATTGAAGCATCATTTCGAATAAAGCAATCCTATTTTTTTTCTTATATTTTACTGAATTTACTTTTTTCCTTCATTATCACCTTTCTTAGCTACGGTCGGTTTGTTGAATGGCTTCTTCTGACTGTACTTGTTTACTTCCCGGTTTTAAAACTAAACAGGATGATCATGGAACGGAATGAACAAAAGGAAATTTATGAAACTCTTCTAAATGAATACCGTAAAGTAAAGCGATTGAGCATCTCTGGTGAAAGGAATGCCCGGCTCGAGGAACGGACAAGGATTGCCCGCGACATCCATGACTCAGTAGGGCATCGATTGACAGCACTTATAATGAAGCTGGAGGTCCTCACGATACAGGACAATAAAACGGGTTACACAGAGCTAAAGCGAATGGCCCAGGAGAGCTTGAATGAAACCAGGCATGCGGTTAAAGCCCTGCAAACAGAAGAAAACGAAGGAATTGCAACCGTCGTGCATTTAATTAGAAAGCTCGAAGCAGAGAGCCATATTCTTGTGCAATTTACGATGAAACAAGGAGTATTATCCTTCCCAATTTCAAATGAAACAAGTGTTGTGCTTTATCGCGTCTTACAGGAAGCCTTAACAAACGCTATGCGGCATGCTCAATCAAGAGAAGTACATATAACGTTGGGAAAGTCTGCAGCCGATTCATTATCATTTGAGATTCGAAACTCTATATATAAAGCAGAGGCTTTTTCATACGGTTTTGGATTAACCAATATGAAAAAAAGAGCAGAAGAGCTTAATGGGAATTTGGAAGCCTATCAGACTGAAAAAGAGTTTATTGTCAGAGGCGCAATTCCGATTCTATGGGGGGAGAAAATATGAATTTGAACATTTTACTTGTTGAAGATCAGGCAATCGTAAGGCAAGGCCTTAAAATTATACTTGAACAGGACCCGTCTATCCGTGTGGCACATGAAGCAGAAAACGGACGAAAAGCCATTGAAATCCTGCAAAATCACATTGTCGATGTGATTTTAATGGATATCAGAATGCCGGTGATGAATGGCATTGAAGCAACCCGGGAAATCAAAAAGCAGTGGCCGGCAATAAAAGTGCTGATTCTTACTACCTTTAACGATGAAGAATATGCGATGCAGGCTTTAAAAGAAGGAGCGAACGGATTTTTACTGAAAACCTCGGAATCTGCGAAGCTGCTCGATGCTATTTACAGCTGTATGAACGGAGGCTTAACGATTCATGATGAAGTAGCTGCAAAAGTCATGCCGCGATTATTGCAGCGGACTAAAAAAGAAAATCCCAGTAAAGCAACCCACCCGTTTTCATCTCGTGAATTAGCCATTATCAAATTAGTCGGGGAAGGACAGACAAATAGAGAGATTGCAGAAAAGTTGTATTTATCTGTGGGGACAGTTAAAAATCATTTGACATTAATTCTCCAAAAGCTGGATCTTCGCGACCGGACTCAGTTAGCCATTTATGCCGTTCGAAATGAATTAACAGAACACTGAGAGTCGATTCGATTAAAGCTCAATCTAGAAGACCAATAAATAAACAAAAGCATTACATAACCAGAATGCATTCACGAGAAGCTTCTTACTCGTGAGTGCATTCTTTTCTATATTTAAATGACGCAGGTCACTTCAACAGAAAAAACTTATGACCTCAGCCACTTTTATCTACTTTGGCTGGAGCATAAGCTAAATGAACAGGAGGGTGAGGAAATGCTTGAATTAATTAACTTGTCTAAGAAGTTTAAACAGGTTCATGCTGTAGAAAATTTAAATATGTTTATTGAAAAAGGGGAGATTATCGGACTGCTTGGTCCTAATGGTGCTGGAAAATCCACCGCTATTACCATGCTTTCTTCTCTGGTAGAACCTTCCTCAGGTGATGTGAAATTCAATGGAAAAAGCATTCTGAAAAACCCTGCACAATTAAGGAATATTGTAGGAATGGTTCCACAGGATATCGCCTTATACAGTGATTTAACTGCTGAAGAGAATCTTCAATTTTTCGGAAGAATTTATAAAATCAAAGGTGTCGAATTAAAAAGAAAAATCGATGAAGTATTAAAGCTCATTGGTCTGACGGACAGACGCAAAGATGTTGTGAAGAAGTATTCGGGAGGAATGAAGCGGCGGCTGAATATCGGTGTAGCTCTTTTACATGAGCCCGAGTTTCTTATTATGGACGAACCGACAGTGGGCATTGATCCCCAGTCGAGAAACTATATTCTTGAAACGGTCAAACGTCTGAACAGGGAGAAGCAGATCACGATTCTTTACACGAGTCATTACATGGAGGAAGTAGAATTTTTATGTGACAGAATCTACATTATGGATCAAGGAAATCTAATTGCTTCCGGCACAAAAGATGAAATTAAAAGCATCCTGTCTGCAGAAAAAGTGATCTCAATTAAAGCTGACAATATGAATGATGCATTTATAGGCAGTTTAAAAGAAAATCCTCTTGTTAACCGCATGGTGGTCAGTGAAAAAGAAGTAACCATTATGGCAGGAAAAGAAGTGAATATTTTCTCCCCCCTTATCAAAATGGCGGAAGATTCACAGTTGGATTTGCATTCTCTAGACATTAAAACTCCTACCTTGGAAGACGTTTTTCTCCATCTGACCGGAAGAGCATTAAGAGATTAGAGGTGAAGCTCACATGATATGGCAATTTATAAAGAAGCAAGGCTTGCTTTTATGGAGAAATCCGATGCAGCTGCTGTTAGTAGTCGGACTTCCAATTGTGTTGATCACAATTTTAGGGACGGCTCTGGGAGGAACCATGAATGGAGAACCTCCAAAAATCAATTTAAAAGTTGCATTGATTGAGCACGAAGATGAAGAAAAACAAATAAACCGGTTTATTGAAGATTTTTCAGATGAACTTCCCCCTGAAATGATTGAAAGCATTCAGAAGGGTGAAGAGTTCAGGTTTATTCAAACATTAAAGGATACGGTCTTTGGTCATGAGGACATCAAAGCATTTATTGATTTTCAGGAAATGGATTTAAAGGATAAAGATCAAATCCTCAATGATTCAACCTATACATCAGTAATTGAAGTTCCAGAGCATTTCACCTATGAAATGTTAGAAGGAATCCTGACTAATCAAAACAATCAGCCAGCGCTTCTTGTGCTGAACAATGAGGGCAGCCAGGTTGGAGCGAAAATAGTGAATGATATTCTCGTACAATATCAGGACAAGATTGGCCTTACAAATTTCCTGGCAGCCAATCATTTAGATCCAAGCATCCTGCAATCCACAGAGGAGATGCGTTTTAGTGAAACAGTCTCCATCAATCAAAGTCAACCCGTCACATCTAAAGAGTATTACACAGTGGGAATGGCTGTAATGAATGTGTTGTTTGTCGCTTCCACCATAGGGACATTTGCTTTTATTGAGAGAAAGATCTTTGTATTTAACAGGATCATACTCGCAAATGTCACCCGATGGATTTACTTTAGCGCTGTCTGTCTTTCAGGTACTCTTTTTTCATTTTTCCATCTGCTGATCGTATTTGGATTTGCCTGGGTATTTTTTGATGTATCCTGGGCGAACATACCACTCTTTATACTCGTTTCATCGGCTTTTGCCATTTCAGTGGGGGGAATCGCTGCTTTATTGACAGCCATAAGCTACCGTTTTAAATCAGAAGTCGTTACGAGTTTCTTTTCAAGTATTTTAGTTACCATTATGGCGGTTTTAGGGGGAAGTTTTTTTCCATTAGGAGATTCTTCTGTGTTACTTCAAACACTCGGCAATTTTACACCGAACGGAGCTGGAATGTCTGCATATTTAGCCGTTTTGCGCGGAGATGAATTAGAGGCAATCAGCGGGCATCTTATTTTTCTTGTCTGTTTTGGTTTTGCCGCCATCGCAGCTGCGGCTGTCAGTTTTCCAAAAAGGGGGGCAAATATATGATTGGTATTTTGCTGGCAAGGATAAGATTGTTTATTCGCAAGCCGCTTACGTTTGTTATTTTTACCGGGATGTCGATTGGTTTTGCACTCGTTTTGGGAGGATCAGGAGGTCCTGCAACTGTTCAGGTCCCGCTTTATGCTGAAGACCAAGAGGTGCAAAATTCATTTATTGGAAACGCATTGGTGGAAAATGAGACCTATTCATTTGACTGGACATCAAAAGCGGAACTGGAAGAAATAATAACGAACGGAAAAGCAGAAGCAGGTGCCATCTTAACAAATGATGGCTATCAGCTTATTGTAGGCGTCGATTCCCCGAATGCAGCATTAATTGAAAATACATTATCAGATTTGTATCGAAAGCAGCATCTGGAAGAGGAAATCATGACTTCATCAGGATTAGAAAATCAGGCTGATCAGGAAGAGCTGCTGAATGAACTAAGGCTCTCTCAAGAATCACCCGTTTTCTCCATTTCAAACAGCCATTTTAGAGGAACAAACACCTGGATGTATGACAGCACGTTTCAAACCTTGTTTGGTTTCACTCTCTTCTTCGTTATTTACACAATTGCTTATAATGTGCTGCCTATTTTAATAGAAAAGAAAGATGGAATATGGGACCGCATTATTTTATCACCGGTAAAAAAATGGGAGATGTATACGGCAAATTTACTGTACACCTTTTTTGAAGGATACCTGCAGGTTGTGATCATTTTTCTAATTTTCCGTTACTGGGTGGGAGTGGACTTTAACGGCCGGTTCATCGAGGCTCTTTTGTTCGTAATCCCCTATGTATTTGCGATTGTTGCCATGTCAATCTTTCTGACCGCGCTTGTAAAAACGACTCAGCAATTTAATGCCGTGATTCCTATTCTTGCAATCAGTATGGCCATGATCGGCGGTGCTTACTGGCCGATCGAGATAGTAGAATCAGAATTCCTGCTGGCTTTATCTAAAATTAACCCACTCACCTATGGGATGGAAATTTTAAATGGGATTGCGGTATACGGTTTTCAAGTGGAAGAATTGCTTTTTCCAATTAGCATTCTGGTCATAATGGGCGTTGTCATGATGGGGCTCGGCATTCATTTAATGGAGAAACGACACGTTTAACAGCTGGCAGTGCCGATGGATCTTTAAAGTGAATCACTAACGAACGTAAAGGAGAGCATACCTTTGGACTTTTTAATGAACTTTGTAATTATTGCTTTATTTATTTTTCCATTTATTGCATTGATTCACGAATCAGGCCACGCTTTTTTTATAAAAATTTTTGGCGGAAAGATAAGTGAATTTGCCATAGGAATTGGTGATGTATTATGGAACAAAAACACGTTTGTTATAAATAAAGCTTATTTTGCAGGAGGAAGGGTGGTTACTGCAACGGATAATTTATTTAGTAAAAGTCAAAAAATATTTATCCTATTAGGCGGGGTCATCTTTAACCTTATTTCTGCCCTGGCACTAGATTTGTACACAGGTTACGACTTTTTTGTTTTTCGAAATTATTTAGATAGTTTTATTTTTGTGTCCTATTTAAATGTGTTTATTAATCTCATTCCGTTTACCACGATAAACGGAAAGAGTGATGGTAAAAAGCTGGTTGAACTTATATAGGCCGTCTGCAAGAGAAGGAATATAGGGCCGCGCCTGTACATAAAGTAATGGAAAGAGAGGTGAAGCCTGATGATTATGAAAATCAGTGCAGCCGGTGCATCAGCTGCTTTTATCTGTTTGGCTGCTAAATTAATTCAAACCCTTGGGGTGACTCAGCTTACACTCGCAGAAGTGAAAAACAGCATTAACAGTTTGACAAAGGAATCACAAAAATTGATTCAATCTGCAGAACAGGCAACTGTGGATATCCAAAGTAAAGTTAAACTGCTGGATCCTTTGTTAGAATCAGCGAAGGATGTAGGCGAAGTGGTTCACAGCGTCACGGATAAAGTTAAACAGGCTGGAATGGCAAAGAATATAGTGACTGAAGCTTCAGTAAATAATCCTCAGTCTGGTAAATCGTTTCCTTTAAGTTCAGACATTTACACACCAAGCCATGAACCAAACGTAAATCTCATCAGTTCAACACCTACAGGCGGCGTGAAGATAAAAATCAAGTAATTTATTAAACTTCTTTCCGGAAGAATGGGAAGGAGTTTTTTTATTTTAGAGATAGTAACAAAACATAGTAAGAGGAGGTGCCTGAGAAAGGAATATCTATCAGGCTTGTACATAAACTAATGAAAAAGGGAGGGTTTCATTTATGACGATTGAATACAGTGTTGCCGCTATTGCTATCGCCTTCATGTGGCTTGTTGTCTTTGTAATCAGATTGCTTCAGAAGGGAATGGTGACGCTTGGTGAAACCAACCGCACCTTAGTTGAGGTGAGAAATGCGGTACATGGCCTGACACAAGAATCCAGCAAGCTGATCAACACAGCCAATCAGGTAACAGTCGATGCCAAACACAAAATGCGGACAGTCGATCCTCTGATGGAATCAGTCCAGGATGTGGGGGAAGTGATCCATAACATTACAAACTCAGTAAAACAGGCCACCAACTCTCGAAATAATGGAGCGCCGCCTCGTACAAATAGAACGCCAGCCAATCCCAAGAGGAATATTCGGTAAAAAGAGGCTTCTGCGTTTTACCTGACACCTGCAAACCCATAAAGGAATATCCCTGCGAATACGTTTCTTGTTCGTGAGGATATTCCTTTTCGTTTTCTGCTGAAGGCTGTCTTTACTATTTCTAGCGATATCCTGCATGAAGTGATACACTATATTTCTACTATCCTACCATCGCATAATCCTCGTTTACGCCAGCGATTACTTAATACATATAGGGGGACATCCCGGTGACAACCGTTATACTCGCTGAAAAACCATCGCAGGCTAAAAGCTATGCGGAGGCTTTTTCAAAAGCAAAAAAACAAAGTGGCTATTTTGAAATAGAAGATTCAATGTTTACAGGGAAAGTGTTTATCACCTGGGGATTTGGTCATTTGGTCTCTCTTCAGGAGCCCCACAAATATAAGCCCGAATGGAAAAAGTGGAAGCTGGACCTGCTGCCGATTATGCCGGACACCTTCCGTTTTACAGTTCCTTTTAATAAAAGAGAGCAATTTAACGTCATCAGTAAGCTTCTTAAGGAAGCAAGTGAGATTATTGTCGCAACGGATTCCGACCGTGAGGGGGAAAATATTGCCAGATCGATCATCACACATGCAGGAATGGCACATAAGCCTACAAAACGATTATGGATTAATTCTCTCGAGAAAGAAGCCATTCGAAGCGGCTTTCAATCCTTAAGAGAGGGAAGTGACTATCTTCCTTTGTATATGGAAGCACAAACGCGGCAGATCAGCGATTGGCTGGTTGGCATGAATTTATCGAGGCTTTACACGCTGCTGCTTCAAAAAAAGGGAGTAGATGGTCCGTTTAGCGTCGGAAGAGTTCAAACACCTACGCTGTACATGATCTGGCAGCGCCACCATGAAATCGAGCATTTTAAACCTGAGCCGTACTGGGATCTTTTCGCTGATGTGAATACGGAGGAAGGTAAATTTACTGCTAAGCATGACAAACGCTTTACTAAAGAAGATCAAGCGTATCAGAAGCTGCAGGATCACCGCATCAATCCAGGTGAGCCGACGCAAAGCAGGATTTCAAAAGCAGAAAAAAAGAAGAAAAAAATGCAGGCGCCTAGTCTTCATAGCTTGTCGTCGCTTCAAGCCAATATGAATCGCCGTTTTAAATACAGTCCATCTGCCGTTTTACAAACGGTTCAGGATTTATACGAAAAGAAAATCGTCTCGTATCCAAGGACAGACTGCACGTTTATAACAAAAAATGAGTTTAACTATCTTCATCATCAGCTCGATAAAATGAAGGACGCGGCTGGAGCCCATTTTGAAACCTCTTACAGCCGGCCGAGACCGAAATACGTTCAGGACAGCAAGGTGCAGGAGCACTATGCCATCATTCCGACAAAGAAAGTGCTGACTGCCGACAAAATTAAGGGACTGGGACCTAAAGAACGAAATATTTATACAGAAATTCTGCGCAGTGTGCTTGCTATGTTTCATGATGATTATCATTATGAAGAAACGAAAATCGAAGTCTCGGTTAATGAACTGATATTTAAAGCAAGCGGCAAGGTGGAACTGAAAAAGGGATGGAAATCATTATTTGGTGAAGAGAAATCTCCAAAAGATCAGGATGAACAAAAGCTGCCTGCAGTCAACCAGGGCCAGGAGGTACAGTCGGTAGTTATGCCGAAAGAAGGGATAACGAAGCCGCCAAAACCCTATACGGAAGGTCAATTGATTACAATGATGAAAACAGCGGGAAAAACAGTTGAAGACGAAAAGGCTCAGGCCATCTTAAAGGAAACAGAAGGCATCGGCACTGAAGCAACTCGTGCTGCGATCATCGAAACCTTAAAAAAGCAGGGTTACATAACGATTACAAAAAATATAGTGACCGTCACGCAAAAAGGCATCACTTTATGTCAGGTTATTGAGGGCACCTTGTTAAGCAGTCCGGAAATGACCGCTAAATGGGAAGCCTACCTGAAAAAAATCGGGCAGCAGCAGGGAAGTCAGCAAGCATTTATTGAAAACATACAGAAGTTTATTACTCATCTTTTAGAAGCTGCACCAAAAACGATCGATGAGAAACCCCTCATAAAAACAGAAAAAACGATGGGTGCAAAGAAAGTTGTGATCGAGTGCCCAGCCTGCAAAAAAGGAAACATCGCCGACAGAGGGAAGTTTTACGGCTGTACGGACTACAAGAACGGCTGTAAACAAACATTTCCTAAAGTTCTGCTTGGGAAGCGGCTTTCCCCGAATCAAATTAAAGCATTATGTGAAAAGGGAAAGACAGCACCTCTGAAAGGGTTTAAAAGCATAAAGGGCGGTCGATTTAATGCTGCACTGCTTTTTAAGGACGGAAAAATTGAATTTGAATTTGTAAAGAAGTAAAAAGGCCATAGATCCGCTTATGCGGTTCCAGGCCTTTTTTTCGTTTCCATCATTTTAAATATTTTTTCTTTATGTTTACTTGCCACAAGGATGTATAGAAAATCTCCTGCGAGTACTTCTGTTTCTCCATAAGGCGTAATGAGTTCTTCATCTCGAACCATGGCACTGATCGTCACTTCGTTTGGCAGATCCAGTTCATGAAGCTTTTTTCCAACAAAAGCAGAATCTTGATTGGTTTGAAATTGTACCATTTCTGCATTTGCCTTCCCAATAGAGATCAATTCGATCGAGTGGTGAGGTGTATCTTTTTTAGGACCGGTCAGCTTCAATTTCTTTGCTACATATGAAATGGTAGAACCTTGAAGCAATGTAGAAGTTAAAACGATGAAAAAGACGACATTAAAAAACAGCTGTCCTTTCTCGATTCCCGCTACAACCGGAAAAGTTGCGAGTACGATTGGCACCGCACCCCTTAAACCCGCCCAGGATAAAAACAGTTTTTCTTTATTCGAGTAGTTCATTCCAATGGTGGATAAATAAACAGCTATCGGCCTGGCCACAAAAATAAGAACAACAGACAAGAGCAGCCCATTTAAAATAATATTCATAGTAAACACTTGAGCAGGAAAGACGAGCAAACCAAGGATAATAAACATCAGAATCTGAGACATCCAAGCGAATCCTTCATTAAATTGAAAAATAGAATAGCGGTATGTCAGCTCCGAATTTCCAATCACCAAAGCGGCTACATACACTGCCAAAAATCCGCTGCCCCCGGCGACCTGCGTCACGCTGTAGGAAAGCAGAGCAAAAGCAAGAGAAAATATGGGATATAATCCACTTGAGTCCAGTTTGATGCGATTGATAGAAACAGAGGCAATTTTACCGAGTATCAGTCCAAAAGCAAGACCCAGCCCCATTTGCCAGAAGAAAGAAGGAATGAGTCCCCAGATTGTACTTCCATCGATCAAAATCAATTCTATAAAAGCAAGAGTAAGAAATACGGCCATCGGGTCATTCGTACCCGATTCAGCTTCAAGTGTGGCACCCATTTTCGCTTTAATATTTCGTTCCTTTAATACAGCAAAAACAGCAGCTGCATCTGTAGACCCGACGATTGCCCCAAATAGGAGCCCTTCTAGGAGGGTAACATCAAACAGGAGGTACGCAATATACCCAACGATGCCTGAAGTAAGCAATACACCAAACGTTGCAAGAGACAATGAAGGCAATGCGACAGAACGGACAGTCGCCCATTTTGTCTGCATACCGCCTTCAAACAAAATAATAATCAGTGCCATGATTCCGATCAGTTGAGCAGTATTCATATTATCAAAATAAACAATTCCCAGTCCGTCGCTTCCAATGATCATTCCAACCAAAATAAACAAAACAAGCGAAGGGAGTCCTAATTTGTTGGAGAATTTTGCTACAATGACCCCGCAAATAAGCAAAAGTCCTCCTAACAGGACAAATGAATCAATTCCAAATGACTCAATAAACATTTTATTCCCCCTCTTGGTACCTTATCGTTTTTTTCTTTGTTTTTCTTCTTCCTCTTTATAAAGGATAGCCTTTTCTGCATATTCGCGGCTGATTCGTTCCATATCCTGTACATCTGCATGAGTTAAGCTGCGGATTACTTTTGCAGGTCGTCCGAATGCAAGCGTGTTTGGGGGAATCTTTTTTCCTTGTGAAACCAGACTGCCGGCTCCTATAAATGCCCCTTCACCGATTTCAGCACCGTCTAAAATGATCGAGCCCATTCCAATCAGGGCTTTCTTTTTGATTGTGCAGCTATGCAGGATAACCTGATGGCCAATGGTGACTTCGTCTTCAAGAATAAGCGGAGTGTTGGGACTTTGATGGAGGATGGAGTGATCTTGAATGTTTACTTTTTGCCCGATTACGGTAGGAGAAACATCTCCTCTGATGGTTGTGCCAAACCAGACACTCGAGTGTGCCCCGATCGTCACATCTCCTGAAATCGTAGCATTCCCTGCAATATAAGCAGAGGGATCAATAAGCGGATAATGATCTTTATATGGCAGGATCATGATATTGCTCCTTCTATGTAAAAAATTTATGGTATAGTGTATTTTATCACAATATGATTCTCTTTGTGTGTGAATACGCTTGGGGCATGAGCACAGACAGGCCCGTTTTGTAAGCTTTATAGCGTGCAAACTGACAAGCAGGTATGGGGGAATACTTCATGTGGAAATGGGAAACAGACGAAATCGCTCAAGGAGTGATCGTGATCATACACGGTGAACTTGAGCATCATGCCAGATACGGCTGGCTCATTGAAATGTGGCGGTCAAAAGGCTACCACGTCATCATGGGTGATCTCCCGGGACAGGGAATGGCAAAGCGAACAGCAAGGGGGCATATTGACTCCTTTAATCAATATATAGAAGAAGTAAGACGGTGGCTCGAGGCATCTTATCAGTTTGATCTGCCGGTGTTTATCCTTGGCCATGGAATGGGCGGGCTGATTGCTGTCCGTCTCCTGCAAACATTGCATGTTGAAACGGCAGGGCTTATTTTATCATCACCAACATTCGCGCTTAAGCATACTCCGTCTAAAGTGAGCCATTTATTCTCAAGCGGATTAAATAAATTGGCGCCGGAACATAAATTTAATTTTGATTTTCCTATAGACAAAGCAACCCGAAATAAGGAAATAATTGAAATAGATAAAGAAGATCCTATTTATGTAAACCGTGTTTCTGTACGCTGGTATCGGGAATTATTAATGGCAATGAAGCAAGTGCCACTGGAAAATCAATCCTTCCCTCAAATTCCTATTCTTCTGATGCAGGGAGGAGAAGATTATTTAGTCGAAATTGCAGTAGCAAAAAAATGGTTCCGTGATTTGGATTTGCTGGAAATGCATTACAAAGAGTGGCCGCAATGTTATCATGAACTTTATAATGAACCTGAGAGAGATGAAATTTTTGCTTATACCGAATCCTTCACACGAAACAGACTTCGCAATATAGGATATGATGTTTAAGAAGAGGTGATTGAAGTGGTGCCTGCTGAACCGTTCTTTTTAATGAATCAAGTTTATCGAAAAGTTTTCCCTGCTGTTCATATGCAGTTGAATGGATGGAAAGATCAAGCGCGTCGTATTCCGAATCAGGAACTTCGCAAACAGGCAATGGCCAGTCTCGAACAAAAAGCCTTTCACTGTGAAGGCGGAGGAATTATGGCGCTGCTTTCTTTGAAGCACAGGGATGAAGCCATACGTTTTATCGTGGCCTATCAAACGATTAGTGATTACCTTGACAATTTATGCGACCGCAGCACTTCTCTTGATCCGGAGGATTTTTCCTGTTTGCATGAGGCAATGGAAGATGCCCTGACTGTCGGTGCCCCTCTGCGTAATTATTACCGCTGCCGCAAACAGCAGGACGACGGAGGCTATCTCGGTGCACTGGTCTTAACTTGTCAGGACGTACTGAGTCAATTAAGCACTTACACCGAAATTAAGGCCGAGCTTCTTGAGTTGTCGAGATACTATTGTGATTTACAAATACATAAACATGTATGTGAGGAAGAAAGAGAACCTCGTCTCAAGCGATGGTTTGAAGACCATAATGAAAGATTTCCGGAAATGCAGTGGTATGAGTTTTCAGCGTGTACAGGCTCGACCTTGGGCATCTTTTGCTTAGTATCCTACGCATGTCGGGAAGATTTTCAATCATCTTTTGCAGCCGTCATTCGAAATGGCTATTTTCCGTACATACAGGGTCTCCACATTCTCCTGGATTATTTAATCGACCAGGAAGAAGACTTGGAAGAGGGAGATTTAAACTTTTGTTTTTACTATCCTGATCATCAGTCTTTATTTGATCGTCTTCAGCATTTTGTTCAAGAAGCAGACCGCCATACGAATCAGCTTCCTCACAGACGATTCCATCAATTAATTAACCGCGGGCTTCTTGGGGTTTACCTTTCAGATGAAAAAGTAAACAAACAAAAGAATGTGAGACAGCTTGCAAGAAAAATAATTCGAGCAAGCGGACCTGTCAGTTATTTCTTTTATTTGAATGGCAGAATGTACCGAAATGTACAAAAATGGATGCCTGTTGGAATGGCACCTAAACGTTTATAAAAATATTATGTAAAGCATTCCGCTTGCTGGCGTAATTTAAGTATCTCATCTGGCACCCATCAGACAGATATGTCGAAATTGCGAAAACATAACAAAATCAGCTCAGTTCACTAGTGTTCTCATTCTCTTTTTCTCTTTAAACATGATAAAATAAACATAGAAACTACTAATTTGGAGGCGTATAAATGGGAAAAAGGACCTTACTTCTTATTGCAACAAATATTCTCGTTATGATTACGATCTTTGTTGTATGGACGGTGATTGCCAATTTCACCGGCATCGGCACGTCATTTGTCACGAGTTCAGACAGCATTAATTTCATTTCAATTGGCGTATTCAGTTTAATTGTCGGTTTTGCAGGATCTTTTATCTCACTCGCGATGTCACGCTGGATTGCTAAGAAAATGATGAAAGTGAAAGTCTTGGACCCGGATGGTCAGCTTTCTGTTCAGGAGCGGGACATAGTTGAAAAGGTGCATCGTTTATCTCGTGCAGCCGGATTAACTCATATGCCGGAAGTCGGAATTTATGCTTCACCCGAAGTGAATGCTTTTGCTACAGGCCCTTCTAAAAAGAAATCCTTAGTTGCAGTATCTCAAGGTCTGTTAACCAATATGGATGATGATGCTGTTGAAGGCGTCATAGCGCACGAGGTAGCTCACGTAGCTAATGGAGACATGGTCACAATGACATTGCTTCAAGGGGTTGTAAATACATTTGTTGTGTTTTTCTCAAGAATTGTTGCGATCCTTGTTTCACGTCTTGTTCGTGAGGAACTGGCATGGATCGTTCAATTTGCTGCAGTCATCGTATTTCAGATTCTGTTTTCGATTCTCGGCAGCCTTGTTGTCAGTGCGTACTCCCGCCATCGTGAGTATCATGCAGACAGAGGCGGCGGCGACCTTGCAGGTAATGATAAAATGGCGCATGCCCTTCGTTCACTTAAAGCGTATGCAGACCGTGCACAAGTAAAAGATTATACAGATGATACAGCTGTTCAAACCATGAAAATCAGTGGAAAAGGCGGATTGAAGCTTTTCTCAACACACCCTGATTTAGATGATCGAATTGCCAGATTAGAAAGAAGATAATAGATGAAAACCTGATGAGCTTTAACCGTTCATCGGGTTTTTTTGTCTTAAAAAGGAACATTCCCCTATGAATCAACTTTTTCAATACCTTAGAAGGAATCAAATTCAACCGTAAGCACATGATTCGACTTTTCTTTACTGGTTTAGAATAATAAAGGTATAAAGGAGTGAAGCGATATGACATTAACATTAAGTATACTTGATCAGTCTGCGATATCAGAAGGCAGTTCAGCAGAAGAAGGGTTAAGACAGACGGTTGAGCTTGCTCAAAGAGCGGATCAATGGGGTTTTCACCGGTTCTGGGTATCGGAGCATCATGATGCCGCTACTTTAGCTGGTTCATCACCGGAAATATTGATTTCTCATCTTGCTGCCAAAACAGATCGTATCCGTCTTGGTTCAGGCGGGGTGATGCTGCCGCATTACAGTGCGTATAAAGTAGCGGAAAATTTCAAGGTGCTCGCAGGACTGGCACCGGGCAGGATTGATGCAGGCATCGGGCGTGCACCAGGAGGAATGCCGCGGGCGTCTTATGCTTTAGGTGAGGGCAAGCCAAGAGATGTTCACCGGTATCCGGAACAAATCGATGAACTTTTGCATTACTTGCACGATGATCTTCCGGAAAGTCATCCCTATTACGGATTAAAAGCAACACCCGTTACGGGGACAACGCCTGATGTATGGGTGCTAGGATCAAGTCCGTCGTCTGCTTTAACGGCGGCTCAAAAAGGCCTTCCTTATACATTTGCTCTTTTTATCAATGGAGAGGGAGGACCGCAATATATGAACCAATACCTGCGGCGTTTTACTCCATCAGCTTATTATCAAGAGCCTCAGAATAATGTATCAGTGTTCACTGTTTGCGGGGAAACCATGGAGGATGCTGAACGGATCGTATCCAGTCTTGATTTATCCATGATCATGCTTGAACAGGGCATGCCTTCAAATGGAACACCAAGTCCTGAAAAAGCACGAAATTATTCTTATTCATCCTATGAACAGTCGCGTGTTCTTCAAAATCGAAATCGGATGGTCGTAGGGGATATAGATCATGTTGAGCGGGAGCTTCACCGGATCAGTGAGGAATATCAGACGAACGAGATCATGCTGACAACCATTGCATACGATTTTCAAGATAAGCTGAAGTCCTTTGAACGTATTGCAGAAAGAATGTTGTAAGTAGTAAGAGGAGATTCCGGGTACAAAAGTTTCCTGATAAATGGGACCGGTTCATTTCCGTTTCAGGCGTACGCTTTCCGCGGGGCGGGAGGTGAGCCAGCTAGATGCTGCCGCATCTT
>NZ_JXRR01000017.1 GCF_000829515.1 Jeotgalibacillus campisalis | reverse complement strand
GGCGTACGCTTTCCGCGGGGCGGGAGGTGAGCCAGCTAGATGCTGCCGCATCTTCCCTGTCTCACCCTTCCCGCTTCATCCCGCAGGAGTCGACGCCTTCCACTGCAATGAACCTATCCTTTTGTACATAGATATTAAGAAAGAAGAAGGACTTATCGTAAGGGTAAAGTCACTTGTGTCTTATAGATTTATGGGATGGATAAATCAACAAAGCAGGTTATATTATGATTTTCAGACTTTGATCGTATTTGCTTTTCTTTTTTTAAAAAGGGGGACCGGTTCATTTCCGTTTCAGGCGTACGCTTTCCGCGGGGCGGGAGGTGAGCCCCTTTGATGCTATCGCATCTACATGGTCTCACCTTCCCGCTTCATCCCGCAGGAGTCGACGCCTTCCACTCCAATGAACCTATCCTTTTGTACATAGATATTAAAAGGAGAAGGACTTATCGTAAGGGTAAGGTCACTTGTGTCTTATAAATTTATGGAAGGATAAATCAACAAAGCAGGTTATACTATGATTTTCAGACGTTGTTTGTATTTGCTTTTCTTTTTTTAAAAAGGGGGACCGGTTCATTTCCGTTTCAGGCGTACGCTTTCCGCGGGGCGGGAGGTGAGCCCCTTTGATGCTATCGCATCTACATGGTCTCACCTTCCCGCTTCATCCCGCAGGAGTCGACGCCTTCCACTCCAATGAACCTATCCTTTTGTACATAGATATTAAAAGGAGAAGGACTTATCGTAAGGGTAAGGTCACTTGTGTCTTATAAATTTATGGAAGGATAAATCAACAAAGCAGGTTATACTATGATTTTCAGACGTTGTTTGTATTTGCTTTTCTTTTTTTAAAAAGGGGGACCGGTTCATTTCCGTTTCAGGCGTACGCTTTCCGCGGGGCGGGAGGTGAGCCAGCTAGATGCTATTGCATCTTCGCTGTCTCACCCTTCCCGCTTCATCCAGCAGGAGTCGACGCCTTCCACTGCAATGAACCTATCCTTTTGTACATAGATATTAAAAGGAGAAGGACTTATCGTAAGGGTAAAGTCACTTGTGTCTTATAGATTTATGGGATGGATAAATCAACAAAGCAGGTTATACTATGATTTTCAGACGTTGATCGTATTCGCTTTTCTTTTTTAAAAAAGGGGGACCGGTTCATTTCCGTTTCAGGCGTACGCTTTCCGCGGGGCGGGAGGTGAGCCAGCTAGATGCTATTGCATCTTCGCTGTCTCACCCTTCCCGCTTCGCCCCGCAGGAGTCGACGCCTTCCACTGCAATGAACCTATCCTTATGTACATAGATATTAAAAAAGAAGAAGGACTTATCGTAAGGATAAATTTATTTATATCTTATGAATTTATTATATGAAATGAAATGGTATGGTAATTAATGGAGATTAAATTCCAATCGTTGAAGCGTATGCTAAACTTAATTTATCTAAGTTCGTGAAATAAAAAGATGTATTGGGGGCACGCTTTTAATCTGAAGAAATGAGGGAAATTGTTTTGAAGAAGGTTAAAATCAATCCATTAATCATATTCGCTTTAATAGTGAGTTCTATTTCAATGGCACTATATGCTTATGGAAATTTTAATAACCAAGAAATAGCCTATGGAGCAGCTTTTACTGTTTTATTTTTTCTGTTTATTGTATTGGTTTTTTATAGCGTGTTAAGAAATAAGAAAATCAATTATGAAGATAATAAATCAAATGAACGTTCTTAAGAATTAGATTACGAACTATTAAATGGGTTGGTACATAACTGAAAAAATTTAAAAATGAGGCAGTATATTTATCATTAGTATGAGGTGATCGGAGCGTAAGGTGGCGACTCCAGCAGGATATGACGGCAAGCTGAGACCCCGCAAGGCATAGCCTGAGGAGGGCTCAGCGCCGTCCCTGCGGAAAGCGTCCACCTGAAGCGAAGTGAACCGGTCAAGGAGGTTGAGACACTTTTGTCACAAGCTCGTTTTTAATATTGAATATCAACATTTAAATTTAACAAAGCCATTTTTTAAAAGGGAGACCGGTTCATTTCCGTTTCAGGCGTACGCTTTTTAACGGGGCGGGAGTCGACGCCTTCCACACAATGAAGCTATCTTTCTTTAAGAAGAAAGGCAAATAATATTAGTTACCTAATAGAGAGAGGTTTGATGAAAGTAAATGTGTTCATTCATCAGACCTTTCTTCTTTTTCATTTTTTCACCTGACGTCAAAAGTTTCGGAAGAATGATCATGATACAATAAAGCAAAGGATGGGTCCATTTTTAGAGGAGGAAAGAAGTATGAAGGTTTTTGAAGAGTACACAGCAGGGATTGATAACCCTGACCATCGAAGTAAAGCGGAAGACGTTTATGCGTGGATTGAGAACCGGTTTCCAAGTTTAGAGCAGCAAATGAAGTGGAATACTCCCATGTTCACTGATCATGGTACGTTTATCATCGGCATTGACAAAGCGAAGCACCATTTAAGCTTTGCACCAGAAGAAGCGGCCATGAAGCATTTTGCAGAGGCTATCGAAGAAGCAGACTACAGTGCCACAAAAGGATTGTTTCGAATCAAATGGAATCAACCGGTGGACTATGATTTATTGGAGAAAATAATCCAATTTAATATTCAGGAAAAATCAGACTGTACTACTTTTTGGCGGAAATAATTCGACTGGTCTCCCATCGGATTTTCTATTCAAAAAATGAATGTGTTTGATGTACAGGTTTAGAAGGTAAAGTTGGATAAAGGTGTACGTATGAAGATTAGAATACAGATCGGAAAGGAGTCATGCATGAAAAAAACATGGTGGAAAGAAGCAGTCGTTTATCAGGTATATTGGAGAAGCTTTTACGATAGCAACGGAGATGGCGTCGGAGATCTTCAGGGCGTAATTGAAAAGCTGGATTACATAGAGAAACTCGGAGCTGATGTAATTTGGCTGAATCCATTTTATGAATCACCCGATCGGGATAACGGCTACGACATTTCAGATTATGAAGCGGTTATGAAACAAGCAGGTACGATGGAAACGTTTAACACATTGCTTGAAGAAATTCATAAACGCGGCATGAAAGTTATTTTAGACCTGGTTGTCAATCATACTTCTGACCAGCATTCATGGTTTTTGGAATCTAAATCCTCTAAAAATAACCCCAAACGTGACTGGTATATTTGGAAAGATGCAAAAAATGGAGAGAAACCGAATAACTGGCGATCTTATTTTGAGCCATCCCCCTGGACCTGGGATGAAGCAACTGGTCAGTACTACTTTCATTCTTTTGCTGTTGAGCAGCCAGATCTTAATTGGAAAAATGAAGAAGTGCGTAATGAGATCTACCGGATGATGAGGTCATGGCTGGATAAAGGAATTGACGGTTTCCGGATGGATGTTATTAATTTACTCGCCAAGCAGGAAGGGTTTCCAGATGCAGAAGATCCTGACCATATTTCTTACCTGGCCGACAACCCTGGGATCCATAACTATTTACAGGAAATGAACCGTGAAGTGTTAAGTCATTATGACGCGATGACAGTAGGTGAAATTCCGTTTGTTACTCCGGAGACAGGATTGTTATATGTAGATGAAAGCCGAAATGAATTGAACACTCTTTTTCATTTTCAAATAGCGGATGAAATGCCGGTTATGGACCTTCCGAAATATAAAACCATCCAACAGAGCTGGTATGACGGACTTCAGGGAAAAGGCTGGAATTCGCAGTTTTTAAACAATCATGATCATACTCGTCAAGTGACACGCTATGGGAATGATCAGGAATACAGAGTGGAATCTGCAAAGCTTCTTGCCACAATGCTGCATACGCTCCCGGGAATGCCGTACGTATATCAAGGAGAAGAAATTGGTATGACAGGGGTCCGGTTTGATTCCATTGAGGATTATGAGGATATTGCCATGAAAAATAAATATAAAGAAGAGGTAGAGAAAGGCCGTGACCCCCAGGAAGTGTTTGAAAGTCTGCTGCTGTTAAGCCGTGATAATTCCCGTACACCGATGCAATGGCATGAGGGAGAGCAGGCGGGTTTTACCACAGGAAAACCGTGGATTAAGGTAAACCCCAATAAAAAAGACATAAATGTGAAGCAAGCGTTGAAAGATCCTGACTCCATCTTTTATTATTATCAGCAATTGATCTCACTAAGAAAAGAACATCCGGTAATGGTTTATGGCGATTTTGAAGATCTGTCTCAAGACTATGAAACGCTTTATGTGTATACACGTTCGTTTGAAGGTCACTCCTGGCTCATTTTACTGAATCATTCAAACGAAGAACAACCGTATAAATTTGAGGAAAGATGTATTGGAAGACCTGTTCACTGTTTACTAGGTAATTACGACAGAGGAGAAAATGGACTATTTAATTTGCCGCACTCCATTTCTCTAAAACCTTACGAAGCCCGAATTTATGTATGGAGTGAATAGAGTAAAGAGAGGCTGCTCCAATTTACGGGAGCAGCCTCTCTTTTTCAAAAACTTATATAAAGGATTGTTCGGACTTATTTTAAAATCAAAGATTAAAAGGAGCCAGCTGCAACTGCAGCTTTTTCAATTCCGTTTTCAATGATTTGCTCTGCTTTGTCCGGAAATTGGTTATGTCCCTCAACAATAACAGAAGTAATATCGTTTACGCCCCAGAAACCAAGCATGGTCTCAACATAATTTACAGCCATTTCAGAGGACATTGCCGGGCCTTCAGAATATACCCCGCCTCGTGCATTTAAAATAGCGACCTTTTTCTCTTCAAGTAAACCTACAGGACCTTCTGCTGTATAACGGAACGTTCTGCCTGCCTGAGCAAGGTAATCAAGGTACGTATGCAAAACAGCAGGAACAGTAAAATTCCATAGCGGAAATGCAAATACTACTTTATCGGCTTCAAGGAATTGATTCAGATACTTATTCACAAGAATTGTAGCTTCTGCTTCTTCCGCAGTCAGTTCCATGTCTTTAGAAAGCTTGAACATGCCATTAATCATATCTACATCGTAATATGGAAGCTGTTCTTTGAATAAATCCAGCTCTGTAATGTTGTCTTCAGGATTTGTTTTTATATAATTCTCAAGGAACTCCTTGTAAAGTTTCACACTTACCGATTGTTCGAGTGGACGAGAATTTGCTTTAATAAATAGTACGTTTGCCATTATGAAAAACCTCCAGATGTTTTGTTTTGCCACCTTTATAGATGAGGTGACAGAATTTGAATTTGATTGCAACTATTAGCCAAGTTATTACACGGATTGAACATTTTGGCTGATTTTACTCAGCAGACGGTCCAGTTCAGTGAGCTCCCGGGTTGTAAGATCTTTGCAGACGACTCCATTAAACTGCTCTGCAACCGGAATGACTTCATTGCCCAAGTCTCTGCCTTTAGGTGTTAAAAATATCTTAGTAGCCCGTTTATCCTCCTGGCATTGAATCCGTTTGATTAATTCTTTTTTTTCAAGGCTTGAGGCCATTCGGGTAATATTTGTTTTATCCTTATGGAGGAATTTACCCAGCTGATTTTGAGTGAGTCCATCTTTTTCCCAAAGCAGCATCATAATCAGGTTTTGCTCCGGTGCAAGATTATAAGGCTCAAGCTTTGATTTAATAAAGCTTGTCAAAACGAGATCCGTCTTATGGAGTTTGATACTAATATAATCTTGAAAACGAAGATTCAACCTCATCACTCCAATTAGTTGCTATACAAACTAATTATTGATTATAAGGACTTGTTAGGAGAATGTCAACTTGATGAATTTATAAATAAGTGAAGAGGAGCTAAAAAGGTGAGAGACATAAAAAAAGCTCCAGCAAACTAATGAATAAGCCATTAGCGTGCCGAAGCCGTTAAACGTTTATCTATCAGGTAAAGGGTGGTTGTTTATTCTTAATTATTCATCCTGATTAAACTGCCAGATCACACCAAAACGATCCGTTACCTGACCATAGAGCCTGCTCCAAGAGGATGAACGTAGCTCCATATTCACTTGTCCGGTTTCTTTCAATCTTGAGAAATATGTGCGGATTTCGTTTTCATTTGATTGAACGAATGCAAGTGAAATGCTATTCCCCTGAGTGTATGGCATACCAGGCATTTGATCAGAAAACATCACATTTGTTCCATTAATCCCAAGCTGAGTATGCATAATGAATTCTTTAGCTTCTTCGGGTATCTTATATTCAGGGTTTTCCGGCATGTCGTTAAACCTCATCATAGGCTGCAACTCTGCATCAAATACCTCTGCATAAAATTGGACGGCTTCTAAACAATTTCCATTAAAAACTAAGTAAGGATACACAGGCATTTTCATTTTCCTCCTTAAATTGGATTTTAGTTATAATTTCAATCAACAAAAGCCGCCAAAAATTCTACTGAACAGAATTCGTGGCGGCTGCAATGTCGACGATTAATTATCTAGTTGGTATTTCAGCGGTTTCAAGAAGAAGTGTGCGGACTGTTCTGCTCCACTATTTTATTAGCCGTTCACGACCATACCACCGTTTACATGAATCATTTGACCGGAAACATAGGAAGAATCATCACTTGCTAAATAGACGTATGCCGGCGCAAGTTCTTCAGGCTGTCCAGGACGGCCAAGAGGGGTTTCGTCACCAAAGGACTCGATATCTTCTTCGCCGAAAGTGGAAGGGATAAGCGGTGTCCAGATTGGTCCGGGTGCCACTCCATTTACGCGGATGCCTTTTTTGGCAACCGATTGAGAAAGAGAACGCATGAAGGATGTTCTTGCACCATTTGTAGCAGAATAGTCAAGCAGAATTTCCTTGCCGGCATATCCTGTGATGGATGCAGTAGTGATAATAGAACTTCCGGCTTTTAAATGAGGCAGTGCTGCTTTTGTAAGAAAGAAATAAGAGAATACATTGGTTCTGAACGTACGCTCAAGCTGCTCCTCCGTGATATCTTCAAGGCTTTCCTGCGGGTGCTGCTCACCTGCATTATTGACAAGAATGTCGATTTTGCCAAATTCGGCGATTGTTTTTTGAACGATTTCCTGGCAAAAAGCCTCTCGTCCAATATCTCCTGCAAGAATCAAGCATTGACGGTTCTCTTCTTCAATCAATGCTTTTGTTTCCTGTGCATCGTCATGTTCATCTAAATAGGCAATGACTACATCTGCACCTTCTTTTGCAAAGTGAATGGCCACAGAGCGTCCAATGCCGCTGTCCCCGCCTGTAATGATGGCGGTTTTTCCGGCCAGTTTTCCACTTGGCTGATAAGACTTTCCGCGAAAAACGGGACGAGGCTCCATTTCGGATTCTTTGCCCGGTTTCTGATGCTGCTGTTGAACTGGAATCTCTTCATATTGACGGCTTGGCTGTTGATTAGTCATTAAATTCCCTCCACGTTTGCTAAATTTTAAAATAAAATTGGTTTTATTTGTTATAAGAAATGTATTCCCAATTCAAAAAAATCGAAACTTGGTTTTTCTTTTTCATTTAATTTAAGCTGCAGTGGATGAGCTTAGAAAAGACCAATTAAAATAACCATCCAGCCCGCTTTTCTAAAATCGAAAGCGGTTGGATGGTGAAGGGAATGTTAATAGTGCTGCCAGGCTCTTTCATACATCTGAAGAAGAATTGGCTCGATCAGCGTGTTAGGCTGATAGTCAAATAGTTGACCATTCTCATCTGTGATTTCACTGTCAATATCTTTACCGAAGACAGTTAAGCCTTGAAGGACGTCTTCATCTAAAAACGTTGTCTCAACGTCCAATTCGATTTCATCTAATACGCCATTCATATCTTCCCGTTTGGCCATCACAAAGCCCCAATCCCCGAAGCTTGGAATATCAACATGAAGATTTTCTGTGTGCAGACCAGCCTGCTGAACGGTGTGATCGATCGTCCAATAGACCTCGGTTGCAAACGTAGGGGAGGTGGATTGAATCATAACGGTTCCACCAGGGGTAAGATGATTTCGTATAAGCTGATAAAACTGCAGCGTATACAGTTTATTTAGGGACTCGTTATTTGGATCTGGCAAATCAACAATAATCACGTCCCAGAAACCATCTGCTTCTTCAAGAAAAGAAAAAGCATCCGCGTGATGAACATTGACTCTTGGGTCGGAAAATGAGTCGTTGTTTAGCTGAAGCAGGTCGTAATTCGTCTCAGCCAGCTCAACTACAGCGGGGTCTAAGTCCACCAAATCCACGTTTTTAATGCCGTCATACTTCCATAGTTCACGCAGAACAAGTCCATCACCGCCGCCGAGCACCAGGACATTTTCAGGTTCGTCTGCGCTTGCTACGGCAGGGTGGACAAGCGTTTCATGATAGCGGTACTCGTCTGTTGAGCTCATTTGCAGCTGTCCGTCCAAAAACAACCTGACATCTCCTTGTTCTTTCGTTAAAATAATTTGCTGATAATCGGTTTGGTCATGATAAATAATAGGATCCCGATAAAGCCTTTGTTCAAAGGTAAAAGCAACTTCGTCTCCCCAGAAAACCCCTGACAGCAGCACAATAAAAATGGACACACCGGAAATCAGATGCAAACGGAAGCGGGCAATTTCATTTTTAAAATAGTTTAATACCCAAAGAGCCACTCCAACATTAATCAATGCTACGATAAAAGCCGTCTTAACAAGACCAAATTCCGGCCGAAGATAAAATACAAAAAGAAGACCGCCAATAAGTCCGCCTGCGTAATCGGAGAAAAGGACACGCGCGGTGCTTTTGCTCAGCGTAACGCCAATCTCATTTGCTTTTCGAATAAGAATAGGGAGTTCAAGCCCCGTTAACCCGCCGACAATCAGCGTGATGGTGTAAAGAAAAATAGCGTCTGTACCGCCAGGAAGAAATGCCGTAACACCAAAAAACAAGAAGGTGGAAAATCCGCCAACTAAGCCAATCGCATATTCAATCCAGATAAATGATGTGATGAGGTTTTTTGTGACACGCTCACTGATCGACGCTCCGATTCCCATTCCAGTTAAAAAAAGTGAGATGGTGAGCGTATACTGCTTCACACCATCTCCCAAAATGTAAGAGCCCGCCGCTCCGAATAATACTTCAAAAATAATACCGCATATCGATACAATTCCAGATGCCCAATAGATGGCTTTACTTTGTTTTATTCCTAAATCATTGAGGCTTTTCATGATTTAAACTCCTTATAACCGCCTTCGTCTGCAACGTGAAGGCAGATGTTACGTGATGGACGCGCCAATAACAAACGCAAGTCCGACAGACACACCAAAGCTGATAATTCCAACAGCCAGATTGCCTTTATGTAACTGCTCTTCCACGGAAAATTTACGGGTAAGTACTTCAAAAAGTACATAAGCAGCAAGCTGCAGAACTACACCGATGCCGCCCCAAATTAAGGTCTCAGTCACAGCAAAGCTATTATAAATCGCGAACGCAAGAATAATGCATATGCCGATAATTTTTCCGCTGATCGAAAGTGCAACGGCTTTATTGCCATTTAAAATTTCATCCCAGTCTTTGTATTTCTTTGTCAGTACCTCAAAAATAGCAAGTCCTATAACCACAATAGCAATGGCAATAGCAAAATACATAATAGTCAGCAAAAATGGTTCCATCATTCAATCTCCTCTCAAAATACGTTATTTTCCAGAACCGGTACCGCCGCCGCGGTTGGTAGAAGCCCCTCGAATGGTCGGGGTGGATGTTTTTCCTACATAGCTCCCTGAAGAATTATAGCCGCCATAGCACCGTTCAGGATTTAAATTACAGGTTTGATTTCGCTGTGTGCTCCAATTGTTTCCGAAAATATTCCCCAGCAGACTTGCTAACAAGTACCCTTCAAAAAAGCCGGGGCTGTAATTATTTCGTACAAATTCTTCTTCTGCAACTTCGATCATAGTATTTGAAGCATTATCCTCTGATTGGGTTAACGTAACAAAATATTGATCATAAATAAAAATTTGTTTACCTTCGTTTTCTTCGCTCATCTCTGTTGGCTCTTCATGTCCTTGAAGAGAATCTGCTACAGATGCAATATCCTGATTTTCAGCTCTGTACACACGGGCATATTGATCACTGTTTTCTGTACTGGCAATCGTGTCGTATAAAGGATATGTATTGCTGATAAATTCCTCGATTCCATCTTTAAAAATGGAGCCTGAACCATTTCCGCAGGCAGCGACAAAAAGAAGAACGGCTGCGATCAAAACAGACAAAATGGATTTTTTCAACTTGTTCACCTGCCTTTCTTTGTTGCATCGCACAAAAAAGGGATAGGATCTGTTAATCAGATCCTATCGTGCTGTCATGTATTACGCTTTGCCCATTTTCTTCTTCAATGCAGCAAGCTCATCATCTACGCCGTTATCAAGCTCTTTAAATTCATCATCGAGGCTGCGGTTAGATGAACGCATGTCTTCACTTGTTTCAGCCTCAGCTTCAAATTGAAGAACCTTTTCTTCCATGCGGTCAAAGCCGCCGCGGGACTCATCTGAGCCGATTCCGGACATTGTGCGGTTCATCTTCGTGCGTGTCTGTGCAGATTCTGCACGCGCTTTAAGAGAATCTTTTTTCAACTTCATTTGATTGTATTCGGTTTTCATCTCGTCAAGTTTTTGACGTAGAACAGATGCATCATTTTTTGCTCTTGTATAGGATTCCTGAAGAGAAGCCGCTTGCTCAGCATGGATCTTTTTATCTTCCAATGCACGTCTTGCCAAATCTTCATTACCGGCTTCAATGGCTTTCATTGCTTGTTCTTCGCGTTTTGAAGCCATATTATTGGCGTCTTCAACTTTCTTTTGAAGCAATTTTTCATTTGCAATTTGTTTCGCTACAGCACTTTCCACTTCACGGATGTCCGCTTCCATGTCACGCATAAATTGATCAAGCATTTTTACCGGATCTTCCGCTTTATCAAGCATCGCATTTAATTCTGAACCTACTACTGTTTTTACTCGTTTAAAAAATTGAAACATCACAATTCCTCCTGTACATTCTTTTTTTATTGAGAGCCGGCAATAATTTTCAGCTCGTATTCTTCAATTTCATACCCGGTGCTTGCTTCCACATCATTTCCCCAGATCTCAATGGACAACGCTTTTTCATCATCGTCATCATAATAGGAGAAATATCGGCACTGAGCACCATCGACATTCTGGCTTCTGCCTTCTCCACGCACGGTTGCTGTACCATGCTCATCCTGATAATAGAGTACGCCTTCATGCTCGATTTTTTTAGGCAGAGGTTCCTGCAGCTTTA
Source organism: Jeotgalibacillus campisalis (assembly GCF_000829515.1). GTDB lineage: Bacteria > Bacillota > Bacilli > Bacillales > Jeotgalibacillaceae > Jeotgalibacillus > Jeotgalibacillus campisalis. The sequence goes on along the minus strand of NZ_JXRR01000017.1, from coordinate 499,490 downwards.
GTGTTGCTTTTTCATATATGCCAAGCTCAAGTTCATCATCCATCTCCACACTAAGCCATATAACCTTAGATACACCCTGCAGCTGATAAGCATACCACTTGAATCCGTGGTCATTATATGAAAGCTTTCCTACAACCTCATAATCCTCAAGGTCGTACGTTACAATATCCTTCACTTTTAAATTCATGACCGTGCGTTCTTCCACAGCAGGACGTTCTTTTTCCTTACTGCCGAATAATCTACTGAAAAAGCTCATAACGTCATCACGTCCTTTTCACCCTTTCTGATTGGCTACATTCATTAATACGGCCAGGATACAAAAAGGTTTCTTAAATTCAAAAAAAATTTTAATGCTCCCCATTAACGATACCATCTTATCGGCTTTAATGAAAATTTCTATTGAGGGGAGTAACCATTTTGACATAATAAATAGAAATAAATAGAAAAACCAAGGAACAACAAGAGTAAAAAGATGGAAATAAAAATCAGGAGAAGGCAAGAGAAGTGTTAGCTGCTCACTTCAATTTAACTCTGTAACCATGGCCTAAGTGTCTAGAGCAGTAAGCAAGATTTGAATTAAAACGCATTTAGGAGATATTGATCCAGGAGACTTATAAAGAATCTCTTCCCGGTTTGAATGGGGACTTGGTATTAATTTAAAGTGTCTTACACATAGGGTACAGACTACATAACCTGTCACATCACAGGCAATTCGCGTGATCTAACACGTTCTTTCTTTTGAGGCCCTGATATCGGCCCTTTTCATATCTATAACACATATAAACATAAGAAAATTCATATACTATCATTACATTAATTTTCACGTCACAGGTAAACCTCCATTTAACCATGGAAATAGATCGTCTGTGCTATGACAGACAATCCGGAGCTTGAGACAAATATGTCTCAAGCTGTTTTAATGCTCGTAACAATCTATTTACCAATAATAAACTGTTTTGTTACTTATGCTTTGTTGATATAATCCTTTCTTGAGGAAAATTCAAAGAAATACAGGGGGATTATTATAATGATAAAAACAAATAAAATGGCAGGAAAAAAAGGGATTTTGTCTCTTCTTCTCATTTCATTCATCATATCGGGCCTTTATGGGTCATCGCCAGTCAAGGCAGCAACAGACTCTGCATATTTTTCAGTCGATGGTGAGCTTATTAAGACGAATTACTTTATGCAAAATGGCCGTGTAATGGTACCAGATATATTTTTTAAGCATACAGGTGCTACTGTTGACAAGAATGAAAAATATAACTCTATTGCTGTTGAGAGAAATAATATTGTTGCTTTCCCATTGGAAAAGACATATATGGACTACTACGTGAAAGAAAAAAATAAATGGATCCGCGAGTACCTTGCAACCACAACAACTGTTATTAATGGCCGTCCGTACATTCCATTATTGGTAACTGCACAAAAATTAGGGATGACTGTTACCTACGATTTTAAAATCAATCGAACCTTTATTCAAACAAACACTCCAGTAGTGAACAAGTCAAGTGCTATTGAAAAAGGGGACACCACTGAAAAGAGGATCGCGTTAACGTTCGATGATGGTCCAGACAAAATGATTACACCTCAAATTTTGGATATTTTAAAAGAAAAAGGTGTACCAGCTACATTTTTTGTCGTTGGGGAGCAAGTTTCATATTATCCGCAGTTGGCTAAAAGAATGGTCGAGGAGGGTCATACCATTGCAAATCATACATGGGATCATCCTGAATTATCCAAATTGTACACTTCCCAAGTCATCCAGCAGATTACATCTACTAATGAAATCGTTGAAAAGATAACAGGAGTGAAAGCCAATTTATTTAGACCGCCTTATGGAGACTATACTTCAGCTGATGCCCTTGTATTTGATAAGCTTGGATTTAAAAACATCCTGTGGTCTGTAGATACTATTGATTATAGCGGTAAATCAGCAGAGGAAATTCTTACTATTGTTCAACGGGATAAATCTCCTGGAGGTATTATCCTCCAGCACAATTTTCAAAGCTCCAAATTACAAGGTACAGTTGATGCATTGCCGCAGATGATTGACCAGTTAAGGGAAGAAGGCTATGAATTAGTAACAATTGACAGGTTGTTAGCAAAATAATAGATCAAGAATGGGTGTTAGGTTCCACTTAACCTGTATTATCTGCAATAAAATAAAGATAAGTAAAAAGAATAGGTTCATTGCAGTGGAAGGCGGGGACTCCAGCGGGATAAAGTATGAAGGGTGAGACCATGCAGATGCAACAGCATCAAAGGGGCTCACCTCCCGCCCCGCGGAAAGCCTCCGCCTGCAACGGAAATGAACCGGTCCTTATTTCTTTTTCCGGGCAAAATCAACAAAATTAAATTTGTCCAGCCGGCGTCTTGACTCCGTATATTTAAAAATTGTCGTATCTTCCAAATGTAAATAAGTTTTCAAACCTCGTTGACCTATTAGAGTCCGAGGTTTTTTCTGTTAGTATGCAGAATAAATAAAAGGATGTGGTCTTGAAGGAAACACACTCTTCGGAAAATGATATTGAGGGACGCATACCCTGAGCTTAGAAATGTTCTGCAGCTGTTCCCGTTAAAGAAATGATTCTTTTACAGCAGTTTAAATTTAAGAAATACACTGTTGCGTGTTCCTTTTTATTCCTTAAATTGGTTTTTTTCTTAAAGCTAAGGGTACATGGAAAAAAAGGGGGCATTTTAAATGATTAAACTAACAAAAATTGGCGGAGTAGCTGCTTTAGCTTTTTTGCTGGCAAGCTGTCAGGACGCTGAAAATGAAACAACAGAGGATAGTGTGGAATCGGTTAATGAAACTTCTCAAGATGAAACGGATGTAGAAGATAAGGAAGTACCTGAAACCGAAGAAGACACGGATGAGAACAGCGCAGAAGAGGATATGGAAGAGGACTCCTCAAGTGATGCATCCGATACTAAATCAGATGGCAAAGAAGAAACAATGGCGTCTGAATACTTCATTCATTCACACACGTATAGTGCTGAAACCGCCTTTTTGACAGCATATAGTATTGATCGTAAGGACGGACTAAACAGTTCAAAAGAGGAGCGGCTGAAGCAGTCGCTAATTGAAAGTGATCCTTCCGAACAAGAGATTCTTGGCACCTATACTGAAATGACTGCAGAGTGGCCAGAGCTGCATGTGAATTTTACAGAAGAGGGAAACATATTGTCCACAACCACTGCTCAAACGGGTATGTTTTATGACTCGCTGATAGGCATTAGCGATTTATTTGGAATTGAACAAATTTTATTTTTCAATCCTGATGGTGAGGAAGATATAATAGTAGCCCAAAGCCCCATCGATGAACCTATAATGATTAAAGAGGAGAGAGGTCAAACGCGTGGATATTATACAATCTACGATAAAGACTTAGAGCAAACCTTGTTCCTGCCAGGAGGAATGCTTGAGGAAAAAGCAGCTGATGAGAGCGGAGAGGCTTTATCTTTCTCAGAAACAATAGACGCAATGAAGAAGGTTGAAAAGGAAGAAGCTTTTTACGGTTCGGCCATGATAGAGGGGCTGGAAGTTGTTAGCGCTTCACTCGAAGATGGCATTGCTGAAGTTCATTATACAGTGGATGATGAAATCGTAACGGAAGATGATCAGACGGTACTTGAAAACGCAATTCAACTCACTGCCCTTGACTTCCATGCAGAGGAACTCCGTCTGGTGAATGATACCTTAGAAGAAAGCAAACTATACCCTTTAATTGGGCATTAATTGTTTAATCGCCGGAATTTTTCTTCCAATACACTGTCAAAGTGGCAGGCTGGATTATAGTTGGTTTGCGTAAAATGTCAGGAGTTATTACTTGGAATTAAAAATTAAAGGGCATAAATTTATAGTTTTAATTATTGCGAGAAGGATAGGGGGACGCTATGTATAGCACTGAAACACTGCCCATTTGGTTTTGGTTGATTTATTATCTGTTTATAGCTGCTACAGCAGCATCAGCCATTTTCAGCATCGTCCATAAACGGAATAGAGTGATGGCTTTCCTCATCCTATTCCTATCGTTTTTGATCCCTGTGGCGGGCTTAGTCAACGGCATCGCAAGGCCAGAAGGACAAAATGAATACGATCATTGGTTTTCAGCTTTTCAGGAAGGAGAAGCATGGGCTTTATTTGTTGTGGCTGGACATGCACTGCAGCTGGTCTGGTGGATGTGGTTTATTTTTAAATTTAAGCCGTGGCATACTATGCGTGCAGCAGGAAAATAATGAAGATGAAAGGCTTACAGAGGTGTTAAAATGAAAAAAAAACATAAGATGTTCGCTGGAGCAGCTGGTGTTTTAGTTCTGGCTTGGTTCTTTTATAATCAAAACAACTCGATTGTCACAACACATTTAACGATGCAGTCAAAGGATCTACCTGTTGGATTTGACGATTATAAGATTGTTCACTTATCCGATTTACATAGCAAAAGCTTTGGAGAAGATCAACATAAACTCATAGGCGAAATCCAAGGGTTGGAGCCGGATATTTTTGTGTTCACAGGGGATCTTGTTGACTCAAGAAGGTACAATGAACAGACCAGTATGAACCTGATGGAGCAGCTGACTGACATTGCACCTGTTTATTATGTCACGGGCAACCACGAAGCAAGATCAGGGAAGTTTAAGGGGTTGGAAAACAAGCTTGAAGCAGCCGGTATTCATGTGATGAGAAATAGATCAGTTGAGCTGGAACGACAGGGAGAATTCATTCAGCTTTTAGGCGTGGATGATCCGCTGCAGCCTGCTGATGACGATGAACGAAATGCGATGGAGGAAAGGCTTGCTCGAGTTACTGAAAAGATGAATGGAGACGATTTCATGATTCTTCTTTCCCATCGTCCGGAACTTCTCTCTTTATACAGTCAGTTTGAGGTGGACCTTGTTTTTTCAGGTCACGCACACGGCGGGCAGATCAGGCTTCCCTGGATCGGCGGAATGATCGCACCAGGACAGGGTTTATTTCCTGAATATACTGCAGGTGAGTACACAGAAAATGGGACTGCAATGGTCGTCAGCCGCGGCCTTGGGAATAGTCTTTTTCCACTGAGAGTATTCAACCGCCCTGAAATTATTGCTGTAACGCTGAAAGCAGAGGAAGGCTGATGCGCTAATGGACTGAGCGGTCTTGGCTAAGACTGAAACCGCTTTGAAGATTTCCACCATAATAAAAAAAAGAACGCAAGACTGATATAGCCAAATAAAGGATATAAAAAGCCTAAAAGGGTGCTGTAAGAAAAAGTACTAAATGCTGCACAAAGAAGTAACACCAGGACCATGATCCACATACGTCCTGCACGAATATACGTGCTGATTTGCTTTTCCGCGCCATAAAGGTTCCCCGCTATGGAAGAGAAAATTTCTCCATAGATCACGAGTATGTAAATCCAGTAGAAAGAAAGCATGGCTCCTTTCATAACTTCAGCCATTGGTATTTCAAATTGAGTAAAATCCGGCAATGTAACAAGCGTCATATGACTCGCAAGAAGAATCAGAGTTAAGACGACTCCTCCGATCAATCCGCCTAAACGCACTGCCTTTTTGTCATTCACTTCAGCAGCGAGCGGGACAAGAACCGCCTGTGCCATGGCTAAATTCATGGCAGGGTAGATAAATGGTGAAGCAAAGGCTTTCCAACCGGTACCCTGTTCAGGAACCATGAGCATATTTTCGATAAATCCGTCAGTCCTAACAGAATGAAACGCCAATAAAAGAGTAAACCCGATCATGAGCGGTACAATAAACGTATTAACCGCTACTAACCCTTTAGTGCCTAAGGTCATTACCGCTAGTAGCAAAATGATCGTCAGCAAAATTCCTGCTATCCTCGGGCGTGCAAGCTGCTCTTCAAATATCGCCCCTGCTCCTGAAAGCATAACGGTGCAAAATCCTAAAAGCATCACCAACATGATCAGGTTTATTCCTTTTGCTATCCTTCTGCCAAATAAATACTCATTAAGCTCCTCATAAGATCGTGCCTTTAAGTCAATCGCTTTAACCATCAGGCTTGTCCCGAGCGTAATAAAAAAATATCCGCTTACAATAATGCCAAGCAGCCCCCACAAACCATATTGGGAGAAAAATTCAACAATTTCTTTTCCCGTAGCAAACCCTGTTCCCACCACTGTTCCAACATAAACGGCTGCGATTTGACACGCCTTATTCCATGGTTTCACTTGATCTCCCTCTTTATCTTTAAAGGTAAGTGCGTTAAAGCAATCTCCGGTCTTTCCGCAATAAACTATTGTATGTAATGAAAGAGATGAGTAGAAGAGGCGAATGAATCAGCGGCTAATATTGTTTTTAGTTCAGATAGGGAGTATAGTTAAATGAGAATGATAATCAATCGTAATATAGAAAGAGGAGTGGGCAGCTATGCATAACCAGGAAATATTTGATGTTACTGTGATTGGAGGAGGTCCTGCGGGTCTCTATTCAGCTTTTTACAGCGGACTGAGGGAATTAAAGACGAAAGTGATTGAATATCAGCCTCAGCTTGGCGGGAAAATTCATGTGTATCCTGAAAAGATGATCTGGGATGTAGGCGGACAAACTCCTCTGCCCGGAGCAAAGTTAATTGATCAGTTGGTAGAGCAAGGGCTGACGTTTAATCCTGAAGTCATATTAAATGAGAAAATACAATCAATCGGCCGGACAGCTGACGGACTATTTATATTAGAGGGGACTTCTGGAAACCAGCATGTATCAAAAACGGTAATTGTAGCTGTAGGAAGCGGCATCTTAAACCCTCAAAAGCTGACGATAGAAGGTGCTGACCGGTTTGAAGTAACGAATCTGCATTATACAGTTAAATCCTTGCAGCGTTTCAAAGATAAAACGATCCTGCTTTCAGGAGGCGGAAATTCAGCGATTGACTGGGCAAATGAATTAGAGCCTATTGCCAAAAAAATCTATCTGACATACAGAAAGGATTCTCTGAAAGGGCATGAAGCACAAGTAACACAGCTTTTGAACAGTTCGGCGGTTTGTATGCTTTCCACTTCCATAACCAAACTCACAGCTGCTGCAGATCATGAAACGATCGAAAAAGTAGAACTCACCAATCAAGAAAATGGGGATGTGACCATACTCGATATCGACGAAGTGGTTATTAATCATGGATATGAAATCGACTCAGCCCTAATTAAAAACAGTGAGCTCGGTATTCAGATGATCGATGATTTTTATGTTTCAGGGAATGCCACCAGTGAATCATCCGTCCCTGGTTTGTATGCTGCGGGTGACATCTTAAAACACGATGGCAAACTTCATCTAATAGCAGGTGCTTTTCAGGATGCAGCCAATGCTGTTAATAAAGCTAAACAATTTATACAGCCTGATGCCAGCAGCGCGGCAATGGTTTCATCCCATAATGAAGTATTTAAACAGAGAAACAAAGAACTGGTGAAAGAAATGTTGAAGTAATTGATAAGAAGTAAGTGTGAGAGCATTGCTTGAGCGATGTTCTATTTTTTTGGCATACGGTAATCTATGATGCAAAAAGGCAGATTATTTTTCTCTCCCAACGCTTCTGGTATTATGGGAGAGGGTCTTCATAGAAATGAACAATTTTTATATAGAGGTGACAGGATGAGTAATAAAAAAATGATATTTTTTGATATCGATGGCACACTTTTAGATCATAATAAAAAACTGCCCGCATCCACTAAAGAAGCGATTAACGCGCTTAGAGACAAGGGACATCATGTAGCGATTGCAACAGGAAGAGCACCATTTATGTTTGAGGACTTGCGCAGGGAGCTGTCCATTGATACGTTTATCAGCTATAACGGTCAATACGTGGAGCATAATGGCAAAACCATCGTAAGCAATCCGCTTCATTATGACAGTTTAAAAGAATTAACAGAAGCAGCCGCTGTAAACAATCATCCGCTTGTTTATATGGGCAGAAGCGAAATGAAAGCAAATGTTGAACAGCACGACAGAATTACCAACAGCTTTAATTCATTAAAAATTAAATCCTTTCCTACGCATGACCCTTCTTACTTTCACATGGAAGAAATTTATCAAACCCTGCTTTTTTGCGAAGGAAATGAAGAAGAAGCATATGATGAGAAATTTGAGCGGTTTGACTTTATCAGATGGCACCCTCAATCCGTAGATGTGATACCAGCTGGAGGCTCAAAGGCGAGAGGAATCGAAGAAGTTATTAAGATTCTTTCGATAAAGATGGAAAATGTGTATGCATTTGGAGACGGTTTAAATGACATTGAAATGCTGGCTGCTGTCGGTTGCGGCATTGCAATGGGAAATGGCTGCAGCGAAGCCAAGGAAGCGGCAGATTTTACAACCACAGCTGTTGATGAATTTGGGATCGCTGAAGGATTGAAACGGGCAGGTTTGCTATAACTTATTAATAAAGAAGAACAGAATATCATGCCGGATTTTCTTAGCGGATGTAATGGAAAGCCTCAGCCTGAATAAGAATGAATCCATTTAAACACAAAAAAAGGCTGAGATAGATTTGTCTCAGCCCTTATTTTTGTGCAGATTCATTTTTTACTTGAATTTCTATACACGGATGCTAATTCCGAAGGCTGCGCTTCTCAATCGCGATAATAAATGGTGAAGGGGTCTGCGTGTTCATAAATTGATATCTCAGAACATGAGCGGTTTCACCATCAATTGTTTGAACAAAGCGCAGCAGATAATCGCGCTCTACCGCCCCTTCAGGATGACCGTGATAAATGACCATGACAATCATTCCGCCCGGTTTAATCATATCGAGCAGTTTTTCGACTGCTGTAATGGTTGTCCGCGGCCTGGTAACGAGTGTTTCATCGCCTCCAGGCAGGTACCCCAGGTTAAAAATAGCTCCGGAGATCGCCCCGTGATGAACCGGTGGAATCGCCTGATCTGCAAGTTCATGACCTTCCTGAAACAGCATGACCCGGTTTCTTAAATGGTGTTCTTCTAATTTTGAAGCAGTTTCGTCAATGGCTTCCTGCTGAATATCAAACCCATATACACGTCCATGCTCCCCGACAAGCTGCGCTAAATAAAGCGTGTCATGGCCGTTTCCGACTGTAGCATCTACTACCACATCGCCTTTATCGACAACCCGCTCGAGCAATTGGCGTGCATATGGCAATATGCGGTCAAAATTCATCGCTGCGGACTCACCTCTTTAAAATGTTTTCCTTGATAGGACCCTCTTCGGATCAATTCCTTGTCAATATCATTTAGTACATTCCATTTATCCACACTCCACATAGGTCCGATCATCAACTCGATAGGACCGTCTCCTGTAATTCGGTGGATGATCATTTCCGGTGGCAGAATCTCAAGCTGGTCACAAACAAGGCTCACATAATTTTCTTGTGTTAAAAACTCCAGTTTGCCTTTTTCATACTGCTTTACCATAGGCGTACCTTTTAAAAGATGTAAAAGATGTATTTTAATTCCCTGTACATCAAGCTCTGCTACTGCTTTTGCTGTTTCCATCATCATGCCGTAGTCCTCTTCAGGAAGGCCATTAATGATATGGGAGCACACGCGTATTCCGCGGTCCCGAAGTTTTTGGACGCCTTCTTTATAGCATTCAAAATCATGTGCACGGTTAATAAGGGCGGCTGAGGATTCGTGAACGGTCTGCAGCCCCAGTTCAACCCACAAATACGTCCGTTCATTTAATTCTGCCAAATAATCAACCACATCATCAGGCAGGCAGTCTGGACGTGTTGCGATCGAAAGCGCCACTACATCATCAAATCCGAGCACCTTTTCATATTTTTCACGAAGCACATCTACAGGAGCGTGCGTGTTGGTGAAGGCTTGAAAATAAGCCATGTATTTACCGTTTTTCCATTTCTGATGCATGCGGTCTCTTACTTCATTGAACTGCTGTTCAAGTGGATCGACCCGATTTCCTGCAAAGTCGCCGGATCCGGCGACGCTGCAGAACGTACAGCCGCCATGTGCGACAGTGCCGTCTCGATTTGGACAATCGAAGCCGCCATCGAGCGCGACCTTAAAGACTTTGTGTCCGAAATGGTTTCGGAGATGGTAATTCCATGTATGGTACCGTTTTTGATCTTCCGCATATAAAAACGGATTCGATTCATTCATATTTTTGTACTCCTTTAAAGCAGGCTGATGACCTGATTCTTTGTGCGTCTATAGCGCATTCTATCATGATCTAGCAGGTCATACCAATCACTTGGGAAGCAAATAGGAAAATTGGCACGCAGAAGATGAACGATGACCACATGACTGATACTTAGTAGCAACTCAAAGAATTAAATCAAATTATAAACTTAAAACACCTTTAAAAGTGAATTACGAAAAAGAGTCAACCGACGGAAAAGGGGAGAAGAATGCAAGTAAATTTAGTATCATTATTGACGATTTGATTCTTGTGCATTTTCTTAAAACTAGCTAAACTAATTTGGTACTCGAAATAAACCGAATAACTGAAAAGAGGAATTTGTATGCCGCGAAAATTGTGGGTGCTGGTTATTGGAATGATGATAAACGTGACCGGGGCGTCCTTTCTTTGGCCGCTCAATACGATTTACATACATGATTATCTGGGAAAGTCCTTATCAGTCGCAGGCCTCGTGCTGATGGCAAATGCAGCTGCAAGCGTGGTCGGGAATTTACTGGGCGGACTCATGTTCGATCGGATCGGAGGATACCGGTCCATTATGATAGGCATCAGCATTTCTGTGTGTGCTCTTCTCGGGCTGAACTTTTTTCACGAATGGCCTTCTTACTTATTTTTCTTAATTATTATTGGTTTTGGATCAGGCATTGTTTTTCCTTCAATGTATGCAATGGCGGGCTCTGTTTGGCCTGAAGGAGGAAGAAAGTCGTTTAATGCGATTTATTTAGCTCAAAACATTGGTGTCGCTGCAGGAGCTGCGCTCGGTGGAATCGTTGCTTCTGTTTCATTTGATTATATTTTTCTTGCCAATTTTCTTATGTACGTGGTTTTCTTTCTGCTTGCGGTTGTGAGTTATAGAGGAATTACGATCAAAGCGAATATTCAAACGAGTGTGCTGCATGAATCAAGTCAGATAAAAAACAAGGCATCATTTACTGCGCTTCTGGTTTTATGTGGCGGATACCTGCTTTGCTGGGTCGGTTACGTCCAGTGGCAGTCTACGATCGCAACCTATACTCAGCAAATTAATATAACCCTGACCCAATATAGTTTGCTTTGGACGGTGAACGGTGCATTGATCGTATTAGGACAGCCGCTGATTCGCCCTGTCGTCAAAAAATTTGAAGAGAACTTAAAAAAACAGATGGTCATTGGGATCCTCATTTTCATGGTGTCATTTGCTGTAACGGCTTATGCCGGATCTTTTCAGGGTTTTCTTGCGGCTATGGTGATTTTAACGATCGGGGAAATGCTGATCTGGCCGGCGGTCCCTACGATTGCCAATCAGCTTGCCCCTAAAGGAAGAGAAGGATTTTATCAAGGCATCGTTAACTCAACTGCAACTGGGGGAAGAATGATCGGTCCTTTTATGGGAGGCGTGCTTGTGGATGCTTATGGAATGCAAATTCTATTCGGTTTTTTAATCTTCCTGCTTGTTATTTCCATTGGATTGACACTTGTTTATGATCGTTTCTTAAAAAAAGAAAAGCAAATCGTTCCATTCAGTGGTTAAACTGTTCAGTTTTTGTCAATGCTGAACCTGATAAAAGGCTTGCATACCGCCAATGAATTGCATACAATAAAAGAGAATTCAATAAATAAGACGCTGAAGAGGAATAGTAGAAATTTCATTTCGAGCCTAAAGAGAGCTGACGGATGGTGAAAGTCAGCCGAATGAATGTCGAACTCACCTCTGAGTCGATTGCGCGAAACTGTATTAGTGCAATCCGTATTCCGCGATAAGGATGATAACTTTTTCAAAGTGCGTGTACACGAATTTGGGTGGTACCGCGGGAGACAATAAATAAACTCTCGTCCCATTATAGGGGCGGGGGTTTTTTGTTTTTTTATAGGTAATTGTAACTAGAGGAGGAAATGGAATGAGTTTTAATCATCAGAAGATCGAAAAAAAATGGCAGCAGCATTGGTCAGATCATAAAACATTTAAAACATCCGACGATATCGGAAAAAAGAAGTTTTATGCCCTTGATATGTTTCCGTATCCATCCGGAGCAGGTCTTCATGTTGGACACCCGGAAGGCATGACAGCAACAGACATTTTGTCACGGTATAAGAGAATGAACGGCTATAATGTTCTTCATCCGATGGGCTGGGATGCATTTGGTCTGCCGGCTGAACAATATGCACTCGATACAGGGAATGATCCTGCTGAATTTACGAAAAAAAATATTGATACATTCCGCCGTCAAATTCAGGAACTTGGGTTCTCCTATGATTGGGACCGCGAAATCAGTACAACCGACCCAAGCTATTATAAATGGACGCAATGGATTTTTCTTAAACTGCATGAAATGGGTCTTGCGTACGTTGATGAAGTAGCTGTTAACTGGTGTCCTGCACTTGGCACAGTCCTTGCAAATGAAGAAATAATCGATGGCAAAAGTGAGCGCGGAGGCCACCCGGTTGAACGCAGACCAATGAGACAGTGGGTGCTCAAAATTACCGCTTACGCAGATCGTCTGATTGAAGATTTGGAAGACCTTGACTGGCCGGAAAGCATTAAAGATATGCAGCGCAACTGGGTAGGAAAATCAGAAGGTGCCGAAATTCGATTTCATATAGCAGATACTAATGAATCCTTTGAAGTATTCACCACCCGCCCAGATACTCTATTTGGCGCAACCTATGCAGTGCTTGCTCCTGAGCACCCACTTGTTGACAAGATTACAGAGGAAGATAAAAAAGAAGCTGTTGCAACGTATATTGATAAAATTAAATCAAAAAGTGATTTGGAAAGAACTGATTTGGCTAAAGAAAAAACGGGCGTATTTACCGGTGCTTACGCCATTAATCCCGTTAACAATCAAAAAATGCCGATTTGGATTGCAGACTATGTACTGATGAGCTATGGAAGTGGTGCTATTATGGCCGTACCTGCTCATGATGAACGTGATTATGAATTCGCTGTTGAATTCAACCTTCCAATCGTTGAAGTCGTGGAAGGCGGAGATATTTCTAAAGAAGCCTACACAGGTGATGGACCTCACGTTAATTCGGACTTCTTAAACGGCCTTGGAAAAGAAGAAAGTATTTCAAAAGCAATTTCCTGGCTTGAAGAGAAAGAGCTGGGCACGAAGAAAACGACCTACCGTCTCAGAGATTGGCTGTTCAGTCGTCAGCGCTACTGGGGAGAACCAATTCCGATTATTCACTGGGAAGATGGATCTTCAACCGGCGTACCGTTTGAAGAGCTGCCGCTTGAGCTTCCAAAAACAAAAAATATTAAACCATCAGGGACGGGGGAATCACCGCTTGCTAATATTGATGAGTGGGTGAATGTTACAGACCCGGTGACAGGCAAAAAAGGAAAGCGTGAAACCAACACAATGCCTCAGTGGGCAGGAAGCTGCTGGTATTACTTGCGCTACATTGATCCAAACAATGAAGATGCCATTGCAGACCCTGAGAAAATCAAACATTGGCTTCCGGTCGATATGTATATCGGTGGTGCTGAACATGCAGTGCTTCATTTGCTTTATGCCCGTTTCTGGCACAAGGTTCTTTACGATCTTGGTGTCGTACCAACGAAAGAGCCGTTCCAAAAGTTATTTAATCAAGGAATGATTCTTGGTGAAAATAATGAAAAAATGAGTAAGTCTAAAGGGAATGTTGTCAATCCGGATGAAATTGTTAAAACGCATGGTGCAGACACACTCCGTGTATATGAAATGTTTATGGGGCCGCTTGATGCTTCTATCGCCTGGTCTGAAAACGGCCTTGATGGCTCCCGCCGGTTCCTTGACCGCATCTGGAGGCTTTTTGTAACGGAAGATGGAAGCCTGACAACCAAGATACAGAACATGCCATATGAATCGCTTGAAAAAGTATATCATCAGTCGGTTAAAAAAGTTTCAGAAGATATTGAAGGCATTCGCTTCAATACAGCTATTTCTCAAATGATGGTCTTTGTAAATGAAGCCTATAAGGCAGATGTCATTCCAACCCAATACGCAAAAGGATTTACACAGCTTTTAGCTCCGTTTGCTCCGCATTTGGCCGAAGAGCTTTGGGAAAAGCTTGGAGAAACCAATCTATCTTATTCAGATTGGCCGGGTTTTGACGAATCTAAACTCGTTGATAATGAAGTGGAAATTGTCGTTCAGGTGAACGGGAAAATGAAAATTAAAATGATGATTGCACGTGATGCAGGCAAAGAAGAAATGGAAAAGCTTGCGACAAGTGAAGAAACCATTCAATCAGCCATTGAAGGCAAAACCGTACGCAAGGTAATCGCTGTACCTGGCAAACTCGTGAATATAGTTGCGAACTAAGTAAAATAGATGGCCGGAGACACGCCCAGTTCTTTTTTGGAGTGACCGGCCTTCTTATTTGCTATACTTAACATACATTAAAATTGGAAAGGAAGATCAACATGTCAGAATTAAAAACGATGACACCACAGGAAGTCCAGAAGAAGCTTGAAGCAGGTGAACCGATCCATTTAATAGATGTTCGGGAAGAGGACGAAGTGGCAGAGGGCATGATCCCTCAGGCGAAACATATACCAATGGGAGACGTCGCTATGCATTTAGATGACTTAAATGAAGAAGATGAATACGTCTTAATCTGCCGGTCTGGCAAACGCAGTGAAAATGTTGGCTGGTTCCTGCATGATCACGGTTATAAAGTTGTCAATATGACAGGCGGAATGCTTGAGTATACTGGGGAAACAAAACCAAAGGCATAATGTTATGAGAAATTATTGGTTATATCACTTTAAATAAAATTAGGCCGGATTACTTTGGGGGATTAATAATCATTATTTCATAGGTGAAGGGGTCGTTTCGTTCCGGTGGTGGACTATTGATGAGGTTCACCCTTCACGTTTACTCCCACTGAAGGTACTCAATGTATACACTGCAATGATTCTAATTCTTTGCAGACAAAAGTTAACTCTTCACAATAAAGGATGTCCCATGAGTGCATTTTCATGAGGACATTCTTTTTTGTTATTTTCTAGTTTCCAGGTGAGGACTAGGTCCATCTCCTTCTTACCTATTGAACCTGTCTATAGAAGAATGAGGAATATCTAAACGCAAGCTAATTAATGGGTTTTATTTCATTTTTTAATTGACAACGCTTTCATGCGTTACTATAATAAAAGATAAGTTAATACTAGTGACAGAGAATGAGAGATCACACGACAGTCTTCAATGAATGGGGGCTTCGTGTGATCTTTTATTTGTGTATAGCGCACCAAAACTAGGAAACTTGTCATTGAAAAGGTCAAATTTAAAGGAGGAGTTCGTTTGGTAAAAAACATAAAAAAGTAAGCGTTATCATAATTATCTTGTGCTTCATTCTTTATAATCGAGAGGGGTTTTACGTATGAGAGAGAAAAAAGGGGTAAAAAAATTTTTACTTATATCAATTATTTTATGTCTGGTCAGCATGATCGGAGCGTCATTTGTTCAAACTTCCGGAGGTGACGTTACTATTAAGGATTTACGATGGGAAACTCCATCTGGTCACTTAATGAGTGCATTACTATTAATTCCGGAGAATGCCACCGAAGAAACGCCGGCACCGGGGCTGGTTACAAGTCATGGTTGGTATAATAACAGAGAAATGCAGGATCTAAACTATGTGGAAATGGCTCGTCGAGGCTACGTCGTTATGTCGATTGACATGTACGGTCATGGTAATTCCGATATAGTTGAACCATCCGAATGGCCGAACCGTGGAACTGGTATGTACGACGCAGTTGAATTATTGGCAGACCTGCCCTATGTTGATACCGCGAGCATTGGTGTGACTGGACATTCAAACGGTGCAAGAGCCGCCAACTGGTCAATTTTAGAAGATAATAAAAAAAGCGAGGAAGACCAGCTAATTTCATCGGTGCTGCTTGTAGCGAATGATGCAATGTACACAGCTGACCCCGGGGAACCATTATATTGGGCGATGAGATCAGATGAGCAGGAATATGCAAATGTATATGGATCACGTGACGTAGGAATTGTTGCCGCTCAATACGATGAATTCTTTTTCCGAAGCATTGCAGATGACGGCAGTATTACGGTACCGCGTGAGTATATTAATACACAATATGCACAATCCTTTCTTAATTTTGGCGAAGACCCTGCAGAAGCGGAAGAGCGAGAAAGCTATACAGTGTATCGTCAGGATATTGACGGAGAAGAAGCTGTCCGTGTAATTTACGATCCAGCACAGATTCACCCATGGAATCACTTCTCAGCAAATGTAGTTGAAAGTACGCTTGAATTTTTTGATGAATCAATAGGAGCACCGAATTCAATCGACACTACAAAACAAATTTGGCAATTTAAAGTGCTCTTTAATTTTATTGGTTTAATAGGGTTTGTGATGTTTATCATAAGTTTTACTAAATTCATGCTCTATACAGATACATTCCACTCTTTAAGAGCTCAAAAGAGCGTGATACCTCAGGCGGCTCCAAGAGGTGCAGGGGCTTTATGGTTCTGGGGCGGACTTATTGTAAGCGCGATTATATCAGGTTTATCTTATTTGGGTTTATACAACTGGAGTATTGAAAATATTCCTGCTTTTTATAATCAGGTTCCTGTGTTCTATATTGGTGTGTGGTCAGCTGTAATGGGTGTTGTGACCTTTTTAGTTTTGTTTCTATCTTACAAATTCTTTTCAAAAGGTCAGGGAATGAATCTTCGTGATACAGGTGTTATCATCGGGTTTAAACCGTTACTTAAAACGATTGCACTAGCTTTAATTGTTTGTTTTACAGCCTTCAGTTTAGTATTTATAGCCGATTACTTCTTCAAAACAGATTTCAGGATATGGATCATCGCTGTTAAGGCTTTTACACCTGATAAACTATTGATAGTTCTCAAATATCTGCCATTTTTTCTTGCGTTCTACGTAGCCAACTCCATTGCAGTTAATTCATTTAATTTTGTGGCAGGCGGCAGAAAAAAATGGATGAACATCGCCTTGCTTGCATTATTTAATGGCTTAAGTGTAACGGTATTAGCTGTTATTCAGTACACTAGCTTTTTTGTTACAGGAGAGATCTATTTTACAGAACTCTCTCCAATTATCGGGATCTGGCTGCTTCCAATGATTATCATCATTCCGTTAGCAGCGATTGTAACCCGAAGAATTTACCTCGCTACAAATAATCCATATTTAGGCGGAATCATATATGGTATTGTTGTGACGGTTATTATGGTGACAAATACATTAACTCAATTGTAAATATAAATGTACATGTGCTCATGAACATCTGAGTACATGTCTTTTTTTGTAATAATTGAGTAGAAAACTAGTTGAAAGTATGCAACGATGGTATAGTCAGAATATTAAAACTCGCGCTCCAAGAGTTCTCAATATTATTCAGACCTAGATAATGCCTTACAAGAGGAGCATGATAAGTGTTTAAGAATCAAAATAAATCACAAAAAATTTTAACGATTCTAGCGAGTGTTTGTAGTGGGTTGGCAGTTTTTGTGACTTTGAATTTGTCATTAGAGCCATTAAAAGCCATTGTTAGCATTTTTATTAATTCATTTTTAATCCCTTTACTCATTTGGAGAATATTTTTCTATCGTAAAAGCAAGGAAGAAAACAAGTAGTTTGATACGTCTTCTGCAAAGAAACCGACTTCCTTTTTGATAAAGTGACCTTAAATCATTTAAACAGCTTGATTGCTAGAAGGTTGTATAGTAAATTTTTAATTGAGAGTGATTATCAATTTCAAATAAAATAGACTATATAACTAAAAAGATAGGATGAGTTCCATGATACAAATCAATAACCATACCACAAGTTCACAACTGTCAAAAGTGATTCGGGAACGCCGATCCATCAAAACAAACTACACTAGCGAGCCAGTACAGGAATCGCTGATCATGGACATACTTGATGACGCTGTCTGGGCACCGAATCACGGTCTGAGAGAACCATGGCGGTTTGTCTTCGTCTCTTCTAAGGAAAAAGAAAACTTTATAGAGAAGCTGGTACAAACATTTCCGAAAGAAATGCAGGAAAACAGACGTCTATATTTTAATCAGCCCGCAGCATTCCTGATTATCGTTATGCCGGAAGATCCCCGCTATAAACAGCGTGAAGAAGATTTTGGAGCAGTAAGCTGCCTCATACAAAATATTCAGCTGTTGGCCTGGGAGAAAAAGCTTGGTGTGGTGTGGAAAACCAATCCGCATATAGTGGATCCTAAGGTGCGTTCTATGCTCGGGGTAAAACCTGGTGAAAAAATAATCGGATTTCTGCATCTCGGATTTTTCAAAGAAGAGTCCATTCCTCAAGCAAGAAAACGGACAAATCCTCTTGAGAAATTAACGAGATTTCAGGATATATAAAAAGAAACTTTTCTTAAAATCAGACAAAAGGACAGGTGATGGCAATGCTAAGTCAAACGTTAATTAAAGGGTTAAATGATCAAATGAATTATGAGTTTTATTCAGCTCATATCTACCTGGCAACTGCAGCTTATTGTTCCAATGAAAGTCTGGATGGATTTGCGAACTTTTTTCTTGCTCAGGCTGAAGAAGAGCGTTTTCACGCCATGAAATTTTATCAATTTATTATTGATATGGGCGTCCGTGCAGAAGTTGACAGCATGGCAAAGCCTAATAATCAATTTGATTCTGTATTGGAAGCTTTTGAAGTATCTCTTGGTCACGAAAAAGAAGTAACCAAACGAATTTACGCTTTGGCAGATTTAGCCATGGACGAGAGAGAACACGCAACAATGAATTTCCTAAACTGGTTTATTGAAGAGCAGGTTGAAGAACAGGCAACCTTTGATGGGATTATTCAAAAACTAAAACGAATCGATAAAGACAGCAATATGTTTTATATGCTTGAAAACGAATTAGGAAAACGGACATTTAACGGAGCAAGCGAAAAATAAACGTAAGAACCCGGGACTACAAAATATTCTGCAACAAAAAAGATATCCTCTGAAAAACTAATTCAGAGGATATTCTTTTTATATTTAGATGAGTTAAATTAATTTCTTATAAATCAATTTCAATGCAGAAGAATGGAAGAAAGTAAAAATAAACAGCAGATACAAAACCATTCCAAGCTTAAAGGGATGGTTTTTTAGTTTAATTTTATTATAAGTGATTCAAATCATAAGCTATTCTTATTAAATATAATAATTATTATCGAATTTACTTATAAAAAAGCTTTCTATATTCTATAAGTAGGGGGGCGATCTCCATGGAACTATTATTAATTTTCTTAACAGGTATCGCGGCTACAACACTTGGAACGCTTGCAGGCGGAGGAGGCCTGATCAGTCTGCCGATAATGCTTTTAATTGGCATGCCGGTTCATTCAGCCATTGGGGCAAATAAAGTATCAAATACATTTAGTTCACTATCTGCATTTGTTTATCTTGCCAGACGAAAAGAAGTAAATGTGAAAGAATCTCTTTGGCTCATACCAGTTAGTTTGCTTGGAGGGATCACAGGAGGAATTGTTGCATCACTTCTGTCCTCGGAAAATTTAACGCTGGCTGCGATTTTTCTACTTTTATTTGCTATGGTCACCTCCTTTTTCAGTAAAGCATCTTTTGAAAAATCAGAACCATTTACCCTGTCACCTTTTAGCGGGGCGGGGCTATATGGGATCGGGATTTACGATGGACTTTTTGGGCCGGGGCAGGGAACGCTAATGCTTTATTTATTCAGCTGGCTTAAGATTTCATACTTAAAAGCGGTAGGGCATGTCCGTCTTGCCACTTTTTCGTCGTGTATTGGAGCAGCGTCGGTTTATGTAGCAGCGGGTCATATTATGTGGGGACTTACTTTTGCTTTAATGGCTGGTTCCTGGATTGGCGCGCAAACGGGTGTCCGGCTGGCCCAGCGAATGAAAGCGGGGTACGTAAAGCCTTTGCTTCGTATTATAACCGTGCTGCTCATTATTCAACTTCTTGCAGAACAATTCAATTGATGTGCGAAAAATAGATTGCATGATTTTACACCATTTGAAATAATTGTATTTAAAATCTTTGAAGCAAAAGAGGAGTAATGAAATGAAACTAATTTTAGTATTTGGACCACAAGCGGTCGGCAAAATGACAGTGGGGCAGGAGCTGTCGAAACTCACGGAATTAAAATTATTTCACAATCATATGACGATCGATTTACTGGTGCCGTTTTTCGACTTTAGTCCCCAGATGTGGAGATTAACAACTTTATTTCGTGAAGAAATCTTTGAGGAATTTGCTAAAACAAATCAGTACGGAATGATTTTTACGTTTGTTTGGGCTTTTGATTTGCAGGGAGACTGGGAGTTTCTCGAAAAGGTTAGTTCAATATTCACTGAAAAAGGAGCCGATCTCTACTTTGTGGAGCTTGAAGCTAACCTTGAAGAAAGACTGGATCGCAACGTCAGCCCAAACCGTCTTCAGGAGAAGCCGACGAAAAGAAATATAAAACAATCCGAAGAACACTTACTCATGTCTGTTCAAAAGCATCGATTAAACTCTATGCCGGGTGAAATCCAACAGGACCATTATTTACGAATCGACAACACAAACCTGAGCGCACAAGAAACAGCAGAAAAAATTAAAAAACACTTTGCTTTATAAGTGCGTATTTAATTTCCAGTTGGATAATACGTTGTCATCTCAGGATTTTTACATAGCTATAAAAAGAGGCTGGGAGGATATCAGAACTGTGAAAGATCTTTAAATTAGTTTATTTTAAATAGTAAATTTGAGGTGAACGGAGCGGAAGGTGGCGACTCCTGCAGGATATGACGGCAAGCTGAGACTTTGCAGGGCAAGGCCCTGGAAAGGCTCAGCGCCGTCCCTGCGGAAAGCGTCCGCCTGAAGCGAAGAGAACCGGTTTGAAGAGTTTGAGACATAATTGTCCCAAACTCTAATTCTCTTTCATTATATCTCCTGCGTTCGTTCCAGCTAAACGCCCAGTTACAAGAGCTGAAGTGATGTTATAGCCGCCGGTGTACCCGTGGATATCCAGCAGTTCACCGCAAATAAACAGTCCTCTGCATTTTTTTGAGTGCATCGTTTTTGGTTCTATTTCTTTAACCGATACACCGCCTCCAGTAACAAAGGCCTTTTCGATTGATTGTGTTCCGTGTACGGAAAGATCGAAGGATTTTATCATCTGGCAAACGAGCCGGATCTTGTCAGTAGCAATCGTTCCTGCCTGCTGATCAGGGTCAATTTCTGCTCGCTCCATTAAAAAGTGAAGATAGCGTTCAGGAAGTTGGCCTTTCCACACATTCTTAATGGCTTTTTTTGCTTCTTCCTTTGCTTCCTTATACATTTGCTGAAAAAGCTCTTCTGCTTTTATAGAAGGAACAGCATCAATACGAATTGTGACAGGTTCGCCTTTTTGTTTTTTCATTTCTTTGACCACATATTGGCTGCAGCGCAAAATAGCTGGTCCCGATAAGCCGAAATGAGTAAAAAGCATGTCCATTTCATGGGTTACAAGCGGTTTTCCCTTTTTGTTCAGCACGCTGACTGCAGCTCCCCTAAGAGCAAGTCCTTGGAGCTCGCGATTTTGAATAAAGGCTTCTTGCGAGAGAAGCGGTACTTCTGTGGGAAAAAGCTCCGTTACAGTGTGTCCGGCTTTTTCTACCCAAGGGTACCCATCCCCGGTGGAACCAGTTTGAGGAACGGATTTTCCGCCGACTGCCAGAACAACGGCTGCTGCTTTGATCTCATCCCCATTTGCAAGGCTTATGCCTTCAACTGCACCATCCCCAACAAGAAGATCGTGAACTTCTACATTGGTGCGGATCTCTACATTCAGTTCGCCGAGTCTGCGAAGCAGTGCATCGACGACTGATTGTGCTTTATTTGACACAGGGAACATACGCCCATGGTCTTCTTCCTTCAGCGCAACACCAAGTCCTTCAAAGAAATCAATAATATCTTCGTTGTTAAAAACAGAAAAGGCACTGTATAAGAAACGTCCGTTGCCAGGTATATGCTTTATAATTTCCTCTACTGGGAGGCGGTTTGTTACATTGCACCGGCCGCCGCCGGAGATCGCGAGCTTTTTACCAAGCTTCGTCCCTTTATCCACAAGCAGTACATGCTCTTTTTTCTCACCTGCGGCAATCGCAGCCATCAGCCCCGAAGGTCCCCCGCCGACAATAATTACATCATATCTCATTTTTTCACCATCTTTTCTCAAGCTTACACTTGCCTTATTTTATCGTGCTCTAATGGTATGTTCAATCATTTCTCTTTTAAAAGAGTCAGAAAACCAATTGTCATTCAAACGATGGAGTAGTACACTATTGGTTAGTGTCGAAATATGAGTTTTCCTTAGATTGGGAAGTGAATAAATAAGAATGTCTACATCTACATTAGTAAGAGGAACATTTATTTTAACGTTAGGAACCTTTATATCGAAATTTTTAGGGCTGTTTTATGTAATTCCGTTTTATGCCTTGCTTGGAAATGAAGAAGGTCCGGTTGCACTTTATTCATACGGCTATGTTCCGTATACGATCTTTCTATCTATCGCAACAGCGGGCGTTCCGCTTGCCGTTTCAAAATTTATTGCCAAATATAATGCACTTGAGGAATATGAGATTGGGCGAAGGCTTTTCAGGTCCGGATTGTGGTTCATGACACTGTCAGGTTTTATCGCATTCTTAATCATGTTTTTATTTGCACCTTTCTTTGCTGAATTGGCGATACCGGCAAACGAACAGGATATTTCTGCAGATCAGGTCACTACCGTCATTCGGGCTGTGAGCTTTGCGCTTATTATTATTCCTTTTATGAGTTTAATACGAGGATTTTTTCAGGGGCATCAGTCAATGGGTCCTACAGCTGTATCAAATGTTATCGAACAGATCGTCCGGATCGTGTTTTTACTAGTCGGCGTCTATGTCGTGTTATACGTGATGGAAGGATCGATTACAACGGCGATTGCTGTCGCAACATTTGGCGCATTTGTCGGTGGTGCCGCGAGTTTAGCTTTATTAATCTGGTATTATTTTAAACGAAAACCTCATCTGGATAAAATGCTTGAACAAAATAAAGGCGAAGTTCAAATTTCGGTTAAAGAAATGTATAAGGAAATTATTTTGTACTCGATTCCATTCGTATTGGTAGGAGTTGCAAATCCGCTTTTTCAATTAATGGATATCCTGACATTTAACCGTGCCATGGCTGAGATTGGTCTTGCAGCTGTATCGGATTTTCAGTT
The DNA here is from genome assembly GCF_000829515.1 of Jeotgalibacillus campisalis. Classification (GTDB taxonomy): domain Bacteria; phylum Bacillota; class Bacilli; order Bacillales; family Jeotgalibacillaceae; genus Jeotgalibacillus; species Jeotgalibacillus campisalis. Next base: position 476,162 of record NZ_JXRR01000017.1, on the reverse strand, counting down.
TGGGATTTTAACGTTTACCACCCATAAACTTGTGATTATTCCCGTATCACTTGCTACAGCATTTGCGATGACATTAATTCCTGTCATCACAAGTACTTTTTCAAAGGGTAACTGGAAATCACTTAACCAGCAGCTTGATCAGACGTTCCAGATTCTATTGTTTCTTACGATGCCAGCAGCCATAGGCTTGGCCTTGTTGGCTGAACCGGCTTATACCGTGTTTTACGGCTACAGTGAACTTGGAACAGATGTACTGCGGACGTATTCCCCTGTAGCGATTCTTTTTGCTCTGTACACTGTAACAGCAGCGATGATGCAGGGAATAAATGAACAGCGCTGGAGTGTGCTGAGTTTGCTCGCTGGCCTTCTTGTGAAGCTTTCGATCAATATTCCGCTGGTACAGCTTTTTGAAGTGCAGGGAGCTGTGCTTTCGACCGCAATTGGTTATATAGCAGCCATTATTATTAATCTGCTAGTCCTGCGTCATTTTGCTTCCTACAAATATCGTAAAGTGGTTAAACGGACGCTGCTCATGCTTATTTTTAATGCAGTGATGGCTGTGCCTGTATTGCTAGTCTACTTTGGACTTGCATCATTCCTGAATCCGGAAAGCCGCCTGCAGGCGTTGCTGATTCTCGTGATATGCGGCGGGATCGGGGCATTCGTTTACTTTGTTTTAAGTTTAAAATCGCGGTTAGCAGATCAATTGTTTGGTGACAGAATTACAAGACTGCGTAAACGATTCACATCATAAATGTCCATAAGCCGGTTCCTAAGCCGGCTTTTGGTTTGGAAAAAAGGAGGAAACCGGGTGAGATTAGACAAGCTACTTGCAAATTTGGGCTATGGCAGCCGCAAAGAAATGAAGAAATTACTAAAGTCCGGTGCAGTTATTGTAGGAGGAACGCCTGCAAAAGAAGGAAAAATGCAGGTAGACCCATTTAATGATGAAGTAACCGTTAATGGTGAAAAAATCGTTTACCGGGAGTTCATTTATGTTTTATTAAATAAGCCTCAAGGCGTAATATCAGCAACGGAAGACCGCCAGCATGAAACCGTCATTGACCTTTTGCCGGTTGAACTGTCTGTTTTTGAACCATTCCCAGTTGGACGGTTAGACAAGGATACAGAAGGTCTTCTTTTGTTAACGAATGACGGACACCTTTCCCATCAGCTGCTTTCACCCAAAAAGCATGTTCCAAAAACGTACTTTGCAGAAATTGAAGGGGAAGTGACACCTGATGACATTGTGGCATTTAAAAGGGGCGTTATGCTCGAGGATGGCTATGTGACAAAGCCTGGAGACCTCGTCATTTTAAAATCAGGGCCTGTCTCCCATATTGAACTGACCATTATGGAAGGTAAGTTTCATCAGGTTAAACGGATGTTTCAGTCGGTTGGCAAAGAAGTGACCTATTTAAAACGGATCTCTATGGGTTCTTTGGAGCTTGATCCCTCACTTGCACTGGGGGAATTCCGGGAGTTAACACAAGAAGAGCTTAAGAGCCTTCGCGGCGAAGAATAAATAGAACAGCCCTTTCCGAATAAAAAGCGGAAAGGGCTGTTTTTAGCTTTGTTACGATATTTTAACTTTTTTATGTGTCGTCGTCCATTTGCCACGACTAGGACTGCTCACTAAATCGTTATAGGCTAACACATTCAAATCTCTCTGAATGGTGCGAGGTGTGATGCCGAATTCATCAACCAAATCATTTGTTGTTACCGTTCCATTTTCTTTGATGAACATGTACACAGATTTGATGCGAGTTAGCATCCGATTCGTAGTTGGTTTCAAAAAACCACTCTCCCTCATCTTTTTTCCATGGGCAATGACTGCGATGAACTTTATTGTTGAGTATCGCTCAACGACACGTTTTAATTGGTTGCCTTTCGACAGCCCCTTTTCGTTAAAATTCGACAGTCATATTATCTGACAATTTCATTGTACAATTATTTGATTGATTTTTCTAGTACTAACGGACAGTTTTTACATGACGTTAACATTTAACAAGTTTATATTGGAGGATTTTCAGGAAAATATGACTCCCTTTTCCTATTCATTCCGTAGAACAGACAGAAGGAGTGTTGAAAAAAATGTTGAATGTTGACGTTATAGAAGGCGGCTATGAGCCAAATGATGCCAGGATTGAGAACGTTCATTTTTCTGTAGGACCGGGTGAATTGGTCGCGATGATTGGCGCAAATGGTGCGGGCAAGAGCACAACAATAAAAGCGATTATGGGACAATTGCCATTTTTCGAAGGAGAAGCGGAAATAAAAAAAGGTCTGCGTTACTCGTTTATTCCCGAAAGACCTGTATTTTATGAAGATTTAACACTGTGGGAGCATATTGAATTTGTTGCAGCTGTTGAAGAACTTGAAAAATCTGAGTGGGAGCCCTTAGTTCATTCATGGCTGTCCCGTTTTCGACTTGAACGTGTCATTCATGATTTACCAGGATCTTTTTCTAAAGGCATGCAGCAAAAATCCATGCTGATTTTAGCGATCATGTCGAAGCCTTCTTTATGGATCATCGATGAGCCTTTCATGGGACTTGACCCTTCTGCAACTAAGCTGCTTTTAGAAACACTTCAGGACGAGCGGGAAAGAGGGGCTGGTATTCTTATGTGCACCCATGTACTCGACACCGCCCAGCGAATTGCAGACCGGTTCATTATTATGAGTTCCGGCACCGTGCATGTATCTGGCTCTTTAGATGAGGTGCTTGAAGCATGTAATGTGTCTTCTGGAACTTTATATGACTGCATTCCGGAAGGAGATCTTTAAAGATGCAGTACACTCTTTTTACTGACCGTCTTAAAAAAGACTGGCGGTATCAAAAAGGTATTCTATCGAGTGTCATCGATTGGACGATCGTTCTTTACTTGATCATACCAGCGATTTTCTTCAGTGGTTTATATTATCGTTCCCTTTGGATTGATCCTCCTGTCTGGTTTACTCTTATTAACTGGACGGGCTGTGGACTGTTATTTTTCTTCTTATCGCTATCAAGTAAATGGCGTACGTATTTGTATGAAGCAGATACTGTTTATCTTGCAAAACGTCCGGAATGGATCAGGAAACTTTTACAGTCAGGGTTTTTCTATAATCTTTGCACCTCTTTTTTCTTTAGTTTAGTTGTATCGTTACTTTTTTTACCATTTACAATAGGGATTTTAACGTTATCTCTCCTCCAAATTGTGCTTCTCCTTCTTATGCTGACTATTATTCGAACGACCTGCAAATTATTCTTAAGCTGGATTGACTTTTACGCTGCAGGCAGCAGAAACACCTTAATGACAGCAGGCTTTCTATTGGCAGCTGCATTCGGAATTGCGCTCGTTCTGACAGGAATTACTATGTTTCCAGTGCTTATGATCTTGTTTATTCCATTGGGCTTTTGGTGGTTGAAACGCCTGTTTAACCGGACGATGGCTGACCCGAAATGGCTGCCAAACCATGGTTTACAGGAGGCAAAGTGGAAGGTGCGCTGGATTCGGCTTGTTTTCACCCTGTCTAAGGAAGTCGAGACGCCTCCTCATACTAAGTCGAGGAAAAGGCCCCTTCTTTTTCGCAAATCAACGCGCATTTTAAAGCCTATAACTCCAGTAACAGGAATGCTTGAGCTCTTCCTGAAACATCATCTCAGAAATCGGAAGTTCATTTATTATTACGTGAGAATCTTGGGCCTGATTGTGTTAAGCGCCTTCCTTATACCGATGGGCTGGCTGTTTGCAGCTGCAGCAGCACTTTTAGCAGCGGGGTGTGTGACCATTCATAAATTAATGTGGGAAACGCTCATTGATAAACATTCCATAGGCGTTAAGTACCGTTATGATAAAAGCTATGAGCAGGCTAAAAACTGGACTGCCGTTGCAATGCTGACTCCAATAATGGTTATTGCGATGGTGACTCTTCTTACTTAAGTAATTAAAAGTCAGACAAATTCCTCATTTGATTAAACAATACGTGCTTGTCTTTGAACAATCGACTATAATGAGAGACATTACGAAAAAGGGGTGAAGCTTCAGTGCCCATTCAATGGACAAAAGAAGTCGATAAGTATAAAGAGGAAATTATTCAAAATCTTCAGCAGCTCGTTCAAATTCCGAGTGTTTTAGATGAAGAGAATACAACTGAAGAAGCACCTTTGGGGCAGCCTGTGAAAGAAGCGTTGGACTGGATGCTCACTCAAGGAGATAAAGACGGTTTTACCACTAGAAACACAGGAAACCTTGCAGGTCATATCGAAATGGGACAGGGATCTGAGATAGTAGGTATTCTTTGTCACGTTGATGTAGTGCCCGCAGGAGATGGCTGGTCCTACCCGCCTTTTGAAGGGGTCGTGGAAAATGGCAGGCTTTATGCCAGAGGAGCCATTGATGATAAAGGTCCGACCATTGCTGCCTATATGGCCATGAAAATTCTTCAAAATCTCGATGTTTCCTTTGATAAACGCGTGCGAATGATCGTCGGTACAGATGAAGAAAGTAAATGGCGCTGTGTCGATCATTATTTTGAGCATGAAGAAATGCCGTCGATCGGTTTTGCACCTGATGCAGATTTTCCCATTATTCATGCTGAAAAAGGAATTATCGATTTTGACTTATATGTTGATAAAAAACTAAAAGATGAAAAAGCGCCGCGTATGGAGATGAAATCATTTGTGTCGGGAGAAAGATACAATATGGTTCCTGATCGTGCAGCCGCAGTTTTAATCCCTATATTAGATCAAACGTATTTACTTCAGGAGTTTGAGGAGTACTTAAAGGAAAATGACTTGACAGGTAATTATTATATTGAAAGAGGCGATCTTACCATTGAATTATACGGGAAGTCGGCTCATGCGATGGAACCGGATAACGGGGTCAATGCCGGTCTTCACTTGCTTACTTTTCTTGAAAGATTTGAACTCGATGTAAATGCCCATGCTTTCTGTCAGTTTGCACAGACGATGCTTCATAATGACTCAAGAGGAACGAATCTGGGACTTGCAGGAAAAGATGAAATCAGCGGTGATTTGACGGTTAATACAGGGAAAATCCGCTACAGCAAAGAAGAAGCTTATTTCGGATTGAATGTCCGCTACCCGGTTACATATGATATGGAGAAGGCTCTTGCTGCACTGACTTCCATGCTTGATCAGGAAAAAATCAAAATCGAAAATATTGATAATTCTTCACCTCATCACGTGGATGGGGACGATCCGTTTATTCAAACCCTGCTTCGAGTTTATGAAGAACAAACAAATCAAAAAGGGGAACTTTTAGCGATCGGCGGAGGGACCTACGCCAGATCACTTCAAAAAGGCGTCGCGTTTGGAGCTCTTTTCCCAGGCAGAGATGATGTAGCCCATCAAAAGGATGAATATATTGAAATTGAAGATCTTCTTAAAGCTACCGCCATTTATACCCAGGCAATATACGAACTTGCCTGCTTAAAATAACGATTGATTCTATATTACTCGCTGTTCAGAAAAACAGGGAACAAAGCATGGCAATTAAACAAGATTAATTCAAATATTTTAAAGATTAAAAGGAGAGAGTGCAATGTCGACAGTCCTTTATAATAACAACTTTGTTTCCCGTGAAGCCTGCACGGTGGATATGGAAGACCGGGGATATCAATTTGGAGATGGCGTATACGAAGTAATACGCATTTACAGCGGGAAAATGTTCACAAGTCAGGAGCATATTACACGTCTGTTTGAGTCTGCTGAAAAAATTAAACTTGATCTTCCGTTCACGAAAGAAGAATTGACAAAAAACCTTTCTACACTAGTTGAAAAAAACAAGCTTCATACAGGAACGATCTATTTGCAGGTTACTCGAGGTGCTTCTGCGAGACAGCATCAATTTCCTCTTGAAGGCAACCCTGTTTTCACTGCGTATACAAAAGAAGTGCCCCGTCCAGAAAACCAGATGAACGAAGGGGTAGCAGCGATCATCGCAGAAGATGTCCGCTGGCTGAGATGCGACATAAAAAGCTTAAATCTGCTGGGAAATCTTCTTGCCAAACAAGAAGCCTATTCTCAGGGAAGTTTTGAGGCCATTTTGCATCGGGACGGTACAGTAACAGAAGGTTCTTCATCCAATGCTTTCATAATAAAAAATAATCAGCTCATCACACATCCTGCTACGAATTTGATTTTAAATGGCATTACCCGCAGAGAACTATTGCGCTTATGCCCAGGTATCGGGCTTGATGTTAAAGAAGAAGCATTCACACTCGATGATCTTCTTTCTGCGGATGAAGTATTTATCGCAAGCACAACTGCTGAAATCACGCCGATTGTTCAGATCGACGGAAAAGATGTAGCAGATCGCAAGCCTGGTGAATGGACAAAAAAACTGCAGTCTGTTTTAAAAGCTTCTATCCAGGAACAATGCGGAGAATTAGTGAGTGTAGAAAGCTAAACGTAAATAATAACAAAACTGCACCTCTGCTGCTCAGATATCAGGTCTGGCAATGGAGCTGCAGTTTTTTGTTAGAATGACCCGTGATAGTAAGAGAAAAGGGAAGTGGGTGAAGCAAATGAAGGATGATAGGAATGAAACGTTATTAACAGGCGGCAATATGACAAACGTTTATCTTGCCGAAGGGACAGTCAGAAGAGAACTCAATGAAAACAGCGCGAACATCCATTTGCTTTTACAGCATCTAGAACATAAAAAGTATCCATACTCTCCGCGATTCAGGGGAATCGACGAAAAGGGGAGGGAAATCTTAAGCTTTATAGAAGGTGAAGCGGGAAATTACCCTTTAAAACATCGTATGTGGTCAGATGAATCTCTTACCAAAATCGCTCAAATGCAGCGCTCCTTCCATGATGCCGTGGAGGATTTCGAGTTTACCAGCGATTGGCTGCCGTTAGAAGGAACTCCTGATCCAAAAGAAATGATTTGCCATAATGACTTAGCGGTTTACAATATTATTTTTGATGCTGAAAAACCCGTTGGAATCATTGATTTTGATATAGCCGCGCCAGGTCCAAGGATTTGGGATATGGCTTATACACTGTACACATGTGTTCCTTTGAGCCGCTTTTATTTGGCAGAATCAGGAGAAGCTTGTTTTTATAATGATAAAATGGATAAAAATAATAGAAAACGAAGAATTGACTTGTTCTTTAAAGCGTATGGAGTAGAAAAACCGGCTGATTTGATGGAGATCATCTGCCTGCGTTTAGAGGCGCTTCATAACATGATTGAAACAAAGGCAGAGGATGGAGAGGCCGCGTTTCTTAAGATGAAAAAAGAAGGGCATGCGGAGCATTATATGAAAGATATTGAATTTATACAGCTCCATAGAAAGAGCTGGGCATAAAAAACTCCATCCAATTACAGATTGGATGGAGCCGGTATTATGATTCAAATCTAAATAAATCACTTGATAAATAACGTTCGCCCGTATCACATGCGATAAAAATGACGATGGAATCTTCGGGAAGCTTTTTCGCGGTTTCAAGCGCTGCATAACAGGCAGCACCTGAGGAAGGTCCTACAAGAATTCCTTCTTCACGTGCAAGTCTGCGTGTGATGTCATAGGCATCCTCATCTTCTATTTTATGAATTTCGTCATAAACAGATTGATTTAAAATAGAAGGGATAAAGCCGGGACTGGTTCCTACAAGCTTATGTTTGCCGGGCTTTCCTCCGGATAGGACAGGTGATCCGGCAGGCTCAACAACATGAACCTGAAGATCAGGGTAGGCTTGTTTCAAGACTTCACCGGTGCCCGTGATCGTTCCTCCCGTTCCTGCGGTTGCAACGAATGCGCCAAGTGGTTTTTTTAATTGCTTAACGGCTTCTATTATCTCAAGAGCGGTTGAATTGCGGTGGGCATCCGGATTGGCTGCATTATCAAACTGCATCGGAAGAAAACTGTCAGGGATTTCTTCAGCCAGCTCTTTTGCTTTTTTTATAGCTCCCGGCATTTTATCATCACCCGGAGTGAGCACCACCTCTGCTCCATACGCTTTTAAAAGATTGATCCGTTCAGAGGTCATTGTGTCCGGCATGACAAGAATCGACCGGTAGCCTCTTGCAGCAGCATTCATGGCAATGCCGATTCCAGTGTTGCCGCTAGTAGGCTCGATTATGGTAGAGCCAGCCTTTAAAAGACCTTGCTTTTCTGCTTCAATCATCATATTAAATGCAGCACGGTCTTTGACGCTTTTACTCGGATTGTAGTATTCAAGCTTTGCATAAACAGCGGCGCCTCCTTTAGGATTAAGCCGATTTAGTTTTACGAGCGGGGTATCTCCGATTAATTCTGCAATATTTTGTACAACCTTCATTTCAATCATCCTTTCACACATTCCATCCATTCATATCTCTTCCTTTCATTCTACCCGTAACCGGCTTTTCATTCAATTAAGTGTACTTCCATGAAAAGATATACCAATTAGATCAACAAAGGTATAATAGATAAAAAGGAAATGCTTAGCGGAGGTGTCAAAGATGTCCACACCACATTATTTTATAGCTATTGAAATTTCTCCTTTTGTCAAAGAAAAAATTGAGGCTCAAAAAAACGCCTGGCAGGAAATTTTGCCGTTTAAGCAATGGACACACAAACAGGATGTTCATATTACGCTAGCCTTTTTAGGTTCAGTAAAGGAAGAGGTGCTGGTTAACATTCAGCGTTTCCTTAAAGAGACCATTGCTTCTCTTCCCAGTGTTTCAATTAGAATTAATAAAATAAATACATTTGGAAAAAATGAATCTCCTCGAATCTTCTGGATCGGTCCAGAAAACGGAGAGGAGCTGCAGCCGATCTATGATGAGGTGCAGGAAGTAGTCCATAAGTCAGGAATGAATCCAGAGAGTCGTCCATTCAGGCCGCATATTACGCTGGCTAAAAAATGGCAGGGAACAAAAGATTTTCAACAGCCTGAAACATTTGTTCCTTTTGATATGAAAGTTTCATCGGTCTGCCTTTATCGGATTCATCCGCAGGAAACACCTAAATATGAAGTGGTATCCCAGTATAGATTGAGATAAATAAAGACCTCTAAAAAAGAGGAGTGGCAAAGTGGCACAATTAATTAAACTGCAAGACTATGTTTCCAGATATGAAAAAGACAGTCTCCGATATCCATCGCAGTTTGTCAGATTAAAAAAGCAGCAGTGGACTAAAATAAAACAGCAATGGGAAGACGGTTCTATTTTTTTAAATGATAAAGATGCTGAACAATTCAGAAATGAAGTGCAGGGCAAACACGCGCTGATTAAACGCTTTAAGAAAATATGGGTTAAAGAAGAGGAGCATCCTGCAGAAGACACAGGAGAACAGGCTTCTGAGAACAATTCCTTTGATTTTCAGCCAAAGGTTTATTTTCGTCCAGATACGCTTGAAGATTTAAAACATCTCTATATGGATCAGCTCTATCAGATTCAGCTGACCTGGGCGAGCTCTACTCTGACAGAAAAGTCATATGTGGACGGAAAATATGCAAGGGAAGAACCGCTTCGTTTTTTTCTTCAGCGATTTCCGGATACGTATCTTGTTATGTATGAACCTGTCATGCTGATTAAAAAAGCACCAATTGATTTGGACATTCTCGTATTTACCCCGACAGAGCTCTGGTGCATAACTCTTCTGGAAGGGGCTGACCAGTCCGCTTATATCGGCTCTATGGACCGATTCTGGACAGTTAAAGCAGGTGAACAGGAAAAACGAATGCTGAACCCGGCCATATCTCTGGACCGGACAGAAACCATTATAAAAGGATTATTTAATCAACAAAATCTTGACTTTCCAATTAAAAAAGCGATTATATCCAGGAATGGTTATATTGATTTTAAAGATGCTCCATATGGGTTAACACTGCTCGATAAAAAAAGCTTCCCCGCATGGTTCACTCAGCAAAGAAGCATGCGTGCTCCATTAAAGAGCGTTCAGCTGCGTGCCGTGAAAACCGTTCTGGAGCTTACCCAGACCACATCTGTCAGAAGAATGCTGTGGTCAGAAGACAATGAACAGCCGGATCTGACAGAGAATACTGAATGAAACTTATCCTGATTGTAAACCCCCATGCTAAAAACGGCTATGCCTACAGCAAGTTTTTAACGCTTAAGGACATGTGCGACAGGGAGGGGATAGAATACTGGATAACTGGTACCCCATGGCAGGCAGTGGAGAAAATCCGCAGGTTCTGCACCGAACATCCAGAGGAAAAAACGCTTTTTGCAGGAATCGGCGGAGACGGAACCATGCATGAACTGGTCAATGGAGCTGCCGGATTTCCTCATGCCTATGTGGCTTCTATTTCGGCAGGTTCCGGCAATGATTTTGGACGGCATTTCAACTCTTTTCCTTTTGACAGCGAATCGATACATGAATTATCAAAATGGGATGGCAGAAATGAAAAGCATGATGCTGCTCAATTTAAGGGAGATAAAAACGGATGGTTTGTTAATAATCTGGGAGTTGGTTTCGATGCAGCAGTAGCAATTTCATCGAATCGTTCGCGGGTCAAAAAATGGCTTAATCGACTAAAGCTGGGAAGACTCATCTACGTTTATTATTTGATTTTTCACCTTCTACGCTATAAACCTCAGTCAATGACTGTTGAAATTGACGGGAAAACGCTGGAACTGGAGAAAGTCTGGTTTATAACCATTGCAAATCAGCCCTACTATGGAGGCGGCATGATGATTGCGCCGTCTGCCTGCTCAGATGATGGGAAATTAGATTTGACGATCGTTCACCGCTTATCACGTATTAAGTTTCTCGCGGTCTTTTTGTCTGTGTTTTTCGGATGGCATTTGCGATTCAAAGAAGTAAAAACAAAGCAAGGTAAAAGAATAAAGATTGAAACAGCAGATAAAGCACTTATACACACAGATGGGGAGTTTGGCGGCTTGCTGACTCAACATCATCCGCTTTTTGTCGAAGTTGCACCTAAAAGCTGGTTATTTGTCCCACCGGAAAAACAAGGGTCTTGACGAATGCACCCTCTAAACGATAGAATTTTAAAAAGGATAGCTATTGTCTTTTTCAGCACCAATAGCTATCTTTTTTTTTTTTAGTCTGACAGGAACACGGTTGATGTGTCAGCTTAAAACAACAGTGAACTGATCGTATACTCAACAATAAAACGGAGATTTCTTCTTTAAAGACAAAGACGTAGAAGGTGAATGAATTTGGAACATTTGTTTGACAAAGAATGGGAAATCATGTCGGCAGGCGGTGCCTCTGGTGAAGCTTTTTTCGCACGGCTTGATGAAGAGAAACTATTCTTAAAACGCAATTCTTCCCCTTTCATTGCTGTCCTTTCAGCTGAGGGAATTGTCCCTCGATTAAAATGGACAAAGCGTCTTGAGAATGGCGATGTGATCACAGCTCAGCATTGGCTTAACGGACGTGAACTGAAAGCAGACGAGATGACAGGTGCAAGAGTGGCTAAGTTACTTAAAAAAATTCATAGCTCCAAAGCACTGACCTCTATGCTGCGCCGTTTAGGAAAAGAGCCGTATGAAGCATTTTTGATGCTCGATGAGGTGAAATCAACCCTTGATATAGAGTTAAATATGCTAAAGCCAGTGCGGGAAGCAATAGAATTTTTACAGGAACATGCCGGGAAAGTTGCTGCAGATGACTATGTAGTTTGTCACGGAGACGTGAACCATAATAATTGGCTTCTATCAGAAGTGGACGAACTGTTCTTGATCGACTGGGATGGTGCTATGCTGGCAGATCCGGCAGTTGATGTGGGGATGCTGTTATATTGGTACATACCGGAAAAAGACTGGGAACAGTGGATGGCGCAGTATGGTGAAGAATTAACCGATGACTTTCGCATTCGCATGAAATGGTATGTAGTCTGTCAAGCACTGCTTATGCTGCAGTGGCAAAAAGATAAAGGACGTCTTCATGATGTAGCCAAATGGATGAACTTCCTCCAGCGCTGCTTTCAAAGTGAATGTCCGGCTGAGAATAAGAAATAGCCCGGTGCCTTTTCTAAAAGAACCATTTAGAAAATTGCCGAGGCTATTTTTAATGAAAAGAAGAGGTGCAAGAAAATGAGAATGAGAAACAAACCGTGGGCTGCCGAGCGGCTAGCAGACTATCCTCAATATGCAGTGCCTGCTCCAGAAGAAGTTAAAGGAAATTGGGCACAGAAATTCGGGAATGAAAATCCTTTGCATATTGAAGTAGGTACAGGTAAAGGGCGATTTGTCACTGAAATGGCACGTGCGAATCCGGATGTGAATTATATAGGTGTAGAACTTTCAGAAAGCATCATCGTCACGGCGCTTGACCGTGTCATTGAAGCTGAGCTGCCAAATGTAAAACTGCTTAATAGTAATGCGGAAGACCTGGCAGCCATTTTTGAAAAGGGAGAAGTTCAGCGTGTATATTTGAACTTTTCTGATCCATGGCCAAAAAACCGTCATGAAAAAAGAAGGCTGACCAATAAGAAATTTATCGATTTATATAAAACAGTTCTTCCTGATAAAGGAGAGATCCATTTTAAAACGGATAATCAGGGGTTATTTGAATTTTCCCTTCAGAGCTTTTGGGAATATGGTCTTAAATTAACATTTCTAAGTCTGGATCTTCACAACAGTGACTTTGAAGGGAATATTATGACCGAGTACGAAGAAAAGTTTTCGAAAAAAGGCCAGCGTATTTATCGTTGTGAAGTTCAATATCAATAGGTTTCCTTTTCGTGCGGCTCAAGCACTTGACTGAAAACCAGGAGAACCGGTTAAAAGAGAGTGAGACTCATATGTCCCAGTCTCTTTCTTTGCTATACTATTGTTGAAAGCGTATTCAAATAAAGGAGTGATGATGGTGGATTCGTTCAGCTTTGGAGAGTGGACATTAAGATGGCTTGACGGAGGAGTGACCAATATGGATGGCGGTGCAATGTTTGGTGTAGTTCCAAAACCGCTTTGGTCGAAAAAATATCCTCCTAATGAACAAAATCAAATCGAACTGCCCACTGAGCCCATTCTGATTGAAATGGACGGGCATCGGGTTTTACTTGAATCGGGCGTAGGAACCGGGAAAATGAGCGATAAGCAAAAGAGGAATTATGGTGTGACGAGAGAATCTCATATTGAGGAGTCACTCGGAAAACTGGGATTAACAAGAGATGATATTGATCTTGTCATTATGACACATATGCATTTTGATCATGCAGGCGGTCTGACCAGGAAAGAAGATGACAAATTGGTTTCTGCATTTCCACAGGCAAAAATTTATACATCTAAAATTGAATGGGATGAAATGAGGGCGCCGAACATTCGCTCGAAAAATACATACTGGGAAGAAAACTGGAAGCCAATAGAAGAGCAGGTCGTGGCATTTGAGGGTGAGGTCACTATTTTGCCTGGCCTGAAAATGGTCCATACCGGCGGTCATAGTGATGGTCATAGTGTAGTGCTTCTAGAACAAAATGGGGAAACAATGATTCACATGGCAGATTTAATGCCCACACATGCCCACAAAAACCCATTATGGGTATTAGCCTATGACGACTATCCAATGAACTCGATCGAAGCAAAGCAAAAGTGGATTCAAAAAGGACTGGAAGAAAATTGGTGGTTCAGCTTTTACCATGATTCCTATTATCGGGCCTGTAAGTGGGATCAGTCAGGAAAAGAAATGATTGATTCTGTGAAAAGACATTCTTTTGAGAAGTAATCAATTGTAAAGATTTAGAGTATTTCTACTGCCTGCAGCGCTTTTAATATGCGCTGCAGTTTTTTGCGATTACCTTCTCCAGGGATAACTAAAAGAAAACAGGAGGTATAGAAAATGAATCGTTTACCCGAAATCAATAGTGAAATTCGTGATTCTGAAGTGCCTGATCTCAGGGAAGCAGTTGGATGGGCGAGGCGGGATAGAGATTATCCAGCGCTGTTCGGCTGCTGTACTTTCTGGGCGGCTATACGTAATGAAAAAGGTCTATTAATTGGATTTGGGTATGTAGCAGGGACTGGGCTTGAACACGGTTATATGGAAGATATCCTGATCCATCCCTTTTATCAAAAGCAGGGTCTTGGGAAGCAGTTGGTTTCAGCATTGCTTCAAGAAGCTGAACGGACCGGCTTAGAGATCGTGACCGTAACATTTGCATATGATCATAAGGATTTTTATAGGAGTAGCGGATTTGACTCGTGCGCAGGAGGCGTGTGGCGGAAAAGTGTATAGACAGTTTATTCTATAAAAGCTTCTCTTGTGAAGATGTAAATAGAAAATCAAGATGGAGTTTAGATAAAAAATAAAGAGTGATCAAAGGGCATTGCAAAAAAAGATTCCTGTCCCATTTAAGACAAGAATCTTTTAAACTTAAACTTTATAAACATTCATTACAGTACCGGTTTTTGCATCAGCAATAAATTCAAACTGCTCTAACTCATTTCCCTGGTGACGGGATATTCCGCCCCGGTAAACCTGATTTTTTATAGCGAGTATTTCATGCTCTTCGGGTTTCATCTGAATCCACGAACCATCGATTGATCCGCGTTTTTTAAATTGATTTTTGACGTCCTGAAGCACTTTATCAGCAGGTACAGAAACGGCTTTTGAAGTACCTTGACTGATTGCGATTCCAGCAGCAAGTCCTGCAACTGCTCCAACCGTAACATCCTTCCAATTCATTTGATCTCACCTCCGAATTGCTCAAACTATCCTAAGTATACAGAATTCTTCTAAGTAAATCACCTATCTTTGCCAATCGCTTAGAATTCTTCTTAAGAGTGGCAAGTCGAAAGAAAGTTCTGTAAAATAAAAATGAATGTACATATAGCAGGTAAAAACGAGAGGGGATTTTTTTGTGAATCAAGATACATTAGACTTATTTAAAACGTTAACTGAGCTTCCAGGCGCACCAGGCAATGAGCATGCTGTCCGCGCTTTTATGAAACAGGAACTCTCAAAATATTCAGATGAAATCGTACAGGACGGACTAGGAAGCCTATTTGGTTTAAAAAAAGGCCCTCAAGATGGACCTGTTGTAATGGCAGCAGGACATATGGACGAAGTGGGCTTTATGGTAACAGGCATCACGGAAAACGGCATGCTGCGCTTTCAGACGCTTGGCGGATGGTGGAGCCAGGTGCTGCTTGCACAGCGAGTTGAAATCATAACAGATGCAGCTCCGGTAACCGGTGTAATTGGCTCCATACCTCCCCATCTATTAAGTCCCGAGAAACGGGCAAAACCAATGGATATTAAAAATATGCTGATTGATGTAGGAGCTGATGACAAGAAGGATGCTGAATCTATGGGCATCCGTTTAGGTCAGCAGATTGTACCGATCTGCCCGTTTACACCGATGGCTAACAACAAAAAGATTTTAGCCAAAGCCTGGGACAACCGCTACGGCTGCGGTCTCTCCATTGAACTGCTGAAAGAACTGCAGGGAGAATCACTTAACTCGACTCTTTACAGCGGAGCAACTGTTCAGGAGGAAGTCGGCCTGAGAGGAGCACAGACAGCAGCAAATCTTATTAACCCGGATATTTTCTTCGCGATGGATGCGAGTCCTGCGAATGATATGACAGGAGACAAAAATGAATTCGGACAGCTGGGTAAAGGAACACTTTTGCGTATTCTTGACCGCAGTATGGTTACGCACCGGGGCATGAGAGAATTTGTTCTTGATACAGCGGAATCCAACAGTATTCCATATCAATATTTTGTCTCTGCAGGTGGAACAGATGCGGGCCGTGTTCATACTTCAAATGAAGGTGTGCCAAGTGCAGTGGTGGGTATATGCTCACGATACATTCATACACATGCTTCCATGATTCATATAGACGATTATGCGGCAGCAAAAGAACTGCTTGTTAAACTCGTAAAATCCTGCGATCGATCAACTATTGAAGCGATCCGTCAAAATTCATAAGACCAATGTCTGATTCTATTGTTATTGCAGCGGGAACAAAAAATAAAGCAAAAATAGCAGCGATAGAGAAATCACTCCGGTCGATGGCCGATGCTCCTTTTCAACTGGAGGCGTATGCTGTTTCATCGGAAGTAAGCGAACAGCCTCTTGGAGACGAAGAAACAATGGCTGGCGCAGTTAATCGTGCAAGCAATGCGCTGCTATCCTCTCCTCACGCACAGATTGGAATTGGCTTAGAAGGAGGCGTCATTGAGACGTCTCACGGCCTTTTCCTGTGCAACTGGGGAGCCCTAAAAGATAAAAACATGAACGCGCCCATTTTTGCAGGAGGAGCAAGGATTCTTCTGCCGAATGCAGTAGCTGACGAGTTACGAGCAGGAAAAGAACTTGGCCCTGTTATGGAAAGCTTCAGCCAAAGAAAAGATATACGCCAGCAAGAAGGCGCCATAGGGATCTTTACCAATGGCCGTATGACACGGGCTGAAATGTTTTCACATATCGTTGCACTTCTTTATGGCCAATGGGAAATCAAAAGCGGCAAAGAAAAACAGATTGAAAAACGCTAAGAATTATAACCAGTTAACCTATATAGGATCGCCTTCAGGAATAAGCAATGCGGAGGCGATCCTATTTTTTTATATCTTTTAGCGTCTGACCACGGAAACTCACTTCAAGCGCTGCGTTTAATAAGAGGTAAGGGGGAAGAACGTCTCACCTCCCGCTGCACGGAAAGCGTCTGATTGAAGAGGAAATGAACGAGAGTGATTTTTTCAGAGGAGGGAAAGAGTTGAAATTTTTTTCTTTTACAAAAGAAACCGGAAAAAGAATTGAAGCTTTTCAATCAGATTTTGTCTTGTCCCAAATTCTGAAAACAAGCAGCCCTTCTATGATCGGGTGCATGCATTTAGAAGAAAATGGAGTGATCGGGTACCATCAAGCCGTCATGCCGCAGCTGCTTCTGATCGTAAATGGTGAAGGAGAAGTGCGATGTAAAGATGAAAAGTACTCCTTTGTTACAGCAGGAGATGCTGTCTTTTGGGAGAAAGATGAGTGGCATGAAACAAGAACAGAGAACGGCCTGATGGCCATTGTTATTGAAAGTGAAAAATTAAGCCCTGCCCACTTTATGAAAGATTCGTTTCCCCGCTCCTAATAAAACCAGATGAAACTTTCTTCAGCTCTTTTCCGTAAAGCTTATTAGAGAGGGAAGGTGAAGACCATGAAAGTGAGTAAATGGATTCCACTTTTAATCGCCGTTCTGTTTTTTATGTTTCCACATAAAGGGCATGCGGTTGACTACTCAATCTCACAGTCTGAGATTTTAGCAGAATTTCAGGAATCAGGTGAAGTAGAAGTTACCGAGACGCATACGTATGATTTTGACAGTGAATTTAATGGGATAACCCGTCAGTTGGCGCCAAAAGAGGGTTCGGCTATCGAAAATGTAAAAGCAACCGAGAGTGGGAAAGAACTGGATCTATCTGCTGAAAATGATCTTTATCGCATATACCGATCTGGAGACGATGAAATCATTGAAGTCACCATTACGTATACCATATCCAATGTTATACAATCAAACGGCGATCTTGCGGAATTTTATTGGGCTTTTTTTGGAGATGTTAATGAATCGGACTATGAAAACCTGTCTATTACTTTGGTGCCCCCGTCATCAACAAGTGATGTGATAGCGTTTGGCTACGACCGCGCTTTTAATAAAGAGACCATTCAAGATAACGGAACCGTCGTATATGAATATGGAAAAGTTCCGGCTGAAACAAAAGGGGATATTCGAGCCGCCTGGGATGCAGAGATATTCAGTTCTTCTATTGTTAACACAGAAGAAGATCTTCGTGCTCAATTAGCAGCAGCAGAACAGTCCCTTGAACAGGAGGCTGCTACTTATAATGACCGCCGTGATCTGATCGCGATGATTGGTATTCCTATTCTCGTCATCTATGGACTATACCTTTTCTTTTTGATCATAAGGGGTCTAAAGCGATCAAAAGCAGTTCAAAAGGAAGCACAGAATTTGACTGCTTCAAAAGGGGCTCTTCCACCTGAGACATTGTCCCTGCCCGCTTTAATTGCGTATATGAATTCACTGTTGCCCAATGAAGCAATAGGCGCATCATTATTAAATTTAGTACGAAAAGGAAACGTTATTCAACGCGATGAAAGTTCATACAGGATTGCTCACAGGATAGATGTAAACGAACATGAAGAGATTCTTCTCGATTGGCTTTTTGGTGAAATCGGGAGCGGGGAAGAGTTCACTTTACAAGAGCTTGAAAAGTATACCTCTGAAACGGAAAACCATACTGAATACCAGAGTTCGGAGACGAGATGGAAAGAAGCTGTACACCGTGAAGTGAAAGACCGTCAGCTGTTTGAGAACAAGACGAAACACCGGCTTGCAGCAGGATTTTCATCACTTATTCTCTTGCCCTTAGCCGTTCTATTTCCTTTACACGGCTTATTTGCAGAAATGTTTTTTACCATACTGCTAATTATTGCAGCCGTTGTGTATGCTATAGCCTACTCACCGAGAACGGTTAAAGGAGTACAGATTAGAAATGAGTGGATAGAAGCGAAGCGGAGTTATACTAATACGTCTAATCAAGAATGGGAAAAATGGTCTGAGGATGACAAGATGAGAATGTATTTATACGGTTTGGGCTCAAATGACAAAGATATAATCGATAAAAATGATAAGCTCCTTTCCGCTTTTAAACCAATCCCTTCTGCCGTTTCAACAGCTTATTCAGTAGATATTTCAACGATTGCGGTCCTGTCTGCAGTTGCAGGTCCAAGCTTTCACTCAGCTAATGAGTCTGCTTCTATCCAAAGTTCATCTAATTCCTCCGCGTCAGGTGCTGGAGGAGGCGGTGTCGGAGGGGGCGGCGGAGGCTCTGGAGCCTTTTAACAAAAGAAAAAATAAATCCCGGCTCAAGCCTTCGTTGGCTGGACCGGGATGTTTATTTTTGAATGGTTAAATATTCGGTTAGATGTGTAATTTTTAAAATGAATGGATTTGGTCCATTATACTGTTAAGAATGTTGATGGAGCCATGCGTATCATGTTTTATTTCGAGTGAATGATCTGCTTTAGGAATGCAATAAGTGGATAGATCAGGGTTGGTATTTAATTGACTAAATCGCTCTTCTTCATAATAGGGATCCTCACTGCCAATAAAGCATAAACTTGCCTCAGTGTGATTCAACATGGCAGCATGAACATCCTCTCTATGAAGCAAAGGTGTCATCCATATTGCCTTTGCCTGCCTGAACATTTCAAGTTTCAAAAAGGAACTGACTGCAATGGTTCCAAGAGATTTGCCGATTAAATAGAAATCACTATAAGATCTGTTGCCTGCTATGGTAGAAATGATTTTCTGTGGATCAGAATTTAGAGCGTTAATTAATTCAGATTGAGTGAAATGGTCATATTCGGGGTTCGAGTAGCGGTAGTTTATTTGAAGGACATCGTAGCCTCTATTCAAATAGATCCCCGTAGAATAATGCAGAAGCGGGGCTTGGGCAGTATAGCCAAGACCTGGAAGGACGATAAGCAGTCCCTTAGGCTTTTGCTGCTTAAAGAACGTATAAGGGACCGTTAAATCCTGATACCCCTTTTTTTCATACCTCGTTATTTCCATACGCGATTGCTCTCCTTAAACTTGGTAGTTAAATAGCAGCAAAAAAGGCAAGTAGATTTGAGCTCTCCGACCTATTTGTTTAATTTTCTTCAAAGATATAGGAAATTGCCTGTAGTGCCTGTTCAGGTGTTTCAACCGTTACACTTGCTTTTCTAGAAAGTTCTTTAAGTGCATGGTGAAGTTTTTCCGGGCGGATTAAGATCAGCGGTTTATGCAGAGTGAGAGCAGCACTCGCGTCCATAGCTGTATTCCACTGCTTGTATTGTTCACCAAACAACGCAATGACGAGATCAGATTTTTGTAAAAGCACTTCTGTGCGCAGATTATTCATTGCTGAAGCTGCATCGTCCTTAAAAATAGAGTTCGGCTGTTCTCCTAAAATTTCTTCCCCGATGTGATCGGAGCGCTCATGATTTTCCATTGGACCGACAAAATGCAGCGTCCAAGGGAGCTCTTTCGCCATAGATGTAAGCTGCTTTCGCCAGTTGCTGTGAATTTCTCCTGCTAAGTAAATGGTTAATTCCAAAATACCACTCCTCTACCTATTTTTCCTTAGTATATCATAATCAGAATCTTGCTAAAAATTGTCTGCCATATTCTATTGTCAAATGATAGAGAGAACAGGTATCATGAGAGACGAAGCATTTTTACAGATGTAGGAGGAACAAATCGTGAAAAAAGCACTCTTATTAACAGCGATTTTAAGTTTATCTGCTGTTATAGTTGCATGCAGTCCATCAATCGAAGAAGAAAAAAAGAAAACGATTGATGAAGTGAAAGAAATTTTTCAAGATCAGCCCAAAAACACGAATGAAGAAATTGATGAGCTGTCTTTTCGTCTGCCATTTAATACATCGATTGAAGAAGAAGATCAGCATAATATTGTTTTAGAAAAAGGGAATGATCCCTTCGTTCTTTTTCATCACCGCAATACCGAAGCAGGAAATGAAAGTGTTTATCACATGACGACAGCTACTGAAGAATCTTGGCTTGTAAATGAAACATTTACAGAAGACGGCCGCTTTGGTTATGTTCTTGTAAGGCAGGTAGAGGAAGAAAAGTATGAACTTGTAACGGGTGCAGATTATGTAAAGCTTACGACAGTCTCATCGTTAGGGGATTTATCTAAAAAGGCTAAGTGGATGATGGAAACCGCACGTTCTGTTGAATGGCAGGATAAATAAAATCATCGTTTGTTATCTTAACCATTTAGTTTAGACTTCTTTTATAGAAGTCTTTTTTTTTACTATAAAGATTTTCCTGTCTCAATTGACGTCTGCTTTATTAAATCAAAGGTTCTTTACAACTTTGACATGTGTCTTTACACTAGTGTTGTGACGAGAATGGGGGATAGAGGATGAAATGGCTGCAGAAAAAAGGAATACGCTTGTCATTTAAAACGTATTTACTCGATGGATTAAGCTATATGGCTTTAGGACTTTTTGGATCTCTTATAATAGGGCTTATTATTAAAACTGCTGGAGAACAGTTTAATCTTCCGTTTTTTGAAGAAATGGGTGCTCTTGCGATGAGCATGACTGGACCTGCAATTGGTGTGGCGGTAGCCTATGGTTTAAAAGCGCCTCCGCTTGTATTATTTGCCGCAGCTGTGACAGGTGCTGCAGGGTACTCACTAGGAGGACCTGCGGGAGCCTACGTTGCTGCACTTTTTTCAACAGAGATTGGCAAACTGGCAAGTCAATCAACCAAAATTGACATTATTGTTACGCCATTTGTCACGATTGCAGCAGGATACTCTGCAGCTGCCTATATCGGACCGTTTATTGCAGATTTTATGACATCATTCGGGGGATGGATTGTATGGGCAACGGATCAGCGCCCCATTATGATGGGAATGCTGGTGGCGATGCTGATGGGACTTGCCTTGACCGCGCCTATCTCAAGTCTTGCTATTGCATTAATGCTTGATTTAAGTGGAATCGCTGCAGGTGCGGCAACCATTGGATGCAGTGCACAAATGGTCGGTTTTGCTGTTGCCAGCTACAGGGAAAATAAATTCAGCGGGCTGATTGCTCAGGGCATGGGGACTTCCATGCTTCAGGTTCCCAATATTTTGCGCAACCCTCTCATTCTTCTTCCTCCAACAATCGCGGGCATGCTCATGGCGCCAATCGGTACAACCATATGGATTATGGAAAACAATGCACCTGGTGCAGGTATGGGAACTAGTGGATTTGTGGGGCAGATTATGACGTTTCAAACGATGGGGTTCACTACTGAAGTGATGATTCAGGTTATTTTGCTGCATTTTATTGGACCAATTGTCATTGCCCTGTTACTATCTCAGTATATGAGAAAAATAGGCCTGATCAAAGAAGGTCAAATGAAAATTCATACTGGAGGCAGCGAAAAATGAAAAAACTTGAGTCTGTTGAACAATTTATGGAATTTAAAAATAACGGTAAGCATGTTTTTATGTTTTCAGCTGACTGGTGTCCGGATTGCCGGGTAATTGACCCTGTTTTGCCTGAAATAGAAAAAAAATTCTCGGACATTGAATTTGTGTATGTAGACAGAGATGAGTTTATTGACCTCTGCATTGAACAAGATGTTTTTGGGATTCCAAGCTTTGTGGCATTTGAAAATGGCAGTGAAACAGGACGTTATGTCGGAAAAGAGCGAAAAACACAAGAACAAATCGAGAATTTTCTATCTGAATTGCACGCTTAATCGTTAGATCGACAAATAATTAAAATGAAATGCCGGCCTGCTCCCGAGTAAGGATTTCTCCTTTAGGGTCAGGTCGTTTTCATGTACAATAGAGTGTAGGATGAAACAGCACTCTCCTAAGTCAGGAGGAAAAAAATGAGTGGAAAAATGGATTCAATTAAAATGAAACGGTTGCTTGAAGATCGACTTAAGCGAGACGATCGAACGATCAGCTACGACCGTGAAAAAGATCAGATCCGAATTGAAAATAATGAAACGAAAAAAGGGATTGAAGTCTCTCTTCCGAGCGTGATTGGCAAATGGAATGAAAAGAAAGATGCGGCTATTGATGAAGTTGTCTATTATGTTGAAGAAGCCCTTGATGTTATGGGCAAGGAAACAAAGGTAGAATCAGCTCAAAAACAGGTTTTGCCTGTTATCCGCTCCACTTCATTCCCGGTGGAAGATTCAGAAGGAGTTTCCTTTGTGTTTGATGAGCACACTGCTGAAACACGCATCTTCTATGCCGTAGATCTTGGCAATACGTACCGGTTAATTGATGAGGCATTTATGGCTAAGCAGGGGTGGACAAAAAAGCAAATAAAAGAAATGGCCCTTTTTAACGTAAGATCACTCCCGACCCAGGTGAAAAAAGATGAAGTTGCGGGGAATATATTTTATTTTATGAACACAAATGACGGCTACGACGCAAGCAGGATATTAAATGAGTCATTCCTTAAAGAAATGGCAGCGAAAATGGAAGGTGAAATGACAGTAGCCGTTCCACATCAGGATGTATTAATTATCGGTGATATGAGAAATGAAACAGGGTTTGATGTGCTTGCGCAAATGGCTATGGCTTTCTTTGCCAATGGACATGTTCCGATTACCGCTCTTTCCTTCATTTACGAAGATGGAGAGCTTGAGCCGGTATTCATTTTAGGAAAAAATAAACGAAGAGAATAAGGAGAAACAAACATGAATGTTTTTTATAACCGTCAGGGTGTTGGAGATGTATTACTAATTACATTGGCATCAATACCAGCAGATGTACGAACGTTTGAACGTAAAGAAGATGTGGCAAAAATCGTTAACAGTGAAACAGGCGAAACAGCTGGTTACAATTTATTCAATGCTTCTGCATACATTCAGACAGCAGAAACTGGACCAGTTGAGATGAATGCAGAAAAACTCGTTGCTCTAAATGAAGCACTTCGTAAAAATGGATTTTCTGAGGAATTAACAGCTGATTTTTCTCCCAAATTTGTTGTAGGCTTTGTTGAATCGAAAGAAAAGCACCCAAATGCAGACAAGCTGAACATTTGTCAGGTTCAAGTTGGAGAAGAAACATTGCAAATTGTTTGCGGTGCTCCGAATGTGGACCAGGGTCAAAAAGTCGTAGTAGCAAAAGTCGGAGCCGTTATGCCTAGTGGTATGGTGATTAAAGACGCTGAGTTAAGAGGTGTTCCTTCGAGCGGGATGATTTGTTCTGCTAAAGAGCTGAATTTAAAAGATGCTCCGCAGGAAAAAGGAATTTTAGTACTTGAAGATTCATATGAAGCGGGAGAGCCATTTATTCAATCGTAATGTGTCTGTGGAACGCAGCCCTGTTTGTTTTCCTATAAGGTTAGGAAGATCAGCAGGGCTTTTTTTATCGCCTCTGTGTGACGCTAAAGAAATGGGCCTTTAAATGATCCTTTCTTTATATGGCTATGCCCTTTTTTTGACATAAAGCACAACGTTTTTCCCAATTCATGGTTTCAACTCGAATTTGAGAAAAAAACTGATAAAATGTAAAGGAACTTAAAGAAATGAGTGATCGTAATGAGTTGGATTAAGAAAGTTCTTTCCTATCTTCAGCAGGAAGAAAAAGGGGAGCAGATTAAACGTTCACCCTCGATACTAAAAAAGGAGTCTCCCCCTGTTCAAAAGAGCAAACAAATGGATACAAAAATGGTTTATCAGTATCCGAAGGGAGCATTCAGGTTCCCTATCATCCCTGATGAAAAAAGTGAACGCACAACAAGAGAACAGAATAAAAAGAGTGACAGAAATAATTATGATGCTGAAAGAACAGCTTCTGAGCGTGAGTATGATAAAAATGTGAAGGTGAAAAGAGAGGTATCAAAAAAGCCTTTTACACCGACAGAAGTTCCATCACCTATTTATGGTTTTCAAAAAAGACCAGTAAAACCAACGATAGAAGAGATTGAATACGAGCTTCCGATTACTGAGAAAAAAGTTAGTCCATTTAAAGCGGTAGGAATGTCAAAAGAAGAAGTTGCAGACTACGGACAGCAGACTGAATTAGGGCAACATGCTGTAAAAAAAGAGGAAGCGGCTGCAGAACAAAAAGAGGGATTCGCCTCTGAACAAGAGAAAAGTGATGATTTTTCTTCCTCTGAACCACCCTTTGAAATTAGGGGAGGGACTTCTTTTACAGGGCTTGAAAATCAAGCCAGTCAAATACAAGTTGCAGAACCTGAGCTGGGCGAAGAACTAGAGAACGAGAACATGACAGCTGAAGCAGACAGCAGTGATGAACACCAAACAGAGGTTCAGGAAATCAATGAAGAACCGGTGCCGCTTAAACTTGTGTCTGACTCTGCTGGTATCGAGGTAGATGAAAACAGCATTCACGTTGAAGAAGAGACAGAAGAAGCGGATACAACCATGAATGAAGTTCAACCGCTGCCTAAAGAACAACCTGTTTCTTCTCCATCAGTCAGTGAGCAGGCAGCACCCGTAAAGAAGGAAAAAAAGGCAGGAAGCTTACCATTTAATGTTCTAATGCTCAAGCAGGATAGAAGAAAAGCCCAAGATAGAGATCAAAAAAAAACGGTAACTAATCAGCAGAAGCAGAAATTATCTGAGAGCATTACTCATCCTGAAGAACCTCAAAAAGAAGACACAGTCATACCAAGTGCTTCACTTGAAACTGCACAGGAAGAGCTGCCTTACTTTGCTTTCCCGTCTATGGATCTTTTGATGGCACCGGTACATGCCGAAGTTGATCAGGACTGGCTGGATGAGCAAACTGCAATGCTTGATGAAACATTATCTTCGTTTAACGTAAATGCTAAAGTACGACATGTAACGCAAGGTCCTTCTGTTACAAGGT
The DNA here is from genome assembly GCF_000829515.1 of Jeotgalibacillus campisalis. Taxonomy (GTDB): domain Bacteria; phylum Bacillota; class Bacilli; order Bacillales; family Jeotgalibacillaceae; genus Jeotgalibacillus; species Jeotgalibacillus campisalis. The sequence continues at coordinate 450,848 of NZ_JXRR01000017.1, read as the reverse complement.
TTGAGATTTTTCCTGAAAAGGGAGTGAAGGTCAGTAAAATTACAGGCCTCACAGATGACATCAAACTCAGTCTTGCAGCACGTGATATTCGGATGGAGGCCCCGATACCAGGTAAAATGGCGGTAGGGATTGAAATACCAAACCCTTCGAGCCGTCCTGTTGCACTGAAGGAAATACTTGATCACCGGGCATTTAAGGACTCATCTGCCACACTCCCGATCGCACTGGGGCTTGATATTGAAGGTCAGCCGGTTGTAACAGATATTGGAAAAATGCCGCATGGTCTGATTGCAGGAGCTACGGGTTCAGGCAAAAGTGTGTGTATAAATTCGATTTTAATCAGTTTGCTTTATCATTCATCTCCTGATGATCTCAGAATGCTGCTAATTGATCCGAAGATGGTTGAACTAGCGCCTTACAATCATATTCCCCACCTGGTCAGTCCAGTAATTACTGACGTGAAGGCTGCAACGGCTGCCTTAAAGTGGGCAGTAGAAGAAATGGAAAGAAGATATCAGCTGTTTGCCCATGCGGGAGTAAGAGACATAAGCAGGTACAATCAAAAAGCAAAAGAAGCTCGTCAATTTAATCAAAAACTTCCTTATTTAGTGATCGTGATTGATGAACTAGCAGACTTAATGATGATGTCTCCTGCGGATGTAGAAGAGGCTATCTGCCGAATTGCACAAAAAGCCAGAGCGTGTGGTATTCACTTACTAATTGCCACACAGAGGCCTTCAGTGGATGTTATAACCGGTTTGATCAAAGCCAATGTGCCAACACGTGTTGCCTTTTCAGTCAGCTCACAGGTGGATTCAAGAACAATAATTGATACATCCGGAGCGGACAGGCTTCTTGGAAGAGGGGATATGCTCTTTTTAGGTAACGGAGCCTCTAAACCAGTCCGTCTTCAAGGAACCTTTGTATCAGATGATGAAATAGATGCTGTCGTATCTCATGTAAGAAAAGAAAGAGAAGTCAGCTACCTTTTCCACCAGGAAGAACTTTTGGCGAAAGTAGAAATACAGGAAGAAGAAGACGAACTGTTAATAGAGGCATGTGAACTTGTCGTTTCTCATGGGGGAGCTTCGACCTCGCTATTGCAGCGACAATTCAGAATTGGATACAATCGCGCCGCACGTCTGATCGATATGATGGAAAAGCAGGGTTGGATTTCAGAGGCGAAAGGCAGCAAGCCAAGAGATGTCCTCATGACAAATGAGGACTTGGAATCATTGCAAAATACAGGAACAAGTCATTAGTCTATACAATTCTGATTTAAAGCACATAGTTTATTGAAAGAGAAGAACGTGCTATAATAAAAAAATATGCGTTTTAAAATAATCTGATTACACACCATTCTTTGCCGGACATATATTGTGGCAAGGCAGAGGATCGTTGGAGGTTTAATTAATGACAAGTTATCATTTTGTAGGAATAAAAGGCTCTGGAATGAGTCCTCTAGCTCAAATTTTACACGACATGAACCATCATGTTCAGGGCTCTGATATAGACAAACATTTTTTTACACAAGTTCCACTCGAAGAACGGGAAATTCAAATCCTGCCGTTTAGCCGGGACAATATTAAACCGGGTATGACGGTGATTGCCGGGAATGCCTATCCTGATGAACATGAAGAAATTGATGAAGCCCGTAAACAGGGACTGGAAGTGATCCGGTATCACAAATTTCTTGGTGATTTCATGAAGCGGTATATTTCTATTGGGGTTTCAGGTGCACATGGCAAAACGTCCACCACCGGACTCCTCGCCCATGTGATGCAAGGGGGAGACAGAACCTCTTTTCTTATTGGGGACGGAACCGGAAAAGGCATGGAAGACAGCAAATATTTTGTATTTGAGGCATGTGAATACAGACGGCACTTTCTCTCATATTCGCCTGACTACATGATTATGACGAATATCGACTTTGATCATCCTGACTATTTCGCGGATGTTGACGATGTATTTTCAGCATTTCAGGAAATGGCTATGCAGGTAAATAAAGGGATTATTGCTTGCGGAGATGATGAGCAGCTGCAGAAAATGCAGGCAAATGTTCCTGTCTTATTTTATGGATTTGACGAAGATAACGATTTTCAAGCAAGAAACATCGTAACCACTCCTGAAGGAACAACCTTTGACGTGCAGGTGCGAAATGAGTTTTACGCTACTTTTACGATTCCAATGTTCGGTGATCATACAATTATGAATGCTTTATCTGTTATTGCTCTTTGTCATTATGAAGGTTTTGATACAGAAGTCGTTCAGGAACAGCTTAAAACGTTCACTGGAGTTAAAAGACGCTTTACCGAAAAAAAGGTTCAAAAGCAGATATTGATTGATGACTATGCTCATCATCCTACTGAAATTAGAGCTACGCTTGACTCTGCTTCTAAAAAATATCCAGGCCGGGAGATTGTGGCGATTTTTCAGCCCCATACTTTCACCCGCACACAAACATTTTTAAATGATTTTGCGGATTGTCTGAACAAGGCAGATCAGGTATACCTATGCGACATTTTCGGATCAGCACGGGAAAATCACGGTAAACTGACAATTAACGATCTTCAGGAAAAAATTGATGGAGCGATTCTTTTAGGTGCAGAAGATCCTTCACTTCTTTCCAAGCATAAAGAAGCGGTACTTATTTTCATGGGCGCTGGAGACATACAAAAGTTCCAGCAGTCTTATGAAAACTGGCTTTTAGCAAAAAGCTGAGAAACTGTGACAACTCAAAGAGCTTGAGACAAAACTCAATAAAGTTTAAAAATCAGGTAGAATTTATTAATAGTATGAGGAGAGCGGAACGGAAGGTGGCGACTCTAGCAGGAGATGACGTCAAGCTGAGCCTTTCCAGGGCAAGGCCCTGAAAAGGCTCAAGCTCCCGTCCCTGCGGAAAGCGTCCACCTGAAGTGCAGTGAACCGGTCAAAGAGCTTGAGACAAGACATTTGTCTCAAGCTCTTTTTGCATTTTACGACTGCGATTCTGCAGTATGGATAGATGCTGTGGAAGAAGCTTCGCTAAAGCAAAGTGTTATAAAATTTTTATTAATAGAAGGAATTAGGAGGGTATAAATAGAAATTATATGGAATGGCAAGTTTAGTGTATAAAATGCAAGGGTATATCCATTATATCAATAGGAAGGAGATGAACATTCATGGAAATCATACTTTACATTAGTGCAGCGATCGCAGCTGTTGGTTTTTTAGTACTTTGTGTCAGCCTTGCCATTACACTTACTGCTATGAAGAAGACGTTGGACAATCTCGCAGGAACAGTAGGAGCTCTTCAAAATCAATTGGATGGTATAACGAAAGAGACAACAGATTTATTACATAAAACGAATGGCCTAGCCGAAGATATCCAGGACAAGTCGTTAAAGTTAAATACTGTTGTTGATGCGGTGAAAGGTGTTGGAACAAATGTCCAGCAGCTTAATAGCTCAATCGGAAAAATCACTCATTCAATCAGCCGTTCGGTTGAAAACAATGAAGAGAAAATCGCTCAAGTCGTTCAGTGGAGCAATGTGGCAATGGAAATTCGCGACAAGTGGAAGGCCCGCGGTGCGCAGCCTGCTAACTTCTCAACAGACTATCCTGAGCCTCAGCGTGCATTGCCGCCAGCTGATGAACAAAGATCTTATTAAGTTTTCAAATTCAGTAAGATAATTAGGAGGTAATTTCATGGCTCAGTACGATAAAAATACAACTTATGATACTGTATCAACAAAAGAAAGCAGTTCAAAAGAATTTATTTTAGGTGCAGTGATCGGCGGAGCAATTGGTGCGGCTACCGCATTATTTTTAGCTCCTAAATCAGGCACAGAGCTTCGTCAGGATTTAAACACCCAAGCAGGTCTTCTAAAAGAACGATCTTATGAGTGGAAAGATCAGGCGGTTACAAAAGGCAATGAATTGGCGTCAACTGCTAAAGAAAAATCTGCAGGCATCACACAGACTGTTCAAACCCAGTCAAACTCCCTTGTGGAAAAAGTTAAATCGTTGAAAGATAAATCAAACGATGATACTCAAGAAACGGATGGTTCAAGAGAAGAGGGTTCAGCGGAATTTTCACCGAGTGAAAATGCTGCATCGACTATCCCTTCAGTAACGCCTGTTGATCCGGCTACTCCTGAAACAGACCCTGCACCACTAAACAAAAATACAAAATTAAATAACTAATCCCCAGAATAAAACGGTGAAGCTTTTCTTCATCGTTTTTTCTTGGAAGCAGTTTAATAAACGATAGGTAAAGGAGAATTTACAATGAAAAAAATTGAACAAATTAGCGAATTTGACGAACTAATCACTCAGCAAGAGCCATTTTTTCTTTTAAAGCACAGCCTTACATGTCCAATTAGTGCATCAGCTTATGAGGAATATAAGAATTTTGATGAAAATGAACAAGCAGCTACTTATTACCTGGCTGTGCAAGAAGCCAAGGATCTTTCAGCTCATATAGCTAACCAATATGGTGTTAGGCATGAATCTCCACAAGTTCTTTATTTTAAGAATGAAAAACCTGTATGGAATGCCTCACATTTTAAAATTAAAGAGAAGGCATTAAAAGAGCAGCTATAAAAATGACTCCTGAATCTGGCAGCGCCAGTAATTTCTACCCTGCTAAAATAAGAATCCACATAAAAAGCCGTCATTCTTTCCGTTCTGGAAGGGATGTCGGCTTTTTTTATTGAAGCTATCATTCATCCACATATATTCGTATCACATCTTTTTCGAATATATTTGAAGGGAGGTACCAGGCAATAGAACGAAACATATCCTGAAAGGTGAATACTTATACTTTATGATAGACCATGAACAACATCCATTGCCGTAACGAGCATAGGGAGGGATGATGAGTTAAGGCATTATTTCCTCGGAAATGGTTGTGGTTTATAATGTTCATCCAGCAGCGGCATCATTGGCTTGAACCTTAAAGACAAATTTCCATTAGATTCATTTCATTAAGAAGTTAGGCGACGGCAGGTAATAGACTCTGCTTTCCGATCGTTAAAACGAAAATTTTTAAAGCACCTCATTTTATGTTTATTTTTTACTAACTTGCTTTAACGCTTAAAAGCGTTTAATAAATAAAGTTTTTCGTGACATTCGAGGAAGGTTGGATTATAATAAGGAACAATTGATGAGTTGCTTTCAGCTTCCTCTCTTTATTAAAATTGTAAGTCTTCTCGTAAGAGAGTTTTACTATTTTGGCAGAGGGAAAAGTCGAGATCAATTAATTAAATTACTTGAAAAAGAGTCTGTTAAAATGATTTACTTATTTACATCTGGTGCTGGAGAGAAAGTAAAGAACTGTTCGATAGAAAACCGTTCTTTTAATACTTTCCTGAGGTGAAATCGAGTATAACGTTTAACTGAGACTCAAAGGAAAGGAATGTATAATATGAGCAATGTGGAATTGGATCAGCTTAGAACAAAAGTAGATGAGATGAACCTTCAATTACTGGACGTCATTAACCAGCGTGCGGAATTGGTTCAAGAGATTGGGCGAGTAAAAGAAAAGCAGGGTGTTAACCGCTTTGAGCCAGTACGTGAACGTGCCATGCTTGATCTTTTAAATGAAAATAACAAAGGACCGTTTCTCAATTCCACGATTGAGCATATTTTTAAAGAAATATTTAAAGCGGGGCTTGAACTTCAGAAAGACGATCACCGAAAAGCGCTCCTTGTATCCAGAAAGAAGAAATCAGAGGATACAATCGTTGAGCTCAGAGGTGAACAGATTGGAAACGGCAAACCGCAATTTATTTTCGGTCCATGTGCAGTAGAATCTTATGAGCAGGTAGCTGCCGTTGCACAGCAGGTACAGGCAAAGGGACTTAAATTACTGCGTGGCGGAGCATACAAACCACGGACTTCTCCTTATGACTTTCAGGGTCTCGGTCTTGAAGGATTGCAAATTTTAAAGCGAGTGGCAGATGAGTACGATCTTGCTGTAATCAGCGAAATTGTGAATCCAGCTCATATTGAAGAAGCTGTTGACTATATTGATGTTATTCAAATAGGCGCACGGAACATGCAAAACTTTGAATTATTAAAAGCCGCTGGTGCTGCTAAAAAACCTGTCTTGTTAAAACGCGGACTTGCAGCAACTATTGACGAATTTATTAATGCCGCTGAATATATTATGGCTCAAGGAAACGATCAGATTATCTTATGTGAGCGTGGAATTCGAACATATGAAAAAGCGACAAGAAATACACTCGATATCTCAGCTGTCCCAATCTTGAAACAGGAAACACATCTGCCGGTCATGGTAGACGTGACCCATTCAACTGGTAGAAGAGACTTGCTTCTTCCTACAGCAAAAGCTGCTCTTGCTGTTGGAGCAGATGGTGTAATGGCAGAAGTGCATCCGGATCCGGCGGTTGCTTTATCTGATTCTGCTCAGCAGATGAACTTCGAGCAATTTGATCATTTCTGGGCTGCTATTCAAGAATTTATGGGTGTTCATGCAAAATCCTAATTGAGAATAACTCTTCCTGTCTAATGCAGATGCGTTGGATGGGAGGAGTTTTTTGTTTGGCATTTTTACCAATTGCCTATACTAGAAAATACGAACATTTTATGTCTTATTACTCTAATGATTGAAAGCGTTACAACACTAGCGTATGATTATGTACATATGTGAACAAATAGGTGAACCGACGAGTTTTTCTTCGATTCTGTTCGATTTATCGTGTAAAATGAAAATAAATGAAAATGAGAATGCTTAAAGGAGCGCTAACAATGAATATAACGATTTATGATGTAGCAAGAGAAGCTAATGTATCTATGGCGACTGTTTCACGAGTGGTCAATGGCAATCCAAATGTAAAGCCGGCTACAAGAAAAAAAGTACTTGAAGTCATCGATCGTCTCGGCTATCGTCCGAATGCTGTAGCAAGAGGGCTGGCAAGTAAAAAAACAACTACGGTAGGTGTCATTATTCCTGATATCTCTAATATCTTCTTTGCTGAATTGGCAAGAGGTATTGAAGATATTGCCACAATGTATAAATACAATATTATTTTAAGCAATTCAGATCAAAATGAAGAAAAAGAACTTCATTTATTAAACACCATGCTCGGAAAACAAGTGGATGGCATTGTTTTCATGGGCGGTAATATCACAGAGAAGCATGTGGCTGAATTTAAACGATCGCCTGTTCCAATTGTTATTGCAGGATCTGTAGATGCGACAAGTGAAACTGCATCGGTAAATATTGATTATCATCAGGCTTCGTTTGAAGCTGTCACCCGATTGATCGATAAAGGGCATAAAGAAATTGCGTTTGTCAGCGGTCCTTTTCACGATACCATCAACCGGGCGCTGAAGCTTGAAGGCTATCGCGAGGCTCTTCAAAAAGCAGATATTGAATATACTGACGAACTAGTCATTGAAGGTGATTACACGTATGACAGCGGTCTTGAAGCATGGTCTCGTCTGCAGGAACTTTCAACAAAACCAACCGCAATTTTTGTAGGAAATGATGAAATGGCGCTTGGCGTGGTGCACGGTGCACAGGATCAGGGGTTAAGCATTCCGAACGACGCTGAAGTCATCTCTTTTGACAGCACTAAACTGGCTTTAATGGTTCGCCCGCAGCTAACTTCTGTGGTTCAGCCTTTATATGATATCGGTGCAGTTGCGATGCGTTTGCTGACAAAACTTATGAACAAAGAAGAAATAGATAATCAAACAATTGTTCTTCCTCATCGAATCGAAGAAAGACAGTCAACAAAAAACGAGGGTTAATCAGCCTGACTGAAGACGGCAGGGGAGAGAGTTATGAAAAAGCTTGATTTAATGACGCCTGCTGGGGTGGCAGCAGGCGTTCTGCTGATTGGTATCGCCATTACATGGAATGGAGGTTTGGAAGAGTTTTCTTCTTTTTTCCATCTTCCATCTTTCTTGATTGTTTTTGGGGGCATATTGGCAGCCATGCTCGTCAGCTTTCCTATACGTGAACTTAAACGATTTGGCAGAGTGAGCGCTCAATCATTTAAAAGTTCTAAAGACAATCTTAGAGAAACAGTCGATTTATTTGTTCATCTTTCAGAGATTGCCAGAAAAGAAGGCATTCTTTCGCTCGAGAAAGAGCTTGCTACCATTCAAAGTCCCTTTATCAAAAAAGGAATCTATTTAACAATCGATGGTGTCGAAGCAGAGACCATTGAAAATATTCTCCATGCTGAAATGGTTTCTTTGGAAGAACGCCACCGCAAAGGAAGAAGAATGGTGGAAAAAGCTGGCGATTATGCGCCTGCCTGGGGGATGATCGGCACGTTGATCGGATTAATTTTAATGCTGAAGGAATTAAATGATCCTGCATCATTGGGGCCGAATATGGCCATTGCCCTGTTAACAACCTTTTATGGTGTACTGCTGGCGAATCTCGTTTTTAATCCAATGGCTGCGAAGCTTGCGTCCTCAACTGAAAAAGAACTTTTCATGGGAAGAGTGATTGTAGAAGGCGTCATTGGCATACATAATGGTCAGAATCCGAGAGTATTAGAGGATCAGCTCGCTGTGTATTTGACTAGTGAAGAAACTTCTGCTGGAGATCACAATGACTAAAAGAAAAAGATCCATTATAAGAGTGGAGGACCGATCGTCTGATACACCGAAATGGATGATTACATACGCTGATTTTATTATGCTGATCCTTGTTTTCTTTATTCTTTTGTTTTCTATTTCTCAGATGGATGAAGCTAAATTTGATGCAATTGCTCAATCGTTTAGAGAAGAGGGGGTATTCGATTCTTCTCCTTCTATTAGTCCATTCGAAGATCCGATCGATGGAACGGAGCAGAATGATGAGCAGCTAGATAATCTCATGCTTCAAATTCAGCAGTATTTGGAAAAAGAAAATCTCCAGGACACGGTGGTCGCCTCTCGCACAGATAGAGGAGTAGTCATTGTCCTTCAGGAACAGGTGATCTTCAACTCAGGTGAAGCAGGTGTTCTGCCTCAGGCACATCCGGTGTTAGATAGGGTAGGAGAACTTCTTGAAGGAATTCCTAATTTTGTAAGGGTTGAAGGGCATACAGATAACCGCCCTATTCAAACTGCTCAATATCCGTCAAATTGGGAGCTTTCAACGGCCCGATCAAGCAGCGTTCTTCGTTATATGCTTGAAACTCGAGAGCTTGAAAGCGAGCGTTTTGCTGCTGTAGGCTATGGAGACACAAGGCCTGAAGTTGCGAATGACGGTCCAGCTAATTGGACCTTAAACCGAAGAGTAGAAATTGTTATTTTAAATCGCTTTTATGAAGAAGAATCAGAATAGTAAAGTGAAAGTTGACCATTTTTATTGTAGGGCATCGGTTTATTTATATTGCAGGCTGCTGCTTTCTGTGAGGAGGAAGTTTAAGCTCCTTTAATGTCGCATCTGCAGTTAACCACCTTTCAAGCTTGCTCCACAGCAGCCTATCTTACATGCATTCAAAAAAAAGAGGCTGGGACAAATCTAAAAAAGTTTAGTAAATGAAGCAGTATATATCAATAGTATGAGGAGAGCGGAGCGGAAGGTGGCGACTCCAGCAGGAGATGACGGTTGCTTGAGCCTTTGCAGGGCAAAGCCCTGGAAAGGCTCAAGCAACCGTCCCTGCGGAAAGCGTCCGCCTGAAGCGCAGCGAACCGGTCAAAGAGCTTGAGACACTTTTGTCCCAAGCTCTTTCTTTTTTTATATTTACTTTTTTACTTGCGATCGAATAGGGTAAAGAGCTTTCTCAACGGTTTGCTGATTTTTTTCTGAGATTTCTTTTTTTCTGGGTATCTCTTTATATAGCTGAGCAGGATCTGACCAGGTGCTGATTAGAGGGACAGGCGATTCCTTTTGCCATTGTTTAAGCCATTCGGGAGAAATTGAGTCAGAGGGAAGTGCAAAATCTGACATCTCCATCCAAATTTGAGCCCACGCTCTTGGAACTACCCGCCAAATATCATAGCCGCCGCCGCCGACTGCGATCCATTTGCCGTCACAATACTCATGAGCAAGCTGATGAGCGATCTTCGGAATTTCACAATAGATTTTCATAGTAGATGAAAGATGAGTTAGAGGATCTAAGCAATGAGCATCGGCTCCGTTTTGAGTAAGAATAACATCCGGTTTGAAGAACTCAATAATTTCCCGAAAAGACTGTTCATATGCTGCAAGAAAGGACTCATCTTCCGTAAATGCATCTAGCGGAATATTGAAAGAATAACCATATCCTTTCCCGTGTCCCCGTTCGTTGACTGCTCCAGTTCCAGGAAAAAGGTACCGTCCTGTTTCGTGAATGGAGAGAGTGCAGACAGATGGATCATCATAAAATGACCATTGAACTCCGTCCCCGTGATGGGCATCTGTATCCACATATAAAACCTTTGCCCCGAATTTTTCCTGCAGGTATTTAATGGCTACAGAACTGTCATTATAAATGCAAAACCCGGATGCTTTTCCTCTAAAGCCGTGATGGAGACCACCGCCAAGATTGACAGCATGCTTTGCTTTATTCGACATCACCATATCTACGGCTGTAAGAGTGCCTCCAACCAGTCTTGCACTTGCTTCGTGCATGTCTTTAAAAACAGGTGTATCTTCCGTTCCAAGCCCATAGTTTTCAGCTTTATCCAAAGCGAGTTTTCCTTCGCCGGCTATCTTGACTGCTTCAATATAAGCTTTATCATGAACCAGCGCGAGTTCTTCATCAGTAGCAAGCCTTGGCGGGATGATATCTTCATCAGAGATAGCATTTGTTTTTCGCAGCAAATCAAGAGTAAGCTGCAGTCTTTTTTGATTGAACGGATGATCATTTGAAAAACGGTAATTCAACAGCTCATCCGAATAAATAAATACCGCTTCTTTTACAGTGGATTGTTGGGAAGTTGTGGCCATATTACATCGTGCCCTTCCTCGCGCAGATCAGCAATGACAGACATGGGATTCATTGTTTGTACGCGAAATACTAAAATCTTGTAGTTTTCATCTTTCTTAAAGGGATAGACGAGCACACTGTGGATATTCGAATGATTTTTACGGATGATGCCTGCTACTTCAAAAAGCATGCCTGCTTTGTTGGGCACTTTTACTTCAATTTGAGAACCCGGTTGTCTGGCGCCTGTCAATTGGATTAATGTATGTAGTAAATCTGTTTCTGTCACCATGCCAAGCAGCTTGCCTTCACTTACTATAGGCAGGCAGCCAATATGCTCTTCCATAAACAGAACTGCAATTTCTTCTACGAAATCCAAGGGGTGTCCCGTAATTACTGGTGTAGTCATGATGTCTTTTACTTTCGTATCGTAGAGTTCTCTTGAATCTGCTGTTTGAATAGGAGAAGGAGAGAATTCCTTTATATCCCTGTCTGTTAAAATTCCAGTCACTTTTTGGGCTGAATCCACAACGGGCAAATGTCTGATTTTAAATTCTGTCATTATCTCGATCGCTTGTGCTAAAGTTGAATCTGGAGCAAGCGTATGCACATTACGAATCATCATTTCTTCTATAATCATGGCTGACTTCCTCCTAGCAATTAATACATAAATCGATTCATAAAGCGCAGCTGATCAAATTGCTCTATTGATTCCGGTTTGATGCGTTTACCGATCCTTGCCATTAAACAATTTGCCGGATGGGAACTAATCTCAGGATCGTCTGTTGCATAATACTCCAGCCCGCCTGCATTCATCATTTTCTCCATTATCTTACGATACTCCCACACATTCAGACCGGTTCCTTTTAAATCCCAATGCCAGTAATATTCAGTTGTAATAATAATATAATCCTCCATCGCATCATCCATCATGGAGACTTTAAGAAGGTTCTTGCCTACAGATGCGCCGCGGAACTTCGGAATCACTTCAATTGCACCAAGCTCAATCAGATTCTTCATTTTCCCGTGTGACCAGCGTTCAAGGGGATCCGGGTACAAATAGGTCACATACCCGACAACCATATTGCGTTCTCTTGCTACAATGATTCTTCCTTCCGGCAGAGCAGCAATTTCTATCAGCGCTTTGTGCTGTTGAGCCGGCGGGCGAAATGCCACAAGATCTTCATGGAATTCAAGTGATGAGAGATCGTTTGCTGATACGGGACCTTCAATCACAATTGAACCTTTCGTCGTTTTTAATTCTTTTGCATTGTAAATTTTTATATGGTCCATATGATGGCTCACCTTCATTTCGTTGATGTTCTATCTATAGCATACTTATAAAATAAAGCGCTTTCAACTAAAACATTTATTTGAAAGGAAACACATGCGATATAGTCTGTTATTTTAAAAAATTGAGATAATTATAGTTTTGTACTATACTAAAGTGGACATTTCTTACATAGGGGGACGATTTTATGAAATTGGAAGCGTTACCATCCATTAAAGGAAAATACAACATGGAAGATTATAATGAAGCGGTATCATCGTTTGACTGGAAAGAAGCTGAAAAAAACTTTTCCTGGCATGAAACAGGGAAAATGAATATGGCGTACGAAACCATTGACCGCCATGCAGAAGGCGATAGAAAGAACAAAGTGGCTTTGTATTATAAAGATGGGAGCCGCAATGAAAAATATACTTTTAGAGAAATGAAAGAATTAACAAACAAAGCAGCAAACGTATTAAAAAGCCAGGGAGACATTGAAAAAGGAGACCGGGTTTTTATTTTCATGCCGCGGTCACCTGAACTGTATTTCAGTTTGCTTGGGGCACTAAAAATAGGAGCGATCGTCGGGCCTCTATTTGAAGCATTTATGGAAGGAGCCGTAAGAGACCGCTTAGAGGACAGTGAAGCAAAGGCTATTATAACGACACCTGAATTACTGGAACGGATTCCTGTAAATGAATTGCCTCAGCTTGAACATATTTTTGTAGTAGGGGATAAGGTGGAGGAAGACGGTGTTCACATCGATTTCATGAAGCACTTTGCCAATGCGAGCCGGTCTTTTTCAATTGAATGGCTTGAACGGGACGATGGATTGGTTTTGCATTATACATCTGGTTCAACCGGTAAGCCAAAGGGCGTTCTGCATGTTCAGGAAGCTATGGTGCAGCACTATCAGACCGCTAAATGGGTGCTTGATTTACGTGAAGATGATGTTTATTGGTGTACGGCCGACCCTGGCTGGGTGACAGGAACATCCTACGGAATCTTTGGTCCGTGGCTGACTGGAGCGACGTCCGTCATTGTCGGAGGACGTTTTAGTCCAGAGGCGTGGTATCAGACATTGGAAGAGTATGGGGTAACGGTATGGTATAGTGCCCCTACTGCATTTAGAATGCTCATGGGTGCTGGTGATGAATTGGTTAAAAAATATGACCTTTCTTCCTTGCGTCATGTGCTCAGTGTTGGAGAGCCGCTTAATCCAGAAGTCATTCGATGGGGCATGAAGGTATTTCACCACCGTATCCATGACACATGGTGGATGACAGAAACAGGCGGACAAATGATCTGCAACTATCCAACACTTGAGATAAGACCGGGATCTATGGGTAAACCGTTTCCGGGAGTTGAAGCGGCAATCGTTGATGATCAGGGGAATGAATTACCAGCCAATCGAATGGGGAACCTGGCATTGAAAAAAGGATGGCCATCGATGATGAATACCATCTGGAATAATGAGCAGAAATATGAGTCTTATTTTATGCCAAATGGCTGGTACGTCTCAGGTGATTCTGCTTATAAAGATGAAGACGGCTATTACTGGTTCCAGGGCAGAATCGATGATGTTATTATGACATCTGGAGAACGGGTTGGACCGTTTGAGGTTGAAAGTAAATTAGTGGAGCATCCGTCTGTTGCCGAAGCAGGTGTTATTGGCAAGCCGGATCCTGTGCGGGGAGAAATTATTAAAGCATTTATTGCTTTGCGTGAAGGCTATGAAGCAACGGATGAATTAAAAGAAGAAATTCGCCAGCATGTGAAAAAAGGGCTGTCAGCTCATGCTGCTCCAAGAGAAATTGAGTTCAAAGACAAGCTTCCTAAAACCAGAAGCGGAAAAATTATGAGACGCGTGCTTAAAGCGTGGGAGCTTGATTTGCCTACAGGTGATTTGTCTACAATGGAAGAGTAATAAAAAGCGTAAAAGAGGTCAACCACCTAAGGTTGACCTCTTTCTTATTCTTCTTCATCCGTTGTATTATCATCACTTGAATCGGAAGAATTATCATCATCCGGGGATTCTTCTCTTGAATCAGAAGAAGTTTCTTCTTCCTCTTCAGTATCATCTTCAGGAGGATCTTCAGCTGGAGGATCTTCTTCTTCCGGTGGATCTTCAGGCTCCTCGTCTTCTGGAGGATCAGGAGATTCAACCGGCTCCTCAGGTTCTTCTACATCCTCATCCTCGTCATTACTGCTGCCATTTCCTCCTGATGGTGGAGTAGAAGCAGGCGGAGTTGCTGTCGCCTGAGTGTCCTGAGATTCTTCAGTCTGCTCAGTTTCATCAGCTTCCTCAGATTCAGGAGGTGGAGCAGCGCCAATTCTTACCTCGTTTGACCGTGCAGATTCTTTTCCTGCAACATCTACTGCTACTACTTCATATGTTCCAGCAGAAAGAGAGGAAGTTAAAGATTCATCGACTTTTCTGATCGCGACTTTTCTGGATCCGGAATAAACCCGGTAACCGACAACATCACTGCTTCCTGAAGGAGTCCAGGTTACAGAATTCCCTGAAACTCTTGCTGTAACAGTTCCAGGATTGCTGCCGTCATCTTCAAGTCTGCTATCTGCAACAAGTAGGTTATCAAAATAATCATTGGTATCCGGGAAAAGTTTTGAAGCATCTCCGCCATACGGTTCCAACATTTTTTCAGCGAAATTGGGACTTAACAAAGCACCGGTTGATGAAAATTCATCTGGCGTTGAATCAAGTGCAACATACCGCTTTCCATTAATGGTTACGTATTTAGATGTGGATAATCCTTCATTTTCTCCTGAAGGGTTAAAGGCTTCGGTGGCTATTGTATCGATTGTTAGTCCCGCTGCTGAACATGCACTGTCTGCAGGCAGACCTGTAAAGGAGCAAATTGATTGATTTACGACCCCATCAGGACGTGCAAATTTATCCGATGGATCAATAAGATCAGGATTTACTTCTCGTGCATTATTCATCATCTGAGCCCAAAGCGTAATGGCTCTTCGACTGGCCTCTGAACCCATTGAAGAAGGTTGATCATAGCCAAACCAAATGCCAAATGTAATATTTGGGTTTGTTCCAATAAACCAGTTATCATGAAACTCACTTGAGGTACCAGATTTTGATGCCCAGTCAGTAGAAAAATTTAACGTTTGCGGAGCTGCAACACCTGAGCCATTTATCATCGTGTCCCGCATCATATCAAGCGTCACATACGAGGCTGCAGGTGAAAAAATTTCTTCAGGTTCAGTTTCATGCTCATAAATCACATTGCCTTCTTGATCAAGAATTTTTTCAATCATATACGGTTCATTAAATTGCCCCATATTTCCGAGCGCTGCATAGGCAGAAACATTTTCTTCAACGGTCAGTCCATGATCGAGTCCGCCGAGAGAAAAAGCAGGATACGAATATTCAGCCTCACTGATTCGTTCAGGATTCGTTTTTCGAAGAAATTCACCAGGATCATACCCATCCGCAAGCATTTTTCCGAAAAGCCGTGCGGCAGAAAGGTTATGGGATTTGGCAAGAGCCGTTCTTGCAGGCAAAATACCGTATTCCTTGCCTGTTACAAAGTTAACAGGCGACCAGCCATTATGAGTAAAGCTTACATCCACAACCGGGCTCGCTGCTCCAATCAATCCGTATTCAACAGCTGGCGCATACACAACCAGCGGCTTAATGGTTGAACCGGTTGATCGGTAAGAACGTGTGGCGTGATTCGTCTGTTCCTGTTCAAAATCACGGCCGCCGGTGAAAGAGATAATTTTCCCTGTATGGTTTTCCATTAGGATCGATCCTACCTGAACAGGGGCGCTTACTTCCACGCTTTTACCTGTTTCATCGTCTATATCCATCACAGTTTTATTCGGCCCATAATTTTCGTATTGATTTTTCGCTATTTCCATCGTATCGTATATTTCTTTGTCAATCGTGGAATGAATCTCATAGCCTCTTTGTCCTAAATCTCTCTTTGCAATTGCTTTATATTCATCACTAAGCTGTTTACTATCATCCACCTGTTTTTTAGGATAGCCGTCTTGTTCAGCCAGGTAGTATTTTAAAATATCCACTGCACGGTCTTCCACTTCTCGCGTTACATACGGATATTGATCCACAGCACTGGCGGCAGGAGGGATGAAATCCTGTGTTAAATCATAATTAAGTGCTTCATCGTGTTCTTCCTGTGTAATGGAGCCCTCCCGAAGCATTCGAAAAAGAACTTCCTGTTTTCTTTCCACACCCGGCTGAAGACCTTCAGGCGACTTTAATTCCCCTGCATTGGTAAAAGGGGTATAACCATAAGGTGCCTGGGGCAGTCCGGCTATAAAAGCTGCCTGAGGAAGGGTTAGATCTTTGGCATCTACACCAAAAATACCTTGAGCTGCCGTTTGAACGCCGGCAATATTATTACCGGAGGAGTTTCTTCCCATATCCGCCATATTTAAATAGGCCTGTAGGATTTCCTCTTTTTCAAAAAAACGTTCGACACGAAGCGCAAGCAGAATTTCTTTTGCTTTTCTGTCAAAAGAGACTTCATTTGTAAGTACCTGATTTTTTATTAATTGCTGGGTGAGGGTACTGCCCCCGGTCTGGTTCGCTGAATTGGTGACTTCCTGGAAAAGAGCACGCATAATAGCTTTTGGGACGACGCCATCATGCTGCATAAAATATTCATCTTCCGTGGAAATTACAGCATCAATCAGAAGAGGAGAAACATCATCGAGGACTACTTTTTCGCGTTCTAAATCCGTTCTGATTTTCCCTAAATACACTTCATTGTCAAAATAAATATCAGAAGTTTCCGTGTAATCGTATAAATCCGTTTGAAGGGATTCATAGGACAGCACTTTTTCATCCTTTACAAGAGACGCAAAATATCCGGCTCCTACTCCGCCTGCAAAAGCTGCACCCAGAACACCAAAAATAATGAGCAGTAAAAAAATATTCCACAAAACCTGATAGGATATTCTGAATTTCTTTGCGGCACCCGCTTTCACGAAAGCGGATTTTATAGAATCGATACGTTCTTTAAAGGGTAGTTTGCGATCTGCCAATAGTTATCATCCTCCTTGAAACATCCTCCCTATTATAACATATTTTGCAGGAATTCAATGGATATTGCGGCATAAAGTGCACGAGCTAAAAAGAAGGAGCTTGACATAAAACTAAACAGTGTGGTAAAAATACGTTATCTAATTAAATAACGAAGCAATGAAGAGAATAAGTAGAAAATCCTCCCTGTTACTTAGAGAAGCGGTGGCTGCTGAAAACCGCTACAAAGGATTGATCGAATTACACTCTCTGAGCTGTTTTCTGCCCGCGTAGAAAACCGGATAACAATCCGTTATGAAATGAAGTGGAAGAGCCAATGTGCTCTTAAGCTGGGTGGTACCGCGCATAAAAGCGTCCCTGCATAAGCAAGGGGCTATTTTTATGCGCTTTTTTAATTTAAAGCTGAAGCGGCCCGTTCAGGCCCGACAAGTTTAAGGCCCGGAGCAAAAGGAGGGGGGTTCATGCCTCCGTTGATGCGGGACTTAAAACCTCGAGGGCCTGGCCGCAGAAGCTGGATAAAGTAAAAGCTGAAGCGGCCCGCTTAGGCCCGACAAGTTTAAGGCCCGGAGCAAAAGGAGGCTGATATTTGCCTCCGTTGATGCGGGACCAGCGGATTGATGAGAATGAAGGAGGAAAAAAGATGGAATTGCTAAATGATTTAACATGGAGAGGGATAATTTATCAGCAGACAGATGAAGCAGGAATGAAAGAGCTGCTGGAAAAAGAATCTGTTTCTTTATATTGCGGGGCTGATCCAACAGGAGACAGCCTGCATATCGGCCATCTTCTCCCTTTTTTAACGATGAAACGATTTCAAAACCACGGCCATCGTCCTGTGGTTCTTGTGGGGGGAGCAACCGGACAGATTGGTGATCCCAGCGGAAAGAAAGAAGAACGTTCCCTGTTAACGACAGACCAGGTCGAGCACAATGTGAAATCCATCCAGGCTCAGCTTGAAAAAATCTTCGCCATCTCTGGAAATACGGGTGCCGTAATGGTAAACAATCTGGACTGGATTGGCAAAATAGATATGATTTCTTTCCTTCGTGATTTCGGTAAATATGTAGGTGTTAACTACATGCTGGCAAAAGATACGATTGCCTCACGATTGGAAAGCGGCATTTCTTTTACTGAGTTCACTTACACGATCATTCAGGCTATGGATTTTAACCACTTATACAGAGAACTGGATTGTAAACTTCAAATCGGGGGCAGTGACCAGTGGGGAAATATTACAACGGGGCTTGAACTGATACGCAAGATGAACCACGATGCAAAAGCATTCGGCATGACGATTCCGCTCGTAACAAAGGCGGATGGAACAAAGTTTGGTAAAACCGAAAGCGGGGCAATCTGGCTTGATCCTGACAAAACGTCTCCATATGAGTTTTACCAATTTTGGTTTAATGCATCAGATGCGGACGTAGTGAAATATCTTAAATTCTTCACGTTCCTTGAGAAGGATGCCATTATCGAACTTGATAAATCTGTTCAAACAGAGCCTCATCTGCGAGCAGCTCAAAAAGCACTGGCAGAAGAAATGACACGCATGATCCACGGGGAAGAGGCGTTGGCACAAGCCCAGCGTATTACTGCTGCTCTGTTCAGCGGAGATCTGAAATCTCTTAACAGCACAGAACTAAAACAAGGCTTCAAAGACGTACCGACTCATACTTTAGGAAAAGAAGATTCTGCTGTGTTAATTGATGTACTAGTTAATGCGGGCATCTCTTCTTCTAAGCGCCAGGCGAGAGAAGATGTAACAAACGGTGCTGTTTATATAAATGGCGACCGTGTCACTGAACTGGATGCTGTTCTAGAAGGCGACGTCCGGCTCGATGGGCAATTTACCATCGTCCGCCGAGGAAAGAAAAAGTACTTTATGATTCAGTATGCATAAGAAAATGAGTGTGGGACCTTTACAGGGATCCCACACTCATTTGTTGTATAAAGAATCATTTTATGATCTGTACAGAAAGGGGAGAATGAAAGTGCCTATTTTTTTCAAGATAAGATGATAAAAGGTGCATTTAAATCCTTTATACACTCCCATGAGTTTAAAGAAGAAGGCAATCTCACCGTAATGACGGATATTTTCGATTATCGTTCGCCTTTAGGCCTTCTCGGGAGGGGTGCCGATAAATTGTTCCTGGAAAAATACATGAAAAATTTCCTGTCCAATCGTGCTGTTGAATTGAAAAGGCTTGCTGAAGAAATGTGTAGTAGATAAAGACCCCATTCTACCAATAGAACCTTTTCCTGTTAGTTAATTGGTCAAAAGTAAGGTTATGTCCCAGGCTCTTGTTTATAAGGAATAATTATTTATTCACCAAATGCTTCAGGCAGCATTTTAAATCCATCAATCTCTGCATCTTCTTCGATTTCAATCATAATACATCGTTTGCCGTCATAGTTAACTTGCCTTACATATTGCAAGTCCTGGGGGCTGATTGAAATACTGGCGACTTTTGTATTTATTTTGATGGATTTTGATTTGTATTTTGGAACGATACTGCTTGCTTTCAACTCATAGGATTCATTGTCGGTGATCAGTCCAAACGCTTCTTTGATCTTTTCACTGTCCACTTTTTCACCGCTGTTGGTTAATACACGCTCTACATCTTTATAATCTAGCTTAGGTGATTCTTCTTCTTCATTTTCTTCAATTGTAGTATTTATTTCACTGTAAACTTTCGCAAGAGTAGAAGGGGAAAGCTGATCTCCTACTACATTCTTGATCACTTCTTCAAATACTGCTTTATCTTCTTTAGCTGTCATTATTTCTTCGCCATTTAATACTTCTTCTATAAAGCGATAGTCAGGCTCATTTGCTTTACCGGCCGTATACAAAATGTGATTTACATCAGCAGAATGATTGGTGAAGCATGGGAAAAGAAAACCTGTGAGCGGATTTTTCAAATCGATGACAGGGTCCACTTCTATTTTGTATTTAAACTCTTTTTCAATATAATCAAATTGGATTTCTTTTTTCGGTTCCTCTGTCTTGTTAACACTGCACAGGATGAAGCGATGAGCATAAACAGCATCACGGTCGCTTGTTTCCGCTTCGTCGCTCCGGCTTTTCATCGGCTTCATATACTCTGCACGGATAAAGGTAATAACTGTATCTTTCTCATTAGGGTGGTCCTTAATCATTTTTTCAGTCATGAGCAGCATCTGGTCCTGCCAGTCATCCGTTCCGCCGAGCAATCCTTTATGTAAAATAAGCTGACTGCTGTCATCAGCATCGCGCTGGAATTTTAATTCAAATAATTTTTCATTTAATCCTCCAGTCAGCACTTTTTTAAAGTTGTTCATAAAAAGTTCCTGCTGATCAATATCCAGCATCTCAAATGGCTGTTTCTGGGCATGATAGATTTCTGTTGAATCCTTCATTATATAAACGTTAAATATATCAGAGATTTTCAGCAGGTCATTGTCTGCTTTAAATTGTTTTTTTATACCGGCAATATCTTTTTTCTCCAAGAACAGTCACTCCTAAATGGTAAAGTATCAGTTTAAGATGAATTTATCTTATCATATTGAGGAAGGGCTTTCGTTAGGTACTGAAAATAAATAGTTCTCTGCATTGTATCTGTCATTGAGTCAGAGAAAAAATAGTTTATTAAAAAAGAAAAGTCCAGAAACCTTGATGAACAAGGCTTCTGGACTTTGTAATGAAAAGCTGATCTTCGTTAAAATTAACGAGAGTAGAACTCAACGATAAGTGCTTCGTTGATATCAGCAGCAAGCTCTGTACGCTCTGGGAAACGAGTGAACGTTCCTTCAAGCTTGTCTGCATCAAATGATACATATTCAGGCTTGTAGCTGTTAAGCTCCATTGATTCTTTTACAATGTTTAGTTTACGTGATTTTTCACGAACTCCGATTACTTGACCAGGCTTAACGCTGAATGAAGGGATATCTACGCGAGATCCGTCCACTGTAACGTGTCCGTGGTTAACAAGCTGACGTGCCTGGCGGCGAGTACGCGCAAGACCCATACGATAAACAAGGTTATCAAGGCGTGTTTCAAGAAGAATCATGAAGTTGTCACCATGTTTACCTTGCAATTTACCTGCTTTGTCAAACAAGTTGCGGAATTGACGCTCAGTCACACCATACGTATGACGAAGCTTTTGTTTTTCCTGTAATTGAAGACCATACTCAGAAAGTTTTTTACGCTGAGTTGGACCATGTGGACCTGGAGCGTAAGGACGCTTTTCTAATTCTTTACCTGTACCGCTTAGTGAAATTCCTAAACGACGGGAGATTTTCCATGAAGAACCTGTATAACGAGCCATAAGTTGACTCCTCCTTGTGTTTTTATTTTGTTGTAAAATAAAAACCGTACGCGTGATTTATCATTCACTGTCATTTTGTCATCTTGCACCATCGCCCTGCAGCAAGGGTTACGCGATGCACCTAAATGATATAGGAACAAAATGATCAATCAATGCATTCACAATAGGCTGCATTATTTTACACAACAACCATCATATAATGCTCCCGATTGAAAGTCAACAAAAAATGCAAGAAGAGAAACTTTTTATGCGTACTATTTCTTGTGCAATCTCAATTGAATGATAAAATAAATATAAGTCAATTTTCCTATATTACAGCCCATATTTGGCATCCTATGATACAATCAATAAATGGTAATATTTGATAAGAGCAGCTTTGATTCTAAACGATACCCAGTAAAGCGATTACAGCATGCTCAGATTCCATAAAGTTCAGCTGGAGGTGGTTCGATTGGTAAATATCTCTCATAATATGGATCGATTTAAAGCAGGTGTATTTGATCTGTTATCTCTGTCAATGGGCAGTCAGCCTTCAATTCAACTATGGTATGAAGAGCTGAAAAAACTTCTTATAACTGAATTCGAAATTGAGTTCGTACAATATTTCTATGTAAAAAATGATCAGTTGTATTCATATGAAAAATATCAGCCTGAGTGTCTTGCAGAAGGGAAAGCTCTTTTAAAAAATCTGGAGAATAAACCTTTTTCCCGTGCAGGCAAAAAAAGCGGAAAACTGATAGAGGACGAGGATATTTTTATCCCATGCACTGAAAATGATGTACTGGTGGGATTCGTCAGCATTCGTCCAAAGAAAAACAGCGAATTGTTTCAAGATGAGCAATTTACGGCTGAACTGGCAGCTCATTTACGTGTTCTCTATCAAAATGTAATGAAAATGATTTCTACTACAAAAGAGCGCAAAAGGTACCATGAGCTGTTTGAAGTAACAGAAGCTTTCAATTCAATTATGGATGTCAATGAAGTTTTGTCGAGAATTATTGAATCGCTTCGAAAAACATTCCCTGAATTTACGTTTACTTTGCTGCTGTCTGATGATCATGACGAAACGAAAGACCTGCCAATTGAATATTTGGACTATCAAACAACGAATCCAACGATATTACAGGCTTTTGTAACCTCAGAGCTGCTTATTGATGAATCAACGTCTATAGCAACTTTATATGCTCCTTTAAAAGGAAAGCAAGGCGTTTACGGACTTCTTCAGGCTAAAGCGGCCAAGTCGGGGGCTTTCTCAGAAAGTGATCAGGAATTCATTAAGATCCTGTCTTTTACAGCGGGCAATGCATTGGAGAATGCAAAACTGTATGAGCAATCACAGCGGTTGATTGAGGACCTTCAGCTAATTAATGATGTTTCACATGAGCTGAATTCCAACTTGAATTTGTCAAATATGATGGCGTATCTCGTTAAGCAGATATCAAAAGCATTTTCTCCTACCGCAATCGGGTTTATTTTAATTAAAGGAAAAGAACGGACAATTTTAAATGGAAGCAGTCCGTTTTTTACTTCTCCTGAAAGTGAATTGTATATCGAACTTGCCAGAGACCAGTTTAAAAATGGCGCGGAATCATTGTACATAGCAGAATTGTCCTCTAAAATCAGTCGGGAAACAGCCTATCAATCACTTATGGCGGTTCCTATGATTCACAATGATCAGCTCAAAGGTTTTTGCATCGTTCTTCATGAACAGCCATATTTCTTTACGTTTGAAATGTATAAGCTTCTTCAATCCATCGTCCATCATTCTTCTCTTGCAGTAGCCAATTCTTTGCTCAGGGAAGAACTGCAGGAAATGATTAACAAAGATCATCTGACAGATTTATTTGCCCGGAGCTACCTGGATCAATATATTGAAAAATCAATGCTTGATCACGATACGGGTGTATTTATATTAATTGACATTGATGATTTTAAAAAAGTGAACGATACATACGGTCATCAAATTGGAGATGCAGTAATTATTCAGCTTGCCGATGAACTAAAAAAAGCATCACAATCCATTGGCTTTGGGGCAAGATGGGGAGGAGAAGAACTTGCTTTATATTTTCCGAACATTAAAACAGATGAAGCCCTGAAAGTAGTGGAAACTCTTCTCAAGCTTGTGCCAAATCGGACGAACCCGCCTATCACTATTTCCTGTGGAGCTGCAGAATGGCAGGGCCAAAATGGGGATACCTTGATTCATTTAGTAAAGAGAGCGGATGATGCGTTATATGCAGCAAAAAACAACGGCAAAAATCAGCTTATTTTTCAGTCAAACCCGTCTGTTGAGGTAAATTAGACAAGCTATAGATGAGGTTGGGACATAACTGTAATAAAAGATATAAAATGAGGCAGTATCTATCATTAGCAAGAGGTGACCGGAGCGGGAGGTGGCGACTGCAGCAGGATGTGAGGGATGCTTTAGTTTCCGCAGGGCAAGGCGTGAGGAAGCTCAAGCTTGCTGCGAAAAGCGTCCTCCTGAAGCGAAGTGAACCGGTGAAAGAGCTTGAGACATATTTGTCCCAGGCTCATTTTTTTTAGAAAATATATAATGTTTTTAAAAAAATAGAAGAAAATCAATTCTCCCCTTTTCACATTGGACTTCATCGCATAAAATAGGTAATGAAAGCGATTACATTTTAGGGGGAGCTTTTCATGGGCAAGGGGAACAAGCGGTTAGAAACCAAGATGATTCATGCAGGCTATCAAGCAGCAGAACATCTGGGGTCTTTAACGCCGCCAATCTATCAAACATCAACTTTTACTTTCTCCAACGCAGAACAGGGGGCAGAGCGTTTTGCGGGTGAAGACGATGGATATATTTATTCACGGCTTGGAAATCCTACTGTGCGAGTATTAGAAGAACGCATCGCTGCTTTGGAAAATGGAGCAGGAGCGCTTGCTTTCGGCTCAGGCATGGCAGCTGTATCGGCTATATTGTTTCATTTGATTCAATCAGGTGACCATATTTTATGTTCAAGAGGGGTTTATGGCTGCACCTTTGGATTGCTTGAGATGCTTGAAGGGAAATTTCAAATTGAGCATGATTTTATCGAAATGGCAGATGAAGAACGAATTAGGAATTCAATTAAAGAAAATACAGCTTGTATTTACGTCGAGACACCAATAAATCCTACAATGGAACTGGTTGATCTTTCGCTGATTTGCAAAATAGGCAATGAACTGAATATCCCGGTGGTTGTTGACAATACCTTTTGCTCGCCCTACCTCCAGCAGCCGCTTCAATACGGGGCCAATTATGTTGTTCACAGCGCTACAAAATATATCGGCGGTCATGGAGATGTAGTAGGGGGATTGCTGATAGGAGATTCTATTGAACAAATGAACACCATTCGCATGACTACTCAAAAGGATATTGGCGGAATTATGTCTCCATTTGATGCATGGCTTTTACTGAGGGGGCTAAAAACACTTGCTGTCAGAATGGATCGCCATTGTGACAATGCTAAAAAGATTGCCCGCTACTTAGCCGGTCATGCAAAGGTGAAGACGATCTATTATCCGGGCAATAAGGATCATCCGGATTACCACATCGCCAAAGCACAGATGACAAAAGCTGGCGGACTGATATCTTTTCAAATTGAAGGAACCATAGAAACAGCGCAGCAATTCATGAATGAATTATCCATGGTAAAAATTGCTGTTAGTCTTGGAGATGCCGAGACATTGATTCAGCATCCTGTCAGTATGACTCATTCCATTGTGCCGGCCGAATCCAGAGAAAAGATGGGCATTCACGACACACTTTTAAGACTGTCGGTTGGGCTTGAGGCATGGGAAGATATTTGTGAAGACCTTGAACAGGCTTTTCAAAAACTCAAGGCTGCAGCGCTTCCAACTACCCAATAAGGGATAAAGAGTCAGAACAAAACGCAGGAAAACGAAAAGAGAATGCTGCCACGAATTAAGAACTTCGTGACAGCATTCTCTTTAAGTTTGCATTAAACGTTTTAAAGACTTAGCTCTACAGTGAATAAGTGGGGTTCCTACAAATAAAGCTCCCGATTGAAAAGAGTATGAACCGATTCCTTTTTTGGCGAACGGTTTTTTTGAATTACAAGTAATCCGTCAAAATCTCCACAAACTTTTCAAGCTGCTCCTGGTCGATCTGATCAAAACGTGACTGGATGGGGCTGTCAATGTCCAGTACTCCAAGCAATTGCCCGTCTTTAACAATTGGAATTACAATCTCAGATTGAGAGGCTGAATCACAGGCAATATGTCCTGGAAATGAGTGAACGTCTTCAACGCGCATCGTCTTGCGCTCAGATGCAGCGGTTCCGCATACCCCTTTTCCCAAGGGAATTCTGACACACGCAGGCAATCCCTGAAAAGGTCCTAGGACTAATTCTTCTTTGTCAATTAAATAAAAACCGACCCAGTTTGTCTGCTCAAGAAACTGATTCAGCAAAGAAGAAGCATTGCTTAAATTGGCAATTTGATTGCTTTCACCTTCTAAGAGAGCCCTTAGCTGCTTCTGAACGGTATTGTACTTTTCTTCCTTTGTTCCTTTATACATTTCGACAGTAAACAAACTGTTCACCTTCTTTTTATAGAATATTCTGTCTATTGCGCATAGTTACTCGATATTTGATGACAAGTTTATAAAGGTGTGCAGGTAAATATGAAGAATATTTATAAAGACAGTAATCTATTTTTAGCACAATCTATGATTGGAAGCAATCATAAAGAAGGGGATGGATGGAGATGGCCATTTTACAGCAGCGTGAAACAAAATCTGAGGTCATGATTGCAGCTGTCGATTTATTTTATACGAAGGGCTACCATGCAACAAGTATACGCGAAATTTCTTCAAAAGCGGGAGTAAATGTTGCAACTGTTTCGTATTATTTTGCAGGGAAACAAGGGCTGCTTGAAGAATGCTTACTTGCTTTTTTCGAGCCGTATCTTGACCTTCTTCAAAAAGTCGCAGATTCCTCTATCTTAAAAAATGACCCGACAAGATCTCATATGATGGAAGCTGCTTTTTCCCTTATTGAATTTCAGCAGCAAAACCACCGATTCGCCCGCTTTGCCTGGAGAGAAGTTACAATGGACAGTCAGATGGTTAGAGAAATGACGTCCTGTTATTTAAGAAAAGAACAATATATCTGGAAGCTTCTGCTGGCGCAGGATATAGAAAAAGGGATATCAATTAAAATATCCCCATCCTTTTTCCTTATTCAGTTAACTTCCATGCTTTCCATGCCGTTTCTGCAGAGCCAGACTATACAGGAGTTATGGAACATCAACCCGAGTGAAAAACATTTTACCCGCGAATACAGCTGTATTCTGAGGGAATGGTATTTGGGTGTGACTTGCGAATCTGCTATCACATTAGGATAATGCATCCGGGAATAGAAGTTGATCTCTGCCTTGGTGAAGATCTTTTGACTGGTGGGCATCCGAACCATAAACAAGAGGTATTCCTAATGAAAATGCTTCTTTTACAATATCATCAGATGGATAAGGCTCTAGACAATAGGGCTTGAAAATACCAGCTCCATTGTAGTCGAGTTCATACTCCCCTTTTTTAATTTCATGCAAAATGCCGCTGATTATCTTTTTATGGGAATGGGCAGGTTTAAACCGATGCTGAAACTTTCTCGAAAGGGTCATATGGCCAATCCGTTTCGGTTTAAAAGGACCCAAATCAGCTTTCACAGAGGCAAGCACGGTTTGATAATAAGCGTCATGAACCTGGTCAACAGAGCCGTAGCGGGTAACCATAGTGGAAAATACTGTGTCACTAAAATCCATGCAGTCATAGTTACCATCTTTTAATAAAAAATGAACCGAAAGAATGGAGTCGTCTAATGCAGGTCCATATTCTGCTATGAAGCGGGATGTTTCTTCTTCAAAACCTTCTATATAATCAATTTCGAGACCTGCATGAATAATGAGGTCTTTTTTATATTCGTTTTTTAATAAAGAAAGGTCGAACAAATAGCGTTCGAGGAATTCAAGCTTCATGCCGCTGTCGCGTTCGGGAGCAGGGTCCTCAAAAGACGGTGGCAGCGGAGCGTGCTCTGTAAAGGATAGTTCAGTATATCCAAGTTTAAGAGCGCGCTCGATATACATTTTAAAAGAATCTTTCGTTCCGTGCGGACAATAGGGACTATGTACATGGCCATCTCGAAGTTTCATCTGTCTGAACTCCTTCAATTAAATAGTTTAAAAAGGTGAATTTTACTAGAAACATAAGAAAAAGTTAGAATCCTATATAATCCTGTCAAAAAAATTAGAAAAAGCAAGAAAAATCACTGATAACATGGTATCATAAAGTCATTATCATGAACATCCAATGATTGTTAACCAGGATATCGGTTGTTTGGACAGGAGGCGTAGGATGGAGTACTTAATCGGTTCCGTCATATTGATCGTAATAATCATTGCCATAGCCCTATTTTGGCGAAAGAGAGAATATAAAGAAGTAGACCAGCTTGAGGCTGCAAAACTTGAAATTCAACATCGCCCAATTCTCGAGGAAATGACAAAGGTGAAACAGTTAAATATGAACGGTCAAACAGAAGAATTATTTGAAGGCTGGAGAGCATCTTGGATTCACATTGTGGATGTAAAGCTTGCAGAAGCCAATACTCTTTTATTTGATGCTGAAGAATACATTGATAAGTTTCGATTTAAAAAATCGAGAGAAATCAGAGATAAGATCCGGCATATGTTAAGTGAAGCAGAAAAAGAAATGAATCAGATTTTAGAAGAACTCGAAGAACTGATGGGAAGCGACGAAAAGAACAAAGAGGAAATGGAAACGATTCAAGCTGATTTTAAACTGGCTAAGAATGAATTATTCTCACAGCGTCATACATACGGCAAGGCTGCTGAAGCCATTGAACGGAAAATTGAGGCGGTAGAGCCTAAATTATCTCAGTATAATGAAATGACTGAGAAGGGAAACTACCTCGCTGCCCGGGAACTTGTCCTTACATTAGCTGATGAAGTAGCGATGATTCTTTTCTTACTCCAAGAACTTCCTGAATTATATAATGAAACCCATTACTCCATTCCTTCTCAGCTTTCAGAGTTAAAAGAAGGGTTTGAAGAAATGAAACATGCTGGTTTTCCACTTTCTCATATTCCTATCGAAGAAGATACTGATTCAATTCAGGCTTCAATTGAAAAGGGAAAAATCTGCGTCAATCAGCTTGAAATGGAGGAAGCCAAACGGTTGGTTGCTGCCATTCACGAGCATGTGGATACATTGTATGATTCACTTGAAAAAGAAGTGGAAGCCCGTTCATTTGTAATGGAGAATTGGGACACCACCACAGACCTGCTAAATCATTTGGTTGATCAAAATCAGGCGCTTCAAACAGAAACTGAATTTGTTCGTCAGGGGTATCAGCTTGATCAAAATGATTTTGGGATCCCAAAAGAATTGGATAAAAAACTTTTACGGATTGAAAAAAGGTTTTCAATTTTAAAAGAACGCAGGCTGACCGATGATACTGCTTTTTCTGCCCTCTCAGAAGAACTTGACGGGATCAGAATGGAACTGCTGGAGATTGAGCCTGCTCAAACTGACTTCAAAGACCGCCTGCAGCGACTTCGCCAGGATGAAGTGAGAGTTCGGGAAATTGACTTCAAGCTTAGAGGATTGTTGAAAGAGCAGGAGCGTTTGCTGCGTCATGCTAATCTTCCTAGATGTCCGGACTATATTTCCGCTCAATTTGACAGCGCGTATGATCAGCTGGATCTTCTTGAAAAAAGCTTAAACGATAGACCGTTAAATATTATTTCAATCCAGCAGAACTCTTCCACATCTGAAGCCATGGTAGAATCGGTTTGCAAAGAAACGGAAGAAATGATTCTGGCGGCAAAATCTGTTGAACGGGTCATCCAATATGGCAACCGCTACCGCAGCAGACACGAAACTGTATTCATTGGTCTGAATGAAGCTGAGCTAATGTTTAGAAAAGGTCAATATCAGGACGCACTAGAACAAGCTGCAAGTGCCATTGAAAAGGTTGAGCCGGGAGCTTTAAAGCGGATCGAAGAGCTCTCTGGGAATCCAATTGAAGAAAAACAATTTGCTAAGCAATAAAAAGCTGGCTTCCAAAGAGATTTGGAAGCCAGCTTTTTTTATTATTGATCAGCAGAGGGTTTAGACGGATGCTTCAGGACAATGGCTGTCAACAAACCAATGCCTGCTCCTGCAATCGCCGGTACAGTCCAGCCGACTCCTTGTTCCATTAACGGAAGAAAGAAGAGAGAAGAAGTCAGGAAATTACCGGTAAATCCAGCAGCAGCAAGTCCATCACTGACACCGACTATAAAGGTCGGGATGATTGCTCCAACATAGACGGCTTGATAGCCTTTAAAAGCTGAATGAAGAAACGTTAAAAGGATGAGCACAATCGCCATCGGATAAATCATGACAAGAACCGGAACCGAAAAAGCGATTAACTGTGTTAAGCCTATGTTAGAAATAATCATGCTAAAGCCTGCAAATATAAAAACAAATGCTTTATAAGAAATACGCGGCAGAAGTCTTGAAAAATAAGTGGCAGTCGAGGACACGAGTCCGATCGATGTTGTAATGCAGGCTGCCGTAATTGCAAGGCCTAAAATTACGGCACCGCTTGAGCCATATAAATAGGAGGCTGCTGCCGAAAGGATGGCCCCGCCATTTGTTTGTTCGCCTACTGCAGATATGCTCGTAGCACCTAATTGACTAAGAGCGATGTAAACGAGTACTAATCCTGCCGCCGCGATTAAGCCTGCGAAGATGGTCACCCGTACAATGGATTTTCTGTCATGTACCTGTTTTTCCTTTATTGCTGTAATGACGACAATGGCAAAGACCAGAGCTGCAATTGCATCAAGCGTCAGATATCCTTCAATAAATCCTGTGAAAAACGGAGAATCTTGATATCCGGCAGCGGGCTGTCCAGGATCACCCATTGGAGTAATAAATGCCCCTGCTACAAGAACACTAAGGACAATTATCAGAGCGGGCGTCAGTATTTTCCCTATACGATTTACCAGCCGGGATGGATTAAGTGACAAAAGAGCTGTCAGGGTAAAAAACAGCAGAGAAAATAAAAATAAAAACCAACCTGATTCCATGAACCTCTCTGACAAGAAAGGAAGAACTCCGATTTCATAGGATACTGTGGCAGTTCTTGGGATTCCAAAAAAAGGACCAATAGCCAAATATAATGTAAATGTAAAGATTATTCCGAAAATTGGGTGTACACGACTTGCCAGCTTCTGCGGGTCTCCACCTGACTGAGCAATTGCAATGACACCTAATAAAGGCAGTCCAACTCCGGTAATTAAAAATCCGATTATGGCTAAAGCAAGATGTTCACCTGCTTGCTGCCCCAGTAAGGGTGGAAAAATTAAATTCCCTGCACCTAAAAATAAAGCAAATAGCATTAAACCAATTGTAAGAATGCCGCTGAATGACAATGTATGCTGTTTCATAACTACCTCCAATAGACAAACCATTTTTACACTGAAATATCTTACCATAGAATGTGAGAAATTTGTCGAAAATTGAAATAGTCAGAATATTAAACACTGCAGAAGTAACACTTTTCTGAATTCTTTTGAATAAATTCTATTCAACCATGCATAGCCTGCCCTTATCCAACAGAGAGATTCTGCTAATGGTCTAAAATGTGATATGATAAGTCAGTATTTTAATTCAAGGAATGACGAAAGAGTGAGTTTTCATGATTTATCTCGATAACAGTGCTACGACAAAGCCTTCTAAAGAGGTGCTCGCTTCCTTTATGACTGTGACGGAAGACTATTACGGTAATCCATCTTCTCTTCACGGTTTTGGCTCAACAGCCGCTATTCTTTTAGATAAAGCAAGAGCGCAGGCGGCAGCAATAATTGGTGCAAAAAAGGATGAGATCATTTTCACATCCGGGGGCACCGAAGCCAATAATCTTGCCATTAAAGGAATCACAGAATCTTTAAAACATAAAGGAAACCATATTATTACGACTCAAATTGAACATCCATCTGTTTGGAATGT
Organism: Jeotgalibacillus campisalis; assembly: GCF_000829515.1. Lineage (GTDB taxonomy): Bacteria > Bacillota > Bacilli > Bacillales > Jeotgalibacillaceae > Jeotgalibacillus > Jeotgalibacillus campisalis. The sequence goes on along the minus strand of NZ_JXRR01000017.1, from coordinate 419,332 downwards.
ATATAAGGAGCTTGAGCAAAAAGGATTCAAGCTGTCGATCCTGCAAGTAGGGAAAGATGGCAGAATTTCATTGAATCAGCTTAAACAGCTTCTGTCAAAAGAAACCATTCTTGTTTCCATTATGCATGTTAATAACGAGACTGGAACCATTCAGCCTATTGAAGAAGCAGGCGAACTTATTAAAACCTTTTCCAGCGCTTATTTTCATGTGGATGCCGTTCAAAGCTTTGGAAAGATTCCGGTGAATGTAAATCAAAGCACAGTGGACCTGCTCTCTATTTCTGCGCATAAATTTCATGGCATGAAAGGAACAGGTCTCCTCTATAAAAGCATGAAAGCTCCTTTGCTTGCCCAAGTGGCTGGAGGCAATCAGGAAAACGGGCTTAGAAGCGGAACCCAAAATGTGGCAGGTGCTGTAGCCATGGCTAAGGCGATGAGAGAAGGAACGGAACAATCTAATTCCCGCCATATTGAAGGTCTTAAAAAGCAGCTTATTCAATTTTTTTCAAACTCACCTTTCACTAGTATGGTGACTCCCGAAGAATTTTCCGCTCCGCATATTATCAATGTTTCTGTACCGGGGTTAAAGGGAGAGGTCATTGTGAATGCGCTTGAAAAAGAAGGAATTATTGTCTCGACAACGAGTGCCTGTTCATCAAAAAATGCAGAAGTAAGCCGGACGATCCAGGCAATGGGCTACTCTCATAAAATTGCCAAGGGGTCGGTGCGAATCAGTATGGCCCATACCACCACTCAGCTTGAAATTGAGCAATTACAAAAAGCATGGAGCTCAGAGATTCCATCTTTATTGAAAGGAATTAACTACTAATGAATTATGATCGAATATTAATCCGCTACGGTGAAATTTCAACTAAAGGAAAAAACCGCAACCGTTTTATTAATCAACTGAAAATGAATATAAAGGAATCACTTACCGGGTTATCAGCAGTGAAAATCGAAGCAGGCAGAGATCGAATGCATATTTATCTGCAAAACCCAAATGAGGTAGATCACATCATCTCAAGGCTCAAGCCCATATTTGGCATTCAGTCGTTCAGCCCGGTCGTCAAAACAGCAGCTAATTTGACAGAGATGAAAGAACAGGCAGTAAAACTTGTTGAATCTCTTGCTCATGAACAGGCTACCTTTAAAGTATCTGCCAGAAGAGCCGATAAATCGTTTCCGCTCGATACCAATGAACTAAATAGAGAAATCAGTTCATACGTCTTAAATAATGTAAATGGATTAATTGTTGAAATGAAGAACCCTGAAATTGAGCTGGTGACAGAAGTGCGTGAGGAAGGGGTCTATTTATCTGCCCAGAAAATACCTGGTGCTGGCGGGATGCCGATTGGAGCTTCCAATAAAGCGAGTTTGATGCTTTCCGGCGGTCTCGACAGTCCGGTCGCAGGTTTTCACATGATGAAGCGCGGGGTAGAAGTTGAAGCAATCCATTTCCACAGTCCTCCTTTTACGAGTGAACAATCCAAACAGAAAGTACGAAAGCTCGCAGCGCAGTTAGCAGGTTATTCCGGAAGGGTTAAGCTTCACATTGTTCCATTTACAGCGATCCAGCAGGCCATACAAAAGCAAGTGCCTGAAAACTACACGATGACATCGACAAGAAGAATGATGCTTAAAATTGCAGATGTGATTCGTGAGAATACAGGATCCAAGGCGCTAGTGACTGGTGAAAGTCTTGGACAGGTAGCGAGCCAGACACTTGAAAGCATGCAAGCAATTAATGCCGTCACAGCAACACCCGTTTTGCGGCCGCTTATAACGATGGATAAAACAGAAATTATTGAAGTAGCCAAAGAAATAGGCACGTATGACCTGTCTATTCTTCCATATGAAGACTGCTGTACAATTTTTACACCTGCATCACCAAAAACGAAACCAAAGCTTGATAAGGTAGTTTTTTATGAAAGCTTTATTGATTTTGAGCTGCTGATCCAGGAAGCAGTAAACGGGACAAAAGCTGAAATCATTACCCCAAATACCTTATTTGCTGAAAGCAGTGAAGCATTTTCTGATTTATTTTAGGAAAAGACAGTGGTGTGTTATGGTGTTTAATCTTCGTTTTAAACCCTTAAACCATGTGTTTTAAACTGTGATCTCAGAGGAGCAAAAGAGCAAAAAAATAATAGAATAAATTACCAGTGTTAACTTCCTTGTTTCTGCACATTCTATTCTCACAAGGAGGTGAAAACACATGGCAAACAGAAGTTCAAATCAACTGCTTGTTCCAGGTGTAGCACAAGCACTAGACCAAATGAAATATGAAATTGCAACTGAATTTGGAGTACAATTAGGACCAGACTCTACAGCTCGCTCTAACGGTTCTGTAGGTGGAGAAATCACTAAACGTCTTGTTCAAATGGCTGAACAGCAATTAGGCGGTTCTTCAAAATAATTATTCCCCAAAAAGCCGACAGCTAAATTGAGCTGTCGGCTTTTTTATGTTCATTTACCCTCTCCTTGATGCAACTCTTTCACCCTATACTGCAATAGTTGAGCATTAAGCTTCATCTTTGAAGAAATATTTTGTAAACTTGTACTAGCACAATATACATTTAAGTAATTTTTTACATAGGTTTAGGGGGAAGCAGCATGCAGCTTTGGACAAACGGAACAATCTATACAATGAGGGAACAAGGAGAAAAGGCAGAAGCAATTCTGACCGATAACGGAAAAATCGTAGAGGTAGGCTCTAAAGAGGATCTGCTTGCAGGTGCAATAGGCCAGCCTGAAATTATTGACTTGAAAGGACAAACGCTTTTTCCGGGCTTTGTGGACAGTCATCTTCATTTAATCGGTGTAGGTGAAACTTTGCTTCGGTTAGACCTGTCTTCTTTTAGATCAAAGCAGGAAGTAATGGAAGCGGTAGGACTAAAAGCAAAGGAACTGCCTGAAGGTGAATGGATTCTTGGAGACGGCTGGAATGAAAACCAGTGGACAAATCCTGAAGTTATTACGGCTGCAGAGCTGGATGCTGTTGCACCGAATCATCCGGTGTATTTAAAACGGATTTGCAGACATGCAGCAGTTGTAAACTCAATTGCACTTGAAGCAGCCAAAATAGATCGGGAGACACCAGATCCCGAGGGAGGGCTCATTGATCGCACGCCGGCTGGTGAACTCACAGGATTATTAAAGGACCAGGCACAGGATTTTATGATTCCTGCCCTTCCTCCCATTGAAGAAGAATACATTCAAAAATCGCTGAGAGAAGGACTTAAACATGCCTGGTCTCTTGGTTTAACAGGTGGTCACACAGAAGATTTAAGCTATTATGGTGATTTTACCCGCACGTATCGCGCATTTCAAAAGGTGATAGAAGAAGAAGGGAACCACTTCAGAGCTCATCTTCTAGTGCATCATCAGGTAATTGAAGATTGGCATCGTCAAGGCCACTCCTTTTTGTCTGGTTCAAGATATGTAGAATTCGGCGCAATGAAAATTTTTGCAGATGGAGCACTGGGTGGCAGAACGGCCTTATTAAAAAGCGGCTATGCAGATGATCCATCCACAAACGGTGTCGCCATTCATAATCCTGAGAAGCTAAAGCAATTAGTTTATAAAGCGAGACAGTATGATATGCCCATCGCGGTTCATACAATCGGTGATCTGGCTTTTGAATACATGCTTGATGCTATTGAACAATATCCAGCTGTCAACGCTCAGCGGGACCGTCTTATTCACGCACAGATTTTAAACGAGGACTTGGTAAAACGGGCTGAAAAACTTCCCATTGTACTCGATATTCAGCCCCGATTTGTTGCCTCCGACTTTCCGTGGGTAGTCGAGCGGATTGGCGAAGAAAGAATGAAATGGAATTACGCATGGAAAACCCTTCTGGATCGTGGGATTGCCTGTGCAGGCGGCTCAGATGCACCTATAGAACCGCTTGGCCCGCTTTTAGGCATACATGCAGCAGTAACAAGAACAAATCCTCTTGACCCGTCAGGAACCGTTTACGGCGAAGATCAGTGTCTCACCCTGTTTGAAGCAATTGAACTATTTACTAAAGGAAGCGCATTTGCCTGTCACCATGAACATAACAGGGGCATTTTAGAAAAAGGCTATGCTGCGGATTTTACAGTTCTTGAAAAAGATCCATTTGAATCCGATGTTAATGACTTGTTATCCTTAGCAGTTGGACGGACTGTAGTAGATGGCAAAACCGTTTATCTGGCAGAAAAATAAAGGAGACCCCCGAATTTTTCGGGGGCTTCTATCGTTCATTAGAAAAAACTCTCATATGGTTGAAAGAAAAGAGAATGAGGATGGACAGACTCTCTTGACACATTTAAAAACGGGCGTATAATAAATTTATTTCGACTACCTAAAGAATGGAGACCTTTATGGAAAATGAAGAGAGAAAGGGGATACTTTTTGCGGCCTTCGCGTACGCATTATGGGGACTCCTGCCGATTTACTGGAAATTCTTATCTCAAGTGAATCCCGATGAAATTCTAGCTAACCGTGTTTTTTGGTCGTTTTGGTTTATGATCGTATTGTTGGCAGTAAACGGAAATATCCGCGCATTCAAGGCTGAAGGTTTTTCACTTTTGAAAAAGAAAAAAAGGTTGTTTGCTTTGTTTGCCGCCTCTGCTTTAATCAGTATAAATTGGTTTTTTTACATATGGGCAGTAAATACGAACCAAATGGTAGAAGCAAGTCTCGGCTATTATATCAATCCTTTAGTATCTGTATTGCTCGGAGTGATTGTATTAAAGGAAGTGCTTTCTAAAGCACAGGTCGTATCATTTATTTTAGCGTTGATCGGGGTACTCATAATTACGATTTCCTATGGCGTTTTCCCTTGGATTGCTTTTACTCTTGCCTTTTCTTTTGGTCTTTATGGACTAGTAAAGAAAATGATAAAGGTAGACCCTGCCATCGGTTTGACGCTTGAAACACTAACCATTATGCCTATTGCCCTGCTTTATATGGGATATTTATTTCAGAGCAGTTCACCAGCCTTATTTTCAGGGAATTGGACCACTGATTTGCTGCTGATCGGAGCAGGGGCTGCAACGGCTGTTCCTTTGCTGTTTTTTGCTAAAGGGGCTCAAAAGATCCCTTTATACATGATCGGCTTTTTGCAGTATATTGCTCCGACACTGACCTTGATTCTTGGTATTTTTATTTATAAAGAACCCTTTAGCTTAATTGATTTAATCTCCTTCCTTTTTATCTGGTCAAGCTTAACATTGTTTACATTTTCACGTTCTAAATGGTATTTAGCAAAACCCGGTGGAGTAAAAAAAGCAGCCAGTCAGTAAGTCACCGTATAAAAAAGAGGCAGAGACGAATAAAGTTTCGTCCCTGCCTTTTATTTTAAAGTTATAAGAAAGTTCTCTTTACTTTTTCCCAAAATGAATTATCTTTTAATTTGACGGTTTTAACGACATTGTCGCTTAACATCAAATCTACTTCTTTTACATGGCTGATGCCAAGTGCTTCATTATCGAGTCCCATAACAGGATAGTCATTGCCATCTTGAGTCACGGATAATTTAAGCTTGCGCTGCCCGCTCAAAATAAATGAAGAACCAAGTGAACGGAATCGGTTGTTATTCAGAGAAGCCAGTTCACTAATTTGCATACATGGCAGCATCGGATCTACAACAGATCCCCCTACGGATTTACTGTAGCCTGAGCTTCCTGTTGGTGTGGACACGATCATTCCATCGCCTCTGAAGGTTTCAAAATGAAGGTCATCAATAGATACATCCATGACAAATGTTTTCACAATACCGGTGCGGATGCTGAATTCATTTAAGCATAAAAACTTTGTTTCGTTATCGACGGTTACTTGAATCGTTGGGTATTTTCGCACTTCAATTTGTTCTGTCGTCATGGCTTCAATCATTGTGGAAAGATCGTCAATATGAAAATCACAGTACAAACTTTTGCTGCCTGAAGTGGAAATTCCCGCGTACAGGCAATCCTGGCGAAAGCCTGTTTTGCGAACACCCTGTAAGAATGCACCGTCTCCGCCAATGCTGACAATAATATTCGCTTCTTTAAAATCTTTCACAATAGTAAAACCATATCGTTCGGCTAAATCAGTAAGCGTAAGAATCTGTTCTTTCGTTTTATCGTCTTTTCTTGCGTAAAAGTACATATTACGACGTTTTTCCATCTTCCTGACCTCCAATAGCATTGTTAGTTAGCCTGCATGTTTGGTACAATATGTAATGCTCGCCTTAATTCAGCACAGATGGCAGAAAAAATCTTTTCTTCGTCTGTACATACAAGGAATACTTATAAAGTGTACCATGAAATGAAACATATCGAAAACTCAACCGTATGAAAGAGATACGTTTAAAGGAGGAATTTTTACATGACCGCAAAAAGGTGGATTGCATTAGGAATTGCGGCCGCATTATTTTTCGTATCGATCGGAGTAAATGCAGCTACAGCCTTAATCACAATGGATTTTGAAGAAGCCTTTTCAGGGGGCCAGTCGACTGGGCTGCCAGAAGAGATTATTGAAGGGGGCAATGGATCAGAGCGGATTGCTGTCCTTGATTTAAATGGAACGATACAGGACACGGGAGAGCAAACAGGATTATTTGCAGGTGCTGAATATAACCACAGTCACTTTATGGAGCAGTTAAATCAAATCAAAGATGATTCCACTATAAAGGGAATCGTAATGAGTGTGAATACACCAGGCGGCGGTGTGGTTGAAAGTGCACAGATACATGATAAGCTTTTGGAAATTCAAGAAGCTGGGAAAACGATTTATGTATCAATGGGTGCACAGGCAACGTCCGGCGGCTATTATGTTGCCGCTCCAGCTGATAAAATTTTTGCAAGCAAAGAAACCATGACCGGATCACTTGGTGTTATTATGCAGAGCATCAACTTTGCAGGACTGGCCGAGCGTTATGGGATTGACTTTGTTACTGTTACATCGGGTGAATTTAAAGATATGCTGAGCCCTACTGAAGAGGTGGATGACAGAGATCTTGAAATTGTGCAAAGCATGCTCGATGATTCTTATGATGGATTCGTTGAAGTAATCGCAAATGGCCGTGAAATGCCGGAAGATCGCGTCCGTGAAATAGCAGACGGCCGAATTTACAATGGCATCCAGGCATTAGAACTCGATTTAATTGATGAATACGGGTATGAAGAAGATGTAATTGCAGGAATAAAAGAAGATCTTGATCTTCCCAATGCAGAGGTTATTAATTATACGATGGGAAGCGACTGGGGCTCCTTATTTACTTATCAGACGCAAAAAATATTCGGCGGAATGGAAGGACAGGTCCTGTCAGACTTAATGAACAAAGTAGGCGGACCACGTCCTATGTACTTATACACTGACTAGGGGGTGCAGAGATGGATTACAAAGATGAACAATCACAAAAACCACTGCCCCCTGGAGAAGCGCAGATGGCAAACGAAGAAAAACCAGTAGATCTTTCTCCGCAGCCACAATCCATTACGCCTCATTTCGGCGGTTTTTGGATGAGAGTGTGGGCCTATTTATTTGATGTGCTGGTTATTGCAGCTATTAATGGACTTTTGGTCTATCCGCTGCTTCGCCTGACCGGTTTAACCGAACCAGTTGGACTGTTCAGTATCGCGGGTATTGCAACGAGTATTGTCTTTTTAACGTATTTTGTTCTGATGACCAAATTCTTTCAACAAACTCTTGGTAAAATGGTGTTTGGTCTGAGGGTCAGATCGTTAAACGGATCGCCATTAAGCTGGACAGCCGTTCTTTTCAGAGAACTAGTTGGCAGATATGTTCAAAGTGTTTTTACAATTTTCGGTCTGCCAGTCTTTCTCTTTTTATATGCGGTTACTGCATTTACTCCAAAAAAGCAGGGACTGCACGATTTTATTGCTGATACTGCTGTAGTGCACGAGCGGACAGTTATGGCATCACTTAACTCTTCTTACAAGCCGCTGGCAACAGATCGAGTATAGATTCGGGTTAGAAGAGTGCGTAATTTTTTACAAATGGATCAAAAAAATACGAGTATATCGAGTGAACCTGTCTTTAATTAGACAGGTTTTTTTTATACAGATTGGACATAATAGGGAAAAATGAGAAAAGGAAGAGGGAGGATACATATGTGGATTTTCGCTGGAATAAGCTTTATCATTTTAATCCTTCTGATCTACCTGTTTTATTCTAAAATCACCATGACTATTCGAATTAACTTTCAAAAAGGCCTTAAACATGCAGATATTCAGTTTAAAGTATTTAACGGAGTATACAAAAAGAAATTTTCGATCCCTTTGTTTGAACAAAAAGGAGAGGGGATCGTTTATGCTGAACAGACAAATCTAGAAGAAGAGAAAGAAACAGAAAAGTTGTTTACGATTCAGGATATGAATCAAGCCAAAGAATTGTATGACCGCTTCCTTCAACAATACAATCACGTGAAAAGGCATACAAAGGAACTAGTGAAGAAGGTTAAAATAGAAAAGCTTTCAACTGACGTAAAAATCGGATTGGAAGAAGCGGATTGGACTGCTTATTTAACAAGTGGAGTGTGGATGTTCCATAGTTGGATTACGCTTCTTTTATCTTCTGTCTTTCAGTTAAAATGCAAGCCAGAACATCATGTCCATTCTTTGTTTGGCGTAAATGCATTTGCCCTTCATCTGTCTTGCATAGCATCGATACGATTAGGGCACCTTATAGTAATCGGCATTCGCTTTCGGATGGATCAAAGAGTGCCAAAAACATAAAAAGGTTGGTGTAATTCATGGAGCATCCTATAGAAGGATTAATGGCCACAGCGATGGAGCATTTAAAAGAAATGGTAGATGTGAATACGATTATTGGTGATCCAGTAGAAACGCATGATGGAAGCACCATTATGACGGTATCAAAGGTTCGCTTCGGATTTGCAGCAGGAGGAAGTGAGTTTCAATCTGAATCAGGCAGCGCTGGAGATGGTGCGAGTGGATCGGGTCACCCTTTTGGTGGAGGAAGCGGCGGCGGGGTCTCGATTACACCCATTGCTTTTTTAATCGTTGGAAAAGACGGGATAAAAATGCATCATCTGAATGAAGGGACACATCTGCTTGAAAAACTTATGGATTTAGCTCCCGGCCTCGTGTCAAAAATCCAGCACCAGTTAAATCAAGGATCCACGTACTCGCAGGATCATGAAAAATATCAATAGATCAAATCGAATTAGTTGCTTATATCAATACTCTTTCAGTATGATGAACGTGAAAACGGTAAATACATATAAGGAGGAATGATAGAAATGGCAGCTATTACATTTAAAGAAAAACCGGTTACATTGCAAGGCTCAGAGGTAAAGGTTGGAGACAAAGCGCCTGATTTTTCTGTGTTAGCTAATGATCTTTCTCCCATTACACTGGAGGATACTAAGGACACAGTGCGTATATTCAGCGTGGTTCCTTCGTTAGACACCGGTGTATGTGACAAACAAACAAGAAAATTTAACGAAGAAGCAAGCAAGCTCGGCAATGTAAAGGTGCTCACTATCTCAGTTGACCTTCCATTTGCTCAGCGTCGCTGGTGCGGGGACAATGGAATTGAAAATGTTCAAACCGTATCAGACCATCGTGATCTTTCTTTCGGAAAAGCATACGGCGTTGCAATTGAAGAAATGCGTCTGCTTGCAAGAGCCGTATTTGTCATCGACAGCAATGATGAAGTTGTTTATGTTGAATATGTTAAAGAAGCAACTGACCACCCCGACTATGAAGCAGCCATCGATGCAGTAAAAAGAGCTAAATAATTAAAACCCCTGCATTTTTTGCGGGGGTTTAATTATTTAAAGGACTAAAGTGATCTGGCCCCTTTAGTCCTTTACCGAAACAAATGACAATCGCTTTTCTTTCTTTTTTTGTGTATGGGCGTTAGAATGGATTGTTGAGATACAGGGACAGGAGGGATTACCCGGAATGAATAATTCTCCGGTTGAAACGATATTCAGCATGTTAAATGACACAGCCACCTCTTTGCAGGAAGCCAGAGCTTCTTCTTATTTAGAAGCTTTAGCTGAAAGCGGAGAGTATTGGTTTAGTGGAGAAATAAATGAAGATGTCGACGATGTGTTAAGAAAACGGCTTGATCACACTTATGAAGACCAGCCAATAGAAAAGTTTAAGAAAGAAGAAATCCGAAAGGCCTATCAGCTGGCCATTTTGAAAGGCATGAAAGAGCATATTCAACCTAATCATCAAATGACTCCGGATTCAATTGCGATGGTTATCGGCTTTTTACTCGATAAATTCACCGCCAAAGAACAGGAACTCACACTGCTTGATCCGGCTCTTGGCACTGGCAATCTGACGCTGTCAATTATGAACCAGCTTGAAGGTAAAGTTTCGCTTACTCATGGAGTGGAAATTGATGAAGTGCTGGTAAGATTAGCTTATGTTGGAGCAAATCTTACTGAGCAGCCTCTTCATCTTTATACACAGGATTCATTGGAGCCATTATTTATCGACCCGGTAGATGCAGTGGTTAGTGATTTGCCTGTAGGATACTATCCAAACGATGAAAGAGCAGCCGATTACGAGCTTCAGGCACAAGAAGGTCATTCTTATGCTCATCATCTATTTATTGAACAAAGCATTAAGCATGTAAAAGAGGGCGGCTATCTTTTCCTGCTTGTTCCCAATGGCTTATTTGAATCGCCTTTTGCAAGTCAGCTTCATGAATACTTGCAAAAAAAGGTTCATATTCAAGGGCTGCTTAAATTACCGGACTCTCTTTTTAAAAGTGAGCAATCTGGAAAAAGTGTTTTAATTTTACAGCGCCAAAAAGATGGGGTGAATCCGCCTCGTCAAGTGCTGCTCGCTGAAATGCCTAAATTAAGCAATGCTCAGGCGGTTCAATCAATGATGAATAAGATCGGCTTGTGGATGGAAGAAAATAAAAAATAACCTTGATTCAAATGATTTTTACCTATAAGTATAAAAATTGATCTTGCCGCAAAGACTGATACGGTCAGAGATAGAGCATTCATAAAAAAAGAGACTGAAACAGATATTTAAATTGAGTTTTTTTAATAGTAAATTTGAGGTGAACGGAGCGGAAGGTGGCGACTCCAGCAGGATTTGACGGCAAGCTGAGACTTTGCAGGGCAGAGCTCTGAAAAGGCTCAAGTTCCCGTCCCTGCGGAAAACGTCCGCCTGAAGCGCAGAGAACCGGTTTGAAGAGGTTGAGACATATTTGTCCCGGCCTTTTTTTCTGAAAATAAACACTTCTACGTGTAAACGTTGTCACGGCAAGCTTTCCCTTGAAGTAGAGTACATTCAATGATTAAATGAAAAAGACTACATGAAGAAGATAACCAACCAGGGTTTGAATAGGATCACGAATTAAGTAAAAAGCTGCCTTAAAGTTATGTGTTGATGGTTAGGCGCATGAAGGTGTCAGTCTGTTTTAAAATCACCCCCCGCTTTAAACAGCGTTATTTAAAAAAGAAGGAGCGATTCCCCTTATGACAAAAGTCATTGCAATAAATGCAGGAAGCTCGTCATTGAAATTTCAGCTTTTTGACATGCCGGAAGAAACGGTTATTACCAAAGGAATTATTGAACGGATCGGATTAGACAATGCGGTATTTACCATTACAGTTGACGGTGAAAAGCAAAAAGACATCACAGATATTCCAAACCATGATGTAGCCGTTCAAATGCTGCTTTCAAAGCTTACTTCTACAGGCATCATACAGTCTCTTAATGAAATTGATGGCGTGGGCCATCGTGTTGTTCATGGTGGAGAAGTATTTAATGACTCAGTGGTAATTACTGAAGAAACGATTGCAAAGTTTGAAGAGCTTTCAGATCTTGCCCCTTTACACAATCCTGCTAATATTACAGGAATTCGTGCATTTCAGAACGTTCTTCCGAACACTCCGGCGATTGCGGTATTTGATACAGCCTTTCATCAGACGATGCCTGAGAGTTCTTTCTTATACAGCCTGCCATACGAATACTATAAAGAGTACGGTATTCGGAAGTATGGATTCCATGGCACATCACATAAATATGTATCGCAGCGCGCCGCAGAAATGCTTGGACGTCCTTTAGAGCAATTAAGATTAATTTCCTGTCATTTAGGAAATGGCGCTAGTATAGCTGCGATCGAAGGCGGACGCTCGATTGATACTTCAATGGGCTTCACACCGCTTGCAGGTGTTACAATGGGAACGCGAAGCGGAAACATTGACCCTGCATTAATTCCGTTTATTATGGAAAAAACAGATAAATCAGCCGAAGGCGTTTTAGATGTTCTGAATAAACAATCAGGCATGCTGGGTGTTTCCGGTTTCTCAAGCGACTTGCGAGACATCGAAATTCAGTCAGCAGAAGGCAATGAACGTGCACGACTTGCGCTCGATGTTTTCTCAAACCGTATCCACAAATACATTGGATCTTACGCTGCACGAATGAACGGAGTAGATGCGATCATTTTCACTGCAGGCATTGGTGAAAACAGTGAGACCATTCGTGCTGAAGTCCTTAACGGCCTTGAATTTATGGGCGTTTACTGGGATCCGACGCTAAACAAAACACGTGGAGAAGAAGCGTTTATTAATTACCCTCATTCTCCGGTGAAAGTAGTTGTCATCCCGACCGATGAAGAAGTTATGATAGCAAGGGATGTTACACGCCTTTCTTAATGCTTTAGTACTGAACCTGCACTCCTGAAAAGGAATGCAGGTTTTTTAAATGAATAACTTCCTTTCCATCCCATAAAATTAATGTATACAGGTTGACTGCTATCCTTATACATGATCCTTAGTCCGGGTATACTAATGGAAAAATGAGGTGGGTTCTCCATGAGCTGGTCTATGCGTGAACAGGAAGTATTTAATGAAATTACCACTTGGCGGAATGAGCTTGGATCATTTAGAGGCCATGATTTATCGATGACGTTTTCAAGGTGGGTGGACGGGTCTTTTAAGAGCCTGCCGGCAGCAATAAAAGAAGAGGTGTTTACAAAACTCGATGCCACTCTCTTTCATTTGCACAGCATCATCCAGGGCACACATCTTCATAAAGATGCAGTTGAACGGCTGGTCTCTACTGCCAAGGCATTTGAAGAAAATGTCAGTGTCCTTCATGATTTTACTCAGCTTAGAATTGATCAGCTTCACTATATGGCGATCCAGCAGAGCGGACGTCATAAATTTTATTCGTTTATTCAGGGAGGAGTAGCAGGTACAGGAGGAATCGTAGCATTTGGAACGGATTTACTTGCCATGACGATTTTGAATATCCGGGCCATACAATTTGTAGCCACCGCATATGGCCGGGATGTGCAAACGCCCTATGAAATGACTCTTTCATTAAAACTATTTCACGCTGCTACGTTGCCGATCCGATATCAGGCAGAAGCTTGGGACGAATTAATACAATCATTGGAAACGCAGGATTTGGGCTATTTTTTTAATGGAAATGATGAATTGACAAATGAACGCTGGCTTGAAGGTCCCGTTAAGCAGCTATTTAAATCTACTGCGATCAGCCTGTTCAGGAAAAAGAAATTGTCAAACCTGCCTCTGCTTTCTATGTCTATTGGTGCTTTTTCAAATTATCAGCTGACAAGAAGAGTAACAGATTTCGCTGAAAAGTTTTATCAATATCGATTTTTATGCGATAAGAACAGAATCTAAAGATAAAAACTGCCATGTTAAGCTAACACGGTAGTTTTTTTATGTATATTTATCAGAATATTAAAACTTTTTTATTTTAGCTATTATGTATTGTAAGTTCTAAAAGGACCTGTTAGTATGTACACATCTTATAAAGAATAAATATACATTACTATAAATAAAAATACGAAAGAGGTTGATAGACATGAACCAAAATAAAAAAGTAGTTTTAGCTTATTCCGGAGGGTTGGACACCTCTGTTGCCATTCAATGGCTTAAAGATCAGGGTTACGCAGTTGTGGCGTGCTGCCTGGATGTTGGTGAAGGAAAAGATCTTGATTTTGTGAAAGAAAAGGCCTTGACTGTTGGGGCAGTTGACAGCTATGTAATTGATGCAAAGGAAGAATTTGCACAGGAATATGCTTTAGTTGCGTTGCAAGCTCATACAATGTATGAAGGAAAATATCCGCTTGTTTCTGCCCTGTCACGTCCTCTGATAGCTAAAAAGCTGGTAGAAGTAGCTGAACAAAGCGGAGCAGATGCAGTGGCGCATGGGTGTACAGGCAAAGGAAACGATCAGGTCAGATTTGAAGTCGCGATTCAGGCTTTGAATCCTGAACTTGAAGTCATTGCTCCGGTGAGAGAGTGGGGCTGGTCTAGAGAAGAGGAAATTGACTATGCAAAAAAACACAATATACCGATCCCTATCAACCTTGACAGCCCTTATTCAATTGATCAAAACCTGTGGGGAAGAAGTAATGAATGTGGAGTTTTGGAAGATCCGTGGACAGCTCCTCCAGAAGGTGCATACGATCTGACTGCCTCCCTTGAAACAACGCCCAACGCTCCGGATCTAATTGAAATAGAATTTGAAAAAGGCGTCCCGACCGCCTTAAATGGAGAAAAAATGGCGCTTTCCAACATGATTCTTAAATTAAATGATCTTGCAGGAAAGCATGGAGTGGGCAGAATTGATCACGTAGAAAACAGACTTGTCGGCATTAAATCCAGAGAAGTGTATGAATGTCCAGGTGCTGTAACGTTAATGAACGCACATAAAGAGCTTGAGGATTTAACACTTGTAAAAGAATTGGCTCACTTTAAGCCTGTCATTGAAAAAAAACTAACGGAAATGATTTATGAAGGGCTTTGGTTTTCACCATTAACTCCCGCTCTTCAAGCCTTTCTTAAGGAGACACAGCAGTATGTGAATGGCGTGGCAAGAGTAAAACTGTTTAAAGGGCATGCGATAGTTGAAGGCAGAACCTCTCCAAATTCCCTATATAATGAAAAACTCGCTACGTACACAGCGGAGGATGAATTCGATCATAATGCAGCAATCGGCTTCATTCAATTATGGGGACTGCCAACGAAGGTGCATTCAATGGTGCAAAATAAAAAAGGAGAGACGGTCTCATGAGTAAATTGTGGGGAGGTCGATTCGCGCAATCGCCTGAAGAATGGGTAGATGAGTTTAATGCTTCCATTGGTTTTGACCAGCAATTGGTTTTTGAAGACCTGCAAGGCTCTGTTGCCCATGTGACGATGCTTGGAGAATGCGGCATTCTATCAGCTGAAGAGGTTCATGACATACTTGGCGGCCTTGCTCGTTTAAAAGAAAAAGCTGAAAGCAATGAATTGACTTATTCAGTGGGGAATGAGGATATTCATTTAAACTTGGAGCATCTTCTTATTCAGGAAATAGGGCAGGTTGGAGGAAAACTTCACACAGGCCGAAGCAGAAATGATCAGGTTGCCACTGATATGCATCTGTACCTTAAAAACAGAGTAGAAGAAATCGGCGTGCTGATCAGGTCCGTTCAAAAAGCGATCCTTAAGCAGGCAGAAGTGCATGTTGAAACTGTCGCGCCAGGATACACGCATCTGCAGCGTGCTCAGCCGATTTCATTTGCCCATCATTTACTGGCTTACTTCTGGATGCTTGAGAGGGACTATCAGCGCTTTGAAGATTCCTTAAAACGAATTGACAAATCACCATTGGGAGCAGGTGCGCTCGCAGGTACAACCTTTCCTATTGATCGTCATCGTTCTGCTGAATTGCTCGGCTTTTCTTCAATCTATGAAAATAGCATGGATGCGGTAAGTGACCGGGATTTTATCGTTGAATTTTTATCCAATGCGTCCATGACCATTATGCATCTTTCAAGGTTTTCTGAAGAACTGATTATCTGGTCAAGCCAGGAATTTCAATTTATTGAACTTGCAGATGCCTTTTCAACAGGAAGCAGCATTATGCCGCAAAAGAAGAATCCTGATATGGCAGAGCTTGTCAGAGGGAAAACAGGCAGAGTGTTCGGCCATTTACTTTCTTTGTTAACCGTACTCAAAGGGTTGCCTCTTGCTTATAACAAAGACATGCAGGAGGACAAAGAAGGGATGTTTGATACTGTTCACACGCTGATGGGGTCATTGAAAATCTTTGCTGGAATGATCGATACGATGCATGTTCATACGGATCGCCTGAAGAAAGCAGTTAATGAAGATTTCTCTAACGCTACAGAACTGGCAGATTACTTAGCAGCCAAGGGTGTGCCGTTCAGAGAAGCACATGAAATTGTCGGAAAACTGGTGCTGGTGTGTATTGGTCAGGGCATTTATTTAAAAGACCTGCCTTTTGATACACTCAAAGAGGCATCTCCTGTAATAGAAGAGGACATTTTTCAGGTGCTTGAACCGCTTCAAGCGGTAAAGAGACGGGAATCTGCCGGAGGAACAGGCTTTAAACAAGTAAGAAATCAGGTAGCACAAGCAAAGGAAATCCTGCAATCTGTTTCCTCGGCATAAACGATAAAAGCGGTCCTGTTTCGATCCCAGGGCCGCTTTTGAATGTAAATTAAATCGTAAAATCATTTTCTGAAGGATCTTTCTCAGGCGCCTGATCTGTCCGGACGACAAGCACATCACATTTAGCCGCTCTTACAATATGCTCGGAGATGCTGCCGATTAAAAATCGCTCCATGGCATTAAGGCCTGTAGCCCCGCAGATAATTAAGTCTGCTTCAACTTTATTGGCAAACTCTTTAGGCACAAGTACTTTCGGGGAGCCGTATTCTACGAACACATTAATTTTGGTCACACCTTTTCGTTCCGCTTCCGCTTTGTATTCACCAAGCATTTCTTCAGCAAAGGTTTGAGCCCTCTTCGCTACGCTCCGGTCGTATGCTTCTACTACAGCAAATGATCGAGTGTCAATAACATGAAGCAGATTCAAGGTTGCGTTATTTCGTCTTGCAATATCGATTGATTTTTTGAAAGCCCACTCTGCTTCTTTCGATCCATCTACCGCAACTAAAATATGATCATAACTAAGTGTCATCGCTATCTCCTCCTTAGTTCTATTGTACACCCTGAAGCGAAGAATATCTTTACCAATTATTATAAAATTCAAAACAAATTGTTTTTTTTAATTCCTCTTTTTAAAGCGGTGGTATTTCAGGGCTGAATACGTGAAACCAGCGAGCAAAAATACAATAAAGCCTGGTGAAAAGGAAGAAGGAATAATTAAATAAACGGGTATAAAAATAATTGCCGTAAGTAATGCTTCGAAGTTTATAACGTTCTTTCCTGATGATAAGGATCGTAAATCTATTTCCAGAATCCTCCCTTTTTTTATAAAAATAAAATCAAAGACAATAATGGCTGACAAAGGAATGACTGCTGCACCGAGCATGGAAATGTATTGCTCCGCCTGTTCCACAATAATGGGAAAGAAACTTAAGAGCGTTGCAGCTGCACCGAATAGTACAGCACTTTTAATCCGTCCAAGTGCCGGAAAAGCATTTAATAAACTGTACCCGCCTGTATAAGCATTACTTAAATTTATCGAAATCATGGATACAAGTGCACCGGTTGCAATAATGGCGAGAAGCAAATAGGAATCTGTCAGCTCCCCGGCAGATGCAAATGGATTAAGAGATCCGAGTGCAGCTGCATAAAGTGTGCCAAGAAAAGCAGTAAGAACAAAACCGGCAGCATTACCAGCCAGAACTCCCCAAAAGGCCTGTTTTGGCGACTTTGCATACCTGGTCATATCTGAGGATGCACTGACACCGGAAACGTACTGAACAAAAGCTAAGCTTGAAAAAAAGAAGAAGGAAGTAAAATGAAAATCCCCAGTTTCAAAAATGGAAGATGAGGCAGAAAAACTGTGAGTCAGGATAAGATAGATCATGGCTCCCTGACCTAAAAATAAAATGGGCAAAAACCATTTTGTTGCCTTCTTCACCGCATCAAAACCGATTAATGCGAGAACAGCCATTCCAGCAGAAAGAATGGGAGCAATCAGCCATAAGGGGATCGAGACTCCGGTTATTGGGGTCAGCAATGAAATAAACACCATTGATCCCCCGATGGTCTGTACACTAAACCAATAGAGAGAAGTTAAAGAGCGTATGGGAGAAGCAAAATATCTTGAAAGCCTGGTTCCAATCATCGTTCTAATAACAAATTGAGCGGGCAGTCCGTACCGTGCCCCTGGCAGCGACAGCAGTGATACCAGCAAAAAAGCAAGCACAGCTCCGAGAATAGTAGATGTCACGGCCCAGCCTACTGACAATCCTCCAGTCAAAACAGCAAGCGCCGGAACGAGAACATTTCCGGTATTCACTGAAAAAGCCAGCTGAATGCCTGCATATTCAAACCATTTTGTTTGTTTCTGTGCCGTTGGGATTGCTTCAAGGCCAAATCTTTCAATTTCAATCCTGGGCTGTTTATTCATTCTCTGCATAATAATCTCCATTTCTTCTGTAAACGTACATGGTTTTAGTCCAAGTTTACCATACTAAATACACAAGACTGCCTGCTCAATAATTAGAATTAATAGTTTTTTTAGAATACAGAAATAAAATGAGACAGCATTCAGTTCATTTGTTAAAATGGTATTGCCTAACACCGTCCTAAATCCTTAGAATTCGGTGTTTTGCTGACAGATGAGGATTTAGAGATAAATGGAGGGGCTTTTATGCGTATTGGGATTCCAAGAGAAATTAAGAATAATGAAAATCGAGTAGCCATTACGCCTTCTGGTGTGCATCATTTGGTGATCCAGGGGCATGAAGTTTTTGTTGAGCATGATGCCGGTATCGGTTCAGGATTTACAAATGAGGATTATCTTGCAGCAGGGGGAAATATTGCTGCAACAGCACAGGAAGCATGGTCATTTGATATGGTTATGAAAGTGAAAGAGCCAATTGCAAGTGAATATCCCTATTTTAAAGAGGGCTTAATTTTATTTACATATCTTCACCTTGCCCCTGAGCCTGAATTAACGAAAGCTTTAATTGAAAATAAAGTAGTTGCAATAGCTTATGAGACCGTTCAGCTGCCTAATGGCTCTTTGCCTCTGTTAACGCCAATGAGTGAAGTGGCAGGAAGAATGGCAACTCAAATTGGCGCTCAATTCCTCGAAAAAATTCATGGCGGAATGGGCATTCTCCTTGGAGGTGTTCCTGGAGTAGCAAGAGGAAAAGTAACCATTATTGGCGGTGGAGTAGCAGGAACCAATGCGGCAAAAATGGCAGTTGGATTGGGAGCTGATGTTACGATTCTTGATTTAAGTCCGGATCGCCTGCGCCAACTGGATGATTTATTTGGCAAAGATGTTACAACGCTGATGTCAAACCCGCTAAATTTGGCAGATACCATCGCAGAGTCAGATCTTGTGATTGGAGCTGTATTAATACCGGGAGCCAAAGCGCCTAAGCTCGTAACAGAAGAGATGATAAAATCAATGAAGCCTGGTTCAGTCGTAGTGGATATTGCCATTGATCAGGGCGGGATTTTTGAAACAACTGACCGCATCACGACACATGATGCCCCGACATACACAAAGCATGAAGTCGTTCATTATGCTGTAGCCAATATGCCGGGAGCTGTTCCGCGTACCTCTACAATTGCGCTGACGAATGTGACAGTGCCATATGCGGTTCAAATTGCCAATAAAGGCTACAAACAAGCCTGCCTGGATAATGAAGCATTATTAAAAGGAATTAACTGTGCAAACGGTTATGTGACCTATAATGCTGTAGCAGAAGCGCACGGTTTAAACTATGCCAGCGTGCGCGAACTGCTGGTGCCTGTGAAAGCTGAATAAAAAAGCAAAAAAGTGTGCATGACCGAAGATTTAATTCGGTCTGCACACTTTTTTTCTGCGACAGCATTAAAGCGGCTCTCTTACGCAATATTTAATAGTATTGAAGCGTTTTTGGGAATTTTGTCAGTGTTTCATATCCATTTTCAGTAACAAGTACATCGTCTTCTATCCGGACTCCGGCAATGTTTGGAACATAAATGCCCGGTTCAATGGTAAATGTCATGCCTTCTTTAAGAATAAAGTCACTGTCAGAAGTAATGGACGGATATTCATGAACATTTAAACCAAGACCGTGTCCGAGGCGGTGAGGGAAAAAGTCGCCGTACCCTGCATCTTGAATAACCTTTCTTGCGGCTAAATCAAGGTCACTTGCTTTTACACCCGGCTTTACCATTTCCAGTGCTTTAAGCTCCGCAGCCAGCACCGTCTCATAGATTTTTATCTGCTCCTTTGAAAGTTCTCCAAAAGCAACGGTTCTAGTAATATCAGAACAATAGCCTTGATAAACGACTCCAAGATCGAATAGTACAAGGTCTCCTCTTTTTATTTTGTTCAATCCGGGATTGCCGTGTGGGGAAGCGGCGTTTTTCCCTGTCAGCACCATTGTGGAAAATGACATTTCTGTAATCCCCTTGCGTTTCAATTCAAACTCGATCGCTGCGAGGATTTCCAGTTCTGTTTTTCCTTCTGCTAATTCACTGCAAGCAGTCTCAATGGCGAAATCAGCAAGTTCAGCCGCTTTGCGTAGAAGGACTAGCTCATCTTGTGATTTCACTACACGAAGATCATTCATCTGCTGATCAATAGAGTGAATGTCGAAGCTGCCAAATGATTCTTTCAAAAGATTTAACCGATCAACGGTCAAGTGACTGCTTTCGATCGCAAGTGAAGAAACAGCCATATTTTTGGTTTGTAGAAGAGTATGCAGTAATTGTATTGGGTTTTCAGTGTCGCTGTATCCAATGATCCGGTATTCCCAGCCAGCATGACGCGCTTCTTCTTCCTCCATACCCGGGCAGATTAATGTGCTTTCTCCAGTTTGCGGAACAAACACTGCGAGCCACCTTTCATGCGGATTGCTTCTAAAACCTGTTGTGTAGCAAACATTTTCTGTTGAGGTTAGAAATGCCGCATCAATAGAACGGCTCGATAAGTATTGTTGAATCTGTTTGATTTTTCCTTTCACTATTGATTCCTCCTTATTAATCAAGTCATTGTATGTATGTGATTCGTGTGAAAATGGTGCGCATGTTGAATTAAATCGTAGCATACATGTTAAAAATATTAAATCAGCCATCTAGCGCATAAGCATCTAATTGAGTAGGGACGTCTGAAAGTTTACCCATTGTCTAAGGAATAAAGTGCAATTCTTAAGGTTTTAGTCAAAATGGAGAGGGAATGAGTTAAGGAGAATGAAATTACTGTTGAGGAGGAATCAGTTTATGAATATTTCTTACCACGGTCATTCAATTGTTAAAGTTAAAACAAACGGCACCACAATTTTATTTGATCCTTTTATTAATGGAAATGAACTGACGGATTTAAAGGTTGAAAACGAAAAGCCCGATGTGATTATCCTTACACATGGACACAATGATCATGTAGGAGACACTGTTGAAATTGCCAAGCAAAGTGATGCGCTCGTCATTGCCCCCTTTGAACTTGCCAATTATTTGGAATGGCAGGGCTTAAAAACGCATCCGCTTCATATAGGCGGAGGCTATGATTTTGATTTTGGCAGAGTAAAGCTTACACAGGCGTTTCATGGCTCCTCTTATGAAACTGAGGACAAGCAGATTATTTATACAGGCATGCCTGCAGGTGTCCTGCTGACGGTTGAAGGAAGAACGTTGTATCATGCAGGAGATACAGGTCTGTTTGGCGACATGAAATTAATCGGAGAGCGCAACACGATTGATGTAGCATTTCTTCCGATCGGAGATAATTTCACCATGGGACCGGATGATGCAGCTTATGCAGCAAGTCTGCTCAATGCAAAAACGGTCATTCCGATTCACTATAATACGTTCCCGCCAATAAAACAGGATCCGGAAAAATTCGTGAAGCTTTTACCGGAAGGACAAGGCAGGGTATTACATGCAGGGGATTCAATCGAATAGCAAAGACCGCCGGAAAAACGAGGTTTTTTCGGCGGTTTTTTTGTTTTATTTTGCTTTCGTTGAACCTAAGGCCTCATAATGAGTATAATAAAAAGGCGAATACATGATCGGATTGAAAGAGAGGGACAGCCTGTGGCCACGAAACATGAACAAATAATATCTCATATTGATTCCCTGCCCGTAGGAAACAAAATATCGGTGCGTCAGGTCGCAAAGCAGCTCGACGTAAGTGAGGGAACAGCGTACCGGGCAATAAAAGAAGCAGAGAATCAAGGACTTGTCAGTACGATTGAACGTGTTGGTACAATTAGAATTGAAAAAAAGAAAAAAGAAAACTTCGAACGCCTTACTTTTGCTGAAGTAGTGAACATTATTGATGGACAAGTTGTTGGAGGCAGAGCGGGCCTGCATAAGACATTAAATAAATTTGTTATTGGCGCAATGAAGCTTGAGGCGATGATGCGATACACGGAAGCGGGCAACCTGCTGATTGTAGGAAACCGCACACGTGCCCACGAGCTCGCTCTTCAGGCGGGTGCAGCGGTGCTGATTACAGGAGGATTCGATGCGGATGAGTCAATAAAAAAGCTTGCGAATGAGCTTGAACTGCCCGTAATCTCAACATCCTATGATACCTTTACAGTTGCAGCGATGATTAATCGCGCCATTTACGATCAGCTTATAAAAAAAGAGATTGCGCTGGTAGAAGACATTTTAATTCCATTTGATCGAGCGTATTTTTTAACTTCAAGAGATAAAGTTTCCCACTGGACAGCTTTAAATGATGAAACACATCACAGCAGATTTCCTGTGGTAGATCCACATTCGCTAAAAGTAGTGGGGATGGTCACTTCAAAGGATATTTTAGGAAAAGACAGTCAGGAGTCCATTGAGCGCGTCATGACGAAGTCCCCCTTAACAGTAAGGGTGAAGACAAGTGTTGCATCTGCCGCCCATATCATGATCTGGGAAGGAATAGAACTGCTTCCTGTTGTCGATGATCACGACCATTTAGAGGGAGTGATCAGCCGCCAGGATGTCTTAAAAGCTCTGCAAATGATTCAAAGGCAGCCGCAAATTGGGGAAACCATTGATGACATAGTGTTTAAAGAATTGAGAGTCGATAAGACACTTGAAAACCCCTATCAATTTCGCGTGACTCCGCAAATGACGAATCAGCTCGGCTCCATTTCCTATGGGGTTTTTACGTCGCTCATTACCGAAGCTGCAAACCGCACGCTTAAGGAATTTAAGCGGAGCGACCTTGTCATTGAAAATATTACAATCTATTTTATAAAGCCAGTTCAACTGGACAATACAATAGAAATTCACCCAAGGCTGCTTGATGTAGGACGCAAATTCGGAAAAGTAGATGTAGAGGTATTTAGTGAAGGGAATTTAGTAGGGAAAGCAATGATGATGTGTCAGCTTTTGGACCGGTGATGAAAACAAACCGGCTAATTAAGCCGGTTTGAGAGAGGGTTTATGATACAATCCGCACCAGTGAATGTCCATGCATGTTTTTCTAAAAAAAGCTCAGGATTGTTGTTCTTTTTCGTATTTTTTCCACTCATCATCTTCCTTTTTTAAAAAAGGAGTAAGGTGCTTATATGCTTTATAGCGCAGCCAGGCGCTGCCAAAGCCAATTAAAATAAATGCTGCAGCAATTACATAAGTAAGGATCAGCTCGGTTGATACTTCAAAATTAAATAAAAACAGCTGATTTATTCCAAAAGCGCCCATTCCCAGCCCAAGTGCGATCCCTGCACGGCTGGCCTGCCATTGTTTTTCCACTGGACGAGGTGAGCGTATTTGCTTCGTTTTAAAATATAAATAAGCAACAGCAGATAAAATGATAATAAATACTAAAATCGGCATGTAACAACCTCCAAAAATGACTTGATCTTTACATATTGTAGCGGCAATAAACATGAAAATCCACTTTTGTTCCCGAAAGGATTGATTCAAATGAAAAAACAAATACTTGACGTCATAAAACAATATCAATCAATTATTATTCACAGGCATGTTCGCCCTGACCCCGATGCCTATGGCTCTCAAGGCGGTCTGGCTGAATTGATCACTGCTTCTTTCCCTGAGAAAACCGTCTATACAGTTGGGCAGGAAGAAAAATCCTTATCTTTTTTACGCCAAATGGATATCGTATCTGATGATTTATATAAAGAGTCGCTGGTTATTGTATGTGATACGGCTAACGAGGAGCGGATTGATGATCAACGGTACAAGCTCGGGGCCGAATTAATTAAAATTGATCACCATCCTAATGAAGATCCTTACGGAGACTATCTGTGGGTGGACACATCAGCTAGTTCTGCAAGCGAGATGATCTATGAATTTTATCTTGAGGGCCGTAACGCAGGCTTGCAAATGAGTCAAAAAGCAGCACGGCTTTTGTTTGCCGGCATTGTCGGAGACACGGGCAGATTTCTTTTCCCGAATGCTACGCAGAAAACATTTCAGTACGCTGGTGAGTTAATTCAGTTTGAATTTGACCGGGCTTCTATTTTTAACTCTCTCTATGAGATGGAACCTCATCAGCTTAAACTGCAAGGCTATGTGTTGCAGAATTTTTCGATAGATGACAACGGTGCTGCTTATATCAAGATGCAGCAGCCGCTTTTAAATGAATATGGTGCGACGCCATCAGAAGCATCTCTTCTAGTCAGTACGCTAGGAAGTGTGAAAGGAATCAAAGCCTGGGTATTCTTTATTGAAGAAGCTTCTGAAATTCGTGTGCGTTTTCGTTCCAAAGGACCGGTGATTAATGAACTCGCTAAAGAATACGGAGGTGGAGGACATCCCCTTGCTGCGGGAGCTTCTATAAAAAACTGGAACGAATCAGAAGAAATTATTCATAAGCTACAGGGAATCTGCAAGAACGAAGAAAAATAAAGGAGGAAGCAGGATGCCGTTTGTTCATTTACAAGTCACGAGTTCTTTTGACCTCCTGTCTAGTCCTATTACGCTTTCTGCTTTAATAAAAAAAGCAAAGTCTGACAATGCATCTGCCATTGCCCTGACAGATCGAAATGTCTTGTATGGTGCAGTGCCATTTTACCGAGAGTGCTTAAAAGAAAAGATCAAGCCGATTATCGGTTTAACTGCTGATGTCTGGGTTGAAGAGGATGAACGGGCTTATCCGCTGGTTCTGCTTGCAGAAAACCAAAACGGGTATCAGCATTTAATTAAAATTTCAAGTGTCCTTCAGACAGGTCATGAAAGAGGAATCCCTCTAAAATGGCTGTCCTCTTATTCGGAAGGATTAATTGCTTTAACCCCTGGGGCTGAAGGAGAGATAGAGACGCTTCTTATGGAACAGGAAAATGAAAAAGCAGCCCAAAGAGCAGAAAGATACCGCGGGATGTTTGGGGCTGATTCCTTCTTTTTTTCCGTTCAGGACCACGGGCGTTCACAGGATCGGCAGTTAGCAGAGAAACTTGCTGATCTTAGTAAGACGTTGGAGATTCCGTTAGTGGCAGCTGCTGATGTTCGTTACCTTGAAAAAGAGGATGCATTCAGTTTTGAGGTGATCACGTCAATACGGGATGGTGTAAAGATAGAAGAAGCAAGTCTCGCAGGTACCTTCGCCTTCACGCATAAGGACCAAATGAAGGAGCTGTTTTCGGCGATGCCGGAAGCACTTGAGCATACGTTGGAAATCGCAGAACGATGTAATATAAAAATAGATTTTTCCCAGTCTTATCTGCCTCGCTATCCCGTTCCCAATGATGTCACAGCGAAAGAGGTATTGCTGCACCTTTGCAGCGAGGGTTTGAAAAAAAGACAACAATCCATTTCCTCCATTTACAAAGAACGCCTTGAATATGAACTGTCCGTTATCGACCGAATGTCCTTTAATGATTACTTTCTCATTGTGTGGGATTTTATGAAGTTCGCAAGAGAAAAGAAAATCTTAACCGGTCCCGGGCGGGGTTCTGCTGCAGGTTCTTTAGTGGCCTATGCGCTCTTTATTACTCATGTTGATCCAATTGAACATGATTTGCTTTTTGAACGGTTTTTGAATCCTGAACGGATTTCCATGCCTGATATTGATATTGATTTTCCAGATCATCGCCGTGACGAAGTGATTCAATATGTCGCCGAGAAATACGGCTCTAAGCATGTTGCGCAAATTGTCACATTCGGCACATTGTCTGCGAAAGCCATCGCGCGGGACACCGCAAGAGTTTTTGGATTTACTTCCGGGGAAATGGAGGTTATCTCTAAAGCCATTCCATCCCGCTTAGGCATTGTTCTTCGTGAAGCCTATGAAGAATCTGCTCCGCTTCGGCAGTTTGCTGATCAGTCCAAGAGACATCAGCAGTGGTTTGAAGTGGCAAAAAAACTGGAAGGACTTCCGAGGCATACCTCAACACATGCTGCGGGCGTTGTCATTAGCGACAGGCCGCTTGTAGACATTGTCCCGCTGCAGAAGGGACAGGAGTATGTTCACTTAACCCAGTGGCCAATGGACCTGCTTGAAGATATCGGTTTATTAAAAATGGACTTCTTAGGGCTGCGCAATCTGACGCTGCTTGAAAAAATCACACAATCTATTGTTCAAAAAGAAAATCGGCAGTTTCGGTTGGAAGAGATTCCAACGAAAGATCAAGCTACATTTGAATTGCTGAGCAAAGGCTGGACTGTGGGCATCTTTCAGCTTGAGTCCGATGGCATGAAAAATGTGCTGCGGTCACTAAAACCTACCGCATTTGATGACATAGTAGCGGTCAATGCATTGTATCGGCCAGGCCCAATGGACCATATCCCTTCATTTATTAAAAGAAAGCATAATCAGGAACCGGTTCGCTATGCTCATCCGGATTTGACTAAAATTCTCGCGCCAACCTATGGGATCATCGTGTATCAGGAACAAATCATGCAAATTGCCTCTCAAATGGCAGGCTTTACTTTAGGGCAGGCAGATATGCTGAGAAGAGCTGTCAGCAAGAAAAAGAAAGAAGACCTGGACCGGGAGAGAGAGCGCTTTGTCAAAGGCTCCATTAACAGAGGCTATGAGGAGAAAACAGCTCAGGAAATATACGATTTAATTGTTCAATTTGCCAATTACGGTTTTAATAAAAGCCATGCTGTGGCGTACAGCTTGATCGGTTACCAGCTTGCTTACTTAAAAACTCATTATCCTACACATTTTATGGCGTCGCTGATGACTTCCGTTACGGGCAACGAGGACAAACTGCGCCTTTATATCAGAGAATGCGAAAGGCTGAGGATTCCAGTTCTCCCGCCATCGGTTCAAAAAAGCGATCGTTACTTTGCAGTTGAAAAAGATGGAATACGATTTAGCATCAGCGCGATTAAAGGGATCGGGAAAGGTGTGGCAGTCGATTTAATTCAAACGAGACAGCAAAAAGCTTATAAAGATTTATTTGATTTTTGCGTGCGAGTACCCTCTAAATCTGTCAGTCGAAAAATTCTTGAGGCGCTGGTTTTTTCAGGTGCTTTTGATGAGTTTGAGAAAGACCGTTCCACACTGCTTGCATCCATCGATGTGGCGATTGAACATGCTTCATTAATGAAAAGTGAAGACGGAGGGTTATTTGAAGATGATTTTTCGATATCTCCAAAATACATTGAAAAATCTCCAATGCCTGCTGAGGAAAAGCTGTCGTTTGAAAAAGAAGTGCTGGGCTTATACTTATCTGCCCATCCTGTATCGTCCATCCAATCAAAACTCGATCAGCTTCAGGCCCAATCAATAGATGAGATTAAAAGCAATCAGCCGTCCTTTTTGGTTGGAGCACTCATTACAGACATTCGAATGATCCGTACTAAAAAAGGAGACGCGATGGCTTTTCTTGTGTTAAGTGATGCATCAGGCGATATAGACGCAGTAGCCTTTCCAGATACGTACCGTCATGCTTCAGCGCTCCTTAAACAGGGGATATTGATCATTGCAAAAGGAAAAGCAGACCAGCGAAATGGGAAGCTGCAGGTCATATTACAGGATGTGAAACGGGCAGAGGACTGGACAAGTGAACCGAGCAGAAAAAAACTGTTTCTGCGAATTCCTCCCAAGCTTGAAGAATCTTCCCTTTTGAAGAAGGTTCGAAACCTCTGCCTTCAGCATCAGGGGAATTCACCAGTGATTATTCACATGGAAGAAACAAAGCGAACGATTCAGCTGCAGCAAAGTGAATGGGTCAATATACAGACCCCCGTGATCAAACAGCTGAAGGAGCTTTTGGGAGATAAGAACGTAGTGGCCAAATAAGCAATCTGTGAAAAACGGCTGCCTTTTTACAGATTACAAACCATCAAGGGACAGAACTCAATCATTTATTCACTAGAATGGTTTCATGAACTTACTTCATGAGATCATTCTTTTTTTATTCCTTTGCATTACACCGAAAAAATAAGCAGTTATTATGCTGCTAAAAAAGTCCAGATTCTATGAAGGGGATGCGGGGACTCAAGCGTGATGAAGCGGGAAGGGTGAGACAGTGAAGATGCGAAAGCATCAAATCGGCTCACCTCCCGCCACGCGGAAAGCCTCCGCCTGAAACGGAAATGAACCGGTCCCCTTCATCTTTATAAGTCCGTCCAGGAGTGCGGTTTGTAAACAGTCAGAGGTTTACATAGTTTCGTACGATCCATTTTAAATAGAATAGGTTCAATGGAGTGGAAGGCGGGGACTCCAGCGTGATGAAGCGGGAAGGGTGAGACGGTGAAGATGCGAAAGCATTAAATCGGCTCACCTCCCGCCACGCGGAAAGCCTCCGCCTGGAACGGAAATGAACCGGTCTTGTTGCAATCAGTCTGTCCTTCTTCTTTCTATATTAAAGAATCAATTGCTTTTACAAACTAATTTTTGATATAGTGGTTTAGAGAATTATGTGGTCTGACCAATTGTTAAATTTAGGGGGAACCCCCGTCAAATCAGGGAGTGAATTACCTTGTCATTACGCGATGAAGCCTTACATATGCACAGAGTGAACCAGGGGAAACTTGAATCAAAGTCAAAGGTCTCTGTCAGAAATGCGGAAGATCTGAGCCTTGCATACTCACCTGGAGTAGCTGAGCCTTGCAAAGAAATTTATGATAAACCTGAAACAGTTTACGATTACACCATGAAAGGAAATATGGTGGCAGTCGTATCGGATGGGACCGCAGTTTTGGGCCTTGGAAATATCGGTCCAGAAGCTGCGCTGCCAGTAATGGAAGGAAAGGCCGTTTTATTTAAAAGCTTTGCTGGCGTGGATGCTTTTCCAATCTGTTTAAATACTACTGAAATTGATAAAATTGTCGAGACAGTAAAATTACTTGAGCCTACTTTTGGCGGAGTGAATCTAGAAGATATCGCTGCTCCCAGATGTTTTGAAATTGAAGAACGTCTGAAAAAAGAAACCAACATTCCAATTTTTCACGACGATCAGCACGGAACGGCTATTGTAACAGTTGCCGGTTTAGTGAACGCACTTAAATTAACCAACCGGGAATTAACAAATATTAAAATTGTAATGAATGGCGCAGGTGCTGCAGGAATTGCAATCATCAAGCTTTTGTACAGCTATGGTGTCCGGGATATTATTATGTGTGACTCAAAAGGCGCAGTATATGAGGGGCGTCCATATGGCATGAATGCGGTTAAAGAAGGCGTTGCGAAAATAACAAACCGCAGCAGGGTTGACGGCTCACTTCAAGATGCCATCCACGGGGCAGATGTGTTCATAGGAGTCTCTGTAGCTGGAGCATTAACCGAAGAAATGGTTAATACAATGAATAACGATGCCATTATTTTTGCTATGGCAAACCCTGTGCCGGAAATTATGCCTGAGCGTGCGAAAGCAGCCGGAGCAAAAGTTATTGGCACCGGCCGATCTGATTATCCCAACCAGGTTAATAATGTGCTGGCATTTCCAGGAATTTTCCGGGGGGCA
The DNA here is from genome assembly GCF_000829515.1 of Jeotgalibacillus campisalis. GTDB lineage: Bacteria > Bacillota > Bacilli > Bacillales > Jeotgalibacillaceae > Jeotgalibacillus > Jeotgalibacillus campisalis. The sequence continues at coordinate 389,551 of NZ_JXRR01000017.1, read as the reverse complement.
TTGGATGTCCGTGCCACTCATATAAATGAGAAAATGAAACGTGCTGCAGTGGAGGCGATTGCTTCCCTAATTTCAGCAGAAGAGCTGGATGCAAACTATGTGATTCCCGCCCCTTTTGATCCAAGAGTAGCACCTGCAGTGGCAGCAGCAGTTGCAACGGCTGCGATGGAAACAGGTGTAGCTAGAAGAAAAATGGATCCTGAAGAAATAAGACTTAAAACAGAACGCCTTTCTTTAATCGGAAAGTCAGAATGATGAAATGCAGTGACTAAATCTCCTGCTCAATTAAAAGTCTACTTATCCGTTGTGCACAAATTGAAGGAAATGATTCAACGTGACGGCTTAACAGCTGGAGACCGCCTGCCTTCAGAGCGTGAATTATCCGAGCGCCTGAGTGTGGGACGGTCTTCTGTAAGAGAAGCGTTTCGTGCATTAGAATTGCTCGGTTTAATTGAAACCAGGCATGGCGAAGGAACATTTTTGAGGGATTTCAGAGATCACCACTTAGTGGAACTTCTAGGAATGTTCATTCTTCAGAATGGACAAGCAGAAAAAGATGTTTTGGAAATGAAAATATGGGTTGAAATGGGCAGCATGAACCGGCTGCTGCAAAATGACGCCTCCACCATTAACTGGTTGTTTGATTCGATTTTAACAAGCTATCAAAACGGAGAGATTACAACCATCAACCACTTCAAATCCTCACTTTTTGGATCTTCAGGAAACCGCTTAGCCTTTAAAGTCTGGCTGGTCTTATATGATTTTGACCGTATGTCGAGCAAAGAATCTGCCGCTCTTGATGAGGATCTTATATACACTGTGAAAAAAGCAGCGCTATCAAAGGATATGACAACGATCCGGACATTTTGTGCTGAGCCCGTATCCTTACAAAAAGCAAAGTAAACATGCATTTCATGTGTGGAGAAAAAAGAATTGGCGCTAAATAGATAAATTCACATGGGGGAGGATTTACCTTGCTTAAAGATATTTTTACAAAATCAAACAAACCGAAGAAGAAAAAATACGCAACGATTCCTTCGGAGAATGCTAAACATGATGTTCCTGAAGGGATTATGACAAAATGTCCTAAATGCAAAAAGATCATGTATACAAAAGAAGTGAAAAAAAATGCAAAAGTATGCCTGCACTGTGGATATCATCATACGATGACTGCAGCAGAGCGAATCAGCAGTTTAATTGATGCAGATACTTTTCATGAAATTAATGAGGATATGACTTCGCAAAATCCGCTAAACTTTCCGGATTATATGGAAAAAATGGAGAAGGACCGTACAAAAACAGGCTTGAACGAAGCGGTAGTGACCGGAAGTGCCAGTATTAACCGGCATAAAGTTGTCCTTGCCATAATGGATTCTAATTTTCGGATGGGCAGTATGGGATCTGTAGTAGGTGAGAAAATATCCAGAGCGATCACTCTCGCCGAAGAGCTTTCTGTGCCATTTATTATCTTTACTGCAAGCGGAGGAGCACGTATGCAGGAAGGTGTGCTGTCACTCATGCAAATGGCCAAGACAAGCACTGCATTAAAAAAATACAGCACATCAGGCGGACTGATTATATCCGTTATGACTCATCCTACAACCGGCGGCGTTTCAGCCAGTTTTGCTTCTCTTGGAGACTACAACTTCGCTGAGCCCGGTGCTTTAATTGGTTTTGCAGGAAGAAGAATTATTGAACAGACAATCCGGGAAAAGCTGCCGGAGGACTTCCAAACGTCAGAATTTTTGCTTGAACACGGCCAGCTTGATGCTGTTGTTCCAAGAACGGAATTAAGAGAAACGTTGACAACTGTTCTCGCTATTCATCAGCAGGGGGGATCAGCATGGTAAATGAACTGGAATTTGAAAAGCCGCTCGTTCAGCTGAAAGAAAAAATCAATGAACTCAAGACCTTTACGGTGGATTCAGATGTGGATCTTTCTTCTGAAATTGAAAAACTTGAATCCCGTCTTGCGAAATTAGAAGAAGACACTTATATGAATATTAAGCCGTGGGACCGCGTTCAAATTGCACGACATCCTGAAAGACCGACCACGCTGGATTACATTGAAGAACTGTTTGAACAGTTTATAGAACTTCATGGTGACCGGCTGTACGGCGATGATCATGCGATTGTGGGCGGAATCGCATTTTATAAAGAAAAACCTGTTACTGTAATCGGACATCAACGAGGAAAAGGAACGAAAGACAATATTAAAAGAAACTTCGGAATGCCTCATCCTGAAGGGTATAGAAAAGCATTGCGGTTAATGAGGCAGGCAGAAAAATTTAACCGTCCCATCATTTGTTTTATTGATACAAAAGGAGCATATCCGGGGAAGGCAGCTGAAGAGCGTGGTCAAAGCGAAGCCATTGCTCGGAATTTGTTTGAAATGGCAGGGCTGACTGTTCCGATCGTGTGCCTGGTTATTGGTGAAGGAGGCAGCGGTGGTGCACTGGCGCTGGGGATTGGAAATCACTTGCATATGCTTGAGAACTCTACCTACTCTGTGATCTCTCCAGAAGGAGCGGCCTCTATACTTTGGAAGGATGCATCACTTGCCCAAAAAGCGGCAGAATCAATGAAGATCACAGCACCTGATTTAAAGGAAATGGGGATTATTGATCAAATTGTTACTGAAGTAAGAGGCGGTGCTCACCATAGCATAAAAGAGCAGGCAGAAAAAATTGATGAAGTGCTCCACGCTTCATTAAGAACCCTGTGTTCTCTTTCAGGTGAGGAACTGATTGCTCACCGTCATGAAAAATTTCAAAAGATTGGTTCCCATACTGTTTTGAGCGAAATCCTTTAGGGAATAGTAGACGTGTACTGGTTTCAGTACACGTCTACTGTTTTAATAAAGAACGATCCTGAAATAAACTTTGTTATTTATTTATGGAAGCAGCAGGAAAGCACCTGCTGTTATTAGGCGGATAATAGGATAAGACCTAAGTAAGCTTAGTCAGATCTTGTAGAATTATGTCTAAAAAGTGAATTTTATCTTAAATTAAGCGCTTACAGTCGCACGATTATTTCGTCTATTGCTGAACATGCGGTCTAGATATTGAGAACCAATCGTCTTCATGGTATTTTTAATGGGGAGAAAGATGACTTGTATACCCAACTTCATTTTCGCTTCCGAGTGAATGTGTGAAGTTCTTAACATAAATTCAATTATTTTACTAAAAGGTGGGAATAAGAGAATGAAAAGAATCGGTGTATTAACCAGCGGAGGAGATGCACCGGGGATGAACCCTGCTGTAAGAGCAGTCGTGCGTAAAGCGATCTTTCATGGCTTGGAAGTATACGGAGTCTACCAAGGCTACCAGGGGCTCATTTCCGGAAATATCGAAAAACTTGAACTTGGCTCAGTAGGAGATATTATTCACCGCGGAGGCACAAAGCTCTATTCAGCCCGTTGTGAAGAATTTAAAACGGTCGAAGGTCAGAAGAAGGGGATTGCTCAGCTCGAAAAATTTGGTATCGAAGGTTTAGTCGTCATCGGCGGCGACGGTTCTTATATGGGAGCAAAAGCCTTGACAGAGCACGGCTACCCTTGTGTGGGTGTACCTGGAACAATTGATAATGACATTCCTGGAACAGACTTTACAATTGGCTTTGATACGGCAGTTAATACCGTGATTGATGCAATCGATAAAATCAGAGATACAGCTACCTCTCATGAGCGTACGTTTATCATAGAGGTTATGGGACGGAATGCGGGTGATATAGCGCTTTGGGCAGGTTTGTCCGGTGGTGCAGAAACGATCCTGATTCCTGAAGATCCGCATGATCTTGATAATATTGCAGAGCGAATTTTAAAAGGCCATGCCCGGGGTAAAAAGCACAGTATTATTATTGTGGCTGAAGGCGTTATGTCCGGAAACGAACTAGCTCAGAAGCTGAAAGAAAAAATTTCGCTGGAGACACGCGTATCAGTTCTTGGACATATGCAGCGTGGAGGTTCCCCAACTGTCTCGGATCGAGTATTGGCAAGCCGCCTTGGAGCACGAGCAGTTGAGCTGCTAATGCAAGGAAAAGGCGGACGTGCTGTAGGTATTGAAAAAAATGCCCTTGTAGATTATGACATCATTGAAGCATTGAAAATGGAACGCAAAGCGGATATGGACTTGTATCGCTTATCACAGGAACTCTCGATCTAAATTAATCCAAAGAAAACAGAACTACTAGGAGGTACTAATCGATTATGAGAAAAACAAAGATTGTATGTACAATTGGACCTGCAAGTGAGAGCATCGAAAAACTGACGCAATTAATGGAAGCTGGCATGAATGTAGCGCGTCTTAACTTTTCACACGGTGATTTTGAAGAGCATGGAGCAAGAATCAAAAATATCCGTGAAGCTGCTTCAAAGCTTGGAAAAAGTGTTGGAATCCTGCTTGACACAAAGGGACCTGAAATCCGCACGAACACAATGGAAAACGGTGCGATTCATTTAGAAGCGGGAAATCAAATCATCGTGTCTATGAACGAAGTAGTAGGTACTGAAGAAAAGTTCTCGATTACGTATGAAAGACTCGTTGAAGATGTGGAAGTTGGTTCTAAAATTCTTCTTGATGACGGATTAATCGGTTTGGAAGTTTTGTCGATCGATCGTGATTCACGTGAACTTACAACTAAAATTCTAAACAGCGGAACGCTTAAAAATAAAAAAGGCGTAAACGTGCCGGGTGTATCTGTTCAGCTGCCGGGCATAACTGATAAAGATGCACAGGATATCCTGTTTGGAGTAGAACAGAAAGTAGATTTTATTGCCGCTTCTTTCGTACGCCGTGCGTCTGATGTGCTGGAAATTCGTGAGCTGCTTGAGAAAAACGGAGCTGCAGCCATTAATATTATTCCTAAAATTGAAAATCAGGAAGGCGTAGACAACATCAGTGAAATCCTTGAAGTATCAGACGGCCTTATGGTTGCCCGAGGAGATTTAGGGGTTGAAATTCCTGCAGAAGAAGTACCTTTGGTTCAAAAAGATTTAATCAAAAAATGTAATGCAGTTGGAAAGCCGGTCATTACGGCTACGCAAATGCTTGATTCAATGCAGCGTAATCCTCGTCCTACACGTGCAGAAGCAAGCGACGTGGCAAATGCAATCTTTGACGGAACAGATGCCATTATGCTTTCTGGTGAAACAGCAGCAGGTGACTATCCTGTAGAATCTGTCAGTACAATGAACAACATTGCTTCACGTGCTGAGACAGCGCTGGACTATAAAACCATTTTGTCCAATCGGAGTAAACGTTTTGAACCGAACATGACAGATGCTATTGGACAAGCTGTAGCGCACACTGCTTTGAATTTAGAAGTGAATGCAATTATTGCGCCAACAGAGAGTGGACACACTGCTCGCATGATTTCAAAATACCGTCCGGAAGCAACGATCGTAGCTGTGACAGCAGACTCTGCTGTTTCACGCCGTCTCGCGCTTGTGTGGGGTGTTTATCCACAGGTTGGAAGACAAACCTCTACAACGGATGAAATGCTTGATATGGCAGTATCAGAAAGCCTGAACAGCGGCTGTGTTAAACATGGTGACCTCGTCGTGATTACAGCGGGAGTACCAGTAGGTGAATCAGGTACAACGAACTTAATGAAAATCCACATTGTTGGAGACGTATTGGCAAAAGGCCAGGGAATTGGACGCAGATCCGGCTATGGCCGTGCTGTTATTGCTTCAAATGCTGCAGAAGCACTTGATAAAGTAAAAGAAGGTTCTGTTCTAGTAACAATAGGAACAGATAAAGACATGGTGCCTGCGCTTGAAAAATGTTCTGCACTTATCGTTGAAGAGGGCGGACTTACCAGCCATGCGGCAGTGGTAGGACTCAACCTTGGTTTACCGGTAATTGTCGGGGTAGAAAATGCGACATCATTATTTAAAGATGATCAGGTATTAACAGTGGATGCTGAGCGCGGCGTTGTATACAACGGTCACGCAAGCGTACTTTAAATGGTATAGACCTGTCCTCTCCTATTTTAGGAAGGGCAGGTTTTTTCTTTTTGATTTGATTTCAGCCCTATTCTTCTTTCTGTTTCCCTTTCATAGAATATGCTATAATTAAGGTAAGTTTTAAATAGAAGGAGGATCCGCCATTGAGATGGATCATGCTGCTAATTATTATTGTCCCGGCAGTGGAAATTGCCGTTCTTTTTTCAGTAGGCAACGCAATTGGCATTATCCCGACCTTTTTGCTGATTTTAGCAACAGGCGTTTTCGGGGCTTACCTGGCTAAATCCCAGGGACTTCAAGCCATTAAAAATGTTCAGAATCAAATGGGCATTCAACTGCCTAAAAGCGAAATAATCCTTGACGGAGTTTGTATATTAATCGGTGGTGTTCTGTTGCTTACCCCGGGTTTCTTAACAGATTTAACAGGATTTTTGCTGCTTATTCCTCAAACCCGTAACCGCTTTAAGCCTCTAATCTATGCTTGGTTTCGAAAAAGGATGGGCAAAGGAAATTTGATTATTTACAGGTAGCGGGATGCGAAATAAATGTATGTAAAGATCTGAAAGGAGCTATCCTATTTTAAAGGATAGTTCCTTTTTTTATATAAATCCAAATCAGCCGGATTGTTCCTGCTTTTATCAGCGTGCTGATCGTCAGCAGCAGAAGCGGTGAAAACAAAACACCCATGACGCCTACACTTTGAAATGAGATATAAATAATCAAAAAAGTTATAAAAGGATGGATTCCCAGGGTTTGACCGATAATTTTGGGTTCAAGAACCTGTCTTGAAACAGTAATGACCACTTGAGTGATAGCAAGACCTGTCATCATAACCATATCGCCGCTTACCCAGCAATAAAATATCCATGGAATAAAAAGCAGGCTTGTCCCAACAATAGGGATTAAATCCAATATAGCAGCAAAAACCGCAATAGCTGGTGCGCCGCTTACGTTAAGGATTAATAACCCGCATAGCGCAATGGCAGCTGTAATAGCCGTAAGAAGCATTTGTGCCTGTACATATGACCATGTATAAAACTTCACTGCTTTTGATAAAGAAGATATGTGAACAGACAATGACTTGCCTAGAAATGGTTTCAACACTTTTTTTAGAGCGGCCATTTCTTTTATAAAAAAGTAAGCTGAGATTAAGGCAATGACTCCACCAACTGCCATACCCGGCAGAGAGGAAAGAAAAAGGGACAACTCAATAAATAACATTTCACCCGTATTTTTAATAAACGATAGTGCTTGATCTTCTAATGAATGAATAAAAGAATCACCAGAAGACCGAGTGATAAGCCCTTTTGATATAAGAAAAGTTTCAACTTCTTCGATAATCGGCAGTAACCGTGAAATGCTCTCTTCGATCGCTCTGCTCAGTTTAGAAAATAGTCCCGGGATTTGTTCGATAAAGCGGACGATATCATGCCAAAATAAGAATCCGATAACGGTGATAAAACCAGCTATCAAACTGCAAAACCCTAGAATGGTTATAATAATACTGATAGCAAAAGGAAGTCTGCAGTATCGGTGAACCCATAGTGATGGATAATACAATACAAAAGAAATAACCGCTCCCACTAATACGGGCAGCATGTATGTATAAGCAAGACCAAACAAGCCGACCAGTGCCAGCAGCCCGGCGGCCATCCATAAAAACCTGCTTGATACGGTTGTCGAGTTCATGAGCACACCAACATTTCTTAGTGGTTGTTTGTTTATGTCTATGACCAATAGGGGAAATTAATGTGTATAAGAGGAGCTGTCGTTTAAAATGGACCAGGCATTACTTTTTTTATTGTTACTTCTTGGTATTGCAGTGCTGGCTAAAAATAACTCACTCATTTTTGCTGTTGCCCTGCTGCTTGTCATCAAAGTAGTAGGTGCCGACCAGAAGATCTTCGAGACCATCCAGTCAAAAGGAATTAACTGGGGTGTCACGATTATTACTATCGCAGTGCTCGCGCCGATCGCAAGCGGAGCCATAGGATTTAAAGAATTAACAGACGCGGTAAAATCCCCGTATGCATGGATAGCGCTGGCATCCGGTATTTTAGTGGCGCTAATTGCCAAAGGTGGCATCTCCCTACTGGAAAATGACCCGCACATCACAGTGGCACTGGTGCTGGGAACGATTCTTGCTGTTGCTCTCTTTAAAGGGATTGCGGTTGGGCCTCTTATTGGAGCAGGCATCGCTTATTTTGCTATGAAAATCTATGAGTGGATTAGTCAAATTTCATAGAGTTTTGGAAAATAAAATCGTTAATTTATGCGTTTTCATTCACAAAGTTCAAATTATTGATTATAATGAAGGATGAAAGCGCATCCTTTGTTACTTTTTGTTGAACTACGCTTTTTTATTGGCTGTAAAATGAGCAGGCGCTCAGCTTCACCCGATAAGCCTGCTAAAGAATCAGGATGACTACCCCTTGTCCAAGCCTATAGAGCAGCTGTTTAGGGGCTAAAATACATTTTAAAAGGAGAGATTGGTATGACTGCAACAAGAGGATTGGAAGGTATAGTAGCTACGACTTCATCCATCAGTTCGATTATTGATGACACACTTACATATGTTGGGTATAATATCGACGACCTTACAGAAAATGCAAGCTTTGAAGAAGTAATTTATCTTCTTTGGCATCTTCGTCTTCCAAATGAAACTGAACTTGTTGAACTAAAAAAACAATTGGCTGATAATATGTCACTGCCTGAGGAGGTCATCGCTCAGCTGAAAGCAATGCCGGTAAAATCTGTTCATCCAATGGCGGCGCTTCGTACGGCTGTTTCCTCACTTGGTCTTTATGATGAAGAAGCGGATGTAATGGAAGATGATGCAAACTACCGCAAAGCGATTCGCCTGCAAGCAAAGATGTCTTCAATTGTTACAGCTTTTTCACGTATCCGACAAGGTCAGGAACCGATTGCGCCAAAAGCTGATTTAAGTTTTGCAGCTAATTTTATGTACATGCTTACCGGTGAAGAACCTGCTGCAATTCAGGAAGAAGCAATGAACAAAGCACTTGTTCTGCATGCGGATCATGAATTGAATGCCTCCACTTTTACTGCACGTGTCTGTGTTGCCACGCTGTCTGACGTTTATTCCGGCGTTACAGCTGCGATTGGTGCCCTTAAAGGTCCACTTCATGGCGGCGCAAACGAGCAGGTAATGAAAATGCTTACTGAGATTGACTCAGTAGAAAATGCAGAAGCAATTGTTCGTAAAAAGCTGGAGAACAAAGAAAAAATTATGGGCTTCGGTCACCGTGTTTACAGAGAGGGAGATCCTCGTGCCAAACACTTAAGAGAAATGTCTAAAAAATTGACTGAACTAAATGGAGAATCAAAGTGGTACGAGATGTCGATTAAAATAGAAGAAGTCGTAACCTCGGAAAAAGAACTTCCGCCTAACGTTGATTTTTATTCTGCTTCTGTATACCACAGCCTGGGCATCGATCACGATCTATTCACGCCTATTTTTGCTGTGAGCCGTGTCTCCGGATGGCTTGCGCATATTCTGGAGCAATATTCGAATAACCGTCTTATCCGCCCGCGCGCTGACTATGTTGGACCGGGAATGCAGGAATATGTACCGTTAGAAAAACGGAACTAATACGGCTTTTAGTTTACAAATCCTGATTAAACTGATGTAATGAACTAGATGATGAAGAGACCGGCTTTTACGCATGCCGGTCTTAAACAATGAAGCTGGAGGGAATTTCTGATGACACAAGGTGAAAAAATTACAGTTGATAACGGAATATTGAACGTTCCAAATAATCCGATTGTTCCATTTATAGAAGGGGACGGCACTGGTCCGGATATTTGGGCTTCTTCTTCCCGTGTTCTGGATGCAGCAGTACAAAAAGCATACAATGGTGAAAGAAGTATCGTCTGGACAGAAGTACTTGCTGGACAAAAAGCCTTTGATCAAACTGGCGAATGGCTTCCACAAGCTACTCTTGACGCGATTAATGAGTACTTTATTGCGATTAAGGGCCCTTTAACCACTCCAATCGGCGGGGGAATTCGTTCATTAAATGTGGCGCTTCGCCAGCAGCTTGACTTGTTTACATGCCTTCGTCCGGTCCGCTATTTTGAAGGTGTACCTTCTCCTGTTAAACGTCCGGAAGACACTGATATGGTTATTTTCCGTGAAAATACAGAAGATATTTATGCTGGAATTGAATTTGCCGAGGGATCTGATGAAGTGAAAAAGCTGATTGCTTTCCTTCAGGACGAGCTTGGAGCTAAAAACATCCGCTTCCCTGAAACATCAGGCATCGGTGTTAAGCCGGTCTCTAAAGAAGGGACAGAGCGTCTGGTTCGTGCAGCAATTAACTATGCACTGACAGAAAACCGCAAATCGGTCACGCTTGTTCATAAAGGGAATATCATGAAATTTACTGAGGGTGCTTTTAAATCATGGGGCTATGATTTAGCTGAAAGAGAATTTGGCGATAAAGTATTCACTTGGGCTCAATACGATGAGATTAAGGATGCGCAAGGACTGGATGCAGCAAATAAAGCACAAAGCGATGCTGAAGCAGCTGGGAAAATTATTGTCAAGGACTCTATTGCAGATATCTTCCTGCAGCAAATCCTGACACGTCCTGCTGAGTTTGATGTAGTAGCTACGATGAACTTAAACGGTGACTACATCTCTGATGCACTTGCAGCACAGGTTGGCGGAATTGGAATTGCCCCTGGAGCGAATATCAACTATGATACCGGCCATGCAATTTTTGAGGCGACTCATGGTACTGCGCCAAAATATGCAGGTCTTGATAAAGTAAATCCTTCATCTGTTATTCTTTCAGGCGTTCTATTGCTAGAACATCTTGGCTGGAGTGAGGCAGCTGCTCTTGTTCTTTCTTCTATGGAAAAAACAATTGCTTCTAAAGTAGTAACGTATGATTTTGCACGTTTAATGGATGGGGCAACAGAAGTTAAATGTTCTGAGTTTGGAACAGCTCTTATCGAAAATATGTAATCAGAAAAACTAGTTTTTTAGTTTCTTCATCTACAAAGAGTCTTTTTTCTAAGTACGAGGTGAACGGAGTGGAAGACGGCGACTTCTGCAGGATTTGACGGCTGCTTGAGACTTCCCAGGTGCGCAAAGGCCTGAAGGAGGTTAAAGCGCTGTCCCTGCTGAAAGTGTCCGCCTGAAGCGCAGAGAACCGGTTATAAGAGGTTGAGGCATATTTATTTGTCCCAACCTCTTTATACTAGCCATTAATCATAGATTGGGAGGAATTGCAATGGGATTCAAGCGAAACAAGATTTCAATTATTGGAGCGGGATTTACGGGAGCAACCACTGCCCTATTTCTTGCACAAAAAGAACTTGGTGACATCGTATTAGTTGATATTCCGCAAAATGAAGATCCCACCAAAGGAAAGGCGCTGGATATGCTCGAAGCAGGTCCGGTATTTGGCTATGATGTGTCGATAAAAGGTACCTCTGATTATAAAGATACAGCCGGGTCGGATGTGGTGATTATTACTGCAGGTATTCCGCGTAAGCCTGGGATGAGCCGTGACGACCTTGTTCAAACGAATGAGAAAATCATGAAAGCAGTGACAAAAGAAGTAACCTTTCATTCTCCGGAAAGCACGATCCTTGTCCTATCTAATCCTGTCGACGCGATGACTTACACAGTGTATAAGGAATCCGGCTTCCCTAAGGAGCGGGTCATTGGGCAATCGGGTGTATTAGACACAGCACGTTTTAATACATTTGTTGCTGAGGAACTGAATTTATCCGTTAAAGATATTCAGGGGTTCGTACTTGGGGGCCATGGAGATGACATGGTTCCACTAACAAGGTATTCAAATGCTGGAGGCATCCCGTTAGAAACGTTGATTCCCAAAGATCGTCTGGATGCGATTATCGACCGTACACGTAAGGGCGGCGGTGAAATTGTTGCTCTCTTAGGCAATGGTTCTGCATACTATGCTCCTGCAGCTTCCCTTATGGAAATGACAGAGGCCATTTTAAAAGACCAGAAGCGGGTTTTGCCAGCTGTTGCGTATCTTGAAGGTGAATATGGATTTGAAGGAATTTACCTTGGTGTTCCGACTGTCCTTGGCGGCAATGGGATTGAAAAAATCGTAGAGCTTGAGTTATCTGAAAGCGAGAAAGACCAGCTGCAGAAATCAGTTCATTCAGTCAAAAGTGTGATGGGTGCACTTACAAGCACATGATTAACAGCTTCACCATATCGTCATGATCAATTGAAAAGGCTTGGACAGAACTCAAAAAAGTTTAAAGAATGAAGAAGTATTTATTAATAGTAATAGGAGAGCGGAGCGGAAGGCGGCGACTCCTGCAGGATATGACGGCAAGCTGAGCCTTTACAGGGCAAGGCCCTGAAAAGGCTCAAGCTCCCGTCCCTGCGGAAAGCGTCCGCCTGAAGCGCAGCGAACCGGTCAAAGAGCTTGAGACTTTTGTCCCAAGCTCTTTCTTAAAATAAGGATAAAACGAAACGAGATTAAAGCAGCAGTTAAACGAATAAAGGGGGAGATCAGCTTGCTGATGGGAAAAAAGAGAAAAATGGGGAGAAATATTGAAGATATGACCATTGGGGAAAAATTAACCCTGACTGAAAAAATAGAAGACAAGGATCTTCTTCTTTTCCTGGGGCTCACGAACGATGCAAATCCATTATATATTCAGCACGATTATGCATCACAAACACCTCATAAAAAACCAATCGTTCCGTCTATTATGCTGACAGGCTTTATTACATCCGCAGTTTCAAAATACCTGCCGGGACCCGGGTCGCATATCATTGGTCAAAACTTATCTTTTCCGAAAGCGCTTCCACATTATGCGACCGTGGAGTTTTTGTTTGAAGTGATGTCGATCGATCGTCCAAATGCCCAAATTGAAATAAAAGTGAAGGCGTTTGATGAAAATGGTGAAGTTGTTGTGACTGGTACAGTTACCGTATGCCCTCCTCATAAACTTGAGAGATTTGAAAACTCGGCACTAGATAACTTTTAAAGCAGGATTTCTTTATAAAAAATCATTTCAGTACTGCGGATGAATAGAAAAGCGAAAGTATATACTACACGTATAGAGCACACTGCGGTGTGCTTTTTTTTATCATGTACATTTGGGATAAGTTTTTTCCTTTTATGATCACACCTTCTAATTCTCGACCAAGTTAGGCTACGCAACAATGAAAGCGTTTTATTTGTCATTCTCCTGTTATAACCGGTATGCATACCGTGGAGAAATATGTACTTAAGTTTACCAAAGCCCTTGAATTCTATCGAAAAGCGCTTAAATGTATACTATAATGAAGGTGGTTATTGGATGGATGACTGGTTTTACTACACGATGCGGAGGTAGAACATGAGTAAAAAAGTTCTGGTTGTAGATGATGAGCAATCAATTGTAACCTTATTAAAATATAATTTAGAGCAGGCGGGTTATGAAGTTGTAACAGCCTTAGACGGACAAGACGGCAAGCAAAAAGCGATTGAAGAAAAGCCGGATCTGATTGTACTTGATTTAATGCTTCCTAAAATGGATGGAATTGAGGTATGTAAACAGCTCAGACAGGAACAAATTCAGACGCCGATCATTATGCTGACAGCAAGAGACGATGAGTTTGATAAAGTTCTTGGACTTGAACTGGGTGCAGATGATTATATGACAAAGCCATTTAGTCCAAGGGAAGTTGTAGCGAGAGCCAAAGCTATTTTAAGACGGACAAAACAAGCAGAAGTAATAGCACCGGAAGAAGCAGATGAGGATCACTCCTTTAAAGTAGGGGATGTTAAGGTTTTTCCAGATCAATATGAGGCCTATTATAAAGATAAGCAATTGGATTTAACACCAAAGGAGTTTGAGCTTCTGCTCTACCTGGTTGAAAACAAAGGAAGAGTACTGACGAGAGATCAGCTATTACAGGCTGTGTGGAATTATGATTTTGCTGGTGATACACGGATTGTGGACGTGCATATCAGCCATATTCGAGAGAAAATTGAGGAAAATACGAAGAAACCTCTTTATATCAAAACCATCAGGGGACTTGGCTATAAAATGGAACAGCCGAAGAAAGACTGAAAATGTCTAGTTTTCGAACAAGACTCTTATTTGCGCTCATTTCGCTCATCGTATTAGTTCTGGTAGGGCTTGGGGTGTTGATCGGTGAACTGTTTAAATCCTATTATTTAAATGCCTTACATTCAAGGATGGAAAAAGAAGTACAGATCGTTGTCAATGAAGTTGAGCTTCAGCCTTTTTTTACTACTGTAGCCTCTTCGCGATTTGATGAGCTCAGCGACGTGCTCGATATCCGAATCTTGATGATCAGCGAGTCAAGCAATGTTATCTATGACAGTGAAAACAATGTGAATATAAGGACTCATACTAGCACGGTACAATCGATAAGTGAGGATGATTTGTCCTCTGAAGATCCGATTACACAATATCAAGCGAATGAAAACACGATTTATTATGCCAAGGGTGTGACAGCTGGGGAAACAGAGGGATTAGTCATCGTAGCAACAAAGTTTGACGAGTTACAAGCAGTTTATCGTCAGATTTGGATTATTTTAGGAATTACTCTTGGTGTAGCGATGTTTATTATCATTTTGCTGGGATCGAGAATCACCAATCAATATACGAAACCAATTGAATCCGCTACTAAAGTTGCGATTGAATTGGCAAAAGGCAATTATCGGGCCAGAACGTATGAAGATCGAGTAGATGAGACGGGAATGCTGAGTAATGCTATTAATGTACTCGCAAGAAACCTGCAGGAAATGGTAACTCTGCAAGCCATTCAGCAGGACAGGCTGCAGACCCTGATCGAAAATATGGGAAGCGGTCTAATTATGATTGACCGTCAGGGATATATTGTGTTGGTGAACCGCACTTTTTTAGAATTCTTTCATTTACAAACAGACGAAGTAATTAACAAACGATATGTGGATATCATCTCCGATAAGCAGGTTCGTGAAGTAGCTGAAGAAGTCTTTATGACCGAGCAGCGAATTAGAAAACAAATCCACGTTAAATCCGTGTTTTCTAAGCTTCATCTGGAAGTGTATGGAGCTCCGATTATTGGTGATGGAAGTATTTGGCAGGGTATTGTTCTTGTTTTCCATGATATTTCCGAACTGAAAAAGCTGGAGCAGATGAGAAAAGATTTTGTTGCAAATGTTTCTCATGAAGTAAAGACGCCAATCACCTCCATTAAAGGATTTACTGAAACGCTTTTAGATGGAGCGATGAATGACAAAGAAGCGCTGGAATCATTTCTGACGATTATTTTGAAGGAGAGTGACCGTCTTCAGGATTTGATTCAAGATTTATTGGATTTGTCCAAGGTCGAGCAGCAGGGCTTTAATCTGGCAGTATCTAATGTCAGCATTACTGATCTTCTTCAGGAAGCCAGAGCCATTATGAAACAAAAAGCTGACCAGAAAAGTATGGAGATTCTCCTGGATGGAGATCAGAACCTTTTTATTGAAGGAGACCACGACCGGCTGAAACAGGTCTTCATCAATTTAATTAGTAATGCGCTGACTTATTCACAGCCAAGGGGTGAAATCAGGCTGACTGTCACTGATCAGACAGAGCGTGTGCTGATAAAGGTTGAAGACGATGGAATAGGAATGGAACAAGAAGAAATTCCAAGAATTTTTGAAAGATTTTATCGCGTAGATAAAGCGAGGAGCAGAAATTCAGGTGGTACTGGACTGGGGCTTGCCATTGTGAAACATATTGTGGAGGTTCACCATGGAGAGATTTCTGTTACGAGTGAACCAAATAAGGGTACAGCTTTTTTAATCTCGCTACCTAAAAAATATTGGATGAATGAATAGAGACTTTACATTCACTTTACATTAAAAGGGTTTTTTCTTAACATTTAGTTGATAAGATGTTTAGTGAAAACCCCTTCATCCAAGGAACCCAGAAGAAAGACGTGAACAGACCCCGTTCACGTCTTTTTTCATGTTCATATTTATTTCCTGTAATAAAAATGAAATGTTATTGAAACTTTTCAATATATAACTCGTAAAAAGAATATAACGATTTTGAAAGGAAGGTTAAAATGAGCGTAAAACGAATTATGGCGGGTCTAGGACTTATCACGACCGCCATCCTCCTCATTATTATTTTATTTACTTCCTGGTATACAGTTGATGAATCCGAGCAGGCGCTTGTGATGACATTTGGGGAAGCGAACGAAACGATCACAGAGTCAGGTTTAAATTTTAAAATGCCTTGGCCGATCCAGCAGGTTGAAGTTCTGTCCAAGGAAACGTTCAGTCTTCAGTTTGGGTATGAGCAGGAAGACGGTGAAATTCAATCTTTCCCTGAAGAAACAAAAATGATTACAGGGGATGAAAATATTGTACTGGCAGATCTTGTTGTTCAATGGAAGATCGTGGATGCTAAAAAGTACTTATTTCATGCTGAGGACCCGGAAGAAGTTCTTTATGATACAACGGCTGCTTCAATCCGCAGTATTATTGGCAGCTCAGAGATTGATGATGCTTTGACTTCAGGAAAAGCAGAAATCGAGTTGGAAGTAAGAGACCTTCTTTCCTCACTAATGGAAAAATACGATATAGGCATCTCTATCCAGGCTGTTCAGCTGCAGGATGTGGAATTGCCGAACGAAGAAGTGCGTCAGGCATTTACCGCAGTTACGGATGCGAGAGAAACGATGAATACGAAAGAAAATCAGGCAAATAAATATAGAAACCAATTGATCAATGAAGCAGAAGGTGAAAAAGATGCGATTGAATCCAGGGCAGAAGGGGAAAAAACAGCCCGAATCGAGCAGGCGCGAGGAGACGTAGCGATCTTTGATAAGTTATATGCTGAATATCAGACAAACCCGGACATCACGCGTCAGCGATTGATTATCGAAACACTTGAAGAAGTGCTGCCGAATGCTGAAGTGTATATTATGAACGATGATGGGGGCACGTTGAAGTACTTGCCGCTTAATCCTTTAGAACGTTCTCAGCCGGCACCGACAGAAGAGGCCGAAAGTGAGGAGGGGCAATAATGAGCGATGATAAAAAATCGGACAGCAAGGTATTTGATTTTTCAACTCAGAAAAAAAACAACGGTTCTTCATTGGAATGGAAAAAATACTCCAAATTGGGCATTACACTCATCGTATTTTTCATTCTGCTAATCACTGCTATATTAAATGTTTTTATCGTAAAAGAAGGGGAATACCGTGTTGTCAGACAATTTGGGGAAGTAGTTAAGATTATTGAAGATCCTGGTCTGAACGCCAAAATTCCATTTATTCAAAGCGTTACTTCTCTCCCGAAATATCAAATGACCTATGATGTTTCAGAGGCTGAAATTAATACGCGTGACAAAAAGAGAATTATTATTGATAATTATTCTGTATGGCGCATTACAAGTCCAAAAGACATGATTTCAAATGCGGGTACGATGATTAATGCGGAGTCGCGTATGGAAGAATATATTTATTCGGTTGTTCGAACTGAGCTTGGGCAGTTAAACTACGAGGATATTATTAATGACGAAAAATCTTCCCGAGGAAGTTTAAATGACCGGGTAACAGAACGTGTGAACGAGCTTTTGACGAAGGAATCATTTGGGATTGAGGTCGTAGATGTCCGTATGAAGCAAACCGATCTTCCGACAGAAAATGAACAGTCTGTATTCACCAGAATGATTTCCGAGCGGGAATCCACTTCGCAGGAATATTTATCTACAGGTGATGCTAATAAAAACCGGATAGAAGCTCAGACTGATCGTGAAGTCCGGGAGCTGCTTGCTGTAGCAAATGCTGAAGCCGACGTTATTCGGGCTGAGGGTGAAGCGGAAGCAGCAAAACTGTATAACGAATCTTTCTCAAAGGATCCTGAATTTTACGAAATCTATCGTACACTTGAATCTTATAAAACGACGATCGATGATAAAACGATGATTATTCTTCCAGCAGATTCTCCATATGCCAGTTTATTGTCAGGTGCATTAGAATAAGTGCCTAGAAAATCAATCCAGAATATGAGCCGTTGTTTTCTCTTTCATTTTAGACATGCTAAAATGAAAGAAGCAGCGGCTTTTTTGTTTGTCAAAACTGCCGAGCATACGGGAACATTCATTTGAGGAGGAGTTTATTTGAGTAAAAAACTAATGCTGATTGATGGCAACAGTATCGCCTATCGCGCTTTTTTTGCACTGCCATTACTCAACAATGACAAAGGCGTACATACAAACGCAATCTATGGTTTTACAACCATGCTGACTAAGATGATTGATGATGAAAAACCCACCCATATCCTAGTGGCCTTTGATGCGGGGAAAACAACCTTTCGCCATAAAACATATAGCGAGTATAAAGGCGGCAGACAGAAGACACCTTCAGAGCTTTCTGAGCAATTTCCGTTTATCCGTGACCTGCTTGCTGCTTATTCCATTAAGCATTATGAATTAGACCAGTATGAAGCGGATGACATTATTGGTACGTTATCTCTGCAAGCAGAAAATAAAGGATACGAGGTAGTTGTCGTATCAGGGGACAAAGATTTAACACAGCTTTCTTCTAAAAGCACCCGAGTGGAAATCACACGGAAGGGTATAACGGATATGGAGTCTTATACACCTGATCACATTAAGGAAAAATATGGACTGACACCGGATCAGATTATTGATATGAAGGGTCTGATGGGAGACTCTTCTGATAATATACCAGGCGTTCCCGGAGTAGGGGAAAAAACCGCTATAAAACTGCTGAAGCAATTTGGAACACTTGAAACACTGCTCGACTCTATAAGTGAAGTAAAGGGAGCCAAGCTGCAGGACAAATTGAATGAATTTAAAGATCAGGCAAAAATGAGCAAGGAGCTAGTCACCATCACTCGAGTTGCGCCAGTAGAAATAAAACTCGATGACCTAATGCGACAGGAGCCTGATCAGGAAAAGCTTCGCTCTCTTTTTAACGAGCTTTCGTTTCAGACACTTCTTGATAAATTAGGAGACAGCACTGAAGAAGAAATTGAATTGAAAAATCTGGATTGGATCTATGCTGAAGAAATTACAGAAGACATGCTGCCTTCAGAATCTCAGCTTTACATTGAACTATATGATCCGAATTATCATACAGCGGACATTCTAGGAATAGGGCTTCACCATAGGGGCGGCACGTATTTTATTCCGGTAGAAAAAGCCAGGGAATCCGCACTGTTTAAAAAATGGATTGAAGATGAGGAAAACCAAAAGTCCGTCTACGATTCAAAACAGTCGATTGTGGCATTGAGCCGTCTGGGTATGGACTTAAAAGGAATTGACTTTGATCTTCTGATTGCCTCTTATGTCATTGATGCTTCACAAGCAGCTGCTGACTTTGCATCGATTGCAAAAAGACACGGCGCCGATGCTGTTCAGTCAGATGAAGCCTTATATGGCAAGGGAGCGAAAAAGAAAGTTCCAGATGAGAAAATACTTGGTGAGCACATTGCAAGAAAAGCCGCTGCGATAGGGAAAATAAAAGACACTTGTATACGGGACCTTGAGAGAAATGAACAGTTTGACTTATTTGACGAGCTTGAACTGCCGCTGGCTGAAGTATTGGCTGAAATGGAGAAAACAGGGGTACTGGTTGATGTTGACCGGCTAAAGGAAATGGGTGAAGAATTAAAAACAAAATTAGCCCAGATTGAACAAGATATTCACAGAATCGCCGGGGAGTCTTTTAATATTAATTCTCCAAAGCAGCTTGGTGTTATCCTGTTTGAAAAGCTCGAACTTCCTGCAGTGAAAAAAACGAAAACAGGTTATTCAACCTCAGCAGATGTACTTGAAAAATTACAATCTGAGCATGAAATTATTGATCATATCCTGATTTACAGGCAGCTTGGGAAGCTTCAATCTACCTATATTGAAGGACTCCTCAAAGTGGTGGATAAAGAGTCGAGTAAAATACACACAAGATATAATCAGGTTTTAACGCAAACAGGCCGGCTGAGCTCAACGGATCCTAATTTGCAAAACATACCGATCCGATTGGAAGAAGGCCGTAAAATACGCCAGGCTTTTATTCCGTCAAAGAAGGATTGGATCATGTTTGCAGCGGACTATTCCCAGATTGAGCTGCGAGTTCTTGCCCACATCTCACAAGACGATGGATTAATTGAGGCGTTTAATAACAATATGGATATCCACACGAAAACAGCAATGGATGTTTTTAGCGTCAGCAAGGAAGAGGTAACGCAGGGTATGAGAAGACATGCAAAAGCCGTAAACTTTGGTATTGTTTATGGAATAAGCGATTACGGTCTATCTCAAAGTCTTGATATTCCAAGAAAGGAAGCAGCTGAATTTATTAAACGATATTTAAGCAGCTATCCAAAAGTAAAGGAATATATGGATGATATTATTAAAGAGGCTAAACAAAAGGGCTATGTTGAAACACTTCTCCATAGAAGAAGATACATTCCTGAAATTACGAGCCGTAATTTTAACCTCCGCGGGTTTGCTGAAAGAACGGCAATGAACACACCGATCCAGGGAACTGCAGCTGATATTATAAAAAAAGCGATGATTGACATGGCGATACGATTAAAACAAGAGGGCTTACAAGCCACGATGCTTCTGCAGGTGCATGATGAGCTGATCTTTGAATGTCCAAAAGAAGAAGTTGAAATTCTAAAGCGTATTGTACCGGAAGTAATGGAAAAAGCGGTTGAACTAGTTGTGCCGCTTAAAGTGGATTACTCATTCGGCAATACCTGGTATGATGCAAAGTAATTGAACACTAGGGAGTGTAAGGAATGCCCGAATTACCAGAGGTAGAACATGTGAAACGAGGACTTGAACCATACGTGATTGGGGAAACAATTGTTTCGGTGCAGTTTTCTGAACAAGTTAAAAAGTCACATGAGAATGGAAAACAGGCCATTATAAAAGGCAAGGGTCTTGCACATTTCTCAGACCACGTAAAAGGATACAAAATGAACCGGATTGAAAGGCGGAGCAAATATTTACTGTTTCATGTGGAAAGAGCATCATCAACCGCTTTTCTACTGTCTCATTTAGGCATGTCAGGTGCTTGGTTTGCAATTGATTCCGTTGATCAAATAACAGAAGATAAATTCCGCAGCCATGTTCATGTGATTTTTACATTTGAAAGCGGCAGGCTGCTTATTTATTCAGATATCAGGCGCTTTGGCGAGTTGCGGTTTTTAGATAAACTGGAAGATCATCCGCCAATCATTGCTATTGGCCCTGAACCCTTTGATCAAAATGCCCAGGAATTATTTTTGGCTTCACTGAACTTGCCAAAATTTAACTCAAAGCCTGTAAAAGAAGTGATAATGAATCATCAGGTCATTGCCGGATGCGGAAATATATACGCGACTGAAGCCTTATTTAAATCAAGAATACATCCTAAACGGGCGGTTTCCCGAATCAGTCTGGGTAAAAGAATTGAATTATTTAACAACATTGTTTCTGTCCTGCAGGAAGGAATAGACGCAGGCGGAAGCAGCATTTCGGATTATCGGAATGTCAATGGTCAGGCAGGAAGCATGCAGGACAGACTGCAGATGTACGGCAGGAAAGAATGTCCGAAGTGTGGAAGCAATGTTAAACAGGCTGTAATTGGAGGGAGAAATTCCCATTACTGTGGAAAATGTCAGCGTTAAAGAAAGAAGGGGCTAGTATGATCATTGGTTTGACCGGGGGCATTGCCAGTGGAAAAAGCACGATTGCCAACTGGCTGATTGAGCGAGAATACGCAGTGATTGACGCCGATTTGGCTGCTAGGAAAGTGGTGGAACCAAATCAGGAGGCGTACCGTAAAATAGTAGAACAGTTTGGCAAGCGGATTGTGGCTGAAGATGGAACGATAGACCGTGCTCAGCTCGGAGCGATCATTTTTGGCAGTAAGACAGAACGGGAAAAACTGAACAGCATTGTACACCCGGCCGTGCGAAAAGAGATGCTTGAACAAAAGCAAAAAGCTGTGCATCTTGGGAAACAAACCATTTTTCTGGATATTCCGCTTCTTTTCGAAAGCAAACTTCAATGGATGGTCGATAAAATTGTAGTGGTGTATGTTCAGGAAGACATTCAGTTAAAAAGACTAATGGAAAGAAATCAGTATTCAGCGGAGGAAGCGCAGGCGAGAATTTCTTCGCAGCTCCCTCTCCGCGAGAAAAAAGCGCAGGCCGATGCAGTCATTGATAATTCCGGGACGGTAGAGCAGTCCTTTATACAAATGGAAGAGCTTCTCGTTCAGTGGAAGGCTGCCCCTTAGAACCAAACAGATTTAGTAAAAGAAGAGCGTTTGAGCTCTTTTTTTTTACCTTTTTTTGGAGGGGGCTTTACCAATGGGATTAGCATCGGGGACTCTGTTGAGTGAAAAAAAGATCTCTATCATGTTGTAATATGACTGCTGGTTTTAGAGAGTGATTAAATAAAGATGAACTTTCAGGTCATATGCGAAAATTATCTTTTAAAATGTGATCAATATGTTATACTAATCTTAGTTATTTCACTATCAGTATAACGTAATTAGGGGGATCCATATGACACAGACTAATATTGCAATTAATGGTTTTGGACGTATAGGAAGAATGGTGTTTAGAAAAGCAGTGATGGAGCCGGCTCTTAACATTGTAGCTGTTAATGCCAGTTATCCTGCTGCAACGCTAGCCCACCTGCTAAAATATGATACGACTCATGGAGTGTTCAATGGGGAAGTTCATGCGGAAGAAGACGCATTAATTGTAAATGGACATAGAATTATCTTAATTAATCAGCGGGACCCGATGATGCTTCCTTGGGAAAAAATGAACATCGATATAGTGATAGAAGCCACAGGGAAGTTTAATGCACGTGATAAAGCAGCACTTCATCTTGATGCCGGAGCGAAAAAAGTAGTGCTGACTGCGCCTGGTAAACAAGAAGATGTTATGATCGTTATGGGAGTAAATGAAAACGCTTTAGAAATAAAAAAGCATGATATAATCTCAAATGCTTCGTGCACGACGAACTGTCTTGCGCCGGTAGCGAAAGTACTGGATGAAGCATTTGGAATAGAAAATGGTCTGATGACAACTGTACATGCCTATACGAATGATCAGAATAATATCGATAATCCTCATAAAGATCTTAGAAGAGCGCGCTCATGCAGTCAATCGATCATCCCAACCTCAACAGGAGCAGCAAAAGCCCTTGGCAAAGTGCTTCCTAACCTTCAAGGCAAGCTGCATGGGATGGCTCTAAGAGTGCCGACTCCGAATGTTTCGCTCGTAGATCTGGTAGTGGATGTTAAACGCGAAGTAACAGTTGATGAAATCAATCATGCATTTATACAGGCGGCTGATGATGAATTGAATGGCATCATCTCCTATACGACTGAACCCCTGGTTTCTGTCGATTTTAATACAAATTCCAATTCCGCCATTATTGATGGGCTGTCAACAATGGTTATTGGAGCAACAAAAGTCAAAGTGCTTGCGTGGTATGACAATGAGTGGGGCTATTCATGCAGAGTAGTGGATCTTGTTAAGCATGTCGCCCATAAAATGCACGAGGTTTCATCAGAAATTTCTGTCTCATAAGTCTTTAATCACAGGCAACCAATCTCTATATAAGACAAAAAACTGGAAGGATCAGCAGTTGGGATCCTTCCAGTTTTTTGTTTTGTTTATTCTAACGGGTCAGACTCATTATTTTTTTCTTTTTCTTTGTCGATTGCCTGAGAAAAAGAACCGGCAATCGCAGCAAAAATATCTCCAATGAGTCCTAAAATGACAGCCATGATTTCTTCCTCCTTGACGGGGTGTGACGGTAAAGACTCCAATCTACTCTTTATACGTTTTATTTTTCAAATTGTTTCAAAATTAATTAATTGATTGCATAAAGCTGAAAAAAAACGTATACTGTTTTTCGTGATCTTATTTGGTTCCACACAAAGCACATCTTTACTTAAAGGGTTAGGACCTCATCGGACTAACTTTCCCCCGTGGTAAGGATCGTATGAACAACCAGATAAAATCAAATTTGTATTAAGGGGGAACGATCATGGAAACAATGGGTCGTCATGTAATTTCAGAACTTTGGGGCTGTGACTTTGAAAAGTTAAACAGCGTGGATTTAATTGAACAGGTGTTTGTAGATGCGGCACTAAAAACAGGTGCAGAAGTTAGAGAAGTAGCATTTCATAAATTTGCGCCACAGGGTGTCAGCGGTGTTGTGATCATTTCTGAATCGCATTTAACCATTCACAGCTTTCCGGAGCACGGTTATGCCAGTATTGATGTATACACATGCGGAGATCTTGATCCGACAATTGCTGCTGATCATATAGCCCAATCATTGGGAGCGACATCAAACGAAACAATCGAAGTGCCAAGAGGTATGGGTCCTGTACGTGTTGGGAAGCCGACAGTCAGTGCCGTTTAAGCATATATTTGATTCATAGGCTCGAAAAAAACTAATCTTATTACTAGCAAAGAATGTCTTTATGAATGCTTCATTCATAAAGACATTCTTTATTTTGTATAGATGGTTTTTCTTATTTGACCATTAGGATAGATCAGAAGCATAACTCGTCCTCTTGAAGACGGAAATGACCCGTTTTATTTACTACTATCTTTCTAATAAATCGTTGTAGTAAAAAGAATTCCTTAATGATTTTGTCCTTTCCTGTAAACATTGATAGAATGGTAGATAGAAGAGCGTTACAGGAGGAGATTTGATTGGCAGGAATACGAGGGTTGTTTAAACGATTTAGTTCAGAGTGTGAAACATCAGATCAGCATAAAGAAGAAGAGCTGCAGACACATTATTATAAAGCTTCTTTTGATAAGGCCTATAGTCAAGTCGAAAAGTTTTATTCTTCGCCCGGCTATACGATAACTTCAGAATCAAAAGAACATGGTGAAATGATGATTCAAAAAACGAGCAATCCAAAAATGTTTATTATTGCAACGATTGTTAGCACCAGACCATTACATACAGCGGTGGATATTAAAGTATCTGCTGATTCTGCCATCATTGGCGGTGCTTATCCGAAATTAAAGCAGGAGATCGCTGCATGCTATACGTATTTAGGCAAGGAGCTTAGAAAAGATCAGCGATGAGTCTTCTTGTGCTTTCGGAGTATTTTTATTATGATAGAAGCAAATAATCACGTTGTGGAGCTGGTTTTATGAAATGCCCGTCGTGTCATGAAAATACGACAAGAGTCATTGATTCCAGACAAATCGATGAAGGCAAAGCGATTCGGAGAAGAAGAGAATGCGAATCCTGTCACTATCGGTTCACTACTTTTGAAAAAGTGGAAGAAATTCCTTTGATCGTAGTAAAAAAAGACGGAATTCGTGAAGAGTTCAGCAGGGAAAAGATACTAAGAGGTCTTATTCGGGCATGTGAGAAGCGTCCTGTCCCTTTTGAAGAATTAGAAAATATTTCCTCTTCGATCGAAAGAGAGCTACGTAATCAGGGGATATCAGAAACGCCATCAGTTGATATCGGGGAGCTTGTAATGGACCGGCTGGCAAAAGTAGATGAAGTCGCGTACGTTCGGTTTGCCTCTGTTTACCGGCAGTTTAAAGATATAAATGTTTTTATTGATGAATTAAAAGAATTAATTAATAAGGAACGAGCATAAGGGAGCCTGAGATAACCCTTAGCTCTTTTTTTGTCTAGTGCATTAAAAGGAAGGGCCGATTGTATCATGACAAATATGTGGAGAGAAGTACAGCCCACAGACGACTACCGTGTTCAGTTGAATGGATTATTACATGAAACGGACAGGTCCATCATTCAGTCTCTATACCAGCCGCTGGTAGGAGCTTCATCCATCAGTTTGTATTTTATGCTGTGGGAAGAGGTGCAGCATTTTCAGCTTGAAAGCAAACCTGCGACTCACGCAACGCTGCTTGGCATGTTGAATGTTTCAATTGATCAGATTTTTGATGCCCGCATCCATCTTGAGGGCATGGGTCTTCTTAAGACTTATATTAAGGGTGGAGATACAAAGGAATTTCTATATCAATTGCAGCCTCCATTGCAGGCAAATGAATTTTTTGAAGATCCGATGCTAAGTGTTTTTTTGTACAGACAAGTGGGAAATACTCAATTTCAGCGGTTGAAAAAAAGATTTTGTGTTTCATTTGAAGCGCTGACGTCCTATAGAGAAGTTACTCGTTCATTTCAGGATGTCTATGAATCAGAAGCGTTAATGAATAGAATGCCTGAAGCGGACCGTATGCCTGGTGAAAATGAGTCGCTTTTATTTTCTGCTCAGAATGCCGGCCTTCAAACCGATTTTACATCGTTTGATTTTCATTTGCTTCTCGCAGGTCTTTCAGAAATGATGGTCCCGAGAAAAGCGATAAACTATAAGGTCAAAAGTATGGTTTCAAAACTTGCTGCTCTTTATGGATTAACTGAAATGGACATGAAAAACATTGTGATCTCTGCAGTTGATGAGGAAAATGAGATAGATCTTGAAGTATTGAGGAAAGCTGCGAGAGATTTTTATCAATTAAATCGAAGTCAGATTCTTCCAGGTCTTACTTCGGCTGTTAAAAAGCCGAATGATCAAAAAACCGTATCAGTCCGTTCTGAGTCGGATGATTCTGAACTGATGGATTACCTTGAGAAAGCTTCACCTGTACAGGTCTTAAAAGATGCTTCGAATGGAGTAGAGCCAACCAAATCGGAGCTGACCCTCATTGAGGATTTGCTATATGAGAAAAAGCTGCCTCAGGGAGTGGTGAATGTTTTGCTTCAATTTGTGCTGCTGCGCACAGGAATGAAACTGACGAAAGCATTTGTTGAGCAAATTGCTACCCATTGGGCGCGTTCTAATATCACGACCGTTGAAGATGCAATGGAGTTAGCAAAAAAAGAACATAAAAAGTACATGGAATGGAAAGAAGAAACAAATAACGGCACTAAAAGACGAAAAAGCAACAAGACCATTCGAAAAGAGCAGCTGCCGGATTGGTTTAAGAACAGGCAGCAATCAGAAAGTGCTGATAAACCTCAAGAGGAACAAGATGATCTTGAGTTCGAAGAAAAAAAACGCAGGTATTTGGAGAAGCGTCGTCAAAAGAAG
This sequence comes from Jeotgalibacillus campisalis, assembly GCF_000829515.1. GTDB lineage: Bacteria > Bacillota > Bacilli > Bacillales > Jeotgalibacillaceae > Jeotgalibacillus > Jeotgalibacillus campisalis. The sequence continues at coordinate 362,489 of NZ_JXRR01000017.1, read as the reverse complement.
CTTGAGGCAGGTGATCAATAATGGATCCAATAAACCGCACGCTTAAGAAATTAGCTGGGTCTGACCGTTTTCAGGAACGATACAATGAAATGAAAAAACAAATAACCGGCAATCCTGAAGTACAGCAGTTTTTCGAACAGCATAAAGAGGAGCTTGCTCCAAATGCATTAGACCAGGGAATGATTAAGCTATATGAATTTATTAATCGCTCCAGTTCCTGCAAAAGCTGTCCGAACCTTGAAGGCTGTATTAACACGATGGCTGGATATGAACCAAAAATAATCATTCAAAGTGGACTGATAGATCTTGAATATCACAGATGTCCAAGAAAAATGGCGCATGATGAGCAGCGCAGGACCGAAACCCTTATTCAAAGCATGTATGTACCGAAAGATGTTTTAAGAGCGACACTTGATGACGTAGATTTGGATAGTGCCGACCGTATGCAGGTTCACGAAATGGCTGATGACCTGGTGGACAGACTGATTAAAGATCCCGAGCATTACAAAGGGCTGTTTATTCATGGTGAATTTGGAGTAGGGAAAAGCTATATTTTAGGAGCGATTGCAAATGAGCTGAAAAAAAATAATCGCGCAAGCTTCATCCTCTATTTTCCTGAGTTCCTTCGTGAAATGAAGCAGTCACTTGGCGATCAGTCCTTTTCGAGCAAAATGGATGCAGTGAAAAAGAGCTCAATTCTTATGCTTGATGATATAGGTGCTGAATCACTATCGAGCTGGGCCAGAGATGAAGTGCTTGGCACGATTCTGCAGTATCGTATGGCCGAAGAGCTGCCTACCTTTTTTACATCTAACTTTGATTACAAGGGGCTCGAGCATCACCTTACTTATTCTCAAAGAGGAGAAGAAGAGCCGATTAAAGCGGCAAGAATCATGGAGAGAATAAAGTTCCTGACGATTCCCGTTCACATGAGCGGAAAAAACCGCAGAAATTAAAACGAAAGAAAAATGAGACTTGCTTTTCTAAAAGCTATCCTCTAAAATGACATCAAATGAAACACTTTAATTCCATATCAAAAAGTATTGATGAGGACATGTTTAGTTATCACGGATTCCCAGAGAATGAGGGGCATTGGCTGAAACCCCTTTAATCACGAGTAACTTCTTCACCCCCTTTGAACTGTATGAGCGAAGTAACAGTAGTTCATATCGGCTGCAGCCCGTTAGCTGAACCAGAGATTCTAATTGAACCATTGATTAGAAATAAGGGTGGAACCGCGAGTATGCTTATCAAGCCTCGTCCCTTTCCGGGGATGGGGCTTTTTTGTGTTTAATTCAGCCTATAAAACGGCATAAACTTAAGGAGTGAGAAGAATGTCAGAAATGATTCAGATTACATTTCCTGATGGGAATTCAAAAGAATATCCTAAAGGAACTTCAATCGAAAAAATAGCCTCATCCATTTCGTCGGGATTAAAGAAAAAAGCAGTAGCAGGGAAATTTAACGAATCAGTAATTGATCTGCGCACACCTCTTGCAGAAAGCGGAGCGGTTGAAATCTTAACACCGGACAATGAAGAGTCATTGGAAATTATGCGTCATAGTGCTGCGCATTTGCTTGCTCAGGCAGTAAAACGTCTCTATCCGGATGCAAAGCTTGGGGTTGGACCTGTGATTGAGGGCGGCTTCTACTACGATATTGACACAGAATCTTCCATATCGACAGAAGATCTTCCGCGAATTGAAAAAGAAATGAAGAAGATTATTGGAGACAACATCGATGTAGAACGAGAGGTTGTCAGCAGAGATGAAGCGATTGAGCGTTTTAAGGCGATCGAAGATCCTTATAAGCTTGAACTGATCGATGCCATTCCTTCAGATGAAGATGTAACAATTTATAAACAAAGTGAATTTTTCGATCTATGCAGAGGCATCCATGTACCTTCTACAAAGCATATCAAGGAATTCAAGCTATTAAGTGTGGCGGGAGCTTATTGGAGGGGCAACAGTGACAATAAGATGCTCCAAAGAATTTATGGAACAGCATTCTTTAAAAAAGAAGAGCTTGATCATCACCTGAAAATGATCGAAGAAGCAAAAGAACGAGATCACCGCAAGCTTGGTAAGGAACTTGATTTGTTTACGAGTTCACAATTGGTTGGACAGGGGCTTCCTCTTTGGCTGCCAAAAGGGGCAACAATCCGCCGCACAATTGAACGCTATATTGTCGATAAAGAACTTTCACTGGGTTATGAGCATGTTTACACACCTGTTCTCGGAAGCGCTGATCTGTATAAAACAAGCGGACACTGGGAGCATTATGAAGAAGGCATGTTCCCGCCGATGGAAATGGACAACGAAACATTAGTCCTGCGGCCGATGAACTGCCCTCATCATATGATGGTGTACAAACAGGATATACACAGCTACAGAGAGCTGCCAATACGAATAGCAGAACTAGGCTTAATGCACCGCTATGAAATGTCAGGAGCTCTATCCGGCCTTCAGCGTGTAAGAGCGATGACGTTAAATGATGCTCATATTTTTGCGCGTCCTGACCAGATTAAAGAAGAATTTCAGCGTGTCGTTCGTCTTATAGAAGAAGTGTATAAAGATTTCGGACTGAATGAATATAAATTCCGCTTATCTTATCGTGATCCAAAGGACACAGAAAAATATTTCGATGATGACGCGATGTGGAATAAAGCACAGGCAATGCTTAAAGAAGCCATGGACGAAATGGGTCATGATTATTTCGAAGCAGACGGCGAAGCAGCATTTTACGGTCCGAAGCTTGATGTTCAAGTGAAAACAGCCATCGGTAAAGAAGAAACGCTTTCCACTGTACAACTTGACTTCCTGCTTCCGGAACGTTTTGACTTGAATTATATAGGCGAAGACGGAAAACAGCACCGTCCGGTTGTTATTCACCGCGGCGTTGTCTCAACGATGGAACGGTTTGTTGCTTTCTTAATTGAAGAGCATAAAGGTGCACTTCCTACGTGGCTGTCTCCTGTACAGGTGCAAGTCATCCCTGTGTCGCCGAATATTCACCTGGATTATGCCAAAAAAGTTCAGGACGAACTGCGCTTAAACGGCGCCCGTGTTGAAATAGATCTTCGCGATGAAAAAATGGGCTATAAAATCAGAGAAGCACAAATGAAAAAAATTCCTTACATGCTCGTTGTAGGAGATCAGGAAGCGGAGAAAGAAGAAGTGAATGTAAGAAAATACGGAGAGCAAAATTCTGAAACGATTTCATTTGCGGACTTTACTGCTGCATTGAAGAAAGAAACACATAAATTATAATTCATTTAGACTGAAGGATTTTTTTATAACGGGACCGGTTCATTTCCGTTTCAGGCATACGCTTTCCGCGGGGCGGGAGGTGAGCCTGTTTGATGCTGCCGCATCTTCACATTCTCACCCTTCCCGCTGCATCCCGCAGGAGTCGACGCCTTACACTGCAATGAACCTATCCTTTGTTGTATGATCAAAAGAACATGATTTTCTTGTGAGGAATTCTCATTAATCGCTGGTGCGCAATAAGTTCTATCCTGATTTTACTATGTCCATTCTTATTTTTTTAAAAAAAGGACCAGATCATTTCCATCTTTAGCACAGCAGGATGCGAGTCGTTTAGATGCTGATAAGTCTTCGAACCATTTTTCTACTGCTTTAATAAAAACAGCAGTAAAATGGTTCGTAGAGCAGTTGAAAAGAAAATTGATTCTGCGCAAAACAAAAGAGTGTCATCGTGAATTAGAATCTATTCATGATGACACTCTATATTTTATTAAATGGGTTTTTATCCTTAAAAAAAAAGTCAGTTATTCTTCTACCTGCTCAATTTCTTTTTCAGTTCCATCCTCAAAGGTAATTTCGATTTCAATAGAATCGTATCCATCTTCCACTTCAAAACCTTTGATAACCGACTTGACAATTTCTTCTTCGGAAGTTTCTGCTGTAAAATCAAATTCGCTCAGGACGGGCTCAATTTCGTCGTAAGCATCATCACCTGCAAGAGTAAGTGCATTTCTTTGGTTTTCATAAGCTGCTTCCACACTCTCATCTGCGTCATACGAAACCTCAAAATCATTTTCAGTCCCTTCATAATCAACATCCATTTCAAATTTCAGAAAAGAGATTGTAGGGGCTTCATCCTGTGAGTCCGTTTCAGCAGTTTCATTTTCCTCAATAGAAGGCGCATCTGCCGGTTCCTCAACTGTTTCATCTTCTTGAGCACATGCAGATATGAGTAAGACAGATCCTGCAAGAGTGAGTGGCAATAATTTTTTCATATAAAAACCTCCTAGTGTATTAAATCAACTGTTCGTATTTAATAATAGCCTAATTACATTTTTTTAAACAAAATTAGGTTGCATGTATATAGATTGTCATGGTATGATCAAACATGTTGATTAATCGATAGGGATTGACAAGCACTCATCATTCGGTTACAATCGAAAGAGTGAATTGAATACAAGTTTGTGGTAAAAGAAGAAGCGGCCCGCTTCTCACCTGACTGGCGCAACATGCAGCTGACAGGTAACACGTGATCCTATAAGACATTGTCTGTATAGTAAGCACTGATGCGGGAAACAGCTTAGTTTCCGGCTTTTTTTGTGTGATCATTTACGTGAGAAAGCAGTCGAATAGACACTTTAGCCCAAATTGCGTATTCGCGACATCAATCCGGAGGTGGATTACTATTAGCAAAGATGTATTATTAAACGAAGGTATTCGTGCACGTGAAGTTCGGCTGATCGATCAAAACGGGGAGCAGCTTGGAATTAAATCCAAAAATGAAGCCCTTGAAATCGCAGCTCGTGTAAACCTTGATGTAGTACTAGTTGCACCGAATGCAAAGCCGCCAGTAGCCCGTATCATGGACTACGGTAAGTTTAAGTTCGAGCAGCAAAAGAAAGACAAAGAAGCGCGTAAGAACCAAAAAATCATAAATTTGAAAGAAGTACGTTTAAGTCCTACGATCGAAGAACATGATTTTAATACCAAGCTTCGCAATGCACGCAAGTTCCTTGAAAAAGGAGACAAAGTGAAAGCATCTATTCGCTTCCGCGGCCGTGCGATTACGCACAAGGAAATCGGACAACGTGTACTTGAGCGCTTCGCTGAAGCATGTAAGGACGTTTCCACCGTTGAAACGAAGCCAAAAATGGATGGCCGCAGCATGTTTCTAATGCTTGCACCAACGAACGAAAAGTAACGTTTTAAGGAGGACAATACTCATGCCGAAAATGAAAACTCACCGCGGAACAGCTAAGCGTTTCAAAAAGACTGGTTCTGGAAAGCTTAAGCGTTCACGCGCGTTCACAAGTCACCTTTTCGCTAACAAATCAACGAAGGCTAAACGTAAACTGCGTAAGAGCTCAACGGTTTCAGCTGGCGATTACAAACGCATCAAACACATGATCTAATCAAACTAAAATAGTACAACGATTTATTAGGAGGTTTTAATATGCCACGTGTTAAAGGTGGAATCGTTTCTCGTAAACGTAGAAAAAGAGTTCTTAAACTCGCAAAAGGTTATTATGGTTCAAAACATACTCTTTATAAAGTAGCGAACCAACAAGTAATGAAATCAGGAAACTACGCATTCCGTGACCGTCGTCAAAAGAAGCGTGATTTCCGTAAACTTTGGATTACTCGTATTAATGCAGCTGCCCGCACGAACGGTCTTTCATACAGCCGTTTAATGCACGGACTTAAGCTTGCTGGTATCGAAGTAAACCGTAAAATGCTTGCTGATCTTGCTGTAGCAGACGACAAAGCATTCACTCAGCTTGCTGATGCTGCTAAAAATCAACTAAACAAATAATTTGATTTTTAAGGCTGTCCTTATATAGGGCAGTCTTTTTGAATGCAGAAATATTGGCTCTTGGGATAGCCAATAAGATAAAAATATCTGATATAATAAAGCAGCGTTTATTCTTATGTGACCAATAAATTTTTAAGGAGCCACAATATGCCTGCGATAGATTTTACCATCATCGTTACCATGTACCTGGCGATCATGACGATCATCGGCTTTACTATTATGGGAGCAGATAAAAGCCGGGCGCAGAAAAACGAATACCGAATATCAGAAAACACATTATGGGGAATTTCGATTTTAGGCGGCGCGATCGGTACATTTACCGGCATGAAAAAATTCCGGCATAAAACGAAGCACGCTTCCTTTAAATATGGTCTTCCTGTCCTCGCAACTGCTTATGCAGTAATCTTACTCTTGCTATGGCTATAAAAAAAGAGAAAGAAACGCAAATTTTATCGCGTTTCTTCCTCTTTTTTTGCTTTTATCATTAATTCTTTTATTGGGCTCTTCCAGTCAATTTGAGCCATCGGATAGCTGCTTTTTATGTCTGTTTCAAGAAAAAGAAAATCTTCTACCGTGAAGCCGTGGAGTTTCGATGGATCTTTTGTCCATACAAAAATGGACAGTACTTCAAAGGAGCGGTCTGACTCACCCAGGTACTTTTCACCTTGAAACAGGACGCCTTTATACGTCAGAAAAAAATTCTTGCGGACGTTTTTTGCGTCATCATAAAAATAATATTCTTCTTTATCATGAGCCAATTCAAGTTTCCGTTTAGGATCAAATAAATACTTAATGCCTTTGTATAATAAATAAAGTATAAGAGCTGTAATCACTAAACGAAGAACGATCAATATCATTTTCCGATCCCCCTGCCAAAAGTCAGTCCTTCTTTATATACGATCAAGAGAGAAGAAAGTTTCACTGATTTTTAAACTTTCTGCCGCTTCTTCATTCCGGCTTTTCTGATACACTGTGATAGAAAGGGCGTGTTAAAAATGGAATGGACAAGGCTTTATGACATGCAGCAGCAGCTGGATGCATTTATTGAAAAAGAGAAAAATGTTGAGAATCAAGATTTGTTTACTAAAAAGATCGTAGCGCTGTTTGTTGAAGTTGGAGAACTGGCTAATGAAACGCGCTGCTTTAAATTTTGGAGTGAGAAGGATCCTTCAGACAAAGATGTCATCCTTGAGGAGTATGTTGATGGCATTCATTTTCTGCTCTCTTTAGGAATTGAAAAAGGATTCAGATTTGAGGGATTAAAGCGCAGCGCTGAGCCAACGGACCTGACGGATCAATTTAAAGCATTATATGGCTGTATTCATGAGTTTGCTGTTCAACCTAGCAAGCGGACGTATGAGCGTACCATGGCTGCTTATCTTGACATAGGCCATACGCTTGAATTCACGGAGGAAGAAGTCTTACAGGCGTATCGTGATAAGAATGAAATAAACATACTAAGACAGCAGCAAGGCTATTAAAAAGGGATGAATCTTAACGGGTAAGTTTTGTGAATGTTTAGACGAAATGGTATAATGCTTAATGGACAGAATGATTGGGAGGCTGAAAAAATGGAAAATTTAACTGAGCAATTGCAAATGCTGAAAGATTTAACGGATGCAAAAGGAATCCCCGGTAATGAACGGGAACCTCGTGAAGTCATGAAAAAATACATAGCTCCATTCGCTGATGAAGTCACAACGGACGGTATCGGCAGTTTGATCGCGAAAAAAACCGGTGAACAAGGCGGACCTCGTGTCATGGTGGCAGGTCATCTCGATGAAGTAGGATTTATGATTACGCAAATAGATGATAAAGGCTTTTTGCGTTTTCAAACGGTCGGAGGCTGGTGGTCACAGGTCATGCTGGCACAGCGCGTAACGATCGTGACCAGAAAAGGAGACATTACCGGCGTAATTGGGTCGAAACCGCCGCATATTCTGCCTCCGGAAGCAAGAAAAAAACCGGTGGACATAAAAGATATGTTTATTGATATCGGTGCATCTTCCCGTGAGGAAGCAGTTGAATGGGGAATTACACCCGGTGATATGGTCGTTCCATACTTCGAATTCACTGTTATGAACAATGAAAAAATGCTTCTTGCAAAAGCCTGGGACAACCGTATTGGCTGTGCGATTGCGATCGATGTGCTTAGGGGATTAAAAGATACTAATCATCCGAATGAAGTGTATGGTGTGGGATCAGTACAGGAAGAAGTTGGCCTTCGCGGAGCGAAGACGGCCGCTTCAGTCATTAAACCTGATATTGGAATTGCCGTTGATGTGGGCATCGCCGGGGATACCCCAGGTGTGACTTCCAAAGAAGCCACTTCAAAAATGGGCGAAGGGCCTCAAATAATTTTATATGATGCTTCAATGGTTGGCCATAAGGGGCTGCGCGATTTTGTCACTGCTGTTGCAGATGAGCATGGAATTCCTTATCAGTTTGATGCAATTGCAGGGGGCGGAACAGATGCTGGATCTATCCATCTTGCTGCAAATGGGGCACCATCAATCGCCATCACTGTTGCGTCCCGCTACATTCACTCTCATGCTGCAATGATTCACAAAGATGATTATGAAAATGCAGTGAAATTAATTGTAGAATTAATCAAAAAGTTAGATCGTGACCAAGTAAATACGATTACATTTACTTAATGATGAAACCTGCCTTCACCTCTATCGTAAAAGAAGAGGTGAAGGTTTTTTTAGGGGGGATAAACATGATATTTGCTGAATATGCTTTAATTTTTCTGGCAGCTGCTACACCCTGGCTTGAGATTGCGCTTGTTATACCACTCGGCATTGTTAGAGGCCATTCGCCGATTCTTGTCATGCTGACAGGATTTCTTGGCAATATGCTGACTGTTGTGCTGCTAATTGTGTTATTTGAACAAGTAAAAACGTATTTTGCGAAACGATCTAAAAATGAAAAACCAAAGAAGAATAAGCGGCAGGAAAGAGGCCGGAAAATCTGGAACAAGTATGGTCTGCCGGGGCTGGCTCTTTTGGGGCCAATTTTAATTGGAACTCATATTGCTGCATTTATCGGCATGAGTCTGGGGGCTCAAAAATCGTGGACGCTATTATGGCTGACAATCAGCATTGGGGTATGGTCTCTGGTATTTGGCGTAGGAACGATGCTTGGATTTGATTTCTTTGTACAGGGACAGGAAAATTAAAATGCAGCTGTCCATTTAAGACAGCTGCAGGTGAGAGTACTGAATGAGCAGGGCGTTGATCCCCTCGTTACATGCCTGCCAAATAACTAATGAATCAGCATACGGGCAAAGGGTGCATCAACGTTTAGCTGTCAGTTCATACAGCTTTTTTAATGCTGCAATCCGCCTTCAAGCGTTTCGATCATTGCATCCCGATCTTCTTTTGAACTTTTATTCCAGATAAGCTCAAACAAAACGCCTAAACCAGGAAGCAGATGCTCATCTTGACGCTCGATGGAATCCACAATGGTTGCCTCTAATTCCTGAGGAGAATTATCCTTAACATTATGGATAACCGTTTTTCTGATATTTAAATCCATAGAAATACCTCCTATCATATAGAGTCAATTTATTTTCCCCAAAACCATTCTTTTTTATCCGCAGAAGCTTGGTTATAATAAAGGAATGACTAGTTACAGGAAAGAAGGAATTAAGATGAATTTTCTACACTCACTACAAAACCCGCAAGTAAAAGCTTGGAAAAAGCTGTTAACAAAAAAAGGGCGCGATCAGGCGAATCTTTTTATAGTTGAAGGATTTCATTTAGTTGAGGAAGCATTCAAATCAGGTGCAGTAAAGGAAATTATGATCCGGGAAGGCATCGAAATTCCTCACTGGATGGACGATGAATCGATCACAGTCACCGGATTAACGGATGAAATTTCAAAAGCGATTGCAGAAACTGAACATACTCAAGGGGTTTTTGCAGTTTGCTCTCAGGAATCGAGGGAGTTGACAGATTTTAATGCAGAAAGAATTTTGCTGATTGATGCGGTTCAGGATCCAGGGAATATCGGCACAATGATTCGCACAGCGGATGCTGCCGGAATAGACCTGGTCGTCCTTGGAAAAGGTTCAGCGGACCCATATAATGCTAAGGTTCTTAGATCTGCACAAGGCAGTCATTTTCATCTTTCGATTGTGAAGGAAGACCTCAATCATAGTATTCCCGCTCTAAAGGAAAAAGGAATACCTGTTTACGGAACAGCTTTGCAGAATGCTTCACCGTATCAAAAAGTTAATTCAGGCGGACCCTTCGCCTTGATCATGGGAAATGAAGGAGCGGGGGTTAATGGTGAGCTGCTGCAACTCGCGGATGAGAATTTATATGTTCCAATTTACGGCAAAAGTGAATCGCTGAATGTGGCAGTAGCTGCCGGCATCCTCTTATTTCATTTAAAAGGGTAAGAAAAAGGTTTGAAACAACTGTGAATTAGTTTATACTAATACCATTCAATTAATAATAACATTGACGGAGAAAAGTAAGCAGGCAGATGCATTACAGGGAAAGCGCCCCTTGATTGAAAGGGTACTTATGGTAAAGCTTGTTGAAGTTCACCTCCAGAGTTGACATCGGGACCACATTACGTGTAAAGATGCTCCGGCTGCGAATAGCCGTTATCCAATGAAGAGTGAACAGCTTTTGGCTGTTAACTAGGGTGGTACCACGGAATCCAAGCGCTTCGTCCCTAACCTTTTAGGGGGAGAAGTGCTTTTTTGCGTTCAAAATAAATGGGAAACAAGGAGGAATTCGTGATGGAAGAAAGATTAAAACAGCTGCAGCAGGAAGCAACGGCTAAAGTTGAACAGTCGGTTGATTTAAAACAGCTGAACGATGTGCGCGTTGCCTATTTGGGAAAAAAAGGTCCAATAACAGAAGTATTAAAAGGCATGGGGAAGCTTTCAGCTGAAGAACGTCCAAAAATGGGAGCACTTGCTAATGAAGTGCGGGATGACATTACAAAAGCGATTGAAACAAAACAGCAGCTGCTTGAAACAGCAGAAATTGAAAAAAAACTGACAGAGGAATCGATTGATGTGACGCTGCCCGGCCGGCCGGTTAACAGCGGAACTCATCACCCGCTGACGAGTGTGATTGAAGACATTGAAGATTTATTTCTTTCAATGGGTTATACAGTCGAAGAAGGACCAGAGGTGGAAAAAGACTATTATAACTTCGAAGCCTTAAACCTGCCAAAAGGACACCCGGCACGGGATATGCAGGATTCATTTTATATAACAGAAGATCTTTTACTGCGTACTCATACCTCACCGGTTCAGGCAAGAACGATGGAGCGCCGCGAAGGGAAGGGTCCTGTAAAGATCATTTGCCCTGGAAAGGTTTACCGAAGAGATAATGATGACGCGACTCATTCACATCAATTCATGCAAATTGAGGGTCTTGTCGTAGATGAAAATATTCGCATGAGCGATTTAAAGGGAACACTGAACGTTTTTGCAAAAAGGATGTTTGGTGAAGACCGCGAAATTCGATTGCGCCCAAGCTTCTTCCCGTTTACAGAGCCTTCTGTTGAAATGGATATCTCCTGTAAAATTTGCGGGGGTAAAGGATGCAGCGTCTGCAAAGGAACAGGCTGGATTGAAATTTTAGGTGCAGGAATGGTACACCCTAATGTTCTTGAAATGGCTGGCTTTGATTCGAAAAAGTATACAGGCTTTGCATTTGGAATGGGACCTGAACGAATTGCGATGCTGAAATATGGAATAGATGATATTCGTCATTATTACGCAAATGATCAGCGTTTTCTAACACAATTTGGACAAAAGGAATTTAAGTAATTTAAAAGGAGGGTATGACATGTTTGTTTCTTATAAATGGCTTCAGGATTATGTAGACTTATCGAATGTTTCGCCAGAAGAGCTGGCTGAAAAAATAACCCGATCTGGCATTGAAGTTGAAGGAATAGAAGTGCCTGCAAAAGGCATCGAAAATGTGGTTGTAGGACATGTGCTATCTTGTGAAAAACATCCGGAAGCAGATAAACTCAATATATGCAGTGTGGATGTTGGAGAAGAAGAGCCGGTTCAAATTATATGCGGGGCAGCCAATGTGGGAGAAAATCAAAAAGTGGCTGTAGCAAAGGTTGGTGCGGTTTTACCCGGCAACTTTAAGATAAAAAAAGCAAAGCTCCGAGGAGAAGCATCAAATGGAATGATTTGTTCACTCCAGGAGCTTGGTGTAGAAGGAAAGCTTGTACCTAAGGAGTTTGCTGAAGGGATTTTCAATTTTCCGAGTGAAGCTGTGGTTGGAGAAGATGCGATTGAAGTTTTAGCGCTGAATGATTCGATTCTAGAGCTTGGATTAACACCAAATCGTGCAGATGCTATGAGTATGCTGGGTGTTGCTTATGAAGTGGGAGCCATCCTCGACCGTGAAGTTCATTTACCGGAGCTTGATTACAACAAACACTCGGAACAAGCAGCTGATCGTGTAACCATTGAAGTGGAAGCAAAAGAAGAAAACCCGATTTATCTGGCAAAAGTAATCCAAAACGTAAAAATCGGTCCTTCTCCTCAATGGATGCAAAGCCGTTTAACTGCTGCAGGTATACGTCCGCATAATAATGTCGTGGATATCACGAACTATGTATTGATTGAATACGGACAGCCGCTTCATGCTTTTGACCTTGATCAAGTTAAAACAAATAAAATCGTCGTGCGGCTGGCGAAAGAAAATGAAAAAATCGAAACGCTTGATGATGCAGTAAGAGAGCTTAAGCCTCATCATCTTGTCATTACAAATGGTGAAGAACCTATTGCGATTGCAGGAGTGATGGGCGGCGCAAATAGTGAAGTAACGGAGAAAACGACGACTGTTTTGCTCGAATCAGCTTATTTCGCTCCAGCTTCCGTCCGTCAAACCTCAAAAGACCATGGACTTCGCAGTGAAGCAAGCTCACGCTTTGAAAAAGGAGTGGACCCAAAACGGGTTGAACTCGCTGCAGAGCGTGCTGCTCAACTGCTCTCACTGTATGCAGGTGGAGAGGTTTTAAGCGGCACTGTTGGACTGGATGACATGGATAAATCGGAAAAACAATTGACTATTACACTAGAAAAAATCAACCGGGTACTCGGGATGGAACTGACGGTAGAAGAAGTTCTTGATTTATTCAGAAGACTTCAGATTAAGGCAGAAGCAGATCAGACAACGATCCAAGTATCTGCACCAACTCGCCGCGGGGATCTGCTCATTGAAGAAGATTTAATTGAAGAGGTGGCCCGTCTTTACGGATACGATCATATTCCAATGACTCTTCCTGTGCACGAAACGAAGCCTGGGGGACTTTCAATCCGTCAGCAAAAACGACGCTTAATTCGCCAGGTTTTAGAAGGGGCAGGATTAATGCAGGCTGTTACGTATTCATTAACGAATGATCAAAAAGCAAAGGAATTTGCTCTTGATGTGCGTGAACCGGTTAAATTGATGATGCCGATGAGCGAAGAAAGAAGCAATCTTCGTTTAAGTATTGTGCCGCAGCTGCTTGAAAGTGTCTCCTATAACCTGGCACGTCAGCAGGATCGCATCGCATTTTATGAAACAGGATCTGTCTTTTTGGAGGAAGAACATTCGGACTTGCCTCGTGAAGACGAGCATCTTGCTGGAGCCGTTACAGGTATTTGGCACTCTCATGCCTGGCAGGGAGAAAAAAAACCTGTGGACTTTTATGCAGTTAAAGGAATCCTGGATTTACTCTGGGAACGACTAGGAGTCGCCGAAGCTATTCGTTATGAACAAAGCAAAGAAGAACATCTTCACCCCGGCCGAACAGCCGCCATCTATCTGCGAGACGAAAAAATCGGATACATTGGTCAGGTCCACCCTTCAAAAGAAAAAGAACTTGATCTTAAAGAAACCTATGTCTTTGAAGTGAAGCTTGAATCGGTGTACCGGTATGAAACAGCAGCTCTTCACTATACAGCGATCCCACGCTATCCATCTATTGTCCGGGATATCGCTCTTGTTGTAGAGAGTGAAGTTTTGGGAGGAGACCTTGAACGAATCATTAAAAATGCAGGCGGCAGTCTACTAAAATCTGTGAAGCTGTTTGACCTTTATCAGGGAGAACACATGGAAAAGGGCAAAAAGTCATTGGCTTTTTCTCTCATCTATATGGATCCTGCACGAACACTTACAGATGACGAAGTAGTAAAAGCGCATGAAAAAGTACTGCAGGCAGTTAAAGATCAGGCTGGAGCAGAGCTAAGAGGATAAAAAAGAATAGTAAACAAAAGCCGGCACAGTTTTGTGCCGGCTTTTTTGTATGGTGGTCCATTAACGTATAAAAGGGGCCAGGCCTTTTTTTTGAGTTAATGCGTTCTACAAACGCTGTGCCTTTTGTGTGTTAGAAAAGTGAACTTTTGCAAAATGGTTTAATTTGTTGTGGCCATGTTGTTTAATGAGTTTTGCTGCTGTGAGATCCACTTTCGCGCCGGCACCTTTTGGAAGAGTAAAACCTGCCTCCCTGCTTAAATCATCCATCGCACGCAGGAAAGCATAGCGGGCAATAATGGAGGCCGCAGCGACCGCTAAGTGGATGCTTTCAGCTTTTGTACTAAAATAAACATTTTCTCTCATAATCTCAGGCTGGTTTTTAAGATGACGGTAATAGACATCTCTTTCTGCAAATTGGTCAATTAAGATTCCATCTGGTTTTTCCGGGGCTATTTTCTTCATGACATGCAAAATAGCCTGATTATGCAGCACAGCTTTTATTTTTCCCTGGGTCCATCCTTGAGCCTGGCGCTCATTGTACTTTTCATTAGGCAACGTCAGCAGACTGTAGGGAACGGTCAGAATCAGTTTTTTGGCGATCTCTATAATAGCCGGGTCTTTAAGATGTTTGGAATCTTTGACGCCGTACTCTTTTAAAAGAGCCATTTGACTCCGTTCTACGTAACAGGCTACGACTGTAATGGGTCCGAAATAATCTCCTGTTCCAACTTCATCTGATCCAATCATCGACATAGAGGATATAGAAGAAGGAAGAGGCGGCTTATTTTTTACAGAAGAAGATGCTTTTTTCGATGGAGCGGCAGAGGCCGCTTTACTCATCCACTTAGCTGATTCCTTCTCGCCATCTTTTCCTTGAAAGAGCACTTTTCCAGATTTATAAGCTGTAATAGAATAGGCTGCAGACTTAGCTGCAAAGACAGCCCCAGGGGGAGTAGTATCTTTCAAAATGTGTGAATAATGTTCTTTCATGTTAGTAATTACATCAATTGGCAGCGTCAAGACAGCGTTTGGCATATATAAAACTCCTTCATTTCAATAAACCGGACTATTTTCCGGCTGCTTATTATCTTTTCTTTTCATCTTGAAATGGTACGTGTTATGATAGTGATTAGGATTCTCGAAGAATGGGGGCTTATACGTTGTCTCAGAATGAAAAAAATCGCATAAGCGTTGATATCTATGGACAATCATACTCCATTGTTGGCAGTGAGTCCACGTCTCATATCCGGCTTGTCGCTTCAATGGTTGATGATAAAATGAGAGAGATCAGCAGTAAAAATCCTTCTCTGGATACATCAAAACTTGCTGTTCTAACGGCTGTAAATGCGGTACACGATTATTTAAAGCTTAAAGAAGAAATAGAAGAATTAGAGAGTGAATTAAAAAAGTTAAAGGATTGAATGCTTGATGCTGGATTTGATTTTATTGATTCTACTGATTATGGGGTTTTTAGTAGGACTAAGAAGAGGATTTATTTTGCAGTTTATTCATATGATCGGCTTCTTTATTGCGTTTTACGTTGCCTATGTTTACTACGATGTTCTCGCTCCTAAACTGACGCTTTGGATTCCATATCCGAATTTAGATAGTCAGTCGCAGCTAGGGATGATCGCAGACACCGTGAATTTTGAAGATGCTTACTACCGGATTATTGCATTTGCCATTATATTCTTTGGTGCTAAAATCATAATGCAGCTCATTGGCTCCATGTTTGATTCAGTTTCACAGTTCCCGCTTTTGCGGCCGTTAAATATAGCGGGAGGCGGAGCGCTGGGGTTAATTGAGATTTATATCGTTCTGTTTGTTTTACTTTATATAGCGGCAATGCTGCCAATTAATTCAGTTCAAAGTGCATTGAGCGGCTCCTGGCTTGCTGAATTTGTTTTACAGCAAACACCTATATTTTCTGAGCAAGTAAAAGAATGGTGGCTGGAAACTCGTTCGTAGGCCGGGAAACCTGCTTAATAGGATGCCTGGATCTCCATTTATGGGGCCAGGCTTTTTATTATGAGCAAGAATTTGCTAAGATGAACAGTGAAGCGGAGGGAACGTAAATGAATAAAAAAGATCTAATAAAATTATTGGAGACGATTGCAGTTTATATGGAATTGAAGGGTGAAAACTCCTTTAAGATCAGTGCATTTAGAAAAGCTGCACTTGCAATTGAAACAGATGACCGGAGCCTTTCTCAAATCAGTGATTTCAAAACGCTTAAAGGGGTAGGCAAAGGCACAGCTGCAGTGATTGAGGAATACATAGAGACAGGAGAGTCCAGTGTTCTTGCTTCATTAATGAAAGAAGTTCCTGAAGGACTCGTTCCCTTGCTTAAGCTGCCTGGATTAGGTGGAAAAAAGATTGCAAAACTTTATCAGGAACTGGATGTAAAAAATATAGATGAATTAAAAAAAGCCTGTGAAGAACATCAGGTCCGGGGCCTTGCGGGCTTCGGGGCAAAAACAGAGGAAAAAATACTTGCAGTCATTGGAGAAGTGGGGAAAAGACCAGACCGCCTTCCAATCTCATTTATGCTTCCGATTGCTGAAGAACTCGATAAAATTCTCTCAACCATCTCAGAGGTCGACCGCTTTTCAAGAGCCGGAAGTTTAAGAAGAGCAAGAGAAACGATCAAAGACCTGGACTACATTGTCTCAACTTCGATGCCTGCAGAGGTTAGAGAAAAGCTTGTGGCTATTTCAGGTGTGAAAGAAGTGGTTTCTAACGGCGATACAAAGGTTTCAATTGTTCTCGACCGCGGATGGGATGTATCAGTTGATATCAGACTCGTAAAGGAAGAATCCTTTGCTACTACGCTGCATCATTTTACCGGCTCAAAAGATCATAATGTAAAAATGCGTCAGCTGGCAAAAGTGCGTGGGGAAAAAATCAGCGAGTATGGCGTTGAATCGGTAGAAACCGGTGAAGTGAAGCATTTTTCTACAGAATCTGAATTTTTTGATCACTTCGGGCTGTCTTTCATTCCTCCAGAGGTCAGAGAAGATGGCAGAGAAGTAGAAAAGCATAAAGATTCCGCCGTGTTGATTGAGCGTTCTCAGATAAGAGGGGATCTTCATATGCACACGACCTGGTCTGATGGAGCCTATTCTTTAGAGGAAATGATTGAGGCATGCAGAGCAAAAGGCTATGAATATATGGCCATTACTGATCACTCACATTACTTGAAGGTGGCAAACGGACTTTCTGCTGATCGTCTTGAAAAACAGCTGGAAGAAATTAAGCAGCTGAATAAAAAATACTCAGATATTGAAATTCTTTCAGGTGTAGAAATGGATATCTTACCAGACGGAACACTTGATTATGAAGACGAGCTTTTATCAAAAATGGATATTGTGATCGCTTCCATTCACTCCAGTTTTTCTCAATCAGAGGAAAAGATCATGAAGCGTTTGCAGACGGCTCTTGAAAATCCGCATGTAGACATTATTGCCCATCCTACAGGCAGACTTCTTGGAAAAAGAGAAGGCTATAAAGTAAATGTTGAGGAACTGATTGATATGGCGGCCAAAACACAAACGGCACTAGAGCTCAATGCCAACCCAAACCGGTTCGATTTAAGTGCCGATTATGTAGAACTCGCTCAAGCCAAAGGAGTACAGGTCGTCATCAATACAGATGCTCATGACCGAACTCATCTCGATTTTATGGAATACGGCGTGCAAGTTGGAAGAAAAGGATGGCTGAAACCGGATTCCGTTTTAAATACCCGATCCTGGAAAGACCTGTCCCGATTTTTGAACCGTCATACGTAAGGAGGAACTTCTTTGAACGAAAAAGCATTAAACACATTAGAGTTTACAAAAATAAAACAGCTAGTAAAAGAGTACGCAGCATCCGAACTCGGGACTAAACGAATTAATAAAATGGAACCATCCACTTCATTCGAAGAGGTCGTACAGCTTCAGGATGAAACAGATGAGGCGGCAACAGTTCTCCGGATAAAGGGCGGCATGCCGCTCGGGGGAATATTTGATATCCGTCCTCATGTAAAAAGAACACAAATCGGCGGTTCGCTTAGTCCGTTCGAGCTTGTTAAGATCGCCAGCACGATTCGGGCAAGCAAAACGATCCGGAATTTTATAGAAAAATTGATTGACGATGAGGAGATCAGTCTTCCAATTCTTGAGAATAAAAAAGAAGCAATGGCGGTGCTGACTCATTTAGAGCATCTAATTTATGATGCAATTGATGAGAATGGGGAGATCCTGGATTCAGCCAGTGCAGATCTTCGTTCCATTCGTCAGAAAATCCGATCAAGTGAAAGCAGAATCAGAGAAAAGCTGGAGAGCACCATTCGTTCGAAAAATGCACAGACAATGCTTTCGGACGCTATCATTACCATACGAAATGACCGTTATGTTATACCGGTTAAGCAAGAATACAGAGGTCATTATGGAGGGATTGTGCACGACCAATCTTCATCAGGGCAAACTGTGTTTGTAGAACCTGAAGCGATCGTAAACTTTAATAATCAGCTTCGTGAACAGCGGCTGAAAGAACAGGAAGAAATTGAGCGTATCCTGCTTGAATTAAGTCTAGCCGTCAGCGCAGAAGCCTATGACCTTCTGCTGACTACAGATGTCCTGGGAGATATTGATTTTATGTTTTCAAAAGCCAAGTACGGCAGGTCTATTAAAGCGACAAAGCCTGAAGTAAATGACCGGGGAATCATCCACTTAAATAAAGCAAGGCATCCTCTTTTGCCAATGGAAGAAGCTGTGGCGAATGATATTTTTCTTGGGGAAGATTTTACCGCTATTGTTATTACAGGACCCAATACGGGAGGAAAGACCGTCACATTAAAAACCATTGGATTATGTACACTGATGGCGCAGGCGGGTCTTCCGCTGCCCGTTCTTGACGGCTCTAAAATTGCTGTTTTCGAATCGGTATGGGCAGATATTGGAGACGAGCAGTCCATTGAACAAAGCTTAAGCACGTTCTCTTCTCATATGGTGAATATCGTAAAAATTCTGCAGCAAGCCGACAGCGGCAGTCTTGTTCTGTTCGATGAGCTGGGTGCAGGAACCGATCCCCAGGAAGGTGCAGCACTTGCCATTTCCATATTGGACGAAGTGCATAGCAAAGGGTCACGGGTCGTTGCCACGACTCATTATCCTGAGTTGAAAGCGTATGGCTATAACCGCGACGGTGTTGTCAATGCAAGCGTTGAATTCGATGTAAACACGTTAAGTCCAACATACAGGCTCTTAATTGGAGTACCGGGGCGAAGCAATGCCTTTGATATATCCAAGCGTCTTGGACTTGGAGAACATGTTATTGCGCATGCAAAGACATTCGTAGGCACAGACAGCAAAGCAGTAGAGTCGATGATTGCTTCGCTTGAAACGAGCCGTAAAAGTGCTGAACAGGACTATGAAGACGCGCACGATTATTTAAAAGATGCGCAGAATTTGCATAAAGATATGCAGAAGCAAATGAGCGAATTCTGGGACAAACGGGACGATATGTATGAGAAGGCTCGTCAAAAAGCCAATTCATTGGTTGAACAGGCAAAAAGAGAAGCAGAGGAAGTTCTTTCAG
Organism: Jeotgalibacillus campisalis; assembly: GCF_000829515.1. Lineage (GTDB taxonomy): Bacteria > Bacillota > Bacilli > Bacillales > Jeotgalibacillaceae > Jeotgalibacillus > Jeotgalibacillus campisalis. The sequence goes on along the minus strand of NZ_JXRR01000017.1, from coordinate 342,876 downwards.
ATCTTAGAAAACTTCGTCTTGAAAAAAATGCAGACGTGAAGGAACATGAACTAATCGATGCGAGAAAAAGACTCGAGGAAGCTGCACCTTCTCCTTCTGCTAAAAATAAAAAGACAGCCGCTAAAAAACCATCTTCAAGAGTTCTCGAACCAGGAGATGAAGTACAGGTGCTTACTTTCGGACAGCGCGGGATTTTATTGGACAAGATTTCTGAGAAAGAATGGAGCGTTCAAATCGGGATATTGAAAATGAAAGTGGAAGAAAAAGATCTTGAGTTTAAAAAAGCAGAGAAAAAGGCTGAGCCGAAGCCGCTTGCTACTGTAAAAGGGAAAGAGTACCATGTTGGATTAGAGCTTGATTTACGCGGGGAAAGATTTGAAAATGCCCTTATGAAAGTAGATAAATATATCGATGACGCACTGCTTGCCGGATATCCTAGAGTATCGATTATTCACGGAAAAGGAACCGGTGCACTGAGATCCGGGGTGCAGGAAAAATTAAAAAGTCACCGTTCTGTAAAAAAAGTAAGACTGGGTGAAAGCGGTGAAGGCGGAAGCGGAGTTACCGTAGTGGAATTCAAATGATGATAAATCTGTATTTAAGGAGCTTAGATAGATGGATCACTTCTGGCAGCATCCATTAGTCGAAACGGCGGGATATTACAGCGTTGTAGTCCTTTGTATGATTGTCTTTCTAGCAGTATTTGAGATGGTTACAAAGTACAATAATTGGGATGAAATCAAAAAGGGAAACATTGCTGTTGCAATGGCTACAGGCGGAAAGGTTTTTGGTATTGCAAATATTTTCCGGTATTCCATTGATCAGCATGATACGCTCATTTCAATGATGGGCTGGGGTATTTATGGCTTCGTCCTCCTGCTTATTGCTTATTTTATGTTTGAATTTTTAACACCTCGTTTTAAAGTCGACGAAGAAATCATGAATAACAACAAAGCGGTAGGGTTTATCTCGATGGTGATTTCGGTTGGACTATCGTTTGTGATCGGCGCAAGTATTACGTAGGGGGGACAAGCGTGGAAACATTGGCGAAAATTTTAATTGCCTGCTGTGCAGTATTTATCGTAATTGGAGTCATTTATTTAGCCCTGTAATAATAAATTAAGAGATACAGCTTCTTTAACCTGGGGCAAAACATGGGTCCTGCTGCGGCCTGTGTTTTGCTTATGATGTATTCAGCATTCTTGAAATATATTGTTCAGTAAACTGTGTCTTTTTTCTCATAGTAAAATTGTAACCGCTTTCCTTTTCGATTATAATAAAATAAGAAATGAGAATTTTCTAATATTTTCACTTTATAAAGGGAGGGAATTACATGGGAAATCAGCCTTGGCTGAATCTTTATCCGGATACGATTCCGACGCATATTGATCTGGAACATAAGCCAGTTCATGCTTATTTAACAGAAGCAGCAGAGCGTTATCCGGACAAAAAAGCAGTTCATTTTATGGGGAAAGAATTTACGTACAAGGAAATGCATGAAAGTTCTTTAAAAATGGCGAAGTATCTGCAGGATATTGGGATAGAAAAAGGAGACCGGGTAGCGATTATGCTTCCCAACACACCGGCATCTGTCATCGCCTATTATGGAATTCTGTACGCCGGTGCCGTAGTCGTTCAGACCAACCCGCTTTACACAGAAAGAGAAATTGAATATCAAATGAAGGATTCTGGAGCGAAAGCCATCGTTACATTGGATATCTTGTTCCCTAGAGTTTCAGCCGTATTTAACAGCACAGACCTGAAGCATATGATCATTTCAGGCATTAAAGATTTTCTGCCGTTTCCTAAAAATCTTCTTTATCCATTTATTCAAAAAAAGCAGTACGGCATGACGGTAAAGGTTGAGCATAGCGGCAGCAACCACTTACTGCCGGAAATTCTGAAGATCTCCACACCAGATCCTGTTGAGCACGTATTAGATTTTGAAGAAGATATCGCCATCTTGCAATATACTGGCGGAACAACCGGGCATCCTAAAGGAGTGATGCTCACTCATAAAAATTTAATTGCCAATGCTTCCATGTGTGACGCCTGGCTCTATAAAAATAAAAAAGGGGAAGAAACTATTTTAGGAATCCTGCCGTTCTTCCATGTATATGGCATGACGACTGTTATGATTCTATCTGTCATGCAGGGCTACAAAATGATTCTTTTGCCAAAGTTTGATGTCGATACGGTCCTTAAGACGATTCATAAGCAGCGCCCGACTATTTTCCCTGGAGCCCCGACGATTTATATTGGGATTTTGAATCACCCGGAATTGAGCAAATATGATTTGACAAGTGTTCAATCATGTATAAGCGGCTCTGCTCCCTTGCCGGTTGAGGTGCAGGAAAAGTTCGAATCACTCACTGGAGGAAAACTTGTAGAAGGATATGGTCTGACCGAGTCCTCACCTGTAACGCATTCAAATTTTATCTGGGATCAAAAAAGGATTAAAGGAAGCGTAGGGGTCCCGTGGCCTGATACAGATTCAAAAATCATCTCAATGGAGACGGGTAAACCTCTTCCTGCTGGAGAAATTGGAGAGATTATAGTCAAAGGCCCGCAGGTAATGAAAGGCTATTGGAATCAGCCTGAAGAAACAGCATCCATTTTACGAGACGGCTGGCTTTATACAGGCGACCTTGGGTACATGGATGAAGAAGGATTTTTCTATATTGTTGATCGTAAAAAAGATATGATTATTGCAGGTGGATTTAATATTTATCCTCGTGAGATTGAAGAAGTTATGTATGAGCATCCTGCGATACAGGAAGTGGTTACTGTTGGCGTACCTGATGCATACAGGGGAGAAACAGTGAAGATCTTTGTCGTGTTGAAACAGGGTCAGCAAGCGACTGAAAAAGAATTAGATGAATTTGCCCGTCAGCACCTTGCTTCTTATAAAGTTCCTAGAATATATGAGTTTAGACAAGAACTTCCTAAAACAGCAGTAGGAAAAATTCTTAGAAGAAAACTTGTAGAGGAAGAAAAAGAAAAGCAATCAAACCAGAAGTCAGGTTAGCTTGTACGGGGAAGAGTGAAGAACCCACTCTTTCCAAATTTAAAATAATGGGTTTATACTTGACTAATAAGATAGTAGTTAGTAAGATGAAATTATGAATGACTATTCATTCATAATTTCTTTTTTTATTTTAAATGTGAATACGGTACGAAAGGTGATGACCCACTTGAAGAAAGATAAACCTAAATATAAGCAGATCATAGACGCAGCCGTTGTGGTCATCGCAGAAAATGGCTATCACCACTCCCAGGTTTCTAAGATTGCCAAACAGGCAGGCGTTGCAGATGGCACCATCTATCTTTACTTTAAAAATAAAGAGGATATTTTAATATCCTTATTTGAAGAAAAAATGGGACAGTTTGTAACGTCCATCCGGGGGAAAATGACCGGGGAAGAAGATGCGATCAAACAGCTTGAAATTTTAATAAAGAGTCATTTTCAAATGCTTGCAGACGATCATCATCTCGCAATTGTGACGCAATTGGAACTTAGACAGTCCAATAAAGACATACGCTTGAAAATTAATAAGGTGTTAAAAGAATATTTACTGGTGGTTGACGAGGTACTTAAGAACGGTGTCCAAAGCGGTGTATTGACTGAAGATTTAGACATTCGATTGGCAAGGCAAATGGTCTTTGGTACGATAGATGAGGTGGCAACCACTTGGGTCATTAATGACCAAAAATATGATATTACTAAACTCGGTCCGGGCATTCATTCATTGCTTGTGAACGGATTAAAAAAGTAAAGGGGAGAAAAGGATGGGCTTTTTAACTTGGGAAAATGAACAAATGGTATCAACAGCCACGATTGAGCGTCCTCCTGCAAATGCTCTTGCCAGTCAGTTAATTGAAGAGATAGATCAATGGCTGACAGCGGTGGAGCATGACCCTGAAGTAAGGAGCCTGCTTATTCATGGAAAAGGCCGCTTCTTCTCAGCAGGTGCAGACATTAAAGAATTTACACAAATTGAGGATGGGGCAGCTTTCAGTGAACTGGCAAGAAGGGGGCAGCGTGTTTTTGAACGAATGGAATCGTTCTCAAAACCGATTATTGCCTCTATTCACGGTGCAGCACTTGGCGGAGGTCTCGAATTGGCGATGGGATGTCATATCCGCTATGTCAGTGAAGAGGCAAAATTGGGACTGCCGGAACTGCAGCTTGGTCTAGTGCCGGGGTTTGCAGGCTCTCAACGCCTTCCGAGATTTGTGGGCTTTGCAAAAGCTGCTGAAATGCTGCTGACAAGTGAACCTATTTCGGGTAAAGAAGCTGTTCAATGGGGACTTGCCAATCAAGCATTCCCTGAAGAAGAAGTATTTGAAAAATCGAAAGCGCTTGCACTTAAAATGGCTCAAAAAAGCCCGCTGTCTGTGAAAGCTGCACTGGATTTGCTCCAGTACGCAAAAACTGCTGACTTTGAACAAGGAGTTCAAAAAGAAGCTGACTGGTTTGGAGAGGTCTTTGTATCAAACGATGCAAAGGAAGGAATTGACGCTTTTATTCAAAAGCGGACGCCGGTATTTAAAGGAGAATAAAAAATACTTAAAATGGAGGGATTTTAAATGAATATTTATGTGTTGATGAAAAGAACGTTTGATACAGAGGAAAGAATTTCAATAAGTGACGGTAAAATTGCTGATGACGGCGCAGAATTTATTATTAACCCTTATGATGAATATGCAATTGAAGAAGCTATTCAGTTAAAAGACGCGCACGGCGGAGAAGTTACGGTCGTATCTGTAGGATCAGATGAAGCGGAAAAGCAGCTTCGCACAGCACTTGCGATGGGTGCTGATAAGGCAGTTTTGATAAATATTGAAGATGACGTGGAAGAAAGTGATCAATTTACCACTGCCCGTATTTTAGCAGAGTTTTTAAAAGATAAGGAAGCAGATCTTATTATTGGGGGCAATGTAGCAATTGACGGAGGTTCAGGTCAAGTCGGGCCGCGTGTTGCCGAACAGCTGAATATTCCGTATGTAACGACCATTACCAGCATTGAAGTAAACGGTGAAACCGTCACAATCGTACGAGATGTAGAAGGAGACTCAGAAACGATTGAAACGTCGCTTCCTCTGCTTGTTACAGCACAGCAAGGTCTAAATGACCCCCGCTATCCTTCTCTTCCAGGCATCATGAAAGCGAAGAAAAAACCATTAGATGAAATTGAGCTGGATGATTTAGATTTGGATGAAGACGATGTTGAACCAAAAACAAAGACAATTGATATTTATCTCCCGCCTAAGAAACAAGCAGGGCGTATTTTGGAGGGTGAAATTGATTCTCAAGTAAAAGAACTGGTTCAATTGCTTCATAAAGAAGCCAAAGTGGTCTGAGTCGATCAAAATATATATCATTTACCAGGAGGGACAACAATGAGCAAAAAAATAATCGTATTAGCAGAATCACGTGAAGGTGCTTTGCGCAACGTATCATTTGAAGCAATTGCAGCGGGGAAAAAGATCGCAGACGGGGGAGAAATTGTAAGCGTTTTAATCGGAGATAATGTTTCCGAGCTAGGCCAGGAGCTTGTCGCTTACGGGGCTGACAGAGTCATCACAGTACAAAGTGAAAAGCTGAAGCAGTATTCTTCAGATGGCTATGCACAAGGATTGCTTGCTGTATTGGACGAGGAAAATCCTGAAGGTTTAGTGTTTGGCCATACTGCATTAGGAAAAGATTTGTCACCAAGAATCGCAAGTAAGCTTGGCAGCGGACTTATTTCAGATGTTACTTCAATAGAGGAGGACGGCGGTGAACCTGTTTTTGTGCGTCCTATCTATAGCGGGAAGGCTTTTGAAAAAAAAGTCGTCACAGATGGACTTATTTTTATTACGATCCGGCCGAACAATATTGATCCGCTTCCAAAGGAAGAAAGCCGTTCTGGAGAGGTTACTTCGTTAGATGCAGATATTAAAGATCTGCGGACAATCATCAAGGATGTCGTCCGAAAAGCGACCGATGGAGTAGATCTTTCAGAGGCTAAAGTAATTGTTGCAGGAGGACGCGGAGTCAAAAGCGAGGAAGGATTTGAACCGCTGAAAGAACTTGCTGACCTTCTTGGCGGAGCTGTAGGAGCGTCACGCGGGGCATGTGATGCAGAATACTGTGATTATTCACTACAAATTGGTCAAACAGGTAAAGTTGTTACGCCTGACCTTTATATTGCCTGTGGACTATCCGGAGCGATTCAGCATATGGCGGGGATGTCCAATTCGAAGGTCATTGTTGCGATCAACAAAGATCCGGAGGCAAATATTTTTAAAGTAGCTGACTATGGAATCGTTGGTGATTTATTTGACGTCGTCCCTTTATTGATTGAAGAATTTAAAAAAATTAAAGCATCTTGATTGTATACAAACCCTTCGGTCCAGCTGAAGGGTTTAAAGATTCTCATAACCATAACATTGATAAATTAAAGTGAAAATGGGCAAGATACAAAAGCGTTATATCCTGACAGGCATAGATATTCTGATGCTCAGGCAAAAAAGTGGATTCCCTCATTTAGGGGTGCTATACTTTCTCTATATTACGCATTATAAAGGAGGAATTATTCATGGCGATTGCACATGCAACTGATCAAACATTTACAACTGAAACTGGAGAGGGCTTAGTCCTTGCAGACTTCTGGGCACCTTGGTGCGGACCATGTAAAATGATTGCACCTGTTCTTGAAGAACTGGATGCAGACATGGGTGAAAAAGTAAAAATCGTAAAACTTGATGTGGATGAAAACCAAGAAACAGCAAGCAAATACGGCGTTATGAGTATCCCGACACTTGTGGTACTAAAAGACGGCGAAGTTGTAGATAAAGTGGTTGGATTCCAGCCGAAAGAAGCACTTGAAGAACTTCTAAACAAGCACGCTTAATAAATCAGACCAGGCAAACAGCGCCTGGTCTTTATTTATGTCTTCTCATACATAGCACCAAAAATATTTTTCGAACATACGACCCCCTATTTTTGCATTTATCCGAGCCATTCCTTATGATTGAATCAGAAACTAATTTTTGAACACAGGAGGGCTAGTAATGAACGATCTGCTTAAGCATAAACTTGCTGTCCTGCCTGATCAGCCAGGTTGTTATTTAATGAAGGATCGTCAAGATACAATCATTTATGTAGGGAAAGCAAAAGTATTAAAAAATAGAGTGCGCTCTTACTTTACGGGATCGCATGACGGTAAAACGCAAAGACTTGTTTCAGAGATTCAGGATTTTGAATATATTGTCACCTCATCAGCGATTGAAGCATTAATACTAGAGCTTACCTTAATTAAAAAGCATGACCCTAAATACAATGTGATGCTAAAAGATGATAAATCCTATCCTTTTTTAAAAGTAACAGCAGAAAAACACCCGCGGCTGCTCATTACCCGCAAAGTGAAAAAAGATAAGGGCCGCTATTTTGGGCCTTACCCAAATGCGCAGGCAGCAAACGAAACGAAAAAACTGCTCGACCGCATGTACCCCCTTAGAAAATGCAATACGCTTCCGGACCGTGTCTGTCTTTATTATCATCTGGGACAATGTCTTGCACCGTGCGAATTTAAAGTGGAAGATACAGTGTACCGCCAAATGACAGATGACATTGCCAAATTTTTAAACGGCGGCTTTAAAGAAGTGAAAATTGACCTTCAGAAAAAAATGGAGTCCGCTTCAGAAAATCTGGAATTTGAAAGAGCGATGGAGTTTCGCGATCAAATAAATCATATTGAAGCAACTATGGAAAAACAAAAAATGGCCATGAATGACTTTACAAACCGTGATATTTTTGGCTACAGTGTCGACAAAGGATGGATGTGTGTTCAGGTCTTTTTTATTCGTCAGGGTAAGCTGATCGAACGGGATGTCTCTTTATTCCCGATCTATGATGAACCTGAGCAGGAGTTTTTGACCTTTATTGGTCAGTTTTATATGAAACCGAATCATTTTAAACCAAAAGAAGTACTTGTCCCTCCGCAAATTGATGCTGAAATAGCTGAAAAGCTGCTTGAAGTAAATGTACGCCAGCCTGTCCGCGGTCAGAAAAAAGACTTGCTGCAGCTTGCAGAAAAAAATGCGAAATTTGCACTCTTAGAAAAGTTTTCTTTGATTGAACGGGACGAAAACCGGACGATTAAAGCAGTAGAACAGCTTGGCGAGGCCATGAACATTTACCCGCCCCTTCGTATTGAAGCTTTTGATAACTCTAATATTCAAGGGGCTGACGCAGTGTCTGCCCTTGTTGTTTTCATTGATGGAAAGCCCGCAAAAAAAGAGTATCGCAAATACAAGATTAAAACCGTTCAGGGTCCTGATGACTATGCTTCTATGCGGGAAGTGATCAGGAGGCGGTACACAAGGGTTCTTAAAGACGGGCTTCCGCTGCCGGACTTAGTGATAATTGATGGAGGAAAGGGACAGATCGAAGCGGCCCGGGAAGTGCTTGAACAGGAGCTTGGTCTGGATCTTCCGCTCGCTGGACTGGCAAAAGATGACCGCCACCAGACGTCTAATCTTCTTTTTGGAAGTCCGCTTGAGATGATTCCTTTAAGCAGGCGCAGTCAGGAGTTTTATCTGCTGCAGCGAATTCAGGATGAAGTACACAGATTTGCCATAACATTTCACCGTCAGCTGCGGGGGAAAAATTCAATTCAATCCGTTCTGGATGAAATCCCAGGCATTGGTCCCAAGCGAAAAAAGCAGCTGCTGAAACATTTTGGTTCTGTTAAAAAGCTGAGAGAAGCTACCTTAGAAGAAGTAGTTAGTGCAGGCATGCCATCGCTGCTGGCTGAAGATATTGTAAAAAAACTCAAAGAATAAATTGATTCAATAAGATCACTTTGCTATAATAACACCAAGTTAATATACACTCACTTTTCTTTTTAAAGTGGTGATAGAGGTGCGAAAGTCAAAAGTACCCGTGCGGAGGAAGATGAATCCGAAGAAGCGCGGAAAAAGGGACAATCGCCGAAGTCTGCAATCCTTTCATCAGGATGCAAACTGGTTCTGTATTTAATAAATGCAGAGCTGTCAAGATGATTCCTCATCTTGGAGAGCTATCTCACCTGAGCAGCAATGGACAATTCAGTTCAAAAGCAATGGGGATACTCTTCCCATTGCTTTTTTTGTGTCTAAATTTTTTGGAAGCTGGCGCTGCACGAAAACCGGATGCAAGTTCAGCTGATCAGGAATGAGAAATAATAATGTGAGAAGAGGCGTATCATGAGTTTAATCGTTCAAAAATTTGGCGGGACATCAGTTGGATCAGTAGAAAAAATTCAGCATGCCGCATCCAGAGTCATACAGGAAATTAAAAAAGGACACCAGGTAGTCGTCGTCGTTTCTGCGATGGGCAAAACGACAGACGAACTGATCCGTCTTGCAGCAGGCATTACCCAAACACCCAATAAAAGAGATATGGATATGCTTTTATCTACGGGTGAGCAGATGACCATTTCGCTTCTCTCCATGGCACTTCAGAGCGAAGGATATTCAAGTGTCTCAATGACTGGCTGGCAGGCTGGAATTCAAACAGAAGCAGTGCACAGCAAAGCAAGAATCACACACATTGAAACTACCCGGATGAAACAGGAGCTCGCAAAAGGAAAAATAGTGGTAGTAGCAGGTTTTCAGGGAATGGATGCTAATTTTGAGCTTACTACTCTTGGAAGAGGAGGCTCGGACACCACAGCTGTGGCTTTAGCTTCATCTCTAGCGGCCGAGCGATGTGATATCTATACAGACGTGGACGGCGTTTACACCTCTGACCCAAGATACATAAAGGGTGCCAGAAAGCTTGAAGGAATTTCGTACGATGAGATGCTTGAACTGGCAAATCTCGGGGCTGGCGTTCTGCACCCCCGTGCTGTGGAGTACGCAAAAAATCATTCCTTGCCTCTTACGGTGAGGTCGAGTATAGAAGATATTGAAGGTACGCTGATTGAGGAGGAATCGATGTTGGAAGAAAATCTGGTAGTCCGTGGTGTAGCATTTGAAGGGGATATTGTACGAATTACAGTGTATGGATTAGAAAATGAATTTACCGGTCTTGCCGCTATATTCTCTGTTTTAGCCGAGAATCATATTAATGTGGATATTATTATTCAAAGCCAGACAGAGCTGAATTCCACCAATCTTTCTTTTTCTATTAAAGAAGAGGAGCTTGAAGAAACACGACGCGTCCTGCTGAACAATAAAGATGCCTTAGGCTTTTCGAAAATCGAGCATGAAGCAGGGCTCGCAAAAGTATCTATAGTAGGTTCTGGAATGGTATCAAACCCTGGTGTAGCCGCACAAATGTTTCAGGTGTTAGCCGAACACACTATTGCGGTCAAAATGGTCAGCACATCAGAAATTAAAGTCTCGACTGTCGTTGAGATGAATGACATGCTCAGGGCTGCCCAGGTTGTTCATGACAGTTTTTCATTAGAATCTTTGCAGCCAAAACCGCAGCTGGCAAAGTGAGAACAACAAGAGGTTGAGACACAAATATGTCTCAACCTCTTCTAATCGGTTCTTTGCGCTTTTAATCAGACGCTTCCGCAGGCTCAGGCAGCTGTCATATGCTGCAGGGAGTAGCCGCCTGGTACTCTGTGCACCTCGAACATATGTTTAACAAAGAACCAATTTAATCTCTTTTCAACGTTTGTCTCAGCTTCTTTAACTAATTATGCATGTTATTTATTTTTCCTTAATGGCATTCCATAAGGATCTTTCGCGTCCCATTTAAGAGTAAACTGAATAATTGCGTTATTTTTTTGACGCTGGCTTATGGCTTCTGTCTGACATTGCTTCATCATCGCAAATTGTTCTGCAAGAAAACCTGCTTCAAGCGTAAAGTGCTGTGCATTATTTTTTTGAATTCTTTGCTTTAACAGCGGGCCTCCAAGTTCAAGAAGCATTTCGTCATTTTTTTGTTTTGTAAGCTCCAGGGTACCCCAATCTGCTTTTTCGAAGAAGTGAATCAGTTCTCCTTCATTTTGACAAGGGTGCCGGCGGGCTAGACTTTTACCTGCCCAGTAAAGAATTTCATTTGTATGATTTCCTAATAATTCAGGCAAAAGCTCATCCCTGATAAGGGAATAGCCAAAAGACCCTGTAGTGATCTCATTTTCTTCAGACATGCTGTGACCCTCACTTTCCACTCTTCTATTATACGAGGTTACTTGATAAAGTGTAAGTGACCCTGCGTGAAATAATGGAATTGTCCCCTTATCTTTTCAAAAAGCGGGTCAAAAGTCACTAAATTAATAGATAAGCGTTATAGCAGAATAGCAAACCTATCGTATTTGAAAAGTTAACATTCAGAATTATTTTTATGTATACGTTTTCTTGACGGTCAATTCTTATCGGAGTACAATTAAGTTGTCACATAAATGTTATATTGTGCGGAATAGCTTGATTTTCGTCGAACTAGTTTGAAAAAAATTTGACGAGATTCATAAGCTGGTATTTTTTGGAGGGGGTAACGTTCGATGGCAAATAGTCGAGAGTTTTACTGGAGGAGGCTGCATTCTTTACTGGGGGTTATTCCTGTAGGGATCTTCCTGATGCAACATCTTGTTGTAAATCATTATGCTACAAGAGGAGAAGAATCATTCAATAACGCAGCTCACGTAATGGAAGGGTTGCCGTTTAGACTAATTCTGGAAATTTTTATTATCTTTTTACCGCTATACTTTCACGCGATTTACGGCGTGTATATCGCTTTTACCTCGAGAAATAATCCGCGTCAATTTGGTACATTCAGAAACTGGATGTTTATCATGCAGCGTGTAACAGGTGTTTTTACGCTGATTTTTGTTACTTGGCATATTTGGGAAACTCGTATTGCCGCAGCTCGTGGAGCAGACGTCAACTTTGGAATGATGGAGTCGATTTTAGCTGATCCATTTATGCTGGCATTTTATATAGCAGGTGTCGTATCTACTACCTTCCATTTTGCTAATGGCCTTTGGTCTTTCTTAGTAACGTGGGGTGTAACGCTCAGCCCGAGTTCACAAAGAATTTCCACTTATGTGACTTTAGGGATTTTCCTGGCACTTACAACCATCGGGATTCGCGCAATCCTGGCATTCGTTTAATCAACCAATTTAGTCAACAGTATAGATCGTCGAGCAAACGCTCAGTCAGCGGATAAAAGTAAGGAGAGTGTTTAAATGAGCAAAGGCAAAATTATCGTTGTCGGCGGGGGACTTGCAGGCCTCATGGCAACGATCAAAGCAGCGGAAGCCGGAATGGCAGTGGATCTGTTTTCACTCGTACCGGTTAAACGTTCACACTCCGTTTGTGCACAAGGCGGAATAAACGGAGCAGTGAATACGAAAGGAGAAGGAGATTCTCCTTGGGAACACTTTGATGACAGCGTCTACGGCGGAGACTTTTTAGCTAATCAGCCTCCAGTAAAAGCAATGTGCGACGCTGCACCAGGCATTATTCATTTATTGGATCGTATGGGAGTTATGTTCAATCGAACGCCCGAGGGTCTGCTTGATTTTCGCCGCTTTGGCGGAACGCAGCATCACCGTACAGCCTTCGCAGGAGCAACAACCGGCCAGCAGCTTCTTTATGCTTTAGATGAGCAGGTGCGCCGACATGAGGTAGCCGGTCTAGTAACGAAGTACGAAGGATGGGAATTTCTTGGGTCCGTGCTCGATGATGATGGAGTCTGCCGCGGAGTCGTAGCGCAGAACCTCTCCAGCATGGAAATCCAGTCGTTCCCGGGAGATGCTGTTATCATTGCAACAGGCGGCCCGGGAATCATTTTCGGAAAGTCAACGAACTCTGTTATTAATACAGGTTCAGCGGCTTCAATTGTTTACCAGCAGGGAGCATACTATGCTAACGGAGAATTTATACAAATTCATCCCACTGCTATTCCCGGAGATGATAAACTGCGCCTGATGAGTGAGTCAGCGCGGGGAGAAGGCGGCCGTGTCTGGACGTATAAAGACGGAAAGCCATGGTATTTCCTTGAAGAGAAATATCCCGCTTATGGAAACCTGGTTCCTCGTGATATTGCGACCCGTGAAATCTTTGATGTCTGTGTATTCCAAAAGCTTGGCATTAACGGTGAAAACATGGTGTATCTGGATCTTTCACATAAAGATCCAAAAGAACTTGATGTAAAGCTTGGCGGAATTATTGAAATCTATGAAAAGTTTATGGGAGATGACCCAAGAAAACTTCCTATGAAAATATTCCCTGCAGTACATTATTCAATGGGCGGACTATGGGTTGATTATGACCAGATGACGAATATTCCGGGTCTCTTTGCAGCCGGAGAATGCGATTACTCTATCCATGGAGCGAACCGCCTCGGAGCAAACTCACTCCTTTCTTCCATTTATGGAGGAATGGTTGCAGGTCCTAATGCAGTAGCTTATATTAATGGACTTGAAAAAACAGCAGAAGACATTTCATCAGATGTGTTTGATCGTCACGTAAAAGAAGAACAAGATAAATGGGATCATATTATGTCAATGGACGGCGAAGAAAATGCTTATGTGATTCACAAAGAGCTTGGAGAATGGATGACAGATAATGTAACGGTTGTCCGTTATAATGACAAACTTCAGGAAACAGATGCAAAAATTCAGGAGCTTCTTGAGCGCTTTGAAAACATTAATATTAATGATACGAATAAATGGAGCAATCAGGGTGCAGTCTTCACGCGCCAGCTGAAGAATATGCTTCACCTTGCAAGAGTAGTTACAATCGGTGCGCTTCAGCGTAATGAAAGCCGCGGGGCTCATTTTAAACCGGATTTCCCGGAACGAAATGATGATGAATTCCTGAAAACGACAATGGCGAAATTTAATCCAGATACCCTTTCACCCGAGATTCATTATGAGGAAGTAGACGTATCCCTGATTGAACCTCGTAAGCGTGATTATTCGAAAAAGAAAGGAGCTAAGTAATCATGACTGCAGCAGAAACGATGAAAGAACAAAAAATGATTCGATTCGAAATATACAGACAAGATGACCTTGACTCCACTCCTTATATGGAAGAATTCGAAATTCCTTACCGTGCCAATATGAATGTTATTTCAGCTTTAATGGAAATTCGCCGTAATCCTTTTAATAAAAAAGGGGATAAGACAACACCGGTTGCCTGGGACATGGGCTGTCTGGAAGAAGTTTGCGGTGCTTGTTCGATGGTGATAAACGGCACCCCTCGCCAGTCTTGTACTGCGCTGGTTGATCAGCTTGAACAACCGATTCGTCTGGAACCGATGAAGACTTTTCCGGTCGTGCGTGATCTTCAAGTAGACCGCAGCCGGATGTTCGATTCCTTGAAAAAAGTGAAAGCCTGGATTCCGATTGATGGAACGTATGACCTTGGACCCGGTCCAAGAATGCCTGAAAAAAGAAGACAATGGGCATATGAGTTATCTAAATGTATGACCTGTGGTGTTTGTCTGGAAGCCTGTCCAAATGTAAACAGCAAATCTGACTTTATTGGACCAGCGCCTCTGTCGCAAGTGCGTTTGTTTAATGCACACCCAACCGGTGCAATGAACAAAAACGAACGGCTTCAATCGATTATGGGAGATGGCGGTATTGGAGACTGCGGTAACTCCCAAAACTGTGTTCAGGCTTGTCCGAAAGGCATTCCGCTAACGACTTCGATTGCTGCGCTGAACCGTGATACTAATTTGCAGATGTTTAGAAACTTTTTCGGAAGTGACAACGAAGTTTAATTGTATTCCTTAAAAAAAGCTGCAGGGCATAGTGCCTCTGCAGCTTTGTATGTTTATTAGGGTTTAAAAACGCAACGCCTTCCCTGTTGATCGAGTTTTCGCTATATGATCCTGACATCAGTGGCACCAGAGCTTGCGATACGCTATACTAAAACAAATGAATAGTCATTCATATTTTGGAAGGATGAGATAAAATGAAAAGCAGTTACATAGAGGATCTGGAAAACTGGAAAAATGAATTTACATTTTATATTGAGATAAAAGTGCGTTTCTCTGAGACAGATCTATTTGGGCATATGAATAATACCGTACCATTTGTCTATTTTGAACAAGCAAGGATCGGATTTTTAAAAGAACTTGGCTTTATGCAAAAGTGGGTACAAGATGATCAGGACAGTATTCCGGTTGTAGCGGACTTGCAATGTGACTTCCTTCGGCAAATTTATTTTGATCAGTTTTTAAAAATCTATGTTAAAGCAGCATCTGTCGGGCGTTCTTCTGTAGATCTTCATTATTGCGGTGTGAATGAAAGGGAAGAAGTTGTGCTGACTGGCAGAGGGGCAATGGTCCAAATTTATAAAGCCTCTGGAAAAAGCAAACAGTGGAGTGAAGAACAAAAAAACGCCATGTTGGCAAAAAGAAATCCTTCTTATGTAAAATAGATTCGGAAATCAACGCACTCCTTGCAATGTTGACTCATAAACTGGATAAACTGGCTTCAGTTTAGCAAGTGAGGGGGAAGAAATTCGATGAGCCGATCACAGTACAACAGAGCGTCTATTTTAACAAAAAGAGAACGGGAAGTTTTTGGTTTGCTGCTTCAAGATAAAACCACTAAAGATATTGCTGGTGAGCTTTTTATTAGTGAAAAAACCGTGCGCAATCATATCTCTAATGCAATACAGAAATTAGGTGTGAAAGGAAGAGCGCAAGCAATCGTGGAACTGCTTAGAATGGGTGAACTGAAATTGTAAAAGGGGATTTTCCCTTTTTACAATTATACATATGAACCGAATAGAAAAAGATTCTTGATATTTGGCGTAAAAGAGGTCACAATCAAAGTAGAATCAATTTGAAGGAGTGTCGAGGGCTGATGGAAAAGAAAGGAACTCAAGAGCTTCATCCTGCAGGAGTGATGGCAGGAATTGAAAAAGATCTGCGCTATATTTCCGGTATAATCAAACAAAAAGGCCGTGAAATTTTAAGCCAGTATACAATTACGCCGCCACAATTTATAGCCTTGCAATGGTTATTTGAAGCAGGAGATATGACGATTGGAGAACTTTCAAACAAAATGTATTTAGCCTGCAGTACCACCACAGATCTGGTGGACCGGATGGAAAAAAATGAATTGGTCATGAGAGTTAAAGATGAAAATGACCGTCGGGTTGTTCGCATTCATTTATTAAAAGAAGGCGAGCGAATCATTGAAGAAGTAATAAAAAAAAGGCAGCATTATTTAAATGAAGTTTTAATCGATTTTTCCCAGGAAGAAGTAGAACAGCTTTCTAAAGGACTTAATCGTTTGCATAACGAAATGAAATAAGAGTGAGGGACTATTTTTGAGCAGATCAATTGGTGTGATGGATTCAGGTATTGGAGGCTTGACTGTGGCAAAGGAAATTATGCGCCAGCTGCCCAACGAAAACATTGTTTATGTTGGTGATACAGCACGCTGTCCCTATGGCCCGAGACCGAGTTCAGAAGTGAAAAAATACACATGGGAAATGGCCCGTTTTTTATACAATCAGAATATAAAAATGCTGGTCATTGCCTGCAATACTGCAACTGCGGTTGTGCTGGAAGAAATACAGACTGCATTTGATATACCGGTGATAGGGGTTATTTCTCCGGGAGCGCGCTCTGCTGTAAAATGGACGAAAAATGACCGAATTGGCATCCTGGGGACCTATGGAACGATTAAAAGTAAGGCTTATGAGAATTCTTTAGCTGATCTTAGACCGTCCATTATATCCTTTCCGTTAGCCTGCCCAAAATTCGTACCACTTGTTGAAAGCGGGGAGCACGCGGGGGCAATGGCTAAGAAAATTGTAGCAGAAACCCTGGTGGAGATGAAAAATAAGAAAATTGATACATTAATATTAGGGTGTACACATTACCCGCTTCTTCAGCCTCTGATTGAGCAGTATATGGGACCTTCCATAACGGTTATTAGTTCAGGTGACGAAACAGCCAGGGAAGTCAGTGCAATACTTGCGTATCGGGGCGAATTGAACGCACGTCACGAAAAAATCAGCCATAGTTTCTATACTACCGGGTCTTCTAAAATTTTTGGACAAGTAGCAAAGGAATGGCTGCAGGATGATCATCTTTTGATTGATATGATTCGATTGCCGAGGGAGTAGCTTCCCAAGGCTTTTTTATTTTGATGAGGCTTGATTATACTGAATCCATGTTTCAGAACAGACAGACTTTGTTATACTATGTAAGAATAAACGCGGATGATAATCCCCGCAGTATACATATTTATTTTAGCGGGCAGAGGAGGGGACATGATGATGAGAACAGATGGCCGGCAAGCAGATGAGCTTCGACCTATTACAATTGAAAAAGACTATTTAAAACACCCTGAAGGATCTGTATTAATCTCTGTTGGCGATACAAAAGTAATTTGTACAGCAAGTGTTGAAGAACGGGTGCCCCCATTTATGAGAGGGCAGGGAAAAGGCTGGATAACAGCTGAATACGCCATGCTTCCCCGTGCAACAGGACAAAGAACCATTAGAGAATCTTCCAAGGGAAAAGTGCAGGGAAGAACGATGGAGATCCAGCGTTTAATAGGCAGGGCACTCAGATCCGTTGTGAACCTGCCGGCATTAGGTGAACGCACAATCTGGATTGACTGTGATGTTATACAAGCGGATGGGGGAACACGAACTGCCTCTGTTACAGGTGCTTTTGTGGCAATGACCATGGCTGTTGCCAAGCTTGTGGAAAATAAAAAAATCACTTCCTTTCCTATTACTGATTTTCTTGCAGCAACATCCGTTGGCATCAGTAAAGAACATGGGGTCATTCTTGATTTGAATTATGCAGAAGACAGCACCGCGAACGTTGACATGAATATGGTCATGACTGGTGCTGGAGAGTTTGTTGAATTGCAGGGAACAGGCGAAGAGTCTACTTTTTCGCATGTTCAACTAGCGAGTATGCTCGAAGCTGCAGACCAGGGGATCCAAAAAATTATAGAAGAACAGCGCAGAGCACTTGGACCTGCGGCTTCACTTATACCTTCAAACATTTCGAAGGTGGATCCTATATGAAAAAAGTATTAATTGCTACAGCGAACAAAGGAAAAGCGAAAGAATTCGAAAGTCTTTTTGCGCCTCTTGGTTTTGAAGTGACTACATTGCTGGATTATCCTGAAATGGAGGAAGTAGAAGAGACAGGGGAGACGTTTAAGGAAAATGCCATTTTAAAAGCTGAAGCAGCATCGAACCAATTTAAGGTAATGGCGATAGCAGATGACAGCGGCTTATTAATTGACGCATTAAATGGGGATCCTGGTGTTTATTCTGCCCGTTATGCAGGTAAAGAAAAGAATGACGAAGAGAACATCAAAAAAGTGCTTCGCAATTTGCAAGGAATTCCTGCCGAAAAACGAACAGCTCGGTTCCATTGCACACTTGCCGTCAGTGTTCCGGGTGAAAAAACACTGACGGTAACGGGAGAGTGCGAAGGAATGATTACGACAGAAAAGTTGGGTGATGGCGGATTTGGATATGATCCGATTTTTTGGATTGAAGACCAATCGTGCACCCTTGCTCAAATGACAAGAGAAGAAAAAAGTGCAATCAGCCATAGAGGCAAGGCACTTGAAAAACTGAAAGAGGTTCTGCCTAAAATCATTAATTGAGGTGATTAGATGAAAGTTGTTGTTGTTAGTGACAATCATGGAGACAAAGAACGGTTAATTGATTTGAAAGAACGCTATGAAAATACTGTGGATGCAATGCTTCACTGCGGAGATTCTGAACTTCCATTCAATTCACCCGAAATGGAAGGCTTTGAAAAGGTCGGCGGAAATTGCGACATGGATTCAGCGTATCCAGATGAAAAAGTCATTAAAATAAAAGATACCACATTGTTCCTCACACACGGTCATTTGTATGGAATTAAACAGTCCCTGGATAAAATTCACTACAAAGCAACCGAGGAAGAGGCAGACATTATCTTTTTCGGTCATTCTCATTCTTTGGGAGCGGAAGTTGTGGATCAGCGCCTGTATGTTAATCCAGGCAGTATTTTGCTTCCACGTGATCGAAAGGAAGCATCCTATGCCATTGTTGAAAAACAGGCAAAAGACGTTTCTGTCCATTTTTACGATGAGAAGCATAATGAAATAACCTCATGGAACGGTCAATTAACATAAAAAGAAAGGCGCTATTATGCAGCGCCTTTTTTTTTTGAAAAAATCGTTGACTTTAAATTGTTCTGCTACTATAATAAGTATTGTCCTTAAAAAACACTACATATTGTCCCAGTAGCTCAGCTGGATAGAGCAACGCCCTTCTAAGGCGTCGGTCGGGAGTTCGAATCTCTCCTGGGACGCTACTTTCTTAACTGACAGAGCCTTGATAACGTTAGGTTTTGGAATCAAAAAAGATGCTGTCACAGATTTCTATACTGTGACAGCATCTTTTTTACATCTTTCATTTCACTCTAATTGAAAAATTTTCGTTTATTCTATTTTTAGCCACTTCATATTCGTTTTATTTGTCGATTAAGACAAAACTTTGTCTCAGTAGCTCAGCTGGATAGAGCAGCGCCCTCCTAAGGCGCAGGTCGTGAGTTCAAATCTCTCCTGGGACACTTAGAACTTCAAAACATCCTGATGCATATCCAAATTCATCAGGATGTTTGTCTGTAAAAAATGTTTAATTCTGCCATTGCGTAACATGCTCAACGGTTTCTTCATATGTTTCTCCTGCTATGGATGGAGAGTCGGCCTCATTCATAGGTACGGCAATATACTCTCCATCTTCTCCTCTAATGACCTGTGTAGGTTCGATAAATGGATTTGTAAGCTGAATATCTGTTTGATCCTGATTAACCGTTTTTGTCACTTCTACCGTTGCCACTCCGCCTACATCCGTAAAATCGAAATCCTGACCGGAGTAAAAATTGCCCAGTGAATAAAAAACGATCGTATCTTTTCCGTCAGGCTGTTTTAACTGCTCGATCGGCTGCAGCACGTGGGGGTGGTGACCAAATATAAGATCAACCTGCTCATCTGCAAGTAGTTGAGCATAGGAGGTTTGAAAATGGTTTGGAAGACGCTCATATTCATTCCCCCAATGCATATGTACAATCAGTACATCCGCTTTTTCACGTAAAGATCCGACTTCGGTCCGTATCCGGTCTTCTTCAATCAGCGCAACAGAATCTTCAAAACCTGTTGGAATGGGGATTCCATTTGTGCTGAATGTATAAGATAAAATACCAAAAGTGATTCCATCTACTTCGATTATTCGGTGGTTTTCTCTGTCTGCGGCATCGCGGTAAGCACCCGCATAGGGCAATTCAAGTTCATCGTATAAATCAAGTGCACTCATTAGGGGTGGTATGCCACGGTCGATCGTGTGATTATTTGCTGCAATAATCATATCAACCCCGACATCTTTTAGTTCATATACAATTTCCTTGGGGCTATTAAATGATGGATAAGCGGATAAACCGAACGCTGTGCCTCCTGGAACAGATTCCTGGTTAGCCATTAGGAAATCAGGAGAAGAGACCAGTGGTTCGATTGCTTCTAGAGGCGGACCAAAATCGAACACACCAGGCTCTGTTTCCTGACGTTCGTAAACCCGATCGTGCAGCAGAACGTCTCCAATCGCTCCAATTGTCACTGTCGTCTCCTTCGTATGCCAAGACGGAGAGGTGCCTTTTGAGACGAGCTCAAAAGGGCGTGTTGGAAGTAATTCCGCAGGTTGAGTTATGCTTTCCTGACAAGCAGAGAGGATAAGAATTGACATTATACCTGCCATCATGATCTTTAGACTGCGCATATTTATCGCCCATTTCTTAATGTAGTTACAGCTATATTATCATAATAATAAGATGATTCTCACTTTTTTCAGTAAAAAAAATACAATTAAGCACGATTAATGATTCAACCGGTAATTCTGGTATAGGTTTAAGTTTAATTTGAAGAAATTGCAGGAGTTACGTAGGTAAAAAAATTAAACAATTACCACTTAACGACAAACATTTTGAATGCGCTATGATAAGATAAATTCGTGCCTTTCTACTGAATTTAAAAAGCAAAGAGCCTAAATTGTTCGCTATCGTAAATAAACCAGCATATTCATTAGAGTATTATAATTATTACTTAATAATTATTTTAACTATTTTCCCAACTGGCAAAACTATCCCGTCTCTTACTATATATAGTTTTTTTTATATAGATGAGAGTAAAATGAATATTTAATGATTTTTTTAATGATTTATTAGAACATTTTTCCCAATATTTCCTCGACAGTATTCGACTCAAGGTTAAAAATCTGTGCGTTATAATGAAAGAACAAATGTACGTGCGGAAGGTCATATCTCAACTTTTCTTTAGATTTGCAAAAGTGGGATGTGCGATTTACTGTAGCGGGGGTGTATCGTTGCAAAATTGGACTGCAAATAGCGCTGGCCGGGGCATCATACGGAGGTCGATGAGAAAGTTCCTTAAATCTGCGCTTTTGTACCCTGCAAACATTGCAACAAGATCTCTGGATTCCCATTAAAACCTATACCTTTGATGTGGAGTTAAAATAGCGGCGTTCTTCTATTCAGAAGGGCGTCGTTTTTATATAACTATGCAAAATAACTGTTTATTCTTTACTGAAAATACTTAAGATAACAATTTTTTAAAAATCTGCCGCATTTTAATTTAAGGGAGGATATACAAATAAGAAAATAAAAAGGAGAGGATAAAAATGCTGAACGTTAAAAACTTAATAGTGGAGTATCAGGTGACGGGCAGTGAAGATTGCTTCAACGAACTGTATGTAATTTATGCTTCAAAAGTGTTTAACTATGCTCGAAAGCAAGCGTATAAGAGGGGGTTAATTTGGCAGGATGTAGAATCTGAAGCGAATCAGACTTTTTATCAGGCTGTAAAAGTGTATGATACCCGGATTGGAGATTTTGAGCCGTTCCTGTTTTTGATGCTCAGGCGCCGAATTGCTAATATCGGCCAAAAAGTAAGTACCTATGATGAATATGTCAAAAGGTTTGCCTTAACAGAAAATGAACAGATTTGTGACACGACCGAAAATTATGCTATTAAAAAAGAGCAGCGCCAACTGCTCGAGGATCTCATTGCGAACGCTACCTTACCAAGCCGCCAAGCTCTAGTAGCATTCGCAAAGTCATATTCATTCCGCGAAGCCGCCAAGCAACTCGGAACAAGTGATAAAACGGTTAAAAATCGAATTTTAAAGATTGCAGCAAAGCGCCGAAACCTTTGGCTGGCCGATTATTTAACCGCTTAATCGAACACCAGATAAGCGCCCGATGGAATGTGAATAGCTGCAAACGAAACACATCCCATATTTCATTATACACAGGAGAGCCCATTTTTAAACCGTTGAACTAGTAAAATAATAAAACAATGCTTTGAACCTACAAACATATATTCGCAGATTAAAGGATTGATAGAATACTAAAATAACAATTACAAAACAAACAAACAAACAAACAAAAATAAAGCGGGGGTGCAGGAAATGAACGATCAATTTCAAAATGCCGAAATTAAAAAACTGTCAGAGGAAATCAGAAAGCTCGAAAATTGGATGGTGCGGATTGATGAAAAGCAGCATACCATTTTGCGTGTTGAAAAGCTTGCAGACGAAGCCTATCAACTAGCTGATCAAGCTGAAGAAAAGGCAAACGAAATAGCGAAGGATGGTCAGGTAAATACAAGAGATTTACACGCATTAGAAACCCGCTTTATGTGGTCAGTTGGGCTGGTTGCTCCGTTTTTTATGTGGGTAGTGGGAGAAATATTCGCAAAATGAATGCAGAATTAGCCCAATCATTTTTCATATTTTTACGAATCAATTACACAATGAAACTACTCACGGAGTCAGCAGCTTTGATAGTAAGAGATTAACCTGCTGAATCGAGTGAGGCGTTTTCCCGATAGGTTCTCTGCTGAAGCTTAAACTTGTTTAAGCAGGAAGAGATCCTATCTTCTTCTATAGAGCTTTCAAATTGTTTAGGCGACGCTGCAGCTTTCCGTTTTGGTTTTAGTAAAAGTCATGCTAAACTCAAATCACTTACAATATCGGAAGGATGTATGATCCGTGGCTAAACGTCCAGGAAAAAAGAAATCGAATGATCAAAAAGTAGTTCCCTTTCCGCAGCTGAAAGACCGGCTGGTAGAAAAAGGGCTTGAAAAGCTGCAGGAACAGCATCATGCAGAAGCGATCCAGCTGCTTAAAGATGCTTATGCACTGGATCAGGAAGATTCTGTCACCCTGACTTCTCTAGCGGTCGCTTTGTATGAAGACCATAACTGGACAGAATCAAAGGAACTTTGTGAAAAAATGCTTCATGAAGGTATTGGTGACTATGAAGAGACACTCGAATTATATATAATGAATCTATTTCAGCTGAAAGAACATGAAAGTATTGCAGAAACGATTCATACGGTACTTGATGAAGGAGTGCTGTCTCTTGAGAGAAGAGATCGCTTTGAGCATCTTTTATCCATTAGTCATAAGCAGGATCAACAGGTTCAGCGGGAAGATACTTCTTTTCAATCCTTCAGCCTGCAAAAAGATCTTGAACAGCAAATGGTTCAAGTAGCAAATCTTTCTAAACAGAATATTCACCCTATTAAAGATTCTCTCATTGAAGTTATTCAAGTAAAGGAAACACACCCTTTTATTAAAACGATGTTGTTGAATATTTTAAGAGAACAGGGCATTCAGGACGACATTCTCGTGGAAAAATGGGGAAGGAAAACGCTTGTTAATCCGTCTGAGTTAAAAGAACCTTTTGAGTCTGATCGATTTGAAGAAGTACTGATGCGTATTCAAAACCAGGCGGGGCATGAAGATCCAAATCTAGTGGAATTGGCAATCGATCTCATGAGAAGACATCTTTTTCTTCTCTATCCTTATTCATGGGCAGAACAGGATCCTGCGATTATTGCCATTGCCTATCTTCACTTAGGCGAAAGGTATATGGGACTGGAAATGGAATGGAACGAAGATGAAACAGACGGTATTGCAGATGAAATTGAAACATTAGAAATGGTTCCCATTATATGAACTAATGCATACCTGTTGAAAGAGTGTTATCCTATGTTATAATACAATGGTTGCATAATGGGACTTGTGATGCCTAAATTCACAAAGTCAACGTCTCACCGCTGATTAGCGTGAAACCATTAAAATTACTATAGATGTGTTGGAGGGAATTGAGTATGTCAGCAAAATGGGAAAAACAAGAAGGTAATGAAGGAGTATTAACGGTAGAAGTTGATACTGAAACAGTAAACAAAGGATTAGATGACGCATTTAAAAAGGTAGTTAAGCAAATTAACGTACCTGGATTCCGTAAAGGGAAAATGCCCCGTCAAATGTTTGAAAAACGTTTTGGTGTGGAGTCTCTTTATCAGGACGCACTTGACCTGATTCTTCCTGAAGCTTACGCAAGTGCTGTTGATGAGGCTGGCATTCAGCCGGTTGATCGTCCTGAAATTGACGTAGAGCAAATGGAAAAAGGAAAAGTACTTATCTTCACTGCAAAAGTAATTGTAAAGCCTGAGGTTAAATTAGGTGAATACAAAGGACTTGAAGTGGAAAAGCTGGAAACAGAAGTAACAGAAGATGATGTTGCTGCTGAATTGAAGACTCTTCAGGAACGTCAGGCAGAGCTTGTTGTTAAAGAAGAAGGCGCAATTGAAGATGGCGATACCGTTACAATGGATTTTGAAGGCTTCGTGAATGGCGAAGCATTTGAGGGTGGCCAGGCTGAAAATTATTCTCTTGAAATTGGTTCTGGTTCTTTCATTCCAGGATTTGAAGAACAGCTTGTTGGACTTTCTGCAGGAGAAGAAAAAGAGGTTGATGTTTCTTTCCCTGAAGAGTATCATGCTGAAGAACTTGCCGGTAAACCAGCAGTTTTCAAAGTAAAGGTTCATGAAATTAAAGCAAAAGAACTTCCAGCTCTTAATGATGAGTTTGCGAAAGAGACTGATGATGAAGAGATCGAAACGCTTGATCAGCTTAAAGAAAAGACCAGAGCACGCTTAGAAGAAGAAAAGAAAAATAATGCTGAAGCAGCTCTGCGCGATTCTTTATTAGAACAGGCATCTCAAAATGCTGAAATCGAAGTTCCAGAAGCGATGATTACAACAGAAGTTGACCGTATGCTTCAAGAATTCGAACAGCGTCTATCTTCACAAGGAATGAATCTTGAACTTTATTTCCAGTTCAGCGGTCAGGACGAAGAAGCTCTTCGCGCTCAAATGAAAGAAGATGCATCAAAACGCGTTCGTACAAATCTTACGCTTGAAGCCATTGCAGAAGCTGAAAACATCACGGTAACAGAAGAAGATGTTGAAGCTGAATTAAGCAAAATGACAGAGCAGTTCGGTATGTCAGTTGAGCAGATTAAAACAGCTCTAGGCGGATCTACAGAAGTTTTGGAAAATGATCTTAAAATGCAAAAAGCGATCGATTTTCTTGTTGATAACAGCCAAACAGTTGCATAATTGAAAGTAAGATAATAATATATATAGAAATGCAAGGCGCGAAGGTATTCGTGCCTTGTTTTCTACATACATATCAATTATACATAGTCCTTTGGACAAAAAGCATTTGGGCAAATGATCCGATTCGTGTTATTTCCGTCTCTTTAACCGCTGTGTTACAATTTCTATATAAGCTGTTTAAATTCGATGGTGTTTTATGTGATGAGCATAAAAGTTGTCTTGAATGTGCATCACAAGTATGATATGAGTTTGAAATAAGGGGTGAACGTAATGTTTAAATTTAATGATGAAAAAGGACAGCTTAAATGTTCTTTTTGTGGAAAAACGCAGGAGCAGGTTCGTAAATTAGTTGCGGGACCTGGTGTGTATATTTGTGACGAATGTATCGAGCTTTGCACAGAAATTGTTGAAGAGGAGCTGGGTACAGAAGAAGAAGTGGAGTTTAAAGATGTACCTAAGCCAAAAGAAATTCTGGGTATACTTGATGAATACGTAATTGGTCAGGAAAGAGCTAAAAAATCCCTTTCCGTTGCGGTATATAATCATTACAAACGAATCAATTCCAATAGTAAAGTTGACGATGTGGAGCTTTCTAAGAGTAATATTTGTCTTATCGGTCCTACCGGTTCTGGTAAAACACTTCTTGCTCAGACACTTGCGCGTATTTTGAATGTACCTTTTGCGATCGCGGATGCAACCTCTCTGACAGAAGCCGGTTATGTAGGGGAAGATGTTGAAAATATCCTGCTAAAGCTAATTCAGTCAGCTGATTATGATGTAGAGCGCGCTGAAAAAGGCATTATCTATATTGATGAAATTGATAAAGTTGCCCGCAAATCAGAAAATCCGTCCATTACTCGGGACGTATCAGGTGAAGGGGTACAGCAGGCGCTGCTTAAAATTCTTGAAGGTACGACAGCAAGCGTTCCACCACAAGGCGGACGTAAGCATCCTCATCAGGAATTCATTCAAATTGATACAACAAATATCCTCTTTATCTGCGGAGGAGCATTCGATGGCGTTGACCAAATCGTAAAACGACGCCTCGGTCAAAAAGTCATCGGTTTTGGATCTGATCCAAATAAAGCTGATGTAAAAGAAAGAGAACTCCTCGCTAAGCTGGTACCGGAGGACCTCTTGAAGTTCGGATTGATACCTGAGTTTATCGGCCGTCTTCCTGTTACTGCAACGCTAGAGACGCTTGATGAAGAAGCGCTGGTTTCAATTTTGACTCAGCCTAAAAATGCTCTTGTGAAACAGTATCAAAAAATGCTTGAGCTTGATGATGTAGAGCTGGAATTTGAAGAAGGAGCACTTCTAGAAATTTCACGTAATGCTATTGAGCGCAAAACTGGAGCTCGTGGGCTTCGTTCTATTATTGAAAACATTATGCTTGATGTCATGTTCGATCTGCCTTCTCGTGAAGATATTAAAAAATGTATCATCACTCAGGACACAGTCGAAAAAAATGAACGTCCAATCCTTGTTTTAGAAGATGGAACAAAGATCGGTCCAAGTGATGAACAGAAAACATCTGCTTAAAAATTAAAGAAATAAAGAGGCTGACTCGTTAGACCCACTATCGAGTCAGTTTTTTTTGCCATTATGAGCATGATGATGGATGCTGACCATAAGAAAAGGGTACAGTAATTACATCTTATAATTTTCAATTTAAAAATCGTACCTGACATGTAAAGCTGTTCAGGTCTTAGTTTAATGGAGGTGCAGTTTTAATGTCAGACAAGAACAACTATACGGTGCCGCTGCTTCCGCTGAGAGGATTATTAGTTTACCCAACGATGGTCCTTCATTTGGATGTAGGCAGGGAACGTTCTGTGCAAGCATTAGAAAAAGCAATGATGGATGACCATTTGATCTTTCTTTCCACTCAAAAAGATATGACAGTAGATCAGCCGGATCAAACAGATCTATATTCGATGGGAACGCTTACTAAAGTAAAGCAGATGCTTAAGCTACCCAACGGAACAATACGGGTGCTCGTGGAAGGACTGGAGCGTGCGAAAATCACGTCATTCCTCGATGAAACAAGTCATTACACGGTAGAGGTGGAGTCGGTTCCGGATTCCCCGGAGAAAACAGCTGAACTCGAAGCGTTAATGAGAACGTTGACGGATTACTTTGAACAGTATATTAATTTGTCAAAGAAAGTGTCTACTGAAACATTGAACACCGTTACAGATATTGAAGAACCGGGAAGACTTGCAGATATTATTGCGTCTCATCTTCCTCTGAAGCTTAAGCTGAAGCAGGAATTACTGAATACAACAGACATTAAACAAAGAATTACACGGGTGATTGAAACCATTAATAACGAAAAAGAAGTCCTGAGCCTTGAGAAAAAAATAGGACAGCGTGTTAAAAAATCAATGGAGCGCACCCAAAAAGAATATTATTTGCGTGAGCAGATGAAAGCGATCCAAAAAGAACTTGGAGATAAAGACGGCAAGTCCGGCGAAGTATCTGATTTGGCAGCAAAAATTAAAAAAGCTGAAATGCCTGAAAATGTTTTGAAAGTGGCGATGAAGGAACTTGACCGTTATGAAAAAATCCCGGCAGCTTCTGCAGAAAGCTCCGTTATTCGAAACTATATAGACTGGCTCATTCAGGTTCCATGGACTAAATCCACAGCCGATGATCTGGATATTAAACGGGCTGAAGACATTTTAAACCGTGACCATTATGGTCTTGAAAAAGTTAAAGAACGCGTTTTAGAGTATTTAGCTGTTCAGCAGCTGACGAAGTCACTTAAAGGCCCTATTCTTTGCCTGGCAGGCCCTCCTGGTGTAGGGAAAACAAGTTTAGCTCGATCGATTGCAGAATCCATTGGGCGTAAATTTGTAAGAATTTCACTTGGCGGGGTAAGAGATGAATCTGAGATTCGCGGCCACCGTCGAACCTATGTTGGGGCAATGCCGGGCCGTATTATTCAAGGAATGAAAAAAGCAACGACCGTTAATCCGGTGTTTCTTTTAGATGAGATCGATAAAATGTCCAACGATTTCAGAGGCGATCCTTCCTCGGCAATGCTTGAAGTGCTTGACCCTGAACAAAATAACTCGTTCAGCGACCACTATATTGAAGAGCCTTACGATCTTTCCAAGGTACTGTTTATTGCTACAGCCAATAACCTGTCTACCATCCCTGGTCCGCTGAGAGACCGGATGGAGATCATTACGATCGCAGGCTATACAGAGCAGGAAAAGACCAGTATTGCTAAAAATCATCTGCTTCCAAAACAGTTAAAAGAGCACGGCCTAACTAAGAGTAAGCTTCAACTCCGAGACGACACTGTACAGGAAATTGTCCGGTATCATACACGGGAAGCCGGTGTCCGTGGTTTAGAACGCCAGCTTGCTACCATCAGCAGAAAAACAGCGAAAATTATTGTCAGTGGAGATAAAAAACGCGTAGTCGTTACAGCAAACAGTCTTACTGATTTTCTCGGCAAGCGAAAATTCCGCTACGGGCAAGCCGAAACAGAAGATCAAATTGGTGTGGCAACAGGGCTAGCCTATACATCGGTCGGCGGGGACACGCTTCAAATTGAAGTGTCTTTATCTCCAGGAAAAGGAAAGCTTGTCCTCACGGGGAAACTTGGTGATGTAATGAAAGAATCAGCTCAAACAGCTTTTTCTTTTGTCCGTTCCAAGGCCAGAGAATTAAATTTGGAAGAGCAATTTCATGAAAAATATGACATTCATATTCATGTGCCAGAAGGCGCCGTGCCAAAAGATGGTCCTTCTGCTGGTATCACGATTGTAACAGCGCTCGTGTCAGCTCTAACAAACCGTCCGATACGAAGAGAAATTGGGATGACTGGAGAGGTAACCCTTAGAGGAAGAGTTCTTCCAATCGGAGGGTTGAAAGAAAAATCCTTAAGCGCACATAGAGCAGGATTAACAACCATTATTATTCCTAAAGAAAATGAGCGGGATATAGACGACATTCCGGAAAGTATACGAAACGAATTAACCTTTATTCTTGTCTCACATGTGGATGAAGTACTTGAACGGGCGTTAGCAGGTGATGAAAAGTGAAAATAACTAAATCAGAGATCGTAATAAGCGCAGTAAAGCCAGAACAATACCCAGAGGGCGGACTTCCTGAGTTCGCTCTTGCCGGGCGTTCTAATGTTGGGAAATCCTCTTTCATTAATAAAATGATTAACCGGAAATCGTTGGCACGGATTTCTTCAAAGCCGGGTAAAACACAGACGTTAAATTTCTATTTACTAAATGAATTGCTCTATTTCGTCGATGTACCAGGCTATGGCTATGCAAAAGTTTCTAAAACGGAGCGTGCAGCATGGGGGAAAATGATCGAGACTTATATGACAGATCGAAAGCCTTTAAAAGCAGTAGTACTCATTGTTGATTTGCGTCACCCTCCAACAAATGATGATATTATGATGTATGATTTTTTAAAGCACTTTGATATCCCTTGCCTGGTTGTCGCGACGAAAGCAGATAAAATTCCTAAAGGGAAATGGCAGAAGCATATGAGTGTAACCAGACGGGCGCTGCAGATTGAAGATGGTGATGAATTAATTATGTTTTCATCAGAGACCGGTCTGGGAAAAGATGAAGCGTGGAAATTTTTAACGCACCAAATGAATGATTAATACTTTATGAGAATCTGATATTTTAACCTTACGTATAGATCGTTAAGAATCATTCACTTTAAGCCGCTGCTAATTCTATAAAACTGGAACTAGCAGCGGCTTTTTATTTCATTTGTCACCTTCCTGAATTGTACATAGAAACCTCAAGATTTAACCCTTGTAAATAGCAATCTGCCTCGATAGTGAACAGCCTCATTTTAACAGCTAGAAAAAGAATTTTTAAAGCAAGGTTTAATGATTTCAGCCTAGGCAATAATATCTATATAACGTAACTTAATGGAAAATGAGCCGAACAGTTGAAACAAGCATTCCACTTTGGTAATCTAGATGAAGAGATAACTGTCACATAATGGTGCGATTCGGGAACTGTTCCTGTACATTATGTGAAAACGTGACCAACTGTGTCGAATATGGTTTCAATGGATGTTCACATTTGAAACAAAGGCACAGATTTTGACGTGTTATAATAGAGGTAATGATTAAATGGTGGGGGTGTCATTCAAAACATGCACATTTTAGTGGTAGGATTGAATTACAAAACGGCCCCTGTTGAGATAAGAGAGCGTCTTTCTTTTCAGGAAGCGGATCTTCAGCATGCAATGGAGTCTCTGCAGACAAAAAAAAGCATACTGGAAAACGTGATTGTATCTACGTGCAACCGCACAGAAATTTATGCAGTCGTGGATCAGCTTCATACAGGTCGTTATTATATAAAAGATTTTCTAGCAAAATGGTTCGGAATTGATAAGGAAGAATTCAGTCCTTATTTATTTATATATGAAAAAGATGGTGCAATGGAGCACTTATTTAAAGTGAGCTGCGGGCTGGATTCGATGATCGTCGGAGAAACTCAGATTCTTGGTCAGGTTCGCAAAAGCTTTTTTACTGCACAGCAGGTAGGCGCAACGGGCACAGTATTCAATGAGCTGTTTAAGCAATCCATTACGCTTGCAAAGAAAGCACATTCAGAAACAGATATTGCTTCTAATGCCGTATCGGTTTCGTATGCTGCTGTAGAGCTCGCTAAAAAGATTTTTGGTGATTTAAATAAAAAGCACGTCTTAATTCTTGGCGCAGGAAAAATGGGCGAGCTTGCCATTCAAAATCTCCAGGGAAGCGGTGCTACGAAGATTACCGTAATCAATCGGACCTTCGAGAAAGCTCAGAGTCTGGCAGCAAAGTTTGACGGCCAGGCGAAAGAAATGCGCGAATTGCAGTGTGCACTGATGGAAGCAGATATTTTGATTACTTCCACAGGCTCAAAAGATGCATTGATTGATAAAGAAATGATGACTTATGTAGAGCGTATGCGCAAAGGCCGCCCGTTTTTCATGGTTGACATTGCCGTGCCTCGTGATCTAGATCCTGCAATTAACGACCTTGATAATGTATTTCTTTATGATATAGATGATCTGGAAGGAATCGTTCAGGCGAATCTTGCAGAGCGGAAGCAAGCTGCTGAAGCGATTGAAATTATGGTAGAAGAAACCATTGTGAATTTTAAGGAATGGCTTAATATGCTTGGTGTTGTCCCTGTAATATCTGCGCTGCGCGAGAAAGCACTGGATGTACAGGCTGAAACGATGCAAAGCATTGAACGAAAAATGCCAAGCTTGACGGATCGGGAACGTAAAATCTTAAACAAGCACACAAAAAGTATTATTAACCAGCTGTTAAAGGATCCGATTTTACAAGCGAAGGAATTGGCCGCCTTACCGGATGGAGAGGAAAAGCTTGAGCTTTTTATGAAGATTTTTAACCTGCAAGAACAGGTGAAAGGCTCACTCCATGATTCTGAGGAAGCAGCAAAAGAATCTGACTGGTTGGCTAAGCCTGAGCCGCAGCTTTCCTTACAGCCCTGAGCGGGGGACCACAGATGTTTGAATTGTCTATGACTCGTCTTCACGAGGTAATGATTATCCTTTATTCCGTAAGTGTCCTGCTTTATTTTATGGATTTTCTACAAAAGAACCAGAAGGCAAATAAGCTTGCCTTCTGGCTTTTAGCAATTGTTTGGGTCCTTCAAACAATTTTTTTGTTTCTATACATGACTAGAACAGGAAGGTTTCCGGTTCTTACTCTTTTTGAAGGTATTTATTTTTATGCATGGGTGTTGGTTACACTGTCATTGGCGATTAATCGTCTGATGCGTGTAGACTTCACCGTTTTTTTTGTCAATGTTATCGGCTTTATTTTTATGGCTATTCACACATTTGCCCCTATACAGGCATCTTCGAATGCGGCTGCCGAGAGACTGATGTCTGAACTTTTGCTCATTCATATCACAATCGCATTACTGTCGTATGGGGCTTTTTCTCTATCTGTTGTTTTTTCCATACTCTATCTCTTGCAATATAGAATGCTAAAGAAAAAAAAGTGGGGACAGAAGCTTCAGAGAATTACAGATTTATCAAAGCTCGAAAAAGGGTCATTCATTTTAAATGTAATAGGATTCCCTATGCTGCTGCTCAGCTTGATTTTAGGTGTTCAGTGGGCGGTCATTACGCTGCCATACATGATCTGGTATGACGTGAAGATCGTGGGCTCCTTTTTTATATTGGCTATTTATGGAGTATTCTTGTATTTGAAGGTAGGAAAGGGTTTATCAGGAAAAACATTGGCTATGCTGAATATAGCTGCTTTTCTGTGCCTTTTGATTAATTTTCTGCTTGGCAGCAGATGGTCATCCTTTCATTTTTGGTATTCTTAAAAAAATATGCTGACGATGAGGATGGCAATAAAAACAGTTAGTAAGTGAGCAGGAAGGGTGAAAGCTTCAATGCCCTTTTACATAGGAGGAATTAAGCACAATGCGAAAAATTGTTGTAGGTTCTAGAAGAAGCAAGCTGGCCATGACGCAAACCAATTGGGTCATTAATCAATTGAAAGCGCTGGATCCAGCTGTAGAATTTGAAATCAAAGAAATTGTGACAAAAGGGGATCAAATACAAAACGTCATGCTGTCAAAAGTGGGCGGTAAAGGGTTATTTGTAAAAGAGATTGAACAAGCCATGATTGATGGGGAAATTGATATGGCGGTTCACAGTATGAAAGATATGCCAGCAGAACTTCCGGAAGGTCTAACCATTGGCAGTATCCCGGAGCGCGAGGACCCTCGTGACGCACTGATTTCAAATAGCGGTCAGTCGCTGGCTCAACTGCCTGCCGGTTCTATAATCGGAACCAGCAGCTTAAGAAGAAGTGCGCAGATTTTAATGAATCGGCCCGACCTGAAAATCCAATGGATCAGAGGAAATATTGACACGCGGCTAAACAAGCTGAAAACAGAGAATTTTGACGCCATTATTCTTGCAGCTGCAGGTCTTTCAAGAATGGGCTGGTCGGCTGACATTGTAACTGAATTCTTAGAGCCTGCTGTCTGTCTTCCGGCCATTGGTCAGGGAGCACTGTCGATTGAATGCCGCGAGAATGATGCGGAGCTGCGTTTGCTGCTTGACCAATTCACTAATCCTGAAACTGAAGTGACAGTAGTTGCCGAGCGCGCTTTTCTTCACAAAATGGAAGGCGGATGCCAGGTCCCAATTGCAGGCTATGCCACATTGCAGGGAGAAAAAATATCATTAACAGCATTAGTTGCATCTCCAGACGGCAAAACCATTTATAAAGAAGTCGTAACCGGTGAGGATCCGATGGCAGTCGGTCACAAAGCAGCAGCCATTTTAACCGAACAAGGTGCTAAAGCATTGATCGATCAGGTCAAAGCTGAACAAGAACAAGAAGGCCAATAAAATGAACACCTCATTGGACGGGAAGAAGATATTGCTCACCAGACCGTATTCCTCCGCACTGGAGGATCAGCATCTGATAAATAAACGGCAGGGTCGATCAATAATAATCCCGATGATTGAGACTCATTCAATAAAGAGCGATAATGAAAAAGACATTACAAACAACCTGCCATTCTATTCCTGGATAGTACTGACAAGCAAAAACAGCGCTGAGTACACGCTTAATTGGTTTGGTAAACAAAAATCAGAATGGTTGAAATCAATAAAAATTGCAGTGATTGGAAAGAAAACGGCGCAATATGTTAAGGACCGGGGTTATCCCGTTGCTTTCTGCCCTGAAAGCTTTCGCGCCGCTGAATTTATTAAAGAGTTTCCATATGACCAGGCAAGCGAAACCCGTGTCTTGTTTCCTCAAGGGAATCTTGCCCGGCCGACCATCTTACATGCGTTTAAGCAGCGGAGCATTCAATGTGACAGATTGATTTTATACAAAACAGTGCAGCCGGTTGAAAGCAGAGACAAGCTGCTGGATGCATTTAAAAATAGAGATTTTTCTATTATTACATTCGCGAGCCCTTCAGCTGTAAGGAATTTTGTTAAGATTGTAAAAGATAACGATAATCTTTTTGATGACCTTTTAAAAGGAAATTGGATGATCGCAAGCATTGGTCCTACCACGACAGAAGAGCTGACAAGGTTTCACTTGCCTGTTCATGTTGAACCTGAGGTGTACACAATGGAGGCGATGGTTGAGGCCATCGCTGCGTATAAATTTAAGGAAGTCTAGGAGGAATGAGCAGTGAAGGACATTCAATTTGATCGTCACAGACGTCTTCGCACGTCTGACACACTTCGATCCATGGTGCGTGAAACATGGCTGCGGAAAGAAGACTTAATTTATCCCCTTTTTGTTGTCGAAGGAGAAAATATTCATAAGGAAGTTTCTTCAATGCCTGGTGTTTTTCATCTATCATTAGATGGGGTAGTAAAAGAGATGACCGAACTAGTAAATCTCGGCATTAAGTCGATCATTCTTTTTGGGGTTCCAAAAGAAAAGGATCCACTGGGTGGTCAGGCATATCATGATCATGGAATTGTTCAGGAGGCAACACGCCTGATAAAAAGCGAGTTTCCTGAGATGGTTGTCATTGCGGATACTTGTCTTTGCCAATATACTGACCATGGCCATTGCGGCATTATTGAAAATGGGCAAGTATTGAACGATCCCACTCTTGATTTGCTGGCAAGAACAGCCGTCAGCCAAGCGAAAGCAGGTGCAGATATTATTGCTCCATCCAATATGATGGACGGATTTGTTGCTGCAATCCGCCGTGGACTCGATGAAGCGGGGTTCATAGATACGCCAATTATGAGCTATGCAGTGAAATATTCTTCGAGCTTCTATGGACCTTTTCGGGATGCAGCCCACAGTTCTCCGCAATTTGGCGACCGTAAAACCTATCAAATGGACCCTGCTAACCGGTTGGAAGCACTGCGCGAAGCAGAAAGCGACGTGAATGAAGGAGCAGATTTCTTAATCGTTAAACCTGCACTTTCGTATCTTGATATTATGAGAGACGTGAAAGACCGTTTTCCGCTGCCAGTCGTGGCCTACAATGTCAGTGGTGAATACTCAATGATCAAGGCCGCTGCACAGAACGGCTGGGTCAACGAAAAAGAAATCGTCATGGAAAAGCTTACGAGTATGAAACGTGCAGGAGCAGATTTGATTATTACCTATCATGCTAAAGATGCTGCAGCATGGTTATCTAACTAAACAATCATGGAGGGATAAACATGCCAAGTTATAATCGTTCAAAAGAGGCATTCACTGAAGCGGAAACACTTATGCCGGGTGGTGTTAACAGCCCCGTTCGCGCATTTAAATCTGTTAACATGGATCCCATTTTCATGCAAAAAGGAAAAGGTTCAAAAATATACGATATAGATGGCAATGAGTACATTGATTATGTCCTTTCATGGGGACCTTTAATTTTGGGTCACGCAGATGACCAAGTAGTTTCTGCCATTCAGGAAACAGCGCTTGGCGGGACAAGCTTTGGTGCACCAACGACTCTTGAAAACAAACTGGCAAAACTGGTTATTGACCGTGTACCTTCAATTGAAAAAGTGCGAATGGTCTCTTCCGGAACAGAAGCTACGATGAGTGCGCTTCGTTTAGCGCGCGGTTTTACGGGGCGTGATAAGATAGTGAAATTTGAAGGCTGCTACCACGGTCATGGTGACAGTCTGCTGATTAAAGCGGGGTCCGGGGTTGCGACGCTGGGTCTTCCTGACAGCCCGGGCGTACCAAAAAGTGTTGCTGAAAACACCATTACAGTGCCATATAATGATGAGGAATCCATTCAATATGTATTTAACGAATTCGGCCCGGAAATTGCGGCAGTGATCGTTGAGCCGGTTGCAGGCAATATGGGAGTTGTTCCTCCAAATGAAGGATTTCTTGAAAAATTGCGGGAGTTGACCACTGAACATCAATCACTGCTGATTTTTGATGAGGTGATGACGGGCTTCCGGGTTGGTTATCATTGTGCACAGGGACACCTCGGTGTAACGCCGGATCTTACCTGTTTAGGGAAGGTTATTGGAGGCGGACTTCCTGTAGGTGCCTTTGGCGGCCGTGAAGACATTATGGACCAGATTGCGCCAACAGGACCGATCTATCAGGCAGGCACGTTATCAGGCAACCCGCTTGCCATGACAGCAGGATATGAGACACTTTCACAACTTACGCCTGAATCCTACGATTATTTCATTGAGCTTGGTGATCTTCTTGAAGAAGGTTTCACGGCTCTGGCTCAAAAATATTCTATTCCACATACGGTTAATCGTGCGGGATCCATGTTGGGCTTCTTCTTTACAGACGAAAAAGTAACCAATTTCGATCAAGCAAAATCAGCTGATTTACAACTCTTTGCTGAATTTTACCGGCATATGGCCGACAATGGCGTTTTTCTGCCTCCGTCACAATTTGAGGGATGGTTCTTATCCACAGCTCATACAAAATCGGATGTAGAAAAAACACTTGAGGCAGTAGAGGCTTCATTCAAAGCGATAGCAAAATAAGATAGTATTCATGCCGGTCCGGGGATAACAGCCTGAGGCCGGTTTTTTGTTATACTAAAATGCAGGAAGAAGGTGGTGCTTTTGGCATATAGTAAGTGGAAGTGGCTTTTTGTCACTGCCTTATTATCCACTGGGATGGGCCTCTTTTTTTATGCGGCAGGAATTTTTCTGCCCTGGCTGTTAGGTCCGTTAGTGATTATGATGATTTTAAAAAATACTGTAGAATGGCCATTTTATTGGCCAAATTGGCTGCGTAATACTGGACTGTTGATCATTGGGCTTCAGATGGGAACCTCTTTTACAAAAGAAGCCCTGCTCATTATGGTGTTGAATTTGCCTTTAATGCTCTTATTAACACTGATGATCGTAGGATTTACTGCCGTATCAGCACTGGCTTTATCAAAAAATACTGAATATTGTTATCAGACGGCGCTGCTGGGAAGTTTCCCGGGTGGATTATCTCAGATGGTTCTGTTAAGTGAGGAAGTAAGAGGTGCACAGACCTCTGCAGTAGCTTTAATGCAAACGATTCGCATCCTCCTTGTCATTACCGTAGTACCGTTTTTAGTTACATATTTTTTCCCCTCAGCTGAAGAAGGGATGTCTCAAACTGTCCTGCCAATGATTACGACGATGCCTGTGTTGTGGCTTTTTTTCCTTGCATGTTCAGTCCTCCTTGTTTTAAAGGGAATGAAAAAAGCGCACTTTCCCATTCCATTCATGCTCGCACCTTTACTCTGTGTGGTTGGCTTTAATATTATAACTTCGAGCCCTTTTGCGTTGCCTGAGCTTTCTATTGGTGCAGCTCAGATCGCACTTGGGGCACATCTCGGCCTGCAGATGAATGGATTGAGGGGGTTATTATCCCTAAAGCCTCTTTCTATTGTGGTTGGCATCAACTTAGCACTTATTGTTTTTTGTATCGGCCTGTCTTTTGTTTTAAACGCTGCTTTTTCATTTCCTCTGATTGATATGTTTTTAAGTGCTGCACCTGGTGGCGTCGCTGAAATGGCGATTACAGCTTATTCAGTTGGTGCAGATGTGTCTACTGTTACGAGCTTTCATCTATTCAGGATCTTTTTCATTTTATTTGCTGCTGCTCCAGCTACAGTGTTCTTATTAAAAAGATCTTTAAGAGAGGCGGGTTGATTTTCACTGCTGCAGGATCAAAAAGAGATTCAACTTGTGGTTCTCCTAGTCCGTCATATTTTTATCTGTATTTGCATATAAAGCAAGAGTAGGAGTTTTGCAAATGGAGAAATGAGGGAGGAAACGATGAAGAAAAATCACATGCCCCTATCGCTAAACGAATCCATTGTCCTTGATGGAGAAATCGGTTTAAAAGAGATTCGATCTCTTTCTTTTGAACCGAGCGTTTCAATTACTGAGCATGCAGACCATATTTTAATTGAGGGATCACTTTATTTAGCAGGAGAAGGGATTGCAAGCATGGATTCAAGGTACGATGAAAGAGCCTACAGCGGCTACGATCGTATTCAAGTTATTAATCATCCGCAGGACGAGCAGCTTGAATTTGAACATTACTTTCCCATTACGGTAGCGGTTTCTTCATCTCGAGTCTCTAATATTCACCAGCTAGATGTCTATATTGAGCATATTGATTATGAATTAAAAGATGAACGGCTTCTTAGCATACACGCTGATATCGTTGTCGATGGTGTATCAGAGAACGAAACCATTCAACCAGCTCCAGAAGAGCACGAAGAAGAATCTAATAAAGTGAATGAGCCGGTCGATGAAGAACGGGAAGAAGTACATGAAGAAGTAGAAGAAGTACATGAATTGCCTATTCGTCTCTTGCCTAATCCTTTAAATGAATGGAATGGTCAGGTGCCGCAGGATCAGCAGGTAGAATTTGACCTCGATGATCAATCAAGCTCAACTGAAGAAAAGAAAAAAGAATTGGAAGAAATTGAACCATTTATTGCATCTCAATCAGCTGTTGTTCCAGAAATCGAAATAAGAGCGACTCCGGCTGCAGAGTCACTCTATGCTCCTTACAATGAAGATTATACCTCCGCTGACTATTATAATGGTGTTGAGGATGAGGCTCATGCTGAGGTGTCAGGTGATGATCCAAGCGATACAAATGATACAAGAGATGAAGAGGATTCTCAGCAGCGGAATGATGATCAAGCGCTAATGAGTTTTGTATCTTCACTCGAAGAAGAAATGACGACGATCAAAATCTGTATTGCTCAGCAGGATGAAACACCAGAAATGGTGGCTGAACGCTACGGTGTATCGATGGTTCATTTAATGAAAAGCAATCATTTTGAATCAAGAGCCCCGTTTGAAAAAGGCAAGCTCATTTTTATCCCTTAAATCCATTCAAAATAAAGAACACAGGCCATCCCGATTAGAACGCCAAGAAGAAGTACATCAAAAGTGGTAGGAAGTAAAATCAGCCGCACAGTCTGAAAACAGCAAAAGGGAATAATCAGTGCCTGAAAGCTGGTGCGGCATTTTTTCCACCATGGAGGCATGGGCTTAGGAAACATTCTTTTAGCCATTTTGTTTCTTCCTTTCCATTTTTCATCATCTGATAGTATATGCCAGTTTGAAAAAATGGACATTCTTCATCAAAATATTGACGTACCTATCCTTCATCCGCTACTATAGGAATACATACTATAAGCGTTGATTGGGAAGAGTACACGATCATTCGTTCTTCAGAGAAGAAATTCATTTGCTGAGAGAATTTCCAGAATCGAATCCGTCGAAGTCCCCCATGAGCTGCTTAAATGAACAGGAGAAAGCTCCTTATTAGTTTATAGCCGGTTAAACACCGTTAACGGAATTAAGTGCACAAAGTCTAGTTGATTTGTGTAAAAAGGTGGTACCGCGAATTCGCTCCTTTCGTCCTTTTACAGGCGAGAGGAGTTTTTTTGTTTTTTGCTCGATTTTATTCAAATGCTTTAGTAAGGTTTTGTGACCACAGTCGCACAAAGAACTGGTAAGGCACTACTATTAAAATGGTTGAGGAGGAAGAAAGAATGGATACGAATGAACTGTCAATGCCAACCAAGTATGATCCCATGTCCATTGAAAAAGGACGATACGATTGGTGGCTGAAAGAAAAGGTTTTTGAGGCAAAAAGCAATCCGGATAAAGAACCTTATACGATTGTTATCCCCCCTCCCAATGTAACAGGGAAACTGCATTTGGGTCATGCCTGGGACACGACTCTTCAGGACATCTTAACTCGTATGAAGCGGATGCAGGGCTATGATGTGCTTTGGCTTCCAGGTATGGATCACGCGGGTATTGCCACTCAGGCAAAAGTAGAACAAAAGCTTAAAGAACAGGGGACTTCGCGCTATGACCTGGGCCGCGAAGCATTTATGGAAGAAACATGGAAATGGAAAGATGAATATGCCGGTCATATAAGACAGCAATGGTCGAAGCTTGGTCTGGGCCTTGACTATTCCCGTGAACGCTTCACGCTTGATGACGGCCTGTCAAAAGCTGTACAAAAAGTATTTGTGTCCTTATATGAAAAAGGACTGATTTACCGTGGCGAGTATATCATCAACTGGGATCCGGCTACAAAAACGGCTCTATCAGATATTGAAGTTATCCACAAAGACGTGCAGGGAGCATTTTATCATATGCGCTATCCGTTAACTGACGGAAGCGGATCGATTGAAATTGCCACCACACGTCCTGAAACTATGCTTGGTGATACTGCAGTTGCGGTGCACCCAGAAGATGAACGGTACAAATCGCTGATCGGAAAAAGCGTAACACTTCCTATTATAGGACGTGAGATTCCGATTGTGGCAGATGACTATGTAGACATGGAATTTGGATCTGGAGCCGTTAAAATTACCCCAGCCCATGACCCGAATGATTTCGAAATCGGTAATCGTCATAATCTTGAACGTGTTCTTGTTATGAATGAAGATGGCACGATGAACGAGCAAGCAGGAACGTATAACGGCATGGACCGGTTTGCTTGCCGAAAGCAAATTACAAAAGACCTTCAGGAACAGGGAGTTTTATTTAAAATTGAAGAACATCTTCATTCTGTCGGCCATTCAGAGCGAAGCGGTGCAGTCGTTGAACCCTATTTATCCACTCAATGGTTTGTAAAAATGGCACCTCTTGCTGAACAAGCGATTGATTTGCAAAAAGGTGAAGACAAAGTCAATTTTGTTCCTAATCGTTTTGAACAAACGTACGTAAGATGGATGGAAAACATTAGAGACTGGTGCATCTCCCGTCAATTGTGGTGGGGACACCGTATACCAGCCTGGTACCATAAGGAAACAGGCGAAATTCATGTTGGAGAGGAAGCGCCGTCAGATCCTGAAAATTGGCAGCAGGATAATGATGTTCTGGACACATGGTTCTCCTCTGCTTTATGGCCATTTTCAACGATGGGCTGGCCTGATACTGAGGCAGAAGACTTTAAGCGGTATTATCCCACTGCTGCATTGGTCACAGGCTATGACATTATTGCGTTCTGGGTGTCGAGAAT
Source organism: Jeotgalibacillus campisalis (assembly GCF_000829515.1). GTDB lineage: Bacteria > Bacillota > Bacilli > Bacillales > Jeotgalibacillaceae > Jeotgalibacillus > Jeotgalibacillus campisalis. Next base: position 301,437 of record NZ_JXRR01000017.1, on the reverse strand, counting down.
GATTTTTCAGGGCATAGAGTTTACAGGAACAAAGCCATTCATTGACGTTTTAATTCACGGTCTGGTGAGAGATGCTGAAGGCCGGAAGATGTCTAAATCTCTCGGCAACGGAGTAGATCCGATGGATGTGATCGAGCAGTACGGAGCAGATTCTCTTCGATACTTCCTGTCAACCGGTTCATCACCCGGGCAGGATTTGCGTTTTTCTATGGAAAAGGTAGAATCCGTATGGAATTTTGCGAATAAAATTTGGAATGCTTCACGGTTTGCTTTGATGAATATGGACGGTTTGACCTTTGAAGAAATTGATTTATCAGGTAAAAAATCCGTAGCAGATCACTGGATTCTTACGCGATTGAACGACACCATAAAAAATGTAACCAGCCTCGCAGACCGCTATGAATTCGGAGAGGTTGGGCGTACGCTCTATAACTTTATCTGGGACGATTTCTGTAATTGGTATATTGAGATGTCGAAGCTTCCTTTAAATGGAGAAGATGAAGAGGCCAAGAAAACAACACGATCCATCTTAGCTCATGTACTAGATCAAACCATGCGCTTGCTTCATCCATTCATGCCATTTATTACAGAAGAAATCTGGCAAAACCTTCCTCACGAATGCGAATCGATTACAGAGTCCGCCTGGCCGACAGAAAAGCATGAATTAACAGATCGTGCGGCTGAAGAGGAAATGAAGCTGTTAATCGAAATTATCCGGGCCGTGCGTAATATCCGGGCAGAGGTTAACACTCCGATGAGTAAGCCGATAAAATTGCTGATTAGAGCGCAAGATGAAAAAATCCTGCGCCAGCTTGAAAAAAATGAAGCATATCTGGATCGTTTTTGCCATCCTGAAACGCTCATGCTCGGAACGTCCATAACGGTTCCTGAAAAAGCAATGAGTGCAGTTGTGACAGGTGCAGAACTGTTTCTTCCATTAGAAGGCTTGTTGAATGTGGAAGAAGAAGTAGCCCGTTTGGAAAAAGAATTAGTAAAATGGACCAAAGAAGTTGAACGGGTAAATAATAAACTAAGCAATGAACGATTTGTGAGCAAGGCACCACAATCGGTGGTGGATGAAGAAAAAGCCAAAAAGCTAGATTATGAAGCCAAGCACAAAGCCGTTCAGGCACGTATAGAAGAATTAAAAAATATATAAACCAAACTAGCGCGGACGGATAAATATTCCGTCCGCTTTTTCATAAGAAAGGACGTCTAAGCATGAATACCTATGAAGAAGCGATCCAATGGATTCACGGCAGGCTGCGCCTTGGAATTAAACCGGGACTTAGCAGAATGGAATGGATGATGGAGGAGCTTGGGAATCCTCAAAAAAAGATAAAAGCAGTGCATGTCGGGGGAACAAACGGCAAAGGATCGACGGTAACGTTCCTGCGTTCTATTTTGAGTGCTTCTGGCAAGAAAACAGGTACCTTTACATCACCTTTTTTTGAAACGTTTAATGAACGTATCGCGGTTGACGGACATCCGATAGCAGATGAAGAGTGGCTTAGTCTTGCAAAAAGAATTAAACCTCTGGCAGACCGGCTCGAAAAATCAGAAATCGGAGGACCAACTGAATTCGAAGTCATTACAGCAATGATGTTTTTGTATTTCGGCGAATATCAGCCCGTGGATGTCGTACTGATTGAAGTTGGACTCGGCGGCCGATTGGATTCGACTAACATTATACAGCCTATTTGTGCCATTATTACATCTATTGGACTAGACCACGTGGCGATCCTGGGAGATTCATACGAAGAAATTGCTTTTGAAAAAGCCGGCATTATAAAACACTCGACACCTGTTATTGTAAATGTGAAAAATGATAAAGCGATGGCAGTCATGAGAAATACAGCAAAAAAACAGCAGGCACCACTCTTTCAATTTAATGAAGAATTTTCAGTTCATGTAGAAAAAACAAGTCAAACGGGAGAAAATTTCATTTACCAGGATTCTCTCAAGCTGATCCCTGTTCAAATGCACATGACAGGAGAGCATCAGGCAGAAAATGCAAGTCTTGCTATATTTGCAAGTCATCTTCTTCAAAAAGACCTAGCGTTCACTTTAACGACAGAAAAGATCCAAACAGGTATTAAAAATGCGTTCTGGCCGGGAAGAACAGAAATTCTGTCTGACAATCCGCTGATCATGATGGATGGTGCGCATAATAAAGAAGGAATTGAGGCACTGTTGAATACTGTAAAACGTAAATTTGCTGAACGAAATATTCATTTTCTTTTTGCAGCTGTAGGAGATAAAGATTTAAAGAGTATGATCGTTCAATTGGAGCAATCGGCCGCATCGATTACCTTCGATACCTTTGAGATGCCTAGAGCAGCTTCAGCAGAAACTCTTTATAAGCTATCCTCACATAAGCACCGGGAGATCATGAAATCATCTGAGTGGATTGAAAATGCATTGAAAAAGAAAAGTGGAGATGTCTACATTATGACTGGTTCCCTTTATTACCTGTCTTCAATAGCACAGAGTGTAAAGAAACAAATCAGTAAAAATAAAAAGTGACTTTGGCAGAAAATTTTGGTAAAATTATGTGTATATTGTGACTATTATCTTATGAAAGCTGAGTTGATGAAGGATGGAAGGAGTCTCTAGCAAAATAAAATGGGCTTTATGGCTTATTTGGTCGGGCGTTTTTCCAGCCGGTCTTTATTACTCCTATCAATTTGACCCTCCATCCTTTGATTCGTGGGGGCTTCCGTTATGCTTAATTGCACTGGCGGTTCTTTTTTCTTTTTTTCCGTTTACTGTGGATAACACCACCATATTTATTATTCACTGGATTAATCTTGCGGCTTTTTTAACATATGGTCTATTTTTTGAAGTCATTATCATGCAAATGGTGCTGATTCCTCTTCTTTTTCGATCGGGAATGAACTTGAAAACTATCTACCGGTATGCATTAAATTCTTCTATGATGCTGGTGATTAGCATTATAGCAGGGGCAACCTATTACTTTTTCGGTTTCTCTGTTACGGAGGATTCCTTATGGAAAATTACAGCAGGAGCGGCACTGTATATCATGATTCATATCATTTTTAATCATTTTTATTTGTATTTTTTTAGTCGTATTGTGAAGAACGGTTTTCCTTTTTTTTCCCGCGACACACTTTTTGATTACCTTGCCACTTTGTTGAGTATGCCTTATGGACTTGCTTTTTACTTTCTTTTAGACCAGATCGGCATAGCAGCAGCTTTTTATTTAGGCCTTCCATTTTTGGCCGTAGCGATTGTACTCAGGTTGTATAACAATTCTGAGCAGGTTAATGAAGATCTGGGGAAAGCCGGTAGAATAGGACATCAGTTAGCAGCACAGCTTGAAGTAAACGAAGTTCTGGATTTGTTTGTTGAGAAATTAACAGAGCTCATGCCTGTTGATTATGCTTATATACTTGATGTGGAACAAGAGGATCAAAAGCTGACGCTGCTGCGCAGATTTGAAAATGACAAGATAGAATCAACTAATCTTGCGCCGGTTCTTAAAGGAGAAGGAATCAGCGGCCAGGTGTGGGTCAGCGGGGAACCTGTCCTACATAATAAAAAGATTGAGTGGAACGAAAAGGTTGAAGGATATATGCCCCGGGACATTGAAAGCATTCTTTCCCTGCCAATTAAACGGAATAGTAAAATTGTGGCTGTACTGCTTGTAGCATCTAAACGAAAAAATGCCTACCGCCCTCATCTGGTTCCAATCGTTGATCTTTTGTGTTCTTATTTTGCCGTCGCGATTCAAAATGCCCGAAATCATCAAACAACACTAACTAAAAGCGAACGGTGTGCATTAACGGGCCTTTACAATTATCGCTATTTTGATGAGAGATTAGGTCTTGAATTTGAGAAGCTTGAAAAAGGGAATCTGAAAGAATTATCTTTACTCTTAGTCGATATAGATCATTTCAAAAAAATTAATGATACGTATGGCCATCAAAGCGGCAATGATTTGCTGCGCTCACTCGCTTCGATTCTGCACGAACGCATTGGGGATAAAGGAATCTTGGCAAGATACGGTGGAGAAGAGTTTGTTGTCCTGCTTTGTGATACGCCCAAAAACGAAGCGCTTATCTTAGCGGAAAACATCCGAAGCACCGTTGAACAAACGACTTTTAAAACATATCATGATTTAAGTGACAAAAGAGAAGCGATTCATGTTGAAATGACCGTGAGTATTGGGGTTTCAACTTCTCCTGAAGATACAGATGATGCCCAAAATTTAATGCGAAATGCAGACCGTGCACTTTATATCGGTGCAAAACGGGCGGGAAGAAACAGAGTAGCGGCAGGTGTATAAAAAAATATATTCTAAAGTAACGACAGTATGCTATGATAAAATTACTAGAACTAAAGGAGGATAGACGCATGAGAAAAGTACTGTTATTTACTGTCGTTTTTATAATTATGTTTACATCAGCTTTTTCAGTTCCCCATAATCCATTGCAGGCAGAATCCCCTCTTAAAAGAATAAATGTGCTTGAAATCACACCAAACGGACTAACTACACTAAGCAGTCTGACAACAGAGAGTTCCTTTCAGTTTAACGGATACGATATTCAAATTGCGACGATGGCAATGAAGCGTTTTGTTGCTTTGCGTGAAGAATTGGATGGAAAATATGACATGATTATTATAGGAGAAGGATTCTATAATCCAGCCGGGGTAAATGGCAGAAATCATAATACTTCGTCCGTAATGAACGATTTGACCAATTTGAAAGCAGATGAACTGATTGAAAGTTTTGTCAACAAGGGCCAGCCTTTATTTATACATAAAGACAGCGTCAATAACGGAGCAATCTTGCAAAAGCGTCTGGGAAGTTTACCGCAATCCTCTGTCATTTATTATGCAAAAGCAGACTGGGCGAATCTGGGCAGGGACTTTGAGCAGCTTATGAGCAGCACATATCAGCAGAAACCTTCCTTCACACTTACTTCAAAGCCGAAATCCATTCAGTATAACTCGCATGAAGCATATAAGCGTGGGGAGACTGTTCAGTTTACTATGAAAATTGATGCTCCATCCTCTGCAGCAAGCCGCTCTATGAAGCTTAGGTTATATATTGACAGGGACTTTAATGATCAATTTCAATCTTCTGAAATTGTAAAAGAAGTCAATGTATCCTCACAAACACCTTCTTTATCGTATGAACTGCCGCTTGGTTATTCAGGAGTCCGTACATGGAAGCTTGAACTGATCGAAGTGAAAAATAATACGGTTTTAAAAGATTATGAAGTAGGTCAATTTTTGTTTGAAGATGAGCCGATAAAAATTAATGTTTTACAAGTATTTAAAGGCAGCAATAGTTCTCTCAAAAACGCAAACAACATGAAGCAAAGCTACCTGACCCAGGATAAGCAATATTCTATTTCAATTGATACGACCGATTTTTCTGTTTTCAATTCAGGTGTCGGTTCTTCACAAAACAGCCGACTCTATTCCCACGAACTAATTAACGGAAAATACGATATGGTGATCTTCGGTTTCGCGGATACGTATAACTCATCTAATTTAAGCCAGGGTGCCGTAAACTCTTTAAAAAAGTTTATAGATTCAAAGCAAAGTATTTTGTTTACCCACGATACAATCTTCAACCGGAATAACGTATGGGTAAACAATTTTAAAGGCACAACCGGTCAAATGGATCCTGAAACCAACTTAGGTCTTAATGCGCCAAATCAATCGAAAACGACCCAAAAAGTTAATGAAGGACTCGTGACAACGTTCCCGTTTGATTTGCCTGAAAATGTCGGAATTCAAACGACGCACAATCAATACTACACACTTGATTTAGAAGATCCGAACGTCATTCCCTGGTATAACATAACAGGAAGTGGAAGAGATACAAATGACAGCTGGAATCATTACTATACGTATTCAAAGGGAAATATTACGTATTCCGGAACGGGGCATACTTCATCTAATTTTCCCGATTCAGAACAGCGGCTATTTGTAAATACAATGTACCGTGCGTTCTCAGGTTCAAACCATGCGCCGGTCATCACAGTTCTGTCACCTGAAACGAATGAAACGATTCCATCAAATCAAAAAATCCCTCTTTCATTTAAAGTAGAAGATTTTGACCTCACCTCTACCACAAATAATGTAAAAGTTTATGTTAATAATAAACTTCAATATGAAGAAAAAGCCAGTTTAAATGGAAAGACATTTAATCTGCAGCTTGACCATTATCTAAAGGACGGAGGGGCTGCAGAGATAAAAATTACAGCAGAGGATCAGGAGGGTGCTGAATCTGTCCATTATCTTACGCTCGAAATCTTAAAAAATGAGAATTTGCTGGAAGTAGCGAGAACGTTTGAACCTGAAAAATCTTTGTATGAAGCAGTAAAAGATTCGATAGCTGTTAAATATAGCATCGCACCTAAAGAGATCAACCGCAGCTCATCTGCAGGCGAAGGAGATCAAATACTCTCAGATCTTTCTTTTCGTGAAAAGTTTCCGCCTGGAATAGACGTTTTGGAGATGCCTCAAGGTTTCAGAAAATCCGGAACGAAAGAATCAGGTATAACAGTAGAAGGAAATCTGCGAAATATCCAGTATGAAACGAAAGACAAAAAGACGTATACAGGAAAACCTGTTCATTTTACACTTACCATTCGTGCGGAACAAAGCAGCACTTATCTTTTACAGCAGGCTGTTTTGACGTATAAGGATTTCTTTCTTGAAGAAAAAGAAGCTGAGTTTAATCGTCTTTCCCTGTCAGCAGCGCATGCATTAAAAGAAGTGAAACTTACACCTTCGATTGTATTGGACAAAGGGCTTGAACGTAACCTGAGAGCTTCAGGCGATTTTACGATTTCTCCATCTAATGCCGCAATTCGGGAGGTTAAATGGTCCTCAAGCGACGAGTCGATTGTAAGCATATCGCAAAATGGTGTCATAAAGGCTGCCGGTAAGGGGGCTGCACAAGTGACGGTCACAGTCACAGATGTCTTTGGAAATCAAATGACCAAGACATCCTCGGTCTCGGTCCGCGTTCCGATTGAATCCATTTCGCTAGACAGCATGGTTCTGTTTGCAGGGGAAACGATTGATCTTCCACTGACAGTAAATCCTGCAGATGCCTCTGGAAGTGTAGAGATTACTTTCGAAAATGACCGCATTGCCTCTGTAAATACAGCCACGAAAAAAATAACAGGAATCAAACCCGGTTCAACGAGGGTTATTGCCAGAGGTGTCAATGAAAATGGCACGATCATTGAAGCAGAGGCACTTGTTACCGTCAAAAGCAGGGAAATAGAACAGCTGACGGTAAATCCAAACGAAATTACGATAAATAAGTATGAAACTTTCAGCGATTTTGAATTAACAGTATTGCCGGAATATGGAGATGCCTCCACCGTTACCTGGACGTCAGCAGATCCTTCTGTCGCACAGGTTGTCTCACCGGGTGAAATCAGGGGGATCAAAGCAGGTGTCACTACGATACTTCTTCAGGCCCCAAGCGGTGTTACAGAAGAAATTAAGGTAACCGTTCATTCACCTTTAACAGATGCAGGATTCGATCAGGACTTTATTGTGATTTCAAAAGGGGACACGTATCCTCTATCCGGAAATCTAATGCTGACTCCGGCGGATGCCTCCACAGTCGAAAGTATAATCTATAAGGACACGATTTCGGCTAATCCATTTATCACTGTAAAACCAGATGGTTCTGTTTTCGGCAAAAGAATAGGCGAGGGCAGCATGGTAGAGGTGACTGTACGAGATAAAGCAGGGAATGAATACAAAGATACAATTTTGGTGCATGTAAGAGAAAAAGAATCAGACCCGGAAGAAAACAGTGAAACAGGTGACGACAGATACTAAGCAGTTCATATGGATGAGAAATCTAACCACTTAAAAAGAGGTGAATTAATGAACAGGAAAATCATCATCGCGCTGGCTGCACTCTTTATTATTGTGGCAGCAGCAGGTGGGATTCGTTACATGCACACTCAAAAGCTCCAGGGGGAAAGTAATCCACAGCAGCTTTTTGAACTGATTTATGAGCAGGATGCAGCAAAAGTACAACAGATGCTTGATAGCGGCATGTCGCCGAATGCAAAAAATGACATGAACCAAACCGCACTGGAGACGGCCGTGGAACTAAATGCCATCAATATTGCCCGGCTGCTGCTGGATGAAGGAGCAAATATTGAGCCTTATTTTTCACTAACGGTTCTTCAGGCTATGGTGGACCCTGCTCTTGATGAAGGAAACAGCTTAAATGATTCGTTATTTGAACTCTTAAAGGAAATGGCTGAAAAAGAACCGGGTATCCTTGAATATCATGCTTCAAATGGAGAAAATCTTCTGTTTGAGGCAATCCGGTCACAGCATAAGCCAACGATTTCATGGCTGCTGGAAAAAGGGATTGATCCAAATACGATCAATGACCACGGAGAGACGACCTTTCATGCGGCTGTAAAATATCCAGTAGATCAAACGGGTTTTTATTTTGAAGAAGCTCATTATCTAAAGGGCACTGCCAACGGAGATATGGAAACACCTCTGTCATTAGCAGTGAAATCCGGACAGAAAGGCTGGGTAACCTTGCTGAAAGAATTTGATGACGTTAATAAACCAAATTCGATGGGTTGGACGCCGCTTATGTTTGCTGTGGATTTTGGCTTTGACACGATCGTAGAAGAATTAATTGAATCTGGAGCAGACCGGTCCCTGGTGAATCAAGATGGGGACACTGCGATCACTTTAGCCCGGAAGTGGGAAAATAAGAAAATAATAGAATTGGTCAATCAGTAAAAGCCCGGGAGGATGCTCCCGGGCTTTTAACTTATTCTAATTTATCTTAAATATCTACTTTATTTTTTTATAAGGCTCTTCAATCACGTCGAGTTTTTCAACAGCTGGAAGTGCCTGCTGCTTATCCATGAAAAGACGCTGGTCATTGCGGATGAATAATCTTGATTTACTATAGTAGTCATCGCCATCATTGGCCGGGTCTGCCAGGGAAAACACAATATCACCCTGTCCTTTGGCAGTATCTCCTCTGAAACTATTGAATTCAAGAGAGCCCTTGCTGAAGATTCCGCCTTCTACATACACATAGGAGCCAACGGAATAAATTTCAGCGTCTTCATCTGTATAAATAAAGGCATTTAATTGATTGGTAAATTCATTAAAACTCGCGGGATTATTGAAAGAATTTAAAAGAGCAATATCCAGCCTTCCTCTGCTCATTAAAATAAGCTCTCCATCTCCGTCTACTTTTTTAATATTGGCGTTAAAAATAGTCGTTTTCCCCAGGACATACATGACAGAATCCATTTGGTGATCACCCCGGATCACGACATCACCAAATACAATCATATTTGCCTGAAGAATTGCTTCCTGCCCGGCGGCGCTTTCAAGAATAAGGTCACCCAAAACGACTAGCCACTTATCCTTTTGAAGGGTAATCTCTTCTGTGTTGAGGTATGAATCATTTAGGAAAAGGTGATTTTTTGACGGTTCGAGCTTCCCAATTACATTTTCTTCATGAAGCATAGTCTCGGGCGACAGCTGACTTTGATATTCATCTTTCGTAAGGGGTCTGCCGATTGTCTCCTGGCCTTTTATTGTTAAAATATCCCCTCCCGCTGAGATCATTTCAGCATGCTGCTCTGTAAATGATGCATCCATTTCTTTTAATTTGGATGACACAGTTGGGAGCAGTTTCACATCAATATAATCACTGTTGGAACCTATGACAGGAGCTTGAACACTAAAAGCCTGAACGATCATTTCGTCAGCAGATCTCGGCTGCCAATTACCCGACCTGGCCAAATTCGAATCAAAACACGGAAAAGCAGATGAGTTTTTGCATAGGGCAGCCACTCCATTTAAAATAAGCTGGGTATTTTTTTCTACTGTAGGAAAATAACTTTTTACCGTTTTTTTATTTCCTTCATAGATATACTTTGCTTCGTCAGATATAAACAGCCGGTTATTCGCATAGATGTCTCCGTCTATGTACATTCCCCCATGCAGGCTCAGCGTATCTCTGGCTCCTGCTCCATACTTTAAAAAACTCGGCATTGCTGTTATATAAATCGTTTTAGAGAAGTTTTGTTTATATCCTTTACTGCTTATCTCGTAAACTCTCGTATAATCTGTGCTGAGATCAAGCGTGTAGCCATGTGACAGATCGCTAATGTCCAGGGAAGAATGATGAGTTAAAAGAGATGAAATAATGCCCTCAAGCTCCTGTTGATAAAAGGCTCCGGGTGGAGAAAAAGGAAAGCGCTGAATATTATTTTTTAATACGGCCACTCCTTCTTCAATCGCTTTAATCGCTTCAGAATCCTGAATAATTGTTTCTTCTCTTATCTCGGTTCGTTTTGCCCCGCCGATCGTAGCAGTTAAAATAGCTGCTCCAAGCGTAGTGAAAACCAATATGATCAGCATCACCGTCAAGAGAGTGTACCCGCCTTCTTTTTTCATCGAAATCTCTCCTTTTTAAAAACCAAAGCTCGAAAGCAGCGTAACGGGATCCATTCTAGCGGCTACCCGTTCGTTTTGCGGCAATATAGAAAGTTCAAGCTCGATAATCCCATTTGCTTCCCGTTGATTGCAAATGGCTTTTGTGCATCTTAACTGAAGAAAGCTTTGGTTCGGTCCGGTAAGAATCTGAATCGTTTCGCCCTCAAGTACAAGTTCAGGCTGATCTCCTACAATAATCGCACTGCCGCTGGTTTCTTTTTCTTCGTTGGTAACTGTATCAATCCAGATTCTGTTTTCTTCAAAATAAATATAGGTATCGTCTGACGTATCGGGCTGCCGTATTAAATAACTTTCAACTACCTTGTCAGATAAACGGACTAGTTTCACACCATGTTGATTCCCATTAGAATAGGGTTCAACAAAATCAGGTTTTTGTTCAGCCATTTCATTTAAAATCATAGTCGCAATATAGTCCACTTCATCTCTTGCACTTCCTAAGGAGGAGGTTTTTTCATAAAGACTGTAGCCTGAAATAAAAACGCCATAGATCGAAACGATAAAGATAGAAGATACAGCCAAACCGGTGAGTAGTTCCACAAGCGTCATGCCTTTATTGTTCAGCTTATTCATTTCGCAGCACTCCTCTCACCAGCACTTCCTCCAGGCGCTTTCTTTCCCATTGAACCGTAGCTTCGATGGAAATTAACTCGGTTTTCATTTCGGCTGTTTCAGTTTCATTCGCGCCTTCGTATTCGGATAGTTTTACATTGACGCCATACGTCTGGTTGTTAATAGTTGGGGCAAAAATCGACCGGCAGCTTTCTTCATGATCAAATAATAGCGTTCCGTTGATTAGTGCGCTGCAAGAGTCGATGGTTAATTCAAGTTTTTCTGCACCTTGCAGTGAAAAATACTCTCTGACACGATGAAAGTCCTGACTTTCTACATAGGTAACCGCATTTTTAGCTGCATTTGCTCCGACTGTATTGTCCTGGTTTGAAAAAGTAAATTGATAAGAATTAAGAAAAAAAGTAAGTAATGAAAAAACGATAATATTAAGCAATGTGATTGATACCAGTACTTCTAACAACGAAAACGCTTTATTGTTTGAAAAAAGTTCTATTTTCAAGCTTTTTCACTTCTTTCAATTTAGTTAACTTTATTATACAATAATCTATATATAAATCATAAGTACTAATTCTATCTTTTAGGAGTGAAGTAATGGCTTCATATATTTTTGCCGCTGTTGGCATGTTACTGTTAATCCCTGTATTGTATTTTATTCCTATTGGCTTTTCAGTTACAGGAAGATTGCTCCTTGCAGGGGCAGCTCTCTTATCCGCCTTTGCAGCGATCGCTCTTCAGCCGTTTTTACATACTCTTCAAAGCGTACTTATTGGCTCTATGCTAACGATTATGGCTGCTTTTTTTCTTCCCAGGGCTGCCTCTGGAATTTTTGCGGCAGAGGATGAAGATCCCGATATCTTTTCATTTTCTGAACCGATTCCAGCAGGACCGTATGCAGCAAACGCTAGTAGAAAACAAGAAGATCAATCAATAGAAAACAAGGTGATTAAAGAATCATACGATACAGAAGATCTTAGTGAAAGAGAAATCGAGTGGTTCTTAGCTCCTGTTTCAGTAGAAGAAGAGCCTTCTGACCAAGATGAGCATGAACTGCCTATTGAGGGTGAGACTTTAAATGAGGTGCCGGAGCAGATAAAGAAAGAGAGCGTTCTTTCTCTTCAGAGTGAGGACCTAAACGAAGAAGATGAACTTCAGTATGAAGATCTAAACGAAGAAGATGAAGTTCAGAATGAAAACCTAAACGGAGAAGAAGTTCAGAATACCATTGAGACCGAATTGCGTGAAGAAGAGGATGAAGTAACCGCCTTTTTAAATACAAGAAATAAGATAATGCTCAATGATTTACCTGAAGAAGACGATAATAGAATAGAGTCGGCTGAAACCAATGATGATGTAATTGATGAATCTCAATTTAATCGCTCATGGCTTGAAGCTGCTGCTTCCGTTGAGACGGCAGCCGCCGCTGATAGAATCGCGGAGGAAAATACTGCATTGCAGGAAGAAAGTATACCTCTTGCGCCTTCTGAAGAAGAATTATTAGAAGTTCCGTTTGAAAATGCCCCTTATGAAAAACTGGTAGAAATAGACGTCCATCCTCAAATAGTAGAAAATGAGTCTGTTCCTGATGACATTGATATAGCGGCTGACGATATAAAAGGCATTGGTGAAGGTTCTGAGCTTAATGAAGAGTCAGCTGCAGATTCAGCGGTGAAAGTTATCCCGGTAGAAGTATTGCCTGAATCAATCGAGGAGGAGCCTGCCGAAAGTGAAAGAATTCCACTTCCTGCAGAGGCGCCATTAGAAGATCTAGAGGAGAAAGTTTCTGCTGGTGAAGAAAAGGAAATCATTTCAGAAAAAGATCCTGAAGCAGAATCCGAGCCGGCAGCGATCGATCCTGAATTGTTTCAAACCATTCTCGATCAGTTTTCTTATATGCAGCATTCGCTTTCTGCTTCTGAATATGAAGCATCTATCCGGAGTGTGATCGAACTGCCGCTTGCACAGGAACAGAAACTGGCACTCTATCGTTCATTTCTGCTTTCCCTAATTGAGCAGGAGGAACTAAACAGTGCGGCACGGATCGCTGATGAAATGGCAGCACAATTTTCGATGTACCCTGTCGTAATGGAGGAAATCAATCTATTTCAGCAGTTTATCACTCATTCATAAGTCATTGGATAATAGAGTAAAAATAGAAAAGAATAGGTGTGGTAGTTTATGAAAAACAGTACAGAATTAATCGGTCTCCCAGTCATTTCAATTACGGATGGATTAGAAATCGGCACAGTTAAATCAATTGTGGTGAATCCTGAAAAAAGATCTGTTGATTTTATTGCCATAGAGCACGAAGATTGGCAAACAAGTGTCCGTGCGATACCATTCAAAAAAATAATCGGACTTGGCGAATACGCTGTAACCGTTGAACAAAGCAGCGCCATCATTGATTTAAATGAAATTCCATTAGCAAATCAGCTTTTAAATCGAAAGATTGCGATTACAGAAACTAAAGCGATGAGTAAAAAAGGAAGATTAATAGGCGAAATTAAAGAATACTATTTTAACGAGGACAGCGGATTAATTGAACATCTTGAAATAGAATCTGCCCAGGATAGAGGATATTTAAAAGCGGAAATGGTCATCACCTACGGCAAGGATATTATCGTGCTTGAAGAAGCGGCTTACAGCTCCTTTCAGTCTTCGCTTTTTGATGATGAGCCAATTATTGAAGTTGAAAAACAAAACGAAGGTGTTACACTGCTTTCGCAAATCAAAGACAAGCAGAGCAGTCTGCTCGTTGGCCGCAGATTAACGTCTGATGTTAAAGACGACAAAGGAATTGCCATATTGCAAGCTGGCAGCGAATTAACAAAGGCAGATATAGAGCTTGCTCAGCGCAAGGGGCCTGCTGTTTTTGCCAAATTGGCTACCTCAGTAAACTAAAGAAAGCGGGTGTTAGGAATGGGGAGTAGCCAGATGGTAAAATTACTGCTTACTGCATTTCTTTCCTTTTTCATCATTTACGGAACCTCACAGGCTGGACCCAAAATCATTCCCGGCTTAGCCGGCGCCACGAATGTATTTGAAACTGGCACTCATATTGGCGGCACGGATGTAGAAGGGATGACCACTGATGAAGCGGTCACGGCCCTCATCGACGCGACTCAGACCTGGAAAGAACAAGTATCTGTTGTTATATCAGAAAGCGAACAAACAAGTCCGATCGAGAAATCTTTCATTCATTTTATGATAGAGGAGTCAGTCGATGCTGCTTTAAATAAACAGTCCAACCCATTAAAGATCACGCTGGATATCCAGGAGATTTTATTAGGAATCGAGCGGGAGCTTGCCGTGCCTGCATCAGACTGGGTGGATCCGGCAAAGCTGCAATTTGAAGTTGAAAATCATGTTCAGAATCTTGCTGGAAATGAAACGTTGACCATTCCTTTCGCTTCACTTTTGTCGAGTGATCAGGAGCCAACATTAATAGCAGAAGAGACTGGTGATTTTTCACTTTCCAATAACCAGCAGCTGTTTATAGAAGAGCATAAAGTCGTATCAATTGAAGCCGGCGACTCTTTTTCCATTCTTTTACTTGCTTCTGCATACGGTGAGGAATTTTTGACCGATGATGAATTTTCCCAGCTGGCAAGTGTCATTCACGGCGCAGTACTGCATTCACCTTTAACCATCACAGAACGCTCAATCAGCACATCTCTGCCAGAATGGGCGGAGAAAGGAAAAGAAGCAAGAGTTGATAGAGAATCAAATCTTGATTACCGCGTGATGAATGCTACTTTAGCTCCGGTCACTGTTGAAATGGAAATTGTTCAGCAGTCACTTTATGTGCAAATTAAGGGTCAGCAGCAAGCTCTTACATACGAAGCGTCTGCAGGAGATGTTCAAACAATTAAACCGAAAATCATTAACCAGTACAGCCCTTTCGTTCAATCGAATGTCACGAGAATTTCGGAAGAAGGCAGGGACGGTTATCTTATTCCTGTTCATCAGCTGGTGCTTGACACAGCCGGAACAGAAGTCGAGAAAAGACTTTTATATGAAGATTTTTATCCGCCGATCCATCGCGTTGAAATAAAAAGCCTGGAACGTCCTGAGATTCGATTTGAGCAGGAGGATGGAGCTTCAGTTTCTTTAGATAATGAGGACGAGACGGACGAACCCAATAACGATGAGGGAACTGAAGAATTAAATGAACAAGCAGGGCGTGAGCAGCCAGAAGCTGATTCATCTTCATCTAGCCTTTCACCTAGCCTTTCATCTGAGTCGGCTGACGTTGGTGCAGAACCGGCAGAAAAAGAGCGGGGCCAGGACGTCCGACAGTCTGATCAAGAGAATCCACAGGGGAAAACGAAGGACGAAATTGAAGAAGATAAATAGATGATATTCACTGAAATTGGGGTGTCTTGATGTCCACACAACAACGCAAACGGCTCGGAGATATGCTGATTGAAGCAGGGGTCTTAACAGCGGAACAGCTTGCCGTCACACTCGAAGAAAAACAGCAGCATATGAAGCTCGGTGATGCCCTGCTTGAAAGAGGGTTTATAACAGAACAGCAGCTTATTGAAGTGCTTGAGATCCAGCTAGGTATTGAGCAGGTCAGCTTGTACCGTTACCCGATTGATACGAATCTGTTTACGCTGATCCAAAAAGAACAAGCGCAGCGCAATTTAATCATTCCTCTAAAAAAAGAGGGGGACAAACTTTACGTTGCCATGGCAGATCCGATGGATTATTTCATTATTGAAGATCTTCGTTTGTCTACCGGCTTCAATATCAAACCGGTTATTTCGACGAAGGACGATATTATCCGCGCTGTAAATAAGTATTACGAAACAGAGGAAGGCTTCGAAGAACTAAAGCTTGATGACAAGCAGGAAATTTCCAATCAGGATCTAACCGATATGGAATCACCGATTATCCGCCTTGTTAACCAGCTTCTTTCAACAGCAACCTCTCAAAAAGCGAGTGATATTCATATTGATCCCCAGGAAACAAAGGTTCTTTTTCGGATCAGAGTTGACGGTGTCCTCAGGACAGAACGAATTCTTCCTAAGCATATTCAAGGCATGCTGACCGCCCGCATTAAAATACTTGCCAATATGGATATTACAGAGCAGCGCGTTCCGCAGGATGGACGGATCAAAATCAATGTGGATTACAAACCGATTGATTTGCGGGTGTCCACTCTCCCTACTGTCTATGGAGAAAAACTTGTGCTGCGTATTTTAGATCTCAGCAGCTCGTTAAATGA
Source organism: Jeotgalibacillus campisalis (assembly GCF_000829515.1). Lineage (GTDB taxonomy): Bacteria > Bacillota > Bacilli > Bacillales > Jeotgalibacillaceae > Jeotgalibacillus > Jeotgalibacillus campisalis. Next base: position 285,119 of record NZ_JXRR01000017.1, on the reverse strand, counting down.
TTTGCACACACTTGGATTTAACCAGTTAAATCTTAAGCGCTTCTCTTCGATGATTGAAAAACCAACAGGCATTGTTCTGATTACAGGACCCACCGGTTCAGGAAAATCCTCTACTTTATATGCAGCGTTAAATAAATTAAACAGCGAAGACGTCAACATCATCACAGTTGAAGATCCGGTCGAGTATCAGATGGAAGGTATAAATCAGATACAGGTTAATGCGAATGTTGGTCTGACATTTGCAGCAGGACTGCGTGCTATTTTGCGTCAGGATCCTAATATTATCATGGTAGGAGAAATACGTGACCAGGAAACAGCAGAAGTTGCGATACGTGCTTCCTTAACGGGGCATCTTGTTCTATCGACCATTCATACGAATGACTCATTAAGTACGATCACTAGACTGTTTGATATGGACGTAGAGCCCTTTCTTATCGCATCTTCACTGAGCGGCGTAGTAGCTCAGCGTCTTGTTCGGAAAGTTTGCAGGGACTGTGCTGAAAAAGAGAAACCTTCACCACGGGAAAAAGAGATTTTTGCCAAAAGAGGCCTGTCTCTTGAAACCGTAACTCGAGGGAGCGGATGTGCTTCCTGCAATATGACGGGCTACAAAGGAAGAATTGCCATTCATGAAGTGCTTGAGATCGATGAAGAAATGAGAAGAGTCATCTTAAATAATGATGCTTTCTCTAAACTTCGTGAAATCGCCATTAAAAACAAAACAATCTTTTTGCTTGATGACGGCCTTTTAAAAGTGAAACAGGGCATTACCACGACAGAAGAAATTCTGCGCGTCGCAATGGAATAGGAGATAGAAAATGATCGAGCAAATCCATTATCTTTTAAAATCTGCATTTGAACTGCATGCCTCTGACCTGCATTTGACCGTAGGATCAGCACCTGTCCTGCGCATCGATGGAACGTTGAAAAGATTGGGAAAAGAAAAGCTCACAGGTGATCATACAGAAAATATGGCAAAGGCTATTTTCCCAAAAGGCAAATGGGAGCTGTTTGAACAAAACGGAGAGCTGGACTTTTCTTACGGGCTGCCTGGTGTGTCCCGTTTTCGGATCAATGCATATCACCAGCGAAACTGCATTTCAATGGCGATCCGGGTTATTCCCACATCCATTCCGACACTTCAAAGTCTTCAGCTGCCTGTCGTGATTCAAGACGTCTGTCAGCTGTCTCAAGGGCTTATATTAGTGACGGGACCTACTGGAAGCGGAAAATCAACCACACTTGCGTCCATGATTCAATTCATGAATGACACAATGAAAAAACATATCATTACTCTAGAAGACCCGATTGAATACCTGCACAGCCACGGCGGATGCTTAATTGATCAGCGTGAGGTCGGCTATGATACCAAATCTTTTTCAAACGGTCTACGAAGCTCGCTGCGCCAGGATCCTGACATTATTTTAGTAGGAGAAATGAGAGATTTAGAAACGATTCACACCGCCATCACGGCTGCTGAAACCGGGCATCTTGTTCTGGCAACCCTTCATACGTCGAGTGCCGCATCCACTGTAGAAAGAATTATTGATGTTTTTCCTGCTGACCAGCAGCCGCAGGTCCGCATTCAGCTTGCATCGGTTTTGAAAGCAGTGATTTCCCAGCGCCTGCTTCCGCTTGCTCAAAAAAAGGGAAGAGTCGCTGCTGTTGAGATTATGCTGAACAATTCTGCTGTTTCCAATTTAATCCGCACAGAAAAAATCCACCAGCTGCCGTCAGTTATCCAAACCTCCATGGCACAGGGGATGCAGCTGATCCAGTCTAGCGTTAACGAGTTATATCAAAAAGAAAAAATCACGTTGGAAACGGCAAAACCTTATATGTAAGGAGCGGAATAAATGGCTCGTTTTAAATACGATGGCAGAACGAAATATGGGCATAAAAAAGGAATCATCACAGCCGTTACACGAAAAGAAGCGATTCAACAGCTTGCAGTTGACGGCATCCGTGTGCTCGATATCCAGGAGCAGCAAGAAACGCTGCTTAATAAAGATCTTGCAATCGGCAATCCTGTAAAGCTCCAGCATCTCGTTATTTTTGTGCGTCAATTTTCCACGCTGCTAAAAGCAGGTGTGACTGTAGTGGACGCAACAGCTATCCTTTCAAAGCAAACAGAAAGCAAGGCGCTGAAAAAAGCACTTTCAGCAATTGAACTTGAACTGCGTGAAGGTAATACGCTTTCAGATTCAAGCGTTAAGTTTAATCGAATCTTTGAGCCTTTCTTTATTAACATGATCCGCGCCGGGGAGGCAACAGGTAATCTTGATGAAACGTTAGAGCGCCTTGGCGATCATTACGAAAAGCAATACAACACAAGGAAAAAAATACAGTCAGCCCTGTCTTATCCGCTCGTTGTAGGCGTTGTAGCAATTGGCGTTGTCATTTTTCTATTAACTTCCGTCGTCCCTACATTTGTGACCATGTTTGCTGACTTTGGCGGAGAGCTGCCGCTGATTACTCAATTTGTTTTAAACGCAAGCGGCTTTATGGTGAAGTGGTGGTATTTAATTGTGGCAGCGATGATTGGACTTGCGGCAGTGATATCTGTAGTTAAAAAACACCCTTCCACCAAGTACCATTTTGATTATGCAGTCCTGAAAATCCCGTTATTCGGAAAATTAATTCAAAAAGCCGTGCTTGCCAGATTAACCCGCACCATGAGCTCATTGTTCTCAAGCTCCGTTCCCATTCTGCAGGCTTTGACCATCGCAGAATCTATCGTGGAAAACGAAGTGATGGCAAGAGTTGTGAAGCAATCAAGAGAGTCACTCGAAAAAGGGAATTCTCTTACCGAACCCATGAAAAACCACTGGGCCTTTCCTCCTCTTATTTCTCAAATGATTCTAATAGGAGAACAAACTGGCGCTTTAGACTCAATGCTTGGAAAAGTGGCAGATTTCTATGAAAAGGAAGTTGATAATGCGACAGAGCAGCTAAAGTCACTAATCGAACCACTAATGATTGTTGTCCTGGCAGGAATGGTAGGAACAATCGTCACATCCATAATGGTGCCAATGTTTGAGATATTCAACGATGTGCAAAATTTTTAAAATTTTGTAAAATAGGTATTTTTTCATTGTTTATATATGGTAGTATAAAGTAGTATAAAAGATATAATAATTGAAATGGAGGCTATAAAATGTTTAAACAAATGAAGAAAATGCTCAAAAACGAAAAGGGTCTTACACTGATCGAACTTTTAGCTGTCGTCGTTATCCTTGGAATCATTGCTGCAATCGCCATTCCAGCCATCGGAGGAATTATCGACAACACACGTAAAGATGCCCATGTGGCCAATGCTCAGCAGATGATTAGTTCGGCGAAGATTGCGATTGCTGGGGATAATAGCTTAGTTCCTGGAACAACCACTGGTGATGATAGCCAAATTACTATGGCGGACCTAATAGCTGATGGCTTTATTGAGGAATTAGAAGATCCGGATGGTAACGATGGTGAAGATGTTGATTATGCAGGCAGTTTAGTTGTAGTAACCCGTGGAGCTGACACTTCCCAACTAACTTACAGTGTTTTTCTAAATGGTAGTGAACGACAAATTGGGAGTGCAGCGGATCCAGCTGAAGAGGATGAATTAAGAAGAGCAATATTTGATTGATAATTAATAATCTAACGTAAGGTCTAATTCTTATAGTTTAGTTCTTTTAATTTTTAAATAAGGTGAACGGAGCGGAAGGCGGCGACTCCAGCAGGATGTGACGGAAGGCTGAGACTCCGCAGGGCAAGGCCCAAGGAGTCTCAGCACCGTCCCTGCGGAAAGCGTCCGCCTGCAGCGCAGTGAACCGGTTTCAAAGAGGCTGTGACATTAGTCCCGGCCTCATTTCTACTATTCTCAAATTCTCTATAAATTGCAGTCACTATGCCAGATTTCCCAAAAAAGGAGTCACATCTCATGCTCAAATCATTCTTTAAGCGATCGAACCAGCTTGTCCATATGGTGTTTACTGAAAGTGCGATTCGTATGATCGAATTTAAGTCGATCGCTCCGCTTGAGTCTAAACACACGTTTCATACCCCTCTTCCTGAAGGTGTGATTGAAAAAGGGAGAATCATTGATTTGCCCTTGCTGGAATCCATCGTGGAGCAGTGCGTGGCTGAGTGGAAAATCAAGCATAAAAAAGTGCAATTTATTGTGCCGGATCCATTTGTCATTATCCGGCAAATTGAATTAAAAGAAAATTTGTCTGAACAGGAAATTCAGGGTTATTTATACATGGAGCTTGGCAATCGCATTCAGCTGCCGTTTGAAGAACCTGTTTTTGATTTTGTCAAGCTGCCGTCTGAAAGCGGAAAAGATTTATTGATTTTCGCTTCACCTGAAGACGTGGTAAAGAGCTACCGGGACCTTCTCGAAGCTGCCGGTCTTGAACCGGTTACAGCAGATATTTCTCCTTTGGCTCTCTATAGATATTACGAGCGGTACAGCGAGATTAGGGAAGAAGACCATCTGCTGATTTTGCGCTTTGACAAAAATCAGCTGACCATTTCCATTTTTCACAAAGGTTTTCCTTATTTTATGCGCCCGATAGCCTTTGATAAGGATGGGGAAGAAGAATCATACGGTGAGTTATACAGTGAAATTACTAAAATCCTGAGCTTTTACCGCTATTCCATTCAGCAGGGCAGCGGTGAAATCAGTCTGCTTTACTTAAGCGGAGATTGGGCGGATCTTGATGCTTTTGCTGAAGGGTTAAGGCGGGAATTGAATGTTGAATTTCAATATCCTTTTCAGCCGGTGTATTCAGAGGATGACCTTGAGATTGTTCCGGATCAATTTGAAATCGCCTTAGGACTCGGGCTGAAAGAGGTGGAGGCATGACGCGGATTTCGATCAACCTCCTGCCGAAAAAACAGCGCCGTCAGCGGCTCCAGCTTTGGGTTGTCGTTCCGCTTGCTGCTTTTTTAGTTCTTTCAACTATTTTTATTTCGGTGCTGAATTATACAAAGTCGCAGGAACTGAACCGTGCAGAAGCAGCCTACAGCCAGGTGCAGCAGGAAAGAGAAATACTAGAGCAGCAGCAGGTCGCTGATGCAGGTGCCGGGTCTGTTGAACAGCTTGAAATCGCCATTGAATTTATGAAGACTTATCCGATCGAAACAGTTCCAATTCTTGATCATTTTACTGCCAGACTGCCTGAAAGAGGTTTTTTTCAGTCTTTTCAATACAATGAATCAGGAATTATCGTGCTGACGGTTCAATTTGATTCAAGCAGAGAAGCAGCCTATTATCTTTCTCAATTGCAGCAGTCAGATTGGGTAGAAGACGCAACAATTTCAAGCATTACAACAGAAGAGATGCAAACGATCGAAGCAGAGGAACCAAGCGAAGATGAGGGAGCTGTTCTTCCCAGGTATTTAGCTCAATACACCATTGCACTTACAGACAACGCAGGGATGGAGGAAGAGGCAGATGAATAATCGGTTTAGCCGTCCGTTTTTAATCACTCTACTGCTTGGAGCTGCAGCAATTTTCATTCCGCTTATCCTTTATTTTAACTGGCTTCATCCGCTCAACAGCCAACTCGAGGACCAGCAAGGCCTGGTTGAAAATGAACAGGCTCTCGTGTCCGCTTTACTTGAAAATCAGCTTGAGAATCCTGGTGAAGAGGTGTTGACCGACAGCGCGTCTCTTCAAAAACAGATTCCTGTGAAACCTCTAACAGAGCAGCTGCTTCTTGATCTTGAGAAAGCAGAACTTCTATCGAACAGCTTCATTGAATCGATTGCTATAACAGAAACCGAACTATCAGCAGCCGCTTTGCAGCCGGCAGCAGATCCTCAAATGGAGAATCCACTTGATGAACCAGAAGAAGAAGCGACGGCTGTTTCTGCTGAGAGTTCGGAAGAGATGGCACTTATTACGGAAGGACTGCATAAAGTTTCGGTGAGTCTAACAGTACAGTCTCCGACATACTTTGAACTACAGCGCTTTTTAACGGTAGTTGAAGAACTCCCGCGTATCATGGAAGTGGAGCAGATTGGTTTTACAGACACTGGAGAAGTCATTTCACTCAACGATTCAGCTGTTGACCTGTCATTTTCAATTACCATCGCAGCCTATTATCACCCAGGGCTTGATGAATTGATCGAGGACCTTCCTTCTATTGATTCTCCCGCGCCTGCTAATAAGAAAACACCTCTATCAACGTTCCCTGGAGAACAGGAGGAAGAAGACGAGTCTATATGATAAGGAAAAATGGCTTTACACTTATTGAGGTGCTTGCGGTTATCGTTATTGCAGGGATTCTTTTCAGCATTGGAGCAGCGATGGTGCAGACCACGATTATGATTTCACGGCATGACGCTTTTCTTGCTACGGCTCATTCTCTTGAAGAAGCGGCACGCCAATATGCCTATCACCGTCAAATAGGCAAGGATCATACAGATCTTGTCACCTATACTGAGTTAATTCATGAAGGTCTGATCGAAAAGGTGAAGGATCCTTATACAGGTGAACTATTTGAGGATCACAATTCATCGTACATACGTTATCAGAATAAGGAGCCGCTGTCGATCTGTTTAAAAGGCTACACTCATGAAATTTGCGGAGAATCTGGTAACGAAGGGCTGCCTTTTTCTCTACTCTCCCGTGAAAAAATTGCCGAGGTGGAATCATTTTAAACCCTCTCTGGTTAGGAGTGCTGAATAGTCATGACTCTTATGTATACAAGTATTTTCTTTCTTTACGGAACGATTTTAGGTTCTTTCTATAATGTAGTCGGGCTGAGGATGCCGGTAAAACAGTCCATCGTTTTTCCCGGTTCAAGCTGTCCCGGGTGCAGTCATCAATTAAAGTGGTTTGAACTCATTCCGGTCCTGTCGTTTTTATTTCTAAAAGGTTCATGCAGAAAATGCAGCTCTCAGATTTCTTTTTTATATCCTGCTATGGAAATGCTGACAGGCGTATTATTTGCTTATGCGTATTGGAAATATCAATTTTCGCTCGAATTCGCCGTGGCGCTTCTATTTATTTCCTTGCTCGTCATCATTACTGTTTCAGATCTTGCTTACATGATTATTCCTGACAAAATCCTGCTTTTTTTTGGAGGAGCTCTTTTAGTGCTGAGAGTATTTGAGCCTCTCACGCCTTGGTGGGATGCTTATGCAGGATCCGTCGCCGGGTTCAGTCTGCTGCTTTTCATTGCCATCGTGTCAAAAGGCGGCATGGGCGGCGGGGATATAAAACTATATGCGGTCATCGGGCTTGTGCTTGGTGTGAAGCTGACTCTTTTATCTTTTTTTCTTGCTACACTGATTGGCACTATGGCGGGGGTTGCAGGCATTGTATGGAAAAGAAAAAATCGCAAGGAACCTGTTCCGTTTGGTCCTTCTATTGCAGCAGCTTCCGTCATTACTTATTTTTGGGGTGAGGATCTGATCAGTCTTTATCTGCAGCTTTTATTTTCTTAATCGAATCGTGTCACTATTTTTTGAGAACAGGACGACAAGAGTCTTGTTCTTTTTTGTTTTGTTCATGGTAGGCTGAGGATCAAACAGGATATGAGGAGGATTGCATTTGGAGCCGAGCCAGCACAATCAAAAGAAGGACGAGATTCCTATTGAAAAACAGCCGAATCAGAATGCCGTGATTTATCTGCCTAAATTAACAAAGAAAAAGGTGGGCAAAGGACTTTCTTCCATTAATCAAGTCATTAAAAAAGGACGGCCTATTATTTTTGCAGCCTTGGTTTCAACTCTGTTTGCAACCATTGCCTTTACGGTTATTGACCTCGAAAGAGTGGATCAAGCTGCGCTGACCGAGCAGACAAATCCTGTAGCTGCTGAAGCGGGCAGTGCAGGAGAAATGGTCAAAATTCCTGAATTAACGATGTGGGTGGTACAAGCAGGTGTTTTTAAGGAAGCAGCTTCCGCTGAAACAAATTTTCGTTCAATTATAGAGAAAATGCCTGTTATCCAAACCTCTAATGAAGATTTTATTGCTTTGTGGGTTGGAGCGGCTTCAGAGGAGTCATCTGCCGTAGCGATTGCAGAAAAACATCAATCAGAAGAGGTTCCCTTGTATATTAAGCAGGTTTCTAATGGCGGGGCGGAACTTCAAATCAGCGAGAAAGATGCCGAATGGCTAAAATCCGCCACAGACTTCACCCAGAGTATTCTGGCACAGAATCAAAATACAGAAGCACTTGATAAACTTATTTCCTCTCCTCCTGAAAGCGAGCTTTTGCAAGAATTATTTACATCCTTCACCACACTTGCTGAAAAAGCGGGAGGGTCTGAAGCAGATCAGGAAAGAGCCTCCCTGCAGGCAGTCGAAATGCTTTGGGAGCTTCCGCAAAAAAATGAAATAGACCAATAGGAAGACCGTGGGGGATATGCTACAATAAGCGTATCCCCTATTTTAATTCCATGTTAAGAGGTGCATTTCATGTCCACAGTTATTTTAGCTTCGTCCTCACCCAGAAGAAAAGAACTTCTCTCCTTTTTAGCTGTTCCCTATATTGTTCATCCCAGCTCCTATGAAGAAACATTTTCACCAGATGAAGATCCCGAAAAAACAGTGCTGCGTCTTGCGAAAGGAAAGGCAATGGAAGTAGCAGGCCGCTTTCCGCACGATATTGTTATAGGCTGCGATACAATTGTGGCAAGTAAAAAAATACTAGGAAAACCGCGAGATGAAAAAGAAGCCATCAGCATGCTTGAAGAGCTGTCGGGAAGCACACATACGGTCTGGACGGGTGTCAGCATTATTTCTCCCTTGCGTAAAGTGGAGTTTGCTGAGCACGTGGAAGTTACATTCTGGCCGCTGACAAAACAGGAAATCACCGATTATGCTAAAACAGCTGACCCGTATGATAAAGCAGGGGGCTATGGCATTCAAAGCGGAGGAGCTTTGTTTGTAAAGCAGATCAGCGGTGATTATTATACGGTAATGGGGCTGCCTGTTTCGAGACTTCACCGTGAGCTGGCCGCTTTTTTAACTAGCTGATGCTTCTTCTTTTCTCAGGCCTTTAGGAGGGAAAACCAGTGACCACCAAGCCTCAGACTACATTAATGATCAGGGATTTTGCAGAAGAAGACCGCCCCAGAGAACGCCTCATCACACAAGGCCCCCAAAGTTTATCCAATCAGGAACTCATCGCCATTTTACTTAGAACAGGCACAAAAAAAGAATCTGTGTTAAATCTTTCAAACCGTCTGTTACATCAGTTCGAAGGATTACGTCTATTAAAAGAAGCTTCTCTTGAAGAGATCATGACGATCAGCGGAATTGGACAGGTAAAAGCAGTCCAGGTGATGGCCGCCATTGAAATTGGCCGACGCATTTCAAATCTTACGTTTGAAGACCGTTATGTGATCCGCTCACCAGAAGATGGGGCAAATTTTCTTATGAACGATATGCGATTTTTGCATCAGGAGCATTTTGTCTGCCCTAAGTAGACATAAATACAAAGTAAACGCTCAATAGAAGTGAACGCGCGTAATCTCGACCCGTCCATCTTCCTTTTTTATTTCGATTTTTTCAATGAAACGTTGCATAAATTTGCGCCTAGTGTCAGGCTTCATCAATGACCAATTCTTATTAAAGTTATTTAGCACTCGATGCATTTTTGCATAATCAACCTCTGGCTCTTTTCCTTCTGTTTTTTTCAGCTTCTTCTCCAGAGCATCTCGTTCGTTTTTAGTCTCCCGGATCCGCGCTGAAAATTCATCATCTGTCATCAGGTCCATTGACCAGGCTTTTTGATATTTCGTTCGCTGCCGATCGATGGCCACAATCTCAGCTCGAATTTTTTCTGCAGCATCAGCTGGACTTTTTGCTTTTTTAGGGGAGGGGGCTATTTCTAAATTTGCCATATAAGTATCAAGTGCTTTAAGTAATTTTAATTCGCTTGCTCTGATTGCCGGGCGCTGATTTAACGTGCAATTTTGGCACCGGTACCCATTGGTCTCAACCAGCACTTTATCCTTCTTACGCTCATATTTAGAGCGCTCACAGGTCAACTTTGCTTTACAGGTCGGACACTCGATTTTCATCTGAAAAATAAAGATGCTTTTAACATCCCGAACCTTAAAATTCTGGCGGCTTTGTATGATCTTACGAAGCTTTAAAAACTCTTCTTTTGAGATAATCCCCTCATGCGTATTTTCAATCACTTCATCCTTCCACCTGGTCGCTCCATACAGCGCAGGATTACGGAGAATGGATAGAATGGTTGCGATATGCCATCTATATCCCCTGATGGTCGGAACGCCTCTCTCGTTAAAATTATTCGATATCTGCCGAGCGCTCTGTCCGTCAATTGCTCGCTGAACCATATCACGTACAATCTCTGCCTCTTTTTCGTTAATGTGTAGCTTGCTGTTAATCTTGTCATAGCCAAGAGGGGCAGGGGCGGCAAACTCTCCTTGACGAGCCTTTTCAATCTGCCCGAATTGTACACGTTCACCCAGGTTCTCACGTTCCCAGCTGGATAGGGCGCCGACAATCGTGACAAATAAGCGGCCCATTGCCGTTGTCGTATCAAACACCTCGGTCGCTGATTTAAAGGTACATCCATGTTGCTCGAAAAAGTCTAATAGTACATGCAGATCCCGTACAGATCGAGTCAGCCTGTCCAGCCGATACACGAGCACTGTATCAATTTTCTTTTCCTGAATGTGTTTCATCATTAGCTGCATTTCTGAACGCTTTAAATCCTTTGCCGAGACTCCTTCATCTGGATAGAAACGAAAGTCTGTCCAATCTTGAGACAAACAAAACGCTTTCAGTTTCTCACGTTGAGCTGAGATCGAGTATCCTTCCTTTGCCTGTTCCTCTGTACTTACACGAATGTAGATTCCGACTGTCATGTATATCCCTCCTTAAATCGTTACATAATTACTTTCGTAGATCTGCAGCCTCTTTTCCGCAAGGTCGTATTCTACCGGAAAACGCTTCATAATCTCACTTATTCGCTCCTGGCGGGTAGGGAGGGGATCGATGTAGGGGCGAGCTAAATGGATGGGTACAGCGAATTTGCACTCGAATAAATTGGATCTGTTTTCCTGCAGCTCGCAAAAGAGCTTATGTAATTGAAATTGATTCCCAGCATGCTCCAAAACATGCCCGAGCTCATGGCAAAAGGCGGCCCATAACTGGCGCTCATTTAAACGGATGTCCAAGCAGATCAGGATTGTGCCATCAGGCAGCTCGGTTGAGTACGATCCTGTCAGTATGTAATCCAACGCAAAACCCATACGGGATGCTATGTTTTCAATGTCTATTTGACTAGTCCGATAAATACCGAGAGATTCATAGATTTCCTGTATTTTATCCTCCAGTCCGGTTTGTACATAGCGCATTTGATCCCTCCTAACGGGAATGTATGTTCGGTCTAAGGTTGAAAGAAAACCCCTCTAAAGGGGCAATGTTACTCAACAGGTACGGTTATTGTTACATCTTCACCGTTCGTCATTGAATCCTGTGACGGACCGTCAATTGTGAAGGTTAACTCAGTTACATCTTCAATTCCCTCATCACCCAAGTTATAAGCAACTTGATGTTCCTGAATTACTTGACCAATATGTTCTGATTCACCTGCATTTAAAAACATTTCAGCTTCTATTTGTTTTTTTGTATCGGTAGTTAACACAGAAGAAAAAGGATGGAAGCTAACCGTTTCTTCAGATGTATTTTCAGAAGTTAAAAACATTACAGCGACTGAAAAACTCTCCTGTCCTTCAAACATTGACGGATCTTGAGGCGTAAAATCTGCAATTTTAACAGAATCCAAAGAGAAATTAATTGTTCCTGTTTGATAGTCTGATGCCTCTGGAGTTATAACTTTAGTAACTTGGTATTTACCGAATAGCTCATCAGTATAGGTTTCACCTTCGCCTGCTTCTCTCAAAGATGTAGTACTTGCCGAAGCTTGTTCAGTCACTTCAACTTCTTCTCCAGCTAAAACCTTTTCGTAATAGGTGAAAGTTTCTTCTGGTAGTTCTCCATTAATTTGAATAAGAATGTTTTCATTTGCAGCAGTCCAAGAGAAAAGCATCGCACTTTCTTCTCCTAGAGTTTCATAATAATCTTTCATTTCTTCTAAGTCTTCTTGGTTTTCATATGAAAAAATTCGACCGCCGGCATCAGCACCTAAGGAAGGTATAAGAAATCGTTTTGCTTCTTCTGATTTCATAGGTCCCATACCGAAGTCATCTTTTGTCATATCTCTAACTTCTTCTGCTTCCAATCCTGCATCAGTAAAATCTTCTAGCACACTATCTACCGTCAGTTCTTCAGCTTCCTCAGCAGTAGTTGAACTACTTGTATTAGAAGTATCATCAGACGAACATCCGCTTAACGTTAATAAACCAACAAAACCTGCAATAATAAACCTTTTCAACCTATTACCCCCTATTTATTCCATATAAGCAATACGGTATCCATTCTACTATATTCATACTAGAAAAGATTCACTTTTTTACTATTTCTGCAAATACTTTACCCGAGGATGAATCAATCGGCTGGACATATTCTGATCCAAAAAAGCACCTCTTTGTTCTATTGAATAGAAAAAACCGACTAGCGAGCGACTAGACACCGACTAGACACCGACTAGACACCGACTAGCGAGCGACTAGCCTCGCTTTCCTCAAACCCTTGATATGACTGACCTAAACAGCTTGTAAAATATGTAAAACGACTAGCGACCGACTAGCAAGCGACTAGACACCGACTAGAGAGCGACTAGCGAGCGACATGTATTATAGATATATAGATCTTAGATATTAGAACTTAGATTTTAGATAAAAGATAAAAGACATGTAGATGTTAGGGAAATCGCTTCGCTTTGAAATTCTAAGATCAAGATCCCTCGGAATCCTTTTTGCGTTTTAAAATCCTTTGTTCGGTTTCGTACATAATTTCAGCTCGCTCCAAAAAGTCATGCAGATCCTCTGGCTTGTTTTTAAACCACAAGTGTTCTTTTTCCTCGAACCATTTGAGAACAGTTTTTTGGTACTCACTTAAATCTTCATTACCAGATACATCACTGGCGATCCCCAAGAGATTGTTTGGTGACACTTCAAATAGATTAGCTAACAATATAATTTCAGAATCGGACAATGGACGCTTACCTGATTCAATTCGACTAAGCACACTGTAATTAATTTTGCTTCGTGATTCTAATTCTCTTAATGACCAACCTTTATTTTGACGAAGACGCTTAATTCTATCGCCTATTTGCTCGTTCATAAGATCCCACCTTTTCTGTACTAGCAACACAATCATACCCCCTTTTGCTAATATAGAAAATAATAATTGCTAAATTCGCAACAAAAGTGTTGACTTTGCTAAAATCGCAATTTATACTAAAGTTAAGTTGTTAGAACAGCAACTGAAAAGGAGGGTCGAAAATGACACAGTTTAACTTAGATTTCATTTCAAGTCAGCGTGCGAAGAAGAAGTTATCACTTCAAGCAATGGCGGTAGAGCTTGGATTTAAACACGCTTCAACATACATGAAGTACGAGAAAGGCGAGTATCTTTTCAAAGCCGAGCAGTTGCCGAAGTTAGCATCCGTTTTAGATTGCAAAGTATCGGATTTTTTTAAGCAAAATGTTGCTAAAACTGCAACAAAATCAAATGTAAGCTAAGGGGTGACTGCATGACAGACCAATTCATCAACCAAGTCATTGCCGAAGCAGAGCGACTCGCCAGTAACGTTGAAGAGTATCCGGCGCTGGCAGAGATCATGAGAAAGGGTGAAACAGATGACCACAAAGCAAATGTATCGTGAACTACTCTCTGACCTAGCGGTCATCATCCAGTCACAGGCCCAAGAAATAGCGCAAGCAACAAATCGCAGTGTCCAGGATGTGCAGGACGAGATCATCCAGGCTTACATGCTAAAAGCAGAGGCGGTGAGAGTATGAGCTACATCATCATCAGCACGATGGTATGCATGATCGCTTACGGTGTCGGGATCACGCAAGGATTAGCGACTAAGGACATTCAGAAAGGTCGTGAACAGAGTGAATCAAATCACTAAGATTTTTGATGGTCATCAGGTCAGAATCATCGATCAAAATGATCAGCATTGGTTCGTTGCAAAAGATGTATGCGAGGTTCTTGATCATTCAAACCACAAAGTAGCTGTATCAAGGCTGGATGAAGATGAGGTAAGAAAAGTTTACCTCACCGATTCACTTAATCGTCAGCAGTTAACCAATGTAGTCAATGAAGCTGGGCTTTACTCATTAGTCATCACAAGCACAAGGCCGCAAGCCAAGAAGTTTAAACGGTGGATCACTCACGAAGTGATTCCGACTATTAGAAAACATGGCGCATACGCCACACCAGAAACACTGGACAAGATGCTTGCTGATCCTGACAACATGATCAAGATCTTAACCACCTTGAAAGAGGAACGTTCAGCGAGAGAGGCAGCCGAGCAAAAGATCGAGCAGGATCGTCCAAAGGTTGTCTTAGCTGAAGCATTAGAGATTTCAAGGGATTCCATCTTAATCAGAGAATTAGCGCTCCTGTTAAAACAGAAAGGCGTAGAGATCGGAGAGAAACGATTATTCGCCTGGTTAAGAGAAAAAGGATACCTGAGCAGGAAGGTAGGAGAGAGTTACAACCTCCCTACTCAAAAAGCAATGAACATGGGATTGTTCGAAATTAAAAAGGGTGTCCGCAGTGGGAATGGCGGAGCGATCAGACAGACCAGAACGAGCAAGGTTACTGGTCGAGGTCAAATCTACTTCGTGAACAAGTTTCTAGGAACCAACTATAAAGCCATTTAGAAAGGGTGAGAGAGGCAATGGCTAATCAAACTTATACAGTGCATGATTTTCCACCAAGTAAAGAGACCTTGCGAGAAATGGCAGATTTCTTCGCAGAGCATGTTGTACCTGAGTGGGTCGCAAAAGAGAAAGAAAAAGACTCTTTTGCTTCTTAACTAAAGTATATATCGGAATCACAAAATAACTGGTAGTAGGAGGATTCGAAAAAATGGGCGTTGGTAGAGAGTTGAGACGGGTCAGGGCAGACCTTAATCAAGAGCAATTGGTGCTGGAATTAGAGTTACCTATTTCACGAGAATCATGGTCTCATTACGAAAATAACCGCACAGACATTCCTTCGGACATCTGCAATATGGTCATCGAGAAACGGCCTGATCCATGGCTGGTCATGCAAGTCATTAAGGAATACACGGGAATGGGTCCAAGTAAACCGAATGGACCGAAAGCGTTGCTTCATCCATCAGCAGTAAAAGAGATTGCATTGAGAGAACTGAATGAAGGGATTTCGAACCTTCTAAAGATCGACTTTGCTAGACCGTTAGACAATCTGGATTCGTGGGAGTTGCAGGAGGTTGAAGGGTTGGTGCAGGAACTGATCGATGTAGAGAAATGGGTGAAGATCCTGAAAGCAGTCGTATCAGATGACACCAAGATCAATCTACGGAAAGCCTATGAGCAGAATGATGCAAAGTGGGTTGCCAGGGGGATTGTAGCCGGGGAGGTGACTAATTGAAAACATCATACCAACCGATCCTTGATCGCAAAGTCAGAAGGTTACTGGCAGAAGGTGCAAAGCCAGATGAAGTGTATGACTACTTTGATGTCTGGTTTGAAAAAGCAGGATATGACAGGCAGCAGGCGCAGGATTTTATGCAGGGGATTAAGCAAGAATAGGAATAGGAGGGATTATATTGCCTGATGTGAGTAGCAAAAGAGTTTGTTTCGATTGCTCTGAACGCATACCGCCAGAGACAGATCATTTCGAAATTGATAATGAAGTCTATTGCGACAATTGCGTTGAGAAAGTGCCATACACTGGTTATCAATATTTTTTAAACGGTGAATATATGGGAGATTCAGACGGGGATGGTAACGCGGAATTCATTGATTCCATGAATGATATTTACGACGAAGATGTAGATGAGGACAAATAAAAAAGACCGTACAGAGGGCACTGAAACGGTCTTGGGCGTTGCTATAGTCGTTAATTTCATTATACATAGCAGCGCCTCAAAACACAAGGAGGCGGAATTGAAATGAATTTAACAATTGCAGAACCACTTACTCAGGATGAAGCAGTCATTCACGAGCTGCATCAATGGCTTGAAAAGCATAAAGATACATTGGTCGGATCACCGGCATTTGATCAATTGCATGAGATTTATGAAATGAATCGCATGGACACGCTACAGGAACTAAGAGTTTACCAGGGAGGTAGAGCGTAATGAAAAAGATGAAGCTGATCACACTTACTTTGCTGAACTTCAAAGGAATTAAGGATTTCACACTGGAGCTAAACGGCGGCGATGTGAAAGTTTTCGGTGATAATGCAACTGGCAAAACAACTTTGTTCGATTCATTCCTTTGGTTGCTGTTTGACAAGGACAGCCAGAATAAAAAGGACTTTGAGATTAAAACCCTCACTTCAGAGAACAAGCATTTAAGTGGTCTGGATCATTCGGTAGCAGCAACCATCGATATTGATGGACAAGTCACCACGCTTCAAAAAACGTACTCTGAAAAATGGGTGAAAACACGAGGCAAAGCAACAAAAGAATTTTCGGGGCACCAAACAGAATACGAGATTGATGGAGTGCCAGTTAAAAAGGGCGAGTACAACAAATTCGTTGAATCAATTGCGAATGAAGAAGTGTTCAAGCTCCTTACCAATCCATCCTATTTCAATGAGCAACTGCACTGGGAAAAGCGCCGACAAACGCTGTTAGACATTGCAGGAGACATCACTGATCAAGAGGTTATTAACAGCCATAAGGACCTTGAAAAGCTGTTAAATGTTCTGGGCAAAAGGTCAATTGAGGACCACCGCAAGGTTATTGCTTCCTCTAAGAAAAAGATCAACGAAGAGCTTGAACGTATTCCGGTCAGGATTGATGAACTGACAAGATCGATGCCGGATCTATCCGATGTGAGTGAAACAGATGTCAACGCTGAATTGGATTTCCTTTCTGGTGAAATTGATCGGAAGCAAGAGCAGATCAACAGCATCAATAGTGGCTCTGATGTAGCAGCTAAAGAAAGAGCTTTGACGATCGCAGAAGGTGAGCTTCAAAAGATCCGCAACGAGCATCAAGCCTACACGAATAATCAGACTGTCCAGGTGCAGAAAGTTTATTTTGAAGCACAGCGAGCAAGAGACAGCATCCAGTACAGCATCCAATCAAAAGAGCGCGACATTCAGCAAAAAGAAATGAATATTAAACGGATTAAGAATGACCTAACTGAATTACGAAATAAATGGTTTGAAGTGGATAAAAAGACCTTTGAACACAAAGAACAATGTGAATGTCCAACATGCGGCCAGGCATTGCCAGAAGATGAATTAAAGGCTGCTCGTGATAAAGCACTTGAAAACTTTAATGTCGATAAGGCAAACAGCTTGGAGCGAATCACAGCACAGGGCAAAGAAATGAAATCAAACGTTGATAAGTTCACCGCTGAAATCGAGAAATTGAAAGAAGAACAAAACCAATTGGATCGTGACCTGGACATCGAATTAAAGCATGTCGAGAAGTATGAAAAAGAACTTGCGGATATCAAAGCAGGCTTGATCAAAGTGGAAGAAGTACCGGCTTATGTTGAAAAAGAAAAAGAGATCGAATCGATCAAGTCTGAAATTGAGCAAGCAAAATCAAAATCGTTTGAACAGGTATCAGGCATTCGGGAAGAGATTGCAGAGCTAAAAAGACAGTCTAATGATTTGAACGTGTCTCTGGCATCGATCAAACAGACAGAACAGGCTAAGAAACGGATCGAGGAACTGAAAGCAGAGGAAAGAGAGCTCGCTAAGAAGTTCGAGGAACTGGAAGAAGAGCTATTCCTTACAGAAGAATTTATCCGCACGAAAGTAAATCTGCTCGAGAGTAATATCAACAGTCGCTTTGAGTATGCGCGCTTCAAATTATTCACTGAGCAAATCAATGGCGGACTTAAAGAAACGTGCGAAACGCTTTATAAAGGAGTTCCATACGGATCTGGTTTGAACAATGCAGCACGCATCAACGTTGGCTTGGATATCTGCCGCACACTTGCGATGCACTATGGCTTTGAGCCATCGGTCTTCATCGATAATGCAGAGTCAGTCAGCAAGCTGATCGATATTGATGCCCAGCTGATCACGCTTTACGTATCTGAGCAAGATAAAACACTACGAGTAGAATCTAACAAACTCCAGGAGGTCATTTAATATGTCTGAATTCAATGAATTAGAAGCGATAAAAGCGCAAAAAGAATATTGCCAAGAATCAGGAGCACCTCACTTTGCTCCTGCCAGTGGCAACTGTTGGAATTGTAGAAAGAACATTTATACAGCGCATAAAAGAACTTATAACCCTGGTACTCAGTTCGAAAAAGAACACACCACAGGTATCACAGTTAAAAAAGCCAGCGAACAACTAGTAACAGGTTGTCCACATTGCAACCGTTCATATTGCGATTGATCAAAAAAGATATTAGGAGGAATTAAAAATGTCAAAACAGCTACAGCAAAGCCAAAACAATGCGCCGGCAGAATCGAATAAGAAGAATGAACTTGTAACTAAAGTCGCTGAAAAGGTTCAAAGCATGGTTGAAAACAATCAAATCAACATCCCTGAAAATTATTCGATTGTTAATGCGATTCAAGCAGCTTACTTCAAATTAACAGAGGTGGATTTCAAGAAGAAAACTTCTCTCATGGATAGTGCCACAAAAGAAAGCGTCGCATTCTCATTGCAAGATATGGCGATCCAGGCGCTGAGTGTAGCAAAGAATCAAGGTTATTTCATTGTCTATGGTGACAAAATGCAGTTTATTCGCTCTTATCACGGCACACAAGCAGTGATTAAACGAATGAGTGGAGTAAAAGATATTTGGGCTAACGTAATCTGGAAAGGCGAAGAGTTTGAAGTCGAATACAACGAACGTGGTCAATTAGCCTTTAAATCTCACAAAGTAGATTGGAAAGCAGCTACGGGCAATAAAGATGACATAGAAGGTGCTTACTGCATCATTGAACGCGAGGATGGCGTGCAGTTCTTAACCGTTATGACGATTGAAGAAATTAAAACGTCTTGGTCGCAATCAAGCATGGGTACAGTTCAAAACAAGTACCCTCAAGAAATGGCAAAACGAACGGTAATCAATCGTGCAGCTAAAGCATTTATTAACACTTCAGATGATAGTGACTTGTTCATCGGTGCGGTTAATCGCACAACTGAAAACGAATTCGAAAATGAAAGAAAAGAGCTTAATCCAGAATATGAAATTAAAGAAAAAGCGAATAAAGAATCTCTTGATTTCGAAGAAGAAAAGCCTAAAAGAAAGAAAGATGTCATTGATTATGAGGTAGAAGAAAGAAAAGAAAACTCTCTTTTCAATGATTTTGAAGAGTCTCAGAAAGAGCCGGAGAAAGAAACAGAATCGTCCGGTGGTCCAGGCTGGTGATTGAAATAAAGGTACTTGGTTCAAGCAGTAGGGGGAACGCCTATCACATCTCAGATGGGCGTACTTCTTTACTCTTGGAAGCTGGCATAAAGTTCCGCGACATCCAAAGAAAACTAAATTTCAAGACTTCTGACATAGCAGGCTGCCTGATCAGTCATGAACATGGTGATCATCGATTAGGGTTGAAAGAAGTGCTGAGAGCAGGGATTGATGTGTACATGTCTCCAGGAACCGCAGAGGCTATCGGAGAGAATCACCACCGGATCAATAAGGTGGAAGCAAAGAAACCATTCAAAGTAGGAACATGGACCATCTTGCCTTTCGATGTGCAGCATGACGTATCAGAGCCATTCGGTTTCCTTCTTCAAAACGATGTTGGTGAGAAGCTGCTATTCGCTACTGACACCTATTACATCAAATACAAATTCAAAGACCTAACACACATCATGATCGAGACCAATTATAGCCTGGACATCTTGAAGGAGAATATCGCTTCTGGTCGAGTACCGAAAATCATGAAGAAAAGATTGATGCAGTCTCATTTTAGCTTAGAAAACGCACTGGGATTTTTCAAAGCGAATGACCTAAGCAAGGTCCAAGAGATCTGGTTGCTGCATCTGAGCGATAACAATTCAGATGAAGAGCTCTTCAAAAGAGAGGTCCAGAAGGTCACTGGGAAGATCGTAAAAGTAGCCAGTCAGTAGTCGGGCCGTTGAAGCAAACGGTTAAAACTATAAGGAGGGCAAGAGATGTCTATTGAAGCTAATAAATGCAATGTACCTAAATGTAAAGGGTTTGTAGTATTCGAGAATGCGGACTTTGATTTTAATAATTTACAAGTAGGAAAATCAAACTCTTATGAATTTGATGATCCTAAGTGTACTGAATGCGGAAAACAATATTATGTAGTCCCGCATTATGTTGTTGTAGGCGATCCAGATGACGAACCGCTTGAATCGGCTTGTATGACAGCATTCATGAAAAGAGAAAACTATCGGAGTTTTGAAGAAGAACAAGACCCATACGAAAAAATACAAAAATACATTCGTTTAATGGGATACACCTACTCTCCAAATGAAGTGGTAAAACGTTACTCGGATTATAAAGAAGGCTCTTATGTCAGTTTTACTATGAAAGACTGCATTAAAAACTTAAAACCTGAACTTGAAAAACTGATATAGCAACCGTTCGACCACACGCACCGGAAAAAGGAGGATACCGCATGCCTATATCTGTAGCAAATACAACAGGTCAAGCAATTGCCCAGGAAGGCTTTAAATGGGTGTACACGAAAGAATATGAAGCAATAAATCCGCACAGGGTAGCTGGAATGAATGCACCAGATAAATATGAGGTACCGATCGCTTTGGTTTATCGGGGCTACGTCAAACAAGTTAAGGAGGATTGAATTGGACGTGAAGGGATTCGCCAAACTGCATATGTCAGCAAGGGAGACGGTTTGGCACGATCCTTTGTTGATGAGGGTCTACACCTATTGTTTATTTGAAAAAACATATAAAAAAACTACCGCACGCCTCACGCAAGGCACCGTTGAGCTGCATGAGGACCAATTGATCACGGGCCGCAATAAACTTGCAGAGGCGGTTGCTGGTGAAGGATATGCCAAATCGGAGGCATTAGTAATCTGGCGCAAATTAGAAAAGCTTGAAAAGCTCGGATTCGTAAAGCTACAAAAAGTTAAGCGTTCTTATACAGTCGTGACCGTTATGGACCCTGATAGAGAATCGAATAAAGAGGTTGAGAGGTTACCAGAAAAGAAGGAAGCCAAAGCACCTGAACAACCTCAAAAGCCGACAGAGGACAAAGCAGAGGGTATGGATGCGGTGATGCTCTATCAACAGAATATCGGCATATTATCACCACTGGCAACACAGGAAATCATCATGTGGGCAGAGGACTTTTCAGAAGAAATCGTTTGTGAAGCGATTAAACGAGCTGCTAAAGACAATAAGACCTGGAGCTACGCTGAGGGCATCTTAAAACGATGGGCAAATGCGAATGTTAAGAGTTTAGAAGATATCAAGGGGCTGGATCTTCAGCATGAACGATCAAAGCAGACGAAGCGATCCTTTAATCAAAAGCCAGCACGAAAAGAGCAGCTGCCTGAATGGTTTGAAAACAGGCATCAGCAGAACTATCAAGAGGAAGCCGGAGAGGACTTTGAAGCGAAGAAGCTGGCGTACTTGGAACGAAGAAAACGAAAGAAGCAGGAGGGAATGTGATGATTGCATCACCTGAAAAAAAGAAACGAAGAATAGCGTTACTTCATCGCGAAACTCAAATCACTTTGGAGCACTGCAACCATTGCGATCGAAATGTTATAGATCACACAGTAGTCAGGCAGGAGATATGCGGAGATTGCCCTTTTTACAAAGAGTTAAGGCAAATCGGAGGTCAACTATCTCCCTCTTTCAGTGACCATGAGCAAGGTTGGTACAGGAAACGAATATCAGAAGGTAGACCAACAAAAATGACATTCACCAAAGAGGATTATGAAGGTTGGTTAAGTAAGGGGATGTCCGGTCACGACATCGGGAAAATGCTTGGATTTTCTCAAACCGGAGTAGCTAGAAGGTATCGAAAGCTCAAAAAACAAGCTCAGGAGTGATCTGAATGGAGATAGGGGATGCAGTCAGACATATAAAAACCGGTTGGGTGGGTGTTATCAAAGGCTTTGTCATCTTCAACTATTACCCCTTTGCGATTTGTGACATGTGGTGTGAATCGAAGCAGGCATACTTCAGGAATACGCTGCCGATCACATCCATTGAAAAGGTGGAAACGGTGATTGAAATTGATTACAACGAAATATTGAAAGAGCAGTACATCTTAATGGCGAAAGCGACTAATGATCATGAGTGGTTGAAGGAGTTGACTGAGAAGGAGGTTGAAGGAGCATGAAACGCTACGTTCGCATCAAGAAAGAAAAATCAGTAGATGATGAGCGACTCACGGTGATTGAGGTGTTTAATTGCAAGATTGACAGACCGGATTACATTATATTTGAGGGGGTTAGGCGTTGAATGAAGCAGCTTGATATGTTTAGAGAAATCGTCATTGATAACTTTGCAGGCGGTGGCGGAGCCTCCACAGGGATAGAAATGGCAACCGGTATGAGCGTTGATATAGCCATTAATCATGATCCTGCTGCTATAGAAATGCACAAGATAAATCATCCAGACACTGAACACTATTGCGAATCTGTATGGGATGTAGATCCTAAAGAAGCTTGCAGGGGGAGGAAAGTAGGATTAGCTTGGTTCTCTCCAGATTGTACTCATCATTCAAGAGCAAAAGGCGGCAAGCCTGTAAAGCAAGCAATAAGAGGTTTAGCCTGGATAGCTGTTAAATGGGCATTGGCGGTTAAACCAAGAGTCATAATGCTTGAAAATGTTGAAGAATTTAAAGATTGGGGCCCTCTAAGTAATGAAGGAAAACCTATAGATGTAATGCGAGGTCGAACCTTCCAAAGTTTTGTGAAGGCTCTTGAATCATTAGGATATAGAGTCCAGTTTAAACTACTGTCCGCATGCGATTATGGAGCTCCAACCATCCGGAAAAGATTATTTATGATCGCTAGATGTGACGGAAAACCAATTACATGGCCTGAACCTACTCATGGAGATCCACAGAGTCCACAGGTGCAAAGAGGCAAACAAAAGCCATGGAAGACCTCCAGTGAAATTATTGACTGGTCGATCGGCGCTCCATCGATATTCAACCGTAAAAAGCCTTTGGTGCAGAATACCATGAAAAGAATCGAACGAGGCTTAGAGAAATTTGTGTTGAATGAATCAAAACCTTTTATGGTTCCAGACGAGAATAAAGCAGCTTTCCTGATTAGTTACTACACTGAACAATCAGAAAAAACAGTAAGAGGCATTTCATTAAACAGCCCTTTGCACACTATTACGGCTGGTGGTAATCGTTTTGGACTGGTAACTGCTTTCCTCACTAAATATTACGGTCAGGGTGTAGGGCAGCCTTTAAGCGAACCTCTTCATACGATAACAACCCGCGATCGGTTTGGATTGGTAGCAGTTAAAACAAACGAATATCAAATCACTGATATTGGATTGAGAATGTTGCAACCGCATGAACTATTTGCTGGTCAAGGATTCCCGTGTAATTACAACTTTAATATCGGAACGAAGTCAGATCAGATAAGAAGAGTTGGTAATAGTGTACCGCCACCATTTGCAGATGCTTTAGTTAGAGCTAATTTGCCTGAAATGTGCGCAGAAAGTTCGCGCTATGCGGTGAGTGTTTAGGAAAGGTAAGAATGGAGGATGAAGATGAACTTAAAAGGTCGAGTATTAATGGCAATCGATCAAGAACGTGTGCGGCAGGATAAAAAATGGGGCGTGCAGCGCCATGATGATGGAACATGGCTACAGATCCTCATTGAAGAAGTCGGAGAAGTAGCTCAGGCTATGCAGAAGGAAAAGGGATGGGGCAAGGAATCTGATGCAGACAACAAATTGAAAGAAATCATTCATGTTGCAGCAGTCGCAACCGCAATGGCTGAACAGGAGCTCGAGAGAAAGGACCTAATCTTTCAGGAGGCTGAATAAATGAGACCAAACAGACCACGCCAGAAGAAACAGCCACGCCAGTGGATCGCAAAGAGAATGGTGATCAATGATATTGAGTTTGATAGTTTATCAGAGGCTGCTTACTATAAACGGCTACTGAAAGATGAAATGGTACAGGAGATCGAAACACATCCTCAGTTTACGATCATTGATACTTATACAGTGGAATGCAAGAGGTGCCGGGGTGCTGGCAGGCTGCTCAATCCAAAAACCATGAATCTTAATCAATGCTCACTCTGCAAGGGTAAGGGCAAACGCGAGAAAGGTGGAGCGATCTATACCGCAGATTTTAAGGTCACGTACAAGGATGGATATGTAGAATTCATTGATATCAAAGGAGGGCCCGCGAGTAAGGACTTTCCATTGCGTAAGAAACTGTTTGAAGAACAGACAGGCGTTGAATTGGTGATTGTGGAGCAAAAGGGTCGGGAGTTTATCAGAAAGGCTTAGGGGTGGCATCATGAACGAAAAAGAGCTCGAAGCAAAAGGAACGCCATACATTATCGTTTGTGGTGATGGGAAGCGAAAAGTAGTGCCGTTAAAGCCTTATAGCAGAACTACGGTCATTATGAATCAAAATAAGGTGGATCGGGTGCTGAGTGAGGAAAGTGAGAAGTTTTAGGAGGGTTTAGCGTGAAGCATATGAATATCTGTCATTGGTGCAGGAAGCAAATTAACGAACATGATGATACGCAACTTAAAAACGGAGAAACAATGCACAAGAAATGCTTCGATGAAAATATAGAACGCAATATATGGATGATAAGGCAATATCAAAAATAATGAACTGCACGTTCAAACTAAATAATCCTATCTGAAAACCAGAAGGAGCTTAAAGCAAAGACCTTGTGAGAGAGGCAATCTTTGCTTTGTGCTCCTTTTTTACATTTTAAAGGGGGAATTGCTGTGAGCACAACCACGAATACACCTATCGAATTTTGGAACGAGAAGTTAATCAGTGAATACAGTGATGGTAAGAAGGAACTTGAAAAGCGTTCTCGCTACCTGTTGTCCAAAAACACTGACCAATTCGGTGATATTAATTTCACTAATCCAGCAGATGAAGAAGAATATAGAATTGTTTCTGAAATGATATCAGACATGAAATATGCTATTGAATGGATGCGAAAGGGTAGACGTCCAGGGAATCTAAGAGGCATTGACAGAAGATCAGCATATGAGCGTACATCGCTACTAGATATGGATTTATTCCCTCAGATTGATATGAAGCCCAAACAAGTCTATTTATCTGATTCACAACGAGAGAAATTGCTTGATGTATTGATTATCCTATCTCACAGGGAAAGACAGTGTTATCTTCTCCATATGGCACAGGGAATGAGCTTGGCAGAGATCGCTGAAGAGATTGGATTGAAGAAAAGAACAGTCCAACAGTATGTTGATCGAGCTAAGGAAAAAGTACGAGTAAAAGTTTCTTATTTAAAATAGGTCCTCGAAATTAATATTTTGATATACTGGAATAAAAAGAAAATTTTAAACGATTGGAGACATTGTATGTGGAAAGTTGTGATTATTGTACTCCTTGCGATTTTTACTCCTTTGGGACTTAGTTTAATGATGGACAGCTCATGGGTAAGTACTTCACCAGGCACCGCAAATGGATGGTTAGGATATTGGGGAGGCTACTTAGGAGCTATTATTGGTGCTAGCGTAGTGTACTTTGTGTCAAGATTCCAAATAAAAGCTCAACACGAGACTCAATTAACGGCAATCGAAAGAGAACACCAAATTACTCTAGATCGTGAGATGCATCAATATTATTTTAAATTAGAGAATGAAAAGCTTGAGGATCTCTATAAGAATATTGATTCTTTCAACTTAATAATTACGAATGTCTATAATGACTTTGTTTATTATATTACCTTATCAGAATCACTTTATAGCGGACGTGATAATCTCGAGCTATCGAAGCAAGAGGAGTATGAACAAAAGATCAGAAATATTAGAACTGAATTAACTGTAAGGGAGAAGGAAATTTATAGAGCTTTATTAGTTCTCAGAAGACTTAGTTTTTATATTGAGGGATCTCAAGACTATATTTCATGTATAGGGAGAGAATGTGATAGATTCCTTAATGAATTAAGAAATACATATAATTATAAATACAGCTATGAAAGTTATTTAGCAAAGCCAGATGCAGGGAATAATAGAAACCTCATTGGTCCCGTGGATGAAATTAATAGGTATATCATAGAATTAACCGTTGATGTTTTACAACCACTTATGGAAAAGAAGATCCAAATTATGAGAAGTACCAAGACAAATATCTCTAGATAATTTTTGACGTACGTTTGACGTATGTTTGCCCTATATAAGTGAAGGGGTCTTTTTGAGGGGTACCGAAAAAAGAAGGTTTGAACCTTGTGAAGATCGTTTAGATATACTTACTCAAACCATCCTAAACAGGGTGGTTTTTTGTGGTTTTTATTTTGCACATAAGGGGCGCGCTATGAAAAAATTATTATGCTTCATAGGCTTTCATGATTTCAGGAACTATAAATTTGTATGGCATCCTCACAGAGCTGAAGGTACATGCACCAGGTGTGGAAAAAAGAGTGTGTTCCTATGAAAATCACTGAAAAAGCATATGAGAACTGTAAGAAATGTATCTGGCTTAGTAAAGCAGCTGGTAAGCCTTATTGTCCGTTTGCGAAATGTGCTAAAAATAAATTGAAATAATTGAAGGATTTACCTGTTTGCTGTTGAATAGAATAGATAAAGAAACAGTAAAGGGGGCACTAACCAAAATGAATACATTTGTGAAATGTGATGAATGCGAAAAAGATATTGAAAACTGGTCAGCTAATATTATGGTTGATAGTAGCAATTTCCATGAAAGAATTGAAGACTTTCAAGTAGTATGTAAACCTTGTACTAGAGATTTGGATAGCACAAATAGAGGTTCTCAACTGCATAATTTGTGGGAGTTGTCATGGCTTAAAAATGATTATTTAGATATGGAAAGAGAGATTTTCGAGGAAATGAGTATCGGAAGAAAGAGATTTTCACACGAGGCTTTGCTGAAAATAAATAATATTGGCAGAAAAATAAACGAAACCAATTAATCGCATCCTTCGGGGTGCTTTTTTCTATGCTGAGATGCTGAGAAATGTGTTAATTGATATAAAAATTAGAGGATTCTCCTGTTTTTTCTCGAATGTATGAGGAAAAGGAGGAATAATAGAATGAACCAAGCAAAACCGTATTTTGATACGAAAGAACCTATCTTAACAATTTTATGTGAGTATTTAAAGAAGGAACCTAAAACAGATATAGGCACATTAAGGAATTTACCATTAAGAGAGTTGCAGGAGAAGAATCTAATAGGTGAAGTAACCCAACATTCAGGTGGGATGACAATGACTTCTCACAAAGATGCGTCTGATAAGGATGTTTTACTTATTAATGATTGTATCTATGACCTTTTATACGATAGGGTTCTTACACCTGGTGTTAATGTTCATAACCAAGACCTGCCGTTCGTACATGTAAGTAGTTTTGAGAAATTAAATAGTTATTTATAGAAGCATCCTTCGGGGTGTTTTTTGTATGTCTGAAAAAGCAAATAGCGCGAGAGTGGGTGGTATTTAAAAGTGGCTAAAGGTAAATATCAAGAGTGGATAACAGAAGAAGGGCTGTTAATACTTGAAGGTTGGGCAAGAGACGGGCTTACAGATGAACAGATTGCTCACAATATAGGGATTAGAAGGGAAACGCTTTATGATTGGAAGAAGAAGCATCCCAACATTACTAACGCCCTTAAAAAGGGTAAAGAGGTTATCGATCGTCAAGTAGAGAACGCAATGCTCAGATCAGCTCTCGGGTTCCATTATGAAGAGGATCATGTGACTCCAGGCGGAGATGTGTTCAGGGTTGAAAAGTATGAGCGTCCAAATACAACTGCTCAAATCTTCTGGTTAAAGAATCGCAAACCTAAACAGTGGAGAGATAAGCAAGACGTTGAACATTCCGGAACCGTCACAAACAATGTCGTAGATCTCTCTCACTTATCAGATGAAGAGCTTGAAAAGGCGCTGAACAAATATGGTGACAGCTAGAGATTTACTAGAGGAAAAGCTCAGAAGGATTCGGAATAAGCGCATAGCATTATCCAGAGAGTCTTTTTGGGAGTATTGTGTGACTCGAGCTCCTTCGTTCTATAAAGAGGATCGTCCTCATTTAAAGCGAATAGCAAACACGCTTCAGAGTCTATATGAAGGAACTTTGCTAAAGCCAAATGGCGAGCCATACGAGAATATGATCATGAATATCCCTCCCAGACATGGTAAGTCAAGAACACTCATCTTGTTTTGTGAGTGGGTGCTTGGCAAGGATAAAGAGAATAAGATCATCACAGCGTCTTATAATGAAGATTTAGCAACAACCTTCTCTCGTTATACACGTGACGGAATCAGCGAAGAAAAGATTTATCCTCATGAAATCGTGTTTGCTGACATCTTTCCTGAAGTCAGGATTAAGCATGGTGATGGCTCTTATCGACAATGGGCATTAGAAGGGCAGTTCTTCAATTACAAAGGTGCTGGACTTGGAGGATCGATCACTGGTAAGGGTGGTAACATTCTGATTGTTGATGATCCTATAAAGAATGCTGAAGAAGCATTCAATGAGAATGCATTGGATAAGCAGTGGCAATGGTTCACTGATACGTTTTTATCCAGGCAGGAGCAGTCAGATCGGTCCATCAAGATCGTGAACATGACCAGGTGGAGCAAGAAAGACATTTGCGGCCGCATCTTAGAGAGTGAAGAAAAAGATGAATGGTTTGTGCTGCTCATTCCTGCTGAGGATGAACAAGGAAACATGCTATGTCCTCCATTGCTCAATAAAAAGCGATTTGAGAGTCTTAAGCGTTTGATGGATGAAACAATTATGGAAGCCAATTATTATCAGCGTCCGGTTGATGTGAAAGGTATTCTGTATAAGACGTTTAAAACCTATGAAGATGTTCCGCAATTTGAACGAATCATTAACTATACTGACACAGCTGATGAAGGTTCTGACTACCTTTGCAGTATAATAGCTGGTGTTTATCAAGGAGAAGCGTACATTTTGGACGTCTACTATACCAAAGACGGTATGGAAGTCACTGAAAAAGAGACGGCTTC
This sequence comes from Jeotgalibacillus campisalis, assembly GCF_000829515.1. Lineage (GTDB taxonomy): Bacteria > Bacillota > Bacilli > Bacillales > Jeotgalibacillaceae > Jeotgalibacillus > Jeotgalibacillus campisalis. The sequence continues at coordinate 255,913 of NZ_JXRR01000017.1, read as the reverse complement.
TTTTTTTGTGCGTAATAACGTGAATAAGGCTGAGATTGAGTCCAATAATGGCGGTCGTGGCTTTGCTCGAAACGTCAAACGAATCATATGGGAAGAATTCCAGACAAAGAGTGTAGTAGTGAAGTGGTTTCATCAAAGCAAGAATAAGATGGCCCGCATCCTGACTAACAGCTCTTTTATTCAAGATCATGTGTATTATCCCGTTGATTGGAAGCAACGTTGGCCTGAATTTTATAAGCACATAACGGAATTCCAAAAAGAAGGTAAGAACAAAAATGATGATGCGCCTGATGCTCTAACGGGTATCGCTGAGATCGTCAATAAACGAGGGGTAACGGTACTAAAATAAGGAGGTGAGCCAGTGGATCCATTCAGCATGACGCATGGTGAGGAATTAATTGAACTTATTAAAGAGAACAAGCCTACTGATCTGCAGATGTTGAGGCGTGTATATGATGATTTCGATCCTACTGATTATTCAGAGGGCGTTGAATACTACTTCAATCAATCGCAGATTAAAAAGCGTACCATAAAGGTGCCAGGCGATAACGGAACAATGATTGCAGATCCAGATGCAACGAATCACCGGTTAGCTTCCGGCTTTCACAAGCTGCTAGTCGATCAAAAGACTGCATATCTCTCCGGGGAACCAATGACAATAGGAACTAAAAGTGATAATGATCAGCTGCTTGAATTGATCGAGGAAACGATCGGAGAAGATTTCGAAGACATTATCCCTGAGCTCATTAAAAACGCGAGCAACAAAGGCAGAGAGTGGTTGCATCCATACATTGATGAAGATGGAGTCTTTCAATTCATAATCATACCAGCTGAACAGTTCATTCCAATCTATGAGCCGACAAAGCGCAAGGAACTGATCGGTGGCATTCGATTCTATAAATACAGTGAATCGGTCATCAAGATTGAATGGTGGACGGCTGATGATGTCTCTTACTATGAGATTATCGAAGGGGAATTGCTACCAGATGCGATGGAGGAAGTGAATCCTGCGCCGCATTACATTAACGGTAAGGAATCGGGCAATTGGGGCAAGGTGCCATTCATTGAGTTTGCGAATAATGAGGAACGTGTGAGTGATCTTCATTTTGTCAAGGATCCAATCGATGCGTTTGATCTGCTGTTCTCTGATGTAACGAACACGCTGGATGATATGCAGTCATTGATCTATGTCTTAAAAGGGTACGAGGGTACGAACTTAGCTGAGTTCTTGCAGCAGTTAAAACGCTATAAAGCGATTCCGATTGATGCTGCAGAAGGGTCTGGAATCGATACATTAAAAGCAGAGGTGCCGGTTGAGGCTGTGAAAACTCAGATAGAAGAGTTGAAGCAGTCTATTTTTGCGTTTGGGCAGGGTGTGAATCCATCACCAGACGTCATAGGAAACGCGCCAAGCGGTGTTGCACTGAAGAACCTATATTCACTCTTGGATATGAAATCAAGCATCTTAGAACGCAAATTCACACGAGCATTACGGAAATTCATGTGGTTTGTCGTAGAGTATTTGAAGCTATCCGGACAGGGTGAATACGATCATAAAGATGTGACATTTACCTTTAATAAGATGCTACTGACGAATGAAGTGGAGCTTGTTCAGATGGCAAGAGATTCAGTCGGGATCACATCACGCGAAACTCTTTTAGAATCTCATCCGTGGGTGCGTAACATCCAGATAGAATTGGAACGCATTGCACGTGAAGAAGCTGAATTCGATGCGCGACAAGAGCCGTTAGGTGGCGGTACAAATGAACCAACTGGAGATTGAAGAATATATCGACAAATTGCTCCAACAGACGGAAACGGACGTTGACGAGGTATTTACAAGGCGTTTAAAGGTTATTCAGCGTCAGGTCAATCAAATGTACATCAAGTATGAAACGAACGGTGAATTAAGCTGGACAGACGTTAATAAATACAACCGGCTGCAGAAGGAAATGAAGGTCATCGCTCAATTGTTCACTGAAGATTATTTAATGATCATTCAGAAGCTTCAAGCATCGCTGGAATCGCAGTATGTTGAAGGGTATTTAAGGACGGCTTACCTGTTAGAAAAAACAGCAGCAACCGAAATGGGGTTTACGATCCCTTCTGTCGCTTTCATCAGAGAAGTTCTGCTGAATCCAGTCGCTGAAATGACATTGAACAAAATACTTGAGCCTCACCGGAATGAAATTGTCCGGAGAATTAATATCGAGATCAGCCAGGGCATCATAGCAGGCGAAGGATATGCTCAGATGGCAAAGCGATTAGAGCGAGCAGTCGATTTCAGCAGGAAGAAAGCGAAGGCTGTTGTGAGGACTGAGGGCGGCAGAGTCAGAAGCTTGTCAGGTGAAAAGGCAGAAGAGAAAGCGAAAGAGTTTGCCAAGATCACAGGCAGATGGATGAGCGCGCTGGATCTGAAAGTCAGATCATCACACCGCAGACTCGATGGCACTGATACAAACAATGAAGGGTATTTCACATATGGAGACAATCGAACGAAAGCGCCTCTCTTATGGGTCGGTCCTGACTCAGCAAAGCTTTCAATCAATTGTCGGTGTGTGAAACTTCGAATCGTGAATGGAATGCTGCCAGAATATCGCCGGGGTCGTGACTATATGGATCCTACTTATCAGCGCAAGCTTGCTGATCGGATTGATAAGCTCATGGCTGATGAATCACTGACATACAAACAGGCGCTTAAAAAGGCTCAGAAGGAGATTTCACCACCGTCTGTGGTTAGGGAGTATGAAACATTCGAGCAGTGGAATTCAAGGCTTAAAAAGGCATCTTAAGGAGGTGGATCACATTGGCAAAACTGAAAATCAAAAAGAGAGAAAGCGACTCGAACAACAAAGGTATCTGTTTATCGAATTATGATGTCTTGATTGACGGTCATGAAATTTCAGGCATTAATGGATTGCATTTGTCTTTAGCGACAGATGAATTTAATCATTGTCATATTAGTTTCTTTGCAGATCATGTAGAAATTGATGCTGACACTCTTGTTGAGTTTCAAGCTCACATTGATTCAAAAGCCAAATCCGAGAAAGGGTAAGGTGATCCACTATCTGTCAGCTATGACTTAAATAGCAAACCCGGTCGTTTAAAGGTTCGACTCTAAATAAACGGATTCCTTATGCGTGAGGTGGACACGTAAACAAAACATTAAAAGGAGCGTTACAAATGGACTTAAAAGAATTGTTAGGCGAAGAGCTTTATAACCAAGTGATCGAGAAAGCAGGTGATAATAAGCTTGGGATTATAAATGACGGCAGCTGGATTCCTAAAGAAAAGTTTGATGGCAAGCTGAACGAGATCAAGGATCTGCAAAACGATATCAAAGATCGTGATGATCAGCTTGAGAGTTTAGGCAAGAAAGCGAAGGGTCATGATGATCTAACTGACGAAATCAATCGTTTAAAGAAAGAAAACGCGGATAAAGATGCTGATTATCAAGAAAAGATGGCTCAAAGAGATTTTGACGATGCTTTGAAAGACGCTCTTAATTCAGCTAAAGCAAGGAACATAAAATCTGTTAAGGCTAACCTTGACATCGAGAAGATCAAACTGGATGGCGACAAGTTAATAGGTCTTGACGATCAACTAAGCGCGCTCAAAGAGAGTGACGCTTATTTATTTGCAGAAACAGAAGAACCTGCAGGCTTATCAGGGCGCTCACCAAGAGGTGCAGGGCAACAACCACCTGGCTCATATAACAAGCCAAACCCATTTAAAAAGGAATCGCTCAACCTAACTGAGCAAGGGAGATTACTTAGGGATGACCCTGATCTCGCTAAAAAATTACAAGCGCAAGCTTAGGAGGTAATAATCAATGGCAAAAACGTTAATTTCAGATGTAATCGTACCAGAGGTATTTAACCCTTATGTGGTCAATCGTACAACGGAGCTTTCAGCTCTTTATCAATCTGGCATTATTTCAACGAATCCGGAGCTTCAAATTCTTGCAAGTGGTGGCGGCCGTACTGTAAACATGCCTTTCTGGAATGATCTTGATGGAGAAGATGAAGTGCTGTCTGATACAGTGGCACTTACTCCAGACAAAATCGATGCTGATCAAGACGTAGCTGTAAAGCTATTCCGTGGTAAAGCATGGGCAGCGAATGATCTTGCTGGTGATCTTGCAGGATCTGATCCAATGGCGGCAATCGGTGACCGTACAGCGAATTATTGGGTGCGCCGAATGCAGGCGGCTACAATCGCAACGCTGAACGGAGTATTTGCTTCTAGCTCTATGTCTGGCAATCAAATCGACTTTACAGAAGGTGGAACAAACGCTGAAGCGAAAGCTGATGGCAATTCCATTATTGAAGGTTCACAGCTACTTGGTGACGCGCAAGGTGGATTGACAGCGATGGTGGTTCACTCTCGTGTGTATTCTAACCTTAAAATCATGCGTTTGCTTGAGTATAAGGTTGATCCAGCTACGAACACTGAATTTGCTACGTTCGACGGCAAGCGTGTAATTGTGGATGATGGCGTGCCGGTTTCTGGTGGAGCTTATACCTCTTACCTGTTTGGACCTGGCGCTCTTGGTTATGCAGATGGAACGCCTGCTGATATTCAAACAGAAACAGATCGTGACAAGCTTGCTGGTGATGACATTCTAATTAATCGTAAGCATTTCATCCTTCACCCACGTGGAGTAGCGTTCACATCATCTCAGGTATCTGGAAAGTCACCGAGCAATGCTGATCTTGCGGCAGCTGCTAACTGGGATCGAGTGTATCACCAGAAGCAAATCCGTATTGTGAAAATGATTACCAATGGATAAAAAGAGAAGGGGCACGCTTGAGCCCCCTTCTACTATTTTGAAAGCAGGTGAAAACATGGGAGCTACATCGTTCCAACGTATGCGCCGGGAGCAGGCGAAAACAAAGAACACTGAAATGAAAACCAATACGCAGCATGTTGAAATCATTAAAGGCAAAACCAAAACTGGTGATGTTAATGCTGATTTAAATGAGGCAGAGCGTATTGAACAGGAAAGAATGGCCGCTGAACGTGAAGAGGTAGAGAAAAGACAGCTCGCTCTTGAATATGAGCTTAATTCTACGCCTGAAGAAGAGGTTACAGAGAATGATTCTCTTGACGAGCCAAAAGCTTATAAAGACATGACGGTGCCGGAACTGAAAGAAGTAGCCAAGGAGAAAGAAATTAAAGGCTACTCATCTATGAAGCAAAAGGAACTCATTCAAGCATTGGAGGGTTGATAAATGGATGTGGAAAAAGTAAAGTCCATGATCGGCTTTTCCAATACCACGAAGCATGATGCCTATTTGACCGAAATGATCCCTTTGATTGTCGAACGGGCAAAAGAATACTGCCACAATGATTTCAAGGATCATAACGGCGAAGAGGCATTGCCAGCAGGCATTAAAATATTCGTAGCAAAAGGCTGCCAGTTCAATCTAAATAAAGCTGGTCTGAAATCTCAGTCGATGGGATCGGTTTCGTATACATTTGATACGAACTTTCCTGCTAGTTATTACAAAGAGATTCAGACCTATAGAAAGGTGCGATTCAAATGATCAATATTATCGGTCCAAAAGGGCAACGCCTAAGAGCCACAGAAAGAGCCTATAAAGAGATTTATAAAGCTCAAGGCTACAAGTCTGTGAGCGCTAAGCCGAGCGCAGAGGAAGTGAAAGAGGCTGAAACAAAGGCAGAAGAAAACTCTGACTATGCTAGCCAAACAGCCGCCGCCCTGAAGCGAGTCAAGAATGAGAAATTAAGCGCTTATCTTGATGATAAAGGGATTGAGTATCAAGAGGATGCAACCAAAGAGGATCTGATCGAACTTATTAAGGGGTGATCGACTTGCACGAATTTCCGCATGAGGTCATCTATAAAGTGTATTCAAAGCCTAATCCTGATGGCGGCGGTGGCTTTATTCCCGGGTCCGGCGGTTGGGTCACTCGTGACGTAGACGAAGGTTTTCTCGACACACCATCATCAAATGAAATCTATCAAGCTCAACAACTGCAGCATCCTTTTGACCGCAATCTTTACTACCCTTACCGAACCGACATTACGCCTGGCATGCGTGTCGTATGTGAGGGCGATACGTATGAGGTTGTGAGCAAGCCAATGGATCAAGGTGGCCAGAACGAAATCATGAAGGTGCCTCTTAAGTTGGTGAGTCCAGGTGGCTAGAAACGGACAGGTTCAAGTAGGTAATAAATTGATGCAGCGCGCTTTAAAAGAATTCGGTGACGAGATTCTAAAGCGTGTAAGAGAGATTGTCCAAGAAACAGGAATGATCATCTATAACAATGCGGTGGCTATGTCGCCGGTTGGTGAAATAGATGGCGGTCATTTAAGGCAGTCCATTACCTTTTACAGCAGTATGGATGGGTTGTCCTGTACAGTCGAGGTAGGAGCTCACTACGCAGTGTATGTGGAGTTTGGCACTGGCATTTATGCTGAGGGTGGAGACGGAAGAAAAACACCGTGGGTCTACTGGTCCGATAAATTAAATCGATGGGTATTCACGCGAGGGATGCACGCGCAACCATTTTGGTTTCCATCTGTAGATAAAGGGCGCAGATACTTCTCACGTGAGATAAAGAAATTGGGGTGATGTGATGGCTATACAAACTGCCTTATGGCCCTTGCAGGTATCAGTATTTAAAAGGCTGAACGGTGGAGCGTTATCCTCATTAGTCACAGGAGTGTTCGACCATGTGCCAGCCGATCAACCTAAACCGTATATCCGGGTAGGAGAGCCGATTTCAGAACCATTCTCAAACAAGACATCTTATGGAGAAGAAGTTTCACTTGTGATCCATACCTGGTCTGAAGCGATGGGTAAAAAACAAAGCTACGACATTATCAATGCCGCAATTAAATTACTGTATGCTCAACCACTGGTATTAGACGGTGGTTTTTCTATTGTCAAAATGGATGAACCGAGGACACAGGTGTTTGATGACATTGATGGCAAAACCTATCACGGGGTCATACGGTTGAAATTCTGGATTAAATAAAAGGAGTGAAGAGAATGGAACAAGGAAAAGACATTATTTATTTAGTGCAACGTGTAACAGCAGCAATCGGCGCGCCTCCACTTGCGATTGGTCACCAAACAGAAGGTAATCATAACCGTGAACAGTCTATGGTTGATGAACAGACAAAATTCGGACGTGTATTAGGTTATGGTCCCAAGTCAGAGACGTTTGAACTTACCTTTTACTCGGAGGTTGGAGATAACGGTCAAACAGCTCTTGAGGATGCTTATGACAACGAAGAAACATTGAAGGTGTGGAGGGTTAACACGAAGCTGAATGCGAATGACAAGCATGACGCTCGTTTCGCTTATACCATTATCGAAAACATTGAATCATCTGAGCCTACTGATGGATTTGTTGAAGTTTCGACCTCTCTGCCAGTTATGTTGCAATCTCAAAAAGGAGAGCTGCCGGAACTTCCTGCAGATCTTATCCAGTTCGCTCAATATGGTTTTGAGGCACCAGGAGAAACAACAGGATCATTTCCGAATCAAACTTCAGAAGCACCAGCAGGATAACTAGAAGGGCGAGAGCATATCTCGTCCTTTTTATTATGAATTTATTAAATGAAAACGGAGGAATCATACATGCCTATTCTTAATGTGAACGGTAAAGATTACGAATCGAAGGTTACTTTTAAATTTAACAGCTTGGCGAAGGATAAATATTACGGCGAGGATAAAGACGGCAATAAATCTTCTGGCATTAACAACATTTATGAGAAGCTACTTAATTTTGACCATGAAGGCCTGATTGGTTTTTGGGATTGTGCTGTTAACCACCTGAAAGACCGTCCGATTCGTGCTGATATTGAAGAAGCCTTAATGGATGTCATTGATAAGGATGACGATACAGAGCAGCTGTTTAAAGAAGCTTTTATCGCAATGGATAACTCGGGTTTTTTCAAGCTACAAGCGAAGAAATATTGGAAGGATCTCGAAGTGGCTCCGGAGTTCGCGAAGGACGAGAAGGAAAAGGCTCAAATGGAGAAATACGTTCAGCGAATGAAAGACAGCAGAACAGAACTTCTCGAAACGAAAAAGAAAACGGCATAGACATGCTGAAGGTATACGAGTTATGCGCTCGTTACCTCGGTGTATATGACGAAGATGTGATCGGCGCCTGGACAATGAGTGAATATAAAGCCAAATTAAAAGGCGCTCACATGAGAGAGATCGATCAGCTTGAAAATATGAGTAAAGGCGCGATGATGAACGCGATCGCCGCGAATAAGAAGGGTACGACAGCCAAAAAGCTTTTCGACGCTCAGAAAGCACGTAGAGAGCTTGAGAAAGGGTCCTTACAATATCAGCGTCAGGAAGTAAAGGCGCCAATAGATAAATCACGTTATAACCGCATGAAAAAAGCCATGTCATCCTATCAGATGCCAGAATAAACGAAAGGGGGAAATTGTATGCAAGAAAACTTCATGGCTCGGATCGGTGCTCGAATTAAAGAATTTCAAGCGAAGATGAAGCAAGTCGATGCCCAAGTGCGTAAAACCGCAATGGGTACCGACAAGCCGATTGGGGCTGAGATATCTGAGTTTTTACGCAAAGCTGCACAGGTCGCTGTTGCAGCAAGAGCTCTAGCCCGAGACAAGGTGATTATCCCCATCGAAGCTAGGGTTAATCGTTTTGAATCAGCAATGGACCGTATTGCTACGACTATCCGTAGCTTTGATACGATCATTCGTAATTCTATTGGAGGATCGTTTCTGGCTCTGAGTCCAATTATCGCGCCAGTCATATCGTCAATTACAGGAGCTATAGGAAATTTAGGTGTCATGCTTGGTACTATTGCCGGTTCTACGTTTGCGCTCGGCTCTGCTTTTGGTTTTGCCGGTGCTGCAGGAATCGGGTTTGCATCCATAATGACCAGCAATCTAAAAGGTGTATTCGAAGCGAACGAGGATTTAAAAAAGCTTGAAGAAAAAATGTCGATGGCCACGACAGGCAAAGAAAGAAACAAGATCGCGGAGGAAATGGCACAGATTCAAAACTCTCTAAGTGGCAATCAGACAAAAGCGCTTAATTCTATGGATAAGCTCGGTGATACATGGGGCAAGATCACAAAGCAATTTGAAGATCAGTCCATTGGCATTTTTGGTGACAGTCTGGATTTACTCGGTCGATCACTCGAAAGGCTGAATCCACTTTTCACAGGTACATTTACCGCGGTTGAGAATTTAATGAGCAGCCTGAACAAGTCTTTTGAATCCAAAAGTGCTGCTGCTTTTTTTGACACATTGAATCGAACTGGTGGCCCTTTGCTTGAAACATTGGGTAAATCATTTGGATTTATTACACAAGGCATTATGAATATGATGGTCGCCTTTGAGCCGTTGACAAAAACAACAACTGAGGGCTTTTTGAACATGTCGGAGCGATTCGAAGAATGGTCCTCAAAATTGAGTTCTTCGAACGGATTCAATAAATTTGTAGATTACGTAAATGAAAACATGCCGAAGATCAGATCGATCTTTCGGGATGCAATCGCAGGAATTATATACTTATTTGCAGGATTCAGCACCTCCGCATCCGGCATGATGGATAATCTGGTAGGATTGATGGCTCGTTTTAAAGAATGGGCAGCTGCACTCGGAACAAATAACGGATTTCAAACTTTTCTTGCGTATGTGAATGAAAGCGGCCCACAAGTGATCAGCTTTATCGGCAATTTGATTACGTTTCTTGTGAATTTAGGTATTGGATTAGCACCGATTGGCGCTTACCTGCTGAATCTTGTCAACCGATTCTTAGAGTGGACAAATGCCATGATGGAATCCAACCGTGTGATCGGTACCCTGATAGGGATAGGTTTTGTTATTAGTGGCGCTCTAATTGCCCTTATTCCGTTAATTGTCGGGATACGAGTCGCTTTTTCGGGTTTAGGTGGGGCAATCATGAAGAGTGTCGGTCCAGCTATCACCTTTATAAAGGGGTTATTCGTAAATTTCGGGGCAACGATGGCGAGTTTAGGTGCAAGATTCCCATTTTTACTTACCGGTTTTAACCTATTGCGCGCCGGTATTGCTTTATTGGCAGGACCGATCGGAATTGCGATAGCTGCTCTTTTGTTGATGATTCCGGTCTTTATTAGATTGTGGAATGAAAACGAAAACTTCAGAAATGCCCTGATTAATGCCTGGAATGCAATAAAAGAAGCCTTTACAGCGATCGTCACCTTTATTTCTGAGTTGGCAATGAGCATTTTTTCTGCCCTGTCCTCGTGGTGGTCGGCTAATCAGCAAACTTTCTATACAGCAGCAAAAAACACATGGGATTTAATCTATAATGCCATCGTGTCAATTCTAGGTTTCATCTGGGATATCGTGGTGCAAATCGCTTCGAGAATCGCTGATTTTTGGGCGGCTCACGGTGATACCATTTCTACGGTTGCGAAAAACACATGGACTTTTCTTTATGAAACGATTTCTCATTATATTAATCAGGCGTGGGCCGTAATCCAAATGGTTATAGGATTGATAACTGGCTTATTTCAGGTTGCCTGGCCTTTAATTTCTGGGATAGTCCAAATTGCTTGGTCTTTAATTACCAGTATTATCCAAATTGCGATAGATTTAGTTTTTGGCATCATAAGTGCGACGATGTCTGCTTTGCAAGGTGACTGGGAGACAGCTTGGACCACCATAAAAGATACCGCTTCAAATATCATGGATACCATTGTCAGCACCTTTGAGGGAATCGACTTGCTACAGATTGGTAAAGACATCATTCAAGGCCTGATTAACGGAATTGGATCGATGGCAGCGGCGGTCTGGGATGCAGCTTCAACAGTAGCTGGCAATATTATGGACGCGATTTCATGGAAAACCGATACGCATTCACCTTCGAGAGAAACACACAAACTCGGAATGTATAATGGCCAGGGCTTAGTAAATGGTATCGCTTCTATGGGTAGCAAAGTGGCGAAAACAGCTGCAAGCTTAGGTTCTGCTGTGATTGATAATATCGCACCAAAAAGAAATGTAGCCTTTGACATCGGTATGAATGCGGTGGACTCAGGCTGGCAAATCGATGCACTAAAACAAGACATTGAAAACTCGCTGGATGTTGAGCTACGTGTGAAACACGAGGGTACGCTTGGAACAACTACAACATCACCTGAAAATCAACAGACACGTGAAATCATCCGACTTGTAACAGTAGATGGTCGAGTGATGGCTGAATATGTTGTAGACGATGTGACCGAGATACAAGAACGGAACATCGATTGGAAAAAACCTAAGTAAGGAGGGATTACGTGTTTTCTTATCAAGACGACATCAGGAGATTCCCTATTTTATTTAATAACTTTGATTTAAGCACCAAAATGATCATAGTAGACGTTCTTGGTCGAGGCGTTACAAATAGATCATTGGAAACACAAAGAACGCCAGGTATTCCTGGTGTCCAATTAAATGACGTTTTAGAAGATCCACGTACAATCAGGGTAATCGGTCTTATTGCGGCAGGTGATGCTGAATCCCTCCGGAAGCAGATAGAGGATATAAATCGTGAACTGCATGTATATAAACCCTCACCTTTAATCTTCGATGATGAAAAGGACAGGGTTTATTTTGGTGTGCCAGAATCTACAGAAGAATTATATGAGGTGAAGGGATTTCATAAGGTTGCGATTAATTTCTTTTGCCCTAAGCCTTATAAATATGGTTTGAATAAGAAACTTCAATCAGAAAACGGAACTTTCTTCGTGATCAATAACGGATCGAGAGAGCTAAAACCGATTTTAAAGGTTGAGGTCCTGCAGCCGATCACTCATTTAGATTTCTATAATGATTTTAGCGATTCATACATGCGCATTGGATGCCCGCAAGATATTGGTCAACAGATTGTTGAACGATTCCAACGAGTGCTATCCGATGATTTAAATAGTCAAATCGGTTGGACCACAGCCGGTACTGGTGTTGATGGGGGAAATGTTGATGGTGGATTTACAACCGAGAATGGTGCGTTCGTGGTATCAGACTACGGCACAGGTCCTAACTGGCATGGACCCGCAACGAAACGCTTAATCCCCTCGAGTCCATTACAAGATTTTCGGGCTGAATGCAGAATTAAACTGCCAACCATATCGGGCGGATATGGACGTGCAGAAATGTACTTGAAAGATGATGTAGGCAATACCGTTGTAAAAGTCGCGATGAAAAAGGTAGGCGGAGGGTCATCCGGGAATCGGGCTGAAGTCATCTTAGTAAACGGCAGCAGTCAACAAGTATTGGTAAGTTACGCATCTGAAACGGGACGGGCTTGGAACAACTTCGCCGGTCTGCTGCAAGTCGAAAGGATCGGTAACGTGTGGAAAGCGTATATTGCGATGGTTAATCAGAGGACGTCAGAACATCACACGCGATATCGCCCTCAACCATATATAGATACTGAAAACCGATACAACCAGCCGGTGTCTCAAGTACAGCTTCACGCTGGAAAGTCGGGTAATCTGCCAGTTCCCAAAATTGAATTTTATCGTTTGGCTATTGATAAGATCAATGAAGTGCCTGATACAGATCCTTTCATCATTGCAAATCCCGGTGACATTATAGACATAGATTTTGAACGGTCCAAATGCATGATCAACGGGGAAGAAGTGAATGAGATAAAAGATTTTGGAGCAGATTTTTTCGGGGTCGCTCCTGGAAAACATACTCTTCTTTACGCTCCTGCTGACAGGACAAAAGCGACGCTGAGTTATAGGGAGGTCTATACGTAATGCAGCCTAAAATCATTTTTTTAGACAGTCAGAGTAGCATCCCTATAGCTGAGTTAAATTTTGAAGGTGAAAAAACGTTTACCGAGGCGGTACATGAGCAAACGGAGGACGGTACCAATACCTTTTCTTTTAAAATGGACGACGACATTCCAGAATCAGCGATGGTTCGGAAGCGCGTCCGTTTTTTAATTCCAGCAGATCGTGAAGGTTGGCAGGAATTTATCTGCTATGACGCTGTGGGTCAGATGTCCATTAGAAAAAAGAGAGTGTATGCAAAGGGCGCTGAATTTGAATTAAATAAACTCAAAAACGTTCCTCCTGCTCGTCATGAAGGTTTTACCTTGAGACAGTATCTCGGGGTGGCTACATCCGGGACTTTTTACAATATCGGACTTATCGAATCCAGTATCATTCGGACGATGACCTTTGATAAACATCTTGGTGGTCTAGATTTTATCAGTCAGGTTGCAACAGAATTCGGAGTAGAGCTGATCTTTCGTGTTGAGGTGATCCAGAATCGCGTATATCGGTTTATAGATGCGGTCAAGAAGCAAGGGAACCAAAGAGGAAAAGAACTCGAATACGGCAAGGATTTAATGGAATTTGAACACCGCACTCATACAGAACGAATTGTAACCGGTTTGATCTGTATCGGGCCTGAACGCGAGGATGGCTCTCGGTATGAGGTGATGGTTTACGATGAGGATGCTTATCAGCGTTGGAATGTTGATAAATTGCATTTGATTGAACGCTATGAACCTGAGACTGAAGATCAAAACATGTCACGCGCACGATTAGAACAGCTGGGAAAGATGGAACTAAAAAAACGAATTGACGCAGTGGATGAATATATCGTGACGGATGCTGTACTAGAAAAAGGATATCTTGGCGATCCGATTAAAGTGAAAAACATCAAGTACAATCCTCCTTTGTACGCTGAAGCGAGAATTTTAGGTGTAAAACGGTGGCTCGGTACTAAGAAATCAAGAGAGCACCTTATTGGAAACGTTGTGATCAGAAAACAGAGTGAAGTAAGGCTGGCAGCTCGTCAAATTCAGCAAATGTATGGCTATAAACAGATTAAAAGCCCGATACCTCCCCCTGGTCAATCGAATACAACTTGGCTTGATACCAGCAAATCGATACCTGTACCTAAAACGTTCAATTTTGATACGGATTTGTGGGAAAAGTACGCTCCTACAGATGCTGAAGAGATCGGCGGAATAAAGATAGGTAAGCAGTATAACGGGGTTTCATTTTCTCCCGAAAGAGGGGTTGTGTCAGATCGAACCGATCAGCTTGTCGAAACCTATTTAAACGCTACAGACGGAATCGGTATTAATGCCAGAGCGTCAATATCAGATGTATTCAAGCCTGTTTTTTATGTTAATGAGTCCGGAGATCTTATTTTTGCAGGAGTTATGCGAGGAGCTAACGCTTATTTTGGTGGCGAAGATAATAAAGACGGGATCTTTGTTGTATCAGGCGCTGACGGTATTCCTGTAGCCGAGATCAATGCAGCACTTGGTCGTTACTATTTTCCACAACTGGACGTAGGGGAATTGCACGCACCAAATATTGTTGAATATGCAGATTACCGCGACGAACCATTAATAATACGAGTTGCTGCAGAAAGCACAAGTGGCATCAGTGAGCCATCAGACGACAACACAGGAGAGAGTTGGGCTTCGCCTTTATTAACTGTGAACGAGGCTTTGCGGCGTGTGCCACTGTGCTTTAAAGGAACTGTAGAAATCCTATGGGCGTACGGACAGGAGTTTAACGAGGAAATAGAAGTATCGGGTTTTACAGGCGGTGGAACGTTAGTGCTTCGCAACTCAGCGCCTTCAACAACCAACCCAACGTTAAACGGTAGCGTAAATATTTTAAGTAATAGTAATTTCATCGAATGGCGAGATATTGACGTGAACAGTACGAATGATTATGCGGGTATCTTTTGCCGTGGGACACAAGGGAAAATATTAGATTGTGTGATAAACGGCTCTACAGCAAACACAACGAACGCGATAAACATTAACACAGGTGCGGACTTCGAAATAATTAACGTGAGAATGGACAATTGCAAAACAGCGGTCAGAGCATCTTACGGCGGCGGGGCTTATGTTTCAAATTGCCGCGGAACGATTTCAGAGTACGCATTTATTGCGTTCGGTCATTCAGTCATTGCAGGAGCAGATACTGCGCCAACAGCCGGGATAAGCAACTTCCTGGAGATACGAGGCGGGCAAGTAACCGGAACCTGGTCGTTCCCAACGCCAGAGCCACCGCCTGCACCGAAGCCAGTCACGAAGAAACTGACGCTAAGTGCTCGTTCTGACAGCGGCACATGGCGCTCTGACTTTGGCGGCAAATGGGATATGGATCCAAACAATTACTTATACGCGGTTACACAAGGGAAATACAGCGCATACGGGCCATTTACAGGTGCTTGGTTCTTTGGTTCAACATTATCCTCAACCGTGTCAGGAAAGACCATAAAATCAATCAGAGTGAAAGCAAAACGGTTGTCAGGTGGTAGCGGTGGATTCATAAGCGTTAAATTCAGACCGCATACAAGTACGACAAGACCGAGCGGAAATGTTAATTTTCAATCACCTATTACAAGTGTAGGCTTTTCAACAGGTCAGGAAAAATGGATCACACTTTCTAAGTCATTTCATGCGGGCTTTGAAAATGGTACGTATAAAGGGATTGGTATTTCTAATGGTAGCAGTGGGTATGCCAAAATGAGCAACAAAGCAACAATTGAAATCACATATGAGTGAGGGTGATCATAGTGAAACGTTTAAAAAATGGATCTGAAATCTATGAAGCCGATAAGATTGTATTTAAAGGGAACACGATGACCGGATGGAGTCAAGAAGGGGATGTGCTCTTTTGCTTTAAAGGGGTACGCAACTTTGAATCGTTTGAGCTGCTGGATGCTGCCGACTGGGATGAAGCAGAGCCTGATCCGGCTGAACAAGTAGAGGATCTTAAACGACGGCTGGCAGGAACGGAAATCGCTATATTAGGTTTGATGGAGCTGACGGCGGCAGGAGGTGACAGTAGCGATGTTTTACGATCTACTCTTAACTCTATGGCAAGAAAATAATTTGAGTGAAGATCGTTTAAGAAAACTTGTGCCAATGTTTATTACTGTCGAACAAGCAGATGAGATTATCGCTCACCCACAAAATACAGAAGAATAAAAGACGAGCGCCTACCGAGGTGCTCTTTTTTGTTGAATAAAAAAGGAGGATGCGGAATGTACAATGCCGCCATAACCAGTATCGAGTTAGTGGAAGGTGGATCTATAATCCGGCAAGGGCATCACTTTAGCTTGGCGCTGGCACCAAGAAACGCTGAGGGAGAAATCGTGGACCTGACCGGAAAAGAAATAGATCTTGTGATTTATAAAAAAGGATCAGGCATTCTCTATGAGAACTCTGCATCTTTTGATTCAGCGAACAAAGTTATTCGGGTCCAGGTAACTGAAAACATTGGATACGGCGAATTATTCATGGAATTTACCGCAACCGATCCGAACGATCCAAATTACCGGGAAAAGTTTCCGTCAAATAATCACGAAGGAAAGCTGACTGTAAATAGAGGTTCGGATGATCTTGACTATATTGGCGTTAAAACGATCACCGCGGATCAACTGAGACAAGAACAGCAAGCCTTGCAGAATCAGTACCAGGCTGAAATTGATCCGAAGATACAAGATATACTCACAAGAGCTGAATCCCTACAAGAGGAATTTCATGCAGCTGTTGGGGGCGTTACAGAAGATTCAGAGGTCATATTAGCCCGTCAAGGATTCAATACTTTAGGCGATAAAATCACAAGTATTTCCGGGGCGTTGGCTGATGCGGGCGCACTTGTTGGACAGAAAACTTTATTGCCGACATGGTTACAAGAGGACGTGTATAACGTTCTTAAAAAACATAACGACTATTTACGAGACTACGGAATTAACGTTAAACAGCCACCTTACAACGCTGTAGGCGATGGCACTACAGATGATACCGCAAAAATTCAGGCTGCAATCGATTATATCGAATCGATCGGAGGGGGAATCGTATATCTGCCAAAAGGCGGCTTTTATATTCCCGGTAACGTATATGTCAAAAATCCAAACGTTACTATTGCAGGGGTAGGGACTTTATACCGAGGTGCCGTAATAGTTGGGCACGAAACGCAGATAAAAACACTGAATTTTAAAATAAACGGTGTAGAAATTGACGGTGGAAACGTAAGTAACGGAAAAAACGGAATAGAAATACGGAATGCACGCGTATTAAATATATCGTGTCGCTTTCAAAACTTGGATAAAGCGATTTATATTCAGAAGGTTTTCACGAACACAAATCAGCACACCAATAAGCTTACGGTTGAAGGATGTACATTCACAAATACCAGTTATAACCTATACATGGATCGCCATTCTGATAATGGAGTATGGGCAGTTGGTGACGTTAAAATGATAAACAATAACCCGTGTCGAGCATTTATCACGAATGTGTTTGGACTAAATGTGGATGGATTTACTTCGATAGGAAACGAGTATTTTCAAAGTTCTTATAACGATAAGAGCCAGATCAAAAAACATAATATTTACCTCGACTTCTGTAACTGGGTATCGATTGGATTCGGCGACAAAATGTTTGAAGCTGGCGAGGAAGCGATCCTTATCAGTCGATTCGAAAACCTTGAAATTATAGGCGCTAATATCGCATGGCCTGGACAAAAGAAAATATCATCCGGCATTCGTTTAGATATAGGCGGACGGTCAGCAAACACAATTAGACGTTGTGATTTCACTCTCACAGCTAACATCATTAAAATGCCGACTAAGCACGGAATTGAGATAAACGATCAAGTGGGCGGCGGTGCAATCGTTGCGAATACGACTCGATCAGCTGGGGATATTTCGTTTTATTATGGTGACGGAGTTAAAACAACCGCACAGCTACAAGCGGAACTAGATGCTGCTCCTCACTACGGAGTGACTACGGGTGTGAATACGTCATATAACAACATCGTGGCAAACGTATCGTCCAGTAATACGAATCTTGTGCAAGGTATTGAAAACTTTATGCAAGGGAACATGGAGTTCGGTCGAGTCGTACCATTCACGAATCGCGTTCGTCAACATTTCAGCGGATCATCAATCGACATAGCTGGATATGAAGAGTTACAATTGCGTGCGACTGCTCCGGTATCATTGACGGACATAACAGGCGGGTTTAACGGGCAGTTACTGTTTTTAGTAGCGTACAATAATAACACTACTATCGTACATGATAACGCAAAGATTAGGTTATCTGGTAAGACTAACGTAAACTTGCAGACCGACGGAACAATTCTTTTACGGAGAAGCAGCAACGTGTGGTATCAAGTATAAATTAACTTAAGCACTAGTATAAGGAGGGGAATTTATGGCTTTTAAAATAAATCGCCAGATAGATGTTTTTGGAGAACTTGCTACATTAAATTGTTACACAGTCATCGTCAACATAAGAGGGGGAAAAGATTTTTTGGCATTAGAAGTAGAAGATCAAAGATTTGATAACAGGGAGATAAAAATAGACTCAAAGGAATATTGGTTTACCCCTTCTGTAAAAGATGGCTCTGAGAATTTTATTAAACAGGGTTATGAACACTTGAAAACTTTAGATGAATTTGAAGGCGCGGTAGATTATTAACAAAACTGTTGGAAGTAAAATAAAGGAATTCTCCTTTAATGTCGAATAGATAGTTAAGACATGAAAGGAGGTTAAATAATGAATATCGAAGATATAGACATCTACAAAAGTGAAGTTTTGGGCTTATATTTGCACGAATTATATTCCTTGAGCACATCTATCGAAAAGGAATGTGAAGAAATTTTTAAAGAGGCTAAAATACCAGAAGGAGGTCATATGATTCAGGTTTCACCGGAAATTCATGCGAAAATTAATAACATTGTTATTAATAGTGCAAATATAAAGAAGTTGATTTCTACATCTAAAGAAAAAAAGAAAAAAGAGAGTGCTAAAACTTTCAAAATGAGAAGTCAACGCGCTGAGATGTTTAAAGACTTACTAGAAAAACTCAACTTGAAAGAAATATTAAGGACTGATGTTAGGAATAAACTAGAACATTTTGAAGAATATCTCGACAAGATGTCACTAGAATTGATGGACAACAATTCAAAGATTAAAACTGATTATCCGGCAGCTACTTATAACATAGTTTTTTCTGATTGGGGAGCGATTACCCCTCCCGTTTACCCTCTACGACTGTATATAGCAAATGAGAGAATTTATTACCATTTGGACTGGAGCATGGATATTGGAAAGGTATATCAGGAAACAAGAGCAATTAATAAGAGGTTAAGCGATTTAGATTATTTCACTGACGATCCAGGCGGAATGTTGATCGTATTTAAGAATACAGATAAATAGAGAGGTGCTGTGATAGTGAGGCTCACAGTTAAATGAGGAGTCAAAGCGTAATAGCTAGACCACTAGGAAAAGAGGAACTAACAGCCTCTCTTATAATAGAACAAAACGCCCTTATAATAGTAATTAACAAAGGGGTGGTCTTATGCTTTATGGTGAGATTTTATATAAATGGATCAAGAACGAAATATCTATACTGGAGGTTTACAGTTATATAGGTAAAACGATTACTAAATCGCAGGCGGAGGACATAATTTCCACGAAGCAGAAATCGTAGCTTAGGAACAAATGGTGAGGTAATGAAAATTAAAATTTATTAGAAGGAATACCACCCTCTATTGCCGAATTTAGGGTGAAAGAGGGAGCGTGAGTATGATTGATATTAGATACTTTTCAGATAATTTAAAAATCCTTTATAATGATACAAGTGTCTTATTTGAGAAAATAAGTATTGAAATAGTTGATAATTTTGAGGATGATTCATTTGGTGATACTTCTGAAGTAATGGGGTCTCAAAGCATTAATAACAATGAAGTAATTATAAAAATACATGAGAATTGGAACAATGAATACGTTATTTCACATGAGTTACTCCATGCATATTTTATAGGTCAAAACTATCCTGATCATATATACCATGGTAAGTTCAATGAATCTATAAGAACCTTAATGATCGCTCGACAATCAATATATAACACAGTACTACACAAGTTAATTATTAGGGAACAACAAAGACGGGAAATTAATATTGATGAAGAATTAAACCAACAAATACAAAATATTTTACTAACAAATGTTGCTGAAATTAAAAAGGATTCTATGGTTAATCCAGGGTTGGTTCTTAAATTGTTTGATTTACTTGTATTATATGATTTTCGTAAAGAAGAATTTGAAAAGTTCCTAATAGAAACATGTCCTAGAGAATATAAGTTTGCAAAAAGATTAGCAAATATATGCCTTCAAAATGAATACGATAATCCTTTTAAGACTAGACAAATTATAGTTAAGGTGTTTAAGAAATTCGACTTGATTTTAAAAGAACTTGGTCTTCCTGTTTTACATTTAAACAAATGGATTGAGATTGGATTCGTACCAAGAAAATATCAATTGAATAGTAGTCTAGAAAACACTTTCTTTATAGAGGAAACTATCATATCTGACATGACTGCCTATAGATTAATAAGCAAGGTTGATGATCAGCTGTCATATGTAGTCGCAAAAACTCATTACAAATTAGATGAGATGCGTAAAATGCTATTAGAAGATTTTTATAAAATTTTTAATATCAAGTATACATTAAGCTAAGAGTTTATTTAATGACATCTTTTTTTGTCTCGGAAGAACGAAATCAGTCCGCTCATAAGCGTTACACATAAGCATCCCACTGGGGTGCTTTTTTCATTGACCTTTAAAGGGGTGGTGCGATGGAAGATATGATTTTAGCAAAGGAGATCAGAATGAAGGGGGATCATAGATGTTGGAAGGAGAAGGGGAATATGTTGCGGTGGGAGGTTTTTGCTGTGAAAGGAGTAATGTCCTTGATTACAGGTTTTAGTTTATATGTAGCTGGAGTGATTAACGAGGTGACTGTCATCCTCGTTTTTTTTATGTTTCTGGATTTTGTATCCGGAATCCTAAGGGGATGGCTAACCAAATCATTAAACAGCACGATTGGTCTGGCGGGATTGATTAAAAAGTTTGCGGTCATTGTAATATTGGCCATGACAGCTGGACTTGAATATTTCTTTGTGCAAATGGGACAGGACACAGGAGGGCTGATCATCTTAACGGTGAGCAGTTTTTTTATTGTCAACGAAGGACTGTCTATCATGGAGAACTGCGCCCAGCTCGGCTTGCCTATTCCTCCAGTGCTTTATAACTCTTTAGAGAAATTGAACCGGGATCCGTCAGGGAAAGAGCAGGCCATTTTGCGTGATCCGCTGTTAGACAAAATAGATAAGGCGGTCCTTTTGAAAGAAGTAAAGCAGCAACATCACGAAATAACCATTCAGGAAGATAAAAAGGAGGAAGATGTGAAATGACAGCAGTACTTATTTTTGCAACGGTAATCGCCCCTATCGTTTTAGCAGCAATCGAGGTAATAAAAAGGACCGCACCAATACCAAAAAATTATCTTCCACTCATTGCCTTGGCAGTGGGTATTTTTATTGGTTATGCAGCCAGTCAATTTACAGATTTAGATACCACCTTACGATTATGGGCAGGTGCGTTTGCAGGGTTATCTGCTACAGGCCTTTTCGAGTTAACGAACAAACGCGAGGGCGTTACAAAGGAGGAAAATGAATAATGGTAGCTATAAATTACAGAGTTGACCACGTAAAGAAGAACAAATATAGCCGACCAGGAGATAAACTCCTTAAAGTGCAGGCGGGTGTGATTCATTACACAGCAAATAAGTATGCAAATGCAGAGGATCACCAAGTATATTTTGATGGGGATGATGGTGGCGCTTATCGATACGCAGGAGCGCATATCTTTATTGACAAACATGAAGCCGTAGAGATCATCCCTTTGGACGAGGTAGCTTACCATGCTAATGAGCGCAAAGCTGGTCCGTTATTACCTTCATTAAAAGCATCAACATCGTTTTATCCAGGAGGTAACGCAAACCTTCTTACCATCGGACTCGAAATGTGCATTGAAGAGGATGGGACGTTTCATCCTGATACGATCGCTAGGACACAATTAGTTTGTAAGAGGCTACAAAAACAGTTCCCGGCTTTAAGGGATACTAAAAACAGATTCGTCCGACATTACGACATTACCGGTAAAAACTGCCCTGCTCCATATGTGGCAAGTCCGTCTGCATGGAACGCTTTTTTAGCTGGGATAGATGCTCCGGTTATAGAGGCGCCAAAAGTAGTGGTGCCGCCAAAACCAAAATACAATTCTAAATATACTTCAAAACCTGAAGAGCGTTTAGGTACGGTTGTTTTAAAAGGCACGACAATGAATTATCGTACGGAACCTGATATTAATGCCCCTATTGTTAAACAGCTTCCGGCTTATCATGGGGCTGATCCTGAGCGTCCTGTCCATTTATATGAGGTTAAAGGTGAATGGCTACGTTTAGGTAGAGGATGGATCAGTAACGCCAAAGGAGCTTATGCGGTTGTTAAGTTATACGATAAAAAGGAGGAAGAGGAAATGAAAAAACAAGTAATAGTGGTCAACGCAACAGATGATTTTCCTGCAGCATTACGATTGAGCAACCGTATTGGAGCTGGTCTTGTAAGTTTGTTTAATGCTAAAAAAGAGCAATACGCAAAAGAGGCTATTGTTGTTGGTGGATCCGCAACTGGTATTAAGGCAGACAAGGTAACAAACTTATCAGGAGACAGTTATTTTACGACTGCAGCAAAAGTAGATGAGTACATCAGCAAACTTTAAAAGGAAATCCCCTCCGCCTAAATGGTAGAGGGGATTTTATTATTTTAGATGGACCGAATTGCAGGATTTATTAATATCAATAATGAATTTGAAGTCTTTGTACGGTGTATGCTTGAAGGATAGAGCTACTTGAGGATTATCTGAGAGGTAAGTATCATCGTGAAATTCCACGATACAATCTTTTTCTTTAAAAACAGATTCTACTAAGAGTACAAAATCATGGCGCTGCTTAATTTGGTCAAACGGTATTGTAGCCATATATAACCTCCTATGATTGATGGCTCAATTATAAAATATATCATTGGAAAAAAATAATAAATTTTTTTGAATGTGTTGAACGTAAAAGTACTACAGTTAAATTACATATATTTCAAGTTGTTAAAAGGGAACGTATGTTCTATAATAAGTCCAACAGGGGGCGATGGTATGAATCGAGATCGTGGTGATATTAAATGGGCATCTGCAATGATGCTGCCCGAACTGGCGAAAGGTTTGGCAGAAGCAAAAGCAGAGTATAATCGAATCGAAAAGCCGGTATTAGATGAGCAAATGTTAATGGAGTTTGAATTTACGATAAATCAGGCGATCCAACACAACCTTCTATTAAAGGTTGACTACTTTATCAATGGACAAATCCAGTCAGTTGAAGGCTATGTACTCTATATCGATTATCACTCACGCAAATATCGCTTCGAAACTAAAAACGGTGACCCATACGAATTTAGCAACAATGATCTTGTGGCGGTAAATGCGCTCCAAGAACATATTACATTTGACGAATAAACCCCTACTCTAAGAGCAGGGGTCTTTTTTTATTAGCCGTTACCTATTCCACCAGCACGTCCTGGACCTGGTGAACTTACCTTCTGTCCATTCTCCATATCTCGTTGAATTAGTCGTTTTACATATGTTGAGAAGTATTTATTATTTGAAGCATAGTCATACATTTGTCTTTCGATTGGATCATCTACATTAAATGCTACACTTTTTACTTTTTTAGTCACATGATCAGCTCCCTTTTTATTACTTTAACATTACCATAGTATTATTGTCAGTTGATTACAAGCCCACCAAATTTGAAGGGTTTAATTGTAACTTTTTCTTATATGAATCCGTCTATCTATGGGATGCTATAATATCTTTTGTATTTATGGTTACTTTACATGCTTGTATTTAAATACAAAAAATCAGGTGATGCATCAGCAGACCATTTTCATTGGCAGCCTGAATGCTTCAATTGTTCACCCTAGAGAAGTTTTTAAAGAAGCTTTTAGAAGGTCGGCCGCCTCTATTGTTTGTGCGCATAATCATCCGAGCGGGGACCCGGCGCCATCGAAGGAAGACATTGATGTGACGCGCAGGCTGGTTGAATGCGGGAAGATGATCGGCATTGAAGTGCTCGACCATTTAATCATCGGAGACAAGAAGTATGTCAGCTTAAAGGAAAAAGGGTATATGTAACTCTGTTATTTTAATCCTGGGTGATATATAATAAAAGCTATGGTTTTTGCAAGAGTGCTAGAATCAAGTCAGGCACTTTTTAGCAGTGGAATTAGAAAGGGAGATACTCCATGTTTGGATTTGGATCAAAAGATATTGGAATCGATTTAGGAACAGCAAATACTCTCGTTTACATAAAAGGGAAAGGTATTGTTGTGCGTGAGCCATCTGTTGTGGCTTTGCGGCAGGATACTAAAGATATTGTTGCGGTGGGAAATGAAGCAAGAAATATGATTGGAAGAACGCCAGGGAACATCGTAGCGCTTCGTCCTATGAAAGATGGAGTCATCGCCGATTTTGAAACGACTTCCACGATGATGAAATATTATATGAATCAGGCATTAAAAAACAGCGGATTTTCTTCCCGCAAGCCTTACGTCATGGTTTGTGTACCCTCAGGAATCACCTCGGTGGAACGCAGGGCAGTGATTGATGCAGCACGCCAGGCGGGAGCCAGGGATGCTTTTCCCATTGAAGAACCTTTTGCAGCCGCAATAGGTGCGAATTTGCCGGTTTGGGAACCGACTGGCAGCATGGTCGTGGATATCGGTGGAGGAACAACAGAAGTAGCTGTTATTTCATTGGGCGGTATTGTGACAAGTGAATCTATTCGCGTAGCAGGGGATGAAATGGATGATTCTATTATCTCTTATATTCGAAAACAGTATAATTTAATGATCGGCGAGCGTACAGCTGAGACAATCAAGATCGAGATTGGATCTGCCATTGTATCTGATGAACCAAGAGAAATGGACATTAGAGGACGTGATTTATTAACTGGACTGCCAAAAACAATTCAGATTGCAGAAGCAGAAATTACACAGGCCTTATCTGACACCGTAACATCTATTATTGAGTCGGTTAAAAGCACGCTTGAAAAAACCCCTCCAGAGCTTTCAGCTGATATTATGGATCGGGGAATTGTGTTAACAGGAGGCGGTGCACTTTTGAGAAAACTGGATCAAATGATTACACAGGAAACAGAAATGCCGGTGCATATTGCCGAAGAGCCTCTTGACTGTGTAGCAATTGGAACAGGTAAAGCATTGGACAATATTGATTACTTTAAAAAGCAAAAATAATCGCGTTAACTTTAATTGAGGTGTTTTAAACCATGCCCCCATTTTTTATGAACAAACGACTTATTGTGCTCTTGCTTAGTATTATTCTCCTGGTTGCGCTCATTGGTTTTTCCCTGGGCGAAAGAGATAAAATTTCCTGGCCGGAGCAGTTTGCCAAAGATATTATCGGTTTTGGACAAAATATTGCTTCTAAGCCAGCCGGATACACAAAAGGCATCATCGAAAATGTACAGGATTTAACCAATACCTACTCTGAAAATCAAACGCTGAAGGCGCGGTTGGAAGAGTTGGTGCTTCTTGAAACCCAGGTAAGTGATTTAAGCCGTGACAACGAAGAGCTTCGCGCGATCGTAGACATCGAAGAAAATTTACGGGATTTCAGTGTCGTGAATGCGACGGTCATCGCAAGAAATCCTGAACAATGGCAGGAAACGATTATTATTGATAAAGGTCAGATTAATGGAATCGAAAAAGATATGGCCGTTCAGACAGCCAGTGGAATGATTGGCAGAGTAAAAGATACAAGCCAGTTTACTTCTACTGTTGAACTGTTAAGTGCAAGAAATCCAAATAATCGCGTTTCTGCTTTAATTCAATCAGAGGAATCAAATGTATTTGGTCTGGTAGAAGGCTTTGATATTACGCGGGATGAATTAATGGTTAAGAAGATTCCGTTTGATGAGGAAGTGGAAATCGGGTCAAAAGTGATTACATCCGGATTAGGCGGGGTTTTTCCAAAGGATCTGCTAATTGGGGAAGTCACAGAAGTATCGTCGGACGAATACGGACTCACGCAAACGGCCTTTGTTAAACCGTCCTCAAGCTTATATGACCTTGAGCATGTGATGGTTATTGAGCGGTTATCAGCAGGCAAAGATGAAATTGAAGAAGACAGCCAGGATGAGGAGGAAGAAGAATGACGCGTTTAATTCTTCCGATTCTTGGCATTATTATTTTTTACAGTGAAAGTATTTTTGCTACTTTCTCTCCAATCGAAGCGTATGGCGAAACCCGATTTCTCGTTCCGCGCTTTTTGTTTATATTTATCTTGCTCCTTAGTGTGTACTATAAACCTAGAACAGCTTATATTTATGGTTTTACCTTTGGGCTTATGTATGATGTGTTTTTTACAGGTATTATCGGCATTTATATGTTTTTATTTCCTTTATTAATCTATGTTGCTTTATTTATACTGAAATTAATTAACCAGAACCTTCTCCTTGTTGGTCTGCTCGGGCTTTTCCTTATTGCGCTCATGGAATGTGCCGTGTATCAGTTCAACGCGTTGATCGGGGTTGCTGGAATTGACTTTACAACGTTTCTGACACAACGATTATACTCCACACTGCTTTTTAATTCTTTATTTTTGCTGCTGCTGGCCTATCCGTTGAAATCATGGATAGGGAATTTGCAGCATGCGCATTTGGAGGACTAAAAAGTAAGTGAATGCAAGGGTATTGAGGTGAAAAAATGGGTAATCGGCAAAATGTCATGATTAAAGGTACAAAAGATGGCTTCATTTTAAAACTGGATGATCGCTGCGGCTATGAACTGTTAAAAGAAGAATTGATCGAAAAATTATCTGTGCAGTACAAGGCGATGGACGATCAACACGCGATATCAGTAAAAATTGAAGCGGGAAACCGCTTTTTATCCGAAGATCAGCAAGAAGAATTGAGAGAAATTGTTAAAAGTCAAAAAAGCCTGATTGTGGATGAAATACAAAGTAATGTGATTACAGTGGATTTGGCAGAACAAATTATCAGACAGCGCCAAATGTCCACTATCTCAGGAATTGTCCGGTCCGGTCAGGTTATTGATGTGGAAGGTGATTTCCTGCTGATTGGAGATGTAAACCCCGGGGGGATGATCAGAGCCGGCGGGAACATTTATATCTTGGGAACGCTAAAGGGAGTGGCTCATGCCGGATGCTATGGAAATGAAGATGCTGTGATCGTAGCGTCTCAAATGCTGCCGTCGCAGTTAAGGATATCCAAGTATTTGAACCGTGCGCCGGACCCGGTTAAAAATGATGATGATTTACATGAAATGGAATGCGCCTACATAGACGACACTGAACAAATCGTGGTGGACCGCCTGCAGGTTTTAAGGCACGTCAGGCCATCCATTACGAATTACAAAGGGGGAATGTAAAGTGGGCGATGCAATCGTTATTACCTCTGGAAAAGGCGGAGTAGGAAAAACGACCACTACCGCAAACCTTGGAACCGCTATAGCGATGCAAGGAAAAAAAGTATGCTTAATTGATACAGATATTGGCTTGCGAAATCTGGATGTCATTCTCGGGTTGGAAAATCGAATTATTTATGATCTGGTCGATGTAATTGAAGGTCGGTGCAAAGTGCATCAGGCGCTGGTAAAGGATAAACGCTTTGATGACTTGCTTTATTTGCTTCCGGCTGCACAAACCAGTGATAAATCAGCGGTGGCCCCGGCTCAGATGAAAGAGCTAGTGGATGACTTAAAACAGGACTATGATTATATCCTGATAGATTGTCCCGCAGGCATTGAACAGGGCTATAAAAATGCGATTGCTGGCGCGAACAAAGCGATTGTGGTGACAACTCCTGAGCGTTCCGCCGTTCGTGATGCAGACCGGATTGTCGGACTGCTAGAACAGGAACAAATCGATCCTCCTATGCTGATTATTAACCGGATCCGCAATCACTTAATGGAATCCGGGGACATGCTTGATATTGATGAAATCACAAATCATTTATCCATTGATCTTCTTGGTATCGTTGTCGATGACGATCAGGTAATTACGGCATCGAATAAAGGCGAGCCTATTGCAATGAACCCGGATAATAAAGCTTCCATCGCTTACCGGAATATCGCCAAGCGGATATTAGGAGAATCCATTCCGTTAATGTCCCTGACAGAGGAGAAAAAAACGTTCTTTCAAAAGTTATTAGGCCTTTTATCTAAAAAGTAACCGCAGGCAAGCAATCATTTACTATCACTTTTAAATAAAAGATAAAAACTCATAAACTGACCTCCTTCGCTGAGGGGTCAGTTTTTTCATATTTTTCTTTTCTTCGCCATATGGTTAAAGTACAGAACCTGCGAAAAAAGAGGAGTGAAAAGATGAGGCATCCATCATTGATTAAAATACAAGCAGCTGAGAAACGAAAAGGAAGAGGCCGGAAAGTATCCGACCGTAAGACTTTACCAACAATGAAGAAAGAGACACTGCAGACTCCTCCATCAGACCAGGCATACTGGTTTGTGAACAGGCTGTTAGTTAAGTCAATTGTATCAGTCGTAATTGTTGCAGCTGCACTGTGGATTCATGATCATCCAAACCTCATTCCTGATAAAGTAAAGGAACCGATTATTACTTTAGCAGCTACAACTTTTTCTTTTGCTTCCCTGCAGGAAAAATGGGGAGGCTATCTTGGATATGGCGAAACGGGGCCGGAATCAAGTGTTTATAGTTCAGAATTGTTGTATGCGGCTCCAGTTTCATCATTTTCTGATTCAACCATGTCCAAGCAGGGTGATCAGCTCGTTATCTCAGCAGATATGGGTGAAAATGTTTATGCTACCGAGTCAGGAATTGTTCTTTACATAGGTACTAATGAGAAAATGATGGTCATTCAGCACGCCGATGATAGAGAAACAATATATGAGCGGGTCAATCCTGCAGCATTCCGCCCGTTTGATCATGTGCAGCGAGGTCAAATTATTGGACAAGTTCTGGATGATGAAGGGTTTATGTTTTCTGTGCGGGATAAGCAAGGCTTTGTGGATCCAGCTGATTTGTTTTTAGAAAATGAAGAGTAAAGCAGGGGTTACATTATCAATTCATCCTTTAACCTGGATGCTGGCCGGAATTTCATTTTTGACCGGCCAGTTTGTTTCTTTTTTTGTTTTATTTGCGATAATTGTGATCCATGAATTCGGTCATACAGCAGCTGCATGGTACTTTCGGTGGAAAATTG
Source organism: Jeotgalibacillus campisalis (assembly GCF_000829515.1). Classification (GTDB taxonomy): domain Bacteria; phylum Bacillota; class Bacilli; order Bacillales; family Jeotgalibacillaceae; genus Jeotgalibacillus; species Jeotgalibacillus campisalis. The sequence continues at coordinate 226,745 of NZ_JXRR01000017.1, read as the reverse complement.
TTTCCATTTCACTTCTGCCGTTTGGAGGGAAACTGGAGGTGGAAGGTATATTAGACCGCCCGTTATCTGAAGAACTTGCAGTGGTCGCAGCAGGTCCGATTCAGCATCTTCTTATAGGGGCTGCAGCGTTTTTTCTTCTGCAGGAGTGGACCTATTATGCACTTTTACAGCAAATAAATCTTGCATTGCTTCTATTTAATATACTTCCCATATGGCCGCTTGACGGCGGGCGGATTTTATTTTTAATTTTAGCTAAAATTATGCCTTATAAGCAGGCTGTCAAAGAAACTCTCCTCATCAGCATAACGGGAACGTTGATCACTTTTTTAGTTGTCTTTTTTTCTTTTGGCTTGACCGTTCAATGGGTGTTTATTTTGGTGTATGTTGCTTTTAGCTGCGTTTTACAATGGAAGCATCGACACATGCTCGAAAGACAATTCTGGCTTGAACGATTAACAAAGCACACGCCGGCTTCTCATCTGCCTCGTATGATCAACATTACTATGCAGGCCCCAATCAGCCAGGTATTATCTACATTAAAAAAAGGTCAGCGGGATATGATTATCGTTAAAAATAAACAAAAAACAATTGCCTTGATTCCGGACCATGCCATCATAGAATATTATTTTAAGCATGGAAATTCGTCCCGGACCGTATCTTCCCTTCTTCAAAGTTGAGCGTCTTCCCTTGCTCGATGATCTGTCAATCATGCTATACTGCAACTAACAGATCAATTTGAGAGGAAGAAAGGCATTTTGGAAAACCATATTATCATTAATGCACGAGAACGAGAGAAAAGATGGATATTATCACAAGGAAATAAAGTAATAAGATACGAAATTTATCCTCCTGATCAGCCCTCTAAGGTCGGCAATGTCTACGCTGGAATTGTGCATTCAGTCAAGTCTTCATTAAATGCTGCATTTGTTTCTTTTGACAACGGCAAAAATGGCTACCTGTCCTTAAATGAAATTCCTTGGGCAGGGAAAAATGAAACAATCCAATCCGTTCTTCACCAAGGTCAGAGAGTAATGGTGCAGGTCCGAAAAGACGAATCAAACACTAAAGGTGCACTCTTAACTTGCAATGTAGAATGTACAGGCATCGGAATGGTGTATTTTCCATACGGGAAAAAGGCAGCGGTCTCAAAAAAAATTGAACATAATACAACGAGACAGAAGGTTATGGACTGGGCCGCTAATCAGCTGGAAGAAAAGGAAGGCTTAATCGTTCGAACCGAAGCAGAAGGCATGACGTTTGAACAATTAACGATTGAATTGCAGAACCTTAGAAAAACAGTAGGAAAGTGGAAACAAAAAGTGATGGATTTCAACTCATCCAATAGAATTGTCTTCGAACGCTCAAGCTTCAATGACAGCCTGGAAAAAGTGATGAGCCTGCATAAAGAAGGGATTGTTTCAGTGGATGACACGTCAGTCTGCCGCAGCCTGCAGGAAAAGGTTTCGGCAAACCCTTCTTTAAACTGGCGCTTTGAACCTTATAGTGGAGAAGAAAATATTTTCCATTTTACAGGCTATCATTCGATCGAAGAAAAGACCTTTAAAAAAATTGTATGGCTTAATGACGGGATTTCAATTGTAATAGAGAGTACCGAGGCCATGACAGTGGTGGACGTTAATTCTGGGAAGCTTGCAAAGTCGGGTGATAATCGAGAGACAATCCGCAAAATAAATGAGCGGGCTGCCCTCGAAATCATGCACCAGCTTCAGCTAAGGGATATTAGCGGCATTGTGGCCATTGACTTTATTAACATGGCTGAGCAGGAAGATTTAAATTCAGTCACGAGGCTTATAAAAAAACGGGCTGCTTCCGACTATAAACATCTTGAAGTGATCGGATTTGCTCCATTAAGCTTATTTTTACTTACCCGAAAAAAAACGAAGCCTTCATTAGAAGAGCTGAGAACGGTACGATGCCCTGTATGTGACGGAAAAGGGAAAGTGCTGTCCCCTGAGTCTTTAGCTTTTCAATTGGAACGTGAGCTATTTGAGAAGCGTAGAGAAATTGATTCAGCTGCAGATATAGAAGCAACCACCGATATTATTTCTGCTTTTAATGGAAGGGAAGCGTCATTTATAAAGGAGTTTGAGCAAGTCGTTGGATTTTCGATTCGTTTTAAAGAGATTACGCACAGTCATCCTTTTTATTCGATTCGCCGTCTTTCTTGATTTATTCAATCTGTCGAAAATACGTTGACATGACCAATTCATTTATGATAACATTCATATGTTACTGTTTGTAGCACCCGTGCTACAACCGCGCATTACAGGTTTAAGTATCGTTAAGATCACCTGTTAGATGGCGAGTCTGAGTGATTTAAGGAGGTGCAAGAGAATGTACGCAATTATTGAAACTGGCGGCAAGCAAATTAAAGTTGTTGAAGGTCAAGAAGTTTACATCGAAAAGCTGAATTTTGAAGCTGGTGAAGAAGTAACATTTGACAAGGTTTTATTCGTAGGCGGAAGTGATGTGAAAGTTGGTAGTCCATTAGTGGATGGAGCAACTGTAACAGGTACTGTTGAAAAGCAGGGTCGTGCTAAAAAGATCACTGTTTTCAAATACAAGCCAAAGAAAAACCAACATCGTAAACTAGGTCATCGTCAACCATACACGAAAGTCGTGATTGGCAAAATCAACGCATAAGGTTGGATGATATGATACAAGTGATCATTGAGCGTGACGGTAAACGTATAAAAGCTTTTCAGATGGATGGACATGCTGACTGGGATGAGTCAGGAAAAGATCTGGTTTGTGCCGGAGCTTCTGCTGTATCATTTGGAGCTGTGAATGCAGTCTATGCACTCACTGCTGCAGAACCGGTCATCGAACAATCCCCTGATGGAGGCTACTTGCGAATTGATTTCCCTTCTAATACCGAACCGGCTGATGATGAGCGGGTTCAGTTATTACTTGAAGGAATGATCGTATCGTTGCAAACGATTGAACGTGAGTATGGTCAATATATTAAAATAACCTTCAAATAAGTGGGAGGTGGAGTAAATGTTAAGATTAGATCTTCAATTTTTCGCATCGAAAAAAGGAGTAGGTTCTACTAAGAACGGTCGTGATTCAATCTCAAAGCGTCTAGGCGCGAAGAGTGCGGATGGACAGTTTGTTACAGGTGGTTCTATCCTTTTCCGTCAGCGTGGAACTAAGATTTATCCTGGAACCAACGTAGGACGCGGAGGCGATGACACTCTTTTCGCTAAAGCAGACGGCGTAGTACGCTACGAGCGTGTTGGCCGCGATAAGAAAAAAGTCAGCGTATATCCTGTTGTTCAGGAAGCGTAAGGTATAAGAAACTCTGGCCGTATTCGGTTAGAGTTTTCTTTTTTTTCAGCTCAGATGCCATTCACTAATGCTAAAATCTCAGTGCAATGGATGGATTTTTGTACTGAATAGGATGCTTGATATAGTGACCGGTCTTGTTTATTTATTTCATGCCAAAGTGTTCGGTTCCTGCTGCTAAAAGCACTCTTATCCATCATGTGATAAGAATTCTTTTAACAGCAGGAGGAGGCAACTTTTTTTAGAAGTCCAGCTAAGGTTTTGGTATACTTAAGTACAGGAAATTGGTGATGGTAGGAGGATGCTGATGAAGGATGCAGCTCATGCACTTGAATTGCTTCAGCACAGTCGACATGATTGGATGAATCGTTTACAAATGATTAAGGGCAATTTGGAATTAGAGAATATTGATCGCGCGAAAGAAGTTATCGAAGAAATAATTATTGAAGCCAGGCAGGAAGCTCAGCTGTCTTTACTTGGAGCTCCAATGCTATGTGAATGGCTGTTAACCTACAATTGGAGACGGCGGTCTGATCTTTGCTTGAAATTTGAGCTTTTGAATCATGGGAAAATTCCTAATGAAATGGATTCTCCTATCTTTACATGGTTAAGGAACGTTGTTGGCAAAATAGAAACAATGGTTCCAGCTCGTGCAAATAATGAATTATATTTGATTTTTCAAGTGGATGAAGGAAATTTGTCTTTCTTTATAACACTAGAATATGAAGGCGGACCATTAAGTTCATCGCCGATTGAGGCATTGGCTGTATCGGAAGGGCCTCAGTTAAAATGGAATGAATACTCTAACGAATCATTTATCGTAGAGACTTCATTCACTTGGGCAATGCAGCAGGAAAGATAGAGAAATAAGGAGGATCACATATGTTTGTTGATCAGGTTAAGATTTATGTAAAAGGTGGAGACGGCGGAGATGGAATGGTTGCATTCCGCCGAGAAAAATATGTACCAAAAGGCGGTCCGGCTGGCGGAGACGGAGGCCAGGGTGCGAATGTTATTTTTATCGTTGAAGAAGGATTAAGAACACTCATGGACTTTCGGTATCAGCGCCATTTTAAAGCGCCTAAAGGTGACAATGGCATGTCGAAAAATCAGCACGGCCGTGGCGCCCAGCATATGATCGTCAAAGTTCCGCCCGGCACAGTCGTAAAAGATGAAGCCAGCGGGGAAGTAATCGCCGATTTAACCGAGCATGGCCAGCAGGCTATCATTGCCAAAGGTGGTCGTGGAGGCCGCGGGAATTCCCGTTTTGCTACACCTGCCAACCCTGCACCTGAGCTTTCTGAAAAAGGAGAACCTGGACAGGAACGCGAAGTAATCATGGAGCTTAAGCTATTGGCAGATGTTGGACTGGTTGGTTTCCCAAGTGTAGGAAAATCTACACTGCTCTCTGTTGTTTCTTCTGCGAAGCCTAAAATTGCAGAATATCATTTTACTACGATTGCCCCGAATTTAGGGATGGTGGAATCAGAGGACGGCAGAAGCTTTGTCATGGCGGATCTGCCAGGTTTAATTGAAGGCGCTCATACAGGCGTCGGACTCGGTCATCAGTTTTTGCGTCATATAGAACGCACACGTGTAATTGTCCATGTTGTGGATATGTCCTCCCTTGAAGGACGTGATCCGTATGAGGATTATGTGACGATTAACAATGAATTAAAAGAATACAATCTTCGTCTAACAGAACGGCCTCAAGTTGTTGTCGCCAACAAAATGGATATGCCGGAATCTGAAGAAAACTTGAAAATCTTCATGGAGAAGATGGGCCCGGACGTCAAAGTGTTTCCGATCTCTGCCATTTCAAGACAAGGATTAAAAGATTTAATTTACACTGTTGCGGATCTCATCGAACAAACACCTGAATTCCCGCTGCAAGAGGCAGAAGTGGATGAGACCATTAACCGTGTTTTATACAAACATGATGGAGTCCAGGAAGAGTTTAAAATTTCCCGTGATTCGGATGGCAGCTTTGTTATTACCGGTGATTCGATTGAGCGTCTGTTTAAGATGACAGATTTCAGCCGGGAAGAATCCATTCGCCGTTTTGCCCGTCAGCTTCGAGCAATGGGTATTGATGACGCTTTGCGCGACCGTGGAGCGGAAAATGGTGATACTGTTAAAATCGTTGAATTTGAATTTGATTTTGTAGATTAATTAGACCTAAACATAGGAGTGAAGAAGGTGACAAAAAAGATACTGGATGAAAAATTTTATCTGGTCAGGGAAGATATTCTTCCTGAAGCCATGAAAAAAACGCTCGACGCAAAAGAATTGCTTGAGCGTGGAAAAGCCGATTCGGTATGGGAAGCGGTGAGGCAAGTCGATCTTAGTCGAAGTGCTTTTTATAAATATCGCGATACGGTTTTTCCTTTTCATACAGTGGTAAAGGAGCAGATCATTACGCTCTTTTTTTATTTGGAGGATCGATCGGGCACTCTGTCGGAACTCCTTGGTGTTGTGGCTTCCTGTCAGTGTAATATTTTAACGATTCATCAGACAATTCCGCTGCAGGGAAGAGCGAATGTGACTTTATCACTGAATGTAACCGATATGGCGGTATCCCTGGATGAAATGATGTCAAGACTGAAGCGTCTTGAGTTTGTGGAAAAAGTTGAAGTGCTTGGATCAGGTGCTTAACCATTTAAAAGAGGTGATCAGATGAAAATCGCATATTTAGGACCTGTTGCTTCTTTTACGCACCATGCAGTAAAGAAAGCCTTTGCAAAGGACGAACTTGCTTCATATGATACCATTCCTGATTGCCTGGAAGCCCTGACTGCATCTCAGGTAGACAGAGCAGTAGTTCCGCTCGAAAATGCTCTTGAAGGATCTGTTCCTATTACAGTTGATTACCTTTTCCATGATGTGGACGTGCATATTACAGCAGAACTTGTGTCCCCAATCGAACAGCATTTGATGGTACATCCATCTAATTATTCGAGATGGGAGGATGTAAGCAAAATCATGTCTCATTCTCATGCGCTTGCACAATGCCATAAGTATCTTTATTACCGTTTCAGAGGCAAAACGCTGCAGCCATCGACATCAACAGCCGCGGCAGCTCAGTATGTCAGTGAGCATCCGGATGAAAATGCAGGTGCAATTGGCAACGCTCTGGCAGCGCGTACATATGGATTAACGATTGTGGAAGAAAACATACATGATTTTCATTTCAATCATACTCGTTTTGTTGTGCTGTCACGCGAGGCTTCAGCAGACCGGCTGACTCTAGAAGGTGGATCCCAAAAATCAACTCTCATGGTTACGCTCCCTTCAGATGACCGGCCAGGGAAGCTGCATCAGGTACTTTCAGCTTTTTCATGGCGTCATTTGAATTTAAGCAAAATAGAATCACGTCCCCTTAAAACGGGATTAGGCAATTATTTTTTTATAATAGATGTTGAACAGGCAATGGAAGGCGTGTTAATGAAAGGGGCTATTGATGAACTCGAAGCCCTCGGCTGTACAGTTAAAGTGCTCGGCAGCTATCATAAATACTCAATCCCTGCCAATTAAAACTGCTGAGAAAAAACTCTGCAGGCTGCGAGTAAACTTAAAAAGCCGCCGAATCATCCGCAAACTCCGGATGATTCGGCGGCTTTTTTTTGATGGAATGGGTTAATCCTTCACAAGGATGCCGGCTTCATCAAGAGTGTCCTCGATCTTATGGAGGATGGCTTCTGATTCGGCTTCAATCTCATGAAGATGGATACCGTCGGTTAATTGAGACAAAAAAGAGGCATCAGTTGAATTGATTTTATTCATAAAATTCTTAACGTCTGTCACTGTATGCAGCATCATGGAGGCCGTTAAATCTCCATAAACGGGATGCTCGATGGAAACATTAATAATAGATGCGCCGCCTTGGACAATCATCATCATTTCTTCTTCCGACTGCTCTGGTGTATGACGGCATACAATGGTTTTAGCAACTTTTGCGTTTTGTGGCTGCTGCGGCATAAACAAATAGCCCTGACTGGTTGCAAGTATAGGCTCCTGCTTCGCTTTTAATAATGTTATATCACTTACAATCACCTGTCTGCTGACATTCGTACTTGAAGCAAGTTCTCCTCCCGTTATAGGGGACTGAGAGTTTTTTAGCGTATCTAAAATCTTCTGTCTTCGGATTTCCCCATTTATTTTCCGGTCCCTTGGCATTAATCCAACCTCTTTCATGAAAATGTTTGTCGTTATTGTATCATAATGCCCCTTTTGTTAGATAAAAAAGTGGCAAATATCCGCGTTAATCATAGGATATAAAGAATGATCTATAGAGGAGGGAATAGTGTGAAGATTCATGTTGTCCAAAAAGGAGATACATTATGGAATATTGCCAAAAAATATAATGTTTCTTTTGAAGAGCTTAAAGCAGCGAATACGCAGCTTTCTAACCCGGATATGATTATGCCTGGCATGAAAATCAAAGTGCCATCCAACAGTAAGGCTAAGAAAGAAGTGGTTGTTAAGGAGACGGTTGTAAAAGAATCAGTGGTTGAGCATCCTTATATGGATCAAAAGCCAAAAATGCAGTATCAACCCATGCCGATGCCAATTCCACAGCAAAAGCCAATAATGATGCAGCCGGAAATTGATATCCATCAAACGTACAACCTGCAATTGCATCAGTCTCAGCCACACTATAAGCAGCAGCAGCCTATGCCAATGCCGATGCCGATGCCTCATATTCCGGCACCGGAGCTGCCTAAAGCACCTTCACCTAAAAAAGAAGTAAAAAAGGAAGTTAAAAATGAAATGAAAGAAAAACCTGCAGTTAAAGGAACTCAAGAAGGCATGATGCCGCAGATGCCGGAAGATTGTCACCCGGTTACACCTGTTATGCCGGGAGATGGTTTTGATTATCCATTTCCACATCCAATGGGCATGCCTCAAGTTCAAGGAACTCAAATGATGCCTCACCCGCATCATGAAATGCATCAAGATCACGCTATGATGCATCATCCTCAGGTGCAGGGAGCTCAAATGATGCCGCCACCGCCTCAGGATTGCATGGAAATGTCTCAATGGAATCCACAACAGACAGCCGGTGCAGGCCAGCATATGAAGAAACCGTGCGGCTGTGGAAACAATATGAATCATCACCCTATGCATCAAATGAATCAATGGGGTCAGCCAATGCCTTACGGCAACCATCCGCATATGGGCTATGGACCTGGGCCTGGAATGAATCAACCTTTTATGGGCATGGGGAATATGCCGCAAATGGGCCAACCTGACCAGGGGATGAGTGGAAGTCAGGATATGATGAACTGGCAAGGGATGCCTATGATGAATGGGCAAGGAATGCCTATGATGAACGGACAGGGAATGCCTATGATGAACGGTCAAGGTATGCCTGGAATGATGAGTGGCCAGGGAATGGATCCAACTATGATGAATCAAGGTCCCGGAATGATGAGCGGACAGGGATTTGAACCATACGGAATGCCTGGCATGATGCAGCCGATGCCGCGTTTTTATGAGGAACAAGACGAGTAAACCAATTGTTTAAAATGATGAACAAAGAACGGTATGAATCCTGATCTTATCAAATAGAGAAGACGGTTACTACGTCTTCTTTTTACATAATTTGAATCGACAATATTTGGAGAGATCCTGAGCGAATGAACCCGCACATTTTATCAAAAGCTATCCATAAACAAATGGAGGGCAATCAAATGAAAAAATATGCGGGACTTTTATTAATGACGTTTATGATTTCAGGCTGCTATGCAGACTATAAAGGTGTAGACCCCCATCAGCAGCCACCCGTGCTTTCAAGAGAAAACGATCGGTTTGATCAGAACGAAGACCGGGACATAGCTGAGCTGGATGGTTTGTGGGTACAGAATTCAGGAGCGAGGGATGAAATTCATCAGGGGGAAATTTCAGATCACCTGGCGGAATTGGTAAAAAAAATAGAGGGTGTGGACTATGTCAAAGTGATTGTGCATGATAATGAAATCGCCGCTGCAGTCACGCACTCAAATGAACAAGATGTAGAAGAGGAAGTTTATAATGTGGTCAGGGAGCAGGTTGGAGATGAATTTCACATCTATGTGTCACAGGATAAAGCAACCTACCGCGCAGCTCAGGGATTGGATCGGGGGCTTCGTATCGGCTATGATGAAAAATGGGAACATGAGAACATGGAAAATTTAAAAGGATTAATGACAAAAATGTCATAGCCGTATTGCCTTTTTATGTATAATGCAGTCACTGAATAGGGACACTACTCTTAAGGAGGTGTTCGAATTGAAAAAAGCTGCAAGCAAATTGATTCTCACGAGTTTTATCTTATTTACAGCACTTGGGTTTACTCATCACTCTGCCTATGCAGAAGCAGACCATTCGATATTCGTAACGCTTGAAACCATCTACGAGGATGGAGATAAAAAAGTGGAAACCCGAACTGAAAACGTACAATCCATGGAGGATTTCTGGGCAAAATATACAGCCTGGCAACTTGTTAACATGTCAAAAGAAGAAGTGGTTTTCAGATCTCAAGTACCCGAGTTGTCACCTCTTACCATTTTCAGTGGATATAGCTCTGTATCACCTTAAAACAGCCGACTTTCCATGCCGGTTGTTTTTTTATTTTAGGTCATTCTTGATGAAGTAAACAAAAAGGTCTGTTAAGATAAGAACAGACGTTTTGTTTAACTGTCACAAATTCATAAAATTATTTGAAGGTAAAAATATGATACAATGAAGAATGGACTTGAAGGAGCGAAAATGTAATGTATGAATACATAAAAGGCGAAATTGCATACATAAGTACGGAATATATTGTGCTGGACCACCAGGGGATTGGCTACCAGCTGTTTATGCCTAATCCCTTTGTTATGTCGCAAAAACAGGGTCAATCTGCACAAATTTTCATTTATCAGCATGTACGTGAAGATCAGATCTCCCTGTTTGGCTTTCCCTCCATGGAGGAAAAACTGCTATTTATGAAACTTCTCAATGTTTCAGGAATTGGACCAAAAGGGGCGCTGGCTATCTTGGCATCCGGTGCGCCGGAGCAAGTGATACAAGCCATTGAAGACGAAAACGAGACCTTTTTAACGAAATTTCCAGGCGTAGGAAAGAAAACAGCCAGACAAATGATTCTGGATTTAAAAGGAAAACTTCAAGATGTGGTGCCTGATTATTTTCCTAACCTTTTTGCAGATCCTGACCGGAACACCTTCACAGATAAAAAAGAGCTGGAAGAAGCGCTGCTTGCTTTAAAAGCACTCGGTTATTCAGAGCGGGAAGTAAAGAAATTGGAACCGACACTGCGGAAAGAAACCTTAACGACGGATGAATACATTAAAAAAGGATTGCAGCTGATGCTGAAGCTTTCGTAACAAAACGAGAAAGCGGAGGGGGATCGTAGAATGGAAGACCGGATTCTATCAAGCGAAGCGGAAAATACTGAAGAACAATCGTTTGAACAAACGCTGCGGCCGCAGCTTCTTGAGACATATATTGGACAGGACCGTGTTAAAAGCAATCTGGAGATTTTTATACAGGCTGCAAGAAACAGAGAAGAAACACTTGACCATGTTCTCCTCTATGGTCCTCCTGGTCTTGGGAAAACGACACTGGCTGCTGTTATTGCGAATGAAATGGGCGTAAATATGCGTACGACCGCAGGCCCGGCTATTGAACGGCCCGGAGATCTGGCAGCCATTTTGTCGTCACTCGAACCTGGCGATGTGTTATTTATTGATGAAATCCACCGTCTGCCAAGAGCAATTGAGGAAGTCCTATACCCGGCCATGGAGGATTTTTGCCTTGATATTGTGATAGGCACCGGGCCAAGTGCGCGTTCAGTCCGGCTGGATCTTCCACCGTTCACGCTAGTAGGTGCCACGACAAGAGCTGGAGCTATCTCCGCGCCTTTACGGGACCGCTTCGGTGTTTTAAGCAGGCTTGAATATTACGAAGAAAAAGATTTGGTGACGATCGTTGAGAGAACATCAAGTATTTTCCAAACAGAAATCGATCGCGAGGGTGCACTTGAAATAGCGAGAAGGTCGCGTGGAACACCTCGTATTGCCAATCGATTATTAAAAAGGGTGCGGGATTTTGCCCAAGTCAGAGCAGAAGGGGCCATTACCTTTCCGATTGCCCAGGAATCTTTAGAGCTTCTTCAAGTGGACCAGCTTGGACTCGATCACATTGACCATAAACTCCTTCGCGCCATAATTGACCGATTCAAGGGCGGTCCTGTGGGGCTCGATACCATCGCTGCAAGTATTGGGGAAGAATCTGCTACAATTGAAGATGTTTATGAACCTTATTTGCTGCAAATTGGATTTCTGCAGCGCACCCCAAGAGGAAGAATGGTAACGGATAAAGTATATCAGCATTTTAAACTGGAGATGCCGCAATGACCATTCCAAAAACCATTATGCTTATTGGGGCCGTGCTTCTTGCAGCAGGATTTTTGATGCAATTTATTAAGCTGGGCAGGCTGCCCGGCGATTTTGTTATAAAACGTGAAAATATGACCATTTATTTTCCAATTGTTACATCGATTCTCATCAGTGTAATTTTAACTGGAATTTTCTTTATTATCGGTCGCTTTCGCTAAAGATAGGAGTAAAGATATTGAATATAAATGATTTTGACTTTTATTTGCCTGAAGAACTGATCGCTCAGGTGCCGCTGCAGGATCGGACTTCGAGCCGCTTAATGGTGCTTGATAAACAAACGGGCGGCATTTCACACGAGTCGTTTCGCTCCATTGAATCCTATCTTCAAAAAGGAGATTGCCTTGTTTTAAATGACACCAAAGTATTGCCTGCCCGTTTAATTGGAGAAAAGGAAAATACGGGTGCCGCCATTGAATTGCTTCTCTTGAAACAAGTGAACGGTGATCAGTGGGAAACACTTGCCAAGCCGGCTAAACGAATAAAAGTTGGAACAACGGTTGTGTTTGGTGACGGAGAGCTTAAGGCGGTCTGCACATCTATTGGAGAGCAAGGTTCAAGAATAATGGAGTTTTCGTATGAGGGGATCTTTTATGAATTGCTTGATCATTTAGGTGATATGCCGCTGCCCCCTTATATAAAAGAAAAACTGGATGACAGGGACCGGTATCAGACAGTTTTTGCTAAAGAAAGAGGTTCAGCCGCTGCTCCGACTGCAGGGCTGCATTTTACAGATGAGCTGCTCGAGACATTAAAGCAAAAAGGTGTAAACATCGCCTTTATCACCCTGCATGTTGGGCTTGGAACGTTCCGCCCTGTATCGGTTGATTCCATTGAAGAACACGATATGCATAGTGAATACTACCAGTTAAATGAAGAAACTGCTCAATTACTGAATCAAGTGCGTAAATCTGGCGGTAAAATTATTACGGTTGGAACAACATCTACAAGAACGCTTGAGACAATTGCCGATTCGGATGGTTTGTTCCGTGCATCAAGCGGATGGACAAATATTTTTATTTATCCTGGCTATACTTTCAAGGCAGTGGATGCACTGCTGACTAATTTTCATTTGCCTAAGTCGACGCTGATTATGCTCGTCAGTGCACTTGCAGGACAAGATGAGACGCTTTTAGCCTATCAAGAAGCAGTAAAGGAAAAATATCGCTTCTTCAGTTTCGGCGATGCGATGCTAATAAAATAGAAGGGAAGTTAAACAATTGACAGCTATTCGCTATGAACATATAAAAACATGTAAGCAAACGGGAGCGAGGCTCGGCATTGTTCATACACCTCATGGTTCCTTTGAAACACCGGCTTTTATGCCGGTCGGGACTATGGCGACTGTAAAAACAATGTCTCCTGAAGATTTAACCGAACTTGGCGCTGGAATTATTTTAAGCAACACCTACCATTTATGGCTTCGCCCGGGTCACGATATTATTAAAGAAGCTGGCGGCCTGCACAAGTTTATGAACTGGAATAAGCCGATTTTAACTGATTCAGGCGGCTTTCAAGTATTTTCTTTGAGCAAGTTTCGGGACATCAAGGAAGAAGGCGTGCATTTCAGAAATCATATAAACGGGGACAAATTATTTCTAAGCCCTGAAAAAGCAATGGAAATTCAAAATGCACTTGGCTCTGATATTATGATGGCCTTTGATGAGTGCCCTCCTTACCCTGCTGAAGAAAAATACATGAAAGATTCAGTGGAGCGGACTACAAGATGGGCAGAACGCTGTCTCGAAGCACATTCGCGCCCGCAGGATCAAGGTCTTTTCGGCATCATACAGGGCGGTGAATACGAAGCGCTGCGAAAGCAAAGTGCAAAGGATTTAGTGTCAATGGACTTTCCGGGATATGCAGTTGGTGGACTATCAGTAGGAGAACCCAAGGATGTCATGAACCGCGTGCTTGAATTCACCACTCCATGGATGCCTGAAAATAAGCCCCGTTATTTAATGGGTGTCGGATCACCCGATTCTCTGATCGATGGAGCCATGAGAGGGATTGATATGTTTGACTGTGTACTTCCAACAAGAATTGCCCGCAATGGAACACTTATGACAAGCGAAGGCAGACTGGTGGTAAAGAACGCAAAATATGCCCGGGATTTTGGACCGATTGATCCTAATTGTGATTGTCATGTCTGTAAAAATTACAGCCGCGCTTATATCAGGCATTTGATCAAATGTGAAGAAACGTTCGGAATTAGACTTACTACTTATCATAACCTGCATTTTCTGATAAACTTAATGGGGCAAGTTCGCAAGGCGATCAAAGAAGACCGCCTGGGAGATTTCCGGGAAGAGTTTTTTGAACAATACGGTTTCAATAAGCCGAACGCAAAAAACTTTTAATAGATTGAACGGCAGGAAGGAGGAGTTAAAGCAATATGGAAACGTTGATTACTTTAGTACCACTTATTTTAATGTTTGCCTTAATGTATCTTTTTTTGATTCGCCCGCAGCAAAAGCGTCAGAAAAAGGTAGTTGAAATGCAAAGCAGCCTTGCAAAAGGTGATAAAGTTGTAACCATTGGTGGCCTTCACGGCATTATTGATGCACTTGACGAGGGACAGGTTATCCTGAAGTGCGGCGATGGCAGCCGTCTGACTTATGACCGCAATGCAGTGCGTGAAGTTGTAGACAAGCAAGTGGGAATGTAATCCCATACAAAAAAGCTGGCGAGTGGAAAACAAACTCGTCAGCTTTTTTATTATGCTTTTTCTCCTTTTCCTCCAAAAAGATTGACTCCTGCAATTCCCCCAACGAGTGAAATAAATAACGTTAATGCAGCATGAAGGGAAGATGCTGTCCATAGAGCGCCTTCAGCTGATAAAAGAAATGAAAGGGCAGCCATCAAAAGGCCAATTATTCCTCCTACAAAAAGCCCTTTTACTTTCGACACAGCGCCTCCTACAATAGAGCCTGTTAACACCACTGCAAACATAGACCCATTCAGCCACTTTGTCATCTCCAGTTCTTTTAAAGGTGTTAGCGCGAGTAAAGTAGCCATAATAATCGAAATCGCCAGAACTGCAACTGCGATGACGATCATCCCATACGTAATTCCTTTTCCTATTTGCAGCCATGAAGACATATCCATCCTCCTGTTCTTTTTGTGTAGTGAGCTCCAAAGTAGGTCATACTAGTTGAAAAAAGCCGTTTTTGAAAGGATGAGGCCATTGGTTGAAGAATATCTTTTAGTCGGAATCAGAACGATTATTCTTTATGGTCTTATTCTGTTAATTTTTCGATTGATGGGCAAACGAGAAGTAGGTGAACTGAGTTTATTGGATCTAATCGTGTTCATGATGATAGGAGAAGTGGCTGTTTTTGCCATTGAAGATCCTGACATTAATATGTTTAAAGCTGTGTTTCCAATGCTTTTACTTATGTCTCTTCAAGTACTGCTTTCCTGGTTTTCCTTGAAAAACAAATCGTTCAGAGACTTGGTGGATGGCACGCCGTCTGTCCTAATTCGGCATGGACAATTGATGAGAAAAGAAATGAGGAAAAACCGGTATAACATCGATGACTTAATGCAGCAGCTTCGTGAAAAAGATATTTTTGATGTACATGATGTTGAATTTGCGATATTGGAACCCTCTGGGATTCTGACCGTTTTAAGAAAAGGAAGAAGAGAGGGGGAATTATCTCTTCCTCTGGTGATGGATGGCATCATACAGCATGATCATTTATCAAATATAGACAAGGATGAAAACTGGCTGAGAGAAGAGCTTGAAAAAGAAGGCTACGCTCAGCTGCATAAAATTTTCTTTTGTTCGTTTGAAGATGGAAGATGGTTTGTAAGTACGGACGAAAGCAGGCTATCTAGTTTTTCTCCAGCTCGAGAAAAATGACCAATCCTCTTGTTTTATCACATTTAAAAAACGTCCCATGACAAGGTAGGTTCCGATAAGAATAACCATCGTAACAAGTGGATGCAGCAAATAAGCGGGAAGAAGTGAGTCGAAAAACGTTTTCTCAAGAACATACATACTAAGCATTAAAAACGCTACAGCACCATACTGAGCGTATGGAATTTTGATTGGAACCAGCTTTCTCATTGTAAAAAAATGAAGAAGAGTGACCATGACAAGACCCACCATGATGCCAATCGCTGCACCGGTTATGCCCATCCCTGGCTGAAGCATGAGAGCAGCCATTACTACAAGCTTTATTACAGCACCAATTAAGCTGTTAATCATAGCCGGACCAGCAGCGTCATAGGCCTGTAAAACGGCATGTAGAGGGCCCTGATAGTAATAAAATATAAACAGAACAGCCATGAAATGCAGAAGAGGGGCCCCATTTGTGGAATGGTAAAGTGCCTCCAGCAGGTAGGTTCCATGCGTCACGAGAAGAATCGAAAACAACCCTCCGGTAACGAGTGAAATTCTTAGCGCTTGTTGAATACGATGCTCAACTGTGACAAACTGATTTTTTGCTTTTGCTTCACTGATAGCAGGGACCAAAGCTGTGCTGAGTGAAACCGTTATAAAAGAAGGCAGTAATAAAAGCGGCAGCACAAATCCTGTAAGCATGCCGTACTCTTTTGTAGCGAATGCAGCTGTAAATCCAACCATTGTCAAACATTGCATGACAAGAATCGGTTCTAAAAACCAGGCGATTGATCCAATCATCCGGCTTCCGGTAGAAGGAAGGGCAATACTCAGAAGCTGTTTGGCAATCGTCTTACGCGCAGGCTGAACCCCAGATGCATTGCGATTGAGAATCTTTCTTCTGGAGTAAACAAAATGGAAGTACAGATACCCGAGAGATAATAATTCTCCTCCAATAGAGGCAAGCATAGCTCCTGCAGCAGCATATTCAATCCCCATTGGAAGTAGCATGCCAACGAGTATGTATAGCAGAACAAGACGGATAAGCTGTTCAATAATCGATCCAACTGCTGTGACGCCCATTTGCTGCTTGCCTTGAAAATACCCTCTCAGTACTGCTGAGAAAGCGGCAATCGGGACAATAGGAAGGATCGCAACAAACGGCCAAAAGGTTCTGTCATCTGCAAATAAGGTTTCTGTTAAAAATGGCGCAAGCAAAAACATTGCAGGCGTAAAGGTGAGGGCAAGGGTGCCGGTGATCAAAAGAGAAACGTTCAATATCCGCTGGACGACCTGTTCTTCTTTTTTTGCTGTTGCTTCGGATACAAACTTCGCTATTGCTACTGGCAGACCAAGCTGAGTAATTGTTATCACGAGCATTAATGTAGGAAACGTCATCATATAAAGGCCGACGCCTTCTTCTCCCACCATTCTTGCAAGCACCATACGATGGATGAACCCAAGCACTTTAGTCAGCATAGCGGCGAAGATGAGAATTAAGGTTCCTTTTATAAATGTAGACAATTGTCAATCCACCTTCTCAAAGAGAACTTTTTTCGGTACAATTAACCATATGCTCGGAATAGGACAGCCTATGACGAAAAAATAAAGATAGGCCAATTATAGGGGGAGAGTAATGAATAAGCATGCTTCATTTGAAGAAGTTTTCAATGAGTTAGGTCCTGCGCTGACAAGTAAAGCAGAAGAACTTCATTTGTATGGGTACGATTCTGTGACAGAACAGGCCCTGTGGCATTATTTAGTGCAGAAAAAATGGAAAAATGAAGAGAATGATATTCCCCTGCATGTTGTCGTCAATGATGTTCTTACGATTCGTTCAGGAGATTATATGAACTGGACCACACGCAATGAATACAAGGCTTCATCAAAAAATGTGAAATTAAATGAAGATGAACTTCATCTGCTGCTGCACGGTGAACAAGGGATAAATGAAAACGGGGAAACGCTTTAAACGCATCAAACGGAAAGCCATTGACACTCCATAATATCTGATTCATAATTAATTTGTTGTTAAAATTCGGATAATTCTCCTGCAGTACGCTTAAAGTTATAACGGAGAACTTCGGAATGGTTAATGAAAGTCAAATGTGCATTTAAACTCGAGGAGGATTTATACATAATGGTAAAAAGAAGCAGAATCGTCACCTTCATCTTACTGATAGTTTTAATTGGTGGCGCTATGGGGGTGACAACCCAGACTATTTTAGGAAATATCAAGCTGGGTTTAGATCTCCAGGGTGGTTTTGAAGTTCTTTATCAAGTAAAGGGTGAAGACGGGGAGGATGTTCCACCGGAAGTTGTTTCCGACACAGCCCAGGCACTTGATCGAAGAGTAAATGTTTTAGGCGTAAGCGAGCCGGTTATTCAAGTGGAAAACGGCAACCGGATACGTGTGCAGCTTGCAGGAGTGGAAGACCAGAACCAGGCAAGAGAAATCCTTTCCACTGAAGCAAATCTTACCTTCCGAGATGTAAATGACAACGAAATGCTGAGCGGATCCGATTTAGTAGAAGGTGGTTCTTCTCAGACGTTTAATGAGGAAAATCAGCCTATCGTCAGATTAGAATTGCAAAGCGGACAAAAATTTGCTGAAGTAACACAAGAAGTTCTAGAAATGGGACCTCCAAATAATAAGCTAGTTATTTGGCTGGATTATGAAGAAGGAGATTCTTACGCTGAAGAAGCGGGAAAAGAAGAACCTAAATTCATTTCAGCACCGAATGTCTCAGAAGTTATTTCAACAACCACACCGGTCATTGAAGGGAGCTTCACTCCTCAGGAAGCTCAGGATTTAGCCGATTTGCTGAATGCAGGAGCGCTTCCGGTTGAACTAGAAGAAGTGTACTCTACCTCTGTTGGTGCATCATTCGGTTTAATGGCAATGGATCAGACTATATTAGCTGGGATAATCGGGATTTCTCTGATTTTCTTATTTATGATTGCTTTTTACCGTTTCCCGGGAATCATCGGTGTACTCACACTCTCGGTCTATATTTATTTGATTTTATTAATTTTTGATTGGTTAAATGGTGTCCTTACACTTCCTGGGATTGCTGCCCTGATCCTTGGAGTCGGTATGGCGATTGATGCCAATATCATTACCTATGAAAGAATAAAAGAAGAACTGAAAGTCGGCAAGCCTGTTCGACAGGCATACGAAGAGGGAAGCAGATCCTCTTTATGGACCATTTTTGATGCGAATATTACAACATTATTAGCGGGCATCGTCCTGTTTTACTTTGGAACAAGCTCAGTAAAAGGGTTTGCCACAATGTTGCTAATCAGTATAGTTGTAAGTTTTATTACCGCTGTATTCGGTACGCGCCTCTTTATGAGTCTTTGGGTCAGAAGTAAATTCCTTGATAATAAAAAAGGCTGGTTCGGCGTTAAGGCTTCCGAAGTTAATGATTACAAAGAAGAGGTAGATGCACTTGACTTGCCTACAAAATTCGACCGAATCGATTTTGTTGGGAACCGCAAAAAATTCTTTGCTTTATCCGGTATTCTCCTTGTAGCAGGACTTTCGATTCTGATCATATTCAAGTTAAATCTGGGAATCGACTTCACAAGCGGTACAAGAATGGACGTGCTGGCTGATACAGCTCTAAGTGAGGAAGTAATGGAAGAAGATCTTGCAGCGATTGATCTTGAAGCCAGCAACATCATCATTTCCGGTGAAAATCAGGAAATTGGCGTCGCAAGATTCGTGGAATCATTGGATCAGGATAAAATCGCAGAGATAAAAACCTACTTTAAAGACAAGTACGGGTCTGATCCGAACATTTCCACAGTAGATCCGATTATTGGAGAAGAGCTGGCTGAAAACGCGCTCTATGCTGTTGCCATTGCTTCCCTTGGCATTATCTTGTACGTCTCAATCCGATTTGAATTATACATGGCTCTGGCGTCAGTCGTAGCGCTTGTTCATGATGCCTTCTTCATTATTGCAGTCTTTAGCATTCTGCGTCTTGAGGTAGATATCACATTTATCGCAGCGGTCTTAACCATTATTGGTTATTCCATCAATGATACGATTGTTACGTTTGACAGAATACGAGAAAACATGAGAAAACTTAAGCTTATCGAGTCAAAAGAACAGCTGGCTAAGATTGTCAATCAATCACTCAGGCAGACACTTGGCAGATCAGTGAATACAGTGCTGACGGTTGTACTCGTTGTTGTTGCCATGATTATTTTCGGTGCAACCTCGATCTTGAATTTTTCCATTGCGCTATTGATCGGGTTGATTGCAGGAACTTATTCTTCTGTCTTTATCGCAACGCAGTTCTGGTATGTACTGAAAAAACGTGAATTAAAGAAAAAAGGCTCCATTGTTACGTATAAAGAGAAAAAAGAATGGTCAGATGAACCTGTTGTCTAACATATTAAGAGAGAGGCTGAGACATTTGTCGCGGTCTCTTTCTTTAATAAAGGGTGTGCCTGTTCGGAATTTATCCTGGTAGATGCCTCAATGAATTGAACTAACTATCACTCGAAACAAGACTCTAAAATTCATGTTTTCGAATAAATATGATAAATCACGCAATTGATTCTACGGTTTTATCACATTTATGACGATCAGTTTATGTGCTGCTTCTTCATTTATATAGGATTAGCAGGTGTTAGTTAAGGGTATTTCTAAAGTAGACCAATAGTTGAGTTGAAAGGAGGACAATCCATGAAGTTTCAGTGGATTTTGATTTTAGGAATCATTTTTGCCCTTTTAGTTGCAATTTTTGCTGTTATAAACGTAGATCCGGTTTCTGTTAACTTCGGTTTTGCAGAAACAGAAATACCGCTGATCCTGGTTATTTTAGGCTCGGTTTTAATGGGCGGGTTAATTATTGGATCTGTTGGCTTATTCCGATTATTTGTTACTCAGCGAAAAGTAAAGCATCTTGAAAACGAAAATCTGAAATTGAACGAGCAGCTGGCAAAAGCAGAAGAAAATCAAAGCGAACCGCTGCCATCACGCACAGATTATCATCGAATAGCTCCTGATGGTTCAGGAGAGTAAGAATAAGCACACCAAAAACAATGGAGCTTTCTTTCTCCATTGTTTTTTTATATGGAAAGGAGTATCCATGGCTCATTGAATACCTGCCAAACCTCCTGTATAATGAAGAACGCTAAAGAGGTGATAAAATGTTACAATCTAAGACAAGATGGAACATCCATCCAATAAATGAAGAACATGTGCGTACACTACAAGAGGCTCTTGAAATTCCAGCTGTTGTAGCTCAATTACTCGTTAAGCGGGGACTGACAGCTGTAGAAGAAGCAAAATCTTTTTTATATGTTGAAAACCAGTCTTTTTATGATCCTTTTCTGCTTTTAGGCATGGAACAGGCTGTCACTCGAATTAAAACAGCCGTAGATAACCAAGAGCAGATTATGGTCTATGGAGATTACGACGCCGATGGAGTGACGAGTACTTCTGTTATGCTGAGCGCATTGCAGGAGATGGGGGCAAATGTTGAATTTTACATACCAAACCGCTTCACTGAAGGATACGGTCCGAACGAGGATGCGTTCCGGTTCGCGGCTGAACAAGGTGTTTCTCTTCTTATTACTGTGGATAATGGAATCTCAGGCCTCCATGAAGCACAGGTTTTAAAAGAGCTTGGAGTTGATTTGATTATTACAGATCACCACGAACCAGGACCTGAACTGCCTGATGCGCTTGCTATCATCCATCCAAATCATCCAAATGGAAACTATCCATTTAGAGAGCTTGCAGGTGTGGGTGTTGCTTTTAAAATGGCTCATGCCCTCCTTGGGAAACCGCCCGTTCATCTGCTCGATTTAGCAGCTATCGGAACAATTGCCGATTTAGTCCCTCTAAAAGACGAGAACAGGCTGATTGTGAAAAAGGGACTGCATGAACTGCGTCAAACGAAGCGAAAAGGAATTCAAGCGCTGTGTAAAGTAGCTGGTTCCACTGTAGCTGAGCTGAATGAAGAATCTGTCGGATTTGTTATCGGTCCTCGCTTAAATGCGGTTGGAAGACTTGCTGATGCAGACCCCGCTGTTGAATTGCTTATGACAAATGATTTAGAAGAAGCGGAAGCACTTGCGCAGGAAATTGATCAGATAAATAAAGAGCGTCAGACGATAGTCAGCGATATTACGCAAGAAGCAATTGAACAGGTTGAGGCCGCCTTTCCGCTTAAAGAAAACCGGGTGCTCGTTCTTGCAAAAGAAGGCTGGAATCCAGGCGTAGTCGGAATTGTCGCTTCAAGATTAGTAGATCGCTATTATCGTCCGGTTATTATGCTCTGTCTGGATCCTGATGCCAATAAAGCAAAAGGATCAGCGAGAAGCATTGAAGGATTTAATATGTTTGAAGAGCTGTCTCTTAATCGGGACATCCTCCCTCATTTTGGCGGCCACCCCATGGCAGCAGGCATGACACTTTCTTTAAACCATGTTGACGAGCTGAGAGTGCGTCTGAATGAACAAGCAAAGAAACTTTCTGATGAAGACTTTGTTCCAATATCGACAATTGATACAGTTGTATCTTTAGAAGAGATCGATTTACATTCCATCTCCCAAGTCCAGCTGCTCGCGCCTTTTGGCATGAAAAACCCAAAACCGAAAGTTCTGATTGAACAGTCATCGGTTAGTTCCCTCAGAAAAATAGGAGCCAACCACAATCATTTAAAACTTACGCTGCAAAAAGAACAGTCGGTGCTTGATGGGATTGCTTTTGGGTTAGGAGAAATTGCCGACCATATTTCACCGCTTGCAAAAGTGGATGTAATAGGGGAGCTGTCTATAAATGAGTGGAATAATAGCAGAAAGCCCCAGTTGTTCGTGCAGGATATCCAGGTAAATGACTGGCAGCTGTTTGACGTAAGGGGAATATCCCAGCCGCAAAGATGGCTGCCAACATTGCCTGAGGACCGCCAGTTTATTGCATTCGATGCAAAAACCAAAAAAGCGTTCTTACAATATATAGAGGACAGTGCCATTACAGTAATTGAAAATGTTGATCAGGCAGCTGAACACTCAATCGATCACAAACAAATTATTCTGCTGGATCTTCCACAGGAAGAGGAACAGATTTTGTCTTTAATTCGTAATGGGACCCCAACCCGGATTTATGTCCATTTTTATCAGGAAGACCCTCAATTTTTCACCGGCTTGCCAAAACGGGATCATTTTGCCTGGTATTATGGTTTTTTGAAGAAGAGACAGTCTTTTGATCTTCAAAAAAATGGTGAGGCGCTTGCCACTCACAAAGGGTGGACGAGAGAAACGATTAATTTTATGACAAAGGTGTTTTTTGAACTGGAATTTGTTACAATAAGTGATGGAATCATTACGGTGAACAATTCTGTTCAAAAACGTGATTTATCCCATTCAGCTGCCTACCAGTCAAAAGAAAGAATGGTGCACTTGGAGCAGGAGTTGTTATATTCGTCTTTTCAACAGCTGAAAAGCTGGTTTGAACAACATTTAGACGGGGCGAAGAGACCTGAGGAGGAAGAAAAGGTATGGACTTAAAGCAGTATGTAACAATCGTGGAAAACTGGCCAAAAGAGGGGATTCGATTTAAAGATATTACCACTCTGATGGACAACGGAGATGCATATCGATATGCAACGGATCAGATTGTAGAATATGCGAAAGACAAAGATATTGATTTAATAGTAGGCCCTGAAGCCAGAGGATTTATTATCGGTTGTCCTGTAGCCTATGCACTGGGTATTGGCTTTGCCCCTGTCCGCAAAGAAGGAAAACTTCCGCGTGAAACAGTAAAAGTGGATTACGGACTTGAATATGGTAAAGATGTTTTAACCATCCACCGTGATGCGATTAAGCCGGGTCAGCGTATATTGATCACAGATGATCTTCTTGCTACTGGCGGTACCATTGAGGCAACCATTAAGCTGGTTGAAGAACTCGGCGGAATTGTGGCGGGAATTGCTTTCTTAATTGAGCTTACCTACCTTGATGGGCGTGACAAATTAGAAGGATATGATATGCTTACATTAATGCAATACTAATAAATGATAGGAGTCCCAAACTCGGGGCTCTTTTTATATACAGAATATGTCGAAAAAAGCTGTTTTTAACCTGTTTGCTATGAAAAAAGCCATAATCGCTTTACATACGAACAATTTTTTTTAATAATAGTTACAATACACAAAAATTTATTTCAAACGATAAAGGTGATATAGCGTATGGCGAACGATCGAGTACTTACCGCGGATGAAGTGTTCGTGATTGCATCAACTTACATGAACAATAGTCAGGTGGATATAGTAAAAAAAGCATATGCCCTGGCTGCTGAAGCCCACAAGGAACAGTTTCGTAAATCCGGGGAGCCATATATCATTCATCCGATACAGGTGGCGGGTATTCTGGCAAATCTGCAAATGGATCCGTCTACTGTCGCTGCCGGCTTTTTACATGACGTAGTGGAGGACACAGATTACTCCTATAAAGATTTGGCCGAGCAGTTTAGTGAAGAAGTGGCGATGCTGGTTGATGGTGTCACGAAGCTTGGGAAAATAAAATATAAGTCCAAAGAAGAGCAGCAGGCAGAAAATCACAGGAAAATGTTTATTGCAATGGCTCAGGATATCCGTGTGATTTTGATTAAACTGGCTGATCGTCTTCATAATATGAGGACTTTAAAACATATGCCGGTGGAAAAACAGATTCGCATTTCAAATGAAACGCTTGAAATCTTTGCTCCACTAGCGCACCGGCTGGGAATTTCAACGATTAAATGGGAGCTTGAGGATACTTCTCTTCGTTATTTAAATCCTCAGCAGTACTATCGAATCGTTAATTTAATGAAGAAAAAACGCAATGAACGTGAAGAATATGTGGAAACAGTTATTCAGGAAATTAAAGAGCAGGTCAGAGATGTAAATATCGAAGTTGATATTTACGGACGTCCAAAGCATATCTATTCTATTTATAAAAAAATGGCCATGCAAAATAAGCAATTTAATGAAATCTATGACCTTCTTGCAGTTAGAGTCATCGTTGGGAGTATTAAGGACTGTTACGCGGTGCTTGGTATCATCCATACTTGCTGGAAGCCAATGCCTGGAAGGTTCAAAGATTATATTGCCATGCCTAAACCGAATATGTACCAGTCTCTTCATACGACAGTTATTGGTCCAAAAGGAGATCCGCTTGAAGTCCAGATCAGAACATCGGATATGCACCGCATTGCAGAATTTGGTGTTGCAGCACACTGGGCTTATAAAGAGGGGACAATTGTAAGTGAAGACAACAAAGCATCAGTTGAGAACAAACTGACATGGTTCCGGGAAATACTTGAATTCCAACAGGATTCTTCCGATGCAGAAGAATTCATGGATGCTCTTAAATTTGATCTTTTTTCAGATATGGTTTACGTATTCACTCCTAAAGGGGATGTCATGGAACTGCCGGCTGGGTCGGTTCCAATTGATTTTGCTTATCGTGTGCATTCAGAAATCGGCAACAAAACGATCGGTGCGAAAGTGAATGGCAAAATGGTTCCGCTTGATTCCACGCTGAAAACAGGTGACATCATTGAAATTATGACGTCAAAGCATTCATATGGACCAAGTCAGGACTGGCTGAAGATCGCTCAAACGTCACAGGCTAAGCATAAAATAAAAGCGTTTTTCAAAAAGCAGCGCAGAGACGAAAATATGGATAAGGGCCGAGATATCGTAGAACGGGAAATACGGTCGCTTGAATTTAATCCAAAAGAAGTTCTGACAGATGAAAATATAAAAAGAGTTTCAGAAAAATTTAATTTTACAAACGTGGATGATATGTACTCTGCTGTAGGATACGGTGGAATTACGGGTGTGCAAATTGCCAACCGTTTGACAGAAAAACTGCGGAAGCTCCGTGATGAAGAAGATACGCTGGAAAAAGCGATGGCGGATATTAAACCTCCTTCACACCGCAAGAAGCGGGAGGCTGGTGTAACGGTAAAAGGGATCGACAATTTGCTCGTCCGTTTATCCAAATGCTGCTCTCCTGTACCGGGAGATGAAATTATCGGGTTTATTACCAGAGGCCGTGGTGTTTCAGTGCATCGAACGGACTGCCCTAATATTCAGGATGATGCCAATGCGCGACTGATTCCCGTTGAGTGGGAAGGGACGCCTCAGGATAAAAAGGAATACAACGTGGATATCGAAATATCAGGGTACGATCGACGTGGACTGTTAAACGAAGTACTGCAGGCAGTCAATGAAACAAAAACGAATATTTCAGCTGTCAGCGGCCGGACGGACCGTAATAAAATGGCCACGATTAATATGTCCATTATGATCAAGAATGTAAATCATTTACAGCGTGTAGTGGAGAGAATTAAGCAGATCTCAGATATTTACTCCGTTCAGCGGGTAGTGAATTAACGACTGGAGGGAGAAGGCTATGAAAATAGTGGTTCAAAGAAGTAAAGAAGCTTCTGTTAAAGTAGACGGTGAAGTAAAAGGACAAATAGACGCAGGACTTGTTCTTTTGGTAGGGGTAACACATGAAGACGGACCGCAGGAAGCAGCATACATGGCAGAGAAAATAACGAATCTTCGCATTTTTGAAGATGAGAGCGGGAAAATGAACGAATCACTGCTTGATCAAAAAGGGCAGATTTTATCCATTTCACAGTTCACCCTTTATGGTGATACAAAAAAAGGCAGACGGCCAAATTTTATGAATGCTGCTAAGCCGGACGTGGCAGAAAAAGTGTATGATGCATTCAACGATTTGCTTGAGCAAAAAGGTGTAGTAGTGGAAAAAGGGGTATTTGGAGCGATGATGGATGTATCCCTGGTAAATGATGGACCTGTCACGTTAATCGTAGAAACACCTTAATTTAGTACCACATCGAAAAAAAAGAGGGCGATTACAGAGGGGGATTTTGCTGATTTCGTCTGTCAAAACCCCTTTTTCACTTTTATTATAATGTCAAAAGAACAAGAATTGGCGAATAAACCTCACATACCGGCTGCAGACTAGCCGATTGAAGTGGGGGTTTTTTCACCTTTTTTAGTAGAAAACAAGAACCGCACGCAACTCTGATAGAGCTGCGTGCGGTTCTTGTTTAGTCAAAATAATCTACAACGCCATTATAAACGCCTGTAGCTGCAATTTCCCTGAACTGATCGTTATTTATGACGGCTTCTTCAGTCGGGTTGCTAATGTAACCTAACTCCAGGAGAATCGCCGGAATGGAATTTTCCCGAAGGACTAAATAGTTGCCGAACTGCACACCGCGGTCCTGTAAATTTAATTGATCTTCAAGGCCGGAGTGAACGGACTCAGCAAGCGGCTGATCCATATCTCCGTAATAATAAGTAGTAAAGCCTTTAATGCTTCTGTCATCAATTGCATCATAATGAATCGAGATAAATAAATCTGCTCCGTTTAGCTTTGAAGATGCGACACGAGTGTGCAGATCAACATACCTGTCGTCCTGCCTTGTCATAATAACAGTTGCCCCCGTACTCGAAAGCTTATGATACAAGATCTCAGCTGTTCGAAGCGTAAGGGTTTTTTCATAAGATCCACCTGCACCAACTGCGCCGCTGTCCCGCCCTCCATGTCCTGCATCAATGACGATCGTGGCCTCTTCTATAGACACTGCAGGCTGATCGGGTACCTCTTCCTGGCTTTCTTCTTCAATCACATTTTCTTCTTCAGTCTGACTTTTTTCTTCAATCACATCTTCTTCAGTCTGATTTTCTGCAGCAGCTTCGTCTGAGGAAACGATCCAATCCGCTATAAAGCCTGTAGTGCCATCACTAAGTTCAATTTCGTGCCACTCTCCATTTTGTGCAACGGCTTTAAATTGTTCACCGGAATAAACACGAGCTACTACCTCTGATTGAACAGATGGCATGCTGCGAACATTGGAGCCGTTATATAAAACGGTCAATTGACTGCCTTCCTCACTTGACGAATCAGCGGATGGGACGGTGCCGCCTGGTTCTGTATACCAGCTGGCGATCCAGCCGCTTTCACCGGAGGACAAACTGATTTTATACCATTCTCCAGATACTTCTTCAATGGAATACGATTCTCCAAGGTTCACTGTTGTTAACGAACTGCCTGCATGATTTGGCTCGTCCCGGACAGTTAAAGCATCCACCATAATGGTGACAGCAGAGTCTTTCAGTGTTACATCCGTAATCGAATCGGCCTGATCAGGTTGAGCTGATGTTGAATTGGTTTGCACATAGGAGGAGCTGACCCATCCATTCAATCCATTTCCTTCCACGTGAAGCCATCCATATTGCTCATCTATAATTATGACGGTGTCGCCCTGGTTAAAAGAGCCAATTACAGCAGCATTAGATGAAAAATCATCTCTGACATTTAAACGGTCAACGGATATCGTCCCCATATTCGAATTCGCGGAAGAGTCAGTTTCGGACAAATCACTTTCGGCAGACGCTAAAGAAAGATACTCCGCCTTAACCCAGCCCTTAATGTTTTCTTTGGTAATGATTTCTACCCAGCCATTTTCCTCTGAAGCAACTTGAACGTCATCCCCATTTTTAAGAGAACTCAAGATGCTTTCATCTGTACTTGGACCGCTTCTAACCCTTAATTCGTCAGCTGTGACCTTTCTTGTTTGGGAACCAGCCGAATCTTGAACTGTTTCATTCTGCAAAGTGAGCCATTCTGCGACCCATCCTTCTTTTCCCCCGGATAACCTTACCTTAAGCCAGCCGTATTCTTTATCCAAAATCTCATATGTATCACCCTCATTTGCTGTTGCAATGGTAGCAAATGCAAGTCCGGGTCCTTCTCTCATATTCACGTGATCCGAAGCAATAACAGCGCTGTCGCTGTTGGCAAGGACAGTATTAACTGGGATTGAAAAAGAGGAGATAATAAGAACACTGGTTAAAATGGAAATTAATAGTTTCATTCACAACACCTCTCATTTTCATCTTCCTTCTATCTTATACTGATTGAATAAATCCGTCATTAGAAAATTCAAATAAAAAGTCTATTCATTTTAGCTTGACAATCAAGTTGCGGATTATTATGATTGATTACATTATCAAAACGTAAAACAACCAATGATGGGGAATAGTAAATAAGAACACGCATGATCAGAGAAAAACCGCCTTAGGCTGCAAGTGGTTTTACATGACGACTTATTGAATGAACACCCCGTAGGTTCAACTCTGAAAAGATGTCTTAGTAGGAATTGACGTATGCAGGCGTTAACTGCCTTGAGTGGAAGCTTTTTTAGGCTTCAATTAGGGTGGCACCACGGGAATTTCAAACTCCCGTCCCTTGTTTTAGGACAAGGGACGGGAGTTTTTTGTGTTTAAATTTAACCGTTTTTTGTCTGTCTTTTACGATGATTTGTAATATTGAAGGAGGAAAAATCATGTCCATTCAAATTCCAAGAGGCACCCAGGATATTCTGCCTGGCACCGTTGAAAAGTGGCAATACATTGAAAAAGTCGCTAAGGAACTTTGCGAGCAATATCAGTATAAAGAAATTCGCACCCCTCTTTTTGAGCATACAGAATTGTTTGAACGGGGAGTTGGGGATACGACTGATATCGTCCAAAAGGAGATGTATACCTTCGAGGATCGTGGAGAAAGAAGCTTAACACTTCGTCCTGAGGGAACGGCCGGCGTCGTTCGTTCATTCGTTCAGCATAAAATGTTCGGCCAGGTAAACCAGCCTGTTAAATTATTTTACAACGGGCCAATGTTCCGCTACGAGCGTCCTCAGGCAGGGCGCTTCAGACAATTTGTTCAATTTGGTGTGGAAGCCATCGGAAGTGACGATCCAAGCATCGATGCAGAGGTTATATCACTTGCAATGGAGCTATATGAACGTCTGGGATTGAAAGAACTAAAATTAGTCATAAACAGTCTGGGAGACAAAGAAAGCCGAATCGCCCATAAAGAAGCGTTGATTAATCATTTTAAACCAAGAATTGATGAATTCTGTGCAGATTGCCAAATGCGGCTTGAGAAAAATCCTCTTCGGATTTTGGATTGCAAAAAGGACCGCGATCATGAACTGATGGCAACTGCACCTTCTCTTGCAGATTATTTAAATGAAGAATCCTCTGCTTATTTTAAGAAGCTTCAGCACTATTTGACGCTAATGGGCATTGAATTTGAAGTGGATCCAAATCTAGTGCGTGGACTGGATTACTATAATCATACTGCTTTTGAGATCATGAGCAGTGCGGAAGGCTTTGGCGCCATCACTACTTTGTGCGGCGGCGGCAGATACAACGGGCTGTCTGAAGATCTTGGAGGTCCAAGTGCTCCCGGAATCGGATTTGCCTTAAGCATTGAACGTCTGTTATCTGCACTAGAAGCTGAGAACATCCAATTACCTGTTGCGGCTGCTTTGGATTGTTACTTTGTAGCGATGGGCGATCAGGCGAAGGACAAGGTAGTTGAATTAACATATAAAGCCAGAAAGCATCATCTGCACGCAGAGATGGATACATTGAATCGAAAAATGAAAGCACAAATCAAAAGTGCTGACCGATTGAAAGCTAAATATGTTGCGATTTTGGGAGAAGACGAGCTGAATGAAGGCAGCATTGTTGTGAAAAATATGGAAACGGGTCATCAGGAAAACGTACCATTTGAAAAGCTAGTGGATTACTTAAAGCAATCATAAGGGGGAGAAACGATGTTTGGACGATCATTTTACTGCGGGGAAGTACCCGCATCAGCAATAGGCGAAAAATTAATAGTAAAAGGGTGGGTTCAAAAGCGTCGTGATCTTGGCGGTCTGATTTTTATTGACCTGCGTGACAGAACAGGCATCATACAAGTCGTATTCAATCCTGCTATCTCAGAAGAAGCATTAAAAAAAGCAGAGGCAATAAGAAGCGAGTATGTGTTGAGTATTGAAGGGACCATTCAGGCAAGGGAAAACGCGACCATTAACCCGAATATTACAACCGGCACAATCGAGATTCATGCTTCTGAAGTGACAGTTATTAGTGAAGCGAAAACACCTCCTTTTGCTATTGAAGACAAATCGGAGGTAGCTGAAGATATTCGATTAAAATATCGTTACCTGGATCTTCGGCGTCCTGTCATGACCGAGACATTTAAAGTGCGGCACAGCATTACCAAATCAATTCGCCGTTTTCTCGATGATGATCAATTTATTGAAGTAGAAACACCTGTTTTGACAAAAAGCACACCTGAAGGCGCACGCGATTACTTAGTTCCAAGCAGAGTTCACGAAGGCGAATTTTACGCCCTTCCTCAATCGCCTCAATTATTCAAGCAATTGCTGATGGTTGGCGGTTTTGATAAATACTACCAGATTGCACGATGCTTTAGAGACGAAGATCTGCGAGCTGACCGTCAGCCTGAATTTACACAAATTGATATTGAGACAAGTTTTATGAGCCAGGAAGATATCATGAACTTAAATGAACGCATGCTTTCAACGATGATGAAGGATGTAAAAGATCTCGACATTTCACTCCCTTTACCTCGAATCACTTACAGCGAGGCAATGGAGCGGTATGGCTCTGATAAACCGGACACGCGTTTTAAAATGGAGCTAATTGATTTGTCTGAGGCAATGGGTGCCTCAGGATTCAAGGTTTTCAGCAGTGCTGTTGAAAACGGCGGACAAGTTAAAGCACTTAATGTAAAAGGCGCAGCAGACAACTATTCAAGAAAAGATATTGATGCTTTAGGAGAATTTGTTTCCCGCTATGGAGCAAAAGGCCTCGCCTGGCTAAAAACGACGTCAGAAGGATTTGCCGGACCGATTGCTAAGTTTTTTGGACCGGACGAGCAAGCTCAATTAGCCCTTCAAACAGATGCTCAAGAAGGAGATTTACTGCTCTTTGCTGCAGATAAAAAATCAGTTGTTGCAGATTCTTTAGGTGCACTGCGCTTAAAACTTGGCAAAGAACTTGGTCTAATCGATCATTCATTATACAATTTCCTATGGGTAACAGATTGGCCATTGCTTGAATATGCAGAAGACGAAGGGCGTTATTATGCTGCCCATCACCCCTTTACAATGCCTGTAAGGGAAGACCTTCCGCTTCTTGAGACGGACCCGGGAGCTGTAAGAGCGCAGGCATATGATATTGTGCTGAATGGTTATGAATTAGGAGGAGGTTCTCTTCGGATTTTCGAGCGCGAGATTCAAGAAAAAATGTTTAACGTCCTCGGTTTTTCAGAAGAAGAAGCAAATCAGCAGTTTGGATTTCTCCTAGAAGCCTTTGAATACGGCACACCACCGCATGGAGGAATTGCGCTGGGTCTTGACAGACTTGTCATGTTATTATCAGGAAGCACCAATTTGCGCGATACCATTGCCTTTCCTAAAACGGCAAGTGCAAGCTGTGTCCTGACGAACGCTCCTGGGGAAGTAAGTGAAGCACAGCTGGATGAATTAAATCTGTCGATAAATCTTCAGAATAATAAATAAACTTACACCTTTCAAGATTGATCTTTAATTAAAGGTATGCTATTATTTAAAAACAAGGCAAGTCCTGATGTGTACGTTATCTCATCAATTCGTTTTGACCGAACAATTCTATTATTGGGAGCCTGCGTTTTTCTGCACCGTGCATGCCTTTTGCGAGGACGCATTAAGCAGAAAACAGGGCACCCACCTGCTGAGAGCGGGTTCAAAACAATAGATATCCAAAGAGACGGCACGATTGGGATTTGCCAATACCTACATACGTTAAAACCGCCGAAATAAGTAGGCGGTTTTTTATTTTGTCAACATTCCTGGATGTAAGCTTTAGCTGATTGATTTAACAAGTAAAATAAGCTATCCTTAAGTCCGTTATGATAATCTGATTTGGAGTTGATTTACGATGCTTCACCAATTTTCAAGAAATGAACTGGCCATCGGATCTGAAGGAATTGATCTCCTTAAAGGTAAAACAGTCGCGGTCCTTGGCATAGGCGGTGTGGGTTCATTTTCAGCAGAGGCGCTTGCTAGAAGCGGAGTTGGCCGCTTAATTCTCGTAGATAAAGATGATGTCGATATTACGAATGTAAACCGCCAAGTGATTGCGCTGCTCTCTACAGTAGGACAGCCCAAGGCTGACTTAATGAAAACCAGAATTGAAGATATTAATCCGGACTGTGAAGTAATTTCATTAAAAATGTTCTATACGGAAGAAACGTTTGAGGAGTTTTTCAGCTACGGCCTTGACTTTGTCGTGGATGCATCCGATACGATATCCTATAAAATTCATTTAATGAAAGAATGCCTGAAAAGGAATATTCCCATCATTTCAAGTATGGGAGCAGCAAACAAAATGGATCCAACCCGTTTTCAAATTGCTGATATCTCAAAAACACATACGGATCCTTTAGCAAAAATTATTAGAAAACAGCTGCGTAAAGATGGCATTCCAAAAGGAATACCAGTCGTTTTTTCAGATGAAAGTCCTATAATCATTCGGGAAGAAGTCAGAAAAACAGTGGGTAATGACGAGGCTGTCATAAGAAAAGCCAAAATGCCTCCATCCTCCAATGCATTTGTTCCCTCAGTAGCAGGATTGATTGCTGCAAGCTATGTCATTAATACACTTTTAAAAGATATTATGATTAAACGTGTACAATAATCTGTGAACCAGCTCAGGCACTCTGGGCTGGTTTTTATCGTTTCAGCCCGAGCAAAGCAAGGTGTCGACGTATCTTTTTCAAATAAAATGGTATTTTATCTGAAACTTTCTTCCAACCCAAACGTACTTTACATGACAGAGGAAATTTAAATACATAAAAACAGGAGGGAAGGCATGACGAAAAAATCGATTGTAGAATTGAAAAATGTAACGAAGGTAATTAAAGGAAAAACCATCATTGATAAGGTTTCATTTGATGTATATGGCGGGGAAGTTTTTGGATTTCTTGGACCAAATGGAGCAGGGAAAACGACCACTATCCGAATGATTGTTGGTTTGATGAAAATGACTGATGGTGATGTCCTGATAGAAGGCAGAAGCATTAAAACGGATTTTGAAGGAGCAGTCCAGCATGTAGGGGCCATCGTGGAAAATCCAGAAATGTATAAGTTTTTATCTGGATATAAGAATTTAATTCATTATGCACGAATGTACAAGGGGATCTCAAAAGAGAAAATTGATGAAGTGGTTAAGCTGGTTGGGCTTGAAAAGAGAATTCATGAAAAAGTGAAGACCTACTCTCTTGGAATGCGCCAGCGGCTTGGAATAGCTCAAAGTCTTCTGCATGATCCGAAGGTTTTGATTCTGGATGAACCTACAAACGGTCTTGATCCCGCAGGCATCCGTGAAATACGTGACTACATAAGACGTTTAGCAAAGGAACGGGATATGGCTGTTATTGTATCAAGTCATTTGCTATCAGAAATGGAAATGATGTGTGACCGGATCGGGATCATACAAAATGGGAAATTGATTGATGTACAATCTATGGATGATTTCGTTTCAACAGAAGGCAAGCTATTCAAACTTGAAGTAAAAGAACCGCATGAAGTGAAAGAGAAGGTCCTGATGCATCATTCATCATGGACGGTTGAGGTAGTAGAGCAATCGCTTGTTATTGATATGACCAAAGAACAAATACCGGAGCTGATTCGTTTTTGTGTGGCGGAAAATATTGATGTGTACGGCATTTCTCCGGCAACAAAAACACTTGAAGACCGATTCCTGGAGGTTACGTCTGAGGGAGGAATGGTGAAACATGGGTAACTTGATTCGCAATGAATGGATGAAAATTCTGCATCGCCCTGGTACATATGTGATGGCTGGTTTGTTGATTCTAGCCGTCATTGCTTCCGCTGTCATTACGCTTTTTATTAACTCTACCTTTAATACAGATGGTGACGAGTGGCGACAGGCTCTTGAAGCTGAAAACGAACAAATTCAAATGACGATTCAATCAGGTGAAGAAGGTTTTTATACCCCCAGTGCAGAAGGAGCTCTTGCAATAAATGAGTATCGCCTTGACAATGACATCGCTCCTAATGATGCCAGCTCTATGTGGACGTATCTTGAAAATAATTCATTTATGATTGCACTTGTCGGATTATTTTCCATTATTGTGGCATCAGGTATTGTTGCCGGTGAGTTTTCATGGGGAACGGTCAAGCTATTAATGATTCGTCCAATTGCACGCTGGAAAATTCTCTTATCAAAACTTTTGACAGTTGCAACCTTTGGACTTTCCCTAATTGGAATCTTAACAGTATTGTCATTGATTTTAGGAGTTATTTTCTTTGATGCAGGTTCAGCAGTTCAGCTGACTTATTCAAATGGAGAAGTAACGGAAAGCAATATGATTCCTTATTTGATGAAAATCTATTTGTATAACTCACTGGATGTTATTCTTTTAACAACGATGGCGTTTATGATCTCGGCCGTATTTAGAAATAGCTCGCTTGCAATTGGCATTAGCTTGTTTCTCTATTTTGTCGGTGGAACAGCTACAGGATTTATTGCCATGTATTATGACTGGGCTAAATACAGTTTATTTGCCAATACGAACCTTTCAATGTATGAAATGGGAATGCCGCTTGTAGAAGGCATGACCATGACATTCTCCATTATCATGATTGTGATTTACTTCAGTATTTTTGTGGCATTGGCGTTTACCGTCTTTACTAAACGAGATATTGCCGCTTAAAGCTATTCGAATAGTTCATCAGTGAACAGTAAAAAAATCCCGGCTGCAAACCATCGTTTGCAGCCGGGATTTTGTATTGTATAGACTGGCTTGCTACTTCATTTTTTCATAAATCTGCTTCAATGCCTGTTCGAACTTCCCGGTGGTTTTGGGTTCGTAGTAAGATGCATTTTTTAAAGAATCAGGAAGGTATTGCTGTTTTACCCATCCGGTCGGATAGCTGTGGGGATACAAGTACTCAACCCCTCTGCCCATTTCTTTTGCTCCTTTATAATGAGCATCTTTCAAATGGTCTGGCACTATTCCGCTTTTCCCGGCTCGAATATCACTCAGCGCTGCATCAATTGCGCTTATAGCTGAGTTGGATTTTGGTGAAAGGCAAAGCTCGATGACAGCATTAGCGAGCGGGATTCTCGCTTCCGGGAAACCAAGACGTTCAGCAGACTCAATTGCTGCAAGCGTTCTAGGTCCAGCCTGAGGACTTGCAAGCCCGACATCTTCATAGGCAATGACAAGAAGTCTTCTGGCAATGGTCGGTAAATCACCTGCTTCAATCAGCCTTCCTAAATAGTGAAGAGATGCATCAACGTCACTGCCCCGTATTGATTTTTGAAAACCGCTCATCACGTCATAGTGAGCATCCCCGTCTTTATCATGAGAAAAGCTTTTTTTCTGAAGACACTCCTCTGCGATTTCTGTCGTGACAGTTATGTAGTCATCCTTACTTTCGGTAGATCTCACGGCAAGTTCAAGGCCGTTCAGTGCGCTTCTGACATCTCCATTGCTGCCCTGTGCAAAATGCTCCAGCGCTTCTTTCTCAAGGTTCACCCTTTGTTTTCCCAAGCCCCGCTCCTGATCTTCCAATGCTCTTAAAATCGCTGTCTTCATATCTTCTGGTGATAAAGGATGCAGCTCGAAAATCTGACATCTGCTTCGAATGGCGGGATTAATGGCATGATAAGGATTGCTTGTAGTAGCACCGATGAGCGTTATCATCCCGTTTTCAAGATAGGGGAGCAGGAAATCCTGTTTTGTTTTATCAAGGCGATGAACTTCATCAAGCAGCAAAATTACTTTACCGGACATTTTTGCTTCCTGAACGACTATCTCCATATCTTTTTTATTATTTGTTACGGCATTCAAGGTGCGAAAAGCATACTGAGTGCTTCCGGCAATAGCGGAAGCAATAGATGTTTTTCCAATACCTGGAGGACCATATAAAATCATGGACGACAACTGTTTAGCTAAAACCATCCTGCGAATAATTTTCCCTTCTCCAACAAGGTGGCTCTGTCCAATCATTTCATCTATGGTTCTGGGTCTCATACGAAAAGCTAAAGGTTTGATGCTCATATGCTCACTCCATACTAGTAATGATTTCTCTTATTACTCATCATAGTAGCAATACAGATGAAATGCCAACGATTGCAGTTCTATGCTATACTATCAAAAGTTAAACATCGAGGGGCAGAGGTGGATCTAGTCATGAAAATTTCAACAAAAGGCCGCTATGGCTTAACCATTATGATTGAGCTGGCGAAGAGGCACGGAGAGGGACCAACCTCTTTAAAGGCGATCGCTAAAACACATGATTTATCAGAGCATTATCTAGAGCAATTAATTGCGCCTTTGCGAAATGCTGGATATGTTAAGAGCATTCGAGGGGCTTATGGCGGATATATCGTTGCAAAAGAACCGAATGAAATTACAGCAGGAGATATTATCCGGGTACTTGAAGGTCCCATTTCTCCGGTTGAAGGAATAGAAAACGAAGCTCCTCCGCAGCGGGAATTATGGATGCGGATCAGGGATGCTGTGAAAGATGTACTTGATCATACAACGATCGATGATTTGGCAAATTACACCGATACAGGTGAATCGGACGGGTATATGTTTTATATTTAAAACTGGAGGGACATACAGTGAATCGAATTTATGCAGACCATGCAGCGACGACACCGATGCATCCCGAGGCTGTAAAAGTAATGACAGATACTTTAACTGAGCATTATGGAAACGCATCGAGTATTCATTCTGTCGGCCGCAGGTCACGTCAGGTTCTTGATGAGGCGCGAAGTCAATTTGCAGCCAGTATTGGTGCTGATTTTAATGAAATCATTTTTACGAGTGGCGGAACAGAATCAAATAACCTCGCGATTGTTGGCACTGCTAACGCGCTAAAACATAAGGGCCGCCATATAATAACAACAAAAATAGAGCATCATGCTGTGCTTCATCCTTGCGAAGCTCTCGTTCAGCAAGGGTTTCAGGTGACGTTTCTGGATGTGGATGAAACGGGCGTTATTTCAATTAAGGAGCTAAAGAAGGCTCTTCGCGAAGATACCATTTTGGTCTCTATTATGTATGGCAATAATGAGGTTGGATCTATTCAGCCTATCCGTGAAATCGCAGAGCTTTTAGAAACTCATCAGGCAACTTTTCATACCGATGCTGTACAGGCATTCGGATTGGAAGAAATACATGTGAAGGACCTGAAAGTAGATATGCTTTCTGTTTCCGCTCACAAAATCAACGGACCTAAAGGGGTCGGTTTTCTTTATGTGAAAAATGGAATTCCTCTTTCACCCGGGCTGCTTGGCGGTGAACAAGAACGAAAAAGAAGAGCAGGCACTGAAAACATCCCTGCCCTGGCTTCTTTTGCCAAGGCAGCCGAATTGGCTCTTAAGGGAAGAGAAGAAAAAAAAGTTCATTTGCAAGCGATTAAAGATCGTTTACTGGATGAGCTGAATGAAAAACAGGTGTCCTATAAAGTAAACGGATCTCTTGAGAGCACGCTTGCCCATGTGCTAAACTTAAGCATTGCCGGGACAGATGTCGAAGCGATGCTTGTTAATTTAGATTTGGCTGGTATTGCGGTTTCAAGCGGTTCTGCCTGCACTGCAGGATCCCTTGAACCATCGCATGTTCTTTCAGCAATGTATGGAAAAAATGATGAACGTTTATCAAATTCAATTCGCTTCAGCTTCGGACTGGGTAGTACCATAGAAGATGCTGAAATGATAGCGGATCAAATTGCTCTTATCGTGAATCGCTTAAAACAATAAATTGAGTGTGATGAAATAATAGATAAAGTGGTGAAAAAAATGAAGAAATCACCGAAAGATACACGTGTAGTCGTAGGAATGTCAGGAGGTGTCGATTCTTCTGTAGCTGCTCTTCTGCTTAAGGAACAGGGCTATGATGTGATCGGTATTTTCATGAAGAATTGGGATGACACAGATGATGCGGGAGTATGCACGGCAACGGAGGATTACAACGACGTGATCCGTGTATGCAATCAAATCGGAATTCCTTACTATGCGGTTAATTTCGAAAAACAATATTGGGATAAGGTGTTTACGTATTTTCTTGAAGAATATAAAGCAGGACGAACACCGAACCCGGATGTGATGTGCAACAAAGAAATTAAATTTAATGCCTTTTTGGATCATGCTTTAAAGCTTGGAGCAGATTACCTGGCAACGGGTCACTATGCACAAGTGGAAGAACGGGAAGGCGAGATTAAAATGCTCCGTGGACTGGACGAAAACAAGGACCAGACCTATTTTTTAAATCAGCTTACCCAGCATCAGCTTTCTAAAGTGCTGTTTCCAATCGGCGGAATAAATAAAAAAGAAGTCCGGAAGATTGCTGAGGAAGCAGGTCTTGCTACTGCCGCCAAAAAAGACAGTACCGGAATCTGTTTTATTGGAGAAAGAAACTTTAAAGAATTCTTAGGTCAATATCTCCCAGCCCAGCCCGGTGAAATGGTGACAATGGAAGGGGAAAAAGTCGGCTCACATGACGGCTTAATGTATTACACTATTGGCCAAAGACACGGACTTGGAATCGGAGGCTCCGGAGAACCATGGTTTGTTCTCGGGAAAGATCTTGAAAAAAATCAGCTGTTTGTCGGTCAGGGTTTTGATCACGAAGCATTATATTCTCACTCACTAATCGCTTCAGATATCAGCTGGACTTCATTAAAAGACCCGGAAGGCACTTTCCGTTGTACTGCTAAATTCCGTTACCGTCAGTCAGATCATGGTGTAACGGTGCATATCAAAAGCGATGGTCAGGCAGAAGTAGTGTTTGACGAACCAACTAGAGCGATAACGCCCGGACAAGCTGTCGTTTTTTACAGCGGAGATGAATGTCTCGGCGGAGGAACGATTGATAAAATCTTTAAAGAACAGAAACAGTTGGAATATGTAGGCTGAAGAAAGGAATGCAGTGGAACTCTTTTTGCTTTTGCTCCGAAACGGGGAAAACATAAAAGGATCCCGCAGCATTCCTTTTTTTCTCTTCATATGACCGCGTGTGTTATACTTTTAACCAGTATCTAGTTTTTTCACACTGAAATGTTTTGCTGTTAACACATGCTTTAAACAGCAGCAACACAAAGAATATATCGATGATTTAAGTGGAAAACAGAAACCTTTAACTAGCAGGAGATGAACGTAAAATGAACCTAAATGAACAAGCGATAAAAAAATTGCAAGATGGTGAATACCAGGAAGCCATAGAACTTTTAAATCAGGCAATTGAAGAAAAACCTGAAGATGAAACGGCTTATATCAATTTTGGCAATGTACTGGCTCAAATGAATGAAACGGAAAAAGCAGAACGCTTTTTTCAAAAAGCGATTGTATTAAATGAAGAAGCAGGTCTCGCGTATTACTCCCTTGCGAATTTGTACTATAACGAAGAGCGATTCTCGGAAAGTGCCCGTTTATATGAGAAAACGCTTGAAAAAGGAGTAAATGATTCAGACGTGTACTTTATGCTTGGCATGTCTTTGAAAAATGAGGAAAAAGTAAAGCTGTCTCTTCCTTATTTGCAGCGGGCAGTGGAGCTTTCTGAGAATGATGCTGAAGCACACTTTCAATATGGACTGGCACTTGCACAGCTTGAAATAGCTGATGAAGCAATTGAACAGCTTAAACATGCCGTTCGCCTTAATGATCAGCATGCGGATGCACTTTATAATCTTGGCGTCGCGTATGCTGGTTTTCAGGAAGATGCAATGGAAGCATTAAGCTGTTTTGAACAGGCGATAGCCGCTCAGCCGGATCACTATTTAGCGCTGAATGGACGGGAAATTATGAGACAGGCTTTGGAGTCTAAGGGTTAAGAGCAGGGGGAATACCTGATGGGCAATGAATCCATGGATTTATTTAATGAAGAGGAGCCTTACATAAAAGGCAGGCATATCGTAACGATCTTCCACAATGAAGATAATATGTATTCTGTGGTGCGTGTGCGCGTCGAAGAAACGAACACAGCAAATAAAGAAAAAGAGGCAGTTGTAACAGGTCATTTTCCTAAAATGCAGGACGAGGACACATATATTTTTCATGGCAAATTTAAAGAGCATCCTCGGTTTGGCATGCAGTTTCTTGCGGATCGCTTTAAAAAAGATATCCCGCAGACCAAACAGGGAATCGTTCATTATTTATCAAGTGATCTTTTCTCAGGTGTTGGAAAAAGAACAGCAGAAAAGATTGTGGATACACTGGGAGAAAAAGCGATTTCAAAGATAATGAATGATGAGTCGGTTTTGCAAGAGGTTCCTAAGCTTTCTCAGGAAAAAGCAAAACATATCTATGACGTATTAATTGAACATCAGGGCCTTGAGCGCATCATGGTTCATTTAAATGACTGGGGATTTGGTCCGCAATTATCGATGAAGATCTATCAGCAATACCAGGAAGCCACTCTTGAAATTCTTCAGAAAAATCCTTATCAGCTTGTTTACCATGTAGAAGGTGTAGGGTTTGGCAAGGCTGATGAACTGGGCAGACATCTGGGGTTATCGGGTAAACATCCGGACCGGATAAAAGCAGCATGCTTATTTTGCCTGCAGCAGCTTTCCCTGCAGGAAGGTCACGTGTATGCACAATCCAAAGACCTGCTAATAAAAGTAAAAGATCTGCTGCAAAAACATCAGCCTGAACAAATAGAATACGCGGATATTTCAAACCAACTGATTGAACTACATGAAGAAGGCAAAGTTATAGGAGAAGAAAAACGCATTTATATGCCTTCTCTCTATTTTTCTGAGAAAGGCCTTGTCACCAATATCAACCGGCTGCTGTCTCATAAGGAGTATGAGGATCAATTCCCTGAATCTGAGTTTCTGCTAGCGCTTGGCAGCCTTGAAGAACGGCTTGGAGTTTCGTATGCCCCTTCTCAAAAGGAAGCCATTCAAACAGCATTAACTTCATCTGTTATGATTTTAACAGGCGGACCCGGAACCGGAAAGACGACAGTAATTAAGGGGATTGTAGAGCTCTATTCAGAACTTCATGGTGTGTCTCTGGACGCTGATGCATATGGGAGCGAAGAACCTTTCCCCATCGTTTTGGCAGCTCCGACTGGCCGTGCGGCTAAACGTATGTCTGAATCAACAGGACTAAAAGCCATGACCATCCACAGGCTTCTCGGCTTTACAGGTCAGGAAGAACTGGAAGATGACGAAGAACGCTTAGTTTCAGGCAAGCTTTTGATCGTGGATGAAATGTCGATGGTGGATACTTGGCTGGCAAATCAGCTTTTGCAGGCAGTTCCCGACACGATGCAGGTAATTATTGTTGGCGATCAGGATCAGCTTCCGTCTGTTGGTCCGGGGCAGGTTCTTCAGGATCTTATTCATTCAAAGCTCGTACCTACTGTGCAATTAACGGATATATACAGGCAGGAGGAAGGGTCGTCCATTATTGAATTAGCCCATCAGATGAAAGAAGGCAAGCTTCCACAGGACCTAAGAAAACAGCATGCTGATCGATCATTTATTGCCTGCCATGCTTCACAAATGGATGCAGTTGTGGGTAAAGTTGTGACAAATGCTATGAATAAAGGATATTCCGCAAGAGACATTCAAGTACTAGCGCCGATGTACAGAGGACCTGCGGGTATAGACAGACTGAATAAAGTGCTGCAGGAGTTAATGAATCCGAATCCTGATCAGTCAAGAAAAGAGCTAAAATGGGGAGATATTGTTTATCGGATTGGCGATAAAGTTCTGCAGCTTGTCAATCAGCCGGAGAGTCACGTGTTTAATGGAGATATGGGTGAAGTTATTTCGATATTTTATGCAAAAGAAAATACTGAAAAACAAGATATGGTGCTGGTTTCTTTTGATGGGGTGGAGGTAACCTACACCCGTCAGGATTTAAATCAGATTACGCATGCATTTTGCTGCTCCATCCACAAATCACAGGGAAGTGAGTTCCCCATTGTTATTTTGCCTGTGGTAAAAAGCTATTATCGTATGCTTCGTCGTAATTTACTTTATACTGCCATTACAAGGAGCAAACGATTTTTAATCATGTGTGGAGAAGAAGAAGCGTTTCGTTTTGGAGTGGAAAGAAAAGATGATGCAGCCCGTCTAACTACATTACGCGCGAAGCTTGCGGAAGGAACACTTGAAGTTCCTGCTGAAAGCAAGCCAGAAGAATCCCATAATGAAGACATTGAAACAGCAGATCCTATGGTAGGAATGAAAGGACTGTCTCCGTATGATTTTATGGAAGCTTAAGATTCTATTTTTATGAAACGGTTAAAGAATCCGGCTGCTTATCAAGTCAAGACAGGCTGTCCTCCGAAGGTAAATAGTATATAGGTTGCAATAGATTACAATACAAATGAATAATAGTCAGTATTCAGGGCAACGATGAGAACAAAAGATCCTGTATTGGAGGCTTCTCATGAATTGTCCATGCTGTAATCATCGTGATATCGGAAAAATAGGAACCAAACATTATTATTGCCGTCATTGCTGTATTGAATTTTTAGTGTATAG
Source organism: Jeotgalibacillus campisalis (assembly GCF_000829515.1). Classification (GTDB taxonomy): domain Bacteria; phylum Bacillota; class Bacilli; order Bacillales; family Jeotgalibacillaceae; genus Jeotgalibacillus; species Jeotgalibacillus campisalis. The sequence goes on along the minus strand of NZ_JXRR01000017.1, from coordinate 183,700 downwards.
AGGAAAACTGGTGTTATATGAAATATCAGAAGATGGATCCATTGAAAGCTTAAACGATCTATTCAGTGAAGCAGAATTATCGAGCGACCAAAAATGGATTCACTCGTAAAAAAATGGCTGCCTCGTCTGTTCATCTTCCTGTTGCTGCTTCTTTGCGGCTGGGTTATCTCTTATTTATGGCGGTTTATTCAACCGGTTTTTGCAGGGGTATGGCTTGCCTTTGTGCCGCTATTGTTAAGTATACTGTGTGCTTATCTTTTACTCCCAATTGTGCATTTTTTAATGAGGGCAAAATGTTCGAACAGGTTGGCTGTTACTATCGTTTTTGTTGTTCTGACCGCTGTTGCAGGAGCTTTATTTCAATGGGGGATACCAGCTTTAATCAGGGAATGGAATCACTTTCTTACCCATCTGCCGGATTTATTGGACCGTCTCTCCGCATGGAACCACTCAATTGCTGACTGGCTCACTTCCATGCCGCAGCCTGTGCGCACTAGAATAGAAGATTTTATTAATTCCATACAGGTAAACATAGAGCAGCGTGCAGATGAATTGCTTGCAGGAGTAGATCACTCTTTAAAATGGATTATAGCTTTGTCTCTTGTGCCGTTTATGACATTTTATATACTAAAAGACCGGGTGCTGATTAGAGAGTACATTATGAAACTTGTGCCGCAGTATAGGAAAAAACAGATCTTATTGCTCGCAGCAGATTTGGATCAGAGGCTTGGTGCTTATATCAGGGGGCAGCTGTGGCTAAGCGCTGCAGTAGCCATTTTTTCGTTTGGAATCCTGTATGTAATTCAGCTTCCGTATGCTCTGCCTTTGTCGCTCCTGCTGGGTATCTTTAATGTAATTCCTTATCTTGGACCAATTATTGGCGCTCTGCCAGCTTTGTTTGTGGCAAGCACAGTGTCAGGAAGTATGGTGATTTGGGTTCTCATTGCGGCATTTGGTATACAAATGGTTGAAAGTCACCTTCTCGCTCCATGGATTATGGGGAAAAACATTCATGTACATCCTGTTATGATTATGCTGCTGCTATTAATAGGGGGAGAGCTTGGCGGTATGGCCGGCTTGATTGCTGTTGTGCCTATTTACATGGTGATTGGAATGATTTTCAAATCGTTTAAACAAAGAGACAGAGAAGTACGGATTGACAAATGACAGCTTTCTTATCTATAATTTCTGTAGGAAAATAAGAGCAACTCGAAGATGGAACCAGTACATTACGACCTGTTTAAGCAGTAAGTCAGAGAAAATTCCTCCTGGGCTGAAAAGGAATTTATGCAACGTAATGGAACGCTAATCCTGAGTGCAGGTAAACTCTGCCGTTCGCCGCGTTAAGGCGCTCAAAGTGATAAATTTTGCTGCGTATTTTTGGCAGTAAAGTTTATAACCAGGGTGGTACCGCGAGTTTGCTCTCGTCCCTGTAGGGGATGAGGGCCTTTTTGTGTTTTCTTAAGATACATACACATGCTAAAGGAGGATTTACGATGCAAAAATGGTCAGGTGCAGAAATCAGACAAATGTTTTTGGATTTCTTTCAGGAAAAAGGTCACGATATAGAACCAAGCGCTTCATTGGTTCCCCATGAAGACCCTTCTTTACTTTGGATTAACAGCGGTGTGGCGACACTAAAAAAATATTTTGATGGACGGGTGATTCCCGAAAATCCAAGAATTGTAAACGCACAAAAATCGATTCGTACAAATGATATTGAGAATGTGGGGAAAACTGCTCGGCATCACACATTCTTTGAGATGCTCGGGAATTTTTCAATCGGTGAATACTTTAAAGAAGAAGCAATAGAGTGGGCATGGGAATTCCTTACGTCTCCAAAATGGATCGGTTTTGAGGCGGAAAAGCTTTCTGTTACGGTTCACCCTGAGGATCATGAAGCCTATGACCTGTGGAAACAGAAGATCGGAGTACCGGAAGAAAGAATTATTCGATTAGAAGGTAATTTCTGGGATATAGGGGAAGGGCCAAGCGGACCTAATACCGAAATCTTTTTCGATCGGGGAGAAGAATTTGGAAATGATGGCAATGACCCTGAATTGTACCCAGGCGGGGAAAACGACCGCTATCTTGAAATCTGGAACCTTGTTTTTTCTCAATTTAATCATAATCCCGACCATTCTTACACACCATTGCCAAAGAAAAATATTGATACAGGAATGGGTCTGGAACGCATGGCTTGTGTGGTTCAAGATGTGCCAACTAATTTTGAAACGGACTTGTTTATGCCCATTATTAAAGCAACCGAAAAGATTTCAGGACAGCTTTATCAGCAGGCTGAAGATAAAGACGTTTCCTTTAAGGTTATTGCAGATCATGTCCGTACCGTTTCTTTTGCTATAGGAGACGGGGCGCTTCCATCCAATGAAGGAAGAGGGTATGTGCTAAGAAGACTTCTTCGACGCGCTGTGCGGTATGCGAAACAAATTGGCATTGACCGTCCATTTATGCATGAATTGGTGCCTGTTGTCGGCGAAATTATGATTGACTTTTATCCGGAAGTTAAAAATAAAGAAGATTTCATTCGAAAAGTCATCAAAACAGAAGAAGAACGATTTCATGAAACACTAAATGAAGGGCTGGCAATTCTCTCTGGTCTAATGAACAATGCGAAGGAAGACGGGTCAGGACAAATTGATGGAAAAGACGTATTTAGATTGTATGATACGTTTGGATTTCCTGTTGAGCTGACAGAGGAATATGCTGCTGACAACGGGTTGGGAGTAGACGTGGAAGGGTTCGAAAAAGAAATGAATGCCCAGCGCTCAAGAGCCCGTGCAGCACGCCAGGAAAGCGGCTCGATGCAGGTGCAGGGCGGTGTACTGGGAGAGATTAAAGTATCAAGTGAATTCGTAGGCTATAATCGACTGCTGCATGAATCTACTGTTGAGGCCCTGCTCAGTAATCAAGCGTTTGCTGATTCTGTGAGTGAAGGAGAAGAAGTACAATTCATCCTGGCCGAAACTCCTTTTTATGCTGAAAGCGGAGGGCAAATTGGAGATAAAGGGACAATATCTAACGACAGAGCACTGCTTCGAATTAAGGATGTAAAAAAAGCACCAAATGGCCAAAATCTTCATACTGCAATTGTTGAAAAAGGAATCCTGAAGAAGGGTGATACGGTCCTGGCTGCTGTAGATCCAACATCAAGAACGGAGATAACCAAAAATCATACAGCTACACATCTTTTACATCAGGCCCTGAAAGATGTGCTGGGCGACCATGTGAATCAGGCAGGTTCACTCGTTCAGGAAGACCGGCTGCGATTTGATTTTTCTCATTTTGGCCAGGTTCAAGCTGATGAACTTAAACGGATTGAAGAAATAGTAAATAGTAAAGTATGGGGCAGTTACTCTGTAGAAACCGCAGTAAAATCCTTAGAAGAAGCAAAGTCTATGGGTGCTATGGCATTATTTGGAGAGAAGTATGGCGCACAGGTGCGAGTTGTATCCATTGGCGACTACAGCCTGGAGTTATGCGGCGGCTGTCATGTCAGTAATACAGCTTCCATCGGACTATTCCGCATTGTTTCAGAGGGGGGCATCGGGGCAGGTACCCGCCGGATTGAGGCAGTGACTGGAGAAGCGGCTTACCGCTACATGGACGATCAAATTCAGCTGCTTCAAAAATCCGCTGCACTTGTCAAATCAAATCCGAATGACTTGTTTTCAAAAATTCAAAACATGCAGAGTGATAGTAGAGATCTGCAGCGGGAAAATGATTCCCTTCATGCTAAAATGTCTAATATTGAAGCGGAAAATATTATGGACAATGTCATCACGGTCGATGGCATAGCTGTGTTAGCCCAAAAAGTTCAAGCAGCTGATGTAAATAGTTTGCGATCTATGGCTGATGATGTTAAAAATAAATTAGGTTCGGGTATTCTTGTGTTAATCGCAGTTCAAGGAGAAAAAGTTCAGGTCATTGCAGGTGTAACAAAAGATTTAATTGATAAAGGCTATCATGCCGGCAAACTGGTGAAAGAAGTGGCTTCAATCTGTGAAGGCGGAGGCGGAGGCCGTCCTGATATGGCTCAAGCTGGCGGTAAGAATCCATCTAAAGTGGACGAGGCGCTGGAATTCGTTCCTAAATGGGTAAAATCCGTTTGATTCTCTTCTGAACTGGTGTACAATTAAAACATGTTGGACAAAAGGAATAGAAAGCTATTCCGGAGTGAGGTGCTGAAGATGAGCTCATTTGATAAAACAATGCGATTTAATTTCGGAGATGATTCTGTAGATAAAGAAGTTCAGCGGGTGCTGATACAGGTCTTCGAAGCGCTGGAAGAAAAAGGATACAACCCTATTAACCAGATTGTTGGATATCTTTTATCGGGCGACCCTGCTTACATTCCAAGACATCATGATGCGCGAAACATTATCCGCAAGCTTGAAAGAGATGAAATTATTGAGGAGCTTGTGAAATTTTATTTACACCAGCACAAAGAGGAAAAATAATATGCGAATAATGGGACTGGATGTCGGCACTAAAACAGTTGGTGTGGCGATCAGTGATGCTTTTGGCTGGACGGCTCAAGGAATTGAAACCATTAAAATTGACGAGCGCGGAGGTCAGCTTGGATTTAAGCGGATCAAAGAACTCGTTGATGAACATGAGGTTTCTTCAATCGTCGTCGGCTTACCTAAAAATATGAATAATACAATCGGTCCCCGAGGAGAAGCTTGTCAGCAGTTTGCAGAAAAACTGCATAAAAAGCTACAAATTGAAGTAAAGCTATGGGACGAACGATTAAGCACTATGGCAGCAGAAAGAGTGCTGCTTGAAGCAGATGTCAGTCGTGCTAAAAGAAAAAAAGTCATTGATAAAATGGCTGCAGTCATGATACTACAAGGCTACTTAAATAGCCGGAAATGAAGAGGTGCTTAGAATGGAACATGGAGAAAAACACATTACAGTAGTGGATGAGCAAGGAACTGAGGTATTATGTGAAGTACTATTCACATTTGATTCAGATGAATTTAAAAAATCGTATGTCTTATATTTCCCGGTCGGCGAATCAGAAGAAGAGGAAATTGAAATCCATGCTTCTTCCTTTGAACAGGACGATAAAAATGCTGAAGGTGAACTGAAGCCGATTGAAACAGAAGAAGAGTGGGACATGATTGAAGAAATGTTAAATACATTTCTTGATGAAGAAGAGGAAGAAGAATAAAATCAAATTAGGAGACACACAGGCGCAAAATGCCTGTGTGTTTTTTTGTGCAGGAGAATAAATTTGCTTCAAATAAGATGTTTGATTGACATAAAGGGAATTGTTGCCTGTGGGATTATTTATTGTATAATAGACCTATTGAACAATATCAGCTTCTGTTGGTTGCTGTCTTATGTGGAGGGAAAACGTTTGAATGAGAACCAGTCAAAATATCAGCAATGGATTCAAAACTTACAAGAACGGAAAAAGGAAGCGAAGCATGTGAGAAGAATTGTTTTTTATTCCATGATCGTTTTAATTTTAGTTATTATAGGTGCAGGCATTGGCGGTTATTCTTATATATCCTCTGCACTAGAACCAAAGAATCCTGATAATGATAACCCGGTGACCGTAGAAATTCCGATCGGTTCTTCAGTCGATTCGATTACGACGACGCTTGAAGATAATGAGATCGTAAAAGATGCACGAGTGTTTAAATATTATTTGAAATTTAATAATGAGTCTGAATTTCAGGCAGGTACTTATGAGTTAGCCCCGTCTATGACGCTTTCTGAAATAACAGAAAGTCTAAAAACAGGTAAAGTCTATCATGAGCCTCTTTTTTCTGTGACCGTACCTGAAGGTCTTCGCTTAGAAGAAATTGCATCGATTGTAGAGGAACATACTGACTATACAGAAGATGAATTTATGGAAACAGCAACAGATCAGGAATTTATAGCTTCCTTACAAGAGCAGTTTCCTGAGCTAATTACAGACGAGGTTTCTGACGATTCCATCAGACATTCATTAGAAGGGTATTTATACCCAGCTACCTATCCTTTCTATGAAGAGAATCCAGGCTTAGATATCATCATTACACAGATGGTTGAAGGAACAAACGCTGCTTTTGCCCCATACCTGGAGACAATTAATGATTTCAGTGCGGGAAATTTCACGCCTGAAGGAGAAGAACCAAATGAAATGACCGTTCATAAAGCATTGACGTTTGCTTCTTTGCTTGAAGAAGAAGCAACCGCTTCAACAGACCGGGAAATTATAGCAGGTATCTTTTACAATCGTCTGGCAGATGGAATGCCGCTTCAAACGGACCCAACTGTTTTATATGCACTCGGTGAGTGGAAGGATCAGGTTCTATTTGAAGATCTTGAAGTTGATCATCCTTATAACACATATCAGAACGCAGGGCTACCGCCAGGACCTATTGCTGCACCGGGTATAGAGTCAATCGAAGCGACAATGAATCCTGAAAGTACGGATTACTATTATTTCCTAGCGGCTGCAGAAGACGGAGTCGTTTATTATTCGGAAACACTTGAAGAACATGAAGAAAAAGCAGAGGAATACATTTATAGTGCAGGTGAGGATGAATCGGAAGAAGCAGAAGAGTGAAAAATGAAACAGGAGGAAAGCTTATTCACTTTCCTCCTTCTTTTGTGTTAAAATAGAACAAGTATTTTGAAGCGTACTTAGATTGTCGGAAAAAGTGGAAAGCTTGTAATAGCTTTCTTCTTTTCATGTAGAGCGGCTGTCAAAGAAGAGGACGCTCTTTTTTATGTGTGTTGATGGATGTAAAGGCGGGATTTCATTGAATAAACAAGTTTATCAGTATATAGAAAAATTTTACAAAGATCGACCTGCATTATTTATGGAAATGGAAGAATATGCTGACACTCATCATGTTCCAATTATGGAACTCGATGGCATGGAGGCGTTGCTTCAGTTGCTCCGGATTCAGCAGCCGCTAAAAATTTTGGAAGTGGGAACGGCAATCGGTTATTCAGCCTTGCGGATGGCAGATGCACTGCCGGATGCTCATATAGTTTCCATTGATCGCGACAAGCAACGGCTGGATCAAGCGAAAATGTTTATCGAGAAATTCGGAAAAACGAAGCAAGTTGCTACATTATACGGGGACGCCTTGGAGATGAAAGAAGACGTTTCTTTACACGGACCTTTTGATGCTATTTTTATCGACGCTGCAAAAAGTCAATACGGACGTTTTTTTGAGCTTTATACACCGCTGCTATCTCAAAATGGCGTGGTTTACACTGATAATGTCTTGTTTAAAGGCCTTATTGCAGAAGAAGAGCCGGATGTATCCCGAAATGTAAAGCAGCTGCTGCGGAAAATTGATCATTATAATGATTGGTTAATGAATAATAAAGAGTTTCAAACCGTCATTCTGCCGGTGGGCGACGGTCTAGCGATAAGTAAAAAGAGGTGAGGAAGATGAAAAAACCAGAACTGCTTTTAACCCCTTTTTCGATGAATCATTTGAAAGAACTATGCGAAGCAGGAGCAGACGCATTTGTTATTGGTGAGCAGCGGTACGGTCTGCGGTTAGCTGGAGAATTTTCACGAAATGAGTGTAAGATGGCGATTAAAACTGCGCATGAGTATGGCAAAAAAGTTTATATCGCCGTCAACGCGATCTTTCATAATGATAAAGTAGATGAATTGAACGACTATTTGAGTTTTTGCGATAAAGCTGGTGCAGACGCCGTTATTTTTGGAGATCCTGCAGTTTTAATGGCAGCTCGCGAGTCTGCTCCAAACTTGCCGCTGCATTGGAACACCGAAACGACAGCCACTAATTATTTTACCTGCAATTATTGGGGAAGCAAGGGAGCGAAGCGTGCAGTATTAGCGCGTGAGCTTTCCATGGATGCAATTGTGGAAATGAAAGAAAAAGCAGAAGTTGAAATTGAAATTCAGGTACATGGAATGACCTGTATGTTTCAATCTAAACGTTCATTACTCGGCAATTACTTTCTTTATCAAGGCAAGTCACTTGAAATTGAAAATCGAAAAGACAAGAAGAATATGCTGCTGCATGATGTGGAACGGAATAATAAATATCCAATTTTTGAAGATGAAAATGGGACACACATCATGAGCCCGAATGACATGTGCATAATCGATGAACTTACCGAAATGATGGAAGCAGGAGTAGATTCATTTAAAATCGAAGGAATCTTACAAACGCCTGAATATGTAACAATGGTTACTTCACTTTATCGAAAAGCCATTGATTTATGTGCTGAGAATACTGAATCCTACGAAGAAAAAAAAGAACAGTGGCTAAATGCGATCGAGCAGATGCAGCAGCCTCACCGTCCGCTTGATACAGGATTTTTCTTCAAAGAAACCGTTTATTAACATGGGAGGAAAACAGATGGCAACAACCAGGAATGATAAAATTTCATCAATCATTGATGGAAAGCGCGTCATCGTAAAAAAACCTGAATTACTCGCTCCTGCCGGGAATCTTGAAAAGCTAAAAATTGCCGTCCATTACGGTGCGGATGCTGTATTTATTGGCGGACAGGAATACGGACTTCGTTCGAACGCTGATAACTTTACACTCGAAGAAATGAAAGAAGGAGTCGAGTTTGCGAAGACATATGGAGCGAAAATTTATGTTACAACCAATATTTTTGCTCACAATGAAAATGTAGACGGCCTCGAGGAGTATCTCCGTGGAATTGCTTCTGCCGGCGTGGCAGGTATTATTGTAGCGGATCCTTTGATTATTGAAACGTGCAAGCGTGTAGCGCCTGAGGTGGAAGTACATTTAAGCACCCAGCAATCTCTTTCAAACTGGAAAGCAGTTCAATTTTGGAAAGAAGAAGGTCTTCACCGGGTAGTCTTAGCACGGGAAACAAGCGGCGATGAAATTCGGGAAATGAAAGAAAAGGTAGAGATTGAAATCGAAAGTTTTATCCACGGTGCAATGTGCATCGCTTACAGCGGCAGATGCGTGCTGAGCAATCATATGACTGCAAGAGACTCAAATAGAGGCGGCTGCTGTCAATCATGCCGTTGGGATTATGATTTGTATGAGAGGGAAGATGGAGAAGAAAAGGCTCTTTATAGTGAGAATGATGCAGCCTTTGCTATGAGCCCCAAAGACTTAAAGCTCATAGAATCCATACCGAGAATGATTGAAATTGGCGTTGACAGTTTAAAAATTGAAGGCCGGATGAAATCCATTCACTATATTGCTACAGTAGTCAGTGTTTATCGAAAAGTAATTGATGCTTATTGTGAAGATCCTGCAGATTTTAAAATAAAGCAGGAATGGCTGGATGAACTCGATAAATGTGCTAACCGAGAAACAGCAACAGCTTTTTTTGAAGGCGTACCCGGACATGAGGAACAAATGTTTGGCGAGCACGGCAAGAAGACTGCTTTTGATTTTGCAGGCTATGTTTTGGATTACAATGAAGAATCTAAAATCGTTACACTTCAGCAGAGAAATTATTTTAAACCTGGTCAGGAAGTAGAATTTTTTGGTCCTGATATGGACAACTTCTCACAGAAAGTAGATAAAATTTGGGATATGAAGGGCAATGAACTAGAAGCAGCCCGTCACCCACTACAACTAATACAATTTAAAGTTGAGCGACCTCTGCGTGCGCACAACATGATGCGAAAGGAGCTCGTTTCAAGACCATGAGAAATAAACCAGTAGTAATCGGCGTGGCCGGAGGTTCTGGATCAGGTAAAACTTCAGTAACCAAAGCAATCTACGATTTTTTCCAAGGGCATTCGATTGCCATGATTGAACAGGATTATTATTACAGGGATCAAAGAGATATACCATATGAAGAGCGTTTGGAAACGAATTATGATCATCCTTTGGCATTTGATAATGATCTTTTAATTGAGCATATTAAAACGCTTCAGAAAAGAGAACCTATCGAAAAACCCGTTTATGACTATACTGTGCATACAAGAGGAGACCGGACGATACCGGTAGAACCCAAAGATGTTATTATTCTTGAAGGCATTCTAGTGCTGGAGGATGAACGGCTGCGAAATTTGATGGATATAAAACTTTACGTGGATACTGACTCAGACCTCCGTATTATAAGGAGGCTTCTGCGGGATATAAATGAAAGAGGCCGTACGATCGATTCTGTAGTTGACCAGTATATCAATGTAGTCAGACCTATGCATAATCAATTTATCGAACCCACTAAACGATACGCCGATATTATCATACCTGAAGGCGGCCAAAATCATGTGGCTATTGATCTTATGGTAACGAAAATTCAAACGATTCTTGAACAAAAGTCAATTGTGTAATATGATAGCAAAGAATGTAAAGGGGATTCCACAATTTCCCCTTTTATCACTTACTTCATAAAAGAGGTAGTGAACACATAGCATGTCAAAGAAGAAAAATTGGTTTTTATGCATTTAAAGGAGTGAAGGGTTTTGTCAAAAGAAAAAGTATTTCCGATGACCCAAGCGGGAAAAGAAAAGCTTGAACAAGAATTGGAACAATTAAAATCTGTAAAACGTAAAGAAGTGGTGGAGCGCATCAAAATCGCTCGAAGCTTTGGGGATTTATCAGAGAACTCAGAATACGATTCAGCCAAAGAAGAACAAGCCTTTGTAGAGGGACGCATATCCACGCTTGAAGCTATGGTCCGTAATGCGAAAATTATTGAAGAAGACGGTTTGTTAGATGGCATTGTAGCGCTTGGAAAAACGGTTACGTTTGTAGAAATGCCTAATGGCGATGAAGAAGCATATACCATCGTCGGAAGTGCAGAAGCGGACCCATTTGAGGGGCGAATATCAAATGATTCCCCTATCGCAAAAAGTCTCCTTGGAAAAGTGGTAGGCGATAAAGTAAAAGTTCAAACACCAGGCGGGGATATGGACGTTAAAATTGTTTCAATTAAATAATTTTTCCTTATGATACTCCGGATGAAGTCTGTTCATCCGGAGTTTTTTTTGAAACCTTCTAGGACCCTCTTCCGTCTAACTGAGCAAACAGGTCTACTTTCCTAGATAGCAAAGGGGGAGCTATTTCACTTGGCTATTTCATGTATAGGCATGTTATGCTTGTTTAGATTCTTTTTTCTTACAGACACCATATACAGGAGTGATAAAAATGTCTAAGGACAAGTATTCAAGATTAAAGCTTCAGGAAAAGAAACGCAAAAGTAATCTGGTCCTTAATTCTGCAATTGCAGTAGTAGTTGGATTAATTGTTATAATTGGTTCTTTTATATTTTTTAATAATGAGGATTCTAATATTGCTTCAGAAGATGAGGAACAATCGATTGCAGAGCAGCATTTACAGTCAAATCAGTCTGAGGATGAGAACAGCGATTCATCTGATCAAGGGAGCAGTGAAGAAACAAAACAAGAAAGCGAATCAGTCTCACTAAAAGAAGCTGAAGAAAAGGCTGAAGAGCAGGCCAAAAAAGAAGCTGAAGAAAAGGCTGAAGAAGAGCAGGCTAAGAAAGAAGCTGAAAAAAAGGCTGAAGAAGAGGCAAAGCTAGAAGAAGAGCGTAAGGAAAAAGAAAAAAGAGAAGAAGAACGTAAGGAAAAAGAAAAAAGAGAAGAACGTAAAGAAGAAGAACGAAAAGAAAAAGAGCGAAAAGAAACAGAGGAAGAAGAAGAATCTAATTCAGAATCCGGTTCTGTTGCAACAAATCCAAGTAATGACCCCGAAGTAGAAGAAGTAATAAAAAATAAAAATTGGAAACCAGTCGGAACGTCTCAGACAGGCGCACATGCATCATCTTATGATGAAGGCACTGTAGACTGGGATGAAAAAGTCGAAGCCATATCCTACGCCACAGGAATCAGTGCCAGTGATATGACCATTTGGTTTATTGGCAACCATGAAGGGAGTCCTCAAAAATCTGTAGGGACCGTTTCCTCTTCTGGTTCACAAACAAAGTATCGGGTATACCTCGAATGGATTGATGGGCAAGGCTGGAAACCAGTGAAAATGGAAAAGCTCGTACCTGGAGCCTGATAGATCAAAAACCAAGACTGAAATGACATTCAGTCTTGGTTTTATTAGTTATCAAGCAATTTAAGCATGCTTATTTATAAGCATGAACATGTGAAACAGGCAAGGTCCCCTGTATAGCTGCTATTTAGCCTTGAAATGGGCAACTGCTGTATAAAGGGTCCTTCCTTTATTATCAAGTAGTACAGCATGAGAGACTGAATGAAGCTGGAGCATGATTGCGTGATTCTGTTCAATTTTAACCTCAATCTTTCTCTCAAGTTCATTAAGTACATAAGCCTCAAAAAATTCCACTTTATCTTGGATAAGCTCTATTTGAAATGACATATCTATTTCCTCCCTAAACTGATCATGCTTTTATATTTTACCACGGCTTGGGAGAAATGAGTTTGAATTATAGAGATTCGTGTGGTAAAGTCAAGTCAGTTTTGATTATTTGTGAGATGAGGGAAAAACATGAAAATAGGTGTCATTGGTGCAATGGAAGAAGAAGTAGCGTTACTGCGCTCAAAGATACAAGAGCCGGTAACAATTGTTATAGCAAATAGTGAATTTACCAGCGGAAAAATCAGTAATACTGAAGTAGTGCTTGTAAAAAGTGGAATAGGGAAAGTAAATGCTTCCATGACCACCACCATACTACAGGAACGATATCAGCCGGACATCATTATAAATACAGGGTCTGCAGGTGGTTTTAACCCTGCTTTAAACGTAGGAGATATCGTCATTTCTACGGAAGTCCGCCACCACGATGTAGATGTCACTGCATTTGGATATGAGTATGGCCAGGTGCCTAATCTTCCAGCTGCATTTGAAGCACATCCCTCTCTGCTGGCAATCGCGTCTGAACAGGCAGCAACGATTAAAGACATTCAAACGATTAATGGATTAATTGCCACTGGAGATTCCTTTATGAATGATCCTGAAAAAGTTGAACCGCTTCGAAACAGATTTATTAATCTGCAGGCGCTTGAAATGGAAGCCGCTTCAATTGCACAAGTAGCGCATCAATATAATACGCCTTTTGTAATTATCCGATCACTTTCAGATATTGCCGGAAAAGAATCCAATGTATCTTTTGATCAGTACTTGGAGAAAGCAGCCGTAAATTCTGCTAATCTTGTATTGGCCATCATCCAAAATGTCTCTGGTAAGCATTTTGAAAAATAAGCTGTCAGGAATCTTCGGTCAGCCGTTCTTCCTGTGAAAACTCATGAAATAGCTTCATTAAAGCCCTTTTTTCAATTCGTGAAACGTAGCTTCTTGAAATGCCAAGCTCTTTGGCAATTTCACGCTGCGTTTTTTCTTCTAAACCATCTAAACCAAACCGCTGTGTAATGACATCTTTTTCGCGGGGTTCGAGTGACTTAATAAACGATCTGACTTTTTCCTGATTCATTTTATTATGAATTAATTGATCAAGCTCATCTTCTTCTCCTCGTAAAACGTCGATAAGACTTATGGCATTTCCATCTTTATCTTCACCGATTGGATCATTAAGAGAGACATCTTTTTTCACTTTTTTCAAAGACCTTAAAAACATAAGGATCTCATTTTCGATGCATCGTGCTGCATAAGTTGCCAATTTTGTTCCTTTTTCAAAGGAATAGCTTTCAATTGCTTTTATCAGACCAATGGTACCGATGGAAATTAAATCTTCATTGGATTCCCCTGTATTTTCAAATTTCTTCACGATGTGAGCCACCAGTCGGAGGTTATGTTCAATTAATATTCTTCTTGCTTCATCATCACCCTTAAGTGTTCTTTCAATCATTTCTTTTTCTTTTTCTTTAGAAAGAGGCTGAGGAAATGCATTCTGCTTAAAATAGCCCATTAAAGCGGTTCCATCGCCTATTGCCATTAAAAGTGCCAATAAGATACTGGACAAAATTTGACCCCCTTTCACGTCTTTATTAGACTATATGAAAGGTTAAAGAGAAACTTGCCAGTCCACACGTAATCGGCCTCAGCTTCTTTGCATTTTTGAACATTCGATCTAACTGACCGGCGAATGCTCCAACTAGTTTAGACCAGCGGAAAGGCTTTTATCTTTTAGAGGAATCGTGTATGATCCAATTATTTTAAAAATCTACAAACAAACCAATTTAAATGGAAGGGAGTTTAGGAATAACGTAAAAAAGCAGCCTGTAAATATAGGCTACTTTTTACTTACATTTTTTTAATTCTAAGAGGACTAACCATAAGAAGTGATAAAACAAAAATGATTGTAATTAGCGAAGCGGCACTAAGCAGAGGTGTGGCAAGAAAACTTAAAGCAAGAAGGCATCCTGCAGCTGTTATAGGAAGTCCTTCGAAATAAGGCGAAGGCTCCTTGGAGTTAAACCGTGCTAATCTGTAGGCACCGCATCCTATATAAAAAACGGTAAGTACCATACCGCTGACTCCGTAATCATGCAAAAATGAATGATAAAGTAAGAGTGCAGGTGCTACACCAAACGACACAAGGTCACTCATGGAGTCTAACTGCCGACCCAGCTCGGATTCAATTCCTAAAAGTCTTGCTGCCATGCCATCAAATCGATCCATAAAGGCTGCTATAAAAATTAGGAGTGCCGCTAAAGAAAACTGACCGGCAGTGCTGTATATAGCAGCAAAACCACCAAGGACCAGGTTGGATAAAGTTAAAGCATTTGCTGTTTGAGATTTTACTTTTTTAAAGGTGAAACCAATTACCTGCAATAATGACACGCGGGTCCTCCTCATAACCGTAATTAGTAGTATTATTATTGTAACCTTTTTGTTAAGAATTGTTAAGACTCTAATTACCTCGAAATTTGGAGGAAGGATATGATATGGAGATTATTATTCGGGAAATTTGTCCAAATAACGAACATAATAATAGTTCAGTACATTAAATTTATCTGCGTTATCTCCTTGCAGTACAAAAATAATGACAATTTCCAGACCGTTTTGATGTAAACAATTGAAATTGACTTCATGACAAATAGCTGTTAATTATTATCAGATTTTATTTACTCCCAAAGTTCACTGGACTTGATGGTTTCATGAATTTTAGTACCTGATGACGGCAGAACCGAATTTTAAGAATCGTTCTCGCTGTATGGTGTAAAGTCAAAAAAAAGTGATAACGGTACAATAGAGGTATTTGAGCTATGCGAAGAAGGGGAATGGCGGAGAAGAGAATCATTGTTGTATACACATCAATCTGATCGATCATCTGTAACAGGTGGCAAGGGAGCACGGCATTTAATTCAAACAGCCTGTCCAGACAACCATATGGTGTTCCTCTTAAAGAACGGACTGTGATCAGAATCTCTCTGATGACGTCTGAGTTTTCGACATTGCTTAGGTATTGTGTCTTTAGTGAATCAGGGCGGTGTTGTAAACTTAATTAGAAAACACACGTAAGAACAGGGGAAAAAAGGTGAATTAGAGCTGCCGCAGTTTGTCACTTGAGTAGTAAAACTTGCTTCTGGAAACAACATAATCCGGAAACCATCTTCAATCATACATGGCATTCAAACGTTTTAATACGTCCTCTGGGGGTTAAAGAGTTAATGTCATCGATCTTTTTTCAATTGCTTCTTGAATAAGTTTGATAAAATCGTCGGATAAGTTAAGTCTTTTTGCTTCTGAGAGAGCCTCCATTAACAAGTGCAATGGTAGTTTGTCCATTGGTATTACTCCTTTCGAATAAGCTGGTAATATTAGATTAGCAGATCGTTTTTGAAAGAACAACTGTTCCTCTTATCCACAGGCTTCAGTGGATAAGCTGTGTGCAACATGTAGATATCTATGTTGTCATCAACAGCATCATAGTAAATTTTACAAGCGAGTTATCCACATTTTTAAAAATTGACAGATTTTGTCGAACGATTCTTCTCATTTAATTTTTTTGAGATGGTTTTGATATCCTTTAAAAGATGCTGTATTATTAGTACTTAAAGCTAAAAGAGGTGAATCGATGTGATTAAATTATTTTTACCCAATGAGTTTGTTGCAAGTGTATTTGAAATTACTCCGCAAAAATTAAAGAATCAGGGAATAAAGGCGATCATCACTGATCTTGATAATACATTGGTGGAATGGGATAGAAAGAATGCCACTCCAAGACTTTTAGAGTGGCTTGAGTCCATGCAGAAAAACGATATTCTCGTTACGATTGTATCTAATAATAATCAGCTAAGGGTCTCTGCTTTTTCAGATCCAATTGGTGTGCCGTTTATTTATCATGCCCGAAAGCCGCGAGGAAAAGCATTCAGACAAGCAATAAAAGATATGAATGTCAGAAAAGAAGAGACGGTTGTGATCGGGGACCAGCTGCTGACAGATGTGTTAGGCGGAAATAGAAATAAACTTTATACGATATTGGTTGTACCGGTTGCGAAAACAGATGGGTTTTTTACTAGAATAAATAGAAGAGTTGAAAGAAGAATTTTAAAATTTTTTAAACGGAAGAATATGATTCAATGGGAGGACCCGAAGTGAGTGAAGTAACGATCAGTTGTATTGGCTGCGGCGTGGAGATTCAAACAGAGGAAAAAGAAGGGATCGGCTATGCTCCGCCTTCAAGTCTCGAAAAAGATCAGATAATTTGTCAGCGCTGTTTCCGATTAAAGCATTACAATGAAGTTCAGGATGTAGCTCTAACAGACGATGATTTCCTGAAAATTTTAAATGGACTCGGACAAGTGGATGCTCTTATTGTAAAAGTTGTAGATATTGTCGATTTTAATGGCAGCTTCTTAAATGGTCTGCACCGTTTTGTCGGAAATAATCCTGTGCTTTTAATAGGCAATAAATCGGATGTTCTTCCTAAGTCGGTAAAGCCGAATAAATTAATTAATTGGATGAAATATGAAGCCAAGCAGCACGGATTAAAGCCGATCGATGTTCTTTTATGCAGTGCAGAAAAAGGTCATCACATAAAAGAAGCGCTTGCTTCAATCGAGAAGCAAAGAAACGGAAAAGATGTTTATATAGTCGGATGTACAAATGTAGGCAAATCTACATTTATAAATCGAGTTATTAAAGAGGTTACAGGAGAACAAGATGTGATAACCACTTCCCAATTTCCTGGGACAACCTTAGATATGATTGAAATACCTTTAGACGACGGGCAGGCCATCATAGATACTCCTGGAATTATCAATCGGGATCAAATGGCGCATGTCATCAATAAAAAGGATCTTAAACAGGTAATACCCAGAAAAGAAATGAAGCCGAAAATCTTTCAATTAAATGAAGAGCAAACTTTGTTTATCGGAGGACTTGCCCGGTTTGATTATCTTAGCGGCGGGAGAAAGTCGTTTACTTGTTATGTTTCTAACGAATTGGAAATTCACAGGACGAAACTTGAAAAAGCCGATGATCTCTATGCCCGTCATAAAGGAGAGCTGCTGTCGCCTCCGCGTGCTGAAGATGCAGAAAGCTTCCCTGAACTCGTGCGTCATGAATTTATGATTAAAGAAGAAAAAATGGACATCGTTTACTCCGGTTTAGGCTGGATTACGATAAATGAAAAAGGAGCAAAAGTAGCTGCTTATGCACCTAAGGGAGTCAGCGTCTTGATAAGAAAATCACTTATTTAACGTCAGGAGGGGAAAAAGTGACGTCATTGTTCGGAGTCATAGGAAATCCGATAGCGCATTCCAGGTCGCCTCATATGCATAATCACTGGTTTGAGGAGGAAGGAATAGATGGAAAATATGTCCCTTTTGAAATTGATCCAAACCGATTAGAAGAAGCAGTAAGAGGAATGAAAGCCCTGAATTTTACCGGCTGGAATGTAACGATTCCTTTTAAAGAAGCAATTATTCCCCTTCTTGATCAGGTTGAAGAAGATGCAAAATTAATTGGTGCTGTTAATACAGTTATAAACCAACAGGGAAAACTGATTGGCAGTAATACAGACGGAGCAGGGTTTGTGGAATCCCTTTATGAAAAGAGAACACTGAAGGAGATTCAGCAATCATCCATCTTGCTTATAGGAGCAGGAGGAGCAGCAAAAGGTATTTTTCACGCTCTTGCTAAGCTCGAACCTGCACATCTTGCTGTTGCTAACCGGACTGAAGAAAGAGCTCTATCTCTGATCCAGTCCATAAAAACCAATAAAAAAGCTCAGGCAATAACAATAAGGGAATGCGAGAAATTGCTCTCAACATTTGACATCGTGATTAATACAACCTCAGTTGGTATGTTTCCTCATGTGGAAAATATGCCAATAGACGTTACCAAAATGAAGAATTGTACACTTGCAGCTGATATTATTTATAATCCGCTTGAGACAGCTTTTCTAAGAGAAGCAAAAAAGCACGGTGCTGACACATTAAACGGTGTAGGGATGTTTGTTCATCAAGGTGCCCTGGCATTCCATCAGTGGACCGGTACAAACCCGGACACAGACAAAGCTGTCAGCAGGATTACAAAACAACTAGGAGGAACATCATGTTAACTGGAAAGCAAAAAAGATTTTTACGAGCAGAGGCACACCATCTTTCACCTATTTTTCAGGTAGGAAAAGGCGGGGTTAATGAAAATATGATTAAGCAGATAGGTGAAGCATTAGAAGCAAGAGAGCTGATTAAAATCAGCATTCTTCAAAATTGTGAACAAGACAAAGATGAAGTAGCAGAAGTGATTTGCGAAGGAACGAATTGTGAGATCGTCCAGCAGATCGGCAGCATCATCGTGGCATACAAAGAGTCCGTAGAAAATAAAAAACTGGAACTTCCTAAGGTCAAATAATGAAACCAAAAAAAGTGGGAATACTCGGAGGAACGTTTAACCCGCTGCATATTGGTCATTTAATTATGGCTAATGAAGCTTATCATGAATTAAAACTCGACGAAGTCAGATTCATGCCAAGTGCAAAACCACCTCATAAGAGCAGGGATTTACAAGTAAAAGATGATCAAAGAATCCGGATGATTCAACTGGCAATAGAAGACATTGAATATTTTAAATTAGAATTAATCGAATTCGAACGCTCAGGTTTGTCCTATACGTATGATACAATTATACAATTAAAGGATATAGAACCTGAAACTGAGTTTATCTTTTTAATTGGCGGAGATATGATTGATTACCTCCCCAGCTGGTATAGAATTGAAGATCTGGTTCATCAGGTTCAATTTGCCGGTTTTGTGCGTCCCGGTTATGAAGGAAAGACTGAATACCCGGTCCTAATGCTTCAATCACCAATGATTGACCTTTCTTCTACATTGATTAGAGATCGGCTCAATAATAAAAAAGATTCTACTTTCTTACTTCCGCAAAAGGTTTATGACTATATAAACATGGAGGGATTATATGAATTGTGAAGAAGCTTTAGTTTATGTAAAAGAGATACTTCCAGAAAGAAGATTTGAGCACACATTAGGTGTCGTGGAAACAGCAAAAGCTTTGGCTGTTAAACATGGAGCAGATGTTAAGCAGGCCGAAATGGCAGCAATTGTGCATGACATTGCAAAGCATCATAGCAGAGACGATATGAAAAAAATTATTGAACAGGAAAAGTTCGATTCCAGGCTGCTGCTTTTCCATCATGAGTTGTGGCATGCACCGGTCGGTTCCTATTTGGCAAAAGTGACCTTAAATATTGAATCACAGGATATATTGAATGCAATCCGCTATCACACAACTGGCAGAGCGGATATGAGCCTGCTTGAAAAAATTATTTATCTTGCTGATTATATTGAACCCGGAAGAAAATTCGCAGGTGTAGAAGAAGTGAGAGCACTTGCATACGACGACCTGGAAAAAGCTCTTAGAAAAGCAGTTAAACAATCCATTTTATTTTTATTACAAAAAAAACAGCGCATCTTTCCTGATACTTTAGAGTGTTATAACGACGTGATGCTACAAAAGGAGAAAAATAAATATGAACCAAACTGAATTATTAAAACTTGCCTATACGGCTGCGGACGATAAACGGGCAGAGGATATTGTTGCGCTAAATATGAATGGAATTTCCTTAATTGCGGATTATTTTGTAATCTGTCACGGAAATTCGGATAAACAGGTTCAGGCGATTGCAAAGGAAGTAAAGGATCGTGCAGAGGAAGATGGCTATGCGATTAAACGCATTGAAGGCTTCGATGAGGCGAGATGGGTGCTTGTAGACCTTGGTGATGTAGTGGTTCACGTGTTTCATAGAGAAGAACGGGACTATTATAAACTTGAAAAGCTATGGGGAGATGCTCCGCTTGAGGATTTGGCGAGCAAAATTAACTAATGAGCTACGGCCGTTTTGCCCATTTTTATGATCATCTAATGAGTGATATGCCATATGATCAATGGACCCGATTTCTATTAGAAAAAAGAGATGAACATGGTACTAAAGGAATCAGATTGCTCGATGTTGGCTGCGGTACCGGAGAATGGACGCTGCAAATTGCGCAAAATGGTTTTGAAGTTACAGGAATTGATCTTTCTGAATCGATGCTTGCTGTCGCCTCACATAAAGCGCAGCAGGCCGGAATCCCCCTATCTCTTTTTCAACAGGATATGGCTGAAGCGGGTGGATTTGACCCTTTTGATATGATAACGATATTTTGTGATTCACTGAACTATCTTGAAACAGAAGAAGAGCTGAAAAAAACACTTCAAAATATGTTCACGCTGTTAAATGATGGTGGTCTGCTTCTATTCGATGTTCATTCACCATTTAAAATACAGGAACAATTTATCAACCAGACATTTACTTACGATGATGGTTCAATCGCTTATATTTGGAATTCCTTTGAAGGAGAATACCCATTAAGCGTGGAACATGAATTATCTTTTTTTGTACTTGACGATCCCAATCAAGATAGGTATCTGCGTTTTGATGAACTTCATAAACAACGGACCTATCCGATTGACTATTATAAATCATTGATTAAAGATGCCGGTTTTAAACTTGTGGCTGTTAATGGGGATTTTTCAACCGCAGCAAGTCCCACAGATACAAGCGAAAGGATCTTTTTTACATGCAGCAAATAATTCTAGTTCATTTCGATGACTTAAAAAGGATGAGAGCCTTCTCATCTTTTTTTTACTTTCTGCTGTTTTTTTAGAAAAAATTATGAAATAATGGTTCTGCCCCTTTCTTTTTCTCCCTGCTTAATCATCAGGAGGGAACATACCATGGTATGGCTCAAAACAAATATTCGTACACTGCTTATTCTTATTCCAGTTTTCCTTATTATCCTCGTATTAGTTAACCCGCTAAATTTTTCTGCCAACAATCCTGTGCCAACCCCATTACCTGCAAATGCTGATATCCAACCACCCAATATGCAAGAGGAAGATGCATCGCTGCCTGCACCTGTATTATCATTGGTTGTAGATGTAAAAGGTGCTGTTCATTCACCCGGAGTCTATGAAATGAAAGAAGGTGACAGAGTGACAGATGTATTAAAGCTTGCAGGGGGAGAAACTCAAGAAGCTGATATGAAAGCTGTCAATTTGTCACAAAGGCTCCAGGACGAAATGGTGATATACGTTCCCTCTGCCGGAGAAGACATGCCGGCTGTTACTTCTTCAACTGGCAGTGAGGCAGGGGAGGCTGGTCAATCTCAAAAAATAAATATTAATACGGCTGATGCATCAGTACTCGAGAACATCCCTGGAGTAGGACCTGCTAAAGCGCAGGCCATAATGGTTTATCGTGAGACAGAAGGGGATTTTAAAACGATAGAAGAAATTAAAAATATTTCCGGCATCGGAGATAAAACCTTTGATAAAATGAAAGAGTCTATTGATGTTAAGTAATGAATAATTAGTCAAGGGAGATTCAGAAAGGAGCAACGTAAAATGGAAAGAATATCATGGGATCAATATTTTATGGCTCAAAGCCATTTGCTAGCACTCAGAAGCACCTGCACCAGACTAGCGGTAGGAGCAACCATCGTCAGGCAGAAACGAATTATAGCAGGAGGGTATAACGGCTCGATTGCTGGAGGAACACACTGTGCGGATGAAGGCTGTTATGTGATCGATCAGCATTGTGTCCGAACGATCCACGCAGAAATGAATGCACTGCTGCAGTGTGCTAAATTTGGAGTACCTACAGAAGAAGCTGAAATTTATGTAACCCATTTCCCCTGTCTTCCTTGTTCAAAAGCCATTATTCAAGCTGGGATTAAAAAATTATATTACTCAGAAGACTATAAAAATCATCCATATGCTATTGAATTATTTGAACAGGCCGGTGTTGAATGTAAACAAGTAAAATTTGATTCCAAGTCCATTGAGCCATTAATAGTAAATCCGGTTCCTGAGATAAACTAATGAAATGGATCACTCCTTGTGCGCTAATGGCTCTCTTGGGAGCTTCTCTGGCGCACTCTCCTCAGTTTGGCGCTTTGCTCATCCCCTTTTATTTACTTGCCTGGAAAAGATATTCACCCAGAACCATTCTTCTTACCGGCATCATATTCATCGCACTTCTCTTCTTTGTTCTAACCACTATTGAAAAATCCAGTCTTCACACGGCTTTAACAGGTAATGAAACTGAACTTCACCTGCGTATTGCTGAACCTCTAAAAACAAATGGCCTAACAGCGCAAGTTCAAGCCACTTCATTAAATGGTGAACAGCTTCAAATCACCTTTATTCTCTCTCCTGAGATCAAACTCCGCGAACTTTCCACACTTTCTCCAACCTTTTGCAAATGGAAAGGAACGTTAAAAGCACCCTCACCTGCAAGAAATCCTTATGCATTTAATTATCAATCCTATCTGAAACAACAAAATATTCATTGGATTTATCAAATTAAAGATCTAGATGCTGCAGAGCAATGTTACGAAATTTCTTTAACCGTAATAGAAAAGCTGCAATTTATCCGGCAAACCGGCATAGAACGTATTGATGGGATTTTTCCTGAAAAGCTTGCTCCTCTTGCAGAAGCTCTGATTTTTGGGTCAAGAGAAAGTATGGATGAGGACTTGCTGGCGGCTTATCAAAAAATAGGTGTAATCCATCTATTAGCTATTTCCGGAATGCATGTAGGCATGATGACGGCGATTTTTTGGTGGCTGTTGCTGCGAATTGGATTCACCAGAGAAAAAGTACGATTGATCCTTTTTACTGGTTTGCCTTTATATGCTCTTTTAACGGGTGCTTCTCCTCCTGTGGTAAGAGCCGTTAGTATGGTTTTAATCGTTCTGCTTTTTTCTTTCTTCACCAAAAGAATCACACTTATGCAAGCGTTGTCTGCGAGCTTTATTATCCAGCTGTCAATCAACCCAATGAGTCTGCTTCAAGTGGGATTTCAGTTAAGCTATGCAGTCAGCTTCACGATCCTTCTTTGTGTACCCTCCATTTTAACCGGGTCTTCAAAGGTGCTCTCCATTTTAAAAGTGTCAGCAGTCTCTCAAATTGGAGCACTGCCAATTTTGCTTTACCATTTCCATGAATTATCAATCGTTTCATTTCTTGTTAACGTAGTTTACATTCCGATCTTTACAGCTTTTTTGCTGCCTGTAATCTTTTTTCTTTATTTACTATCTTTTGCAGCACCTCAGTTCGCATCTTTTGTCTTATTATGGGTCGAGGATGCCGTAATTGCGTTGGACATCGTTACTCTGCATTTAGCTGCTTTTCCTTTTGCTTCCATCGTAGTGGGGCAGCCTTCCATGGTAATGATCTTTATTTATGTATGCGTGACGCTGTACTTGTTTTACCGTATTGAAATCAGCTTATCCATTAAGCCTTTTATTTTTCTTATCCTCCTTATAAGTCTGGACTGGCTTTCAAGCAGATTTAACCCGACAGGCACGGTTTTATTTATTGATGTTGGACAGGGAGACAGTATTTTGATTGATCTTCCGTGGGGGCAAGGTACATATTTAATTGATACGGGAGGAGCAGTACAGTTTGAAAACACAACATTTTCTGTTGGAAAAGACATAGTATGGCCTGTTTTAAAAGGGAAAGGCATCACCTCAGTGGACAAAATAATCCTTACTCACGGAGATTGGGATCATATTGGAGGGACAGCAGATTTAGCCGATTATGTTAAAATCAGCGAAGTGTGGATTTCACCAAACGCACATGAAAAAGAGTCTGTTGAAGAGTTGTTGCAAGATCTGCATAACCGGTCAATTGGAGTGGTTGAAAAAAAAGCTCCTTTATCTTGGGAAACAGGAGAAAGTTATTTTACGCTCGTGTATCCATTTGATGAGGTTTATGAAGGCAATAACGATTCACTGGTGCTATGGGCATCTATAGGGGGATTAACCTGGTTTTTTGCGGGAGATCTTGAAGAGGCGGGGGAATTGGAATTATTAGAACATTATTCTTTAAATGCAAATGTGCTGAAAGTTGGTCATCATGGAAGTAAAAGCTCAACAGCCGAAGAATTTTTAAGGGAGCTTGACCCTGACTATGCGATCATATCAGCGGGAGTGAAGAATCGATACAATCATCCTCATCCTGAAGTTGTTAACAGGCTTGCAGCCCACCGCGTTAAAGTATTTGGTACGCACACTCATGGAGCAATAGAATATCGATTTAGAGGAAAAAAGGGAACATTTAAGTGGATTCTTCCATACGATGAAGAATAAAGAAAATAAAATTAGCAGGTCTTAAAAATGTAAATGGATCCAGTCGCGTAGGCTGATTCTTTCGGGAACATGTCAAAAAATAAAGAATAAAAAAAGAGCCTGCAATATGCCGGCCCTTTTCAAATGAAAATCAAGATCCTACGACTGAGATAATGGTTCCCACAGCGAATAGAACTGTAAAAAAGCCAAAAGATACAACGAACGCTACTCCGGAGTCAATAAGATCGTTTCGTTTTGACTGCACATTATTTTCAAATTCGTTCATAAATACCCCTCCTATTTCTTTTTTAGTATAGATGATGAATAAAAAAAAATCCATACCCAGAAAAGTTTTTTCCTATCCTGGTACCGTTTATCACAAATAGTTCACGTTTTTAAGGTGATAATAACTTCAGGTGCTCCGCTTTACACAGGATTTCCTAGGACCCTGTTTAAAGCGTTCAAATACCCGCTTACGCTGGTGGTCCAGCCTAAGCGGTTCCCTTTACATACGCTTCACTTGTCAAACTCGCGAAAGTTTCTTACGATAGAAACAGGATGTAATGAAATGGAGCGTGCAGGATGATTGTAAAAGAATGGACCGCCATGAAGCAAAAAAGATTTGCGCCCGTATATTTAGTATATGGAGATGAGTCTTTTTTAATAAAGGAAACAAAACAAGTGCTATTGAAACATTCCATTCTTGAGGAAGAAATGGATTTTAATTTTTCCTCCTATGACTTGGAGGACGGGGATACGCTCGAACAGGCGATGGAAGATGCTGAAACTTTTCCCTTTATGGGAGAAAGAAGGCTTGTATTTATTCACAACCCATCGTTTTTAACTGCTGAAAAAAAGAAAGAAAAAGCGGAGCTCAATATAACACCCCTTCAATCGTATTTAGATTCACCAGCCCCTTATACCATTTTAGTATTTATTGCACCGTATGATAAATTGGATGAAAGAAAAAAAATTACAAAGCAACTTAAAAAGACTGCGACTGTTTTAGAAGCAAGAAAATTAAAGGAACATGATATTATTACATGGGTTAAACAGCGGGCTGGACAGGCAGGAGTGCAAATTGAAGATCAGGCGGTAAATAAAATAATCGAATTGGCTGGAACAAATTTATTTCTTCTTTCTGGTGAAATTGACAAACTCGCCCTGTACGCATTTGAGTCAAGTCAAATAACGCAGGAAATGGTGGACAAACTAACCGCAAGATCCATCGAACAAAATGTTTTCGAGCTGATCGATCGTGCGGTACATAACAAAATCGATGAAGCGCTTCGTCTGTATTGGGATTTATTAAAGCAGAAAGAAGAGCCCCTTAAAATTCTTGCGCTTTTATCCGGACAGTTCAGATTGATCTATCAGGTAAAATCACTGGGATCAAAAGGATACGGAGGGCAGCAGATTGCATCGCAGTTGAAAATTCATCCTTTCAGAGTGAAGCTTGCTTCCAAGCATGCACAGGCTTTTACTGATGATCAATTAACCGGCATTATGCTGTCACTCGCTCAATGTGATCTTGAAATGAAATCATCTGGACTGAATAAAGAAATGATTATCGAACTTTTTTTGACCAGACTGCAAAATAGGTAAGAGACTTTAAACAAATGTGCCGCACACTCTGAAAAAACGAGCACTGCCCTTTTTAACAGACGCTCTTTCTCAGGGCATACTACAATACAACTGCACGCATCTCCAATCTTTACTTTGTTCCGTCCCGCAAGTAAAAAGAATGGATGATGTCGTGCGTTTATATTTTTACTGAGTTGTATGACAATATGCAGTATAGAAACACTAAAAAGACCCTCAATAAATGAGGGTCTTTTTGATTTGAAAATTATGCGTTTGCTTTTTTCATTAGGCTCGCTTTTTTGCGGTCCGCGTTGTTTTTGTGGATTAAGCCTTTTTGAGCAGCTTTGTCCACTTGTTTAACAGCGCTTGAAAGAAGTTCAGTTTTATTGTCAGCATTTTCGCTGGCAGCAGTTTCAAAACGTTTAACTGCTGTACGCATAGCTGATTTTTGCTGAATATTCTTTGCTTTGCGTGCTTCACTTGTTTTCGTACGCTTGATAGCAGATTTAATATTTGGCATTCATGTCACCTCCCAAATTGGATCGAGGTTCTATATGACTCGATTTAACAATTCAAACCCGCATACGCGAGTACTAGTTCACTCGCTATGCGAATTACTAGTTTAAAACAAAGTGTTACCTTTACATAAGAACAAGAGATATTTTATCAAAAAGGAAGAGATAATGCAATAGATGTAAAGAAAATTAGTCAGTTTTTAGAACAAAAAGAAAAAGAAATGAAATGAAATGCATGGATTGGTTTTGCTCTGCGAATCCTAAGAAAAAAGGAAGTAGGGATGAAATGATTTCCATGCGCACTGATTTAGCGATTGAAGCTTTTGAAACAGCAGTTGAAGAACAGCTTATTCAAGAGCCTTCAATAAAAAAAGGAATCCAAATAACAGAAGACAAAATTGATCAGTTTACCGTAAGCAAAGTCATTATCGATAAAGACGCAGAAGAATTGCTCGGAAAAAAAGAAGGCCATTACTGGACACTGGAGGTTCCTCAGCTCAGAACACAGGATGAAACACTTCAGCAGTCAATTTCGTTTGCCTTTGAAAAAGTGATCCGGCAGTTTCTTCCCTTATCGCAAATACCTTCTGAAGCACATATTCTGATCGTTGGTTTAGGAAACTGGCAAGTGACGCCCGATTCATTAGGACCCCTTGTTTGTGAGAATGTCTTTATAACAAACCATTTATTTTTACATGAACCTCATGCTGTCGAAAATGGCTATCGCAAGGTATCTGCTATTGCGCCAGGGGTAATGGGGTTAACCGGGATGGAAACCAGCGACATTATTCATGGGATTGTAGAAAAAATTAAACCGGAAGCTGTCATCGTTATTGATGCACTAGCTGCAAGAGCTGTTGAAAGAATTCATGCCACAATACAAATATCCTCAACCGGCATTCAGCCTGGTGCCGGTGTTGGAAATAAAAGAAAAGAAATCAGTTATGAAACGCTCGGAATACCTGTTGTCTCAATCGGAATTCCCACTGTCGTAGATGCCGTAACCATAACGCAGGACACATTGAACTATTATTTAAAAACACTCGGACAGAAACGACGGCAAAAGGGAAATCCCTCAAACTCTCTGTCGGTTGGTGCACTGCCTGGAACTAAGAAATTGACAGATAAGGACGAACCGACAGCAGATGAAAAGAAACTATATCTTGGAATGATGGGTGAATTGGAAGAAGAAGAAAAAAGACAGCTTCTTGAAGAAGTGCTGGCTCCATTAGGGCACAACCTTATTGTTACCCCCAAGGACACTGATTTATTTATGGAACAGGCTGCAAATGTCATTGCAATGGCAATTAACAGTGCTCTTCATGAAAGTCTATCAAATGGTCAGGGATCAACCTTTACTCATTAAGTTCTTCCGTTTTCCATTGTCTGCAGTAAATTGTCTTTAGAGCAATATAATTCTTTAAAGAAGAATGTCCTCACGGAGTATTGATTTTCGTGAAGAGATTCTTTTTTTAGTTCTGATCCAATCTGTGTATCATCAGGTACTGGGCTCTACGGTAAGCCATATAGAGTGTATACATCAATTATGTAAAAGATCTGTTCTTTCATTTATCCACCTGCATAAAGTTAAGAGAGTCTTATTTGAGAGGTGGGGAGAAACGATGAAAAAAACAAAAATGATTCTACTAGAACCCGTTTTATCTAAAACGGTCCATTCCATTGTACGTACTACGTTGTTACTCTTGTCTCTGACGCTTACTGCCATCTCTATGCCGTATGTGCTGAATTGGTCGGATCATTATGCCGATCATTGGCAGAATGGTCTTTCCGAAAAGTGGATGAAAACGTTTGTTCAGATGGAAACTTCTTCTTTAGCAGGAGAGGGCCCGACTGAACTGAATCAATTGTATGAAGATTTTACTCTTGCTGTTTCTGATCCTTCAAGGTGGCTTATTACAGAAGGAATATTATCAAATGATTCCACAGTCTATGCCCAATCGAGTCATGGGTCTGCTTTTCCAGAGCCGTTTGAATCTGTTCCTCCAACTGAATGGTTTTTAAATGGAGAAGAAGAAGACGCCCTTGAACCGGTGACAGAACTACAGGAGAGTCCTGCAGCATCTGTCATTGTTCCAAATAAAGTTCTTTTGTATTTCACTCATTCTAGAGAATCGTTTCTTCCTTATTTGCCGGATACAAAAGATCCTAATAAAGCGCACCATTCCAAAGTAAATATTACTCAAATGGGACCCTATTTAAAATCAGCCTTTGAAAAAAGAGGAGTCGGGACGGTGTCTGATCAAACAGATATAGTAGGAAACCTTAAGGATCAGGGACTCGACTATTATGCCCATGCATACGATGAATCAAGAAAAGTCGTGCAGGCAGTGACTGCCACCACCCCGGGTTTAACCTATCTTGTGGATGTGCACCGGGATTCAGCAAGAAGAGACATAACAGCCCTCGAGCATGAGGGGAAAGTATATGCAAGGGTCGCTTTTGTCGTTGGAGGAGAGCATGCTGAAAGTGATAAAAATTTAGCGCTGGCAAAATTGGTCCACAATAAAATGAACGAAATAATTCCTGGAATCTCCCGCGATGTGTATTTAAAAGAAGGGGCAGGTACGAACGGGAAATTTAATCAGGACCTTTCTGTGAATTCTTTATTGCTTGAACTTGGCGGTGTTGACAATACATTTGAGGAAATGCAGCTATCTGCAGATTTATTTGCTGAAGTACTGTCGGAAATTGTATTGGAAGCTGAAGCTGTCAGCCAGCCCTGATTCAATGTAAACCGTGCGTTGAAACGTTGCTCCGAACCTGTTATACTGTACCCTAGCAGAATTGCGTCGAAAAAACAGGAGTGGACATGGAATGAATCAAGAGCAACGATCTAATAGACAAAAAAACATCCGAAACTTTTCAATTATTGCCCATATTGACCATGGTAAGTCAACATTGGCAGATCGCATTTTAGAAAAAACAAAAGCGTTAACCTCAAGAGAAATGAAAGCCCAGCTTCTGGATTCAATGGATCTTGAACGCGAAAGAGGAATAACGATTAAGCTGAATGCTGTTCAGCTTAAGTATCTGGCAAAAGACGGGGAAGAGTATACATTTCACTTGATTGATACACCAGGACATGTAGATTTCACCTATGAAGTTTCAAGAAGTCTGGCTGCATGTGAAGGAGCAATCCTCGTAGTAGACGCAGCCCAGGGTATTGAAGCACAGACATTGGCGAACGTTTATCTGGCACTCGACAACGACCTTGAAATCCTGCCAGTTATCAATAAAATAGATCTTCCTGCAGCTGATCCTGAGCGGGTGCGCAAGGAAGTGGAAGATGTCATCGGACTGGATGCGTCAGAAGCTGTGCTTGCGTCTGCTAAAGCAGGAATTGGAATAGAAGAGATTTTAGAGCAAATTGTAGAAAAAGTGCCTGCTCCTATAGGAGACCCTGAGGCACCTTTAAAGGCGCTGATTTTTGACTCGTTATATGACCCTTACCGCGGAGTTGTCGCATACATACGGATCGTTGAGGGAATGGTCAAACCTGGGGACAAGATCCGGATGATGGCGACCGGAAAAGAATTTGAAGTAAACGATATCGGAGTCTTTACACCAAAAGCGACTTCGCAGGAAGAACTGTCTGTAGGTGATGTTGGCTATCTGACAGCAGCGATTAAAAACGTAGGAGATACACGCGTCGGGGATACGATCACAAGTGCAGTCAAGCCTACTGCTGAGGCGCTGCCCGGCTACCGGAAAATGAACCCGATGGTTTATTGCGGGCTGTATCCAATCGATACTGCACGCTATGTGGATCTTAGAGAAGCACTTGAAAAGCTTGAACTTAATGATTCGGCCCTTCAGTTTGAACCAGAAACTTCCCAAGCGCTTGGTTTTGGCTTCCGGTGCGGTTTTCTTGGTTTGCTCCATATGGAAATTATCCAGGAAAGAATTGAGCGTGAGTTCAAAATTGATTTGATTACCACCGCTCCAAGTGTTATCTATGACGTGCATCTTGAGGATGGCACACAGATGACGGTGGATAACCCATCCATGATGCCAGAGGCTCAGGCAGTTAATCACGTAGAAGAGCCTTATGTTAAAGCAACCATTATGGTGCCAAACGACTATGTAGGAGCAGTTATGGAGCTTTCTCAAGCTAAGCGAGGAAATTTCATCGATATGCAGTATATGGATGATTCCCGGGTAAACGTCATTTATGAAATGCCATTAGCCGAAATTGTATATGATTTCTTTGATCAGCTTAAGTCAGGTACCAAAGGCTATGCCTCTTTTGACTATGAACTGATTGGCTATAAAGAATCTCAGCTTGTGAAAATGGATATCTTGCTTAATGCTGAAAAAGTGGATGCCTTGAGTTTTATTGTTCATAAAGATTTTGCCTATGAACGCGGAAAAATCATTGTTGAAAAATTAAAAGATCTGATTCCAAGACAACAGTTTGAAGTTCCGATTCAAGCGGCTGTCGGTCAAAAAATTGTGGCGCGGTCAACAATTAAAGCCATGAGAAAAAATGTACTTGCAAAATGTTACGGCGGAGATATTTCCCGTAAACGTAAGCTTCTTGAAAAACAAAAAGCAGGTAAGAAAAGAATGAAAATGGTAGGATCGGTTGAAGTGCCGCAAGAAGCCTTTATGGCCGTTCTTCAAATGGACGATTCAGAAAAGTAAAATCGGCTAAACATGCCATACAGCAGATTTATGAATAAAGCAAACGGGGAGAGTGCTTTGTAATGAAGCGATACTCATCCCCTTTTTGCATGAATAGAGGGTGGAATCATGACAACGGCAGCTTACATTCATATACCTTTTTGCCACCATATTTGTCACTACTGTGATTTCAACAAGGTATTTATGAAAAACCAGCCTGTAGATTTATATATTGAGCGGCTTCTCGAGGAAATCAGAATGCGTACTAATACGAATCAGCAGCCTTTAACAAGTATTTTCGTAGGTGGAGGGACACCTACTGCACTCGATCATGTTCAGCTTGAACAGCTATGCAAGGGGATTGCGGAAATCCTCCCTTTCAGTTCAACCATTGAATATACGTTTGAAGCAAATCCAGGAGATCTTTCTCCTGAAAAAATACAAGTCCTCCGGAAATACGGAGTAAACCGTTTAAGTTTTGGCGTTCAATCGTTTAATGATGAATTACTCCAGAAAATCGGTCGAAATCATAGGGGATCGGATGTTTACAGATCCATTACAGATGCTCAGCAAGCGGGATTTTCAAACATAAGCATTGATTTAATTTATGCACTGCCGACTCAGACACTGACTGATTTTGAAGAAACCCTTGATAAAGCGCTGGATTTAGATCTGCCCCATTACTCAGGCTACTCATTGATTGTGGAACCAAAAACCGTCTTTTACAATTTATTGAGAAAAGGCAAGCTCCCCTTGCCGGGCGAAGAAACGGAAGCCGGGATGTACGAACTGTTGATGAAAAAAATGAAAGAGAGAGGCCTAAATCAATACGAAATCTCTAATTTTTCAAAAAAAGGTTTTGAAAGCCGGCATAATATTGTTTACTGGAATAATGATGAATATTTCGGTTTTGGTGCGGGTGCCCATGGCTATGTGAATGGAATCAGGTATTCAAATATTGGACCTGTTTCAAAGTATATGGAGGCAGTAAGCGACATGCACCTTCCTACAATGAATGAACATTCAGTTCCTGCATTTGAAAAAATGGAGGAAGAAATGTTTCTTGGTCTTAGAAAAACAAAAGGTGTATCAATCAGCAAATTTAACAAAAGATATAATGAGGATTTAGAAGATCGATTTAAAGAGGCAATCCGGGATGCTCAATCAAAGGGTCTTTTAAAGAAAGAAAATAATCACCTTATGCTGACTCATAACGGGAAGTTCTTAGGCAATGAAGTTTTTCAATCTTTTATTGGGATAATTGAAACGAACTAATTGACAGGTAAACGCTGTTTTGGTAAGTTAGTGTTAGATTTAGCACTCGGGGTAACAGAGTGCTAACAGGGGTGATGAACGATGTTAACGGATCGACAATTACTTATTTTGCAAGTGATCATTGATGACTTTATTCGTTCTGCTCAGCCTGTGGGCTCGAGAAGTTTATCCAAAAAGAATGAAATTCAATTTAGTTCAGCTACTGTGCGAAACGAGATGTCTGACTTAGAAGAGATGGGTTTTATTGAAAAAACACACACTTCTTCGGGCAGGGTGCCATCAGAAAAAGGCTATCGATTTTACGTTGACCATATGCTTTCGCCACAAGCACTGCAGCAACAGGATATTTCTCAAATTCATTCGATCTTTGCAGAAAGAATTTATGAAATGGAAAATATTGTTCAGCGATCAGCGAAAATTCTATCTGAATTAACGAATTATACATCGATTGTATTGGGCCCTAATTTACAGGAAAACCGGGTTAAGCAAATCCAAGTGGTCCCGCTGACAGAAGGCACTGCCATCGCTATTATCGTAACGGATACAGGACATGTGGAAAGCCGTCGCTTTTCTTTTCCGAAAGATTTGAAAGCGGAAGATATTGAGCACATGGTGCGTCTGTTAAATGACCGGCTTGTTGGAACACCGCTGATGGAGCTTCACGACCGGCTGTACAAAGAAATGGCTATATTGCTGAAGCGTCATATTGCTAATTACGATTTAATGCTTCAGGCATTCGCAGAAATCATGAATGTTCCGGTGCATGATAAATTATTTTTCGGCGGTAAGATGAATATGATGAACCAGCCTGAATTCAGCGATATTGACAAACTCAGACTGCTTATGGATATGATTGAACGGGAAGATAATTTATACAATCTGATTCGTCCCACTGACGGCATAGGCATACAAGTGAAAATCGGGAAAGAAAATGAAAATGTCGCAATGGAGAATTGTTCATTAATCACCGCTACTTTTCCAATTGCCAGCGGCCAAAAAGGCTCTCTTGCGATTTTAGGTCCAACGAGAATGGAGTATTCCAGAGTCATCAGCCTGTTGAATATGCTCAGCGGTGATTTATCCAAGGCTCTCTCAGATCTTTACGGTAAGTCGCAGGAATCATAACAGCAGCCGGGATTAAGTCAGAAGCAGATTTTTTGCTCTGACTTATCTGCTGACGTTTAAACCTGAGAAAACAGGGAAAAGGTTGTTTGGTTAATAAGCAGGATGATTTATTTCAAGGAGGTGAAACAAATGTCAGAGAACGAACAGACAAAAGATCGCGAGCAAGCGGAAACGCAGACAACTGAAGCCGAAGAAACGATTGAAAATGAAATTTCTTCAGATGAAGTAATTGAAGGCGAAAATGCCGAAGTCGAAAAAGATTATAAAGCTATGGCTGAAGAAGCAGAAAACCGCTATTTACGTTTGCGTGCTGATTTTGACAATTATCGCCGTCGTATTCAGAAAGAAGGAGAGGCTAAGGAAAAATATCGTGCGCAAAGTTTGATCACAGATATTTTACCTGCTCTTGATAATTTTGAACGGGCGCTTACTATAGATTCATCCGATGATTCTACCGGTTCTTTGCTTAAAGGAATGCAAATGGTTCATTCAAGTTTGCTTCAAGCGTTAAAAACAGAGGGACTTGAAGTTATTGAAGCAGTTGGACAGCCGTTTGACCCGAACCTTCACCAAGCTGTTATGCAGGTTTCTGAAGAAGGAGTAGAGTCAAATACTGTAGTGGAAGAGTTTCAAAAAGGATACCGGTTGAAAGATCGTGTGATCCGTCCATCGATGGTTAAAGTAAACGAATAAATTCGTTACATACTGATTAGGAGGTAGTTTACATTATGAGTAAAATTATTGGAATTGACTTAGGTACAACAAACTCTTGTGTCTCTATTTTAGAAGGCGGAGAGCCAAAAGTAATTGCTAATCCGGAAGGCAACCGCACATCACCTTCTGTAGTTGCGTTTAAAAACGGTGAAAAGCAGGTTGGGGAAGTAGCCAAGCGTCAGGCTATTACAAATCCAAACACAATTATGTCAATTAAAAGACATATGGGTACTAATCATAAAGTTGAAGTTGAAGGCAGAGAATATTCTCCTCAGGAAATTTCAGCTATGATTCTTCAGTACATGAAATCTTACGCTGAAAGCTATCTTGGAGAAGAAGTAACAAAAGCAGTTATTACTGTTCCTGCTTACTTCAATGATGCAGAGCGACAAGCTACTAAAGATGCCGGGAAAATTGCCGGTCTTGAAGTTGAGCGTATTATCAACGAGCCGACAGCTGCTGCACTTGCTTACGGGCTTGATAAAATGGATCAGGATCAAACAATCCTTGTTTATGACCTTGGCGGCGGTACATTTGATGTATCCTTGCTTGAGCTTGGCGATGGTGTATTTGAAGTTCGTTCAACAGCAGGTGACAACCGTCTTGGAGGAGATGACTTTGACCAGGTCATCATCGATCATTTAGTTGCAGAATTCAAGAAAGATAATGGCATTGATCTTTCTAAAGATAAAATGGCTCTTCAACGTTTGAAGGATGCAGCTGAAAAAGCGAAAAAAGACCTTTCAGGTGTTACATCTACTCAAATCTCACTGCCATTTATTACTGCAGGAGATGCAGGACCCCTTCACCTGGAACTGACTTTATCACGTGCTAAATTTGATGAACTTTCATCAAAACTAGTAGAACGTACAATGGGGCCTACACGTCAGGCAATTAAAGACGCCGGATTATCTTCTTCTGAAATCGACAAAGTTATTCTTGTTGGTGGTTCAACGCGTATCCCTGCGGTTCAGGAAGCAATTCGCAAAGAAACAGGAAAAGAACCTTCTCAAGGCGTTAATCCTGATGAAGTTGTCGCAATGGGTGCTGCCATTCAAGGCGGAGTTCTTACAGGAGATGTAAAAGATGTTGTTCTTCTGGATGTAACACCACTTTCGCTTGGAATTGAAACAATGGGCGGCGTTTCAACGAAGCTAATTGAACGGAATACAACGATTCCGACTTCAAAATCACAAACGTTCTCAACAGCAGCTGACAACCAAAATGCTGTAGATATACATGTGCTGCAAGGTGAACGTCCTATGGCAGCTGACAATAAAACACTGGGACGCTTCCAGCTTGGGGACATTCCTCCAGCACCACGCGGCGTACCTCAAATTGAAGTAACATTTGACATTGATAAAAATGGTATTGTTAACGTAAGTGCCAAAGATCTTGGTACTGGAAAAGAACAAACCATCACAATCAAATCGTCAACCGGGTTATCAGATGATGAGATCGAACGTATGGTACAAGAAGCTGAAGAAAATGCAGACGCTGATAAGGCTCGCAAAGAGGAAGCGGAAGTACGAAACGAAGCGGATCAACTGGTATTCCAAACAGACAAAACACTTGCTGATCTTGGTGAAAATGTTGATGAGGACGAAAAGAAAAAAGCTGAATCAGCTCGCGACGAGTTGAAAGAAGCGATTGAGAAAAATGAGTACGAAGAAATTAAAACTAAAAAAGAAGCGCTTCAGGAAATTATTCAGGCGCTGACAATGAAAATGTATGAAGAAGCTGCAAAAAAAGCTGAAGCAGAGCAACAGGCTGCAGGCGGAGAAGCAGAGTCTAAAGATGACGATGTTGTGGATGCAGATTTTGAAGAAGTAGATGAAGATAAAAAATAATTTATAGTTAGTATAGGAGAAAAGTCAAAGCCGCTGTTTGCATGGCTTTGGCTTTTTTCTTGAAGTAAATCAAGAAGTAAATCAATAAATGGACTTTTCAAAATTAATACTTATAGAGAAGCCATTGTACAGAAGAGCAGAGTAATGATAAAATAACCTTCATGTAAAAGGACTCGGGAGTGTGTAGATGATGAGTAAGCGAGATTTTTATGAGGTGCTAGGAGTTTCAGAAAGTGCTTCGAAAGAAGAAATTAAAAAAGCGTACAGACGCTTATCAAAGAAATATCATCCGGACATTAATAAAGATGCGGATGCAGGAGATAAGTTTAAGGAAATTAAAACGGCATATGAAAACCTGAGCGACGATCAGAAGCGAGCTCACTACGACCAGTTTGGTCATACAGATCCAAATCAAGGTTTTGGCGGCGGCGGAGCAGGTTTTGAAGGCTTTGGCGGATTCGAAGATATTTTCAGTTCATTTTTTGGCGGCGGCGGAAGACAGCGTGATCCAAATGCTCCAAGACAAGGAAATGATCTGCAATATACAATGACTATTACCTTTAACGATGCCGTTTTTGGAAAAGAAACGGATATTGAAATCCCACGGGAAGAAACATGTGAAACGTGTGATGGCAGCGGGGCAAAACCTGGTACCAAACCTGAAACATGCCATCACTGTAAGGGAGCTGGCCAGCTGAACGTTGAACAGCAGACACCTTTCGGAAGAATTGTGAACCGCAGAGTTTGTCATTATTGTGAGGGCTCTGGGAAGCTTGTTAAAGACAAATGCTCGACTTGTAGCGGATCCGGAAAAGTGCAGAAACGCAAAAAAATTCACGTTAAAATCCCTGCCGGCGTAGACGACGGTCAGCAAATGAGAGTAAGCGGACAAGGTGAACCGGGTGTAAACGGCGGTCCTGCAGGAGATCTATATGTCGTGTTCAGAGTAAAGGCACATGAAATATTTGAGCGTGAAGGCGATGATATTTATCTAGACATGCCAATTACATTTGCTCAAGCGGCTCTTGGAGATGAACTTGAAGTACCGACCATTCATGGTAAAGTAAAATGGAAACTTCCAGCCGGCACTCAGTCAGGTACAGCTTTCAGGCTAAAAGGTAAAGGCGTGAAAAATGTTCATGGTTATGGAACCGGTGATCAGCATATTCGTGTGAAAGTAATCACACCAAAAAAATTAACAGACAAACAAAAAGATCTTTTGAGAGAATTTGCAGATATCAGCGGTGATGTTCCCGACGAACAGCATGACGGATTTTTTGATAAAGTAAAGCGCGCATTCAAGGGTGAGTAAACTGGGAATGGAGTTGGTAGAATGAGATGGTCTGAAATAAGCATCCATACAACAAACGAAGCGATAGAGCCAATTTCGAATATTTTACACGAAGCTGGTGCGAGCGGAGTAGTGATAGAAGATCCGAGAGAACTTACGAAAGAACGAATAGACAAATTCGGTGAGATCTACCAACTCGATCCTGAAGATTACCCCGACACAGGCGTACTTGTTAAAGCTTACCTATCTGTCAACAGTTTTCTGGCAGAAACGGTTGATGGAATCAAAACAGCAGTTAGCAACTTAGTTGCCTTCGATATTGATATTGGAGAAAATAAAGTTGAGATCAGCGAAGTGAATGAGGAAGAGTGGGCAACTGCCTGGAAAAAGTATTATAATCCGGTCAAAATTTCGTCCACTTTTACAATCGTACCCACCTGGGAGGACTATGAGCCTGTTTCAAGTGATGAGTTAATAATCGAGCTTGACCCGGGTATGGCTTTTGGCACCGGGACTCACCCGACAACTGTCATGTGTATTCAGGCACTTGAGCGTACAGTTAAAAAAGGAGATCGAGTAATTGATGTAGGAACAGGCTCCGGAGTCCTGTCCATTGCTGCAGCACTCCTTGAAGCAAGTCATATTCGGGCACTCGACTTAGATGACGTAGCTGTGACTGCTGCCAGACAGAATATAGAGTTAAATAATGTAGCAGAAAAAATTACGGTGTCGCAAGGGAACTTGTTAAATGAGCAAACAGAAAAAGCTGAAGTTATTGTTGCGAACATACTAGCGGAAGTAATCCTTTTGTTTGCCGACGACGCATTTAAACTTGTAGAGCCCGGTGGTACATTTATTACGTCTGGCATTATTCAAGCAAAAAAACAGCTGGTAAAAGACAAACTAACTGAATCAGGCTTCAGCATCGAGGAAGTGGTGACAATGGAGGATTGGGTAGCCATTATTGCCAAAAAACCTTCAGAAAGTCTGCGTGGCAGCTGATTATGCAAAGATATTTTGTACAGGGTCTTCCAGATGAAAACAAGTCATTTTCTATAACGGGTGAGGATGCTCATCATATGACTAACGTTATGAGGATGCAGCCTGGCAGCATGTTTATTGCTGTATTTAAAAATAAAACAGCCGCAGAGTGCACAATTGTTGAGCTGGATAAAACAGATGTGCTCTGCGCTGTATCAAGCTTTCTTCAGCAGTCACCCGAACTTCCCGTTGATGTAACGATCGCACATGGTCTGCCAAAAGGAGATAAGTTTGAACTGGTCATACAAAAATCAACAGAGCTTGGCGCCCATTCATTTATTCCTTTTAAAGCTTCACGTTCAATTGTAAAGTGGGATGAAAAAAAAGGATCAAAAAAAGTAGAGCGATGGAACAAAATTTCTAAAGAAGCAGCTGAGCAATCTCATCGACTTCATCTGCCTGAGGTTCATCAACCGGTTTCCTTTAAAGAGTTGATAAAAGGGGCAGAATCATTTGATACCATAATAGTTGCTTATGAGGAACAGGCGAAGCAAGGAAATGTTTCTTCATTTTCAGATGCATTAGCTGCCGCTTCTTGCGGTCAGTCTATATTAGTGGTTGTGGGTCCTGAAGGCGGACTCTCCGAGCAGGAAGTGACCCAGCTTGTAGAAAATGGAGCTGTCGCTTGCGGTTTTGGACCAAGAATTTTAAGAAGCGAGACGGCTCCGCTATATGCGCTGGCAGCGATCTCGTATCAATTTGAGTTAATGAGGTGAAAGAATGGCTACAGTTGCATTTCATACACTTGGATGCAAAGTAAATCATTATGAAACAGAAGCCATCTGGCAGCTATTTAAATCCAATGGATATGAACGTGTGGAATATGATCATTCCTCAGATGTCTATGTAATCAATACATGTACTGTAACGAATACAGGAGATAAAAAAAGCCGTCAGGTGATCAGAAGAGCAATCAGAAAAAATCCGGATGCCGTCATTTGTGTAACGGGCTGTTATGCACAGACTTCACCAGCTGAAATTATGGCAATCCCCGGTGTGGATGTGGTAGTTGGTACACAGGACCGTACAAAAATGATCGATTATATTGAGCAATACAAAAACGAACGGACACCAATTAACGGTGTAACAAATATCATGAAAAATCGTGTGTATGAAGAGCTGGATGTACCCGCTTTTACAGACCGCACACGTGCTTCCCTGAAAATTCAGGAAGGCTGCAATAATTTCTGTACATTTTGTATCATCCCATGGGCGCGCGGTCTCATGCGTTCAAGAGATCCTAAAGAAGTTCTTCACCAGGCACAGCAGCTGGTGGATGCAGGCTATAAAGAAATTGTTCTTACCGGCATTCATACAGGCGGCTATGGAGAGGACATGAAAGACTACAATCTGGCAATGCTTTTAACGGATCTTGAAAAAGAGGTTAAAGGACTTAAAAGAATCAGAATATCGTCGATCGAAGCAAGTCAGCTGACAGATGAAGTGATTGATGTCATTGACCGGTCAAATATGGTCGTCCGTCATCTTCATATTCCGCTCCAGTCCGGATCCAATACGGTGCTGAAGAGAATGCGGCGAAAATATACGATGGAGTTTTTTGCAGAACGACTGGAAAAGCTAAAAAAAGCATTGCCTGGTCTCGCTGTAACATCTGATGTGATCGTCGGTTTCCCTGGAGAAACAGAAGAAGAGTTTATGGAGACGTTCAACTTTATAAATGATCAGAAATTTTCAGAACTTCATGTGTTTCCATATTCTAAACGCACCGGGACACCCGCGGCCAGAATGGATGACCAAGTTGAAGAGGAAACAAAAAATGAACGTGTTCACCGGTTAATTGAGCTGTCCAACCAGCTTGCAAAAGAATATGCATCCCATTTTGAAAATGAAATTCTTGAAGTAATTCCTGAAGAAAAATTTAAAGAGGATGCTTCCGGCAAACTCTACGTAGGCTATACTGACAACTATCTTAAAGTTATTTTTCCTGCAAATGAAGAGATGGTCGGCAAACTGGTCAAGGTTAAAATCAGTGAAGCGGGCTATCCATACAATAAAGGTGAATTTGTGCGGGTAATGGAACCTGTTCCTTCTCTTATAAATTAGCCTTTGAAATCAGGATTGAACTTAATTTGTGCAGTCAAGACACGTTTGTAACTGCTGGATTATGAATGTCTTTTCATGAAAAAGTTTTTCATGGAGGCATTCTTTTTTATAATTCAATGGCATTTCAATCGGAAACATCTTTTTGTTCCAATCATTACCATTATAGCTTATTGATCAGGCAGATGGTATAATAGGTACGTACATCTAATCAAAGGAGACTGATTTTAACAATGAATATTGCAAAAATGATTGA
The DNA here is from genome assembly GCF_000829515.1 of Jeotgalibacillus campisalis. Classification (GTDB taxonomy): domain Bacteria; phylum Bacillota; class Bacilli; order Bacillales; family Jeotgalibacillaceae; genus Jeotgalibacillus; species Jeotgalibacillus campisalis. The sequence goes on along the minus strand of NZ_JXRR01000017.1, from coordinate 142,857 downwards.
TCATACCCTGCTTAAACCAGAGGCAACAAAAGAGCAAATTACTGTTTTATGTGAAGAAGCAAGTGAATATGGATTTATGTCAGTGTGTGTAAACCCTGCCTGGGTTCGTTTATCAAATGAAATTCTGCATAAAACAGATGTTAAAGTATGTACCGTCATTGGTTTTCCGCTCGGCGCTTCTGCCACTGAAACCAAAGCATTTGAAACAAAGCAGGCAATTGAAGACGGGGCTGCTGAAGTTGATATGGTCATCAATATCGGAGCGTTGAAAAGCGGTCAATACGAATTGGTGCAACAGGATATTCAAGCGGTCGTAGCTGCTGCAAAAGGCAAAGCATTAACGAAAGTTATTATTGAGACTTCATTGCTGACTGATGAAGAGAAAGTTCGTGCTTGTGAGCTTGCGGTTAAAGCGGGAGCAGATTTTGTTAAAACTTCTACAGGATTTTCAACCGGCGGTGCAACAATTGAAGATATTCAATTGATGAGAAAAACTGTAGGGCCTGATATTGGAGTAAAAGCTTCCGGAGGGGTTCGCTCTACTGAGGATGCTGCTAATATGATTGAAGCAGGTGCTACACGAATTGGTGCAAGCTCCGGTGTTAAAATTCTTCAAGGACTAACAGCAGACAGCGACTATTAATTACGTCAGATCCTGCAGAACTAAATCTAAAGCATAAAAGAACGGCCTGGTGGAAAGGAATTCACCAGGCCATTCTTTTTTTTATGCAGATTTTTAACTTTATTTTAGTGTGTAAAGCGGGGAACTCTCGATAGCTACGCTATACAGTCAATGGAATGAGACAGTGAACGAGCGATGGCAATGAGCTTATCACGTCCCGCATAAGATTATGTTGAGAAAACTTGCACGAAACGGATTCCTTCTCAAATATACTTTTATCATTCCGTTTTGGTCCGTCCTCTTCATCTTTAATTTAATGAGATTGATATTTATTTTTATCTGACCGCTGTTTTGTATTAAATATGGTTGACCGATACAAATCATTATATTATACTAGTTAAGTACATGGGATATTATCCATGAATGTCAGTAAGTATCCCTATCTTACTGCATGCAATGAAGGATAGCTTTTGTTGTTCTCTTTGCTTGAACTTGTAAGTGTAGTGTGTTCGGAGGGAGGGAAAGAGAGATGTCAAGAACAGTTGTTCGCAAAAACGAATCGCTTGAAGATGCTCTTCGCCGCTTCAAAAAGACTACATCAAAGGCTGGTACTTTACAAGAGTTCAGAAAGCGTGAATTCTATGAAAAGCCTAGCGTGAAGCGTAAGAAAAAGTCTGAAGCAGCAAGAAAGCGTAAGTTCTAATTAAGAATAGAGGGTGCCAGTATTGAGTCTTCTTGAGCGTCTGAATCAAGACATGAAAATAGCGATGAAAAACAAAGAAAGAGATAATCTTTCCGTTATTCGAATGGTCAAAGCCGCAATGCAGAACGAGGGATATAAACTCGGACGGCAGGAACTGAGCGATGACGAAGCGTTAACAGTTCTTGCTCGTGAATTAAAGCAGCGGAAAGACTCATACAAAGAGTTTAAATCAGCAGGCCGAGAGGATCTTGCTGAAAAACTTGAATCCGAAATTGCGTTAATTGAAACCTATATGCCGCAGCAGCTCACAGAAGAAGAACTTGAATCTGTTGTTCTCGAAACAATCAAAGAGGAAAGTGCCACTTCAAAAGCTGAAATGGGCAAGGTTATGAGTGCAATTATGCCGAAAGTTAAAGGCAAGGCTGATGGAGGAAGAGTGAACGCTCTTGTTCTAAAGCACTTATCATAAAAGAAACTGACCGCCAATTTGTGTTTTCAGTTTAAATGACAAGCCGTGATGGAAAAACATCACGGCTTGATTATTTTCCAACTGTTAGTGCACAATGTAAGGGGGTTATTTTTTTTATATTTTTTTTGAAACTTTTTTGAATTTCATACGTAAATATGATAAGCGTTATTCCATTTAAGGAAGGAGGATAAAAATGATTCGTAAAGGAACTGTCATTTTTTTAGCCATTGCATTCCTTTTTTCTCTTGTCTTACCCTTTCATTCAGCTCAGGCAGCAGATGAAGTTGTATATGTTGTACCGCTTGAAAAAGAAGTGGAACGGGGGCTGGCCTCCTTTCTGGAACGGGCAATTAATGAAGCAGAAGAAGCGGATGCAGATGCCATAATTTTTGATATAAATACACCAGGCGGGGCAGTCAACGCTGCTGAGGAAATTGGAAAAACCTTTCGTGATACAGATTTGAGAACGGTAGCATTTGTTAATGATAATGCAATATCTGCAGGCGCTTTTATTGCCCTGTATGCCGAGGAAATTTATATGACCCCTGATGGAAAAATGGGGGCAGCAGCTGTTATTGATGCTGCTGGTAATATGGCAGATGAAAAAGCGAGAAGTTCATGGTTTTCTGCGATGACAAATGCGGCAGAATCAGCAGGACGTGATGTTGAAATTGCCCAGGCGATGGTGGATGAAAGCATCGATTTACCAAAATACAATGCTCCAGCGGGAAAGCTTCTTACATTAACTGACAGTCAGGCGGAAGAGGCGGGTTATTCTAATGCTACTGTTGGAGACCTTGAAGGTGTACTTTCGGAAATTGGACTTGAAAATGCTGAAATTCGAAGTATAGAACCAAGTTTTCTGGAAAATGTTGCACGCTTTATTACGAATCCTATCATTGTTCCCATTCTTCTCTCCATTGCGAGCATTGGATTGATTGTTGAATTATATTCTCCTGGCTTTGGTGTAGCAGGGATTATGGGGTTGAGTGCGATGATGATGTTTTTCTTTGGTCACTTAGTAGCAGGGTTGGCAGGCTTTGAGGTGCTGATACTGTTCTTAATTGGTATTGCTTTAATAATAGCTGAGTTTTTCGTCCCGGGTGGTATACTGGGTATACTTGGATTAACTGCAATCGTTGCAAGTATCTTGCTATCAGGCGACAGCATTGTGTATATGGGCATAGCCTTATCCATTGCGTTGCTTGTGGCTGTAATCGGGATGGTGATTATGGTGAAATTTCTCGGTAAAAATCTCCATGTTTTAAAACGGATTATCTTGAATGATTCTACAAACACTGAAAGCGGATATGTTTCAAATGTGAATCGTTTAGAATTGATCGGTAAAACAGGTGTAACAAGAACTCCACTTCGTCCTTCAGGGACGATCGTTATAGAAGATGAACGCATTGATGCAGTGACTGAAGGCGGCTACATTAACAAAGACAAGGAAGTTAAGGTAGTAAAAGTGGAAGGCTCGCGGATTGTTGTCCGGGAAGCAGAATAAAAGGAGTGGATAAGTAAATGGGAACAGAAGCTATTATGTTAGTTGTAATTATTATCGCAGTTGTTATTGCACTTAGTGTACTATTTACATTTGTGCCGGTAATGCTGTGGATTTCAGCTCTTGCAGCTGGAGTAAAGGTGAGTATTTTCACATTAGTCGGTATGAGATTAAGAAGAGTAATTCCGAACAGAGTCATTAATCCAATGATTAAAGCATCTAAAGCAGGTGTTGATGTTACGATTAACCAGCTTGAAAGTCATTACCTTGCTGGTGGTAACGTAGACCGTGTCGTTAACGCTCTTATCGCTGCTCAACGAGCAAATATTGAGCTTGCCTTTGAACGTTGTGCCGCGATTGATCTGGCAGGCCGTGACGTACTTCAGGCTGTTCAGATGAGTGTTAATCCTAAAGTAATTGAAACACCATTTATTGCAGGTGTAGCAATGGACGGGATTGAAGTGAAAGCAAAAGCAAGAATTACGGTTCGTGCAAACATAGAACGATTAGTTGGTGGTGCTGGTGAAGATACCATCGTTGCCCGTGTTGGTGAAGGAATTGTCAGTACAATTGGTTCAAGTGATAACCATAAAAAAGTGCTTGAAAACCCTGATCTTATTTCTCAAACCGTTCTTGGAAAAGGACTTGATTCAGGTACAGCATTTGAAATTCTGTCGATTGATATAGCTGACGTTGATATCGGTAAAAATATTGGCGCAGAGCTCCAAACAGAGCAAGCAGAGGCAGACAAAAACATTGCACAGGCAAAAGCAGAAGAACGTCGTGCGATGGCTGTTGCCCAGGAACAGGAAATGAGAGCGCGCGTAGAAGAAATGAGAGCAAAAGTGGTAGAAGCAGAGGCAGAAGTTCCATTAGCGATGGCAGAAGCATTGCGTGAAGGCAATATTGGTGTCATGGACTACATGAACATTAAGAATATTGATGCTGACACAGATATGCGTGATTCCATTGGCAAACTCTCAGGTGATAAAAAGGAAAAATAATCTACTGTTTGCTTGAAGCGAGCAGATAACAGATCATATAGATCCTGAAGGGAGGATGCCTCCATGGAACTTATCATAATGGCGATTTTAGCCGGGATTGTCAGCTGGATTGGGAATCAAAAGAAAAAAGGAGAAGAGCAGGAAAGACAGCAAAAGCCTTCTTCTAACCAGCAGTCAAATTCTCCCGTACAGCAGCGTGAACCGCAGCAAACGGCAGCTGAAGTCCAGCGTGAGCCCAGAAAAGACCGTGTGAAAAATGCTCGTGAAGCGTTTGATCGCAGAGCAAAAGAGTTAGCTTCCGAATATCAGCGTCAAAGAAGTGATGTTGAACAGGCTAAACCTCAGCGGAATCAGCCTCGGGTTGAAAAAATCGAAACGCCTGCTGCTGATTTAACGGTCAGTATTGAACAAGGTCGTCCGGTACGAGGCAGTAAGCAAAGAAAAGCAGCAGAAAAGGCGGCTTTTCCCAAAGTAGAAGAACTTTCACTTAAGAATGGCCTTAAAGAAAATGATTTAGTAAACGGCATCGTTATGGCTGAAATTTTAGGACCGCCAAGATCAAAAAAAACACATTCACAAAGGCAGTCTCGTTAAAATAGTTATGAGTCCCCCTTTCTTTTCATATAGATGAAAAGAGAGGGGGGCTTTTTTAATGTCAAGGTGGCTGACACGAACAAAACAATGGATTGGCAGTACCCTTCAACTTCCAGATGATTTACTGCTTGATCTGCCTAGAGTGACATGGATCGGTTCCTTTCTATTGCATATAGAAAACCATAAAGGTTTATTGAAAGTTGAAGACCACTGCATTGTAGTTAAAGTTTTTGATGGCTTCTTAAAAATCAATGGAGATTCACTCCAAATTCAATCCATGCTTACAGATGAAATGACCATAAAGGGGTACGTCTCTGAAATTATTTATAATCGGCAGCAAGGTGGAGAAGACGAATGAAACCAACGTTACCTGGAACGATCGGTGTTACCATTAAGGGAAAAGCATACCCAGTGGTTTTGCAAAGACTTTACCAGCAATCTGTTGTTCTTCATTCCATTACTTCATCCGGGGAAGATGAGATTCATTTTTACCTTTCTCATTATGAACTTTCTCATATTCGCAAAGCGGTATTTAAAACCGGATGCAAAGTAAAGCTTGAAAAAGGCTCAGGACTTGCATTTGAACTTGAACATGCCTTCAAAATTCGTTCCTTTATTATTTGGATGGTCATTGCAATTGCCCTGGTTATGGGAAGTACAAGATTTCTCTGGTCGGTAGAAGTACAAGGGGCAACTCCAGAAATAAGACAGGAAGTTGAAATCGCAATGAAAGAGCTGGGGTATGCGCCCGGGAAATCTAAAAAGTCCCTGCCGACAGAAAATCAAATTTCTCCTATTCTATACAAGGAAATTGATCAATTATCATGGATGGGACTCGAATGGCAAGGAACCAAGCTGATTGTTCATTTGAAAGAAAAGAAAGGAAGCACTCAAACGGTGAAATTGCCCCCGTCCCATATCGTGGCATCTAAAAAAGGTACGATACAATCAATGCAGATTGAATCAGGACAAGCAGTCGAAAATGTAAATAGTGTGGTTAAGAAAGGGCAACTCATTGTCACTGGACTCGTTGGCAGAGAAGAAGACAAGCAGGCAGTCCCTTCAAAGGGAGTTGTAATGGCGGAAACATGGTATGAAGTGAATGTAACGGTACCAGATAAACTTGTTAGAGAAACCTTAACAGGCAACGAAAAAAGAAAATGGTCTCTTCAATTGTTCGGCTGGACGACGCCTTCCATTCCTTTTACAAAAGTTCCGTTTACTTCTGCTGTGGAAGAAATAAAAAGTGACGACATCGAAGTTGCAGGATTTCGTTTTCCGATTAAGAAGAAAACAACTCATATATATGAAACAGAGAAAACGATCTCGAAAGTAGACCAGAAAGCTGCCAGAGAGATTGCTTTAAAAGTAGCAAAAGAAGAAGTTTTATCCCTTATCGGGGGAACTGGCAAGATTCAGCAGGAGAAATTTTTGCATGAACAAAATGACAATGGTAAAGTAAAGTTAATCATCTATTTTCAAGCTTTAGAAGACATTGCAAAAGTACAACCTTTTAGCGAGGAGACACGCGAATGACTGATGAACGTATCACGATCGATTTACCATTAGAGGATCCAAATGAAGCTGTTTCTTTATTTGGCACGTCAGATACACATTTAAAAACGATTGAAAACGAACTTGATGTTACCATTCTTTCACGCGGTGAGACGATACGTATTACCGGAGTAGTGGATAAAACGAAGCAGGCTCAGCAGGTGGTAAACCAATTGTTGTCCGTGATTCGAAAGGGAATTCAGGTAAGTGAACGCGATGTGATCTATGCAACTCAAATGGCCTTAAGAGGTACGATAGAATATTTCGATGAAATATATGACGAAGAAATCACAAAAAGCGTCAAAGGAAAGTCCATACGAGCCAAAACAATGGGGCAGAGGCAGTATGTGACTGAAATTAAGAAAAACGATATGGTGTTTGGCATTGGCCCTGCTGGAACGGGTAAAACTTATTTAGCTGTTGTCATGGCTGTAAATGCTTTGAAGAAAAATAATGTCCAAAGAATCATATTAACCAGACCTGCAGTAGAAGCAGGAGAAAGTCTTGGCTTTCTTCCTGGAGATTTAAAAGAAAAAGTAGATCCATATCTTAGACCGCTCTACGATGCTCTAAATGATGTATTAGGAGCAGATCATACTCAAAGGCTCATTGAAAGAGGCACGATTGAAATTGCCCCTCTTGCTTATATGAGAGGCCGCACCCTCGATGATGCATTTGTTATTTTAGATGAGGCCCAAAACACAACCCGCGCTCAAATGAAGATGTTTCTTACAAGGCTCGGGTTCGGATCCAAAATGGTCATCACGGGTGACCAAAGCCAGGTGGATCTGCCAAAAGGAATGGAATCGGGCTTAGTTGCAGCCCAGAAAATATTAAAAAATGTCAAAGGCATTTCTTTTAATTATTTAGAACAGGCTGATGTAGTAAGACACCCTCTTGTCGGAAAAATTATTGGAGCGTATGAACAAAAAGAAGAGAAATAAAAAGTCTGTCCTGCTTATTTCAAAAGCGGGACAGACTTTTCATTTTTATTAGGAATATTTCTGCTATACTTAATAAAGAATGGCATGAATTAGCAAATGAATACGGGACTCAAGTTATCTTACATAAGAAAGTTCAATTTATAGAACAAAGCCGGTGAGCTTACTCGTCAAGAGGAGTGGGAAATATGGAGTATTGGATAAGAAGAATACGAACTCTGCTAAGCTATCGATTGTTTAAATGGCTTCTGCTGAGTATTGTGGCATTATTAACTTTTGTATTATTATTCAGTCATGTCCGCATTGAAACGTATGATATACGTCTTTTTTCTGTAGCAGAAGAGACGATTCGATCACCAAAAACGATCGTGGATGTCAGACGTACAGAAATTGAACAGGAACGTGCTGCAAGTGAAATCTCAGAGGTATTTTCGTACCAGCCTGAAATTCTTGAAAATCGAACTTCATTAATTTCTTCCATTTTTGACTTTGCAATGGACTATAATCCGGCAGCTGATGATGCACAAGAGCCGGACTTTACTGTTACAGTAACGAATGAAATGATGGAAGACCTAAAGGAAGCGCTGTCTGAAGATGTTTCAGAAAATGTGACCACAGCCATCGATGATTCAGTTTTTGAACAGCTTTTGTCCTCAAGTGACAGTGAATTGGAGCGGACCAAAGGGATACTCGTTTCCCAGCTTGAATCCACCATGTCCAATCCGATAAAACAAACAGAATTGACTGCGAGCAGAGATTCACTAGAAGAGCGTCTTTCAGGATTGGCCATTCAGGATGATTTAAAAGAAGCTTCAATCGAATTAGGACGATTTGCATTAGTTGAGAATAATTTATTTGATGAAGAGCAAACAGAAGCAAGAAGAGAGCAAGCCAAAGAAAGTGTTGAACCGGTACAAATACTGGAAGGACAAGTAATTGTTCAAGAGGGATACCTGATTGACAGAGATATTTACCGCCAGGTTGATGCATTGGGATTAACGACTAATGATGATACCATTGCTCCCTTTGCAGGACTGATACTGTTTGTGCTGCTTATCTTTTTAGTATTGTATTTCCAGTTTTCATCTTGGAGTATTGAAGAAGAAAAGAAACAAAATTATCTAACATTAGTCAGTATGATCTTTCTTCTTTCACTTGGTTTAATGAAGGTTACTGAATTGGTCGGGGAACTGGATATCGCTCAGATCCAATATTTATTCCCTGCTGCTATGGCGGCAATGCTGATCAGGAGTATGATTAATACCAGGCTTGCACTGGTCATTACGATCCTGCTTGCAGCCTGTGGGAGTATTATTTTTAATGATAGTATAACCGGGTCAATAAATGTGGAGATTGCCATCTACTTTTTATTCAGCGGTCTTGCAGGCGTGCTGTTTCTGTCTCATACAAAGCATAGAACGCATCTGCTTCGCGCCGGTTTGTTTGTAGCGATTGCGAATTTACTTGTTCTGCTGTCGATGGCATTAATAGAGAATGCTCAGTACAGTCTGCTGGACTGGACGCTATATCTTATTTTCGCCGTTGTGTCTGGAATTCTGGCATCAATTCTGACAATTGGTTTACTGCCGCTTTTTGAGGCGGGATTTGGCATACTGTCGACAATGAAGCTGGTGGAACTGTCAAATCCCAATCATCCGCTGCTAAAACGGATTTTAACGGAAGCGCCTGGTACCTATCATCACAGTGTTATGGTAGCAAATCTCGCAGAGGCTGCCTGCGAGGCAATTGGCGCAAATGGTTTACTCGCAAGGGTCGGGTGTTATTACCATGACATAGGAAAAACAAAACGGCCTCATTTCTTTATCGAAAATCAGATGAATATTCAAAATCCCCACGACCGGCTCAGCCCTGAGGCTTCAAGAGATATCATCATCTCTCATGCATTAGACGGGGCTGAAATGTTAAGGAAATGGAAACTTCCTAAAGATTTTATTGATATAGCAGAACAGCACCATGGTACCACGCTTTTAAAATATTTTTATTATAAAGCAAAAGAATCAGGTGCTGAGGTGCGTGAAGAGGATTATCGTTATCCGGGTCCAAAACCGCAAACCAGGGAGGCTGCAGTGATCTCTGTGGCCGACAGTGTCGAGGCTGCTGTGCGCTCGATGAAGGATCCAACCTCCGATAAAATTAAAAGTCTTGTTCAATCCATCATTCAAGATCGATTGCAGGACGCTCAGTTTAACGAATGTGACCTGACGCTGAAGGAGCTTGAAATCATTAAAAAATCTTTTTGTGAGACACTAAACGGGATCTTTCATTCAAGAATTGAATACCCTGAATTTACAAAGAAACAAGAAAGGAAGAAGCAGGCATGACCATGCAAATTGATTTTTTTGATGAAACAAAATCACTTAATGACAAAGATATTCAGTTAGTAGAAGAACTCCTTCGCTTTGCAGCTGATAAAGAGGAAGTTAAAAACGGTGAGTGTTCCGTTACTTTTGTAACAAATCATAAAATTCAGGAAATAAATAAAATGTACAGAGGAAAAGACCAGCCTACTGATGTGATCTCATTTGCTATGGAAGATGAAGCGGAAGGGGAAATATCCGTTCTTTCAGAAGAAATGCCAAGAATGCTCGGAGACATTATCATATCGGTTCAAGTTGCAAAAGAACAGGCTGAAGAGTATGGGCATTCCTTTGCACGGGAATTGGGGTTTCTGGCCTTGCATGGCTTTTTGCACCTGCTTGGGTATGACCACATAAAAGAATCCGATGAAGCCGTTATGTTTCGGAGGCAAAATGTCTTATTAGAGGAATATGGTTTAGCGAGGTCTTAATATGAACCCAAAACGCTTATTACATTCTTTTCTATATGCTTGGGAAGGAGTAAAAGATGTAGCCAAGCATGAGCAAAATTTTAAAATACACTTATTTTCAACAGCTGTAGTTATTTTTGCCGGTATATACTTGCAGATTTCTACAATAGAGTGGTTGATCATACTCTTTGCCATCGCAGGAGTTCTCGCAATGGAATTAATGAATACAGCAATCGAGAGAGCTGTTGATCTGGTTACAACTGACACCCATCCGCTAGCAAAAAAAGCAAAAGATGCTTCAGCAGCTGCGGTTTTCATTTTTGCAGCAGGCGCAGGTGCAGCAGGAGTTATTATTTTCTTGCCTAAGCTTTTAACGAATTTCTTTTAGCAGGTTGAATTGTTAAAGTCAAAACCGTTTTTTTGGTTGAAAATATAGTACAATTAGAAATACTTCACTGGATTGTAATCATCCATGCATACAAAGAAGTAGTTATTTTAAAGGAGAGTTGAGTAATGAACATAGAATTATTGATGAATGAAGCAAAATCTGCCCGTGAAAAAGCATACGTGCCCTACTCTAAATTTAAAGTCGGAGCAGCTTTACTTACAGAGGACGGAAAAATTCATCATGGCTGTAATATTGAAAATGCAGCATATAGCATGTGCAATTGTGCAGAAAGAACAGCACTATTTAAAGCATATGCGGAAGGTGACCGGAAATTTTCAGCGCTTGCAGTTGTAGCTGATACTAAACGACCGGTTCCGCCGTGTGGAGCTTGCCGACAAGTGATTGCAGAATTATGCAGTCAGGATATGAAGGTGTATTTAACAAATTTAAAAGGAGATGTTCAGGAATTGACAGTGGCTGCATTGCTTCCTGATGCTTTTTTACCGGAGGATTTAAATGGAGAATCAAACTAAACATAAGTCTGGGTTTATTTCAATCGTGGGACGGCCAAATGTCGGGAAATCCACGTTTTTAAATCGCGTTATAGGACAAAAAATTGCCATCATGAGTGATAAGCCTCAAACAACCAGAAATAAGATACAAGGTGTTCTTACCACAAATGACAGCCAGCTGATTTTTATTGATACACCAGGAATTCATAAGCCCAAGCATAAACTTGGGGATTTTATGATAAAAATGGCGACGAATACTTTTCGTGAGGTCGATCTTATTTTGTTTATGGTTAATGTAGATGAAGGGCTTGGCCGGGGCGACGAGTTCATTATGGACTTGTTAAAAGATGTGAAAACACCTGTCTTCCTTGTACTAAATAAAATCGATACGATCCATCCTGACAAGTTGCTTCCTATGATCGATCAATACCGCACCCGCCAGACATTTCAAGAAGTGGTGCCCATTTCAGCTCTCGAAGGAAATAATGTAGAAACGCTGCTTGAGCAAATACTCGAAAACCTTCCGGAAGGGCCGCAATATTACCCCGCAGATCAAATTACGGATCATCCTGAGCGATTTATTATTTCAGAGTTAATTCGAGAAAAGGCACTTCATTTAACACGTGAAGAAATTCCTCATTCCATCGCTGTATCAATTGAAAAAATCAGCAAGGAAGAAGGAAAAGAGCTAATAAACGTTATGGCGACGATCATCGTTGAACGGGATTCTCAAAAAGGGATCGTTATAGGTAAACGGGGTGCTATGCTGAAAGAAATAGGCCAGCGTGCACGTGAAGATATTGAAAATCTTTTAGGTTCTAAAGTATACCTTGAATTATGGGTAAAAGTTCAAAAAGACTGGAGAAACAAGGCGAGTAACTTAAGAGATTTTGGTTTTAAGGAAGATGATTATTAAAGTTGGATTCTGACTACAGGATTGGGAAAAGTTTCGAGCCATCATTCTTCAGCATAAGTGGCACACTAAAAGCGTACTGACATTCATGGATAAACATGAAAGGTGTGAGGCGTATGTTAGATTTCACGTGGGAAGTTTTTAGTCAAACCGGGAATGTGGAGCTTTATCTTTTATTTAAAGAAATCGAAGGAGAAAGTGAACAGCATTCTCCTGCAGCCGCTCCTGAGAATGAATCAGAGTACTTATCCGGGTCTCAGTTCCATATATAAAGTAATCATCGAACGGTAATAGCAGCAGCAGGGAGGAGATACTATGCTCCAAAAATGTGAAGGCATTGTTGTTCGAACAAGTGATTATGGTGAATCTGATAAAATCGTGACCATCTTTTCAAGGGAATTTGGAAAATTCGCCGTTATGGCCAGAGGTGCGAAAAAAGCAAATAGCCGGTTATCATCTATATCCCAGCTTTTTACCTATGCTCACTTTCTTTTTCGTAAAGGAACCGGCATGGGAAGTCTGCAGCAGGGAGATTTAGTTGCTTCTCAAAGAGGCATAAAAGAAGATTTATTCAAATCTGCTTATGCTACCTATATGGTTGAGCTGCTGGATAAAGCAGTTGAAGACCGTAAGTCGAATCCATTTTTATTCGAACTTTTGGCTCAATCGTTATCATATCTTAATGATGGTTATGATGAAGAAGTGATCTGTCTGATCTTTGAAATGAAACTGCTGCCTGTCTATGGCGTTCAGCCGGTGCTTGACAGGTGTGCGCATTGCGGGGAAACAGAGGGGCATTTTTCTTTTTCAATAAGGGAAAATGGGCTGCTGTGTCATCGCTGTTGGTCAAATGATCATTATGCGCTTAAGATTACTCCTCAAACCGTCCGCTTATTAAAATTGTTTTATTACTTAGACCTTAACCGGCTGGGTTCTGTGTCTTTGCAGGAACAGACAAAGAAGGAATTGAGGCTCGTAATTCGAACCTACTATGATGAATATGTAGGGGTGTTTTTAAAGTCAAAATCTTTTCTGGACCAGCTTGATCGCATGAGGACAGTATTACATGGCGATGATTCGGAACAGCAAAATAAAACTCAAACATAAAAGAAGCAGTTCAAATGAACTGCTTCTTAATTTTTATTTAAAATTTAATAGCATTCGTTAAAAATGTTTTAACTTCTGATATAGGCATTCTGATTTGATCCATGGTGTCCCGGTTTCTCACAGTAACCTGTTTGTCTTCTAAAGAATCAAAATCAAATGTAATGCAATATGGAGTTCCAATTTCGTCCTGACGGCGGTAACGCTTGCCGATTGATTGGGATTCATCAAAATCTACCATAAGATCCTCAGCAAGGTCCTGCTGTACTTTAAGAGCATCTGCGCTTAATTTTTTTGAAAGCGGCAATACAGCAGCTTTAAATGGAGCTAGTGCAGGATGAAAGCGAAGGACTGTCCGCTCTTCGTTGTTTTCAAGCTCCTCTTTCTCATAAGCATCGCACAAAAAGGCAAGTGTGACCCGGTCAGCTCCTAGTGAAGGTTCAATGCAATAAGGAACATAGCGTTCATTTGTCTGCTGGTCTAAATACGTGAAATCTTCATTAGAATGCTCCATATGGCGCTTTAAGTCAAAGTCTGTTCGATCGGCAATTCCCCATAATTCTCCCCAGCCAAATGGAAAGCGGTATTCGATATCGGTAGTGGCATTGCTGTAATGCGAAAGCTCATCTGAATCATGATCACGCAATCTCATGCTTTCTTCATGCATGCCAAGATTTAATAGCCAGTTTTTACAAAATTCACGCCAGTACGCATGCCACTCAAGATCTTCACCAGGTTTGCAGAAGAATTCAATTTCCATCTGTTCAAACTCACGTGTACGGAAAGTGAAATTCCCCGGAGTAATTTCATTACGAAAGCTTTTACCTATCTGACCAATGCCGAACGGTACTCTTTTTCTCATGGTCCGCTGCACATTTTTAAAGTTTACAAAAATCCCCTGAGCCGTTTCAGGACGCAGAAAAATTTCATTTGTAGAAGCTTCGGTAACACCCTGAAAAGTTTTAAACATCAGATTAAATTGACGAATATCCGTGAAGTCCTTTTTCCCGCAAGTAGGACAGGCAATATCATGCTCGACGATTAATTCCTGCATTCTCGAAAAGGGGAGGCCATCAACGATTAATTCCTCTCCTTTAGCTTCAATTGCTTCTTCAATCAATTTATCGGCACGGTGTCTGGCTTTACAGCTTTTGCAATCGATCATCGGATCATTAAAGTTTCCAATGTGGCCGGAAGCTTCCCAGGTTTTAGGGTTCATCAGGATTGCTGCATCTAATCCAACATTATAAGGCGACTCCTGGATAAATTTTTTCCACCATGCTTTTTTTATATTGTTCTTGAGCTCAACTCCAAGTGGACCATAATCCCATGTGTTTGCAAGTCCGCCATAAATTTCGGATCCCGGAAACACAAACCCCCGATGTTTAGCTAATTGTACAATTTCGTCCATTGAAGACATTCAACAGCACTCCTTTTCTCCTTAATAACTTCTTACTAATAATGTACGTTCTTTCTTTTTAAGCGAAAGTTCACATAAAAAAACCGTCCCCAGGCTAATATATAGCCCAGGGACGGAGCTAACGTCCGCGGTTCCACCCTAGTTAATGCGATGTGCATTCACCTTCGTCAGTGCATTGCTCAGGGGTGCCGTTTTCCTTGCATTCCAGGCTCTCACCACCCCTGGTCGCTTCTTCTTTCCGCAAGTACTTATTGATCCTTCATCGCGCTACTATGAATGGTATGTACGCTTATTCTACCATGATTAATAAAGATTCACAATATATTATGCAATCAAAGCGAATCGGTTGCACTTCATCTTTATCCGTTTTAAAGTAAGAAAAGCATTCATTCATTATATTATGATGCAATGATCGAAAAAAATTCATTTATAGTATATAATATTAAGAATAAGTATAACGCAATAAACTGCTTTAAGGTGGTGACCACGATAGAACTTAATAAAAGACAGACAGAAATTCTGCAAATTGTTAAAGGAAATGGGCCGATAACAGGTGAACAGATTGCAGAAAGACTGCATTTAACAAGAGCAACGCTGCGGCCTGATTTAGCCATTCTAACGATGGCGGGCTTTCTTGATGCAAGGCCGAGAGTAGGCTATTTTTATACAGGCAAATCAGGATCCCAGCTTTTGACCGAGAATTTAAAGAAATTGTATGTTAAAGATTATCAATCTCTTCCTGTGGTCGTGAATGACAACGTATCGGTTTATGACGCCATTTGCCATATGTTTTTAGAAGATGTCGGGACTTTATTTGTTGTTGATCAAAACGCACTTCTTGCGGGTGTTCTGTCACGGAAAGATCTGCTGCGTGCAAGCATCGGCCAGCAGGATTTAACCAACCTGCCAGTGAATGTTATTATGACAAGGATGCCGAATGTAACATATTGTGAAAAAGATGATCTTTTGGTTAGCGTTGCAACTAAATTGATAGATAAACAAATTGACTCTCTGCCTGTTGTAAGGAAAACAGAACAGGGGTATGAAGTCTTTGGCCGTATAACGAAAACGAATATCACAAAAGCCTTTGTCAGCTTGTCAAAGGATGAGTCGTAGTCTATGGGTGGTGTAAAAATGAACGAAATTAATGTGTATGTGGTTTCTGATTCCGTAGGAGAAACTGCCGAACTTGTCGCTAAAGCCTGTGTAAGTCAGTTCAGACAATCACGAAAATCAATCATCATTAAACGGTTTCCTTATGTGGAAGAAGCAGCAAACGTAGATGAAGTCATCGCACTTGCAAAAGAGGATGAAGGTATAATTGTCTATACATTGGTAAGACCCGAAATTCGAACATATATTCAGGAGCAGATTAAGCGTTTTAATATCACCGCTCATGATGTAGTAGGACCGATTATAGCCTCTCTTCAATCAGCAAGTGATGAGCTTCCAATTAATGAGCCAGGAATGGTTCATGAGCTCGATGAAGACTATTTTAAAAAAATTGAAGCCATTGAATTTGCCGTCAAGTACGATGATGGGCGTGACCCCAGAGGCATACTTAAAGCAGATATTGTACTTGTGGGAGTGTCAAGAACATCGAAGACTCCATTGTCTCAATATCTTGCCCATAAAAGGCTGAAAGTGGCTAATGTCCCATTGGTGCCGGAGATTGAACCGCCTGCAGAGCTTTTTAAAGTAAATCCTTCTAAATGCTACGGTTTGAAGATCCGTCCGGAGAAGCTTAACTACATTCGAAAAGAAAGGCTTATCGCATTAGGTTTAAACGATGATGCGACCTATGCAAAAATGGAGAGAATACAAGAAGAAATGGAACATTTCGAATCAATCGTAAAAAAAATAAACTGTCCTGTGATTGATGTAACAAACAAGGCAGTGGAAGAAACAGCTAACATCATTTTAAATGACATTTTGAATAAATAAGCGGGTACTAAATCCATTAAACTGCAAACTAGAATGGCCTCATGAATAATTCCACATTCATGAGACCATTCTTTATTTTGCAGCAGAATTGTGTGAATGTCTGCCTTCTAAAAAGGGAAAGGTCTTTTTAATAAAAATAACCGGTGCTGCCGATTTGTCGCAGAGTCTCTGTTTATTATTTAATGTGGGTAAGAAAAAATACATGTAAAAGTAAGGACATACATGAGATACAAAATAAAATGATGGCGAAATTAAGGCTGATATACTATAATAAAAAATTGTGATAAAAATATTTTTCAGTAATTATTTTTCTGAATAAAAGGAGTTCTATCTTTTTTGTAGAATACCTTGTTCATGGAGACTCAAAGAGATGATAATATGATTTTTATTGACGCTGATGCCTGTCCAAAGGATTTAAAAAAGATTATTGAAGAACAAGCACTTGCTTATGATGTAAGCTATCTTTTTATTGCATCTTTAAAGCACTTTAGCGCCGATGCCGATCAAAAGGTATGGACCTTTATTGATGAAGGAAAAGAAGCTGTGGATATGTATATTCTAAATCATGTTAAATCAGGGGATATGGTTATAACACAAGACATTGGATTGGCTTCTTTAGTTCTTCCCAAGGGAGTTTATGCCCTGTCAACCAGGGGAAAGCAATATCAAGAAGACACAATTGATACAAGTTTATCATTTCGCTATTTACATCAGATGGAACGCAAAAAAGGGCGCTATGGGGGCGGTCCCAAAAAACTGTCAAAAGATGATTTAAAACAATTTTCTGACCGCCTCATAAAATATTTAGCGCATCTTGCAGGAAATGAATGATTAGTGGCGAATAAACTATTATCACACTAGACTAAATGGTGGTGTTTTTTGTGTCTGAGAGAATTCCAGATGAAATGGTCGAGGAAATACGAAAAAAAACGGATATCGTCGACATTATCAGCGACTATGTCCAGCTTAAAAAACAAGGGCGCAACTATTTTGGGTTATGCCCATTTCATGGGGAAAACTCGCCATCCTTTTCTGTTTCTCCCGAAAAACAGATTTTTCACTGTTTTGGTTGTGGTGCAGGAGGCAACGTCTACAGTTTTTTAATGGACCATGATGGTGTTTCCTTCAAAGAGGCAGTGGCCATAGCCGGTTCGAAAATCGGAATGGAAATTAGTGTACCTGAAGATGAACCGGCAGATGATTCAGTTCAAAATTCAAAACAGCTTCACAAAGACCAATTAGAAGCACACGAGCTGCTTGCTAAATTTTATCATCACCTCTTAATGAATACCAAAGAAGGTCAGCATGCATTAGAATACATGCTTCAGAGAGGTTTCACTGAAGATCAGCTTAAACAATTTCGTATAGGCTGGGCTTTGCCAAGCTGGGATTTTACGTCTGAACTGCTTAAAAAGAGAGGGTTTGATCTTTCTTCTATGGAGCAGGCAGGACTAATCATTAAACGGGATAACGGCTCTTATTTTGATCGTTTTCGAGAACGTATTATGTTCCCGGTAGAAAATGACAGGGGTCAGATTGTAGCATTTTCAGGAAGAATTATTGATGCTGAAAAAGATGAGCCCAAGTATTTAAATTCTCCAGAAACACCGCTGTTTCAAAAAAACAGGATATTATTTAATTATCACCGTGCCAGGGGGGCCATTAGGAGAGAGCAATCTGCTGTGCTCTTCGAAGGCTTTGCGGATGTAATTTCATCAAATGAATGGGCCGCAAATGGTATTGCCACAATGGGAACCTCCCTTTCAGCGCAGCATATCAGCTTGATCAAAAAGCTGACCAGCCAGGTTATCCTTTGCTATGATGGAGATCAGGCAGGATACGAAGCAGCGTTTAAGGCAGCAAAAGAAATTTCCTCATCAGGTTTAAACGTAAAAGTGGCATTGCTGCCAAACGGCTTAGATCCGGATGACTATATCCAAAAAAAAGGCGGACAAGCATTTAAACAGGAGATCATAGATTCGAGTGTATCGGAAATGGCCTTTAAAATGCATTATTACCGCTCCAAAAATAATTTATCTACAGAAGATGGACGCCTGTCCTATATAAAATCCATTTTAAAGGAAATAGCTTCTTTAAAAGGAGCTATAGATAAGGAATTTTATATTAAGCAGCTGTCAGATGAGTTTAATTTATCGGTAGAAGGTCTCTCTAATCAGCTGGGCAGTCTAATGCCAACTGAGCAGCCTCAGGCAGCGAAAGAGATACAGCCGCCTAAAGCACAGGGTGTCTTTCAGCGTAAATCAACTTTGCTGCCGGCTTATCTCACAGCAGAAAGACATCTTATAGCACATATGATGGCCAATGAAGACACAGCCTATACAGTGCAGAATCTTTTAAGCGGGAAAGTGATGAATAAAGACGAGCATCAGGCCATTTTTATTTATTTGCTTGCCTATTACGAAGAAGGTCACCATTCTGATGCGGGAGCATTCGTTCACAAGCTCCCCGATCGCCATCTTCGAGCAGTTGCAACGGAGATTAACATGATGGACATTAACCCTGAAGTGGGGAGCGATGAACTGAATGATTATGTGGCGGAAGTGTTAAAATACCAAAAGTTGTTGAAGATAAAGGAAAAAGAAGTGGAAGAAAAAGAAGCAGAACGTAAAAATGATTTCAGAAAAGCTGCAGAAATCGGAATGGAAATTATTCATTTGCGGAAAGCTTTGAAAAGATAAAGTCGTGCAAGCTTGGAAGGAGGGGGACTAATGGCTGAAAAGTCAACACGTTCCAAACAATCAGAAACTGAAGTAATTACAATTGATGTAATCAAAGCTCAGCTGCTTGAAGCCGGTAAAAAAAATGGTGAAATAACCCTTGAAGATATCGCAGAAAAGTTAGCAAGTTTTGAACTTGACAGTGACCAAATGGATGAGTTCTATGAACAGTTGGGTGAACAGGGCGTAGAAGTGGTAAAAGAAGGCACTGAAGGGGACCCAAGTGTTACTGAATTGGGTAAAGAAGAAGAGGAAGAATTCGATCTGAATGATTTAAGTGTTCCTCCAGGTGTTAAAATTAATGACCCCGTCCGCATGTATCTTAAAGAAATCGGCAGAGTGGATTTATTGTCCGCTCAGGAAGAAATTTCACTTGCTACGCGGATTGAACAGGGAGACGATGAGGCCAAAAGACGCTTGGCAGAAGCAAACCTAAGACTTGTTGTAAGTATTGCAAAAAGATATGTTGGGCGAGGCATGCTGTTCCTTGACCTTATTCAAGAAGGTAATATGGGCTTAATTAAGGCAGTTGAAAAGTTTGATCACAGCAAAGGATTTAAATTCAGTACCTATGCTACATGGTGGATCAGACAAGCGATTACCCGTGCGATTGCTGACCAGGCCAGAACGATTCGGATACCGGTTCATATGGTGGAAACAATTAACAAGTTGATTCGTGTTCAACGCCAGCTTCTGCAAGACTTGGGCCGTGAACCATCGCCTGAAGAAATTTCAGAAGAAATGGATCTTACACCTGAAAAAGTAAGAGAAATTTTGAAAATAGCTCAGGAACCTGTGTCGTTAGAAACACCGATTGGTGAAGAGGATGATTCACATCTTGGAGATTTCATTGAAGATTCAGAAGCTCAGTCTCCTTCTGAGCACGCTGCGTATGAACTTCTTAAAGAACAATTGGAAGATGTTCTGGATACATTAACAGATCGTGAAGAAAATGTCTTGAGACTGCGCTTCGGACTCGATGATGGACGCACCCGCACATTAGAAGAAGTTGGTAAAGTATTTGGTGTGACCCGGGAACGGATTCGTCAAATTGAAGCAAAAGCGCTTAGAAAACTTCGTCATCCAAGCAGAAGCAAGCGGTTAAAAGACTTTCTGGAATAGGCTTATTTGCCAATTCTCTTTGGAAAAAGGGAATTGGCTTTTTTTATGAATTTTAAAATAGGAGCTGTTTTCATGAAAGAGCGTAGAAAAGAAATTATTACAACTGAGATTCTCTACTGGAAAACGAATAAGATGCTTCCTCCACACTACTGTGACTATCTTATCGCCCTTTACAATCAGGGAGAAGAAACGAGTGAAAAAATTTATAAAACAAAAAAGCAGCCTTCTTTATTGGCTAAAAAGAATTTGTCTTCCCTTTTATTCTCAATCACATTACTATGTCTATCAATACTTTCTCTGGTTGCTTTCAATTTTACTGAGTTATCTGTTATTTTGCAAACAGCGTTTTTATCGATTTTTGTCGTTTTTCTTCTCATCTATGGATTTAAAAATAAAACAACCAATATTTTAAGACATTTGTTAATTGTTACAGCCATTTTTATTATTCTTTTTCAAAGTGTACATATGTGGGAAAGCTATTTTTCTGACAAACTTCATGTTTTATTTTTACTGATCCTCACTCAATGTTCAGCATGGATGTTGATGGGCTTGAAGTTTAAGATCCGGTATTTACTTGCAGCAGGGGTACTGGGGCTGCTTGCATTAATCATAAGCTTCTATCAATATTTTCGATAGATTGAGATAAACTTGTAGATTGAGTCGTTTTTCTCTTATAATAGAAATGAAAGCGGATACAAATAAGGGGGATGAACATGAATTTTGAACTCACACAAGAACAGCAAATGATTCAGCGAACGATACGTGAATTTGCACAGGAAGTAGTAGCTCCTGGAGCATTGGATCGTGACCGGACAAAAGCATTTCCAAAAAATGAACTAAAGCAATTAGGGGAATTGGGGATGATGGGACTTCCGTTTTCCGAAGAATACGGAGGTGCAGGAGCTGATACAACAAGTTTTGCGATTGTTACAGAAGAATTAAGCCGTGTTTGCGGATCAACAGGGATTACGTACTCAGCTCATATCTCGCTTGGAGGAGCGCCTATTCATATGTTTGGCACCGACAAACAAAAAGAAGCGTATATGCCTCAGATTTGTTCTGGAGAATCGCTTGGCGCTTTTGGTTTAACCGAGCCGAATGCCGGTTCAGATGCTGGGGGAACGCAAACAAGCGCTAAAGAAGAAGGACAAGATTTTATTATCAATGGAAATAAGAGCTATATTACAAACGCCAGCTGGGCAAAATATCTTGCCTTGACTGCCATTACCGGGATGAATGACGGGCAGAAAGAAATTAGTGCGATCATTGTTCCTACAGATGCACAAGGATTTAAAGTTATTGATAATTATGAAAAGATGGGACTGCATTCTTCCAATACCACTGAGCTTGTACTCGAGGATGTTAGAGTACCGCAAGAGAATCTGCTTGGCAAGCGTGGAGAGGGGTTTAGACAGTTTTTAATCACGTTGGACGGCGGACGTATCGGAATTGCTGCAATGGCCGTAGGGATTGCACAAGGAGCATACGAGCGAGCGCTCAGTTACTCAAAAGAACGTCATCAATTCGGCAGGCCCATTTCTTCTTTTCAGGTGACGCAATTTAAATTAGCTGATATGGCAATGAAAATAGAACTGGCCAGAACCATGGTGTATAAAGCAGCGTGGCTGAAGGATCAAGGAAAGAAGTTTACCAAGGAAGCTTCTATGGCGAAACTATACGCTTCTGAAATCTGTATGGAAGTTTGTGATGAGGCAATACAAATTCATGGAGGATATGGGTATATGAAAGAGTATCATGTAGAAAGATACTTAAGGGATGCAAAACTTCTTGAAATTGGAGAAGGGACGTCTGAAGTCCAAAGAATGGTTATTTCACGGGAAATCGGCTGTCAGTAAAATTACTGGAAATAAACCCTTTTAAAAAAAATACATTTTCTTTGTGTCTAAAATGCGACAAAAAGGGAAAAGTTGAGTATTGGGTCTTTCCGATTGTCGAAAAGTAAAGTAAAATATGTAGTGATCAACTTGCATTCATAAGAATGATTGCTACATAATTTTTTTAAAAGGGAGGGTACTGTATGAATAAAAATCCTATAATACCATTTTTACTGATCATGGTTCTTGGATTTGGCGTGGTGTTTTTTATGTCTATCCAAGGGTTGAACGAGTCTGAAGAAGCAGCCGAAGAAGAAGGCAGCGGTGAAGAAGCTGGCGGAGGAGATTTTGATCCTGAGGCTCACTACCAGTCAACCTGCATAGGCTGTCATGGTGAAAACTATGAAGGCGGAACTGGTCCTGCTCTTGAAGGGGTCGGCGAACGTCTTGATGAAAGCGAAATTGCTGACATTATGTTGAATGGTAAAGGAGCAATGCCCGGCGGACAGGTAGACGACGCTAATGCAGACGCTATGGCGGAATGGGTAGCTCAAATCGGTCTCGAAGAAGGCGGCTCTGAAGAAGGCGGCTCTGAAGAAGAGGGATCTGAAGAAGAAGGTTCTGAAGAAGAATCTGAAGAAGGCGGCGAGGAAGGTACAGAAGAAGGAGCATAATCCTTTTTTTGACTCGCACGATCTGATTTGATTTAGTTTATTCAATAAAAAGGGGCGGCCATTAAACGTGGTGCGCCCCTTTATCATTTAATCTAGAGGTGGAAAAATGAACAGCGATCAATTATCTAAACGATTAGCTGCAGTAGCATCCTTCGTGCCTGCCGGATCTGTTGTAGCTGATATAGGCTCAGATCATGCGTACCTGCCATGTTATTTAGTTCGAAAAAAGGTAGCAGCTTCAGCGATTGCAGGTGAAGTTGTTGAAGGCCCCTATCAATCGGCGATAAAACAAGTTGCTCAAGATGGTTTACAGCACTGGATTGACGTTAGAAAAGGAAGCGGACTGGCAGTTTTAAAAAAGGATGAAGTTGATGTAATTACGATTGCCGGTATGGGCGGTCCGTTAATCTCCCAAATTTTAGAGGACGGGAAGAGTCTATTACCCGGTGTAAAACGATTAATTCTTCAGCCTAATATAAGTGCCATTTCATTAAGAGACTGGCTGACAAACAATTATTGGAAACTGTCAGCTGAAGATATTTTGGAGGAAGATGGGAAAATATACGAGATTCTTGTAGCAGAACCGACAAATAATAATATTCAGCTCTCATATACAGAACGATTGCTCGGCCCATTTTTAATGAAAGGTAATTCTGCAGTGTTTCGCCAAAAGTGGCAGGAGGAATACAAACAGTGGGAGAGGATCTTAAATCAGCTTGATCAAGCAGAACCATCCCCCATGATCGAAACGAAAAAAGAGGAATTAAAAATGAAAATAAAAATCGTAGAGGAGGTTTTAGGATGAAGAAAAAAGTAAACGGGTATGAAATAATTGAAGTTTTCGAACAGTTTTCACCTAAAAATCTTGCGATGGACAACGATCCGGTAGGTTTGCAAATCGGCAGACTGAATCAGAAGGTAGAAAAAGTATTGGTCGCGCTCGATGTGCTTGAAGATGTAGTTGATGAGGCAATTAGAGAAGGTGTGAAACTGATTATTGCACATCATCCAATCATTTACCGGCCCCTTAAAACGATCCAGACAGATGTTCCGGAGGGTCGACTGATCGCAAAACTTATTCAACATGATATCGCAGTTTATGTTGCGCATACAAACCTGGATGTAGCGGACGGGGGAGTAAATGACTGGCTTGCTAAGCAACTAAAGCTGTCAAACACAAAAGTTCTTGTACCAACTAAAGAGGATCGTTTGAAAAAATTAGTTGTATTTGTACCTGAAAGCCACGCAGAAAAAGTCCGAATTGCAATGGCAGAGGCTGGAGGCGGACAAGTAGGAGAGTACTCGCATTGCAGTTTCACTAGCCGTGGCACTGGACGCTTTATGCCAGTTGATGGAGCTGATCCTTACATTGGTGAAGTAAATGAACTGGAAGAAGTGAAGGAAGTAAAAATAGAAACAATCATTTGGGATTCAACTGAGAAAAACGTCATTAACGCTATGCTAAAAGCGCATCCTTACGAAGAAGCGGCTTATGATTTGTTTGTGGAATCAAGAAAAGGAAATATGATGGGACTTGGCAGGGTAGGCATTTTAGAAAACAAAATGACTCTTGATGAATTCATAGATTTTGTTAAAACACAATTCGACGTGCCTTCTTTAAGGTTTGTAGGGGATCTTTCTGCTCCAATTCAAAAGGTGGCAGTTCTTGGCGGAACGGGAAATAAATACATGAAAGCTGCAAAGTTCAGCGGTGCTGATGTTTTTGTTACTGGAGATGTGGATTATCATATTGCTCACGATGCTGCTTCAATGGGACTGTCTATCGTGGATCCTGGTCATAATATAGAAAAAGTGATGAAAAATGGAACCGCGGATGAAATGAGGAATAGATGTGCGGAAAAAGGATTTGAAGTGGAATTTATCGCATCGTCTCTAAATACAGATCCTTTTTCATTTAAATAATTCGTTGTGAAAAAGGAGTAATCAGTTTGACTGAAGCGAAATGAATGTTTTTAGCTGATTGAGGATATTCATTACGTCAAAAATAGGCTGGCAGAGCGGATATAAAGTCCGGCTGCCAGCCATATTGATAGGGATTTATTTATCTGCATTCATGGTTTTTGCCGGATAAGGCATGATAGTTATCGGCTTTGTAGGAGTTTTTATTCTTGGCAGTATTTTTGAAAGCGGAACTTTCTTTTCATTCAGCCAGGTTGTTTTGTCTTCTGAATCAAATTGATTCACATAGTTCATTACTTCTTTAACGATCGGAGTAGGTGTAGAGGCGCCAGCAGTAACCGCAACTGTTTGTGCGCCTGTCAGCCATTCCGATTTTATTTCTGATACATCGGCTACGCGGTAGGCAGGTGTCCCAGCAATGTCTTGTGAGACCTGGGCCAGACGATTAGAGTTATTGCTCATAGGGTCACCAACGACAATCAGGACATCTGCAGCTCCTGCCTGCTCAGCTACAGCTTCTTGTCTTACCTGAGTAGCCAGGCAGATTTCCTTATGTTCTTCAGTCTGAGGATATTTTTCTTTTACTTTTTCAATTACTTCAAGTACATCCCACTGGCTCATCGTCGTCTGATTCGTCACGATAATTTTATCGTTAGAAATGACAAGAGATTCAACATCAGATGGCTTTTCAATTAAGTGTACAATTGAAGGTGCAACTCCGACAGCCCCTTCAGGTTCGGGATGTCCTTTTTTCCCTATATAAACGACATCGTAGCCTTGAGCCTCTTTTTCTCTGATCAGGTCATGTGTGCGGGTGACATCAGGACATGTTGCATCAATGGAAGTTAACCCTTTCTGCTTAGCAATTTCTCTAACTTCAGGAGAAACACCGTGTGCAGTAAAGATAACGGTTCCTTCCTCTACTTGTTCTAAAATATCTTTTCTATTCTCGCCGTCTAGTGTGATGATTCCTTCTTCTTCGAATGCATCTGTTACATGTTTATTGTGTACAATCATGCCTAGTATATAAATCGGTCTTGGCAGCGATTTGTCCATTGCCGCATTTCGCGCGATAACCATGGCATCCACTACACCGTAACAATAGCCTCTTGGTGTTATTTTAATTGTATTCATTAAAATCCTCCTACTTGAACGATCTGTATATGATCATTATAAAGGAGTTAACCACTGCGAACAAATATTATTAGTCAAACTCAAACATAGAGCCTGGGTACAGAGGTCTTAGGTTTTACAGGCTTTGGTTTCTCTACCGCTGTATTTTGAGCTAAATCACTGCCTTTTTCAATTGCTGCCAGGTCATCTTTCTCATCAATCGAAGAATCTTCACCGCTATCTTTCTCTTCACTACCCAGGCTGCGGTAGAGCTTCCACATTGCAGGAAAATTTCTCACCAGAGGTCCGTATTGCTGTATCATAGGCAGAGCCTGCTGAGCTGTTTGTATCATTTGCTGCGTACTGCCAACCCATCTTTGAATACTTTCCATTGAGAGAGCACTTGCTACACCAGAGCCTGAGTTTCCCCCGCCGGAAAGCAGAGAAGCAATTCCTCTTGAAGCAGAGGCAGGTTCACTTGCACTTGAAAAAAAAGGGGTTAGTTGATTTGATGAAGAGTTCCCTGCTCCTTGAAAGAGATTTCTCAATCCACCCTGTCCCTGCTGTTTCTGACGGCCAAAAGCTGAAAACAATCCTTTTTTCTGCGCTGGCTGCTGACGTTGAGAAAAAGGTGACACGCCTCTAAAAGGACCCATTGATTGTCGTTGAGAAAATTGATTGAATGACTGATGCTGAGACCGCAATCCAGCGGGCAGTTGAAACCCTGTATTTGAAATGTTTTGTCTCCGATTCATTTTTTTCGCCTCGCTTTACATTGATGCCTAATTCAGTATATGCAATTTTAATAAAAGAGGAAGGGTAGTCCTTCTAATCTAAGTCCTAAAAATCGTTTCTGGTGTTTTGTGATAAACTTGACTATAATAGAGTTTTGGACACATCCAAGATTCATTTGATCGAGGATAATGAAAAAGGAGTGATCGACGTATGTCTCAAGCATTTAAAAGATACGAATTTAAACCTTTTATAGATGAAGCAATTAACGCTTTAGGTTTCCATGAACCGACACCTATACAAGAAAAAATGATCCCTATGATTAAAAAGGGTCAAAGTGCAATTGGGCAATCCCAGACTGGAACCGGAAAAACACATGCCTATCTGCTGCCGCTTTTAGATGGACTTGACCAGGAAAGAAATGAAGTTCAATTTGTCATAACCGCACCAACACGCGAGTTGGCTAAGCAAATCCATCATGAAGTGGTAAAAATCACAGATCGGTTTAATCAGTCTATTACTAGCAAGTGTTTTGTTGGAGGAACGGACAAGCAGCGTGCAATTGACAAACTTAAATTCCAGCCTCAAGTAGTTGTCGGTACACCCGGCAGAATTAATGATCTTGTAAAAGAACAAGCATTATTTGTTCATACAGCCAGGTCAATTGTTATCGATGAAGCAGATCTCATGCTTGAAATGGGATTTATTGAAGACGTGGATCAAATTGCAAGCAGAATGCCGGAGAATCTTCAAATACTTGTTTTTTCTGCGACGATTCCAGAAAAACTAAAGCCATTTTTGAAAAAGTATATGGAAAATCCTCAATATGCTCATATCGAACCTAAACAGGTTCTCGCACAAAATATTGATTTTATCTTAGTTCCTAAAAAAAGCCGTAGTAAAATTGAAGTATTGCATGATGTTTTAAATTCGTTTAATCCATATTTGGCGATTGTCTTCACCAATACAAAAGCAAAAGCGGATGAAGTGGCGGATGCGCTGCTGACGAAAGGAATGAAAGTAGGGAGAGTTCACGGCGGACTGCCTGCCCGGGAACGTTCTAGAATGATGAAACAGATTCGTGACCTTGAGTATCAATATATTGTTGCAACTGATCTTGCAGCAAGAGGAATTGATATACCCGGTGTCAGCCATGTAATTAATTTTGAACTGCCTACTGACCTCGATTTCTTTACACACCGAGTTGGGAGAACTGCCCGCGCTGGTCATTCCGGCACAGCGGTCACACTGTACGAACCAAGTGACGAAGATGCGTTGAGCCAAATTGAGAAAAAAGGAATCAGCTTCAAGCATCAGGAAGTGCGCAATGGTGAGTGGGTTGACTTAACAGAGCGTCATAAACGGACGAACCGTAAAAAATCAGAAAACGAAACGGATGCCAAAGCCAAATCACTCGTGCACAAACCGAAAAAAGTAAAACCAGGATATAAAAAGAAAATGCAATTTAAAATGGATAAAATCAAGAAGAGAGAACGACGCATAAATCGACGCAACAATGATTAATCATCACAGTTATGAAAGGAGATCATTAGATTGAAAATCGGTTCTCATGTATCAATGGGCGGTAAAAAGATGCTGCTTGCGGCAAGTGAAGAAGCGGCATCTTATGGCTCTTCAACGTTTATGATTTATACAGGCGCACCTCAAAATACGCGCAGAAAAGCAATAGAAGATTTAAATATTGAAGCAGGGGCAAAGCATATGAAGGAAAATGGAATCAGTGATATTGTGGTTCATGCCCCCTACATTATTAATATCGGCAATACAACAAAACCTGAGACGTTTGAGCTTGGCATCAATTTTCTTCGCTCTGAAACGGAACGTACAGCTGCTCTTGGATCTAAACAAATTGTCCTTCACCCCGGTGCGCATGTTGGGGCAGGTGAAGATGCGGGAATTGCAAGGATCATTGAAGGGTTAAATGAAGTGATTACGAAAGATCAGGAAGTTCAGATTGCGTTGGAAACCATGGCCGGTAAAGGTTCTGAGTGCGGCAAAAGTTTTGAAGAAATCGCACGAATCATCGATGGAGTAACCCACAATGAAAAAATTTCCGTTTGCTTTGATACCTGCCACACGCATGATGCAGGGTACGACTTAGTAAATGATTTTGATGGAGTTCTTAATGAGTTTGATAAGATGGTGGGAATCAATCGAATCAAAGTCGTTCATGTAAATGACAGCAAAAATGTCAGAGGGGCTGCAAAAGACCGACATGAAAACATTGGCTTTGGCCATATAGGGTTTGAAGCACTATCCTATATTGTTCATCATGAAGCATTTAAAGAAATCCCTAAAATACTGGAAACTCCTTATGTGGGAGAAGATAAAAAAGATAAAAAGCCGCCTTATAAGTTCGAAATCAGTATGTTAAAAGAAAAAACCTTTAATGCAAAAGTACTCGAAGAAATCTTTACTCAATAAAAATAAGCTGTGAGCTGAGACTCACAGCTTATTTTCTTGTAGAAAAGTCTGGACGATAGTTTCTAATTTTCGCGCACGAGCAGTCCCAATAACTCCTTCTACCCGTTTAAATAACAATGCTCTTTCTTTTTCATTAAAGAAATCAATTTTGTCCTGTTTTAAAAGCCGAGCCAAAATTTCACTTTCTCTATTAGTAAGTTTTAAGTCAAAAGGGGCAGCATACCTTCTTAGCTCTTCAGCCGACAGCTGATGCAATTTTGTGTTCACAAATGTTTGAAGCCACTTCATATAATCGCCTCCTACGACACTGTATGCAAAACAGGGCTATTAGGTGAGAATGAAACGAAAACATTTACAAAGCATTTGTTTTTGTGTATACTCAGTATTTGTAAATCGGAACGATTCTTGTTCGAAAGGGATGTTACTATGGAGTCATCCAACGTAATTGAATTAAAAAATATTCACTATCGCTATGATCGTGATCTTGTCCTGACAAATATAAATCTGGCTGTTCCCAGAGGAGCATTTTTGGGGATAGTGGGACCCAACGGTTCAGGAAAATCAACAATGTTAAAAATCATTTTAGGCTTGCAAAAACCGCGAAAAGGTTCTGTTTTGTTATTTGGACAGCAGCAGTCAAAATTCCGTGATTGGGAAAGAATTGGCTATGTGTCACAAAAAGCAAATGCTTTTAACTCGGGTTTTCCGGCTACTGTGTATGAAATTGTAGCCAGCGGGTTAACAAAAAAAGCGGGCTTGTTTCGAATGATCGGCAATAAAAGAAGGCCTCAGATTGAGAAAGCCATTCGCGCTGTCAGTATGGAGGATTTTCAGGACCGCAATATTGGGGAATTATCCGGAGGACAGCAGCAACGGGTTTTTATTGCACGTGCCATCGTAAGTGAACCGGATGTATTGATACTCGATGAACCAACTGTTGGTGTGGATTCTAAAAATGTTCAAACATTTTATGACATGCTCGAGCGTCTCAATAAAGAGCTTTCACTTACATTAATGCTCGTAACACATGATATCGGAACCATTACGAATAAAGTAACGCATGTAGCTTGCTTAAATAATACGATGCATTTTCACGGAAGCACGGAAGATTTTGAACAAGTGAAAGACAGCGAACTTTCTCAGTTTTACGGACATGACGTACAGCGGCTGCATCATGATCACGAGCATTCTCATGAGGCGCCGACACGATGATACAGGCGATAATAGACTATCAGTTCTTACAAAATGCATTTTTAACTGGTTTGATTATTGGCGTTATTGCTCCTTTGCTTGGAGCATTTATTGTGGTAAGAAGATTATCCCTTATTGCAGATGCTCTGAGTCATGTCACTTTGTCCGGAATAGCAGCAAGTTTATTTTTAAGCAAAACCTTTGTTGTTTTCAATGGACTTAATCCGCTATGGCTGGGCATGGGGTTTTCGGTAATGGGTTCATTGTTTATTGAGAGGCTCAGAACGGTTTACAAGCACTATCAGGAGTTAGCCATTCCGATCATTCTTTCGGGAGGGATCGGTATTGGCGTAATATTTATTTCGCTTGCTGATGGTTTTAATACAGATTTATTCAGTTATTTATTCG
Organism: Jeotgalibacillus campisalis; assembly: GCF_000829515.1. Lineage (GTDB taxonomy): Bacteria > Bacillota > Bacilli > Bacillales > Jeotgalibacillaceae > Jeotgalibacillus > Jeotgalibacillus campisalis. Next base: position 112,219 of record NZ_JXRR01000017.1, on the reverse strand, counting down.
GCAGCGTGAGTGCAGTCAGCAGAAGTGATCTGTGGCTTATTCTCGCAATTGCTGTAACGGTTATTTCCGTTGTCATTTTATTATATAAAGAATTATTTTTGTTATCGTTTGATGAAGAATTCGGCAAGGCCTCGGGATTATCTACCCGTTTCCTTCATCTCGTTTTTATGATTATGGTGGCGCTGGTTATTGCAGCTTCAATGAGAATTGTAGGGATTCTACTAGTATCATCTCTAATGACTCTTCCAGTAGCTGCCGCGATGAGAATAGCGAGAGGCTTTAAACAAACCATATTCTTTTCGATTGCTTTTGGTGAAATAGCTGTTATAAGCGGACTGTTCAGTGCTTTTTATCTTGACCTGGCTCCAGGCGGAACCATTGTCTTGTCATCGATCCTGCTTTTATTACTTGCCATTGCTTTTAAAAAAACTCAGACCATGAGAAAATAAGACTGGGGTGAAGTAAAATGAATGTAACCTATGCGATGCAGCTGTTAAAAGATAAAGGATATAAACATACCGGCAAACGTGAGTTTATGCTGGAGTATTTTGCTAAACATGACCGCTACATGACCGCAAGAGAAGTGCTTGAAGCGATGAGTCATGATTACAAAGGCTTGAGCTTTGATACAATCTACAGAAATCTCTCATTGTTTGAAGAGCTTGGGATTTTGGAGGAAACAGAATTATCAGGTGAGCGTCATTTTCGTTTCACGTGCAAAAGCCATGAGCACCATCATCACTTTATATGCATGGACTGTGGAAAGACAAAAGAAATTCATACATGTCCGATGATCGATTTAAGTGAAAACTTAAATGGCTATGAGGTTTCTGGACATAAATTCGAAATATACGGTACATGTCCAGCGTGTACACAATAAAAATGATCCTCTTCCGTTTAGGAAGAGGATCATTTTTATGTTGTTTTTAGGATCCAGTTATTTACCCATTTTTTTGCATCCAGCCAGTTATTTACCCGAATCACTCCATCAGGTATGGGGCTGCGGTTATAAGGAGTGTCAAATAAAATGACAGGAATAGCGCATTCTTCATGGATCATAACGGCATTATCATGTTTATCTTCAAAGAAAATGTCCACATTGAATTTCTGTGCTGTTTTGACTTTGTCATGAGAGCCAATCAATTCGATATGGTCGTAGCCGATTTTTTTTTCGAGGAACCAATTCATCGTCAAGTCGATATGCTTATCGCTCCTAGCGCTGATAAAGAATAACTCATGGTCTGACCTCCATTGTTCTAAAATCTCGTCTGCATATTGTACAACAGGAGATGAAGAATAAATAGAAGGTTCTGCTTTTAAAAACCATTGTGAAAAGACCTCGGGTGATATATCAGGAAGCGCTTTGGTTAAATCATATTCAGTTAAATCATCAAGTGATAATCTTCGATCAAATGCTTCATTTATATGCGGTATAAGAGAAGTAGGGCATGTTACAGTTCCATCAATATCGATTCCAAATCGTTTACTCATAAAGTCAAAACTCCTTTGCCTTAGTCCGTCTATTGTACCACAAATGCTCCCAAAAAAATTACCATCAATAGGGGAGAGAGGTTTCGCTCATACTAAGATTGCCGAACTGGCAGGAAAGGAGGAGACGTTAATGTATGAAGAAGAAAAAAATCAAACGGGTTTGGAAAAAGTTCATGAAAGAACTTCCTACAACGAAGAAATGGCCAGCGAACTGGCTCAGATAAGCGTAGGGAATGAGCAATCCTATGCGAACAACGAACCAACAAGAGATGGAAAAATAGAAAACACGAATAAAGGAACCTGGCTGGGGTTATCTTCTATAATTATAGGGGTTATCGCTTTCTTTACTTCACCGGTGTTATTTGGTGTGAGTGCGATTGTATTGGGGATTATCTCACGAAAAGCGGGAAGTACAAAGGCAGCAGGCTTGGGCATAGTACTTGGGACAGCAGCGATATTTTTCGGTTTCTTAATTGCCCCCTTTTTCTAAAAATAAAAATCGGACCGACAGCAATATGTCGAGTCCGATTGTTTTCAATCAATAAAGGGTAAATGGCAAAGTATCCGGTAGTTTAACGTCTTTTATAACTGGTTACCGGCTTCAAATGAGCGGCTTCCTTATTGAGTTAACACAGCAGCTTCCGCTTCTTCACGCTGCTTTTTATAATGCTCTTCAGCAAGCTTGTCAATTTCGACTTTTAATTCTTCCACCATTGTTTCTTCCGGTACTTTGCGAACCGTTTTTCCTTTCATGAAGAGAAGACCTTCGCCCCGTGCTCCGGCGATGCCAATATCCGCTTCACGCGCTTCGCCGGGTCCGTTAACAGCGCAGCCTAATACGGCTACTTTAATCGGTGCTTTAATTGTTGAGATATATTCTTCAACTTCATTAGCAATAGAAATTAAATCAATCTCAATTCTTCCACATGTGGGACAGGATATGAGTGTTGCAGCATTTGAAGCTAAGCCAAATGATTTAAGCAGTTCTCGTGCAACCTTAACTTCTTCAACCGGGTCAGCACTGAGTGAGATTCGCAAAGTATTACCGATTCCTTTGCTCAGAATCGCACCTAACCCGGCAGCACTTTTCACTGTGCCTGCAAATAAGGTCCCTGATTCTGTTATACCGAGATGAAGTGGATAATCAAATGCGCGGGACGCTTTTTCATATGCTTCAATCGCCAGGTTAACATCCGAAGCTTTCATTGATACGATAATGTCATAAAAATCAAGGTCTTCAAGTATTTTTATGTGATGCAGAGCGCTTTCCACCATGCCATCTGCTGTCGGATAGCCATATTTTTCAACGATTTTCCGTTCAAGGCTTCCTGCATTCACCCCGATGCGAATCGGAATATTTTTTGCTTTTGCAGCCTTAACAACAGCCTCCACTTTTTCTCTTCTTCCTATATTGCCGGGATTAATCCGGATCTTGTCTGCTCCGCCTTCGATTGCTTTAAGAGCAAGCTTATAGTCAAAATGAATATCCACAACAAGAGGAATATTAATTTGTCTCTTAATGTCAGCAATGGCGTCTGCTGCACGTTCATCAGGACATGCGACTCTGACTACCTGGCAGCCTGCCTCTTCTAAACGATGTATTTCAGCTACTGTCGCCTCAACATCATGTGTTTTTGTTGTGGTCATACTTTGAATAAATAATTCGTCACTTCCGCCAATTGTCAGATCACCGACTTTAACTGGTCGTGTTTTTGAACGATGTATGATGTCACTCAAGTGTCATTCGCTCCCTTATTGTGTACTTGCTTTCTAATTGTAGCTGATTCTATATTATTTTAACAGTCTTCAATTGCTCGTGACAAGAAATAGGGTGCGTGCTTTTAGTCATTTTACGACCGGTAGTGAATAATATTGTCCAGCAACAATCTTTTGGGGAGGAAGTCCTTGATTCAATTGAGTGAAATCTTGACTAAGCTGATCGATGTTAAAGTTGACAGGTAAAATATCGTGTCGTTCCATCATGCTTATAAGTGTATCGCCTGGTTTTGCTTCTGCTTCTATACTTGAGGTTGAATCATTCTCATGGAGTAATTCATGATTGATCGTGCCTTTTGTAAAGTCCGTATAGCCAATAAATAAAATCAGTACAATAAATAAACCAATAATTAATTTTTTCAAATGATCACCTCATCATCTTTCTACTGAAAGATATGAGTTTATAAAAAACATAGAACAAATTTACAACAAATTAATCTTTTTCGCATGAAAGATTGAAAGAGAGATGAGAAAATAGACCTATTACATATAGGGGGTTATTTTATCATGCAAGGAATATTCAAGTACAGGCGATGGGCCGGTAACTTAAGAAGTAAAACTGGTTTAAAGAAAAGAGAAGGTTTCTCGCTAAAAACCAGACTTCTCGTACCGCTATTGTCCATCGTTTTTATTTCTACTTCTATTATAGGTTTTCAAAGTTATTCTTCATCCGTGGACAGAACAACTGAACTGATTGAACAAAGACTTATGAGAGAGGTTACATTATCAAACGAAATTATAAGAAATTCTATGCTTATGCATGTTGGGAACGAGGAAGCGTTTATAAAACAGGTTAACCAAGCAGCAGAGCAGCAAAAAGCAAACTTGGGCCAGGATGAATTATTCGCAGATATTTTCCTTCTTCAGGATGGAGAAACATCAAGCTTAGGACGTCAGTCAAAAAACTTTTTGCTGTCTGCCTCAACAGTAAAAGAAATAGAAGAAAAAAAGAAAGGGATTGTTCATAAAGAAGAGAATGGGATAAATTACATATTTGCATTTTTTAATGTACAGGAATTAAAAGGCGAATATGTAATCGCGATCCCTCAGGAAAATTACTTAAGTCAGCAGCAGGAACTGGCGGAATCTATTCTCATTCTACTCTGTATAGCACTGGCTATCACATTTTTTCTCACAAGTTGGATTGTTCAGTCGATATCAAAACCAATTCAATTACTGCAAAGTGATATGAAGGCAGTTAGAGAAGGTTTTATTCATAAAAAAAGAAATGAACTAAAAACCACAATCCCGGAAATACTTTCTCTTAACAAAAGTTTCTCTGTCATGATGGATCATATCTCCTTACTAATAGGCAACTTAAAAAAGACAAGCACGAATTTGTCATCAGTTGGCGGAGAGCTTAAAAACGCTTCGGAAGAACTTGTCTTAAACAATATTCCACTGAAGAAAAATGTATCTCAAATGAAAAGTGGTGCTGAATTGACCTCCGAACAATCAGCAGCAAGTCTTGAGCATTTTAATCAAATGACTATTCATCTGAAAAATATGATGGATCAAATGGAAGAACTAATGGAAAATACAGAAAAAATGAAAAGTTCGAGAACAACAGGAGAGCAAAGTATTGACGTCATTACCGGGTCTCTAACTGAATTTGTTCAGAGATTAAGTCCTTTCTCATCAGCGATTCATAATATAGAAAAGCAGTCAGAAGAAGTAAGTAAAGTTGTAGCATTTATCAATGAAATTGCAGAAAATACGAAATTACTCGCTTTAAATGCTGCGATTGAAGCAGCCAGAGCCGGGGAAGCGGGTTCAGGATTTGCTGTAGTAGCTAAAGAGGTAAGAAGTCTTGCGGAGAAAGCAGCTGAGGCTACCCAATCCATTTCAGATTCATTAAATAAAATGAAAAAGATGACAAGTCAGGCTGTGGAACAATTCAATGAAATAGAGGCATTATCAATTTTAAAAGTTCAGGATGCCCAAGTGAAAAAGAAGGCCTTCGATAAAATGATTGAAGAAATGAGTCTGGCTGAATCTGGTTTAAATGAATTAAAAAATCATACACAAACTGTTCAAAAAACGCTGCCGGCAGTTAAAGAAGCTACTGAATCTGTTTCTGCAATTGCAAAATCCGCCCATACAAATGCAGAATTGGTGAAGGCGGAATTTACTGTACAGGAAAGTAGAATGCTGCAAGCAGCGAAATTAGGAAACCGTTTGGCTCAAATATCCTCTGAACTTGATGAAATAAGCAGTTCTACTCTATTGAGAGAAGAATCTGATCCTACATCAAAAGGAAAAAAGCGATTTAAATGGAACGCAAAAAAGAAAGCATCCTGACGGGTGCTTTCTTTTTGAACTAAATATTTTTTTTGTTATTTATTTAGCTTTTTTATAGGTATTTCTTTTACTGAAAGATAAATCATAATAGATGTTACGAGCCAGTTGACTAAATTGGCTGCCGGTATCGTGGAGCCAATCAGAGAAAAGACTGTAAAAAACAAAGTCGGTAATGCGACGCTGTAAGCGGCTATGCGAAAACTGTGACGATAAGATAATTTTCTTTCAAGAATTTTTGCGAATAATAAACCAATCATTGAAAAAACCAGAACTTTAATAAATAGAAATCCTGTTGAGATAACATACATAACAAAAAAAATAAAAAAGTAAAGAATTCCTTTAGCCCCTTCAAGTGAAGATAGTAATTGGGTCAATCCGTCTGTGCTTAACTTAATTCCTGTAAACGTTGAATAGGGGTATTGCTGAATTTGAGGACCGAATGTGAAAACTGCCTCCTGCTGTAAAAGCGCCAGTGTATTCGTATTTCCCCGTAGATCATCTGCTTCTATCGAACCAGTATCATCAATAACGATCGTCAAGTCTGCAGTTCTGACAGTTACAGGCTCATCATTGGCCGCTTTCAAGCTGTTGTTTACCACTTCAAAAGCAGGAAGTTCATTTTGAAGTAATTGTTCACCCTGAGTAAACAACGTATTTCCGAGCTGAGTTACTTGGATGATTACCGGAATTAAAGAAATAATAGCAAGGAAAAACAAAAAAAGAATCGTCTTTCCGATCCCTTGAAAGCGAAATCGTGCAATATCCTTTGGTGAGTACAAACTTTTCCAAAATTGTTTAAAGATATTCATCTAAGGACATCCTCCTAAAACTATTGTAGATCCATTCTTTATTCTAATTGTTCACTTCATTTATTCAAACAAAAAGTTCAGTGAACAATTTCTAATTTTCAACATTTTGTAACACAAATGTAACATAAAACGATATATATTAATCAAATGTAAATTTTCGCGAAAAAGTCTTTACTTAACCCATAAAAAGAATTAATAATTGTAGAGGGTTTTCAAGAAATTTGTCTAAATTTGTTTAACAGGGGTTGAAATGATGGAAGTGAATTGGCAGGAAGTATTCTTTCAATTTATTGGAGGATTGGGTATCTTTCTCTTTGGTCTTAAGTATATGGGAGATGGGCTGCAAAAATCTGCAGGAGATCGCCTTAGAGAAATTTTAGATCGTTTCACCACAAACCCATTTATGGGTGTACTTGCAGGTATTTTTGTGACCATACTTCTGCAAACCAGTACAGGAACAACAGTTATTACCATTGGACTTGTTAGTGCCGGTTTCATGACTTTAAGGCAGGCCATTGGCGTTATTATGGGTGCTAATATAGGAACCACCGTAACTGCGTTTATTATCGGGATTGATATTGGAGAATATGCACTGCCTATTGCCGCTTTAGGTGCACTGCTTCTATTCTTTATAAAAAACAATAAAGTAAATAATTTTGGTCAGATTATATTTGGTTTCGGTCTTTTATTTTATGGTCTTGAATTGATGAGTGGAGGAATGAAGCCTCTAAGAGAACTTCAAGCATTCATTGATTTGACTCAGAGCATGAGTGAGATACCGGTTCTAGGCGTCATAGTAGGAACAGTTTTCACTATGATCGTGCAAAGTTCAAGCGCCACGATTGGTGTGCTTCAAGGGCTGTATTCTGAGGACTTAATATCCCTTAATGCTGCAATTCCGGTTCTTTTCGGAGATAATATAGGAACAACGATTACGGCAGTATTAGCAGCAATAGGTGCCTCAGTTGCTGCGAAACGTGCAGCGGCAGTTCATGTGCTTTTTAATATCATAGGGACCATTATTTTCATGCTCTTACTTGCGCCTTTCACATGGTTAATTGTATGGATTGATCAGTTCCTTCAATTAGAACCTGCTATGCAGATTGCCTTTGCACACGGAACGTTCAATGTAACAAATACAATTATACAATTTCCGTTTATAGCTTTACTGGCTGTAGCAGTTACGAAAATTATTCCAGGAAAAGATGTTGTGGTTGAGTTTAAACCAAAGCATTTGGATCCGCATTTTATAGAACAGTCTCCTTCAATAGCCCTTGGACAGGCAAAGGAAGAAGTGCTTCGTATGGGATCATTCGCTGTTCAAGGATTAAATGAAACATTTGAGTATCTGAAAACGAAAAATACAAAAAATGCTGAGCTTGGTTATCAAATTGAAGATGCGATAAATAATTTGGATAGTAAAATTACCGATTATTTAGTGCAGCTTTCAAGCGCTTCTCTGTCTGCTGCAGAATCCGAGAGACATTCAAACCTAATGGATTCAGTTCGGGATATTGAACGAATTGGAGATCATTTTGAAAACATCATTGAGCTGGTGGATTATCAGCAGTCAAATAAAGTTAAAATGACCGAAGATGCCATGGATGATTTACGGGAAATGTTTACTCTAACTATTGATGCAGTATCAAGTTCAATTGAAGCCCTTGATCAAAACGATCAGGCGATCGCGCGTGATGTCGCTGAAAAAGAAGATCTAATTGACAAAATGGAGCGTAAATTCAGGAAGAAACATATCCTGCGTCTGAATGAAGGCAAATGTTCAGGTCAGTCAGGCATTGTATTTGTTGATATTGTTTCAAATCTTGAACGAATCGGTGACCATGCGGTAAATATAGCAGAAGCCGTTTTGGGTCTTCGTAAATAAATGCAAAAAAGGGAAGGGCTTATTGCTCTTCTCTTTTCTTTTTGTTAGTTTGCATTTAAGGTGGAGTCTAACAATACAGTTTCACTTAAACAAAAATTTAATTTTGAACACACATACAGTATACTTGTGATAGTAGAGAGGGGGAAAAACAGTGGAAATGTTGTATTGGGTTTTAATCAGCCTGGTTTTCATTATAGCGTTTATAGGCTTAATTTATCCAATTATTCCAAGCGTCATATTTATAGTAGCGGGATTTATTTTATATGGCTTATTTTTTTCATTTACTCCTTTTAATTGGCTGTTTTGGACGATTCAGCTTCTATTCGTCGTTTTGCTGTTTGGGGCAGATTACGTATCCAACCTTTTTGGTGTTAAAAGATTTGGAGGATCAAAAGCGGGGATCTGGGGGAGTACAATCGGTCTGCTTGTTGGTCCTTTTGTTTTACCGCTAATCGGTATAATTGCAGGTCCCTTCATCGGTGCGGTAGCCGGCGAACTGCTTGTAAACAGAACAAGTTTTAAACAAGCTGTAAAAATCGGTTTTGGATCGCTGATTGGATTTGTCACTTCAATTGTTACTAAAGGAGCAGTGCAACTATTCATGATTGCATATTTCCTGTTTAAAGTACTTTAATGATTAGTTCATAATAATTAGGGTAAATTAAAGATGTAAGAGAAAATAGCAGAGCATAAAAATTGAAGAATGATTCAGTATTTGATACGCTATGACTGAAGTTTACGAATCATTCAGTTGATTCGACTAATTTACATAAGGAGGAATTTAATCATGGGTTACACATTACCAGAATTACCGTACTCGTATGACGCACTTGAACCACATTTTGACAAGGAAACCATGAATATTCACCACACGAAGCACCATAACACATATGTTACGAAACTGAATGATGCACTTGAGGGTCACAGCGACATTCAAGCAAAAACAATTGATGAGTTAATGATCGACTTAAACACTGTTCCTGAATCCGTTAAGACAGCTGTAAGAAATAACGGCGGCGGACATGCAAATCATTCATTCTTCTGGAAAATTCTTTCTCCAAATGGCGGCGGAGAGCCTTCAGGCCAGCTTGCATCTGCTATCAACGAAAAATTTGGCAGCTTTGAAAAATTTAAAGAAGAATTCGCAGCAGCTGGAGCAGGCCGCTTCGGATCTGGCTGGGCATGGTTAGTCGTTAATAATGGTCAGCTTGAAATTACAAGCACGCCTAATCAGGATTCACCTCTTACTGAAGGCAAAACACCTATCGTAGGTCTTGATGTATGGGAGCACGCTTATTATTTAAAATATCAAAACAAGCGTCCTGATTACATTAATGCTTTCTGGAATGTAGTGGACTGGAATGCAGTAGAGAAACTTTACGTAGCAGCTAAATAAAGAAACACTAAACCCGCACATTTATTGTGCGGGTTTTTTGTCGTTTTAATGAAAAAAGTGCTAAACTGTAGAAGTTAGTAAATAGATTCTATAAAATGAATATAAGCAGTCTTTAAAATAGAGAGGAAGTATGTGATTGAAAAAGAATGCAACACGAACAAGAGAAAAAAAGCAAAAAAAGACTCATGTTTCATCTAGGATGAACGTGCTTTTCTTTGCAGTTTTCTTAATGTTTTCTCTGCTGATTCTTCGATTGGGTGTTCTGCAGATTGTGAATGGGGAAAATTACGTCAGGGAACTTGAAAGAACCGAAGAGGTTGAAGTAAACACAAGTGTACCGCGCGGAAAAATATTTGACCGCAATGGCAATATTGTTGTCGATAATCAGCCTGTAAATGCCATTACATACACAAAAAATCAGCAGACTTCTCAAGAAGAAATGACAATGGTGGCAAAAAGGCTGGCTGACTTTATTGAACTTAAGCCCAAAAAAGTAACGATGCGTGACAAACAGGACTTTTGGGTGCGTGAAAATCCTGAAGCTGCCAAAGAAAAAATCACAAAGGAAGAAACCCTTTTATTTGAAGAAGGCGAAATCAGTCAGACTAAATACGATGAATTGATCAGAGAGCGCATCACTGAAGAGGAGCTGGACGCGATTACAGCGGCAGAATTGGAGGTTCTGGCTATTTACCGCGAAATGCAATCCGGGTATAATTTATCTCCTCAGATTATTAAAAATGATAACGTAACCGATGAGGAGTTTGCTGCGGTCAGTGAACACCTGGATTCTTTGCCTGGTGTAAATACTACTGTAGACTGGACCCGCCAATATGCTTATGGAGATGTATTTAGCTCCGTACTTGGCAGCGTAAAGTCCATACCGGAAAATAAAATCGATTACTATTTAGCAAGAGATTATACGAGAAACGACCGGGTAGGAACCAGTTATTTGGAACTGCAGTATGAAGATATTCTTCAAGGACAAAAATCCAAAGTAAAAACCATTACGGATAAAGCCGGCAACGTCATTGACAGTCAAACAGTCCATGAAGGCGAACGCGGAAAAGATTTAGTTCTTTCTATAGATATGGAACTTCAGCGGGAAATCGAAAAAATTGTTGGTGATTATGTTACAGATTTAAAAAGAGGCGGAGGACGCCCGATTTTTGATCGGGCTTTTGTGGTGATGATGGAGCCGGACACAGGAGAAGTCCTTGCCATGGTTGGCCAGCAGTTTGATGATGATGAAAATAGTATAATCGATTATAATATTGGTGCATTTACAAGTGCCTATGAAGCAGGTTCAAGCGTCAAGGGAGCTACAGTGCTGTCCGGCTATCAGGATGAAGTGTCCTATCCCTATAAAGGGTATGTGGATGAAGTAATAGAAATTAAGGATACTGCCTCAAAAGGTTCTTATTACGGGAACCGTGAAGCTTATCGGCAAATGACGGATTTAGAGGCACTCGAAGTATCTTCAAATGGATATATGTTTAAAGTGGCTATTGACATGGCAGGGGCAAAATATTCTAAGGGACAACCTATTGATATTGGTAAATCATCATTTACCAAGTTCAGAAATTACTTTGGACAGTTCGGTCTTGGTGTGGAAACAGGGATAGATCTTCCGGGGGAAAACACCGGTTTTCAATCAAATAATGACTTTGGGCCAGGTAAATACCTGGATTTATCTATTGGACAATTTGATACGTATACAGCGATGCAAATGGCGCAATATGTTTCTTCAATTGCAAATGGAGGAAACCGCATCGCACCGAAAATTGTAAAACAAATCAGAGAGCCAAGTCAGGAAAATGATACCCTTGGTCCGCTGCTTCAGGAAATGAAACCTCAAGTATTAAACAAACTGAATAATACCCAGGAAGAAATTGAGCATGTTAAAAAGGGATTCTTTGCAAGTTTTAATGGCGCGAACGGAACTGGGCAGGATCTTAAAGGCAACGGCTATGTGGCAGCAGGTAAAACCGGCACAGCGGAAGTTGTTTACTTTGGACCTAAATATGTGGAAGACTATTTGGGGGATCCGCCTGACACAATCAATTCAACTCTTGTCGGCTATGCACCTGCAGATAAACCCGAAGTTGCTTTTTCTGTAATGGTTCCATGGGTCTATCCTAACGATGGAACAGAAACGCTGCGGGTTGACGCAAATGAAGATTTAGGAACCGCCATTCTTGAAAAATATTTTGAGCTGAGAGAAGAACGAATGAATGAAGGCGGCAGTGAAGAAGCAGTAGAAATCGAACTGGCTGAAGAAGAAGCTGAAGCTGGAAATTAATTTGATAGAATGAGAGAAAGCCAGATTCCTAACGGGATCTGGCTTTTTGTAACCTTTTTTTCAAGACTTAAAACCAAAACTAAAGTTTATTTACAAAAGCTTTACATTTGATTTATATGCACTTAACAGTCGCCTAGTATTGTATTACTTGTAGGACAAACCAACCAACACTTTAGGAGGAATTACAGTATGAAGAGTTTTAAGTACTTGGCAATGACAACTATGCTGGGATCAGCAATATTTTTGGCAGCATGCGGCGGAGAAGAAGAAGAGGCATCAAACGGTACAGATGGAGATGCTACTGACGCAGAAACTTCTGAAAATGAAGACGCTGCTTCTGATACTTCAAGCGAAGATGGAGAATTAGAAGGCCAAGTAACAGGAGACGGTTCCTCTACAGTAGCACCGATCATGGAGGCAATTGTTGAAGAATATGCAGCGGTTCAGCCTGAAGTACAAGTATCATCCGGAGTATCCGGAACAGGCGGAGGATTTGAAAAATTCATCGCTGGTGAAACTGCATTTTCAAATGCATCACGTCCAATTAAAGAAGAAGAAGCTGCTGCTTTAGAAGAAGCAGGTATTGAATATACAGAAGTTGAGCTTGGATTTGACGGATTATCTGTAGTTGTCAGCCAGGAAAATGACTGGGTGGATCACCTGACAGTTGAAGAACTAAAAGCAATGTGGGTTGAAAGTGGCGAAGAAAAAACATGGGCTGATATCCGTGAAGGATGGCCGGAAGAGCCAATCGAATTTTATTCACCGGGTACAGACTCTGGTACGTACGACTATTTTAATGAAGTGATTTTGGAAGAGGAAGACATTGTCCGTTCAGCTACTCTTTCTGAAGATGACAATGTACTTGTTCAAGGTGTACTAGGTTCACCGAATGCAATTGGATATTTCGGTTATGCATATTATCTTGAAAATCAAGATACATTAAAAGTTGTTCCAATTGACAACGGTGAGGGACCTGTTGAACCAACTAATGAGACAATCGAGTCTGGTGAATATGCACCTTTATCACGTCCATTGTTCACTTATGTAAAGAATTCTTCAATCAGTGAGAATGCTGCTGCAGCAGATTTCATTACTTTTGCAATCGAAAATGCTGGAGACCTTGCAGAGGCTGTAGGATATGTTCGTGCTCCACAAGAACTATATGACGAAGATATGGAAACGATTGAATCTTTAAAATAAATTATGGATGGAGAAGAGGAGCGTGAAATTCACGCTTCTCATCTCATTGTGTCTTTTGGATATAGGAGGGTTTTCACATGTCGATGAAGGAACCAAATTCAACACTAAATGTACAGGAATTGATTGCTCAAAAAAGCAATCGGGGTCTCTTGTCATTCGTTGAAAAATTAATGCCGAAATTATTGCTGGCAATTGCTATTGTTTCTGTTTTGACAACTTTAGGTATACTGGCTACGCTGGTTGTAGAAACATATATCTTTTTCACACGTGTTCCATTTTGGGAGTTTATTACTGGAACCGAATGGTATCCTTTTGCAAATTCCACACCAACCTTTGGGGTTCTTCCATTAGTTATAGGTACACTGAAAATTACCGGGATTGCAGTTTTGGTAGCAGTGCCATTAGGTATTGCCACTGCCATTTATTTGAGTGAGTATGCGAGCCATCGTGCAAGAAAAGTTATTAAGCCGATTCTTGAAGTGCTTGCAGGTGTTCCCACCATCGTTTATGGTTTTTTCGCTTTAACATTCGTTACACCGATTTTGCGATCCATTTCTCCTGAGGTAAGCATTTTTAATGCGATCAGTCCGGGGATTGTAGTCGGAATTATGATCATTCCAATGATTGCATCTCTTTCTGAAGATGCAATGAATTCAGTTCCCAACTCTATGAGGGATGGTGCATACGCCCTCGGCTCCACTAAGCTTGAAGTCGCTATAAAAATAGTTCTTCCTGCAGCGATATCCGGTATCGTCGCTTCAACCGTTTTAGCAATTTCAAGAGCTATAGGTGAAACAATGATTGTAGCGGTAGCAGCAGGATCAACTCCAAGGTTTGATGGCGACCTGACAGGTTCTATTCAAACTATGACGGCTTATATCGTTCAAGTTACTACTGGTGATGCTGGGTATGGCACAACGATTTACTACAGTATTTACGCTGTTGGATTTACGTTGTTCATTTTCACCCTGATCATGAATATGCTTGCACAATATATCTCCAAGCGCTTTAGAGAGGAGTACTAAAATGAATTACATTGATCATGAATCTGTAGCGAAAAAGACGAATAGCCGCTTATTAAAAAACAAAGTGCTTAAAAGCATATTTTTAGCAGCAACGATGTTTGGATTAATTGTACTGGCGATCCTTCTTTATCGCATTGTCACTCAAGGAAGTGAGTATCTGAGTCTGGAATTCTTTACGAGTTTCGCGTCTCGAATCCCGGAGAATTCAGGAATAAAGGCGGCTATCTTAGGGTCAATTTACCTGATGCTTGTAGTAGCACCAATTTCAATGTTTTTAGGTGTAGGAACGGCCGTTTATCTTGAAGAGTACGCAAAGAAAAATAAACTAACAAATTTTATCCGTATAAATATTTCAAATTTGGCTGGAGTACCGTCTGTAGTGTTTGGCTTACTTGGACTTACTATTTTTGCCCGTTTCTTTGGACTCGGGATCTCCATTTTGGCAGCGGGTCTAACCATGAGTTTGTTGATTCTTCCTATTATCATAGTGGCAGCTCAGGAAGCTATACGATCTGTACCTAAAGAACTCAGAGATGCGTCATATGCCATGGGTGCTACAAAATGGCAGACTATTTTACGTATAGTATTGCCTGCAGCTATCCCGGGGATATTAACAGGGAGCATCCTGGCTTTATCAAGAGCTATTGGCGAAACAGCACCGCTTGTAGTATTGGGAATCCCGACGATTTTAATGTTTACCCCAGATAGCATTTTGAGTACGTTCACCGCATTGCCAATGCAAATCTTCGACTGGACGAAACGTCCACAGGTTGCATTCCATGATGTAGCGGCCGCGGGGATCATCGTATTGATGACGCTGCTTATCATCATGAATTCAATTGCTGTATTTATTCGTAATAAGTATCAGAAAAGATATTAATTAATAAAGAGGATGAAGGGAGCTTTTCCGATGACAACGACAGTGAAACCTAAAATTCAAGTTCCAGAAAAAAAGAAAGAATCCGCAAGCAGGGGTTCTGTTTATCAATCAAATCAGCTGAACCTTTGGTATGACACTAATCATGCATTGAAAAATATTGATTTAGATATTAAAGAAAACGAAGTTACAGCTATTATCGGACCTTCAGGATGTGGTAAATCCACATATATTAAAACACTTAACCGAATGACAGAAACGATTCCTTCGGTGAAAACATCAGGTGAAATCATTTATCGCGGCAAGAATATTCTAGAAAAAGGATACAAGTTTGAGGAATTGCGTACGAAAGTTGGCATGGTCTTTCAAAAACCAAACCCTTTCCCTAAATCAATTTATGAAAATATTGCATATGGTCCACGTATCCACGGGATAAAAAACAAAAAGATACTTGATCAAATTGTTGAAAAGAGCCTTCGAGGTGCAGCGATTTGGGATGAAGTAAAGGATCGTTTAAACGAAAATGCATACAGCCTTTCCGGTGGACAGCAGCAGCGTATCTGTATTGCCCGTTGTCTTGCGATTGAACCGGATGTTATTTTAATGGACGAGCCTACTTCAGCTCTCGATCCAATTTCTACTCTAAAGGTGGAGGAACTGGTTCAAGAGCTTAAAAAAGAGTACAGCATTATTATTGTGACTCATAACATGCAGCAGGCTGCACGGATTTCAGATAAAACTGCTTTCTTTTTAAACGGAGAAGTGATTGAGTTCGATGAAACGGATAAAATCTTCTCTAATCCTTCCGATAAGCGTACGGAAGACTATATTTCTGGACGTTTTGGATAAAAGATTCTGATTAAAAGAAAGCTGGAGGGGTTTAAATGTCTGTAAGAGAAAGATATGAAGCTGACTTAAGTGAACTGAATCGCAAGATCGTGGAACTTGGTACTTTTGCTCAAAATGCGCTGGATCGTTCATTGAAGGCACTTGAAAACCATGATATTGAAGATTCTTTGTTAATAATGGATGAAGACATTAAAGCAAATAGAATTGAAGAAGAAATCAATGATCAGGCTATATTGCTTATTGCGAAACAACAGCCTGTAGCAACCGATTTAAGAAGAGTAATCGCAGCTATAAAAATTGCTGCCGATTTGGAGAGAATTGCTGATTTTGCAGTGAACATTGCTAAGTCTACTATTCGAATTGGAAATGATCCTTTCGTCAAACCAATCGAGAATATTCATCAGATGCATCTTCAGACTTCAACTATGATTGAGCTTGTTCTCGAGGCGTTCATGGAAGAAGATGTTGTAAAAGCTAAAAGGATCGCTGAACTTGATGATAAAGTAGACTCTTTGTATGGCCAGACAATACAGGAACTTTTAAGCATTAGTGCTAACAGTCCTGACAAGCTGCCGCAGATTACTCAGCTTTCTTTCATTTGCAGATATTTGGAAAGAGCCGCTGACCACGTAACGAATATTTCAGAGAATATTTTTTACCTTGTAAAAGGAACAAGATATGAACTGAATAAGTAATAAGTTGTTTTCTCAAAACTAGAAAAGCCCTGATGATCATTTTGATCATCAGGGCTTTTCTATTGTCAGGCTCTTCTGTTCTTTCAACGGCCAGGCAGTTTTGGTTATAGGAGCTTATGTGCAGATTAAAACGATATGATCGACCCACACATTGAAGAAACTTTCTAATAAAACTTTAGGGTCAGATGTACTTCCAATTCTATTTCGCATAGCGTTCCTTCTGTCCTGTTATAAACAATGAACACGGCAGTTTATTCAGTTAAAGGAGAAAAAAAACTGTCCGCATTCGGACAGTTTTTTTTAGAGAATTAGTAGATGTGGAAAAGGTTATTTTGTAATTAAAGCGGCAATCTCTTCTATTGAAAGGGAAGAGTTAACGTCATACTTGCCGATTTGAATTTTTTCGGTTAACTGCTGATCCTTCAGGTAGTCATCTAATAGGGCAGCTTCTTCAATAATATCGAACTCCTCAAGCTCTTCGCTTATTTCAGGAGAAGTCATCCCAGGTTCAATCGTTAATATAAATCGAGTAGTAACACCTGATGTACCACTGCCATCAGAGGACTGAGATTCATTTTTAGAAGCACTAAGTTCAATCACCCTGTTTTCCCATTCTTTTATTTGAGCGTTTAAAGAATCATGTTCTTCTTTTGTTAACGTAACAGTATCTGCTGATTCAGTGTCGGAGGAAGCAGTAGTTTGCTGATCTTCATCAGAGAAGTACATGCTTGCAGCAAACATGATAAAACCTCCTATGAGCACTCCTGTAGCTAATGCCCGTATTGTGCTTCGATCCATATAAAGCACCTCACTTTCTTGTTTGAATAATTGTTTGAACTTCCTCCCTTGGAAGAGAGGATAGGGTAACAATTTGATCAGTTGACACGCCTTGCTTATGTAATGATAGAACTTGGTTCACAATGATTTCATTAATCGGTTTTTTTTGAACGGTTTTAGGTGCTGAAGGAGATTTTTTCGAGGGAACAAATTTTGTATCAACCATTAGTTCCTCTTCGAGTACTTTAATTCTTTTTTTAAGCTGAGATATTTCCTGATATAGACTCATTGAAAGATCTTCAATTTCCTGTTCATTAGATTTTGAACGATCCTTTATAAAAAATGACAGTACAAGTAATAAAATGACAATGCCTGCTACTATCAATGCTGCGATCTGCATAGTTTCACCCCCATTAGAATACGTACAATATTGTAACACGAGCCTATTCGTTCGTGTTATCCGTTTTAAAAATAAGTCCATTTTTTTATAATTAATTTTATGAAATGGGTTTTTCAGTATAGATTTTTTCTTTAAATAGTGGTATTATTGAAAAGTCGTATGAAATCGAATAGCTAATTAGCATTTGAATGTTTGGAGGGATAAGACATGCGTGTAAACATTACACTTGCTTGCACTGAGACTGGTGATCGTAATTACATCACTACTAAGAACAAGCGTAATAACCCAGACCGTATTGAATTTAAAAAATATAGTCCACGATTGAAGAAAGTGACTCTTCATCGCGAGACTAAATAATGTGTTACAGTTGCCAGAAATGTTGATAAAACGTTTCTGGCATTTTTTAATTGGTTTGACTTTGACTATAATGAAGAAATAGGAGGAACCAGATGAACAAATACGCACTGAGAAAACAAATTAGTTCGAAACTACAGAAAATAGATGGAGACAGCCATTATGAACGTTCTATCAAGATTCATGAAAGTCTTTTTCGTACAAACGTATGGAAACAGTCACAAAGCATAGGCGTTACAATATCGCGAACACCTGAAATAGATACGTATTCAATTATTAAACGGGCGTGGCTGGAAGGGAAAAAAGTCTCCGTGCCAAAGTGTAAGCCCGCTGATCGAAGCATGATATTTTATAGAATCGAGAGCTTTAATGATGTAGAACCATCATTTTATGGCCTGCTTGAGCCGGTGGAGACACTTAATAGAACGAAATCGAGTGAGATCGACCTGATGATCGTCCCAGGCCTTGCGTACACAAAAACAGGGTACCGTCTTGGTTATGGGGGTGGGTATTATGATCGGTATTTGCCAAATTACGGCGGTGTAACACTTTCTTTATGTTTTGATGAGCAGCTGGTTGAAGATCTTCCGGTCGAAAACCACGATCAGCCAGTAGAGATGTTAATTGGGGAAGACTTTGTACTTGCTTCTAATCTTTCTTCTGACTAAAGGAGCAGTATCTTCCCTTACATAATTTCAGTTCATTCGCTATAGTTATAAGACAAGGTTTGGTGGAAAGAAGTGAGCCTAATGAATGGAAAATCGTATGATGTATTTTGGCAGGCAGCTCATTATTTAATTGTGGATCAGCATTATCGGCTAATCAGCCTTTCTCCTGACCATAATGAGCTATGGCTGGAAAGAGAAGATAATAAAGGTTTTGAAGTAGTCAGACTCTTCCATGCTGAACCTGCTCTAGTAAATGAATTCGACCGTTCTGCATTTTTAAAAAATGATTTTTCATCCCTCGCTGAAAAAGGTGAGCGGATAAGAAAACAAATGAAAAAAAGAAAGTTGACTATCGATAACTATCTTTTTTATGATGAACTTGAAAATAATGCACTTGAGACCATAGAGAGCCCTTCAGGGGAGAACAAGCGGTGTTCGGTAAGAACAATACTCGTAAACGTTGATGCAGAAAGTATGGATATTGAAAACAATCGGTTATTATTCAGACAAGAGCACGTTGATCATGAATTTGAACACGAGATGATTGAACGGGTTCGCATGTTAAAAACAGAAACGCTTTTATGGGTTAAGAAACAGCAAAGTGAGGAACAACAACTTTTTAATGTATCTAAGCCGATCTGGAGCTATATTATAGCTGCGATTCATCTCATCATGTTTTATCTATTGGAAACAAATGGCGGAAGTACAGATACGCAAGTTTTAATCGATTTTGGGGCAAAGTATAACCCTTTAATCAATGAGGGTGAATGGTATAGGTTTTTTACGCCCATGTTTTTACATATTGGAATTTTTCATTTGTTTATGAATACACTCGCGCTTTTTTATTTGGGTCCATTTATAGAGAGAGTCTACGGCCGCAGCCGTTTTCTCATTATTTATTTTACTGCCGGTTTTACAGGCTCACTTATGAGTTTTGTGTTCTCATTTACTATATCAGCGGGGGCCAGCGGTGCAATATTTGGCTGCCTGGGTGCGCTTCTTTATTTCGGTCTACGCCACAAGAAAGTATTTTTTCGAACAATGGGATCCAATGTCTTAATCGTTATTGCCATTAATCTTTCAATCGGTTTTGCTCTGCCAGGTATTGATAATGCGGCTCATATTGGTGGATTAATTGGAGGTTTTCTTGCTGCGGGTGTTGTTTCTTTGCCTAATGAGAAAAAAGCGGGTAAAAAAGTTCTTTATTTGATAACTGTACTGCTGTGGATTATTGTTTCCCTGTATGTGGGATACAATGGAGCATTTGTTCAAATGGATCCAGTGTCGGTCAATGCATTGGCTCATGAACGTATAAAGAACGGAGAATTCCATTCAGCGTATGATCACTTGTCATCACTGGAGAAAGAAGGAGAAGCCACTCCAGAAACCTATTTTTTGTTAGCTTATATTCAATTAAATGAGAAGGATTACAGAGCGGGCAGTCGCAATCTTGAAAAAGCTATAAATGGCCGCAGCGATTTCCATGAAGCGCACTATAACTTAGCGCTTGTTCAAATGGAGCTGGGGGATAATAAAAAAGCACTCGAGCATGCGAAGATCGCTAAATCAGTTCAGCCTGACCACGAACCGTACGAAAAATTAGTAGATGAATTAATGAAGGAAAATTGAATATTCAAAACGATGCAATCGTTTGTAATGGAGATTAAATACAGCAGCTTCTTTCTATTGAGGTTGTTGATTCAATCCATTATACTTGTTCATGAGATTGGTTGAAGAAGGGGACTATTTTAAAATGGATCTGGCAACGATCTGGGACATACAGCAATTATTGAAGCGTTTTGGCATATTTGTTTACATAGGAGAACGAAAAACGAACTTGGAAATGATGGAAGTTGAAATTAAAGACCTGTATGAATCAAATCTTATTGACATGCAGGATTATCAAAAAGCGGTTCTGTTATTGCGCCGTGAAATTCAACTTGAAAATAATTCTGGACGGACAGGTGATAAAGAATGATGGATAAATTAATAATAGGTGTAGATATAGGCGGCACAACGATAAAAATGGCATTGATTCAAGAAAGCGGAGAGATCGTAGAAAAATGGGTAATCACAACCAATACAAAAAGCAATGGCATTCATATTATTCCGGACATTGCTGCAGCAATAAAAAATAAGATCAGAGAAAGATCAATCGATTCCTCATCGATTTTAGGTATAGGTGTAGGAGCTCCCGGTCCAGTAAATATGCAAACAGGAATTCTTTATACTGCAGTCAATATTGGCTGGGAGAAACCGGTTGCTTTAAGGGAGGAACTTCAAGCGCTTACAGATCTTCCGGTTGTAATTGAAAATGACGCCAATGTTGCAGCGCTCGGGGAGATGTGGAAAGGTGCTGGCGATGGAGCTAGAGATGTCATCTGCGTAACCTTAGGGACTGGCGTTGGAGGCGGTGTAATAGTCAATGGTGATATTGCTCATGGAATTAAGGGAGCAGCGGGAGAAATTGGCCACATAACTGCAGTTCCAGTGAATGGATATTATTGTAATTGCGGTAAATATGGCTGTCTGGAAACAGTGGCATCTGCAACAGGCGTCATCCGTCTTGCTACAGATGAGCTCAGCCGCAATGCGGAACCTTCTGTTTTAAGAGAAATTCTAAGTCAGCAAGGGCGTTTAACAGCGAAAGCAATCTTTGAAGCGGCACAGAAGGGCGACAAAGTCGCAGTCAAAGTAGTTGATAATCTTACCTTTTATCTGGGTCTATCTTTAGCCAATCTGGGAAGTGCATTAAACCCTGAAAAAATCGTTATAGGCGGAGGGGTCTCCCATGCAGGCGACACTTTGTTAAAGCCTTTAAGAGCCAAATTTAAAGAGTATGCATTTCCAACAGTTGCAGAATCAACAACGATTGAAGTAGCGACATTGGGTAATGATGCAGGAGTAATTGGAGCTGCCTGGCTCATTAAATACAAACATTAATTCGTTATCACTTTGTATTTAATAATATTATTTGATGCCTGTTGCTGTGATTTACTTTTATGTGCTGCAAATGAATAAGGAAAATATCGTTTTTAAGCTGTCATTCTTGAAATGACAGCTTTTTTATGTATAATAGGTTACTATCATCTCTTCATAAAATCTAAACAATATTTACACAAAATCAGGAAACTAAATTAAATTTCTTTAAATAAGAAACTTTTCAAGGTTTAATACGTCTATAATAGAGGAATTGTAAATATGATCTTAAAGTTGTGTAAATATTAATTTGCAATTATTAAGAAATAGAGGTAATATAATGACTGACCAGAAACCGATATCCACATTTTAGAAATTAATAGAAGATATTGCTAATCATTTAGCATTAGAGGAGGAAGGAATATGAACAAAAAATGGACAATGCCAAAGCTTTCGCTTGTCATTATAGCCATTGCGTTCTTATGGATTAAGACATACGTGTCTTACTATGCTGCATTTAGCATACAAATCGATAACATGATGCAAGGAATAATATTATTTATTAACCCTTTGAGTTTTCTGCTTCTTATCTTTGGAGTAGCATTATTCATTAAAAAAGAGAGAAATAGAAACATATACGTCATTGCGACTTCAACTGTCCTGACGCTCATCATTTTTTCAAATATGGTGTTTTATCGTTTCTTTAATGATTTTATAACACTGCCGGTACTTTTCCAAACAAGCAACTTTGGTGACCTTGGCGG
This sequence comes from Jeotgalibacillus campisalis, assembly GCF_000829515.1. Lineage (GTDB taxonomy): Bacteria > Bacillota > Bacilli > Bacillales > Jeotgalibacillaceae > Jeotgalibacillus > Jeotgalibacillus campisalis. The sequence continues at coordinate 89,728 of NZ_JXRR01000017.1, read as the reverse complement.
AAGTGCTTTTGAAAATATTTATTGGACAGATGCTCTGTACTTTATTGATATTTTAGTGCTTATTGCTATTGTGAAGCTAAAGCCGTCATTTGTCGGCTTTAGAGAAACAGCAAAAATTAACAGAAGAGCCTACTTTCTAGTAGCCATTGCTACATTCTTCTTTAACTTAGGACTTGCCGAAACTGAGCGTCCTCAGCTACTAACAAGAACATTTGACCGGGAAATGCTGGTTAAAAACATTGGAACATATAATTATCATTTATATGATGTCTATCTTCAATCCAAACAGTCAGCGCAGCGTGCTCTTGCAGACAGCAGTGAACTAGTAGATGTAAATAATTATGTTGAAACGAAGAAAATTAAGTCAGCCGGTCAGTATCATGGAATTGCTGAAGGTAAAAATTTAATTGTAGTTAAACTGGAGTCTACACAAAATTTTGTTATTAATAACGAAATGAATGGAGAGACGGTAACACCTTTCCTTAACTCATTGACAGAAGATAAAGATACCATTTATATGGATAACTTCTACCATCAAACAGAACAAGGGAAAACGTCTGACTCTGAGTTTTTATTGGACAATTCACTATATCCACTTGGTCGAGGAGCCGTTTTCTTTACGCATAGTGGGAACGAATATCATACGCTGACAGATAGTCTGAATGATGAAGGGTATTTTACTTCAGCGATGCACGCAAACAACAAAAGCTTCTGGAACCGGGATATTGTGTACAATAATTTCGGTTATGACCGGTATTATTCTCTGCCTGACTACACAGTGGGAGAAGGAGAAGCAGTAAACTGGGGGATGAAAGATATTCCGTTTTTCCAGCAGTCAGTTGATCATATGAAAGAAATGGACCAGCCATTTTATTCTAAAATGATTACATTGACGAACCATCACCCATTTTATCTTGATGAAGAAGATAAGTTCATTGAGGAATATGATTCGAATTCAGGTACGCTCAATCGATATTTCCAAACAGTTCGATATACAGATGAAGCAATTAAAGAGTTTTTTACCTCTTTAAAAGAATCGGGTCTATATGAAGATTCTATTATTGTCATGTATGGTGACCATTATGGTATATCTGAAAATCATAATGCTGCAATGAGTCAATACATGGATAAGGAAATTACTCCTTTTGAATCAACACAGCTTCAAAGAGTGCCGATGTTCATACATGTGCCAGGTTCAGACATTGGCACAACTGATCATTCTCTCGCGGGTCAAATTGATTTAAAGCCTACAATTCAAAATCTGATGGGAATTGATACAGGTAATTCGATTCAATTTGGACAGGATATATTCTCTGAAGAAAATGATGACTTTGTTATTTTGAGGGATGGCAGATTTATCACTGAAGATCTTGTATACGCAGGTGAAACATGCTGGGATAAGGAAACAGGCGAAGAAACCGATATGGAAGCCTGTGCACCTTTTAAAGAACGGGCAGATGAAGAGCTTGCTTATAATGATGAAATCATTTACGGTGATTTGCTCCGATTCTATGATGCCAAAAACGGACGTTTAATTGAGGACGATACTTTAGTTGAAGAATAATTCGTGTTATTAATTCCGGGCTTCTCATAATGAGAAGCCCGGTTTTTTGTGATTGAATCCAAGAAGAGAGAATAGAGTTTAATAAGGGGGTAGATTATGGACATAATTGTGAAAGAGAGAGATACATTCTCGCTGTATTCTCAACTATTTTCAGTTCCGCTCGACTTAATCGTGGATTCAAATCCTGATGCAGATCCAAATGTTTTAATGATCGGTCAGGCGGTGAAAATTCCCGGGTACACAATTTGGCAATATACCATCCAGCAAGGAGACACTTTTTGGACAATTCATAATCGGTTTTCCATCCCTATACAGAGATTAAGATTCGTTAATCCTCTTATTCCTCCGCAATCCCTTAGAATCGGGAGCATTATTCGCATTCCAGCCAGACTCGATAATCAACCTCTTATTCGTGCCAAAGAATATGGATTTAATGAATTAGAGCGTGATATAGATCAGATTAAATCAGCGTACCCGTTTATAACGGCTACAGAGATAGGTAGTTCTGTTGAAGGCAGACCTATTTATATGCTGAAGCTTGGGGAGGGGTCTCGCCGAGTTCAATGGAATGCATCATTTCACGCCAATGAATGGATTACCACCCCTATATTGATGTCACTGCTTAATGAACATTTATGGCATTTGACGAATACAGAGTCGAACAGCCATAAAGAGAGGTTTAAAACCTATAGTGAGTGCTCCCTCTATGTGATTGCCATGGTAAATCCAGATGGAGTTAACTTGGTGGTGGAAGGGCCAACTGAAGAAAATAGAGAATCGGTTGTGGCCATAAATAATGGCTCAGATGATTTTTCAGGTTGGAAAGCGAATATTAACGGAGTTGATTTAAATGACCAATTTCCTGCAGGGTGGGAACTCGAAAAAGAACGAACAAAAGTCACATCACCTTCTTCAAGAGACTTTTCTGGAAATGCCCCTTTAGATCAGCCGGAATCACAAGCAATGGCAGAATTAGCAAATCAAATTCCTTTTGATATGATGATTGCTTTACACACACAAGGAGCCGAATTCTATTGGGGCTACGAAGGCCTTGAACCGGCAATCTCACAGCTGTACGCATCCTTGTTTAGTGAATTAAGCGGTTACCGGTCAGTTCGTTATGTGGACAGTCATGCTGGCTATAAAGATTGGTTTATTTTAGAATTTAGAAAACCCGGGTTTACTTTTGAATTAGGCAAGGGTGTTAATCCGCTTCCGTTAAACCAGTTTTCCGAAATTTATGACGCAATGAATCCAGTATTTATTCAAAGCATAAAAGGAATTACCTAATAAACATGTACAAATGAAACTTTCACCTATCGCATTCGTCCAGATAAGTATATGCTTATAAGAAAGATGGATGGTTCCGGATGCGAATAGGAGGAAGGAAAGTGTGCAAAAACTAATGTTTTTTATTATCCTCATGTTTTTTGTGGTTTCCGGGTGCCAGAGTGACTCAAATGAATCGGTATCAGCCGCCCCTAAATCACCATATAATTACAACAAGCAGATTGAGCCGCTTATCCTTCCTGAAAATACTTTTTATAAAGTAGTTGACTGGTTAGACGAACAATCTTTTCTTTTTATAAAGCGGGAAGGGTCTAAAGCAAGTATTCAGGCTTACGATCTTTTGACAGGGAATGTAAATAAACTTTACTCGATTGAAGGGATCATTGTTAACGCTGCATTAAGTCCTTCTAAGAGATCTTTGCTGGTTCATCAGGCAGTCGATAAAGATACAGCAAAGATCCTCCTTATGGACATGCAAAGCAGAAATATAACCTGGGAAAAGGAGATTGATTCTTATGAACTCACCTTTACCTGGAACCCTTTTAAAGAATCTCAAATTTTGTTTACTGCATTTGAAGAAAACTGGGATTACAAGGTGTGGCTGGCAGATAGCAGCCAGAACACATGGAAAGAGATAGAAAACCTGACTCCTTTTTATAAGTGGAAAACGAAAAATTCCGTCTTTTATCAAAAATGGGAAACAGATAGCACTGCGTCAACGTCAGCTCTTATGGAATTTTTTATTCATGAAGAAAAAGAAGAGCACATTGACGGTAAGCTATTAACATTTGATTTTCAAGATCCATTTATTCTTTCTGTTTATGTGAATGATGAAACCAGTACATACCAATATAAAATCGACCAGCCGGCTAAAGAGGCGGTACGTTTTGTTACTCCCGGACATAAACTTTTTTCTGATTGGGTGGTCCCTCAGCATGAATTTATTGTAAGTACAAAGGAATTAGTCATGTTTAGACTGGATTCAAAAGGGGTATCTGAAATTGAAGAAAAAACATTTTCTATGATTTTAATTGACCTATCTACTGGTAAGGAAAAAACAATTCAACAATTTGCAGATAATGCACCACTAAGCTGTTCACCAGGGGGGACCTATTGTCTTACTGGTCAAAAGCTTTCAAATGTAGTGAATCTGGATACTGGAGAATCAAATAAATTGATTATAATGGAGGAGGAGATTGAATAAATGGCGATTATAGATATTACAGTAATACCGATCGGGACAGAAACGCCAAGTGTCAGCAGCTATGTGGCAAACATCCAAAAAATATTAACCAGATGGGCTTCTGAAGGTAAAATTACATATGAATTAACACCTATGAGCACATTAATCGAAGGTGAACTTTCCTTGTTATTTGAAGTTGTAAAAGAAATACATGAATCTCCTTTCCTTGAGGGTATTGAGCGGGTAGCGACTAATATACGCATTGATGATAGAAGGGACCATAATGATCATTCTATGCAGAATAAAATGGCTTCTGTTCAACAGCAGATGGAACAATAAGAAAAGAGTTGACTCTGTAGTCAACTCTTTTCTTATTGTTTATAGCATATGAAATAAATTAAACCGGATATCCGTCATACACAATCGTCATAATCGTAAACCATCCGAAAACGCCAAGTGTTGCAAGACCAAATGCAATACCCATAATGTTTTTTCCTTTGAACGAAGAAAGCGTCCCAATTACAGCTAATATAGTGACTAACGCTAAAATGATTGTTAAACCGTTCATTCCTTTGCACCCCTTTCATTCCATTCACTTATAGTAAGTATGATCGATAATAGTGCTGCTTATATGCAAACTCTACTTATATTTTATATTTTTTTTTGATCAATGTCGAGAACTAATCGTGACACTTTGGTGATGAAGGATAAAATAACGATAATATCACGCACCTTCATGGTAAACTAACGTAGAGGTGATGAATATGGAATGGATACAAATGCCTTTAGGTCCTCTTCAAACAAATGCTTATATTCTCTACAATAAAAATCTAAACTGCTTAATTGTGGATCCTGGAGAAGAGCCCGGCAAAATAAAATCATTTATTGATAAGAAGCAATTAAAACCTGCTGCTATCGTTTTAACCCATGCACATTTTGATCATATAGGTGCTGTGGATGCCATAAGGGAAACTTACGATATTCCTGTCTATCTGCATGAAAGCGAGCGTAAATGGCTCGGAGACCCTCAAAAAAATGGTTCTGCTCATTTTGAAGGAATTCCTCTAATAAAGGGAGCAGACCCTGATCATCTGTTTTCTGAAGAGGGAATAGTATCGGTAGAAGGATGGACTTTTCAACTTTTCTTTACCCCTGGCCATTCCCCTGGAAGTGTCAGTATTTATTTTAAAGAGGAGAAGCTGGTGATTTCAGGAGATGCCCTGTTTCAAAACAGCATTGGCCGTACAGATTTACGTGGAGGAGACCATGATCTTCTTCTCAAAAGCATTCATCAAAAATTGTTAACGCTCCCGGAAGATACATATGTGCTGCCCGGCCATGGCCCGGTAACATCAATTCAGAATGAAATGAATTCAAATCCATTTTTACATGGATTTTGATTCACGCATGGATAACAGAATAAAATAAAAGCCTCCAGCTGACTGGAGGCTTTTATTCCTATTATAATGGTCCTTCGAGCGGCATTTTGAAGGTTGTATAGTAAGTAAAACCTGCAAAGAAAAGCGTTAAGTATACAAAGAAAACATAAACATACATACGTTCAGATAATTTCAAATACCCAAGCAGGATGAAAAATCCAGTCTGAGCAAGGAAAAGCAATGATGTCTTGGGCATATGTCCAACATAAAATAGTACAGAAAAAATTCCAGTCCAGAAGCCCATGACTCGATACATCTTATCCATCCAAATCCCTCCTTTATACGAACAGTCCATCGATCTTATTATATAGGATACCATATTGAAATGTAAATAACACATCACTTTGGATTGTGACGATTACGTGATTTTTACTTTTTATCCCTCTAAGGATCGTTAGTAAAACAGATACTTCTAGTTTGCCGCTCTAAAGCAAGTCTATTCAAACTTGACCATATTCTACATTTTAAGTCATGTTTCCGAGTTTTGTATCATCTTTCTTAAATTAATTATAAAAAAATAATTTATTTACTTAAAAGAGGTGTACATGCTTTGTACAAGTGGTATACAATAATATCTATACAAATGCGATACAAAGGTTGAACTATAGTTATACAAAATGAGGAGGAAAGAAAATGAATCCCATAACATTTTACACATACCCAAGTTGTACATCGTGCAGAAAAACTAAAAAGTGGCTAAAGGAAAATGATGTCGAATTTGAAGAAAGACATATATTCAGAGAGGCTCCTTCGTACAACGAACTGCTGCGTCTTTTATCTATGACTTCAGAGGGCCTGGATGAACTATTAGCAACAAGAAGCCAATCGTTTAAAAATCTAACACAAAATGTAGAAGATCTTCCTTTGTCCGAGGTGGTAAAATTAATTATTGAAGATCCTAAATTACTTAAACGGCCAATTCTGACAGATGGCAGCAAAATGATTGTAGGGTACAATCCCGAGGGTTTGAGAAGTTTGTCAAATAAGAAGCAAGTATATATGATGACAAGTTAGTAAAGGAGGGCAGTTGCCACTCCTTTTTTTTTTGAACACCAAGCGCTTACTTATTCCATGACCAGAGTAAATTAGTTCATTTTAAAAAAAATTTTTTGATTTGTAAAAAAATATAGAACTTTGGGAAATGATCATGTATAGTGAAATGGAACCATCATGAAAGGATGTGAAATAATGACCTTTGGCACGGATCGCTTTGCAGCTCATTTGCTGAAAGAAGCGTATAAAAGGAACTGTTCTGATATTCACATGACACCCAGAGGGGAGGAGATGGTGATTCAGTTCAGGATTTTAGGTGAATTAGTTCTGTACAAATCTTTATCTGCTTCAATGGGTGACCGTTTAATCTCTCACTTTAAGTTTAAATCCTCACTTGATATCGGTGATAAGCGAAGACCTCAAAGCGGTTCGTTTACTACTGTAATTGATGAAGAATTGATCGCTCTCAGGATCTCCACTCTTCCAGCATACTCCTTCAAAGAAAGCCTCGTACTTCGATTGTTACCGCAGACTTTTTCCATTCCCATTGAACGGCTTTCCCTTTTTTCAAAACCCGCACAGCAGCTTTTATCCCTTGTGAATTATTCCCATGGCATGATTTTATTCACCGGACCAACCGGCAGCGGAAAAACCACTACTTTGTACTCCCTCATTCAATATTGCGCTACCCACTTAAACCGTAACATTATTACACTTGAAGATCCGATTGAACGACAGCAGGACCATGTTTTGCAAGTGCAAATTAATGAACGTGCCGGTATTACTTACGCAGCAGGCTTAAAAGCGGTTTTGCGGCATGACCCTGACATTATTATTGTGGGGGAAATCAGAGATGCAGAAACAGCTCAAATAGCAGTCCGTGCTGCTTTAAGCGGTCATTTAGTGCTTTCAACTTTGCATGCAAAAAATGCAGAAGGAGCCATATACCGAATGCTCGATCTCGGTTCTACTTTAGAAGAGCTTAAGCAAACACTGCTGGGAGTAACCGGACAGCGGCTTGTAAAGCTGAATAAAACAAGGCAGCCGCAACGCAGAGCATCAATTCTTGAGATTATTACCGGAGGAGAACTTGCTGCTGTCATAAATCAAACTTCTCCACAAAAAGAAAGAAGTACGATCAACAATTTGCTTATAAAAGGAGTGGCATTAGGATATGTTTCTGAGGAGGAGTATTTTAGATGGAGGGAAGAGCCCGCTCATCCTGCCCAAACATCAGGGGCCGTTCCTTAAAAAACTAGGTGAATTAAAGGGAAATGGGTATCCTTTAGATCGTGCAATAGAGTTTTTACTGCTTAGCCAGCAAATCAATCTATCAGCTGTGCACCAGGAGGTTCTGGATGATTTCTTAAATGGTCATTCTTTAAGCGACACGTTAAAAAAGCTTGGATTTCCTGCTTTTGTTTGTCTGCATCTTTACTTTGCAGAAAGATTTGGAAGTGTTGAAGCAACATTGGCCGACACAGCTGTTCTTTTAGAACATAAAAGAAAAGAAACCAAGCGGCTGGCTAAACTTTTACACTACCCGTTATTTTTATTGTGTTTGTTTGTGATTATCTTATCTGTTTTGAACCTATATTTACTGCCTCGATTTACCACGCTTTACTCCTCATTAGGACAGGATTCAACCGGGCTGATATCAGTCATCTCCTCCATCTTTCACCAGCTGCCTTATATACTCGCAGGTTTGTTCGCATTGGCACTGCTGTTTGGTGCATGCTGCATTTACTATTTCAAGAACAAAGATTCTCATGAGAGATGGACAACACTGGCGGCGCTCCCATTGATCGGCTATTACGTTCAGCATTATCATAGCTATGTTTTTTCAAGAGAAGCCTCTTATTTATTGAAAGGAGGGATGTCTTTTCAGGAAATGCTTAAAATCTTTATTTCACAGCCTTACCGCAAGCTTTATCATCATATGGGGGAGTTTATTTCAGATGAATTAAGCAGAGGACAATCCATGCATCAGACCCTGCTTCAACTTCCATATCTAACAGAAGAATTAAAGAGTATTACTCAACATGGTGAGGAAAATGGGCAGCTTGAGGAAGAATGGAGATTTTACAGCCGCTATTGTTTGAACTCTTTGGAAGCAAGAACGGAAAAGATCTTTGCCTTTGTGCAACCCTGTCTGTTTCTGCTTTTAGGCTTGGCGATCATAGGAGCTTATCTTGTCATCCTGCTGCCGGTATTTCAACTGATGCAAACTATTTAGGAGGAAAAGATGAAAAAAATACTTATTAAATCATTGCAAAATAATCGGGGATTTACGTTAATTGAAATGGTCATTGTTTTATTAGTGATTTCAATCTTGCTAGTAGTGAGTTTACCGAATATCTCTTCTCAAAGCAGTTCAATAAATGGAAAGGGATGTCAGGCATTTCAGCAGATGGTTCAAGCCCAAGTGGAGTCTTATCGGTTAACAAACAATTCTTTGCCAGCCTCCATTGCAGCTCTTCAAGCAGATGGATATTTAAGAGAAGATGAAACAGCTTGTCCTGACGGCAGAACACTGTCAATTGAAAGTGATGGAGAAGTGACGATCGTTGAAGCTTCACAATAAAGGATTTACGATGATCGAACTGATGATGGTTTTGCTTCTTATGACTGTGATCATTTCAATTTGCGGTTCCTTTATGTACAAATCCTTACAGTTTAAAGAAGAACGTGTATTCAAACAGCAGTTATCACAAGATTTATTGGATGCTCAGCTTACTGCCTTAACAAGTGGAGAATATGTTACCCTCTATTTTTATCCTCACACCTCCCATTACTATATTTCGAAAGGTTCCGGTTCAAAGGAAAAGTATATTGCAAAAAGAGAACTGCCGGATTCTATTGAAATTCTAGATACCACGACATTGCCTTCGTTTAAATTTTTACCCTCCGGCAGTACAAATACATTTGGTGCACTGCGTTTTTTAGTTAACGGGGATCCTTATACGGTCCATTATTATTTAGGGAAAGGGAGGTTCTATATTGCTGAAGGATCATAGGGGATTTGCAGTATATGAAGCCATTTTTTCTCTCACCTGTATCGTATTTCTTTGTACTGCAATTATCCCGGTGCTGTCTCAATCTGTGATTAAGGTTGATGAGTCAAAAAGAAAAGCAGCTTCCTGGGTTGTATTAACCGAACAATTGCAAAGTATAAAAAATACCGGTCACTATCTTGAGCGCATTGAAAGAGACGGGACGATTTATACAACATCATGGATCGAAAATGAAAGGATTTGTGTAATGTATGAAAACCGATCCTCTGCGGTCTCAGAAACATGTGTACAGTAACGTCAATATGGGCTTTACCTTAATTGAAGTAATGATCTGTCTTGCAGTTCTGACTATTATTGCCTCACTTATGCCTTTAATTTTTGCCAATCTTTATTCAGTAAACAAGCAAGTAGAGGAGTCTGCTCATGAAGAATGGGACATGTTTTCAATCCAGTTTCGCAATGAAGTCAAACTGCATGATATTGAAAGAATTGAACCCAAAAGGCTCACATTAAAAAGCAAGGAGGGGGACACAATCGTGTTCTCTCTCTATGGTTCTTTGCTTAGGCGACAGGTAAACGGGAAAGGACACGAAGTTTATTTAACAGCTCTGAAAGACTTGAACTTCGCACTCACTCACCAAATGATTGTGCTGGAGGTGAATTTTTTAAATGGCAAAAAAAGAGAGGGAAGATTTGGGGCATATCATTAAATCACAGGCTGGCAGTTTGATGCTCCCTGCACTTCTATCATTCAGCACGGTTATATTTATTGCAGGAGGCCTATCAGCAACCTGTATGGCGCAAATAAATCACTACGAGAAATTAAATGCCTACTATGAAAGTGAAGCGATGGTTGAATTTAAGAAGGTAAAAAGTATAAGATCAATAGAAAGCCGTTCTGCAAGTGAAAGTTTAATAGACAGGACAAAGCATTAATCGTTTTAAAATGGAGGTTTATGGATGGAGAACAATCATCATTTATTTTTAATTGGGTTTATGGGAGCAGGCAAGTCGACTGTTGGATCTCTGCTCGCAAAGAAACTGTCAGTAGATTTTATCGATCTGGATCAAGTCGTAGAAGATGCAGAAGAAAAAACGATTCCTGAATTGTTTTCTACAAAAGGTGAACGATATTTTCGAGAAAAAGAAGCAGAATACCTGAAAATGATCAAAGGGAACAAAGTGATTGCAACGGGAGGGGGAATTCTCTATTTTGATGATACCCTGGCCTGGATGAAAGAAAATGGAACTGTAGTGTATCTCGAAGCCCCATTTTCAATTTTATATCAACGCATAGCTGAGGATTCAAACAGACCCGTTGCAACTCAAAATTCCAAAGAGCAGCTCGAGAGGATTTTTACAGAACGTCATAAAAATTATCAAAGAGCGGCTGTTGACATGACAGTCCCATCATATGGTGAAATTGAAGAGACTATTTCAGCTATCTTGAAGAAAATCGGCAAACTCACTTAATTGCTCTTTGCGTATACAAGACCGCCTATTGGATAATCATATCTTATTTTTGGTTCATAAAGCGCAGTAAGATGTTCATATTCTCTTAAGTCTTTTTTTTCTTTAAGAAGGTTTAATAAGGGAACCATTTTTTCTTTTAAGGCGTTTGCTTTCGTAATTTCATTTGCAAACAAGGTTTTTCCTACCTTATCAAGCTCAGCTATGCTTTTGTGTATCGCTCTTTCAAATTGCACAATAGGTGACATAGTTACATGTCCATCCGGAAGAGTGCCTTTTAATGCTTTGTAATTAAAAAGATTTTCCCCGGTTTTAATACTGCCCGTCGTCAGAGAGACAGCCACTTCTTTCCAGTGAGAAGGGGCGCCTGGAGGATCCATTGTAAACAAACCCTGGAGTACAATCCAGGGGTAGAGTGGTGCATAATTTGAGGAGGTAGACTCAACTGTTTCATATCCTTTAAACATTCGTGTTTCCGAGTGAGCGGCTTCAACCAGCTGTTTGAAAATCGGATTTAAGGATGTAGCCACAATGGCATTTGGAGGGGGGGAGTCGCCCTCATTTTTTAAAATAGATATAGTCATAGGCTCACCCGCCTGATTAGTGGCGTCACGATAATGCCAATAAAAAGGGCGGTTCATAAACTTTCGGTCAAGTTCTTCATTTAAATGAACCAGGGATTGTGAAGGGCCTTTTGTAACTTCAACACCTTTGTAATTCAAAAACTCATGTACGAGCTCCCAGTGAAGTGCGTTAGACACTACGATTCCTCCTTTATTGATGAAAGTTCATAAAAGTGCTCCAGCTGATTTAATTTCAGCCGCATTTCTTTTTCTGAGCGCGAATGGAGTAAGGCATCTTCTAAATAGCGATCGATTTCTTTTTTTGAAGTGGAAGAAAGCAAGTCATCATGTTCACCGATTATATAGCGGAAAAGGGATACTTTTTCTTGCAAAACATGCCAGATCCGTTCTTCAATGGTGTCTTTATTTAAAAGATAAAAAACTTCTACATCTTCTTTTTGTCCAATTCTGTGGATTCGTCCAATTCTTTGTTCAAGCTTCATTGGATTCCATGGGATGTCTGCATGAATCATATACTTGCAAAATTGCAAGTTTAACCCTTCAGAGCCGGCTTCAGTGGCGATTAATACCTGTGCTTTTTCTCTAAACAAATCTGTCATCCATTGTTTTTTTCCTTTTTTAAAACCGCCTCTAAAAGGGACAGAAGTGATATTATGCTGTTTAAGAAACCAGCTTAAGTAAAGCTGAGTCGCTCTGTATTGAGTAAATACGATCACTTTTTCATCTGTATTTTGTATAAACGAAAGAATACGCTGTGCTTTTGCCGTAATCAGTTGATCAGGGGTAACGTCTAAATTGATTCCGAGCTGTCGGCTGATTTCTTGATTTTGTTCTCTGTTTAACGCCTTTAAAAGTGCAATAATTGAACTGCAGCCCTGTTTAAGTAATGTGATATGAGAAAATGCGTGCATATTCGCTTCTTGTTGATTCAGATAAAATTTCTCGATTGCTGTATATAGTTCTCTTTCATAGGGAAGCTGCTCGATCCATTCTATCTGAATGGACCGCTTCGTCCAGGCGATAGTTGTTTCTTTTCGTCTCGTTCGGATCATAAAATCATCCAGTTTCTTCTTAATGACAATTTTTTCTTTTTCATCCTTGCAGCCGTCTCTAAACTCACGTAAGCTACCTAGCAGGCCAGGACGGAGAAGGGAAGATAAATGATATAGATCCTCTGATTTATTTTGGATGGGTGTTGCGGTTAAAAATAAACAGTAGCTCTTTGATAAAGAGTCTATGAACTGATAATTCAACGTCTTTGGGTTCGTTAATTTATGTGCTTCATCCACGATGACCATATCATAATGATGCTCCTCGATTTGTTCACGCAGAGGAGGACGTTTTAATAAATCGATCGTAGCAATCGTTACAGGAGATTTGCGCCATTCTTTTTTTCCTTTATGCACGATGCTGTTAATCCCAAAGTGAACGAATAATTCACTTTGCCACTGGCCTCCTAGTGATGCGGGAACTAAAATTAAAACAGATTTTACATGCCCGCGATACATATACTCTTTTAAAATTAACCCTGCTTCTATTGTCTTCCCCAACCCTACTTCATCCGCCAGCAGGGCCCTTCCTCCCATTTCAAAAACAACCTTTTTAGCCGCCTCAAGTTGATGGGGGTGAAGGGTTAGATGGTCTAGTTCCTTTAAACAGCCCAGTGTATTTTCAGGATATAGGTATTCTTCTTTTCTTGTAGCCATAGAATGCATCAGTAAAGAAGAGTGAAATGAGTGTTGAGAAGAATTCAGCCAAGACAAAAACGCATTCGGCCAATTTGAATCTTGAAAGTGAAGTGAATGATTCATTATTATCAGACCTTTCAAAAGTAAAAATTTTATAAATACGCCAAAACACGAATCTTTTAATTTCTGAATAAAAAAACATTGCCCAAAAAACAGAAATAATGATAGGATAAAGGGGATTCATTAGTCAAAATAAAATAAAAACCGAACATTTCATTTAAAACTTTGTTTGTTGTTCATAGTATGCCCATAAGTTAATAAAATATGAGCGAATGAAAGCAGGGGGAGAGATCCTTTTTTAAAGGACGCCGAAGGAGCAAGCATGTTTGTGAATCTCTCAGGCAAAAAGACTCTTGCTGGACGCAACTCTGGAGAGCGTTTCGTAATGAAACCACCAAAGAGGACAGCCGAATTTTGGTAAACTTTCAGGTGAAAGGACAGGGATTCCCATTGATTATGGGGAATCCCTGTCCTTTTTTGCATACATGGCAGCAAATTATATTGGAAGGAGCTATTCATGTGAGTGAATCATTGAAGAAAACACCTTTATTTGAACTCTATAAGGAATCTGGCGGTAAGACGATTGATTTTGGAGGATGGGCTTTGCCAGTTCAGTTCACAAGCATTAAAGCAGAACATGAAGCGGTTAGAACAAAAGCAGGTCTATTTGACGTATCTCATATGGGTGAAGTGGATGTAAGGGGGAAAGACAGCCTTGCCTATCTGCAGAAAATGATGACGAATGATCTTTCTAAATTAAAGAATAATGAAGCGCTTTATACGGCGATGTGCTATGAAAATGGTGGAACTGTCGATGATTTACTCGTATATAAAATAAAGGATGAACATTATCTCCTTGTCATCAATGCGTCTAATATCGAAAAAGACGTTGCTTGGCTGCTTGAGCATGTAAGTGAAGAAGTTCAAGTTACAAATATTTCACCAAAAATTGCTCAGCTTGCGATTCAAGGGCCACAAGCTGAAAAGATACTGCAACGAATGACAAAGACTAATTTATCTGAAATTTCATTTTTTCATTTTCAAAATGATGTTCATATAAAAAATGTATCTGCACTCGTTTCCCGTACAGGCTACACGGGAGAAGACGGATTTGAACTTTATTGCCAGGCGGATCACGCCCCTGCTCTTTGGAATGAAATCCTGCAAGAAGGCAAGGAAGACGGACTTATCCCCTGTGGACTTGGAGCGAGAGACACACTGCGCTTTGAAGCTAAGCTTGCTTTGTACGGGCAGGAGCTGACGGCAGAAATTTCTCCTATAGAAGCCGGCATCGGATTTGCGGTGCGGACTGAAAAAGAGACTCCATTTATTGGACAGGATGTTTTAAAAGCACAAAAAGAAAATGGTGCACCAAGAAAATTAGTTGGGGTCGAGATGATTGAAAGAGGCATTCCCCGCCATGGCTATTCCGTATATTCCGGAGAAGAAGAAATTGGGTTTGTCACAACAGGAACTCAGTCACCGACTTTAAAGAAAAATATAGGACATGTGCTAATCAAAAAGCAATACGCCGTAATTGGAAATGATGTATGGGTGGAAATCAGAGGAAAAAAGGTAAAAGCTGAAATTGTTAAAACGCCATTTTACAAAAGAAAATAGGATTTTAGAAGGAGGATACAAATGAATCATCGATATTTGCCAATGACCGAGCAGGATCAAAAAGAAATGCTGAAAGCAGTAGGCGTCGAGAAAATAGATGATCTTTTTTCCGATATTCCAAAAAAGGTTCGCTTTCAGGGAGAGTTAAATATCAAGCCCGCAAAATCTGAAACTGCTCTTACAAGAGAACTGATGAATATGGCTGCTAAAAATGCTGATACCAAACACTACATTTCGTTTTTAGGTGCTGGTGTTTACGACCACTATTCTCCTACTATAGTGGATCATGTTATTTCCCGTTCTGAATTTTATACAGCCTATACTCCTTATCAGCCTGAAATTTCACAAGGAGAGCTTCAGGCAATCTTTGAATACCAGACCATGATCTGTGAACTTACCGGAATGGAAGTAGCAAATTCTTCTATGTATGATGGAGGGACTTCTTTTGCAGAAGCGGCAATGCTTGCAGCCGGTCAGACCAAAAGAAAAAAAGTACTTGTGTCAGAAGCCGTAAATCCGGAATCGAGAGCCGTGCTTGAAACCTATGCAGCAGGACAGCATATTGAGGTTGTAACGGTTCCTCAAAAAAATGGCATCACAGACCTGGATTCATTAAAAGGCATGCTGACAGATGAAGTTGCAGCTGTGATGGTACAGTATCCTAATTTCTTTGGCCAGATTGAACGCTTAGACGAAATTGAGTCGCTGGCACATGATAGTAAGTCAATGTTTGTAGTTTCTTCCAACCCATTGGCACTTGGAGCTTTAACGCCTCCAGGTCAATTCGGGGCAGATATAGTCGTTGGAGATGCACAGCCATTCGGCTTGCCGCAAGCGTTCGGCGGACCTCATTGTGGATATTTTGCCGTAACAAAAAAACTTATGAGAAAAGTTCCTGGACGTTTAGTTGGTGAAACGACAGACGATGAAGGCCAGCGGGGATATGTCCTGACACTGCAAGCGAGAGAGCAGCACATCAGACGGGACAAAGCGACGTCAAATATATGTTCAAATCAGGCACTTAATGCTCTTGCTGCTTCCGTAGCCATGACTGCGCTGGGTAAAAGAGGGATTGTAGAAATCGCACAGCAAAATTTTAAAAAGGCACATTATGCAAAGCAGCAGTTAACCTCAGCGGGTATTGAATTAGCAGAAGAAGGGTTTACCTTTAACGAATTTGTTATTAAATTAAAGCAGCCGGTAAAAGAAGTGAATGAAGCAATGCTTGAAAAGGGAATTATTGCAGGATATGATCTGGGACGAGATTTTGAAAACCGTCGTAATCAGATGCTTGTAGCAGTGACCGAACAGCGAACGAAAGAAGACATCGATACCTTTGTAAAGGAGCTGGCTCAGTATGCATAAAAAAGATCAGCCGCTTATTTTTGAATTATCAAAAGAAGGCAGAACGGGTTATAGCTTAACGGCACTTGACGTACCGGATGTAGACATTCAAACTCTCGCGCCGGAAGGATTTATTCGTAAGACTGCTCCAGAGTTACCTGAAGTAGCAGAACTCGATATTATGCGTCATTATACAGCACTGTCTAAGCGGAATCATGGAGTGGATTCAGGCTTTTATCCGCTTGGTTCGTGTACGATGAAATACAATCCAAAAGTAAATGAAGCAGTAGCAAGATATGCAGGTTTTGCACATGTACATCCTTTACAGGAAACTTCGTCTGTTCAGGGTGCCATGGAATTAATGTATGATCTGCAGCAGCACTTAATTGAAATTACCGGTATGGATGAAGTAACGCTGCAGCCTGCAGCAGGAGCTCATGGTGAATGGACAGGATTAATGATGATCCGGGCATTCCATGAAGCAAATGGTGATTACAAAAGGACAAAAGTAATTGTGCCCGATTCAGCTCACGGAACAAACCCTGCCTCTGCTACAGTAGCCGGCTTTGATACCATCACAGTGAAGTCGGATAACCAAGGTCTTGTGGACTTGGAAGATTTAAAGCGGGTCGTTGGAGAAGATACAGCGGCGCTTATGCTGACGAATCCGAATACGCTCGGTTTGTTTGAAGAAAATATCCTCGAAATGGCTTCCATTATTCATGAAGCAGGTGGAAAGCTTTATTATGACGGTGCGAATTTAAATGCCGTTTTATCAAAAGCACGCCCAGGGGATATGGGATTTGATGTTGTGCATTTAAATCTTCATAAAACATTTACCGGCCCTCACGGCGGAGGAGGCCCAGGTTCAGGACCAGTGGGAGTGAAGAAAGATTTAATTCCTTATCTTCCTAAGCCAATCCTAGTTAAAAACGGGGATCGATATGACTTTGACTATAACCGTCCTGACTCAATCGGCAGGGTAAAGCCTTTTTACGGAAACTTTGGAATCAACGTCCGAGCTTACACGTACATCCGCACAATGGGGCCTGATGGGTTAAAGGCTGTAAGTGAATTTGCTGTTTTAAATGCAAATTATATGATGAGAAGGCTTGCTCCACATTTTGATCTGCCTTTTGACCGTCACTGCAAGCATGAGTTTGTTCTGAGCGGGAAGCGCCAGAAGAAGCTTGGGGTACGAACACTCGATGTAGCCAAGCGCCTGCTTGATTTCGGATACCATCCGCCAACGATTTATTTTCCTTTGAATGTTGAAGAGTGCATGATGATCGAGCCTACAGAAACGGAATCAAAAGAAACACTTGATGCGTTCATAGATGCCATGATCCAAATTGCCAAAGAAGTGGAAGAGACACCAGAAGTAGTTCAGAACGCACCTCACACGACTATTATAGGACGTCTGGACGAAACAAAAGCAGCTCGGCAGCCTGTTCTTCGCTATAGAAAAAAAGAAACAGTGGAAGTTTAAGGTTTACTGCATAAAAAAAGATCCAAAGAGCAATCTTTGGATCTTTTTACTGCTATTTAAATGACTATTTTCGTTTAATTTTACCTGTCCATTTTTTAAAGCCGCCTTTAAGCTGATAAAGGTCCTTGATTCCTTTTTTATGGAGAAGCTGAGCGGCACGGCCGCTTCTCATGCCGTTTTGGCAGTAAAGGTAGACCGGTTTATCCGAGCGTATTTCTCCTATTCTTGTTTTAAGCTGGGAGAGGGGAATATTTCTGGCTCCTAGTATATGGCCGCCATCGTATTCTCGCTGTTCACGGATATCAATCAGCTGAGCCTTGCGATAGCCGCTTCTAAACTCTTCCTCAGTTAAGGGCTTTAAAATCTTTTTTTGACGAAAATATGTGTAAGTTGAGTATAGTATAATCGCAACTAATACACCTATTAATACATAAAGTGATTCCAACTCTTTGACCCCTTTCTATTTATAACACTACCCTTTATTATAGGGGTCAATTGTCAGAAGTTCAAAGAAAATTATTGAGAAACGGGACTCTTTGAAAAAGTTTCTCCTTCTGTTAGACTAAAATCGACATAATTTAAAAGAATTGAGAGATGTGTGATGGAAACTTGGAGATTTATTGATTCAGGAAATGCGTCACCTGCCTATAATATGGCATTAGATGAAGCCTTATTGGACTGGCACAGTGAAGGGAAGATCCCGCCAACGATCCGCTTTTACGGCTGGAATCCTGCCACGCTGTCAATCGGCTATTTTCAAAATGTGCAAAAAGAAATTAAAATGGATGAAGTAAAAAGATTAGGTTTGGGATTTGTCAGACGGCCTACTGGAGGACGAGGCGTTTTGCATGAGCATGAGCTGACTTATAGTGTAATTGTAAGTGAAGACCATCCTGCCATGCCAAAAACGGTCACAGAAGCCTACCGGGTTATTTCTGAAGGTATTTTACACGGGTTTCGATTTTTAGGTCTGGATGCTTATTTTTCTGTGCCGACAACTGCTGATGAGAAAAATCAGCTGAAAAATCCTCGAAGTTCGGTTTGTTTTGATGCGCCTTCCTGGTATGAACTGGTCGTTGAAGGGAAAAAGGTTGCCGGAAGTGCTCAAACCAGACAAAAAGGTGTGATTCTTCAGCACGGCTCGATCCTGCTGGATATTGATGAAGAAAAGTTGTTCAGTCTGTTTCGATACTCGAATGATCGGGTAAAAGAACGAATGCAGCAGCTATTTAAAAATAAAGCTGTAGCGATTAACCAAATGTCAGCAGAACCCGTTTCACTCGAAGAAGCGAAAAAAGCATTCCGCCAGGGCTTTGAAAAAGGGTTATCGATTCATTTGGAACCTTATGAATTAAATGAAGAAGAACATGCCTATATAAATGAAATTATGACAAGACGGTACCAGAATGACGACTGGAATTTTAAACGTTAGCATAAAAAGATGTTAATGCTGAAACTGGAATTCTATAAAAGTGAATGCAACTTAATGAATAGTTTTTCAAATCAAAACGGGCAAGCTCGCTCGTTTTTTTCTTTTTTGTTACGGCAAAACGGAAAGGAAAACTTTGTCGTAAAGTGCAAGTCTTAAATTCGATCGAAATCAGCTGAAATGGACTATTTTTCCTAGTGAAAGCTTCTTTTTTCTGCAGAAATCAGCTGATTGCCGATTTGACACTTTATAATAATTGACTGAAAAAACTATATATAGTATGCAAGTAAAAAATATCAGTACTATATGTTGTGTTTTACCTTAAAAAAGAGTACACTACAGTAAATCATTATCATAAGAAAGGGGATTGAACGATGACCTCGCTCTCTACTCAGCATTCAACATTAAATGTGGAACAATTAAATCAAGATATTGCAAAATTCGACCCGGTTCACCCAATTACACCGGACATGAAAATAACGCATAAAGGGGTATCACGTCTTGTGATGCTGGACCGTTATGCATTTAAGGATACAGAAAAAAAATCTTTGCGCACAGGTGATTTTGTTGTGCTTACTATTCGGGAAGATCCTAAATTTCCAGCAAGAGGATTGGGATACATACAAAGTATCAACTCCGAAAAAAGAGAAGCTCATGTTCTCATTGAAGAAGAATTCAGGAACTCTTTAGACACGCCAAAAGAAATGGAGACGGGCATCGTTGTCCGTTCGCTTGATGTTATTGAAAAGCCTTTGGAGATTTATTATGAGCAAATAGCATTACGTAATGCAACCGGCCTTGCTTCAGTTGAAAAGACGGAAGAGCAGCGCAGCAAATGGACAGAGGAATTTTATAAAGAATTGTCCAGCCTGCATTTTGTTCCAGCGGGAAGAGTGTTGTACGGAGCAGGGGCTAAGACTGATGTAACGTTCTTTAACTGTTATGTTATGCCGTTTGTAAAAGATTCCAGGGAAGGCATTTCAGATCATCGTAAGCAGGTGATGGAGATCATGAGCAGAGGGGGAGGAGTCGGCACCAATGGATCCACCCTTCGTCCGAGAAATACGTTGGCTCGCGGAGTCAATGGGAAATCCTCAGGCTCTGTCTCGTGGCTCGATGATATCGCCAAGCTCACACATTTAGTCGAGCAGGGCGGCTCCAGAAGAGGAGCGCAAATGATTATGCTGTCTGACTGGCATCCAGACATTATCGAATTTATTATCTCTAAAATGCAAAATCCACGTATTCTGCGATTTCTTCTTGAAACAACAGAAGATGAGTTCATTAAGAAAATTGCCCAGGAGAAATTAAAATTCACTCCTCTGACAGAACAAGAAGTTGGAATGTATCAAAGCATTATAAACTATAAAGAAATCCCGGGATTCGGTGGATTTAATGAACAGATCATTGAAGAAGCTGAGGAGAAATTAGCGACAGGCGGTACGTATTCTGTCCATAATCCTGAATTTCTGACAGGGGCTAATATTTCGATTTGTTTAACTGATGACTTTATGCAGGCTGTTGAACGGGATGGAGAATATAAACTTAGATTCCCGGATGTAGAGTCTTATACAAAAGAACAAATGACTGTTTACAATGACACCTGGCATGAGGTAGGCGATGTTCGCAAGTGGGAAGAATCAGGGAATGCTGTAAGAACGTATCGCACGATCAAAGCAAAAGAGCTTTGGAATCTTATTAATATATGTGCTACCTATTCAGCAGAGCCCGGAATTTTCTTTATAGACAACGCTAATGAAATGACAAATGCTCAAAGCTACGGTCAGCAGGTGGTAGCCACAAATCCATGTGGTGAACAGCCGCTTGCTCCTTACTCTGTTTGTAATCTGGCAGCAGTTAATCTTGCTGAATTTGCCGATAAAGAAACAAAACAGGTACAGTTTGACAAGCTTAAAAAAACGGTCGAGATCGGTGTTCGCATGCAGGACAATGTAATTGATGCAACCCCATATTTCCTTGCAGAAAATCAAACCCAGGCTCTTGGAGAACGTCGAGTAGGTCTTGGTGTTATGGGACTAGCTGATCTGCTCATCTACTGCGAAAAGGAATATGGCTCTGAAGAGGGAAATAAATTAGTTGATGAAATCTTTGAAACGATTGCTGTGACAGCTTATCGGGCCTCTATTGAACTGGCAAAAGAACGCGGAGCTTTCCCATTCCTTGAAGGTGCTTCTGTTGAGAAAACAGCGCAATTAAGAAAAAATTTCACGGAAACAGGATTTATGAAGAAAATGCCCGATGACATTAAAGAGGGGATCCGAACTCATGGCATTAGAAATTCCCACCTCTTAACGGTAGCACCAACCGGAAGCACCGGAACGATGGTTGGTGTTTCCACAGGGCTTGAACCTTATTTCTCATTTACCTACTATCGAAGCGGCCGTTTAGGCAAGTTTATTGAAGTGAAAGCTGATATTGTTCGTGAGTATCTCAGCCTGAATCCTTCCGCTTCAGAAAGTGATTTGCCGGATTTCTTTGTTACTGCAATGGAACTTGCTCCTGAAGCCCATGCCGATACACAATGTGTGATTCAAAGATGGATTGACAGCTCCATTTCTAAAACGGTGAATGCACCAAAAGGCTATGCGGTAGAACAGGTAGAAAGTGTGTATGAGAGATTGTATAAAGGCGGAGCAAAAGGCGGAACCGTATATGTAGACGGAAGCCGGGATTCACAAGTGCTGACGCTTAAAGCTGAAGATAACAATATGAATGAACCAGGTAAAAAAACAAAGCAGAACGTTGTACTCGTTGATACGATTCAAGATTTGCGTTCAACCAATGTTACGATCGGATCTGAACTTGGCAACACATGCCCTGTCTGCCGAAAAGGGACGGTAAAAGAAATCGGCGGCTGCAACACATGTACCAATTGTAATGCTCAATTAAAATGCGGTTTATAAAATGAACATCAAGTGCAGACAGCCGAAAGTGGCTGGCTGCACTTTTTTCATGGTTTTTCGAAACGTTCATATAAATGAGGATATGGAGGTGGAGGGATGATTATTGATCTGGTTTTTTCAGGTGGAGGTGTGAAAGCTATTGCATTTATAGGAGTAGTTGAAGCACTTGAGGAAAAAGGGGTGAAGGTAAGAAGGGTAGCTGGAACAAGTGCCGGTGCGGTAGTTGGAGCATTGGTTGCAGCAGGTTATACATCTATAGAAATTAAAGAAATGCTTCCTGCTCTTTCTCACCTTTTCTTTAAAGAAAATAAACGAAACAAATGGCTGCCTTCGTGGGTGAAATGGATCGAGCTTTATTGGAAAAAAGGGCTGTACTCAGGTGATGGTCTCCTGGATTGGCTGGAACAAAAATTAAATGAGAAAGGAATTCAAACCTTTAATGATCTGCCTGTGGGTTCCTTTAAAATGGTAGCCTCCGATTTGACTTCAGGAAAAATGATCGTTTTGCCCGATGACGCTATTTATTATGACCGTGATCCTTATTCAATGAAAATAGCAAAAGCAGTTCGGATGAGTGCTTCTCTTCCTTTTTTTTATGAACCGGTAAAATGGACAAAGGGCAAGAATATTCATTTGATTGTAGATGGGGGGGTGCTCAGCAACTTCCCCATCTGGCTGCTGGAGGAAAAAGGGGCGGTTGACTCCATCCCGATTATTGGATTTCAATTGCAATCGGCCCGTCAAAAAGAGCCTGCAAGGAGTATAAAAAATGTGATTGAATTGTACTCCGCTTTATTTATTACGATGAAAGAAGCGCACGATGCAAGACACTTAGAGCAAATTAAAAGGAAAAATGTACTGATTATCCCAGTCCCCGATCTTTCTCCAGCGGATGCATTCCTGACAACAAATGAAATGCACGCCCTTATAAAATCAGGACGTGCACATACGCTCGACTATTTGGAATCACTGAACTTAAAGTGATATTTTCTTCTTTTTCTTTCCTTTTTTGCCTTCTATAACGGTCAGTTTTGGTCCATCTATCCGGGAGACAGAAGACCTTTTTAAAGGGATTGCTTTTTTTGAAGGTTGTTTGCCGGGACTTTTTAGTTTAGAAGCTGACACGGGGTTGCCGTATCGCTTTTTCGACTGTCGAACCGCTTTTTTAAACGCCTGCTGGTCTTGCCGCCCTGGCTTACGTGACGACCATAACCGGTAGAGCAGATAGATAACGCCAATGATCGCTGCGTATATTGCTATTCTCCTTAACAAACTTGCCGGGTCTGTAACAAGGGTGTATATTAACCCAAAACTGGCTAAAGCAATTACACTGTAAAAAACGGCCATCCTAACATTCACACTAGCCACCTCCCATAAAACAATCCTTTACTTTTTAGTTTAGACAAGTGCTGCTTTTTTTAAACCTGACTCTGACTCTTTCTCCAGTTCAAGCATCCGGTTAAAAGAAGCAATGGCAACTTCAACCTGATCATCTTTCGGTTCCTTAGTTGTCAGCAGCTGGAGCCACAGACCGGGATAACCTAAAAATTTTAGTACCGGAACAGAACGGACTTTATTGGTAAGTTGAAGGACTTCAAAAGATATTCCAAGCACAACTGGAATTAATGCAATGCGATTTAAAATTCTGACAATAAGCGGATCATGCGGAACTAACAAATAAACAAACATTCCGACGATGACAGTAAACAAAATAAAACTCGAACCACATCTGTAATGAAGTCTGGATTGAGATTGAACATTTTCAACTGTCAGCGGCAGCTTGTTTTCAAATGCATTAATCACTTTATGCTCAGCACCATGATACTGAAACACTCTTTTTATCAGAGGGGTCAAAGAGATAAAGTAAATATATAAGAGGAGAAGCATAATCTTAAATACACTTTCCAATATAACCTGGCCAGTGCGGCCGGATATCACAAACTCTAAAGAAGCAGCTAAAAACAAGGGTACTAATGTAAAAATAAATTTTCCGAATAAAAAGGACAACACACCAATTGCCGCAATGCCAAAAATCATTTCCAATTTAGAAGATTTCTGTTCTTTTTGAACCTTTTCATCCTCTTCAGGTAAAACATCGAATCGTTCACTTGAAAAGTTAAGATGCTGAGTCCCATTGGCGCTGGCTTCAATTAAAGCAATAATCCCTCTAAGAAAAGGAATCTTTTTCATTTTTTGAAAAGATGGCTTCGTTTTTCGAGGAAGATGGAAATACTCGATTGTGTCATCTTTTCGACGAATAGCGGTAACGGTATGACGCCGTCCGCCAAACATTACCCCTTCAACTACGGCTTGACCACCGTATGCGGGCTTTTTCTGATTACTCATTTACATGCACCAACCTATTGTTATACATTCCTTTATTTATAAAGGTATCTTTAGTTTACTAAAAAATAAGCTTTCCTACTAGATGTAAGAATTTTTATTCCTGAAGTCCGGTTAAAAAAAGCCCAACAATGGACATACTGAAAAGAAAAAAGGGTGAACTCAGATGTCTAATGTTGAATTGCCAACAATAAAACGAACACCGCTAACCATTATCATTGGTTTTACAGGCGGGTTATTTTTTATCTTATTTTATGAAGCATTTCATTTCTTTCATTTTATCCCCAAAAATGCACTAATGCCATCATGGGAATTTTTGGCACCTGCGTGGCAAAAAGGAATTGTTCCTCATATTTTATGGTGGCTAATGATTTGTGCTATCTCCATTATATGGGCATTATTATACCAATGGACCGTCAAAAAGTCAGATACCATGTGGCCTGGTATATTTATAAATGTGATTCTTTTTGCAATCATTTTCATTTTGCTCGGCTGGTGGATGGAGATCGGTCCTAATGTCACCGAATTAAAACACCACTCAATCATTTCCTTTTGTTGTCTTTTTATTTTACATGGTGCATTTGTCGGATTTTCGATTTCCTATGATGAACCCTATACCGACAATGAAAAGCACAGCAGATAGTGGGACATTAAGAATCATTATGATACACTTATCTAGATAACTTTGTAAAAGGGTGACTTCATAATGGCGTACTTATTATTAAATGGTCCGAACCTGAACCGTCTTGGTTTAAGGGAGCCTGATATTTATGGAACTGCCACTTTGAGTGACGTTGAGAAAAAGCTGAAGCGTTTAGCAGACAGTCATAATACGGATCTTCAAGTGAAACAGTCGAATCATGAAGGTGATCTGATTGATGCGATTCACCGTGCTGCTGATGAGGGGATTTTTGGGATCATCTTTAATCCTGGTGCGTATTCTCATACCAGCTATGCACTCAGGGATGCGATCTCGTCAGTGGATTTACCCGTTATTGAAGTGCATATTTCCAATATCCACGCACGTGAAGCCTTTCGTCACACATCGCTGTTGTCAGCTGTGACTGCAGGTCAAATTGTTGGATTAGGTGTATTTGGATATGAGCTTGCATTGACGGCTTTGATGGAACAAAACAAGGGGGAGTCAGAAAATGAGTAAACTAGAACAGCTGCGCGAACAAATGGCTAAGCAGGATCTTGACGGATTAATGATAACAAGTTCTTACAACCGAAAGTACATATCGAATTTTACCGGTTCAGCAGGTATCGCTGTTGTATCACAGGATGAAGCAGTATTTATAACGGACTTCAGGTACACTGAGCAGGCAGCAAACCAGGCGAAAGAATTCACGATCGTTCAACACTCAGGACCGATTCACCAGGAGGTAGCATCACAAGTAGAGAAACTGGGCATTAATCGGCTGGGATTTGAGCAGGATCATGTAGTATTTGGTACTTTCAAGCAATATGAAAAAGCTATAGGGACAGCGCTTGTTCCAGTATCTGGGATGGTTGAAAAGTTGCGCTTGATTAAGACAGATTCAGAGATTAAGATATTAAAGGAAGCAGCGGACATAGCAGATGCCGCTTTCAAACATATATTGGACTTTATACAGCCTGGAAAAACGGAACTTGAAGTATCAAATGAACTGGAATTTTTCATGCGAAAGGCCGGTGCTCAATCTTCTTCCTTTGATATTATTGTTGCTTCAGGTGAACGTTCAGCGCTTCCCCACGGAATTGCCAGTGACAAGGTAATCCAAAATGGAGAACTTGTAACAATGGACTTCGGTGCACTTCACAAAGGATATGTTTCTGATATAACACGGACAGTCGCTGTAGGACAGCCAAGTGATAAGCTAAGAGAAATTTATCAGGTAACACTTGATGCGCAGCTGCTTGCGATGGAAAAAATCAAACCGGGTCTTACAGGAAAAGAAGCAGACGCACTTGCAAGAGACTTTATTTCTTCAAAAGGCTATGGCGAGTATTTTGGTCATTCTCTTGGGCATGGCATAGGCCTCGAAGTTCATGAAGGACCGGGGCTTTCTTCAAGATCAGAGACTGAACTTTTAGAGAACATGGTCGTTACAGTGGAACCTGGTATTTATATTGCCGGTCTTGGCGGTGTTAGAATAGAAGATGATACAGTAATTACAAAAAATGGAAACGAAACCTTGACCCATTCAACCAAAGATTTAATTATGTTGTAAGGTCGATTATTAGGAGGATTAAGATGATTTCAGTAAATGATTTTAAAACAGGCTTAACGGTAGAAGTAGACGGTTCAATTTGGCGAGTGATCGATTTCCAACATGTGAAACCAGGGAAAGGAGCTGCCTTCGTGCGCTCAAAACTTCGTAACCTGCGCACAGGAGCCATTCAGGAAAAAACATTCAGAGCTGGTGAGAAAGTAGCAAAAGCGCAAATAGATAATCGCAAAATGCAGTATTTATATGCAAACGGGGACATGCACGTCTTCATGGATAATGAAACATATGACCAGATTGAAATTCCTGCCAGTCAGATTGAATATGAACTGAAATTCCTAAAAGAAAATATGGAAGTTCAAATTATGATGTATCAGACTGAAACGTTAGGTGTTGAACTGCCTAATACAGTTGAATTAAAAGTAATTGCTACAGAGCCGGGTATTAAAGGTGATACATCGAGCGGAGGCTCCAAGCCTGCAACAGTTGAAACAGGACTCACAGTCAACGTTCCGTTCTTCATTAATGAAGACGACGTGTTAATCATTAATACCACAGATTCTACGTACGTTTCAAGAGCACAATAATAGTAAGTAAAAGCTGTAAGGAATTTTCCTTACAGCTTTTTTTATGTCATAAAATAGCATGCCGGCCAATAGGATAAACCACAATGATGAATTCCAAGGGTGTTGATTGAATGCATACGATTCTTTATTTATTTCCTGAACGACTGCAGCAAATTCTAGTTAATAGCTATACAGCATCTTTAATCGGAGTAGAAGAAATTAGAATTCGAATCGGTCGTCCCGTTCAAATAGAAACTTACTCCGGCACAGAGGATTTAGATTACATCCCATCGCATAATGACCGGCAGTATGTAGCAGAAAAAATTTCTCAGCATTCTTTTTATTCGCTCGAAGAAGAAATGAGGAAGGGATAT
The DNA here is from genome assembly GCF_000829515.1 of Jeotgalibacillus campisalis. Lineage (GTDB taxonomy): Bacteria > Bacillota > Bacilli > Bacillales > Jeotgalibacillaceae > Jeotgalibacillus > Jeotgalibacillus campisalis. Next base: position 62,144 of record NZ_JXRR01000017.1, on the reverse strand, counting down.
GTGACGATCGAAGGCGGGCACCGTGTTGGCATTGCGGGGAAAGTTACACTTGAGGAAGGGAAAGTAAAAGCAATTCAGTCCATTTCATCTTTCGCTATCCGGAAAGCGACCCAGCAGATCGGCTGTGCTGACCCTTTTATGGACGAGCTGTGGGATCCTGAATCCAAGCGATGGATGCATTGTCTTCTTTTTGGACCACCAAAAAGCGGAAAAACAACATTGTTGAGGGATTTTGCACGGTATATCTCCATTCATCATCCTGGTACAGAAAATAGATCAAAAAAAGTATCGATTGTGGATGAAAGATCTGAGATTGCTGCCTGCCATAATGGAGTTCCTCAACTCACCTTTGGTACGAAGGTAGACGTGCTGGACCGATGTCCCAAACTAGAAGGGATGAGCATGATGATCCGCTCTATGAGTCCTGAAGTAATGATTGTTGATGAGATCGGACATGAGAGAGATATAGATGCCATCATTGACGCGATGTATACCGGTGTGACGATGATCATGACCGCACATGCCAGTTCAATTGCAGAATTACAGAAACGTTCTTTAATGGACAAGCTTTTAAAAAATGAAATTAATCACTATATTTGCTGCTCTCAAAACGGCTACACCTTATATAGAGATAACAGGGAAGTAGCTGTATCGGAGAGAATACGATGACTATCCACTGGATTGGAGCACTTCTATTTATTACAGGGTCGAGTCTGGAAGGATTCAGACGATCAAATCAATTACAAAAAAGACAGCTAGCCTTAATTGAGTTTGCGCAGGCATTAACATGGATGCAAAATGAAATTGTAAAAAGACAAACACCGATTTTGGAGATTATCCAGACACAAATTCAAAGAAAAGGCGAAGTTGGGGAACTTTTTGGGTTTTTCCAAGACCAATTAACCATGAATCAGTCTCTTTTGAAAGAAGCCTGGACAAAAGCAGTTTTGGCCTATAAGCCGACATCAAATTTGTCAGTTGAGGATCTGGAATGGATCACTCGTGTAGGAGATGCAGTTCAGCCCTATGACCGTCAATCTATTGAAAAAGAATTAAGTTTCATTATAGATATGTTAAGAAGCCGTCATCAGGAAGCAAGAAATCTGGCCTTGCAGATGGGAAAGGTTTATAAAGCTTTAGGGGTGATGGGAGGCATATTGATTGTTTTGCTTCTTAGTTAAAGATAGGAGCGATCGTTATGGCAATTGACATTGATACTTTATTTAAGATAGCTGGAGTAGGACTAGTAGTAGCGCTTCTATACACGGTTTTAGATCAGGTCGGCAAAAAGGATTTTGCACAATGGCTGGCATTCGCGGGATTTTTGTATGTACTCTTTATCGTATTGCAGGCATTGGATTCTTTCTTTACAACAATTCGGTCCGTTTTTATGTTTTACGAGTAGGAGCGCATCATGGACGAGCTGCTACGAACAATTGGAATCTGTTTTTTAGCCGGTTTTATGTCTCTTATGTTAAAGGAAAAGTCCCCTGCCATCTCTATGCTTTTATCGATGTGTGCTGCAGCCATGCTGTTAACCCAGTTATTTTTCTCAATTCAGCTGGTCATGGGTATGGTGCAGCGTTTTTCAGCTTATTTGCCTCAAATGGATTTATATATAAGCACGCTCATAAAAGTATTAATGATCGCCTTTATTTCAGAAACAAGTTCTCATCTTTTAAAAGGAGCCGGTCAGCAGCTTCTGGCAACTGTCGTAGAATGGACGGGGAAAATTTTCATCTTAATGATCGCGCTGCCCATCTTTTATGAATTGCTTCAACGAATGCTGATACTATTGCCCGGAGCACAATGAGAGGATGAACAGCTTCATGAGCGCTCAGCCTATTAACAGCCAGCCAAATAATCCGCCATCTGATCTAAACGAACAAGTAAACGCGCAGGTTAATCAGCAAGTAAACGAGCAGCTTGACGGTCAGAATCATGAAGCATGGCTGGGGTTTTGGGATCAGCTGACCGGTGTGTATGGTGAATATTTACCGTCACTGACAAAACATGATTTACTGGCACTTATTTTTAAACCGCAATCCTCAATAGCGGAATGGTTTTCAGGAATTCTGCGATTTATTTTTCATGAGGTGGCCGAACAGGCGCATATTATCTTTTGGCTTCTATTGCTGTTAGTAATTGGATCCATCCTGCAAACACTGCAGCAGTCGTTCTCTTCAAGCGGTGTAGCATCAGTCAGTTCAGTAGCAATGACAGGATTATTGCTGATGATTGTAATTGAAAGTGTCCAGACGTGTGTGACATATGTGAATGAGACTGTCGATCTTATGGCTGATTTCATGTATGCTCTTTTACCGTTATATATGGCCATGCTGACCTTGTCAGGCAGCGTTACCACGGCAGCTGCCTCTCATCCCATTCTCCTTTTTATTGTTCAATTCAGCCATTATCTTATGCAGTATTTTCTTGTTCCTTTATTTGTACTATCCATTCTTCTCGATATTGTAGACACGATATCTATTTCATTTAGAACCTCTAAAATGGCCGGGCTTTGCAGGCAGGTAGGGATGTGGCTTTTAGGGGTGGTGGTCATGATTTATATGTCCATTTTTTCTGTCCAGGGAGTAACAACATCGGTCACAGATGGAGTCGGGGCAAAAACCGTTAAAACCATTGCTGGGCAGTTTATTCCGTTCATTGGAAAAGTTGTAGCAGATACAACGGATCTCTTGCTTGCTTCAACTGTACTGGCTAAAAATGCTGTTGGTCTGGCAGGAGCGCTGGTCTTAGGAATTATGGTGCTTTTTCCGGCGCTTAAGATTCTTGTTATCGCGTTTATGTATAGGATATGTGCAGTCGTAATGGAGCCTTTAGGCCACCCTGGAATGGTACAAGCTGTTGATGCTGTCAGCAAGGGCCTCTTTCATCTTTGCGGAGCTTTGGTTTTAGTATCCATCATGTTTTTGCTTGGGATAGTGGTGCTGCTGATCGTCAGCAATATACCGTTGATGATTCGATAAGGAGTGGATACTGTGGATGCAGTTTATCAATGGGTCATTAATCTTTTAGTACTAGTCGTACTGATGGCATTGTCTGATCTGCTTGTTCCATCAAATTCATGGCGGCCATTTATCAGGCTGGCATTAGGTGGTCTCCTGCTTATTTTGCTTTTGGAGCCTCTGTTTTATTTTTTCAGAAATGAAGAATCGATTGTCACGATTCCATTTTCACAAATTGAACAGAGTATTTCAGCAGAACAAGAAGAAGGCGAAGCTATGATTCATGACATGAATAACAAACATCAATCATACATATGGAGTGAGGTATCAGACAAGCTGGCAAAACAGGCAAACCCCATCGTTTTGGAAGAGTTTGATGTCGAGCTTTCCAATGTAATCATCTGGCCGAACGATTCTTCAATAGAAGAATTCAAGGGAGAAGTAGAAGTGGAGTTAAGCGGGTTGTCACAAATTTCTTCTGACAGTGAACAGGAGCTGCTGCTGCTGCTGGCGCAGGAATGGGGAGTGCCGGCAGCATCCATCAAATTAACGCAGGTAGGGGAGTGAAGTTGTGGCAGATAAAAAGGGATGGGACAAGCTGAGGGATTGGATCGCTTCCTCAAGAGATCCGACATCTAATCGAAAACTGCAATTGGTCATGGTATTAGTTGTAGCAGGTGCACTCATGATGCTGCTGCAAGGAACGAAGCCTCCTGCTCAGGAGCTTCCTTCAAATCCGGCAAACGCGGTAAGCGAAAGTGAATCTTTAAAAGATGAACCCATCAGAGAGATGGAAAAAGATATAGAAAAACAGTTAGCAGATATATTAAAAAAGGCACTGGGAACGAATGATGTAAATGTGATGGTCAATCTGGCTACGAGTGAAAGAAAAATTTACGAAAAAAACGAAACGCTCCAGCAGGATCAATCATCCGATCAACGGGAAAATGAAGAATCTTCTATGGACAGGCGCTCTTCAACTAGAGAACTGGTTCTTGGAAATCAGGGTCAAAATGGGGATCCGATTTTAAGTTATGTAGAAAAGCCAACTGTTCTGGGTGTCATGATTGTGGCAGAAGGAGCAGATAACATAAAGGTGAAGAAATGGATCACAGAATCAGTTGCCCGTGTGATGGATATTTCTACTCACCGCGTGGCAGTTATTTCAACCAAACAGAAGGAGTCGTGACCAATGATGCTGAAAAAACAAACGGTATGGCTGTTAACAATGGTTAGTTTAGTAGTCGTTTTGTCTGTGTACTATGTAACGTCGCCGAGAGATCAGGCTGCTCCGATTATGCCGGACGATACAGCTGATATGGTTCTTGGAGAAGATGGAGAAGAATGGGTAGTAGAAGATGATGTGGACGTTTCAGCTGAAGCAGTTGAAGATGAAATGTTTGAAGTGCTCAGAATGGAAGTACAGGATCAACGGAATTCTCTAAAGGATCAATTGAGAACAAAAGTGGCGTCAAATGAATTTTCTGCTGACGAGAAAAACGAAGCTTTCACTGAAATTAATGATCTGACAAATCTTGAAACGAAAGAAGCGATGATTGAAACGATGATCAAAGGCCTGGGCTATGAAGATGCTCTTGTCCGGTCAGAAGAAGACCGTATTATTATTTCTGTAAAATCAGCAGACAACAGCCATTCAAAGGAAGCTGCCAATGAATTAATTCAATTAGGCAGAAAAGAGCTTGGAGAATCGAAGGTGGTTCATGTAGAGTTCCAGCCTGGCGAAGGAGAATAACTGAATCCCTTGGAACTAGCGCACTTAGCTAGTTTCTTTTTTTTTGTGTGGGAGAAAGGATAAACGAAAGGATGCATCCGGGGTGGACCTAACTTTTACATATTATGATACAATGGCAACAGTGTAAGCCATTTCACCTGTATATGACTTTTTTTCAGGTGGCTGTTGAATTCAAACATTCAATTAACGTATGATATTAGCAGCTGCTACTAATTCATTATTATAAAAAGGCCAAGGAGTGTCCACTATGTTAAAAGTACAAGAGATTAGAGAACTTATCAAACTGATTGATCAATCTACCATTGATGAATTTACTTATGAAAATGACGGGGAAAAAATTAAATTAAAAAAACAGGTTCAAACCGCTAAACAGCCTGCAATTGCTAAAGTTGTACAGGAACAGGCAGAGCCTGCGCCTGAATCTGCTCAACCAGCTCCTGCTGACAGCACAAAACCTGCACCGGAAGTCCAGCAGGAAACACAAGCAAACAGGGATGGGACGGTTGAAATCAAATCTCCTATGGTAGGCACATTTTATCATGCCTCTTCACCAGATGCTGAAGCTTTCGTAAAAGTCGGCTCAATGGTGAATGAAGATTCTACGGTTTGCATTGTGGAAGCCATGAAGCTATTTAATGAAATAGAAGCAGAAGTTAAAGGGGAAATAGTTGAGATCCTGGTTAAAGACGGTCAGCTAGTTGAATACGGCCAACCACTTTTTCTTGTGAAGGAATAGTTAGGAGAGAATTCAAATGATCAAAAAAGTGTTAATTGCCAATCGAGGAGAAATAGCTGTACGCATTATTCGTGCCTGCCATGAGATGAATATTGAGACAGTGGCCGTCTATTCTGAAGCAGATAAAGAAGCCCTGCATGTTCAAATGGCAGATGAAGCAATCTGTATAGGCCCAAAAGCCTCGAGAGACAGCTATTTAAATTTTACAAATGTCATTAGTGCAGCAAAACTTACCGGATCTGATGCTATTCATCCAGGTTATGGATTTCTTGCAGAGAATGTGGACTTCGCAGAGCTTTGCCGCGAATGCAATATTATTTTCATAGGACCGAGCCCTGAAGCAATCTCTAAGATGGGAACAAAAGACGTAGCAAGAGAAACAATGCGCCTAGCAGGTGTTCCAATCGTACCTGGTTCAAAAGGAATTATAAAAAGTGACGAAGAGGCGACTGAACTTGCAAATGACATGGGATACCCTGTTATTATTAAAGCAACAGCAGGCGGCGGCGGAAAAGGGATAAGAGTCGCGCGCAGTGAGGCGGATCTATTAAAAGGAATTAAAATCACTCAGCAAGAAGCTGAAACCGCCTTTGGCAATCCTGGAGTCTACATAGAAAAATATATAGAGGACTTCAGACATGTCGAGATTCAAGTGATGGCCGACAGTCATGGGTCGGTTATCCATTTAGGAGAAAGAGACTGCACGATACAGCGCAGGCTCCAAAAATTGCTGGAGGAATCCCCTTCACCTGCTCTGGATCAGGGGATCAGATCTCAAATGGGAGATGCCGCTGTTAAAGCAGCACAAGCTGTTAACTATACTGGAGCTGGTACGGTAGAGTTTATTTATGATTCAAAAGAGAAATCCTTTTACTTTATGGAGATGAACACACGCATACAGGTCGAGCACCCGGTTACTGAAATGGTTACGGGCGTGGACCTTATAAAAGAACAAATCCGCGTAGCTTCCGGTGAAACATTAAGTTTAACTCAAGAGGAAGTAACCTTTTCAGGATGGTCGATCGAATGCAGAATTAACGCAGAGAATGCTGAGAAAAACTTTATGCCTTCAGCTGGCAAAATAGAAATGTATCTTCCTCCGGGTGGTCTGGGAGTACGAATTGATTCTGCTGCATATCCTGGTTATATAATCCCTCCTTACTACGATTCGATGATTGCAAAAGTAATTACGCACGGTGCTACCAGAGACGAGGCAATTGCCAAGATGAAACGAGCGTTAGACGAATTTGTAATTGAAGGTGTCCATACGACGATTCCATTCCATATGCGCTTACTTGAGCATGAAACATTTGTAGGAGGAGACTTTAACACAAAATTTTTAGAGACATATGATATTATGGCTAAAAAGGACTGAAATGGAGGTCGATTACATGGCTGAAAATCAACCGCAACTATTGCAGATGAACAGCTTGGAACACAATCAACTTGGAAAAATTGAGATCGCACCTGAAGTGATTGAAGTAATTGCAGGGATCGCTGCTTCTGAAGTTGAAGGTATAGCACAAATGAGAGGGAACTTTGCCTCAGGTGTTGTTGAACGCCTCGGCAAGAAAAACCACGGCAAAGGTGTCAAAGTGGAGCTTGGTGAAGAAGGCATTATAGTAGACGTTTACTGCACCATCAAATTTGGTGTTTCCATTCCGTCTGTTGCACAGAAAATCCAGGACAATATCCGCCAGACACTTAAGAACATGACGGCTCTGCTTGCAGAAGAAGTAAATATTCATGTAGTCGGTATTCAATTTGAATCTCAAAAGCTTGAACAGGAAGAACAAGAAGCCGAATAACTAAAAACAGGCGCATATTGAATATGCGCCTGTTTTTTCATTTTTATGAAAATAATGAATCCGCAAAGTTCCGTTATGCGGTGCGGTTATTTTATGCTATGATCTTTTTATGACATGGAAACATACGTAATTAGTGAAGGAGTTTATGAAGCAATGAAAAGAAGAACGGCTCGTGAAAAAGCACTTCAGGCCCTCTTTCAAATGGACATGAATGAGATGGAGCCACTTGAGGCAATTGATAATGTATTAGAAGATGAAGGACAAGATGAGTACCTGGAATCATTAGTGGTCGGTGTAAATGAGCATAAAGAAGAAATCGACAAGATGATCCAGGAGCATCTTCAGCACTGGAAAATGGAGCGCCTGGCTCGTGTAGACCGCAACATTCTGCGTATAGCCCTTTATGAATTGCTGTATAAAAAAGAAGATGTACCTCATAATGTGGTGTTGAATGAAGCAGTTGAAATTTCCAAGCGTTTCGGTGATGACAAATCGAGTAAGTTCGTGAATGGGGTATTATCTAAACTATTAGGTACATTGCATTCGCGGGATTAAAACTCACGGGGAGGCAATTTTAATATGACTGCATCAATAATTGATGGAAAAAAAATATCTCAACACATACGGGAAACGATTGAAGAAAGAGTAACTGCCTTAAAACAATCCGGCATCACACCTGGACTTGCAGTTGTGTTAGTTGGAAATAATCAAGCATCTAAAACCTATGTCTCCATGAAAGAAAAAGCCTGCAAAAAGCATGGTATTCATTCTGCCCTAATCAGGCTGGATGAGGATATCACTGAGCGGGGACTGCTCGATAAGGTAGCTGAATTAAATGAAGATCCAGCTATACATGGCATACTGGTCCAGCTTCCTCTCCCTTCCCATATTAACGAGACAAATGTAATTGAAAGCATCGATCCGTCCAAAGACGTGGACGGGTTTCATCCTATAAATGCAGGACGATTAATGACAGGCGGAGATGGATTTGTTCCGTGCACACCGTATGGAATTATTGAAATGCTTAAATTTGAAAACATCGCTCTGTCAGGAGCGCATGCTGTGATAGTGGGGAGAAGCAACATTGTAGGAAAACCGATGGGGCAATTGCTATTGAAAGAAAATGCTACCGTAACGTATTGTCATTCCAAAACAAAAAACCTTGCATTTCACACGAAGCAGGCAGATATTTTAATAGCTGCAGTGGGAATAAAGGAACTGATCACGAATGATCATATAAAAGAGGGAGCTGTCGTTATTGATGTAGGAATGAACCGCGATGACGAAGGGAAATTATGCGGAGACGTTGATTTTCAAGGCTGTCGATCAAAAGCTCATGCCATTACACCAGTGCCCGGCGGAGTGGGTCCTATGACCATTACAATGCTGCTCGCCAATACGGTGCAGTCAGCAGAAAAGCACGTAGTGGATTTGAACCTAAGCAATTGATTTATGTAAAGGAGCCGGCTCTTCAGCAGCCGGCTCCTTTACTATCATACAAGATTAACTATTCTCCATCATCCTGGCTTTAATAATTGAAATACTGCTGATGAATTATGTAAGCTATTGATGGAAGGGAAGTGAAGAAGAGCATGAGCGAAAGGAAATATCTCACAGTAAATGCATTAACCAAATACATAAAGAGAAAGTTTGATGCAGACCCTCACTTAAACAATCTCCTCATTCAAGGAGAAATATCCAATTTCAAACGTCACTCAAGCGGCCATTGTTATTTTACCTTAAAGGATGACAAAGCCAGAATCCTTTCCGTCATGTTTTCTGCCAACAGCAGTAAGCTTAAATTTACCCCTGAAAACGGCATGATGGTCCTAATTACGGCAGATGTGTCCGTTTATGAAGCGTCCGGCCAGTACCAACTTTATGTGAAATCCATGCAGCCTGAAGGTGTTGGAGCACTTTTTTTAGCCTATGAGCAGCTAAAAGAAAAACTCTCGAAAGAAGGATTATTTGACCTCTCCCATAAAAGACCATTGCCTCTATATCCTAAAACAATTGGGGTAGTGACCTCACCTACAGGTGCGGTGATCCGGGACATCATTACCACTGTACAGCGCAGGTACCCGATCGCTAAAATTAAGTTATATCCAGCTTCAGTTCAGGGAGATAAAGCATCTCAAAGTATCGTATCTGCAATGGAAAAAGCCGAACAGGATCCTTCTCTTGAATTGCTTATTGTAGGAAGAGGCGGGGGGTCTATTGAAGAACTTTGGCCATTCAATGAAGAAGCCGTTGCAAGAAAGATCGCGAATTTTAAGGTCCCTGTTATTTCCGCTGTAGGGCATGAAACAGATACGACCATTGCAGATTTTGCAGCCGATTATCGAGCCCCTACACCAACGGCAGCAGCAGAAATGGCAGTTCCTCATATTGATGAAGTCCGTGAACGGCTGATGACAAAAGAAATGAGAAATAGGAGAGCAATGAATGAGTTAGTAACACATAAAAAACATCAATTGAGCAAGCTTTCAGGATCGATCATTTTTAAAAAACCGGAAAGACTCTATCAGCAGCAGATGGAGCGGCTTGACAGATTGATGCTTCAACTGAAGAGAGAATTGTATCAGCTTTCCGATTCGAGGCGTGAGACACTCAAAGGGATGAGTCACCGGCTCGATCGCATGCATCCAAAGCAAATGATTTCGATTCAGCATGAGCGAATTTCCTCGCTTGATCGATTGATCTCTTATCGAATGGACCAAATGGTAAAACAAAAATCTGCCCATTTCAATGGAGTTATAGGTACGCTTCAGGCACTTAGTCCCCTTGGAGTAATGAAACGCGGATACAGTTTGGTGTATGATAAAGAAAATAAATTAATCAAAGATGAATCTGCTATAGAAAGCGGTCAGGAAATTCGTGTTTCTCTGCCCTCAAAGGATTTATTATGCACCGTTAATGAAGTCAAGGAGCGTGAAGTAAAATGACAGCAAAAAAACAACTTTCATTTGAAGAAGCAATGAATGAACTCGAGACGATTGTAGTAAAGCTAGAAGAAGGGGATGTGCCGCTTGAAGAAGCATTAACGATCTACCAAAAGGGTATGGAACTTTCTAAACTTTGCCATGACAAGCTTCAGCAAGCAGAAAAGCAAATGGCTACGGTTATGACAGAAGAAGGAGAAAAGCCTCTTGACATTGAAACAGAGGAAGAAGGATCATGATTCCTTTAGAAGATTTTATCGATAAATACAAAAAGAAAATCGAGCTTGAATTATCTAAAGAGATGGATCGGCAGGACGCTCCTGATTCATTAAAAAAGGCGATGAAGTATTCACTTGATGCTGGAGGCAAGCGCATCCGCCCCTTACTAGTTTTGGCTACAATGAGTGCGTTTGAGAAAGATTGTGAAAGAGGAATGAAAACAGCTGCTGCGCTGGAGATGATTCATACGTATTCTCTCATACATGATGATCTTCCAAGTATGGATGACGATGATTTAAGAAGAGGAAAACCGACCAACCATATCGTCTTTGGCGAAGCACTGGCCATTTTGGCTGGTGATGCGTTGTTAACACAAAGCTTTTCGCTTATTTCGTCAAGCGATCTATCTTCAGATCAAAAAATAAGGATTATAAGTGAACTTGCCAAATCCTCAGGTCCTGAAGGAATGGTTGGGGGGCAGGTTGCAGATATTGAAGGAGAAAACAAACAACTCTCAATTGATCAACTTGAATCCATTCATTTAAGGAAGACAGGAAGACTGCTGCAATTTGCAGTACTGGCTGGAGGCATAATGAGTGAGGCAACTGCTGCACAATTACACCATCTTGAACAGTATGCTTTGCATATAGGGCTGGCATTTCAAATCCGGGATGACATCCTCGACGTTGAAGGTGAAGAAGAAGAAATTGGCAAACCGGTGGGGAGTGATCAGTCAAGAAATAAAAGCACCTACCCTGCCCTCCTTGGAATGGACAAAGCAAAACAAAAGCTTGAATTCCACATACTTGAAGCAAAAAAAAGTTTATCTGCTCTTCAATTTGAACAAAGTTTGTTACACTCTATAGCGGATATGATTGCCAAACGCAGCTCATAAGCATTTTGCTGAAAAAATGTTGGAATTTATGATACAATACTTCAAATAGGGTGGTGCAGTATTCTAGTCGGTCTTCCGATTCCGAAGGTGGGCCTAAAAATCCACTAAAGGGCATATCGATGAAGTTCCTGGTCTTGGCTTGAGGCGCCCAGCCTTGGGCTTTTTCTGGGAGTAAAGGTTTTCGGGCGATCCACAATGGCATGTGGGCGATGACCCGATTACCGCGGAGGCTTTCGTTTTTTTAGCATAAGCGTATGCAATAAAAACGATTGTATGAACCTGCGGGAGTGATGACAATCAACCGCAGCGTAGCCTGCCATGAGTGGAGAATGAGGGGATTGCGGTTACAGGGAACATATTAGTTGGCCATTAATATGTTCTTTTCCGTCCGCATGAAATCATTTCTGCAAAAGAGGATAAGGAATCTAGTGTAAGGCTGCCGAGGAAATCTCCTAGACTGTCTTTAAAGCGTGATTGAAGGCTTGCAGTGCGGACTAAGTGGCAATCCAGTCCGGCATATGGCGACATAGCTGAAGCCAATTTAAAGGGAAACCGCCAGTATGGCAACAGCTGGTATTGGTTTGGGAAAACCTACTGGACCTAAGCCGTAATTTTAACTTCAATCATGACCCCCATTTTTATTTACGATTGGTGTGTTTAATAAAATGAAGAAATTTTTACATAAAACACTAAAATGGAGTATAAGTATAGCCGTTATCACAGCTGTGTTAGCGGCTATTTTTTCGCTTGCTTCTACAAGTGTGCTGAATCAGGTTACCTGGACAATAGGGCTGATTGTAGTTCTGGTTATTGTCATCACAGGAGTATTCTTTGATATGCTGGGTATAGCCGCAGCGGCGGCGGAAGAAAAGCCTTTTCATGCGATGGCTGCAAATAAAGTATACGGCGCTCGCCATTCGATTCGTATTGTGCGCAATGCAGATCGATTTGCGAGCTTTTGCAATGATGTAATTGGAGATATAGCGGGTATAATAAGTGGAGCGGCTGCAACAATCGTAATTATCCAGCTGGCAGCTGAATTTGAAATGAATTCTGGATCATTGCTGGAAAACAGCTTAAATATCGGCCTCACCAGCCTGATTGCTGCATTGACGGTTGGCGGAAAGGCGATCGGAAAGTCTGTCGCCATCGAATTTTCCCGTGATATTATCTTTCGAGCCGGCAAAACCCTACAATTTGTTGAGGAAAAGCTACATATTGTTATAATAAAAGATACAAAGAAAACAAAAATGAAAAATAAGCAGGATATTTAACCCTGGATGAAAGTGAGTGATCCCGATGGATGTTACAAAAATAAAGGATCCGTCCCTGTTGAAAAATATGGGGAAAGAAGAACTTGAAAGTCTGAGTGAAGACATACGGGAATTTTTAATCAGCAATTTATCTTTAACGGGAGGGCATATTGGACCAAACCTCGGTGTTGTAGAATTGACACTTGCTCTTCATAAACACTTTGACTCCCCCACTGACAAATTGCTATGGGACGTAGGACACCAGTCATACGTCCACAAGATTTTAACAGGCAGAGGCGGCCAATTCGGCTCACTGCGGCAATTTAAAGGACTTTGCGGCTTTCCTAAAATGGTTGAAAGCGAGCACGATGTCTGGGAGACCGGTCACAGCTCTACTTCATTATCTGCTGCAATGGGGATGGCTATTGCACGTGACATTAAAGGAGATGCAAACTTTGTCGTTCCCATTATCGGTGATGGAGCACTGACAGGCGGTATGGCTCTTGAAGCACTTAACCATATTGGTCATGAGAAAAAAGATCTTACTGTCATTTTAAATGATAATGAAATGTCGATTGCCCCAAATGTAGGTGCGCTCCACAGTATACTCGGCCGATTGAGAACAGCCGGAAAATACAATTGGGCAAAAGATGAGTTAGAATACTTGCTCAAAAAAATCCCGGCAGTTGGCGGAAAACTTGCCACGACGGCTGAACGTGTTAAGGACAGCTTAAAGTATCTGCTAGTTTCAGGAGTATTCTTTGAGGAACTCGGATTTACGTATCTGGGACCAGTTGATGGCCATGATTTTGAGGAACTGGAAGAAAACATTCAATACGCTAAGAAAACAAAAGGACCTGTTCTTCTTCATGTGATAACTAAAAAAGGGAAAGGGTTCAACCCGGCTGAAAGTGACACTGTGGGGACTTGGCATGGAACAGGTCCTTATAAAATCGATACAGGGGACTTAATCAAATCAAAAAATATTGCTCCTGCCTGGAGTTCCCTAGTAAGTGAAACTGTCAGAAAACTTGCCAGAGAGGACGAACGGATTGTAGCGGTAACGCCTGCCATGCCGGTTGGTTCTAAGCTTGAAGGATTTGCAAGCGAATTCCCGGACAGAATGTTTGATGTAGGGATTGCTGAACAGCATGCAACAACTTTATCCGCAGGTCTGGCAACCCAAAATATGAAACCGTTCCTTGCGATCTATTCTACTTTTCTTCAACGGGCTTATGATCAGGTCGTTCATGATATATGCCGGCAAAATTTAAATGTGTTTATTGGCATTGACCGAGCAGGATTGGTCGGGGCCGACGGAGAAACTCATCAGGGTGTTTTTGATATAGCTTTTCTCCGCCATTTGCCTAATATGGTTGTTATGATGCCAAAAGACGAAAATGAAGGTCAACATATGGTTAATACAGCGATAGAATACAATGACGGACCTATTGCCATGAGATATCCAAGAGGCAACGGTCTGGGCGTAAAGCTTGATAAAGAGCTTAAGACGATTCCGATTGGAAGCTGGGAAGTACTTGTTCCTGGAACTGATGCAGTAATCCTTACATTTGGGACAACGATCTCTCTTGCTAAAAGTGCAGCGGACAAGCTTTCAAAAAAAGGAATTTCAACCAGAGTCGTAAATGCCCGCTTTATTAAACCGCTTGATGAATCTATGTTAAAAGACTTATTTGCTGAAGGTCTGCCGATTTTAACCATTGAAGAAGCGGTATTGCAGGGTGGTTTTGGCAGTGCGGTTATTGAATTTGCTCATGATCAAGCGGCAGAACACATCAGAATCGAACGGATGGGGATTCCGGATCAATTCATTGAGCACGGCAGTGTAGACAAACTTCTAGAAGAAATTAATCTGACGGATGACAGAGCAGTTGAAGTAATTCAAACGCTTGCTCCAGTAAAACAGCAAAGGGCGTAAACATGAAAGTACAAAAACAGCGAATCGACATTATGCTGGTTGATCAGGGACTGGCAGAAACTAGAGAAAAAGCAAAAAGATCCATTATGGCCGGGATTGTCTATGCTAATGAAGTCCGGCTGGATAAGCCTGGTGAAAAAATTCCTGAAGACACCATCCTGACGATCAAAGGCAATGTTCTTCCTTACGTCAGCCGTGGGGGACTTAAGCTCGAAAAAGCGCTTAAGCATTTCAGGATTAATGTAGAAGAGAAAAAAATGATAGATGTAGGATCTTCAACGGGAGGATTTACAGATTGCGCCCTTCAAAATGGTGCTGCCATGTCTTATGCAGTAGATGTAGGAAGCAATCAGCTTGCCTGGAAGCTCCGGCAGGATGAAAGAGTCGTGGTGATGGAAAAAACAAATTTCCGTTATTTAACCCCAGACGCTTTAATTAAAGGCTTACCCAATTTCGCTTCTATTGATGTGTCATTTATCTCACTGAGAATTATCCTGCCGGTTCTTAAAACCTTATTACTCGACAACAGTGAAATTATAGCTCTTGTTAAACCGCAATTTGAGGCGGGACGGGATCAAGTTGGAAAAAAAGGAATCGTCAGAGAATCCTCGATACATGAACAAGTATTAAGCCGAATTATTGAATTTTCATATGCAGAAGGATATGAAGTTTCAGGGGCCACACATTCTCCTATTACTGGAGGAGATGGCAATATAGAATTCCTGCTTCACTTAAAATACAAACGGGATTCAGAACAGCTTCAGACCCCTGAAGTCAATATCAAAGCTGTAGTAAAAGAAGCACATGATGAATTAAAAACAGCTAAATAAACAGCCGGCGTCTGCTGACCCCTCAACATAAACTTGAGGATCTGCGGATGCCGGCTTTTTTTTAAAAAAACAGTTATAGCTGTTCTGCTTTTAATGTACAAACGTCCTGATATACGTTAGGATAAACGTATATAAAAGTATAAATATTCATTATGAAATCTGGAGTGAAAAAAATGATCAATAAAGGTCAGCGTCACATTAAAATTAGAGAGATCATTGTAAACAATGATATTGAAACACAGGATGAATTAGTCGATCAACTTAAAAATGCAGGATTTCCCGTAACGCAGGCAACCATATCAAGGGATATCAAAGAGCTGCATTTAGTTAAAGTGCCTCTAATTGACGGACGTTATAAATACAGCCTGCCAGCCGATCAGCGATTTAATCCGCTGCAAAAGCTGAAGCGCACACTTACAGATGCATTCGTTCGAATAGATGGAGCGGGGCATCTCCTTGTTATGAAAACATTACCAGGAAATGCAAACGCTATCGGTGCGCTGATCGATAATTTGGACTGGGATGAAATATTGGGCACCATTTGTGGAGACGATACCTGTTTAATTATTTGTAAACTGGAAGAAGATACTGACATCATTGCACAGCGTTTTATCGATATGCTTTAAAAGATTGAGGTGAAAAGACATGCTGCAGGAATTATCAATACGTAATTTTGCCATTATCGATGAACTTTCTTTATCCCTTGAAGAAGGGTTAACTGTTTTGACAGGGGAAACAGGAGCTGGTAAGTCAATCATTATTGATGCCGTTCAGTTGCTGGTTGGAGGAAGGGGATCTTCAGAATTTGTCCGGCACGGTGAAAAAAAAGCTGAAATTGAAGGCATATTCGTCATTCATGATGAACATCCATGTTATGGGAAATGTAAAGAGCTTGGAATTGATATTGAAGATGGAATGGTGCTGTTAAAACGTGATATATCACAATCAGGTAAGAGCGCCTGCAGAGTAAACGGTAAACTTGTCACGATTGCTTTGTTAAGGGAAGTAGGAACGACCCTGATCGATGTTCATGGCCAGCATGAAAGCCAGGAACTTATGGATGAGACGAAGCATCTGCTGCTCCTCGATCAGTTTGGCGGCCAGGATATTTTGCCGGCCAAATCAGCTTATTATGAACTGTTTCAGGAATATGAGCAGATACAGCGGCAAATCCGTTCTTTAACTGAAGATGAGCAGCAAATGGCACATCGTCTTGATTTGATACAATTTCAATTTAATGAGATTGAGGAAGCGGGTTTACAGCTCGGAGAAGACGATCAATTGATGGAGGAAAAAACACGGCTTGCTAATTTTGAGCGTTTGTTCAGCAGTCTTCAGACAGCTTACAATGCTCTCCAAGAAGAGCAAAAAGGCCTTGATTGGATCGGGTTATCTATGTCCAATCTAGAACAAGCAGCTGAAATTGATCCTGTACTGGAGAAAACAAGTGAAAGTGTTGCAAATAGTTTTTATTTATTAGAAGAAGCAGCTCAATCTATTCGTCAGCAATTGGATTCTTTGGAATTTGATCCAGACAGGCTTCAGGTCATTGAAGACAGATTAAATGAAATAAACCAGCTGAAACGTAAATATGGTACAACCATCGAAGAAATTGTTCAATTTTCAGCGGCAATAGAGGAAGAGATCGAATCCATTACAAATCGTGATTCAACTATTAAAGACCTTGAATTTAAAAGAACTTCGATCATTGAAGACCTTCAATTGGAAGCAGACCAATTAACAGCTGTAAGAGGACAGTGGGCCAAAAAACTTACTGAAGAAATTCATGAACAGCTTCAGGCACTACATATGAACAAAGCAGTTTTTGAGGTGCGATTTCATAAGCCGGTTGTTCGGGATGCTGGAAAATTTCATTATAAAAAAGACGGAGTCGATATCGTCGAATTTTTCATTTCCACAAATCCTGGAGAACCATTAAAACCATTAACTAAAGTGGCTTCTGGAGGTGAAATATCCAGGATTATGCTAGCTTTGAAAACCATTTTTTCCAAGCATCAGGGCATCACATCCATTATATTTGATGAAGTGGACACCGGAGTCAGCGGCAGAGTGGCACAAGCGATTGCTGAAAAGATATACGCTGTATCCATTCATTCGCAAGTACTTTGTATATCACATCTACCTCAGGTTGCTGCGATTAGTGATCATCACTTGTTTATTTCAAAGGAAGTTAAAAATGACAGGACGATCACACATGTCTCTCCTTTAGAAGAACGGGATAGGGTGCTTGAAATCAGCAGGATGATTTCTGGTGTTGAAATTACAGATTTAACGCTTAGTCATGCGAAAGAATTGCTTGAACTTGCACACTCCATCAAAAAAACGGCAGTATCTTAATACCATATTATCCAGTGCAGCATTCATTTAGCGAAGGAAAAGCACGTCTGCTCGTCTTAATATGAAAAGTCATCCATTTTCGGGTGGCTTTTTATTTTTTTGCGTGTGATAATTCCCCTCGATTTCGCTCACATTAAGAAAGTACTCGACAGTCTTAGAAGGGGGGAAATGGATTGAAAATTAATAAAGTTTTGATGATCTTGAGCATAAATATGTTGTTGTTGTTCCCTTCAATGGACGGATCGATACATGCTTCATCTGTAAAATTAATCCCTGGGGGACAATCAATTGGAATTTCATTAGAAACCAATGGAGTCATGATCGTTGGATTTCATTCGGTAAATGAAACCTCCATTGAAGACACGCCAGCGTCAAAAGCAGGACTTGAAGTAGGGGACACACTAAAGAAAATAAATGGTGTGTCGGTATCAACAGCAGCAGACCTGTCACAAGTTCTTTCTCAGCAAACGAAAAATAATAAGACGATTCAGCTTGAGATTGAACGGGACGAAAAAGTAATGAAAATATCCGTAAATCCAACTTTCAATGAGGACGGGATCCCTCAATTGGGATTATACGTTCGGCACCATACTCAAGGCATTGGTACAGTATCGTATATAGATCCACAAACCGGTCAATTTGGTGCTTTGGGGCATGTCGTAGCAGACGCAGAAACGAAAAGAGCGGTCAATATGAGAAAAGGAACAGTCATGCAAACTCATATTGATGGGATTCAAAAGGGAATCTCGGGCAAGCCGGGAGGTAAAATCGCCATATTTTCTACAAATGATGCGATCCTTGGTTCCGTGTCACGAAATTCGCAATATGGAATTTTTGGAAAGCTTCAAGAAATACCAGCTCATGAATTATTTAAAAGTCCATTAACTGTAGCAAAACAATCGGAAATACAAGAAGGAAAAGCTGAGATGCTAACCGTTCTTCGCGATAACACCATTGAAAAATTTTCTATTGAGATTGTCCGTTCTAAAACACAGGCACCTGGTGGAATTACAGGTATGCTCGTGAGAATTACGGATGAAAAGCTTATTGAAAAAACAGGCGGAATCATACAGGGAATGAGCGGCAGTCCCATCATACAAAATGGAAAACTTGTTGGAGCGATTACGCATGTGCTTGTTCATGATCCAACTTCCGGATATGCATTGACCATTGAAGAAATGATTAAACAAAGCGGGCATAATACGTTACAAAAACAAGCTTCGTAATATTATTTTGGACACTGATACTGTCACGCAGCTTATCGCGCTTAAAAGGAAGATACTAAATACTGGCGGCATGATTAAATAAAGTTAAACCTTAAGTGAAGTGAACCGGTTAATGAGCCTGAGACAAAAGTTGTCTCAGGTATTTTCTTTGCACATTAGAAGAAATTTTCAAAGAAATTCTCTTTTTATAATATACCCATAAATGATCTGGTGATTTTTTCTTTACCGTGTTACACTACATACATGGTCCGATTCGACAGAATGTCTAAATTTGTTGAAATATATCAAAATGAAGAGTATTTGTAAGTAAAGTAAAGATAAGTATGGGTATTTCGAAAAAATTTCAAGTATAAAGGATTTCTCGAGGCGAGTGTCGAATTAGTGATGGGGAAGTTAATTCGAATGAGGAGGATTTTAAAAGTGGATAAAATAAAAGTGTGTATTGTGGATGATAATAGGGAATTGGTGGCGACTTTAGAGCAATTTATATCAAATCAGCCGGACATGGAAGTAGTGGCGACTGCATATAACGGACAGGATTGTCTTGAGGTTCTGAATGACACAGAAGTCGACGTTTGCCTTTTAGATATTATCATGCCTCACATTGACGGCTTGAACGTATGAGACAGATGGAACTTCCAAAACTTCCTCATGTGATCATGCTTACCGCTTTTGGTCAGGAAGATGTGACCACAAAAGCAGTGGAATTAGGCGCTGCTTATTTTATCCTCAAACCCTTTGACATGGAAAATCTTGTTCAGAACATTCGGCAGGTGCGGGGGAATAATGTGCAATCACATGTAAGTACCCGCAGAGTTCCAAGAGAAGCAGCTTCAAAGCCGAAAAACTTAGATGCTAATATTACAGGGATCATTCATGAAATTGGCGTGCCGGCGCACATAAAGGGTTATATGTATTTACGTGAAGCCATTTCTATGGTTTATCATGACATTGAATTGCTCGGCTCTATTACGAAGGTTCTTTATCCGGACATCGGTAAAAAGTTTAATACAACCGCTTCACGAGTTGAGCGTGCAATACGCCATGCAATTGAAGTGGCATGGAATAGAGGGAATGTTGATGCCATTTCCAATTTGTTTGGCTACACTGTCTCCGTCGCTAAATCCAAGCCGACGAATTCAGAATTCATCGCCATGGTCGCTGACAAGCTGAGACTTGAGCATAAAGCGAGTTAACTCGGAAGACAACTTAATAACCTGCACAAAACAATACGCTTCTTTAACGAATAGCCCGTTCGTTAAACAAGCGTATTTTTTGGGGGGTAAATGAAGGAGGTCCAAAATATAATACAAATGGTAACAGAATTAATTGGGGAGGCAGACATGAAAATAATAAGCTCTAACGTAAGTAAGTAAAACATATGAAGAAGCGATGAAGGAACAGCGGGAGTATGTTTCAATAGACGAATGAAAAAGCCACTTTCAGGTAATCAGTTTTTATTCAATATCCTAAAAGCATTTTTTCGTCTTTTAAGGGTATTGACATAGATAAGGATCTAAATGGAGTGTGATAAAATGAGTCAGATATTTGCTCATCGAGGAGCTTCCGGTCTTTATCCGGAAAATACGATGAAAGCATTTAAAGAAGCTGAAAAAACAGGATGCGATGGCATTGAGCTTGATGTCCAGCGTACGAAAGACGGCCATCTTGTTGTCATTCATGATGAAACCGTGAATCGTACCACCAACGGGACAGGGATGGTAGGTTCATTAACCTTAAAGCAGATAAGAGCACTTGATGCTTCTTATAATAAAAAAAAATGGTTCACTCATAACAAAGTACCGACACTTGAGGAAGTATTAGAATGGCTTCAAGGTAATTCATTGCTTTGTAATATCGAATTAAAAAATGATAAAGTCGCATATGAGGGGATGGAAGAAGATGTTTTGCAAAAAGTTGCAGGTTATAATCTTGATCATAGAATAATATATTCCTCTTTTAACCATCAGTCCATTATCAGGTTAAGAGAACTGGATGAAAACGCAACGATTGCACCCATTTATTCAAAAAAAGGTGTGAATCCATCCCTATTAGCAGCATCAACTTCTGCCAATGCAATTCATGCTAATTACCGTGTCATGACTCCTGCATTAATGAATGCCTGCCAGAGAATGAATATTCCTGTTCGCTTATATACCCTTAATGACCAGGGGAAGCTGATAAAATGGATGCAGGCGGGTCTTCAAGGAATTATTACCGATTTTCCTGACCGTGCAATGAAAATTAGAGACTCTCTGGAGACATAGAGAATAAAAAAACACCTTTCTGAAAAAAGAAAGGTGTTTTTATTTTGTTTTAAAGCGTTCCTGTACTTTATTGTTTCTTCGGTCGCGGTGCAATAAAAAACCGCCGATAAAACTTAGGCCGGCAGCGAAGAATAAGAAGCCGAGTACAAATTGAAGCCATAAAGCAGGGAGCCAGGATACTTGTATGCCAAAAAACATATCTCTCATCAATTTGATTCCATATGCAGCAAAAATTCCCGGGATCAGCAATATTATTAGTGCGATTATTCGTGACATCTCTCATTCTCCTTGCAAGTTTCTACATAAAACTATGCTTGTTTGAAAAATGATTGTCAAGGAAAAGGCTTTCATGTACAATTAAGAAGTTGCAAGAAGTTGCGTTACATATTAGAGGGGATGAAAAAAATTGCAAAAAGTGCTGATTGTAGGAGCTGGGCGAGGCGGGACGGCTTTATTACGGGTGATGGCAGAGTCAGATGCTTTTCAGGTGTATGCAGTGGTAGATCCCAATCCGCAGGCGCCTGGACTTGCGTTAGCACAGTCTTTACACATAGAAACAGGCAAAGAGTGGAAAAAGCACTTGTCTGAAGAAACAGATATCATTATAGATGTTACGGGCGATGCACAGACATTCATCGATCTTAGAAATGCGAGGTCCACCCACACGGTCTTAGTTCCAGGGAGTGTAGCTTCACTCATTTACCAGCTCCTTACAGAAAAAGAATCGCTCATTGAACGAATGGGCAATGAATCGTTTATTCGGGACTTAATCGTTAATTCAACTCATGACGGTATGATTGGAATTGACTGTAACCATCGGATTATTCTCTTTAATGAACAGGCTTCAAATATGGTGGGGATCCTAAAAGAAAAAGCGATGGGCCAGCCGATCTATCAGGTTATACCCATGAGCGGCCTTCCAAGGATTATTGAAACCGGCCGGACTGAGAGTAATCAGGAACTGGTGCTTGATAATGGGCTGAAGGTGGTAACGACAAGAATTCCTATGATCAATGATCAAAAGGAAGTTATCGGTGCTTTTGCTGTTTTTAAAGATATTACAGAAGTAGTCAATCTTGCAGAAGAAATGACGAATTTAAGAGAAATTCAAACGATGCTCGAAGCCATTATTCAATCCAGTGACGAAGCTATTTCTGTTGTGGATGAGCACGGAAGAGGGCTATTGATCAATCCTGCTTATACCCGTCTCACGGGGCTTAGTGAGTCTGAAGTAATCAATCAGCCTGCGACAACAGATATTTCTGAAGGCGAAAGTATGCATATGCAGGTTTTAAAAACGAGAAGGCCGGTACGCGGAGCAAACATGCTGGTTGGTCCGAACAAAAAAGAAGTTATGGTAAATGTTGCGCCAATAATTGTGAATGGACAGCTTAAAGGAAGTGTAGGCGTTATTCACGATATGTCTGAAATACAGTCACTGACCTCTGAACTTGACAGGGCAAGACGTATCATTCGGACACTGGAAGCTAAATATACCTTTGAAGACATAATAGGAAAATCAGATGATATACAATTGGTAGTCGAACAGGCAAGGGTGGCTTCAAAAACCTCTACGACTGTTTTAGTCAGAGGAGAAGCAGGCACCGGCAAAGAGCTGTTTGCTCATGCTATCCATAATGCAAGCAGCAGAAGGTATTATTCTTTCCTTAAAGTCAATTGTGCTTCCATGCCTGCTGCCTTTTTGCAAGAAGCCTTGTTTGGAAGTGAAGAAAGAGATGCTTCAACCGGTGAGCTTGCTATTAAAAAAGGGCTACTTGAACAAGCGGGAGAAGGCAGTGTGTTTTTAGATGAAATTGGGGAGTTGAGCACCGGCACACAGAAGGCCCTTTTAAGAGCTCTTCAAACAAAAACGATCACTCGTCTGAATAGTGAGGAAACTGTGTTATTGAAAGCGAGAATTATAGCAGCAACTAACCACAATTTAGAACGGGCAATCGCAGAGGGTAAATTTCTTGAAGAGCTCTACTATCATTTAACTAAGCTGCCGATACAGCTGCCATCTTTACGAAACCACAGGATGGATATTCCTCTTCTTTGTGACCGGCTTGTGCAAAATTTAAATCAGGCATTTGGCAGACATGTCAAAGGTGTATCTGCAGCTGCCATCAAAGAGCTTATGGATTATACATGGCCGGGCAATGTCAGAGAGCTTGAAAATGTCTTGAGCAGAGCGATGATCTTTATGCACCACCAGGATACACTGATTGAATCCAAACATCTGATCCCTCTTCACACAAGCCATGCTCAAAAGCCAAAAGTAAACGAGCAAAAAGGAACGCTTGCGAAGCAGCTTGAGCAGCTTGAAAAAGAAATTATCAAGCAGACACTAGTGAAATATAAAGGGAATAAAACAGCTGCTTCAAAAGAACTGGATATTTCCATTCGCAACTTATATTACAAGATTGAAAAATATGAGGTTGAAGTAGAAAGGGGGAGCTAGAATGAATACATTTCACAAATTAATTGAACAGGCCGGACTTAAAGAAGAAGTAACCGTTGCCGTTGTTAAAGCAGAGGACAGAGAAGTACTTCGCGCTGTTGAAATGGCAACGGAACGGGAACTGGCAAACTTCATTTTAATTGGTGATGAAAAGAAAATAGATGATCTTATTGCGCAGGAATTTCCGTCCCTTCTTCAAAACGGAAGAGTTGTAACGCGCCATGCAGTGGATGCTGCGGCCGCTGCGGAAAAAGGGGTTCAGGCTGTAAGAGACAAAGAAGCGGCTGTTTTGATGAAAGGTCATATTAAAACCGCACCCCTTCTTAAGGCGGTGCTGCATAAGGAAAAAGGAATGCGGACAGGCAATGTGCTTTCGCATGTCGCTCTTTTTGAAGTGCCGGCAATTGAGAGAAGTATCTTTGTGACGGATGCTGCTATGAATGTAGCACCGGATCTTCAGCAGAAAGTTCAAATTGTTGCAAATGCTGTAAATGTTGCGCACAAGCTCGGTGTTTCGATGCCGAAAGTAGCACCGTTAGCAGCAGTTGAAGTGGTCAATCCGGGAATGCAGGCAACACTAGATGCTGCAGCATTAACCCAAATGAACAGAAGAGGCCAGATTACTGGCTGCATCGTCGATGGTCCGCTGGCACTTGATAATGCGATTTCAATAGAAGCAGCAAGGCAGAAAAATGTCGGCGGTGAAGTAGCGGGGCAGGCAGATATCCTGCTTGTTTCTTCCATAGAAGCAGGAAATGTTCTATACAAATCTTTAATGTATTTTGGCAATAGCCAGGTAGGAGCCGTGATAGCAGGTGCTAAAGCGCCGATTGTCCTAACCTCCCGTTCAGATTCTGCTCAAAGCAAACTTAATTCACTGGCAATGGCAATTTGTTCAGCTAATTAAACCAAACATCCCTTAGGAGGAATTACAAATGGAATTATTTACTTATATGGAGAAATACGATTATGAGCAGCTTGTTTTTTGTCAGGACAAAACTTCCGGATTAAAAGCAATTATTGCTATTCACGATACAACACTTGGACCTGCATTAGGCGGAACAAGAATGTGGACGTATGATAATGAATCAGCAGCAATTGAAGATGCGCTTCGCCTTGCTAAAGGGATGACTTATAAAAATGCTGCTGCCGGGCTAAATCTTGGCGGTGGAAAAACGGTCATTATTGGAGATCCGTTAAAAGATAAAAATGAAGAAATGTTCCGTGCTTTCGGAAGGTATATTCAGGGACTTGCAGGCCGCTATATTACAGCAGAAGACGTAGGGACGACTGTAATGGACATGGACCTTATTCATGAGGAAACGGACTATGTTACGGGTATTTCACCTGCATTCGGTTCATCAGGAAATCCTTCCCCTGTTACTGCATATGGTGTTTACCGCGGGATCAAGGCCTCTGCAATGGAAGCATTCGGAGATGACTCGCTTGAAGGAAAAACAATTGCTGTACAAGGCGTGGGGAATGTAGCATTTACTTTATGCCGCCACCTTCATGAAGAAGGAGCAAAATTAATTGTTACAGATATTAATAAAGCAGCTGTTATGCGTGCTGTAGAAGAATTTGGAGCAACAGCAGTTGAACCGAACGAAATTTATGGGGTTGAATGTGATATCTTCACTCCTTGTGCTCTAGGTGCTGTGATTAATGATGAAACGCTTGAAGTACTTAAAGCGAAAGTAGTTGCCGGCGCAGCAAACAATCAGCTGAAAGAAACTCGTCATGGAGATATCCTGCATGAACGCGGTATTGTATACGCACCCGATTACGTAATTAATGCCGGTGGAGTAATAAACGTGGCGGATGAATTATATGGATACAACCGTGAACGCGCAATGAAAAATGTAGAAAAAATCTACGACAATGTAGCAAAAGTATTTGACATTGCAAAACGCGATCAAGTACCAAGCTACGTTGCAGCTGACAGAATGGCTGAAGAGCGCATTGAAAGAATGAGTAAATCAAGAAGCCAGTTTCTTCAGCAGGGGCACCACATTTTAAGCCGTAGATAAAAAGAGTTTTGGACTTATGCGCAGGATGAAAAAGCGCATAAGTCTGTCATATTGGAGGGAATATCGTGCAGGAAATTCAATACCGTATTTTAGTCATTAACCCTGGCTCTACTTCTACAAAAATAGGGGTATTTGACGGAGAAACCGCTGTGCTTGAAAAAACAATTCGTCATGAAACAGCTGAAATTGAATCGTTTTCCAAGATTATTGACCAGTATGACTTCCGGAAAATGACGATTCTTGAAGCGCTTGATGAAGAAGGGATCAACATCTCAAAATTAAATGCAGTTTGTGGAAGAGGGGGACTGCTTCGCCCGATTGAGGGTGGCACGTATGCAGTGAATAATGAAATGTTAAAGGATCTGCGTTCCGGCTATTCCGGGCAGCATGCTTCAAATTTAGGTGGAATCATTGCCTATGAAATAGCTTCAGGCCTTAACATTCCATCCTTTATTGTAGACCCTGTAGTAGTAGATGAACTGGATGATGTCGCCCGCGTTTCAGGATTTTCCCTGATTGAACGGAAGAGTATTTTTCACGCATTGAATCAAAAAGCGGTTGCACGTCGTGTAGCAAAAGAGCTTGGCAGGAAATATGAGAAATCAACATTTCTTGTCACACATATGGGAGGCGGAATCACAGTCGGCGTTCATAAAGATGGCCGAGTGATTGATGTAAATAACGGACTGCACGGGGATGGGCCTTTTAGTCCTGAAAGAGCAGGAACAGTTCCAGCCGGTGATTTGGTTGAGCTGTGCTTTTCAGGAGATTATTATCGTGAAGAAATTATGAAAAAACTCATAGGTCAAGGCGGATTAGTAGGCTACCTTGGAACAAACGATGCCGTTCAGGTTGAGAAAATGATCGGAAAAGGCAATGAGGAAGCGAAAAAAGTTTATCATGCGATGGCGTATCAAGTTGCAAAAGAAATTGGCGGAGCAAGTGCGGTTGTGGCAGGGAAAGTCGATGCGATTATCCTTACAGGCGGTTTGGCTTATGGCAAAGACTTTGTCGATGAGATTCGGAAAAGGATCGACTGGATTGCTGATGTTATTGTTCAGCCCGGTGAAAATGAACTGCAAGCTTTAGCCGAAGGTGCGCTTAGAGTGCTCAGGGAAGAAGAAGAAGCAAAAGAATATCCAAATGCTTTGCGGAAGGTACGTAATTAACTAGGAGGTTCTTGAATGTCCAGAGAGTATGATCTTGTTATTTTAGGCGGAGGAACCGGTGGATATGTTGCAGCAATCCGGGCTTCGCAGCTGGGTTTGACCACGGCGATTGTTGAAAAAGGAAAAATAGGCGGTACTTGTCTGCACAGAGGGTGTATTCCAAGTAAAGCCCTGCTAAGAAGCGCAGAAGTATATTCAACTGCAAAGCATGCAGAGCAATTTGGTGTTTTAACAGGTGAGGTTTCACTTGACTTTACAAAAGTTCAAGACCGTAAACAGGGGATTGTCGATCACCTTCATAAAGGTGTGCAGCACCTTATGAAACAAGGGAAAATAGATGTATATGACGGGTTTGGACGTATTTTGGGACCTTCCATTTTTTCTCCTATGCCTGGAACAATTTCAGTTGAAATGACTGACGGTACGGAAAACGAAATGCTGATCCCGAAAAATGTTATTGTAGCGACAGGTTCAAGACCGAGATCATTGCCGGGCCTTGAACTTGATGGCAGTCAAATACTCAGCTCTGACCAGGCACTTGAACTTGAACAGCTGCCTTCATCTTTAATTATCGTCGGCGGCGGAGTGATCGGCATCGAGTGGGCGTCTATGATGAACGATTTTGGAGTAGAAGTAACGGTTTTGGAATATGCTGATCGGATTATTCCTACAGAAGATCAAGATATCTCATCTGAAATGCAAAAGCTATTAAAGAAAAAAGGCATTAAGATTATAACAGGTGCTAAAGTGGATGCAGAAAGCGCCCAATCCAAATCAGGGGAAGTATCTATTCAAGCTGATGTAAACGGTCAAGTGGAAACCTATACGGCAGAAAAAATTCTTGTATCGGTTGGGCGTCAGGCAAATGTTGAAGGAATTGGACTTGAAAATACAGATATTCAACTTGAAAAAGGTTTTATAGCTGTAAATAAGGCCCTTCAAACAAAGGAGTCTCACATTTACGCAATCGGTGATGTCATTGGCGGACTCCAGCTTGCCCATGTTGCTTCTCATGAAGGAATTCACGCAGTGGAGCATATAGCCAATATGGAGGTAGCGCCAATCGACTATACACTGGTGTCAAAATGTATCTATTCAAGTCCTGAGGCTGCAAGTGTGGGAATGACAGAGCAGGAAGCAAAAGATCAGGGATTTGACGTAAAAATCGGGAAGTTCCCTTTCAAAGCGATCGGTAAAGCACTTGTGTTTGGTGAATCAGACGGGTTTGTTAAAATGATTGCAGATCGTAAATCGAATGATTTGCTTGGTGTACATATGATCGGTCCGCATGTTACAGATATGATTTCAGAAGCAGGACTTGCTCGTGTACTGGATGCAACACCTTGGGAAGTAGGACAAACCATTCACCCTCATCCGACCCTTAGCGAGGCCATAGGTGAAGCAGCTCTTGCAGTTGATGGAAAAGCAATCCACTCTTAAGATGGCTAAGGATAAAAAAGGAGGCATTATAAATGAGTAACAATCGACATGAAGAATTAGGTCTGTCCAATGAGCAGGTATTGGAAATCTATGAAACAATGCTGATGGCCAGAAGAATAGATGAACGGATGTGGCTTCTAAACCGATCAGGCAAAATTCCATTTGTGATTTCCTGTCAAGGTCAAGAAGCAGCACAGGTTGGGGCATCTTTTGCCTTAGACACAGAAAAAGATTATGCGCTTCCATATTACCGGGATATGGGAGTTGTGCTTCACTTTGGCATGACAGCTCGGGAATTAATGCTTTCAGGATTTGCTAAGGCAGAAGATCCGAATTCAGGCGGACGCCAAATGCCGGGACATTTTGGACAGAAGAAAAACCGGATTGTAACAGGTTCCTCTCCTGTAACAACACAAGTTCCGCATGCAGTCGGTCTTGCTTTAGCCGGGAAGATGGAAAAGAAGGATCTCGTAACCTTAGTAACCTTTGGTGAGGGTTCATCAAATCAGGGAGATTTTCATGAAGGAGCAAATTTTGCAGGAGTGCATAAATTGCCAGTTATTTTTATGTGTGAAAATAATAAATATGCCATTTCGGTTCCAATTGAAAAGCAGCTGGCTTGTGAAAATGTGTCGGATCGTGCAATTGGATATGGAATGCCTGGTGTCACAGTAGATGGCAATGATCCACTTGAGGTATACCGGGTGGTCAAAGAAGCGGCAGAACGCGCACGCCGCGGAGAAGGTCCTACACTAGTTGAAGCAGTATCCTACCGTTTAACTGCTCATTCATCTGATGATGATGACCGTGCATACCGATCTCCAGATGAAGTAGCAAAAGCTAAATCACTAGATCCAATTATTACATTCGGAGCGTATCTGAAAGAAACAAAAGTGATGGATGACAATCTTGAAAAAGAAATCAATGATCGGATCATGAAGGAAGTAAATGAAGCAACCGAATATGCAGAAAAGGCACCGTATGCAGAGCCTGAGTCAGCTTTAAAATATGTGTATGCTGAAGAAAACTAAGGGAGGAACAAACCGATGCCGGTAATGTCATATATTGACGCTGTTACATTAGCAATGAAAGAAGAAATGGAACGCGATGAGCGAGTGTTTGTTCTTGGAGAGGACGTTGGGAAAAAAGGCGGTGTATTCAAAGCGACACATGGCCTTTATGATCAATTCGGAGAAGACCGCGTAATCGATACACCTCTTGCTGAATCAGCCATCGCAGGTGTTGGAATCGGTGCTGCTATGTATGGTATGCGGCCGGTTGCAGAAATGCAATTTGCTGACTTTATTATGCCAGCCATTAATCAGATCATTTCAGAGGCAGCTAAAATCCGTTACCGCTCAAATAATGACTGGAGCTGTCCCATGGTGATACGTGCACCTTATGGCGGAGGGGTACACGGAGCCCTGTACCATTCTCAGTCTGTAGAAGCCATTTTTGCCAACCAGCCAGGTCTTAAAATCGTCATGCCGTCAACTCCATACGATGTAAAGGGATTATTAAAAGCGGCAATTCGTGATGAGGACCCTGTTTTATTTTTTGAACATAAGCGTGCTTACCGACTGATCAAGGGAGAAGTGCCTGAGGAGGATTACACTCTCGAAATTGGAAAAGCAGATGTGAAAAGAGACGGAGAAGACATCACGGTCATCACGTACGGATTATGTGTCCACTTTGCCCTGCAAGCAGCTGAACGATTGGCACAGGACGGGTATGACGCTCATATTCTCGACCTTAGAACAGTATATCCGCTTGATAAAGAGGCTATTATAAAAGCGGCTTCTAAAACGGGTAAAGTATTGCTTTTAACCGAAGATACTAAGGAAGGCAGCATAATGGGCGAAGTTGCCGCAATTATTGCTGAAAATTGTTTGTTTGACCTTGATGCACCAATTATGAGACTTTCCGGTCCTGATATTCCGGCAATGCCGTATGCACCGACGATGGAAAAGTACTTCATGGTTAATCCTGATAAAGTTGAAAAGGCAATGAAAGAATTAGCCGAATATTAAGGACATTAAAGGAGGGCGTACGCGTGGCAATTGAAAAAATGACGATGCCTCAGCTTGGAGAGTCCGTAACTGAAGGCACGATTGAAAAGTGGCTGGTTTCTCCAGGAGATCATGTAAATAAATATGATCCGATTGCTGAGGTCAATACGGATAAAGTGAATGCAGAAGTTCCTTCATCTTTTACAGGAGTAATGAAAGACCTTCTTGTTAAGGAAGGAGAAACGCTTGAAGTTGGTGAAGAGATTTGCACGATTGAAGTAGAGGGCGGCGAGAGTTCAGAAAAGCCATCTGACAGCGAAAATGAAAGTAAAGATGAAAAGCAGTCTTCACCTAGTTCTGCTAATGTGAAATCTGATCAGCCAAAAGAGAAATCTTCGAATGCCCGGTATTCACCAGCGGTTTTACGTTTGTCTCAAGAGCATGACATAGACTTGATGCAGGTAAATGGTTCAGGCAAAGAAGGCAGGATTACCCGTAAAGATTTACAAAAGCTAATTGACAGCGGGGGAATTCCTCAGAAAAATGAATCAGAGGTCAGGGAGAGGAAAGAACAGCAAACAGCATCAAAATCCTCAGAATCGACAATCCCGGCGAAAACAGCTCAGCCAGCTATTTCGGCTTCTCCCGGCGACATTGAAATCCCGGTTACAGGAGTTCGTAAAGCAATTGCAGCAAATATGCTGAAAAGTAAACATGAGGCCCCTCATGCATGGACCATGATGGAAGTGGATGTGACAAATTTAGTTTCATTCCGTGATGCTATGAAAGCCGATTTTAAAACAAAAGAAGGATTTAATCTAACTTATTTTGCCTTTTTTGTGAAAGCGATCGCCCAGGCATTAAAGGAATTTCCTCAAATGAACAGTATGTGGGCCGGGGATAAAATCATTCAAAAGAAAGACATTAATATTTCAATTGCTGTCGCAACAGAGGATGCCCTATTTGTTCCTGTTATTAAGCATGCAGATGAAAAAACGATTAAAGGAATTGGAAGAGAAATTAATGAACTCGCGCAAAAAGTGCGTGCAGGTAAATTAAAATCTGAAGAAATGCAAGGTGGTACATTCACGGTAAATAACACTGGTTCATTCGGGTCCGTTCAATCAATGGGAATCATCAATCACCCGCAGGCAGCTATTTTACAGGTGGAATCAATTGTAAAAAGGCCTGTTGTGATGGATCATGGTATGATCGGGGTGCGCGATATGGTTAATCTATGTTTATCATTGGATCATAGGGTACTCGATGGGCTGATTTGCGGGCGGTTCCTGCAAAGAGTTAAACAAATACTTGAGAATATATCCGATGAAAATACTTCTGTGTACTAATCTAATTACACATAAATGAGTGCTCATAGAAAAGACCGGCTATCTTATCGATACCGGTTTCTTTTATTATGAATTTACACCTCAAAATGGTTGTACTTCCATCCATAGACGCTTTGTACTAAAATAAGAGTAGTACATACTGAAAACGATTACATATTTTTGGAGGAGGGAAGCTGCTGAGCAGCGATACGATGCAGGAAAATGTGCAATTCGAAAGGTATTCCGTTTCACAATGGCAGCAACTCGTGGAATCAACCTTAAAGGGCCGCTCTCTGAAAGATTTGCAGACGGAAACTTATGAAGGCTTAACGCTCGAACCCCTCTATACAGAACGTCCAGATAGTGATGGCTTTCATCCTTCCCGCGGGTGGGAGTTGAACAGCGGATGGTATACCGCTCAACAAGTATCGGCTGAATCAGCAGAAAAAGCCTGTAAAGCAGTAGAAAATGAACTGCAGAATGGTTC
Organism: Jeotgalibacillus campisalis; assembly: GCF_000829515.1. GTDB lineage: Bacteria > Bacillota > Bacilli > Bacillales > Jeotgalibacillaceae > Jeotgalibacillus > Jeotgalibacillus campisalis. Next base: position 30,028 of record NZ_JXRR01000017.1, on the reverse strand, counting down.
CGAGGTTATTGCGATTAAAGAAGATGGGGAAGGACAATGGAGCCGTAATCAATTAAAAGAGTTGTTGTCTCTTCAGGATAAACCTCATATATTCATTTTGAACAGTCATCTAAGAAATAACTGGCTTCCTTTATTAATCGAATTGAAAGACGCATATCCCGTTACCGGTGTGTTTGGCTTTGACTTTATTTCTGGCGAGGCTCAAGCTGGCCGTCTGGTCAATGAAGAGTTTTTAGCTCAATGGGTAAGCGAAATTAATGAACTTTCCCATACGCAGCCTTCTTTAAAATCCATCGTCATTTCAACCGTACCCTATCATCATTCCGGTGCAAATGCTGTTCAGGAATTAGCCGTGGCTCTTGCTGAATCTTCCTGGATGATCAATCACCTTGCCCAAGAAGGGTGGAAAGTAGAGCACATCGTTGAAAAAATGCATATACAATTTGCGGCTGGCTCTACTTTCTTTCTTGAAATTGCAAAAATAAGAGCGTTTCGTGCTCTTTGGCGTCATTTTATTGACTGTTATCAAGTTGGAGATCTACCTGTATCAGTTGGAAGTCAAAGCTCACCGATGACTAAAACCGTACAGGATCCCCAAGTTAATATTCTGCGTGCAGGAAATGAAGCGTTCGCTGCTGCTCTTGGCGGTGTAAATTATCAGCATGTTGAGCCGTTCGACTCTTTAAATGGATCCCCCTCTTCTTTAGCAGTAAGAGTTGCGCGAAATATTCAATTAATCCTAAAAGAGGAAACATTTTTAAAAGGAATAGCGGACCCCGCCGGAGGATCCTACTATATTGAAACAATCACAAAACAGCTTGCTGAAAAAGCATGGACATTTTTTCTTGAAATAGAAGAACTGGGTGGAGTACAAGAAGCGTTAAAAGAAGGTTTTATTCAAAACAGAATTAATGAAGTGTGGGAACAGAGAGCAATGGATAGTGCTACGCGAAAAGCTGCAATAATAGGTACGAATCGTTATGCTTCTGTAAACAAGGAAATTATGAAAGAGCAATATGAACAACCGAAAAAAGGTGTCATCAAACCGCTTGAAAAGCACAGATTAAGTGAACAGTGGGAAGCACTATTAACCAACCTTCAAAAAGAAAGCTTATCTGGGGATCTAAAGCCAATTGATCTTGTTTGCTTAGGCGAGTTAAATGAATATAAAGCAAGATTGGACTTTGTATCAGGGATTTTGAATACAGTTGGTTTAAACTACCAGATCACATCCACCCTTCAAACGTCACCGGTTCAAATTATCTGTGGAACAAATGAGGCCTATACCGATAAAATGACCAAGCTTCTTACAGAAAAAAAACCTAATCAGTCCGTTTATGTTGCAGGGGATATTTTATCTGATCATATGCAAAAATGGACGGAATGCGGATTAACTGATTCGATATGTGAGGGCAAAAATATCATTTCATTTTTAGAGAAGGTTGTAAAACCGCTTAAAGAGGTGAAGTCAAATGAAACCAATCTTTAGTCAATATCCATTTAAATGGGAGACTCTAAGGCGATCAAGGGCTCCGAAGGGCGAACCGCTGGATACAAATGAAGAAATTCCTTTAAAAAATGTATATAATTCATCAGATACAGAGTCTTTAAAACATCTTCACGATCTTCCCGGACTTGAACCTTTTACCCGCGGGCCCTATCCGAGCATGTATGTGAACCGGCCGTGGACTGTCAGGCAATATGCGGGGTTTTCAACCGCCGAAGAAAGCAACAGTTTTTACAGAAGAAATCTTGAAATGGGACAAAAAGGCCTTTCTGTAGCTTTTGATCTAGCTACACATAGAGGATATGATTCTGATCACGTGCGGGTAGCGGGGGATGTAGGAAAAGCAGGTGTGGCGATTGATTCAATTGAAGATATGAAACTATTATTCAATGGAATTCCTCTCGATAAAATGTCCGTTTCCATGACCATGAATGGAGCGGTTTTACCGATTCTTGCTTTTTATATAGTTGCAGCAGAAGAACAGGGAGTTTCAGTGGAGAAGCTCTCGGGTACGATACAAAATGATATCTTAAAAGAATATATGGTACGAAATACATACATTTATCCACCAGAAGTATCAATGAAAATTATCGCAGATATCTTTTCATATACTGCATCTCACATGCCAAAGTTCAATTCTATATCCATTTCAGGCTATCACATGCAGGAAGCAGGCGCTCCAGCTGACTTAGAACTTGCTTATACGCTGGCTGATGGATTGGAATATGTAAAAACCGGGTTGAAAGCCGGAATCAATATAGATGATTTTGCACCGCGTCTCTCCTTTTTTTGGGGTGTCGGAATGAATTACTTCATGGAAGTTGCAAAAATGAGAGCAGCGAGAAGAATGTGGGCTGTATTGCTAAAAGAGTATAAGCCTAAAAACCCTAAATCACTAGCATTAAGAACCCATTCTCAAACCTCAGGGTGGTCCCTGACTGAGCAGGATCCATATAATAATGTTATGCGGACGCTTATTGAAGCTCATGCAGCTGCGATGGGGCATACTCAGTCACTTCATACCAATGCACTTGACGAAGCAATTGCTCTACCCACTGATTTCTCAGCCAGGATTGCAAGGAATACCCAGCTCTTTTTACAGGAAGAAGCAGGATTAACCCCGGTCATTGATCCGTGGGGAGGTTCATTCTACGTCGAAACACTAACAAATCAGTTAATGGAAAAAGCATGGAAGCATATGAACGAAATAGAACAGCTAGGTGGAATGACCAAGGCGATTGAAACCGGACTGCCCAAAATGAAAATCGAAGAAGCAGCAGCGAAACGCCAGGCGAAAATCGATTCAGGCAAAGAAGTAATAATAGGGGTTAATAAGCATCGCCTGAAGCAGGAAGATCCGCTGGATATCCTGTCAATTGACAACGAAACGGTACGAACAAATCAAATTAAACGGCTTGACACACTAAAGAAAAATAGAGACAGCGGGGAAGTGCAAAAAAGATTAGAAGATCTATCAAAAGCCGTGGAAAGCGGCAAGGGGAATCTTTTAGAATTTGCGGTTCATGCAACAAGAGCAAGAGCGACACTTGGAGAAATATCAACGGCTGTTGAAGCTGTTAAAGGGCGGCACCGAGCTGTTATAAGATCAATCAGTGGAATTTACAGCCAATCGTACGCTGAAGGGGGCAATGACATTCAGTCAGTTAAAGAGTTGGCGGATGGATTTTTAGAGGCGGAAGGCAGACGGCCAAGGATTTTAATTGCGAAGATGGGACAGGACGGCCATGACCGAGGAGCAAAAGTAATCGCTACAGCGTTCGCGGATCTGGGGTTTGACGTGGATATTGGTCCTCTTTTTCAAACACCTGAAGAAACAGCTGCCCAGGCAGTAGAAAATGATGTACATGTTATAGGGGTCAGCTCGCTTGCAGCAGGCCACAAAACACTTTTGCCAGCCTTAATGAAAGCGCTTAAAAAATGGGGGAAAGAAGATATTATTGTTGTCATCGGCGGTGTGATACCTGTCCAGGATTATCCGTTTTTAATTCAAAACGGAGCAACCGCTATTTTTGGACCAGGAACGGTTATCCCGGCTGCTGCTGAGAAGGTAATCGAGGAAATTTATCGGCGTCTTGGATATGAGGAAGTGGAGCAAAATGACTGACTCCCATAATCAAGAATACCAAAAACACAAAAAAAAACGTGTTTTCAAGAAAAAAACCAACCAGGAAGTGCCGCTTGATTCCCTTGCCCAACAACTGCTGAATGGAGACCGTAAAGCATTGGCGCAAAGTATTACCCTTGTGGAGAGCCGTTCGCAAAATCACCGCAAACAAGCTTCAGAGCTTATTCAGCGGATTCTGCCAGCAGCAGGCAAGAGCATTCGAATTGGAATTACAGGTGTTCCCGGTGCCGGTAAGAGCACCTGGATTGAATCTCTCGGGAAAATACTGATAGGCAAAGAGTTAAAGATTGCGATTTTGGCTGTCGATCCAAGCTCCACTTTATCAGGAGGAAGTATACTGGGAGATAAAACCCGTATGGAGCAGCTTGCTCACGATCCGAATGTGTTTATAAGACCCTCTCCAACAGCAGGGACGCTTGGTGGAGTCCATCGTATGACAAGAGAAACCATCTTGTTATGCGAGGCTGCGGGGTATGACGTGATTATTGTCGAGACGGTGGGTGTCGGTCAAAGTGAAAGCACAGTTAGAGGGATGGTGGACTTTTTCTTATTACTAGCATTGACTGGGGGAGGTGACGAGCTCCAGGGCATGAAAAAAGGGATTCTTGAGCTGGTGGATGCGATTGTCATTAATAAGGCTGATGGCGATAATAGGAGAAAAGCAAACCAGGCAAAAGGGGACTACCGTCAACTGCTGCACTTACTCAAGCCGGCCACAGAAGGGTGGGAGACCTCCGCCTATACATCTTCAGCAATAACCGGAGACGGGATTGAAGAGGTTTGGAAAGTTATCATGCACTTTAAAGAAGAAACACAAAAAAGCGGTGTGTTTGAAAAAAGGAGATCTTCACAGTCGCTCGAGTGGATGACACAACTGATGATGGACAGGCTGTTCAATGAATTTATCGAACAAGAGGGAAGAAAAGAGCAGTTATCTCGTTTAAAAGAGCAGGTGCTCTCAAAAAAACTTACTCCTGCAGATGCGATCGAAAAACTCTTCACACAATAAAAAAAGGACGGCTTTTAAAGAAGCCGTCAAATCATCTAGGGAGTTTTGGGGTTAAAGCTTAATTCTTTTTAAGTTTACCCAGGTTTTCAAACTGCAAACCTGCTTTTTTATTAAAAATTCAAATAGTTGCTTCAGTCCGAAATTTCTACTATTATTAAGATGCAGATACCTTTTTAAAAGGAGAGAACGGACTATGAGTATGGATTTTAATATATTTATGAATGATGTTGTACGTCAAGCACGGGAAGAAATAGAATCAGCCGGCTACACACAGCTGACTACTCCCGAAGAAGTAGAAGCAGCAATTGAAGAAAAGGGAACTACACTTGTGATGGTAAACTCCGTTTGCGGTTGTGCTGGAGGTATTGCAAGACCGGCAGCTGCACATTCTATTCATTATGACAAACGCCCGGACAGACTGGTTACTGTTTTTGCCGGTCAGGATAAAGAAGCGACAGCTAAAGCTAGAAGCTATTTTGAAGGTTATCCTCCATCCTCGCCATCTTTTGCGCTTTTAAGAGACGGTAAAATTTTATCCATGGTAGAGCGGCACGAAATTGAAGGTCATGATCCAATGTCTGTGATTACAAATCTTCAGGGTTTGTTTGAAGTTCATTGTGAAGAAGTGTAAATAAGCGTAAAAAACGTATGCAAACGCATACGTTTTTTATTTGAATCTTAAATGATTGTATGCATCCCTCTGAGGCACAAAATGTTTGACAGGAAAGGAATTAGTATATGATTAAGATAGAAGGGTTAAACAAGAATTTCGGAGAACAAAACGTACTATCCAACATACATACCACTGTGAATGAAGGAGAAGTTGTTGCCGTGATCGGTCCGTCCGGCTCAGGTAAATCGACACTATTAAGATGCTTGAATTTGCTTGAAGCTCCCTCGTCAGGGTCTATTCAAATTAAGGAATTCGATATTACGGGAAAAGGGTTTAATCCACTAAAGCTTAGGGCAAACGTGGGGATGGTATTTCAGCACTTTCATTTATTTCCTCATATGACGGTACTGGAAAATGTAGCCTACGCGCCCAAAAAAGTAAAAAAGCTTAAAAAAATAGAAACAGAGCGGTTAGCCAATGACCTTTTAACGAAAGTAGGTTTAAAAGAAAAAGCGGGGGATTACCCAAACCGCCTGTCAGGCGGTCAAAAACAGCGGGTTGCTATAGCAAGAGCCCTTGCCATGGAACCTTCACTTCTTCTATTTGATGAACCTACGTCTGCTTTGGATCCTGAAATGATAAAAGAGGTGCTCGATGTAATAAAATCCTTGTCTGACACCGGAATTACGATGATCATCGTGACGCATGAGATGGGCTTTGCCCGAGAAGTAGCTGACCGGGTGATTTTTATGGATGAGGGGAAATTGATTGAAGAAGGCGAGCCTGCCAGTTTTTTCTCTGCCCCATCGAGTGAAAGGGCGAGAGCTTTTTTGCAAAAAGTCCTTTAAACGAACGTCTCTTCATAATAGCAATCCGTTGGCCATCATCATTCCATATTTGAGGGGAAGGAAAATATGTTTCGAATCGGTTACCGTACATTAAAAACAGCAATAGGCACAGCGATTGCCATTATGATAGCAGATTTTATAAATCTCGATAATTTTGCATCCGCTGGAATTATCGCGATTCTTTGTATTCAAAATACAAAAAGGAAGTCAGTAGACGCTTCATGGAGCCGGTTTGTTGCATGTATGCTCGCAATGGTTTTTTCCATCGTTTTTTTTGAAGTGATCGGTTACCATCCGATTGTCATAGGATTGATGATTCTTTTTTTCATACCTGTTACAGTGTCACTGAATGTAAAAGAAGGGATTGTTACAAGCAGTGTAATTATCGTGCATATATTCATGGACGGTCAAGTAACATTTGCATCTCTTTTGAATGAGTTTTTATTAATTGTTATTGGAATTGGCGTCGCTTTGATCATGAATTTGTACATGCCAAGCGTGGATGCGAAGCTGGTTAAATTTCAGGAAAAAATTGAATCCAACTTTCATGCGATTTTTGTGCAGATCGCTGCCTATTTAAAAGATGAAAATGCAGCCTGGAACGGTCAAGAGATCACTTTAACAGATCAGCTGATAAAGGAAGCAAAAACACTTGCCTTTCAAGATGTAGAAAACCATTTTTTAAGAAATGAAAGTCATTATTATCTTTATTTTTCAATGAGGCAAAAACAATTTGAATTGATCGTGCGTATGCTTCCGCTTATTTCTTCCCTTTCTTCTTCTGTAGAGCAGCGGAAAATGATTGCCGAATTTGTAGAGGACTTAAGTGAACATATTCATCCGGGGAATACAGCGATCTTATATTTAAAAAAATTATATGATATGAAAATTCTTTTTGAGGATATGGACATGCCTAAAAATAGGGAAGAATTTGAAACAAGAGCTGCGTTATATCAATTTATAAGGGAAATGGAAGAATACCTGCAACTAAAACAGTCTTTTAGAGGACTTCCATCCCAAAAAGGAAAAAAACAGTTTGGGTGATTTATTCATTCAAACTGTTTTTTTGGCTTTTAAGAATTGTCATTAAAAAACGTTTGTCACTGGCTATATGCTCTCTCATCAGCGAGGAGGCCTGATCACCCTCTCTATTCACAAGAAACTCAGCGATTCTAACATGCTGTTCTGCTATTTCTCTTCTTCGATTTTCATCATGAATATTCATCCTGCGATAAATAAAGGTGAGCGTTCTCAAATTATCAAGCTGTTTTAAGAGGCGTCTATTTTGACTTGAACGGATAATTAAATCATGAAATAAACTGTTCAGTTCGATTAACCGGTGCTTGTCTTCATTACGATCCGCCATGATGTAATCATGTGAGGCGACCGCAGTAGCCAGTATTTCATCCAGCTGTTTTTTTGTCGCGTTGTCTGCGCTGAGGGAGGCGGCAAGTGATTCGAGCACTTCCCGGCATTGGTAAATTTGTTCCACATCTACAGGGCCGGGAGAGTAAACATAGAGCCTGGATTGTTTATCTTGATTAATAAGACCTTCTTGTTCGAGAATCCTGATTGCTTCTCTTACCGGGCTTCTGCTGACGGATAACTCTTTTGCTAAGTGCGCTTCATACAGACGCTGATTGGGCTGATAGTCCCCCTGGATAATCCTTTCTTTGATAAGCTCATGCACCTGTTCATGAATCGCTCTATGTTTCTTTATCGGATTGTTCATTCTAAATCTCCTCCTGTTATAGGGGATAAATTTGGTCAACTAACCTTTTATAAGAAAATAATAATATTGTCACAATTTTTAAAATTCATTTGACGGATCGGGATTTGCTTTGTATTCTTTTACATATACCTGTCGACAGTCGACAGTTTTAAATTCATTATAATTGTAAGCGCTTTAAAAACAAAGGGGGGATTTTATGTCTTATCAGAATTTTTCAGCTTCACTTTGGCGGGCACATAGAAAAACAAAGAATCTTTTATTTTTTTCATTTGATGGACGAAAAGAAATGAATGAAGACCCAGAAAAATCAGAATCGAAAAAAGCAGATGATCATTCATCCGGACAAGGTCCTAGTTATACTACTCCTCAACGGACCGGGTTAATCCTTGGTCCGCTTCTCTTTCTGATAACCATTCTCTTTTTTCAGCCGGAAACACTGTCCCGAGGAGGCGTGATGGTCCTTGCGACAACATTATGGGTGGCTACATGGTGGATTACTGAAGCTATCCCAATACCGGCAGCTTCTTTGCTTCCTATTGTTCTTCTCCCGGTAACCGGAGCGCTGGAAGGCTCTGCTGTAACCGCAAGCTATGGTGATCCAATCGTCTTTTTATTTTTGGGAGGTTTTATGATCGCTTTAGCGATGGAACGATGGAGTCTTCACAAGAGAATTGCCCTGAACATTATTTCAATAGTTGGCACCTCGACCTCTAATATCATCTTAGGCTTTATGATTGCTACAGGATTTTTATCCATGTGGGTTTCAAATACAGCTGCTGTCATGATGATGGTGCCCATTGCGACTGCCATAACCTATCAAGTATCTCAAAGCTTAAAAAACACTGATAAAGACTATTCTTTAGAAGAAGAGAAATTCTCAAAAGCATTATTATTTGCTGTTGGTTATGCAGGTACAATTGGCGGTCTCGGAACGCTTATTGGGACCCCGCCAAACCTTCTCTTGGCAGGTATTGTAAGTGAACTTTACGGAATTCAGATTTCATTTGCCATGTGGCTTTTATTTGCTGCCCCTATCGTAATTATTCTGCTGTTTTTTACCTGGCTTTATTTAACCAGGGTAGCCCACCCGATCCAACTTAAGCAGCTGCCTGGAGGAAAAGAGTTGATACAGGCGGAGAAAAAGAAACTCGGCAGAACGTCTTATGAGGAAAAAATGGTAGCAATTATCTTTGCTTTTGCTGCTTTTATGTGGATAACCCGCTCCTTTTTATGGGAAAATGAAAACTTTTTTGTGATTCCAGGCATTAATGACACAATGATTGCCATTACGGCCGGAATACTATTATTCTTAATTCCTGCTAAATCAGGCGGCAAGAAACTCCTTGACTGGACTGTAGCAAAAGACATACCGTGGGGAATCTTACTTTTATTTGGAGGCGGTTTGGCTATTGCAGCAGGATTTAGGGAAACAGGACTTGCAAACTGGATTGGTGAACAGCTGACGGTTCTTGAGGGAGTAAATTTTATTCTGATGATTGTCATCACAGCAGCACTCGTCCTTTTCCTAACAGAAATCACTTCTAATACTGCAACAGCAACAATGATTTTACCGGTTTTAGCTTCATTGGCAGTAGCCATTAATGTGCATCCATATGCTTTAATGGTGCCTGCTGCGATGGCTGCAAATTGCGCATTTATGCTGCCGGTTGGTACACCGCCGAATGCGATTATCTTTGCCACTGGAAAGCTGAAAATTATCGAAATGGTTAAAAATGGATTCTGGGTAAATATTGCCTGCGTCATCATTATTACGATTGCTGTTTATTTTTATCTACCAATCATATTTGATATCAATCTCACAGTATTTCCAGACGATTTCAGATAAAAAGGAGGAATTGTATTGGCAAAAATTAAAATTGCATGCTTGCCGGGAGATGGAATAGGGGTGGAAGTCATGGCTTCTGCTAAAGAAGTGCTGCAAACGCTCGCAACGGTAGAAGAGGATCTGAAAATAGAACTGGTTGACTTTAACTGGGGATCAGATCACTATATTGAAACGGGAGAGATGATGCCTGAGCATGCGATCGATACATTGAAAGGTTTTGATGCTGTATTTTTGGGGGCTGTGGGAAACCCGGCCCTAATACCTGACCATATCTCATTGTGGGGGATGCTGATTAAGATTAGACGGGAGCTATCGCTTTCACTCAATATCAGACCTGCGCGGGTAATCAATGGGATTCAATCCCCTTTACACTCACCTCGCAAGTTTGATTTTATAGTGGTGCGTGAAAATAGTGAAGGCGAATACAGTGAATCTGGTGGTGTCATTCACAATGGAGTCAATGAAATAGCAGTGCAAAATGCCATTTTCACCAGACAAGCAACTGAACGGGCCATGCGCTTTGCTTTTGACCTTGCGAGAAAAAGAGAATCAAAGGTTACAAGCGCCACCAAATCAAATGGAATTGTACATAGCATGCCGTTTTGGGATCGTGTATTTCAAGAAGTAGCCAAAGATTATCCAGACGTTAAAACAGAATCAATCCATATTGATGCACTGGCTGCTTTTATTGTTACAAAACCTCAAAATTTTGATGTTATTGTGGCATCTAATTTATTCGGAGATATATTAACGGATCTAGCAGGAGCAGTGATGGGGAGTATTGGTATCGCTCCTTCAGCCAATTTAAACCCGGATGGCAGATTTCCATCCATGTTTGAACCGGTTCATGGTTCAGCTCCTGATATCGCAGGGCAGGAGAAGGCAAACCCTATAGGACAAATATGGACTGCAGCACTCATGCTCGATCATCTAGGTCATTTAAATGCTTCTAAACGCATAATAGAAGCGATTGAAGAAGTGACAAAACAGGGCATTAAAACGGCTGATGTCGGGGGCGCCTACTCTACTAGAGAAGTGACAAACGCAATTTGTGATTACCTTATTTCCTCTGCTCAGTAAAAAACAGCCTTCCTGGTATGAACAGGAAGGCTGTTTGAGCTGAATCTTATAGAACCATTGACAATCCGATGGCTAAAGTGGAAGCCAGCATGGCAAATATCATTAAATATACAACAATTTTTCTGAATTTACGATTACGCAATACGCTCTCTCCTTGTATACAGGCATTGTGATTCTATTTTATCTTTCCTGTGAGAAAATCGCAAGTAGCTAGTCAATAGATAGAGATATCGTTACAATAAGAGATGAAGACAAAGGCAGGGGGTTTTAAAATGAAAAAAGTGGACCATATTGGAATTGCTGTCCGGTCAATAGAAGCATCACTTCCATTTTACACCGAAATGTTAACGCTTACTTTATTAAAAGAAGAAGTTATTAAAGAACAGGGAGTTAAAGTGGCATTTATAGATGCAGGCAACGTTAAACTTGAACTGCTAGAGCCTTTATCAGATGAGTCACCTATTGCAAAATTTCTGTTAAAAAAGGGAGAAGGTATTCACCATATTGCTTTTGAAGAGGAAGGAATTGAAACAAGAATGAAGCAGCTAAAAGATAAAGGTCTTACTTTCCTTACAGATAAGCCAAAGAAAGGAGCAGGAGGAGCTGACGTAGCTTTTCTGCATCCAAAACAGGCGCATGGTGTTCTCTATGAGTTATGTGAGCATGCAAGAGAAAAAGGAGAGTCTCATCATGAGTGATATGTTTGAGAAAATTAATGAGCTGTATGACCGCAGAAGAGAAATAGAATTGGGCGGTGGAGATGAGCGAATTGCGCGTCAGCATGAGAAAGGAAAACTTACAGCCAGAGAACGAATTGATCTTTTAGTAGACGAAGGATCCTTTATGGAGCTAAATCCATTTATCGAGCATCGTTCAGCGGATTTTGGCATGGGTGGACTTAAAGGACATGGAGACGGGGTCGTGACAGGTTATGCGAAAGTAAACGGCAGACCGATCTATTTATTTTCACAGGATTTTACTGTCTTCGGTGGAGCTTTAGGTGAGATGCATGCTGAAAAAATTGCCAATGTGATGGATCTTGCTGCAAAAAACGGTGCTCCTTTTATTGGGCTTAATGATTCCGGCGGTGCCCGTATTCAAGAAGGAGTCGTATCGCTTGATGGATATGGGCATATATTTTACCGGAATGCTGTTTATTCTGGGGTAGTGCCTCAAATTTCTGTCATTATGGGTCCATGTGCAGGTGGTGCCGTTTATTCTCCAGCGATTACCGATTTTGTTTTTATGGTTGATAAGACTAGTCAAATGTTTATTACAGGTCCAAAAGTAATTGAGACTGTAACGGGTGAGAAAATTTCATCAGAAGATCTTGGAGGATCGAAAATACATAACTCCATTAGTGGAAATGCTCATTTCAGAGCCGGAACAGAACAGGAAACACTAGAGCAGGTAAGAAAACTGTTGAGTTACCTTCCTCTATCCAATGATGAAAAACCGCCTAAAGGGGAAGTGACATCCTCATCAGACGACAGACCTGATCTTGCAGATTCCATTCCATTTGATCCCATCAGACCTTACGATGTTCGAAAGGTAATTGAACAAGTTATGGATGAGGATTCATTTATGGAAGTACAAAAAGAATTTGCCCGTAATATTGTCGTTGGACTGGCACGGATTAAAGGGGATGTAGTCGGACTTGTCTGCAATCAGCCTAAGGTTATGGCAGGAGGATTAGACATAGATTCCAGTGATAAAGCATCAAGATTCATTCGTTTTTGCGATTCATTTAATATCCCTCTAATAACCTTTGAAGATGTAACCGGCTTTTTTCCGGGAATTAAACAGGAGCATGGCGGCATTATTAGACACGGAGCAAAAATTTTATATGCTTACTCGGAAGCAACAGTGCCAAAATTGACAGTTATCCTGCGCAAAGCATATGGCGGTGCGTATGTTGCATTAAATAGTAAATCAATTGGCGCAGATCTTGTATTTGCATGGCCTAATGCTGAAATAGCGGTAATGGGTCCACAGGGAGCAGCGAATATCATTTTTGCCAAAGAAATTGCTCAAAGCGAAAACCCAGAAGCGACAAGAGCAAAGAAGATTGAAGAATATCGTGAAAAATTCGCCAATCCTTTTGTGGCTGCTGCTAGAGGAATGGTCGATGATGTCATTGATCCACGGGAAACCAGAATTAAATTGATACAGTCTCTTGATATGCTCAGAAACAAAAAAGAAGACCGTCCCAAAAAGAAGCATGGCAATATCCCTCTTTAAGGGCAAGGTTTTGTGAATCGTATCATTTCACGGTATACTAAACACCGTGAATACATAATTGGAGGTAATTTTGATGATTAACGAAAAAAGATTATTAGAAGAATTTTTAGAGCTGGTTCAAGTGGATTCAGAAACGAAGTATGAAGCTGAAATAGCGGAAGTACTAAAAAACAAATTCAGTTCACTGGGCGTACATGTTGAAGAAGACAGCAGCATGGATGAAACTGGGCATGGAGCCAACAATTTAATTTGCACGCTTGAAGGAACAAAAGATGGAGCAGATCCGATCTATTTTACTTCGCATATGGATACGGTCACACCAGGTAAAGGAATAAAACCAATTGTTAAAGAGGGATACGTTCATTCAGACGGAACAACGATCCTTGGTGCGGATGATAAAGCAGGCATTGCGGCAATGATCGAATTAGTTCATCAACTGAAAGAAGAGCAAGTCGAGCACGGCACCATTCAATTTATCATTACAGCTGGAGAAGAATCAGGACTTGTCGGTGCAAAGGCACTTAATCCTGACTATGTAAAAGCGAAATACGGTTTTGCTGTTGACAGTGACGGAGAAGTGGGGGGCATAATCGTTGCTGCTCCCACACAGGCTAAAATAAGAGCCGTCATCCATGGAAAAACAGCTCATGCTGGTGTTGCACCTGAGAAGGGTGTTTCTGCTATCACCATTGCATCAAAAGCCATTGCTGCTATGCCGCTTGGCCGAATTGATGAAGAAACAACAGCTAATATCGGACGATTCGAAGGAGGCAGCGCGACAAATATTGTATGTGACAGAGTAGATATTTTAGCAGAGGCACGCTCACTCATTCCTGAAAAGATGGAAGCTCAAGCAGCGGCAATGAAAGAAGCGTTTGAAAACGCGGCAAATGAGATGGGCGGCACGGCTGAGATTGAAATAGAAGTAATGTATCCAGGATTTAAGTTCGAAGAGCAGGATGAGGTTGTACAAATCGCTTTATCAGCCGTAGAGGCAATTGGCAGAAAATCGGCGTTGCTCACTAGTGGAGGCGGAAGTGATGCGAATGTAATTGCCGGAATGGGAGTGCCAACAGTAAATCTGGCTGTTGGATACGAAGAGATCCACACGAAAAATGAAAAAATGCCTATTAAAGAACTTAATAAATTGACGGAACTTCTTGTTTCAATTGTAAAGGAAGTTGCCAATCGTTAAGTAAAAAAATCTACTTCCCTCAATCGATATATGGTACATTAGACTTATCTATTGGAAATGAAGGGAAGTTCTTACATGGATAACAGTCAAAAATATGTGATTTTTACCAGTGGCAGCGAAGAATATGCGGTCAAGATTGAATCTGTTCTTTCAATTGAAAAGAATGAAGCTATATCACCGATCCCGCATTTACCTGATTATATGCTCGGAATTACCAATGTGCGGGGAGATTTGCTGCCGGTTCTTGATTATGAAAAAATCTTGGGACAGCGTACAGGAAATGAAATGAATCATGCGAATATTCTTGTCTTAAAAACGGATAATCTTATACTGGCCCTGCGTGTAAAGGAAGCGCGTGAGATCCTCAGTCTATCTGATTCTTCTATAAAAGAAATGGGTCTGATCGCTTATTCAAAAGCAAACTATATAACTGGGATTGCTCAAGTAGAAAATCGTTTAATTACTTTAGTGGATCCAGCTAAAATGGCAAACAGCCTTGAAGGAATGAAGGAAGTTGTCACCTATATCGACAAGTTAAAAACAGAAACGAATGCGGCGCTTTAACAGAAGGTTCCTTTTGTTAAATAAATGCACTAAAGTAAGAACTGATTATGTGAGCAGCATGGACGGCATCAAAAAATTAATAGAATGTTATCACGAACCTAGACTTTTCGTGATAACATTCTTTTTTGTCCTTTACTATTTTCATACTTTGAAGACATATGTAAAAGGAATCTGGTCCCAAGCAGGGGAGAGAATGATGCAAAGGATTCTTCAAAATATGTGATTAACTGCAGTTGTTGTACAATAAGCGTAGGGGGGTGCGGTATGAAAAAAAGGGGCAGAATCATTTTGCATGTTGATATGAACAGCTTTTACGCATCGGTGGAAGCAGCGCATGATCCATCATTAAAAGGAAAGCCCCTGGCCATAGCGGGCAACCCTGAAGAAAGAAAAGGAATCGTGGTTACGTGCAGCTATGAAGCACGATCTTTTGGTGTTAAAACAACGATGCCATTATGGGAAGCTAAGAAACTCTGCCCTTCCCTGATCGTTCAGCGGCCGAATTTTGACCGTTATCGGGAAGCGTCTAAAGCAATGTTTGACATCCTCCGCTCCTTTACAACACTCGTAGAGCCTGTATCTATAGATGAAGGGTATGTAGATATAACCGAATTAGCAGACCATGAACCGATCGAGTTGATTCAAACCATTCAGGACCGTATTTTGCGCGAGCTTGATCTGCCATGCAGCATTGGCGTAGCACCCAGTAAATTTCTTGCTAAAATGGCTTCAGATATGAAAAAACCCATGGGTATTACGGTTTTGAGAAAAAGAGATGTTCCGCTCATTATGTGGCCTTTAGATGTCAGGGAAATGCACGGAATTGGAGAAAAAACAGCTCAAAAGCTTTACAATATAGGAGTTAAGACGATTGGAGATCTAGCCCAGGGAGAGGAGATTCAGCTTAAAGCCCTTCTCGGCATAAACGGGAAAAGATTGAAAGACCGGGCAAATGGGTTTGATGAGAGGAAAGTGGACCCTGAAAGTATTTATGATTTTAAAAGTGTTGGGAATTCTACAACATTGCCAAAAGATGTGTCTAACCAGTCCGAACTGATAGCTGTTTTATTTAAACTCTCTCAAAAGGTGAGTCAGCGGCTGAAAGCTAAAGGAATGCTGTGTTACAGCCTTTCCATCATGATTCGATTTAAAGATCGAAAAACGATTACAAGAAGCTGTACATTAAAAAGCCCGATTAATCATGAAGATGACCTGCTGGCAGCTGCAAAATCCCTGTTTTTAGCTCATTGGGATGGCAGTTCGATCCGTTTGCTTGGTGTAACAGGTCAGGAGCTTGTGGAACGAAAACAGGCTGTAAAACAACTTGATTTGTTTTCCTATGAAGAAGATGCTAAACATGAACCGGTAGATAAAGTACTTGAAGAAATCAATAAACGATATGGCTCCGGCAAGTTAAACCGGGGCATTGAATTTAAAAGAGAGACTCGATTTCCTGCAGCAGAAACGAGTTTCAGTAAAGACTTTTTAAAGGATCATGATTGAAAGCATTTTTTTCGCCTTTAGCTTAAATAGTGTTACAATAAGGATTGATTAATTGGATGTTTTATTTAAGCACGTACTACAATCTGCAAAAGAAAGGACGTTAAACATGTCAAAACAACAAATCGGTGTAGTAGGCCTTGCAGTAATGGGGAAAAATCTTGCCTGGAATATTGAAAGCAGAGGATTTTCAGTAGCTGTTTACAACCGTTCATCTTCTAAAGTGGATGATATGATTTCAGAATCTCAAGGAAAACAAATTTATGGTACATACAGCCTTGAGGAATTTGTCGACTCTTTAGAATCTCCCAGAAAAATTCTTTTAATGGTAAAAGCAGGAGCTGCAACGGATGCCACCATTAACAGCTTATTACCATTGCTGGATAAAGGTGATATTTTAATAGACGGTGGAAACACGTTCTATAAAGATACAATCCGACGCAACCAGGAACTAAGCGAACACGGTGTTCACTTCATTGGAACTGGAGTATCAGGCGGAGAAGAAGGAGCATTAACAGGACCATCTATCATGCCTGGAGGACAGAAAGAGGCCTATGATTTGGTAGCTCCTATATTCGAACAGATTTCTGCAAAAGTAAATGGTGAAGCCTGCAGCATTTATATTGGACCAGATGGAGCGGGACATTACGTGAAAATGGTGCATAATGGCATTGAATATGCTGATATGCAGCTGATTGCCGAATCCTACTTTTTAATGAAAAATGTACTCGGACTTACCGCGGAAGATCTGCATGAGGTTTTTGCCGATTGGAACAAGGGTGAGCTGGACAGTTATTTAATCGAAATCACAGCGGATATTTTCAAGAAAAAAGATGAAGAAACCGGCAAACCGATGGTAGATGTTATTTTGGATAAAGCAGGCCAAAAAGGTACAGGAAAATGGACAAGCCAGAGCGCTTTGGATCTTGGGACGCCTCTGCCTATTATTACTGAATCTGTTTTTGCCCGTTTTATTTCTGCGATAAAAGAAGAGCGGGTTCATGCGAGCAAAGTGCTTAACGGTCCTGCACCAGTGGCTCCGCAAAAAGAGAAAACAGAAGTGATTGAAGCGATCCGCCGTGCACTTTACATGTCTAAAATCGCTTCATATGCTCAAGGCTTTGCTCAAATGAAAGCAGCATCAGAGGAATACAACTGGGATCTTAAATTTGGTGATATTGCGATGATTTTCAGAGGAGGCTGCATTATTCGTGCGCAATTCCTTCAAAAAATCAAAGAAGCTTATGACCGTGAACCGGGATTGGCTAATTTGATGCTGGATGAATATTTTAAAGAGATTGTTGAATCTTATCAGTCTGCACTGCGTGAAGTGATCTCTCTTGCTGTTCAAAACGGAGTTCCGGTTCCAGGATTTTCTACGGCACTTGCTTATTATGACAGCTACCGTACAGCTACACTTCCTGCAAACTTAATCCAGGCACAACGTGATTATTTTGGTGCACACACGTATCAGCGAGTTGATAAAGAAGGTACTTTCCATACGGAGTGGATGGAATAATAGAAGATCAAGCCTCTTTCACAAGAAAGAGGTTTTTTTACAAGGGGGATATGGACATGGGATTCTTTTCAAGGGTATTCGGTGCATTTATGGCATTTGCGGGGATTATGCATTTTAAAAAACCAAAAATGTTTATGAGGATCGTTCCGCCTTTTTTTCCATTTAAAAAAATGCTTGTAATTGTGTCGGGCATAGCAGAAATTCTGATCGGTATTTTTCTGGTAATTAACAGGGGAACCGAGCTTGCCAGTAAAATGCTGACATGGCTTTTAATCGCTGTTTGGCCGGCAAATGTCTACATGGCGATTCAAAATAAACCATTGAAACGAGGATTAAAGCCAATGCCTCTGCTGCTATGGGGAAGAGTGCTGCTGCAATGGCCGATGATTCAATGGTCCAGAAAAATGGGGGATCCTAAATAGTTCAGTACTTTAATAAGATATAAAAAAACCAAGACTGACAACGGATAGTTGTTTAAGTCTTGGTTTTTCCTTATTTCTTATTATCCAGTTCTCCGACAGCCCACCATTCAAAACCATCGTCAGAGAGTAATTTGAAGCTTCTTTCCGGTCCCATTGAACCAGGTGCATAATTCGGGAAGGACTCTTCTTTTGTCGACTCCCAGTGATCAGAAATCTTGTCAACATAACTCCATGATTTTCTTACTTCATCCCAATGTGTAAAATTCGTAGCGTCCCCCACAATGCAGTCATAAAGCAGCTTTTCATATGCTTCAGGTGTATTAATGCCATCTATGCTGCTGGCAGAATAACTAAGTTTTACAGGCTTCGTATTAACACCTTCACTCGTTTTTTTAGCATTTAAATGCAGCGTTACTCCTTCATCAGGTTGAATATGAATCACTAGCAGATTAGGGTCCAGTGAATGTTCCTTATTGTAATAAAGATTCATTGGGATATCTTTAAATTGAACGACAATTTTTGTGGACTTGACGGCCATTCTTTTGCCTGTTCGAATAAAAAATGGAACACCCGCCCACCTGAAATTATCAATCAAGACTTTGCCTGCAACAAAGGTTTCAGTATTGGACTGAGAATCTACGTTCTCTCCGTCACGGTAGCCGTCAACAGGTTCATTGTTGACCTTTCCGCTGCCATACTGACCGCGAACGAAATACTCATCCACTTCTTTGCCTTCTACAGGACGCATAGCACGAAGCACTCGAACTTTTTCACTTCTGATTTCATCTGTGCTTAAATTTATAGGAGGCTCCATGGCAAGAAGTGCTACCATTTGAAGCATATGATTTTGCACCATATCTCTTAAAGCTCCACTTGTTTCATAGTATCTGCCGCGCTCTTCAACACCAAGCGTTTCAGACGATGTGATCTGTATATTTGAAATAAAACGATTATTCCACAACGGTTCGAAAATCGCATTCGCAAATCGGATGACTTCTATGTTCTGTACCATTTCTTTGCCTAAATAGTGGTCAATCCTGTAGATTTGTTCCTCAGAAAATGATTGACGAATTTGTTTATTTAAAGCAGATGCAGAAGGCAGATCATGCCCAAATGGTTTTTCAATAACCAAGCGGCAGAATCCGTCTGTATCAGTCAGGCCATCCTGCTTCAAATGATCTGTTATGGTCCCGAAAAATTCAGGCGCCATGGCAAGGTAAAAGATACGGTTTCCTTTTAACGAAAAAGTTTCATCAAGCTGATCTGCCAGGGTTTTAAGTTGTATGTAAGAGTCAGAGTCTGAAACATCATGGGACTGATAAAAACTATGCTCGATGAAAGTCTCAATGTGCTCTTTTGAATGAGACGATGCTTCAAGTGATTCTCTAACATGTTCTTTAAAGCGGTCATGTGACCATTCTCTTCGTCCGACCCCCAGCATTGCAAAATTAGTTGAAAGGCTTCCTTTTAAATAGAGCTGATAGAGTGAAGGAAACAGTTTTCTTTTTGCAAGGTCGCCAGTTGCACCAAAAATCATAATCAATGTGGGTTGTGTTTTTTCTTGTGTCACGTTTAAGGACCTCACTTTTATAGTAGTCATACTAATTTCAGCTAAAGAAGTACTGCTAAATACAATATCTAAATTGTATAGATGCATTCACGTATATGCAACCGTTTTGCAACATGGCAGATGAATTCATCCTAAATGGATAGCTTGCAACAAGTTAAGATTAATGTATAATTTTATTATGTAAACAAAAAGATCTTTTTCACACTAAAATAGTAATTATGATATGATATTGCTCAAATGGAGGTGCAGCATGCAAGTATTATTTTTAGGAACTGGAGCAGGAGTGCCTGCAAAGCATCGAAATGTTTCTGCTATTGCGCTTAAAAGATTGAATAAAAAAGGATCAATTTGGCTCTTTGATTGCGGGGAAGCCACACAGCACCAAATTTTACATACGACCATAAAACCGAGACGTATTGAAAAAATTTTTATTACCCATCTTCATGGGGATCACTTATTCGGTTTGCCAGGCTTGCTTTCAAGCCGATCGTTTCAGGGAGGGGAAGAGGCTGTTACGGTATATGGGCCAAAAGGAATCAAGACGTTCATTGAAACATCTCTGCAGGTCAGCTCTACTTATCTTAGATATCAAGTTAAAATAGTTGAAGTGCATGATGGCATGATCATAGAAGGTGAAGAGACCCATATTGAAGTAGGGAAACTTGATCATGGAATTGAATCCTTTGGCTACCGCATAGTAGAAAAAGATCAGCCTGGAGAATTGCTGGTTGAACAATTAAAAGAGCTTGGCATTCAGCCCGGCCCGATCTATAAAAAACTGAAAGAAAAGCAGACGATTGAATGGAACGGAAGCAAGATTAATGGAACGGACTTTTTGGGTGAGGATAAGAAAGGGCGAATCGTAACGATACTTGGAGATACACGCTTGTGCTCCCGTTCCATACAGCTTGCAAAAAATGCGAATCTGTTAGTTCACGAAGCCACATTTGAACGCGGGAGTGAGGAAATGGCGCATGAGTATTTTCATTCAACTACTGCGCACGCAGCTTCGGTAGCGAAGGAAGCAGAGGCGAAAGAACTGTGGATAACACATATAAGTTCCCGTTATATTGAAGAAGATGGTGAATCTTTAATAGCTGAAGCAAGAGACATTTTTCCAAACAGCCATCTCGCCAATGATTTTAGTGAAACCGGCATTATTACACGAGAAAACACCTGAAGCGGCAAACGATGCTGCTCCAGGTGCTTTTTTAATTATTCCAGCCACGTTCATATTGTACCGGTGACTCTATTTCGGTTTTTAACTCTTTAGCAGCTGATCTGGGCCAGTATGGATCCCGCAGCAATTCCCGGGCAAGAAAAATCAGATCTGCTCTCTCATTTTTTAAAATTTCCTCAGCTTGAATCCCGCTTGTAATTAATCCAACGGCACCGACAGGAATTTGTGCCCCAGTCCGTATTGTTTCGGCCATTTTAACCTGATAGCCTGGGTAAACCTGTATTCTTGCAGGTACGACTGCTCCTGAACTGACGTCAATTAAATCTACACCTTGTTCTTTCATCCATTTGGCGTAAGGTATATAATCTTCAGCAGCGAGACCGCGATCGTCCCAGTCACTGGCTGAAACGCGAACGAAAAGAGGTCCGCTCCACACTTCTTTCACCGCATGAATGATTTCTTTTAAAAATAAGTATTGATTTTCTTGAGAGCCCCCGTACTGGTCTTTTCTTTGATTGGATAGGGGAGACAAGAATTCATTAATCAGATACCCGTGTGCAGCGTGTAGTTCAATAATATCAAAACCTGCTTCATCAGCTCTTCTTGCTGCTTGCTTAAAGGCTTCAATAGTCTCCTGAATATCTTCAATGGACATTTCTAAAGGAGTTTTCATCTGGTCATTAAACGGAATACTGCTTGGTGCGATACTGTCTCCGTCTGCCATCGACTTTCTGCCGGCATGGGCAATTTGAATGGCCGTTTTTGAGCCGTTTTGACTAATAAGAGATACAAGTTCTTTAAGCCCGGCAACATGGTCATCATGCCAAATGCCGAGGTCTTCATTTGAAATTCTTCCTTGTGGCGTAACGGCCGAAGCTTCGAGCATGATCAGGCCTACTTGTCCTACCGCTCTGGTGCTATAGTGAATTTTATGCCAGTTTTCTACTTTTCCATCTTTGTTATGGCTCGAATACATACACATTGGCGCCATGACGATTCGATTTTTTAATGTTACATCTTTGATTGTATAAGGGGAAAATAAAGCGGTTGTCATTAATCTGCCTCCTGGACTGTTTAGAGTTCCTAAATAGTATAACAAGCCGTTTCATGAGAACCAAAAGATCAGCTCTTTCTAAGCTGTTTTTTAATTTCTTTAAGTGGATAGGTAGTGCCTCTCCATTTAATCCCGCCGCGCTGCAATGTAAGAAAGACGGCTCTCCCAATAGCATAAAGAAACAACAGGACAGATAGGGGGAACAGGGCAACGATCCAGG
This sequence comes from Jeotgalibacillus campisalis, assembly GCF_000829515.1. Taxonomy (GTDB): domain Bacteria; phylum Bacillota; class Bacilli; order Bacillales; family Jeotgalibacillaceae; genus Jeotgalibacillus; species Jeotgalibacillus campisalis. The sequence continues at coordinate 7,782 of NZ_JXRR01000017.1, read as the reverse complement.
GAGAAAACAACGTCAGTTTTTTTATAATAGCAATGCTGATTAAAGCCAGCAATACGACTGAAAGAGCACTCATCCCTCTCACAGATGCGTCGCTATGAAATAAAGTGAGGAAAGGTAAAAGCTGTGAAACAAATACACCAGCTACAGCCGCCGCAGCAAGCAGATAGCTATAGTGAAGACCGGCAAATGTATTTTTCTCAAGCCCCTTAATTGCTTCTTTCAAAGAGGGGTACCATTCTACATGCAGAAGAGAAAGACCTGTAACTAGACGTTGTTTCAACCCGTTATTCTTTACAAGCATCCCCAGCTGCAAATCATCATCTGGACGCATTCTGATTTTTTTATGGCCGTTTATTTTCTGATAGGCTGTCCTGCTAAGCATGTTAAAAGCACCAATGCCCATTCCGGTTTTTTTATGATCCTGATTTGCGGACCATGGCCGTTTGAAATAGGAGAAACCGAATAAGAAAAAAGAAATAAACCCTTTTAATAAGATGCCTTCTGCCTTCAGATTGGGTGAAATAGTTAAATGATGAAGAGAGTTTCTTGTAAAATAAGCAACTGCCTTCGCAAGCAAGTCCGGTTCGTAATGTACGTCTGCATCCGTAAAAATAAGCAGATTCCCCGTGGATTTAAGCGCTCCAATATGAAGAGCATGATTTTTACCAAGCCAGCCTTCAGGAAGCTTATGAACATGAAGAACATGAATTCTTGAATCATGCCGAGCCAGCTTTTCCATTATTTTGCCGGTTTCATCTGTTGACCGGTCATTCACTAAAATCCATTCAACAGGCTGATAGGTTTGCCCAAGCTGCGTACGGATGCTTTTTTCGATGGTATCCTCTTCATTTCTTGCGGCAATGATTATGCTGACCATTCCTGCTGAGACCGTCGGGGGCTCAGATGCCAGGTCACTCAGATTTGCCAATCCCCTGAATGTATCAATCGCAACTAAAAACCAGAAAAGAGTAATGAGGCTTAGTAGAATTATCATCGCGACCTCTTCCTTTTTTTTTAATAAGCGTAATAGAATTTAAGGCCAACAAGCAAATGCTAATGCTTAATCAGACTGTTCAAATAAAGTACGCAGCCTGCCTGAATGCTCGGTGGCTTCTTTAATACAGTCTTTAAATGCTTCTTTGACATGATGTTTTTCAAGTTGTTTAATTCCAGCTTCTGTCGTCCCGCCTTCACTGGTAATTGCTTTTCTAAGGTTAGATGGGGATTGATTCGTTAATGTCAGCATTTTAGAGGCACCTTCAAGCGTTTGAAGGATAAATGGTTTTGCTTCCTCAGGTGTAAGACCCAGTTCAACGGCAGCCTGTTCCATCGCTTCAACTACATAATAGATATAAGCGGGTCCGCTGCCTGATAAGCCAGTCACCAGATCAAGTCTGCTTTCGTCTACAATCGTCACAGTTCCAACAGCAGAAAAAATAGAAAAAGCTAACCCTTGCTGTCTTTCAGAAACGAATTCATTAAAGGCCAATCCTGTTGCGGATTGCTGAATCGAAGCAGATGTATTTGGCATGGCTCTTGCAATGGGCATATTAAACTTTAGACGCTCTGCAATAAACTCAGATGACAAGCCTGCAAGAACAGATATAATCAGCTGATCCGGGGTAACATAATGACGGATAGTCTCAAGAGCAGCTTTGGCATCTTTCGGTTTCATTGCAAGAACAATGATCTCAGTTCCATTAAGCATCGTTCCTAAATCATAGCTGATATTTATCTGATAAGAATCCTTTATCTTCTGAAGTCGATCAAAATCAGACCGATTCGTTACCCACAAATCCATGTCCTTTAGTTTTGGAGCTTGAACCATTCCCTGTATAAGTGCTTCTGCCATGGACCCAGCTCCGAGGAAAACAACTTTCATTCCAATTCCTCCTTTTTTAACGATTTAATTTTTTGCTTTACATTGAATGATCCAGTTTAAACCTTCTAACAGAGCTTTCTAATTACTGCTTGGACTGCTATAGCGGAAGGTCAAACAAGAAATGAGTCAGGACATAAAGTGTTTTTAGGCTTATCGCTTTCCTGAATACAAAAAAGCCCGTTCATCCTGTGTAAAAGGACGAAAGGGCTGCTTCCGTGGTACCACCTTAATTTGCCGAACATGAATAATCCGGCACTCTTCTTCACCCGTAACGAGGGAGAACGGACAGGTTTTCCTGTCGCTCAAAGGCAGGTTCAATAATGTGAGGCACGTCGGAGTCTTTCAGCCGCTGAACTCCGATCTCTTTCGTATCAGCATTATCTACTGGTCCTTATCATTGCATTAGGAGATGGATTGATTATAAGTGATTATGCGCACCTTCTGACTTTCTGTCAAGCACTATTAAGAACAAGATGACTTTTATTAAAATTAGAGCTACACTAGAAGAGAAGTGAATGACTATTCATTAAATTGGGAGGCATTAATAATGACAGTCTGGTATAGAGATATAGCACAATTAACCATCCCTACTCCGTTTGCTGTGGGAGATGTTCATGTATATGTTATAAAGGGTGAGAGAATGACTTTAGTAGATACAGGCCCAAAAACAAACGAAGCTTGGGAAGCGCTTGAAAGTCAACTTTCAGCAATCGGACTAGTCCCTGAGAGAATCGATCAAGTTGTGCTGACTCATCATCACCCCGATCATGCCGGTTTAATTGAACGATTTCCTCACGCAGCAGTTATTGGATCGAAAGAGGGGGAAAGATTTTTAGTCCGAGACGATGAATTTATAAAAGATCACGACGTATTTTATAAAACATTTTTTTCATCCATGGGACTGCCTGAATCTTATTTTGTCCTGATTGAAAAAATGAAGGAGCCACTGCAGGCGCTGGGAAATAGAGGGATTGATCAAGCGGTTTCAGAAGGAGATATTCTCCAGGGTGCCTCCAAGTGGAAAGTCATCGAGACACCAGGGCATTCTCAGGGTCATATCTCTTTATTCAGAGAAAACGACGGGCTGTTAATTGGAGGAGATATGCTGCTTTCAAACGTATCTTCTAACCCTCTAATTGAGCCTCCGTTCAGTTCAGGTGAACCTAGACCACTGCCTCAGCTGCAATACAATGAATCTTTAAAGAGACTGCAAGATATGCCTCTTTCTGCTGTGCTTCCCGGACATGGTCCTGTGGTGTCAGATCCTTCAAATCTACTATCACATCGATTGAAAAAACAGCACGAGCGCGCAATGTATGTAAAACAGCTTATTGCTCAAAAAGAATCAACTGCGTTTGAAATATGTATGCAATTATTTCCCTCTGTTTATCGAAAGCAGCTCGGATTAACATTATCCGAAACAATGGGGCAGATTGATTATCTAGTGTCTCTTGGGGAAATAGAAATAGTAGACCGCCGGGGAGATGCTTTTCTTTACGGTGCGTTGACGAACATAAAGGAGCCAGTAAATGAGCAGGAAATTGGAAGGTAAAAAGATTATGATTACGGGTGCTTCAAGCGGGCTTGGAGTCGAAATCGCCAAAAAATGTGCACAGCAGGGTGCAATCCTTTTATTAGTAGGAAGAAACGAAAGCAGACTGGAAGCGATTGTACAGGAATGCTGCATTCTTGGGGCAAGGGAAGTTCTAGCTTACCCATACGATTTGAGAAACGTTCACGAAATTCCAAGCCTTATTAATTCAGTAAATGAGAAAGCGGAAGGAATCGATGTATTAATAAATAATGCGGGTTTTGGTCTATTTGAACGATTGGATCAAACCTCCATACAAACAGTGCAGGATATGTTTAATGTGAATGTTCTTTCACTGATTATCCTGACAAAATCAGTTATTCCTATTATGAAAAGAGGAAATAAAGCTCATATCATCAATATCGCTTCACAGGCAGGGAAGCTCGCTACTCCCAAGTCGAGCATTTATTCTGCCACTAAGTTTGCAGTGATCGGCTTTTCCAACAGCTTGCGGATGGAATTAGCGGAGGAAAATATCGCTGTCACCGTAATAAATCCCGGTCCGATTGATACCTCTTTTTTTGATCAGGCTGATTCATCCGGCACATATGCGAAGAGTGTTAAACGGTACATGCTTAATCCTGAAAAAGTTGCATCTAAAACGGTACAGTCTATATTTACTAATAAAAGGGAAATCAATTTACCGGCATGGATGAATGGATTGGCGAAGATCCATACGCTGTTTCCTTCTATCGTGGAGGCAGTCGGCAAAAAGGGATTCCATTCAAAATAACTAATTGGCAAATTTATTCATCTAAAATTTTCTCAGCACGAACACAGGATTCAAATTTGCCTTTATGGGAAGCGTCACAAAAAGGCATCTTATGCGATAAGCCGCATCTGCAAAGCGAAAACACATTCTTTGTTTGAAAAAGGTTTCCATCTGCATCAATTAATTCCACATCTCCTGTAACCTTTAATGAACCATTATCCATTACTTTAATTTGAACTTTATCCAATTGGTTGCACCTCCATTATTTATGAAACGTTTTCAACTAAATAATGAATGAAAATCGATTGAAAAGCAAGTTACTCTTAATCACTGCACTCGCCTGTTATACTTAAAGAAACTGGAGGGATATTTCTATGAAAATTGAAATCACGGAACGAGCTGCTGAAAAAATTCGCGAAAAAATGAAAAATGAAAATGGCTATGTAAAATTAAAATACGATACTGAAGGCACAGGATGTGTGATGAATGGTGTACCGGTCCTTTGGTACGTTGATGAAGCAGAAGAGGGGGATGTAACGATTGAAACAAACAAATTCCCAATTCTTGTGGAAAAACCTAAAATGGTCTTTTACGATAAAGAATTAAAGATTGATTACTCCGATGGATCGAATATGTTTCAATTAAAAAGTCCGGGTCAGACGATTAACGGCCGTATGGGCTTTAAAAATCAGTAATTGCTTGACTGCTGCCACCAACTATAAGCTTTGATTTACACTAATAAAATCTCAACACAAATAGATGTACCCTATAAAGTAGACATTTATAAAAAGTGCTCTTTATAGTAACGGGTTTTGTTGACGAGTACTTTTGTGAATTTGCAGTAAAAATTGTGTATTAAATTGAATGGAGAAAGCACCTCAATCCGAGGTGCTTTTTGCAATGGTTTTAAAGGTTATATTAATTTGTATATGTTTATATAAACATATCTACATAGAAGTTTTATAAATTAATGGAAAAATTTATGTTAAACTAAATATAGAGAATGTGAAGAGTTACACTTAAACTAACGGACAGGTTAGTTCCATATGGTAGTGACTTTTTAGGGAGAGTAGGTAATGAATATGAATCAATTGTATTTGTCATTAAATGAAAAAGGTTTGATGTTTAAGGGAGATGCAGGACAGGGAGAGGTTGATTTCATTCTTCTTGAAACCTACGAGAATGGAAACACAACATCAGTTGACGTGAATACGTTCGAAACGCTTTTCGGGGATCTAGAAGGGGATCTGACCTATGAAGCCTTGTCAGGAATCCATACTTTTAGATTGGAAGGTATGCAATATACTATGACTGCTGAGGAAATGGGTTATCAAAAGTATTTTGACCAATGGAAAGAGATGGGGCTTTTTAATTCTTAATCAATTAACGGTGAGCGATTGTTCAATAAGAGCATCCCTAATTCAACTAACGGACAGGTTAGTGCAACAAGAGTGTTTTACGTGCTTTAATACCGGAACCCCTAATACACTTTTTCTTGATCATAGCATACCTGATAAAAATTTACATATCCTATTTAAAAATTGTATTAGAGGAGTGATTAAGTATGAGAAAAAAACTAATCTTTATTTGTTTAATCAGTTTATTAGTGATAGTTAGCACATTTTATTTTTTAAACCAATTAAATAATAATGCCACTGCTCAACAACAACTAACAAGCTCTAAAGAAGTAGAGGAAATTCAACTTAAAATGGAACAGATGAATAAATCAAAGGTTTTTAACCAAATCACTGATAAGTTAACAGCCAATAACTATAAAATTCTTGGAAGCACAGCCATTCAATATAACGTAGAAAATGGTTGGGTGTTTATAATTGATATCCCTAAAGTAAATAGAGACGCAACAAAAGAAGAAGAAATTAAAACAATTTCAAAAGAAGTTTTAGATAAAAGTGAGCTTTCTAAATATAATTTCTCAGTTAAAGTGCTTCCGAAAAATATTCAAAATTAAGCTTTATCAATCTTGAAAAGAAACAATAATATTATCAGATGGCTGTAATGAACCAGAAATCTGAAACTTTAATTCTGCTTTACCATTGTCTCCATCGGTAAAATTTCGAGTACTAAATTTAAATTCGCCATTTCCGTTTCCATTCTTAATAATACCGTCCACAAAGCTACTACTTTCACCATCCATTTCATAAACCATTATTGAAATTACATTCAAGGGATCCGCCCCGGTTATATATAATCTATAATCCCACCGCCTGACCAAAGTTTAGAATCATATATTGTTACCGTTCCATTCCCTAATGTAATTGATTTTGTCCCTAATATATCCCACTCTCCTGGACCTAACGGCACTACAGTGTTTCCTAAGGCAGTAGAAGGAATGAACAACCCCATCGACAACGCCAAAACACTCATCCCTAATTTGAATCCCTTTTTCATTCCATTCATCCTTTCTTTTAATAGTTAATACTCAATTAAGAAATTAAATTCTTTAATAAGAACTCAAAAACTTCTTTTTAAAAAGAAATTTCATTCGACACCGTTCTAATTTCGAAGTGAGAAGAAATGACGAAGTTTGCTTAACGTATGTTTTCAGCGTTTTGATACAGGACCCCTAAAGGTACTTAAAGTAACGGGAGCGTTTCTTTAACAAGGAACGCCTTTTTTTATATCAATTAAATGGAAATTAATGTTAAAGTAAAGTAGCAGATTATATTAAAAGAAACAATATAGAAATGAGGGTATAGGATGGGGTTATTTTTCAAAAAGATGACTAAAAAGGAAACAGATGATTGAGAAAAAGGTTGTATTGTTGGCTTTTATACCTTCTTAATAACTTTGTTTATAAACCAAACATATTACTATATTTTAAATAGTTACTTGTTTTCAAACTTCGCTATTTTTTGGATTGGGTTGATATCTGCTTTTGCCTGGTCTTTCATTTTAAATATTGTATTTTTTAAAGGAAGTGAAATTGGGAAGTGAAACATCTGTTTATTAAGCTAAAGGATGCATTCCTTCAGTAAGGAGTGCTTCTTTCTTTGTCAGCTAAAAGGAAATTAATGTTAAACTAAAGGAGCAGGTTAGTAAAGACTTAAATAAAGGATGGGGGATATATGAAGAAAAAGATTGTGCTTGCTTTATTGATAATAAGTTTAAGTGTAAATTTATATATATTAGGAAAATGGCTTGTGGTTGAACAATGGTATGAACCTTCCTCAGAAGAAAAGGTTATTTTAAGTGAAATGGTTCTAAAAACAATTGAAAGTGAAGATTATAAAAATATAGTAGAAAAAGACAACATCATTGCTATTGAAACAAGTATTGATAAAAATAAAGGCGGAGTCTTCCCTTACTATTTTGAGGTAAGTGTCCGTACTGAAGAGCAGACCTATCTTTTTTCTTGCAATAATGACAAATGTTCAACAATGGAAAATGGAGGATGGACTTATTCCATATATAAAGACGAAAGTCCGAGGCTTCCGTTTAAAAAATAAAATAGCCTAAAGGCAAATTAATATTGTGAAAAAATCCACTTAAACTAACGGGAGCGCGCGACAAGTTCTGCTATAAGCGCTTTGCAGCGTGAAATGCAGGGAATTCGATTGATAAATTCCAACTTTACAA
>NZ_JXRR01000016.1 GCF_000829515.1 Jeotgalibacillus campisalis | reverse complement strand
GCTCGAGGTCATAAGCCACCCTGCCCAATAGGCAAAGGGCGCCTATATGTGCAGTGCGTCTTATGCTTGTCGCCCCTAAACGCCTGCTTTCACTTTTACTTTATCCAGTTCCAGCAGGCAGCTCCTCGGATCGTCTTACGTCTGTCGCCCCTAAACGCCTGCTTGCACTTTTACTTTTGTAAATTTTTTTAAAAGGTATTGATTTTTGTATTCAAGGGGAGTAAAGTAACTCTCAGGTTGTAAAAATTGACGTGTCGTCGAGTTTAGGAGGCGATTTAAGATGCATTGCTGGAAATCAATAAATGTGAAAAAACAGTACGGATTCTATCGGATCTTTATGTTTTCTGCGATCCTTGTTCTGGCTGTTTTTTCTTTCTTATATATTTCATCACAATTGATTAGTGAGACTTCGTTAAAAGATCAATATTTTTTAGTTTTTGTAATTGGGTTATTTATCATTTATCCGTCACATAAATTATTTCATGTGCTGCCCTTGCTCAGCTATCTGAATAACATCATTATTAAGACCCGTTTTCAATTTTACTTTGTGCCGATTATGTCTGTTCGGGTAAAAAAACCTATTCCTAAAACTGCTTTTATTTTGGCACTTGTTTCACCCTTTATCATTATTAATACAGTCTTGTTGACAGGAGCTTTTTCTTTTCCTAGTTATTCACACTATTTCACGATGTTGACGGCTTATCACTGCGGCATTTGTCTTGTGGACTTTTTGTATGCGAAGTGTTTATTGAAGTCGCCTAAAGGGGCTTTTATTGAGGAATATGATGAGGGCTATGAGATTCTGGTTCCGGTAAAAAACATTCAATATACTAATGCATAATTGAAATAAACCCCTCCATGTGATTGCCAAAATAGTGGAATTCATGGGGGGGTTTTCGTCTTTCAGATTGAAAGAATAAGAGCTAAGTCTGTTTTTTTGTCTCTTTTTTTGATATTGTAGTAGGTAGAGAATAGGAGGGGTTTGGCAATGGTCTCCGTAGCAGCGCTATTTATACTGTTTACTATCTTTATTTTGTACGCCATTAACCGCATGACAAATAAGTTATGCGTACAAAAAGAAATACCTGATGAAAAGCAGCCAAAGGTATTTCGTACGATCAATATTTTAATTTTAATTCTGCTTTTATCATCTTATGTAGAAGTGTTATACACATAATGAAGAACGGACCCATAGAGGTCCGTTCTTTTTCATTTAATCCGCTTGTTTTAGAACCAAGCTGAACCAATGATGATCAAAAGAATAAATAGCACGACAACTAATGCGAAACCGCCGTAGTATCCGCCACCTGACATTTTATTTCCTCCTTTTTGGTCTTGCTTTATTTTAGAACCAAGCTGAACCTACAATAATCAGCAAAATAAAGAGCACAACGATTAGAGCGAAGCCTCCACCATAGCCGTATCCCATTTTAACCCCTCCTTCCTTTCTTATTTATGCTATTCACTTCCATGAGAAATGGCATGGGCATTGGAATGGATTCCTGAATAATTGTGAAAAATAAATGATGAAAGGCAGCCTTGCAGTTTTTTTACAAAAACAGAGAAAAATAAGACATACTCCGTGATATGGAAATATGATATAGTATGTTTTGAACGTATTTAGAAAGAGAACAGCTAGTTGGGAGAGAAAATGGTATGAAGAAATGGATTGCAATGGTTTCATTGGCAGCAGGTGTCTCAGGATTGGCTGCATGCAGTGATGAAGAAAATGGAGAAGTTATCGTTTCGACAGCTGCAGGTGATATAACAAAAGAAGAATTTTATCAGGAAATGAAAAACACGGTAGGCGAACAAGCCCTTCAAATGATGGTGCTTGAAAATGTTCTACAGGAGAAGTATCCTGTGTCAGAAGAAGATATTGATGAAGAAATAAATTCGATGAAAGAACAATATGGCGGTGAAGAACAATTCGATGCTGTTGTATCTCAGCAAGGACATACAGAGGAATCTTTCCGTGAAATGCTGATGCTGAATAAGCTTCAGGAAAATGCTTTAATTGCCGATATCGATGTAACAGATGAAGAAGTACAAGAAGCTTACGATCAGATGCAAAAAGAGGTCAGTGCACGCCATATCCTGGTTGAAGATGAAGAAACCGCATTGGAAGTGAAACAGCTTCTTGAAGATGGCGGAGATTTTACTGAGCTGGCTAAAGAGTACTCAACTGAGCCAGCCGCACAGGAAACTGGAGGAGATCTTGGCTTTTTTACTGCCGGTCAAATGGATCCTGCATTTGAAGAAGCGGCTTTCACTTTGGAACCAAACGTGATTAGCGACCCTGTTCAAACAAATTTTGGTTATCACATTATTGAAGTAACCGAAACAAGAGAGGCTGACATTGAAAGCCTGGATGAAATGCGCGACGGGATCGAACGGGACTTAAAGCTGGAAAAGGTGGATCAAACGCAGGTCACTGCCATCATTCAGGAAATTATGCGTGATGCAGACATTGATATCAAAGATGAAGAGTTGTCTTCTGCTTTTGATTCCCTGCTGGCTGAGCCTGAAGAAGCTCCGTCTGAAGAGCCTGTTGAAGAAGGTACTGAGGAAGACACTGACAAAGAATAGATCGTTCTTGTCAAATCAGCTCATCAACATATCCACATCATACGATAGGAAAAGGGAGCCGCATTAAAGCGGCTCCCTTTTCTTTGTATAAGCTCTATTCTTCTTCTCTGTACGCGAGTCTTTTTTGTTTTTCTTCAATCATTCTTTTGATATAAGTTTGTCCATGTTCTTCGATCCATTCTTTTTCAACCTTTTTTTCCACATAAGCTGCTTTTACCGCCATCACTGCACTAACCGCAATTCCGCCAATGATTAAATCGATCCATATTGGAAACATAGCTGCTCCTCCTTAAAAACAATTTTGTATTCAATTGTTTTGTTGGTTATGGACAGCCTATGCAAAAAATCGGTTGAACATTCCTCGAGCTTACGATTCGCTATCATCTTCATACATAAGAGGTTTATAAAACGAGCGGTTTTCGAGTGCAAAGACACGTTCCGTATATTCTCCTGCTTTTGTACGGTTCAATACCCGGTCCATCATATTCATCTTTGCATCCAGATTATCAATATAGTGCAAGATTTCCGCCTCTCTTAACATAGGCGGTTTCGGAGAACCCCACTCTGCTTTACCATGGTGAGAGAGCACCATATGCTGCAGCATTAATACTTCTTCCCCTTTTACGTCTAATTCTTCTGCTGCTTGACCTATTTCATTTATCATTAGCGTTATATGGCCTAAGAGATTGCCTTCTAATGTATAAGTAGCCGATACAGGTCCTGATAGTTCTTCCACTTTCCCCATGTCATGCAGGATGATCCCTGCGTACAGTAGATCTTTATTTAAAGATGGATAGAGCGAAGTTACAGATTTTGCAATATGCAGCATAGACAGCACATGATAAGCAAGGCCGGAAACGAACTCATGATGATTTTTTGTAGCTGCCGGAAACTCCATAAATTCCTTTTGATGCTTTTTAACAAGATGTCTTGTCAGCCGCTGGATTGTAGGATTTTTCATTTCAAATATATACTGGGTCAGCTCATCCATCATGGTTTCTTTTGATACGGGTGCAGTTTCCAAAAATTCTCCAATTGAAACACCGTCAGCTTGAGATGCAGGACGAATTTGTCTTAATCTCAGCTGGTTTTTTCCTCTATAGTTATGAATTTCTCCGGTTACTTTTACAATTGTTTGAGCAGCATATTTTTTTTCATCCCCTTCGCCTGCATCCCAAAGCTTTGCTTCAATATCGCCGCTGCGATCTTGAAATATCAGGGTTAAAAAGGGCTTGCCGGCAGTCGTTACACTTTTTGTTGATTGCTTGATTAACAAATACTGATCTACCGGATCTCCAGCTTTTAAATACGTTATTCCATTCATGTCTTACACTCTCCTTCATTCTGGGCAGACCAAGTCTGTTTCGGTTGCTGCTTTGTGTTTTCTGATACAGGGCATAGTCGCCTGACAGACGTCCGCTCTTCACTTAAAGGTTTAAAGCAATTTCTATTAAGCAGAATTTCATTCATTTTTCTACGCTACCCCTATTGTAAATGATTCTTCTTATCCCATCAAAGAAAAGAATAGGACCTAAGGGATTTCCGTCTACTATCTGCTTGTTTACCAGCCTATCTTTCTTTTTTAGATAGGATCAGCGCTTTTTTCAAATCTTTAAAAGAAGAGCTGTTGCCGTACATTAAAACGCCTCCCCGGTATACCTTTGCTCCAAACCATCCAATCACAAAAATTGTGAGGAGTGTCAGACCGATTGCGAGCATTGGTTCCCACAGCGGCAGATTGAGCATTCCCACGCGGGTAAACATCACCAGCGGACTAAAAAAGGGAATGTAGGAAGTAATCGTAATCATAGAGGCTTCTGGATTCGCCAAACCGAAGAAAGACAGCATGGCTCCCGCTACGATTAGAAGATTAACTGGCATCAGCATCTGCTGAAGGTCTTCTGTCCTGCTGACAAGTGAACCAAGTAACGCTGCGAGTGCTGCATATAAAAAGTAGCCCAGCAGGAAAAAGATAATGCCATACACAATCGTCCCTAAACTGTTTCCAGAAAAATCAAAAAGCGTATAGATGCCTCCTTCAAATGAGTCGCTGCTTAACTGGATGGAAACAAATCCGACTGCCGCCCATAAAGCCAGCTGGGTTAATCCAAGAAGACCTACACCTAAAATTTTCGCGAAAATCTGCTGAATCGGCGGAACACTCGATACGAGAATTTCCATAACGCGCGAAGATTTTTCAGTCGCTACCTCGGTTGCAATCATCATTGAATAAATAAGTACAGACATATAAATGACAAAAATGAGAATATATACGAGCCCTCTTGCTTCATCCAGCTCTTCAGCAGACTTGGCACCATCGGTAAAAGAGCGATGGTTAAACGAAACAGGCATATTTAAAGTAGCCAGTTCGTCTGCGCTTAAATTAAGTTCTGATGCAGCAAAATTCGATTGAATCGTCTGCATGGCCACTTGTAGATCAGAAGAATAACGGTCTGAAGTCAGTGAATCAGAAAAATAGTCAGCCATGATTTTCCCGCTGTCCTGAATTGTCACAGATAAAAGGGCATCGTATTCTCCCTGCTCCACCTGACTCTCAAGCTCTGAAATTGATTCTTCACTTCTAGTAATGGCTATCTGGTCATTCACGAAAACGATTTGCTGTTCCAGAGCTGCTGCAACAGTCCCGCTGTCATCTTGGACAACAACTTCCCATGTTTCTTCAGAGCCGTCTTTGGAATCAAACAAACCGGCAATGCTTTGAAAGTTGGTTCCAACTACAATAGCAAGAGCAAATAAAATGGTCGTAATCAAAAAAGACTTTGATTTTACCTTCTGCATATACGTTTTTGATAAAATGAGTCCAAATCTATTCAAAAGAAGCACCTGCCTTCTCTATAAAAATATCGTTCAATGAAGGTTCTTCCAACGAAAATCGTCTGATAAATCCTTTGCCTTGAATATCACTAAGAATTGACTGTGAAATCTCTTCATTTTCAATTTGAAGCGTGATTCCTTCTATTCGTTCCTTTATTTTCACAACGCCTTGAAAAGAAGATAAATAACGCAGGTCCATATCAGAATCAATGAGCAGATTTTTCTTGCCGAACGATCGCTTTATTTCTGTTAATTTCCCATGTAAAACAGGGGATCCTTTATGAATAATACAAAGGCTTTCACATAATTCCTCTACATGCTCCATGCGGTGACTTGAAAAGATAATCGTCGCACCCTGTCGCTGAATATCCCGCACAGCCTCTTTCAGCAGCTCCACATTAACAGGGTCAAGTCCGCTGAAGGGCTCATCTAAAATAATTAACTCAGGTTTATGAAGAATAGCTGCAATGAATTGAATTTTTTGCTGATTCCCCTTGGATAGTTCTTCTACTCGCTTATTTTCATATTCAGGAACGTTGAAGCGATTAAGCCAATATACTAGTTCAGTTTCTGCTTTTTTTCTGTCCATTCCCCTTAGCCTGGCCAGATACACGATTTGCTCTTTTACTTTCATTTTGGGATAAAGTCCTCTTTCTTCAGGAAGATAGCCAACCTGAGAACTGTTATGGTATCCAATCGATTTGCCATTCCAGGTAATGGTTCCTGCTGAAGCATCAATTAGACCAAGCATCATCCTGAATGTCGTCGTCTTTCCTGCTCCGTTCGCTCCCAAAAAACCGAACATGGATTGTTCTGGTATGGTGAGTGATAATTGATTAACTGCCGTGTGTGTACCGAATTTTTTCGTTACATGATCAATATGTAAGGTCATTATACTGCCTCCTGTTCTCTCTTTTAGTTTATACGATTCATATTGAAAAAAGGTTCACTAAATTTTCTTTTTGTCTTCAGCTTTACTAAGATATAGTGATTGTGTAAAAATATATGAGAACAAGGAGATTGGAGAGGATAAAATGGATGTTTACAAAATGACAGCATTTGATCACAAGGGGAACTTACTGTTTGAAGATTCATTTCAAGCTGAAAAAGATGAAGAAGCAAAAGAGATTGGCAAACAAAAGTTAGAAGAAGAGGGATTAGCAGAGCGTACCCACCGCTTAGTATCGCCTAGAGGAAAGTTATTGCTGTTCCATACATAACTGTAACTCTGTACAGGCTTACAGCATGAAACAGAAAGCACAAAAAAGCCGGCGAAAAAAATTCGCCGGCTTGTTTTATTCCCCTTTAAATTGCGGTTTTCTTTTTTCTGTAAAAGCTTTAATTCCTTCTTTGTGATCTTCGGTTTGACGCATTCTCCATTGAGACTCACGTTCAAGGTCCAGAATAGCTTTAAGCTCCTTCACTTTCGTTGAACGCAAAATAAATTTACTTTCTTTCATTGCTTTTAAAGGACTTGCAGTTAGTTGTGCAACAAGCTTGCCCACTTCTTCAAGCCCCTTATTTTCTGCTGTGATCTTATCAATTAAGCCAAGTGAATAAGCCTCCTGCCCATTCATCACTTCGCCTTTCCAGATTACCTGCATTGCCTTTTGAGCGCCAAGGCGCTCTTTCAGTAAAAAATGCCCTCCGCCGTCAGGGACCAAACCTATGCCAATAAAATTCATAGCAATTTTACTTCCCTCTTCTGCAATCACATAATCGCATGCTAACGCAAGACTGAAGCCTAAACCGGCAGCTGCTCCATGAATCGCACAGATTGTGATTTTGTCCATTGAATACAAAGTCAATGCCAGCTCTGAAATCATATCCATGAAGCCTTGAAACTGCTCTTCACTATCCATAGTGAGCATTGCTTTGATATCACCGCCTGAAGAAAACCCTCTGCCTTCCCCTTTTAACACGATGACATGAATGGTAGAGTCCCGGTTAAGTTCCTTAAGCGCTAGTAGAAGTTCAGTCATCATTTCTTCTTGAAGTGCATTAAGACTATGTGGACGATTAAGTGAAACCCAGGCAACCGAATTCTCGATTGTAACCTTAATTGAGTGATAATCAGTATTTACAGTCATGCTTCCATCCCCTTTTTAAAATGAATATTCATTCATAATTTCGAGGTTGTCGGCTCATTATCCTGCATTTAAATAAATATATTATTTTCTGTACAATTAAATCTGTCTTGCTTTCTTGTCTTCCTGTGGTTTTTTAGGAAAGATTGACTCAAGATAGTCGATTTTTTTTCTGGTGTAGTCGATGAAACTGTCATTGTAAGACTTAGGATCTTTTGGGTTTGCAAAATGAGTAATCTTTCCCGTTTCCGGATCGATAAACTTGCTTGCCGCTCCGCACCCAAGGCCAATGATGGTTTGAACTTCTTCCATAATAAGAATATTGTACAAACTCTCTTCCCCCGGCTTAGCATAACCGACATTTTCCAGATTCCCCAGGATATTTTTTTGACGGTAAAGATAATACGGAACATAGCCATGATCTTTATTCCATTTTTGAGCTAAATCCATCATTTTTTCTACTTCTGTCCGGTCCGCTACTTTGTATTTCTCACGGTTCAATGTCATTTGAGATGCTCGTTTAAATGATAAAGTATGAACGGTGACGGATTCCGGCATCAGCTTTTCCGTCTCATTTAAAGAATGCTGGAGTTCTGCTGTTCCTTCATTAGGCAGACCAATTATCAGATCCATATTAATATTGTTCATGCCATGTTTTCTCGATAGATGAAATTTATCGATCGTTTCCTGAACTGTGTGATGACGGCCAATCGCTTTTAACGTTTCATCCGTATACGACTGAGGATTTATCGATATGCGGTCAATATTCCACTTTTTCAGGACTTCAAGCTTGTCAGGAAAAATGGTGTCAGGCCTTCCCGCTTCTACCGTCACTTCCCTCACATTTTGAACGTTGGGAAATGACCGGTACATTTCATCGTAAAGGGCATCCATTTCCTCAGCTGTTATGGCTGTTGGTGTGCCCCCGCCAAAATAAATGGTAGTAATCTTAATTCCGCGTTCTTTCAGCCATCGCCCGGTTTCTTGTATTTCATAATGCAGTCCGGCGAGAAACGATGAAACTTTTCCAAGTTTTCCTTGAATCGCAAATGCAGGAAATGTGCAATACGCGCATTTGGTCGGACAAAACGGGATGCCAATGTAAATGCTGACCTCTTCTTGAATTTCATATAGATCAGGAATCATTGTAAGCTGACGATCCACGATTTCTTCCATTAACTTAATTTTTTCATCTGTAATTAAATATTGTTCTTTTAAATAGGTACGCGTTTTATGGGCAGGAGATCCATTCATTCTTTGCTTATGCATAAGCTTAGTCGGTCTGATTCCTGTCAGCACTCCCCATTTTTGAGTCATTCCAGTGTACTGTTGAAGAATGGACAGGAAAACGTGGGAAACAACGTTTTTATTTTGTTTAAAGCTTTCTTTTTCTGTGCTTTTTTCTTCATAAGGAGCTTTTCTGAATGCTGATAATTCCGGATCAACTGTGGCAGCTCTCGCATGAATAAATCCATGGTCGATTTCAACAGTAATCACTATTTCAAATGCATCAGCGCTTTCTTCAGCGCTTATTTCAAGCGTTGAATCTTCAAAAAATAAATCTGCTATAAGCTGTAAATTGCGTTCATAACGCTTATCTTGTATTCCTTTAACAATAATATTCATTTCCCTCACCTTTCTGGCGGAACTCACTTGCTCAAGTGTACAAACCTTTTACCTTAAGGTCAACATTGTCAGAAAGGAAGAAGCGAATTAAGGAGAGCTGCAGATGTTTTAGAAGCAGCACTATACTGTTTTGATTTTGGAAGCAGATGAGGTTCGAGAGCTCCCAGTAAAAACGGGAGCCGCCGGTTAGATGCTGCCTCTGCTCTTACTATACAATCAAAAAAAGCCCGCCTGAAAATCAGGCGGGCTTTTAAAAAGAATTATTGAGTTGGTCCTTCTTTTTCCATAGATCCATATAATTCTTCGAGTGGCTTCATGATTACTTTATTCAATTCCTGAATCATCATGCTCATGCGCTGTTCTGATTCCATAAGCTTTGAAATTACTTCATGCTGCTGGACAAGCTGAGCTGTTTTTTGAGCCTGCTCAATTTCTGCTTCAGAAATTTCTTCACCGCTCATTTGCTTTTGCTGAAGACCCAATTGAATGTCTCTGAAGTTTTCAAAGATCCCTCTCGCTTCTTCATCATTATTGACTGCATCGTACATAGACTGCAGCTCTGTAAATTCTTCGCTTTGACGAATAGCTCGTTCTAGTTCATTTGCATGGTCGTATAGATTAACTGACATCTTTAAAATCCTCCTTTTTTATCACACTTACCCTCTTCCCCGCAGGAAGAATGGTCAAACATGATTTTTAGTATTAATTGCTCAGCCGATTAAAAGGACCAATACCCCCTGGAACAATCCAATAATTCCCCCTAGTAATGCGCCTAAATACGTAATCATTTTAAATTCACGGCGGGAGATGCCGAGCACTAATTCTTCGAGTCGGGAAACCTCAAATGAATCCACCTGCTCTCGCACAATTTCCTGCAGATTCATTTTTGACAGCAGCTGCTCTAATTTTTGTGAAAGAAGATCTCTGGCTATTTCTACCCCTCGAGGAATAAGACGGTTTACTGTGCCTTCCTGCAATGGTGCGACAGCCTGCCCTAACGGACGTTTAAGCCACTCTGCTAAATTGATTCTTTCCTTCACTAACCCTTGGAGTCGAACGAGCAGATCCTGATCGGTAACAATGGAAAAAGCCCGGTCCCACTGCCAATCTTTTACGCTTTCCCACTCTTTGCGCAAAACCTGTTCGAGTATAGCATGAGTTCCTTTATGATTCAAAAACTTTATGATTTCTGGTTGTACTTTATCAGCTAACGAAGAATTGCCCATGACCATCTGAATCATGCTGCCTAATGTGCCTCTTGTTTTGAAGAAATCTTCAATCATGATGTTAATCCGTTCCTTGCCCTCATCTGAATCAAAATAATCTGTACCTTTAGCTAATATATAATTCGAAACTGTTTCAACTTTGTCATCTAAGCGCACCAGCCACCTTTCGGGAAGCGTTTCACGAAGTGTCTGGGTTTTGTATCTTTCTTTTACTTCTTCATATTGTGATTCGATCCACTCATTCATGGATTTCTCTACATATGGAGCAGGTGATTCTATATCAAACTTGCCCAGCCAGGTTTCCACCGATTCTTCAGATTCAAAAATACGGTCGCTCTCTTTTTGGAGCCAGCCTGTTAAAGCTTTTTCCTGCTTTGTATTTAAGAAGCGATCCTTTAAGCTTTGGGCAGTCAATAGATGATTGACGACCATAAGGCCGAGCTGCCTTGCGAGTTCTTCTCTTCTTTTAGGTATGAGACCAGGTGTAAAAGGAATCTGCCACTTCCCTATAAACAGGGCCTTATACGGTCTAAACAGCATTTTGATTGCAAGAGAATTTGTAAATCCTCCAATCGCTGCCCCTACAACCATCATAATCATTAATAAAACAAAAGTATTCATTAAATCTTCACCCTTCATTGACTTCATCTTTTCAAATTTCAGTATAGCAGAAAGGCTGTAAAAAGCATGCACAAAACCTCTCTTATTCCTGTTTTTTCAAGGTCGGTCAGGTATGAGTCTATTACCAGCAGTTCATTGGTCATGCTATACTTAACCTAAGCATATTAAATGGAGGTTTTACATATGATCCAGCACTTTCATTACAAGCCGATGTTTGAAAATACTCAGCTTCCGGGATGGACTTTCACATTTTTATATCAAGGTCAGCAGATTAACGGTATATATCATAAAACGGGTGACATCGAATGGACCAATCAATGTGTTTTTCACAATAATAATGAAGAAAATAAGATAAAAAAACAGCTGCATGAACTGATGCTGTATCATGTGTATGATTAACAGCAGGATTCATTCGCCAAAAATGATGGATGAATGGATATTTGTGGTAATTTTATCTATTGCGATATCAGAGTATAGCTTATCCCGCGCTTACATATAGTAAGTTCAGGGGGTGCTTTAATGAAAAATTCATCATTCTTGCCGGACTCAACTTATGAAGGCAGAGATAAAGTCTGTATGGATATTGACCGTTTTATTAATGAAGGAATGAGCGGCGGCACCGTTCACCGATACCATCATCTTCCTAACATTGAAGAAGCGCGAGATCTGAAACAGGAAACACCGCCTAACGGGTCATAGCCCGATGCAAAGCGGCTGCTCATGCAGTCGCTTTGCTGTTTCTTCCCCTTTTATTTCTTTTCAATCTTCTATACAATATAGGCATTACCAATAAGGATGATGTCTATGTCGATTATTCAAAAACTGTTAAAAACCATTCCTTCCTCTCGTCAAATGAGTGATGTAATGAAGGAAGATTATAGCCATTTTAAGTGGTTTCAGGACAGGGCAACCAATGAAATGATCGCTTTTCCTGAAAATGGACTTTCCGCAAGTGAATATGAACTGATTCAGATAATGCTTGATCCTGCTGAGCCGCCTGAAAGTCAGAATATACATGTGTGGAACCAATATTTGTTTGGAAATCTCTCTATCTGCCCCCTTCCCGCAGATTCGATTTTTAGAATCGTTCTATTCTCTTTTGATGGCATTCCTGATTTTAATGCTGAAGAACATCCATTGGAATTTGTGTTTTCTGATGAAGCAACAATTGTAAAAAGGGACGAAATGAACGGTTATGTAGTCGAGCTGCAGACGGCAAATACACTCTCAATCGAGGAACTGACATCAGCCGCTCAAGCCTTAGAAAACGATCTTGGGGTAACGGTGCGGTTTTTTGCAGG
The DNA here is from genome assembly GCF_000829515.1 of Jeotgalibacillus campisalis. Classification (GTDB taxonomy): domain Bacteria; phylum Bacillota; class Bacilli; order Bacillales; family Jeotgalibacillaceae; genus Jeotgalibacillus; species Jeotgalibacillus campisalis. The sequence goes on along the minus strand of NZ_JXRR01000016.1, from coordinate 51,073 downwards.
TTCGTTCCATCTTGTTCAGGAAGATCTTAAAGAAGCATTATTGTTGGAGATTGACTGGTATACGCAATCAAAACAGTTCCTTAAACGTCAAAAGGTTGCATCAGCGCAATCAATATTACCGCTGATCGTACTCAATCGTTTCAGTGAGTTTGAATGGCAGTCGCAATTTGATCTTATATATAAACTATTTGATGCAGACCCAGAGCTAGCCTCTGTTATACGAACCCTGGCTGAAAATCTGTCAAACGTAAGCAGTACTGCTAAGCGGCTTTATTTGCATCGCAACAGCTTGCAATACCGGCTCGACAAGTTTTCAGAAGGAACCGGTCTTGATTTAAAATCATTTCATGGCATCTTCACTGCCTATTTAGCTTCCGTTAAATGGGAATCGATGAAATCAATGAAAACAATGTAAACTAAGCCAGCATGCCTTCCGTCAACATGACGAAAGAAATGCTGGTTTTTTGTGCACTATTACCATTGGAAAGGCTTACATTATGCTATACAATAAACCTAGATTTAACCACTACATATTGGAGGAATTTCACATGGCAGAACTAAAACTTGATAATATTTATAAAGTATACGATAAAGATGTAACAGCTGTATCAGATTTTAATCTTCATATTAAAGACAAAGAATTTATTGTCTTTGTCGGACCATCAGGCTGTGGTAAGTCAACTACACTGAGAATGATCGCCGGACTTGAAGAGATCTCTAAAGGTGATTTCTATATTGGTGAAGAACGTGTAAACGATAAAGCACCTAAAGACCGCGACATTGCAATGGTTTTCCAAAACTACGCATTATACCCTCATATGAGCGTTTATGATAATATGGCGTTTGGTCTGAAGCTGCGTAAATTTGATAAAGCAGAAATCGAAAAACGCGTTACAAATGCAGCTAAGATTCTTGGTCTTGAAGCATTGTTAGATCGTAAGCCAAAAGCCCTTTCAGGCGGACAGCGTCAGCGTGTTGCACTGGGACGGGCAATTGTACGGGATGCAAAAGTATTTCTGATGGATGAGCCTTTGTCGAATCTGGATGCAAAACTCCGAGTTCAAATGCGTGCAGAAATTGCTAAGCTTCACCAACGTCTTCAAACTACAACCATTTATGTTACACATGATCAGACAGAAGCCATGACAATGGCCACGCGTATTGTTGTAATGAAAGATGGCTTCATCCAGCAAGTAGGATCACCTAAGGAAGTTTACGATAATCCGGAGAATGTGTTTGTTGGAGGATTTATCGGTTCTCCTGCCATGAACTTTTTCAGTGGTAAATTAACAGATCAAGGATTTGAAGTAAAAGGACAAACGCTTTCTATTCCTGAAGGAAAAATGAAAAAGCTGCGTTCACAAAACTATGTAGGAAAAGACATCATTCTAGGTGTACGCCCGGAAGACATTCACGATGAGCCTGTGTTTATTGAAACGGCTTCAGGTGCTACCTTTATGGCTGACATCGAGGTATCTGAGCTGACTGGTGCAGAACTGATGCTTTATTCTAAAGTCGCGGACCAGGACTTTGTAGCGCGCGTGGATGCAAGAACTGATATCAAAGCCGGTCAAAAAATTGAGCTTGCTTTTGATATGAATAAATGTCATTTCTTCGATGCGGAATCAGAAAGCCGCATCCGATAATCTGGTGGTTACCCCCTTTAACCATAAAAAACAAGACTAACTCTCATGAGTTAGTCTTGTTTCAATTTAACGGTATGTTTATAAACCATTATACTCGATCGAGATTCACCATATCAATTGGCTGAATCCACTCATCATATTGCTCTTCTGTTAGATAGCCCGTTTCGATTGCTGCTTCTTTTAAGGTTAATTCCTTTTCAAACGCAAGCTTTGCAATTTTGGCGGCTTTTTCGTAGCCAATATGTGGATTAAGCGCCGTAACAAGCATTAAGGAGCGATCCACGTGCCCTGCGATTACATCATAATTCGGTTCAATTCCAATCGCGCATTTATCGTTAAATGTTTTCATTCCATCTCCAAGGAGGCGGACCGATTGAAGAAAATTATAAATAATAACAGGCTTGTAAACATTTAATTCAAAGTTACCCTGACTTGCCGCAAATCCTATCGCAGCGTCATTGCCCATTACCTGCGCTGTGACCATCGTTAGAGCCTCGCTTTGAGTGGGATTCACTTTTCCAGGCATAATGGAACTGCCTGGTTCATTGGCAGGAATCGTAATTTCTCCAATTCCGCTTCTTGGTCCGCTTGCAAGCCACCTGATATCATTGGCAATCTTCATTAAATCAGCAGCTAAAGCCTTCAATGCACCGTGAACATGGACCATATCATCATGACTGGTTAACGCATGAAATTTATTATCTGATGAATAAAATGGGAAACCTGTCTGAAGGACGAGTTGCTTAGCTACACGATCTCCAAATTCGGGATGTGCGTTAATTCCCGTACCAACAGCGGTGCCGCCTATAGCCAGACTTAATATATGCTTGCTTGATTCCTGTATCATATATCGTGTTTTTTGAAGCATTGCACGCCAGCCGCTAATTTCCTGTCCCAAAGTCAGGGGGGTGGCATCTTGCAGATGGGTTCGGCCGATTTTAATAATTTCTTTAAATGATTCTTCTTTATCCAGAAATGTTTCGGTTAATTCCTTTAAACTCGGCATTAAATTTTTGCACAAAGCCTTGTACGCAGCGATGTGCATCGCTGTTGGAAACGTATCATTAGAACTTTGAGACATATTTACATCATCATTGGGATGTACGGTTTCGTCCGTTGACTCTTCCTGTAAAAAAACATTCGCACGGTAAGCCACCACTTCATTTACATTCATATTTGATTGAGTTCCGCTGCCGGTCTGCCAAACAACTAACGGAAAATGCTCATCGAGTTTTCCATCAATGATTTCATTACAGGCACGGCAGATCGCATCTCTTTTAGTAAGAGAGAGCTTTCCAAGATCATAATTAGCCATTGCTGCAGCTTTCTTCAGCTCTGCAAATGCATATGTAATTTCTAAGGGCATTTGTTCAATACCAATCGGAAAATTCTCCTTGCTTCGCTGCGTTTGAGCACCCCAATACTTACTTGCAGGAACTTGAATTTCTCCTAAAGTATCTCTTTCTGTACGAAAATCCATGATTACTTCTCCTCCTTACAAACGTTTTCATTTCTTATTGTACCATTACTTTGACAGTAAATGGCGAGAAAACTCCCCCTTCAAGCGTTGCGTTTGCAGACAGTAAGTGAGGCTTAGGCCATCCAAACACATGTAAAGAAATTATAGGATGTCTCTTTTCTGTCAGTTAAAAATCAGCTACACTTATATTAATCAAAAACGTTTTACAGGAGGAATTCGAATGAAATTAGCACTGTTTGGTGCATCCGGCCGTGTAGGCAGGGTAATCATGGAAAATGCTTTACAGGATGGACATGACATCCAGGCACTCGTTCGAGATCCTGAAGGTATAGCTTCACATCCGGGAATGAAGAAAATAAAAGGGGATGCTTCAAATAAAAAAGATGTTGATGAAGTCATTCACGGCTGCGATGTTGTTATCAGTGCTTTAGGAACGGATAAAAATGATGCACTCACTAAATCAATGATTCATATTCTTCCCGCGATGCGTGCGAACTCAATCTCTAAGATCATCACAATCGGCACTGCAGGCATACTGGATTCAAAAAGAGAACCTGGCAAGTTCCGCTTTCATTCCAAAGAATCAAACCGCCGTTTAAGTACTGCGGCTGAGGACCATTGCCGCGCTTATTTAATGCTGAAACAATCTTCAATGAATTGGACGATTGTTTGCCCTACATACTTGCCTGATGGGAAGAGAATAGGAAAATTCAGAACGGAAATTAATACGCTGCCTGATGATCCTTCAAGCATCTCTATGTATGATACAGGTGATTTTGCCTATTCTCTCATTCAGACAAATGACTACTCAAAAAAACGGGTGGGATTGACGTATTGAACGATTAACTTATTGAGAAGTTAATTCTGCACCCTACACTGCCAGGCTCATCTTTGCCAAAAAAACAGAGGGCCGTATAAAGTCAAATCCCATTGACGTCATACGGCCCTTCTTTTATTGTTTGAACGATTAGATCTTACACTTAAAAGTTGCTGCTTGCTGAAGGTGCCGGCAACAAGTAAGTTTTTTCTATCCTGCCTGTTTATTTCCCTGTTGAAGCTTATACATTTGATAATATTTTCCTCTGAGAGCCATCAACTCATCATGAGAGCCCTTTTCAGCAATTTCGCCTTTGTCGAGCACAAGAATTTGATCTGCGTTTTTAATGGTTGATAATCTATGTGCAATGATAAAGGTCGTACGCCCGGATTTTAACGTCTCCATCGCATCTTGTATAATGGCTTCCGTTTCTGTATCCACACTTGATGTAGCTTCGTCTAAAATCAAAATAGCCGGATCATAGGCTAGTGCCCGGGCAAAAGATATAAGCTGACGCTGCCCTGAAGACAAAGTGCTCCCTTTTTCGATCACCGGTTCATCCAGCCCTTTTTCAAGATGCTTTAATACACGATCGGCCCCTACTGCTTTCAATGCTTTTTCTACTTTGTCCCTTGAAATCCGGGGATCATTGAGAGAGACGTTTGAGGCAATTGTACCTGTAAAGAGATACGGGTCCTGAAGTACGATCCCCATATGCTCGCGTATCGTCTGTCTGGGCAGTTCCTTGATGTTTTTACCATCAATACGAATCTCCCCTTTTTGGCAGTCGTAAAAACGGAATAATAAATTCATAATGGAACTTTTCCCTGAACCCGTATGACCAACCAGACCAATGGTTTCTCCCGGCTTTGCTTCAAATGATAGATTTTTCAAGACGTAATCTTCTTCTTTATAGGCAAACGAAACATTTTCAAATGATACTTGACCTTTATATCGATTTACTCTGCCGTCCTCTACCTCTTCACCCTCTTCATCGAGCAATTGAAATACTCTTTCACCTGCTACTAATGCAATTTCTAAATTGGCAAGCTGGTTAACTATTCCTGTTACGGGTTGGAATAGACGGTTTATATAATCTACAAACGCATAAAGGACACCGACTGATACAACGGACTCAGCGCCAATAGCACCACTTCCAAAATACCAGATGAAGGCGACAAACGTCAGATTCCGCAGAATTGCAACCAGATTATAAGACATTAGAGAATTTAAACTTAGGAGCTTGTTTTGATAATTAAAATGAGTTTTATTCATTTCTTCGAATTCTTCTTTTGTTCTTTTTTCCCTTCTAAAGGCCTGGATGATCGTCATGCCTTGAATCGATTCATTAATTGAAGCATTAATTTCACTTACCTTCGAACGTACAACATGGTTGTAAGTGGAAGCATATTTACGATAAACAGTCATCCATACCCATAAAATTGGAAGCAAGAGCAGACAAATCGCTGCAAGCTGCGGATCAAGAATAAACAGCGCTACAAAAATACCGGTAATATAGATTCCGCTGTAGAAAAACTGAGAAAGCACCTGTACATAAAGCTCCCTTATTGCTTCTGTATCATTGGTAATTCTTGCGACAACTTTTCCTGCAGGCAAGTTGTCAAAGTAATTAATTGGCAGCTTTTGAATATGCCCAAAGATATCTGTCCTCATCTTTTGAATAATTCTGTTCGCCGAGCGCTGAAGATGATAGTCCTGCCCAAAGTGAAACAATGCCGCTACCACTGTCAGTGCAAAATACAGCAGAACTAATTGAATGATACGAGGAATCTCCGGCTGATAAAACGCCAAAATCTGAGAAGAAGACAATTCATCAGCAGCGTAAACCGTTTCATTTTCGTCCTCTGTAAAAATCAAATTTCCTTCTTCAAAAGAACGCTCGCCTTCTGCTGTGACGGGTTCGTCTACAAAGAAAAACCGGACGCCGATTTGAAAAATATGCGCTTCCTCGCCCTTTTCTTCCCCGTCCGTAAAGTAATCTCCCCGCTTATAAAATGTATTATTGTATGCTACGGCATCTTTTGTATCGGCCGATTCATACCAGGGCTGTTCAATTCCTAGAATATGATCATCAATCATTTTCTTTGCAATAAAGGGACCGACTAGCTCTGCGGAAACAGATACAGTCAGCATTAATAGCGCGATGATGATCGTTTTTTTAAATAACAGCGCATACTTATAAAGCCTTTTTCCTACACTCATGAGCGCACCTCCTCAAGAAGTGATTCTTCCACCTGCTGGCGCTCATACTGTTCCAAATACCATCCTTTAGCTAAAAGCAGCTCATCATGTCTGCCTTCTTCAATCACTCGCCCCTCTTCTAGGACAATGATCCAGTCTGCATGTTCAACAGCTGACAAACGATGAGTCGTAATAATGGTCGTTTTGCCTTGCCTTTCGTTACGGATATTGTTTAAAATACTGGATTCAGTTTTTGCATCAACAGCTGACAAAGAATCATCTAATATTAGTACTGACGGATTTTTTATCAACGCACGTGCAATGGAGATCCGCTGTTTCTGGCCGCCTGAAAGAGCTACTCCCTTTTCTCCCACCAGCGTCTCAAGTCCATCAGGAAGCATTTCTAAATCACGTTCAAAATGAGCCATTTTTATCGCATGAAAGATGGCTTTTTCATCCGAGTCTTCAGCTCCGAATAAAATGTTTTCACGAATGCTTCTGGAAAAAAGAATATGATCTTGAGGAACATAGCCGAACCAGGATCTAACATGATCTTTTGTCTGCTCTGCAATGACTGTTTCCCCGATTCTTATTGCACCGTCACCCATGGGATATTCTTTTAACAGCTGCTTCACAAAAGTTGTTTTGCCGCTGCCCGTTTTACCGACAACACCAAGAGTCTGACCCTGATTGATCTTCACATTTAAATCCGTCAGATTTTTTACAGATGAAGATGGGTATTGAAATCCGGAATTTGTAAATGAAATGGAACTCGCTGCTGCATCATTCACAGGGGTTTTGCAATCCGGTACATCTTCAGAATAATTCAGTGTTTCATTTACACGATCCATTGATGCATTTCCCCGCTGCATGATATTAATCAGTTCACCAATAGCAAACATTGGCCAGATCAGCATACCAAGATATACGTTAAAGGCGACTAACTCACCTAATGTAATGGACTGATTGAATACAAGAAACCCGCCATATCCTAATCCAATCATATAGCTGATACCTGTCAGGATTTTTGTCAACGGATTAAAAAGAGTGTCAATAACAGCTACTTTCATATTCTTTTTAAAAACGTCTTCTGTCTCTTGATGAAATTGAGCTTCATCCGCACGTTCCTGAACATATGCACGAATGACTCTGACACCCGCGATCGATTCAAGCACACGGTCATTCAAATCCCCGAAAGCGTCCTGTGCACTTGTGTAACGCTCATGAATTCTCTTACCTAAAAGCTGCATGACGATGGCCAATACAGGCAACGGGAGAACCGCTGCGATCGTAAGTTCCCAGGAAACCACGACACCCATCGTTATAAGAATCGTCAGCATATAGGCTGTAGAATCAATAAGAGTTAATACACCAAAGCCCGCTGTAACAGATACTGCTTTCAGATCGTTCGTTGATCTTGCCATAAGATCTCCGGTACGGTTACGTTCATAAAAGGTTGGTGTCATTTTCAATAAATGACCCATAAACATAGAACGGAGCCTTCTTTCAATTTCATTTGCACCGCCAAACAATAAATATTGCCAGATGTAATTAAATAAATACGCTATTAGCGCAATCCCGACCAAAATGAGCAGGTAGCGTTTTAACATCCCCTGCGTCAGTTCTCCTCGGAAGATATCATCTATGGCAAGACCTACCAGAAAAGGAGGTATCACTTCAAATACATTGGCAATCAGAAGCAGGACAATGGCCACTGTGTAGCGCTTCCAATGCTCTTTAAAAAACCAGCTTAACTTTAAAAAAATATCAAACATGCAATCCTGCCTCCTTTTTCTTCCCTTTTATCGGGCTACCCGCTTTCTAGCTCCACCGTTTTTGTAAACTTTATTGTACCCTTGTTCATTTTTGTTCCTCCTTTTTTAAAATGGTTGATACACTCTTACATATATGAAAACAGATCACTCTGTTAACAACAAAATACATATTTTGGAAACTAAAAAAGCACACCGCCTATTAAAGCACGGTATGCTTCCATTATTTTAGGCACAGACTACGATACGCAGACTTCACCACAATCATGACAGAAAAATGATTTCTCAATTAAAGTCCATCTGTTACAAAAGAGGCTGCAGCTGCGCGTTATTCAGTTTGATAAAACGATCTGAGGCAACTATACGATTTTTCATGACACGCAACTCCCTTCTTAAGTAATTTTGCCCATTTAGGACACCCTTAGATTAGCCCAACTAATTAGTAGATGTCAATTGTTTTTTCATTTTTTAGAAAAGTAAAGATGTGAGTTTAGATTCATTTGTCAACTTTTTTTAACGAAAACGTTTTAAAGAACAATGTGAGGGTATGTTATAACTAACCAAAAGGTAGGTTTTTTTCGACCTGTTTTGGATCCTGACAAAGGGGTGAAAAAAATGCTAAGAACTATTTTAATGATTATTGGTGCAATCGTTGTAATCTTTTTCCTGATCAACCTGATTGGATAATTTCATCCAATACACACATTTTTCGGGGATTTAATTGAAGCAGAGCAACTATTGTACTTATAACATATGCACTACATTTATCTTATTTGGTCTACTTATTTGTTCACTCGTTCATTTAAACCCCATTTACTTTAAAAGCCCTTTTAAAAGGGCTTTTTTTATGTTCTTTTCTTTTTTCAGACTATTACATCAATGAGCAGGGTAAAGACATAGTAATGATTCTTAAAAGGAGTGAAATGAGATGTATACGCATATTCTTTTAGCGTTTGATCAGTCAGCCAGCAGTCAAAAAGCGCTGGATTCTGCTGTAAGTCTGCTTCATTTAAATAGTAAAGCCGATCTGACTATTACACATGTTTCTACTGAGAAGCATTCGATCGACACAACCGTTTACGATAAGCCCAGAGATGCAGCACCCATTATGACACCGGGAGTCGATAAACAAAACCCTCCCTATATGCCTCCTCTGCCTCAGCAGGATCATGGGCAATCAGTTCACCAACTGACAGAGGAACTGGATGATGCATTGCTTTCTGCAAAAGATCACCTTGATGCAAAGGACATTCAAGCGCAATTTTACCCACTATCCGGCTCTCCTGCAGAAGCAATTGTTGACTATGCTGAAAACAACGAAGTGGATCTGATTATTGTGGGACGAACAGAAAAAAACACCTTTCAAAAATGGTTCTTAGGGAGTGTGAGTGAAAAGATAATGCAGTCTTCTCCCTGCAGTGTGCTGGTGATTAAGTAGGCAGGTCAAATGTGAATGATTTTGCTGCTAAACCGTTCTTGTATTAATCTATCTCCTAAATTTATGAAGCCAATCTATACAGATAAATGCCCGTAGTTTCTTTACTATTGAAGTAAAGAAACCGGGTATTTTAACTTGCCTTCAACACTCTAAAAAAGCAGCAGATGAAAAGAGAATCCGTTTGAACGTTTATTTATTCGACTCAAAGTACACGGTTTGCTTCAATTTCCGTTATAATAAACATAAGTATGGCTCAATAAAGGATGATGGATATTATGGCTAGACAAAGAAAGATGGTTATTGACGACCTTTTAAATGCAACTGAAGAACTGCTGCTTGAAAAGGGATATGAAGGATTTCACTTTAAAGCATTGGCTGAAAAATTAGATGTAGCCAGAAGTACAATATATGAATACTACAGTAACAAAGACGAATTGATTACTGATTATATGCGCCTTCTCATGATGGAGGTAATGAACAAAATTAATGCTATTACTCCTCAAGACTCCTCTTTTAACATGCTGAAAGAACTGTTGACGCTATTTATGGAGTATTCTCAAGTATACGACATGATAAAAATGCGTTCTTCCCTAAACCAAAGTACTTCTCCTAGTGTTATTAGCCATTTAGATGAGCTCGACGGGTATTCGCGTGAACTGTTTCAATTACTGACGGTTCATATTGAAAAAGCCAAGGAGGAAGGCTCCATTCGCAAAGACGTGCCATCCTCTTTAGTAGCAGGCATTTTTTTTAACACCGTTTTAATCCCGAATTACCAAAAAGTACCCGCTGATCAATGGTCTGAAGCTATTTTTAGTATTCTTGAAAATGGGATTGCAGTAAAATAACAAGGAGATCTTACACAAACCCTAAACTGTGTGAGATCTTTTTTTAAGTTTAACAAGCTCTATAAATCGTTCTCTAGCCTCTTTTTCATTAAAGGAGCTATATAGTCTGTACTGATCCTTGTCTACAATTCTAAAATGCTTGCTGATGATATTTCTTTGAAGGGTCAGGTTCTCATCTTTTTTCACTAAATCCCACCATATTTTACCTCCTAAAGTCTTTTCCTTACGGGTCTCCATCTCTTCTCTTGCCAGCAGTTCTGCAAGTTCCAGCGCATCTCCTCCAACTAAATTAATTAAACTATCCTGTTCTCTAAACAAGGCACAGATGACAATAATCGTGGTCCAACTAGGCAGCAAACGCCCCTTTTCTATCTGGACCAGTGTTTTTTTGGATACACCGATCACTTGAGCCATTCGATCCTTTGTGTAGTCTGCTTCTATACGAATCAACTTCAGTCTGGAGGCAATCATTTCGATTAACTCTTGTTTTGTCAAAGCTGTCACCTCACTCCCGCCACGAATATACCATTTTATAACGCTGCATAAAGTGCTTCTATTTGATTCTATTATCTAAACAGTCCGTTCATGTGAAATGGATAGTGGTAAGCGGTTTATAATTTAAAAATAAGTCTGCTCGGTTCCTTAATAGAAATGCTTCACAAATTAAAGAGCCTGAGACAAATGACTGTCTCAAGCTCTATGACCTGGTTCAATTCGTTATTAGGCGGACACTTTCCGCAGAGACGGCGCTTGAGCCCTCCTCTGACTTTGACTTTCGGGGTCTCAAGCTGCCGTCATATCCTGCAGGGCTCCACCTTCCGCTCCCCTCAAGCGAATAATAGATGCTGCCTTAGGTTTTGAACTACTTTCAGTAATGTCCCAGCCTCTTATTTAAAGGCCCTTTTCTAAGAATCTTTAGGGTTTTGTTTGTCTGAATGACCGGCTGAATTCAGTGCTTTTTTAAATTCATGCATGGTGACCCCAGCCGCTTTTCCAAGCTCAGGCAGCTTGGATGGGCCGAATACGATGAGTGCAACAAATAGAATGATGATAACTTCACCTATTCCAAGATTCATTCCCGTTGCCCCTTTTCAAGTTTTATATACTTCAGTATAACTTCATCAGGCCTGTTTCAATCGACTCAAACTTGTTTATTTGATGAACACTAATCATTCGCCTCTTTGTTCTTTAATTTTCTTATTTTTCTCAGATTCTGATACAAAGAGTGCCACAGCAGCATCCCCAGATATATTAATTGCAGTTCTGCACATATCTAGTAACCGGTCAATTCCGAGAATCAGACCGATGCCGGCTACAGGCAGGTTCACCGAATTTAACACCATTGCCAATAAGATCAGACCGACACCTGGTACTCCAGCTGTTCCTATACTCGCTAAAACAGCCGTCATAACAACCGTCAGGAGCTGAACAAAAGTCAAATCAACTGCATAGATCTGGGCAATAAAGATTGTTGCTACCCCCTGCATAATTGCTGTTCCATCCATGTTGATTGTCGCTCCGAGCGGTTGTACGAATGAGCTGGAAGCTTTAGATACTTTCAAATCTCTTTGTGCTACTTCCATTGAAATCGGCAAGGTTGCATTACTGCTTGAAGTACTGAAACCAACCGTCATTGCAGGGAAAAAGTTCTTATAAAACCAGATCGGACTTTTTTTGGCCAAAAAGAAAATGATGCTGCCATAGGTTACAATGGCATGAATCACTAATGCCAGCAAAACGACAAATACATACATTAAGATACTTTGAAGCGATTCAAAGCCTGCTTCACCCAGTGCTGAAGCAATTAATCCAAATGTTCCATAAGGAGCAAATTTCATTACAATGCCAACAAGGAACATCATAATATCATTTCCCTGCTCAAATAAGTTCATAACACCTTTTGTTTTTTCCTTTAACACTGTTAGAGCAAAGCCAATAAAGATGGAAAAAGCAATAATCTGAAGCATATTGCCTTCTGCAAGAGCAGAGATTGGGTTCTCAGGGATAACACTCAACAAAGTTTCCCCTACTGATGGTGTATCTTCCCCTTCAAATGAAGCTGCGTCCCGCTCTTCTGCTGTAAAAGGAGAATTTTCTCCCGGCTGAATGATCGCACCAAGGCTCAATCCGATCGTAATCGCTATAGCAGTTGTAACTAAAAAAGTTACCACCGTTTTAAAGCCCATTCTGCCAAGTTTTTTGGTATCTCCTAAACCAGCAACTCCTAATACAAGTGAAAAGAATACGATGGGCACAACCAGCATATTAATTAAACTTAAGAAAATTTGCCCCAGTGGTGAAAAGAGATATGTATCCAACGTTGCGAACAAATCTGGCGCAAAAGCATTTAAAGCCAAACCTGTAATAATACCCAGAACGAGTGCTATCAGGATCTTAGCGGTTAAATTTAATTTCTTCATTCATTTTCCTCCGATCATACTAAAAATATCATTTAGTTTTTACAATACCCCGACTAGCAATTTAGTAGATATACATAAGAATATCAATGTATGAACCTGTAAAATCATTATACATGCATAAAACCAGTATAAAATGGGTATAGTGTACTATAACATCTTGAGAAAGGAACTGCGATTATGACAAATCAAACAATCTTCTTTATTTCGTCAAACCACGAACGCAGTTTAATCGCTGAGGGCTGGGCTTCCAGATTAAATACACAGAATGTAACATATCGAAGCGCAGGCTGGTTCAGCGCGAAAACTAGTCCATTTTCAATTGAGGCAATGAAAGAAATCTGCATAGATTTAACTGCCATCAAACCGTATCATTTAAAAAAAGAGGAGCTTGATCAGGCAGATATAATTGTTCTAATACAAGATTTTGAAAAGGATGAAAAAATTTCATTGTCTCCGTTGGCTGCTAAGAAAATTTTGACTTGGAATATACTGAACCCTGATAAGCACTCGGCTGACCCGAACGAAAAGTGGGTTCTCTTTCAGGAAATTTGTGACGACATCGCCCTTCGAATAAAAGACCTGGGAAAAACACTTTCTTCAACCGTGTAGCTTATTCTGGCAGAATTTTTGCCGATTAAGCTTTTTTTTATATTTCGCGCAGCACAGCTCTGACGGGGCTTCCATCCGCTCCGACAATTTTCAGCGGCAAGGCTATCAGTTCGTATACTCCCCCTGATACATCTTTCAGATCAATTCCTTCAAGGATCCAGATATCATGTCGATGAAGTTCTAGATGATTTTTCAACTCTTTACTGTCGATAGAATCAACAGACGGCAAATCCACCCCAATTAAATTTATATTCTTTTCAGCAAGCTTGCCTGGCACATCTTCCGTCATTGTAGGAATCGTCTCTGGAAAAACTGTTCGGTCTCCCCAATAATCTGTTTTAATTAGCACACTAGTAATCTCCTGATCTGTAACAAAAGGAAGGATATCAACTGCACTAATTTTATCTTTTCCTCTGCAGTCCACTACTGCCGTTTTAGAGATATAGCGATCTAATGAGAGTTCATTTACCTTTTGACCAGCTTGATCGAAGTGAAACGGAGCATCAATATGCGTACCCATATGGGTGCTGCTCTCGATTTTTCCAACATTAACAGAACCGCTCTCTTCAATATCCCAGGAGACTTCGTATTGAAATAAAGTATCACCTGGCCAAACGGCTGCTGCTTCGGATAATTCCATTGAAATATCGATGATTTTCTTCATTTTACCTCTGCCTCCTATGCAATAATGTTGCGGGAATTTTGATACTGCTCGTAAGCTTTTGTTTCCATAATTTTTTCAAGTTCCAGCATTGAGTAAAATAATTCCTCAAAAGTAGTGTATAAAGGAGCAGGTGCGAGCCTGATCAAGTTAGGCGACCTGAAATCAGGAATGATCATTTGATCCTTCAAAGCTTTGCATATACTTGCTGCAGCACTATGCTCCAAGGCAATATGTCCTCCTCGTTCCGTGTGCTTTAGCGGCGTGACAATTTTAAAGTGATGATCGGCAAGCAGTGTATCGATTAATTGTAGTAAATAATCCGTTTGTTGTAATGATTTTTTCCGAAGGCGATGGATCCCAGCTTCTTCGAATATACTCAGACTTCCGATCAATGGGGCGCTCGATAAAATATGCGGGGTGCCGATTTGATAAGCCCCGGCATCAGCAGCAGGGGAAAAAGAATGCTCCATATCAAATTGCTTGTCCTTTGCAGAACCAAACCATCCCTTCAATCCAGGCATTTTACCGTGATGTCGTTGGTGGACAAACAGTCCTCCGGTTCCACCCGGCCCGCTGTTTACATATTTATAATTACACCATACAGCAAAATCCACATTCCACTTGTGGAGATTATGAGGTACAGCACCGATCGAATGTGCTAAATCAAATCCCACGACAGCTGAAAACTGATGAGCATATTCAACTATTTCCTTAATCGGCAGCAATTGACCGCTTCGATATAAGACAGAAGGAAGCAGGATCAAAGCTGTTTTTTCTGAGATGGATGATTTAATTCTATCGAGTAAAATGGTTTGATTATCTTCAGATGGTATTTTCTTCAAATAAACTTGAGGATCATATCCTTTTAGTTCCAGCTGGCTTTGGATCGCATAAAGGTCAGAAGGAAAATTAAGTTCATCAGCCAGAATTTCATTTTTACTGTCGTCTGGATGATAAAAACTTGCGATCATTTGATGAAGGTTCGTTGTAATAGATCCTGTGACAATCACCTCATCTTTATAGGCTCCTATTAAAGGCGCTGACTTTTCTCCTAAGCTTTCTGACAGCGTAAACCAGGGATTGTCTCCTTCAGTCCAGCCATCAATCCCGTATTCCTTCCAGCTATTTAATGCCTTAATTGTTTCTTTTTCTGCTCGTTTAGACAGAAGTCCGAGTGAATTGCCATCTAAATAAATCTGCTTTTCTCTTATGTAAAATTCATCACGGAAAGAGGCTAACTCATCATGCTGGTCCATCTTTATTGCTTTTTCTAAAAGTTCCTTACCCTTCACTGCTTCATCCCCTATACTGTATTTTAATAGATGGTTCTTTTCTTCATTATTGTTTTATATATGGTATCATCTAATCGTAAATGTTTACAGATTGAGATGCAGTTTTTAAAGAGGTGTCGACAGCATGAAGTCCTTTAGTAAAACGTTTTTACGAAGAGCTCTCTGGTTTTTTCTTCTTTCGTTATTGATCTTTGAGCCTTTTTTCTCGAAAGTCATTCTTTTCTTGCTCCCTCTTTTTATTCTGTTGGCATTTGTATCGGAAATAAAAAGAAGCTCCGACTATTCAAGATACAACGCCTATATCTTGATCACCTCGATATATTTAACTGGGATATGGTGTGAGGAAAGCTTAATTCGGTCATTTTTAGTTACAGGACTGATTTTTTCACTTTATCTCCTATCACTCGATACTACATAGCAGGAGGAATGGATATGGAAAGAATAACAGCAGCAGAAGATTTGCAATTATCAAGAATCATTCACGGAATGATGCGCTTAACGGAATGGAACTTATCAAAAGAAGAACGCCTTTCATTTATTAAAGAAGTAATGGAAAAAGAGATCACTACGTTTGACCATGCAGATATTTACGGAAGCTACCAATGCGAAGAACTTTTTGGAGAAGCACTCGCTTTAGATCCATCTATCCGAAAAAAAATGGAGATCATTACAAAATGCGGAATTGTTCTCCCTTCATCCAACCGCCCAGCGCACAAAGGTCATTATTATGACACGAGTAAAAAACATATAATTAAATCAGTAGAACAATCCTTACAAAACCTTCATACCGATTATATTGATTTACTATTGATTCACCGTCCCGATCCCTTTATGAATCCCGAAGAAACAGCAGAAGCGTTTGATCAGCTTCATAATGAAGGGAAAGTTCTTCATTTTGGCGTTTCAAACTTTAAAAGAAGTCAATTGAAAATGCTTGAGTCTTATACTGCTCAGCCGCTTGTTACTAATCAGATTGAGCTTAATCCCTATAACTTAGAAAACTTTGAAGATGGTACACTCGATCTTTCTCTCGAAATGCAAGCTCCACCAATGGCTTGGTCCCCTCTTGCAGGAGGTCAGCTTTTTGGAAATGAAGAGGAAAAAGCACAGCGAATCAGAACTGCCCTGAAGCAGGTCGGTGAAGAAATCGGCACAGAGAAATTAGATGAGGTTATGTATGCCTGGCTTTTTTCTCATCCGGCTTCTATTATGCCAATTGTTGGATCAGGTAAAATCGAACGAATTGATGCAGCGATTAAGGCGTTGACTAAAAAACTTACACCACATCAATGGTACGTAATCTATGAGGCTTCTCTTGGACATGAAGTTCCCTGATTTTTACGAATGAAAAACCCTTATGGCTGGAAATAATGATAGTCACGGTTTTTCCTTTTGTGGTAAAATATAAGCATTATTATTTTGATTGGAGGAATGTTCGATGGGGTTATGATGCTCGCTTATGGTGAAAAAAATCGTTGTGTTTGTCACGGAGTAATCAAAAATGGCTTGAGAAGCCAAGCGAACGGGTCATCATATCCATTTACAACTTCCTTCAATAAACGTCTTTTAAGGTTGATTTGATAGATGCCCCCGGTTGAATCTTGCCCATAATGATTAGGCAGTATATTTCAACAAAACAGGAGGTGTGAGAGACATCCCCACGCAAAAGATCAGCCCATGCTGATTTTTAATGGGATTGTCTCAAATCATTGGAAATAGTTAATTTACTTATGGTCGCTGTTCTGATTGCACTAACAGCATTTTTTGTTGCTTCTGAATTCGCCATTGTAAAAATCAGAAGTTCACGTTTGGATCAGCTTGTCGCTGAAGGAAATTCAAAAGCGCTGGCTGCAAAAAAAATAACATTAAATCTTGATGAATACTTGTCAGCATGTCAGCTTGGAATCACTGTAACAGCACTAGGCTTAGGATGGTTGGGAGAGTCTACAGTTGAAACATTCGTTGGTCCTGTTTTAGTCAGCTTGGGCATTTCAACTTCTATTACTCACCTGATTTCATTTATCATCGCCTTTTCCATTATCACTTTTTTACATGTAGTGATCGGGGAACTGGCGCCAAAGATTTTAGCTGTTCAAAAAGCCGAAGCTGTGCTTTTGCTTTTTGCAAAACCGCTTATTTTATTTTATATTTTAATGTATCCTTTTATCTGGCTTTTAAATGGTTCGGCAAGAATCTTCACCACTATGCTGGGTTTAAAGCCCGCTTCTGAACATGACCTTTCCCATTCAGAAGAGGATCTTAGGATTATGTTATCTGAAAGCTTAAAAAGCGGTGAGATCAATCAGTCAGAATACAGCTATGTGAACAAGATATTTGAATTTGATGAACGTGTTGCAAAAGAAATTATGGTACCCCGTACCGAGATTATTAGTGTGAACAGCGGCCTTACCTTGCGTGAAGTGTTTAAAGTCATGAAAGAAGAACAATACACCCGTTACCCTGTTGTCGAAGATGGAGATAAAGACAATGTGATCGGGATGATCAATATGAAAGAACTGATGACAGCTTTTATTGAAAATCAGGACAACGGGGATCGACTTGTTTCAGAATTTACCCATTCCATTATTCAGGTTATTGACAGCATTCCAATTAATGAATTGCTGCTGAAGTTTCAGAAAGAGCGCATGCATATGGGAATGCTGCTCGATGAGTACGGTGGTACGTCCGGACTCGTGACCATGGAAGATATTATTGAAGAAATTGTCGGAGAAATTCAGGACGAATTTGATGAGGACGAAATCCCTGATATTCAAAAAATCAATGAAGATCATTATATTTTGGACTCAAAAGTTCTTGTGCAGAATGTAAATGATCTGCTTGGAATCAGCATCGAAGAAGAAGATGTCGACACCATTGGCGGATTTTTCATGACTAGAAATTTTGATGTGGAAATTGGTGATGAGATTTACGAACAGGGATTTGTTTTTAAAGTAAATGATGTAGACGGGTACCATATCCTTTATATTGAGGTATGGAAAATGTCTGAAGAAGAACAAACCACAGATGAAAGAAAAGCTGTTATGGAATCCTCTGTTCAAACGAGGGAAGCTTGAAAGAATCGGAGCTGAATTGATGCTATTTATCGATTCAGCTTTTTCTTTGTCTATTTTTGATTTCTCTGCAAAAAGCCATTGCATTGACGATCATATAAGGGTAAAATAAACAGGTGAAAAATAGTATTTGATCAATAGACGGATATGAGATCCGTTTTTTTATTTAAGTATGTGCAAACGATTGCATAACTATGGGGGTGCACGAATATGAAAAAAATCTGGTGGAAAGAAGCGGTTGGCTATCAAATTTATCCAAGAAGCTTCCAGGATTCTAACGGAGACGGCATAGGTGACTTGCAAGGAATTATTCAGCGTCTTGATTATGTAAAAGACCTTGGTGTAGACGTCATCTGGATCTGTCCAATGTACAAATCACCAAATGATGATAATGGATATGATATATCAGATTATAAAGATATTATGGACGATTTTGGCACTATGGCTGATTTTGATCAGCTAATGGAAGAAGTACATCAGCGGGAAATGAAATTAATCATTGATTTTGTTCCCAATCACACGAGTGACGAGCATCAGTGGTTTATCGAATCACGCTCAAGTGTTAACGATCCAAAGCGGGACTGGTACATCTGGAGTGACGGCATCCGAAACAATAAGGGAAAAACTGTAGCAGAACCGAATAACTGGGAAAGTATATTCGGTGGCTCAGCTTGGCAATATGATGAAAAAACAGATCAATATTATCTTCATGTTTTTTCAACAAAACAGCCGGATATTAACTGGGAAAACCCTGATGCAAGGCATGCTGTTTACGATGCTGTAAACTGGTGGCTTGATAAAGGAATTGACGGTTTCAGAATTGATGCAGTAAGCCACATCAAAAAGCGTCCGGGGTTCCCTGATATGCCGAATCCTCTTAGGAAACAATATGTATCCTCATTTGATATGCACATGAATCAGGAAGGCATTCAGCCGTTTCTTGAAGAATTTAAAAACGAAACCTATGGATCCCGAGATGTTATGACCGTTGGCGAAGCAAATGGTGTTTCAATTGATGAGGCCGACCTTTGGGTGGGTGAAGAAAATGGAAAAATGGATATGATTTTTCAGTTTGAGCACTTGGGTCTTTGGGATGCCGAAACCAATTTAGAGCTGGATATTGTGGAGCTGAAAAAAGTTCTTTCACGCTGGCAGGTAGGATTGGAGAACAACGGGTGGAATGCCTTATTTATCGAAAATCATGATAAACCGCGAGTCGTTTCCACCTGGGGAGATGATCATGATTTTTGGTATGAAAGTGCAACATCTATGGCTGCAATGTATTTCTTAATGCAGGGCACTCCGTTTATTTATCAGGGTCAGGAAATCGGAATGACCAATGTTCACTTTGAATCGATTGACGATTACGATGATGTTTCTGCAAAAAACCTGTATCGTATTCGCTCTGAAGAAGGACTTCCTCACGGAGATATTATGAGAATTCTCTGGGCATCATCCCGTGACAACAGCCGAACTCCAATGCAATGGTCACAAGAAGAGAATGCAGGATTTACAACTTCTGCTCCCTGGATGAAAATCAACCCGAACTACAAAGAAATTAATGTTGAAGATCAACTGAAAGATGAAAATTCTGTTCTCTCTTTTTATAAACGAATGATTAAGTTGAAGAAGAATCATGATATTTTCACCTATGGAACGTATGAATTGCTCTTGCCTGATCACCATCAGATCTATGCTTACACTAGAATGCTCAATAAAGAAAAGGTCGTTATTTTAACGAATCTTTCAAAAAAAGATGCAATTTTAGATCATATGGATATCAAATTTTCGAGCGAAAACATTATACTCAGCAATTTGCCCTTTGAAGAACATCATGAAATTTCGACGATTGTTTTAAAACCATATGAAGCGAGAGTGTACAAATTGTCTTAATGCGGCTTTTTACACTGGATTAATAGCACGTATAAAAAAGGAATGTCCACATGAACTATTTTCTGTGGACACTCCTTTTTTTATTCTTTCACCAATTAACCAGCTCACTGCCCTGCATGAGCCAGCAATTTTTAACCGCCCTCTATAATTACATCATTCTAAACCTTTTAGACTCTGTCAGTTCCAGCAATCTTTATTTCCCAACTATTCAGATTTCCTTTGCCTCCCTGCAACTTATTTACCTGTTCACAATAAGCGTGGAAGCCTCCTACAACGTTGCTCTAGACCCAAATTGGTCAGGTCTGATAATCTATTGTAAGGGAAATAATAAAGGCATGTGAGAAAGTATGTGGAGGCAAAAGTATGGATTTATACGAAAATTTAAAACGTGGGGAACGGGGTGCAATGATCAGCATTGGGGCTTACATTGTTCTTGCCGTTATAAAATTAATTATTGGTGCACAAACAGGCTCGGAAGCCTTAAAAGCAGACGGTCTTAACAATACAACAGATGTGATCGCTTCAGTTGCCGTTTTGATTGGTCTTCGTGTTTCAAGAAAACCACCGGATCAAGACCACCATTATGGACATATGCGGGCAGAATCCATTGCTTCATTCGCAGCCGCATTCATTATGACGGCCGTTGCATTTCAGGTGTTAACACAGGCAGGGTCTATATTACTCCAAGGCGGTCAAACTAATCCTCCGAGTTTACTTGCAGCATGGGTGGCAATCGGCAGCTCCATTATCATGTATGGAGTGTACCGCTACAATCTAAAATTATCCAAAAGCATTAAAAGCTCCTCGCTATTTGCAGCTGCACAGGATAATCGATCAGATGCACTTGTCAGTATCGGGGCAGCCATTGGAATTATTGGAAGCTTTGCAGGACTGGCCTGGCTTGACCCGTTAGCTGCATTTCTGGTTGGGATCATTATCTTGAAGACGGCAATCGGTATTTTTAAAGATGCGATACATACACTCACGGATGGTTTTGATACAGAGGAAGTGAATGAAATTAAATCGAGTGTCAGAGATATTCCAGGTGTGAGGAAAATTGAGGATTTTAAAGCGCGCTCACACGGAAATGTGACCTTTATTGACTTGACGATAAAAGTTGATCCGGATTTGAACGTGGTCGAAAGTCATGATATATCGGATGAAATTGAACACACACTCCAAAACAACCGCCCGCATACCCGGGTTCATGTTCATATAGAACCAGACGTCTAATGCCCGATGAGGGGAAGAAGCAGATACTTACTCTTCTTCCTTTTTTATTTTAATCGCAGGAAAAATTCAACCCCCCACCCCTCCTTTTTTGAGGAAGTCATCATTGTTCTATCCATTTTGTTTTTTAATAAATATAAAAGGTGAACAGAAAAAATATAAATGATACACTATTTAAAGTTATACATATTTCAATGCTTAAATAGTGAGATGTGGAGAGTGAACTGATGCAGGAATGGGTTATGTCATTTATGGAGCAATACGGGTACTTTGGCATTTTTCTAATGATCGCGCTTGAAAATCTTTTTCCTCCAATTCCTTCAGAGGTAATCCTGCCTTTTGGCGGTTTTATGACTACTACCACTGAATTGACCGTAACTGGCGTAATCATTGCTTCTACAGCTGGATCTGTCGCTGGAGCAGTGATCCTTTATGGAGTTGGACTTCTTGTAGATGTAGAACGGCTGGAGAAAATAATCGAACGCTACGGGAGCATACTAAGAGTTAAAAAAGAAGATCTTCACCGGGCTGATGCATGGTTTGACCGTTATGGCATATGGACTGTGTTTTTCTGCAGGATGATTCCTCTCATCAGGAGTTTAATTTCCATTCCAGCCGGGATGTCAAATATGCCTTTTGTATTATTTTTGATCTTCACAACTCTTGGCACAATCATTTGGAATACGATTTTAGTTGTTGTCGGTGCTCAGTTGGGTGACTCTTGGGAAGAAATTCTCGGTTTTATGGACGTTTACTCAACCATTGCCTACGCAGTCATCGCTCTTTTCGTTATTATTTTTATCTTCTGGTACAGCAAAAATAGAAAAAAACAATCAAAATAATTTCTGATGCTTCTATTTAGTATAAAGAATGACGCTTTTACAAGCGCAAAACATTGCACGGGATTATAAGACAATAATGATACAATGACCAAGAATGCCCTCATGAATTTCATGAGGGCATTCTTCTGTAATTGCAGATTATATATAAGCTGAACAAATTTTATCTCTAGTCATTAAAAATAAACAATCACAATTAATATACCGCTTAATACAAGCCGATAGACTGCAAATGGAAGCAGTTTTATGCGGCTGATCATAGCAAGGAAAAACCGAATGGACAAAAGAGCAAAAAGAAATGCGCTTACAAAGCCTGCAATAAAAAATGGCAGGACATCAATGGACATATAAGACCAGTTCTTAAATAAGGACAATCCGCTTGCACCAAGCATTATGGGCACTGCCATTATAAAAGTAAAATCTGCCGATGCTCTGTGACTGATACCCAAAATAACTCCGCCGGAAATAGTGGATCCGGATCTTGAAAATCCGGGCCATAACGCGATACATTGAAACAGTCCCATTAAAAGAGCCTGCTTGTAGGTTAGCTTATCAACGGTTGTAGTTATATGGTTATTTCTTTTATGCAGTATATCTGCCGCAATCATTAAAAATGAGCCTCCGATTAAACCGATCAGCACAGTTTCAATCGAAAATAGGTGCTCATCAATAAAATCCTCAAATAAAAAGCCAAAGATGACTGCAGGGAGTAATCCGACAGCCACCATCTGCCATCTCAAAACCGGTGCATTAGTTGTAGTTGATTTGTTATTGATCTTCACCAGATTGATCAGTCTTTCTTTAAATACCACAACAACAGCTAAAATGGATCCAAGCTGAACGACGATTTTAAATGTATTCGCGACATCAGGATTAAATAATTCTTTTGATTTTAACCATAGATCATCTACTATAATCATGTGACCTGTAGAAGATACTGGTGCAAATTCTGTCAGCCCCTCTACAACTCCTAAAATAATTGCAACGATAATTGCCCACCAATCCATATGATCACCCTGCCATATTCAATTTATTCTTAGCCTTTAACTATGTACTCCTTTCATTTTCAAGCTGCACTGTGGCATGTATAGAGACGTGATAAACGTATAAATAGTCACTTTTTTTCTGAGTAATACGATCAAATAGAAGAACCCAAAAGAAAAAATCCTTCTTTTTCTTCTGGGTATATTAGGTTCAGTCAACGATTATTGCATTTAAACGCGTTTTCTTTAAGACAAATGTTTGCGCTGCATTGTTCTTCCGTTATGCACAAAGCAGATACTTTTCCCGTCTACCGACGTTTCTAAGTGTACAGTCTTTCCCCATAGGCGGTGAATATGGGGCATCACTCTTTCAAGATATTCAATATCAAGCTCTGTGCCCTCGTACATATGCATTAAATACAGTTCCCCATTTTTCAAATAATCTCCATCTTCTACAACAATGTATGGAAACCCGCCATTTACCCTCGACGAAACCAGCTCGTCCCTGACGCCTTCCCATTCTTTATCAACAATTCTATAATCTCTGCCTGCTCGCTGAAAAAGGAACATATCTTCTTGCTGAACAAATTCCTTTGTTAAATAATTTCTGATAAACGATTGATCTGATTCAATTTCTCTCACTTCGAAAATCTTTTCTCTTCCACTGTTTGGCTTAACACCATTACGAATGGCTTCTTCATCCGGATTATTCCACCGGTCCTCTATATGCTCAAATAATTTTAAGCCTAAATAATAAGGATTAATCTGAGTTTTAGACGGCTGTACGACATTTGCATTCAGCTTTGCGAACTCAATGGATTCGCCACTTGTTAAATCAAGCTCTCTCATGATTTTCTGATGCCAGTAGGAAGCCCATCCTTCGTTCAATATTTTGGTTTCAAGCTGAGGCCAGAAATAAAGCATTTCTTCACGTATCATTGTCATAATATCCCGCTGCCACTCTTCAAGCTCCCGGCTGTATTGCTGAATAAACAGCATCAAATCTTTTTCCGGTTGAGGCGGAAATCTTTTTCTTTTGACTCTGGAGCGGTTCAAAGATTTAGGCACCGATTCCATATTCCACAGATCGTCATAGGGAGATATTTTTGTGTCTTTTTCTTCAATCTCCCACTCATCCACTTTCCAGTCAAATGAAGCTTTAGAAAATGAAGGATCTACGTGCTCTTCAATTGCAAGTACAGCATCTAGAAATTCTTCCACCTCTGGTTTTCCTACTTCCATTTCATATGCTCTGATCCTTTCGGCAGTAGCAGTCATACTGTTTACCATATCTCGCTTGGTCTGACTGAACCGTACATTATTCTTAAAAAAGTCGCAGTGCGCCAAAACATGAGCAACGATCAGTTTGTTTTGAATTAATGAATTCGTATCTAATAAAAATGCATAACATGGATTAGAATTGATAACCAATTCATAAATTTTGCTCAATCCGAGATCATATTGCAGCTTCATCTTATGATATTGCTTTCCAAAGCTCCAATGAGAAAATCGGATCGGCATTCCGTAGGCACCAAATGTGTACAAAATGGAAGCAGGGCAGATTTCATACCTCATTGGAAAAAAATCAAGCCCAAATCCTTTGGCAACTTCAGTTATTTCATCAATCGCTTTTATCAGTTCTTTATCACTCATCGGTCATCACGTCCCTTCCCTCCATAAAATATATGTCGGAAGTAAAAGTTCATGAATGATGAGTATTTCTTAGATCAATTTCCTTAACCTTCTTTAATGTACAACATAGATCTTGCAAAGACCGGCAGCCTTCAGAACAGGGTGAAATACATTTATGGATTATTTTAGGCGTACCTGAATTTTATAAATTATTATGATATCCTTCTTATCCCTCTTCATGCTGGCAACAAGTTAACAACGTCCAATCGCTCCATTTTTTCACTCATTATTTTCAGAACAAATTTATGATTTTCAGCACATACTAATGATAACTTCTCTGAAAGGAGGATGGACAGTAGACATGAACAATGACTATGACCGCACTCTGCTTTATTTATACCGGCACTCCTGGGATGACATGCTTATTTTGATGGTTCGCACGAAGGATGATCTGCTATCCAAAAAAATAAAATCTCTTTTAAAAGGCATACACTATCCACAACCTCAGGAAACCACCGCTTATCATTACACAGAGCTTTTTCGTTACGCTGAATATTGCGCTTCAAGACTCAGGTCTCCAGCAGTCAGCGTCTTATAAAGTAAAATAGCCGCCACCCATTAACAAAGTCTTTTTTAGTGTAATCACACGCTAAACTTTCTTTTAGATGAGTGGAGGGCTTATCATTAATCTAATCATATGGCCTCGATGAACGGTGTGGGGCTGACCCTAACAGATCAGTGGATAAGCGTATCTTATTGGTTCAAGCAGCCATTAAGATTTTTTTATTTAGTAAAGATACGTGGAGTATAAATATGATCTACATAAAATTCAGTATGTAGTTGCTTCCATCATGTAAAAATGCTTTAGAAATTATCATTCCAACGTACTCAAAACGACTTGAAGCAGCCTCCGGGAAGAAGGCTGCTTCAGCTTGAATCGTATTTTTGATGAGACTCGTTTACACCATGGAGTGCACTTTATCCATAAATGCTTCTTTAATTTCTGCTAATTTATTTTCGCTGTCTTCAAGGCTTGATCCAATTACACTAAAATAAAATTTAACTTTAGGCTCTGTGCCGCTCGGTCGGATACAAACCCAGGAACCATCTTCTAAAAAGTACTTTAAGACATTTGAAGCGGGAAGCAAAATGTCCTCTTCTTTTCCTTTAGCTGTAATTAAACGTTTTTGTGTTCCGTAATCATCCTGTGAATGGACGGCAAGACCGGCAACTTCCCTGATTGGGTGCTCCCGGAAACCCGTCAGAATTGACTGGATTTTATCTGCTCCTTCTTTTCCTTTAAGCGTTAACGATTCCAGCCCTTCTTTGTAATACCCGTGCTTTTCAAATAGCGATAAAAGAACCTCATACAAAGTATTGCCCTGCTGTTTATGGAAAGCAGCAGCTTCTACCGCTAAAAGAGCTGCCTGGATGGCATCTTTATCACGGGCAAAGTCTTTTACGAGATAGCCGTAGCTTTCTTCATATCCAAACAGAAATGTATGCTCGCCAGATTCTTCATATTGTTTAATTTTTTCACCGATGAATTTAAAGCCAGTCAGCACATCTTCTGTAGTCGCACCATAGTGCTCAGCTATCTTCCGTCCAATTTCAGAGGTTACGATGGTTTTAAACACTCTTCCATTTTGAGGGAGGCTTCCTTTTTCACTTTTTCTCCCCAATAAGTAATCAAGCAGCAGCGCACCTGTTTGGTTTCCGGTTAACAGGACATAGTCATCATTAGGGCCTTTTACAGCAAGTCCTAAGCGGTCACCATCAGGGTCAGCTGTGATTAAGAGGTCTGCTCCTATTTCTTTTCCATCCCTGATCGCATATTCAAAGGCACCAGGCTCTTCAGGATTAGGAGAAGCGACTGTTGGAAATTCTGAATCTGGCTGCTCTTGTTCTTTAACGATATGAATATTTTCATACCCAAGCGCTTTAAGTCCGCGCTGAACCATCTCATTTGACGCTCCATGCAAAGGAGAAAATACAACTTTAATATCCGTCTCCTTCGCTAATTGAGGCTTTTCTGAGACAGTAATAAGATGTTCCACATATGAATCATCCACACTTGATGAAATCATTTTAATCAGACCTGACTCTTTCAGTTCTTCAATGGATTTGACTTGAATATCAAGCTCATTATCAATAGCGTTAATCTCTTCAATAACAGCATCTGCATCTGCTAAATTAAGCTGAGCTCCATCTTCTCCATACACTTTAAAGCCGTTATATTCAGGGGGGTTGTGGCTTGCTGTAATCATTCCCCCCATATACGTATGTAATGAGCGTACAGCAAATGACAGTTCAGGGGTCGACCGCAGCGACTCAAATACGTAGGTTTGAATCCCGTGAGACGCGAGAGTACGTGCAATTTCAAGTGAAAATTCCGGTGATTTTCTTCTGCAGTCGTAAGCTAAAACAACTCCTCTTTTGACTGCTTCCGCTCCTTTATTTTCAATATATCGTGCCAGACCTTCCGCTGCTTTTCTAACGGTATAAAGATTCATTCGGTTTGTTCCTGCCCCGATTTCTCCGCGCATTCCGCCTGTACCAAATTCCAGATTTTTATAAAACGCGTCTTCTTTACCCTTTTCATTGTCTTTCATTTGCTGTAATTCAGAAAAAACCTCTTCATCCAGCTGGTCAAATGAAAACCATTTCTCATACGATTGTTGGTAGCTCATACTATACCTCCTATGGTTTTATCTAAGGGCTAGCCTTGTTTCTATTGTATCACGAACCTTAAGAAGAATCGGCTTTGAAAAGGAAGCCTTGAGAAAAAAATCCAAGAATAATCTGCTGAGACTTTCCAATTAAAAATCATCCGTAATCAGCAGACTGTATAAACCAATACCCATTTTTTTGATCATGTATACATGACTTGTTCAAACTAATTACTTTAGTGAAGAGGCAAGTCATTAAACTTTCGCATCGATACAAAAAAGCTGCCGCTGCTTCTACTGATGATCGAAGCGGCGGCAGCCTTCTGTTTTAAGGGAGTGTCAAAAAATACTCACCTTGATTAAAGAGTTATTTTTTATATTCAATATTATATATATCATGTCTTCTGTCTTTTAACTGACGTACGGTTCCGCTTTGACGCTGACGGCGAAGAATTTCCAGATCGACATCTCCGATCATGACCATTTCAAGATTTGGATCCGTTTCACCTACAACTCCGTCACGGGAAAACTCAAAATCTGATGGAGCAAAAATACCGGATTGTGCATACTGAATATCCATATTCTCTGTCTCAGGAAGATTTCCTACAGTACCTGAGATAACCGTATAGATTTGATTTTCCACAGCTCTTGCCTGAGAGCAATAACGCACACGAAGATAGCCTTGGCGGTCTTCTGTACAAAACGGAGTAAAAATAATCTTTGCTCCCTTGTCTGTTGCAATGCGTGCAAGCTCAGGAAATTCAATGTCATAACAGATCTGGATCGCAATCTTACCGCAATCTGTATCAAACACCCGAACTTCGTTTCCAGGGCTGATCCCCCACCATTTCCGTTCGTTTGGCGTGATGTGAAGCTTATACTGCTTTTCAATCGTGCCATCTCTGCGGAATAAATAAGCGATGTTGTAGATTTCGTCGTCGTCCTCTTTTACAAAGTGAGAGCCGCCAATAATATTCACATTATAACGAACAGCCAGATCGGTAAAGAGTTCAATATAATCTTCTGTATAATCGGTCAGTTTTCTAACCGCCATGCTCGGAGATTTCTCGTTTAAAAATGACATTAACTGCGTAGTAAAAATTTCCGGAAATACAACAAAATCAGAGTGAGCATCAGAAGCTACATCCGTAAAATATTCAACCTGATTTGCAAAGTCCGTAAATGAGTCAATTTGACGCATCATGTATTGAACGACACAAATGCGGACAGGATGACTTGTTTTAAAGTGGCGCTTGGAATTCGGGCGGTAATCCACATTATTCCATTCCATCAATGTAGCATATTTATTCGACTGCTTATCATCCGGCAAGTAATTCGGATTGATTCTCATTAAAGTAAATCCATTTAAAAGCTGGAACGATAAGACAGGATCATACACCTTATGCATTTGAACAGAATCCACATATTCACGTGGCGACATTTCTTCTGCATGCTTATGGAAATTAGGAATGCGTCCTCCTATAATGATGCTTTTCAAGTTGTACTCCCGTGCCAGTTCACGTCTAGCTTCGTAAAGTCTGTGTCCTACTTTCATGCGCCGGTATTCTGGATGAACCATGACCTCGATTCCATAAAGGTTGTAGCCGTCAGGATTATGGTTCGTTATATATCCTTCATCCGTGACATCATCCCAGGTGTGCCGATCATCGTATTCGTCAAAATTTATAATTAAACTTGAGCAGGAGCCGATAATCTCTCCGTCAAGTTCAGCGACAAGCTGTCCATCAGGAAATGTATCTAGATGGCTCTCAAGCTGCTCGATTTTCCATGGCTCCATGCCTGGAAAACAAAGCCGCTGCATTTCTATAATTTTCTCTATATCCGGATGAATCATTGTTCGTATGATCATCTTTTTCTCAAACTGTGTTAAATCCAATTTTTCAGACATGATTCCCACTCCTTCTCAACGTTTTACATCCCCTTCTTTCACGGAACTTAAACGCTTCATTACCATTACATATTATAGCTTGTGCTTTTCGACATTGGAATCGTTTTGTTTGCATTCTTTTGCAGACTTAAGACATAGTTGAATCGTTGCTTTACATTAAGTATGATGAAAACACCGCATTATTAAATTCAATTCCTTTATTTACCTGCCAAATAATAGACAAATTTAAGTAATACTTTTGAAATTAATTAAAGATGCGCTTGTCATATTCATCATTACCTTTTACAATCTTCATGAATCGATCTATGTATGAGGTTGAGTAGAAAAGAGGCATAAAAATGGAAAAGAAAACAGAAAATTTCCTTTTTGCAGCTTGGGCAGCATCTTTACTGGCTACGATGGGCTCTCTGTATTTTTCAGAAATAAGAGGATATGAACCATGTGAATTATGCTGGTATCAAAGGATTTTCATGTACCCTATTGTCATTTTGCTTGCTGCAGCTATTTACAGAAAAGATGCAAAAGCCGCTGTTTATTCTGCGTGCTTATCAGGCATCGGCGGACTTGTTTCGATCTATCATTATGGCATTCAAAAGCTTGATTTTCTGTCAGACAGCGCTCCTGCCTGCGGGATGGTATCCTGTACGGGTGAGTATATCAACTGGTTTGGATTTATCACAATACCATTTCTTGCATTAACCGCTTTTGCTATCATTTTTATTTTAAGCTTATTCATTTTAAAGCAGCTGAAAGGAGAAAAAGCCAGATGAAAAAAGTACTTATTTTCGGGGCAATTATTGTTGTCATTTTTGCTTCCATAGCTATTATTACCAATATGCAAAACGCTTCAAAAACGGAGGATAACCCTTACGGAAAAGAAGATCTTGAACAGTCAACGATTGATTTACTAGACGATCCAAATTATGCAAATCAAATTTTGCCAAACGAACTGGATGAAAGAATTTCAAGCGGTGAACCAACGACTGTTTATTTCTTCAGTCCGGAATGCCAATATTGTCTTGAAACCACACCTAAACTTGCTCCTCTAGCTGAAGACATGGACGTGGATATGGTTCAGATGAATTTAATTGAATTTAAAGATCAGTGGAACAAATATTCTATCCAGTCAACCCCGACTCTTATACATTTCGAAGACGGCGAGGCAGTTGATGGAATTGTCGGAGCAGCCAGTGAAAGTGAGTATGAAGAGTTCTTTGCACGCAATGTTGGAAACGAATAAATTAAGACTTGTTTAATGACTTTCTGAGTCCAATTGTAAAGAGGTTGAGACAAAACTACGAAAGATGTTTAAATTGAAGCTCATTAAATCGTAAATATGAGGAGATCGGAGCGGAAGGCGGCGGCTCCAGCAGGACCTGACGGAGCTTGAGACACATTTGTCCCAAGCTCTTTTTATGATCAGGATAATCTAAATTTATTAAAGGAGAGAATGAATATGAGTCAATCGTCTTTTACGATCACTGTATCTGCTCAAACAGCGGGTAAATCAATTGAAGAAGCACTGCGCAGCGAATGGAATTTCGGTAAAAAGCAAATTCACTTATGGCGTATGAATAAAGCCATTGACTTAAATGGACAACTTACTGAATGGAAAGCGGTTTTAACACAAGGAGATCTCGTTACCATCCGCTTTGAAGAGGAGCCGCCCACCTACCTGCCGGCAAAAATGAACTTCTCGGTCTTATACGAGGATGATCATCTTTTAATTGCAAATAAGCCTCCTCATATCGATACACATCCTAATCATCCTGATGCTTCGGACACGCTGGTAAACGGAGTTGTACATTATTTACAGCAAAAAGGAGAAAATGGCTATGCTCAGCCTATTCATCGCCTTGATCGGGATACGACTGGCACGATTGTTTTTGCAAAACACGCTGCGATCAAGCCGCTGCTCGATCGGGCATTGGAGGATCGTTTGATCAAACGGGTCTACTGGGCGCTTGTCCACGGGAACGTATCTGAAACCAGCGGTACGATTAATAAACCGATTGGAAATGACCGCCATCATAATTCAAGGAAAAGAGTGTCCCCCGGCGGCCAAAAAGCCGTTACTCATTTTAGAAAAATTCAATTCAATCCAAACTTGCAAACTTCCTGGCTTGAACTCGAATTAGATACGGGAAGAACGCATCAGATTCGTGTTCATCTTGATTCTATCGGCCATCCACTTGTTGGGGACACTCTTTATGGGGGCAAACAAACTCCTCTGCATCAATTTCAGGCTCTGCATGCGGTGAAAATCAGCTTCGTCCACCCCTTAACTTCCGAAACTATTTTCGTTGAGGCACCTGACCCTAACAAACGCCCACGATTCTGAACAAACTGATCATCCCAACAAAAGCCTGGAGGCATGCCTCCAGGCTTTTGTTGGGATCTGTACTTCAATTTAAACACTTGTATGTTAATTATTTTGTCCCATTGTTTACCATCTGCGCGATTTCAATTGTACGGCGGGCCTGATGTTTTACAGCTTCCTCAACATCCTCAAGCATATTCCCGTCCTGATCAACGGTTACACTCGTACCGTACGGATTGCCACCTGAACTGAACGTCACAGGATCCGAATAGCCCGGAGCCGCAATAATGGCCCCCCAGTGCATCATTGACGTATAAAGTGACAAGATCGTTGCTTCCTGTCCTCCATGAGGGTTTTGAGCAGAACTCATTGCACTGACTACCTTATTAACCAGCTTGCCATTAAACCAGAGTCCACCAGTCGTATCCATAAACGCCCGTATTTGAGCGGGTGCACTGCCATATCGAGTAGGGGTACTGAAAATATAAGCGTCAGCCCATTCAAGATCATGCAGCGTAACGTTTGGTACATCTTTTGTTTCTTCATAGTGCTCTTTCCATGCCGGATTTGCTGCAATGGCTTGCTGAGGAGCTGTTTCTTCTGCTTTTAATACTTTGACCTCAGCACCTGCTTCCTGTGCTGCTGCTTCTGCCCATTTTGCCAGTTTGTAATTCGTGCCTGTAGAGCTGTAATAAATAATAGCCAATTTTACATTTGACATGTTTACCATCTCTCCTTCAAATTGAATTACACATAATTAAAAAACAACGTTCTAGTTATAATCCCCTCTATAAAAGGATTTAAACAATTCAATATGTTTGAATTGCCTATTTTGGAAAACCAGTTTAACGTATACTTCTCTAAACTGAGCATAAAATAAATGAATTTGAGGATGACAGAAGCTATACTTTACTTGTCATAAATTCAATTTGAAAGGTCGGAGATTCCTATGAGTTTACTGATTATAAGTGGAAGTTCGCGCGATAACGGAAATACAGAAATTCTCGCTAAAGAAGCTGCAAAATATTTTGATGGCGATGTGGATTGGATTTATCTTCGTAAACAGACCATCCACCAAATTACCGATCAGCGGCACACAGAAAATGGCTTTACGCCTGTAGAGGATGACCATGCAGGTTTAATAAAAAAAATGGTCCAGGCCGATACAATCTTGTTTGCTACACCTGTTTACTGGTATGGAATGAGCGGTTATATGAAAACATTTGTAGATCGGTGGTCACAGGCACTACGAGATCCTGATCTTGATTTTAAACAAAAGATGCAGAAAAAACCGGTATATGTTCTAATTTGTGGAGGCGATCGAGTAAGCGTTAAAGGAATTCCGCTCATCCTCCAATTCCAGCTTATCTGCGAATTTATGAACATGGATTTTAAAAACTATTTTATAGGAGAAGCGAAAAAACCGGGAGATATGCTAAAAGAACAAAATCAGTTAGCACAAATGAAACATTTTTTTATCTAACTTGAACAATAAATAAGAGGCTGTTCCGATCTCAGTTAAAGGACTGAGTTTCCGGACAGCTTTTTTCGGTCTGAAAACTTCTATCTCGATTCAAATTCTTGACTCTAAAATTTATCTATACTATAGTAATACACGATTTACTACTAACTAAAAGTAACTTACTCGATGAAGATTTATTGGGAGGAATTTATATGACGACTTCAACTCTAGAACAAAACGTGCTTACTGTGATGCAGGAGCGCCGTTCCACTAAGGAGTACGATACAAACGCAGAAATTTCAAGAGAAGAACTGATGGAATTGCTTGAAGTAACAGGCCAGTCGCCGTCAGCCTGGAATCTTCAGCATTGGAACTTTCTTGCTTTTCACAATAAAGAATCTCAGGAACGCCTTTTGCCGATCGCGTATAATCAACAGCAAATCGCTGATGCTTCCGCTGTCATAGCTGTATTGGGAGATCTTCGTGCAAATGAGAACGTAGACCCTGTTTTTGAGCCTGCTGTAAATGCGGGAATGTTATCAGATGAAATCAAACAGGCTTTGAATGGTCAAATTCAAGCAGCTTATGAAAGTGAACAATTTGGCCGGGACGCTGCTTTTACAAACGCGTCACTGGCAGCTATGCAGTTTATGCTCGCTGCAAAAGCAAAAGGATGGGATACATGTCCGATCGGCGGCTTTAGTGCTTCCTCTCTAATAGAAGAATTTGAAATCTCTGACCGTTATGTGCCAGTTATGCTGATTACTGTTGGAAAAGGCATGAAAGAAGCACGTCCATCTGGCAGACTTGATATTAACGATTTGGTTTCTTTCGTATAAACTGTACTTCATTTCCAAGACCTATTAAAAAAGAGAGAACGCAATTTATTGCGTTCTCTCTTTTTTTGCCACGAGATCCAGAGCAAAGTTTTTGATCAGGCCTGGTAATACATGAAATGTATACGGCTTATATACCCGTTCCGTCCATTTATGACCATCTCTCCCATATACTCCGATATTAATGGAAGGAATGTTAACACTTCTTATTAAATCGATTGGCAAAGGATAAATGTCTGACATGCGCGGCATATTTTTCTTTAAAACGTTTACTTCTTCTTCTGTTTCGTGAAGAGAAAGATAACTTCCATCTGCCAAATACGGAAAAAACCTTTTAGTGGCAAACGTTTCATTGCTTTCAGCTGTTACGACCTCCAGCCGTTTAACAAGCTTTTCACGAATTTCGGTTCCATACTCGTACTGCTCATTTAAATAGTTATGCGGCAAAAATGGAGGCGCAAAAAATAAAATAACACGGGGTTTTTTGTCCGGATCAAGCTGCTGCAACGCTTCAACAAGAGCAAAAGAAGCTTCTCTCCGATCTTTACCTTTCCATTCCTTTGCCACACGGTCCAATACTTTATCGACCGGCAGTCCCTTATTTCTCAGTTCATTTTGCAGGTCTTCATACGTGCAGACAGCCACTTCCCATTTCCAGTTACTTGGAGGAAACCCATGATGGATTCTAAATTCATCGTATCTTCTTTCACTTTGAATTCTCAGCTCTTCTACTGTTTCTCTTGTCACAGAAAGCAACTTATCCATAACGTCTTTTGCCGTTAGTTCAAAAACAAAATAATTAAAGTACATTCTTGCGCTCACCGCTGTTTGAACATTATAGCTATGCTTGTCTTCTTTAAAATAAAGACACGCAGGCGGCAGTACATATTCACCCTCCAGTTCTTCTACCAGATCCAGGTTCTGATTGATCTTCCTGTTGATCTCAGAGGCTACCAGTGTGGGATCAATTGAAGTCAGAACATCCCCAACATGCGCTTCACGTCCGTATATATAAAAAGAAGGCAATACTTTTCCGGCAGCACCCGTATAAATATACTTTGTATCATCCTGATCATGCATAGGTGCAATAAAATCATTGTTTATGGCCGCTACATACTTCAGCCCCTCATCCTTCATCCTTTGAAGCTCCTGCAGTGCAGCAAGCATGCCTGCATGTTCACTTTCTTCATCAGGGTTAAAAAGAAACAGCATAGTCCCGTCAAGGGAATCTTTTTGTTCAGACAGTTCAAGTAAATTTGTCAAATGAATGGCCGCGCCGCTCTGCATATCGAGCGATCCTCTCCCAAACAGCCAGTCTCCCGAAAGAGCCTGTTCTTTTACCCGCTCATCCCCTTCATACGTAGAAAAGTATTGCTGTAAGGCATCCGGATCATGAGCAAGCGATTGAAGCGTGCCGAAATCATCTGTTTCCACTGTATCTATATGACTGTGGAACAAAACAGTCTTTTTTTGTCTGCCTTTAAGCTTCGCCCAAACGTTTATGCGATTATAAGGATCTCCGGCAATTGATTGAATCCACACGTCCTCCGGATGTTTTTGAAAATATGGAAAAGACTTAATGATGGAATATATTTCTTTCACCTTTTCAGTTTCTCCTAGAGTTCTCGTGTAGCTTTTAATCCCGACCAAACGACGTGTGAGCATTTCTGCCCGTTCTGCTGTCGATCTATTTTTCAAATCATTATACATACGTCACCCTGCTTCCGAAGCGTATTGTTAGTTTATGCTTCTTCTCCATCTTATCGAAACGTCTAAAAATTGCAACGTCATCATCTTACATTTTCTTTGTTTCGACTGTTTTTTTGGTCCAGGGGTTGAATTTTGTTCTACAAACGAATATTATAGTCTTTGTGATTTTTAATGTTCGTATTTTTTAGCTAGGAGTTGAATCAATTGTTTCGCTTTCATTTAAAAGAAAACCAAACTACGGTAAAAACAGAAGTGCTTGCCGGTTTTACTACCTTTATGACAATGGTTTATATCGTCGTGGTTAACCCGATTATCTTATCTACTACGGGCGTTCCGTTTGATCAAGTCTTTCTTGCCACGATCATCGCAACTGTAATCGGTACATTATGGATGGCTCTATTTGCAAATTATCCGATTGCCATCGCACCCGGAATGGGGTTAAATGCTTACTTTGCTTTTTCTGTTGTCGGGACCAATACAAATATTACCTATGAAGTGGCATTTGCTGCTGTATTTGTTTCAGGCGTTATTTTTACACTATTATCCCTTACTTCGTTCCGTAAAAAACTGATTGAAGCGATCCCGGATAATTTAAAGCATGGGATTACAGCGGGCATCGGTTTCTTCATCGCTTTTATTGGAATGCGGCTGACCGGCATAATCGTAGCGCATCCTGATAATCTGGTCGCTCTTGGGGACCTTCATTCCAAGCCCGTGATTCTAGCTTTTTCCGGACTTGCTATAACCCTTATTCTCATGGTTCTGCGCGTAAATGGGGCTTTATTTATCGGTATGCTGATAACTGGTGCAATCGCATATTTTACGAATCAGCTTAAATTTGATGGCGTAGTGGCACTTCCTGGTCTTCCTGAAGGATTAATCGTCTCTAATCCGATTGCAGCCTTTGGAGACGTGATTCAGTATGGATTGTTTGCAGTCGTTTTTTCCTTTTTACTTGTAACGATTTTTGATACAACCGGCACAATGATCGGGGTTGCCCAGCAGGCCGGGTTAATGAAGGGCAAAACGCTGCCAAGAGCAAGACAGGCGCTTCTGGCTGACTCAGTAGCCGCTACAGCAGGTGCAATGGTCGGTACAAGCCCTACTTCTGCTTATATTGAATCTTCCTCTGGCGTCGCAGCAGGCGGACGCACAGGCTTAACAACAGTTACTGTTGCTGTGCTTTTTATAGCATCTGCATTTTTCGGTCCGCTGGTCAGCGCTGTATCCGGCGTCTCGGCAATTACGGCGCCAGCTTTAATTATTGTCGGAAGCTTAATGATGGGGACAATAGCCAAAATTAATTGGGATGAGCTAGACGAGGCTTTTCCTGCATTTTTAATTATATTGAGCATGCCTTTAACTTCAAGCATCGCTACCGGTATTGCTTTAGGATTTATTTCATACCCAATTCTTAAGATTTTCCGCGGCAAGTGGAAAGAAGTTCATCCTCTTGTTTACATGTTTGCTGTTCTTTTTGCGTATCAGCTTGTTTTTCTTCCTCATTAAATGCAAAGAAAGCCGAAGAGCACAAATGCTTCTTCGGCTTTCTTTGCAGGACTTTGTTATTAAACTTCTTCTTTTAAAAAATGCTTTAAGGCAAAAAACACATCCGATTTTCTTCTCAGGATAAAGTATCTCAATTCATCTTCGGGAATTTTTTTGTAAATCGACATAAGTGAAGATTGACGCTGATATTGATTTACTTCGCCATAGCCAAACAAATTGCATACTTTCGACAGCTCCTCTATTAAAGGAAGGCAGCGCTGGTTATCTGATGTTAAGTTATCTCCATCCGAAAAATGAAAAGCATACACATTATAACGCTGAATCGGATATTCGTTTTGAATTAACTCGAGTGCTTTGCGATACGCTGAAGAACAAATGGTTCCTCCACTCTCTCCTTTGGAGAAGAAGGTTTCTTCTTCAACTTCTTTCGCTTCTGTGTGGTGTGCGATGAACCGGAGCTCAACATGGTCATATTTATGGCGCAAAAATCGAGTCAACCAGAAAAAGAAGCTTCTAGCAACATACTTTTCAAATGCCCCCATCGATCCGCTTGTATCCATTAAAGCTAGTACAACCGCTTTTGATTCCCGTTCGACTGATTCATTCCAGGTTCTGTACCTCAAATCTTCAGGCAAGATTGGATTAAAAGTTGGTGATCCTGACATGGCATTTCTCTTAAATGCACTCATCATTGTTTTCTTTTTATCGATATTTCCTGTAAGTCCTTTGTTCCGAATATCATTAAATTCAATGTCTTTTGTAATTTCTTCTGATTCTTCTTTTTGCTTTAATTTTGGCAGTGACAGCTCCTTGAATAATGCTTCTTCCACCTCTAATAAAGATACCTCTGCTTCAACATAGTCAACGCCTGCCTCTTCACCTGCCCCTTGACCTGCTCCCTGGCCAGGTTCAGGACTGCCTTTGGCAATCAAATCACCTACCTGACTGTCTCCATTGCCTTGGCCGACATGTTTTTTCTTATCATAGTTGTACCGGATCTTGTATTCATCTAATGAACGGATTGGAATTTTAACAACTTGTTTTCCATTTGACATGACAATGCTTTCTTCAGTAATAAGCTCTGGCAGCTGGTCTTTAATCGCTTCATTAACTTTTTCTTGATGTCTTTTTTGATCATCCTGTCCTTGTCGGTGAAGGGACCAATCTTCTTGTGATAGGATTGTGGACGACCGCTCATCCATTTTCATGGTCTGCTCTCCCTTCTTCCATTCGTAATTCATTGTATGCGGCAATGAAAAAATATTTACTAATTAAAGCAGAAGCATTTTGTTCTAATTTTAAGCACCAATGTGATTACGGTGTTTGATAATTAATTTAATTGAATTTTCTAATTATTTTACTTGTAACGGGAAGTAACAGGACGCATGCGCCTATATTTTAAGTGTGACCTGTTCAATTCAGGTCAATTGAATACTTTCCTCGGGAAGAAAGATTATATTACGTTCAAGTCAAATTATGATCAGTCTGGGAAGTAACGATAAATAGTTGTATAAACGGAGTCTGTTTAAATCATAAAAAAGATGTAGGCCGAGCAGAAGGTGTCGATTCTTTAAGAGTGTGACGGATAGCGTCGGAATTAAAAAAGCGAAGTAAACTAAAAGAGACTGAGACAAATTTTTGTCCCAGCCTCTAAGATGATCAAAACAGATACAAGCATCATCTTGTTCATATTTCTGACGCCTAATAAAGATTACGTCAATTCCTTTTCACGAGCCGATGTTTTAGCTGCATCAATCAGCAAAATAATAGAGGCTGCTATATGCATTATAAACCCAACGAATGGCACAAATCCAATGACACTCGCCACAATTCCAACTATACTCCCTGTTCTTGCTTCCAGCTCACGTATCGAAAAAATAAGCGTTACAATATGCAGGCCCAGCATGATCCAGAGTGGTGCCCATGATAGAGAGACGATTACGATGCCTCCTATAAAAGGAATAGCAAAAAACGCTTCGAGTCCTCCTGTCACCCATTTTAAAGTGGTGGATGTTTTCATCTTTCATCCGTCCCTTCTATATTTTCCTACTTTTTCTTTTACACTAATCACTTAGAGGTAAACGTCTAATCCAAATAAGATTAAATTGCTTTCCTATACTTTTATACGATTATAATCGATAAAAGTTTCAATATTGATCAGAAAGTAAGATCCTTTTGCAAAGAATCTTCATCATTTTTCTTATTTTTTACTAAAAATGAAGACTTATGTGCATGGATTGGCTTCCATTATGTATCAAGTACGGAGCATGGGCTGACAAATAAAAAAAGAACCAGCTGTATACTGGTTCTCCAATGATTCCGGAAAGGACTTGTGCAGATATTATCTGTTAAGAAGACTGCCAACATATTTTAATAATTCATTGGCACTCGAAGTATTATAGCCATGCTCATCAATCAGGCGTGCAATTACTTCATTCATTTTCTTAAGCTGCTGCTCATCCGGCGTTTTCGATGAGGTCGTAATTTTAACCACATCTTTTAAGTCAGCAAATAATTTCTTTTGAATGGCCTCTCTTAAACGGTCATGAGACTGATAATCAAATCGCTTGCCTTTTCTTGCATAAGTGGAAATTCGAATTAAAATTTCTTCTCTGAATGCTTTTTTTGCATTTTCTGAAATGCCTATTTGTTCTTCGATGGAACGCATCAGCTTTTCATCCGGTGTCATTTCTTCTCCAGTCAACGGATCACGCAGTTTGGATTTGTGGCAGTAAGCCTCCACATTATCTAGATAATTATCCATAAGCGTTTTTGCTGACTCCTCATACGAGTAGACAAAGGCTTTTTGAACTTCTTTTTTCGCCATATCATCAAACTCGCGGCGTGCCAGTGAAATATAACCCAGGTAAGCTTCTTTTACATCCTTCGTAATGGAAGCATGCTGATCAAGTCCTTCTTTCAGCGATCGTAAAACATCAAGCGCATTAATAGAAGAAACCTCTTTCCGAATAATAGTGGAAGAAATCCGGTTAATCACATATCGAGGATCAATTCCATTCATGCCCTCGTCATCGTATTCGGTTTTTAATTCCTGCAGATCTGCCCCATTAAATCCTTCAACCGTTTCACCATCATAAAGACGCATTTTCTTAATTAAGTCAATGTCTTTTCGTTTCGGTTCTTTCAGACGGGTAAGAATGGTAAACATCGCAGCAATTTTAAGTGTATGAGGAGCAATGTGTACACCTGCGACATCACTTTCTGAAATCAGTTTTTCATAAATTTTTTCTTCCTGTGTCACTTGAAGATTATACGGGATCGGCATCACGATGATACGAGAATGAAGAGCTTCATTTTTTCTGTTGGAGATAAATGACCGGTACTCCGTTTCATTTGTATGAGCCACAATCATTTCATCAGCCGAAATCAACGCAAATCTTCCAGCTTTAAAGTTTCCTTCCTGGGTAAGCGAGAGCAAGTGCCATAAAAATTTCTCATCGCATTTTAACATTTCTTGAAACTCCATCATGCCGCGGTTCGCTTTATTGAGCTCGCCATCAAACCGGTAAGCTCGAGGGTCGCTTTCTGATCCATATTCTGCAATAGTAGAAAAATCAAGGCTTCCTGTCAGATCGGCAATATCCTGAGACTTTGGATCAGAAGGACTGAACGTACCGATCCCTACACGCTTGTCTTCTGAGAAAAAGATCCGTTCAACCGGTACATTTTCAATTTGTCCATCAAACTCTTTTTCTAAGCGCATCAGATTTAAAGGCGACAAATTGCCTTCAATTCGGATACCATATTCTTTTTGAAAATCTTCTCTCAATGCATGTGGTATGAGGTGAAGCGGATCTTCATGCATCGGACAGCCTTTTATCGCATACACAGC
Source organism: Jeotgalibacillus campisalis (assembly GCF_000829515.1). GTDB lineage: Bacteria > Bacillota > Bacilli > Bacillales > Jeotgalibacillaceae > Jeotgalibacillus > Jeotgalibacillus campisalis. The sequence continues at coordinate 9,969 of NZ_JXRR01000016.1, read as the reverse complement.
CCCTCTGTCTGTTCTGGAGTAGGCTTCCATCCCTCTTTTCATCATTGTAACAAGCGTGGATTTACCTCCGCTGACCGGACCCATGAGCAGCAAAATCCGTTTTTTTACATCTAGTCTTCTTGCAGCAGGATGAAAATACTCCTCTACTAATTTTTCTAAAGGTTCTTCTAAACCAAAAAGTTGATTTTTAAAAAAGAGGTACTGCTTTTTTCCATTTTTCTCTTCCACACCGGCATCTTTTATCATGTTATACACACGTGAATGTGCTGATTGAGCCACCCATGGCCTTTCTTTTAGCAATTCGACGTATTCAGAAAACGTACCTTCCCATTTTAAATTTTCTTCCTCGCTTCTATATTCAGCCATTCTTCTTAAAATATCCAACAACGTCGCCTCCTTATTGGCCTTATGTAGAAAGGTATGCTGAAACTTCGGCTTGCATGAAAACGAAAAATCAAAATTCATTGCGATGGTTCTTAACTATTTTAAGAAAAAAAGTAGAAAATATGACTTGTGATTTTCACATCAGCCCATTTCAATCAGATACAGGAGGTATTTAAAGAATTAAATAGTACTATTTCTTTGTACAAAGAAACTTTTTTTCTCCCAGAGTTAAAAGATTTTCCCCATGTTTATCTTGTCTGAACGAATTTATAAGACAATTTCATTGTTTCTTCACAATAAATCTCACTATACGTTCACTAATACTGTATTTTAGGGTATAATTTTAAACAGCAGATCATTTTTTCCGTTGAAAAGGAGGCCATATCAAATGAATACTATACTAATTTTAGGTATCTGTGTGGCGTTTCTTGCTGCTATTTTCGCAGCAGGCTATGATTCCAAGCCAGGTACACACAAGGACTAATGGCTAGACAAGCTGTAAATAAAAATAAGACTGTCGAGAACCTCTCGACAGTCTTATTTTTATCTTTAACTTATTTACTACCGGTTCATTGCTCTTTCACTATTTCAACATTATCTATTTGCAGATTTGTATCTCCAGGTCCCTGTTGTTTAAATGAAATGGTGAGTTCACCGTTTGTTACTTCTGCTAATACACTAATCTTTTCATAGCTCTGGCTGTGAGGGATGGCCTTATCAACAGGATCTCCCCCATAGCCGGATACTTCCATTTTACTTTCTATTGGAATACCTGTATTTTGTTTGAGCATTGCACTGACTGTATAAGTTCCGTTTTCCAGACCTTTTACTGTTTGAGATACAGTTGCAGTGTACTCTTCAGCACCCCATATCCAGTACTTATACCCTTCATAAGCATCATAGTTGTCAACGCCGTGCCCTGCTGTGCCACTAAATGTCCAACCCTGTGTTCCCTTCTCAAAACCTCCGTTTATAAGCTCTCCGGACGGAGCAGGTATTTCTTCCTGATCATCAGGGTCTTCACAAGTATTTGTGTTACTCCAGTCATAAATGACAAGATCTATAGCTTTATTTAAAGCCTCCCTTGCTTCATTCGTAACAGCTCTGTTATTTGATTTTCGGTTTAATTGATCTAAAGCCTTTTCTAAAAAGTTTACCGCTTTATCATCAGAACCTTTTTTCAAATGATGATCTGCCTGTCTAAGTGTATTGCTAAGTTGTTTAACTAAGGGCTTCCGCAAATCTCTTTTTGCTGCAAAATGGTTCATCAATTTTGTCACGTTTAATCTAGAATCTTGTTCATCATCGGTGCTTTGCGGTTCATCACCGCTCATGTAGATCATGTTCCAGTATTCCAGGGATGGGACATCAATCACAATATAGTCCCCTGACTCATCACTGCCTTTTGTAAAGGACAGTGCCTGGGAACGCCCGTCTTTTTCATCCGGCGAAGCCAGCCATACAGAATTTACTTCATCTGAATAATAGTATTTAACTTTAAAATCGCAAATTTTGTTAGGTTTTTCTTTTTCACCATAGTTGGCTCTCCAGTCGTTTTGGCTAACGCCCAATAAATTAATCATCTGGATAATTTCATAGTTATCATCTTTTTTCCCATATGTCCAGATCGTATTAGGATCTCCGTTTTCATTATTCTCATAATCGACTACTTCAATAGCGTTTTCTGTTTCTGTTTGACCATCCCTAAGAAGGTTTTGATAAGCAACAATGAAATCGTATTGTTTGGCTATTCGCTTTTCAAGGTTATCAGTCATGTACAAATTTTGAGCAGGAAAATATTCATTGCTGAGCATATTCCCGTCATCCCCCAACTCCATACGAGATCCGCCTGCTGCATAAACGGAAGCACCTGTTAATAACACGGCTGATGTGTTGAACGGGCTGCCTGGATTACTTTCACCATAGTCATAGCTCATGTAGGCAGGAATGACTAAAGACTTACCGCCACTCTCTTCTCTTGATCTTTCAATTTCTGTCTTTAAAGAGTTATAGGAGTCATAGAGCTCTCCATTTATATCTCTATCCCATGGCCACATCTCGGTATATAGAACATCCACATCACTGATATTAACCTTTTCAATCCCCTGCGCTCCAACCGGGTTAAAAACCAGATAGTTGTCTCCAATAGCGGTTTTAGCTGCATTAAGGAACTCTGTATACGTGTCTTTTACAAATAAGGTTTCACCCTTAGAATTTTTCATCTCTCCCCATTCTCCAACCGTGTCAGAGTGCCAGCCATCAAATTCAAATGCATCAAATACTTTATTCGTTTCTGCAAAAATGTAATTCTGCCATCCTTTATTGCTCATATCAAAAAAGTATAAATGGGTAATACCAGTCGGTGTTTCGTCTGACATTTTGAAGTTAAAATGCCCTTCTCCTCTTGGATTGTCGTCTGAATAATAAAGAGCCCAGTCTTGCTTTACGCCATCGTTTTCATAACCAGAGACGGCTGCGTATGCCATATTATAAGACATATTAACCATATTTGCTTTTTGAGCTTCAGCAATATAGCTGCGGACCGAATCACCATAAATCGGTCTGCCTGACCAATCATCCCAGACGTCCAGGTTATCGGCCACTGGCTTATGATGACGGTATTTCCAATCATAATATTGTAAGGCGTTAATATGGTAGTTCTTTAGTTTCTCAATTCTTCTCTCCACGTCCACATCTTCTGTAAAGTTCCAGACATAGCCGTAACGGGGGAACTTTGTCCAGCTTGAAGATACATCTACCCCAACCGTATCCGAATCAATAACGATATCAGCTTCATCTTTTACATTCACTTCAATCAGATAGCCTTTAAAATCATCTGCAGGTGCCTTCCAATTAATCGTAAGTGTTTTTGATTTGCCTTCTTTTAATGTGAACTTTCTTTTAATAGTGGAGCCAACTTGCTTTTCAAGGTGCTTTGCCCTGATCTCAACAATCCCTTTCTTTAGATCCCCGCCGTTTAAGTTCGTAAGATTAATGCTCAGTTCTGCTTTCTCACTCGGGTCATACATAGCTTTATCAGTGGTGACAGACTGGATAATTCCCTCCTCATCAGCCGCTAAGCTTTTTTGAGAAAATGAAAAGCTGGATAAAATCAATACTGCTGCTAACGTCATCGCTGTTACTTGCTTAATTTTTTTCAAATTGAACACTCCCTTCGCTATTTGTAATCGCTTTCATTTTATCTTATAGGATTGTATACGATCTTGGGGGTTAAGCGGGGAAGTCCGTAATATAAAACACTATGTCAGTAAGATACAACACCAAAAAAATGCCTGTCCCGCCCAGATCCTGTCGAATGCAATCGACTAAGACCTTGGTGTGACAGACATGTAGCTTTACTTAACTTATTCAGGCTGCTAAAACTACCATTCCTATTAGTGACGATTTAATTTTTTTTCTTCAATATAATCCTTCATATACAATCTGCTTTTTCGTTCGAGCATTTTGGCCATTTGTTCTGACCACTGATCACTTCGCGCACCCTTGGTTCTTTCATGATAATATGCGGAAATTCCCTGATCATATTTATTCAGTTTATCTTCTAACTGCGCAGGGTCTTTTTCGTACTTATTTTCATGGTAAATCATTTCAAATGGCATTCTTGGTTTAGTCGCCGTTTCCTGATCAGGCACTCCGACAGTTAATCCAAACAAAGGAACAACATAATCCGGTGCATCAATCAGCTTATTGACTTCCGGCAGATTATTTCTGATACCTCCTATATAACAGATGCCAAGCCCCATTGATTCAGCTGCAATAGCGGCGTTTTGAGCTGCAAGCGAGGCATCTATAACTCCTACCATAAATTTCTCTGTGCTCTCAATCGATGGCAGTACGTCCGCATCCTTTATTTTTCCGATTTGAGCGTGACGGTAAAGATCAGCACAAAATAAAAATAGATGTCCACTCTCAGCTACATATTCCTGACCTCCTGCAAGTGCAGCTAATTCTTTTTTCTTTTCCTTATCTGTTATGCCAATTATTGTATAAGCTTGAATAAAGCTGGACGTTGACGCCATTTGAGCAGCCTCAACAATGGTTTTAATTTGATTATCCGTTAAAGCCACATCTTTAAACTTACGGACAGACCGGTGATTTTCAAGTAACTCTATTGTTTTATTCATAAATTTACGCTCCTTTCCTCTATCTTTCTTCCTAATTGTACCGAAGCCCTATTCAAAATCAAAGTTTTAACAAATAAAAAACACGATTCAAAAAAAGAATCGTGTCAAGCGATTATTTAAGCCCCGGAAAATCCTGCTGTCTCAGTGCTTCATAAACTAAAATCGCTGCAGTATTAGATAAATTAAGAGATCTGACATGATCGTTCATTGGCACACGGATGGCTTTATCTTTATTTTTCTCAATAACCTCAGAAGGAAGACCTGACGTTTCTCTTCCAAAAATAAAATAATAATTTTTTTCAGTATCCTCATAGCTAAAAGTGGAATGAGGCTTTTCTCCATATTTAGTTAAAAAGAAATATTCACCTTGTGCATTGCTTTCAAAAAACTCATCTAACGAATCATAGTAATGAATCTGTACATGATTCCAGTAATCCAGACCAGCACGCTTTAGCATTTTATCATCAGTTGAAAAACCAAGCGGACGGATTAAATGAAGAGCCGTGTCAGTTGCAGCACATGTTCGTGCAATATTTCCTGTGTTAGCAGGTATTTCAGGCTGATACAATACAATATGATTTCCCAATCTTTTCACCTCAAACAATCTTTTCAATAGCGTAAATCATTTATCTATTTTATCACGTAATTGCATAAAAGTAATATTTAATTTCCGGTGTATAAGCAGACGAATCAGTATACTCCCAATTTCTCATTCGACTGTCGCTTGTATGAGCATTAACAAGCGGCACACCTGAGCGCATGGCAGTGACAATGGTCGTATGATTGATTCTGCCGTCACCTTCAAAGTCATAGCAGATTACATCCCCCTGTTTCAAGGCACTGGCCTTTGACACCTGCTGAGCCCGTCCGCTCGATTCAAGGTACCATTTAAGAGAATGAGCAACAGACCAGCTGAAGCTCCATGAATTAGTTCGTACCCACCAGCCCTTTGAGCGGTTTGGATATCCTGTCATCGACCAGCCGCCTGCACGCAGACATTGCGAGATAAAGTTCGTGCAGTCCACTTCAAAAGATGGATAAGCGGGATTTCTTCCATTCCACCACTTCTCTGCATACAGGACTGCATCTCCCCGATTATACGCCATTTCAAATCACCCCTTTTTGCCATCCTACGACAGATAAGGTGATTACATGATTAATTATTAAGAAACGACAGTCCTTTTTGGATTTCTATCAGAACTTCTTCGTCTTCTTCTTGATCCTTAAATGCAAGTAATGCCTGATGTGCTTCCTCGCCGCCGATCTTTCCTACAGCCCATGCTGCCGTCCCCCGGATAACGGGTCTCACATCCTCCTGCATCACACTGATCAAAGAAGGAAGAGCACTTTCTTCTTTAAAATGTGCAAGAGCAATAATGGCATTTCTTTGTATTGGCTTTTTTCCTCTCCATGACCCTGAAACATGACCATACGTTTCTTTAAAATCCCGGTTACTAATGGTAAGAAGAGGCTCTAATAAAGGCTTTGCAATTTCCGGGTCAGGCTCCATTTCAAGGTGAAAATGAAAATCCTTCCCCTTGTTTTTAGGACACACAGTCTGACATGTATCACATCCATAGATTCTGTTGCCAATCTTAGATCGGTATTGTTCAGGCAAAAAACCTTTTGTTTGTGTAAGAAAAGCAATACATTTTTTGGCGTCCAGCTGTCCACCTTGAACCAGCGCGCCTGTTGGACACACATCTACACATTTATTACAGGACCCGCATTGGTCATTCATCGGCTCGTCAGGTTCAAAAGGAAGGTTTGTAATCATTTCGCCCAAATAAACGTACGAACCAAACTCAGGCGTAATCACTGCACAGTTTTTAGCACTCCATCCTATCCCGGCTCTCTCGGCTACAGCACGGTCTACAAGCTCTCCAGTATCCACCATAGAACGGAAACGGGCTTCAGGCACTCTTTCCTTAATAAAGGCTTCAAGCTTGTTTAAACGATCCCTGAGTACTTCATGATAATCAGTTCCCCAGGACGCTCGTGCAAAAATGCCTCTTCTCTCACCCTTCACACTTCTCGGGGAATCTTTCATCTTAGAAGGATAAGCAAGTGCAATTGCAATAATGGAACGGGGCTCCGAAAAAATTAACGAAGGATCCACACGTTTATTTATATCTTTTTCTTCAAAACCAGATTGATAATCCAGCTGCTCTTGTCTGATCAGATGGTTTTTCATTTCAGTAAAAACATCTGCCGTTGTAAAACCGATTTTGTCAATTCCAAGCGAATCTGCATGATCTTTTATTTCCTGTTTCAACAATCGATAATTCATCCCGTCCCTCCTTTCAAAAGAGTATCTTTATTTTAACATGCTCAGCTTTCTGCTATCATAAACGGTAATAACACTAACCGAGGAGCTGCTACCATGAAAGTATATGTTCATCCAACCCTGCAACACAAAGAACCTCTTTCCTTTGGCATCATTCAATACAAAGATATTCAAATAGGGGAATCTCCCCAGATGCTTAAAGGCCGGCTGCAGCTTTTTCAGGAATCCATTTTCTTTGAACTGCAAGACTCACAAGTAACGGACCTCGAAGGCATTAAAGAGTGGAGAAGAATCTTTAAAGCGCTGGGCAAAGATCCTAACCGTTACCGACCCAGTGCAGAATCTCTCTACCGCAGAATCAAAAAACAAAATTATTTAACCCCAGTACATTCTGCTGTGGACCTTAACAATTTCTTTTCCCTTGAATATCAGTCCCCAATTGGTCTTTATGACACATCACAGATAAATGGTGATGTATCAATCCGGCTTGGCGAACCAGGTGAAGAATATACAGGACTTAACGGCCGCTCGAACTCTCTTAAAAATCTGCTGGTATCTGCTGACGAAAATGGAGCATTCGGAAGTCCTTTTGTTGATTCACAAAGAACAGCTGTAAATCAGAGTACAAACGAAGCGCTTCAGATTATTTATCTTAGACCCAGCCTGTCTCCAGAAGACCATTTAAAATTAACGGAATCACTTAAAGACATGTTTCTTCAAGTGCATGGAGGATCAGGTAAGAGTTATATAATTTAGGTTAACTGATTGATTTATAGTAACACAGACCAAAACCGGGCGGCTTGCACCCGGTTTTATTTTATATCTAATGTAAGCGGGATAATATTTTGAGCTTATTTATTTAAAATAGAAAAAACGCAATGCTTCGTTGATACAACGAAACACTGCGTTGGCTATGTATTGTGGAGCGGGTGATGAGAATCGAACTCACGACATCAGCTTGGAAGGCTGAGGTTTTACCACTAAACTACACCCGCATCAGCAACATATATAAATTTAACATTAAATTTACATGAGGTCAACATCTTTCGACAAAATTATATACATTTATTAATATTTTTTTCCTCTTTAAAATCAGGTTGAATGCACATTAGTAAATATAAGATATCTTCAAGTCTTTTCTTCACTATATTCTTTTACCTCGCACTGTATTCCAGTAAGATCGTATTCAATGAAAAATAATAGCTAGACAAGCATTTACCATTAACCATACCAACAAATACTGACTATTAAAATAGGTAATTAACAAATCCGGCATTAATAAGACTTAAAAAATAAAATTCAACTGTACGCATCTCCAATCAATACTTGATTCTCGACAATTCAAGTATAAAAGAATGCATGATGTCGTACATTTTTCATTTCTGCAGTGTTGAGTGAGAACCCCAGCATTTCGTATAGAAAAATAAAAAAAGGTTCTCAACATAATCGCTGAGAACCTTTTTAGTATACTGATACCTGAGGCCGGACTTGAACCGGCACGCCTCGCGGCATCGCATTTTGAGTGCGACGTGTCTGCCATTCCACCACTCAGGCTTACTATTGGAGGCGGCAACCGGACTCGAACCGGTGGTAAAGGTTTTGCAGACCTCTGCCTTACCACTTGGCTATGCCGCCAAAAAAAAATGGAGCGGAAGACGAGATTCGAACTCGCGACCCCCACCTTGGCAAGGTGGTGTTCTACCACTGAACTACTCCCGCTAAAGCTGGGCTAGCTGGATTCGAACCAACGCATGACGGAATCAAAATCCGTTGCCTTACCGCTTGGCTATAGCCCATAAATTAAAAATGGGGCGACCGATGGGAATCGAACCCACGAATGCCTGAACCACAATCAGGTGCGTTAACCACTTCGCCACGACCGCCATAATTATAAAATTTTAAAATTGGCAGGGGCAGTAGGAATCGAACCCACACCGGAGGTTTTGGAGACCTCTGTTCTACCTTTAAACTATGCCCCTAAAATGGTGGAGGGGGGCAGATTCGAACTGCCGAACCCGAAGGAGCGGATTTACAGTCCGCCGCGTTTAGCCACTTCGCTACCCCTCCACGATCAATACAATAAAAATATGGTGGCTTTGGACGGAATCGAACCGCCGACACATGGATTTTCAGTCCATTGCTCTACCGACTGAGCTACAAAGCCATACTGCAAATCGAACTATGTATTCTATAAATTTTCAATGTTTTTATAGAAAATGGCGGTCCCGACCGGGATCGAACCGGCGATCTCCTGCGTGACAGGCAGGCATGTTAACCGCTACACCACGGGACCTTGGTAATTGCGGGGGCAGGATTTGAACCTGCGACCTTCGGGTTATGAGCCCGACGAGCTACCGAACTGCTCCACCCCGCGTTAATAAGTATATGCTCGTTTTTAGAAACAGGTGAGAAAAAGTTAAACAATTATAACACTGTCTCTCTCTGATGTTAACGAGTGGAGAATGACGGGCTCGAACCGCCGACCCTCTGCTTGTAAGGCAGATGCTCTCCCAGCTGAGCTAATTCTCCAAATGTCTTTGGTGACCCGTACGGGATTCGAACCCGTGTTACCGCCGTGAAAGGGCGGTGTCTTAACCGCTTGACCAACGGGCCTTTTAATACGTTATAAGATTTATGGCGGAGAGCAAGGGATTCGAACCCTTGAGACAGCGGTAGCCGCCTACACGATTTCCAATCGTGCTCCTTCGACCTCTCGGACAGCTCTCCATATGGCTCCACAGGTAGGACTCGAACCTACGACCGATCGGTTAACAGCCGATAGCTCTACCACTGAGCTACTGTGGAAAATCAGCCTAGCAACGTCCTACTCTCACAGGGGGAGACCCCCAACTACCATCGGCGCTGAAGAGCTTAACTTCCGTGTTCGGCATGGGAACGGGTGTGACCTCTTCGCTATCATTACTAGACATTTTGTTCTCTTTGCGACAAGTTAGATTATAACATTGCGCAAGAGGAAATTCAATAGAATAAAGAAATAATTTGCTAATCATTCCTTCAAAACTGGATAAGACATCAAAACAAACGAACAAACGAGTAAACGCTACACTTTTTTATAGGTTAAGTCCTCGATCGATTAGTATTCGTCAGCTGCACATATCGCTATGCTTCCACCTCGAACCTATCTACCTGATC
>NZ_JXRR01000015.1 GCF_000829515.1 Jeotgalibacillus campisalis | reverse complement strand
GTTTGATAAAGCTCATTTGTTTCATTTAAATCAAGTATTAACGTTGACGTTTTTGGTTGTTTAGTTTTCAAGGTTCAAGGTGTTTCGTTTTGCGTCCCTCATTGAGGAGACTTTTTTATATTAACATAACTTTTTCTCTTATGTCAATCATTTTTTTCGCCGCTGCTAAATTCCATTAAGTCCTCTGCAGCGACGATTAATAGCATAACAAGGATATCTAAAAAGATCAATAGGTTTTTTAAACTTTTTTCACGGAATAATATCTGTGATAAATTCCTTTACCTTTCGTTTCAACTGATTTAGTTGAAATAACGTGTTTATCGATAAGGAATTCGATCATTACCGTAAGATCTACTGAATAGTATTGAAGTTCCTCATGCAACTGAAGATCTTGAATCGTCCATGCTTCTTTTTGTGATAAAACGTCCAGGAGATGACCCGATCCAACCTGAATGCGTGAATGGATAAGGAATTCACTAGCTAAAAAGAGCAGTTCCAGCCTTTTTTCCAGTGTCTCTTCACTATTGACGAGTTCTTCATATAACTTGAAAATTTCGGGTTCAATTTGCTTAACTTGATTCCAGACTGTTACTTCCGGATGAAACCCATTTTCGATTACAGTGAGTCTTGCCAAGTGATGCAGCGAATGAACCACATGGTTGTAAGCGTCCAGAAAATGACGGGATTCAAAAAAGCCTTTCCCATCCATATATCTTCTGATAAGCTTTGCAAATTCTATGCCCATTTTTATTTTCCTGCCGTAAAACGGAAAATCTCGCAGTTCAGTTCTCATCTTTTCAATATATTCATTTCGGTCAAAGACAATTTTTCCGGTCAGAAGCCATTCAGTGACTTTCCGGTTACTTCCGAGAAGCAGCCATTCTTTCATCTGCCGTTCTGAGACGATATGCATCGCTGCTTTATTCTCTTCATATGTATAATGCTTTATAAATAAGGGAACGTCTGCCTCTTTCACAATAATGAACAATATTGTATCAAATGTATCGGTAAGAGGACTCTTGGAACCTTTTTTTTCAACTATAACGATTCCCAGTGTATTGGGATGACTTGCTCTTTCCTGATAAATGGGACGCAGGATATCTTCCATATCAATGAACTCCTTCGCTATTTAATTCATATTTTATTAATTCGACAAAGAATGTCATTTTCCTTCTACTATTTCGTAATTATTCCGTCACGAATTCGCTCTTTCGTTCACAAGTTTCTATGATATAGTAAAAACTCAGGGGGGACAATAATGGCTAAAACATATTCAAATAAAATTAATAAAATTCGATCATTCGCTCTTGCAATGATATTTGTAGGATTTGTCATTATGTATGGAGGGATTTTCTTTCGTGAAAGCCCCATTATTATGCTGATCTTTATCTCTTTGGGCATGATCGCATTAATGTTCAGTATGGTCGTGTATTTCTGGATCGGCATGCTTTCCACTAAAGCAGTAGTAGTTACTTGTCCAAATTGCGAAAAACCTACGAAAATCCTTGGACGTGTAGACATGTGCATGCATTGCCGCGAACCGCTGACATTAGACCCGGATCTTGAAGGAGAAGAATTTAACGAGGATTATAATAAGAAAAATAAGGCAGTCCGCGCAGCAAATAAGCCTGAGTAGACAAAAAAAGAAGCTCACCTAGTGAGCTTCTTTTTTTACTGCGCAGTCCTGACACACTCCGTAGACTTCCATACGGTGATTGTTTACTTTAAATCCTGTAACGTGGGACGCAAGGTGTTCAACCTCATCGAGTCCGGGATAATGGAAGTCTACAATTTTACCGCAGTCCTGACAGATAGCGTGATAATGATCGGTTGTTACAAAATCAAAACGACTAGAAGAATCTCCATAGGTCAGTTCTTTCACCAGGCCAACTTCTCTGAAAACGCGTAAGTTATTATATACTGTGGCAACACTCATATTAGGAAATTTCCCTTCAAGCGCTTTATAAATATCATCAGCAGTTGGGTGTGACATAGACCCTACCAGGAATTCTAAAATCGCATGACGTTGAGGAGTAATTCTCACTCCCGTTCCTTTAAGTGAATCTAATGCATCTCTCAGTTGCATTTCTGACACTGCCATGCACCTCTTTCTATAAAAAGTCTTTCTTTATAATCACTATAATTAGTGTACTCGCCCCCTCCGCACTTTGTCAAATAGTTCTATTCTATTAAAAAAGACTTCTGCTAATAAAATCAGCAGAAGTCTTTTCGTTGTTATTTATTATAAAAGACCTCAGCACCAGGACCTAAGTCGATTCCTGTGTACATAAAGATAATAAGCATGATCGTCCACACAATAGAAAATACGATTGAGTATGGAATCATAGTGGAAATTAGCGTTCCGATTCCAACCTTAGGATCGTATTTTTGTGCAAATGCAATTACGATCGCAAAATACGGCATGAGCGGTGAAATGATGTTGGTAGTGGAATCTGCGATCCGGTATAGGACTTGTGTCAGTTCCGGTGCATACCCAAGATCCATCATGATTGGAACGAATACTGGCGCCATAAAGGCCCATTTAGCTGAAGAACTCCCAATAAAGAGATTAATGACTCCAACTACAAACATAAATCCTAGAACCAGGAACATCCCTTCAAGTCCTGCATCACTTAACCAGCCTGCTGCATTATAAGCAAAGATCTGACCTAGATTACTAGTGTTAAAAAACGCAACAAATTGTCCGGCAGCAAATGCGAGAACAATATACATTCCCATTGTAGCCATCGTATCTGACATCTGATTTGCTACATCCTTATCGTTTCTGATCACTTTTGTTACGTATCCATATACAAAACCTGGAATTAAGAAGAAGATAAATAAGATCGGAACAAGCGTCTGGAAGAATGGCGCCTCTAATATATCGTCATTAGAGAGCCCTGCACGCAATGGTCCCCATTCAGGTACGACAAGAAGGGCGATTAGAGCACTGGTGACAATGATCGAAATCAGTGACAGCCAAAGGCCTTTTTTCTCCAGAGGAGTAACAGTTTTCATATCCTCTGCTTCTTCTTTGTCGATTTCACCTTTGTATTTGCCAAGACGAGGCTCAACAATTTTTTCCGTCACAAATGTCCCGGCAATTGTCAGCATTACAACAGATGCAATCATAAAATAGTAGTTCATTAAAATATTCATGCCCTCAGCATATGCCGGGTCGAAGGTTGCAGCTGCAGCAATGGTTAGTTCTCCTAATAATGGGTCAAGAGATGTCACAAGCAAGTTTGCGCTGAAACCGGCTGATACACCAGCAAAAGCTGCCGCTAGACCTGCGAGCGGATGACGTCCTAAGCCCGCAAACAAGACTGCTCCAAGCGGTGTTAAAACAACGTAACCCGCATCTGCAGCCATTGAAGACATGATGCCTCCAAATACTAAAGCAGCTGTTAACAGCTGTTTAGGTACAGAGGTTACTAATGCCTTAAGTGCTGCTGAAATCAGTCCGCTTCGTTCAGCAATTCCGATTCCAAGCATCGTCACCAAAACAGTTCCAAGAGGTGCGAATCCTGTAAAGTTTGTTACCGCTGACTCAAACATGTATAAAATACCTTCTGAACTCAGAAGATTAAATACATTAATGCTTTCTCCTTCACCATCTTCAACCGACCAGCCCAAAGCTGACCCTAAAGCGGATGCCAAAACTACCAGCGCGGCAAAGATGAAAAACAGTGTTACCGGATGCGGAAGCTTGTTTCCAATTCGCTCAATTCCATCAAGCCCTTTAGAAAAAACTCCACGCTTTTTTGTCGTATCCATCAAATCCTCCTACTCTCAAACCTTATTAAATTTTCTAAAAACTTTTCCACCTAAAGGTAGTGTAATTATAATGATAGAATCACCGAAAAAAAAGGGGTTTTCAAAGATACGAAATACATGGAATAGTTTTAATGTTTAAATTAATATTACTCCCCTACCTGCCGCCATCAGGACAAGTTTGCATGAACAAATTCAAGCGCTTCTTCTACATGCCCTTTTACCCGCAAGCCTCTCCATTCTTTCATGATCTTTCCTTCTTTATTAATAACAAAGGTAGATCGCTCAATTCCCATATATTCTTTGCCAAATGTTTTCTTCAGCTTCCATACCCCGTAGGCTTCTGCAGCTGCATGATGGTTATCTACAAGCAATTCAAATGGCAGCTCATGTTTGTCGATAAACTTTTGATGTTTTTCTTTAGGATCAGGACTGATTCCCAGAATAACTGTATCAGTTTCAGCAAAAGACTGCTGATGATCTCTAAAGTCACACGCTTGGGTTGTGCAGCCGGGTGTCATATCTTTAGGATAAAAATAAAGCACAATATTTTTCTTGTCCAAAAAATCGCTTAAAGATCTTTTTTCACCTGTATGAGTTTCGAGTGTGAAATCAGGTGCAGTATCTCCTTTGTTAAAATTCATTCTATTTCCTCCTTTGTTCAGCTAATCTTCCTATAGCTTACTTAAAGGAGAAGGCATTTTCAAAAGTTACCCTTTATGGATCTTTTCTTTTCGATTGAACATTAACGTCCAAACGACCGTGACAGGCAATGCATGTCCTAAAAAAGCAGCCAATATTGAAATCCATCTTCCCCATCCGACAGGAACGATTTCTCCGTTTCCAACTGAAAACAGCATCATGGCACTAAAATAAATGGAAGTGCCAAATAAATCCCAAAATGACCGCGGCTCTTCATCTGCCGCCATAACATGCACCCCTTCAAACGTCAGAACCGTATAGATCGTTGCAAAACCAGTGAGCAGGACAGCATATGTAACCGTTAAAAGTAGAAAATTTCGCAGTGAAAAGACATGTCCTTCCCATACTGTAGTCAGCAGACGTTTGATTGCGTACACGGTTATGATAATGACACTGATTAAAATTCCCCATCCCATTGAAATGGCCCCCTTATTTGCGCATTCAAGTTCATCATATTACAATACCTATGACGCAATGACAGAGAGGAGACATCATGAATTATTTAAAATCAGAACAATTACATAGTGAAGCTTTAGAACATATAGTCGGCGGTGTAAATAGCCCTTCCCGCTCATTTAAAGCAGTCGGCGGGGGTTCTCCTGTTGCAATGGAGCGAGGTAAAGGCGCTTATTTTTGGGATGTAGACGGCAATCAGTACATTGATTATTTAGCTGCTTATGGTCCGATCATTACTGGTCATGCCCACCCACACATCACCAAGGCCATCGTACACGCAGCTGAAAACGGAGTCTTATACGGGACGCCAACCAAACATGAAGTTACTTTTGCAAAGATGTTGAAAGAAGCTATGCCGGCAATGGAAAAAGTACGGTTTACAAACTCAGGTACAGAAGCGGTTATGACTACGATTCGTGTAGCTCGCGCCTATACTGGGAGAGATAAAATCATTAAATTTGCAGGGTGTTACCATGGGCACTCAGATCTAGTGTTAGTCGCAGCTGGTTCCGGCCCTGCGACATTAGGCACACCTGACTCTGCTGGTGTGACAAAAAAAATCGCAAGTGAAGTGATAACTGTTCCCTTTAATGACATAGAGCCCTTTAAAGAGGCGCTTGATAAGTGGGGCGATGAGATCGCGGGAGTACTCGTTGAGCCTATTGTAGGAAACTTCGGCATCGTTGAACCGCTTCCCGGCTTTTTAGAAGAGGTGAACCGTCTGACACATGATGCAGGGGCACTCGTTATTTATGATGAAGTCATTACTGCTTTTCGCTTTATGTACGGAGGAGCACAGGACTTACTGAATGTGAAACCCGATCTTAC
The DNA here is from genome assembly GCF_000829515.1 of Jeotgalibacillus campisalis. Taxonomy (GTDB): domain Bacteria; phylum Bacillota; class Bacilli; order Bacillales; family Jeotgalibacillaceae; genus Jeotgalibacillus; species Jeotgalibacillus campisalis. The sequence continues at coordinate 204,891 of NZ_JXRR01000015.1, read as the reverse complement.
AGCTATGGGGAAAATTATCGGGGGAGGTTTGCCGATCGGAGCATATGGCGGCAGAGTGGATATTATGGAAACAATCGCTCCGCTTGGACCTGCTTATCAAGCCGGAACAATGGCTGGAAATCCTGCTTCAATCCAAGCAGGTATCGCCTGTCTTGAAGTACTCAAACAAAAAGGCGTGTATGAAGAGCTTGACCGGCTTGGTGCATTGCTTGAAAAGGGTATCTTAAAATCGGCAGCGGATCATAACGTTACGATTACAATTAATCGATTGAAGGGTGCATTGACCATCTATTTTTCTGATCAAGTTATTCAGAACTACGATCAGGCAGAAGCAACGGATGGGGAAATATTCGCTAAGTTCTTTAAATTAATGCTTGAGCAAGGCATAAACTTAGCTCCTTCTAAATATGAAGCCTGGTTTTTAACTACGGCTCATACAGAAAAAGATATTCTCCAGACGCTTGAAGCGGTTGATCATGCTTTTGGTAAATTATAATAGTACAGTCGGTAAAACAGGTTAAATAAAGGATAAAGTCTCCATGTACAATGGTTCGTGGAGACTTTTTTATATGCACACTCATTTTTCATTAATAGAAAATAGCTGACTAAGTAGTTAACTCCGATTATTTAAGTGCGTATCAGCTTCACTGTTATGGAATTTGTCAAAATCACGACTGCTTATTCGAATTAAAACCTGATCCTTTGTCAAAAAATCATCTTCTTTTCCCTTGCAGTCACCTCTTAAGCAGGGTATATTACTACTATTGCCTTTTTATTTTGTATTTTAAATAAGGCAATGAAAAAGCGTGAATTTTAACGTTAAGAAAGGATCTATTCTCTACATGAAACTCGGAGCCCGAGTTCTAAAGACTGGAATTGCTATTGTTCTTGCTTTGTATTTAGCTGAACTTTTAGCCTTGCCCAGCCCTATTTTTGCCGGTATTGCCGCTGCATTTGTTGTTCAGCCAACGATTTATCGCTCCTTTGTTTCGATTTTAGAACATATTCAAGCGAATATTATTGGAGCTGGAATAGCCATAATTTTTGTTTTATTGTTTGGAAATCATGTTGTGGTCATTGGTTTTGCAGCCGTTATTGCCATCACAATTATCTTAAAGCTTAAAATTGAAACAACAATTGGTCTTGCCCTGGTAACGCTGATCGCTATTATGGAAGTACAGCATGACGATTTTGTTATTTTTGCTCTTCTTCGATTTGCTACAATCATGCTTGGGGTTTTGTCATCATTTGCAGTTAATTTAATTTTTCTTCCACCAAAATACGAAACGAAGTTGTTCTATAAGATATCAACAACAACAGATGATATGATCAAATGGATCAGACTAAGTACCCGCCATGCGACTGAACACCAGCTATTGAAAAAAGATATCGAGAAATTCAAAGAACGGCTCATTAAAATAGATCAGGTTTATCTGATGTATAAAGAAGAACGCGGTTACTTTAAGCGCAACTCTGTTTCAAAAACAAGAAAACTTGTTGTTTACCGCCAGATGATCTCAGCTGTTCGGAGAAGCTTTGAAATTCTAAAGAGACTTCACCGATTTGAAAATGAACTTCACCAGGTTCCTGAGGCGCTGCAAATGCTTGTTCAAGAACAGCTTGATTGTTTAATGAGTTATCACGAGCAGCTGCTCCTTCGATTCGTTAGAAAAATAAAGTCTACAAATGAAGATGATCAAATTAACCATACTTGCTTAGATCATAAAGAAGTCACAGATATTTTCATGAAGGAAGTAAATAAAACGCGGGATGAAGAAGAGAATAACGGCTATCACCTGCTGCATGTTCTATCAGCAATGCTTGAATATGAGGAGCATCTTGTTCATTTGGATACTCTGATCGCAAGTCTTCAGTCTTATCATGAAGAAGATAATCATGTCTCCCTGCCTGAACGTGATTTTGAATAATCAAAGCCCCTTAGACAAATTGTCTAAGGGGCTTAATTTGTACTAATCATCCAGCTGCTGTACTTGGAAAAGATTATAATACAATCCTTTTTCTTTCATAAGCTGATGATGGGTCCCGCTTTCTGCTATTATACCATGATCAATGACTACGATTCGGTCAGCGTGGGTAACAGTAGAAAGTCTGTGGGCGACAATAAAAGTTGTCCGGTCTTTCGCCAGCATTTCAATGGATTCCTGAATAAGATGCTCACTCTCAAGATCAAGTGCAGAGGTTGCTTCGTCCATAATTAAAATAGGGGGGTTTTTTAAAAATACTCGAGCGATCGCGACCCGCTGCTTTTGTCCGCCTGACAGCTTCACGCCTCTTTCCCCAACCTTTGTGTTATATCCTTCTGGAAGATCCATAATGAACTCATGCGCATTTGCTGCTTTAGCTGCTTGTATCGCAGCCTCATCAGACGCTTCAGGGTCACCCATTTTAATATTCATCATAACCGATTCACTAAACAAGATATTATCCTGCAGAACCATACCAATTTGGTTTCGCAAGCTCCTAACACGGAAATCCCTTATGTCCGTCCCGTCTAAAAGAATTCTTCCCTTTGTCACGTCATAAAATCTTGGAATCAGACTGACAATGGTGGATTTCCCTCCTCCGCTCATTCCGACGAACGCAATGGTTTCACCTTGCTTTACATGCATATGCACATCTTTTAAAACTTCACTTTCGTCTTTATCATAAGCAAAAGATACATGGTCAAAGACAATGTCTCCCCTAACGTTCTCGACTTCCTTGGCATTTGGTTTATCGTCCACGTCATACTTTTCATCAATTAGTTCAAATACGCGATCCATAGAGGCGATGGACTGAGTCAAAGTGGTAGAACTGTTGACCAGTCGTCTTAATGGATTATACAGTCTTTCAACATAGGCGATAAATGCGACCATCACCCCAAGCGTCAAGTTCCCTTCAATAACACGATAACCTGCATACCCAATGACAATCAGCGGAGCAATATCCGTAATGGTATTGACTACAGCAAAGGCCTTTGCATTCCATTTCGTCTGGTCAATTGCTTTGGATAGAAAGTTGCTGTTTTTCCCATCAAACTGATTTTGTTCATGGTCCTCGATCGCAAAGCTTTTAATTACACTCATGCCCTGTACACGTTCGTGAAGATACCCCTGAACTTCAGCAAGAGCCTGAGAACGATTTCTCGTCAACATCCGCAGCCTGCCGAAAAAATACTGTACAGAAAAAGCATATAAAGGAAAAACTAAAATAGCAACAAGCGTTAATTTCACATCATAGGTCAGCATAATACCAATGGCGATTAAAATCGTGGCAACATCCAGCCATAAGTTCATTAACCCTGTCATAACAAAATTCTTCGTCTGCTCTACATCATTAATCACACGGGATATCACTTCCCCGGCTCTCGTATTGGAATAATACTTAAAGCTGAGCTTCTGCATATGAGAAAAAAGACCATCCCTGATATCAAACAGAATTTTATTACTCGTCCACTGAGCAAAATACTGACGATAATACTCAACAGGCGGCCTAACAACCACGAAAAGCACCACAGCAATCCCAATAATCCAAAAAAGCTCCGACACCTTCGCAGCAGACGAACCATCGCCTCCAATAATATCATCTATAACATACTGAATTAAAACCGGAATCAAAAGCGGAATCGCAAACTTCACAATCCCAATCAAAAGAGTCCAAATAATCTGCCACTTATAAGGCTTCACAAACTCCATATAACGCTTAATACTATCCAAAAAAATCAACCTACTTTCTAAATTAAAAGCTGAAGCGGGCGTCTAGCTCCGACAGACGTAAGACGATCTGCCAAGCAGGCGCTTTGTGCCTGACTGGCAGAGTGGCTTACGATCCTAGGAGCTGCCCGCTGAAGCTCGATATAGCCTAAATGCTGAAGCGGACGCTTAGGGGCGACAAGCATAAGACGCACTGCACAAATAGGCGCTCTTTGCCTATTAGGGCAGGATGACTTATGACCTCGAGCCCCTGCCCGCTGAAGCTCGATATAGCCTAAATGCTGAAGGCGCTCGCCCAGCTCCAAAAAACATAAACCTAAGTCCCTCGTACAAATCCACCTCAACAGCAGCCTCCCGTAATATCGTCATTCACGAGCCAAGAATCTGGGCTGAAATGAATCCATTAACAAGCACCAGTATAAGATGTTCCAAGAAAAAAACCTGTTGAATGGACCAACAGGAAAAGAATAAAATTATTCTTTTTGGCGGTATCTTTTTTGAAATAAGTACCGACTATACCACACATCAATAAAATCAGGAGCGAATGGCCCTCTTCTTTGTTTAATCCATCTAATTAATTTATCCACATTTCGCTGGAGAATATGGTCAATTACATTCGGATATCCCATTAGATTTCGGTGTTCCTCGTATTCATCTTCATCCAAAAGTGTATAGGACATATCCGGATAAACTTTAATGTCTAAATCATAATCAATATACTTTAATGCTTCTTCGTCATACACAAACGGAGAGCTTAAATTACAATAATAGTAAACTCCGTCTTCTCTAAGCATACAAATAATATTAAACCAATGCTCAGCATGAAAATAACAGATAGCCGGCTCACGGGTCAGCCATGTCCTGCCGTCTGATTCTGTCACGATCGTGCGGTCATTTCCTCCAATAACTATATTGCGGGTTCCTTTAAGAACAGTTGTTTCCTGCCACACCCGGTGGATCAGCCCATCGTGTTTGTAACTATGTATTTGCATACTCTGCCCTTCTACCGGTAGCGTCATCATCCTTCGCCTGCCTTTATTCAACTTGATTATTTTTACCTGATCATAACTATTTTTCCGTTCAATATGTGTATTTTATCATTATACCCTTTTACGCCAAAAAGAGCCACCAAGACACTATGGCAGCTCGTTGTTTCAGAAGCGTTCAGTTTGCAAAATGGCTAATAGTCAGGGTTGTCAGTACGATAAGAGGCAATTACGTCATTCATTCTTTCATCAAAATCACGCTGCACGCATTTTAATCTCAGCTGCAGCTCCTTAATCTGTGTGGACAATTGATCAGCCGACTCGTGAATAGACAGCGAATTCATCAGCTCTCGCATTTTTTTCTTTTTTTCCACTTCAGCATGCAGCCACAGCAGCTCCTCTGCAATTTCCATTTGATCAAATACTTGTCTTTTAAATCCATTCATTGTGGAATCCCTCCTGACTACTATAGAATTCCACATGTTCAGCATTTTGTCCTTTAGCTTTATTTGTCGCAATCTATGTAGTTTTATCGAACGAATTAGAGAAAATCAAAAGCCGCTCCTGCTATCCAGAGGAACGGCTTTTGAAAGTTAATTATCGGTTTTGTTGATTGTTTTGTTGTGAAGCGTTCTTTTTATTAGCTTCTGCTTGTTGATTTTGACGCTTTACTTCAGCTGCGTTTGTTTCTGAAGCAAACTCAGTGCCATATTGTTTGTTTGCAGCAGCATTTTGTTGCTTAACTTGTTCAGCGTTTGTGCCAGAAGTTGTTTTGTTTGTTTGTTTTTTCATTGTGTTCTCACCTCCACGATAGTTAATGTAACCAGAGTGAAGGAAGTCTATTCATATAATTAAACGAGCAGAGAACGTCCGCCATCGACAATGATTGTCTGGCCGCGGATCATCGAGGAATCTTCTGAAACAAGAAATAAAACTGTTTTCACAAGATCATCTATTTCCACCATTCTTCCTGCAGGCGTTTTGCTTCTGGCATCTTCAAGCAGCTCTTCGCGATTGGGAAAATGCTTTAACGCGTCTGTATCCACAGCACCGCCAGAAACGGCATTAACTACAATGTTTTTAGGGGATAATTCCACAGCAAGGTATCTAGTAAGCGCTTCGAGAGCCGCTTTAGATACACCTACAGTTGTATAATTATCTAAATATCGTATCGACCCAAGCGATGAAATACTGACAATTTTACCGCCGCTTTCAGGCATCATCTTTGTTGCTTCCTGAGCACAAAACAGCAATGCTTTGCTGTTTATATTCATGGTCCAGTTCCAGTGGGACTCTTCAAGCTCCATTGCCGGACGCAAAACCCCGGAGGCTGCGTTATTGATGAAGACATCGAGGCGGCCAAAATGTTCGCGAATTTCCCCAAACATTTTCTTGATCTTTTCAACATCGCCTACGTTTGCCCGAACGACTAATGCTTTTCTGCCGAGCTGTTCGATTTCTGCTGCAGTGTCAAGAGCGGCCTGTTTGCTTCTGGCGTAATTTACTACAATATCATATCCTTTTTCAGCAAGAGCCAGGGCAATTGCTTTCCCTACACCTCTGCTGCTTCCGGTTACTAATGCTACTTTGTTTGTCATTATTTTTCTCTCCTGTCATGAATGAAGTGATACGTATTGGTTCCATATCTTTCGGTGAGACACAGGTAATGTCAGTTTTTCTACCTCTTCTTTTGTTAGCCAGACAGCGTTTTGTCTATTTTGGGTGGAGGTTTTTGTTAATTCTCCTTTAAATACAGCCATTTTCCATGTTAAATGGGAAAAAACGTGATCCTGGACCATCCACGGCTCCGGATCCAGAACAATATTTACACCAAAATCTGCAAGAAGAAAATCATTCAACTGTGAAACTGCACTTTCGCCTTGCTGTTTTTCAAAACTTGGAAATTCCCACAGGTTCGCCAAAAGTCCTTGAGATGGCCGTTGGTTCATTAACCATTCACCCTGTTGATTTTGAACGATTACCGTTAGAAGATCAATGACCTTAGTAGATTTTTTCCTGGTTTTAACCGGCAAATCCCGCTGAACTCCTTCTGCAAAAGCACTACAATGCGCCTGAACAGGACATAATAAGCAGGAAGGAGATGTAGGCGTGCAAACTAATGCGCCTAATTCCATCAAGGCCTGGTTAAAATAAGAAGGATTCTTATGTGAGATTAAGTAGCGGACAGCTTCTTCGAACACTTTTCTCGATGAAGGTTTAGCAATGTCCTCCCAGATCGATAATACACGGGAAAGGACCCGCATAACATTTCCATCGACTGCCGGTTCCGGAACACCATAAGCGATACTAAGAATCGCACCTGCTGTATAAGGACCTACTCCTTTTAAAGATGATATTTCTTTAGGGCTGCTTGGAACCCTGCCTTCATATTGTTCATGAACTTCTCTGACTGCCGTCTGAAGGTTTCTCGCACGTGAATAGTAGCCAAGTCCTTCCCATGCCTTTAAAACTTTTTCTTCAGGCGCATTTGCCAGAGCTTCAATGGTAGGGAACTGTTCCATAAAACGATGATAAAAAGGAATGACCGTATCTACTCTCGTTTGCTGAAGCATAATTTCAGATACCCATATTTGATAAGGGTCTTTATTTTTTCTCCAGGGCAGCTCGCGCATTTCCTGTTCGAACCAGCCGATAAGATCTTTTTGAAATGCTTCTGGTTCTATGTTAGACAGCTTAAGCTGAAGATCTTCCTTCATCTTTATACCTCCGTGATGTTACTCCAAGCTTGAGATTGGGAATAAGTAAGAATAGAGTAATTAAGTTAAATAAGAAAAGCAGATTATCGGTTGAAATTAATGAAATAACTGCTCATACTTACTAGTACAAAACAAATGATCTCCATTTGTAAAACAGTTTAGTAAAGGAGGGATCAATTTGGATACAGGCACTCATATTGTAATGGGATTCGCCATTGGCGGTTTGGCCGCAATCGACCCGGTCGTTGCAAGCGATCCGGTTACAGCGCAAAGTGTTTTAATTGCTGCTGTTATTGGGTCTCAGGCGCCTGATGCGGACACTGCATTAAAGCTTCGCAATAATGCAGTCTACATTCGGCATCACCGTGGGATTACACACTCTGTTCCCGCAGTCATGCTATGGCCGATTGGGATAACGGCAGTGATTTACCCGTTTTTCCCTGAAGCAAATTTGCTGCATTTATGGCTATGGACGTTTCTGGCAGTATTTTTACACGTATTTGTTGATATTTTCAATTCATACGGTACACAGGCATTGCGTCCATTTTCTAGAAAATGGGTCGCTCTCGGCGTCATTAACACGTTCGATCCCATAATTTTCGGCATTCACATAATAGGGTTAATTATTTGGGCATTTGGCGCAGATCCAGTCCCCACTTTCTTGATTATGTACTCCGTTATCGCCGGCTATTATGTCATACGATTCATGCTTCAGTCAGCCGTTAGACACTCAATTAAAAATACGATTCCTCAAGCGGATAGTGTTATTATCGCACCAACCATCCGCTTTTACCAATGGAGAATCGCTGCTGAAACAAAGGAGCACTTCTACGTAGGAAGAGCGTACGGGAGATCCATTACGATCTATGATAAGTTTAAGAAGATTTCTATACCCGATACTGAGGTCTTTCAGAAGGCACAAACGGATCCAAATGTCTCTGCCTTTCTTTCTTTTTCCCCAATTTACAGATGGGAGCTGACAGAAAGCGAAGATCAATATGAGGTTCGGTTTATTGATCTGCGTTACCGAAGCAATGACCATTATCCGTTTGTTGCTGTAGTGCAGATGGATCAGAACTTAACTATTCAAAGTTCTTATACAGGCTGGATCTTCAGCGAAGAAAAACTGAAGAAAAAACTTGATGTTCTAACGATCGATTAGTTTTGTCCAGATTGGACAGTAAAACCCCGAATGAGAAAATTCATTCGGGGTTTTACTATAGCCAAAAGGGTTCTCTTAGTGTTTTGTGTCTTCCTGATCGCTTAACAATGCAGCATATTTAGGATTCATAGCGGCTACCTGATGAAGGCGTTCTCCATAATTTACGATCCATTGACGCACAACTCTGGAGGTCACTTCTTTCCCTTGATAATCATGACCTGCTTTTGCATACGTTGCTTCAAAATCTTCCCATAAAAGATCTACTAATGTTTGTGCCTTTGCACTGGACAACTCTGAGTTCTTCTCAAGAAGCAGAGCTGTCAAGGATTCTTTTTCTTCATTCATTTTACTTCTCCTCCTTGTGAAGAGTTATCTAGCATGGAAATAGGGAGTGCTTCTTGCTTTTTCTCGCCTCTTAAACGATAACCCCATGCAAAAACACCATTTAGATAATCGATTTTAAAATAGCTGCCCGGATCATTTTTGATCGCATACACAGTCCCAGCTTTATAATTTTTCGGATCTAATAGATAGCATTGGGCCATGATCGCTTTTCGTTCTAAAACAGCAAATTCGTTTACATAGCCCAGCTGTTCTGCTTTTCTTGCTTTTTCTTTTATATCTGCAATTTCCTGCTCAAGCTCATGCTTACTCATTGAGCTATACCTTTTTTCGGTTGACATAGAAAGACACCTCAAATTTTTCTTATTTGATTCTTTATTTCAGAAAGGGCAAACTAACTACAGATACCTTAAAGATGGAGGAACCTAAAATGAAAAAACCAATCGCTTTAGTTACAGGGGCAGGCTCTGGACTGGGGAAAGAGCTTGCCATCAGACTTAGCCATACCCACCATGTCATCTTGATCGGACGGAGGGGAAAACCGCTGAAAGAACTGGCAGCACTCATTCATTCCCATGGCTCTGCACTTGCTGTTCCATGTGATATTTCAGATCCCGACAGTAGAAAAGAGCTGCTTGATACGCTCACAAAAGAATCTTTGCTGCCGGTTGATTTCGTCGTACATAATGCGGGCGTAGGACGTTTCAGCAGTGTGGAAGATGCAGCTTCTGCTGACCTGGAAAGTATGTTTCAAACGAATGTATTTGGCCCTATGGCCCTTACAAAGGCACTGTTTCCCTATATGAAAAAGCAAAAAAGCGGCACCTTTTTAACGATTTTATCCACTGCTGCGCTGCGCGGAAAATCAAATGAATCGGGATACGCTGCAAGTAAATTTGCACTCAGGGGTTATTCAGAAAGTCTGGCAAAAGAAGCTGAACCCTATGGCATCCGTGTTATACGTGCGTATATGGGTGGGATGAATACGCCTTTTTGGGAAAACGGCGATCATGTAAAAGACCCTTCCCGATTCTTTCAACCAAGTGAAGTAGCTGACATTATTATGGAACAGATAGACGAAAAAGATGAGATTATTATTGAGTCAAAAAAGTAGAAATCGGGGGCGGTCTTTATTCTGACTCGTCCTCTTCTTTTAAATGCGCAATGGCTCTTTCAATCTCTTCGGCAGAAAACCCTTTACGGAACAGTGCCTGTTTCATCCTTTGTTGATATTCATACCCTTCATATTTGCGAATGTATTTGGCATGGGCTTTTTTTGCCTGAGAGTAGATAGCGGTCCATTTCTCTTCTTCATTTCTCTCAATGGCAATCGCAGATAAAACCTGACCTGTTACAGCACCCTCATAACCTTTTCTTGAAAGAGTATCCTGCCCTTTTTTCTTAATCTGCAGCTTCGACTGCTTAGGGTTTTTTTTGATGACCTTTTCAAGCACCTGTGCCGCTCTTTCAATCCACTCTTCCTGCGAAATCTGCGCAAGCGTTTCCTCCATAATACCCGCTGCGATTCCTTTTTCTTTTAGCGCTTGACCAATATGTCTTGGTCCTTTGTCGGATGTTCTCAACTGTGTGTTTAAAAAGGCTTGAGCAAATTCTGTGTCGTTCACATATCCATATTTTCTAAGCTTGTGCATCGTTTCTTCAATCGACGCTTCACCCATCTCATGTTCTCTTAAATGTATAATAATTTCATATTCAGAGCGCATGCGGTAGCTTAAATAGATCAGGGCTTTGTTAAAGCCTTTGCGGATTTCATCTTCATATTCAATTTCTCCTATATCCATATCAGTCAGTTCTTTATTTTTACTTAGCTGATAGCGGGCAAGAACTTCTTCTTCTACACTAAAGGCGTATTGGCCATCAAGAAATATATTATATCTTTCTTTGTTTTTCTTCTGCTGGGAAATTTTAGTAATAACTGGCACCCTGATCACCTCTTTCTTCACTGTAACACATTTTAAAAAGGTTTTATCCTTTTAAATAGGGAAATAGTAACTATAACAAGTAGGAGGGATGCGGGATGAAAATCCTTTTAAGCGGAGGAACAGGATTTATTGGTCAGGCAATCACAAAATTGCTGACCGCTGAAGAACATGAGGTCTATATCTTAACAAGAAATCCTGACAAGCATAAAGGAACAAGTCAGGTTCATTATGTAGAGTGGCTGACAGAAAACGCTTCACCAGAGAACACGCTGCCTCCTATTGATGCAATTATAAATCTCGCCGGAGAATCAATAAACAATGGGCGTTGGAGCGATGAACAGAAAAAGAAAATTTACGACAGCCGTATGAATGCTACTGATGAGATTCTGCGCATCATTCAATTGCTTGATACTCCCCCTTCTGTCTTAGTAAACGCCAGTGCGGTAGGATATTATCCTCCTTCCGAAACTAAAATTTGGACAGAACAGTCAACCGAGCGTGGTGAGGGCTTTTTGGCTCAGACTGTGGTTGATTGGGAGAAGAAAGCGCTGCTTGCCGAAGATCATGGAGTACGTGTTGCCTGCGCCAGATTTGGCATTATTCTTGGTAAAGAAGACGGTGCACTTCCAAGTATGGCTCTGCCTTATAAATTAATGGCCGGCGGGACAGTAGGAAGCGGCAGGCAATGGTTATCCTGGATCCACCATAAAGATGCAGCAAGAGCGGTACTCTTTGCCATTGAGGAATCAGTCGAAGGTCCATATAATGTGACAGCGCCTAATCCAATGAGGATGAAGGAATTTGGAGAAACACTCGGGAAAGTCCTGAACCGGCCACATTGGATTCCTGCTCCCGGCTTTGCCCTTAAACTTGCATTGGGAGACAAAAGCGCACTCGTATTAGAAGGACAAAAAGTTCTGCCGGACGTGCTGCAAACTAAAGGATTTGAATTTGCATTTCCGACTCTTAACGAAGCTCTGCGGGACATTTACGCATAAAACAAAGGCTGCCGTCTTTCTTTAGAGAAAGCGGCAGTTTCTTTTTTTACGGGGTTAGTACTGCGCTGCGCTCCAGGTATGGAATTCCCTCAGTCAGCCTCTTTTTTAATTTTTTCATATACTCTACCTGCCATGGCACCCCTTCCCATTTCGCTTTAAAAATGGGATACAGCAGTGCGTCGCGCATGTTCAAAAATAAAAAGATCTGATCAATCATGTCATCATCCAGCCGGTGGACCGAGGAATAGCCTTCAAGCATTCCATGTACCATCTTTGCTGCTAAGTCCTTTTCCTCTGGTCTAAATGAAATTCCCTGCCAGATCCCATGATAAAGCGACACAGCAACATCCTGCATAATCCAATCTGTCATACAGTCATCGAAATCAAAGGACATGATTTCAAATCCTTCGACAAGAAAATTCCCCTGGTGAAAATCATGGTGAATGAAATGGTGTGTGTCTATCTTCATCTCATATTGTGTCAATGCTTTAAGCTGTTCCGTATACCAGCTCCGCATTTGTGGATCCAATTGTCCTTTCACACCTTCCGGGTCCGGATTGGCTGCAGTACGCACAGCTTTTTTTTCCATAGCGGGATGCCTAAAAGTCTGTGCAGCATGATGCATGCGGCCAATGTACATTCCCCATTCACGAAACCATTCGCTATTCCATGACTTATCATCGAGTATGCGGATGGAAGTCCCTTTTGCTTTTTCAAAAAATACTGCATGCACTCTTTTTCCTTCTATGTCCCATTCATGAATCAATGAGTCCTGCCAATGCTTTGCTCTTGCAGCCTTGATGCCGGATTGGTGCAAATGTTTAATAAAGGCGATTTCAAGCTCCAGCTGCTCTTTTGTCCTGCGGGCCTCTTCATTCAGCCTGAGAATAACAGGACCTTCCTTTGTTTCAATTTTATATACGTCATTCTGAAGTCCTCCGATGGTTGAAGTGACTGCGCTATTTGGAATTTGAAGTTTTGAAGCAATCCAATCTTTTCTCAATCGTCTCACCCCTTTTTCTTCAAAAAAAGACCTGCCGAAATAGCAGGTCTTCTTCTCATATCTATAGTTATTTTAATACTTTCTTAATCGTTTCAAGGCTCGTAGTGTAAGGAGGAAAAGCAAGCTTTAACTCTACTTTTGTACTTTTCTTCATCATGCTTTTTCTGTGTGAAAACAAATCAAAGCTATGCTTGCCATGGTAGGCGTTAACCCCTGAATGCCCTACGCCTCCAAAAGGAAGCTGGTCATTGGCCACATGACTTAACGTATCATTCACACAGCCACCGCCAAATGAAAGGCTTTCAAGAACCTTTTTCTCCGTTTGTTTGTCTTCCGTAAATACATAGAGTGCCAGTGGCTTAGGACGGGACTGAATCATTTCAATCGCCTCATCCAGCTGGTTATAGGTCAATACAGGAAGAATGGGACCAAAGATTTCATCCTGCATCGCCTCGTTTGACCAAGTGATGCTGTCTAAAATAGCAGGTGCGATAAATCTCTCTTCCCGATTGGTTTCCCCTCCGGCCACAATATGCTCCCGGTCTTTTTCTAAAATCGAAACGAGACGGTCAAAATGCTTTTCATTGACAATTTTTCCATACTGATCATTTTCCGAGATCGTATCTCCATAAAAATCATGAATCGTTGATTTTAATTGTTCAATCAGCTCTTCTTTGACTGACTGGTGTACCACCAGATAGTCAGGTGCAATGCAGGTTTGACCTGCATTAATTAATTTCCCCCAAAGAATTCGCTGAGCTGCTTTTTTCAAGTCTGCCGTCTCGTCAACAATTGTTGGGCTTTTCCCCCCAAGCTCCAATGTATGCGGAACAAGATTTTTAGAAGCGGCTTCCATGACGATCTTGCCGACCGGAACGCTGCCAGTGAAAAACAGGTAATCAAAAGGGGCATTGATGAGTAAAGAAGTTTCTTTCTTTTCCCCTTCCACTACCTTTAAGTATGCCGGATCAAAATTAGCCGAAATCATACGCTGAATCACGGAGGTCACTTCAGGCGTGCTTTCAGACGGTTTTATAACAGCACAGTTTCCTGCTGCAAGCGCCCCAATCAGAGGCTCAATCACGAGCTGAAAAGGATAATTAAATGGTCCGATAATCAGCACACTTCCATATGGCTCTTTCATAATAAAGCTTTTTGATGGCATTTGAAAAAGGGGTGTTTTTACTTTTTCTGTTTTTGCCCACTGTTTTACGTTATTGATCATGGTCTGGATGCTTTTGAGCGTAATGCCTATTTCAGAAACATATGCTTCAAAAGGATTTTTCCCCAGATCTTTCTTAAGTGCGTTTAATAGTTCATCTTCGTGCTCTTTAATTAATGTTTGAAGTTTACGAAGCTGTTTAATGCGAAAATCAACATTTTTGGTGATTCCGCTGTAAAAAAACTTCTTTTGTAGATCAATGATCTCTTGTACATCTTGTTCTGTTTGTATGGACACGGTGATCCTCCTCTGGTGAATCAATATGATCATCAATTGCAGTATAGATTAATCCTTACTCTTTCAATACCAATTTTGTCACGCTTTCCACATGAGCCGTTTGAGGAAACATGTCCAATGGCTGAATATATTCAATTCTATACTTAGAAGATAGCTGCATCAAATCTTTTGCAAGCGTGGATGGGTTGCAGGATGCATAGATAAACCGTTTTGGAAGCACCGTTAAAATGGTGTCGAGCAGAGCTGAATCACATCCACTACGTGGAGGATCCACTACGACAACATCCGGTCTGAACCCTTCTTCTCTCCATTTAAGCATCCATTTTTCAGCAGAGCCTACTTCGTATTGAAAATTCTTTATATGATGATGGGCAGCATTAATTTTTGCATCGTGTATGGATTCTTTAATAACGTCCATTCCGCGGATTTCACTTGCGCCATTTGACAGCCATAAACCGATCGTTCCAGAGCCGCAGTATGCATCAACAAGCTTTTCTTTACCTGTTAAGTCTGCCGCTTCTTTAATTTGATCGTAAAGTTTTTTCGTCTGAACTGGATTTAACTGAAAGAAAGCTCTTGCAGATAAATGAACAGTATACTGTTCCAGTTTGTCTTCAATCGTTTCTTTACCGGATAAAAGGACCGTTTTTTCACCGAATATAATAGAGGTTGCGGCAGAATTAATATTTTGCATAATTGATTTTACTTCAGGCATCTTGTTTTCAAGCGCACGGATCAGTTTTTCTTTTTGAGGAAGCTCATCCGAAGCAGTCACAAGTACGATTTGAACTTCACCAGTTTCCACACCAACCCTTGTAACGATCGTTCGTACGATTCCTTTTTTTGTACGCTCATTGTAAACAGGTATTTTCAGTTTTTCGAGCTGTTTGCGTACAACCTGCGTTGCTTTGTTCGTTTCTTTTCTCTGAACGATGCATTCCTTTATATCTACGAGCTGATGAGAGTCTGTGCCATATAGTCCTGCGACCACTTTTTCTCCCTTTTTGCCAACTTGGAACTGACTCTTGTTGCGATAATACCAAGGCTCTTCCATCCCAATGGTACTGCGTATCTCAATTGTTTGAAGGGGCAGCTTTGTATATCGTTCAAGTGCCTGAATCAGAATATCCCGCTTATGGGAGAGCTGATGATGATAATCCAAATGCTGAAGCTGACAGCCTCCGCATGCTTCATAGACCGGGCACGGCGGCGTAACCCGGTGCGGTGACACTTTACGGATGGATTTTACTTTCGCCTGCGCATACTTAGGATGGATTTTTGTTACTTGTACAACAGCTTCTTCTTCAGGTAGGGCACCTGGGACAAAAATCACTTGTTTTTTAAAATAACCGATTCCCTCTCCATTGATGCCTAAGCGTTTTATTGTAAGAGGAAACTCTTGTCCTACATCTATTTTTTGTACTGTTTTTTCATTCAATGAATTCACTTCCCTGTCTCAATGCTCCTCCATAAATAAAGAGAGGCATAGCTTAAATATGGCTGCCAAGCCTTTGTCCATTCTACCATCTCTTCTGTGGTGGGCTTTCTATCCATGTTATATTGCTTTTTCAATGCGTTTTGAATGCCAATGTCAGCAAACGGGAAAACATCCATTCGGCCAAGACCAAATAATAGCACACTTTGCGCCGTCCAAGGTCCAACACCGCGCAATTGAGTAAGTTCTTTACTAATTTCTTCATCACTTTTTGAAGGAAACGATGCTAAATCTAATTCACCATTACTGATTTTTTCTCCTACGCCAATTATATACTCTGCTTTTCGCTGACTAAATTGAAGCTCCCGCAGTTCTGTAACTGTTAAATTAGCTACTACTTGCGGTTCAGGATAAAACCAGACGCCGTCTACCTGTTCTCCATACGTCGTTACAAAGCGGTGCGTTAATGTTCCTGCAAATGCCATATTCAGCTGCTGGTGAATAATACTTTTAAGCAAACAGCTGTAAACAGAAGGCTCTCTTACTAGAGGTGTGCCCTGATGCTCCTGAAAGAGGCTTTGGAGATTTGTTTTTGAGAAATGAAGATCGATATGAGATAAGGTCGAGTTCCAATGAAAGATCTCTTTAACATAAGAAATAATTTTCTTTTTATCTTTTTCTACCTTGCCCGTCACCTCAAAAGCAGGATGAGCAGTTGTGCCAGCTGCTTTTATCGTGATCGCCTGTTTAACCGTTCCTTTAAACGGTAATTTTACAAGCTGGTTTTTCTGGTCCACCTCATTAAGCGGATCGATCGACATCCGCTGAAGGACACGATCAAATGCATAAGGTCCTTCCACTTCTATTCGCTCTTGCCACATTCTTCTCACACCTTGTTTTTTCTTTATTATATCATGCAGACAAAAGACCAAAAGAAAAGCGATTTATCTTTCCATAATAAAAGCAAGTGAGCCTGAAATAAGGTTCACTTGCCTGTTTTTCTAAGATTGATTCTTCATAAGGTGATCTAGATCCTTAAACGTATATCCCTGCTTTTTCAAATCCTGAATGACGCGCTGTAATGCTCCTGCATTATCCGGGGATACTGTATGAAGGAGAATGACTGCTCCCGGGTGAATCTGTTTCATGATCTCGTTATATGCGTAATCTGCTCCCCTAGGCTTATCAGCATACCAGTCGACAAATGCAACTGACCAGAATACATGCGTGTAGCCTTCTTCTTTAGCAACTTTAAGTGTTTCTTCGTTAAAAACACCTTCAGGAGGACGAAGATAAAGCATTTCTTTTTGTCCGGTGAGCTCTGTTGTTTTTTCTTTCACCTTACGCCATTCTTCTTTCATTTGATCCGCTGTCAATGTTGAGAAGTTCGGATGACCCCATGAATGGTTTCCAATTTTGTGTCCATCCTTCACCATCCTTTTTACCAAATCTTCAGCACTGGTTAAATAATGGCCGGTTAAAAAAAAGGTGGCCGGTACTTTTTCTTCTTTTAGCACGTCTAGAATTTTTTCTGTATACCCATTTTCAAAGCCGTTATCAAACGTAAAATAAAGAACCTTCTCTTTTGTGGTGCCTTTGTATACTGAATCATATTTCTTCAGCACTTCGTCATACTGAGCTCCTGCTTCCGCCTGCTCTCCATTTTGCCCTCTCTTAAATCCCCAGTTCATACTCTCGGCAGAAGCTGATAAAGGCGCAGCAATACACAGCAGGAAAATAAGCAAATAAAGTAAACCGTTTCGCTTCACCATGCACTCCTCCTTTCTTTTATTAACTTGTTCATTTTAAGAAGGAGCATACATAGAAATAACACCCACAACGATTGGGTGTTTTAGTTCTTTGTTAATTAAATTTTCTTTTATGGGAATCCTAAATGTAATAAAGTTTTTTAGATGTCATTGTATGACTGGTACTCAATCGTCTTATGCTTGTCGGAGCTAAACAAGTGCCTTCAGCACATAGACTATCCGGCTTCTGCGGGCAGGGGCTCGAGGTCATAGTCACGCTGTCCAAGCAGGCCAAGGGCATGCCTACTAGGCCAACGCGTCTTATGCTTGTCGGAGCTGATCGAGCGCCTTCAGCACTTAGGGTATCCGGCTTCAGGCGCTAGCTCCTCGAGGTCATAAGTCACGATTTCCAAGCAGGCCAAGGGCATGCCTGCTAGGCCACCGCGTCTTATGCTTGTCGGAGCTGAACGAGCGCCTTCAGCACTTATTAATAAAACACTTTTTCTTTGTGCATGGCTAGTTTTTGTAGAGAGGTTTGGTCGATGTCACGGTGGAGGCTGTTGCCGTGTGAGTCCATGGTGACGACTGCTGTGAAGCCTTTGACTTTCAAGTGCCACATGGCTTCTGGGATTCCGAATTGTGTTAGGTCGACTCCTTCGACGCTTTGGATGCAGTCTGCGTAGTATTGTGCAGCTCCTCCTATTGCATTAAGGTAGACGCCTCCGTGGTCTTTAAGTGCTTCCAATGTGTTTGGACCCATTCCGCCTTTTCCAATCACTGCACGGATACCGAATTTTTTCATGATGTCCCCTTGATATGGTTCTTCTCTTATAGAAGTTGTGGGACCTGCTGCTTTTACATGCCAGCTGCCTTGTTCGTCTTTCATCATGACGGGGCCGCAGTGGTAGATGATTTGGCCGTTCAGGTCGACAGGAGAGTCGTGGTCACTTAAATATTTATGTATGGCATCTCTTCCTGTATACATCATTCCGTCTATTTGAACGACGTCCCCTACTTTCAATGAACGGATTTTTTCTTCGGTAATGGGTGCCTGAAGTGTGATGATTTTTGTTGAGTCAATTGAATTTTGTTCTTTTTCACTTTCGTCTTTAAATTCAATTTTTTCTCCATCTTGATACAGCCAATCGCGAATGCTTCCTGTTTCAGCGTCCACTGTGATTCCAAGCCTTCTGAAAGCCCAGCAATTATATGCGACGGAAACAAAAAAGCTTGCTGGAATTCTGTGCATGACTCCTATTTTACAGCCAAGCAGCGTAG
This sequence comes from Jeotgalibacillus campisalis, assembly GCF_000829515.1. Classification (GTDB taxonomy): domain Bacteria; phylum Bacillota; class Bacilli; order Bacillales; family Jeotgalibacillaceae; genus Jeotgalibacillus; species Jeotgalibacillus campisalis. The sequence continues at coordinate 186,107 of NZ_JXRR01000015.1, read as the reverse complement.
TTTCTCCCCCAAAACCCATTGTGCCAATTCCCAGTTCATTTGCATGGTCTACTACATATTCTTCGAGCTTTTTTAAGTCTTCGTTCGGATTCACATCTTCTGCAGAGCGGAAAAGCTGTTCTTTTGCCAGATCGTAGCCGGATGAACGGTCGCCGCCAATTCCAACTCCAATAAAACCTGCACTGCAGCCCTGGCCTTGCGCCTGGTAAACTGAATGCATAACACATTTTCTGATTCCATCAAGGTCGCGGCCTGCCCGGCCGAGTCCATCGAGTTCACAAGGCAGACTGTATTGAATGTTTTTATTTTCACAGCCTCCTCCCTTCAGGATCAGTCGAATATCAATTACTTCTTTATCCCACTGTTCGAATTTAATAACGGGTAATCCAAGGCCAAGATTATCTCCGCTGTTGTCACCTGTCAGCGAATCAACAGAATTTGGCCTCATCTTTCCGTCCTCTGTTGCACGCACCATTGCTCTGTAGATGGCTTCCTTTATTTTTAATTGATTTACGCCGATCGGTGTTTTTATTTTAAAAGTAGGAAGTCCGGTATCCTGACAAATTGGCGAGACTTTTTCATCGGCCATTTGAATATTCTGTGTAATAGTCGCCAGGCTCATAGCTGATCTAGTTCCGGTATTTTCCTTTTCTTTCGCCTTGCGTATCGCTCTTCTTACATCTTTAGGAAGGTTTGTGGATGTCTCTACAATTAATTCGTATAAACTGTTTTCAAGATTTGTTTTGTTCAACTTTGTCAAACCCTTTCTCTGCTAAATGCTTGCCATTATGTATACAACCCCTTTATTATACTCCTTCGTTCTATCGGAAGTAAGATGGTTGAAAACGATTGCACATTTTTCTTACCAGCCTTTATACGCTTTTTTTCCATAAAAAAGCACCCGCGTATAGCCCGCGGGTGTTAATTTGCCTGACAGATCAGGCGATTAGAGAACAAGTCGTACTTTATTCCGGTTTTTTAAATTGCTGAACTTTTAATTCCAGATCATCCATCATACCGATCATTCGATCTATATCTTCTAGATCAGTGCTTTCAGGATCCACCGACTCCAATACTTCTAGAAACATATTTAAGCGCTGTTTCAAATAAAGGATTTGTGAGTCATTATCGTGAATGGCGTTGCCCATTGTATCGCTCCTTTCAAACTCGCTTTTATGGTAACGGATTCTGTCCATTCATGCAACTGCCCAGGATGAAATGAGGTTTGAAATCGTTACCCCGCCATTGACAGTGCTTTATTTTATTTAGATAATGAGGCTTAATGCAAAAGCACAAGGAGACAGCTAAATGAATGATATGAATAGGACAAAGATTTCACCGGACTACGATCCGTGGGAAGCTTATGAAGACATTAAAGAGCATGGAACACTGACTCTTTCAAATATCGAACTTACCACAACCACGCTGTGCAATATGCGCTGTGCCCATTGTGCGGTTGGGTATACGCTTTCTCCTAAAGATCCGAAAGCACTGCCTTTAGAAGTGATTTTAAACGGGCTCGATAAAATAGAACACCTTCGCACACTGAGTATAACAGGCGGAGAGCCGATGATGTCTGGAAAATCGGTAAAGGAATACGTCGCACCTATTTTAAAATATGCTCATGAACGAGGCGTGAAAACACAGATTAACTCCAATTTAACGGTCAATCTCGAAAAATATGATCCCATTATTCCCTATTTAGATGTACTGCATATTTCTCATAACTGGGGCACTGTAGATGAATTTATTGATACAGGCTTTGCGATGATGGAACGTAAACCAACCAGAGAACAGCGAGAGCGGCTGTTTGACCGAATGATTACGAACTCTAGAGCCTTGAGTGAAGCAGGTGTAATGGTTTCTGCTGAGACCATGCTGAATAAAAAAACACTTCCTCATATTGAAAGAATTCATAAAGAAATTGTTGAAGATATGAAGTGTAGTAGACATGAAATTCATCCCATGTATCCAAGCGACTGGGCTTCTTCTCTTGAAACGTTGTCACTTGCTGAAACCAGACAGGCTATTACACAACTGCTTGACATACGGGACCAAAATACATGGATGCTGTTTGGAACCCTCCCTTTTTTTGGGTGCAGCTCGAGTGAAGAAGACCGGAACTTACTGAAAAGATTATATGAAGCAAAGAACGTTACCGTTCGCAATGACCCTGATGGCCGTTCAAGGTTAAATATCAGTATTTTTACAGGGGATGTGATTGTCACTGACTTTGGAGATACACCGCCTCTTGGAAATATCCAGCACGATAACCTCGAAGCAATGTTCACTAATTGGCTGTCCTCCAATGAAGCCGCGCAGATGAATTGTCATTGTCCAGCGGTTCAATGTCTAGGTCCAAATCTTTTAGTTCAGGATATGTACTATAGGAACATTGATTTCACAAAGAAAAAAGCGCTCCTAACCCGTTAGGATGCTCATTTTGCGTTCGTACGTTTTTCCGTACGAGCGTTTTTAAATTTTTATATTTTATTTATTTAGAATATTTACATTATTATAAAAACATGCTATACTTAGCCCAGATAAGAAAAAGGAGGGTAGCTTCCAAAAGAAATTACTCAACAACTCCATTGGAAGGACGTGATGATGAGCGCTTAACGTGCGATTATATGAACGATCTTACAACATACCCTATAACATAAAAACCCGGTGTCAATCTTTCATTGAAAGACTTTGGACCGGGTTTTTGTGTGTGTTTAAATAATTTCAAATGTTTCAGTTACCTCGATACTATCAAGAACGGATTGAACCATTGAACAATTCTTCCTCGTCAGTTCAAGTGCTTTATGAACCTTTTTCTCATCAATATCCGAGGCAGTAATAATAAAATGAACGTGAATTTTTTCAACGCGATTCGCTAATGCCTCGTTTCTTTCAACCTCTGCTTCGATAGCGATATCTTCAAACGGCAGCCTCATTTTATTCAACACACTTCTTAAAACACCACCACTGCAAACAGCGATCGAAGCGGTTAGAAGCTGATAAGGACGAAATCCATATTCTTCGTTTCCTGAAACGTCCAGTGATCCGTAAGGCAATTCGGATGTAAATCCTTGTTCTTTCATTGTAAACTTCATTCTGGTTGCTCCTTCACTATGTTATTTATGTATAGTAGAATTATATAGCAGACCAATGCAAAACGCTCGTATTCGACGTTCTTCACCCCGGATGCTCAATGCGTAGCAGGTTGGTTTTTACATTGCTTCAGGATGATTTATTGTCAACAGCTCATATTTATAAAGTGCAACTACATAGAAGAATTTATTAGTCAGGAGCTTCAGTATGCGTGTAACAGCAAAAGTACGTTTTTGGATTTTAGTTTGTATTGTAGCAATTTCAGGTTTTTCACAAGGGATGCTTCTGCCTTTAATCGCCATTATTTTTGAGCAGGACGGAGTATCTTCTGCTATGAACGGCATCCATGCAACCGGCATTTACATAGGAATATTAGTCGCCTCTCCTTTAATGGAAGTTCCTTTGAGGAAGTATGGATACAAACCCTTAATTTTATTCGGGGGCTTTATCGTCGGAATGTCCCTTCTGCTTTTCCCTTTGTGGACTCACTTCTGGTTTTGGTTCTTACTCCGATTGCTCATTGGGGTAGGTGATCAGATGCTGCATTTATCAACTCAGACGTGGATCACCTCCACTTCAACAACGGAACGCAGAGGCCGTAATATAGCCTTGTATGGCCTGTTTTTTTCTCTTGGCTTTGCGATTGGACCTGCCATGAGCTCATTAGTAGAGATTGATCGCTCACTCCCTTTTATTGTCTCTGGAATCCTTACCTTTTTAACCTGGGGTCTTGTTTTCTTATTGCGAAATGATTTTCCTGATCAGGGAGAAGTCGGAACAGCTTCCATGTTTGGTACGCTGAGCCGATTTAAACAAGTATGGAAATATGCATGGGTCGCTTTTCTTCCCCCTCTAAGCTATGGTTTTTTGGAAGCTTCTCTTCATGGAAATTTTCCTATTTACGCATTACGAAATGGAGTTGAGGCGGATGCTATTGCTTTCATCCTGCCCGCTTTTTCAATTGGTGCGATTGTCTTTCAGCTTCCCCTTGGCATAATAAGTGATAAGTTCGGGCGTCACCGGGTGTTGATGGGCGTTTTATTAGCCGGTGCCATTTGCTTTGTCGGCTCCGGCCTGGCTGGCACATCAGTGATATGGCTTATCGTAACTTTTTTTGCTGCGGGAATGGCTGTTGGATCCACTTTTTCTCTGGGGATCAGTTATATGACCGATTTGCTTCCAAAGTCTCTATTGCCTGCAGGTAATATTATGTGCGGCGTTGCTTTTAGCGTTGGGAGCATAACAGGACCTAGTCTCGGCGGTATAATGATTCATTTCTTTGCTGATGGCTTCTTTTATTTAATCAGCTTTTTACTCTTATCCGTTTACCTCAGCTTATTGGTGTTTTCGTTCGTTCAGAAAAATAAATCCCAGAACGTTTCAGTCAGTTCCTGAAAAACAGCGGAAGGAACCATTTAAATAAAGAAGAATGTTCTCACAATGTTAGTGAGGACATTCTTTTTTTGTGCATTTCTTAAATTTTCGATTGTACTCTCCTTAGGATCTCCAAGCTAGTCTTTCCTTCTATTTCATCGATTAAATACTTTATAACGATTATAACCACCACACCAATTGACGAATCACACTTTATGACTTATGGTTATATACATAACTATATAACCATATAACATAAGGTGGTGATTTCCCATTGGGTCAATCATTTAATGACAGCAAGCCCATTTTTTTACAAATTAAAGATCGAATAGAGGATCAGATTGTGAATGATCAATTGAAGGTGAATGATCAAATCCCCTCCACCACTCAGCTAGTGACGTTTTATAAAATTAATCATTTAACCGTTGCCAAAGGAATTAATCTACTGGTAGATGCTGGCGTCATTTATAAAAAACGAGGTGTTGGGATGTTTGTTGCAGAGGGTGCTAAAGAACTGTTGATTGAACAAAGGAAAAAAAGTTTTGTGGATCAATTTATGCTCCCCATGATCCAAGAAGCCCAGAAATTAGGGATATCAGAAAGTGAATTAACCAATTTGATCAAACAATTGAAAGGACGTGAATGATAATGAAAAAAGATGTCGTTTTTAAACATGTAACTATGAGATATGGTCATTTTAAAGCATTAGAAGATTTATCCTTGCAACTAGCCCAAGGAAAGATCTATGGATTGATCGGTCGAAATGGTGCAGGTAAAACAACACTCCTTTCCCTTCTCGCTTCTTTTTTAGAACCTACAGAAGGAACCATTGAAGTAAATGGTAAGACCGTTTTTGAAAATGCTGATCTTATGCAGCAAGTGACATTTGTTTATGAAAAAGAATATAAGGAAGACACTGAAAAAGTCAAAGCACACTTAGAAGCAGTGGAAGCTTATAAACCAAACTATGATCCTGACTATGCGTTGGAATTAATCAAAGCTTTTAACCTCCCATTAACCAAACCTGTAAATGAGTTGTCTAAAGGAATGATGTCTGCGTTAAATGTCACGATCGGTCTTGTCAGCCGCTCTCCTATTACAATTTTTGATGAAGCATACAGCGGGATGGACGCCCCTACTCGTGAGATTTTTTATCAAAAAATAGTAGAAGATCATGCACTTCATCCGAGAACGATTATCTTATCGACTCATTTGGTATCTGAAATGGATTATTTATTTGACGAAGTTGTGATCGTGCATAAAGGGAAGTTGATATTAAAGGAACCCATTGATGTGCTGCTTGAAATGGGCGCTGCTGTTACAGGAGCTGTTGAGGAGGTTGACCACTTTGTTCAAAATATGAAAAAGATTAATTCCCAAAGGCTCGGCGGCACTAAATCAGTCATGGTAATGGAAACTCTTTCTGAGCAACAGCGGATTCAAGCACGGCAAACAGGACTGGAAATCGGCCCCGTCTCTCTTCAGGATTTATTTATTCACTTAACTAAAGAGGGGGATCAGGATGAACAAAAATAAACGAAACGATGTTAAAGTTGCCTACGATATGACCATTGTCCAGCTTGGATGGGCTGCATGGCTGATTGCGATTACGCTCATGATTTTTATTGGCATCCGTTATTTTTCAGCTGATAAAAACCTGGGTATTGAGGGATTTATTAATTTCATTGAAAATCCATATAAAATATTTATGCTGGTGGTTGGCATTCTTTCCGTTCCAAGTTTTTTAAGCTATTATGTGAAGCTAGGCGTTACTAGAAAGCATTACTTTATAGGAACCGCACTTTCTTCTGCTGCTTTATCCGTTATTTTTATGGTTATTGCGTTGATCATCGGTGGGATAGAACAACTTATAGCACCGAGTGATGTTCAAACGTTTTTAGGTGTTAAATCATCCTGGTTATTTATTTTCATTGTTTTCAGCTTGAATATTTTTATCTACTATATTGCCGGTTGGATGATTGGGGCAGGTTACTATCGTTTAGGTGGATGGGGACTACTTTTCACAATTAATGGAGCATTAGCTTTGATCTTTTTAATGGATCTACTCTGGTCACGTGAATTGAATACCCCATTACACAGTCTTCTTTCCAATTACACACCTGAAAATCTTTCATTAGTCATTTCATTCGGAGCATCTTTTGCTTTAATTGCCTTTTCGCTGTGGATCATACGCGCTTTGACGAAAAGAGTAAGAATAAAAATGTAGACCATAGCTTAGATAAGCGACTAGTAAAAAAAGGTTCCAATCATTAGCAAATAATGATTGGAACCTTTTAATACAGCAAATTTACCATTCATGACTAATTAATTTAAGTTGTTTTTGGCTTAGCCGGCTTATGTCTTCTTCTGGCAGCCATCGTTGCATTAATCTGTGCACCAATCATCATAATAATACCTGATAAATACAGCCAGATCATTAAGACGATAATTCCTCCTACACTTCCATAAGTAGAAGCATAGTTTCCAAAACTGCTAACGTAAAAAGAAAACAGAAAGGAAGTAAGGAGCCAGCCTGCAGCAGCAAACGCCGCACCTGGCAACACTGAGATAAATCTTATTTTAACATTTGGAACAAATGCATATAAACCGACAAATACAACAAATAAGACAAAAGGTGTTACTGCAAAACGCAAGACATTCCAAATTGTCAAAAATGCTTCTGTTAGTCCAAACGCTGAAAAAGCAATCTCACCAATCTGCTGACCAAAAATAGGAAGAAGCAACGCGATGACGACTACGGCTACCATCACAATCGTCCATACAATCGCCATACCGCGGGCAATTATGAAGGGTCTCGTTTCCTCCACCTCATAGGCATGGTTAAAGGATTTCATCAGGGCATTCATTCCGTTTGAAGCAGCCCATAAAGTTCCCAGCAGACCGACAGATAATAATCCGGTACTTTCTCCGGATGCCACCTCAGAAATCGTAGACTCGATAATCGCCATGGATTCACCAGGTGCAAATTCTGTAAAGAGATCAAGCATCTGATCCTGTGTAATAGGCAGATATGGAATAAGGGCAATAGCGAAAATTAAAAGAGGAAACAGCGATAATAAGAAATAGTATGCTAATTGTGCTCCAAGTCCCGGTGTATCTGCCCGGGTGAACCTCCCTAGTACTTCTTTCATAAAACCGCCTGCTGTGTGATAATTCCCCTGCCTTGCCCCTGTATGTATTGCCTCTGTCATATCCTCCAAATGCCTGTTTTTCTTCCCTTCATTCCATTGTTCATCCTGCTTCTTTTTTATAACCTGTTTTTGAGGAATTGCATTAGCGTTTTTTTTATGATCAGGCATGTAATCCCTCCTGCTGTCGAATTTTATATCGTCTTTTTTTCCTCTGGATTATTTCGTTCAAGAAACAAGTCAGATCTGTTTTGCTCCTCTTCCGAATCATCCGAAAGTGCATGTTTGTATGTTTCACCTGAAGTTTCAAACGTCTCTTTTGTTTCCACTAAAATATTTTTAAGCTGCGGTGTCATATCTCTTACTTCATCGAGTTTGGATGAAAGAAACTCAAAATCATCCTGAATCTGCTCAACCGTTACTTTTATTTTTTCGACTTTTGATTTTGTTTGCTGTGACAATTCTTTTGGATGAGTTGAATAATAAGAAATGGCACGGCTGCTTTTTTGGTATGCTTCGATCGTACTTCTTCTTGTTTCTCTGTCGAGTAAACTGACAGCACCGCCAATAACTGCTCCTAATAAAATCCCTGTTGACAACTTGTTTCCTGCCATTAAAATTCCTCCATTAAAGTAAATTATTTTATTTTATTTAGTAATGCTTTACAACCTTCATTAATTAGGTGATACGCTTCATCATAGTCCTTTGTATAATATGGATTCGGAACATCCAATGTATACGAATGGATTAATTCCAGTAATAAAAAGCAGTGATCCTTGCCTGAAGAACTGCGCATCAGAAGTTCGAGGTCGGCCTGCGTTTCCCGATCCAACGCGACGAGGTAGTCGAAAGATTCTACATCTTTTCTTTCAAGCTGGCGTGGAGACTGGTGCTCACAGTGAATCCCATATTGGCTGAGTGCTGCAATTGCCTCTTCGCAAAGAAGGTTTGCATGCTGCCAGGATGTTGTGCCGGCTGAATCCACCTTAATGTTCTCACTTGCATTTTGCTTTTCAATTTGGTCTCTTAAAATGACTTCTGCAAGTAAAGAGCAGCAATTATCCCCTTTTCCGACAAATAAAACACTTTTCAAATCAGAATCCTCCAACTTTTATACTCCTCTATATTTTACCTTAAATAGGCAGATTGAAACCTCAACCTATATAAGAAATCGCTCATTTGCCTATCTTATCCGTTTTCTGAATATTTACATTAAGTTATTCTTACTGTATTCTAGTTTTTTGACAAGATAAATTTAAGGGGGAATTTGATGGAAGCACTCGAGAAGTTTCTTGGTGATGTCAGTGGTCTGGTTTGGGGACCGCCTCTGCTGATTTTATTGGTCGGCACCGGAATTTATTTGACTCTTCGCTTAGGCGGAATCCAGTTCAGACTGACTGGTTATTCTTTAAAGTTGGCATTTTCAAAAAATCAGGACAAAAATTCAGAAGGAGACATCTCCCACTTCCAGTCGCTGATGACCGCAATGGCCGCCACGGTTGGTACAGGAAATATTGTCGGCGTTGCTACGGCTGTAGTTTTAGGTGGACCGGGCGCTATTTTCTGGATGTGGCTGTCAGCAGTTTTTGGGATGGCTACAAAATATGCCGAAGCGGTTCTTGCGGTGAAGTATCGCGTTCAGGACGCTGATGGGGAAATGTCAGGAGGCCCGATGTATTACCTTGAAAGAGGGCTGAAACAAAAGTGGCTTGGTGTTCTTTTCGCCTTATTTGGGGCAGTAGCAGCCTTTGGAATTGGGAATATGGTTCAATCAAATTCCGTATCTGATGTAGTGAATGACACATTTGGAATTTCCACCTGGCTCACTGGTATAGTTTTGACCGTTTTTACTGCTCTTGTTATTCTTGGCGGTATTAAGAGCATAGGAAAAGTTACTTCCCTTTTTGTTCCGATCATGGTGGCATTCTATTTAGCAGCAGGACTTATTGTTATGATCTTAAACTTTTCTCTTATTCCTGATGCGTTTGCCACAATCTTTACACAGGCATTCGGAAATGATGCTATAGCAGGGGGCGTAATTGGTGCCATTATTCGTTATGGCGTTGCGCGAGGCGTATTTTCCAATGAAGCGGGGCTTGGTTCTGCTCCGATCGCCGCTGCAGCAGCCAAAACTGATATGCCTGGACGTCAAGGACTTGTATCGATGACTCAAGTCTTCCTCGACACGCTGATTGTTTGTTCCATAACAGGCTTAACGATTGTTATGGCAGACTTATATGAAGGAGGAGATTTAGAAGGCGGCGCATTAACTTCTGCATCCTTCGAACATTTCTTAGGCGGTATGGGGCCGATCATCGTGACAATAGGACTCGTTTTCTTTGCAGCTTCGACCATCATTGGATGGTCTTACTACGGGGAAAAATGCTTTCAATACTTAGTTGGTTCCAAGAAACTGAATGTTTGGTATCGCGTGCTGTTTGTGATCGCAGTCATGATCGGATCTGTAGCATCTTTAGATGTGGTCTGGTTATTCTCCGATGTGATGAACGGATTAATGGCCTTCCCGAATCTAATTGGGCTATTAGGACTTTCCGGTGTGGTTGTTTATGAAACAAAACAAATTCAAAAGAAAATAAAAGAGGAAAAGGCAGCGAAGGGCAAAACCGCATAAAAGCATGCCGTTCTTATTGACAGATCGATCGAATCATGGAAAGATTAAAATGACGGATCGAAGGGACTGACGAATAGATGAATTTGTCTGTAAAATCTACTGAAAACGCAGAATACATGATTGAACAAATTAAAGATCGCTTGCGCATGGCGAACGCTGGAGCGATTAAAGCCACACATTTTGATGAGGAAATGTATGTGGAACTCCATGACCTATATACAATGGTTATGAAACGCGAGAACTTCAGTCCAAGTGAAATGCAGGCTATTGCTGAAGAATTGGGCAATTTGCGCAGAAAATAAAACAGCTGTAACAGTAGAAGGAGCGGATCATCCGCTCCTTTTTCAATTTCTCCAGTTAAGATGATTTATTAGACCCTGACGCCTGATCTTCTACAGCTTGCTCTACATTGAATCGAGATAAGTGAACCCTTAAGATATCCGCATCCTGTTCAAGCGCTTTAGTCGTATCAAATACATGCTGCATTGTTGAATGAGAAGCTTCTGCACTGGCTGAAGTTTCTTCAATACCGGCAGCAGCCTCCTCAGACACGGTTGCAATTTGCTCGATCTCTTGATTGATTTCTTTAGTACTTTGAACAATATCATCGAGAGAATCTGCTACCGTTTTTATTTCAAATGATACACGCTTCATTTGATCATCAATACTTGAGAACGATTCATTTGTTTTTTCCATTTGATCAGTTCCCTCCTCAACCAGACCGTACCCTTGCTTTAACACCTCCACTACTTCATTTGATTCTGATTGAATGGTAGAAATAATTGAAGTGATGCCTCCGATGGATGAGGAAACCTGTTCTGCGAGCTTTCGCACCTCATCTGCAACTACCGCAAAGCCTCTCCCGTGTTCTCCCGCTCGTGCAGCTTCAATAGCGGCGTTTAATGCCAATAAATTCGTTTGGTCCGCTATTTCCTGAATAACTTGTATAAGCTTACTGATATTTTTCGTCTGGCTTTCCAGTCCCTCCACTCTGTTCATCGCAAGTTTAAAGTTGCCATTTATATCATATACTTTTTGAATTGTCTCTTTCATATTCACGCTGCCCGCTTTAGTCAGCGCCAGCGTTTTCTCTGCAGTATGCTGCGCTTGATGACCAAGCGAAGCTGAAGATGAAATTTCTTCAGAAAAAAGATTTATTTTATGACTTAATGAACTGGAGGATTCCGCCTGTATTCCCGCACCATCTGCAAGCTCCATCATCGTGCTGGCAATCTGACTGCTGCCTTCACGAACTTCCTGTGCATGAACTGAAAGTTGTTTTCCTCGCGATAAAACGGTTGAGGAGACTGAATTGATATCTGCCACAAGGCTGCGAAGCTGATCATTCATTTCATTTACTGTGCACACTAATACACCAAGCTCATCCTTACTATGTATTTTGAGCGGGTATGCTTTGAGCTCCCCTTGTGCAATCGTTCTCATTCTTGAAGTTACCAACAAAATCGGTTTTGTAATTCGATGAGCCGCAAGCATACTGACCACAAATGATGCTGCAAGAACGATAGCCGTAATTAAAATAATAGTTAAAATCATGCTTTTTGCTTGTTCTTCATTTGCTTTGATAGCAAGATCCATTTTTGCCTGCTGTTCTTCTGACAAAGTAGTTAAACTGTCCATTAAAGATCTGGCTGTTGGTTCGTAGCTGGACCGGAAAAGCACCCTGGCTTCTTCTTCTCTATTACTGTCATACATGCTGAATACATGTTTTTCTACATTGCCCTGCCATACTCTAGCGATCGTAAGTACTGAACTGACATTATTGCCCGCATTTAATTCCTGCAGCTTTTCAGAAATCTCATTGTTCTGAGCAGAAAGGGTCAGGAATCTTTCTTTATAATCTTCCTCACCATATAAAAGATAGCCTCTGGTTAAAGCGATTTGCTGTGAAATATTATATTTTTTTTCCTGATCAAGTGTCAGCATGGTCAAATCAGAATCGATCAGCTCTTTAGTGTGTTCATTCATTTCCATAATTTTATGCATAGTAAAACCGGATAATCCAACCATTAATAGAATGACCCCAAGAAAATAGACAAGCAGCTTCCATTTTAACTTTTTCATTTTCATCCTCCCCAATTATACAACAAAAGAACTACCACCCTATTAAGTATATCGACCTAATAATCTTATTTTAAATAGTGGATTCAAGTTATCTTTTGCATGGCAGAGAGAAGAAATTTTATAAAGAGATTCATATAATTGAAAAAAGCCGCCACGATTTCAAAAAAGAAGAAATCGTAGCGGCTTACTATACTTATATGAAATTAAAAGATTGGCCTATTTCAGCAAATCTATCTTCTTAAGATAACAATTTTAATGCTTCTCTAGTAAAGGCTGGTAAATCATCTGGTGTACGGCTTGTAACAAGCTGGTTTCCGCATACGACAACTTCTTCGTCTTTGTAGGTTGCTCCTGCATACTCCATATCTACTTTTATAGAGGTAAATCCAGTAGCAGTCCGTCCTTCAAGAGATTTTGCAGTAATTAATAATTGTGGACCGTGACAAATAGCGAACACAGGCTTTTTGTCATCCATAAAGGATTTTGCAAATGCAACGAATTTTTCGTCTCCGCGCAGCAAGTCTGGTGAGAATCCGCCTGGAATAAAGAGAGCATCAAAATCCTGTGGAGAGACTTCGTCAATGGACTTATCAATCGTAACAGTAGCTTCTCCTTGCTTACCTGTTACCTGAGTGCCTGCTTCTTTATCAATTGTCACTACTTCGTGACCTGATTCTTTGAATGATTTTGCCGGGTCTGTGTACTCCACATCTTCAAAATAACTCGTTATAACAGTTGCAATTTTAGCCAATGAAAACATCTCCTTATTTATATAATTGTTTCATATTAGGTGTTTTCCACCATAGAATTCTATTAAACATTAATCAGGAACTCTTTTGAATTTTAACGATAAACCAGCCGCCCTCCCGAATGATTGCAGATGGTTTATCCATTTTGAAGCCGGCTTTTTCAGTTATGGTGCGCAGCTCATCCTCAGATGGGATCGGATATAAATTATCAAATGTTAAAAAGAAGCTGTTAAATGCACTCGAAAATTGCTGGCCGTGTTTTGCTTTTTGCAGAGGAGATATAATCGTTGCGATTCCCTTTTCATTCATGATTTCATGTAGACGTTCAAAGAATCCCTGTCTGTCATTCGGGTCGATATAATGCAGTAAATTATTAACCATCACATAGTCAATTGGCTCTTCCGGTTTATACTCTTCAATATCCGAATGGATGATCTCTATATTTTCATAAGGTGCAGAAGCTTTTTTGGCACTATCAGCGACTTCTTCACTGATTTCAACACCCTTAAGGTTCAAATCAGGATATTTTTTTGCAAGACGAATTAAATAACCTGCTTCACCGCAGCCGATATCCAGGATCGATTGGACCTCATGCTTTTTAACATTGCGATCAATTAAGTGAAAAGCCAGAAGCTCTAACAAGGTTGATGTCTTGGCTACGGTTGGTGAATGCAGCTCAGAATCAAAATGGTTGCGCTTCTTTTCTCTCATTAATTCAGGGTAAGAAAGCAGCGAAGGAATATGAAGCTCCATCATCTCTTTTAATAAATCCCCCGATGAAGGACTGTTATTTTTGCTGCGTGGAAGCTTCCAGGATTTTTTTACACTGACTCTTCCTTTTTCATCTTTCTTTAAATGCTTTAACGCAACGCCAACCTCCACCCACTGTTCAAGCAGTTCAGGTTCAAGGTCATATGCATCTGACACGTCCTCCACTTTAACAGGACGTTTAAATGCTTCAAAAAGATTTAAGTCATATCCAACGTACGCGTGCCAGCTATATAAAAATGGAACATTGGTTTTCATCCAGATTCTTGCTTTCCACATATCCTGCAATTCTTTTATCATCCTGGGGCCTCCCCTTCCAAGGGTAATCTTTTTTTATCTGGTTAGTTATACTTAACTATAAATCTGCCCGTTCCTTTTCATAAATCTATGTATGGTTTATGAGGTTTTTTAGTTGCCGCTTATGAATGGGCTTAACGGGTTTAAACTATGAGTGGGTATAGAGGCGTACAGTTTCTTTGCACCATAACTCTTTCTTTCCCACTTATACTCCTTTGTGTATCCTTTCTGGCCAAAAAGAAAACAATTAAATGTGTTTTTTTATTGAAATTTGTAAAAAACAGCCTAAACTTCAGTTCTGGTTTTTCATAATAGAAGTTTTTAGGAGGGCGGGAAACAATCTTAAAGGCACTTATGTGAATGCTTGAGCGGTCTTCTGGGGCAGTGTAGCTGAATTTTAAATAAAGAATGGCTTCATGAATCTATTATTCATGAAGCCATTCTTCATTGTACTTTATTGAGTTTTGTTCAAGCCTCTGGCAGAAATCATTAATCATTAGCGATTTTATCTTCATTTCAAGAACTGATCAGAGGAAAGGTAACTTTTACAGTAGTTCCTTCGTTTGGCTTGCTTTCAATTGTAAATGTCCCCTTGTGATTCTCTATAATTTTCCTGCAAATCATCAAACCCAATCCTGTACCTTTTTCTTTCGTACTGTAGAACGGCTCTCCAAGCTTTCTCAGCCGGTCCTCTTTAATCCCGTACCCAGTGTCTTGTATGATAATAACTGCATCCGACTTCTCTTTAACTAGAAAAATATTCAGCGTTCCACCGGTGGGCATTGCTTCAATTGCATTCATAAAAAGGTTAAGAAATACCTGTTTTATTTTGTGTGATTCACATTCAAACATTACTTCTTCAATTGACAGCACCATTTTAACATTATTTTTTAAGGCCTCTATTTTTATAAATTCTACTGTTTGATCCATAATCATTTTCAGTGAGTTTATCTTGAAGCTTGTAGCCTGAGGTTTTGCAAGTGATAATAATTCACCTGTGATATATTCAATGCGGTTCAGTTCGTTTTGAAGCAATTCAATATAAATAGAAGCTTTTTTATCCTCACCCAGAAGCTGCAGAAATCCTTTAAGCGTGGTTAATGGATTGCGGATTTCATGGGCTACTCCGGCAGCAAGCTGACCAACTAGTGCCAGCTGCTCAGATTTTTTAAGCAGGTCTTCTCTTATTTTTATCTTTGATAAGTCCTGTACGATTACCGCAATTCCTATAAGTGTTCCTTTTTTAGAGCGTATAGAAGAGACATGGAGAGATAAGGTGCACGCTGTTCCATCCTTTTTTTGGAATGTAGTCTCTATATAGTCAATATCTTCTCCTTTTAACGCTTGAATGATTTTCCTTTTATCGTCCTGAGACTGTTCTTTATGAAATAAATCTGTGATGTTGCAGCCCAGTAATTCCTCTCTTTCCCACTGGAAAATAGATTCGAATTTGTGATTCATGGCTGCAAATACTCCATCTTCTGATAGTAAAGAAGCTCCATCATTTGTATGGTTAAAATAGGCTTCTAGTAAATACGCTGTCTTCTTTAATTTTTTATCCATTTTCACAATCTCAGTGATGTCTCTGCCGACGCCGTAGGCACCTTCTACTTTGCCATCAATAAGGATGGGCACTAATGTGCAGCTGATATGACTTTCCGTATGGTCTTGATTGATTATAACGGTATTATAAGATACAGTAGTTCCTTCCAGCGCTTGATCAAGGTATTTTTTTGTATTTTCGCAGCGATCTGCTCTGACGAAATCCCGATAATTTTTTCCAATTAAGGTTTCGTTTTTATTCATTTTCAACCTTTTTTCAGCCGCTGAATTAATTTCTCTAATAATGTATTGCCGGTCAATGAGAAAAATATTATCGCTGTGATCATACATTAAAGACTGGTATTTTTGCTTATTACGTTCCAATTCCCGCTGCGTATTCTTCAGGTTAGAAATATCTGTCACCATACAGATAATTTCTTCTGTAACACCTTCTTCCACCACCGGGATAACTGAAGCAATATACTCCAGTCCACAGATCGTCCCTTCATACGTAGCTTCAATTTGCTGTTCCCATACCTTAAGACAAATAGGTACGTAGTGTTCCAGTTCTTCTTTTGGGAAAACAGTATGCAAGTTTTGATTTTTAAGATCTGCAGAATTTATTTGCAATTGTTCAAATAAACTTCCTGTTCCTACTTTTATAATAAAATTATCGTTCTCTTTTTTTAGTTTTAACAAAAATACAGAATGGGAAATGGATTTGGTTGGGTTGAACGATTGTGAAGAGGGAATATATGCCTGCTGATGAGCAGTGTGATCAAATATGATTTCAACGAGCCTGACCTTCTCTGCTTCATAATGAGAGGGGACAATCGTAATGGTAAAGTCCTTCTTCTCCGCTTCTGACCCCACAGTTAGTTCAGACTTGGTTTCCTGATTATCTTTAAAACTGTTAATAATGTCAGAGAGTAAGTTCAAATTGCGAAAAACTTCAAAATCTGTCAAGAAAATGGACTTTTCCGTATTTTCAACATGGAAATCTTCAACAAATGATGTGTTCATCCTGACTACTTGCAGCCTCTCATCTACAACTGCCACCGCCATCTCATTATGGTTGAGATAGGATTTATTTTTTTGTGGGATATGCTCCATGTACAATCCCTCTCTCTCTGTATGCTGTTTCTATAATTTTATCAATTTTACGTTAGTAATAAAAGACTAAAAGCATCTGTTGTCGGTATTTATATTATTTTTGATGAAAAAAAACGTAAGACCAACCAACTGGTCTTACGCTTTTTCTTACTTTTTACGGATATCTTTTAAATAATATTCATCAGAAGTAAAGAATTCGTGTTTAAGCTCTTTTACTTTGTTGCTCAATAGAAGGACGGCAATTAAGTTCGGTATTAAAATGGCAGCGAGCATAATGTCCAGGAAGCCCCAGATCACTTCTGCAGCTCCAACTGCTCCGAAAACAATGGCTGCTAAATAGACGAATTGAATTGCATAAGAAGCCTTTAAGCCAAATAGAAACTCGGCTTGCTTGGCTCCATAGAAAATAATGACCAGTATTGTTGAAAGAACAAAGAATATGAGTGATACTGTCACGAGAATGCTGCCAAAAGTACCGAAGTAACTTTCAAAAGCAATTGTGGTGAGTGCGCTGCTGTTTTCCATCGCATTCTCCCCTGTCCATACTCCGGAAGACAGCACGACAAAAGCGGTTGCTGTACAAATAACTAAAGTATCCACTACAATTCCTGCAATCGACCAGAATGCCTGGCGTACCGGGTGATCCGTTTGTGCAGCTGCGTGAGCCATAGGCGCTGTACCCAGACCCGCTTCATTGGAATACAAACCGCGGGCAAATCCCCATCGTATAACATCTACAATCGCTGCACCTGCGAATCCGCCTACTACCGGAGCAGGAGAAAATGCATTTGAAAAAATCAAATTGAAAAATTCAGGGAGCATGTTCAAATTCATGAATAAAATTACAAGTGCCCCTCCAACGTATACAAGTGCCATAAATGGAATAAATACTTGCGTCACCTGACCGATTCTTTTGATACCGCCAAACACAATAATTCCTACAATTACAGCGACCGCTATTCCTGTCCAAAGAGCGGGAATATTAAAAGACTCTTCAACGGTACTCGATAATGAATTCCCCTGCACCATAATACTCGGAATTAATTCAAGCATTAATGCGAAGGAGAACCAAATTCCGAGCCATTTCATCCCAAGCCCTTTTGTCATGTAGTACATGGGACCACCGACAAATTCACCTTTTTCATTTTTTTCACGGTAATGAACTGCCAGTGCACTTTCTGAAAATTTAAGTGACATTCCGATTAAAGCGATCACCCACATCCAGAAAACTGCACCAGGCCCCCCAAACATGATCGCTGCAGGCACTCCGACAATATTAGCTGCACCCACAGTAGAGGAAAGAGCCGATGTCAAAGCCTGAAAAGGTGTTACCGTTCCTTCGCCCTTTGGTTTTTTAAAGATGCTTCCAAATGTTTGCTTAAAAATATAAATAGGATGGCGAAATTGAATAAACCCCAGCTTTACGGTCATAAAAATGCCCGAAAATAGTAAAATAGCAATTAATGGATATCCCCAAAGCTGCTCTGAAAAAGAAGCAACTCCTTCTAAAAATCCTTCCAAATAATTCTCCCCCTTTAAGTATAATTAGTTATGTAAAGTTTTCTAATAACTCGTTTTCCCTACCTATTTATAAACTAAACAAGTAAATTGATAATTTTTGTCACATTATAGGATATTAAGGTATGAATACCAGTTACTGCACGTATGAAATGAACTTAATAGTACTAATTTTTGTCTGTTCATATTAAACTGCCCACAGATGAACTTCCTTCCATTCCATTAAACTTATTTCTTTATACAAAAAAACCCTCATGAACAAATCTATTGTTCGTGAAGGCATTCTGATATGAATTTAATAACTATGGTTTAAGTATTTTATAGCAGAAAGGAATTCTAATTAATTCCCAAGACTGACCTCATCAGCTGAAATCCGGGGCAAAATAAGTATTTCCACCCTTCTATTTTGCGCTCTTCCTGCTTCAGTATCATTTGAAGCAATAGGCTGGTATTCTCCAAATCCTTTCGCACTAAACCATTGTGGATCAAGGTTGGGATTATTGATTACAAGCTTCATGAAATTGACTGCTCTCATTACGCTTAATTCCCAGTTAGAGCTGAAATCAGCACTTCCAATGGGCACATTATCTGTATGCCCCGATATGATTACATTCCGTGGAGGATCAAACTCAAGCAGCTGTGCAACTTCTTCTGCAGCCCCGCTGTATGAATCCTGAACAGCTGCTGATCCTGATGCGAATAAAACATTATCCCGGATGGTCAGCAAAAGTCCTTCATCCAATAACTGTGTAGCAAATTGTTCATCCAAATTATTTTCCTCGATATATTTATCAATTGCCCGCTGTATTTGCATTAATTCTTCTTGATCTTTTGCTACAGCGGAATCACGCTCTTCCTGACTATCTAAAATTTCCTTGACCATTGCTTCTGCCTCAGTCAAATTCATATCTGTTTCATTCGCTCCGTCAACAGGGTCAATCTGATCTTCTTCGTCGTTTTCTTCGATTAAGCTTGCATAGTCGAGAACATTTTCCCCGCCTGAAAAAATATCACTAAAAACCTGCGACATTTGCTGGAATTTCATTTCGTTTGCGCTGCTGCTTGCAAATAAAACAATAAAAAGGGCTAAAAGTAAGGTTAACAGATCCGCATAGGGCAAGAGCCAGGATTCATCTACATGCTCTTCATGCTTATGCTTCTTTTTACGCCTCGACACTCTCAACCGCCCCGCTTTCATCCATTAGCTTTTCTCTTTCTTTCGCTGGCAGATAAGATGCAAGCTTTTGTTCGATGACTCTAGGCGCCTCTCCTTCCAGAACCGATAAAATCCCTTCAATCATCATATTTTTTATCATTACCTCATTCGTTGATTTTCGTTTAAGCTTGTTGGCAAATGGATGCCACAAAACGTAGCCCGTAAAAATCCCCAATAGGGTCGCAATAAAAGCAGCTGAAATGGCATGACCGAGGGCCTCTGTATCATTCATATCACCCAGTGCAGCAATCAAACCTACAACAGCACCAAGCACTCCCAGTGTAGGAGCATACGTACCTGCCTGAGTAAAGATTGACGCACCTGACAGATGCCGCTCCTCCATCGCATCAATTTCTTCTGACAGCACATCTCTAATATAATCCGCGTTTTGCCCGTCAATCGCCAGGCCAAGACCATTTCTTAAGAAGGAATCTTCAATTTCATCCGTTTTTGTTTCAAGCGCCAACAAGCCTTCTTTTCTTGCCAGCTCCGCCCACTCCCCAAACATCCGGATAATTTTCTTAACATCTGTCGATTTATTTTCTTTAAACAGGATGCCAAAAAGCTTTGGAACACGCTTTAATTCCGACGTCGGAAAAGCAATGGTGACAGAAGCAGCCGTTCCTAAAATAATAATCATCATAGCCGGTCCATTTAAAAGAGCACTCGGCTCTACACCTTTAAGAACAATACCGATTCCAATAACTAAAAATCCAAATATAATTCCAAATACTGTGGACTTATCCAATCATTTCACCTACATTCACAGATTTCATGCCTACTATTTATATATCGGTAGAAATGTTTGTCATTTTAGATTTTTCTTTTCTTCCATGTTAAGACGGCTCTTTTTTTGATTTATTTAAATTAATTGATAAAATAGACATGAATCTATTTACATAAAAGGAGACAAAGTTATGACTCATCAGGAATTATTAGAAAAGTATGCTGATCTTGCTGTAAAAGTAGGCGTAAATATTCAGCCTGACCAGTGGCTGTATATTGGCGCTACTATTGAAAACGCACCATTTGTAAGACTTGTTACAAAAAAAGCATATGAAGCAGGAGCGAGACAGGTTTTCGTAGACTGGGCAGATGATGAAGTAAGCCGCATGCGCTATGATCTGGCACCTGAAGATTCATTCAGCGAATTTCCTGAATGGAAGCGTATTGAGCGGGAATCAATGGCTCAAGAAGGTGCAGCTTTTATGAATATTGTTTCAGCCAGCCCTGACTTGTTAAAAGGGGTTGACCCTGAAAAAATTTCTTCCTTCCAGCAGGCTGCAGGCAAGGCGCTTTCCCAATATCGAAAATACATTCAATCCGACAAAGTAAGCTGGACAGTCATAGCCGCTCCATCTACAGGCTGGGCGAAAAAAGTGTTCCCTGATCATTCAGAAGAAGACGCAGTGGAATCTCTATGGAACGCCATTTTCAAAGCGGTACGGGTTGATCAGGCTGATCCTGTAGCAGCTTGGCAAGAGCATGATGAAACACTTCATGAAAAAGCAGCTTATTTAAATGATAAACGCTATAAAAAACTGCATTACACAGCTCCAGGCACAGATTTAACAATTGAACTTCCTGAAGGCCATCTTTGGGCCGGCGCTGGCAGTATAAATGAAAAAGGTCACACATTTATGGCTAATATGCCTACTGAAGAAGTATTTACGGTTCCCCATAAAGATGGGGTCAATGGTACAGTTACCAATACGAAACCGCTTAGCTACGGCGGAAATATTATTGATGGATTTACGCTGACCTTTGAAAACGGAAAAATTGTGGATGTAAAAGCAGATGAAGGCGAACAAATTCTAAAGAAATTGATCAGCACCGATGAAGGCTCTCACCGCCTTGGAGAAGTGGCGTTAGTTCCTCACCAGTCACCGATCTCTCAATCAAATATTTTGTTTTACAATACGCTGTTTGATGAAAATGCATCAAATCATCTTGCAATTGGCAGCGCCTACGCATTTTGTGTTGAAGGCGGAAAAACAATGAATGAAGAGGAACTCTCAAGCAGCGGACTGAATAACAGTATTACACATGTTGATTTTATGATTGGCTCAGATAAAATGAACATCGATGGAATTAAAGAAGATGGCACAGCAGAACCCGTCTTCAAAAACGGCGACTGGGCTTTTTAATCACCGTGAGCTACTATTAACAATCTACACCTATTGAAAATGCTCCTGCTCGTGCAGGGGCATTTTGTTATTTTGCCCTTCTACCCCTGTTTCACACGCACAGTCGTGAGGATGCCTTGGCAGACGATAAATAAAAAATTTTACTATTTGGTCCTCCATCCCTTATACTTAAGAACATAATGAGACTTATTCAATTTGAGAGGAGGCTGAACACGATGCCTGAAATGACAGCAACTTTAATTGGCTTTGTTGCACTGATTGGACTTGTAGGCGGCGCACTGATGTATTTTCTAAGGATCCCTTTAAATACAAAAGATGCTGAAAAAATAGATCCAAAACCATAAACATTGGCCATGTGCCAATGTTTTTTTCCTCTCTACCTGGTTTAAATTTAGAAAAACGTTATTCCTAACGAATACCCTTTCCTGACAGCACAAGCAACCAACTAAATTATCCCATTATCCCCTAACAGTAAAAGGAGCCGATCCAATGCAAAATCAAAAATACATGAGTGAAACACGCACTATTCAAACCAGTCACGTTCTTCCCCCTGATACCAACCACCATGGGACACTATTCGGCGGAAAGCTGATGGCTTATATTGATAATGTGGCTTCCATCGCTGCAACAAAACTAGCCAGGGCTTCAGTCGTTACAGCTTCCACTGACTCTGTAGACTTTTTAAAACCTATTCGTGTTGGAGATGCCGTTACACTTGAAGCATTTGTCACGTACACAGGAAAAAGTTCTATGGAGGTGTTTGTCAGGGTAACGACGGAAAAGCTTTTAACCGGTGAAGAATCGGTCGCTGCCATTTCTTTTCTAACTTTTGTCGCTTTGACTGAAGATGGGAAGCCCTCAAGGGTACCGCAAATTGTACCTGAGTCAGAGGAGGAAAAATGGCTGAATGAAACCGCAGAAAATAGAGCGTCTCACAGAAAAGCGAGAAAGCTTCACAGCCAGGAGCTGGCACAATTTTTCTCAAAAAAACATCTTTAATTGTTCACTAAACTTATCCCGTCCTCTAAAGGTTGGGATTTTTTTGTCGATATTATTAAAGTATATTAAAGGAATATGAGTATTTTTTCATAATATACACTATGTTAATGGCTTTTTTTCTAGTAAAATAGATTTAGTTTAAAAATCATTTTCAGGTACTTTCGTTGGCAATTACATAGTATGATGGGGGATTTAAATGAAAATTTTATCATGGGCGCTTTCAATGAGCCTATTCGTTACATTGCTTTCCGGCTGTCAATTAGACCAGCCAAAAGCGCAGAGCACCTCTTTTGAAGCCACAATCGGCATTTTGCTGTCGGATACAGGGCTTGGAGATGGATCCTTCAACGATGCAGCTTTCAAAGGACTTGAAAGGGCACGAAATGAATTAGGAATCCGCTTTGACTATCGTGAAGCACCGGATGGTAATTATGAAGAAAAGCTTAATGAATTAGCAGCGCAAGACATGGACTTGATAATTGGTCTTGGCTACTCCGTTCAAGAAGCACTTGAAAAAGTCGCAGAGGAAAATCCTGAGCAGTCCTTTCTTTTAATTGACGGATCCTCAGATGTTGCCAATGTGATGTCCATGACGTTTAAGGAGCATGAAGCAAGCTTTCTTGTTGGTGTAGTCGCTGCCATGACGAGTAAGACGGGTGTGATTGGCTTTATCGGCGGAATGGATGCTGAAGTGATTCATCGTTTTGAAGCAGGATACACAGCCGGGGCACTTTACGCTGATCCGGATATAAAAATCATCGCAGATTACGCAGGTGATTTTGGAGACGCAAAACTTGGTGAAACATTAGCCTCAGAGCAAATTAACAAAAACGCTGATTTTCTTTATCCTGCTGCAGGATATACAGGAATCGGGGCAATATTAAAAGCTCAAGAAGAGGGTATTTTTGCCGCTGGTGTTGACGGCGACCAATTTTACGTTGCTGAAAAGGCGGTTGTGACCTCTATGATGAAGAATGTAGACATCGCTGTATATGATTTAGTGGAAGCGCTGGTGGAAGGTTCAGATGAAAAGACTGACTACAAATTAGGGCTGGCAGAAAATGGGGTGACCCTTGCTGAAGTCAGACTGACAGAATTAACCGTCACACAGCAGGCGAAGCTGATTGATGCACGAAAAAAAATTATTTCCGGTGACATAATAGTTCCGGATCAGTTGAAAAGAGGGAATTAAATTGGCATTACGTAATCGTTTATTTTTATTAGCTTTCATCCCTCTTGTTCTCTCAACGATTATTGTTGCGACCATTGTCTATCAAATGATTTCAGTAAACTCAGCCTCTGAAGAAGATGTGACCGTTCTTTTAGAGATCGAATCATTAAATAGTGAGCTTTTAATCTCCCAGCAGTCTCTTGCGAATTTCTCACTCAGTCCAAATGAAAGCAACAGGCTGAATACCCAAAATCAGCTGATGGAAACGGAAAAAAACATAGACAGTCTTGGCGGCATTTTGCCTACAGAGGATCTAAAACGTCAGCTTGAAACGATAAAAAGTAAATATGATGAATTACTATTTGATGCAGGAGAAGCGCTCGACCAGGGCTCAGTATCTGAAACAAGCAGACAAGCCTCTAGAATGGCGGGCATTACAAACGATGTTTATTTGCTCGACAGTATGGCAGACAATTGGCACAGCAATAAAGTACAAATGACCGAACAAAAAATCAATTTTATCGTTATATTCTCCCTTGTCGCAATGGCATTGATCATTCTGTTGTCCATAATTGTGACGGTAATCATTTCAAAAAGAATTACAAGTCCCTTAAATAAAATGGTTGAGCATGCAAAACGGGTTGCCGACGGAGACTTAACTATTACGTTACCTCCAAACCGGTCTTCAAAATTTGAAATTGATCATTTAAACCGTTCTTTTAGTCATATGATTACAAATTTACGTGATACTGTGACATCGATCGAAAAAGTTGGCGACCGTGTAAACGACTTTACCGGGGATCTTTCCGAACGGATGACATTATTAGCTGTAAGCAGTTCTCAAGTAGCAGCTTCTACTGAAGAACTTGCAAAAGGCAGCTACTCTATTTCTGAAGATGTTCAGTCAACTGCACATTTGATGACAAATATGAATCATACGTTTCAGGAAAGCGTTACGATTAGCAGAGAATCCTCTGATAAAGGAAAAGAAGCACTGCAATCTGTTCAATCCGGACGTGAATCCCTTATTCTCCAGGAACAATATGCACAAAAAGTCGCACATTCCTCCCTCTCTATTAAAAATGCGATCGATCAGTTCACTGGTTACGCCGGAGAAATTCAGCAAGCAGCTGTTTTTGTACGAAGTATTGCCGATCAAACGAATCTGCTCTCTTTAAATGCAGCGATAGAAGCAGCAAGAGCAGGTGAAGCAGGAAAAGGTTTTGCAGTAGTAGCCAATGAGGTGAAAAAACTTGCGGAAGACTCCTCTCAGGCAACTGACAAAATTTCAGTGATGGTGAAAAACATACAAAATGGCATCACAGCCATTGTCGATGCAGCTGACGAAGGACAAACATTATCCTCAAAACAGCTTGAATCGATGACTGAAACAGAAGCTGCTTTTCAGATGATCGCAACAAAGGTCAAGGCAATTGACGACCAGCTTGGATCATTAGTAGAAAGCATGCAAGAATCCAGTGCACAATCAAATCAGGTTGCCGTTTCCATCGAAAACATTTCAGCTGTGTCTGAGCAAACCGCTGCAGGAACAGAAGAAATCTATGCGTCAACTGATGAACAGCTTCGCGCCTTTGAAGAAATGAATGGGCAAATCAGTACTCTATCCCATATGAGTAAGGAAATGAAGCAGCAAATTGATCAATTTACCTTGCCAGAAAAAGATGAAAAGAATAGTTGATCCGCAGGAAGATTTTTTACAAGCACCAATTAATAGAATAGTTCCTACCATACGCCTATTTACTCTTAAAGAACCACTCAATTTAGAGGGAAGACACCTGCTTCTATTTCCCCCCTTTCTTTAAAACACTTATTTGGGGTAAATAAAGAACACGAAATGGATTTAATTTAAATTATTTTAGTAGGAATCCAGTTTTTGCAGGGGTTCAGGAGTTATTGCAACACATTTAAACGCTATAGTTGAGCCGTACAAAAACCTGCCATCAATTTTGATGACAGGTTTTTTTCATTACAGATGGATTATTCTTTTATTACAGAACTGCATTTTATCTATCTTAAAATGACTTCATAACCCTTATATACAAGTACTTTAGAATAGAATCGTTCTTTGTAAAAATTACGTTTATTTTGTAATATTCTATTTCTCCAACATTCGACTCTCCAACTCTCTCCCAAAATAGTCTATACTACACGGAAGAGTATTCAGGGCAACGTTTTTCCCATAAACAAAAAAGTCTTCTCGGCTGAGGGTTGAATAAGGGAAACTGAAGCATTTTGCTTCCCCTGTCTTCAATCGACAGAAAAACAGCTTATCATGAATAAAACGTGCCTTTTTGACAAAATACGATTCATAAAAACTATAACAATTACATCGGAGGAATTATACATGCTATCTAACGCTGAAATCGGCATTGACTTAGGAACGGCTAATATTCTGGTATACAGTAAAAATAAAGGCATCATTATGAATGAACCTTCTGTAGTAGCGATCGATATCAATACTAAAAAAGTTCTGGCAGTCGGCATCGATGCAAAAAACATGATCGGTAAAACGCCTGGTAATATCGTGGCTGTCAGACCGCTAAAAGATGGCGTCATTGCAGACTTTGATGTGACGACTGATATGTTAAAGCATATTATGGGAACGATCGGAAAAAAACTTGGTTTTTCTATGCGCAAACCAAGTGTTGTGGTGTGCACACCTTCAGGAGCCACATCAGTAGAACGCCGTGCTATTCATGATGCAGTGAAAAACAGCGGAGCTAAAACCGTCCATTTGATTGAAGAGCCTGTAGCTGCAGCGATCGGAGCAGATCTTCCGGTAGGAGAGCCTGTAGCAAATGTGATTGTAGACATAGGCGGAGGCACAACAGAGGTAGCCATTATCTCATACGGCGGCGTGGTATCTTGCAATACCATTCGGGTTGCAGGTGACAAAATGGATGAAGATATTGTTCAGTACGTTCGTAAATCTTATAATCTGCTTATCGGAGAACGTACTGCGGAACAAATAAAAATGGAAGTCGGCTATGCGCCTATCGAACATGAAACGCTGGAAATGGAAATCCGGGGCCGTGACCTTGTAACAGGGCTTCCAAAAACCATTTCATTAACTTCTAAAGAGGTCCAGCAAGCGATTCAGGAGTCATTATCAAGCATCCTAGAAGCCATTCGGGCTACGCTTGAAAACTGTCCACCTGAATTAAGCGGTGATATTGTAGACCGCGGTGTGATATTATCCGGAGGCGGTGCTCTATTAAACGGAGTACAGCAATGGCTCAGTGAAGAAATTGTAGTTCCAGTGCATATCGCACCAAATCCCCTTGAATCTGTAGCAATTGGAACCGGAAAATCCCTATCGGTTATCCATAAGCTTCAAAAAATAGCACGTTAATCACTTGAAGTGTGAAAGTTGAACGTTTAATATTCTTTAACCAGAAAAAAACAGCGATTTTCTATCAGGGAATCGCTGTTTTTTGTGTTTACTCTTTTATAAACAGGGTAAACCTATTTCCTTTTGCTCAAAGTGATCTAAAATACAATGGTCTGCGTTTACTTATTAACATGGAAAATTGTTAAACAGCTCTTGATCCCGTATGATAA
This sequence comes from Jeotgalibacillus campisalis, assembly GCF_000829515.1. Classification (GTDB taxonomy): domain Bacteria; phylum Bacillota; class Bacilli; order Bacillales; family Jeotgalibacillaceae; genus Jeotgalibacillus; species Jeotgalibacillus campisalis. The sequence goes on along the minus strand of NZ_JXRR01000015.1, from coordinate 158,672 downwards.
GGATATCAAATCGCCCAGTAAAGGAGTTTGTTATGTCGGGACCTCAAGATATTGAATTATACCAGCAAGTATTGCAGCGAGACAAAAACGCATTGGAATCCTTATATGATCGTTACCAGAAACTGATTTATTCATTCTCTTATCGTATGACTAAAGACACGACTCTTGCAGAAGAAGTCGTACAGGAAGTCTTTATAAAGCTGTGGAATTCTCATTCGTCTTACAGTGAAGAAAAAGGAAAATTTTCTTCCTGGCTCCTTACTATGACCCGTAATACTGCTTTAGATCACCTGCGGAAGCAGTCTTCAAAGCCTGCAGTCGAATTTGAAGAACGTGATTCTTTAAGAGAAACAGCCGAAACACCAAGTGACTTGCTTGAAGAAAAAGAAAAAAAACTGCTTATTCGCAGATCCGTTCAAAAATTAAAAAAAGAACAGCGCCATATTATTGAATTATTTTATTTCCAAGGATTAACCCATGAAAAAATTTCTCATAGGACAGGGCTTCCGCTCGGCACCGTAAAAGGGAGAATCCGCCTTGCACTGAAGCATTTAAAAACCTATATACATGAGGAAGGAGGAAAAGCGAATGGCTAATCACGGAGCTGATTGTGATCTAATTATTGACTATTTTAATGGCCACTTATCACGAGAGGAAAAAGCTGTATTTGAAGATCATCTCGAGAATTGTGCAGAGTGCCGGGCAGAGTTGGCAGAATGGAACGGCCTGATTGAAGACCTTCCTTATGATTCAGAACCTGTAACACCGCCTGAAGGAATGAAGGAAAGAGTGTTATCAGCGGTTTTTGCTGAAGAAGAACCAAAACAGCATTCCGCTTCTGCTGAACCAACTTTAATTGGAAATGCCAAAACAAATTCATCATCCCCATCTAAACGTTCATCAGCAAAGTGGGTCTTGCCTGCCGCAGCTGCCTTACTTCTTTCTCTGGGTGGCAATGCATTTTTGTATAATGAACTGCAGCAGCAATCAACCGAGTTAACACAATCACAGGAAACCGTTGATGAGCTGCTTCAATATGTAACGTTATCGCCGACTGGTGAATCTGATGAAAACCCAACAGCCTCTGCTTCCATCGTCAGAACAGGATCTCAAGTGAATGTGGTGATCAACGCCTCATCATTGGGACCGCTTGCTAATGATGAAGTTTATCAGGTCTGGTTAATTGAAGGCGAAAGTCCAAAAAGAGCCGGTACTTTTATAGCTAGTGAATCCGGGGCCGGAGCTGTGGTATTTACACTAGATGAATTTAATTCAGAACAATGGAATCAAATCGCGATTTCACATGAACCGGATGCCCAAAGCGAAACACCTGAAGGAGAAGTTATTTTAGCTTCTGAACTATGATTTGACTATTTTTTAAAGGCGACCTGATCATTTTCGTTTCAGGCAGATGCTTTACCAAAATCATACAGCCCAAATTAAAGAGTGTCCCCATGATTTTATTTATGGGGACACTCTTTATTCGTTATATACTTTATACCTTTTTAAAGAAATGGACAGCTCTTTTTAATTAAATTCTGTTCAGTGTTCTTTTTTATAAAGGACGGCTGATATAGAAAGTTCGGAGAATTCCATGTGTTCTTGTATCGTTTATGAAAAATATGTGAGGACGCTGGTGAGACAGGCGGAACCAGCCAGCTCCAGTCTCCTGTTACTTCTCTTCCTTCAAGCGCTTCTTTTTCTTCAAATAAGGCAAACTGATTGCCAGCTGTATGATGATCGACCATACTTACACCGGCCTGCTTGAAAGAATCCAAGACAGCCTGGTTAAGCTCAATGATTGCTCTGTCTTTCCAAAGATTTGAAGCCAGCTTAGTGGACAACCCCATTTTTTCCGCTACTGAGGGAAGTTCATGGTATCTTTTTTCATCTGCAAAGTTACGGGCGGCAATTTCAGTTTCCATATACCAGCCATTAAACGGTGCGGCAATATAGTCAATTCCCCCTATCTCCAATTTCATATCGGAAATAATCGGAACAGCATACCACTTTAATTGCAGTTCATCTATCTCAGGAATGGATCTATGCTTGATTACCACTTCTTTTATCATGTCAGGCGGTAGATTGAAATAAAAGGGCTCACCTTCATGTAATTGAACAACAAGCGGCAAAACATCATATTTTGTCCCCTTCCCTCTCCAGCCCAGCGATTCACAAAACTGCGTGAAAGAGATTGAATGAGGATCTCCAATTACTTCTCCATTTTCTTTTACATAGCCCGCATAACGGATAAGCTGATGGTTAAAGATTCTAATAGGACCCTTATTTTTTTCACGTGGAGCAAAAATGGTCACCGTCGATCTGATTTTTCCGTCATTCGTCGCATAATCTATATGATTAAATAGAGCTTCCTTCACTTCTTCCTTTGACAGGGCATCCCTTGCATCAAACAGCTGAAGACTGTTCCAAAATAAACGTCCAATACACCGGTTGCTATTGCGCCACGCTGCTCTTGCACCAAATTGAAGTTCGCTTGTAGTATGCGAATAGGTACCCGTTGTTAGGATACTGTTTTGAACCTCTTCAATCCTTTTTTCTTTTTCTGCCGGCCCTATGTTCATCTCCTGGCAATATTGATGAATAAAGGATTCTGCTTTTTCCAATAATGGATTAGTCATCTTAAAACGCCCTTTGTCACTCGCTATTTTGATCTTTTTCTATCATAGCACGATCAAATAAGCAAGGTCACAAAGAAGTGTTCAAAATCTTGAACGTCTTATGAAAGAAGTTTATACCAGTCAAGATAAGCTCGCTCCGTTGATTGTCTTTCCTTATACAAACGCTGCATCTCTTCCATGTTTTTTTCATGAATTAACTGCTCGTCCAGCTTTTCAAGCTTCTTTTCAAGCAGATCGAGCTTTTGCAGCCATTCCTCCTCGTTTATTTCCTCGGAAATAGAAGGAACTTTCTCCTTTTGCCTGACAGAGGTGTTTTTTGGCGCGTCACTCTTCTGTTTTGAATCTTCTTCATGAACAACTCTTTCTTTCCTTTTTTCTTTAGCCCATTCGTAAGACCCATCAAAAACCGTTATTTCCTGATTTTCCAGCCAGGCAATTTTTGTGAACAATTGATTTAAGAAATATCTGTCATGTGATATAGCCAATATCGTTCCGTTAAATTCTCTCAGCGCATCCTCGAGTACTTCCTGTGATTCAATGTCGAGATGATTGGTCGGTTCATCCAGTAAGAGCATGTTACAGGACTGATGCATAAGAATCGCAAGCCGCAGCCTCATCCTTTCTCCCCCGCTTAAGCCGGATACCTTGTTAAAGACATCCGCTCCGTAGAACAAGAAAGTGGCCAGCACATGCCTGGCTTCGGCTTCTGGCATCTCAAGATCTTTACGGAATAAATCGATTACACGATCGTTTTCTTCATATTGCAGCGCATCCTGTGCCAAATAACCAATTCGGCAGCTGCTTCCTACATTCACATAACCCGAATCCGGCTTCTCCATGCCGAGAATCAGCTTGAATATAGTCGATTTACCGGTACCATTGTCCCCAACGATCGCCATGCGGTTACGATGAAACAACGAAAAAGATAGGTTGTTAAATAGCAGCTCATCAAAACGCTTGGATACTTGATCAAATTCAATCACATCTTTGCCGCTTCTTTCACCAGATGAAAAAGTCAGATTCATCTTTTTTGCTTCGAGGACCGGCTTTTTCAATCGCTCAATTTTTGCTAAAGCACGCTCCATGCTTTTTGCTTTTCGAAACAGCTTTTCATTAGGAGGGTTTGCTTCATTCGCCCATTGTCTTAAGCGTTTAATCGCTTCTTTCATTTTTTTGATTTTTTTCTGCTGTTCCTGATATGCATGAAATTCCTGCATCAGTTTCTCTTCTTTCCGCTTAGCAAATTCAGTATAGCTGCACGGATAGAAAGTTAGTTCCCCATCTTCCAGGTCGACAATAGACGTGATGGTTTTATCTAAAAAGTAACGGTCATGTGAAATGATTACGACCGCACCGGAATACTGTTGAATAAACTGCTCCAGCCACTCAATTGAGTGCAAGTCAAGATGATTTGTCGGTTCATCCAGCAGGAGCAAGTCCGGCTTCTGCAATAATAAAAGCGCCAGCCCGAGCTTGGTTTGTTCACCCCCGCTCATTTCCTCAAAGGTCCTGTTTTTCAGATGACTAATTTTAAGGCCATTTACCACTGCATCCATTTTGGATTGAATTTCATACCCATTTCTTTGTTCGAATTCATCCTGCAGCAAACCATACTGCTCGACTAACCGCGTGATTGAAGTTTCACTTTTTTCTTTTGATAACGCGATCTCTGCCTGTGCCATTTTCTCCTGGATCGCAAGTTCATGGATGTAGGCCTGCTGTAAAAACTCGATCCCTGTCACTTCTTTTGAGACAGAAGGAATTTGAGCCAGCGAGCCGATTGAGCAGTCTTTTTGTTTTGTAATAAATCCCTCATCAGGCTCTTCTTCCCCACTGATGAGCTTGAAAAGAGTAGATTTTCCGCAGCCATTTCTGCCCACAAGCCCAAGGCGTTCCTGATCTTTTATTGTAAACGACAGATTTTCAACGATTGTTGTCCCGCTATATTCTTTTTTCACTGATTGTATTTGACATAGTATCATCATGAGTTCCTCCCGAACGATTGTTGAGAGACCTCTTTTCCATAAAAAATAGCCATAGGGCTACTTATCCCCACAGCTACGTAAACAGAGCGAGTCATTCAGCATGCTTCGGACATACTCCTGCTCTATTTTGCGGTATTTGAGGCGATAAGAGATCTCTGAATGAAATTAGTTTCGTGCATTTGCTTAAAAAAGGACAGACTGCTCCCTTTGTGCGTATATGCATGAAAAATTCCACAGCAGATCGTAAGAAAACTTAAAATCGCTGAGAAAATCGCCAATTCATTACCCATCTCTTTCACCTCCCGATCCGTACCATCTAAAATATGACTTAATTATAGAGAATATTCTTTTAAATTACAATGGCTGCTTCAATTTTTTTTGAACAGCTCTTTGTCATGCCAGCACCAGGAATCAGCGTCATTAAAATAGAAAAAACCGGCGGCCCATTCCTTTAGTCGGAAGTTCCACCGGAGAAAAATTCTTCTATAAAATTTCGTTGCTGCATTCATTGGTGAAATGTTCAGCATCAAGCAAGCCGTTTAAAGTTTTGACCGAGTATTTCATTCATACTATGAACGGTAATAAACGCCTTTTCATCCTGTGAACCAACAAAATTCTTTAATCTGGACAAATCTTTTCGTCCGAGAATGGTCGTAATGACTTCTTTTTGTTCATAGTTGAACGCGCCTTTTGCTGAGTGAATCGTTGCTCCACAGCCAAGTTCCCCAACAATAAATGCACGGATTAAATCGCTTTTCTGACTGATAATCACGACTTCTTTATTTGCATTGAACTGCTGCAGCGTATAATCAATCATTAAGCCATTTAAAATAACGCCAAAGAATGCATACATTCCGATCTGCGGTCCAAATAACAAAACAGAAGATAGGGCAACAGCTAAATCGGAAAACAACACTGCGCGTCCTATTTCAATACGGAAATATTTATTAATGATCATCGCAATAATATCCGTTCCGCCAGTTGAAGCGCGCTGATTAAATACAATGGCCATCCCAATTGCGGCGATACATTGTCCAATAATTAATTGTATGAGTATATCATCACTTAAAGGTGCTGAGACTGGCACAAGCCAATCAAGCAGCCATACATAGCCCGATAAAGCAAAGCTGGTGTAGACGGTCTTCGTTCCAAACTGAAAGCCTAAAAAGGCAACACCAAGTGCAAACAGCACGATATTAACAATCACCATGAAGAAACCAATTGACATTGAAGGAAAAAGGGAGTTTAGCACGATAGACATCCCGCTTACTCCACCCGTTGCCAAGCTGTTTGGCGAAAGAAAGAAATGAACATTTAAGGCAACAAAAAGTGCACCTAGATTCATTAATAAAAAGCTTGTCACTTTTTTCATACGAAATGCCCCCTAACGCTCTTTTTTATAATCACAAGACCGCATTATACGCATGTCCCATGGTCATGTAAAGGCAGGAAGCGGGATACAGAATCGAATGTGAATTCAGTTATTTTTTTAAATTCACGCAGATGATTTTTTATTCATATCGGCTTACTCAATGTTTTCAGATCATGAAGCACGGTCTGGAGTTTATCACTATTTTTTTGATACATCAGCTTGCTTTCTTCGTCTGTTGATTCAAGAGACAGAAGGTCCAGGTCAGCCTTGCATCTTTCCATTATGGCTTTTATTACTTTCCCCTGATCTGTCTGTGCTTTAGATGCATTGTCATCATAAAGATCCAGATACAGCTGTCCAACTGAATTAACTTGAGCTAAAAATACATCCTCTACCCTCTTATTTTTCTTTGCCAGCTGCTCTTCCAGCCATTGCTCATCTTTGCCGATTGAAGCTAGTGTTTTAATCATGACGGCGCCATCCATGATAATCGTGCACGGCTCTTTTTCCTCATCAGTAACAAGCCCTATATCTTCTGAAGTCAAAGGTCTTTTTTCCTTTTTCAACAGGACATTTAAATCGCCCGTTGGCTCTAGGATTGCAAATTCTACATTTGAAACGTCAAATACATCTTTTTTCCGAAGAAGTTCCATCAATTCGTCGATTGTATACTTCTCTTTATTTAAGCTTTTCTCGATAATGTTCCCATTTTGAATCACCACGGTTCCTTTCCCTTCAAAGAAATCACGCAGCTTCTTATTTTTCATTGATAATTTATCAACCAGGAAGGGGATGGCAATAAAAGAAGAGATACCGATGATCCCATGAAAAAAATTTCTGTCCAACCCCGTGATAACCTCTGCTCCAATACTTCCGGCAGTGATCCCGATAACATACTCAAAAAAAGACAACTGTGATATTTGCTTTTTTCCGAGCACTTTTGTCATAAAAAATAAAACCATCAACATGGCAAGCCCTCTGCCTAAAACAATCAGCCAATCCGGCATCTACTCACTCCTTTCCTGCAAACTCTTCTATTTTCTCCATTTTAATGATACGTCTTTTCATATCCTGTATCACTTCACTAACCTGAATCATCGCATCACTATAGATTCTTTTTTCTTCTATACTTGCAGCTTTTACCACCTGTTCAGCCAATTTACGTTCAACCTGCTTCAAATGTACAAGACAGTTTCTTACACTAACTGCGCTCATAGCCTCACTCCTCATTCCTGCTGCCTTTCTTCATTATGGGAAACTTATTATCTTGTTATGCAAGGAGGAGGAATTTACTTTAAATAGGTTGGTGATGGCTGCGCCGAGTTTCTGTTACCCTTTATTCCCCTCTTTTTTGGGATGCCTGCCTGAGCTAATTGACTTTCAGGCTGACCACTTATGCCTTTGCACACCAACAAAACTAAAAAACATATGATAAAAAGAAAATCCAACATTAGGAGGACAATCTGCAATGTATTCAAATCAATCCTCTTCTCAGCATAATCAATATCTTTACTCAGACCATGATAGACAAATGATGAATGATATTCAAAAAGCGATTAACGCTGAATATAGCGCCATTGCCTGTTATGAGAAGTTAGCGCAAGTTGCTCCCGCGCAGGATGTGAGAGATAAAATACTTGAGATTCAACAAGATGAAAAGCGTCATTTGAATGAGTTCAGCTCGATCTATATGAGCATAACAGGGACACAACCAATGTATAAGTTTATTGAGAAATGTCCTGATCAATATAGAGCAGGACTTGAATTTGCCTTCGAAGACGAACAGAAAGCTGTTGATTCCTATTTAGAAATAGCAGATAAAGCACAGAACACTTATATTAAAAACAGATTTCGTCGTGCCGCTGCAGACGAACAAAATCACGCTGTATGGTTTTTATATTTACTGCAAAAATCACCCCTGACCCATACTGCGCGGCAAATTGAAAATTACGGTGCTAAGGGTGCTTTAAGTTCTTCTTCATTGTCCATACCACAAATGCTCACATATGCCCTGCAGGACGAATATTTAGCACAAGCAAGATATAATGATATCCTTGGGAATTTGGGATATATTCGTACATTTGCCCAAATTAAAGAAGCAGAATTGAGACATATCAATGCATTAGTACCTCTTTTCCAACGCTATCAAGTGCCTATACCTGAAGATGAATCACTATCATTCGTTTCAACTCCAGAAAACATTAAAGCCGCCTATAATGCTGGCGTACAGGGGGAAATTGAAAATATCTCTATGTATGAACGATTTTTATCACTTGAAATACCTTCTGACATGAGAATAGTGTTTACACAGCTTCGAAACGCCTCTTTAAATCATCTTGCTGCATTTGAGAGAGGACTTGCCAGATTTTAGGTTTTCCTTGTTGGATGTAAAATTTATAATTCAACTAGTAGAAGCTAAGCTACTCCTAGATTACCTTCGTAAAATGGCAGGGCAAATTAATTGCAAAAGAGGTCAGGACAAAAGTGTCTCAACCTCTTCTAACCGGTTCACTTCGCTTCAGGCGGACGCTTTCCGCAGGGACGGCGCTGAGCCTTTCCAGGGCCTTGCCCTGCAAAGTCTCAGCTTGCCGTCATATCCTGCAGGAGTCGCCACCTTCCGCTCCGTTCACCTCTGTTTTCTATTAGAACAAACTTAAAGTATCTGCTTGGTAATTTTTAATTTGATTATTCATCTTTAAAGTAATCAAAATCAATTGCTTTAACAATAAAGGTTTGATTCACATCGACACCTACATTATGAGAAATCATTAATTTTGAAAGTTCGATCCCGTCAATCAAAATAATTTTCTTCGATTCAAGACGTTCCGCATATTTTTTTGCACCTTCGGTAAAGTATGAAGTTGTTATAAATACTCCTTTTCTCGCTTCTTTTCCATCCAAGGCACCAGAAAAGCTCTGAACAATTTCTCTGCCAACAGAATTATTAGCTGCAAACCTTTTTGCTTGAACATAAATATTGTCCAGACCCAATTTATCTTCTTTAATTACGCCGTCCAAGCCTTCATCATTGGTCCGTTGAGTTACCTGGCCATCTCCATATCCCATTACAGTTAGTAACTCAACAACGATATCTTCAAATTTCATCCAATGAACGGTTCTTAGTTTCTTAAGAAGATTATCCGCCAATTCATTATTCAGCTCATCTAACTTTTCCTTTACTACTGTTAATGGATCTACATTTCTTTCAAGCTCCTCGATTTCTTCAGAAATTTCAGAATAACTTTCATTAAGTAATTCGCGCCCCTCATCTGTTATTCTATACGTCAATCTGCTTACTTCTTCTATGTAATTTTCTTTCTTTAAACTATATCTGACCCCTCTTATTCTTGAGAGGAGAACAATATCAGATGTATTTTCATATCGCATATGTCGTTGTTTTTCAGATAAACTAAAGTATTTTACAATTTTTTCTGTAATATCACTTGCAGTATAAATATTTCCATCTTTGATAAGTTCAAGATAAGGAATCATTAACTGACCTGATGATGGAATAGATTCTTTTATATTTTCATCAAATAAATTATGAACTGGTTTAAACTTCTTTTGATTTAGTATAAGGTTTTCTTCTTCTTCGGTATTAGGAACACCTTGTGTTAAAAATATTTTTTTAAGATCTGCAGCTGAATATCCCGCATCATTCATTTTTTTTAGAAACTTCATGACCCTTAAAGATTCATTTGTGTACATTATTCGATTATTAGTAAGTTCGTAAGGAATAAAATCTGAAAAGTTTTTCACCCAACGTCTTCCGTTCGCTTCAGACCATCCGGTCATTTTTGACATTTTAGTTTTAGTCAATAAGTTTTTTACCATGTGAGCGCACCTCCTTATATTCCTCTTACTGTTTAATTTTAACATATAAATCCCATTAATTCTCCATAATCAAAACGAAAAACACCCATCCATATAATTTCATCCTAAAACATTTGCAATCTGCAAAATTTCAGGTGAAAGTAAATGAATGAGTGCTGTTCATAACTAGACTAGTTTACCGATTATCAACCGTCTCCGGATACATATCATGATTCATCAAACGATGAAACGCCATTTCTTCATATTTTGTCCCCGGCTTGCCGTAGTTTGTATATGGGTCAATTGAGATACCGCCGCGTGGCGTAAATTTTCCCCATACCTCAATGTAGCGCGGGTCCATGAGTTCGATGAGGTCGTTCATGATGATGTTCATGCAGTCCTCGTGGAAGTCTCCGTGATTGCGGAATGAAAATAGGTAGAGCTTTAATGATTTGCTTTCGACCATTTTTTGATCGGGTATATAGCTGATGTAGATGGTAGCAAAATCAGGCTGATTGGTTTTGGGGCAGAGAGAAGTAAATTCAGGGCAGTTGAATTTTACAAAGTAGTCTCTTCCCGCATGTTTGTTATCAAATGATTCAAGGACTTCTGGAGCATAGTTAAATGCATATTCTGTTCCTTGGTTTCCTAATAAATTTACGCCTTCTAATTCTTTATCTGATCTTCCTGACATATTGATTTCCCCCTAATTTTAAAATATAACGTACGATCTGCAACCAGGAAAAGGACACATCCTGATGGATGTCTCCGAATAAAATAATCCTTGCTACTATACGCCTGATGAAAAAATTAGTCAAGACTCCTCGAGCTTTTTATTGGTACGCCAATCGTTAAAGAAGGGTTCATTTTAAACGGGTCGTAGTCCATGGGATAGACATCAAGGTGGTCAAGTCCGTAGCCATTGATCTGGTACCCTTGATCGTCCAACCACCTGTAGAGCTGTTCGTAGCTTTTCCAGGCGTGCTGACCTTTATGCTCGGTTATGGCGTAGTCATGGGAGGGGATAATGATTCCATGCATATCCGGCGGAATGGGCTGTGATTTTATTGCTTCTGTGCCTATGTAGTACGTAAAACCATCTATTCTGTCATGATAGGACAGGCCAATCAAATTGGAATGTTCATTAGTAAGCTTTAGCTCATGTAACCGGTCTTTCGATGCCTGAATAACAGGTTGAATGCCACCGTGAGCTGCCGCTTCATAGGTTCCTGTCCATTTCAGTCCGATAAAGTAAAAGCTAGATTTTCTGATCATCCTGCATTCCTTCATCTAAGAGGCTCCTTTCCCAGCTGAAATCAGGTTGAACAAAAACGTTTCACTGTACTAATTCTCCTTTTGTCTCCGTAATCCTTTTAATTCTTTTGATTTACGAGCATTATTTTTATTCAATTCTCATCGTATGTGCTATCGTTAAAGATAGATTGGACGTATCTTATTCCCTAACCATTCATGTGATTAAATTTTATGAGGGGTGAGCAAATGCCAAGAAGTAATAAGAAGAAGTGGTTTGGATTCAGTATTGCGTTTATTGTAGCAGGAATTGCTTTATATATTATGTTTTCAGATCAATTTGCCAGCAATTCTTACGGAAGTGCACCGCTAGATGAGATGGATCTTCAGGAAACGGAAGAAACAGCTGTTTTTGCTGGAGGCTGCTTCTGGTGTATGGAACCTCCATTTGAAAAGCTTGCCGGTGTCAGAGATGCCGTCTCAGGATACACAGGGGGCAGTGAAGAAAATCCGGAGTATAAGGAAGTTGCTGGCGGAGAAACCGGCCACACGGAAGCAGTGACGGTTATTTTTGATCCATCTGTGATCTCCTATGAGGATTTGCTGGAGGTTTACTGGAGACAAATTGACCCGACGGATGCGGACGGGCAGTTTATTGACCAGGGAAAACAGTACCGCCCGGAGATTTTTGTTCAGAACGATGAACAGCGTGATGCTGCAGAGGCCTCCAAACAACGATTGGAAGAGTCAGGCCGATTTGATGAAGAAGTCATTGTTCCAATTACAGATGCAAACACGTTTTACGTAGCTGAAGAATACCATCAAGATTACTATATTAAAAGCTCAGACCGCTACGGATTTTATCGCAAAAATTCCGGTCGTGATCAGTTTTTAAATAAGTACTGGGGTGAAGATCTTACTACCTCCTTTAAAACTAAGGAAGAAACTAAAAAAGATACCCCTTATTATGTGAATTATACAGACGAAGAATTACGTGAGATGCTGACGGATATTCAATATGAAGTGACACAGGAAGACGGGACTGAGCCGCCTTTTGATAATGAGTATGATGGTTTCTATGAAGATGGCATCTATGTTGACATTGTTTCAGGTGAACCTCTATTCAGTTCAGAAGACAAGTATGATTCAACCACAGGCTGGCCATCTTTCACTCAGCCGCTTGTTGATGAAAATATCGTAGAAAAAGACGATCCTGGCTTATTTGGCACTCGGACGGAAATCAGAAGCAAGCACGGTGACTCCCATTTGGGCCACGTATTTGACGACGGACCGGAGCCAACCGGACTTCGCTATTGCATGAACTCAGCTGCTTTAAGATTTATCCCTGCTGAAGATCTTGAAGAAGAAGGTTACGGGGAATTCAGCGATCTGTTCTAAATGTCCACAGGCTAAACCTGAATAAATTAATCCCATACTCACTAAATGAAAAAGAAGAAGGTTCTCATGGGAATTCTCATGAAGACCTTCTTTTTTTAAGCAGAAATAATCTTGACTGCAGTAAAACTGAACCTATCTCCCCCTATATAGGATGACTTTAAAGATCCGAATATCCTTCCGCAATCGTACTGATCACAGCACCCATTGTCTGTCCTTTAAAAGCATCCGATACAGATACACCTTTATCGTTTGCATAGTAAAAGGCATCAAGCTGCTCGTTATAGGTAAAACCAAGGGCCTTCAGTTTTTCCTGAAGCACTGGCGGCAATTCTTGTAAACCAGTTTTCTCTTTAAAGTAAGCAGTTGGATAAATCCACACATCAACGTCACCTCTGCCGGTATGGACAACGACTAAGTCTCGATCTGTCTGCGTGATCCATTGATTTTTAGAGTATAGAGAAACCCGCGCTTTTTCCAGCCCGGAAATACCATCCAAATTGATTCCAAAAACCTGATTTATGATAAGCCGCAGTTCTTCACCGCTGATTTTTTTACCAAAGGCAGCTATGTACAAATCCATGGCCTGTACTTTCGATAATGACATGATGTAAGAATCTTTTGAGGTGGATTCAGGATCGATTCCCAATTCCTTTCGAATGCCTTTCATCGTTTCATCGGGGTAGGAATCTGCCTGTCTTCCCTCTCCTAAAGCGGATACAGCGTCTAGGTCAATCTTGAATATATCTAGAATGATTTTTCTGCTTTCATTGGGTTTTAGCTTTTTGCCAGATTGATCAAAATAGATGTCCATCACTTCTGTTTTGCTCAAAGTCTGCAGCAAAATGAGTGCCTCTGGTACAGAAAATTTCCCTTTCGTTTCTTTTTTCAAGGCTTTTAATACAGTTTCTGTAACGTCTGCTGAGTAGATTTTTTCTTTTTCGTTGAGCTCTTCAATTGAATGCTTCAATGATTTCGCCTCTCCTGTGTCTGGCATAAAAACAAGTGACCCGGCTAGAGTTAACGCAGCAGCTCCAAGAACCGGCTTTTTCCATTTACGACTTTTAACATGCATCCCCAATCTCTCCATTCATGAAATAACATGATTTTAGTATACCTTATTTTACTAGTTTGAAAGACTTTGTTTATGGCTCTTCTATCTTTTTTATTGTAAAAAGTCTGTGATCACCATAAAATATAGAAGTAAAAATCATTTGGCTGGGAGGATTACTATCAATGTCACTTCTTTCTGAAATTCTAACGTATAATGAACAATTTGTGAGAGAGAAAGAATACGAATCATTTGTCACGACTAAATTCCCTGACAAGCGATTGGTTATTTTAACGTGTATGGATACTCGACTGCTCGAGCTGCTTCCAAAATCCATGAATATGAAAAACGGCGATGTAAAAGTAGTCAGAAATGCAGGCGCTATGATTGCGCATCCTTTTGGGAGTATTATGAGAAGCTTGCTGGTAGCCGTGTATGAGCTGCAGGCGGATGAAGTGCTGATCATTGGCCACTATGACTGCGGAATGGGTGCTGTCAACAGTCATGATATGATCGACAAAATGAAGGACCGGGGAATTGATGAGGATATCTTAACTACCCTGCAATATTCAGGTATCGACGTGCACGATTGGCTCAAAGGCTTTGACGATGTAAAAGATAGCGTCAGCTACAGTGTGGAAATGGTGCGTCAGCATCCTCTGATGGATAAAAAAATTCCTGTACACGGTCTTGTTATTGATCCGGGAACAGGACAGCTGGATTTAATTAAAGATGGCTATAAAGAGATTGAACTTCTAAAAAAGTAAATAAAGTAAACACTAAAAGAGCAATCAGCAAGTCAGTTTTCACTGATTTACTGATTGCTCTTTTTTATGATTGTTTCAATTCTTCTAAATAATAAATATAATCATAGGGTTTTCCTGAATACCCCATTTGCCGATGCATGGCAGTCACATTTCCACGATGGTAGGATCCGTGATTAACAACTGTGTAAAGCATTTCTTCAATCGAATTTTCCATATGAATCCCCTTCATCGTTTGAAAAGAACGGATTAAAGAGGGATCCTCTACGTTGGTTATGTATGTCATCATTTGCTGATGCAGGACCATAAATTCCTTGTGAGCGGTTTCGACAGTTAGAAGGGTTTTGAGCTCTACTTCCGGTTTTTCTTCTCCCTGCATCCGTTTGAGCCATAGTGAATCCACCAGCCACACATGCTCGAACACAGCTTGAATGGTTGGAAAAACGCTTTGTATTTCCTTTGTATAAACATTCTCAGGCAGTTCGCTCAAATGAGTCAGCTGTCGAGTTGTTCCCCAGATGTGGTAGGAAAACCAGTCTTGAAGTGAAATCATATGTATCTTCCTTTCTCTTCAAAATTATGATCGGTCAACAGGAAATGAGCGGATAATTGAACCGCTGTCGAGCTTTGCATAGGAGGACCGACCGAGATAGAGAGGAATAGAGAGTGCCTGAAAATCAGGCAAACCGTTGTCTGAAAATTTTTCTTCATCCTTATAAAAAGTGTTAATTTCCCCAACAAACCAATCATGATCCCCGTACGTTTGCCGGTCAATCGTGGTTAGTTCATAGGCTACGTAGGCTTCATTTAAAATAGGCGCACTCGTCGTTTCTCCACGTTCAAAACCGATATGCGCAAGCTTATTTTTTTCACTTCCAGAATACACGCCGGACTCCTGGATCAGCTGAGCCAGTTCAAAAGGGACAAATTGAACGGCAAAGGCCCCTGCTTCTTTCAGCATATGATACGTATGGCGATCCCGGCCAATCGCTACACCATACAGGGGAGGATCCATTGAAATATAGGAATGCCATCCCGCTGCCATCATGTTATCCTCTCCATTTAAATGCACTGTAACGAGAGCGACCATGCCGGGATAGCTGTGCATGACGGTTTTGTTTACTTTTTTTCTCAATCAGTTCAACCCCTGCGCGTTTATTTTACTTCCAATTGAACCGTCCATGTATGAAAGGTTGTGGTAAAAGATGCTTCAGGAGATGGACTGCACGCATAAAGCCCGACTTTAATCGGCTGGCTGTGATTATCTTCATGCAGCCTTGCTATACGCATTTGCTCATATCCGTTTTCATGAAGAACCGTTTTCACCCATATTTGATAAGTGCCGCTGGTCCGTTTAATTTTAAAAGACAAGGGCTTACATGATTCTTTACGAGGGAAATTTTTCGAAGACCAGTCTGAAAAGCCGTTATTCGTAACGACCGAGCCTAAATAGCACGTGCCATCCGGCATATATTCCAACGACACTTTCAGCCAGCAGTCCTCTGAGAGCATAATGAATAGTCCTGCCTGGTCATATCGGTTTGATGGGTCTTCCATTGTTAACTTTACTTCCGTTTCAAAATCCCCTTCAATATCCTTATAGTATACGTGCCCGTTCATTCGTTCAAACCCATAATACGTTTTTCTCCAGAAATCTGTATTTTCTTCTGTTTTTATTTTCAGCACTTGATCTTCAAGTGACCAATTTGAGGGTTCGTTGATCCAGCAGCAATCGAGTGTTTGATCTTGAAGCAGTGAACGCATGATGATTACTCCTTCCAACCTGTAATACTCTAGTATTTCCCTCAAATGTTACATTGATAACGCGTTTGAACACATTTCTATTTTACTAGTTCATGTTTAAAGGCGTAAATGACCGCCTGGGTTCGATCCTGCACTTCTAATTTACCTAAAATATTGCTGACATGCGTCTTCACGGTTTTCAATGCAATGAATAATTGATCGGCAATTTCCTGATTCGTTTTCCCTTCAGTCATCAATAATAAAATTTCCTTTTCCCGCGTAGTTAAGTCTTCATGGAGCGGACGCTTATCTCCCTGCCGCATTTTCTTCATCATTTTACCGGTTACTTCAGGCTCAAGAACCATCTCACCGTAAAACGTCTTTCTTACTGCATCTGCGATTTCACTTGCTTTAGATGTTTTTAGCATATAGCTTGTAGCCCCTGCTTCAAGTGCAGGATACACTTTATCATCATCAAGAAAACTTGTGACGATAATGATTTTTGCTTCGGGCCATGCTTCTGTTATTTTTTTTGTGGCTTCGATGCCATCCATTTTTTTCATCACAAGATCCATTAAGATGATATCTGGCCTAAGTTCAAGAGCCATTTCCACTGCGGGTCCTCCGTCATCAGCTTCCCCGATGACCTCTAAGTCTTTTTGAGCAGACAGATAAGATCCCACTCCAATACGTACCATTTCATGATCGTCCACAAAAAGAACCCGAATCACGACTGTTCCTCCTTCCTTTCTTCAAACCGTACTCTGACTTCCAAACGTGTTCCTTTTCCAGGCAGCGACACGATCTTAAGCGTTCCGCCAATTTCTCCTGCACGCTCTTTCATATTCATTAAGCCATATGAACCTGCGCGTTCAGTCGTCACATCAAAGCCTATACCGTCATCAGTCACACGCAAAATCACATATCCATCCCTTTTGATGCAAAGGACCTGAAGCGAATGTGCCTTAGCATGGCGAAGCGTATTGGAAACCGATTCCTGCAGAATCCGAAAAAGATGGTCTTCAATCCCCTTTTCTATTTTCATTTCTTCTGATTTCCATTCAATAGAAAGAGGCACCTTCTGCTTAAGTTCAAGCAGTAATTCATCTAATCCTTCTTTAAGTGTTTTTCCTTTTAGCGCAGCCGGCCTTAAATGCAAAAGTAGCGCTCTCATTTCAAGCTGAGATTGATGAATCATTTCTTCAACCATTTTAAGCTGTCTCGTTTCTCCTTCAGAAGAATCAGCCCTTGTTTCATTGATGGCTGACATCAGCATGGAAGCGGCAAAAAGCTGCTGGCTCACAGAATCATGCAGCTCTCTTGCCAGCCGGTTCCGTTCTTGGGAGACCATTTCCTGAATGATTTTCTCCTGGCTTTCTACCCGTTCACTTGCAAGTTTTTGTGCTGTACGTGCCTGGTCATGAATTAATTCCTGAACGCTGCTTGCTTCTTTTGACAGCGAGGCAAATTCAATGGTTTGAGGTGATTTTCCGGCCAATGTTGACCTCCCAAGTTTCGTATCTTCAAGCTGCTGGGCAATGTATCGTATTTGCTGCCTTAGCCCCATGCTCTGACCAAGCGCCCAGAGTCCCGCTAAAATACATGTTGCCATAAACAAAAAGAATACGAGTGGAATATCAAGCAGCCGTGTTGACCAGAAAATCGTCCAGTTTTGCGGGGGAAAAAGCAGCAAATAAACACCCAATGATGCGATGACCGCTGAAAATGCCAGACCAAGTGCCTGAAGTACAAGTTTCATAAAAATCGTCATACACGCTTCACCTCAAGATCTCCCATCCATGTTGAGGTGAGGATTTTGATCTTCTGAGGCGATGACTGATACGATTCAGATGTAAACGATACACTCTCGTTCCATAGTCGGGTTGTCTGAAATTGAAAGACGGATGCTGTCCCGATTAGTGTGGAATGGCGAATGGCTGCATCCAGTTCATAAGGAATGAGAATGGTCAGCTTCCCAACGCAGCTTCGAATGGAGATAACCGACTCTCCTGCCGGAAGAACCGTATTGCTTAAATCGATCACGACATCTCCAATTCCATTTTGAAGCTGGATGTCCTCCCACTCATAGGTATGCTCAGGAGTATGTTGATGTCCCACCCATTTATTGTTTAACAACTGAGCGCGTTTAAACTTCAGCGCTTCAGAGATGGCAGTATCCTGCGGAAAATCCACCTCTGGTTTGATGACCTCTGGATCTTTTTGCGTTTTAAAATAATGGCTCACCCAGTAAACAATTCCCGCAAGCACGAGAAGTTTCAATGTGAACATCGAAAGAACCGTCAAAACCAGCGTAAGCATACCGAGTCCAAAAATAATTTTCCCTAAAAACCGGGTGAATTTTTTTCTACCCAGATACAGAAGAACAGCTGCAAAAAAGAGAGAAAACAGCGTGCCGCTGCTGAAGAATAAGATTTCAATTAGGACCAGTCCAAGCACAAGCAGCACCCAATTGGCAATCAGGTCTGTTTTAAATTTTGATAACATTCTGCTCTCCCCCTTTCATCCATGCCTATGTCACGAATAAAAACATGAACAGCCATCAGATCCACTCTGACGTGCTGTTGATGTTTTCACCTTTTCTATTGTACCGTTCTATGCGGACTAGCACTACATCAAATGAAAGAAATTCGGGAGAGCACACTCCCGAATCCTGCCATCTAGGTTAGTTCCTGTGAGCGGCCTGTTTCTTCTTTCATCCTTTGTTGCAGCTGTGCTATTTGCTGATCAATGGACTGTTCTTCTTTAGCCTTTTCACCTGTTTCAAGCTGACGAAGATAGTTCTCAATTTTTTTAAATCTTAACTCCTCTTCTGTCTGGTCTGAATCGTTCGTGAATAGATGCTCTGCTTTTTGGCTTGCCTGCGCTATATTTTCACGACCCATAACCTCAAGCCGCTTGATATACATGTCTTTCAGCTTATGTTTCATGTTTGTATGCATTTCTTCTAAGCGGTGCAGCTGATTGGTCGTTTCGTGAACAGAAACCTGCAGTCGTTCTTTTCTCCCCTGATAATACGTAAGTTCACGAAGCGCTGCTTTTGCCAGTTCTCCTTCTCCCGCCTCTTCTGCAATTTTGATTTGTTCTTCTCGTTTAGCTGCCATCGAAGCAGCTTCTTCAAGTTCCTTTGTAAATTCCTTTTTTAGTATTTTCTGCCGATCTAAAATCTTCTCTACTTTATCCACTTCCATTTCGCATTCTCGCAAGTAGCGGTTGAGCGTTTGAACCGGATCGTTTTTTGATCTTCCACTGTTTACTTCCATAAAATCTGCTTTAATGGCTTCTGCCACTCTTGTTAAAACGTTTGTCATATTAACCTCTCCTTTTTACGATTTGTTTTTCAGCTCTTGCCATTGCTTTTCAAAGCTTGCAAAAGGATCTTTTGAATGTTTTTCACTTGGTGCCTCATTCCATTTTTTATAAATCACATACACAACATACAATGCAACAAGACCCAATATTGCCGGTACATTCGCAACGGCTGTTATACCTGCGACTGCAGCAATTGATCCCCAGATCATCTTTTTAAAAAGTGAATCGGTTTTCATAAACCACTTAACAGTGTAATACAGGATCGCTGCACTGATCGCAAGACCAATTAGCGAGCCCAGGTTAGACAGAGCGACAAGGACTGCTGCAGCTCCAATCACAAATAACCAAAATTTATTCATGTGTTGTTCCTCCTTTTCTTATCATGCTCTAATCTTACCGTGCCTCCTCTTTTCACAACACGCTCTCACGCTCGATTTTCATCTAGGACCTGAGGCGTACCTGCATGCGGGCAGGTCAACAAATTAAACAACACAAAAAAGATGAATCAAGAGCAATTAAAATCGCTCCTGATTCATCTTTTACTTACACTCAGCTCATCCATCGCCGCATCATGCCCAATGTTTGGACAAAATATTTTTCCCAGGGGGCCTTGCCCTTTCAAAAATCATCTTCAATCATGCTGTATAAGAAGTGATCCTCCCATACACCATTAATAAAAAGATTTTGCCGCAGCCTTCCTTCCTGCTGCATCCCCACCTTTTCAAGCACCTTTATAGAAGCCAAGTTCCTCGGCGAAACAAGTGCTTCCATCCGGTGCAGTCCAAAATCACGAAAAGCAAATCGCAAAGCTGCGGTTACAGCTTCTGTCCCAAAACCCTGCATGGTCTTGGAATAATCCAGTGAATAGCCTATGTAAGCAGAAGAAAAGGGCAGCCTGCGAATCGAATAAATGGATATGCTGCCTATTAATTCGTTCGAATCCGATAGAAAGATCCCCCAGCTGTATTCTTTTCCAAGCTTTAATTGCGCCTGCGCTTCCGCCAGTTTTTCGAGCTGAACTTCACGTGTGTAAAATGATTCAGGGTGCCTTGGTTCATGAACCGTCCAAAAATCCCGGTTGCGCCGCAGCAACTGAACAAATAGATCAACATCCTCTACCCCTAAAGGGCGAAAATACAGCCGCTCACTTTTCAACAAGATCATCTGCACACTCTCCAATACGTTCAAACTTTTTCACTAGTACAAGTGTAAACCCAAACATCAAAAAAATCGAATGGATTTTGAACTGGGTTTAAACTCCTTTTATAGGCTAAGCATTAAAAAACCGTTCGCAGAGTGTCTTCACCTGCGAACGGGATGGTTCAGTTATTTAGATCGTTTAATGAATTCCTTTGCATCTCGTACGCAAAGAGCAATGCCTTTTTCCCAGAATGCTTCTTTTGTGATATCTTCGTTTAAGTGTTTCATTGCAAGGTCTTCGGTACTCATGACGGCCGTGTCCCTCAATAGTGCCATATATTTTTCTTCATAATCTGTTCCTTCTTCGAGCGCTCTTGCATAAATGCTTAAAGAGAATAGATAGCCAAAGGTATAAGGGAAGTTATAAAAAGGCACACCTGTAATATGAAAATGCATTTTTGACGCCCAAAAATGCGGATTAGTATCTTCAACTGCTCCTGCATAGGCTTCCTGCTGGGCCTCTGCCATCAATTCGTTCAGACGGCTGGTCGGAACCGGACCTGTTTTTCTTTCTTCATAGAAACGTGTTTCAAATAAGAAACGCGAGTGAATGTTCATAAAGAACGCGATGCTTCTTGAAACCTTATCCTCAAGCAGCGACAGCTTTTCTTCATCGCTTGAGGCTTCTTTGACAGCAGCATCCGATACAATCATTTCGGCGAAGGTGGAGGCGGTTTCTGCAACGTTCATCGCATACAGGCGATTTAACTGATCCATTGGACGGAGTGCGTATGTATGAAAAGCGTGGCCAAGCTCGTGGGCAAGTGTAGCCACATTCGACATCGACCCGCTGTAGGTCATAAAAATACGAGACTGTTCCTTAAGAGGAAAGCTTGTGCAAAAGCCTCCAGGACGTTTATCAGAACGGTCTTCTGCCTCAATCCATCCCTCCTCAAATGCCTTTTGCGCAAACTCCGTCATCTGCGGACCAAATTTTTCAAAGTGCTTTAAAATAAAACGGGCTCCATCATCGTATGACAGTTCTTTTGAATCTGAAGAGATTGGTGCGCCAAGATGAGCCCAGGTCATTTTTTCCAAACCTAAAAGCTCTGCTTTACGCTGCAGAAAATCAACAAACGGCTGTTTATTTTTCGTTATTGCTCCCCACATCGCATCCAGTGTTTCCTGTTTCATGCGGTTCAGATCAAGCGGTTCTTTTAACACATTGTCCCAGCCGCGTTTTTGATACGTCGTTAAACGGAAACCGCCAAGATGATTCAGTGTTTCTGAAAACAGGCTTTCATTTTCCTTCCACGCTGATTCAAGCTTTTGGTGAACTTCTTCACGTACCGCTGCATCCTTGTGAGAAGTTAAATTGTTTGCCTGGCCCACAGAAAGGGTTTTTTCTTCTCCATCTACTTGCACTCTAATACTCATCGAGGAGATAATAGCATTGTACATTTGCCCCCATGCATGGTATCCATCTACCCCCAGAGACTGAATAAGTGCTTCTTCTTTTTCAGAAAGCCGATCTTTTGATTTTTCTCTCCACTCGTTTAACACAAATGTTAACGGCTTCAAGTCCTCATCCTCGATCAGTCCGCTCCATGCTTTTTCATCTGCAGCAGATAATTTTTGCTGAAAGGCTGTGAATGCGGAACCAAAAGCTGCACCCATTCCTGTGATTTTTCCTCTTAGAACATTCGCTCCCGCATCTTTTGTGTCCTGCGCTTCAAGGCAGCTGGCAAAAGCCCCTGCCTGACGGATGCCCATCATTGTCTCTTTTGCTTCTTTAATTAATGCTTTTACTTGCTTGTGGTCCAAATTCTGTTGAGAACCAGTGAAATTATGTACGTTTTTTGCAAAAGCTTCTGTCTTTTGCTTGTATTCTTCAAGATGTCTTTTTAAAGCAGGTGACTCGCTGCCTCCCTCAAAAAAAACCTCAAGATCCCATCGCTGGGGATAAGTTGAACGACTCATGTAACGATTCCTCCCTATTTATAATTAGCTTTTGATAAGACTGTGAAACCCGTCCGCTTACAACACATACAAACAACTAGTTTAGCAGTGCCAGTAATTTTAAAATTTTCTGATTACTCACATTTTCTACTATAGCATAATCTTTCGAATCACGAAACAGTCTTAACCCTCAAAATCATGTAGACATTTCCACTCTTAAAACTCCCTTTCTTCTTTATCCACAACGGCCATTTCATATGATAAACTAATAGAATTGAAGTTGAACGAAAGGATGATTAGATGATCCTGCAAGCAGAAAAAGCATTGCAAACTTATTTTGGCTACTCTACTTTCCGACCAGGTCAGGATCGAGTAATCGAATCGATTTTAAATGGGGACCACTCCCTCGGAATTATGCCGACTGGAGGCGGGAAATCTCTGTGCTATCAGATTCCTGGTATTATTTCTGATGGGACTGCACTTATTATTTCTCCGCTTATTTCACTCATGCGCGATCAGGTGGATGCGCTGACTGCCAATGGCATTTCAGCTACTTATATAAATAGTTCCCTTACTTCAGGAGAAGTGTCCAAGCGGTTGCAGGACATACGACAAGGCCGCTATAAGTTCGTCTACGTCGCGCCGGAGCGCTTTGACAGCGGTGCTTTTTTTCAAACCATTTCTTCTATTAAGCTATCTTTAATTGCTTTTGACGAAGCGCATTGTATTTCTCAATGGGGACATGATTTCAGACCGAGCTACCGATCGATTGTCAGCACGCTGACTTTGCTGCCTAATCTGCCTGTACTTGCTGCACTGACTGCTACAGCAACCGATACGGTCATTCAGGATATCGCGCGGCTGTTATCCATTGAACCGGACAATATCGTTAATACCGGCTTTGCCCGG
Source organism: Jeotgalibacillus campisalis (assembly GCF_000829515.1). Taxonomy (GTDB): domain Bacteria; phylum Bacillota; class Bacilli; order Bacillales; family Jeotgalibacillaceae; genus Jeotgalibacillus; species Jeotgalibacillus campisalis. The sequence continues at coordinate 135,321 of NZ_JXRR01000015.1, read as the reverse complement.
GACAATTTATCCTTTCATGTATTAAAAGGAGAAGACAAACAAAAATTTATTTCACGTTATATAAAAGAGCATGAACTTGATACTGGCATCATTTATGTCGCTACAAGAAAAGAGGCCGATCAGCTGACTAAAACGCTTTCCACTAAAGGGCATTCCGTTACCTGCTATCACGCAGGACTGCCTGAAAATGTCCGGGATGAAGCCCAGCGGCAGTTTATTTATGATGAGAAAAAAATCATCATCGCGACAAATGCCTTTGGGATGGGCATTGATAAATCCAATGTGAGGTATGTGATTCATTATCAAATGCCAATGAACATGGAGTCGTATTATCAGGAAGCAGGACGTGCAGGACGTGACGGGGAGCCGAGTGATTGCTTTTTACTCTATAGTCCTCAGGATGTCATGCTGCAAAAATTTCTGATTGAACAGTCTGTTGCAAATGAAGAGAAAAAAGCAGGTGAATACGGCAAGCTTCAGCAAATGGTGAATTACTGCCACAGTAACAGCTGCCTCCCCCGCTTTATTCTTGATTATTTCGAGGATCCGCAAATGACAGGAGACTGCGGGCATTGCAGCAATTGCAGGGACGAAAGAGAAAAAATCGACCGCACCCGGGACGTTCAAATTGTTTTGTCTACTGTCAAGCGGATGGGTGAACGATTCGGGACTGGAATGACAGCTAAAGTTTTAAAAGGATCAAAAAGCAAAAAAATACTGGATTTCGGGTTAAACAAGCTTTCAACCTATGGCATGATGAAATCTCAAACAGAAAAACAGATTAGTGATTTTATCCAATACCTGATATCTGATGGCTATTTAGGATTAGAGAGCGGCCAGTTTCCCACTATCCGTCTCGGAAGCCGCGCGGTCAGCGTGTTGAAAGGGGAAGAAGAAGTCTGGGTGAAATCAGCGTACCAGGTGCAGCATCAGGATACTTCCTACGACGATCGTTTGTTCGAGGAGCTCCGGACACTTCGGTCACAGCTGGCAAAGGATCAGTCCATCCCTCCTTATTTGGTTTTTTCAGATGCTACCTTACGGGAAATGTCGACTCATTATCCGAAAAATGAAGAAGAACTGCTTGCTGTTAAAGGAGTCGGCGAACGAAAGCTGAAGGAATTTGGACAGGCTTTCGTTGAATTAATTCAGGCATACGTCGAAAAAAATGGAACATCTGCACAAAAAACAACAGCTCCTGATCTTAAAACCGTGAAAGCACCCAGTCTTCAGCCTGAAGATGAAGAACAGCCAAGCTATTTGTTTTCCTATCAGCTGTTTCAAGACGGCCGCTCCATTGAAGATATAGCCCATGCACGAGCCATGACGGTGCAAACGATTGAGAAGCATCTAGCCGCATCTTATAAAGCAGGATATTCTCTTCCTTTTGAAAAATGGTTTTCTCCTGAGCTGGAGGAATCTATTTTAACGATTCATCATACGCTTGAAGAGCCAAAGCTAAAACCGATCAAAGAAGAGCTGGGGGATAATGTGAGTTATTTTCAAATCAAAATGGTGCTAGTAAAAAACAACTTACTGTAGCAAATTGCTTTTAGAATGGATGATTTGTCTAAAACGGGGAATACAGAAAAGATAACGCAGCAGGAGGTCTTTTCCATGATACGTTTTTTCATTAATTTTATTGCGCTGGCAGCGGTTATTGCCGTCAATGCGCTAGCCAACATTCTTCCCATTAACGGGCAGACAACCGGAGAAATATCCGACCAGCTTACTGTTCTTTTCACGCCTGCGGGATACGTGTTTTCGATTTGGAGCTTAATTTATGTCCTGCTTTTTATCTGGGTGGTCAGAGGCGCGTTTCCATCTCAGAGAAACCGGGAGATCTACACTCGCACCTCCGCTCTTTTTGTCGCGAGCAGCGTGTTTAATATCGCCTGGATTCTTGTTTGGCATTATGAATTTTTTATAGCATCCGTTTTTGTCATGCTTGGCTTGTTGGGCTCTCTTATTCTGCTCTATCTTGTCATTCAGCGAAATGAACCATCATTTTTTGACCGTCTCCCCTTCTCCGTTTATTTAGGATGGGTAAGCGTAGCGACCATTACCAATATTACTTATACACTTACCTACTATGAATGGAGTGGTTTTGGACTGTCTCCTGTCCTTTGGACCGTTATCGGACTAGTTGTCGGGACGGTATTAGCTCTGTGGTTCCGCTACACGCAAAGAGACTGGGTCTATCCTCTTGTTTTCATTTGGGCCTATATCGGAATTGCCGTTAAAAATCAGGACACAGAACCGACAGTAGTGTTCGCCGCATTTGCATTAGCTGTTGTTATCGCAGTCGGCACTTTATTTCTCAGGAAAAAAGAAAGAACACTATCCGGCTTTAGCACACGCAAACTCACGTTTAAGTAATAGCTGAGAATCTTTCTTTACTTTTAACACGAATGGACTTACATTTATTCAGCAAAAATGCTTTGATGAACGATACATGTTCATCAGAGCATTTTTCATGCGTTGAACCATCATTTTCTGTTCTCTCTGATACACTCGAAAGCCTAAGATGGAAAACAGCTGAGACAGAAGGATGTTGAAATCAAGTCTATTTTAATCACGGAGCAGAAGGTGGCGCCTCCAGCAGGATATGACGCTTGCTTGAGGCCCCGCAAGGCATAGCCTGAGAAGGGCTCAGGCTTCGGTCCCTGCGAAAGCGTCCACCTGAAGCGAAGTGAACCGGTTTAAGAGCCCTGAGACAAATGTGTCTCAGGGCTCAGTCCATTTTTTGTTTTCCCTTACCTGAATTTCTGATAGGATAAGTAAGGAGTAACTTCCTGTATTAATGGGAGAAGGAGCGTACAATTGGACGGACAATTTGTTTTTACAATGTTTTTAATTACACTATCGGTAGGACCGATCCTCATGATCCTTTCTATTCTCTATGGCAGAAAGAAACAGATGAAATGGCTCTGGATCACTAATTCCCTCTTCCTGCTCTTTTCGATAGGAGTTATCCTGTATTATCTTTTTAATCTGGATAACATAAATGCAGAAAACGTGCCGGGCGACCCTCGTGTCCTCGTGCTGCTTCTCATGTCTTCCTATATTTCCATTCCGACCGCTCTATCTTTCTTTTCTTTTGCGGCAGCTATTTTTATACAACAAAGAAAAAAAGCAAATGAACAAACCGGACCTCAAAAAAGCTGAGTTATTTCAGCTTTTTTTAGTATCAAACGGATCGTTTTATTCCTGCACGAAACATCAACATCCTTTTCTATCTGTAGTATCTTTTAAGAAGTAGACAAGTCTATTTAAATCCTTTAGTATATAAAACGTAATGATTACGTTTTATAGGAGGGCATACCATGACAATTCCAGTGACGGTCTTGAGCGGATATTTAGGTGCCGGCAAGACCACCTTATTAAATCATATCTTATCAAACAAGGAAAATTTGCGGGCAGCGGTGATCGTCAACGATATGAGTGAAATTAATATAGACGCAGCACTCGTTAAAAACGGCCATTTCAGCCGGACTGAGGAAACGCTGGTGGAGCTGCAGAATGGGTGTATCTGTTGTACGCTTCGTGATGATTTAATGAAGGAGGTCCAGCACCTCGCTGAGAAAGGAGAGTTTGATTATATCCTTATTGAATCTACCGGAATCTCTGAACCTATTCCCGTTGCTCAGACCTTTACTTATCTGGATGAAGAACTTGGGATTGACCTTTCTTCTATCACAAAGCTTGATACAATGGTAACCGTAGTCGACGCCTTCAGTTTCTGGAAAGACTATGAAAGCGGAGAAACACTTCTCGATCGAAAGCAGACAAATGACGAACTGGATCAGCGTGACCTGTCCGATCTTTTAGTGGATCAGATTGAATTTGCCGATGTGATTGTATTAAACAAAACAGATTTGATTTCCGTTGAAGAAAGACTGAAAATTAAAGCCTTTTTAACCAAAATGAACATGGACGCTCATATAATCGAATCGGTCTATGGAAAAATTCCGTTAAATGAAATCCTGCATACAAACCGCTTTAATTTCGAACGTGCGAGCCAGGCAGCTGGCTGGATAAAGGAACTAAATGAAGAACATATACCTGAAACAGAGGAATATGGGATTTCTTCCTTCGTTTACCGCAGAAAGCGGCCTTTTCACCCTAAACGGTTTCATGATTGGCTTATCAACCTTCCAGATGAAATTGTTCGGTCAAAAGGCTTTTTCTGGCTTGCCAGCAGAAATCAGACAGCCGGGTTATTTTCTCAAGCCGGCTCCTCTATTCAACTTCAAGGAGCAGGAGATTGGATCGCGGCTTTGACAGCAGAAGAACAAATGCAGATCAAGAAAGAAGAACCGGAAATTTTAGAAAAATGGGATGCGGTTTGGGGCGACCGGATGACAGAGCTCGTGTGGATTGGAATTGACATGGATAAGGAACGAGTTTCATCTTCACTCGATCAATGCTTATTGTCTGATGAAGAAATGAAAAGTGATTGGAGCAAATTTGAAGATCCACTGCCTTCTTTTCTGGCAGCTGAGTAATGGAACTTTCTTTTTAATGAGATAGTAAAAGCATAAAGCCAACTCATGGCTGCAATTTAAAAAATGATAGCAGGCAATTTCACAGCAATCCAGCTTAAATGCAGGACAAGGACCCCTGTATACAGCAATGCTGCAGATATAACGCTTACCTTGAACCATGTCTTATTGAAAACACGGTCATAGTAAATAAACACGATCAAGGACAAGGAAAGAACGATCTTTAATGATAAAAATAAAAATGGATGCATGTCATAAACCATCCGCATAAACGGATTCGCTTCCTCTATAATAGAATAACTCAGACCAATATGAGTCATCAGCCCATCCAGCAAATTCAATAGGGATAAGTAATAAATTATAAATTTCATACGGATCCGCCCTTTATCAAGTAGTGGATAAACATGTTTTATTATGTATGCCCTCCATTCAATTTTTTAAAAGTGCTAATAGACCCAGGTTACATCTTTTTATGGGTGAAATACAAAAAAGGGTTGGGACTAATATGTCACAACCTTTTCTAACCGGTTCACTGCGCTTCAGGCGGACGCTTTCCGCAGGGACGGGAGCTTGAGCCTTTCCAGGGCTCTGCCCTGCAAAGGCTCAAGCAACCGTCATATCCTGCAGGAGTCGCCACCTTCCGCTCCGCTCACCTCATATTTACAACTGAAAAATACACGATATTATCATCTTTCTTAGTTCTGTCTCAGCCTATTTTATACTAATAATTTATTTTGTTAAGATAATCGGTTCGCCCTTAGTGATAACGATTGTATGCTCAATTTGTGCCACTAAACTGCCATCCGGTGTTTTGTAGGTCCAGCCATCAGACTGTTCTTCCACAAAGTCGGCTTTAGTTGAAATAAACGGTTCAAAAGCGATGACGCTTCCTTCTTGAAGCAATTCATTATCCCAAGGATCAAAGTAATTTAGAATGTGATCCGGTGCCTCGTGGAGAGATTTCCCTACACCATGGCCTGTAAGATTAGTAATGACCTTATAGCCATTTGCACGAGCAATGCGGGAAACGGTTTTTCCAATCTGGCTTTTTTTCGAACCGGCTTTTGCTTTTTTTATAGCTTCATAAAAAGCTTGCTCTGCTGTTTCACATAGCTTTGTCAGCTCCGCATTCTCCCCTACTACAAAGGAAATGCCTGTGTCAGCAAAATAACCGTCAAGTGAACCTGATACATCAATATTTACCAGGTCGCCTTCTTGAATGACACGGCTGCTTGGAATACCATGTGCTACTTCGTCGTTTACACTTATACACGTATAGCCAGGGAAATTGTATTCTCCTTTTGGACCTGATATCGCTCCGTAATCGGCAAATTTTTTCTTACCTATTGAATCAAGCTCATTTGTTGTGATTCCTGCTTTCGTCGCTGCTCTCATTTCGTCGCGAATCTCAGCTACGATCGCACCAATTTTCTTTAGAGCCTGAAGCTCTTCATCTGTTTTTACAATCATGTTCTCTCTCCTCACACCGATTAAACTGACACTAACAAGTTAGCGTTTTGCTGATCTTTTTAGGGTATCATTTTTCTTTGCAAAAAGTAAGTCTCAAGCCCATGTCCCAAATTTCCCAAACGTTTAATTATTTTCCTTACGAACAAAAGGACTGGTGGAAGTTCAGTACATACTGATTTTCCCCACAGCCCTTACACCCTTGCTTATTTAATTTTTTTATACTCTTTGCTGTGTAGCCACTCTCGGCACGGTTGTAAGGAGTGTGCCGAGAACAATGGAAGTCAGAATAAACGCAGGGCCAAGATAAGAGCCGTTATACGTTAATGAAAACTGCCATGCTGGAACAGATGGATCACCGGAGCTAAAGAAAATGATGCCTGCTAAAAAGTGACAGATAAATCGAAGCATCACGCCGATGAACGTTCCCACGACGATCCACGTTACGGCTTTTTTCATCAGGCCGTCACTAAGTGCGCGCTGAATCGGACCTGCTAAAAGGCCTGCCATACCCACGACTGTAAATGCAATCGGGTAGTCAAGAGCTCCTTGAACAGGTGTTACTATAAACACGCCGCCAAGGACAATTTGCAGAATACCTACTAAAAAGCCTGTCAACAAGCCGCCTTTTAACCCCCATCGAAACGCCATTAATATAATGGGTACCATAGCAAAGCTGATTGACCCTCCCTGCGGCCAAATGGAAAAACTGAAACGGTCCAGGATTAATCCGATTCCGGAAAAAATCGCGACCTCGAGTAAAAATAATAATTTCATGCGTTCCATGCTGATTCCTCCTTTTGCGAATCGATGCACCTCGCTCCAAGGGGACTTTACCAGATGCTTTTGCTTTTTTATCCCGGCCTGCTAAATGGTGATTTGAGTTAAAAAAGCATACAAAAAAGCAATGTCCTGAGGATAGAAATCCAGACATTGCTTCATCCGCGCCTGTTTCCATCCACATTCCTGCGTAAGCATTAACTTACAGGTTCAAAGGGTCTGAACAGAGGTGTTCACTCTCAGCCATTTCGGCTCCCCTTGTGGAAGTTGCATCTTACTCTATTGTAACCCTTATCAAACTATTTGTCATCTTATAGATTCTCACATCAGCTTGAAAATTATGTGCTATACTGTAGGATGACTAAAAATTGGATTTTTTATTAGCAAGCACTCATATAAGGGATGTTGAAGAAATGAAATGGTTAAAAAATAGATTTGTAGGCGGAAGGATTGTCAAAACGGGTGTAGCGGTTTTTATTACAGCGTTGATCTGTCAGCTCCTTAATCTTCCTGTTATGTTTGCCGTTATTACCGCTATTGTTACAATAGAACCGACCGCAGCCGACTCAATCCGCAAAGGACTGATTCGTTTTCCTGCATCGTCCATTGGCGGCGCCATTGCCATGCTGACTACATTTTTAATTGGAGATATCGCCATCACTTATGCGATCGCTGCAGTAGTTACCATCTGGCTGTGCCATAAGCTTCATTTGGAGGCTGGGATGCTGGTTGCGACACTAACCGCGGTTGCTATGATACCTGGTGCAGAAGATCATTTTCTGCTTACGTTTGTTACAAGACTTGGGACAACGTTAATCGGTCTTTTCACTTCTACACTAGTAAACTTTGTTTTACTGCCGCCAAAATATGAAAAACAGATAACTCAGCAGTCTGTTGAATCTCAACATGAATTTACAACTATTTTTGAACAACGGATTGAAGAACTGTTACTAGGCAAGGTCCGATCTCGTAAACTCGAAGGAACAGCAGAGCGGCTTAGGCATAAACTCGACCGGATCGAAACGCTGTGCAAATTTCAGCTTGAAGAGTGGCATTATCATAAATATAAGCGTGAAGAAATGCGAAAGGTACACTATCATCAAAAGAAAATCTATATGTTAAAACAGCTTACCTATCACCTGACCAATTTAATTTCTCCTCCTGCTCAGGAAGTGCCGAGCTGGTCTGAAAAAGAAAAAGAAGACATAAGACAATTAACCGCACAGCTGATTGAACGTGTTCACAGCACACAGCATTTAGAACCCATCAGCCGCAGTTCCTTGCAGCCGATGCGGGATGCCTTGAAGAATGAAACGCATGAAGATGAACTGCCCATTAAAAGCTATATTTACTTTGAGCTGTTAACCATTCATGCACTGCTTCGAAAACGAAAAGATTTTGTCCGGGTGCCCAGTACTAAACCGGCAGACCTTTAAAGGACTCAACCACGCTATAATGTAATGTTTAAATTAAAAATGAAGAGGATGGGGCCAATAGGTCCCACCCTCTTCATTTTTGTCTATTAGCAAAGTACTTTTTTATAAAAATAAGGTGAGACTGGGAAGATGCAGCAGCATCAGACAGTCTCACCTCCCGTCCCGCTAAAAAGCATCCGCCTGAAACGGAAATGAACCGGTCCCTCTTTTTAAAAACAACTGAAAGAGCGTTATTGTTCTAACTATTTATTAGAAAGCTATAGATAAAGCTATTCTATTTTGATGATATAGTAAAAAAGAATAGGTTCATTGCAGTGGAAGGCGTCGACTCCAGCGGGATGCAGCGGGAAGGGTGAGACTGTGAAGATGCGGGAGCATCAAACAGGCTCACCTCCCGCCCCGCTAAAAAGCATACGCCTGAAACGGAAATGAACCGGTCTTCTTAAAAAAACATCAGAATTGCGTTAAAGCACATTGAAATATCTGGCTTCAGGATGAGCGAATACAATCGCTGAAACAGAAGCTTCAGGCTCCATCATATAGCCATCGGTTAACTCTACGCCAATTTCTTCTGGTCTGAGCAGCTTAAATAATTTCTCCTGATCTTCCAGATTTGGACAAGCTGGGTATCCGAAAGAAAAACGCTGGCCTTGGTATTTCGCACTGAACCGTTCCTGCATGGTAAAATCAACCGGATCCGGGAATCCCCAGCGATCTCTCATCTGCTGGTGTAATAGCTCAGCAAATCCTTCTGCTGTTTCAAGAGCAAGAGATTGCAGAGCATGACTTTCAAGAAATCGTCCTTGTTCTTTATAAATCTGTGCTTTTTCCCTAATTCCGCGGCCTGCGGTTACAGAGAAGAATCCGACGTAATCCATAACTCCGCTCTCCACTGACTTTAAATAATCAGCAAGACATAAGAAGGGTTCTCTCGGCTGACGTGGGAAAGTAAATCGTTCTATTTCCTTCTCCGGATTTTCAGGGTCATAAATTACGACATCATCACCGTCGCTTTGAGCAGGGAAAAACTGATACACTGCCGCCGGCTGAATAAGGGACTCTGCTTTTACTTCTGAGATCAGGTCATCCACGACTGTTTTAATTTTAATTGTTTTCTCATCTTTTTCAGCAAGCAGGCGTGAAACCTTGCCTTTCACACCAAGATGGTGGCCAATGAGCATCTGCAGATTAATATAAGCTTCTACATGCGCCACTGAATAGGAATTTAGCACTCTCCGCTTTAAGTCAGTAGGTGTAAAAACCGGAACATTGTGACTGACAGCAGGCTTTGTTTTTACAGCTGTTACCGTTTTATTCTCTGGTTCTGCCACTGCTGCATTAGCTACCGCTTCTTTTTTCAGTCGCCGTTCTTCTACTAACTGCTGCCGCTCAAGTTCATCCTGCAGCTGATTTGCGAGAGTCAATCCGTTCATCGCATCTTTTGCATATAATACAAGTCCTTCGTAATTTTGCGATATTTTCGTATCAACAAATTTCCTCGAAAGAGCCGCACCGCCAACTAGAATCGGAATCTCCATGCCTTCTTCTCTCATATCGCTTGCTGTAATCACCATCTGCTGAGCAGATTTTACCAGAAGACCTGAAAGACCGATAATATCGGGTTTTTCTTTTTTAATGGCTTCAATCAGAACAGGAGGTGTAACTTTAATTCCAAGATCGACTACCTCATAGCCATTATTGCTTAAAATAATGTCCACCAGATTTTTCCCAATATCATGAACGTCCCCTTTTACAGTGGCCAGCAGGACTTTACCTTTTGATGAAGAGGCATCGGATGCTTCCATATGAGGTTCAAGAAAGGCAACGGATGCTTTCATTACTTCTGCACTTTGCAAAACCTCCGCCACGATCAGCTGGTTATCGTTAAACAATCTGCCTACTTCTTTCATACCTGTCATCAGCGGACCGTTTATAATGCCAAGTGGAGCGTCATACTCTCCTAAAGCCAGCTCCAGATCCAGTAAAAGTCCTTCCTTCGTTCCCTCGACCACATAATAAGCCAGACGTTCTTCAAGTGTCATATCAGGCATTGCTGATTTTGATTCTTTTTTCTTGCCGCGGTAGAATTCTGTGAAGGTCGCCAATGATTCGTCCGTAGTGTCAAACAACAGCTCTTCAGCCAGCTTAATTTCTTCTTCAGAAATCGATGCAAACCGTTCAAGCTTTTCTGTATTCACAATGGCGTAGTCAAGACCTGCCTGTGTGCAATGATAGAGGAACACAGCATTTAGAACTTCTCTGCCAACCGGCGGCAGTCCAAAGGATACATTGGAGATGCCGAGGGTCGTTTGCACAAGAGGCAGCGCTTCTTTAATGGCCTTGATTCCTTCCACAGTGGCTTTAGCTGAACCAATATACTGCTCATCCCCTGTTCCGACCGGAAAAACGAGAGGGTCAAAAATAATATCTGAAGGATTCACTCCGTACTCATCGACTAAAATACTGTAGGAGCGCTTAGCGATCTCAAGTTTTCGTTCTATTGTAACTCCCATGCCTATTTCATCGATCGTTCCCACTACAACAGCTGCTCCGAACTTTTTCACAAGAGGAATCACGGCATCAAAACGCTCAAGCCCATCTTCTAAGTTAATGGAATTAATAATGGCTTTTCCTTGAGAATACTTAAGTGCCTGCTCAATCACCGCTTCATCAGTTGAATCGATCACCAGCGGCACCTTCACTTTTTTAACAACTTCCTGAATAAACTGCTCCATGTCCTCACTTTCTTCACGGTCAGGGTCAGCCAGACAGATATCTATAACATGGGCGCCGCCTTTTACTTGAGCACGGGCAATTTCAGATGCTTCTTCGATTTTTCCTTCCGCGATCAATCTTTTGAATTTTCGAGAACCAATTACATTGGTCCGTTCTCCTATCATCAGCGGACGCATGGAGGGATCATCGTAAACAAGCGGTTCAATTCCAGATACCGTATGAACCTGTTTTTTCTCAAAAACTCTCGGCTGATAGGCAGCCATTGTTTCTGACAGAGCTTTAGTATGAGCAGGTGTCGTCCCGCAGCAGCCTCCAACAATATTTAACCAGCCTTTTTCAGCAAAACCTTCCAGCTTTTTAGCCAAAGATTGTGGGGTCTCATGATAATGCCCTTCTTCATCAGGCAGTCCGGCGTTTGGGTAACAGCTGACATAGGAATTGCTTAGATCAGAAAGTGAACGAATATGATCCTGCATAAACTCAGGACCGGTGGCACAATTTAATCCAACTGAAACTGGATTCATATGTTCGACACTAATATAAAATGCCTCTATCGTTTGCCCGGCCAGTGTGGTTCCCATGGGTTCGATTGTTCCTGAGATCATCACATGCAGTTCTTTTCCGGATTGTTCAAATGCCTGCTGAATTCCGATAAAGGCACATTTTACGTTCAGTAAATCCTGGCTTGTTTCAACAAGAAGCAGATCAGCACCGCCATCAATCAATCCCGCAGCCTGCTCAGCATAAGAAGAGGTCAAATCGTCAAACGTTGTTCCGCCGGTAACACTGAGCGTCTTGGTTGTCGGACCCATCGAGCCCGCAACAAATCTGGGACGATCATCTGTTGACCATCTATCGGCAGAGCGCCTCGCAATCTCTGCCCCGAGTCTGCTTAATTCATAGGCATCCTGTGAAATGTCGTATTCTTCAAGCACGACACTCATACTGCCAAATGTATTTGTTTCAACGATGTCTGCTCCTGCTTCAAAATAAGCATCATGAATCCGTTCAATAACATCCGGCCTTGTTCGGTTCAGGTTTTCATTGCACCCTTCAAACTCTTCTCCTCCAAAGTCCTCCTCACTTAATTGAGCTTCCTGCAGCATCGTGCCCATTGCTCCATCCATAATAAGGATTTTCTTCTTCAGTTGATCAGTGAATAATGTTGGACACATTGTGAATCCCTCCGGCTCTTTTTGCAGCTTGTTTGTTTGCGTATTTCGTCAGCTCAGCAGTCACTTCATAGCGCATAAACGGAGTGATTAAATAAATTCCGTTAAAAAGCTCCAGTGCTGCATCGATGAGAGATTTGGTAATGGCAATTCCTTCTTTAGCGGATTGTTCTTTGTCAGAAGATACGTTGGCCATTCGCTCGCGAACTTCATCTGACAGTTTAATGCCAGGTACTTCATTATGAAGAAACTCGGCATTGCGGCTGCTCGTTAGCGGCATTAATCCAATGTACATCGGTTTTTCTATATGTTTCGTGTGCTCATATACATCAAGCAATTTTTCCTGGGAAAAAACCGGCTGACTCATAAAGTAATCCGCGCCAGCCGCAATTTTTTTCTCCATTCTCAAAACGGCTCGCTCAACACTTTTTACATGCGGATTAAAGGCAGCACCGATTGAAAAAGAAGTAGATTCGCCTAAATCCTTTCCTGACATGGAAACTCCGCGATTCAGCTGGCTGATCATTTCAATCAGCTCAAAGGAAGAGACGTCATAAACGGAAGTTGCTCCAGGAAAGTCTCCTACTTTCGTTGGATCACCTGTAACCGCAAGCAGATCATGTAAACCGAGGGTATGAAGGCCCATCAAATGAGATTGCAAACCAATTAAATTCCGATCCCGGCAGGTAATATGAACAAGCGGTCTTGCCCCAATTTTTTCTTTAATTAAATGACCAAGTGACTCATTTGAGACTCTTGGGCTTGCAAGTGAATTATCAGCAAGCGTGATGGCATCTGCTCCCGCTTCTGTTAGTGCTTTAGCTCCTCTCATGAACGCTTCTGTGTTCAGTTTCTTAGGAGGGTCCAGCTCAACGACTACAGAAGGCCGTGATGCTACAATAGAAGGCAGCGATTCAGGAAGATCTAATGCTTTTGACCTCACTTCAATTTTCGGTTCAGGCTCACTTATTTTCTTTTCGATGATAGGGACAGCACCCTTCAGCGCTTTTGCAAAGGCACGAGTATGATCCGGTGTCGTTCCGCAGCAGCCGCCTAATAGTCGTACGCCCTGAGCCTGAAACGATTTTGCCATTTCTCCAAAGTATTCAGGGTTATTATTGTACTGCAGTCCGCCGTCAGTAAAAGAAGGCAGACTGGCATTAGGATAAGCGGATAAAAATCCATGCTTTGGCAGCGGAACACGTTCTAGGGATTGAAGCATATGAAACGGGCCTTGCCGGCAATTCATTCCTACTCCATCTGCCCCAAGCTCTTCCAGCTGTTTTAGCGCAGCAGCAACGGACGTTCCATCCTGAAGCACACCCACCTCTTGCAGGGACACCTGTGCGATAATCGGCAAATCTGTTGCTTTACGCGCAATCTCTACGACCGTTGACAGCTCTTCAAGGTCGTAATACGTTTCAAGCAGCAGTCCGTCCACCCCTTCAAGAAGCAAACAATACAGTTGTTCTCTGAATGTTCGTTTAATTTCATCGAGTTCTATAGATTGAGGGCGAATACTTCTGATGCCGCCGATGGTTCCGAGCACATGAGTGTCTATTTTAGCTGCAGCTTTTGCGTTACGGACCGCTGCACTATTAATTTCTTTCACATGATCCTCCAGGCCGTATCTTTCCAATTTCAGATAATTGCCCCCGTATGTATTGGTCTGGATCACATCCGCTCCCGCATCTATATAAGCAGAATGAATCTGCTGAATATGTTCCGCTTGTGAAATATTTAGTTCTTCAAAGCACTGATCTGTTCCATAAGAGTAGAGCAATGTCCCCATCGCACCATCTGCGACCAGTATTTTTTCCTTAAGCGCATCTGTCAGCTTCATCTTCATTCTCCTCTCCCTCTCACTCTGGCCTTTAGCCGTTTTTTATTGGAGCAGATCTGTTTTTCGCATTTAGACGCGAGCTTCTTGCTAGCTCCTCGAGGTCATAAGTCACGCTGTCCCAGCAGGCGAAGGGCATGCCTGCTTGGCCACCGCGTCTTATGCTTGTCGGAGCTGGACGAGCGCCTTCAGCTTTTAAATTAAAAAAGCCTTCTTATTTAAAATAAGAAGACCTGTAGGTTTTGTTTACAACTCTCCTTATCTTCCTTGCACGTTTAGGGGTGCAAGCTGGAGTTAGCACCTTTTCATGAAGTGTTGTTCATGAAGGTTGCTGAGGTTTCGCAGGGCCTGTTCCCTCCACCTCTCTTGATAAGAATCCAAACTATTTAATTAATTACGATTACTCTACTAGATGGGGTTTGTTCTGTCAACAGCGAAATTCTTTTTCGGTTGATTAGTCCAGAGCGGTGATGCCTGGCAGACGCCATTCCACTTCTTGATCTTCAATCGTTCCCATAAATTTGAATGCGGTAGAAGCAGATGCTGCGTATTGAAAAGATGCTTCTGCAGACTCACCGGATGATACGGTCAAGTCTACTTCTTCTCCGTGCAATTCTTTTTCTTCATCTGCCCAGTCCAGCAGAGTAAAGTTTTCGTTTGTTAGGCTAATATCCTCATCTGAATCATTCGTCACATTTAGTGTGATTTCGTAAACTCTCTGAGATTCGTCAATTTCCTCCACAACCTGTGCTTGAGTAACGGTCATCACCGCTCCATTTACTTCTGCTTCATCTCCAATTACGTAAAGTGACGGTTCTTCTGTTTCTTCAGCGGGGTCTTCTGTCATTACTTCCTCCGCTGTTTCGTTTTCTTCTTCTGCTGCTTCGTTTGTTGTGTCCTCGGATGAACACGCAGCTAAAGCTAGTGTTGCAGTCATTGCTGAAATTAACCAAAATTTCTTCATTGAAATGTCCCCCTATATATGTAAAAGATTCTTTTCTATTATCCTTCGTAGAACGAAGTATTACAAGCAATTACCCAATTAAACCCAAAAGTCTAACTATTGTTTATTATCAGTATTTTCAAATTATTATATAAGGACCATTTTGTATTTCCCTTTTTATTTGTTAAAATAAAAGGATATAAATAGGAGGGGAGCGGTGTTTATGTGCGGACGTTTTTCGCTAATAGAGGCACTTGCAGATTTGAAGGCGCATTACGAATTTGAAATGAGAGAAGACTTTGAATATGTGACAGGCACGAATATTGCTCCGTCTCAACCGGTGACAGCGGTTGTAGAAGTGGATGCGATTCGCTATCCGGTTCAATTTCGCTGGGGACTTATTCCGCCATTTGCGAAGGATGAGAAAATAGGCTTTAAAACGTTTAACGCCAGATCAGAAACCGTGACAGAGAAACCAAGCTTTAAACGGGCCTTTCAAAAAAAACGCTGCTTAATCCCGGCATCCTCCTTTTATGAATGGCAAAAAATTAGTACAAAAGAAAAGCAGCCTTACGCGATCAAACCATCTGCTGACTCCCTCCTAACCTTTGCAGGGCTGTGGGAAACGTGGAAAAGTGAAGATGGCGTGATTCGGAGCTGTACCATCCTGACTACTGAACCGAATGAAAAAATGGCTTCCATCCATGATAGAATGCCGGTTATTTTAGAGCCTGATTCCTATTCAAAGTGGCTGAATCCTGACACCCCTGAGCAGGAGCTTAAAAAACTTCTTCATCCGTGTAATTCTGATAAATTGGAGCTCGAGACGGTTTCAAATGATTTCTTTAAAAAAACTGCGAAATAATTCTTCATAAAATACGGGAATTCCTAAAATGTAAAGCCGCCGTATAGTCTAAATTGGACTATACGGCGGCTTATTTAATCTTATTAACTTTATTGTTTAGCCTGCCAAAACATCCGTTTTCGGATATTTTATTTTGCTGTGGTCCGGTTTTGCAATTGAAAAAGCAAGCGTCAGAGGACCAAGCTTTCCTACAAACATCACCACGATAAGCACTACTTTGCCCGCTTCGCTTAAATTTCCTGTAATCCCCATGGACAACCCAACTGTTCCAAATGCAGAGACGGTTTCAAAGACAATTTCCAAAAAGGTAAAACCGCTTTCTGTATGAGTTAATATCATTAAAGCAAACGTAACGAGCAAGATGCTGCTCATTGCAATAGCCAGAGATTTAAAGACCAGTTCCTGCTTGATCTGCCGGCTGAATAAATTGATCTCTGCTTTTCTCCTAAAAAAAGAGACTGTGGCCAGCATTATAATCACAAAGGTTGTTACTTTTATTCCGCCTCCGGTTGAAGCACTGCCTGCACCAATAAACATTAAAACAATAATGAATAAAATAGATGAATCGTCCATGCTTGCGATATCAAGCGTGTTAAATCCGGCAGTCCGTGGAGTGACGGCTTGAAAATAAGATGCCCACAGTTTTCCATCAAGCTCCATCGCCCCAAGTGTAAGAGGGTTGCCATATTCATTTAAAAAAATGTAAAGCATCGCCACCACGTTTAAAACAAAGGTTCCAAGCACCATGATTTTTGTGTGCAGGCTCAATTGTTTAACTGAGCGGGAATGCCAAAGATCAATAAGCACTGTAAATCCAATCCCTCCAAGTATAAACAGGGCCGATATCACAATATTAATAAGAGGATCATTTACATAGCCGGATAAACTATCTGCCTTCAGCCCGAAGCCCGCATTATTAAATGCAGATACCGCATGAAATAAACTAAAATAAAGCCCTTTTGCCATGCCAAATTCAGGCACCCATACAGTTGACAATAATAAAACAGCAAAAGCCTCTATAATAAAAGCAAATACTGCAAGCTCAATAGCAAGACGAATGATGCCCCCTGAGCCATTTTGATTTAAGGACTGCTGGATAATAAGCCTCTCTTTAAAGCCGATTTTCCTTCCTAATAAAAGGAAAATTAAAACAGCAAAAGTCATAATTCCAAGGCCGCCCAGTTGAATCAGGCCCATGATCACCACCTGACCAAAAATCGTATAAGCCGTTCCCGTATCCACGACGACAAGCCCAGTTACGGTCATGGCTGATACAGCGGTAAAAAAAGCATCCACCCAGCTTAGCTCACCTGTGTATGAAATAGGAAGCTTCAGCAGCAATGTTCCTGTTGTAATGCTTAAAGTAAATACAGCCACTAAGAGCTGTGGCGGTGTTAAAGTACCCTTCTTTTTCATCTCTGTCAGACTCCCTGCTTTTCAAAGCGATGAAGTTTCCGGTTTTCACCAATAACGATTAAAACGTCTCCCTCTAGCACTCTGTCATCTCCACTCGGCGATACAAGCATGTCATGATTACGGTAAATCCCGACAATGTTGCAGCCAAATCTATTTCTTACATTTAAAGCAGCAAGCGTCTTTCCTACGATCTTTGGAGTGGCTTTGATTTCCACCATCGAATGTTCGTCAGAGAGCTCAACATAATCAATAAAGTGTTCTGAGGTTAACCGGTGAGCGATTCTTCTGGCCATATCTTTTTCCGGCCGGATCACGCGGGTTGCACCAATTTTCTCCAGTACCTTTTGATGATATAAGCTTGATGCTTTCACCCAGATTTCTTTCACTCCAATATCCGTTAAAATAATGGTCGTTAAAATACTGGCTTCTATATTTTCACCAAATGACACAACTACCAGGTCAAAATTACGAATACCTGCCTGAAGCAGCAGCTGTTCGTCCTGAGCATCGCCGTGAACGACATGTGTTGCAAGGTGACTGTATCGGTCCACTACTTCTTCATTGCGATCCATGGCAAAAACATCTGCCCCTATTTCATAAAACTCCTCTACTAAATGACCGCCAAAGCTGCCAAGACCTAATACAGCGAATTGTTTTCTCATCTTTCCCATCCTTTACCAATCATTACTGTCATCTTTTCCTTATTTCCACAAAAAAAAACCACGGGGAAATTATCCTGTGGTCAGTTAACGGCACACAAGCATCATTCTCTCTCCTTAACGCTTACGGGGTTAGCTGTCGGATTAGGGCATGAAGAGTAGCCCCGCCTTAAAAACTAAAAGGCCTCACCCCTTGCCTTGATAAGAAGGCATGTGTGGTTCCCCCGCTTTCCAAAAAAGAAATTCAGCGACTTAGAATCTTACTATGAGAGCAATATTACGCTCCTTATTCAAAAGAGTAAAGAGGATTTACAAAAAAATATTATTTGCTCTTCTGCCCTTCTCAGCCTATACTTTTCTGAAGAATATTTTTCAAAGAAGATTTGAAAGGAGTAGGCCTTATGCAAAAGCGATCCATCCCCTCTATGGAAGATTTAACGAAAAGAATTGAAGTTTCCCAGTACAGACGCCCGGCTGACCTTGTTATTAAAAATGGCAGGATCATTAATGTATTCACTAGGGAAATTTCAACAGGTGATATTGCTATTTATAATGGCACAATTGCTGCTGTTGGCGAGGGATATGAAGGAGTTAAAACGATTGATGCTCATGGATTGTATGTTTCTCCCGGTTTTATTGATGGTCACATTCATATTGAATCTACTACACTAACACCGTCTGAATTTGCAAAAGTGATCTTACCTCACGGAGTAACGACGATCATTACAGACCCTCACGAAATTGCTAATGTTTTAGGAATAAAAGGAATCCAATACATGCTTCAAAATTCAGAGGACCTTCCTTTAGATCTCTTTTTTGTTCTTCCATCAAGTGTACCAGCCACTTCTTTTGAGCATGCAGGCGCATTATTGAATGCCGAAAGCTTAAAACCATTCTATGACCATCCACGCGTTTTAGGTCTTGCTGAAGTAATGGACTATCCTGCCGTAATAAACACACATGAGGACATGATTCAAAAAATTTACGATGCCCACTCGCAGACAGGTATCATTGACGGGCATTTAGCCGGATTATCTGTAAATGAAATCAATGGCTATTTAGCAGCAGGCATCCGCAACGACCACGAATGCACAACGCCCGAAGAAGCCCTCGAACGGATTCGGCTGGGGATGAGAGTAATGATTCGTCAGGGCTCAGGATCAAAAAATCTTCCTGCCTTAATCGAGGCGGTCACCGAACAAAACGCTCACCGATTTTCTTTTTGCACGGATGACAAACATATTGACGAACTGATTCACGAAGGAAGCGTCAACCACTGTGTAAAAGAAGCGATTAAACTTGGCCTCGATCCTCTGCTTGCTTATCAAATGGCGACTTTGAATGCCGCTCAATGCTATGAACTGCATGACAGAGGCGCTATTTCACCAGGAATGAAGGCAGATCTGATTCTGCTATCTGATCTTGAGGAAGTAGACATCGTAACTGTTATTCAGAACGGAGAAATCGTAACAAACGGATCTCAGCTGATAAATGAATGGCCCTATAAAGGTGAAGGTCAGGATGGATGCACGAATACTGTTCAATTGAAACCTTTAACGAAAGAAGCCATCCGTGTAAAGCCTAAACATGAGACCGCCAATATTATTGAGATTATTCCTGGTCAAATCAAAACGCTGCATGCAAAAGAAAAGGTAGATCTCGATCCAGACGGCTTCTTTGATCCTGCGCTCACTAAAAATCTTCAAAAACTGATTGTGACAGAACGCCACCAGGCACTTGGTACAGTGGGCACAGCTATTGTCAGAGGATTTGATTTAGCACCAAACAGTGCCATTGCGTCAACGGTTTCGCATGACTCACATAACCTGATTGCAGCAGGAACCTCTGATGAAGCGATCCTGCAAGCGGTCGATTGGCTCGAACAACATCAGGGAGGACTGGTTGTAATTAAGGACGGAACCATTCTTGCAGAAATGGAGCTTCGTCTAGGCGGATTGATGTCCATCAAAAATGTGGAGGATGCTCACCATGATATGCAATCAATTCTTGACGGGCTTAATCAAGTCTCACCTGACGCATCGTTTAATTTACTTTCCATTCTTTCATTTCTAGCGCTCCCTGTCATTCCTTCACTGAAGCTGACTGACACCGGTTTATTTGATGTTTTATCCTTTACGCATATTGATGTATAAAAAAACTGAAATGAAAAAAATCCGAACTAATTATCGATATTCTCTATACAGAATTCGAGTTGGTTCGGATTTTTTATTTAATTCACCAATTAAAAAACACATGGATTTAAGTGGGTAACCTTTTTGGTGTAAAATGAGTTTTTTTAAGCATAGTTTTTTTTGTAAGAGTTGTTACTCCTGTATTTAGATCCATATGTATACCCACATTATTCCGAAACCGGTGCTCGCATAAATGGAATTAGACAAAATGGAGAGAAGGTTAAAAATGAATAAACAGGAGCTATTAGTCACATTAATTCTTGCCAGTAGAGTTGGTTTACTTGGAAATGTCCCTAAGAACTTAAGAGCTATAAGAGCTGATATTGATCTTGAAAAAATGAATGTTGATTGGATCAATTACTACGAAGACCAACCCACTGATGAAGAAATAGAAGCTCTAGATAGTGCAACTGGTCAAGTCATAGCTCATTTTCCAGCGTTCTTTTTAAATCAATCTCATGTTCATTATCCATATCCAAAGGAATTTGATAATAAAATGGACACATGGATTTTTATGAGATGGGAAGATGATTTAAATGATCAGAGAAAATAATTTTGTAATCATTTTATGAAAGCTACCCTCTACTTTAGATTAAGAGGCCCAGCTAAATAAAATGATACAAGGACACCGGAAATCATCTTTGATGAACGGTGCCCTTTTTTCACTTGTGTTTTGGATTAGATAGCGGGTTGTTTTGCGATTATGGCGGCGAACGATTTCATTATCAAAAGTATGAGGTGAGCGGAGCGGAAGGTGGCGACTCCCGCAGGATATGGCAGCTGTTTGAGACACATTTGTCCCAAGCTCAGTTTATTTACTTTAGGATGCTAAAGGGTAAGTGAACTGGTCGCCCTATCAATAAATTTTTCATGACATAACAGCTCTTTACTTAAAAGGTGGGTTTCATCAGGACTTTTTACACCAAGCGTGCGACTGTATGCTTTAATGTGTTAATAAATGTAGCATGATCAAGCATATTTGAGCGATTCAATGCATCCGCATGCTCAGGCTTTACTCCGGTAACATAGGTTTTCACACCCATCAGGGAACAATTGTCTATCAATTGAATGAGCTGCCTGATCCCCTCTTCTTCTACTTTTCCTACTGACTGCAGATCCACGATCAATTCATTTACATAAGATTGAGATAGGTGGGAAAGAATCCGCGTTTTGCTTTGTTCCAGCAAAGTCCCATCCAGGTCGCCAAATACCGGAATCAAAATGATGGAAGGAGAAAGGTGGATGATAGCAGTGGATAACTCCTGAATTCTTTTAAACGAGGTGTTAAGCTCATTATTTTTTAAAAGCAGCTCCATATCGGTATCCAGAAGCCGTCTCTTATGATCATTTATTTTTGTCATCAGGTCGAG
This sequence comes from Jeotgalibacillus campisalis, assembly GCF_000829515.1. Lineage (GTDB taxonomy): Bacteria > Bacillota > Bacilli > Bacillales > Jeotgalibacillaceae > Jeotgalibacillus > Jeotgalibacillus campisalis. The sequence continues at coordinate 113,940 of NZ_JXRR01000015.1, read as the reverse complement.
CAGTAAAGCATCCTGCTCTATGAAAACAATGGAACAGGTTTCTTCCGTCCATTTAAGGTGAAGCGTAATAAGAGCGGCACGATTGTTTTTTGTAATCATGTTTAATTCAACTTTTTTCTGTGATGAATCAAGCAGGAATTTCTGCGCCTTTTTTTGACTTTCCCCATCAATCCAGTCAAGAACATTTTCTCCTGCTCCAAAAAGAGCGGAAGCTTCCTCAGAAGATTGAAGAATCTTCATCTCCTTATTCATTATGATAGCGGGCAGAGCGAGCGCTTCAATATTACTCACGTTTTTTCTCCGCCTTTCCGTCGTTCATCATCCATTCAGACAAACTTTCAGGGGAGCGGACCATCGTAACCCGGTCATGAATCGAATGTAAAGCCTCCTCAGCCTGAAGAGATAAATACCGCCCGCCAACCAGCAGCTCTGCTTCCTCAAGCGTTTCCATCAAGCTTTGAATATAGTCAGGAACTTTTTCTCCCTGCTCAAGCATGCTGGCTGATACCCCCACGACGTCAGGCAGCCATACACTTGCCATATCCTTTACATATTCTAAAGGCAGATTTGACCCTATCATTCTAACGTCATACCCTTCTTCTTCAAACAGTTGGGCAGTCATTCGAATACCAAGGTCATGCTGCTCATTCTCGACACAGAAAAATAGAGCCTTCCCTTTAACCGGGTCCGCTTTCCTTATTCTTGCGTGGAGTATTTCAAATTTATATCTAGCCAGAATAAAGTCGCAGGTAGTTGTAGCCAGATGCTCATCTGCAACAGATATCTCATTCTCCTGCCACAGTACACCAACCTCCACCATTGAAGGTGTAATAATATAGTTAAAAATAAAATCCGTTGTTTTTCCTTCATCCACGGCCTGCCGAATAATGGACCAGCTTGCCTCCTGATCCCCAGCTAAAAATGTTCTAGTAAGTGATTCAGTATACGTTACAGTCATGCTTTTAACACCCCTTTGGCCGATGTCCCCATGAAATATAATTTGGTACGAGATCCCTGCTGTTCAGCAGTTATTACATTGAAGTCTTTGAAGATTTCCGCTCTTGATCGCCGAAGAGAATGGACCTTAACAATAAAGCTCTCAGAACTTCACTAGCCATGAACTCACTTCAACATTCTGCATCCTTTTTTATGATAAAGAGTATCTCATAAAGGGCGGTTATTTACAGTTACAGTCTTTCCGATAGTATAAATTGTCATCTTTCCTTAAGAAAAAGTCAACTATTCTATATCCAAGGCTGTATAATATAGGCAACAAAAAAGCATGGTGCCAGGCTGGAAACGTAATCCTCACCTGAAGCACCATGCTCGAACGATCTTTAATCTACAAACTGCCAATCTCCACGCTGAATAGATACTTCTTTAAGCTCTACATTCAATTCACGGGCATAGCGTTTCATTTGTTTAACCTCCATTGGTGATACAAATGAAAGAACTGTTCCGCTTGCCCCTGCTCTACCCGTCCTGCCTGAGCGGTGAATATACTGATCAAGATCTTCAGCGGCATCCATGTGAATGACATAGGTTACATCCTGAATATCCAGTCCTCGTGTAGCCACATCGGTTGCAAGCATAAGAGGCAGATCTCCACTCCTAAACTTTCGCATCGAAGCTGCACGCTCTTCCTTCGATAAATCGCTGTGTAAAGGTGCAATTTCCAGGTTTTTATAATTCAGCTTTTCAGTTGCGGTAAGAACATCGCGGACTTCCCGCATAAATGCCAGTGACTTTTCCTTTTTCATCGAATCCATTCTCACAATTCGGCGGATTAAATCGATCTTTTCACGTGATTCACATACCATATACTGATGTGCCACATTCGCTGCTTCTGAAGCATCTCGTTCCACTCGGATAACTTCTGCATTTTTCGTAATCGATTTTCCATGGTCCTCAATTTCTTTTGGAAGTGTAGCAGAAAACATCGCAAGCTGGCGCTGGTCTGCCAGAGTACTTTTGATAATGTCTGAGATCGCCTGGGTATGCTCTGGAAGGAAAAGCTGATCCACTTCATCCAGCACAAGGGTTTTCACTTCATGTGTTTTTATTTTTTTCTGTTTAATAAGTTCCAAAATGCGTCCAGGAGTGCCAATTAAAATATGCGGCTGCTTCTTTAATTTCTCAAGTTGTCTTTTCGGATTGGCTCCTCCAATAATAGAAGCAGCTCTTATACCACTTGGCTTTCCCCAGACCTGCGCTACGTCAAGTATTTGCATGGCCAGTTCTTTTGAAGGCGCCAGGATAATAGTTTGAGGCAGTTTTTTTTCAATGTCCATCTTCTCAATGACAGGAATCAAATAAGCCAACGTCTTTCCAGTTCCAGTCGGTGACTCTACCAATACATCGCTTCCATTCATCATAAGCGGAATAACGCGCTTTTGCACCGGTTTAAAGTCCCCAAATCCAGCTTCCTTCCATCTATCTGTTGTTCTATCTAACATCAAAATCCACTCTCCGATCTATCCTATTCATTTTATTATTATACCACCGTTTAGAGAAATTGGGTAACGACTATAGTACGGTAAAGGATAAAAGGGTCTGACCCTTTTATCCTTTACTGCGTAAGACCAGCTAAATAAATTATTTAAATAGGTAGACTCCTTTCCGCTATTATGGGTATATATATTGAGAAAGATGAAGAAGGAGGACAAAGTATGACAGAGTTTTTTCGATTACTAAAGGGCGGGAATAAGCCATCATTTATGGCTGCTATTGTGAATACGTTTATTGGCTTTTTGAAATTAGGTGCATTTATTTTGACCGGAAATGTGGCCATGTTTGCAGAAATGATGCATTCTTTCGGAGATGCAGCCAATCAGTTTTTTGTTTTTATAGGATCCGCTCTTTCCAAAAAAGCACCGACAGATCGTTTTCCCAGCGGTTTTGGCCGGCTTGTAAATTTAGTTTGTCTCGGTGCGGTTATTATTGTTGGAATTTTATCTTATGAAACGGTGAAGGAAGGAATTCACCATCTTATGCACCCCGGAGAAAGTACAGGAATCTGGATTACCTTGACCGTTCTGGGAATTGCCGTTTTACTAGAAATGTTCGTTCTCTATAAAGCAGCAAAAGAAGTGTTGCATGAGACCGGAAAAGAAGGCAGTGGTTTAGCTGTTATGACACTTGGCTTTGCGAATTTAAAACGGGCAAAACCAGCAACAAAACTTGTCTTCATGGAGGATCTTGTCGCAACAAGCGGAGGTATTATCGCCATTATTGCCGTTCTTATTACGTACTTTACCGGGCTTGCGCAAGCAGAAGGAATAGCCTCCATTGTCATTGGCTTGATGATGTTTTACGTGGTTGGCCGTGTATTTCTTGAGAATGCACGCGGAGCCATTGGAGAAACCGACGAAGAAATGCGTCAGCATATTGCAGCCATTATCCTGTCAGACTCTCACGTAAAAGATATCCAGCGGATTGAGGTAGTAAAAGAGGGAGAGCATCTGCATGTAGAAGCAGAAGTTGAGGTCGATTCTACCCTCACGATCGCCGAAGCAGATGATATTAAAGACCGGCTGGAGCTTTTAATCTATGCTCAAAAAGGAGTCACTGAAGTTACGATTGAATTTGACGAGGACAATTTGAAAGTGGATTGGACTTAAAAAAACAGTAAATCGTTACTCGAAGCATTTTCGTTTGATTTATATCTAAAAAGATCCCGCTTATCAAAATAGGCGGGATCTTTTTCAGATTCAATTTCATAAGAAAACCATCCACTCGCTTGAAAGATTTAATGGATTTCGGTTCTGAATTTACAGGATCATTTTTTCTCTCAGCTGACTGTTGTGCAGATCGGCATAAAAACCTTTTTGACTGATCAGGCTTTCGTGGTCACCTTGTTCAATCAGCTTGCCATTTTGCAGCACCAGTATTTGATCTGCATTTTGGATTGTGTTAAGCCTGTGGGCAATAACAAAGCTGGTTCGTCCTTTCATCAGCCGTTGAAGAGCTTCTTGAATTTTAATTTCTGTAATGGTATCGATGCTGCTTGTTGCTTCATCCAGGACAAGAATTTTCGGATCAGCCAATATAGCTCTTGCAATAGAAAGCAGCTGTTTTTGCCCCTGACTGATCCCCTGCCCGTCAACCTGTATCAATGTATCAAATTTCTTCGGCATTTTACGAATAAATGAAGCCGCATTCGCAAGCTCAGCTGCTTTTTCAACTTCCTGATCTGTAGCGGTTAAGCGGCCGTAACGAATGTTTTCTCTTATGGTCCCTTCGAATAGAAATGAATCCTGGAGAACAAATGCCATGTGACTTCTAAGCGAAGAACGCTGAATCGTCGTAATATCTTTTCCATCCATTGAAATGACACCTTCGTTCACGTCGTAAAAACGGGAAAGTAAATTAATCATCGTGGTCTTGCCCGCTCCTGTTGGTCCTACAAATGCGATCGTTTGACCAGGGGATACGTGAAAAGATATATCCGTAAGTGTATCTTCGTCTTTTTCATAAGCAAAGGAAACATGAGAAAACACGACCTCACCTTTAAGATCATCCAGTTGAATGGCTTCCGTTTCATCTTTGCGTTCTTCCTCTTCAGTCATTATATCAAACACCCGCTCAGCTCCTGCAATAGCGGATAACAGCGTGTTAAATTGGTTCGCAAGATCATTTAACGGACGGGTAAATTGGCGGGAGTACTCAACAAAAATAACGATTACACCAATGGTCACAACCTCGTCCCCATTTAGGACTAAAAGTCCCCCTATCAATGCGATAATGGCAAAGCTTAAATTGTTTAAGAAGTTCATAAGCTTAGGAATAAAGCCTGAAAATGTCTGTGCCCAGAATCCAGCCAGAAGAAGTCCTTCATTTTTTTCTTTAAATTGATGAATGACCTTTTTTTCCTGGGAAAACGTTTTGATAATTCGCTGTCCGGACAACGTCTCTTGAATATATCCATTTAAATCACCTAAGTTTCGCTGCTGCTCCTTAAACAATCTCCCGGTTCTTTTTGTGATCCATTTTAACCCGAAGTACATGGCTGGAATGACCAGCAGGGTTATTAACGTAAGGAGAGGACTTAAATAGAGCATGACCGAGGCCGTCCCAATCAGCGTTAACAAACTTGATACAATTTGAATGACCGAGCTGTTTAATGTAGAACTGACATTCTCCATATCGTTTGTTACCCGGCTCATTAATTCCCCGTGCTGACGCTTATCAAAAAAGGGAATCGGGAGCTTATGCAAATGATTAAACAATCTGGTTCGCATGGTGAATACGGTATTTTGAGCGATCCTGACCATCCACATCGCCTGAAACCAGGAGGATAAAGAGTGCACAATATAAATAATACCCAACACCCATAACAGCTGAACGAGACCGTCCGCATCCTGATTAACGATATAGTCATCTATTCCCATACCGACTAAGAAAGGGCCAAGAAGCGCCATCGCAGAGCTGATTACGACCATTAAAATGACAAGAAAGAGCTTCCCCTTATTCATCGCGAGATAATACCAAATTTTCTTTAAGGTACCCGCCGGATCCTGAGCCTTTTTCTTATCATGTTCACTCCGATTGGATTGATCGATTTCAGCGAATGATCTTTTTTTATATTGAAAAGGCCTAATGACTTCTTTGAGCAAGGGTAAGCGCCTCCTTTCCGATCTGTGATTCTACAATTTTCATATACAGCGGAGATCGTTTGAGAAGCTCTTTATGCGTACCCATAGCCAAAAGTTCTCCTTCATCAAGGAGGAGAATAAGATCTGAGGCCATTGTGGTACTGATTTTTTGCGTAATCATAATCGTGGTGCAGGAGAGGTCATTTAGTGATTCAAGCAGATCTGATTCCGTCTTCATATCGAGTGCGCTTGTGCTGTCGTCCATTAATAAGATTGCTGGTTTTCGCACTAAGGCTCTTGCAATGGACAATCGCTGCTTTTGACCACCTGACAGATTGACCCCTTTTTGGCCGAGCTGTGTATCATACTGCTTAGGCAAGTTTATAATTGTGTCGTGTATTTGAGCTCGTTTGCATGCCTCCTGAATCTCCTCAAAGCTTGCGTCCTGATCTCCCCATGCAATGTTGTCCCTTACTGTGCCGGTGAACAGCATGGCCTCTTGAGGAACGAAACCGATTTGCTGCCGCAGGTTTTCCAGTTTAAAGGAGGTAATGTCTTTCTTGTCGATACGGATTTCTCCACCTGTTAGATCATACAGTCTTGGAATCAGTTGAAAAAGCGTTGATTTTCCTGAGCCTGTAGCCCCTACAATGGAAACCCGTTTTCCTCCTTCTATTGAAAAGGAGAGGCTGCGCAAAACTTCTACAGTTGTTTCAGGATAAACAAACGTAACGTTATCAAATTCAATGCTTCCATTTTGAATGACATGCGTTTCACTTGCTTCTTTATCCATTAAGTCCACTTCCGTTTCAAGTACTTCCCCTATTCGGTTGCTGGAAGCTTTTGCACGTGAAAACACCATAATGATCATCGTTACGATGGATAAAGCGCCTGTCATCCGCGTTGCATAATTGACGACGGCTACCACATCCCCTACACTCGCCCGATTCGTAGTCACTTCAACACTGCCGTACCACAAAATCACTAGAATCCCTGCATTCATGACAAGGAGAATGATGGGCATGGTCACTTCCACCAGCCGGAGTGCCTTGACTGTATTTTCCATCAATACTTCACTTGATTGTTTAAACCGCTTGATTTCATGCTGCGCTCTTAAGAACGCTTTAATCAGACGAATGCCTGCAAGATTCTCCTGCATGACATTATTTACATGATCCACCCGTTCCTGAACAAGTTTAAAAAGTCCGCCCGCTCTACGCATGATAAATAATAAAAACGCGACAAGAACCGGAACAGCTACAACTAAAATCAGCGCGAGCCGCCAATTGACAAAAAGAGCCATAATGACGCTTCCGATTACTAAGAGCGGTGCACGCATCATAATCCGCAGACTCATAAAAACCGTATTTTGCAGCATAGTCACATCATTTGTGAGTCTAGTGATCAGAGATGAAGTAGGGGTTTTGCTAAAGTTGGTAAATGAAAATGACTGAACCTTGTCATATAGCGCTTCCCTTACGTCAAATCCAAAACTTTGGCTAACGTGAGACGAATAAAAGGAATTCGTTACACCTGCTGCAAAGGCTAAAAGTGAACAGCCAATCAGCACGCTTCCCCAAAGAATTACAACCGAAACATCCTGCTCGAGGATTCCGTCATCAATAATCCTGGCAATCAGCAAAGGCTGAATCAGCTCTACTACAAGCTCCATCAGCATAAGGGAGAGCGCAATGATGATCGCGATTCGGTAGGGTGTTAAAAAAGGAAAAATCCGTTTCATTCTGTGTTCCTCCAGTCAAACAATCGCGCCTCATTTAAAAGCAGCCTGTTTTTCTTTGATACTCGAAATAGTCTTTTAAAAACTTTATCACAATTTTCTCAAATTGAGTAGGACAGAGCCGCTGCATATGTCATTCATTTTTCATTCTTATCATTAAAAAAGAGGCTGGGACAAAATATGTCTCAACCTCTTCAAACCGGTTCACTGCGCTTCAGGCGGCCGCTTTCCGCAGGGACGGCGCTTGAGCCTCCTCCAGGCTTTGCCTTGCGGGGTCTCAGCTTGCCGTCACATCCTGCAGGAGTCGCCACCTTCCGCTCCGTTCACCTCATACTTACTATATATAAGACCTCAATTTAAACATCTTTCACAGTTCTGCCCTAGCCTCTTCACAGTGTATATGATTTAAATCCGGCAGATGTGATATGCCGTCATTCTTACTTTTCAGCCAGAACGTCCGCGAAAGCCTTGCCGTATTCCGGCAGATCCGGCGGGCGTCTGCTTGAGATAATATGACCGTCCCGAACAACTGCTTCATCGTGCCAGACTGCTCCTGCATTTACCATGTCATCTTTAATACCTGGTGTACTGGTTACTTGCTTTCCTTGTAAAATTCCAGCAGAAATCAGGACCCAGCCAGCATGGCAAATTTGCCCGATTGGTTTTTGGTGCTTGTCCATATGCCGGACCATTTCCAGCACTTCAGGATATCTTCTCAGTTTATCCGGAGCCCATCCCCCGGGAACTAAAATGGCGTCATAATCGGACGGATCAATTTCCTTAAAGGAATACTCAGATTGAGCCGGTACGCCGTACTTGCCTATATAGTTTTCTTCCTTGTTTTCTCCAACTAAATGTACCGCGGCCCCTTCTTCCCGAAGACGCATAACCGGATACCATAGCTCCAGATCTTCAAAATCCGGGCTGACTAAAGCAATCACTTTTTTTCCTTGCAGTCTCATTTAAAGCACCTCCATATGGTATGTGTATCTTTCCCTTATGCACCATCCATGAAACACAATTGTCCCAAGTCTCCTCCATACTTAACCAAAAGGAATACAATCTCCCTTTTTTTCTGTATAATAAGAAGAGCAGATAAAGAGAAAGGATGATAATATGATTAAAATCACAGAATTTACAGTAGAAAAAATTAATGATCCTTTTGGTATCTTAACAGGAGACCGTTATGAATACATGCTGGAACTGGATGTTCCGGAAGACGATGAATTATACACAGAAACAGGTGTCTCCGTTAAAGTCATTTTCCGTGTAGAAGATGGCAATAGAGGAATTGTAAAATATGATTTAATGGATAAAGCCACCTCTCAGCCGATGGACTTTGAGCTTGAGGACGATGAGTACGCAGCCATTGAATCGTTCTGTTTATCCAATCTGCCTGAAGAAGCATAAGAAAAAACCGCCTAACTGGCGGTTTTTTATTTTAAGTCTTTATGCATAAAGGGGCACTTGCCTTTAATCGGTTCGATGTCGTCACCGATAAAAAACTGCTTCCACTCATTATGTTCCGGATCGCCGTAATGGCTGATGTCCGGATGTTTTGGAAGCTGATCCCACTCTTCCACCCGTTCACGCACTTTTTCACGGGACATAATTCCGCCTTTTTCTGTTCCTTCAAGTCCCTGGAAAATAGCACGGGGCTGGAAACCGAGTACAAGACCGTTTCCAAGGTTCCGGGTTTTGCGCTGCTTATATGCCGGAGCATTTCCAAAGACAAAAATCGGTTCCCCTTTAAAATGAAAATCCCACAAAAAATGGTCGGGATCCTTTGGATGGTCCTCAGGCCATTCAACTTCATCCTGCTCATGAAGATACTGAAGAATATCCCAGAACTGCTGTTTATATTTATCTAGTTCGCCTTCTTCTTCGAAAGGTTCAACAAAAACGAAAAATCCGTGCTTAATTTTCGTCGCTTCATTAAATAATGCCAAAAATTCATCCAGCGCGACCGGCAGATTAGACCAGTCTTCTCTAGATACGTAAGCATAGCGAAGCTCGCCTTTTTTCTGGCCCTTCATGCCAAAGTAGCAAGGAAACGTAGCATCCGTTACGGTATCCTCAAATGTTTTATATTCTTTCACCAGCCATTCAGGCAGATTTTCATGCTGTTCCATTTGTTCTTTTGTCAACAGTTTTGAACTTGTTGCGATCATTGACTCAGCCCCCATTTTTGATAAATACTGTATTACCTCTACCCGCTTCCTTGCGAAGCAAAACAAAAGCAAACAGACATTTACAAGTTTACGGGAGGGAGGAGAAATTATGCCTGCATTTCTTACCTCTTATAACTACTTCTTTTTCCATCCACGCAGGATAAAACATGCATTAATCTCGTTTTCAACTATAGCAAGTTTTAAGAAACCTTTGTGTGGTTAACAAATGTAAAGTTTTGATGACAAAAAACCAGGTCAAGAGAATCTCTTGACCTGGTACTTGTTTACGGCTTGCGTTTTGGCATCCAAACACGATTTTGATTTTTTGTATCTGGAAATTCATCTCCTGCTTTAAGCTTAATTTGGTTCGGATCATTGACAGTACTGCCTGTTTCGCCAATCTCAACATAGTATCCATTGTTTGGCGCTTTTTGGCCTGGCTTAAATTGATGATTTTGCCCCATATTTTTCACTCCTTTGCTTTCTTTAGTATGACCGCCGCGCTTAAATTTATTTAGCAGAAATGCCCCCGTTCGAACAACTGCAAGTGTATTGGCATATTGCCTTGTAATATCATCCTTTTTAGGCAGTGCTGCTTCATTAAAATAGGGTAATGTCTCACTTGAATGGTACCAATCTTCATTCGTATACGCATGTTCACAATTTTCCCAAACCGCTTGAAGCTGCGGACTCCATACACCTCGATTACGCTCTATAGAAAATAGTTCCGGCCAATAGTCTGCTCTGGATCCTGTGTGGGGATGATTTGCGGCAAATAGAAAAATGGTTTTCAATCGATATGGAGAATTATACAGCATGCCATACAATTTTTTTCCTAGTTCAATTCTTTGTTCTAATGGAGCAAAATGACTGACATTCAAACCGATTACTTTCATGCGATTCTCTTCCTGATAAGGAAATATTACATGATTTAAATGAAAAAACTCCTGAAGTTTAAAAATTGAAGAAGCGTACACATGTGTACGGTAGTAAGGGTTGGATATCAGGCGCGATTCAATGTAATGTTGTTCATTTATTATTAAAGCAATCGTCAGAAGCTTTGAATTAGCACTTTGCAAAAATGATTGCCAAACAGGCTCCATAAACGCGGATACACCAAATTGAGGAAGCAGATGCATATAATTTATTTTTGCTTCCATGCTTTTCTCATATAACAGTAGCTGTGGAAAGGCATCGTGAAAAATGAATGCATTGGCTTTTTCAAGAAACATAAAAAAATCTTTCCGCGGATGAGTTGTGAAAATATTCTCAAGGAGGCTTCCCTTCAAGTCCGTCATATTCCAACCGCCGTTTCTTGAGACTAAATGCGCAAGCAATGCCCAATGAACTTCTGGATGATTAGAATAAAATTCAAAATACGCTTTCGTTCTGGTGAGATTATTAAGATTCAGCAGATCGACTTTGTGATTTATTTCTTCAACGATGCCCTTCTCTTTTAATGAAAGAGGCTTTATTCCTGCTTTGATCTGAAATGACCATTGTTTAATTAATTCCTTTTCTTTCTTTGTGATCAATAATTTAGCTAGAGACATACGTGCATATCCTCCGCTCCATTTAAAAACAGCCCATTGCCAACGCATGAGCTGAATTACTTTATTGCCATAATTAATGCAACTGGTTTAGCTCATCTTTGCTTTTTGCAAGCTTTGTTTGCAGTTCAAGTACCGGCTCACTGCTTCCTCTTGATTCAATCGCGTTTTTGCAGCTGCGTTCTGCTTTTTCAATTTTTTCGAAGGCATCATTAATCCGTTCTTTTGTAGGGTTTGTATAAGCCTGCCCCACAGCTTCTGCAGCATGGTCCACTGAATGATGAAGCTGAACCATTACCTGATCTTCTTTCCAGCTTACGTCTGAATGCTTTTCCATAAGTAATCCCTCCACTTAATGTTCCTATTGCAGTACTATGGCTTTTCCAGCACATTTTTATGCACAAACAAAGAACAAAAACCGCAAATAAAATAGCGGATTTTACTCATACTAGTGATGTACCTTAATGATCTGAAGGAGGTTTTTTTATGAGCCGTTCTAATCATCAAACACCGTCAAAAAATAAAAAATCTCTTCCTCAAACGCCAAAAGGAATGAAAATTGATCCGAAAAATGTAAGCGAAGAATTTGCGCGTGAACTTGCTGCACATGGTGACATCATTTCAAAGCGTGAGATCAATAAGGTCAAAATGAAAAAGAATAAGTAAGATAAAAAAGTCAGCCTCAACTAAAAATGGGGCTGGCTTTTTTATGCATGTGTCCGTTGCCTTCAACTGAACAAGCGTTTACTAACGAATTACAAATTCATTTTTATCAGGCAAATTATTTTAATAAACTGTTCAATTGGGGTAAAGTGTGGGTTGAAAACATAAATCAATCCTGGAGGGATAAGACAATGCAAAAGAAAATTCATTTAATTAACCGTCCAAAAGGAACACCTACACACGATGATTTTAAAGTAGTTGAAGCACCAATTGATTCTCCTGAACAAGGAGAAGTTCTGATCCGCACAAAATATATTTCAGTAGATCCTTATCTGCGCGGCAGAATGAATGAAGGAAAATCATATGTTGAACCATTTAAACTGGATGAAGTAATCTCAAGTGCAGTCATTGGACAAGTTGAAGAATCCAAATCAGACCGTTTTTCAAAAGGCGATGTTGTATTGGGAGCTCTTGGCTGGCAGGAATACTCTGTTGTAAAAGAAGATGCCATCCGTAAAGTAGATCACCATCAGGCGCCTGCATCAGCTTATTTAAGCGTTCTCGGCATGACGGGTTTGACGGCTTATTTTGGGCTTCTTGAGATTGGTAAACCTCAAGAAGGTGAAACAGTTGTTGTATCCGGGGCTGCCGGGGCTGTTGGATCGGTTGTCGGACAAATCGCAAAAATTAAAGGCGCACGAGTTGTAGGGATCGCTGGTTCTGATGAAAAAATCAGCTATCTGAAAGACGAACTTGGCTTTGATGCTGCCATTAACTACAAAACACAAGATGTCCCAAAAGCGCTTGAAGAGGCTTGTCCAAATGGCATTGATGTTTACTTTGAAAACGTAGGCGGAGAAATTGGAGATGCGGTTTTCCCGCTTTTAAATAATTTCGCACGTATTCCTGTTTGCGGAGCCATTTCTTCTTACAATAATGTTGACCAGGACCTGGGACCCCGTGTTCAGGGTCATTTAATTAAAACAAGCTCACTTATGCAGGGCTTTACAGTTGGCAACTATTCTTCCCGATTTGGAGAAGGTGCAAAAGAACTTGCAGGCTGGCTGAGCGAAGGCAAGCTAAAATACGAAGAAACGGTAACAGAAGGCTTTGACCATACGATTGATGCCTTCCTTGACTTATTTAAAGGTGCAAATCTCGGAAAAGCAATTGTTAAGGTTGACGAGATCCAAGAATAAGAAAAAACACTTCCCCCTCCCCCGCTGCTGAATGTGCGGCAGGGGGATTTTTTTGTGCTCGAATCAACCCTGAATTGTACAGGCACATCTACTTGCCTTTTGAATAAAATGTGAAAAGAGATAGGTGTTTATCCTCCTTACTTACACCTGTTCAAACGTCAAACAAGATAGAAAGTGGTGAAGTAGATGTCGATGCCAAATATACCGAATATCACCCCTCAAATTTCCCTGAATCGCTGCGATACGATTAATTTATTGTTGTCGTCCATTGCTCTTGAAGAAATTGGATTATCACATATTTTAAACGCAGAAGGCGAAAAACTGCAGCACTTTTTAAAATTGTGTCCAAAGCATCCTAATGACTATCTGGAAATGAATAAGAGTATCAACAAAATGCTTCGAACTGTAGTTAAATCTCAACTATTGCTTGAGTTGAAGCTTGAAGACGTCTTAGAACTTGACGATAAAGAGGATTGTTCCAAAAAGCACTGCAAAGATTGCGATAAGGAACGTAAACCTGGCTGCCGGGATGACTACAAGAAGCCCATGGCTTACACCAATTGCAAGTATTGCGGCAAAGAGCATTGTGAAGAAAAATGCAAAAAGGCGTGTCAGGACTGTGGGAAGAAAGATTGCAAGGGCTGTGTAAAAACACCGCGCTACCTGAATTAACCCCTTTTTACAAGGAGGCGTTTGCCAATCGGAGGTGGCTTTAACATGAGCCAGCACGCGTTAAAACAAATGAAAAGGACAGAATATGATCTTTTTATAAAAGCGTTTGTTTCATTTTTGATTGAAGCAGCTGAATTACTGTTATCTGAACATGATTGTACACCAAAGAAAAAATGTGCTGAACAAAACCTGATGATCTCACTCACCCTTTTATCAAATTTGCATGAAACGATTGTATCAAAAGAGATACGGGAAAAAACAGATGGTCCTTTTACACTGCCATTTGATGAAAAGCAGCAGTTGCAAATCCGGGAGCTGCTTTACGAATTAAAGAGCCGCCTTCGTCATCTGGGAACCTTATCAAAAACCACTCAATCGCAATGTGACCGTTTAATCCTTCTGTTAATGGCTTATTATCCGCGGCGTGATAATGTTCGCATCATAATTGAATCCCCTGCAACAGCTCCTCCTTGGCTCGCCTGCCCTTGAACGGATGGAACGACTGATTCAAAAGGAGTGAATAGATGAAAAATCGTGACCTTCCTTCTGTCACTTTGTGTATGATCGTTAAAAATGAAGCAAGCCGTATTAAAAAATGTTTAAAGAGCGCTTCCTTGCTGGCAGACGAAATAATCATTGTCGATACCGGCTCGACGGATGAAACGATAGCGATTTGCAAATCGTTCAATGCACAAATTCATTCTTTTGAATGGACACAGGATTTTGCAGCAGCACGTAATTATGCACTGTCATTTTGTACCAGGGACTGGATCCTTTGGCTCGACGGTGACGAAGAATTAGGGTCATGTGATAAAGAAAATTTCCTACAGCACTTAGGTACGACACAAGCCTCAATGCTATCTTTACCTGTCTACAATTACGCTGGCCAGTCCCATTCCATTGATTCCGACAACGTGCACATTTACTATCAGCCTCGCCTATTTAAAAACAATGCCGGCATTACGTTTAAAAATCGCATTCATGAAACGCTTCAACTCCCACCCCTTCTCGCCGATTCAGAGCCGGAGCCCTACTCATTGCCAATTCACCATTATGGCTATTTGGATGATGTTGTTCATCAAAAAAATAAAGGAGCCAGGAACCTGTTGCATCTGCAGCTAGAGATCGCAGAGCCTGACCACAGTCCCTGGATGGAATATCATCTGGCGAGTGAATATTACAGGCAGGAAAATTACCCTGAAGCCTTTCAATGTGTTAATTTATCGATCATTCTTTTCCTGAAGCAAATGCGAAAACCTCCCTCTTTACTTTATAAATTAAAGTACGCCATCTTAATCGAAACAGGAAGTTATGAAGGAGCGGTAAAGGGAATTGAAAAAGCGATAGACCTTTACCCGGATTATGTGGATCTGCACTTTTATAAAGGAATTGCTTTGTTTCATCTGCAGCAGTTCAAAGAAGCTCTATCCTCTTTTGAGACCTGTCTGAAATTGGGCGATCATCATACTTATCATTTACTATCTAAAGGAGCCGGCAGTAAAAAAGCTGCCAGCTGGAAAGGTAAATGCTTAGAAAAATGCCGGGACCTCAAAGATTAATGGTTTGAGGTGCTATTTATGATCTGAAGGGGAGTTTTGCTGTGTCTCAATCAACTATTCCAAATATAACACCTTCCATAACGATTGATCGGGATGACGTAATCAATCTGCTTTTAGCCTCAATTGGAATGGAAGAATTAAGTCTCGCCCACATCGTCAATGCCGAAGCAGAAAAAATTCAGTACGTACTTGGGACTCTGACTAAACGGTCACATGAGCCTACATTAAGGGAGTTGCTCAAGGTGAACGATAGTGTTCAGGAGATGCTTGAAGTTGTTATAAAGAAAGAATTGCTTCTCGATACGAAATTAAGTCATGTATTGAAAGTGATCGATGCCCAGGATGATAAGAGGTATCATGATGGATTAAAATAAACCGGTTCATTTCCGTTTGCGTGGCGGGAGGTGAGCCCCGTTGATGCTGCCGCATCTTTTGGGTCTCACCCCTCCCGGCTTCTTCACGCTGGAGTCCCCGCCTTACACTACAATGAACCTATTCTTTAAATCATCCATGACGGTATGAGTAATTTCGTATAATTTAATTTCTTCAGATAATCTAAAAATTGTAAGGTGAATTCTTTTTTTATCACCTTTTATATGGGTTTTATTATTGAATCATGATAACTCGAGCGTATTATTTTTTTCGATACTCTGAATTAAAATTCATTCAACACACAATAAGCCGCTGTTCACTCCAGATTAATGGAATGAACAGCGGCTTTGGGTGTAAATGATACGAGTAACCAGATTTTCAAAGTCCCCATTCGCAGACTTGGATAAATTTTTTTCCGTCTAATAGCGGCTCAATAAGGATCGGCTTTGTGGCTTTTGCGCTGTGCGCTGTACATCGCTTTTTCACTATCAGCTGTTCCAATTTGATCATTGTTCTGCATATCCTTCATTTGAGCAAGCACTTCTTCAAGCTTTTGAGCCACGCGTCTGCCATACTCTTCATCTGCCTGTGTAAAATGGTCAATCATGGTTTCCTGTATCGTTTTATGACTCACTGCCAGGGCATCAGCCAAATTGCTCACGAGCTCTTCCTTCTCCCACTCTTCGAAATTACGGTAGGTTTCACCCGCCTGGCCGAAATTGTTCGGACGGTCAATGCCTTCTCTGACAAGACGGTCATTGTATGCCGGGTGATGTTCTTTTCCTTCCTGCTTCGATTCTTTTAAGCCATCAAGCACAGAAGGTTCATAATTTACATGAGGGTTTTTCCCTGGAGCCGCATCCACATAGTAGGTGCTTTGACCATCACGCTGGTTGGTTGCCACTCGTTTTTTCGGGGCATTGATCGGCAGCTGTAAATAGTTTGCTCCTACCCGGTAGCGCTGGGTGTCTGAGTATGAAAATGTCCGGCCCTGCAGCATTTTATCGTCAGAAAAATCAAGTCCGTCTACTAGCACACCTGTTCCAAACGATGCCTGTTCCACTTCGGCGAAGAAGTTCTCTGGATTTTTATTCAGTACCATTTTTCCAACTGGAAGGAACGGGAACTTGTCAGTCGGCCAAAGTTTCGTGTCATCAAGAGGATCAAAATCAAGCTCGGGATGCTCGTCGTCACTCATAATCTGTACACAAAGCTCCCATTCAGGATATTCTCCTCTGTCGATCGCTTCGTATAAATCCTGAGTAGCGTGACTCGTATTTTTTCCTTGGATTTCGTCCGCTTCTTTTTGGGTCAGGTTTCGGATTCCCTGGCTCAGCGGCTCCCAATGATATTTTACAAGAACTGCTTTTCCTTCTGCATTAACCCATTTATACGTATTCACTCCTGATCCCTGCATCTGACGATAATTAGCTGGAATGCCCCATGGTGAAAAAAGGAATGTAATCATATGAGTAGCTTCTGGTGACTGTGAAACAAAATCAAACATTCTTTCTGGATTTTGAATGTTTGTGACAGGATCGGGCTTGAATGCGTGGATCATATCAGGGAATTTAATGGGGTCGCGTACAAAAAAGATTTTTAAATTATTCCCTACTAAATCCCAGTTTCCATCCTCAGTATAAAATTTAACGGCGAAGCCTCTTGGATCACGTGCTGTTTCAGGAGATTCCTTTGCTCCTGCAACTGTAGAGAAACGAACGAAGACAGGCGTCTGTTTGCCGGCGCCTTGAAAAACCTTTGCTCTCGTGTATGTAGATACATCTTCTGCTCCGGCCTTGCCATACGTTTCAAAATAGCCGTGTGCACCTGCGCCCCGGGCATGAACGACCCGCTCAGGAATTCTTTCACGGTCAAAATGAGAAATTTTCTCGAGAAAATCATAGTTCTCCAGAGTAGTCGGCCCTCTGTTTCCAACCGTTCTGACATTTTGATTATCTGTAACTGGGTGGCCTTGACGATTGGTTAGAGACTCTTCATTTTCCCCTGTTCCCATTCGTTTATCATGTGAATTGCCTGCACCTTCAACAGAAGTACCTGTGAGTTCATCCTTTTCTTTATCCAAGAATTCTCCTCCTATTACCTAATTTTTGCATACATTTTACATATACCCCCAACAAGTCTTAATAAACTGAAAATTAAAATAGTTTAAAAATCAATTATTTTAAGAGATGATCGTCCCTCTCCTGCCGGGTTATTCCTCATAGGAGATGACATCCGGAATCATCCGTTCTACGTCTCCCCTAAACTCGTCTGCAAGTTTTTCTACAGAGTCACCGTCCTTGATTCGTTTTACATACGCTGCAAATGTATCTCTCATTTCCGGGCTCGAAGAAATGTAGATATTTTCAATATCCTTCAAATCAGATGCTTCAATTTCACTTATTACTTCATTCTTAATCTCTTGAGGCACTTCTTCTCCTTCTGAATTCAGTAATTCAATCGCAACAAAAGCATCTTGATTTGTAACGAATACCCAGGCATCCTCCACACCCTCCACAGTAGAAATTTTAGCGGCCGCATCTTCTGATACTTCCAATCTTCCGTCAGATGCATCTGCATTTTTTTGATCATCATTATTCACTAAATCAGCTACTTCGGGATTATCGTTTTGTTCCACTGCTTCATCTATTTGACTCGTATTGCATCCAAGAAGCATTAAAACGGCGAAGCAAATTTGCGCACAAAAAATGAAACGATTGCTCATTGGTTTTACCTCCAGGCATCTTTTTTTTAATGTAACCAGGTGCGCAATTAGTATGTACCATAAAAAAAATTTCAATAAACTTTTAAAAGAAGAGCCCTCCGTTCTTTAATAACAAACTATTCACTAAATAATATTTATACTTTATATTGAATTTTTATTATTCAATAGTGTATAGTCTTATACAGAAATGAATAAAGGGGCTGGAAGATGAATCCGTTATTACTGCTCTCAAATCAAAGTGAAGAAATTATGGAGATGCATGATGAAGACATCATCATTACAACCGCGGAAGGAAGAATCATTAAAGTAACACCTAAAAGCGGTGAACATTATGGACTGTCCCCTAGTGAACTGCTTGGCAGATCCGTAGTAGAGCTTGAACGGCAGGGAATCTTTTCACCAGCGATTACACCACAGGTTGTGGAAAATAAAAAGAAAGTGGTCATGGTTCAGAAAACGCCGTCAGGACAAAAAGTATTAATTACCGGCATCCCTCTTTTAAACGATCAGTCTGAAGTAGAGCATGTTATCAGTTATTCCTATGAGCTTTCAGAACTCATGATCATGAAAGAGTACCTGAATGACCTCGAATCCCAAATTGTGCTTGCAAAAGAGGAACTTGCTTACTTCAGGGACCGCCAAATGGAGATTAAAGATTTTATAGCAGAAAGTCCATCTACTAAACAGGCTCTAAAAACCGTTTATAAAATGAAGCAGTTCAACACACCTGTTGTTATTTACGGTGAACATGGAACGGGCAAAAGTGTTCTCGCGAAAACCCTGCACACTGAAAGTCTAAAAAACGATCGTCCTTTCATTGAAGTGGATTGCCGCTCGATACCTGATGCAGTATTTGAAGAGGTTTTAACAAGTACTGAACAATCACGGGGGTATTTAACACTATCAAGTGGAGGAACGCTTTATTTGAAAGAAATCGATCAATTATCCAGCTCATCTCAATCCGTTTTGTCCAAACTGCTGCAAGACCATGACGCTTCACGGGTGATTGCGACGAGTGTGGACTCCCTGCAAGAATTGACGCAGAATGGAATGTTTAGAGAAGACCTCTTTTATCGTCTCCACCTTGTTTCCATCTGTTTAAAGCCTTTACGAGAACGCCCGGAAGATCTGTCAAAAGCCATTACAGTTTATCTAAACGAGTTAAACCAGAAATACAGCCGCCAAAAAAACATTGACGACACGCTCTACCTTCATCTTTTACAACTGTCCTGGAATGGTAATTTCAGAGAGTTAAAAAATGTATTAGAAAGAAGTTTTATAGAGTCTGAGGAGGATACCATCCGAATTAACGATCTGCCTCCTGACTATCAGCCTGCTAAAGATGAACAGATGGAGATTGATCTGGAAGGAAAAACACTGCCGCATATTTTAGCGTTTGTTGAACGTAAAGTGATAACAAATGCAAAAAACAGGTACAGAACCACAACCGAAATGGCTTCAGCACTTGGAATCAGCCAGCCCTCTGTTGTGCGCAAATTAAAAAAATATTCTACTACACCTTTAGGAGATGACATCTTATGACTCAAAAACAAACACCCGATTGGCAAGAGCTTGCAGGCTCGATTGGAAATCTATTGGCACCGAGTATGGCAAAGGATCACCCAAACCTGCCAGTAGTGAAAGCGGAAGGCTGCTATTACTACGGAGCTGACGGGAAAAAATACCTTGATTTCACTTCCGGTATTGCAGTAGAAAACGTCGGACACCGTCATCCAAAAGTGGTGCAGGCAATTAAAGACAGTGCAGATCATTTACTTCATGGACCATCAGGCGTCATTATCTATGAATCTATTTTAAAGCTGGCATACGAATTGCAGCAGATCCTCCCGCCAAAACTCGATAACTTCTTTTTTGCCAACAGCGGCACTGAAGCCATTGAAGGGGGCATCAAGCTTGCCAAATATGCGACCAAACGTCCTTACGTGGTTTCTTTTACCGGCTGTTTTCACGGCAGATCCATTGGCGCGTTAAGTGTTTCAACTTCTAAAAGTAAATACAGAAAATATATGCAGCCTTCCTGGCTTACGTATCAGCTTCCTTATGCTCATCCTGAAGATTTACCGGAAGGAGAGGATCCTGCTGTCTATTTCCCTGAAAAACTCGAGCGTGACGTGGAAAAGTTGTTTAATCATCAGGTAACACCAGAAGAAGTTGCCTGCATCATTTTAGAACCTGTTCTTGGTGAAGGCGGATATATTATCCCGCCAAAAGAATGGCTCGCCAAAGTTCGTGAAATTTGTGACCGTCACGGCATCCTCCTTATATTTGACGAAGTACAAACAGGATTTGGACGAACAGGCGAGTGGTTTGCTGCTCAAACTTTTGGCGTGACACCGGACATTATGGCGATCGCAAAAGGCATTGCAGCAGGTTTACCGCTCAGTGCCACTGTTGCCTCAAAAGAACTGATGGAAAAATGGCCGCTTGGCACACATGGAACGACCTTTGGAGGAAATCCCATGGCCTGCTCTGCTGCTCTTGCTTCCCTTGAAGTTATGAAGGAAGAACAGCTGCTGAAAAGAGCCCGTGACATGGGGGCGTACGCGAAGGAACAGCTTGAAGGGCTGAAAGAAAAACACAGCACAATAAAAACGATTCGCGGAGTCGGTCTAATGATTGGCATTGAATTACAGGACATCAGCACCGGTAAGCCTGATGGAGATGCGGTCATGAATGTACTGGATGAATGCCTGAAGCGCGGCGTATTGTTTTATCTTTGCGGCAATGCAGGCGAAGTGATCCGTATGATCCCGCCTCTCACCGTTACAAAAGAACAAATCGATACAGGCATTCAAGTGCTGGATCAGGCACTTGGTACACTTAAAAACGAATAGGAGGAATAGTGATGTCCACTTTACAAAAGGAAGAAAATCCAGTTTCACCTTCAGCTACGTGGAAATTTCTTATTCCTTCTTTACTTGGTGCTTTATTGTTTTTAGTGCCCGTACGATTTAATGGAGAAATAACGATAGGTGTCGGAATACTTGCTTCGTCTATTCAATCCTCTTTTGGTGACTGGATTCCTGCATTTATTTTAGTATTGCTTGGTTTATCTGCAGTCTTTAGCTTGATTGCAACTGCAGTCAAACCGGCATTTGTTCAAAAGTCTCTTTTTTTAAACAGTTTATTTATTACCAATCTCTTTGGACTTATCGTTCGGGTGATTGGATTTGTGATTGGCTTGATGGCTTATTTTGAAATGGGTCCTATGACGATTTCTTCGAGGGATACGGGAGGAGTGGTTCTCTATGATTTAGCTCCTGTATTATTAACCTGGTTTTTATTTGCCGGCATTTTACTTCCTCTTTTAGTGGAATTCGGATTAATGGAGTTCATAGGGAGCATTTTAAACAAAGTGATGCGTCCTCTTTTCACTCTTCCCGGACGGTCATCCATCGATTGCATGGCTTCATGGATGGGGGCAGCGCCTGTTGGCGTATTAGTCACCATGAAACAGTATGATGAAGGGTATTATACAAAAAGAGAAGCTGCTGTTATTGCAACCACCTTCTCTGTTGCATCTGTCGCATTCAGCTTAGTTGTTGCGAATGTCATTGGCATCGGGCATTTATTCTTTCCTTTCTATGTGGCCGTATCCGCTGCTTCAATCGCAGCTGCCGTCATTATGCCAAGGATTCCTCCTCTCTCGCGCAAGCCGGATACGTATTATGAACCGGTGGGAAAGAGAATTGATGACACAGTCCCTGAAGGAGTTTCTCTTTTTTCGTGGGGATTTCAAGAAGCACGAAAAAAAGCAAGCCGTGTAGAGGGTCCTAAACAGCTTGCGGCTAAAGGTATTCATACCGTTCTTGATATTTGGCTTGGATTAATTCCGCTCGTTATGACGTTAGGTACACTGGCATTAGTGATCGCCACGTATACGCCCTTATTTGACATCATTTCGTACCCGCTTATTCCCGTGTTAACACTTTTCGGATTGCCTGAGGCCCCAGCTGCTGCACCGACGATCCTGGTTGGTTTTGCTGATATGTTCCTGCCGGCCG
Source organism: Jeotgalibacillus campisalis (assembly GCF_000829515.1). Taxonomy (GTDB): domain Bacteria; phylum Bacillota; class Bacilli; order Bacillales; family Jeotgalibacillaceae; genus Jeotgalibacillus; species Jeotgalibacillus campisalis. Next base: position 91,672 of record NZ_JXRR01000015.1, on the reverse strand, counting down.
TTCTTGGCAGCGGCATCGAAAGCGAGCTTACACGATTTGTTATTGCAGGAATTTCTTTAACTCAGCTAATCTACATGTCTGAAATAGGTATTTTAATCTTACGTTCCAATATTCCTGTGAAATTTTATGAGCTAGTTTTAATTTTTATCCTGCGTACGATTATTACTTTACCGATCATTGTACTATTTGCCCATTTATTTGCCTAAAATACCGGTATTCATTAAACAGCCTCCCCCTTTTATATGAAAGGAGGAGGCTTTTCCTATCTACGCCTGCTGTCCATTAAGTATGCGCCTCTTTCATTCGACCATTATTCACCTTTTTCTTTGCTGCCGGAATGGCCCAGTGGTCAAGACCAAACCGCTGTGCACCATAGCCTGCAAGGAGCAACAGCACGGCTGCTGTTAGTAAAACAGGATTTGTGCTGATCGTTCCTGCAAGAAGAAAGTTCACGTTCATGAAAGCACCTGCCGCAAGAGCCGGAACGGTCAGTAAACCAACGATTAAGCCCAGCCCAACAAATAATTCTCCCCATGGAATTAAGATATTAAAGATCGCTACATTTGGAAGAGCTACCTGTTCAAGAAATGCAGCATACCAGTCAGCTACAATTGGTGCTTCTCCTCCAGCTTTCGCGATTGCTCCCTGTAAATAACCGTTGGCATCAAATCCTCCTGTTATTTTTCCCCATCCTGCTTCAAGCCATTGAATTCCCAGCCATACCCGAAGAATCGTCCATAAAAAGGCTGCCACTTTTCCATTCCACCATTTTTCTCTCATCGTACTCTCTCCTTCATTTGTGAAACTTTTCACATTTAAGGATATGTTTTATGTATGTGAAATATTTCACATCTATTTGATACCTTTATCTTAATCTAATAAAACAGAAAACACAATGACTTTGTGCATTATTTCACAAAGTTGATACAATTACGTTTTCTCAACAAATAAAAACGCTGAGAATGTGCTCCTCAGCGTTTATCTCTTGTTGCTATTCGTAGCTTTTCCACACTTCCGGAAGCAGATCGCAAATTTCATGGGCCAGCAGTGTATGAGCAGAACGTGTAAGCGTCCATTTTTTCGCGCACGCTCCATGAAGATGAACCGCATTTAACACTGCATGCCGCCAATCTTCATGACAGCACATCATCCCCAGCATAATGCCGGTCAATGTATCACCGGTCCCCCCTTTTGCAAGAGCACCGTCTCCTGTAGCGTTTATCCAAGTTTCGCCATCCGGGAAAGCAATAACGGTTTCATTGCCTTTTAGGACAATCGTGACCTCCCACTTCATCGCCCATTCAGACGCAGCCAGAGCCCGGTTTTCCTGAATCTCCTTCACCTCTAATCCCGTTATCCTTGAAAATTCGCCGGGATGAGGTGTTAAAATAGTAGGCGCATCCCGCATTTCATAGGATCGCTCCGATAAAGCGCCAGCATCGAGAATCACCGGACATGTTGTCTTCAAAATCATTTGTATGGCCTTTTCTGTCCGGTCATTGGGTTCAATCCCCGGACCGGCAGCAATGGCTTTATAGTCATGAAGTTCTACTGAACCATCTCCCGCTTTTTGCAATCCATCTGATAGATAGGTTGCTTCAGGAATTGCTGATACTGCATGAGCAATGACTTCCTTATCCGTTCCGATGACGAGCTTTCCTATTCCGCTTCGTAATGCCCCGACCCCGGAAAGCAAAGCAGCGCCAGGCATGTCTGCGCTCCCTGCAAGCAGCAGACCCGTTCCATAAGTCCCTTTATGTCCGGAATTTTTTCTGACAGGCAGTGTGATTCTTGCTTTTTCCTTCGTCCATACTCTCGGTTCACTTCGTTCGTTCATTTCTTCCACCTCCATTATTATCCTTTCTTTTCCTGCTTTCAATAGTGGATAAACAAGATGATCTCAATCCAAATGCAGTTTATGGAGTCTGCATTTCCAATTGAACAGGACAATGATCACTTCCTAAAACGTAAGGGTGAATAGCTGCGTCTTTCAGTTTATGTTCAAGCTTTTCGGAAACGATGAAATAGTCAATTCTCCAGCCAATATTGCGCTCTCTCACCTTACTCATATATGACCACCAGCTGTATGCACCTTCAAGATCAGGATAAAAATAGCGGAAAGAATCGACAAACCCTGCACCTAACAGATCTGTCATTTTCCCTCTTTCTTCTATAGTAAAGCCTGAGTTCCCGCGATTGGGTTTCGCATTCTTTAAGTCAATCTCTTGATGGGCTACATTAAGATCTCCGCATAAAATAACAGGCTTCTTCTTATCCAATTCTTTGATGTAGTCAAGCATCCGCTCCTCCCACTCTAAACGATAAGGAAGCCTTGATAAATCTCTTTTGGAATTAGGCGTGTACACATTTATTAAATGGAATTCCTCAAATTCCAGTGTAAGGATCCGTCCTTCCGCTTCATTTTCTTCTCCAAGTCCGTAACAAACGGATAACGGTTTTTCTTTCGTGAACACCGCTGTTCCCGAATATCCTTTTTTCTCTGCATAATTCCAGTATTGGTAATAGCCTTCAAGCGGCAGATCAATCTGTTCCTTCTGAACCTTTGTTTCCTGCAGACAAAATATATCTGCATTCACCTGGTGAAAATAATCTAAAAACCCTTTTTTCACACAGGCTCTAATGCCGTTTACATTCCACGAAATAAGTTTCATTCCTATTGCTCCTGTTCTATGAATCTAATTGATTTAAACTACGTAACCAACGTTTAGTTAAATACATAACGTCATTTTACCCTTATTAACCCGAGTAAAAAAGTCAAAATGCTTTCCATCTCCTCCTGGATTCATTAAACTAGTAAATTAAGGAATGAATGCGGTTTCAAATAATACGTTCAATCTTCGTTTCTTACTACCTAGTAAAGGAGAGTTATCTATGGCTTACACAGCCTCAAAAGACCGATACAGTGAAATGAAATACAATCGATGCGGACAATCCGGCTTGCTTCTTCCAGCTATTTCTTTAGGATTATGGCACAATTTCGGAGGAGTTGACTCCTTTGAAAATGGACGGGCGATGCTGCGGAGAGCATTTGATTTGGGCATCACGCACTTTGATCTGGCTAACAACTATGGTCCGCCTCCCGGATCGGCTGAGGAAATGTTCGGCTCCTTATTAAAAACAGATTTCTCAACGTATCGCGACGAACTGATTATTTCATCTAAAGCAGGCTATCACATGTGGGACGGACCTTACGGGGAATGGGGCTCGAAAAAATATTTAATTTCAAGTCTTGACCAAAGCTTAAAAAGAATGGGCCTTGAGTATGTTGATATTTTCTATTCCCACCGTCCGGATCCAGATACACCGATGGAAGAAACGATGGGTGCGCTTGATCAGATTGTCAGGCAGGGTAAAGCCTTATATGTAGGAATTTCAAGCTATGACGAGGATCAGACAAAACAGGCCATTTCCATTTTAAAGGATCTTGGAACACCTCTTCTCATCCATCAGCCAAAGTATTCTATGCTGAATCGCTCGATTGAAAACGGCGTTCAGGACGTGCTTCAGGAAAATGGGGTCGGGTCAATTGCTTTCTGCCCTCTTCAGCAGGGACTTTTGACCAACAAATATTTGAATGGCGTTCCACAAGAGTCACGTGCTGCCAAGTCAACAGGTGCCCTTGGTGAAAATGAAGTGACAGAAGAGGTGATCAGTAAGGTACAGGAACTCAATTCACTGGCTGAAAACCGCGGACAAAGTCTGGCTCAAATGTCGCTTGCGTGGGTGCTTAGAGAAGGAAGGGTCACCTCTGCCTTAATTGGAGCAAGCAAGGTCAGTCAAATAGAAGAAAACGTTAAAACACTTGAAAACCTTGAATTTTCATCAGAGGAATTATCTGCTATTGAACGCATTTTGACTGATTAAACATTAAAAGTCCGACTCTTTAAAAGAGGCGGACTTTTCTTATGATGTTACATTTACGAAGGAGTATCTGCATTCGTTTCTTTTTTTAATCCTAATTTTTTTTCGAGCAGTTCTTTATTAAGGAGAACGCGCTCATCGTCCGGACGGTATTTTCTTGCCAGTTCATTATGTTTATAGGATTTTTCAAAATCAGGCAGATTATAATAACATACACATAACTGCAGATGCGGATACCAGGTTGAATAAGCAGGATAACTGAAGCTCCACCTGTTCGGGTCATTTTCAATTGTAGTCGCTAATTCATACCAATAAATAGCTGCCTTGTACTCCTTTTTTCGTTGAAAATTATACCCCACCCTGCTGCACATCTCAGGTCTCGGTGTTTTTGAAAACCTTAGGGATTCAAATAAAGAGGCCAGCTCTTTATCCGTATCTCCTTCAAACCGGTAGCAGTCCGCACGGTTAATACAAGCGTATACTTTATCTTCAATCCAGCCCTCTTTTAATTCTATATTCTTCGAATAACTTTCAATCGCCTTTTGGTGATGGCCATTCTCTCTTAATTCATTTCCATAATAAAAATAATCTCGCGGACTGAACACATCCCCATTTTCAATTTTTGTATCGTAAATAGATAAGTTTCTGCCTACCGAATGACGGATTTTCTTATGCGTGACAGCGATATCAGAATTTATAATATGGCCAAATACATTTAGATAGTTATGACAATCGCCTTCCCACTTATAGTTCCTGCTCGTTTTCACGAGACGGTTGCGGCGATATTGAAGCGTAACATTTCCAAATTCATCTGTGCCAGCATTATAAAACATGGACACAGAATCAACCGCCGGATCCAGTGTTTCCTTCAATTTTTTAAACTTTTCCCGGTCTTCCTCCAATAACACATCATCAGCATCCAGGTAAAAAGTATATTCTTTGGTCGCGTACTTAAATGATTCATTCCTGGCATCTGTAAATCTACCGGTCCACTCAAAGAAAAACACACGGTCCGTGAACTCTTTTGCAATCTCAACGGTCCGATCGGTAGAGCCAGTATCCACAATATTAATCTCATCTACAAGGTCCTTAACAGACTCCAAACAGCGGCCCAAAACCTCTTCCTCGTTCTTGACCATCATACACAGACTTATCGTAGGCATCCAATCTCTCCCTTCAAAAAAGTGGTTAATCTTTATCACTCCACACGCTATATCATGTCTATGACCAGCAAATACTCGATAGACCGTAATCGATTAATTGGATAAAAATCAGTTTGAAGATAGTAATGGAGCTCAATAACACAGGAATTTTAAAGGATATACGGAATATAAAAAAAGCTTCCATAGTGGAAGCTTAAATTTTGTTACTCCTTTTACTTTTTACCAATCTTCCGTGACTCTAAATGCTGCCGCAATAAGAGGTGTTCCAGTAATAGAGCCAATAACTAACGATACAATATCGTCATCAGGTAGCTCAAAATCTAAAAGATTAGCTGTAGCCAGCGCTCTGCTGAAGAACAAAGTACCTGCTCCAACCCCCTGAAACACAACCTCTCCCCCCGTTATGGTGGTAGCAGTATTGTTAACCCTTAAGGATGTTTCATCACTTGGAATTTCAGTTGTACCTGTAGGAAAATCTGTAAATGCTGTATTTAAAGAACCACCCACAATTATTTGAAAATATATATCCTGACTCGAAAGAATATCAACTCCTTCAAGAGTGACCCTGACTGAATTTGATCTGCCTGAACCTGCAGGAAATATTGCTTTTCTCTGAAAAGAAATGACCGGTACACCGGTTGTGTTTACAGTAACCTGCCTTCTTTCAGATGTAATCCTAAATGAAGGATTAAATTCCCCAAGTATACTGTACTGCCTTCCACCTACGAAAATACTTCTTGCTGCCGCTGCACCACCATTCTCAATTTGACCACGCAGAGGCAGGTTTGGATCAGTAAAACTTGTTTGATTTGCTGGTCTATAGCGATTAACCGTTACAACTTGCTGAGCAAGGGTTACAGGATTTTGCACCGCCACATTAAATTCCACAACGCCATAACCATACCAGGTAAAGTTAATCTGAAAAATATTCCCTATTGCTAAATCTAAGGTTATTCCACTTGGCCCCGTACCATCTAATGGATCAACATTCCAGGATGTTTGGGGGATAATGGTATCTACTCCGGCTCTTCTGATTGCCACAAAAATTCCATCTGCTACACTCTGGCCGAAATAAGCACCGTTCTCTTCATCAAATAAGCCCCAACGGAATACCTGAGTTGCTGCAGGTGGTGCAGGAATTCGAACTCCTATCCCTGCCTGACCAGCATAACCAGGCATATACCGGCCTCTTTCTGCACTGTCCAACGTTGCAGAGTCTGTCGCTCCACCTGTTACACTTATTTGATACTCAACGGCTGTATTGGTTACAGTTCCGCTTCCAGTGGTTGCTACAATATCTCTTAAATCAGACAATCCATATACTGACTTTAATTCTATAATCGGAGTTCTTCTTGAAACGTTTAGCTCATCAAATTGAGAACTGACACTTGGTCCTATATTTCCAATTATCGTCATATTTTCTTCACTCCCTCCTTATAAACAGGTATGGCCCTGATAGTCAGGGTCACACCTGCTCTTTTACCACTCTTCTGTTACTCTGAACACAGCTGTTATGGATGTTGTACCAGCAAAAGTTCCTATGACTAACGTAACTGGCTGCTCATCGGGAAGTTCAAAGGTTAACAATGAGGCTGTAGCTAATTCTCTTATAAAACCACCTGCAGCAACTCCCTGATACACAACCTGACCTCCCGTAATTGTCGTAGCAGTGTTATTAACCAGAAGGGCCGTTTCATCGTTTGGTATTTCAGTATTGGTAGTAGGGAAGTTATCAAATGTGCCATCCAATGTCCCGTTTACAATGACCTGATAATAAATATCAGCTGAAGTGATAATATCCACTCCCTCTAAAGTGACACTGACAGAATTAGATCTTCCGGAACCAGCAGGGAATTCTGGTTTTCTTTGGAATGAAAGCACTGGTTCTCCTGCTGTTCCAACTGTGACAGTCCGTCGATCAGAAGTAATTCTAAATTCTGGGTCGAATTTGCCAAGTATGCTGTACTGTCTTCCTCCAACAAAGATACTGCTATTGGCAGCGGTACCGTCATTGACGATTTGAGCGCGCAGCGGAAGATTGGGATCTTCAAAACTGGTTTCGTTAGAAGGTCTGAATCGATTAACCGTTATGACTTGCTGGGCTAATGTTACTGGATTTTGCACTACTACATTGAACTCCACAACTCCATAACCATACCAGGTAAATTTATTTTGGAAAATGTTTCCTAAAGAGAGATCAAGGGTTAACCCGCTCGGTCCGGTTCCATCTAGCGGATCAATATTCCACGAAGCTTGAGGAATAATTGTATCTACCCCACCCCTTCTGATTGCTACAAATATGCCATCTGCAACACTTTGGCCAAAATATGCTCCATTTTCATCATCGAACATACCCCATCTAAAAATTTGATTTGCACCTGGCGGGGCTGGAATTCTCACTCCGATTCCCGATTGTCCAGCATATCCAGGCATATATCGTCCTCTTTCAACACTATCCAATGTTGCTGAATCAGTAGCACCATTCGTTACACTGACTTCATATTCGATCGATGTGTTTGTGACCGTTCCTGAACCTGTAGTAGTTATAAGGTCTCGCAAATCTGAAATTCCATATACAGATTGCAATTCAAGTACTGGGGTTCTTTCTGAAGTATTGAGTTCATCAAACTGTGAACTTACACTTGGTCCTACATTTTCAATGGTGACTAATTCAGCAACTGGTCCTGTTACTCCGGTTGCTCCTGTTGCGCCTGTAGCTCCGGTGGCTCCGGTTGGTCCTGTTACACCAGTTACACCTGTGGCTCCGGTTACTCCAGTCACTCCTGTAGCTCCTGTGGCTCCAGTTGGTCCTGTTGCTCCGGTTGCTCCGGTGACTCCTGTGACTCCAGTTACTCCAGTTGCTCCTGTTGCTCCAGTTGGTCCTGTTACTCCAGTTGCACCGGTGACTCCTGTTACTCCGGTTGCTCCAGTTACTCCAGTTACTCCTGTTGCTCCTGTCGCTCCAGTTACTCCAGTTACTCCTGTTGCTCCAGTTACTCCTGTTGCTCCAGTTGCGCCTGTGGCTCCTGTTACTCCTGTGGCTCCAGTTGGTCCGGTTGCTCCGGTGACTCCAGTCGCTCCAGTTGCGCCTGTGGCTCCTGTTACTCCGGTTGCTCCGGTGACTCCAGTCGCTCCAGTTGCGCCTGTGGCTCCTGTTACTCCGGTTGCGCCTGTGACTCCAGTTACTCCAGTTGCTCCTGTTGCTCCAGTTGGTCCTGTTACTCCAGTTGCACCGGTGACTCCTGTTACTCCGGTTGCTCCAGTTACTCCAGTTACTCCTGTTGCTCCTGTCGCTCCAGTTACTCCAGTTACTCCTGTTGCTCCAGTTACTCCTGTTGCTCCAGTTGCGCCTGTGGCTCCTGTTACTCCTGTGGCTCCAGTTGGTCCGGTTGCTCCGGTGACTCCAGTCGCTCCAGTTGCGCCTGTGGCTCCTGTTACTCCGGTTGCTCCGGTGACTCCAGTCGCTCCAGTTGCGCCTGTGGCTCCTGTTACTCCGGTTGCGCCTGTGACTCCAGTTACTCCAGTTGCTCCGGTGACTCCAGTTACTCCAGTTTCTCCTGTGGCTCCAGTCGCTCCTGTTACTCCTGTGGCTCCAGTGACTCCAGTCGCTCCAGTTGCGCCTGTGGCTCCTGTTACTCCTGTGGCTCCGGTTGCTCCGGTTACACCTGTGGCTCCAGTTGCTCCGGTTACTCCCGTTGCTCCTGTCGCTCCAGTTGCGCCTGTTACTCCTGTGGCTCCAGTGACTCCAGTCGCTCCTGTTGCGCCTGTTGCTCCTGTTGGTCCAGTTGGTCCAGTTGGTCCAGTTACTCCGGTTGCTCCGGTGACTCCTGTTGCTCCAGTTGGTCCTGTTGCGCCAGTGACACCAGTCGGTCCAGTTACTCCAGTTGCTCCAGTTGCGCCTGTGGCTCCAGTTGCTCCAGTTGGTCCGGTTGGTCCGGTTGGTCCGGTTGCTCCTGTTACACCAGTAACTCCAGTTACTCCAGTGACTCCTGTGGCTCCAGTTGCTCCGGTTACTCCCGTTGCTCCAGTTACTCCAGTTGCTCCAGTTGCTCCAGTTGCTCCAGTTGCTCCAGTTGCTCCGGTTGCACCGGTTGCTCCTGTTACTCCTGTTGCACCAGTGACACCAGTTGCTCCTGTTGCACCAGTGACACCAGTTGCTCCTGTTACTCCAGTCACTCCTGTAGCTCCTGTGGCTCCTGTGGCTCCTGTGACTCCGGTTGCTCCTGTGACTCCGGTTGCTCCTGTGACTCCAGTTGCGCCGGTTACTCCGGTTGCTCCAGTTGCTCCAGTTGCGCCTGTGGCTCCAGTGACTCCTGTTGGTCCTGTTACTCCAGTTGCTCCGGTTACTCCAGTTGCACCAGTGACTCCTGTTGCTCCGGTTGCGCCTGTAGCTCCAGTGGCTCCTGTGGCTCCGGTTGCTCCAGTTGCGCCTGTGGCTCCAGTTGCACCAGTGACTCCTGTTGCTCCAGTGATACCAGTCGGTCCTGTTACTCCGGTTGCTCCAGTTACTCCCGTGGCTCCAGTAGCTCCTGTGGCTCCAGTTGGTCCTGTTGCTCCGGTTGCGCCTGTAGTCCCAGTTGGTCCTGTTGGTCCTGTTGGTCCTGTTGGTCCTGTTGCTCCTGTTGGTCCTGTTGCTCCTGTTGGTCCTGTTACACCAGTAACTCCAGTTACTCCCGTGGCTCCTGTTACGCCGGTTACTCCTGTTACTCCAGTTGGTCCGGTTGCACCTGTGGTACCAGTCGGTCCAGTTGCTCCTGCTACTCCGGTTGCTCCGGTGATTCCTGTTACTCCAGTTGCGCCTGTTGCTCCTGTTACTCCAGTTGCTCCGGTTACTCCAGTTGCACCAGTGACTCCTGTAGCTCCCGTTGCGCCTGTTGCTCCTGTGGCTCCGGTTGCTCCAGTCGCTCCAGTCGCTCCAGTTACTCCGATTGCTCCTGTTGGTCCTGTTGCACCAGTTACTCCTGTTGCTCCTGTCACACCAGTAGCTCCCGTTACTCCAGTTACACCGGTTGCTCCCGTGACACCTGTGACTCCTGTTGCTCCTGTTGCGCCAGTGGCTCCTGTGGTTCCGGTTGGTCCTGTTACACCAGTCGGTCCAGTTACTCCGGTTGCTCCAGTTGCTCCGGTTGCTCCTGTTACTCCTGTTGCACCAGTTGCTCCTGTTGCACCAGTGACACCAGTTGTTCCTGTTACTCCAGTCACTCCTGTAGCTCCTGTGGCTCCTGTGGCTCCTGTGGCTCCTGTGACTCCAGTTGCTCCAGTTGGTCCAGTTACTCCGGTTGCTCCGGTTACTCCTGTGGCTCCAGTTGCGCCTGTGGCTCCAGTTGGTCCTGTTGGTCCTGTTGCGCCTGTTACTCCTGTGGCTCCAGTTGGTCCGGTTGCTCCTGTCGCTCCAGTTGCTCCGGATACTCCTGTTACTCCAGTTGCACCAGTGACTCCTGTTGCTCCGGTTGCACCAGTTGCTCCTGTGGCTCCAGTTGCTCCAGTTGGTCCGGTTGGTCCGGTTGGTCCTGTTGGTCCTGTTGGTCCTGTTGGTCCTGTTGGTCCGGTTGCTCCAGTCGCTCCAGTTACTCCGGTTGCGCCTGTGACTCCAGTTGCTCCAGTTACTCCGGTTGCTCCTGTTGCTCCTGTTCCGCCAGTTGGTCCTGTTACACCAGTTACACCAATCGATCCAGTTACACCTGTGGCTCCAGTTGCTCCGGTGGCTCCTGTTGCGCCTGTTACTCCAGTTGCTCCGGTTACTCCAGTTGCCCCTGTTACTCCAGTTGCACCAGTGACTCCCGTAGCTCCGGTTGCACCGGTTACACCGGTTGCTCCTGTGGCTCCTGTTACTCCAGTTGGTCCTGTTGCTCCGATTGCGCCTGTTACTCCAGTTGCTCCAGTGACACCTGTGGCTCCAGTTGCTCCTGTCACTCCTGTTGCTCCGGTGACTCCTGTTACTCCAGTTGGTCCTGTTGCTCCTGTTGCGCCAGTGACTCCTGTTGCTCCGGTTGCGCCAGTGACACCAGTTGCTCCAGTTGCGCCTGTAGTCCCAGTTGCTCCAGTGACACCTGTGGCTCCGGTTGCTCCAGTAGCTCCGGTTACTCCAGTCACTCCGGTTGCTCCTGTTGCGCCAGTTGGTCCTGTTGCACCAGTTACACCAGTCGATCCAGTTGCACCTGTGGCTCCTGTTGCTCCGGTTACTCCCGTTGCTCCTGTCGCTCCAGTTGCTCCTGTTACTCCTGTGGCTCCAGTTGGTCCGGTTGGTCCGGTTGGTCCGGTTGGTCCGGTTGGTCCGGTTGCCCCTGTTACTCCTGTAGCTCCAGTTGGTCCGGTTGCGCCTGTTACACCAGTAACTCCAGTTACTCCTGTGGCTCCTGTTGCGCCAGTGACACCAGTTGCTCCAGTTGCTCCGGTTACTCCAGTTGCACCATTGACTCCAGTTGCACCAGTGACTCCTGTTGCTCCGGTTGCACCAGTTGCTCCTGTGGCTCCAGTTGCTCCAGTTGCTCCAGTTGCTCCTGTGGCTCCAGTTGCTCCAGTTGCTCCAGTTGGTCCGGTTGGTCCGGTTGGTCCTGTTACTCCTGTAGCTCCAGTTGGTCCGGTTGCGCCGGTTGCGCCTGTTACACCAGTAACTCCAGTTACTCCTGTGGCTCCTGTTGCGCCAGTGACACCAGTCGGGCCAGTTGCTCCTGTTACTCCGGTTGCTCCGGTTGCACCAGTGACTCCTGTTGCTCCGGTTGCGCCAGTGACACCAGTTGCTCCAGTTGCTCCGGTTACTCCAGTTGCCCCTGTTACTCCAGTTGCACCAGTGACTCCTGTAGCTCCGGTTGCACCAGTGACTCCTGTTGCTCCGGTTGCACCAGTTGCTCCTGTGGCTCCAGTTGCTCCAGTTGCTCCAGTTGGTCCGGTTGGTCCAGTTGGTCCTGTTGGTCCTGTTGGTCCTGTTGGTCCTGTTGCGCCTGTTACTCCAGTCACTCCGGTTACTCCTGTTACTCCGGTTACTCCAGTCGCTCCAGTTACTCCGGTTGCGCCTGTGACTCCAGTCGCTCCAGTGGCACCGGTTACGCCTGTTGCACCTGTAACTCCAGTTGCGCCTGTTACGCCTGTTGCACCTGTAACTCCAGTTGCTCCTGTAACTCCAGTTGCGCCGGTTACTCCGGTTGCTCCAGTTACGCCTGTAGCACCCGTTACGCCAGTCTCACCTGTGGCTCCTGTGGCTCCTGTGGCTCCAGTTGCTCCGGTTACTCCCGTTGCTCCGGTTGCTCCGGTTACTCCTGTTACTCCAGTTGGTCCTGTTGCTCCGGTTGCGCCTGTAGTCCCAGTTGGTCCTGTTGGTCCTGTTGGTCCTGTTACACCAGTAACTCCAGTTACTCCGGTTGCTCCGGTTACTCCAGTCGCTCCAGTTGCTCCAGTTACTCCGGTTGCTCCGGTTGCACCAGTTGCTCCTGTGGCTCCAGTCACTCCAGTCACTCCGGTGACTCCTGTTACTCCAGTTACTCCTGTGGCTCCGGTTGCTCCTGTTGCACCAGTTACTCCGGTTGCACCTGTTACTCCTGCTGCTCCGGTTACTCCAGTCGCACCAGTGGCTCCAGTTACTCCAGTTGCGCCAGTTACTCCGGTTGGACCTGTTGGTCCAGTTGATCCGGTAGGTCCAGTTGGTCCTCCCACATCAGTTACTGTTATTAATGCAACATCATCTACTAGTATTGGACTACTATTTGCTAAACCGAGTTTTTGAATGAGGATTACTGCAAAGACTGCTCCTGGAGGAGCTAAGGTTGTAGTTGCATATACCTCTAACCAGTCTCCTGCAGGTGGCAGCCTGTTGGCTAATACATTGAGGACTAATCCTTTTCCTAAAAAATTAAATGAAGAATCGTAGTAATCTAATACGATGGTAATAGGAGGATTAGGGTTATTATTTAGTCTGGCTAATGAAGCGATAATCTCAAATCTATCGCCTGGATTGATCGTTACAGTTTGTGCGATAAAAGCTACTGATGTTGTTGATAATAAGGCACTAAATGTGCCAGAATGACTTGCCTGAGAAGTGACAGAAGCATTTAATCCTGTCCATGGCGGCAATGATCCCGTTTCAAATCCACCATTAATTACTTTATTTACAATGGTCACTTTTTCACATCCTTTCATATTAAAAGCTTCATATTATCTTATGAAAATTTCATTTTGTTTGTTTAAACATTTGCCCTGTCGTAATTTGATTATTTAAACTGTAGAGAAAATCTCTATATACTAAAAAAGTGCAGAACATACTCTGCACTCTTAAATATTGATCCCATTTTTACGCTAAGCTAAATAGTATGGTTTTAGGCCCTGTCATCAATGTTGATCCTGAATTTACGAAATAATAATTTGAGGAAGTGTCTAAAACAAGCGGTCCATCCCAGGTTATCGTTCCGAACTGGGTATTAAAAACCCCTACTGGCGGTACATCCGATATCGCTGATGTGACTGTTACACCGCTTCTGATCCAAGAATCAACGATATTGGAATACCCTGTGAAAACCATTGTCCCGTCTACTCTTGTGTCGACCATACGGTTAATTCTCATTCCAGGTTTATTAATAATATTGATTCTACTATGGTAAATATAGGTGTTAATTTGACCCTGTGTTGGATTAACTGCGTCCCCTAAAATACTGCCTTGAACTCTAGCGTTTAATAGTTGGAATTCGATTGTACTGAACGGATCTGGGAGATAAACGTTCTCGAATACTATATTGCCGCTAATAATTGCGCCATCTGTATAGTTTGTGTGAGTACTAACTGAAGTACCATTATCAAATGTTCCGATAACTGTTACAGGACGAGCTTGGAAGGCCGGACCTTGAAGGTTGTAGAAACTTTCTAGGTTACTATCTGTTTGAATTGTTATATTTCTAGTAACAGAAGAATCAAAAAATGCTAAATCTCCACTTCCAAGCACCCAAGGGCCAAGACCAAGCAATTGAACATGTCTGGCAGGTGGTATTACGATATTTTCGTTGAATACTGAATTTGCTGCAATTAATATTACAAGACGTGCTCTCATGCCGAAAGTTGTTGCAAATGGACTGGTTGTAGCAGCAGTTATAGCAGCCTGTAAAGAACTAAACGGATTTTCAGGTGTACCATCCCCTGGACCTACAGCACTTGAGTCAGCCCAAAAAACAGTTTCCTCTCCCCATTCGAAAATCCCCGGTCCGGTCGCTCCGGTTACTCCTGTGACGCCAGTTACACCAGTTATTCCTGTGGCTCCAGTGATTCCTGTTGCTCCTGTGGCTCCAGTTGCCCCTGTTGGTCCAGTTGGTCCAGTTACACCAGTAGCTCCTGTGGCTCCAGTGGCTCCTGTGACTCCGGTTGCCCCGGTTGCTCCAGTTGGTCCGGTTGCTCCAGTTGGTCCGGTTGCTCCAGTCACTCCGGTGACTCCTGTTGCGCCTGTTGCGCCTGTTGATCCTGTGACCCCAGTCACACCTGTTGCCCCGGTTGCTCCAGTTGGTCCGGTTGGTCCGGTTGCTCCAGTCACTCCGGTTACACCAGTTACTCCGGTGACTCCGGTTGCCCCTGTTGCACCAGTTACTCCAGTTGCCCCTGTTGGTCCAGTTGGTCCAGTTACCCCTGTGACTCCAGTTACACCAGTGGCTCCTGTGACCCCGGTTGCTCCAGTTGATCCTGTGACCCCAGTCACACCTGTTGCCCCAGTTGCCCCGCTTGCCCCTGTTGCACCAGTTACTCCAGTTGCTCCCGTTACTCCGGTGACTCCGGTTACGCCTGTTGCTCCAGTTGGTCCTGTGACCCCAGTCACACCTGTTGCCCCGGTTGCTCCAGTCACTCCGGTTACACCAGTTACTCCGGTTACACCAGTTACTCCGGTCGGTCCAGTTGCCCCGGTTGCTCCTGTAGCTCCCGTGGCTCCTCCGCCTGGACCAATTGGACCGGTTGCACCTGTTACACCTGTTGCTCCGGTTGCCCCAGTGACTCCCGTTGCTCCAATAGCTCCTGTTACTCCGGTTGCGCCTTTGGCTCCAGTTGGTCCAGTTACCCCTGTGACTCCTGTGACTCCAGTCACACCTGTTACTCCGGCCGGTCCAGTTACTCCGGTCGGTCCAGTTGCGCCGGTTGCTCCTGTAGCTCCCGTGGCTCCCGTGGCTCCTCCTCCCGGACCAGTTGGACCGGTTACACCTGTTACACCCGATGCTCCGGTTGCCCCAGTAGCTCCTGTTACTCCGGTTACTCCTGTTGGTCCAGGCAGTCCGGTTACACCAGTGACCCCTGGTTCTCCTGTTGCTCCTGTTGCTCCTGTTGCCCCAGTGACTCCAGTTGCTCCAATAGCTCCTGTTACTCCGGTTGCGCCTTTGGCTCCAGTTGGTCCAGTTACCCCTGTGACTCCTGTGACTCCAGTCACACCTGTTACTCCGGCCGGTCCAGTTGCTCCAGTTGCTCCTGTTACACCCGTTGCTCCGGTTGCTCCTGTGATTCCTGTTACACCAGTTGAACCAGTTACTCCTGTCACACCTGTTACTCCCGTTGGACCTGTGGCTCCAGTAGCTCCGGTTGGCCCCGTTGTCCCTTCAACAGTTAAAAGGGCTACATCATCGACTAAAATTGAGGAACTGTTTGAAAGTGTAAGTTTTTGTATGAGGAGAACGCCAAATGCAGCACCTGCGGGAGCCAGACTTGTTGTTCCATATGCTTCTAACCATATTCCTGAAGGAGGAAGTCTGTTTGTTTGTAAATTTATAGACGCACCTCGTCCCAAGTAGTTAAAAGCTGCATCATAGTAATCTAGCAGAATAACGATAGAGGGACTTGCATTATTAGTAGTTTTTGAAAAAGAAGCGATCACTTCAAACCTTTCTCCAGGATTAATGTTCACTGTTTGTGAAATTAATGCCACTGAAGGCGATGATAAAAGTGCGCTATATATACCTGTATGACTTCCCTGCGAAGTAATAAAAGCGTTTAATCCTGTCCATGGCGCAAGAAATCCCGTTTCAAAGCCTCCATTAATTACTCTATTTTCAATGGTCACTTATTCACATCCTTTCATCCAAATTTCGAGCATTGATAAAGATTCGGAGCTCCCTAATAGTATATGAACTATAATAATTTCTGCATAAGTAGATAGCCTTTACTTTAGATTTCTTTTATTTTTTAAGTTTATATGGGAGATTTATAGAAAAAGAAGTAAAAAGGCAATTCAGCGTATGCTGAACTGCCTTTGGGATCGTTCTTTAACTTAATGCAATTACGTTGAGTGCTCTCGTGCTGGCAGTAACCGTGAGAATATTCGTACCAGTTACAGTTAATCTGATTTCATAAGTGTGGGCACCTGCATCTGGTGTATCAAACCATGTTAAATTTGGTATATCACTAAATAATCGGACAACCGCAGCTGGTTTCTCTCCTTCATTTGACTCAGAAATAGTTGCAATAACCGCACCGTCTCTAAAAAGTGAGTAATCAATAGTGTATTGGAAAGTAGTACTTAAACCTGCTACTATATCAACCTCTACCATTGAATCAATTTTTAACGTTTGAGTGCCATCAGTATTTACGTTTACTTCAAGTACTGAGGTTTCTGTATCTAAATCAACCAGCACGCCATCTTGAGTTTGATCGAATGCAGATAAACCGATACCTCCAGCTGGGCCTGTCGCGCCTGTTGCTCCGGCTGGACCAGTTGCTCCTGTTACTCCGGCTGGACCAGTTGCTCCTGTTGCTCCGGCTGGACCAGTTGCTCCTGTTGCTCCCGCTGGACCAGTTGCTCCCGTTGCTCCGGCTGCGCCTGTTGCTCCTGTTGCTCCGGCTGGACCGGTTGCTCCCGTTGCTCCGGCTGGACCGGTTGCTCCTGTTGCTCCTCCTGCTGGACCGGTTGCTCCTGTTGCTCCGGTTGGACCGGCTGCTCCCGTTGCTCCTGTGGCTCCAGCTGCGCCTGTTGCGCCTGTTGGACCGGCTGCTCCTGTTGCTCCGTCAGCGCCTGTTGCTCCGGTTGGACCGGCTGCTCCCGTTGCTCCTGTGGCTCCAGCTGCGCCTGTTGCGCCTGTTGCGCCTGTTGGACCGGCTGCTCCTGTTGCACCAGCTGCTCCCGTTGGACCGGCTGCGCCTGTTGCTCCTGTTGCTCCAGCTGCTCCTGTTGCTCCAGTTGCACCTGTCGCTCCCGTTGCTCCGGTTGGACCGGCTGCTCCTGTTGCGCCTGTTGCTCCAGCTGCTCCTGTTGCTCCAGTTGCACCTGTCGCTCCCGTTGCACCCGTTGCTCCTGTTGGACCTGTTGGACCTGTTGGACCCGCATTCCCACTGATGTCAGTAACTTTCTTTAGCTTATTGTCTAGCAATAGCTCCTTTTTCATTGCAAGCTCAAGCATCTCTTGAACGCTTTCATTTACCTGCAATATTTCCGGAAGTGTTGCGGCAGACGTAAGACCAGGTAAAGTTCCAAGTGCGTACTGAAGTTTTTCTCCTTCCGCATTAAGGATATGCGCCAGACTTATTTCTTCCATAGCAATTGAAGCCAAAAGTAAATTAATTACTTCTTCTCTAGTGAGGCTGATGTTCGGGGAAATATTGGGGATGTTTGGTTGTGACATTGGATTTCTCCTTTCTTTTTTCTATTAGAGTCATTTAATTCTTATTTAAAAAAGCTAAATCACTCTCCCCTAGTCTATTCATAAATGCAGAATATGGTATAAGCTAATCACCTTAATATACAGAATTAACATCTTTTCATATACATCTCTTTACATCTATGATTTTGGAAAAAGAAAAGAAAACAGCCACTCGTTTGCGTGGCTGCCCAGGTGGTTCAAAGATTAATTTAGTTTTTTAAAAATCATATTCAGGTTGTTAAAATATCTTGCTTCGCTCATAATTTACAACTTATATACCCGCAATCCATGGTGAAAGTTGAATAATATCTGAGGTGTTAATCACTTGCCCTACGAATAATACAGGTAAATTCTGCGCTCTGAAATTTATAGGTGAAGCTGGTGCGATCCCAGTTAAACCAGTACTTCTTCCACCTAAAAATGCACCATTTACTTGGTTGTAAACGACAAGATAATAAACGCTATTTTCAGAGAGAGTTATTGGAGTTGTTAAAGGCAGTATAAACAATCCTGCGGTTAATGAAGTGGCCACTCTTGTTACAGCAATTACATTTGATGTAGTAGCATTCACAGGTTGAAGTACCGCCATTTGGAAATTTCCTGTTGTGCCTACTTGAGTTACATAAGCAGATAACCTCGTTATGGTTATCTGGTCGCCGCTATAAGCAAGTGCACCAAGTGCCTGTGTGTTGCCCCCGCTTACATTAAACGGAATTGCAGAATTGATATCCCCAAGTTTTACTGTTTCTATAAAAGAGTTTGTACCAGCTGCTCCGGTTGCGCCTGTGGCTCCCGCTGCTCCAGTGGCTCCGGTTGCGCCCGTTGCTCCGGTTGGACCGGTTGGACCGGTTACTCCAGTAGGACCAGTGGCTCCAGTTACTCCGGTTACTCCAATTGCCCCTGTTGGTCCAGTTGCTCCTGTTGCTCCTGTTGGACCGGCTGCGCCTGTTGCTCCAGCAGCGCCAGTGACTCCGGCTGCTCCGGTTGCTCCTGTTTCACCTGTTGCTCCAGCTGCTCCCGTGACTCCGGCTGCTCCTGTTGCTCCTGTTGCTCCTGTTGCTCCCGTGGCTCCTGTTGCTCCAGCTGCTCCCGTGGCTCCTGTTGCTCCAGCTGCTCCCGTGGCTCCTGTTGCTCCCGTGGCTCCGGCTGGACCAGTTGCTCCGGTTGCTCCTCCTGCTGGACCGGTTGCTCCTGTTGCTCCAGCTGCTCCTGTCGGACCGGCTGCGCCTGTTGCTCCGGCTGCTCCCGTTGGTCCAGCTGCTCCTGTTGCTCCTGTTGCTCCTGTTGCTCCAGTTGCGCCTGTGGCTCCTGTGGCTCCTGTTGCTCCAGTTGCTCCGGCTGCGCCTGTTGCTCCGGTTGGACCGGTTGCTCCTGTAGCACCTGTCGCTCCAGATGCTCCGGTTGCTCCTGTTGCTCCAGCTGCTCCCGTTGGTCCAGCTGCTCCTGTTGCTCCAGATGCTCCGGTTGCTCCTGTTGCTCCTGTCGGACCGGCTGCGCCTGTTGCTCCGGCTGCTCCCGTTGGTCCAGCTGCTCCTGTTGCGCCTGTGGCTCCTGTTGCTCCAGTTGCTCCGGCTGCGCCTGTTGCTCCGGTTGGACCGGTTGCTCCTGTAGCACCTGTCGCTCCAGATGCTCCGGTTGCTCCTGTTGCTCCAGCTGCTCCCGTTGGTCCAGCTGCTCCTGTTGCTCCAGATGCTCCGGTTGCTCCTGTTGCTCCTGTCGGACCGGCTGCGCCTGTTGCTCCGGCTGCTCCCGTTGGTCCAGCTGCTCCTGTTGCGCCTGTGGCTCCTGTTGCTCCAGTTGCTCCGGCTGCGCCTGTTGCTCCGGTTGGACCGGTTGCTCCTGTAGCACCTGTCGCTCCAGATGCTCCGGTTGGACCTGTGGCTCCGGATGCTCCGGTTGGACCCGTTGCACCTGTTGCTCCTGCTGATCCGGTTGCGCCTGTGGCTCCTGTTGCTCCAGTTGGACCCGTTGCTCCCGTGGCGCCAGCTGCTCCGGTTGCTCCGGTTGCACCTGTGGCTCCAGTTGGACCCATTGCGCCTGTTGCTCCTGTTGGACCTGTTGCGCCTGTTGGACCCGTTGCGCCTGTTGGACCCGTTGCGCCTGTGGCTCCTGTTGGACCTGTTGCGCCTGTTTGACCTGTTGTGCCGGTTGCACCTGTCGCTCCAGTTGGACCTGTTACACCTGTTGGACCCGTTGCGCCTGTGGCTCCTGTTGGACCTGTTGCGCCTGTTGCTCCTGTTACTCCAGCTGCGCCGGTTGGACCTGTTGCGCCTGTTGGACCAGTTGGACCTGCATTTCCACTAATGTCAGTAACTTTCTTTAGCTTATTGTCTAGCAATAGCTCCTTTTTCATTGCAAGCTCAAGCATTTCTTGAACACTATCATTTACTTGCAATATTTCTGATAATGTTGCCCCAGTTGTAAGCCCAGGTATCGTTCCAAGTGCATATTGAAGTTTCTCTCCTTCAGCATTGAGAATATGCGCCAGGCTTAACTCTTCCATGGCAATTGAAGCTAAAAGTAAGTTGATTACTTCTTCACGAGTAAGCGTAATGTTGGGGGAAATGTTTGGGATGTTTGGTTGTGACATTGGATTTCTCCTTTCATAATTTAATTGAATAAAAAGCCGAATTAGCCATATTTATTCCTCCTTATTCTATTCAGCATTACTAGATTTGATATAGTCTTTTAACTTGATAATAATAGAACAAAGATATTTATTTTTACTTATTACTTACAATCCATCTTAAAATTGATAGAATATAACATTTAATTCATCCTGAGTCACATCTTAACCTTCCTTCTACTCATCCATCCTAAATCGCTTTTCTTAATAAGCCCTTAATCTGCCCTACGCATAAAAAAACAATGCCAGAAATCAGCATTGTTTAATTTTTTTAAGTCCTCTTCAATGGTTTTGCGGGATTTCCTGCAACCGTTTCTTTCTCTGCTACGTCTTTTGTAACAACTGCACCGGCTCCAACGATGGATTCTGCCCCAATTGTGATAGCAGGAAGCAATGTTGCGTTATTCCCGATTTTTGCGCCTCTTTTGATAATAGGCCCCTGATGAGGATAGTTTCCTTTCCCCATATACTTGTCATTAGAGGAAGAAAAACAGGGTCCGATAAAGACATCGTCTTCTATGATCATATCCGCTGTAATATAAGAGCCCGTTTGAATCGTTACTCTTTCTCCAATTTGGGTTTTGTTTTCAACGACGGCGTTTCTGCCGATGATCGTATCATTGCCAACACGGACATTTTCTCTGATGCTGGCAAGGTCGCCGACGAGAACTCCTTCATATAAGATGGTGCCGCGGTATATCACGCAATTACTTCCAATGATTGAGTGAGGGTGGATGATTAGCGGAGAAAGATCAACAGGTGGTTTTCTTGCCATTTTCTTGTTTCCAGCTGGAGACCTTCCCAATGAGGTCAAGTCGTGAATGTGGACATGGTCTCCGATAACAGTATCCTTTTTTATGACAACATGATGACCTATGACGACATCACTGCCTATTTTCACGTTTTCTTCGATTACTACGTTTTCACCAATCACAACTCTGTCCCCAATTTGTGCAGTTTGATCAATCATTTGAATCCTCCTTCCTTTTTGGGGCTGCCATTGAAGCGGTGGAAAAAAGAACTAATGGAAGCTGAACTGGCAATCCGGTTTTGCTGGATTGATAGAGAGCAAAGATGGCTTCTAAGGCTTTTTTCCCTTCTGCCGCATCCATTCTGAGAATGTCCACACGGTCTTCAACGGCATTTATAAAATGCTGATACATAATGAAATGTTCATCTTTTTTGGCACATAGCAGCTCAAGCTCTTTCACTAAAGATTCCTGGTTTTCAATAAAGCAGTGTTCCAGTTGATCAAAGCCTTTCCCGCCGAGCGTAATGGATCCTTTTTCAAAAAAAAGTGAAAGGGAGTACCCTTGATTTGAAGGCTTTGTAATGGAATTCACTTCGATCACGCCTTTCGCCTGGTTTGTGAAGTGTAGAATCCCAGCTGCAACATCTTCTGTTTCTTTGTGGGAGTGGACTGAAGCGATATCTCCATAAACGCTTTGCACGTCCCCAAGAAGCCAGATTAAAAGGTCTACCATATGAATTCCCTGATTGATCAGCATCCCGCCGTCCTGATCCCAGCTCCCTCTCCAGGCTGCTGCCTGATAATAGTCCTCTGAACGATTAATTCTGACATTGACGCTTCCCATACATGGCTTTCCAAGAAACCCAAAATCGATGATCTCTTTGATTCTCGATAATAGAGGTCGAAAGCGCAGTTGATGACAAACTAGCACACGCTTATTTTTCGAAGCGGATAAAGAAATAATTTCGTCTGATTCTTGAATAGAAAGAGCCAGGGGTTTTTCAATAATGACATGCTTCCCTGCCTTTAACGCTTCCTTGGCAATTTGTGCATGGAGACCGGAAATTACTGCAATTAGGACGATATCGATCTCTTTATTTTGAATAAGCTCCGAATAGTTGCTGTGCTGCTGTATAGGACTAGACGGTGTTTTATATTTTCTATAATAATCACAGGCTGCCTGCATTCGGCTTTGCTGAACGTCACTGACTGCACCCAATTCCACTCTGTCCATTCGAAGCAAAGTATCTAAATGCTTCTTTGAAATATAACCGCAGCCGATTACACCAATTCTCAACATGAGAAAACCTCTTTATTATTTAGGAAAACGTTCACTATTTTAAGGTGATCTTCTTTGAGCATAAACGGATGAAGCGGAATAGCCAGCAGCGTTTCGCTCAATCGCTCAGCAACAGGGAAATCTCCTTTTTGATGCCCTAAATGAGTATATGCCTGCTGCAAATGAAGACAGCAAGGATAGTAGATGCCGCTTTGAATAGCATTTTGTTGCAGGAGTTTCGCGATGAGATCACGCTTATTGGATTGGATGCAGTATAGATGATAGACATGATGATTATTTTGAGCTGCGTGAGGTGCTTTTATAGAGGGGATTGTTTTTAGCATGAGATCGTAAATTTCAGCTATTTTTGTTCTCTTGAGATTCCAATTGTCTATATTTTTTAGACAAATAAGTAAAACGGCAGCGTGCAGCTCATCTAACCGGCTATTGTAACCGATTTCCTGATGAAAATATTTCTTATTGCTTCCATGAACACGTAATGAGCGCAGTTTTTCTGCGAGTAATGGATCAGAGGTTGTAATGATTCCTCCATCCCCTAAAGTTCCAAGATTTTTTGTTGGAAAGAAAGAAAAGCAGCCTGCATCACCCAAGCTTCCCGCCGGTTTTCCACCCTGCTTCGCTCCGAATGCCTGACATGCATCTTCGATTACAAGTAAGTTGTGCTTGTTTGCAAGTTCGTTGATGGCTAACATATCTGCACATTGGCCAAATAAGTGTACGGGGATGATTGCTTTTGTTCGCTTAGTCAATTTTGCTTTTATTTTATCTGGACATAAAGTATACGTATCTGGATTTACATCAGCGAAGACAGGAATGGCTCCGACTCTCGAGATCGCTTCTCCTGAGGCAAAAAAAGTAAACGGAGAAGTAATCACCTCGTCTCCTTTTCCAATACCATAAGCCTCTAGGGTTAAAATTAACGCATCGGTTCCATTCCCCACAGCGACTGCAGAGGAGACACCCAGTTTTTGCGCTATATTCTTTTCCAACTCATCCACTTTCGGTCCTAATATATAACTGCCGCTTTCTGTGACTTCTTTCATCGCTTTCAGGATCTCACTTTGTATAGAAGCAAATTGCTCTTTCACATTCATTAAGGGAATCATCCGCCTGCTCCTTTAAATATGAATTTGTATCTATTTATTCTATTGCCTTACTGAATATCGGTGACGATTTCATTAAAACGAAGCTTATTTGATCTGCCCCTTTTCAGCCGATCTTGTAACTCCCTTTATAAAAATGCATATAAAAAGTAGTATCATTGTTTTTTATGAAAGGAATTACATTATGCCTCATTCAACTAATAGGAAGAATCAAGAAAGTAAGAAAGCATCTCATGAAAAAAGACGTGTTGCTGTTGTTGGTTTAGGTTATGTGGGGCTGCCGGTAGCAGTTGGTTTTTCGAGGAAATACGAAGTCATTGGGTATGATGTGAACGTCTCAAGAATTAACGCACTGAAGCAAGGTCATGATGCAACTGGCGAACTGTCCTCTGCAGAATTAAAAAGCGCAGCCATTCACTTTACAGCTGACGCAGAAAAATTAGGCACATGTCATCTCATTATTGTTGCTGTCCCTACCCCCATTACATCTACTAATGAACCCGATTTGACTCATTTAAAAGAAGTCTCCCGTACACTTGGAAAAATTATGGCTGATGGTGTGATTATTGTTTATGAATCGACGGTTTATCCTGGAGCAACTGAAGAAGTATGTATTCCCCTTTTAGAAGAAGTCTCCGGACGGACTGCTGGAAAAGATTTTTTTGTAGGCTATTCGCCGGAACGAATAAATCCAGGTGATCAGGAGCATACCTTTACTTCTATTAATAAGGTAGTCGCCGCACAGGATGAAAAGACGCTTGAAACCATTCATGCGTATTACCAAAGCGTCATCGATGCAGATGTTTATAAGGCGTCTTCCTTAAAAGTGGCTGAAGCAGCAAAAATCATTGAAAATACGCAGCGTGACATAAATATTGCGTTAATGAATGAAATTGCGATGATCTTTAGAGAATTAGAGATTGATACTTTCGAAGCCCTTGAAGCAGCCAGTACAAAGTGGAACTTCCTGCCCTTTTATCCCGGCCTTGTGGGTGGTCACTGCATCGGCGTTGATCCATATTATTTGATATACAAAGCAAAAGCTGCTGGATATCAACCCCATTTTTTATGTGCTGCAAGAGAAGTAAATGATTATATGCCCGAATACATTGTTAAGTCTCTTTTAGAACAGGTCGTAATGCAAAAAATGAATACCAAGGATCTCACCGTCACCCTGTTGGGCATCACATTTAAGCAGAATATACCGGACATCCGTAATTCGAAAGCGCTAGAAATTGCAGAATTGCTGCAGAATTTGGGCATCCGGGTTCAGGTTTGCGATCCTCATGTGAGCGTGGGACAATTTAAAGATGGTTTCGAGATCGACTTGCGCAAACTGGAAGAATTGGATAAAGCAAATGCCGTTATTTTAGCTGTGCCTCATGAACTTTTCACCGAGCTTCCTGAAACGTACTTTACAGATTTGCTGAAGGACCAAAAAGGAATCATCATGGATATTAAAGGAGCATTGACTCAACCGAAAGTCGGGAAAGACGTGAAGTTATGGAAGTTATAGTTTTTAAACGCAGAAGGGCCTTTGAAAGATGAAAAAGCATAGCCGCAAAAATGGGCTATGCTTTTTACCTATGCTATAAAATTATTGTCACGACCTATTTTAAGATGACTGCTACCATTCAACTGGCTATTCTTCAGACGGATTTGGCTGATTTTTTGTTCCTTTACTCTTATAAGGCTTAAAGCTTTTCGCTTTTTTTGCCCCGGCCTGCCAGCGATTCCATCCTTTTTTTCCGGTTCCGCTGCCAGTTCCGCTTTTTTTCTTTGGTTTACTCATCTTCTCACCCTATTTAAATTGGTATGCTTTATGATTACATTGTGTCATTACGCGAATATAATCCTTTTCGAAATCAAGTGCGACATCGAAGTCCTCTCAATAGAATACCACAGAAACGGCATCGTTTGGAAGAGGCGGGGTCACACTATGGGGAGAGAGTGCATCAGAAACGTTTGCCAGTGCTTTTCATACATTCATTTTCAATCGCAAGTGTAACATTCCTCGGACCATCTTCTTTATTCGACAGGATGACCAGCTTACTATTAGATTGTGGGTATACAGATGAACAAAAACTAATACCAGGGTCATAGCCCATCACATGAAGTTTGAAAATGGAGCCGTTCTTTTCATTCATCCATATCCCGTACCCGTATTTCACTTCCGCCTTTACATCTACGTGCGGATGCAGAAGTGTTTTAGTCATCTCTTCACTCAGCAACTCGTTTTGTAATAAGGCTTCCCAAAACTTCATCATGTCAGGTGCAGTTGTATAAGCTCCCCCATCTGCCCCGCCTTTTATAGGAACGGAGTAATGATTTGTTCTCCATGTTCCGTTTTCATGATCATCAATATAGCCCAATGCTGTATTGGCGGGCAGCTGATCCATTGAAAAATAGCCTGAATCGTACATGCCACATTTCTTAAATATCTTCGATTCTATGTATTCAGTGAAACGCAGCCCTGTTTGCTGTTCGATGATTAACCCTAATATAATATAACCGGCATTATTATAATGAAATCTCTCACCTGCCGGAAACATCATGTGTTTGTCTTGAAAAAGGGGTAAGAAGTCTTTTAATCCTTTCATCTTGTAGACAGGGAGATTTTCCCACAGTTCCTCATAATCGTCCATCTCTTCTTCATCAAAGTAATCGGGTATTCCGGATGTATGGGTCAATAAATGATGAATCGTTATATCCTCATCAAAGTTTGGAAAACTCCTATCTAAGCATTGACTTATAGGCGTTTTAAAAGAGATAATTTCTTCTTCAACAAGCTGGCAAATACCTATAGATGTAAACAGCTTACAACCTGATGCGATTCCAAATCGTGTGTAAACGGTATTTAGCCGTTGCTCTGCCCGATTTGCATACCCCCTAACTGTTTCAGAAAGGATCTCTTTCCCCTGCTTCAGATAAACGACACCCGAAAAATCTGCCTGGCTGCTGCTCTCTGAGATCATTCTATTTAACTCAGCCTTGTTTTCTGGCACAACATTCTCCCCTTTTTAAACCTAACCGTATTCAGGAAGTATACGGCAGTGTTATACGTATCATCGTTCCCTCATTCACCTTACTGTCAATCACCATGGAGCCATGATGATTTTTTATAATCGTAAAACATACCATCATGCCAAGTCCATTGCCGGTTTCCTTTGTTGAAAAGAAAGGATCGCCAATTTTTTTTATAATTTCATTTGGAATTCCCGTTCCTTCATCGCGCACGATGATTTCAACACTATCGCCTTTTACTTCAACTTCGATGTGAATATTACCGCCATCTGGCATCGCTTCGATCGCATTTTTTAATATGTTAAGAAATACTTGCTTCATTTGATTTTCTTCACACTCTACTTCAATGGTTTCATCATGTACATCGAGCAGGATAGAAACATTATGTAAATTCATTTCTGACTTTAAAAAGGTTCGAACTCTTTCAATAATCGGGATGAGCGGCTTCATTTTAAGTTCGATTGCCTGAGGCTTCGCAAGCACCATAAATTCGCCAACTATAAAATTGATTCTTTCTATTTCTTCAAGTAATAACTTTAAGTATAATTGCTTTTTGTAATCAGTTTCTGCTTCCATTAAAAATGCAGTAAATCCTTTTAAGGTCGTAAGCGGATTGCGAATCTCATGTGCAACACCTGCAGCAAGCTCACCGATCGCTGACAGCTTTTCGCTTCTCAGCAATAATTCCTCCGCTTTTTTCTGCTCCGTGATATCATTTCGAATCGCAACATACTTATACGGTTTTTCATTTTCATTCAAGAAAGGCACGATGGTCGTGTACACCCAATAATAGCTGCCGTCCTTTGCTTTGTTCTTGATCTCACCTCTCCAGATTTCCCCCTGACCAATCGTTTTCCAAAGATTCCTAAAGAACCCTTGAGTGTGATAAGAGGAATTTAAGATGCGGTGGTCCTGTCCAATTAATTCTTCGCGCTCGTACTTCGAAATGGCACAAAACGTATCGTTTACATAGGTAATGGTTCCTTTTTTGTCAGTCATCGCAATAATCGAAGACTCATCTAGCGCGAACTTGATGTCCGATAGTTCTTTATTAGAGGTATCGAGTTTCATTAAGGTTTTTTTGAGCGTATCTTCAGTTTGTTTACGTTTTGTTATGTCCTTCCGGATCGTAACGTATTGGTACGACTTCCCTTCTTCATTTAAAAATGGGACGATTGTATTGTCCGTCCAGTAATAGGAGCCATCTTTGCATTTATTTTTTATCTCACCCTTCCATATCTTCCCGCATTGAACCGTTTTCCAGAGTTCTGAAAAAAATTCTTTTGGATGGTAGTCAGCATTAAAAATTCGATGGTTTTTTGACAGTATTTCATTTCTATTATATTTTGAAATTTCGCAAAATTTATCATTTGCGTAAATAATGGACCCATTAATATCCGATATATCAATAATAGTGGTCGTATCAAGCGCAATAATAATATCAGCCAAACTCCTCAAAGAATTTAATGGTTCCAACAGATTTCCTCCTCCCTGTTTATATACTATCATTTTTTGTATATTTGAAAAAATTAAACTATTTTGTCTATACTCGATTTTTTATCTACAATAAACGATAAATTCTGCTAGTTAGCTCTTCTTTACAGTATCATTTATCCCGGGAAACGTAATGGGTCATATTGATCATTCAACTAAAAAATGCCTGTATGATCAGAGAAAGTTATGATCATACAGGCATAGCAGGCTTTATTAAATTTTCATTTCCCACCGCTCTTTTTCTGTTTCTTTCATTTGCTTCTCGGTTTGTTCAGGATAAGCTGTACGGAAATTGTGATGATCTGCAGGAATAATCTCGATCATTTTTTGAATCATATCCTCAGGATCAAATTGGTCTTTTAATCCTTCTTCCTGCTTCTCCATGTCTTCTACACTCGTATAGTTTAATTCTCTATTAAACCACTTCCACTTTTCCTCTGCGCTGCGGTCGTTAAAACCTGTTGCATATGGACCTGGATTAATGGTCGCTACCTGAACGCCAAATTCTTCAAGTTCTGCTTTCATTGTCTGCGCAATTCCCTCAAGAGCATGTTTAGTCGCTGTGTACGGTCCGACATAAGGCGTTGCCATAATGCCCGCCATTGAACTAATAAAGATGATCTTTCCTTTTCCCTTTTTCACGAACTTGCGGGCTGCTAGCTGAGCGGTTTCAAGAGTGGCAAAAACATTCACTTCAAATAGAGCACGAAAACGATCCATCGGCACTTCGCCCAATGGTCCTCCTTCATTAATCGCAGCATTTGCAACGAAAACATCAAAATCATAGTTTTCTATTTGTGCAAGATCCCGCTGATTCGTTATATCAAGCTTGAAAACTTCTATATCTAATCCCTGCTTTTCTGCTTCAAGCATAAGATCCGTTTTTTGAGCGGTCAGTTCTGTCGTCGCGATGACACGGTGTCCATTTTTCGCTAGTCCAAGTGCTGCACCTCTTGCCAGTCCAGTACCTGCACCGGTGATGAAAATTGTTTTACTCATTTCAAAATTCCTCCTAAATACTTAGTACCCTTTTACTTCCCGCGCAGGCATCAACTAAACATAAGTCAGCACTCTGGCATCCCATTAGTGTTTATTCCTTTTCACAAACCTGCCTTCGATGCTATTCTTGTAGCATAAACGTAGACATTAAATAGAAGATTCTTTTTAAAGGATGTGAATAAAACATGCTCTATATATGGAATATACAAGAAATCATTACTACTACGCTGCAAAAGCATAACCTGGATATCAGTTGTGATTTTGATAACAAGCTTTCTGTTCCTATGAGCTATAACGTTTCAACCCAGACTATTAAATTTAATTATTTAAAAGTGAACGGTTATAAAGCAAAAGTAGATTACAAGCTGAGAGAATCAGATGAAAATCTTATAAAACTTCTTTTATATCATGAAATTGGTTATTATTTGGATTTCAAAAAGAATAAGCATGATGTACGGACGCTTCTTTACGGTGAAGACGATGAAAAAGAGCAGCTTATGAGTGTAATTGAACAAAACGCCTGGCAATACGGGAGAACCCTGGTGCCCGATCAACTGCTCGAATCCTACGACAGACTGCACGAACTGGAGCAGCCAACCGAAAGATAAGGCAGTGATGCGGCAGATTTCCTTTGAAATCTGCCGCATTTGTCATTTTATCCTAATTCGTGAACGTTTTAATGAAACATGGCAGGGTAAAAGATGAAAACAGAGCATTATTAGCCATACAGAATGAAACTGGAGAAAACAAATAAAAGGAGCTGAAGCAATGAAGGTCAAGACACCCATTCCCCGTGCAAAAGGCATAGACAATTCTTTATCGCTAATCAAAGAAGGGTTTCATTTTTTGCCCAATCAGCGCAAGGAAATGCAATCCGATATCTTTAAAACCCGTATACTGGGCCAAAAAGCCATTTGCATTGCTGGAGAAGAAGCTGCTGAGGTTTTTTATAATAACGATTTATTTAAACGCAAGGGTGCCATGCCAAAGCCGTTGAAGCTTTCTTTATTCGGTGAAGGAAGCCTGCATGGACTTGACGGGGAACCTCATAAAAACAGAAAACGGATGTTCCTTTCAATGTTTACACCAGAACGTGTGGAAGATTTGGTGGACCTCGCACTAAAGCATTTGGATGCAAAAGCCGGCGAGTGGCAGTCACAAGATGGTGTTGCAGTATTGGATCAGATGCAGGAAATTCTGACTAGAGCTGGCTGCGAATGGGCTGGAGTGCCGCTTGCAGAGGGAGAAGTACAGCAGCGTACAGATGAAGTTGTTGCGATGGTCGATTCATTCGGCGGCTCTCTGTCCCGTTTCCGTGATGGTAAAAAAGCAAGAGACAGTCATGAAGAATGGCTGCAAAAAATCATCAAATCTGTACGGAAGGGCAAGTATAACCCACCGGAAAATACAGCAGTCTACACGATCGCTCACCACCGCGATGAGAAAGGCAAACCGTTCGACTTGCATACTGCAGCTGTGGAACTGAGCAACGCCTTCCGACCGTTAATCGCGACGGCTAATTTTCTTGTGTTTGGAGCACTGGCTATGCACGAACATCCTGAAACAAGACAAAAAATCGCTGCCGACGAGGATCGATACAGTCATATGTTTTCACAAGAAGTTCGACGCTATTACCCATTTGTTCCCGCAATGGCAGCTAAGGTAAAGAAAGATTTCACTTGGCACGATTATACATTTAAAAAAGACACGCTTGTGATTCTGGACATATTCGGGACAAACCGCCATCCTGACAGCTGGGAACAGGCAGAGACATTTCTTCCCGAGCGCTTTAAAGACTGGCAGGGAAGTCCCTTTGCCTTTATTCCTCAAGGAGGCGGAGACCATCATATCGGTCACCGCTGTGCCGGCGAATGGCTGACTGTCTATGTCATGCGTGCCTTTTTCAAATACTTTGCTCAAAACATTTCCTATGACGTACCTGAACAGGATTTGTCTTACAGCCTCGAGCGGATGCCGACCTTCCCAAAAAGCGGCTTCGTCATTACCAATGTCAAAAAGGCAGCGGATTCAGATGAGCTGCTTCATTCGATGCAAAAAAGACACACTGCTATTCAATAAAGAGACATTAAAAAAACACAATATATAAAAAAGATGAGATTGGGACAAATGTCTCAACCTCATCAAACCGGTTCTCTGCGCTTTCGGCGGACGCTTTCCGCCGGGACGGGAGCTTGAGCCTCCTTAGGGCTTTGTCCTGCGGAGTCTCAGCTTGCCGTCATATCCTGCAGGAGTCGCCACCTTCCGCTCCGTTCACCTCAAATTTACTATTTAAAAAAACACAATCAATACAACTTTCACAGTTCTGCCCCAGCCTCATCATCTATACTGTGGAGATTTTTTGCCTATTTTCTTAAAAGTCGGCTCACATCCAGCCAATCGAAAAGCAATTACCTGCAAATGAAAGTAACAGGTTCTCTTTTTTCTAGATCCAGTCGTTAGTCTAGTCAGCGTGAAGCCCTTCTTTAATTACTGATCCCTATAACGAAGCGACAGCCCTTTTAAGAAATTCCGCGCGTAGCGGTCACCACATTCCTTGTAGTTTCGCTGTCCTTCTTTTCGTAAAATGGCACTCAGCTCACCTTTTGTAATCCGAACACCCGCTTCATCCAACACATCAATCATCTCTTCACTTGTGAGAGATAATGCGATTTTTAGTTTTTTCAGCAGCACATTGTTAACACTTGCATGATTTTTGATCGATCGGTCCGGTTTAACAGGCTGCCCGGACTGATCTTTTTGCGGGCCTCTTTTAAATGTAATGAAGCCATTTAAAAACGACTCCAGCATGTCATTTGAACAAGGGATCCTGTTGTCGTCTTCTGCCGGTTCATCCTCATCAGGCGCTTTCGTTAAAACTTTCCCCACTTCTTCTTTCGTGAGAGTCACGCCCCCTAGTTCAAAAATTTTCACCATATCGGTATTTTTTATATCGAGCGCATATCGCAGACGAATTAGTATATCATTGTTATCCAAAATTAAAACCTTCTTTTCTCTAGTGTTTATTTGTGAAGCAAGCCATTTTTCTCTTTATATTCTTTCACAACCCGATGATTTTTTAAACTGTTTTTTCAAACCGTTACGTGTGTCGCCCTCTACTCCCCTGCTTTTGACGAATAATGAGACACGATTTTCATTACAGCTTCTTTTGGACGTACATCCAAGGCTAAAAGTTCCTTTATTGGAATCCATACCGGCAAATAGGTCCCCCGATCACGTTTTGTGTCGGTGTATTCCTTGCCTTCTCCTGTTCCAAATGTCCCTCCTATACTCTCTGCTGCATAATAGCTTTGGGTGCCGTTCCATTCGATTTCAGCTAAACATTGTTTAATGTGAACCGTCACACCTAATTCTTCGAGCGCTTCCCTTTTGGCAGCCATCCGTGATGTTTCCCCCTCTTTGATTCCACCTCCAGGAAAAACGTAATACACCTCTCCATCCCGCACTCGTTTAATAAGCGCAATTTTTGATTTTTGAACCAATATTACCGCTGCCCGATTTCTCATTGACGTAAGCCGCCGCCTTTATCTTTAAATTTTCTTAATGTTCTGAAGTGGATTGTGATTTCAATCTCAACTAGTATATAATAAACATAAATTTACAAATAGGAGTGAGCTGCCTCATGAAAGACCTCGAGAAAGAATACCCCATATTAAAAAAGGATCGCCATTACAGACGGACGAAACGAAAAAATTTGTCCAACTTACTTGATTTTATGAATGCTATTTTTTCGATTCTATTAAAGATCCTTATAAGGTGAAGAATAGAACGTTATCAAACAATTGATAGGAATGGTGTGTGAGGATTAATAAGGGTTCTGGAAAATTATACTTCTTTTAGTATATAAGGGGAAGAAGAAGGACAAACGGTGAATCGTATTTCGAGGCTCAGCAGATCATGGAGATCTTTTTCATTCGTTCACTTCGCTTTATGTCAAGCTTGACTTATGCGTTTATGAAGCTTTCAGACGGTAAACACTGCTTTTTACTTTCCTTACTTTATTCAGAAATAAATAAAGCCCATAAAACAGAAAAACGACTGAAAGTCCGACACAGAGAAGAAGCAAGATGTAAATGGGGTTGAATTGCAAACCGAGTATCGTTGTTTTTTCACCCATATTGTAAAGAAGCTCCAAGGGCGTTCCACTCTGGGGGATGGTTGTGTAAAAGTAATTTGATGTAAAACCAGGCATCCATTTCATAAACAAGTTGTTAACGACAATCGAAATGAAAAACATGCCAGTTACCACCCACACAGTTCTCCGCAATATTTTAAAATCCAAGTGGATCATACCATTAAAATAAGCCCATAAAACAACGCCTACAATGAGTGCGTGACCCCAAATATAGGCCATTCCCTGCCAATTAAGAATGGTCGAATAGTTTGTCAGACTGTCAGCAAACACGATGCTTAAAAAAGCAGCTGGCAGATTAAAACAAAAAGCAGTCGAAAATAAAACGTTGTTTTTAAGCAAAAATGCAAAAAACAAAAAGAAATTAGCTAAGTGACAAATCTGCAGAGGAATCATTTCAGGATTGAGTTGTTCTGTCTTAAAGTAAATTTCTATGTTACGTCCGATTAAAAGGGCAATGCCAATCAAAGACAAATATATACCAGTCATCCGCAGCGTTTTCTCATCACACCTTTTAAAAAGGAAGGCAAATCCTATAACAAGTAAAAATGGACTGATGATAAATAAGTAGTGAAATGGACTCCACATCTCAAATGTCACAAACGCACACCTGCCTTTAGTAAAGTGAGTAATACGCCTCCTAGTTTCTTCATGCATTACCCCTGTGGGATTTATTCCTCTCTATAAAAAAATAGAAGAAGATACTGGATCAGTAAGGCTGCACTTTTCATGTCTTTATTATAGCAACGCTAAAAATACAAATTCTACATTATTCTTGTAAATTTTTTCAGAAGCAGCTTAAAACTTCATCTTATCGTATGTTTTTTTCTAAACACTTATGTTTCTCGTTGAGATCTTTTTGACCAGCTTGTAAAGTGATAGTAAGTACTTATCTGGTGGCACACAAAAAGGAAGCGCCATTTAAAAATGAATGCTCCCCTCTGTATCTGCCTGCTCTTACAGCTTTCCTGAACCAGCTGACGGTCTTTCAAACCAGCTTATTTAAATAGATTTGATTCAAAATTGTTTACAATTTGACTGGATTGAGCAAAGATCGGAATGCTTCTGGGCGGCTGTTTACTATCTAACGTAATAATCGTGACAATGTATAAGTTAACCACCATTAGAAATGTTAATGAAATGAAGAGTTTCCTTCAACTGTCTGCGTCCATGTTATCCTGTTTTCTCCTTTTTAATTTGAAAGTGTAATTGATTTCGATTATTTATAAGTTAAAGTTCAGATCGTTTTCGCCTCCTGTTAAAATAAAAAGACCTTTACCAATTTTACTTGGTAAAGGTCTGAATCCTCATATAGATCCCTTCACCAATTTGGCAAAGGTCTTGCAAGCAACGTGCGTGTTGCCAGTTAAGCCGGTGATCAAAATCACGGTTATGTCGACTGTAACTTTAAGCTACTCCCCTTTGGAGTGTATATGCTCACTTGGAGCGCTAGTTGTAACTCTTTAACTAATACTATAATAATAGTTTATTTACCCTTTTCTATCAACTAGTTTTAACTATTTAATTCCTGATAATAATATAAATCATATACAGAATATAGAAAGCAGCAAGAATACTTCCCTCTACTTTACCAATTTTAAAATTGGTCCTCGAGAAAACAAGCAGTACAATCGTGAGTATAAGCATGACAAAGACGTCGACAAATATCTTACTATCGACCGCGAGCGGGGAAATGACAGAAGCCGCTCCAAGTACAAAGAAGATATTAAAAATGTTGCTCCCCACAATATTTCCAAGTGCAATTTCACTTTCCTTTTTAATCGCAGCGGTCACCGAAGTAATTAACTCGGGTAGTGAAGTACCAATTGCGATGATGGTCAACCCAACCAGCGTTTCACTCATACCAAGTGAAATAGCAATTTCAGTCGCTCCATTTACAACTAAATCTCCACCAACTATTATGGCAGCGAGACCAGCGATCGTAAACAAGATATTCTTTCCCCACGAAGGTCCCTTCTGCATCTACAGAGACGCTTGCTTGTTTTTTCCTATCCCGCCTTGCCACTTCAAATATGTAGTACAAAAACACTGCAAAAAACACTAATAAAATTAACCCGTCGCTTCTTGTAATGAAATTTGCACTGACTGATTGCAAAAATACATCACTTACTAAGATTAATAAGGCCACCCCCGCTAATAGGGTGAACGGTATTTCCTTTCTGATTGTTTCATTTTCCACTTTTAATGGAAATAAAAAAGCCGTCAGACCTACAACAAATGTAATATTAAAGATATTACTTCCGATCACATTTCCAATTGCTACACCTGCATTTCCTTCAAATGCAGCAACCATACTAACCGTTGCTTCAGGTGAACTGGTTCCGAATGCGACAATTGTTAAACCCACCAGTAGAGGGGAAACCCTCAAAGCAGTCGCAATGCTTGAGGCGCCTTTAACAAAGTAATCCGCTCCTTTAATTAAGAGCACAAAGCCAATCAGCAGCCATAAATAAGTCAAATCAATCTCCTCCTTAAAAAGTTTGTGTCTTTAATGAATTAAGCGGCTTGAGTTAAACTATTTCTCCATATTCAAGATCTGGTGGTTTTTTTGATTCAAACTATTTGAAAAAAGAAAAAACCTTCACCGCAAACGGCAAA
This sequence comes from Jeotgalibacillus campisalis, assembly GCF_000829515.1. Classification (GTDB taxonomy): domain Bacteria; phylum Bacillota; class Bacilli; order Bacillales; family Jeotgalibacillaceae; genus Jeotgalibacillus; species Jeotgalibacillus campisalis. The sequence continues at coordinate 55,974 of NZ_JXRR01000015.1, read as the reverse complement.
GGTTTTCTATAATCTTAACCTTTACCATAACAGTAAAGGTCTTGCTAACAATGTTCGTTGCCAACATAGCCGAGAGTAAGAAACTCTGTATTGACGACTGTGCTGTAAAAGCTACTCCCCTTTAGGAATGCTATTTAATTACTTCGATCATAATTGCTGATCCTTACACTTGTCAATCTTTTCTTCTTTAGCTACTCTTAGTAACTTTATTTCTTACAATCTGCTTTCACCAATATGTGAACTTGTTTGTATCTTACATTGTCAAAAATATAATGACTGCTGAAATCGTGTTTTCAAATAAAATCTTCAGCTAAACATTTAATCTCTCTTACCAAATAAGCCAGACAATGATTTTATCTCAACTCGCCATATAGAGCGACAATCATATGTTTCGGTGTAATCCTGGATAATAAAGTAGTCTCATAAGCGATAGATCGATATGATTCTTATATAAAGATGCTGACAATAATAGCTGTAATAAAGCTTGCCAGGGTTCCTGCCACAATTGCTTTGAAGCTTAATTTGGATACAGTTTTTTGTTGGCTGGGCTCGAGGGAACCTAATCCAACAATTAATTGTCCAATGGAGGACAGGTTGGCGAAGTTGCAAAGCGCAACGGTTAAAATGGCCACTGTCTTTGGTGATAGTTCATCCATGACTGACGACAGCTCGCTGAATGCAACAAACTCATTAACTGAAAGCTTGGTACCAATAATGGAGGCTGCCTTGAATGCTTCATCCATCGGAATGCCGATCAGTACCGCCAAAGGATAGAAAATATAGCCAAAAATGGTGGAAAGCTCTGTGTTGAGCAGACCAAGCAGACCGTTAATTAATGCCAGGATTCCAATAAAGGCGATCAGCAGACCCCCAATATTAATGGCGAGCCTTGTTCCGTTCAACGCACCGTCTGCAATTGCTTCAAATATATTGGTATGCGTAGTCTTTCCTAACGAGATATCACCATTTGTCTGCGATTCCTCTGTTTCAGGCTCCATTATTTTGGCAATGACGAGGGAAACGAGCGGCACACTGAAAACGGAAAGAAGCAGTAGCTTCATATCAATTCCCATTAAGGAATACCCTATCAGTATTGCCCCGCTTGCCGACGCGGTTCCTCCAACCATCACAGCAAAAACCTCTGACCGGGTCAACTTTATAAGATAAGGTTTGATCAAAAGCGGGGCTTCCACTAAGCCTAAAAAGGAATTGCCAATCGCATTGAACGATTCCACCTTTGTTGTACCTAAAATCCTGCCAAGTCCAATTCCGATATATTTCACAAAGAAGGGAATGAGGCGTAAATAATAAAGAGCAGAAATGAGCGCTGAAATAAAAATGATCGCACCCAGGACATTAATTGCAAAAACGAACGTGATATTAGTCCCTTCTTCATAAAAACCTCCGAAGACGAACATGATTCCTTCCGTGCTATAATCGATCACCTTCTGAACACCGAGCGCCGCATTATTCAGGATGGCTTGTCCAAATGGAATCTTCAAAACGAACAAAACAAGCAAAAATTCAATCATAATCCCTGTAAGGACTATGCGCCAATTAATCGCAGAACGTTTGCTGCTCCATAGCCAGGCCAGAAATAGAACACCCATTAAAGAAAAAACGGCATAAATAAAATTCAAAACAAGTTACCTCCCATTGTTGTGTTCACTTCAATCATTGCTTATATTTCTATATAGTCGTATGATGTCAGACCACTATTAGGAAAAAATAAAAAAGTGTATGCGACTTTCTCCAAATATAAAGAAAGCCCCATACACTTTTCATGTATAGAATGACTTTCCTTATAGTCCGGCAATTTAAGGCTGCCAGGTAGAGACTTATGGTCCATATCACCATAGTTATATAAGGAATTCATATGAAGTTTGTTTTGACACTTTAACACAAGGAAGAACTTATACACAATATAAAATAGTGAAGATTATCTATTATGAAATTTCACACGATAAGGACGGACAATTACTGGATTTATACAATCACTACTTGAAAGATTTCTCCGCAGTTTTGTTAAATAGTTCGTTTAAACAAATTACTTATAATCACCAGGAGTACCCCAGTACTCAAACTTGTCGTACAGTGGATTTGTTGAATCAAAATGAATCCAAATGGGTGCATTGTCTAATGCTGAATGTACTGCAAAGAATTTTCTATCTCCATATCTGATTGCCTCTAAAGCCAGAGGCAGCTCCCGCCTGAAAACCGCATCCCGCACAGCAGTAACTGCCGGACCAAACTCCCCATCTATATAAACATATACGTATAGAAATGGAAATCCATCAGCCATTTTCCATTCTGCAAGCACTTCATCCCTCATGGCATTGACCTTTTCAAAAGCAAACTGCAGACCAACTATAAGAAAAAGGTCTGCAGTGATGTCGGAATGAGTTAATGTATACTTACGGCCGATTACCGGTTCAGTCATCGTTACACCCGAGCTGAATTCAACAGTTAACTTTTCCGGATTTAGCTTTTTCAACCGATCACCTTCCTGAACTATACTGTACTTCCCACTCATAAAATTTATGGTCCTTCACCATCATCTATGTACGATTACATGAATTTACAAAAAAAGCATCCACCATATTAAGTGAATGCTTTGAAGATAGACTTTTTTTAATTAGCTGCATAAATCATCAATCGTATACTAATCAAACTTCTGATTTTCACGGATGTCAGCATGTTCTGGTAATGTAAAAAGAAAATTCAGTACTAAGAAATTAAGACAGATGAAATCAGAAATGTATGAATTAGTAAAACATAACGACCCAAACGGTAAGATACAAGTTGTAGAATATGATGGCAAACACAATGACAACGTTGAATTTGTAGTTGGTTTTGGAATTGATCATTTTGCAGAACAAGTTCAAGGTGTTATTGAAACCACGGATTTTGTTAAAACAAGTAAATTACGGCATTCATCATCAGGTTATGCAACTTATACTAGAAAAGAGTTATTAACCGAAATAATTGCTAATAACGATAGATTCAGATATGACTATGATGAACTCTTAAAAGAAACATTGCCAGAAAAATTAAAAACAGATCATCAATTACCAGTTAATAGATTTATTAAATATTCAACCATAGATGATATACAAACTCTTGATCATAAAATTGTAAAAAAAAAGAAATATGAAATTTAAAAACTTTCTTACAGAACAACATCTTAAAAAAATTAAAGATCCATCATTTGTATTGTGGCAATTCAATACCGTCGATGAGGTATATAGGGGATTTAAAGATTTAGAAGATAAATTTTTTCACATACCTATACTTGGAGAAAATAAAATCGATCTAGAGGAATTGAGGCAAGTTCTTAATTTACATATAGAGATGGTTGATTCTAAAGGTCTCTTAGGAACTAATTTAAGGAGACTATTCAGGATTTACGACTATTTAGCATATGGTCCAAAAAGTAGTTAAATAATTAATATATTTCATAGAAATGAATTTTAGTCTTATATTTATTCAGATAATAATTGGAATTTTACAGAAAAAATTTTATGCAATAAAATCATCATAGAAAAAAATAATACACCCTGCTTTTTAGTAAGGTGTATTATTTTTGATAGCAAGAAATTTACTTTGTGCCTTAATATTTTTCAATAGATAAGAGCAAAAGCTATTCTTTGCATAAATATATTAAATAAAAATCCTGGTGTTAATACTTATAATAAATAAGAAAAGATAAAAGGAGAACTACTAAGAGTTACTTCCTACTTTATATTAAAAGTATGATAAAAAAATTAACTAACATAAACAAGCCAAGAGTACTCCTAATCCATTTTCAGGATATGTAATAGTATTAATTTTTCCCATCAAATATTAGTTCTTTAAATTTTAGATACAAATTTTTAGAAGACTGGAGTCCACTAGCTTCAAAATTACTAGAACTCACCTTGCCATTGAGGATCTTTAACTTTTCAAGGTAAGTCATAAAAAAATCTTGTGTCAATGTTCCATTTTTAAAACCTATAAAATATAAATCTTTATATAGCATCATCATAGCATTATAGCCAATTGTTTTCTTTAGAATGCTTTTATTATTGTCTAGCAACTTAAATATTAATTATCTTTTCATTCTCTATTAACCATCTCTCTTGAAAAGCTCTTCTTGCAGCCCAACCGACATCTTTAATATACCAGCCATTTGAAGATGCTCCCACAAAGGCACCAATAAATGGGATAGCTTGTAAGGCCTTACGCTTTGATATATTTATTCCTAGTTGTTTAGCAAGATTTTTAACTGCTAAAATTGCAGCTTCTCGTCCAAATGGTTGATGAGTTGCTATTCCGGCCATTTTTTTCCAAGTTTGTTTTGCGATTGTATTTTGAATTGATTTTAAGGCTAATATAGCGGCTGTTTTTTCTTCTACACTATTGGCACCTGATGCTGCTAATATTCCTAATACAAATTTTTTATCTTGCTCATTTTTACAATCATAACCATAGCATAGACCAATTTTATGTATTGTCCTTAATGCGAAAGTTATAATTGCAGGTACATCTACTAGGGTTCCTGGCAAACCAAAAAAGCCTGCGACACCTCCCTCGGTAGTAGCCAACCCTATTGCCCAATTATGAACATCATCCGCTAATTGATCAGACAGTTCCAAGTCTTTATACTTCAAATCCTGAATTTTTAAAACTTGCCCATCCCTAAGTAAGTCTTTTGTATCAGCAAAATATCTCCCTACCTCATTGGCCCCATCTAGTAATCCTTGAATAGCCATCTCCGGTACAACTTTTTCTACAACCCACGAGACTGGTTTTAAAACAGCTCCATACGCTTGGTTTAATACGCTAGGTTCTTCATTTTTCCATTTATTAATATGCTCAAGTTGTTCCTTTTCATATATAGTAATTGGATTTTGGTTAAAAGTAGTATCCATCCCCTCTAGCCCCCCATTGATGTTAATTACTACCATTATAACATTTTCGTTGTCTTTCACTAATTTATTTCTAGATATTTTGTTCCTACTCATCTCAAAACTTTTTAGAAACCTATTCATGATCTACAAAATTTCAGGATATTTTTATTTAAGATACTACTAAGGGACCCCTATTACAAAGTTCTACAATGCAATCATTAATTGTAAATGAAGAGGATATTGAATCAACAAAAGATTTTGCAATATTAGGGTTCATTGCTATGTCTTACTCAATCAATTTCAATACACTTAATTTTGTGATGAAAGATGAGATGAGAGACTATGCCGTAGACCTAGGCACTAAATTAAAAGAGTTTCTCTTTTTGAAAGATTTAACACCTCAACTATTGCATACGTTGGTTGAGAAGGTAACCTGCAATAAAGACAATGAGATTCGAATTCACTACAACTTTTTATCCGTTTGAATATACAAAAAAGGCAACACCCATAAGGGTTAGTTGCCTTCTTTTAAAATGAGTTGCGAGACGCACTCCACGTGACTCGTCTGCGGAAACATATCCACCGGCTGCACCTGAGTAGTTTCGTATCCTCCGTCTTCAAGCACCCGAAGATCGCGGGCAAGTGTTCCCGGGTTACAGGAAACATAGACAACCCGTTTTGGTTTCATTTCCAGAATGGTTTGAAGAAGCGCTTCGTCGCAGCCTTTACGCGGCGGGTCTACCACAATGACGTCTGCTTTCTTGCCTTCTTTATGCCACGCGGGTATAACGACTTCTGCAGGGCCTGCTTCGAATTCAGCATTGTGAATACCGTTTAATTCGGCATTTTTCCTTGCATCTTCAATCGCCTGCTCTACAATTTCCACACCGTAGACTTTTTTGGCTTTTTGGGCTAAGAAGAGAGAAATGGTTCCAATTCCGCAATAGGCATCCACAACTGTTTCCTCTCCAGTTAATTGAGCGTATTCCAGCGCTTTCTTATACAACACCTCTGTTTGCAGAGGGTTAATTTGATAAAAACTGTGGGCAGAAATGGCAAAACGAATATCACCTATTGAATCATAAATAACTTCGCTACCCCACAGCACTTTGCTGCTCTCTCCCATGATCACGTTCGTTTTTTTAGAATTGATGTTTTGAATAATGGAAGTAAGTCCTTCGATTTGTTCCCTTAACACACCGATCAAATCAGATACGTAAGGAATATCTTTTGTTCTGGTGACAAGCACAACCATGACTTCACCTGACTTGCGGCCCCGGCGGATGACCACATGACGCAGCACGCCTTTGTGACGAGCTTCATCATAGGGCTGAATTCCAAGTTCATTGGCTTTTTCCTTTACAATCTGCATCACCTGATCACTCACCTGATCCTGAATGATGCATTGATTCACATCGACAATTTCATGACTCCGTTTTGCATAAAAACCTGTGATCACACGGCCTTCGCTTAAACCAACCGGGATCTGGCTTTTGTTGCGGTATCGCCAAGGATCCTGCATGCCTAAGGTTGGATGAACCGGCACATGAGGCAGCTTGCCGATCCGGCTCATAACGTCCTGTACCTGCTTTTGCTTGGCGGCGAGCTGCCCTTCATAGCTTACGTGCTGAAGCTGGCAGCCTCCGCACCGGTCATAAACCGGACAAGGAGGCTCAACCCGGTCCTCACTTAGCTGATGCCATTCCATCACCCGTCCAAATCCATAATTTTTAGCAGTCTTAACCACTTTCACTTGAATGCGTTCACCAGGGAGTGCATTAGGAATAAAAAGAGGATAGCCATCCACTTTCCCGACTCCATGGCCTTCATGTGTTAAATCTTCTATTTTAACGTCTATAAGATCATTTTTCTTTACAGGCAGATCTACTGTTTGTTTTTTTGACATTCTACTCTTCCTTTTCACAAGTCTTTCGTTTAATCGTGCCTTTCATTTTAGCACATCTTGATGTCTTCTGCGATTTTCTAAAAGGTTTACACATGTCTGATCAAGGGTATATTAATACACACTAGAATGTTTCGGGATTATTGATTTGATTTTCATTATCTAATTGTGTAAAATATATAAAATATTCTATCTATTCTAAAAATTCTAAAAAGGAGAATGAGTATGAGACAGTCACCAATGGTTAAAAGAAAAGTACTTGCCTATATTACACGCGAACAAGGAGGCCAAAAAGAATTGCTGGTCTTCACTCATCGTGATTACCCGGAGGCAGGTTTGCAGGTGCCTGGTGGAACCGTTGAGGACACTGAACTTTTGATTGATGCACTCTACCGTGAAGTAGAGGAAGAATCCGGTCTAAAACGGGACGAGCTTCAGCTTCAGGGGAAACTGCATAAGTACATGTACTATGCAGAAGACAGGGAAAAATATTACGAACGTAACTTTTTTCACCTTGAAATCACATCGGAAACAAGTGATGAATGGGAATATGTGGTTGATGGAGACGGAGAAGATGGCGGCCTTCATTATCAATTCCAGTGGACTCCCATAAAAGAATGCGAACTCGCTGCAGATCAGGATAATGCGGTAGAGTGGCTTTATCAATAAGTAGTAAAAAAAGACCTTCAAAGGTCTTTTTTTTTCGGGTAGAGGCAGGACTGAATCTAGTGCCCTGCCAACTTACTCATGTAAACTGTTTTTTAGGGTCACCGTTTTATCCGCATCGACAAGATCTTCTTTGCGCAGCTTGTCAAGAGGTGCAAATACGGTTAAGTGACGATACAGGTTTTGAAATTCTGCAGGAAGCAAACCGCCAAATTCGCCGTCTAAATTCAACTGAACTTTTTCTTTTGCTGTTACCTTTATATGATTTGCTTTCACATAAACAAGATGAGGATCATTAAGATGCTCACCGCGTAAAGCAAGTGAAATAATGCGGATGGTTTCCGCCAAATTTGTTTTCTTTAAAAACAATAGCGTAAAGAGTCCATCATTAATTGAAGAGTCAGGCGCAAGTTTTTCAAAGCCTCCCACAGAATTCGTGAGTCCGACTAGAAAAATCATAACCTCTCCTTCAAAAACCTTGCCGTCATATTCAATTCGAACATCTGAGGGCTTAAAGGATGGAAGCATTTCAATTCCCTTTAAGTAATATGCCAGCTGGCCAAGCATGGTTTTCAGCTTGCTTGGTACTTCATACGTTAATTCCGTGATGCGTCCTCCACCTGCGATATTAATAAAATATCGATTGTTCATTCGTCCAAGGTCAACGGGAATCGTGTCGCCTTTTAAGATGATATCAACTGCTTTTTCAATATCCCTCGGAATATGAAGCGCACGTGCAAAGTCATTAGTTGTGCCCATAGGAATCAACCCAAGTTTGGGCCGATTGGGTTTCTCTGCTATACCATTAACAACCTCGTTTAATGTGCCGTCTCCACCAGCAGCAATGACCAGGTCATAGCCTCGTTTAACTGCGGTTTCTGCTGCATGTGTGGCATCGCCTTCTGCTATAGTGGCGTGGCAGGACGTTTCGTATCCTGCTTGTTCAAGTTTCATCAGTACCTCGGGAAGATGCCGTTTAAACAGCTCTCTGCCTGAAGTAGGGTTATAAATAATACGGGCTCTTTTCATTAGGGTTCATCCTACTCTATGTATAATAAGACGCTTATTTGTAGTGGTAAAACGCTGGTTCTGCTCGGGCTTGCAGGCTCTTAATTCATTCTATGCTGCAAGAAGCTGAAATTTATTTCTTTGTGTCGCCAAAAAAAGACAAGCTGGAGTCCCAGCTCATCTCTATCATAACGCGAGGCGCAAAAGATTTCCACTATCATATTAGAAGTGGTTAAGTTGTTTGAAGTGTTCGTTTTAATTCAACATACACTTCGACCCAGAAATCTTTGCGTTCTACATAAGCTGCAGTGAGGTGCTTAATGAGCAGATCCTGTCCATCTTTAAAAGCAGGGTCTTCTTTTGCAGGAAGAGTGCTCCTCGCTTCATCCACGAAGCTTTGTACTTTCTGAGCTCTCGGCCCCCACTTTGCAACTTCCCTGCCTTCTTCATCAATAAAAATAAAAATCGGAATAGAACGTGCTGTCCCATTTGTTAAATACTGATCCATCAATTCCAGGTTAGAATCCCGCAGCAGAAAGCGAATGTCCACATCTGCAGCTTCACCCAGAGCAATCAGCACAGGATTATTCATCATCGCATCCCCGCACCAGTCCTCTGTTAATACGATCACGCGCAAATGCCTTGCAGCAAGTTCTGAGAAAAAATCCTGATCATCAGGCAGCGAAAATTTCCTGGCCACTTCATCCATATTTTCTTTATGAGCGGTCATCTGATTTTTATATTCCTCAACCGTTAATCCTTTTTGAAACCAATCATTTAAAGCTTGCATATGAATCACCTCATCTAGTGAATTTCCTCTTTTTTAGAATGGCATAATCAGGAGCTTTTTACCATTATTTTGATCGCAAAAAAACCGCCCGAAGGCGGTTTTTTATCTTTTTTTAATTTCTTCATTTAACAGCTTATTGACCATTGGCGGGTTTGCCTGCCCTTTAGAGGCCTTCATAATCTGACCAACTAAAAAGCCGATCGCACGGTCTTTCCCATTTTTAAAGTCTTCAATAGACTGAGGATTTGCATCCAATACATCTGTAACGAATTTCAGCAGTTCGCCTTCATCTGAAATTTGCACAAGCCCTTTTTCTTTTACAATCTTTTTCGGGTCTCCGCCATTTTCGATCAGCTCTTTAAACACTTTTTTCGCAATTTTAGATGAAATGGTGCCGTCTTCTATTAATTTAATCATACCAGCCAAACCTTGAGGTGTTAAAGCAACATCCTTCAATTCTTTTTGACCAGCATTCAAATACGCGGAAACTTCTCCCATGAGCCAATTTGAAGCAAGCTTTGCATCTGCTCCCTGTTCTAATGTTAACTCAAAGAAATCAGACATTTCTTTTGTAAGAGTAAGCACCATTGCATCATAGCCTGGAAGACCAAGCTCTTCTACATATCTTTTCTTGCGGGCATCCGGCAGTTCAGGTATGGTAGCGCGGACCGATTCTCTCCACTCTTCATCAATGAACATTGAAACAAGGTCCGGTTCCGGGAAATAGCGGTAATCGTCTGAGCCTTCTTTTACACGCATCAGCAGCGTTTTTCCTGTCGATTCATCAAATCGGCGGGACTCCTGCTGGATTTCGCCTCCGGAAAGCAGCACTTCTTCCTGACGGATTTGTTCGTGCTCCAGTCCTTTTTTTACAAAGTTAAAGGAGTTCAGGTTTTTCAGCTCCGCTTTCGTTCCGAATTGTTCCTGACCAACTGGACGAAGGGAGATATTTGCGTCACAACGAAGTGAGCCCTCTTCCATTTTACAGTCTGAGACCCCTGTATATTGAATAATCGATTTGATTTTTTCCAAATAAGCATAAGCTTCAGCTGGCGTACGCAAATCAGGTTCTGAGACAATCTCAATCAGCGGCGTTCCTTGACGATTATAGTCACAGAGGGAATATCCCTTATCTGTATGTGTCAATTTACCAGCATCTTCCTCTAAATGAAGACGGGTGATGCCTATTTTCTTTTTGTAGCCGTCCACTTCAATTTCTACCCAGCCATGCTCTCCGATTGGCTGATCAAATTGAGAGATCTGGTAAGCCTTTGGATTATCAGGGTAGAAATAGTTTTTGCGGTCAAATTTTGTATGGTCGGCAATTTCACAATTTAGAGCCATTGCCGCTTTCATGCCCCATTCTACCGCACGCTTGTTCATTACAGGAAGTACACCCGGATAGCCAAGGTCAATGACATTGGTGTTCGTGTTCGGTTCTGCACCAAAGTGAGCAGGTGCAGGAGAGAACATTTTAGAATCTGTTTTTAATTCTACGTGGACTTCAAGTCCAATGATCGTTTCAAAGTTCGTCATAGTTGTTCCCCCTCCTACAATCCCGGTTTTTGATTATGATGATCTGTTGCTTGCTCGTATGCATGAGCCACCCGATAAACGGTGCTTTCATCAAAATGTTTACCGATGATTTGAAGACCTAAAGGAAGACCTTGAGATGATAATCCTGCAGGTACTGAAATTCCTGGAACTCCCGCAAGATTCACTGGGATTGTCAGAATATCATTGGCGTACATGGTAAGCGGATCATCTATTTTTTCTCCTATCTTAAACGCGGGCGTAGGAGTAGTTGGCCCAATAACAACATCATACTGTTCAAATATCTGATCAAAGTCCTGCTTGATTAGTGTACGGACCTTTTGCGCTTTTTTATAGTAAGCATCGTAATAACCCGAGCTTAGTGCATAGGTTCCAAGCATAATCCGGCGTTTTACTTCGTCACCAAACCCTTCTGAACGGGTTTTCTTATATAAATCAATCAGGTTTTCAGCATTTTCAGCACGATAGCCGTAACGAATGCCGTCAAAACGGGCTAGATTGGCAGAAGCTTCAGATGAAGAAAGCAAATAATACGTCGCGACACCGTACTTCGAATGAGGCAATGACACTTCATCCACCGTTGCTCCAAGTCCTTCAAGTACTTTCAAGGCTTCGCGGACCGATGCACGGACTTCTTCACTGACCCCTTCACCGAGGTATTCTTTCGGGACTGCCACTTTTAAGCCTTTGATATCGCCCGTTAACGCAGCGCGATAATTCGGAACAGGAACATTAGCAGAAGTGGAATCATTCGGATCAAGGCCTGCAATTGCTTCTAATAAATAGGCATTATCCTCGACATTGCGTGTAATTGGACCAATTTGATCCAGCGATGATGCAAAAGCAATCAATCCAAAACGTGATACACGGCCATATGTAGGTTTAAGACCAACTACACCGCAAAAAGATGCCGGTTGACGAATAGAACCGCCTGTATCTGAACCTAACGAAAAGGGAACCTCTCCAGCTGCAACTGCAGCAGCTGAACCGCCTGAAGAACCGCCTGGAACTGTGTCCAAATTCCATGGGTTTTTCGTTTTAGCCCAGTGTGAATTTTCCGTAGAAGATCCCATTGCAAATTCATCCATATTTAATTTTCCTATTGTAATCGCATCGGATGCTTGCAGTTTGTCGACCACCGTTGCATTGTAAATAGGATCAAAGTTGCCAAGCATTTTACTTGCTGCAGTTGTACGCAGACCTTTTGTGACGATATTATCTTTCACACCGATCGGCATACCAAACAGCATGCCCTTATGATCTGAGGATATCTTAGATTGCAGCTCTTCGGCCTGGGCAAGTGCACGCTCTTCATCAAGCGTTACAAAAGCCTGTACCTTGTCTTCCACTTGGGCGATTCGCTTGTAGGATTCCCGTACAAGATCTGTTACGGTAATTTCTTTTTTATTCAGCAGTCCTTGAAGATCTGCGAGTTTATGGTCAAATAATGACATCTTCTTTCCCCTCTCTATTCCAGGATTGTCGGCACTTTTACCTGGCCATCCTGATGATCCGGTGCGTTTTTCAATACCTCTTCACGTGGAAGGCCGCCTGTCGACTTATCTTCACGCATGATATTTTTCATTTCCAGCACATGTGTAGTCGGTTCTACATGATCTGTATCGAGTTCATTCAGCTGTTCTGCAAATGTAATGATAGAACCGAGCTGTTCTGCAAATTTTTCTGCTTCCTGTTCTGTAATCGCAAGACGCGCCAAATGGGCTACGTGCTTTACTTCATCTGTTGTTATTTTCGTCATTGTGTCAGTCACCTCCGCGTTTGTTCGAACACTCACAATACTGTTTATCATACCAAAAAGCCGCTTTACAAGGCAAACGGCATCTATAAATTAATTATGGATAATTGTTTCTATTGATTATTTATTACCTAATATCCTTCGTTTTATATGTACCTCAAGCTTTCCGCGTACTGACACATTCCCATTTTATACAGTGTGCGTTTCTATTTAAATAGAAGAAAAGCAAAAATCAGGCAATATAAAAAGAGCTTGGGACAAAAGGTGTCTCAAGCTCTTTGACCGGTTCACTTCGCTTAGGTGGACGCTTTCCGCAGGGACGGTGCTTGAGCCCTCCTCAGGCTTTGTGCTGCGGGGTCTCAAGCAACCGTCATATCCTGCTGGAGTCGCCACCTTCCGCTCCGCTCACATTTTACTAATGACATATACTGCCTCATTTTTAATCTTTTTTAAGTTACGTTCCAACCCTTACCCAAATAATCGTTTAAAAAAAGATGGCTTTTCTTTCTTCTCTTTTACATTCTTCCTCTTGGGAATCTCGATGTCTGCTTTTTCTACTGCATCAGAATGCGCCAGTACAAGTCCATATTCTGCATTGTGCTCTTTATTAGAAACAACTGTGTACGGCAATTTGTGCTCATCTGCTAACTGAATATATTTAGAGTAAAATCGATAATTCATATTTCCATTTAAAAACATTTTAAGATCATGGTTCTCTTTTGCGGCTTGTTTAATTTCCGGATAAACCGATTCTTCCCTCACCTGGTTCTGATACAAAACAAACTCGATTCTTTCCCGAATCGTACCTAGATATTTTCGCCTTTCGTCTGGCAGCGTTTCTTTTGCTCCGTATATCCCGTCCTGAAGATAATCATCTACGCTCTTTTGCTGTTTGCTCATCTTCCCCACCTCATTTCACCTTGTATTGCATTCTGCACTTCAATTGTACTTCTTATTATGCTTATATTCACGTCAAATAAGCGCCTTAAACGTGACAACTCCTGTAACTTTCGACCCTTCTCATCTATTTGATGAAATTGATGCATAAAAAATGGTTTGTTTGAGACAATAGATACAAAACGAATTTGTGTATGATAACAAGTATTTGGCAAATATTTCGTTTTTTTCCCGTTATTAAAACGTTACAGGTTTTACCACTTATCCTCCAAAAGTATTATTAGAATTATTAGAATAGTTTTACTTTAATTTTATTTAAAATCACGCTAAACCCTTGATGGAATAAGGAAGTAAGTCGAAATTACCATCCATTACCTAGTTTAGCTTCCTTGAATAAAGGTTATTTGTTTGTTAGGTTATTCAACTGTAAGTGTCTTCGTGTGGAGACAACTTTAAATTATGGAAGGGGAGATATTGTGGAAGCTGTCACGATTGGATGGGAAGTTTACATTTCATTAGCGCTTTACTTTATCGGAATGCTTGGCATCGGTTGGTATGCCTACAAAAAATCAACAGGAGATTTATCGGAGTATATGCTTGGGGGAAGAAAAGTTGGCCCTGCAGTAACGGCACTATCTGCCGGAGCATCTGACATGAGTGGATGGATGCTGCTTGGTTTACCAGGCTCGATCTATGTTTCCGGACTTTCGGGCATGTGGATTGCGGTTGGTTTATCAATTGGTGCATACTTAAATTATATTTTAGTTGCACCTCGCCTGCGTACATATACGGAGGTAGCGAACGATTCAATTACAATACCGGATTATTTTGAAAATCGATTTGTGGATAATACGAAAATTTTGCGATTTGTTTCTGCCATCGTAATTATTATTTTCTTTACCGTGTACACTTCATCAGGCATGGTAGCCGGAGGAGTTCTGTTCCAGAGCGCATTTGGCATTGAATATTTCACCGGCTTGGTTATTACGGCAAGCGTAGTTCTTGCATACACATTGTTTGGAGGATTCCTTGCTGTTAGTATCACAGACTTTGTACAGGGCTGTATTATGTTTCTTGCATTAATTCTAGTACCTGTCGTTGCCTTTATGGAACTCGGCGGAGTAGGCCCTACTTTTGATACACTTGAAGCAGTGGATCCTACCCTTACTTCATTTTTTGAAGGTACGACTGTTCTTGGCATGATCGGCCTGCTTGCATGGGGACTTGGTTATTTCGGACAGCCTCATATCATCGTCCGTTTTATGGCAATTCGTGATGTTAAGTCTTTAACTGCCGCTAGAAGAATTGGTATGACGTGGATGGTCGTTGCCATAATTGGAGCACTTTTCACTGGACTGACCGGTCTTGCTTACATTACAACGACAGGACAGGAATTGGCTGATCCGGAGACAATCTTCGTCTTCTTCTCACAAGTCTTATTCCATCCGATTATTTCCGGATTCCTTCTTGCTGCTATATTGGCAGCGATTATGAGTACGATTTCTTCTCAGCTTCTCGTAACTTCAAGTGCGCTGACTGAAGACTTCTATAATACATTCTTGAAGCGTAACGCTTCTGATAAAGAATTAGTATTGGTCGGCCGTATAGCTGTTCTTATCGTAGCGATTGTTGCCGTTATGCTATCCCTTGATTCAGACAGCACCATTCTTGATCTAGTGAGTAACGCATGGGCAGGATTTGGGTCAGCCTTTGGACCAGCCATTCTGCTAAGCCTTTACTGGAAGCGAATGAACCGCTGGGGTGCTCTAGCAGGAATGCTCGTTGGAGCTATTACTGTCATCCTGTGGGTATATGTATTTGATTTAAGCGGGTTCTTATATGAAATGGTACCAGGATTCTTCTTAAGTTTCCTTGCTATTATTGTAGTGAGCCTGACAACTGGAAACTCCCGTAAGCCTGTACGTGAAGGCTATGACGAGTTTGAAAAAGTACATGAAGTGGAATCAAACAAATAAATCTTCAGTCTTGCTTAGAACAAATTGAATACTTGCTTCTTAAATCCGAAAAGGGAATATATTCCCTTTTCGGATTTTTACTGTCTAATGATTAATTTAAGGAAAATAAGGGTACAGAAGATTAACTTCATTTTTCTAATAGCTGCTAAATAATTGAAAATAACGAATGGGCAGATAATTTATTTCCAGGGTCTATTTAACTGATGATAGGACAAATTATACAGAAACCATTTGGAGATGTGGACAAATCTTTTTAGTAAAATTCTTTTCTTTCAAGGGTTTTCCCCCCTTGATGTAGAATAGCTAATTTATACACACTTATGAAAGGATGAGGGCCTCTAATGATTGCTGCACCAAGCGAATTCGACGTACATTTGTTTCACGAAGGTAAATTGTATCAAGCCCATAAATTATTTGGGTCGCACTTAATAAAAAAGCGCTCTGCTACCCTGCTGACCCGTTTTACTGTTTGGGCTCCTCACGCCGTTTCCGTATCGGTAGTAGGAAATTTTAACAATTGGGATCCTGGTGCACACCCCTTAGAAAAATTAAATAATGAAGGCATCTGGAGTATCGGTGTTGAACGGGATCTTGAGGGCGAGGTTTATAAGTACTCTATTCAAACAGCCAGTGGGGATGTTGTGTTGAAAGCAGATCCCTATGCGTTTTATTCAGAACTTCGTCCGAATACTGCTTCTATTGTTTATGACACAAAGGGATATACCTGGAATGATAAACTTTATAGGCAGCGCGTCAGAAGGAGAAGACCTGTCTATGAAAGACCGCTCGCGATTTATGAGCTTCATTTAAATTCCTGGAAGCAAAAGGAAGATGGTTCTTATTATACGTACCGCGAACTAGCGGATGAACTAATTCCGTATATAAAAGACAGAGGCTTTACTCATATTGAAATACTCCCGCTGACTGAGCACCCTCTTGATGCTTCCTGGGGTTATCAGGGGATCGGATACTTTTCTCCGACGGCCCGTTTTGGAACGCCTCATGATTTGATGTATTTTATTGACCATTGTCATCAGGAAGACATTGGCGTTCTGCTTGACTGGGTGCCGGGACATTTTTGCAAGGATGCGCAGGGACTTTATATGTTTGATGGAGAACCGACATATGAGTACGATACATTCAGCGACCGGGAAAACATTGAATGGGGCACGGCTAATTTTAATTTAGCTAAGGGAGAAGTGCGGAGCTTCCTTATATCAAACGCTTTATACTGGATTGAAACATTTAAGATTGACGGTCTCCGAGTTGATGCTGTGGCAAATATGCTTTACTGGGCCAATAGTGAGCCTGCAGCGGTTAACCCGTATACAATTGAGTTTCTTAAGGAATTGAATACAGCTGTATTTAATGAACATCCACAATTCCTGATGATGGCAGAAGATTCTACTGATTGGTCCAATGTCACCACCCCCGTCCACGAAGGCGGTCTGGGGTTCAATTACAAATGGAATATGGGCTGGATGAATGATGTGCTGGATTACATGGAACGTTCTCCATTTGAACGAAAGCATCATCATCATAAAATGACTTTTTCTCTTGTGTATGCTTACTCGGAGAATTTTATTTTACCGCTGTCTCATGATGAAGTTGTGCATGGTAAGCGTTCTCTCTTGCATAAGATGCCAGGAGACTACTGGGAAAAATTCGCCCAGCTCAGATTACTTTTATCGTTTATGATCGTTCACCCGGGAAAAAAGCTTCTCTTTATGGGAGCCGAGTTTGGTCAATATGACGAATGGAAATTTGTTCAGGGCCTGGACTGGTTTTTAAAAGAGTATGACTCTCATGCAAAGACGGATGTTTTTACAAAGGATCTTCTCGCCTTTTATCTTGGGCAAAAGGCACTTTATCAGTTAGACCATGAACCTGAAGGGTTTGAATGGATCGATGCAGATAACGCTGAGCAGAGTATTTATACGTTCATTCGAAAAGGAAAAAGAAAAAGTGATACACTTGTCATCGCATGTAATTTCACAGGTATAACTTATGAGACATTCAAAGTCGGTGTCCCGATGAAAGGGAAATGGACCGAAGTATTTAACAGCAACCGGACTGAATATGGCGGTTCAGGTCATTTTCATGAAACTAATACGGAAACTGAAAACGTTTCGATCCACAACCGTGATCAAGCAATATCAATTTCCATCCCGCCATTTGGAATGACGGTGTGGAAACCTTACAAATAATGAAACAAGATTAAAACTAGTGAATAAGGGGTGTGACATGATGGTCAAGAAAAAATGTGTTGCCATGTTATTAGCAGGAGGACAAGGAAGCCGTCTTCAGTCGCTTACCACAAGCATAGCAAAACCGGCTGTACCGTTCGGAGGAAAATACAGAATTATTGATTTCACGCTTAGTAACTGCACAAATTCAGGCATTGATACTGTAGGCGTACTGACGCAGTATCAGCCGCTGGTACTCAATTCCTACATTGGAATCGGCAGCGCATGGGATCTGGATCGCCGAAATGGCGGTGTTACCGTTCTCCCTCCTTATACCGAAGCATCCGGAGTTAAATGGTACAGCGGAACGGCAAATGCCATTTACCACAATATGAAATACATTGAGCAGTACAATCCTGAATACGTTCTTATTCTGTCTGGAGATCATATTTACAAAATGGACTACTCCAAAATGCTTGACTACCATATCCAAAATGAAGCGGAAGCAACGATATCCGTTGTAGAAGTTCCATGGGATGAAGCAAGCCGATTTGGCATTATGAATACAAATAAAGAGTATGAAATCCTTGAATTTGATGAAAAGCCGGCTGAACCAAAAAGCAATCTTGCTTCCATGGGGATTTATATTTTTAACTGGAAAGCATTAAAAGAGTTCTTAGAGGTTGATAATGTAAATGAAGAATCCAGCCATGACTTCGGTAAAGATCTTATCCCGCTTTTCTTAAACGAAGACAAGCGCCTGATGGCCTATCCATTTGATGGCTACTGGAAAGATGTCGGTACTGTAAAAAGTCTATGGGAAGCCAATATGGATCTTTTGGAAGAAAACCCAGGGCTGAATCTGTTTGATCACTCGTGGAGAATTTATTCCCGTAACCCAAACCAGCCGCCGCAATATATCTCGCACCACGCAGAGGTCAAAGAATCTCTGGTTAATGAAGGCTGCTTTATTGAAGGAAAAGTCCAGAACTCGGTCATTTTCCAAGGGGTTAAAACGGGAGAAGGTTCATTTATTGATGAAGCAGTGATTATGCCTGATGCTGTTATAGGCAAAAATGCGGTAGTCAAAAGAGCCATCGTACCGGAAAACATTCACGTACCGGACGGGATAACTATTGAACCGGAAGACGGATCTTCAGACATCATTCTTGTAACTGATGAATTGATTGCGAAATTAAGAAAGGACGTGACTGCATGAGTCGTTTATTAGGTGTAATTGATGCTACAAATGTAGTTGGAGGTTTGCAGGATCTTTCCCTTAATCGTTCCGTAGCCTCCATCCCCTTTGCCGGGAGATATCGATTTGTAGATTTCATCTTATCCAATATGGTGAATTCAGGGGTTGAAAGTGTAGCAATATTCCCTAAGCACCAGTATCGCTCACTAATGGATCATATCGGATCAGGTAAAAATTGGGATCTGGACCGAAAAAAAGACGGGTTGTTTTTTCTTCCTCCCTTCTTCGAACCTAATGAAAACAGTACAGTAGGTTCATTTGCCCGCCTTGAGCAGCATCTGGACTTCTTTAAACGAAGCCATCAGGACTATGTCTTTATTGCTAACAGCTATGTGATAACCAATATAGATATTGAAGAAGCTCTGGCTGAACATTTAATTCATGACCACGATATTACAGAGCTTGTGAACCATACACATTCCCTTGATATGTATATTGTGAAAAAATCTTTGTTAATTGAGTTGATCGAGGACCGGAAAAATTCACAATTTATTTCTGTATCAGATGTTGTCAATCAGCCGCTTCATAATTTTAAAATCGGCACATATACGCACTCTGGTTATGCTGCCATTATGAAAACCATTGAAGCCTATTTCCATCACTCGATGAAGCTGCTCGATCCTGTTGTCTGGAATCAGCTTTTCCCGGCTGACCGCCCTGTCTTTACGAAGGTAAAAGATGAGCCGCCTACACGTTATACTGCAGCTTCTACTGTCACAAATTCCATGATTGCAAATGGAGCAGTTATTGAAGGTAAAGTAGACAGCAGCATTATATCAAGAGCTGTTAAAATCGGCAGAAATTCTCACGTCACCAATTGTGTCATTATGCAAAAAAGCCAGATTGGTGAAGGCTGTACGCTCGAGTATGTCATTATGGATAAAGATGTAAGGGTTTTAGATGGTGTTACGTTAAAAGGATCACCTGAAAAACCGCTGGTTCTGCGTAAAGGCACCGTACGCGATATGGCGGTGAGTATATGAAGATATTATTTGCAGTATCTGAATGTGCTCCATTTATCAAGTCTGGAGGCCTCGGCGATGTAGCCGGGGCTCTTCCTAAAGAGCTGAAAAAAATGGGATCTGATGTTCGTGTAATGATGCCTAAGTACTCGATGATAGCAGAAGAGCTGCGTCAGAAAGCAAAGAAAATTACTTCTATTTCCATTCCAATGGCATGGAGAAGCCAATATTGCGGAATTGAAACACTTGTACATAATGACGTGACGTATTACCTGATTGATAATGAATATTATTTTTACCGGGATTCTCTTTACGGGCATGGAGATGATGGGGAACGTTTTTCGTTTTTCTGTCAGGCTGTGCTTGAGTCTCTCCCAGTCATTCCTTTTAAGCCCGATCTGATTCATTGTCATGACTGGCATACTGGAATGGTCCCTTTTTTACTTGACCGTAAATACCGAAATGATCCTTATTACAGAGATATGAGAACTGTGTTCACAATCCATAATCTCCAGTTCCAAGGGTGGTTTCAGCCAGATATATTGGGAGATTACCTCAATTTAGAAGATTATCACTATCATTCAGGAGATTTGGAATACAATGGTTCCGTCAATTTTATGAAAGGCGCAATTTTAAGCTCAAACGCTCTCACCACAGTGAGTCCGACTTACCGCGATGAAATCCAGACCCCCTTTTTCGGCGAACAGCTGGATGGAATTTTACGAGAGCAGTCATTTAAATTGCACGGAATTCTCAATGGAATTGACACAGAAAGCTACAATCCTGAAAGCGACCCTCTTATTGAAACGAATTACACACTCGCTACGATCGAAAAGAAAGATGAAAATAAATTAGCGCTTCAACGGCAGTTTAATCTGCCGGAGGATAAAGATATTCCTGTAATCGCAATGGTTACCCGCTTGACGGAGCAAAAAGGGCTGTCCCTTGTTCAACGAGTCATGCATGAACTGCTTGAAGAAGAAAAACTGCAGCTGATTGTCCTTGGCAGCGGAGAATATGAATACGAAGACTATTTTAATTATCTTGCCGGAACATATCCTGATCAGGCAGGAGTTTACATTGGTTTCAGCGAGGAAATTGCCCATAAAATTTATGCCGGAGCAGATTACTTTCTTATGCCTTCTCTTTTCGAGCCCTGTGGACTTAGCCAATTAATCTCATTTCAATATGGTACCGTCCCTATTGCGAGAGAAACAGGCGGGCTAAACGATACGGTTCAACCACTCAACGAAACGGATTTAACCGGAAATGGCTTTACGTTCACCCACTACAATGCTCACGACATGAAGCATACAATTCAGCGAGCTCTATCCTTCTATCAGGATGAACACGCATGGCCGGCTTTAAGGGAAAATGCCATGACCAAAGATTATAGCTGGGCACAGTCTGCTGCTCAATACCATGAGCTTTATTCTAAACTTAAGAGGAGGCATTAATTCATGTTCCATAGTAAAGATGAATTTAAAGCTTCTTTTTCCCAAAGGCTGGAACAAACAGCCGGTGTTTCATTTGCTAATTCCACGAAGCAGCACCAATATCAAGCCCTGGGCATGATGGTACGGGAATTTGTCAGTACCAACTGGATTGTTTCAAATGAAGAAATTCGCCAGAGCGGACAGAAGGAAGTTTACTATTTATCGATTGAGTTTTTACTTGGAAGACTTCTGGTCAGCTCACTAGTCAATCTTGGCGTGAAAGACATGGTTGAAAGCGGACTGCAAGAGTTAGGAATTGATTTAAGTGAACTGGAAGAAGCTGAAGCGGATGCAGGACTTGGAAATGGCGGACTTGGACGTCTGGCTGCCTGTTTCCTTGATTCAATGGCTTCGTTAAAACTCTCTGGACATGGACATGGAATCCGTTACAAACACGGCCTGTTTGAACAAAAAATTATTGATGGCTATCAGGTTGAACTGCCGGAACAATGGCTTCGCAACGGCAATGTCTGGGAAGTCCGCAAGCCTGATCTGGCCATTGAAGTTCCGTTTTGGGGAGACGTTCAATGGATTGAGAAAAATGGCAAGCTGACTTTTGTTCACGAGCATGCTGAAACCGTTTTGGCAGTTCCATTTGATATGCCGGTGCTTGGCTACGACACCACACGCGTGAACACACTTCGATTATGGGGAGCAGAACCGGCTAAGCATTACCCCCCTCATAAGGACTTTATGCAGTATAAAAGAGATACAGAGCAAATCTCGGAATTCCTGTATCCAAATGATATGTCTAATGACGGAAAAATCCTCCGGTTGAAGCAGCAATATTTTCTTGTACGCTCAAGTCTAAAAAGCATTATAAATGATTACAAGGAAAATCACAGTGATTTATATGATTTCCATGAGCATGTGGCGATTCATATAAATGATACCCACCCTGCCATAGCCATTCCTGAGCTTATGAGGATCTTTATTGATGAAGAAGGAATGAAATGGGATCAGGCATGGACGATTGTTACAAATACTATTTCATATACAAATCACACCATTCTCTCTGAGGCGATGGAAAAATGGTCGATTGATCTTTTCAAGCCGCTCTTCCCTCGTATTTATATGATTGTCGAAGAGATAAACGAGCGTTTTTGCAAAGAGCTGTGGAGGGAATATCCCGGTGACTGGGACCGCATTGAGCAAATGGCCATTATTGCACATGGATTTGTTAAAATGGCTCACCTTTCTATTGTCGGCAGCCACAGTGTTAATGGGGTAGCAAAACTTCATACAGAAATACTAAAAAAACGGGAAATGAAAAATTTTCATGAATTTTATCCGGAGCGTTTTTCAAATAAAACGAACGGCATTACCCACAGGCGCTGGCTTTTACAGGCAAATCCTGAGCTAACCTCTTCGATTTCAAAAGCAATCGGGACAAATTGGATAGCTGAACCTCAGCAGTTGGCAGAACTCGAAAAATTTGCAAATGACTCTTCATTTCAACTTGAAATAGATGAAATGAAGCAAAAGAAAAAAAGAGAACTGGCTAAGATTATCTTTGACCGCGATTTTCTCGCTGTGGACGAGCACTCCATTTTTGATGTTCAAATTAAACGGCTTCATGCATATAAAAGACAGCTGCTTAATGTACTTCATATTATGCACTTGTATAATCGCATGAAAGAAGACTCTTCCTTCAGGCCTCATCCTAGAACATTTATATTCGGTGCGAAAGCGGCACCTGGTTATGAATATGCTAAAAAAGTGATTAAGCTTATACATTCTGTTGCCAATATTGTGAATTATGATCCTATATCAAAGGATACTCTTCGTGTGGTTTTCTTAGACAACTATCGTGTCTCCCTGGCAGAAAAAATTATTCCGGCTACAAACGTCAGTGAACAAATTTCTACAGCAAGTAAAGAAGCTTCCGGTACGGGAAATATGAAGTTTATGATGAATGGCGCCGTGACGCTTGGCACACTCGACGGTGCTAACGTAGAAATAGGTGATCTGGTAGGCCCTGAAAATTTATTCATTTTCGGATTAAAGGCAGAAGAGATTATGCACTTTGAAAAATACGGAGGCTATCATTCTCATGACTACTATCACAATGACCGAAGAATCAAACAAGTAGTAGATCAATTAACCTCCGGCTTTTTCCGGGACTCTTATTACGACTTTGAAACCCTTTCAGATTCATTATTAATGGAAAACGATCAGTACTTTTTATTGAAGGATTTTTCAGCTTATGCAGATGCCCAGGATCAAGTTGCAGCTGCTTATGCTGACCGAAAAAGATGGTTGAATATGAGCATTCACAACATTGCTCATTCCGGATTTTTCTCAAGTGATCGCACGGTCAGTGAGTATGCCAAAGACATATGGAATGTTCATCCGCTCTCATAGAAAAAGCTTCTGTGTCCAAATTCGACACAGAAGCTTTTCTTTTTCTCCCCCGTTGATTATCTCTGACATTGGGGTTCTTAGGAATAGTGATTATTCCTTTTTAATGCTCGTATATATGCACGAATGGCTCCGTTTCCTCTGACTCTTTAAGAATCAATGCTTCAGGTCCATTCGCTGATGTAATACTTACCTCGATAGCAAAATAAGAAGGAAACTGATCAATGAGTCTGCCTGCAATAAACTGGGTAAAACCGACAATTTCTGCTTTGCCGTAAAACTGAATAGGAATATCAATTTTCAAATTTGTAAGCTGGTCACCTTGATAGCGTCCAGTTCCAATGACACTATTGAAATTTGGAAAATAGGTTTCTACATCTTGTTTGAAATTTAGAAACGCTGTCTCGTCATCTCGAAAGTTTTCATTTGCTTCACTTGATGGAAACAGCACATAGTTTTCATTTAAGGCACTCCAGTCTCCCAATTCATCCGATCCGCCCGCAGCAGACGAATACCCTATAAAATTACCAGGTATAACTGCATTCCTAGGTTCCTGCTTAAATAATGCAACCGTAATTGGAACATCTGCGAGATCTGCTTTTTCAGGATCTTCTTGTGCCATCGTCCTCATTCTTTGAACGACTTCCTGAGCCATCTTCTTGCCTTCTTCTTCTAACTTGTCTGTCGGAATCGGTTCTTCAAAGGTAGCGCCGAATGGATTATTGTCATCCTGATAATAATACACTGAATTCAGGGCGAGACCCACCACGACTCCGCCAAGCCGGACCTTGCTTTCGTCTTCTCCTGATTTAGCAAAATAGTT
This sequence comes from Jeotgalibacillus campisalis, assembly GCF_000829515.1. Lineage (GTDB taxonomy): Bacteria > Bacillota > Bacilli > Bacillales > Jeotgalibacillaceae > Jeotgalibacillus > Jeotgalibacillus campisalis. The sequence continues at coordinate 31,449 of NZ_JXRR01000015.1, read as the reverse complement.
ATGCTCCTGGATATGTGCCAGATAGATAGGACTGTTTTTTGCACGCTCTTCTCTATTTCCTTCACCTGAATCAATTGGATTCAGTCCAACATTTTCTTCAGGTTCAAGATCGTTTTCTCCGAGCTGCGCTTCATTGTATTCACGAGAAAGCCAGCTTGTAATCGTTCCACTGTCGAGAAATTGACCAGGCTGAAAAAAATAATCAGCCGAATCAAAACTTTGCTGGGCAATTCTCATTAAGCCGCTTTCTAGTTCTGCTACATCAAAGTTGGATGCAACATTATTTACAACCATTCCTCTTGAAGGAGAGGGTTCAAATGGCAGCAGTGTTCGATAATAATCTTCTGAAATTTGGAAATTAGGAATAATAACTGTCTGACTTTCTGTTTCTTCCGGTACATTTTCCTGAACGACTTCATCTTCCTGCTGAAACGTAGGCATACATCCGCCTAGCAATAACACAGCTCCAAATGCAGCTGCCGACCATTTTTTCATAGTAGCCTTACACCTCTTGTCCGTTTATTTCTTCCAGGAGCCTGTTTTCATCCCATACTATAATCCCCAGTTCCTGTGCCTTGGACAGTTTGGAACCTGCTTCTTCTCCTGCAACAAGCAAATCTGTTTTTTTACTTACACTGCCAGTTACTTTACCGCCAAGTATCTCTATTTTCTCTTTCGCTTCATTGCGTGTCAATTGTACCAATTTCCCAGTTAGGACAACTACTTTACCTGAAAAAGCGGAATTGGTGTTTTCTGAGCGGGAAAGCTTAGGTCCTTTGTAGGTTAAATTCACTCCTGCTTCTTCAAGTTCGCTGATCAGTTCCTTGACTTCTTCCTGGCTAAAATAAGTGACGATGCTTGAAGCCATTTTGTCACCAATTTCATCTATTTTCAGTAAATCTTCTTCAGAAGCGGCCATAAGCGCGTGCATGTTTTCAAAATGCTGGGCAATTGTTTTTGCGGCTTTTGCACCAACATGTCGAATTCCAAGTCCAAACAATAGTTTTTCTAAGGAGTTTTCTTTTGATGCTTCTATCGCGTTTAATAGATTGGCAGCAGACTTTTCTGCCATGCGCTCTAATGCTATTACATTTTCCAGTGTTAATCGGTAAAGATCTGCCACATCTTCGATTAAATTTTCGCGATACAGCTGGGCCACGACTTTTTCTCCCAGGCCGTCGATATTCATTGCATTTCTGGACACAAAATGAATGAGTCCTTCCTGAATCTGAGCCGGGCATTTTGGATTGAGGCATCGCAGTGCCACTTCTCCTTCGAGCCGTTCAAGTTCACTTTCACAGGCAGGACAATGAGTCGGCATCGTGAATTCCTTTTCTTCTCCGGTTCGCCGGTCTGTTATCACACTGACAACCTCGGGAATAATATCCCCTGCTTTTTTCACTACAACATGGTCTCCGATTCGGATATCTTTTTCCCGAATCAAGTCTTCATTATGAAGGGAAGCCCGTCCAACCGTTGTTCCTGCTACTAAAACCGGCTCAAGCAGTGCTGTAGGCGTCACAACGCCTGTACGTCCGATACTAAGCTCAATATCATGCAGAACCGTTACAACTTCCTCTGCAGGGAATTTAAACGCAATTGCCCATCGGGGACTTTTCGCAGTTGTTCCAAGCTCATCCTGATGGGAAAGTGAATCGACTTTTATCACGATTCCATCAATATCATATTGCAGATCAGCCCGTTTTTCCGTCCATTCTTTAATATAATCAAGCACTTCTTCAACAGACGCACATTTCCGCCGCTCCTTATTGGTCTTGAAACCCAGCTCTGATAAAAGATCCAGGCCCGCGCTTTGTGCTTCCACTCCTGTTTCTCCCGGGTCGCCTATGCCATATAAAAATAAATCTAAATTTCTTGATGAAGCAATTCGCGGATCCAGCTGTCTGAGAGAGCCCGCTGCAGCATTTCTAGGATTAGCAAAAGGCAGTTCATTTCTTTTTTCTTTTTCCTCATTAAGAGCAATGAAAGAGGAACGCGGCATAAACGCTTCTCCTCTAACTTCAATACTGAAGGGCTGCGTTAAACGCAGCGGGATGGAGCGGATGGTTTTAAGATTAATCGTAATATCTTCTCCAATCGACCCATCTCCCCGCGTAGCTCCCTGCACAAAAAGTCCGTTCTCGTATCGGAGAGATACCGCGAGTCCATCGATTTTAAGCTCGCATATATAGGAAATATTGTCTCCGACAGCTTTGCGAACACGCTTATCAAAATCGCGCAAATCCTGTTCATTAAATGCGTTTCCGAGGCTCAGCATTGGATTTTTATGATTTACTTTTGAAAATTGTTCCAGAACAGATCCGCCCACCCGCTGTGTTGGAGAATCCGGTGTCATCAGATCAGGGTGTTCTTCTTCAAGCTGCTTCAGCTCATGAAGAAGCTGATCATATTCGACATCCTGAACAGACGGCTTGTCCAATACATGGTATTCATAGTTGTATTGCCGCAGTAAATCCTGAAGTTCTTTTACTCTCGATTCTGCAGTTGCGTGATCCATTTATCGTCTTCCTTTCATTCCGTTACTTTATTAACAGGAGCAAACTTTGCTAAAAGACGCTTGATGCCGGTAGGACTTGGAAATGCAATATCGAGTTCCATTGAATCGCCTTCGCCCTTGACGCTGACGACCGTTCCAACTCCCCATTTACCGTGGGATGCTTTATCTCCAACACTCCAGCCAATACCACTTCCCCCTGTATCTTTAGGAGCAGGACGGCTGACAGGTTTTCTTGGTGCGGGTCTGCTTTGGCCAAATGACCCGGTGCTTCTTCCCCTGCCGAATGGGTTGGATGACGCTTCTTTTTTCATCGGTTCCTCTATCAGCTCACTAGGGATTTCTGCAATAAATCGTGAAACTGGATTCATGTTTGTCCGTCCAAAAAGAGTTCTCATCTGAGCATTTGAAATAAACAGCTCTTCTTCAGCTCTTGTGATCCCTACGTAAGCAAGTCTTCGTTCTTCTTCCATTTCCGCTTCTTCCATCAATGAACGGCTGTGCGGAAATACCCCTTCTTCCAAGCCTAATAAAAATACGACCGGAAACTCCAGCCCTTTTGCAGAATGCAGTGTCATCAGCGTGACAAGCTCAGTTGCTGTTTCTTCTTTATCGAGCTGGTCAATATCTGCAACAAGCGCAAGATCAGTTAAAAAAGCAATCAGGCTTTTGTCTTCGCTCGCATCTTCAAATGCTTTTGTGACCGATAGAAACTCATCTATATTTTCGAGACGGCTTTGCGCTTCTATTGTTTTTTCTGCTTTCAGCGCCTCTTTGTAGCCGGATTTATCGATGATATCTTCAACCAATTCTGTAACCGATAAATACTCCTGCATCTGTGTGTAATTGGAGAGAAAATCACGAAACGCAATAACGGTTTTCGTAATTTTAGGACTGATGTCAATAAAATCTCCCAATCCGAGCGCATCATACATCGACATATCGTGATCTCTTGCATAATTTGCAATGCGGTCCACAGAAGTCGAGCCTACTCCGCGCTTTGGCACATTAATAATTCTGGTTAAGCTAATGTCATCCGCCGGATTTGCGACTAATCGAAGATAAGCAAGGATGTCCTTGATTTCTTTTCTGTCATAGAATTTCGTACCTCCAACAATCGCATAGTCAATGTTGGATTTCATTAATACTTCCTCCATTACACGGGACTGTGCATTTGTCCGGTAGAGGATCGCAAAATCTGATCTTTTTCTTTTACCAGATTGAACAAGTTCATTAATTTTACCTGCTACAAATTGAGCTTCTCCCTGCTCACTGTCAGCTCTATAATAGGATATTTTTTGACCGTCTGTATTTTCGGTCCACAGATTTTTAGGTTTTCGGTTCGGGTTGTTTTGAATAACCTGATTGGCCGCATCCAGTATTTTTTTGGTCGACCGGTAATTTTGTTCGAGCATGATCACTGTTGCATTTGGATAATCCTTTTCAAAGGACATGATGTTCGTGATATCTGCTCCACGCCAGCGATAGATGGATTGGTCTGAATCTCCGACAACACATAAATTTTTAAAGCGGGAGGCAAGCTGCTTCACCAGCATATATTGTGCACGGTTCGTATCCTGATACTCATCCACATGGATAAATTGAAATTTGCGTTGATAAAATTCAAGCACCTCAGGGATCCGTTCGAACAGGTGGATCGTCTGCATGATCAAGTCATCAAAATCAAGCGCAGAATTTTTCCGCAGTCTGCTTTGATATTCTGTGAAGATTTCACTGATCTTCTGATCAAAATAGCTTCCCGCTTCTTTGGCAAACTGTTCAGGCGTAGTCAGCTCATTTTTAGCAGAGGATATGACAGACAAAATGCCTCTTGGATCAAATTGCTTCGGATCCAAATTTTTATCTTTGAGTATTCGTTTGATCACGGATTGCTGATCGGTGGAATCAAGAATAGTGAAGTTTCGATTGAAACCAATGCGGTCAATGTCTCTTCGCAAGATCCTTACGCACATCGAATGAAAGGTTGAAATCCATACGTTTTCTGATGCTCCGCCGAGGATTTCTCCAACACGGTTTTTCATTTCTCTTGCTGCTTTATTCGTAAAGGTTATCGCTAAAATATTGTACGGGGCGACTCCTTTTTCTATCATTAGATAGGCAATCCTGTGTGTCAGAACGCGTGTCTTTCCAGACCCCGCTCCTGCCATAATCAAAAGAGGGCCTTCTGTAGCTTTTATCGCTCTAGCCTGCTCAGGATTCATTCCTTTAAGTAATCGATCTGTTAAAAATTGCATTCCCTCACCACCTCGAACATTTGTTCTTATTATATAATAGTAACAAGACTATTTATAGGATTGTTTTTAACGCTTCATTTAAATTTTCATAAAGCAGGTTGCCTACAACAATCACGTCGGCCCGCTCTGCCATTTCTTCGGCTCTTTGCTTTGAAGTAATACCGCCCCCATAAAAGAAAACCGTCTTTGAAAGTTCCTGCCCAACAGCCTGTACAACAGCAGGATCTCCATACATTCCACTGTATTCCAAATAAAAAACCGGCAGATGAAACAGCCGCTCTGACATTCGTGCATAGGCAATAATATCGTCTTTTGACAGCTCCGTTTTCGCTTGTGTAAGTCTGGCCGCTTTACAATCCGGGTTCACAATGCAGTAGCCTTCTGCCATTATTTCTTCCCAGTTCATTAAATCGCCGTGTTCTTTCACTGCATCATGGTGAAGTCCGGTAATCCATTTTGGATCGCTGGCATTTAAGACTGTAGGAATAAAATATAAATCAAATCCAGGTGTGACCGAATCCAGAGTAGATACTTCAAGAACGCAAGGCACTGAATAACGGCGTACCCTGACCATTAAGTCGAGTACGTTTTCAAGCGTAACGCCGTCTGTACCTCCTATCATGACTGCATCAGTGCCAGACTCACAGATCTTTTCTAATGCACGATCTGAAAGCTCCTTATTCGGATCAAGTTTAAATACATGTTTCCATTCCTGGACATCATACATGCTGCATCCTCCATTTCACTTTCGTTCCTTTTCAAACTTTATCCGTACCATTATAGCATCCTATGGGGGAAGCTTAAAGCATGGGAAGCAGCCCCTCATGGGAATCAGTCTGATTTAAAATTCAGCAAATTAAAAAGAGGCTGGGACAAATGTCTCAACCTCTTCAAACCGGTTCTCTGCGCTTCAGACGGACGCTTTCCGCAGGAACGGTGCTTAAGCCCTCCTCAGGCTCTGCCTTGCGGGGTCTCAAGCAACCGTCATATCCTGCTGGAGTCGCCATCTTCCGCTCCGTTCACCTCAAATTTACTAATAAAAAGACCTCAATTTAAACATCTTTCACATTTCTGTCCCAGCCTCTTTAAAAGACTGCTTAAGTGACAACACTAAGTCGTGAAATCAGCCATGACAAGTCCTGCCTGATTTCAAACCAATACTACTTATTTTCTTCTGCCTCTTCAGTTGAGTGAATGCGGCCCAAAACAAGTGAGTACGTGTCATTGCCATAGTTGAGGCATCTCTTCACGCGGGATATAGTAGCCGTGCTGGCACCGGTTTCTGTTTCAATCTTGTGATAGGTTTTGCCATCCCGAAGCATACGGGCAACTTCGAGCCGCTGAGCGAGTGATTGAATTTCATTAATGGTACAAAGATCATCGAAAAATCGATAACATTCGTCCAGGTCTTTTAGTGAAAGAACTGCATTAAAAAGCTGATCGAGTTCTTTTCCTCTTAATTTATCTATTTGCATAATGTCAGAACGACTCCTTTTATAATTAATCAAATACGGTGACCAGCTGATCGAATCCTTTATCCTCAGGAATAAGATGAATCCAGGTCAACCCTGGAGATAATGGAGCGGGCTTGCCATTATAATATGGGATCATCCGTCCGTTTTCTTCTTCCCATTTCATCTCGAAATAAGTCCCTTTTGTAAACAGATAGGCATTTCCTCCTGATGAAAGGTCGATATCCAGTCGGCCCTGTTCATCAATCAAGCGGTGACCAGCTTCCATAATTAAAATATTGGCAATAGATACGGGTTCATTTGTTTCTCCATCAATGGTTTGTTCCCCTGCACTTATTCTTGAATAGGAATCGTCAGAAGGCTCATAGGAATATTCACTCGTGTACGTTTCATTTCCATCATACGTCACGGAAAATTGGGAGACAGCTGTTTCCAGGGAAAGGTCAGCCTGATTTGAAAATGTCATGCCGGCAGGTGCACCTTCAAGCGAGACACCTTTTCTTTTTGCTCCTTGTTCAAAAAAAGCAGAACTACTGTATGAATTATGCGGAGCTGCACGATCTGAAGAACGAACGAACAATTCTCCATCATATTGTATCCCATTTATATGCTCAATCACACCATTTTCAAGCATGGAAAAAGCATCCGGACTATAGCCGTGGGCAACAAAAAAGCTGTTATACGCTCCGGCCAGCTTGATATGATAATCACGTGCACTTCTAATTGGTCCTACTCGTTCTGGGTATTGACTTTGATAAATGGCAAGAAGACGTGTGACGCCTCCTTCAGCCAGTACTTCATATATGATATCTGCTTCTGCCAGTCCGCTTTGAGGACGAGCTTTGGGATGGTTATTTATAATAACTGAAATGGCTCTATTATTACTGCTTACCGGTTCTCCAGATAAAGGTGACATTTCTTCAGCAGCAGACGAGTTCACTTTTTCTGTGTCATCTCTCTGCTGTTTTTCAGAAAGGTTATTTTCCTGGTCTGTCAGTTGCTGATTTTCCGCTTCTTGATTCACGCTGCAGGCTACCATCAAACTTGCGATCATTACCAGTAAAACTCGTTTCATAGAGCTGACACCTCGTAAATACATTGTCTTACTTTCTCATTTTAACGCATTATCGTTGGAAAGAGTACCGTTTTCTTTTTAACGTCGTAAAGTCCTTTTTGGGTGATTCGGACATAGGGCAAATGAGTGGAAGATAAAAATAGCAGCGTATAAACCGGATCCTCGTGTTTGTATCCTCTTTCTCTTACAATTTCCCTCAAAGTCTCTTCTGCATCCATTATCATCTCCATCGGTTCCCTTGACATCATCCCGCCAATTGTAAGAGGAATTTCATGGAGCACTTCCCCCTGATCGACAAGCACAATGCCACCCTGAAGGTTACGTATTCGAGAAAAAGCGGTTTGAATGTCTTTCTTTGACTTCCCTATGAAGATCAGGTCACCTGTATTTGAGAAAGAAGATCCAAGCGCTCCAAGGTTTTGAACAAATCCTTTTATAACCGTACATATTTTCCATTTGCCAAACCGGTCGATCAGCATCAAAAAGCTTTCGTCGCTATCTCGATTCAGTTCATCAACAGATGTATCAATATTAATAGAATATGGTTTTGTAATGACATTATTCACCATTTCGATTCCAAAAGGCATGGAAAACTGAAGATCATCGTCAGTCAGTTCCCAATCAAGCTTTAAAGGAGGAATTAAGGACCAGTCTGGCTGCTCAATAAACAGCGTTCTCTCTCCCTCTTTTTTTAACCACTGCCCTTTTGATAGGACAGACTCCGGAGTAGGATCTTCTATTGAATGGAGCACATTCAAGGTCGCCTGTCTGCCGGTTGCGATCATTCCCTGCATGAATTCCATCCGATAATATTTCGCAATTGAATAAGATGCCATATGGTAAGCGTCAACTGGATCAACCCCAGCGTCCAGGGCAATTTTAATTAAGCGGTCCATAACCCCATCACGATAAAAAGAAGGCGTGGAACCATCCGTAGTCATCATAAGTGAATCAAATGATTGTAGCCCTTTTTCTTTCAGTTCGGTAATGATCTTCGACAGATCCGGCCGAATGGAAGAATGTCGCAGCGTAACAGCCAGTCCTTGTTCCAAACGCATCCAGGCCTCTTCTCCAGTCATTGACTCATGATCGCCTGTTACACCTAAAAGTGTCATTCTTGCAATCGTTTTTTCAGAAGCCCCAGGCAAATGCCCTTCGACGCGCTTATAATGGATCCTTGCTTCCTGCATCCAGCTTAAAAGCATATCGTCGCCATCAACCAGCTTTGGCCAGCTTGTAAGCTCTCCGGCAAGCAGAACACTTGGATCTGCAAGCCACTGCCGTATTTCCCCATTTGTAAAAAGTTCTTCTTCATTAATAATTTCTGTCTGAGCATCAAGCCTTGCCCACCAGTAGAAGGAAAGTGAGGACTTCTTGAATTGTTGTATAAAAGGAAGCGCTTTCTTTTTATTATTTAATAATAGCATCATCAAGTTGTCCGAAATAAACGTAGTCGTACCGCTTTGAGATGCATATTCAGCGAAAGATTGGGGATTATATAGCTGAAATGGATGTACATGAGGTTCAATGTAACCGGGCACAACCCACTTATCTGTTAAATCTGTGATTTCTGTATTCGTTGTATTTTCCGGGAGTTTAGTTCCCGCATATACAATTCGATCGCAGTAGATCCATATATGCCCCTTTATCCATGACTTTAAGGAAGAATTAAGGTAGGTGGCATTTGTCAGCAGCTTCGTTGGGGCAAGGTTGCCGTCTAGAACAGCTGTATGTTCTCTTAAATGCTCAATCTTCCATGGAAAACGTTGCTCCATCTTACCATTTCCTCCTGACATGTAATCCGTGTATACATCATTATTTTACCTGTCTCAGAGCTTAGAAGTGCAGCTTTTTGCAGGATTAAAATAATGGTTTAATCGTATCATATTTTACATGTCACCGCATTAAAGAGCAGCAGATTTACAAAAAAAAAGATATTGGAGTGAATGTACATGAGATCAAATATCGGAAGAACAAATTCTTACATTCGAACCATCGCAGGTTTTACCATCTTAAGTATTGCTACTGCCAGAATGGCCAAAAAACCATGGAAGAAGTCATTTTTCCTGCTCGCTGTTTTAGGGGCCATGAAGGTAGCAGAAGGATTAATGCAGTTCTGTCCTTTGGTAGCGCTATGGGATAAAAGAAACAACTGGATGGACGATGCTCTTAACTGGGAAAGTGAAACGAGCAACTATCTTCACCATTCAGAGGTAGGATCAGGAGAGTAGCGAATGAACGAGTTAACAAGCCCTTTTGAACCATCAATCAACCTACATCTCCCTTTCTAACTGACCTATCATCTCAACTTTGTAAAAATTCGTGCGTTATAGTGTCCATTTTATAATTTTATGATAAAATGGAGAAATAAGTCGAAATTTAATACTTCAAGGTGTGTGATGGTGATGATTGGTGATCGCGTGAAGGCTCTTCGTAAAGAAAAAAACATGTCTCTCTCTGAATTAGCGGAACAAGCAGGGGTTGCAAAATCTTATGTAAGCTCTTTAGAGAGAAACCTCCAGCAAAATCCTTCAATCCAGTTCCTAGATAAAATCGCTCCGGTTCTTGGAGTGACGGTCAATACTTTACTCGATCCTGATGATAATCAGAAGGATGTTGACACCGACTGGGTTAATTTAGCCAAATCGGCAATGGAATCTGGCATATCAAAAGAACAGTTCAAAGAATTTATTGAATTTAATAAGTGGCGAATCAACAAAAAATGACCTGTGCGTATTGAAGATGCACCGGTCATTTTTTCGATTATTCACCCTACTGCTACGCTTCTTCTTTCCCGTTCACGATGAAGATTTTTCCCCTTTAAAAAATCTTCAATTTCACATTCAGAAATCCCCGCCATTAGAGCTTCGTTAATCAGAGCCACCCATTCCAAATCCACTTCCGCTGCTCGACCCATTTTATTCCCCTCCCAAAATACTATTTGCAGTACCTCAGGCGGCTCAGCCGTCATAGCACCCTCCAACTGTATGCCTTAGACCTGTAAGCTTTGCGTCCCAATTTTTCAACTGGTTTGCCCTTAACTGTTCTTACATGAAGCTGAAGCAATAACTGTCATTTCCTTTTCTGTGACCGGATTTAACTACTTAATAATATCTTAACACCATTTAACTCCTTGCCATATAGTAGTTTAGAACTAAGTATTCTGACTTTTCCGACATCAAAAGACAAAAATTTAAAAATCGTGGTCATACGAAAGGAAAAAACAGTAAAATCTACTCCCTCTTTTTCCCTAATCGAGGAAAGAATAAACATAAATAAAAATAGATATTAACAAATAGAACGGGAAATCAATAATCTAGTATAAACAACACCTGTTCTTTATTAAGAAATTCATACTGTTATTATACGGTTTTTGATCGTAATATAAAATAGTTATATTCCCTAAAAACCATTCATTATGACAATAATAACCCATTAATTCTACAATATTCTCCTATTTCCTAAGAATTCCTTTTTTTCTGTAAGTTGTTCTCTATAATGAAAAAAAGAACCCATGTGGGCTCTTTATCTTTTCTTAGCTGCCTGATGTCCAATATCTCTTCGATAAAATAATTTTTGCGTATTGTGATTTTCCAAAAAGGAATATACCTTCTCCTGCGCCTGAAGAATGCTATCCCCAAATCGCGCAGCCAGTAAAACCCGGCCTCCTGTTGAATACAAGTTTTCATCACTCCACTCGGTTCCAGCATGAAATAACCATTCTTGTTCTTCTTTAAATTGGTTTAAAGAGATCTGTTTTTTGTATTCTCCTGGATAACCTTCTGCTGCTAAAACCACGCCGACCATCGACTGTTTTTCCCATTCCAGCTCCGTTTTTTCGTGCTTTATAAGCTTAGATAAAACTGCTGCAAGATCTGTTTTTAATCTGGGTAAAACCACCTGTGTTTCCGGGTCTCCAAACCGGGCGTTGAATTCAATTACCTTTGGTCCTGCTTCGGTTAAGATCAGTCCCGCATACAATACCCCTGTAAAAGGTCTGCCTTCTTTTATCATGGCATGCACTACAGGTTTAAGTATCGTATCGAATGAAGTTTCTTCAATCCCTTCAGGCAGATGATCAACAGGAGAATAAGCTCCCATGCCTCCTGTATTAGGTCCTGAATCTCCATCAAACGCTCTCTTATGATCCTGAGCCAGCTCTAGCGGTATAATAACGTCTTCGTGCACTAGGGCCATAAAGGAAAACTCTTCTCCTTCGAGAAATTCTTCTACTACGATTTGATTTGAAGATGCCCCAAAACGTTCTTCTATCAGCATGTCATCAATCGCTTTTTCCGCTTCCTCCATGGTCATTGCGACAACAACACCTTTTCCGGCCGCCAGTCCATCTGCTTTAATAACAATAGGCACACCGTGTTTTTGCAAGTAACTTTTTGCCATAGCTGCATCCTGAAAGGTTTCATAAGCTGCTGTCGGCACATGATATTTTTGCATTAAATCCTTAGCAAAAGACTTGCTTCCTTCGATCTGCGAGGCTTCCTTGGTCGGACCGAATATGGAAAGACCTTCTGCTAAAAACCGGTCCACAATTCCTTCTGCAAGAGGTTGCTCAGGTCCGACTACTGTTAGATCCACTTTGTTTTCTTTTGCAAACTTCACAAGTGAATCCTGATCATTTTCATCGATCTTAACCCGTTCAGCGCATGACGAAATTCCTGCATTGCCGGGTGCGCAAAATATCCGCTCAACAGATGGTGCTTTCGCCATCGCTTTACAAATGGCATGCTCTCTGCCACCTCGGCCAACTATCAAAACATTCATCTTGAACCCCTCTTTTCTCCATAAATTAAAGGCTGTTACATCAGTCAACACGCATAGTCAGATAGAAAAAAAGGCTGACTCAAACCATATGAGTCAGCCAAAAATATGGACATGAGTAAGATTATCTGGACATGGAAATCTTACGTTTTAATTAGTGTTTAAAGTGGCGTATTCCTGTTAAAACCATCGTGATGCCATATTCGTTTGCTTTCTTTATAGAATCCTCATCCCGTATTGAGCCGCCCGTTTGAATAATGGACGTTATTCCTGCCTTAGCAGCGGCTTCTACGGTGTCATCCATCGGGAAAAAAGCGTCAGAAGCAAGACTTGCACCTTGTGAACGGTCACCCGCCTGTTCGAGTGCAATTTTCGCAGCACCCACCCGGTTCATCTGACCCGCTCCGATTCCGAGCGTCATTTGAGAATCCGCCACTACGATAGCATTAGATTTAACGTGCTTCACCACCTTCCAAGCCATTTTCATCGCTTCCCACTCTTCTTCTGTGGGCTGTCTGTCTGTTGCGACTCTTACATCTCCGTTTTCAAGCGTAAACTGGTCCTGATCCTGTACAAGCAAACCGCCTTCAACTGAGGTGAGAAGATGCTCATGGGTTCCTTTCCGGTCAAACGGCACTGTCAGCAGACGAAGATTCTTTTTGGCTGATAATATTTTCATCGCTTCGTCTGTAAAGGCCGGCGCGATCACGATTTCCAAGAAGATTTCCACAAGCTTGCCTGCTGTCTTTTCATCCACTGCCCGGTTAAATGCTACGATACCTCCAAAAATAGAAGTGGAGTCACTTTCATAAGCCTTTAAAAATGCTTCATAAGAAGTTGATCCTCTTCCCACACCGCATGGATTCATATGCTTAACTGCCACAGCTGCGGGTTCGTCAAAATCCTTCACAATTTGCATCGCTGCATCTGCGTCTTTAATATTGTTATAGGAAAGTTCTTTGCCGTGGTGCTGTCTCGCGTGAGCAACAGAAAATTCAGATCCTAGCGGATTGCGGTAAAAAGCTGCCTGCTGATGAGGATTTTCTCCATACCTTAAGTCCTGCTGACGTTCATATGTAAGCGTGAACCGTTCAGGGTTTTCTTCCCCTGACTGCTCAGTTAAATAACGGGCAATATGTGCATCATACGCAGCAGTGTGGCGGAAAACTTTTGCAGCAAGCTTCTTCCTTGTCTCCATACTCACTGACCCGTCTGTTTCAAGCTGTGAAAGGACGGTGTCATAATCAAGCGCATCGACAACCACTGTTATATGGGCGTGATTTTTCGCTGCCGCGCGAAGCATGGTCGGACCGCCAATATCAATATTTTCGATCGCCTCTTCGAACGTTACAGCCGGATTGCTGATGGTTTGCTGAAAAGGATAAAGGTTGACACATACTAAATCAAATGGCTGTATTCCCTGCTCATCAAGCTGACTCATATGCGCTTTATTATCCTGTTTAGCTAACAGTCCGCCATGAATAGAAGGATGAAGTGTTTTGACTCGTCCCTCTAAAATTTCAGGAAAACCTGTTACTTCATCCACACCAATTACAGGCACTCCCTGCTCCTTAAGCAGATTTTTTGTTCCGCCTGTGGATAAGATTTCATACCCGAGGCGCTGAAGTGCTGATGCAAATTCAACGACTCCTGCTTTGTCTGACACACTGATAAGTGCACGTTTTGCCATAGTATCATTCCTCCAACTGTTCTCTGCCTATTGCTATTTCCTTGCAGTAATTCTTTATTTAAAGAGACTTTGCAGTGTGGCCGGGTATAGGTCATGCTCTATTTGATGGATCTGCTTTTGAATCATGTCCCGATCTACTTGCCCGTTGACTGGAAAAGCCTGCTGAGCAATGATCGGACCCGTATCCATTCCTTCATCTACAAAGTGAACCGTTACACCCATAATTTTCACGCCATAATCAATGGCTTGACCCACTGCATCCTTTCCTGGAAAGGCCGGTAAGAGAGAGGGATGAATATTCACGATTCTATTTTCATATGCAGTTAATAAAACCGGACCGATTAACCGCATATAGCCCGCTAAAATCATCCACTCTACTTTTTTTTCTGTAAGCTTTTCCAGTATGAGTTTCTCATATTGATCTTTACCGGAAAAAGATTTTGCCTCAAAGGAGAAAACCTCGATGCCGGCATCGGCTGCCCGTTTGTTCACATAAGCTTGCGGGCGGTCACATACAACAAGTTCGATTTCTGCATTGAGTTCACTTTGTTCAACGGAGTCGATTATGGCTTGAACATTGCTGCCGCTTCCAGAAGCAAATAAAGCAATTTTAGTCATGAGTCTCTCTCCCTTTATTCCTTTGACTCGAATACGACGCTTTCGCCAGCCGTCACCTTACCGATAATATAGGCAGTATCCTTCGCAGCTTTGATTGCAGTAAGCGCCTCTTCCGCCTCACTTTCTTTCACAACGGCAACAAAACCAATGCCCATATTAAAGACATGATACATTTCATCTTCTGTCATAGAAGCTGCATTTTGTATAATCGGAAAGATAGGTGGAACAGGCCAGGTGCCCGGCGTAATTGATACGCCTAATCCTTCTGGCAGCATGCGGGGCAAATTTTCATAGAAGCCCCCGCCTGTCACATGGGCCATCCCTTTAACATCTACTTGCTTTAGTAAAGGAAGAATCGTTTTAGCATAAAGTTTAGTCGGTGTCAGCAAGACATCGCCGAGCGGCTGATCAAGGCCCTCAAGCCTATCAGATAGAGAATAGCGCTTATCTTCAAGCAAGGTCTTGCGGACAAGAGAATAGCCATTGCTGTGAATTCCGCTTGATGAAAGGCCGATCAGGACATCTCCCTCTTCGATCCGCTCACCTGTTACAATATTCTTTTTTTCGCAAACCCCAACAGCAAATCCCGCCATATCATATTCATCTTCTTGATACATGCCGGGCATTTCTGCTGTTTCTCCTCCGATTAACGCACATCCAGATTCTTCGCAGCCGTCTGCAATACCCTTTACGAGCTGTTCAATTTTTTCCGGCACTGCTTTTCCAACGGCTAGATAGTCGAGAAAATATAGCGGCTCTGCCCCTTGAGCAATAATGTCATTTACACACATCGCCACACAATCAATTCCGATTGTATCATGGCGGTCCATTGCAAAAGCTAATCGAAGCTTCGTCCCAACTCCATCTGTGCCAGAAATTAAAACAGGCTCTTTATAAGGCAGGGACGAAAGATCAAACATGCCGCCAAATCCACCGAAGACACCCATTGCCCCCGGACGTTTTGTACGCAGCACATGCTTTTTCATTCGCTCAACGGATTCATAACCCGCTTCAATATCCACTCCTGCTTGACGGTACGCATTCGACATCTTATTTCCTCCTAGTGTGTAAGCTCTTTTTCATAGGGGTGCAATGTATCAGGGTAAATTTCTGTCGGATACTTTCCTGTAAAGCAAGCCAGACAATGGCCCTTGTTTTCGCTTGTATCCGGACGGCCTATTGCTGTCACCATGCCATCTACACTTAAAAAGCTTAATGAATCTGCTCCAATGATCTGACGAATTTCTTCTACTGAATTTTTGCTCGCAATTAATTCTTCATGCGTACTCGTATCTATGCCATAGAAACAAGGATTTTTAATCGGCGGCGAGGAAATCATGACATGTACTTCTGTAGCCCCGGCATCTTTTAGCATATTAACGATTCTTCTGCTTGTTGTACCTCGGACAATCGAATCATCCACCATAATCACACGTTTGCCCTCTACTACTCCCCTTACAGGCGACAGCTTCATTTTCACGCCTTGCTCTCTCAGCTCCTGCGACGGCTGTATAAATGTTCTTCCGATATACCGGTTCTTGATTAATCCCATTTCATAGGGAATATTGGCTGCCTCTGCATAGCCAATCGCTGCAGATATGCTTGAATCCGGTACGCCGGTCACCACGTCCCCCTCAATCGGAAATTCTGCAGCTAACTGTTTGCCAAGACGTTTTCTTGCACTGTGAATATTGATTCCATCGATATCGCTGTCTGGGCGGGAGAAGTAAACATATTCCATCGTGCAAATTGAGCGGTTGGTTGCATAAGTGAAACGTTCAGAACGAATTCCTTCATCATCGATTATCAAAAGCTCTCCAGGTTCCACTGATCGGATGTATTCCGCGCCGATAATATCGAATGCGCAAGTCTCGGATGCAACCACATAGCCATCGCCAATTTGACCAAGTGACAGAGGACGAAGACCATTTGGATCAAGTGCCACCATAAGCTCCGTTTCCGTCATAATCACAAAAGCATACGCGCCCTTTAGCATGGTCAGTGCATTTTTTACACGTTCTTTTACGTTTTCATATCCGCTTCGTTTAATTAAATGAGCAAGCACCTCAGTATCTGAAGTTGTTTGCAAAATGCTTCCCTGACGCTCAAGCTGGTGCTTAAGTGCATTGGCATTAACGAGATTGCCGTTGTGTGCAAGCGCAAGACTGCCCGTCTGTGAACGAAATAACAGCGGTTGAACATTCTCATATCCGCCGCCCCCAGCGGTTGTATATCGAACATGGCCAACTGCTCCATGACCCGTTAATTGATCAAGCTGGTTCTGACTGAACACTTCTGTAACAAGACCTTCTCCTTTATGGCTGGTGATTTCGCGGCCGTTTGATGCAACAATGCCAGCGCCTTCCTGTCCTCGGTGCTGAAGGCTTTGAAGAGCATAGTACGTCAGCTGTGCCGCTTGCTCATGACCCCAAATGCCGAAAACGCCACACTCTTCATTCAGTCCTTTTAGCTCAGCAAGCATGCGATCGCTCCTCTCCAACTATCTTCAAACTCTTTAACCGGTTTATTAATAACTGCTTGTCCTTCATGACGTATCATAATAGCTGATTGTGCCGTTACATGTCCGATATACTCTGCGGTCACAACTTGTTCGAAAGCTTCTTTCTGTTCAGGTGATACGGATACTAAAAAGCGAGATTGCGTTTCACTAAATAATGCAGTGACGACAGAGCCTTTTAGATCAACTTCCACACCAAGCCCGTTTGTTCCAAACGTTGATTCAGCAAGCGCAACGGCAAGTCCGCCTTCTGCAAGATCGTGAGCCGACGAAACAAGCCCGCCTTGAATGGCTTTAAGAAGCAAAGCCTGACGATTTTTTTCAACCTCTAAATCAAGCGCTGGTGCTTGTCCGAAAATCCGTCCATGAACTAATTTCTGAAGCTCGCTGCCGCCAAATTCAGTGCGCGTTTCACCAATGACATAAACTAAATCGCCCGCTTGTTTAAAGCTTTGAGTGGTAATATGCTCAATATTTTCAATTAGTCCAACCATTCCAACTACTGGCGTTGGGTAAACAGCTGTTCCATTTGTTTCATTATAAAGTGATACGTTTCCACCGATAACCGGAGCATTCAGTACTCTGCATGCTTCGCTCATGCCATCCACTGATTTTTCCATTTGCCAAAAGATTTCTGGTTTTTCAGGGTTGCCGAAATTAAGGCAATCTGTAATCGCAAGCGGAACGCCGCCTGAACAAACAATGTTTCGAGCTGCTTCGGCTACAGCAATCTTACCGCCTGTCTCCGGATCTAAATAAAGATAGCGAGAGTTACAATCTGTTGTCATGGCTAATGCTTTCTCAGTTCCGCGAATTCGAAGAACAGCTGCATCAGAACCTGGTGTAACAACAGTGTTTGTACGAACCTGATAATCATATTGATCGTAAACCCATTCCTTGCTGGCAATGGTTGGCTGCTTTAAAAGAGAAAGTAATGTTTCCTCTACATTTTCCACTGCCGGCTCTTCGTTATCCATCGCTTGGAATTCACGATAGTAGGCAGGTTCACTTGATGGCTTATGATAAACAGGCGCGTCCTCCGCTAAAGCATCTACTGGTACATCTGCAATGACTTCACCTTTATGAATTAAACGCAGGTGATGATCATCCGTCACATGACCAACCGCTACTGCATCAAGATCATACTTATGGAATAATTCCTGAATTTCAGGTTCCCGGCCTTTTTCAATGACGATCAGCATACGCTCTTGTGATTCTGACAGCATCATTTCGTAGCCTGTCATTCCTGTTTCACGCTGCGGCACTAAGTCCAGATTCATTTCAATTCCAGACCCTGCTTTACTTGCCATTTCAGCTGACGAACTTGTAAGTCCTGCAGCACCCATATCCTGTATCCCGATTAACGCATCAGACTTAACAAGCTCAAGGCAAGCCTCTAACAGCAGTTTTTCCATAAATGGATCGCCTACTTGAACAGCTGGACGCTTCTCATCAGACGTATCACTCAGTTCCTCAGAAGCAAAGGTTGCCCCATGAATGCCATCTCGTCCTGTTTTAGCACCAACATACATCACCGTGTTGCCAACGCCTTTAGCCTGACCTTTTTGAATATCTTTATGATCAATTAACCCAACACACATGGCGTTGACAAGTGGATTTCCATCGTAAGAAGCATCAAACTGAATTTCGCCTCCAACTGTAGGAATACCAATACAATTTCCGTAGCCGGCAATCCCTGCTACTACCTCTTCAAAAAGGTACCGAACACGAGCAGAATCCAATTCTCCAAAGCGTAGAGAGTTGAGGATCGCGATGGGTCTTGCTCCCATCGAAAATACGTCACGTATAATCCCGCCGACGCCTGTTGCAGCTCCCTGGTAAGGTTCGATCGCAGAAGGGTGGTTATGGCTTTCAATTTTAAATGCCACTGCCTGACCGTCTCCAATATCAACGATACCCGCTCCTTCACCCGGCCCCTGAAGCACTCGTTCTCCTGTTACAGGGAATTTTTTTAATAACGGTTTTGAATTTTTATAGCTGCAATGCTCAGACCACATAACAGAAAATAAGCCAAGCTCTGTCCAGTTGGGAGTGCGCCCAAGAATGGATTCTACCATTCCAAACTCTTCGTCTGATAAACCCATTTCTTTATATAGTTTTTCTTCTTTTATATTTAGAGCTGTTGGTTCAAGCAGTAATGACATTTGAGTCCCTCCAGTGCTTCACAATCGATTGAAACAAGTTAAGTCCGTCTGCGCTTCCTAAAAGTGCATCAACGGCACGTTCAGGGTGCGGCATCATTCCAAGGACGTTTCCTTTTGCATTTGTAATGCCGGCAATGTTCCCGAGGCTGCCGTTGGGATTGAGACCCTCATAGGTAAAAACAATTTGATTATTTGCTTTTAAATCATTAAAAACGGTGTCATCACAGTAGTAATTTCCTTCTCCATGTGCAATCGGAATTTGAATAACCTGATTTTTACTATAAGCTGATGTGAACATGGTATCAGGGTTTTCTACTACCAGGCCGACTGTTCTGCACATAAATTTAAGCTCTTTGTTGCGCAGCATAGCGCCAGGGAGAAGTCCCGCCTCAAGCAGAATTTGAAACCCGTTGCAGACACCAAGAACCGGCTTCCCTTCCTCTGCTGCTTTCACTACTTCTTTCATAACATTTGAAAAACGGGCAATCGAACCGGAGCGCAGATAATCTCCATAGGAAAACCCTCCCGGCAAAAGAATGCCGTCATAGCCGCTTAGATCTTCTGTGTCATGCCAGACATACTCCGCTTCTTCACCCAGCTCATCTTTTATCGCATGGTACATATCAATATCACAATTGGATCCTGGAAACACAATCACTGCAAATTTCATTGTGTGACGGCCTCCTCCACCTCATACTCGTAGTCCTCAATGACCGTGTTGGCAAGCAGTTTTTCACACATTTCTTTTACCACTTCGTCTACCGGGCGATCAGAAGGCTCGATCATCACTTCAAGATATTTTCCAATCCGCACATCCTGCACCTCATGATAATTCATCGCATGAAGCGAGCTTTTAACCGCTGTTCCCTGTGGATCAAGTACACTTTCTCTTAATGTTACGTGGATTTTAATCTTCATCATGATGAAACGCCTCCCAGTCTTGTAAAAACAGTTTGATACGCATCTGTTAAACTTCCTAAATCTCTTCTAAACACATCTTTATCAAGCTTTTGTTTCGTTTTTGAATCCCATAGCCTGCATGTATCTGGCGAAATTTCATCCGCCAAAAGAATGGATCCGTCTTTATCTCTGCCGAATTCCAGCTTAAAATCAATCAAGTCTACTTCAATCTGCTGAAAAAACTGTGTCAGCACCCGATTGATTTCCAATGCTTTTTCTTTTAAAAGGGTTAATTCTTCCGGCTCAGCAAGTCCTAGTAATGAAATATGATCTTCATTAATCAAAGGATCTCCAAGATCATCATCCTTGTAGTACCACTCGACAATCGTATGCTTAAGTCGAAGCCCTTCTTTTAATCCAATTCTTTTGGCCAATGTGCCAGCGGCAGTGTTTCGAACGACAACCTCAATCGGAATGATTTCCACGTGGCGGACTAGCTGCTCGTGATCGGAAAGCTTTTCAATAAAATGAGAGTCGATGCCTTCTTCTTTCAATCTCTCAAAAAGAAGGGATGTGATTAAATTGTTAAGCTGTCCTTTCCCTTCAATTGTTGCTTTCTTTTCACCATTAAAAGCAGTTGCAGAATCCTTGTATTCCAGCCATAAAATGCCTTCTTCATTGGTTGAATACAATCTTTTTGCTTTTCCTTCATAGAGCATTTGCCCTTTTTCCATGTGAAGTCCACTCCCTGATCGTCGGAATTTTGAATCTATTTATTTTATAGGGTGAATGGAAGTGCCAGGTCCGTTTCTCAAAATAACGGACTGACTGGCCTTCATTCATTTTTGTACCTTATTTATTCATTTAATCCTAAGCGTGTGAAGATCGTATCCACATGCTGCAGATGGTAATGATAATCAAAGCAATCCTCAATTTCATCCGATGTAAGCTTAGATGTAATGGCATCTTCTGCTTCTACCAGCTCACGGAAATGCACTTGTTTTTCCCAGGCTTCCATCGCTTTAGGCTGAACGGTATCATACGCTTCTTCGCGTGACAGCCCTTTATCAATAAGGGCCAAAAGCACACGCTGTGAATAAATCAACCCTAATGTCCGGTCCATGTTGCGCTTCATATTGTCAGGGAAGACCGTTAAGTTTTTCACGATGTTTCCAAAGCGGTTCAGCATGTAATTTAACGCAATCGTAGCATCAGGCAATATGACCCGCTCTGCTGAAGAGTGTGAAATATCCCGTTCATGCCATAAAGGCACATTCTCATAAGCAGTCTGCATGTAGCCGCGTATTAGACGGGCAAGCCCGGTCATGTTTTCAGATCCGATTGGATTTCGTTTGTGCGGCATAGCGGATGATCCTTTTTGGCCTTTTGAGAAGAACTCTTCCACTTCTCTTGTTTCACTTTTTTGAAGGGAACGCACTTCAACCGCAAATTTTTCAATAGAGGTAGCGATGAGCGCAAGAGTTGCCATGTACTCTGCATGCCGGTCACGCTGAAGAGTCTGCGTTGAGATCGGTGCAGCCTGCAAGCCTAGTTTTTCACATACATATGACTCTACAAAGGGGTTAATATTCGCATATGTTCCTACGGCTCCAGACATTTTCCCAAATTCAACACCAGATGCGGCGTGTTTAAAACGGTCAAGATTTCGTTTCATTTCTTCATGCCACAGCGCAAGCTTCAATCCAAATGTGGTCGGCTCGGCATGAACACCGTGTGTACGTCCCATCATGACGGTCATTTTATGTTCTTTTGCTTTCGCTGCAAGAATATCCACGAAATTTTCAATATCCTTAAGCAGGATCTCGTTGGCCTGGCGCAATATATAGGAAAGCGCAGTGTCCACGACATCCGTTGATGTAAGCCCGTAATGCACCCACTTTTTCTCTGCTCCCAATGTTTCTGACACAGCACGCGTAAAAGCGACGACATCGTGGCGGGTCTCTGCTTCGATCTCTTGAATGCGTTCTACGTCAAAAGACGCGTTCTCACGGATTTTCTTTACGTCTTCTTTTGGGATGTCTCCAAGTTCTGCCCATGCTTCACAGGCTAAGATTTCTACTTCAAGCCATGCCTGAAAACGATTTTGTTCTGTCCAGATAGCTCCCATCTCTGGGCGCGTATAGCGTTCGATCATGGTGGTACCTCCAATTATGTTGTCTTCCAGATACGTGATTCCTGCATTTCTTTCAATGTCATTTCCAAATCATCTGTCAGGATCGTGATATGACCCATTTTTCTGTTCTGCTTTGCTTCAGCTTTCCCGTAGAAATGCACCGACCAGTCAGGATATTGACTTACTGCATCAAACGCCGGCTTTACATGCTGTCCGAGCAGATTGACCATAACAGCATGTTTCAACAGCGCAGTGCTTTTAAGCGGCCAATTGCAAATAGCCCGGATGTGCTGGTGAAATTGTGATGTTTCGCACGCCTCTATAGAATAATGGCCGGAATTGTGCGGTCTTGGAGCAAGTTCATTCACCCATATTTCACCTGAAAGGGATACAAACATTTCAACTGCCAGTGTTCCAATCAACTTAATTTCATCTGCAATCTGTAATGCAAGCTTTTTTGCTACTTCACTCACGTCAGGTTCAATTCGCGCTGGAACAATTGATTCATGCAGAATATGATTGACGTGAATATTTTCAGCAATAGGCAGGGTAGTTGTCTCACCGCTTGCATTGCGGTGAACGATTACGGAAATTTCTTTATCAAACGAAATGAATGATTCCAGTACACAAGGTCCCTTTTCTTTTACAAGCGCCTGTGCTTCCTGCAGATCCTCTATCGAATTGAGCTTAACCTGGCCTTTTCCATCGTATCCACCGGTTATTGTTTTCACTATAGCCGGAAAGCCGAACGATTCTATAATATCATATATCCCTTGTTCGTGTTCGATGACTTGATAAGGAGCGATCGGAACTAATGCCTGCTCAAGCATTTTTTTCTCCAGCCGGCGGTTCTGTGTAATCCGGATCAGCTCTGCTCCTTGCGGAAGATAAGCAATGTCAGAAAGCCATGTGAGCGCTTCTGCATCAATATTTTCGAACTCATAGGTGATGACATCACTTTGTTCAGCCAGCTTTTTTAGTGCATCCCGATCATCAAATGCTGCCCGAATAACGATGTCTGCTACTTGACCGCACGGAGAATTCTCACCTGGATCCAAAACTGCGATCACAAAACCTGCTTCTTTTGCAGCGAGAGCCATCATTCTGCCAAGCTGCCCTCCACCGATAATACCGATTGTTTGTCCGGGCATGATTTTATTCATATAATTCACCGCTGCTCTTCAGTACTTTTTCTTCGCTTGCTTTACGCCTTTGATCGAGTCGTTCAGCAATCGCAGAATCAAACGCCGATAACATCTGTGCCGCAAGCAGACCCGCATTGACTGCTCCTGCATCGCCAATCGCAACCGTTGCTACCGGAACACCGCCTGGCATTTGTACAATGGAAAGAAGGGAGTCGAGTCCATTCAACGCTTTAGATTGAATAGGCACGCCAATAACCGGTAGAGTCGTTTTGGCTGCGACCATGCCTGGCAGATGAGCAGCGCCTCCTGCCCCTGCAATAATGACTTTTAAACCTCTTTCTCTTGCCTTTTCTGCATAGTCAAACATTAAATCAGGTGTACGGTGCGCACTGACTACCTGTTTTTCATACGGGATCTCTAATTCCTCCAATATTGCACATGCTTTTTTCATTGTGGGCCAGTCAGACGTACTGCCCATAATTACACCAACTGCTGCGATCATCTTCTCACTCCAATAGTCGAATTCAATAAATGACAATAAAAAACCCAGGTCAACATTTTCCTCTATTACTAAATAGAAGGAAAGCTGTTCACCTGGGTCCCGAATGCGCCGTCTATACCTTAAAAAAGGCATAGCAGATCCAAGGCATCACTTTCCCTCATAGTCCGGTCATTTACGGTAACCAGGTAGAAACTTTTGGGCCCTATTCCCAATGATTATATGAGGTCGTATGCTTATTCGTTTTTCTCGTCTTTATCATAACAAGGTGACATGAGGACGTCAACCTTAAACCGAACAATTTTATTTCACTATAATTTATTGTTCGTTTTTTACCCCTTGAAACCGAATTCTTTGCCTTATTGGCTCATTTTTTACAGAAGACCCCTCTTTAATTTCTTTAAAAATCGGTTCTTCCATTCTCTTGACAGGCATGTAGCCCAGGTCTGACATGCGCTTTAAGCAGTCTTCAATCGTTTCATGTTCTTCCACTTCAAACCATTCTTTATTGGCCATTCTTTTCTTCCTCCTGTGCAATCCGTTTTCGCACACTCTTCACCCAAAATCCGCCGTGAATCGCTTTTGGTTCATATGAGATGATAAAAGCTTTTGGATCTACTTCTTTTATGCGCTGATAAAGTTTCAGTTCATATTTTCTAGGCGTTAAAATCTGCATGGCCCATCTTCCGCCTTCAAGTCCATTGGCCTCCCAATCCGTCACACCATATCCCCATTCACGAAGTTTTCTTGGAAGATCCAAGCCATTATCCATTGTAATCACATTAACTGTAATATAGCCCAAAGCCAGTTTTTCTTCAATCTTCATGCCAATAATGACGCCCAAACCATACCCTACAGCATAGGCAACCAGGTTTTGGATCTCGTTTAAATTATCAAGAACCAGCCCCAGACCGACTACATAAATAACCACCTCTACCATACTGACTCCTGCTGCTAAATAGCGATAGCCCTTCAGCGTCAGGATCATCCGCATTGTAAAAAAAGTGACATAAAAAATATTGATGACAAAAATAATCAGCATCATAATAATTCCATTTTCAAGCACACATGTTCCTCCTTCAGTTAGGAAAGCAAACGAATCTAATCTTGTAAGATCCTTCCTTCTCTATCACTCAAACGCTATCCTACTAGTGAATTAACAAAATGTAAAGATGAATTTTTTAAAAATGGATACGGATTAAAAAAACCAAGACCGAAAATGCTTCAGTCTTGGTTCTTTATTATAAAAATTTGACTATCAGCCTAACGCTTTCACAAATGCTTCAGCCGTTTTCTGGCTCGATTGTGGGTTTTGACCTGTGATGAATTTTCCGTCCGTTACTACATGGTCTGCCCAATTGCCCTGAGCCACAAAGTGTGCCCCCTGTTCCTCAAGCTTTGATTGTAATAGAAACGGCATTTGTTCAACCAATCCCATCTCTTTTTCCTCTTCATCTGTAAAGGAAGTGAGCTTTTTGCCCTTCACAAGCGGCGTTCCATCAGACAATTCAACGTCTACAAATCCAGCAGGTCCGTGACATACTGCACCAATCACTTTATTATTTTCAGCGAAATGAGCAAGCCCGTCCTGAAGCTGTGGTTCATTCGGTAAATCAAACATAGCTCCATGACCGCCAGGCAGGAAAACGCCGTCAAAATGTTCAAAGACTACACTTGAAAGCTGTCCCGTTTTAAGAAGCTGTTCTTCGGCCTCTTTCCATTCTGCAGGCTGTTCATCCTCAAGACTATTTGGGTCAAGCGGGATGCCGCCGCCTTTTGGGCTGACAACTGTTACATCAAAGCCATTTTTTTTAAATTCTACATAGGGTTCAGCAAATTCAGATAACCACAATCCAGTTGGGTGATCCTGGTCAATTTTTTCAGTATTGGTTACAACCATTAAAATATTCTTAGTCATTTTTGCATTCCACCTTTATCTTGGTTTGCTCTCTCTACTAATTTACCCTTTTAAAATTGGAATAAACATGAAAACGTTATCATTCCAGACAATCAAAAAGGAGAACTGAGTATGCACAAACAAAAAAATGCCTCCACGAAGTCTTGTTCGTGAAGGCGTCTATTTAAATTACTAGGATGATCCCATCTGCCATTCGGACATAATAATCATTACACTGCTTACTTGACGCTTCCTACATCAAGGATCTCTACTGGACCGTGGTCATCGCAGTGGTCTCCATGAACATGGTGCAGTCGACCGTTAACTAAATAATCATAATGGTCACCATGCGGAACCATTTCATGTCCGCAATCACTGTCGTGGGAACAGCCGCATTCAAATGGTTTACAATCATCCGGGTTTGCATCCGTTACATCAATTTCACATTCATCCCAGTGGTCCTCATGCTTATGGTGCAGATGACCATCGTGTACATAATCAATGTGATTGCCATGCCTGATCTTTGTATGACCGCAATTTTCATTGTGCTCATGTGTATGTTGATCATGTGTGTGATGCTTCATTTGTGATTCCACCCTCCATAATGAATGTACGTTCTAGTTATATAATATCCCTTCTTACTTAATCCAAACAAATAATTGTCCCATTATGTTAACTGAAGCATTTTATCCAGCGCTTCCTTTGCATAGTATGCCGTATCTTTATCGACCTTGATTTGATTATGAACGTCCCCTTTTTCAAGCGATTCAAGAATCCATGCCAAATGCGGGAGGTCTATTCGGTTCATCGTCAGGCACGGGCACATAGTCGGGTTCAAGGATTGGATTTTGATCTCTGGAAAGTTTTGTTTGAGACGGTTTACTAAATTCATTTCTGTTCCAATCGCCCATTTTGATCCTTTCGCTGCACTCGAGATGGCGTCAATAATATACTTGGTTGAACCGGCATCATCAGAAAGAGCAACGACTTCTCTTGTACATTCAGGATGAACAATAATTCTTACCGATGGATCTTCTTTTCGAAGACGATGAATATGATCCACCCTGAAATTCATGTGAACCGAGCAGTGCCCTTTCCATAAGATAACCTTTACGTTATCCAGTTCGCCTTCAAATTCGAGTTTTTCCTGAATGGGATCCCAAACCGCCATGTCAGATAAAGAGATGCCCAAGTCATGTGCAGTATTACGCCCCAGATGCTGATCTGGCAAAAAAAACAGCCGGTCTTTTTGTGAAAAAGCCCACTTGACTACCTCTAAGGCATTTGAAGAAGTAACAGTGGCTCCTCCATTTTTACCGACAAATGATTTAATGGCAGCGGTCGAATTTACATATGTAACAGGTAGAATTGTATCTCCAAATAACTGCTGAAGCTGCTCCCAGCCGCGTTCTGTTTGATTGATATCCGCCATATCTGCCATCGAACAGCCTGCTCTCATATCTGGCAGTACGACCTTTTGATGATCCGCAGCAAGAATATCTGCTGTTTCGGCCATAAAATGCACCCCGCAAAAAACAATGTATTCTGCCTGATGCTGTTTAGAGGCAATTTGAGCAAGCTGCAGGGAATCTCCTGCTGCATCTGCAAATTGAATCACTTCGTCTCTTTGATAATGGTGACCCGGAATAAACAGCCGGTCTCCCATTTTTTCTTTTACAGCCAATACCCGCTTTTTTAACTCTTCATAAGAAGCCGTTTTATAAGCGGGCGGCATGCCTGTCAGTAAGTCGAGCATCTCTCGTTCCCCCTTTTTTTATTCTTACGTCTAAACTGATATCAAGGCTTTTTACAGAATGGGTTAGAAAGCCAAGGGATATGTAATCTACCCCGCAATTTCCGTATTTGTGTAATTGGCCCATTGTTATTCCTCCAGATGCCTCTGTTAAAATACCTGCAGGAACTTGATGGATCCATTTCTTTATGAGGTCAGGCGGACAATTATCAAACATAATGCAATCGGCTTTTGTTTCAATCGCTTCCTGCAGCTGTTCTTCGTTCTCAATCTCAACTTCAATTTTGATCATATGGCCCGCATGAGCTTTTGCTTTTTTTACCGCCTCTCTAACGGACCCGGCAAATGCAATATGGTTATCTTTCAGCATAATTCCGTCATACAATCCGAATCGGTGATTTATTCCTCCACCGCAGCGTACTGCATATTTTTCAAACATCCGCAGACCAGGTGTTGTTTTTCTCGTATCGCAAATCTTTGTATGAGAGCTGTTTAATTCCTTTACTGCCTCATTTGTCAAAGTAGCAATTCCGCTCATTCGCTGAAGTAAATTTAAAATCACCCGTTCTCCTGATAAAATGGCCTGCACCGGTCCTTTGACAGAAGCAATGCAGCTGCCCTTCTCAACATACTGTCCATCCTGTTTATGTAGTTCCACTTTCGTTGCCGGATCGAGCAGCTGATACACTAGCTCAATCAAATCAAGGCCTGCGAGTACACCAGAATCTTTTAGGATAAAATAGGCTTCCCCTTGATCCAGTTTTGTAAATAAGGCTTCACTCGTTTGATCCTGATCATGTATATCTTCATATAAAAACTGCTCGACCATTTTCCTTGCCTTCATCTTGTTCATGCTTTTTATTCCCCCTCTGGTGGCTCTCATCCATTTTTTGAATTATCCGCACCCCTTGCCATTCTTCCTTTTTTACAGGGTAGTCCAGACAATAATGGGCTCCTCTGCTCTCTTGTCTCTCATATGCTGATCGTACAATTAAATAAGCAGCCGTTACCTGATGAAGAAAGGTCAAATCCTCCGGATGATAATCATAAATATTTTTTTCAGTTAACACAGGAAACTCTTTTTCAAGCTTATTTAAGCAACTTTTCATTCCTTGAGCTGTACGCTCAATGCCCGCGTACTTCATCATCAGCTTTTTAAGGTCCTGTAATGTCATGGCAGATGGTGAGCGCCTTGTTCCTGCTGTACGATTATAGGGATCAGACACTATAGTGCGATCGATAGACTGTTTTTGTAAAAACTCCCCTGCAGCTTCACCGTAAACTAAACCTTCAAGGAGAGAATTACTAGCGAGCCTGTTTGCTCCGTGGGCTCCTGTGCAAGCAGCTTCCCCAATAGCATAAAGCCTTGGAAAAGAGGTTTGACCTGACCGCTGAACCTTTATGCCTCCCATATGAAAATGAGCTGCAGGTCTTACTGGGATCCTTCCCTCTTTTAAATCAATGCCTTCTCTCTTACACAAATCCGTAATCGTTGGAAACTTTTTTGTGAATTCTTTCACATAATTAATCGCTAAATAAATCTTCTCTCCCTGCTGAATTCTCTTATACACTTCTCTCGCTACTATATCCCTGGGAGCTAAATCCTGAAGTGGATGAAGATCCTTCATAATCTCTTCACCCTCTTCTGTCACAAGCCTGGCACCTTCACCTCTTACTGCTTCAGAAATAAGAACAGAACTGGGATGATCCGTCGCCAAAGCCGTAGGATGAAACTGAATGAATTCTAGATCTGTTAATTCAGCCCCTGCATAGTAGGCGAGTGACAATCCTTCCCCGTTTGCAGTTGCTGCGTTTGATGTAGATTCAAATAAATTCCCGCATCCACCGGTTGATAAGACAATGTGATCAGCCCATATAATCTCTGTCATTCCTTTAGAATTTATCAATTTTACGCCTGAGCATTTTCCGTCCTTCACAATTAACTCGATGACTGAATGATGCTCAATCCATTCTACATTTGATTGAATCTGTTGAACCATAAATGCAGTCAGCCTCCTACCGGTCGCATCACCTCCTGCATGAAGGATTCTTCTATGAGAATGGGCCCCCTCTTGTCCAAGCTGCACATAAGAAGAGTCATCACAATCAAAACGCATGCCATCTTCTATAATCTGCTTTATTACCTCGGGTCCCTTATTCACAAGAAATTCAGCAGCCATCCTGTCACTATGACCATCTCCTGCCGTCAACGTATCTAGTAAATGCTCTTTCACGTGATCTTCTTCACTGAAAACAGCAGCTACCCCTCCTTGAGCAAGCATGGAATTGCTTACTGAAAACCCATATTTGCTGACAATTGCTACAGATTTAAAAGGAGCAGCTTTTCGGGCAGCAGCTAGTGCGGAAATCCCGCTGCCTATGATCACGACATCATAAAATTTCAATGAACCACCGCCTCACTTTACATGTGTCTTGACACCTATCTTTACATAACATTAAACTAAACACAATACCTATTTTAGTAAACAACGAGATGAACAGATTAAAAGGAGTGTCAAAATGATTTATTTAGATTACGCAGCAAGTGCACCCATGCGAAAAGAAGCATTAGATACATATATACAAGCTGCCACAGCTTTTCCTGGCAATACGAGCAGCTTGCACGACACAGGCACTGCAGCAGACGATCTACTGCAAAAATGCAGAAAAGAACTTGCAGATATTCTTAATGGAGATCCAAACGGAGTCTACTTTACAAGTGGTGGTTCTGAATCAAATGATTTAGCCATACGATCGATCGCAAAAGGAAATGCGCACCGGGGACGGCACCTTATTACAAGCAAACTTGAACATCCATCAGTACTAGGGGCATTTGCTACTTTAGAGGAAGAAGGATTTGATATTACGTATCTTCCCGTACAATCAAATGGACTTATATCTCTTCGGGACCTGGAACAAGCCTTGACGGACAAAACGATATTAGTAGCGATTCAACATGTTAATCATGAGATTGGCACGACCCAGAACATAAATGAGATTGGCTCTCTTTTAAAAAAGCATTCGATTGCTTTTCACTGTGATGCTGTTCAATCCTTTGGAAAAACCCCTATTAATGTTCACAACAGTCACGTAAGCAGTCTGAGCATATCCAGCCATAAGGTAGGAGGACCTCAGGGAGTTGGGGCTGTTTATATTGATCCATCTATACACTGGAAATCCTCTTATAAATTCGCCACTCACCAAAAAGGATTCCGACCGGGCACAATAAACATTCCTGGTATAGCAGCATTTATTACAGCTGCCGCGCACTCAGTCAAAGAAATGAAAGAGGACTACAAAAAAACAGAAATGCTGCGTACAAATTGGATTCGTATGATCTCTCCACATAATAATGCAATACAGATCGAAGGAACGAACCAGCTGCCTTCTATCATTGGGATGACCAGTTCAAAATACCAGGGGCAGTGGCTCCTTCTTGAATGCAACCGTCAGCAGCTGGCAATATCCGTAGGCAGTGCTTGTCATATTGGACAGCAGATACCAGCGACAACCATAACGGCTATAGGTAAAACGGTTGATGAAGCAAACCGGTTTATCAGAATATCACTTGGGAAAAAAACCTCCTTGTCCGATCTGGAGCTTCTTTACCAAGCCCTTCTTCCTTATATAGAGATATAGGTGGAGTAAATTACTAAGAGGGGTAGGGAAGGCGAAGTATAAAATGTTCGCTTTTCCTTTCTCATCTAGATCTTTCCAAGTAAAAAAGAGCCATTCCCTATGGGAATGACTCTCTTTTTTGTGCCTAGCGACGTCCTACTCTCACAGGGGGAGACCCCCAACTACCATCGGCGCTGAAGAGCTTAACTGCCGTGTTCGGCATGGGAACGGGTGTGACCTCTTCGCAATTATCACTAGACGCTATTAATAGAAAGGCTCGCGCCTTCAAAACTGGATAAGACATCAAAACAAACGAACAAGCGAGTAATCGCCAAAATTGGTTAAGTCCTCGATCGATTAGTATTCGTCAGCTGCACATATCGCTATGCTTCCACCTCGAACCTATCTACCTGATC
>NZ_JXRR01000014.1 GCF_000829515.1 Jeotgalibacillus campisalis | reverse complement strand
GAAACTAGCACGTTCGGTGCGGAGCAGGGGAAAAGCTGGAGATAACTTCAAATGCTTACCTATTGCTAACTTTACTTAACAAGGTGAATGAGTCAAATATGTGGTTGCTCCTTCTGCTGATATTAAACTATATAAGCAGGTTACTTCAAAAGAATAGTTTCTTGAAACTTTAACCAGTGCAATCCGTAATTCTTTATATTTAACTTGATAGCTATAGATATAGTTATTAAATATTCAGTGAGGGGGAAATAAATGGAGCCAACAATCTTGATTGGTTTATTTTATATTACTATATGTATTTTTGCAGTGAGTCTATTAGCTTTTCTAATCCCCAAGAAATTTAGGAGAATTGTTTGGGTTGTATTGGGCACCGTTTTAATTTGTACTTATATTTTTCAAGGTGCGTTAAGACCAATGATTATAGAACAACAAACAGAGAAAGCTATGGAAGTATTAGAAGGACATTTAGAAGAAAAATATCCAACAGACTCGTGGGAAATTACAGATACAGACGACTCTGATATAGAACCTATAATATATCTACATGTAATATTTAATAGTGAGCCAAAAATGGTGTATGAATATACAATTGAAGATACAGTAATAAAACAAGTAAGTATGTGGACTTTATCAGGTGAATCGGTAGAAGAAAGTGGAGTTGAAGCGCACCATACAGAATAATTGATAAAATTATGTAAATATTTGCACTTAAACTAACGGGTCTTTAGTTTAAGAAGCCACTAATAACAACGAAAAGGACTTCCAAATATATGGAAGTCCTTTCATCATAGTAAAAAAAACATTAAACTTTGCTGATGTGATCAGTGCGAAAACATCCATGGGCGGATGGGCAGTTGCTCGTCGGGACGCTTCTGCTTGCAGGCGCAACGTCACTTCCGGAAGTGACAACGAGTCTTTCAGCTGTGTTGATCGGAAATAATGATAATGCGATTGGAAACGTGCTTGGATCAAACTTATTTAACGTGTTTATACTCGCCTGCTTTGACGCTGTTTACAGGTGATCATTGCTTGCCTGTAAAAACAGCTTTTTCTTTCTATAAAAAACACTGAAGCACCTGCTGCAAACCCGGTGACATCATCAGAAGTTACCATGTCAGTGAAGAATGCGTGATTGGATTTATCATTGCAGCAATTGTGATTATGGGTGCAGGTACCGTCCTTTCGATCATGGGTGATCAGATCGCAGTCATCACAGGACTTGGCTCGAGCTTTGTCGGAAGCTTACTCGTTGGTGCGACCACATCACTGCCTGAAGCAGTATCTGTACTAATTGCACTTCGCCTGAAAAATATTAACCTTGCAATGGGATCGATTCTCGGAAGGTACATTTTCAACATGCTGATTCTTGAAGGGTCTGATCTGATTTACCGGGAAGGCGCAATCATTACAAGCGTCTTAGACTCCCATCTAACCACTGCAATCTGCGTGACAATTCTGTCTGTCATTGCGATTTGGGTTGTATTTATGAAAAAAGCTTAAATATATGCTGGCATCTACGCTTGCGATTGTGGTTTATTTCGTATCGTCTTATCTGCTTTTTATTAATAGTTAATGAGCTGAACCCTGGTTTAAAACACCAAGGTTTTTTGTATTCATGCGAGTGACATAACTTTTGTAAATGTGGGAAAGCTATCAGGTAGAAGCGTAGTGTCCGAGGATCATTATATACAAGGAAGTGATGTCATATGGCGTTTGTCTGGTTTGTACTTGCTGCAGTCGTTACAATTTATGCCGCGATGAAACTTTCTACATACGCAGACGTGATTAGTACAAAGACAGGAATGGGCGGACTGCTAGTAGGCACCCTTTTACTTGCAGGTGCAACGTCTTTACCTGAAGTAACGACCAGTTTTTCAGCAGTATGGATTGGAAACAACGATATCGCAATCGGGAATCTGCTTGGATCTACTTTATTTAACGTGTTTATTATTGCCTGTTTTGACCTTTACTTTAGAAAGAAACAGCTGTTTTTACAGGCCAGTAACGATCATTTATTCACTGCAGGAATTGGTATGCTGATGACATTGCTGATTATGATAACTTTAATCATACGTATTGACTATACCATTCTCGGAATTGGGATTGATTCACTGCTCATTGCAGCGATTTACCTTGCAAAAATACTGATTCTCGGACGTTTATCCCAAAATAGACAGACACTTAAACAACATGAGGATCCGCTGCTAGCCAAAGTCGACTCTTCAGAAAAAATGATGTCTCTCAGACAAGCTGTAATCGGATTTATCATTGCAGCAATTGTCATTATGGGTGCAGGGACAATGCTATCCATTATGGGCGATCAGATCGCCGTGATTACAGGACTCGGCTCAAGCTTTATCGGAAGCTTTCTTGTGGCTGCTGCTACCTCCTTTCCTGAAGCAGTGTCTGTATTAGTGGCTTTACGTCTCAAAAACATCAACCTTGCCCTTGGGTCAATCCTTGGAAGCAACATTTTTAATATCTTTATCATTGCAGGTGCTGATGCAATGTATAGAGAGGGTTCGATCATGTCATCTGTTTCAAGCTCTCACTTAACAACCGCAATCGGTATATTTATTCTTTCAGGCATTCTGACGTATGCGATTTTGAGGAAAAAAGCAGCATCCGGCTTTAAATACATGTTGCCATCACTGCTTGCAATAGTTGTCTATTTCGTCTCATCCTATCTGATTTTTATGAATAGCTGAGCAGTTGATTTAAAAAAGCCGGGACAGAAGAATGTCCCGGTCTTTTTGCATCTATTCCTGATTTGAGTTGTTTTTAAAGTTACCTACGCTGTCCTGCACATTACCTTTTGTTTTATCCTTCTTAAGAAAGTAGTTGGCTATGGAGTGCCTTCTATTGTTTACAGTGTTGAAGGGTAAATGCTTATTTTGAAGCTGAACAGGAAGCTCGTTCACCTCCAAGACTTTTATTAAAAAGGAAAATGTAAGGTAATTTCTTGTTAAGCTAACGCGAGCTTTAGTTGAAAGAATGCTAATAAATTGGTTTAGAAAACACCAATTTTTCACAAATAATTGTAGCGCAAATTGTCATACAAAATGTGTACCAAATTGTAGGATCACAATGGCTATTGTTCCTTTACAATTCCATATACAAATTATAGTATAGAAATACTTTTAAAACCGACTGAAAACCATATAAAACAACAAAAAATGACCTGCAAATTCGATGCAATTTGCAGGTCATATTTATATACATCGTTCTGGTATTAACTGATTTTTGTACAAGCTGTTTTCATTAAAGGCTGTTTTCTCTTAAAAACTCATCAATGCATCTGCTGTATTCCTCTTCATTTGCTACAAAGGACTGAGCATGATCGCCTTTATCAGCGATAAAAAGCTTTTTAGGGCCTTTTTTTATTTTAAATAGTTGTTCTGTCATTTGAGAAGGGATAAATCCATCATCTTTACTATGAATAAACAAAACCGGATTTTGTATATGTGCAGTCGCCTCTTTTGGAGAAACAGAGTGAATACTGTAGCCGTCACGCAGTTTTATAAAAAAAGCGGCAAGCGAGATGGCAAGCTTTGAAGACCGGACGTAGTCCTTTTCTTTGTGAATCATGTAGGCGAGCTGCTCTCCAAAATCAGAATAGGGGCAATCTGCAATATAGAAATCGGCTTTATCTTCAACAGAACCAGCATAAAGTAAAGCAGTGGCGGCACCCATGGATTCTCCATGAATACCAAAAATAACGTCTTCACCCTCGCGTTCAATCAACGTGTCCACAACAGATTTAAGGTCAAGCTTCTCATAAAATCCATAGCTTGTCGTTTTCCCGCCTGACTCTCCATGACGCCTATGGTCAAAAATAACAGCATTAAACCCTTTAGATAAAAAAAGGTTCATATATTTGATTGAGTTTACTTTGTTTTCAGAAACACCGTGGCAAAATATCACGTATCTTTTTGAAGGGTGCGGATGAACAAAGATGGTTTTAATTAAATACCCATGGGGCGACTGGACCCATATCTCTTCTTTTGGAAGCGCGTCATATTCATTTTGTATCAAGCGTTTTGCTGAAATCTCCCGTTCAAGAATAACAGGCTCCTTTTTAATCGCCATGTACATGATCCGGTTTGATAAATATACACCCACACCAGCAGTTAAAGCACCGGCTGCCCCGACGACTGCACTGGCAATAAACAGCATCCTCTTTTTCATCCGATCACCTCAAATGCTATTTTCTTTTGTTGATAAAGATTATTAAGCAGGCTTAGGCTCTTATTTAATTTTGCTGTTAATATAATACCCGCTAAGGAAGGGTCTTGATACATACGGCTTTATCATTGAAATAGCTTCAATGAGCAGATCTGGATTTACGCCCGTTTGAATCCCCATTCTGTGAAGCATGTATACTACATCTTCTGTAGCTACATTTCCGCTCGCCCCGGGAGCGAACGGGCAGCCGCCTAAGCCACCGGTCGAGCTGTCAAAGCGGTCAATTCCTGCTAAAAGGGATGCATAAATATTGGCAAGTGCCATTTTTTTTGTATCATGAAAATGAGCGGTCAATAAAGTACTAGGCAGCTGTTGTTTGAGGAGTGAGAAAAGTTCAAAGGCTTCACTAGGCGAAGCCTCGCCAATCGTATCAGCGACACTAAGTTCATCCGCTCCAGCTTCAGCAAATTGTCTGCATAAATCCAAGGTGCTTTGCGGATCTATTTTTCCTTCGTAAGGACAATAAAAAGCTGTAGAAATACAGGCTCTTACAAAGATGCCTTTTGCTTTCAATGAGTTTATTTCCGGTACCAGGCGCTCCATTGCCTCGCTTGTTGATTTATTTATATTCTTTTTATTAAATGACGTGCTGACTCCGAGAAAAACGGCGATTGATTTTGCACCGGAAGATAGTGCATCATCAATCCCTTTTTTATTCGGCGCAAGTACGATTGTCCCCTTTTTATTTCCTGCTTGTTTCATAACTTCTTTTGAGTCCATCATTTGAGGGACCCACTTAGGAGAAACGAATGAAGTGACTTCCATTTCTTTAAAACCCGCGGTCCATAATTGACGGATAAATGCTAATTTCTTTTCGGTTGGTACAAATTGCGTTTCATTCTGAAGACCGTCGCGCGGACCGACTTCTATTATGGTTACATAATCAGGCAGCTTCATTTCCCCATCCTCCTATTTGTTCTAATTAAACTAATTTTATCGTAACAGAAAGTTTTATAGCGAAAAAGAAGGAATTAAAGCGTTTTCATAGAAACCTTTATAATGGAAGTCTATTTAAGGAGGGTGCTGCATGTCAAGAGAAGCTGTTATTGTCAGTGCAACCAGAACCGCAATTGGAACATTTAATGGATCTCTTAAGGGAGTAAGCGCTGTAACACTTGGAGCAATTGTAATTAAAGAAGCGATAAAACGAGCAGGCATACAGCCTGAGCAAGTTAATGAAGTCATCATGGGAAATGTTCTCCAGGCAGGGCTTGGTCAAAATCCAGCGAGGCAAGCAGCAGTTGAAGCCGGATTGCCGGAACAAGTCTCTGCAATGACGATTAATAAAGTCTGCGGCTCGGGTTTAAAGTCCGTTCATCTTGCTGCTCAGGCTATTTTTTCCGGTGATGCGGATGTTGTTGTTGCAGGAGGCATGGAGAATATGAGCAGGGCGCCTTATCTGATCGAAAATGGCAGAGAGGGTTTTAAAATGGGGGACCAGAAAATAATTGACAGCATGATCAAAGACGGCCTTTGGTGTGCTTTTAACGATTATCATATGGGCCAGACTGCTGAGAACTTGTGTGACCGCTATTCACTAAGCAGAGATGAGCAAGATGAATTTGCTGCTTCAAGCCAGCAAAAAGCAGAAGAGGCAATTCAGAGCGGAAGGTTTGAAAGCGAGATCGTGCCGGTAATCATTCCTCAAAAAAAAGGCGATCCTATTGTATTTAAAGTGGATGAACATCCAAGAACAGGAACGACTAAAGATTCACTGGCCAAACTGCGGCCGGCATTTAAAAAGGACGGTACTGTAACTGCTGGAAATGCGTCCGGGATTAACGATGGGGCTGCAGCAGTTGTTGTAATGGCAAGAGAAACCGCGGATCAGTTAGGGCTCGTTCCGCTGGTCACTATTCAATCTAATGCGAGTGCAGGAGTAGATCCAGCTGTTATGGGGCTTGGTCCTGTGGAAGCAGTAAACAGGGCTCTTCAAAGAGCTTCTCTGTCAATAGGCGATATTGAGCTGATTGAAGCAAATGAAGCATTTGCTGCCCAGTCGCTTGCAGTAGATCGTGAGCTTTCGTTCAATAAAGAGATTTTGAACGTTAACGGTGGTGCAATAGCCCTCGGACATCCTATTGGAGCAAGCGGGGCAAGGGTATTCGTCACCTTAATACACGAAATGATAAAGCGTGATGCTAAATCTGGTCTTGCAACATTATGTATTGGCGGAGGTCAGGGAGTAGCTACGGTTGTAACCAGAACATAGTCAAAGGAGGAACTAAATTGAAAACGATCTATAAAAACGCTCAAGAAGCCGTCCTTCATGTAAAAGATGGTGACACCATAATGGTGGGAGGGTTCGGTCTTTGCGGTATTCCGGAAAATTTAATTCTAGCACTGCGGGACAGTGGAGTTAAAGATTTAACCGTTATATCCAATAATTGCGGTGTCGATGACTGGGGTCTTGGACTTTTACTGCACAACAAACAAATAAAAAAAATGATCGGTTCCTATGTAGGCGAAAACAAAGAATTTGAACGTCAGGTTCTTTCAGGTGAACTTGAAGTAGAATTGGTTCCACAGGGAACGCTTGCTGAAAAAATTCGTGCAGGCGGAGCAGGTATCCCTGCATTTTATACACCGGCCGGGGTGGGAACACCAGTTGCAGAAGGAAAAGAGATCAGAACCTTTAAGGGTAAAGAGTACGTTTTAGAAGAAGCGCTTTTAGCCGATGTGAGTTTTGTGAGGGCGTGGAAAGCCGACAAAATGGGAAATTTAATTTACCGGAAAACAGCAAGAAACTTTAATCCCATGATGGCCGCTGCTGGAAAGATAACCGTTGCAGAAGTAGAAGAGCTCATGAATAAAGGTGATTTTGATCCAAATGAGGTGCACACCCCAAGTATTTATATACAATATCTGTTACAGGGTAATCAGGAAAAGAAAATTGAAAGAAGAACGGTCACTAACTAAATAAAATCAATAGATAAAGAGGGGTGCAGCGTGTATGGATAAAGCTAAAGTCCGTGAGACCATAGCGAAAAGAGCTGAAAAGGAGATTAATGATGGGGACTATGTGAATTTAGGTATAGGGATGCCTACTCTTGTTGCAAATCATTTATCGCCTGATAAAGAAGTCGTTCTGCAATCTGAGAATGGCCTTCTCGGCATCGGACGTTACCCGACTGAAGAAGAAGTAGACGCCGATTTAATAAATGCAGGAAAAGAAACGGTGACTGCAGTCAGCGGAGCCTCCTATTTTGATAGTGCTGAATCTTTTGCAATGATACGGGGTGGTCATGTTGACATCGCTATTTTGGGAGGCATGGAAGTTTCAGAGAACGGAGATCTGGCGAATTGGATGATTCCCGGTAAGATGATTAAAGGAATGGGCGGCGCTATGGATCTTGTTCACGGTGCCAGAAAAATCATCGTGATCATGGACCATGTTAATCGGGAAGGGCAGCCAAAAGTTTTAAAACGATGTTCTCTCCCATTGACAGGGAAAAACGTAGTAGATCGTATTATTACGGAGCGGGCGGTAATGGATGTAACAGAGAACGGCTTAAAATTGACGGAAGTTGCGAAGGGATTTACGATTGATGATGTAGTAAAATCCACTGAACCTGGTCTTGATGTTTCAGGCGAAATAAAATTAGACGCGTTTTAACATGAGTTGTATTCAGTTTTAACAAATTTGTAGGAGGGGCAGTGGGATGAAAAGAACAAATCAAATTAAGGCGCGGGAAGACCGCATTCCCACCTTGAAAGATTCTTTGAACGAGGAAGTCCTTTCAAAGTTAAACGCAGCGAAAAAAAACCTGCTGGAGGACGAAATTGTGCAGGAAAAAGAAAAAAAACGCGAAAAGGAAAAAGCCCGGTTGTTACGGGAGCAAAATAAGTCTTTTGAAGAACTGCTTGAAGAAAGTCAGTTGAACTGGCAGGACTATAAAAAGCAATAAAAAAACCCCGTCATGTAAAAGCTGCACGCTACTTAGCAGCTTTCATGGCGGGGCAATTTTTTTGATGTTATAAACGGTGTTCAGTATATCCTTTGTTATTTGTTATTTCTTTCAGCAATTCATATTCTTCTTCAGTAAGAGGACTTCCTGATATTGCATCAATATTTCCTTTAATTTGATCGGGGGAACTTGCCCCAGTAATGATGGAACCAACCACTGGGTTTGCTGCGTTGAATTTTAACGCAACCTCGTTCATCGACCGGCTGTCTCTAAATTTTTGATGAAGTGTGTCAAGTGTATATTCCAAAGCTTCATAGGTGTAGTGTAAATACCCTTCATCTTTTATTTTTTCGCTTGCTTTTGATAACATTTTTTCAGTTAAAATTCCTTTAGCAAGGGGGCCTCTGGTGATGACTGAAATAGAATGCTCCTTTAAAATTGGAAAAGCTTGTTCCTCAGGGCGGCGGTCGAGTAAACTATACTGCATCATATTTGAGACCATTGAAGATTTTTCAGCATATTCTTTGATCACATTTGGACGAATAGAAGAAATACCATACTCTCTAATATATCCTTCGGATTTCAGCTGTTCAAATGCTTCTATCGTCTCATCTACCGGATCATCCAGAGTGCCGCCGTGGAGTTGATACAAGTCAATATAATCCACTTGCAGACGCTTTAAGCTATTTTTTACCTGTTCGGTAATATATTTTTTTGAGGGATCCCAGGTCCAGTCTTCCTGCCCCTCATTCCAATGGTTGCCGACTTTTGTAGCGATCACGATTTCGTCACGGACGTTTTTCAATGTTTTGCCTACGATTTCTTCATTTACCCCGAAATCATAGAGATCAGCGGTATCAAAATACGTAATCCCTCCTTCGAGGGCTGCTTCGATAATTGATTGAGCTTTGTATTCATCTTGTCCAATGGACATGCAGCCAAGTCCGAGAATAGAACTTTCAAGCTGTGATGATCCGATTTTGCGCTTTTCCACTTAAACCAACTCCCCATACTAGTGTGTATGTTGTATATATACTCCTTCTTCAGCTCTTTTAAACAAGATTTAAATACTGCAGGATCAGGGTAAGGATAAAATGGAAGAAAAATTACATCCAGTTCAGAAACTTTTGCTGTACTTTAATGATTTTGAGTGTTTTCATAAACACTGCACGTTCAAATATAGGAGGAGATCTAATGAAAAAGTTTGAAGAAAAAACAATTGAAAAAGAAGTTCTTTATGAAGGAAAGATTATTAATTTACAAATAGAAAAGGTTGAATTGCCTAATGGCAAGCAATCTGCCAGAGAAATCATTAAACATCCTGGTGCAGTCTGTATCATCGCGATTACAGATGAAGGAAAGCTGGTAATGGTGGAGCAGTACAGGAAAGCACTTGAACGGTCGATAGTGGAAATTCCAGCAGGCAAGCTTGAGCCGGGTGAAGAACCAATTATAACAGCCGCAAGAGAATT
Source organism: Jeotgalibacillus campisalis (assembly GCF_000829515.1). Lineage (GTDB taxonomy): Bacteria > Bacillota > Bacilli > Bacillales > Jeotgalibacillaceae > Jeotgalibacillus > Jeotgalibacillus campisalis. Next base: position 768,234 of record NZ_JXRR01000014.1, on the reverse strand, counting down.
AGAAGAAGAAACAGGTTACGGCAGCGAACAACTCGTCCATTTAATTTCGTTTTACACATCACCTGGGTTTGCAGATGAGCTGGTCCATGTATTCGTGGCGAAGAATCTATATAAGATAGAAAATGCAAGAGGTGCTGACGAGGATGAATTTGTTGAACTCGAAGAAATTACGCTAGAAGAAGCGGAGCGTTATGTTGCGGAGCAGAGGATTTTTGATGCAAAAACAGCTTATGCTGTGCAATATCTTCGATTGCAGAAGCTGATTGAACAAAATAAACAAGATTAAAATACCGAACAGTTAAAAGTTATACATGTTCCCATTTTCTTCATCATACAATGAGGAGAATTTATTTGTTAGGGGGCATATCATGAAAAAATCCATCGCACGTTCCATGATCTATCATATCCAGCAGCATGCATCCCTGTATATTTTTGTAATGGCACTTTTAGGCGGAGGTGTCGTCACTGGTGCGCTTCTCGTAAATAAACTGCCGGATGAGCAGATGCAAGCGCTGCTGCAGCCCTTTCTAGCTTTTGAATCAGGAGGAAAGCTGCAGGTGCTTTCACTTTTGAATGAACAAGTCACCGGGTACATCCTGGTAGATTTAGCACTTATATCCATTATCTGGTGTACAGGGTTTATGCTAATTGGCATTCCGGCTGCATGGCTGATCGTATTTTTAAAAGGAATGATGTTTGGATTTACGACAGGATTATTTATATCAGAATTTGGCTGGGAAGGGCTGTGGATATCATTTGGTGTGGTGCTTCCGCATAACTTGCTGCTGATTCCGGTATATGTCATAATTTGTGTTCATGCAATAAAAATAACTCTTCATCTGTGGAGACGCGTATTAACCAGGCAGTCTTTTTCACCTACCTTTCGTACAGCAAGCATTAACTATACAGTTTTATTTGGCTGTTTACTTGTCTTTGTTATAGTCGGAGGTCTGATAGAGGCATTTGTTCCTCCTTATTGGATGAAATGGTTTCACCCGCTCGCTTAATTATAAATGTTATTAAATAAGACAAATTACAATTTCTTTTTTGGAATGATTATTGTTTGCATTAACCTTTCCTTTTGATATAATATTGTTGATAAGGCGAGGGAGGGCAAGTAATGGAAAGCAGAATTGAACGAATCAAAAAACAACTGCATTCAGCCAGCTACAAATTGACTCCTCAGCGAGAAGCAACACTTAGAGTATTGCTTGAGAATGAGGCAGATCACTTAAGCGCTGAAGACGTATACCTCCTCGTAAAAGAAAAAGCACCTGAAATAGGACTGGCTACCGTCTATCGAACGCTTGAATTGCTTACTGAATTAAAAGTAGTCGACAAAATAAATTTTGGAGATGGCGTTTCGCGTTACGATTTAAGAAAAGAAGGGGCAGCTCATTTCCATCATCATCTCATATGTATTGAATGCGGTTCGGTTGATGAAATTCAGGAAGACTTGCTTGAGGATGTAGAAGATATAGTAGAGAGAGACTGGAAGTTTAAAATAAAAGATCACCGCCTCACATTTCATGGGATATGCCATAGATGCCAAAGGTTGTTGGACGATGATCATTCCTCTGACAAAAGCTAAAGCCATGCATAGCAGCATGGTTTTTTATATGGTCATTTTTTCTTTTTTTATAGGCAAGCCGTAAAAGAGATGACTTTGAAATGAAAGCGTAATACAATAGAAGCAGCGGAATGAACAGGGGTGGCAGGAATGAAGGATCATCTTCTTGACTTTATACAGTTTATGATAGTTGAAAAGGGGCTTTCTGAAAATACAGTTCAGTCTTACGAAAGAGATCTAAAAAGTTACTTGACATATATTGAAAAAGTCGAACAAATTCAATCCATTTGTGACGTAAAAAGAGTACATATACTTCAATTTTTTGCTCATTTAAAGTCCCAGGACAAGTCTGCAAAAACGGTTGCAAGACATACTTCTTCTATTCGTTCGTTTCATCACTTTCTAATGAGAAACAGAAGATGTGATGCGGATCCAACAGAACATCTTGATACGCCTAAGTCAGAAAAAACACTGCCAAAAGTACTGAATATTGAGGAAGTGGAGCAACTCTTGCAAGCTGCTGATTTATCAAAGGCAAGCGGTTATCGTGATCGGGCAATGATGGAGGTTTTGTATGCCACCGGAATGCGGGTGAGTGAGCTGATTGGATTGCAGCTGGAGGATGTTAATCTTGACATGGGCTTTATCCGCTGTATTGGGAAAGGAAATAAAGAACGAATTATTCCAGTAGGCAAAACCGCCATCGAAGTACTGGAAGTTTATATTAGACAATCAAGGAGTAATTTTGTCCGTTCATCAACAAATGCTTTATTTCTCAATCAAAAAGGAAATCAATTAACAAGGCAGGGCTTTTGGAAAATACTAAAAGCGCTTGCTAAGAAAGCAAATATTCAAAAAGAATTAACACCACACACTCTCAGACACTCATTTGCTACACATTTAATTGAAAATGGGGCAGATCTCAGGGCTGTACAAGAGATGCTGGGCCACGCAGACATTTCTACCACTCAAATTTATACGCATGTCTCAACTAAGAGAATAAGAGAAGTGTATTCTAAATTTCATCCGAGAGCTTAATTCTCGGACTCTTTTTAGTTGTCAGACTTCAGACGATTACCTTGTTTAAATTTCATGTTTAAAGGTAGAATATAAACGTATCAATAAGGAGGATATTTACTAATGACAAAAAATGATTATAAGCGAGTTCATTTAATCGTAATGGATTCAGTAGGAATCGGAGAAGCTCCGGATGCGAAAGAGTATAATGATGAAGGATCAAACACTTTAGGCCACATTGCTGAACATATGGACGGATTAAACATGCCTAATATGTCAAAATTAGGGCTGTCAAATATTGAGAAAATAAAAGGAATTCCGCAATCAGACAACCCTCTAGCGTTCTTCACCAAGATGGCAGAAGCTTCAGTAGGGAAAGATACGATGACGGGACATTGGGAGTTAATGGGGCTAAATATTAAAACGCCTTTTAAAGTCTATCCTGATGGTTTTCCTGATGAACTCATCAAGCTGCTTGAAGAAAAAACCGGCCGGAAAGTAATTGGAAATAAACCAGCAAGCGGCACGGAGATTCTTGATGAACTGGGGGAGCAGCATATGCAGAGCGGTGCATTAATCGTTTATACTTCTGCAGATCCGGTTCTTCAAATTGCTGCTCATGAAGAGATTATTTCGATTGAAGAACTTTATCGAATTTGTGAAATTGCAAGGGAAATTACCCTTGATGAGAAATTTTTGGTCGGACGTATTATCGCTCGCCCATTCTTAGGGCAGCCAGGTGAATTTAAACGTACAACAAACCGTCATGATTATGCGCTAAAACCGTTTGAAAGAACAGTGATGAATGAGTTAAAGGACCAAAATCTCGATGTAATTGCCATAGGAAAAATCTCGGACATTTTTAATGGTGAAGGTGTAACAGAATCAATAAGAACGACTGATAACATGGATGGGATGGATAAGTTTATCCGTACCTTTGATAAAGAGTTCACAGGTCTCAGCTTTTTAAATTTAGTGGATTTTGATGCTTTATATGGACATCGCCGCGACCCGGAAGGCTATGGCAAAGCACTCGAAGACTTTGATAAACGCCTGACAGAGGTTTTTGGTAAAATGACTGAAGACGATCTTCTTATTTTAACCGCCGACCATGGGAACGACCCGGTTCATGAAGGGACAGATCATACCCGTGAGTATGTACCTTTACTGGTTTATACAACTCGAAAAGAACAGGGAAAAGAACTTGAAATATGTAATACATTTGCAGATGTTGGGGCCACAATTGCTGAGAATTTCAATGTAAAAAAACCAGCCTACGGCAATAGTTTCTTAGGAAAGCTAAACTAATACGGATGAGGAAAAGGGGAACAAGAAGATGAGAATGGTTGATTTAATTGAAAAGAAACGGGACGGGAAGTCATTAAGTACGGAAGAAATTCAATATACAGTGAATGGTTATACAACAGGAGAGATACCCGATTATCAGGTAAGTGCTCTTCTTATGGCCATTTACTTTCAAGGAATGTCAGAGCAGGAACGGGCAGATTTGACCATGTCGATGGTGGAATCAGGCGATCAAATTGACTTGTCCGCAATTGAAGGAATCAAGGTAGACAAGCATTCAACAGGCGGTGTAGGAGATACCACTACTCTTATTCTCGGTCCACTTGTTGCAGCAGTAGATGTACCTGTAGCAAAAATGAGCGGAAGAGGTCTTGGTCACACAGGGGGAACCATAGATAAGCTTGAAGCAGTTCCAGGGTTCAATGTGGAATTGACTAGTGAAGAGTTTACGAAGCTTGTAAATGAAATTAAAGTAGCTGTAATGGGGCAGAGCGGAAACCTTACTCCTGCAGATAAGAAGTTATATGCACTTCGTGATGTAACAGCTACTGTAAACAGCATCCCGCTTATCGCGTCCTCAATTATGAGCAAAAAAATTGCTGCAGGAGCCGATGCAATCGTTTTAGATGTAAAAACAGGTGCAGGGGCATTTATGAAAGACGAAGAACAGGCGCGGGAGCTTGCTCAGGCGATGGTTCGCATCGGGAATAATGTAGGCCGAAAAACCATGGCAGTCATTTCAGATATGAGTCAGCCTCTGGGTATGGCAATCGGAAACGCATTGGAAATAAAAGAAGCAATTGATACGCTAAAGGGAGAAGGCCCTGATGATCTTACGGAACTATGTTTAGTCCTTGGCAGCTATATGGTCTATCTGGCTGAAAAAGCATCCTCTCTTGAAGAGGCCCGTGAGAAATTGGAAGAAGCCATAGCAAACGGTAAAGCATTGGAACGGTTTAAAGAATTCTTAGCCGGACAAGGCGGAGATTCAAGTGTTGTAGATGATCCATCTAAGCTGCCGCAAGCAGAACATAAAATCGAACTCCCATCAAAAGAGAGCGGAACAGTATACGAAATCGTTGCAGATGACGTAGGTACAGCAGCTATGTGGCTTGGAGCAGGAAGAGCAACAAAAGATTCCAAAATTGATCTTGCAGTTGGATTAATGCTGAATAAAAAAGTCGGTGATCAGGTTCAGGCGGGTGAAACGCTAGTAACAATCTTTGCAAACGATCCGTCACAGATTGAAAAAGTGAAAGAAAAGCTTTTGGAGAGTATTAAGATTTCTAAAGAAAAGGTAACAGTACCAGCTTTAATTGTTGGTCAAATTACAGGGGAATAATGCGACAGAAAAGTGTCTTGCTCATATGAGCAGGACGCTTTTTTTTATTTCCGTTAATACTAGACGTATAAAAACGGCTAGTAAGGAAAAAATAAACAAAAAGAATCTGAAAGGTGTGAATGTAATGAAAAAATGGATTCAAAGAACTTTATGCGTAGTGTTACTGTTTTCACTATTCCCGTCTGTGACCATACAGGCAAACGATGAGATTAAATCTCCTTTAGACGAAGTGAAATCCGCTATTTTAATTGACCAGCATACAGGCATGATTGTAATGGACAAAAACAGCAAAGAGTCACTTTCTCCAGCATCTATGACTAAAATTGCCACAATGCTATTAATCATGGAAGCCATTGATCAGAAAAAAATTAATTGGGAAGACAAAGTAAAAGCAAGTGAGTACGCGGCCTCCATGGGAGGATCTCAAATTTTCCTAAAGGCTGGAGAGGAAATGACTGTCAGAGATATGGTAAAAGGGATTGCTGTTGCATCAGCGAATGATGCATCAGTTGCGATGGCAGAACATATAGCAGGTTCTGAAAAGGACTTCGTCCGGTTAATGAATGAAAAAGTGAAGGAACTCGGATTAAAAAACACAGTATTTCATAATACCACGGGTCTTCCTTCAGATGGTCATGTCAGTTCAGCTTTTGATATGGCTCAGCTTGCTAAAGAACTGCTGAAGCATGAAGAAATCATTCAATTTACAGGGATCTATGAAGATTATTTAAGAAAAGATAGTGAAGACCCATTTTGGCTGGTAAATACAAACAAGCTCGTTCGTTTTTATGAAGGAGCAGACGGTTTGAAGACGGGATTTACTAAAGAGGCGATGTATTGTTTAACAGCTACTGCACAAAAGAAAGACATGCGATTTATTGCTGTTGTGTTTGGTGCACCAACCTCAAAAGCAAGAAATGAAATTGTCAGTTCCATGCTTGATTACGGTTTTTCTCAATACAAGAGTAAAACACTTGCTAAGCAGGGAGACAAAGTCGTCAAAATTCGTGTGGAAAAGGGTTCTCCTTTTATGATGTCAGGTGTATTAAGTGAACCCCTAAAATGGCTTTCTTCTGTTCAGGGAGCTGAGCAGCAGGTGAAAAAAAATATAAAAGTTGACAATGAATTGACGGCTCCAGTGAAGAAAGGACAGCAAATTGGTGAAATGTCCCTGATAATTGACGGCAAAGAACTGTCTTCGGTACCTATAGTGGCAGAAAGCGACAGCGTAAAAGCTTCCTGGGGAGAATTGCTTGTCAGATCAATGAACGAAATGGTCAGATAAGGAGAAGCAGTCGAATAAACACTAGTTTCTTCTATTATTGTCACCATGCAGGAATAAGGTTTAACGATCATGAATACTCCCTCTGTATGGAAAAAAAGGAGGGAGTCATATGGCTTTTACAGTTCAGGCAGAGATTAAAAAGAATGTACTCTTGCTTCGTATGCACGGAGAGCTTGATCATCACGCAACGGAAAAAATCAGAGAAGAACTGCTAAATCTAATGGAAGAGCACGACATAACTCATCTTGTGCTGAACCTTGCTGAGCTTGAATTTATGGATAGCTCAGGTCTTGGTTTAATGCTCGGAAGGTACAAACATCTGCAGAAAAAGAACGGCAGTATGATTATTTGTGCAATTTCAGAACCGGTAAAAAGACTTTTTGAAATGTCAGGATTATTTCGCATCATGATTATTGAATCCTCTGAAGATCAGGCATTAATGAGATTGGGGGTCGCGTAATGAATAATGAAGCGATATTTAAATTCCGGTCAATAAGTGAAAATGAAGCTTTTGCCCGCATGGTTGTGGCATCCTTTATCGCACCCTATGATCCGACAATTGGCGAATTGACAGATTTAAAAACGGTCGTATCAGAAGCCGTTACGAATGCAATTATTCATGGCTATAATGGCAGCCATGATCAATGGGTATATATGACGCTTTTAATGGAAGAGAATGTTTTAACCATTGAAGTTAAAGATGAGGGCATTGGAATGAATGATATCGAAGAAGCAATGCAGCCGCTTTATACGACAAAACCTGAAATGGAACGATCTGGAATGGGATTTACGATTATGGAGCACTTTATGGATGCGGTGGAAGTTACGTCTATTGCTTCAAAAGGCACAACCATTCGGATGAGCAAACATTTAGCCTCTGTTCAGGCTGAGTGTCATTAGGTGCTCCTATGAGTGCGAAAACAACGACAAGCCATGAAACGGTCAGAGAATGGATTCGGTTAAGCCAAGCGGGGGACCAGGAAGCAAGAAGCCGTATGGTTGAAACGAACGTCAGGCTTGTTTGGTCAGTGGTTCAGCGTTTTTTAAACCGCGGCCATGATCCTGATGACTTATTTCAAATTGGATCAATCGGTTTGCTTAAAGCAGTAGATAAATTTGACCTTAGCTACAGCGTAAAGTTTTCGACCTATGCAGTGCCAATGATCATCGGGGAGATACAACGGTTTTTAAGAGATGATGGAGCAGTTAAAGTAAGCAGATCCGTTAAGGAATTAGCCATCAAAGTGAGAAGAGCCAGAGAACAGCTGAGCAGTAAATATGGCAGACTGCCCACCTTATCTGAAATTGCCGAAGAACTTGATGTAACAGTAGATGATATAGTGCTGTCACAAGAAGCAGCCAAAACACCTGCTTCTATTCATGAGACGGTTTATGAAAATGAAGGGGATCCAATCACTCTTTTGGATCAATTGGCTTCAAAAGATGAGGATCAGTGGTTTCAACAGCTTGCGCTCAAGGAAGCACTGCTGACACTTGAAAAAAGGGACAGGGTAATTATTTTTTTACGGTACTATAAAGATTGCACGCAGTCAGAAGTAGCGGACAAGCTCGGGATTTCACAAGTACAAGTATCTAGAATTGAAAAGAGAGTTCTGCAGTCCATCAGAGAGTGGATGGATGATGTAAAAGAGGCATGAATAAAAAGAGAGGGGGGAGAGAGCATGACACAGACTGTTTATATAAGACTTAGACGAAAAATAAATGTACAAAAAGGAAAGCCGATATGTGTGAAAGATGTCGCGGATATTAGGGCGCCTCATATCAAATTGGAACGATTTCAAAAACTCGTAGTCGTTGAAACCGATGTAAGTTCAGCTGAAACATATGTCCTGGTTGATCAGCTGGATATGATTGAGCTGGTTCGTAAACAAATGCCCACTGTTGAAATTGAACTACTTGGCGCATCAGCTACACTTGTGGAATTAAGAGACAGGGAAAAAAAAGGCTCTCTCCCACTTTTTCTTTTTGTTTGGAGCTTATTGTTTGTAGGAGCAGGGCTGACGATCATGTATTTTCATGAAGACGTCAGCATGAAGGAAACACAAATCACAATGGTCCAAATGATGACAGGTAAAAGATTAGAGCATCCTTTGTGGTTTCAGATCCCTTATTCATTCGGTCTTGGAATTGGCATGATTTTATTTTTTAATCATATTTTTCAGAAAAAATTCAACGAAGAACCAAGTCCTTTGGACGTGGAAGTGTATAACTATGAGCAATCGTTGGAAGATTATATAGTAGATCAAGAAAGAAAGAAAGCTGCACAATATGATCATTAACATGTTTGTCATTTTTGTGGGCCTTGCTTCCGGGCTTGCAGTAGGTGGCGGATTTGTCGCTTTTTTAAGTGTTCTTGGAATCGTTCCCCGGCTTATTCAATTGACGAAGAATAAAAAACGTTTACCCTCATTGGAATGGGCAATCATATTAGGAGCGCTTACAGGACTTGCGGGCAGCTTGTATGGCGTCACGACTGTCTATGGATTTTTACTGGTTCCATATGTTGGTTTGCTGGCAGGAGCATTTATCGGCATGCTGGCAGCTGCATTAACAGAAGTGCTTGATGTTATACCATTAGTTACAAGAAGACTGGGGATCACGGCAAAATTACAATCAATTATGTTTGCGATTATCTTAGGGAAAGTTTCAGGGTCATTATTTTATTGGCTGTTTTTTATTCCATATCATAAAGGAGATTAGCTATGCAGTCCATACCTTTAAAAGCAGGTCAATTAGATGAAATATTAACATCACGAGCTGGATTAGGTGAAAGCTTCGACTTTATGGTAAGAAAGTTTATCATTGCAGGCACTCCTGTTCATCTTTATGCGGTCAATGGATTATGTGATACATTATTTATCATGCAAATATTAGAAGAAATTGTTGAGATTGAAATTCCGAAAAATGATCGAACTAATCTTTCTTCTATAATACATAACCGATTGGTCCATCAGTCCGTCGAGACAGTTGATACGGTAGAGGATGTAATTCGTCAGGTTTTTTCGGGGCTTATTGCGATTAAGGTTGAAGGAGACCGGCATGTCTATGTAGTGGATGTACGGAGTTATCCAGGAAGACAGCCTGAAGAGCCGGATACTGAAAAAGTAGTAAGAGGTTCCCGTGACGGGTTTGTCGAAAATATTATCGTGAATACAGCGCTGACAAGAAGACGTATACGCGATGAGAAAATACGCTTTGATATGATGGAAGTTGGTCAAAGATCCAAAGCTGACGTTGCGGTAGGATATATTAAAGACCTGGCGAACCAGGATTTGATCGATACGATAAAAAAAGAACTCGAAGCCATTGATGTGGATGGCCTGACAATGACAGATAAATCACTTGAAGAATATATTGTTAAACAAGGGTTCAATCCCTATCCATTGGTCAGGTTTACAGAGAGGGCAGATATTGCAGCCACTCATTTGCTTGAGGGACATGTTTTAATTTATGTAGACACATCTCCAAGTGTAATGATTACTCCTACCACATACTTTCATCATGTGCAGCATGCTGAAGAGTTCCGTCAATCTCCCGCTGTAGGAACGTTTATCAGGTGGATTCGTCTTATGGGCATCGTTGCATCATTAATCCTGCTGCCATTATGGTATCTGCTGGCAATCGATCCTGATTTAAGACCTGAGTCAATGGCTTTTTTAGGCATGGAAGAGGATACGAATGTACCGCTTATTCTTCAGCTATTAATTGCTGATATAGGAATAGAATTTTTACGTATTGCTGCTATCCATACGCCTACACCACTGTCGACCGCCATGGGTTTAATTGCAGCAGTTCTAATCGGTCAAATAGCGATTGATGTGGGACTCTTTGTGCCGGAAGTCATTTTGTATGTTGCAATTGCCGCAATTGGCACTTTTGCTACTCCGAGCTATGAGCTGAGTGTTGCCAATAAGATGGTGAGGCTTTCTTTACTATTTCTCGTATGGCTTTTTCATATAGATGGTCTTGTTGTAGGCCTTACTATTTATATTTTGTATCTTATAAATATTAAATCTTTCTCAACCCCGTATCTTTGGCCGCTTGTTCCATTTAGACCAAAGGCTATGCTTAGGATTTTGATGAGACTCCCTATGACTAGCGCCTTGCTCCGGCCGATGATTGTTAAAACGAAGGACCGCGTAAGACAGAAACCTACAGGAGAATGAAATTGATTTATAATGCATGAATATGGTACAGTTCAACTAATTAGTAAAGGATATTTTGTCCAGAAAGAAAGGAACTGTATTATGCATTATTATGGCACATCAGGCACAAATGAAAAAGGTCACTTAACAATTGGAGGGGTTGATACCATTGAACTTGCAAAAGAGTATGGCACCCCCCTCTATATTTATGATATTGCTCTTATTCGTGAGCGGGCAAAAGGGTTTAAAGAAACCTTTGAAAAATTAGGTGTTACATCGCAGGTGGCCTATGCAAGCAAAGCTTTTTCATCTATAGCCATGATTCAAGTTATAGAAGAAGAGGGGCTGAGTCTGGATGTAGTTTCAGGCGGAGAGCTATATACGGCGATTCAAGCCGGCTTTGATCCAGAGAGAATTCATTTTCATGGCAATAATAAAAGCAAAGAAGAAATCAACATGGCTTTAGATTACGGAATTGGATGCTTTGTTGTAGATAATTTTCACGAGCTTGAAATTTTGTCAGAAGCCTGCCGCAGTAAAAACATACCCGCTTCCATTCTTTTAAGAGTAACACCGGGTATCGAAGCGCATACACATGACTATATTCTAACAGGCCAGGAAGATTCTAAATTTGGTTTTGATCTTCAAAACGGGCAGGCAGAAGAAGCTCTAAAGCTGGCATTGGCCAAAAATGAACTAAAGGTTCTCGGTCTGCATTGTCATATTGGTTCACAAATATTTGAAACAACAGGCTTTAAAAAAGCTGCTGAAAAAATGATTGAAAAACTCGCTGTGTGGAAACAAAATTATGATTTCACCTCTCAGGTGCTGAATTTGGGCGGCGGTTTTGGCATTCGCTATACAAAAGAAGATACGCCGATTGCTCCATCAGAATATGTAAAAGATATTATTTCTGAAGTAAAGACATTGATGAAGAATGCATCTCTTTCCATGCCTGAAATCTGGATTGAGCCGGGGCGTTCACTTGTTGGAGATGCCGGCACGACACTTTACACAGTGGGCTCTTCAAAAGTTGTACCTGATATAAGAAAATATCTTGCAGTTGATGGCGGTATGAGTGACAATATTCGGCCTGCACTATACGACGCAAGATATGAAGCAGCGATTGCAAACCGCCCCGAAGCAGACTGCGAAGAGACTGTAGCTGTGGCAGGCAAGTGCTGTGAGTCAGGAGATATGCTTATCTGGGATTTGCCGATTGCTAAAGCACAACCGGGAGATGTTCTGGCTGTTTTCTGCACTGGAGCATATGGCTATGCGATGGCAAACAATTATAACCGAATTACAAGGCCTGCAGTAGTATTTGTGGAAAATGGAGCAGCTGCGCTTGTGATTAAAAGAGAATCATATGAAGATTTAGTCCGTCATGATCTGCCTCTTTACGCGCACAAATAAGCAGCATGAATTATATTTGCTTATGACGTAAGGGAGTGATGAAAATGAAATCAAGAAACGGATGGCTTTTTGTGCTATTAATTGCAGGCGGAATCGCTTGGGGAATTATTTATTGGATGTTTATCGTATAAGGATTTTGGTCTTTAGTTGAATTACCACTCTTTTTTTAGTATGATTAAAAACGCCTGCAGAGGATTGCGGATCCCTGCTTGTATTGAATTTACACTATCATGACCACAATGAGGGGTAACTATGCTAATCAGATACAAAAAATCCTTTGAAAAGATTGCAATGGGCCTGATGTCCTTTATGCCGACAGAAAAGGATATTAAACAGTTGCAGTTATCGATGAAAATGTATGAAGAAGATAAAGCGAATCGGCTTTTTTTATGGAAAGAAGAAGATATTATCGGCTTAGTCGGGATAAAAATAGGAGAAGAAACGATTCTTATTCAGCATATATCTGTCAGTCCTTCTCACCGGAATGAAGGCATTGGCAAAAAGATGATCTCCACGCTTCGTGAAATGCATCCTGATAAGCGATTTGAAAGTACTGAACATACAGAACGGTTCTTGTCAAAGTGCATCTATGAAGAAACAGAATAAATCGCATAAAAAAGCTAAAAACAGGCCTTCATCTTAATAAGATGCAGGCCTGTTTTTTCGTCTGTTTAATTCTTTTTCTCTTAAAAGAACAACTTCCTGTCTGTCTCTTAGTCTGTGGCGATCGGTTATCATAGGGTTTTTTAAATCACTTTCTTTACCCCATATAAAACCTTTTTCAGTACTTAGGAGCCGGCATGTTTGCTTTAATTCAATATCGGTAATGGGCAGCTGCATGCTTGTGTAGGGAGTGTTTGCTTGGATAGAGGCTTTCAATTCCTGTAATTGCTCCATAAAAAAAGGGCAGTCGATCCCAAACGTTTTTAGTTCTTCATAGTGAAGCCTGAATTTATCAAGGGCTTTCTCGATCATTCGTCCTGCTCCTGAGAAATTATTTCTTCTCTGATGATAAAGCGCAACTGCCAGCTGAATCCAGCCAACCCATATAGAATCTCTTTCCATTGGTGTATTTTCTTTCCAATAGTCTTCAAGTATTTCATGGCACTCAAAATAGTCACGATCCCCATGAAAATGGACTAAATAATCAATATAGGATTGAGGATACTGTTGGTTCACCCTTACACCTCCAATCTCATTTACATAGTAGCATAAAATTTTAAAAATCAAAAAGGATTAAGTAAAATACCAGATGGTTATCAGAATTGCTACAGTCATTCCCGCAAGATCTGCTAATAAACCAATCGTTAATGCCCGTCCCATCTTTTTAATCCCTACTGCACCAAAATAGACGGTTAATACATACAGAGTAGTATCTGTGCTTCCTTGAATGATGGCTGCTGCTCTGGAAATGAAATGCTCAGTCCCGTATGTAGCGGTTAAGTCGGCAACCATGCCTAGTGAAGCTGAACCGGAAATAGGCCTTATAAACAAAAGCGGCAGTAGATCCGGTGGTATCGATAACCAAATGAGTAAAGGTGAAAGAGCTTGATTCATCGCATCTAAAAATCCTGAGGCTCTTAAAATATTTATGGCTACGAGCATACCGAGCAAAAAGGGAAGGAGGGAGATCGATAACCGAATGCCTTCTTTCCCTCCTTCAGTAAAAGCACCATAGGCATCTGTTTTTTTTATGAGGGCATAAACTAAGATAACTCCTACCAAAACCGGGAGAAAAAAAGTGGAAATAGCTGCTATGGTATTCATTATTTCCTCCTATGGCTGCGTTTCACTGTGAACATATAAAATAATCGGTCCAATGTTATAGCAATGACACAGGAAAAGCAAGTTGCTAAAAAAGCTGGAATGACGATATCCATTGGATCTGGGGCTCCGTGAGTCATTCTTAAGGAAATGACAGTCGTAGGAAATAAAGTAAGAGCCGCAGTATTCAAGCATAAAAACGTTATCATAGAACGTGTTGGGACTGAAGGGTCTGGATTATTGGCCTGTAGGGCTGTCATTGCCTTTAACCCAAATGGAGTAGCTGCGTTTCCAAGACCAAAAAAATTCGCTGTCATATTCGACATGATAAATCCAAGGGCTGGGTCCTTAGGAGAAAGTTCAGGAAAAAGCTTCAATAGAATAGGCCGTGACAGCACTGTAAGTTTTTCGAGCAGTCCAGACTGTTTGGCGATTTCCATCATCCCAAGCCAGAATGTAAAGACTGCTATAAAGCCTATCACTAACTGAACAGCCTGTGTTGAAGCATCAAACATGGCCGAATTGATCTGTGAAGTGGTTCCATTTAAAATACTGTAAACAATTCCTACTACAATCATACCTATCCAAATTACATTAACCATCTGTTATCACTGCCAAAAGATCACCTTCTCAATAAATCGTTCCCATCTTGAAAAAACGGTAGAACGCGTTTCTTTTATAAGCTCCTGTTCATGAATGATTTCTTGACCAAGCTTTACAGTTACAACCGGTGGTGATTTTCTGTTATAAGGAATGTTCCCTTCAATTGATACGAGTGGCTTTTCTTCTTCTGTCAAAGGATACTCAAATGGGTCTACAAGTGTATAAAATTCATTACTATTTTGACCGGGAAATGGGGGGAGAGTGTCAGGGTGCAGAATGGCTGTTTTCTTATAGTTAGCAAATCCATATTCGAATAAGTTCATATGATCGTTCCAGTCGTTTGAGGCTCTGATTGTGACAACAATGAGTGTCATTCCATCCCGCTTTGCTGTGGTTACCAGCGTACGTCCTGCCTGTTTTGTATAACCTGTTTTTCCTCCAGTGGCATGGGGATACATTCCTGTAATCAGCCGATGTTTATTGTTCCAAACAGGTGAAGGATCAATGGAGGTAGCTTTGTGACTTTCCGTGCCGAAAATTTTGGCAAACAACTCATTTTTCAGTGCCTCTTGCGTTAACAAGGCCATATCAAATGAGGAGGAATAATGTTCATTATCCAAATCAAGACCATGGGGATTAGTAAAATGAGAATGCTTCATGCCAATTTTTTTAGCCTCTTTATTCATCAGCTTTGAAAACTCTTCCACACTTCCGCTAATATGCTCTGCAATTGCGACTGCTGAATCATTGCCTGAGCGAAGCAGCAGACCATAAACCAAATCCAATAGAGAAACTTTTTGTCCTGCTTTAAGATAGAGGCTTGAACCTTCCGTGACAGAAGCTTCCGGACTAATTTTTACTAATTCTTCAGGGTTGCCGTGTTTCATGGCCAAGTGCGCGGTCATTATTTTTGTTATACTTGCAATTTTTTGCTCTGTGTGTGCATTTTTTTCGAACAAGACTCTTCCGCTTTCAGCTTCTATCAGAATAGCCTGATCAGCTGAAGCAGAAGGGGACGGGGCAGCGTCAGCACGAAATGAGATGGCCGGATAACAAACAATCAATATAAGAATGATTTTGACGATCAGCTTCAATGCATTCACCATCCAACATTAATGTATAGAATAGCGTATGTGCAAACTTGTCCTTCATGACAAAAAAAGGCGCCGCCGATTCTTTCTCTCGGAAGCACCTTTTTGACTTATTCGTGATCAGCCGGTTGATCAGCACCCAAACTGCTTTGTAATGATTTAAAGAATAAATCGGTTTCTTCTTCACCTTCAGCACCATCAATATCCTCTGTTAATGCAGGAAGCTGTGACAGGTCATTTAAACCAAAATAATCTAGAAATTCATGTGTCGTTCCATATAATATGGCCCGCCCTGCACCTTCAGCGCGTCCAGCTTCTTTAATCAGCCCTTTTGAAACGAGGGTGTGTAAAGGCCGGTCTGTTTTTACCCCTCTGATTTCTTCAATCGTCATCCGGGTAATGGGCTGTCTGTAGGCTACTATGGCCAACGTTTCTAAGGCAGCTTGTGATAACGTGGAGGTCACAGGACTTTCAACAAGTTTTTTTATGTACGGTGTCATTTCTCTTTTTGTTGCAAGCTGAAAGGCGCCTGCCAGTTCAACGATATGAATGCCTCTGTTTTTCTGATCAGCATACGACTCTTTTAATCTGTTGATCGTAATTTCTGCTTCTTGCATGGAGATATCCAATACTGCAGACAGTTGGGAAATGCTCAATCCTTCATCGCCGGCAGCAAAAAGAAGACTTTCGATGACGGCGTCGATGTCATGGTTGTGCAACTAAATTCACTCCTTCAAATGCTTCCACCAAAATATCAGAAAAATTATGTTCCTGTCGAATAGTAATTTCATTTCTTTTCATTAGTTCAAGCACCGCTAAAAAGGAGATTACCATATGAGGCTTCTCCGTAATGGGGAACATTTCATGAAACAATTTTGGTCCATTTAGCTTTCTTAAGTCAGTTAAAATTTCTTCCATTCTTTTATCAATTGAAACTTCCTGTCTGGAAATTTTTGTTGACATCGGTTTCTTTAATTTTTTCCTTCTCATTAATTTATTAAATGCTCCTAGTAAATCATGAAGATCAATCTGCAATTCTTCAAGTGAATCTTGTTTTTGTGTTTCAAATTGAGAAAGATCAACGGGGGCTTTCGTATAAAAGCTTCCGCGTTCCTGTTCTTTTTCCTTTAATTCAACAGCGGCATGCTTGTATTTCCGGTATTCGATCAATCTTTCGACTAACTCATCACGTGGATCTTCCTCTTCAAAAGGCGCATCATCGTGATCCCAGGATTCTTCATGTTTAGGAAGAAGCATCCTGCTTTTAATCGCAAGCAAGGTCGAAGCCATTACAAGATATTCACTGGCAAGGTTTAATTCAAGCACCTTCATCGCTCGAATATAAAGCATGTACTGTTCGGAAATTTCCGCCATCGGTATATCGTAAATATCAATTTCAAGTCCTTGAATCAAATGAAGCAATAAGTCGAGTGGACCTTCAAAAGCATCTACTTTTACGCTGTATTCCATTTTAACCACCATTTCCTTCATCTCATCTACACTTTAGTATAAAACATCCTTCGTAAGGTTCCAATAGGAGAAAAACTTCAAATTCCGTGTTTAATTTGACAGAGAGTTTGCTTTTAAGACGTTATGTGCCATAATGCACTAAGAAAGACAACAAGTAAAATGAGGTGCACTAATGGAACGTTTACAAAAAGTTATCGCTCACGCGGGAATCGCTTCGCGCAGGAAAGCAGAAGACATGATTACATCAGGAAAAGTAAAAGTTAACGGCAAAATGATTACAGAACTTGGCACAAGGGTTACCCCCTCTGATGTTATCGAAGTTGAAGGCATAAAAATCGAACGGGAAAATAAAGTTTACTTTTTATTATATAAGCCAACAGGTGTTATTTCAGCTGTAAGTGATGATAAAAACCGAAAAGTTGTAACAGATTTTCTCCCGTATGTAGATGAACGAATTTATCCCGTGGGAAGACTGGATTACGATACATCTGGCCTTTTGCTTTTAACAAACGATGGGGAGTTTGCCAATTTACTGACTCACCCGAAGTATGAAGTGCATAAAACGTATATTGCACGAGTAAAAGGACTAGTGTCAAGGGAATCGCTGCGAATATTAGAAAAAGGCGTGAAGCTCGAAGATGGAATGACAGCCCCTGCTAAAGCAAAAGTGGTTTCGGCAGATAAGGCTAAAAACAAAACCATCGTAGAACTTACCATTCATGAAGGACGTAATCGCCAAGTGCGCAGGATGTTTGATGCCATTGGGCACCCCGTTCAAAAGCTGAAACGTGAAAGATATGCTTTTCTTCATTTAGGAGGATTAAATACCGGGGATTCCAGAGAGTTGACCCCGCACGAAGTTAAACAGCTGCGTGCACTTGCAGAAAGCGGCACTAAATAATTACCTGTTGAAACTACAATCTTCCAATGAGATTGTAGTTTCAACTTGTATTTAGGTACATACTGACTATAAAAGATTAGTTTTCACAGTTCATTCATATACTTCCCCCTTGAGCTTCTTAAACAAATGCTATAATGGCAAAGAAACTAATGGAATTCATTTATTCGAACTATGGTGTATCAGGAGGTTTAATCGTGAGTAAACGCAAAAAGAAACGCCTGCTTATTCGAGTGTCCATCTTGACGGTGTTAATAGCAGCAGTTGTCTATACTTTATATTCCACTTTAACTGACGACGATAGAATGCTTGTTAAAGCAGGAGATGCTGCGCCAGATTTTGAATTAACAGATCTGGACGGTAACGCTCACCGTCTCTCGGACTATAAAGGGCAGGGAGTTTTCCTAAACTTTTGGGGCACTTGGTGCAAGCCGTGTGAAAAAGAGATGCCTTATATGGAAAATCAATATCAAGTGTATAAAGATGAGGGTGTTCAGATTCTTGCCGTCAATGTAGGCGAATCAGAATTCCAGGTGAATAACTTTGCAAATGAGTATAATTTATCATTTCCTGTGGTACGTGATGCTCAAAAAGATGTGATGTATGCCTATGCAATCGGTCCGCTTCCTACTACTCTGCTCATTAATCCTGAAGGTGAGGTAGTAAAGGTGGTAAAAGGTGAAATGACAGAAGAAATGGTAGCAGAATACATGGAAATGATTAAGCCATAACGTTAGGGGTCTTACGCATGAATGAAATAACCTGTAAGTGCGGCCACGTGAATCCAGAAGGAACAGAACTTTGCTTATCATGCGGGCGTACTTTATCGAAGGATGCAGAAAACAGAAAAACAGCTGATGTAATGCGATATGAGGGAATGGCGAGAAGGTCTCAAACGTACAATCTTTCGATAATAGATAAAATTTGGAATTTTTTCTCCTCAGTAAAAGTAGGGGTGTGGCTGATTGTCACTACGCTTATTGCATCATCTCTTGGAACAATCTTTCCTCAGGCCCTGTTTATCCCACAGGGAACAGAGAACGTCTATTATGAAGAAAGATACGGAATAGCCGGAAAAATATATTATGTGCTCGGTTTTCATGATTTATACAGCTCATGGTGGTATTTATTACTAATTGGAGCAATCGGCACATCAATCATTATCGCGAGCCTTGACCGTGTAATACCACTATATAAAGCATTAAAACATCAGCGAATAAACCGGCATGAATCTTTTATGAAACGACAACGGGTTTTTTCGGATTATTCTGTTGAATCACCTGAAAAAACAATCGCTCAAATAAGAGAACGGCTGGAAAAAAAGCGCTATCGCATTCGAGAAGAAAAAGATCATTTACTAGCTGAAAAAGGAAGATTTTCAAGGTGGGGTCCTTATATAAATCATATAGGCTTAATTATCTTTCTTATTGGCGGGATGCTCCGTTTCGTTCCTGGTATGTATGTTGACGAAAATATGTGGATCCGTGAAGGAGAAACGATGGCAATTCCCGGAACAGGTCAGGAGTACTTTTTAAAAAGTGACGGGTTCACTGTGGAGACATATGAACAAGGTGAAGACCCTGAAGTATTTAATAACACCATTGAACGAGAAGGCGCGATTGCTAAAAACTATCAGACGGATGCTCATCTCTACCAAAGAGAACAAGGAAGCATTGCTGGTCAGCAAGGCGAGTTAGTAGAAGTACAAAATGGAGCCATACAAGTCAATCAGCCACTTAAATTTGACCAATTTGCTCTCTACCAGGTCGATTTCCGGCAAGATGAGTACTTATCGATGAGTTTTAATATGACAAACAAAGCCTCAGAGGAGTCAGTCGGCTCATTTACGATTAGATTTGATGAACCGCAAAAAGTATACGAACTTGAAAATGGCTACAGTGTGGAGCTGACAGAATATTTTCCTGACTTCTCCGGATTTGAAGATGGCGAACCTCAATCTGTTTCTCCTATTCCCAATAACCCAGCTTTTTTAGTTAGATTATTTTCACCTGAAAAGCCGGATGGAGAAGTAGCATTCATTGGGATTCAACGAAACGTGGAGCCGCTTGGCGAAAATGACTATGCATTGGAATTTGCAGGAGTCGAGACCAGAGATGTCTCCGGATTAACCGTTCGAAAAGATCTAACTCTATGGATCTTAGGGCTTGGTGGAGCAGTCTTTATGATTGGTGTCGTACAAGGCGCATATTGGAATCATAGAAGGCTGTGGCTGAAAAAAACTGCTGATGGCAGACTTCTTGCCGCTGGTCACACGAATAAAAACTGGTTTGGTTTACGAAAAGATCTCGAATATGTGTTTGATTCCACAGGTTTAGAAAAGCCTGTCGATCACCAGGAAGAAAATTTAAACAGGAATACATCCGCTGACGCAAAGGAGGAAAATAACCGTGACTCAACTAGTTAGCATTAGCAGTACCCTGCTTTACGCAGCGTTTGTGCTGTATTTGATCGCGACTGTGTTTTTTGCCGGTTCTATAAAATCAAAAAAACATACGAATCAAACAGGAAAAAATAAGTGGGCAACGATTGCTATTACCATTACGATTACCGGGTTCATTTCACAGCTTGGTTATTTTATTACGAGGTGGATTGCATCCGGACATGCTCCTCTAAGCAATTTATTTGAGTTTATTACATTTTTTGGCATGATGCTTGTAGCCGCTTTTATTATTATTTATTTTATTTACCGTACGCATGTTTTAGGTGTTTTCGCCTTGCCCATTGCCTTGCTTATTATCGCCTACTCAAGCATGTTTCCAAGAGATGTATCACCACTTATCCCCGCTCTGCAAAGTGATTGGCTGGCCATACATGTTTCAACGGTTGCTGCAGGTGAGGCAATTCTTGCCATCAGCTTTGTAGCTGGATTAATCTACTTATTAAAGGATGTTGACTTAGCAAAAAAAGGGAAGCAAACCTTTTGGCTTGAAGCCGTTCTTTTTAGTTTAGTTCTCGTGGTTGGGTTTATTGTATCAACAACTGCAGGCTCTATAGCCGGCTATGAATCTGAATTTGCGTACGTAAATTCAGAGGAAGAAGCAGCAACTGCACAGTACGCCCTTCCGGCACTAGTCATTCCTCATCAAGGTGAACTGCTGACAGAAGGACAATTTGCTACATCATTGTCGATGCCGGCCATTGTTAACGCCAGCAGATTAAATACTGTCCTTTGGTCTATACTTACAGGGACAATCCTTTATCTGGTGCTGCGATTAGTAACAAGAAAAAGCATATCCGCTTTACTGCAGCCTCTTGTAAAGCGAGTAAACTTAAATCTTATGGACGAAGTCGGCTACCGTTCTATTTTAATCGGTTTTCCAGTGTTTACATTAGGTGGTCTTGTATTTGCTATGATCTGGGCCCAAATCGCCTGGACAC
The DNA here is from genome assembly GCF_000829515.1 of Jeotgalibacillus campisalis. Taxonomy (GTDB): domain Bacteria; phylum Bacillota; class Bacilli; order Bacillales; family Jeotgalibacillaceae; genus Jeotgalibacillus; species Jeotgalibacillus campisalis. Next base: position 746,908 of record NZ_JXRR01000014.1, on the reverse strand, counting down.
GATTCTGGGGCTGGGACCCGAAAGAAGTGTGGGCTTTAATTACTTGGCTTTTTTACGCAGCATTCCTCCATCTGAGATTGTCTAAAGGATGGGAAGGAAACCGTTCTGCTTGGCTTGCTGTTATCGGTTTTGCTATTATTATGTTTAACTTGATTGCAGTGAACCTGATTATAGCAGGCTTGCATTCTTACGCTTAAAACATAAAAGGTTGGAACATAATCTGAGAAAAAGGTAAAAAATGAGACAGTATATATCATCAGTATGAGGTGAGCGGAGCGGAAGGCGGGGACTCCTGCAGGATATGACGGTTGCTTGAGACTTTGCAGGGCAAAGCCCTGGAAAGGCTCAAGCTCCCGTCCCTGCGGAAAGCGTCCGCCTGAAGCGAAGTGAACCGGTCAAAGAGCTTGAGACACATTTGTCCCAGGCTCTCTATTTAAATAAAAATACATATGCATAAGGAGGAAACAAGATGAGTGAAATGGGCCATATTTTAGTTGTGGATGACGAAGAAAGAATCAGGCGCCTTTTAAGGATGTATCTTGAGCGGGAGGGTTATTCAATCGTTGAAGCTGAAGACGGGGACCAGGCACTTGCTCTGGCGCTGGAAGAAAATTTTGATTGCATTTTACTTGATCTAATGATGCCAGGAAAAGATGGGATACAAGTATGCAGTGAACTTCGAGAAGTAAAAGCTACACCAGTGATCATGCTGACAGCAAAAGGGGAAGAAGGAAACCGGGTACAGGGATTTGAAGTTGGAACGGATGATTATATTGTTAAACCGTTCAGTCCAAGGGAAGTAGTGCTCAGAGTGAAGGCATTGCTTCGCAGATCCTCCACTACCAACTATCTTCAAACTGAAACAAAAGCAAAAGATATGATTGCCTATCCTCATCTTGTCATAGACAACGATGCTCACCGTGTCACAGCAGACGGTCATGAGGTGACATTGACGCCAAAAGAATATGAATTATTGCTATTTTTAGCAAAAAGTCCTGATAAGGTCTACGATAGAGAACAATTATTAAAGGAAGTATGGCATTATGAGTTTTTCGGAGACCTCAGAACCGTGGATACCCATGTTAAGCGTTTACGCGAAAAGTTAAACAGAGTATCTGAGCAAGCAGGAAAAATGATTGTTACTGTGTGGGGGGTTGGGTACAAGTTCGAGGTACTTGATGAATGAGAATATGGAGAAGTGTAGTAGGCAAGCTCTGGATGACAATTCTATTGCTTGTCTCCTTTGTTCTGTTTATTTTGACCATTTTATTGCTTGAATTTTTCCAAAATTACCATGTTGAAGAAGTTGAACAATCTCTGCAGTTTGAAGCACAGAAAATATCCCGCATATTAGAAGATCATAGCGACATGGATCTCAGTCTTCAAATTATCTCGGAAATTGTGGATGAGCCGGTCTATGCATTAGTGACAATTGAGAATGTTGGGACATTTTCTTCCGATGGAAATAAAGCATATCAGCAGGATGTTAGAGAATTAATTGAACAGAGTACGGTTTTTTCAAGCGTGACAGAGCAGCAGAAATCTGTTCAGCAGGAACTGTCCGTTGAATCGGACGCTTCATCAAACCGCTACGAAAACGTTATTATAACCGGGGTTCCTTTTACCTTTACAGATGGCAGTTCAGGAGCAGTTTATGTTTATCAATCGTTAGAAGCATTACAACAGACAACAGAACAAACAACGCGAATCATTGTCTTAGCAGCAGGGATTGCAATCATTCTGACAACTATATTTGCTTTTTTCCTTTCCACCAGGATTACAGCTCCGTTAAGAAGAATGCGTGAGGGAGCTTTTGAGGTAGCAAGAGGTAAATTTGATACGAAAGTTCCGATCCTTACTCAAGATGAGATAGGCGAACTTGCTACAGCATTCAATCAGATGGGAAGACAGCTTAAGCATCACCTTGATGCATTAAGCCAGGAAAAAGAGCAGCTGTCGAGTATTTTAAGTTCTATGGCAGATGGAGTCATTACATTTAATCGGGACGGCACTATATTAATTTCAAACCCTCCAGCTGATCGCTTTTTGCAATATTGGTATCAGGAGCAGGCAGCAGGAATGAATGAGGCTCTGCCGCCGCAGCTTCAGGAACTTCTTCTGCGGGTAATGGAAACGGACGAAGAGCAGGTAGGGGAAGTAACAATTTTAGGAAGAACTTTTGTCACCATTCTCAGTCCGCTGTACAGCGGCGATCTGGTGCGAGGAGCGGTAGCTGTTATACGGGATATGACTGAGGAAAGAGGCCTTGAAAAGCTTCGAAAGGATTTCATTGCAAATGTTTCTCATGAACTAAGGACTCCTATTTCTATGCTGCAGGGATACAGCGAGGCAATCGTGGATGATATTCCTCAGACGGATGAAGAGAGAAAGGAAATTGCCCGAATTATTTATGATGAATCCTTGCGAATGGGCCGCCTTGTAAATGAATTGCTCGATCTTGCAAGAATTGAAGCAGGTCATATTACCTTGCATTATGAAACGCTTCCCGTGCTGCCTTTTATGGAGCGAGTTATAAATAAATTTAATGTCGTATCAAAAGAAAAAGACATCAGGCTGACCATTGACTCTCTTTTAGCAAAAGAGGATGAATGGAGATTTGATCCCGATCGAATGGAACAAGTGCTGACTAATCTACTTGATAATGCGCTTCGTCATACACACGATGGCGGAATTATTCAATTGACGGTTTCAATAGAAGCCAAACGGTTAACAGTTGAAGTAAGCGACTCTGGCATCGGGATTCCAGATGAAGACCTTCCATTTATTTTTGAACGATTTTATAAAGCCGATAAAGCAAGGACGAGAGGACGTTCAGGTACGGGTCTTGGCCTTGCAATAGTAAAAAACCTTATTGAAGCACACAATGGAGCAATTGAAGTAGAAAGCAATCTTAATCAGGGTACGACTTTCAGGTTTCAGTTGCCGGATAAGCAGCTGTAAATCCACAATAGCTCAGAAGTCTTTTCAGCTTTTAAATAAAAAGATCCTATGCAGACAGCAAACTTGTCCGCATAGGATTTTTTTGTAAAGATTTATCAATTAACTGGAGGTCCTTTGGCGCTTTACAGCAGGTATCCTTGAGCCTTAAAAAGACTTTCCGCATTAATAAAGATGGCTATGTAAAACAATGTAGAGCCGGTATTTTTACGGCTTCCTTATTATATAATCTGGCAGACTATTCCAGTCTATCTGTTTAATCGTTTGCAGATATAGTACACTAGATGTGAAACTTTTTAAACGTACATACGACTAATGAAATGAACGGGGAGGAGACTAAAATGGACTCCGTTTTTAAGAGGTTATATACGGATTATCAACAGGATGTATTTCAATTCCTGATTTACTTAGTTAAGAATCGAGATATTGCAGAAGATCTAATGCAGGAAGTCTTTATCCGTGTTATGAAATCCTACGGACAGTTTCAAGGGAAAAGTTCTGAAAAAACGTGGCTGTTTTCTATCGCAAAAAATGTAGCCATCGATCATTTCAGGAAACAATCAACAATCAAAAAAAGAATTTTAAGCAGTTTTGACTGGTCAAAAAAAGACCTTGCTTCTGAATCTCCATTACCATATGAGATAGCTGAATTGAATGAGAGTATGAAAGAGTTATATATGTGCCTGGATCAATGCACAACAGATCAGAGGATGGTTGTGATCATGAGGTACATTCAAGAGCTCAGTATAGCAGAAACGGCTCAAATATTAGGATGGACAGAAGGAAAAGTTAAAACGACTCAACATAGAGCAATTAAAAGTTTAAGGGAGAAGATGTCGAACAGGAAGGAGGCAGAAAGCAGTGAGCGGTTCAAAGTGGAATAATAAAGATATTGAAGAAATGTTAAATAAGATGCCGAACTTCAAAAACAGACAAACGGCTGAAATGATGTATAAAAAAATAAAGCTAAAAGAAAGCAAGAAAAATAAAAGAAGGACATTGTGGATTCCAGGAGCAGCCAGTGCTGCTGTTTTGATGCTGCTTTTTCTATTAATTTCTCCTTTCCTCAACAGCAATAATGAGATGAATATCTCATCAGATAATGAAGCGGTTGATTCTTACCATGAACAAACCACAGAAGAATCTGCAGAGGATTCTCATATAAACAGCTTAGAGGAAGAAAAAACTGAACTTACAATAGAAAGTAATTCTAGTGATGAAGCAGAAGATGAAAATCCTGCTATTCAGGAACAGAAAGAAAAGCCTGGTGAAGAAAACAGCAGCAATGAGGCCAAGGATCACGGGTCTTTCTCAGAAACAGAGCCAGCAGATGAGTCTAAGCAGTTTGATGAAAATCTTAATGCAACTATTTTTAACGCTACCGTAGAAGAGCAGCCTCAAGGGACTGCCTTATATTCTGCTGAAGCAAGCGGCCGTTCTTATTTCAAAACCGCTTTGGTATCATGGGATGGATATGTAATTCCTTTTACATTTCTTTTGCCGGAAAAAGAAAATGAAGACAGTAGCATTGAATTATACAACAGATGGGCTGATGAAATTGACGAAGAAGCAATAGGCTTTAGTGACTATCACCCTGTAACAGTTGATCTATCCACCCCATCGAAAGATAGTATTACAGGAACGATAGATAATTTTAGCGAACGTATAAAAGAATCTTCTTTTGACGTGTTGAATGAGGTATTAAAGCAAACGTTTGGCCACGATAATTATCGTCTTTTTAAAATAGCCAATGGTGAAGGAGAATTTGAGGGTACTGATTCAATGGGGGGACAGGACATTTCATTAAATAATAAAAATAAAGGTTATTATTTATATAGAGATGATCGGACTTCCAACGTGTATTTTGCCCAGTCTTATGCCTCTTTTGCAACGATTGAAGATGCCTTGAAAAAAATGCAGCAAGAGGTGCCAAACGGTTTTACTAAAGTATTGCCTGAAAACATAACCATCGAGACTCAGCAGGAAAACGATTTGCTGACTATTACACCAAGCAAGCAGATTAATGACTTTACCGACGAGGAGAAGAAGAACTTCATTGAAGCTGTGCTGCTCACGGCTGCTTCCTTTGGAATGCAAGAGGTTTTATTTGAAAACATATCAGATTCCAGGGAACTGGGGTTTGATCTTGAAAAACCGATTGTGGTTCCTCTTGGTCCCAATAAACAATTTATTCGATAAAAAAACTGCGAAAACCATTGGTTTTCGCAGTTTTCTGTTATCTATTCAAATTTAAGAGCATCTCCATTAAATGGTTCATCTGCTACTTTAATGGAGTCAGTAGGGCACCCTTCAAATGCGTCCAGCATATCGTCAAACAATACATCCGGTACTTCTACTGTCCCTTCATTATCATCTAACGTTACAAATGCAATACCTTCATCATCGTAATCGTAAATATCTGGAGCAGCAGCCCCACATGCGCCGCATGCTATGCAAGTATCTTTGTCAACTATTGTATATTTTGCCAATTTAATTCCCTCCTAGTTCAATAAATCCTCTAAAACACAAAAAAAGTATCATGTATCATTCTAAACATGTCATTGAGCTTTTTCAATAGAAAGATGCTTAATCTTCAATGGAATTGCTTGAACCATTCTAATTTTACCCTATTAGACAAAAAGAAATCGGACAGTAATCGACAAAAACATGATAAAATAAAGCAATGAACTCATTAAAGGAGAGCTTTTATGACCTATTTGGATGCGATCTTATTGCTCTGTTTTCGCTTATTTAATGGAGATCGAAGCCGCTCCGCAATTTTTCATTTGATATCAGGAAAGAAAACTTCACAGACAATTCAAGACGCTCATTTATATGGAGCGCATGATTTCTTTCAAATTTATCCGCACTTATCAAGGAAATCTTTTGATCAAAGTTGTGAGCGCCTAATAATGAACAAGTATTTAATCGAGTTTCAAGAACAAAGATGGCGAGTATCGGAAGACGGAGAAAACGCACTTGACGCTTATTTTAAAAATCATCCTTTTCCCTTTTATTTAAAAGGCTGGCTTTACCATGACAGAGCAACAATTTTTTGGAAAAGACTTTTGTTGCTATCCCAGTCTTTGTCGAATTACATTCATCAGGAAAATCGATTTTTTCCTGTACAGCGTGATCCCGATATTCAACACTGGGTAAAACATACATTTTTAAATTGGAAAGATGATAGACGCAAAAACACTAAAAAACTATATTTAGAATTAACGAAGATCTTTATGAAAAATAAATTTCCAGATCATCCTGATTATATTGTTCAGCAAATGACCGGCTTTCAATTAATTGGGCAAACCCCCCGGCAGCTGGCTGACCATTTTAAAACGGATGAATCAGAAGTGCATATTCGTTTCTTAAACACACTTCACTATATTCTTACAGAAATACAAGATAAAAATACTTATCCAATCCTTAATTCAATTCAGAAGGATATAACTCAAAAAGAATTTGTCCTGACTGTTTCCACTGAAAAAACGCTGAGATACATCCAACAGTTCTATACCATTGAAAAAATAGCGCAGATTCGAAATCTAAAAACAAGCACGATTGAAGATCATATTATCGAGATTGCCCTTATGGTCCAAACGTTTTCCATTGAACCTTATGTGGAGCTCAGTCTGCAGGATGAAATTTGGCTTGCTGCTAATAGCATAAGAAATAAAAGAATGAAAGAAATAAAAGATTTAGTGCCAAGGGCAAGCTTTTTTCAAATTCGGCTGGTACTCGTATCCAAAGGAAGGACGGACAATAAATGGAAGATACCTTATTTAAACACTTTGGATTCAGGTCTTTCAGAGAGGGTCAAAAAGAAATCATCGAAAGTATAATCGCAGAAAAAGATACCATTGCAATGCTTCCAACCGGTTCTGGTAAATCTCTATGCTATCAGCTTCCATCCTATATTTTGCATGCACAGGTTCTTATCGTTTCTCCTTTACTTTCTTTAATGCAGGACCAGGTTGAGCAGATTAAGATCAGAGGAGAAAAAAAAGTTATAGCACTTAATTCCTTTTTATCTTTCAAAGAAAAAAAACAGGCGCTTAAGAATTTGCAGCACTACAAATTTATCTTTATTTCACCTGAAATGCTCAATCTTGCTGAGATTTCAGAAGCACTATCTTCTTGCAGCATCCGTCTATTTGTTGTGGATGAAGCGCACTGCATCTCTCAATGGGGACCGGATTTCAGGCCGGATTATCTTCAACTTGGTGCGATTAAAGAAAAACTAGGAAGTCCCGTTACACTTGCGTTAACTGCTACTGCAACAGTAAAAATCAGAGCTGATATTTGTCAAAGCTTAAAAATGGCCAGCCCGGATGAGTGGGTTTACTCAGTCAATCGTCCCAATATAGCTTTGAAAGTGGAACAACTTTCTTCCTTTCAGGAAAAAATCCATACGTTAAAGCAATTTATAGAAACTTTGTCCTCACCCGGCATCGTCTATTTTTCAAGTAAAAAATTAGCAGATGAGCTTGCAGAAGAAATGAATCAAACAACTGCCAAAAAGATTTCAAGTTATCATGCCGGGCTTGAACAGGACCAAAGAATTCTTATTCAGCAGCAATTTTTAACGGATCAGCTTGACTGGATCTTTGCTACAAGCGCCTTTGGCATGGGGGTCAATAAAGAAAATATCCGGACAATTATACACTTCCACCTTCCTTCAAGTATGGAGGCTTTTGTGCAGGAAATTGGCAGGGCTGGACGTGATGGTGAAAAAAGTTTGTCAATCCTGTTATACTTATCTAAAGATGAACAAATTACGACAAATTTACTGGAACTTGAAAGGCCTTCATTACGTCAAATAAGTGAATTTGAAAAAATTAAGCACACAGCCAGCGGTTTAAAAGAAATTGAAGAAAAAACGGGTCTATCGGAGGTTCAAAACAGAGTTTTGCATTATTACGCTAAAATAGAAACGAACCATTCGAACTGGGCGGGTCACGTTAATCAATTAATTTTAAAGCGGATGGTTGAAAAAAAACGCAAAATAGATCAAATGGTTACCTATGTCACCACAGACAATTGCAGAAGACAATTAATTGTGCGGTGTTTTGATGAAACAAACTCTATTATTCAGCCGTTTTGCTGTGATCAATGCGGCTTTCCTCTTGAATCTTATATTGGAAGCCTTGGGTCTGAGCAAAGAAAAGTAATAACCTGGCAAAATCGGTTAGCATCAATTTTTAAGGAGAATGAAAATGATGGGTGGACAAAAGACTATTGATCGTATCACTCACCAGCAATTGATAACATCAGTTGTGGGAACTCAAATTTTCTTTTTGGCCGCATCCCTATTCTTAGGGTTCTTGTTATTTGAAAGTTTTCATTTGTTTACCGGCTTATTCGCGATCTCATCAACTATGATAGGGGTTGGGGTTGCAGCAGGTCTAATGATCGTTTTTTTGGATATATGGCTTATGAAGCTTCTTCCAAGTCGTTATTATGATGACGGCGGAATAAATGAGAAATTATTCTCAAATGCGAGTATTGCTCAACTTTTATGGCTTGCGATGATCGTAGCGCTGGCAGAAGAATTACTTTTTCGCGGAGTTATTCAAACGAACACAAGTTGGATGCTGGCAAGTCTTCTTTTTGCAATTGTTCATTTTCGTTATTTAAATCATTGGTATCTTACATTAAATATTGTGATTCTAAGTTTCATTATTGGGGGAATATATGAGTGGACCAATAGTTTGTGGTCAACTATCAGCCTGCATTTCATCGTTAATTTATTATTAGGCTTATATATTCAGCAAAAATCTAAACATAAAAAAAGAAAAGAAGGGGAATTACATGAAACGAGATCCTTATCGTGACCAGGCAAACAAAACACGACAGGAAATTACTGCAGCGGATCAAAGCATCCATAAAGAAAATGGAGGTGAAACATCGAGGCTGGCTTTGCATGGAAAGAAAAGAGATGAAAAGGCCGCTCAAAAAAAACCTTTTCCTTTAATTCGGGTGCTGGTGGCATTATTTGTTCTTCTTCCTGTTACGGTAGCAATTCTTTCTTTAACGTTAAATAATTCTGAGAGTGGTATTACGAATGCGACAATGGATCGCGATAGCGCATTTCAAGTTGACCGTGCTCAACTGTCACCTGCAGATGAACAACCGGATACGGGAATTACAGATAGTGATGAAAGAGAGGAAACGCCGGAAGAATCTCCTTCAGATGCAGAAACATCCAAAGATGACGATGCAGAGGAAATAAACGAGGAAAAAACGGAGGCTTCAAATGAAACGGAAGAAGCTGTCCAGGAAGCTGTAGAGGAACCTGCAGAACCAGCGGCAGAAGAACCTGCAGAACAAGTTGTAGAAGAACCTGCTGAAGCAGAAACGGATTCAACCACTGATGTTGAGGAAGAACCCTCATCCTCGGCTGTCCATACTGTTCAGGCAAGTGAAACACTGTATCGTATATCCGTAAACTATTTCGGCAATGGAGACTGGGTGGAGAAAATTAAAGAAGTAAATGGGCTCAGCAGCAACGAAATTTCAGAAGGTCAAGTATTAGAGATTCCCAGTCAATAATTGATGGTGATGATAGAGTAAATCAGGCAGGATATTATCAGGTTAGAAGCGAAGAATGTACTATAATAAATTACGAGGTGAAGCCAATGTTTGTAAAAAATGCAATGATTGCTAATGCTAAATGTTATACTGTTCAAGTTAATGATTCTATTGAAAAAGTCATTACACTATTGGAAGAAAACGGGATCGATGGTGTCCCTGTATTAGATAATTCCCAATATAAAGGTGTAGCAACAAAATATCATATCTATAAAGCCTTTTTTGAATCTGGTAAATCAAGGGAGGAATTTAATTCTGTTGTTACAGCACAGGATATTGCAACCCATCAAGATACATATCTTAAGGGTGATGAAATTTTTGAAACGACCCTTTATGAACTAAATGATTTCCCTTTATTATCAGTAGTAGACGAGCAGGGAGATTTTAAAGGCATTGTTACGAGATATGATGTTTTCAATCAGTTTCAAAGTGCATTCGGTATGCATAAAAAAGGAATTAGGATTGCCTTTACTTCAGTCGAAACAGAAGGAAGAATTTCGAGGCTTGCGGATATTATTCAACAATTCCATGAGTCAGTCATCTCTCTTGTAACGTTTGATGAAACCGATAAGCTTGTCAGAAGAATCGTGTTAAAAATTGAAAAACGCGATAATATAGAGAGGTTTTTAAAAAAATTAGAGAAATCAGGCTTTAGAATATTAGATATTAAAGAAGAGTAGAGCGCAAATACGAGGCTGTAACAGGACAACAATCTTTTTCAAATTGAGTTTGTTTAAATTGTTGCGATGAGGTGAACGGAGTAGAGTGAACCGGATAGAAGAGGTTGAGACAAAATTGTCCCAGCCTCATCTTTTTTTGTTTGCCGCTCTCTAGCGGATTGGAGGTTTTTTTTTGAAATACTTGACTACGATCCTTTTAACTTTCATGTCACTAGGGGGCTGGATGTTGAAAAGGGCATTTGAAAATAATATTTCTTACATAAATATTGAGCCGGATCACTATAAGGCAGAAAAAGATTTTTCGATTTTTTTCATCTCGGATATTCATCGCAGAAACTTATATCTTAATTGGGTGAAATCAATTCCTTCAGCTGATGCAGTAATTATTGGAGGAGACTTAATGGAAAAAGGAGTGCCATATTCAAGAGTAGAACGAAACATTCAAATACTCTCTGAAATAGGGCCTGTTTATTTTGTTTACGGCAATAACGACGAAGAGGTTGATCTGAAAAAGCTGAATCACCTGTTGCGAAGAAATAATGTCACGATCCTCGAGAATGAAGTAAGAAAAATAGAAATAGAAAAAGATCACTCTATATGGATTGCGGGAGTTGGGGATATCAGTTATAAAAAAGATGATTTGCAAGAAGCTCTGCAGGCAGTCAATACAACGGATCCCGTCATTTTAGTCAGTCATGAACCCGGTATTATGCATAAACTTTCCAAATCAAAAAAGAAAGTCGACTTGGTTCTGAGCGGGCATACACACGGAGGGCAAGTTCGTTTTTTTGGAGCAGGCCCATATGAGCCTGGATCTCTTAAAAAAATAAATGAGACTTATCAGCTCATCAGTAACGGGTTTGGCACGACATTGCTTCCTTTGCGTCTTGGTGCTAAATCAGAAACACATTATATTTCTCTAAAAAGATAAAGATAATCGTTGTATAAAACCTATACAAAGTTTACACAAAGACAATTGAGAGATATAATTTGTAGAAAGGATTGCGAGCCGCAGGAGGACAAGTAATATGAGTGAAGAAGGAAAGTATAATATTAAAGCTGTCTCCACAATGGTCGGCATACAGCCAGGCACGATGCGGGCATGGGAAAGAAGATACAATTTAATTGAGCCTGTTCGAAATGAATCAGGCCACAGACTATATACAGACGAACATGTAAAAAAACTCAAGTGGCTTGTAAACAAAATTAATACAGGTCTTACTATTAGTCAAGCTGTCATCATGCTTGAAAAGCAGGATTTTTCTGAGCAAAAGGAACCCACCGAAGGACCCAAAGACCGTATTCAAATTTTTCAGGATGATCTGGTTGAGGCATTGCTAAATTTTGAAGAAAATAAATCACATGAGCTAATAAACCAGGCTTTCTCACTTTATACAATTGATAAAGTCTTAATCGACATTTTGGGTACCGTCCTGATCAGGATTGGTGAGCTTTGGGAAATCGGCCAGATTACAACAGCTCATGAACACTTTGCCACTTCTATCTTACGTTCAAGGATTGGCATACTAATGCATTCATTTCCTCACAATGGACTTTTGCCAAAGGTCGTGGCAGTGTGTGCACCTGGAGAATGGCATGAGCTTGGTTTGTTAATTTTCACTTTATATGTTCGAAGGAAAGGCTTCGAAGTGGTTTATCTCGGAGCCAGCATTAAAGAGGGAGACCTAGATGTTGTTCTTGAGACAGTAGATCCTAAGTTTCTATTTCTTTCATGCACGTTAAAAGAAAATGTGACGAAAACATTAGAATTAATTGATCGGCTTTCTATCCAGTACCCTGAGCTTTTCGTAGGGGTTGGAGGGCACGCTGTTAATTGCCTCAATGATAAAGATCAAGAAATTTACCATTATCATCTCGTAGGCAGGTCTAAGGAAGAATGGGACAACTGGCTTTCGTTGAAAATATAAATTTATGCACGAGTATCTCTTATTAGAAGGATGGGGACTTGGTAGAAATGGAAGAACATTTAAATCAAGATGATTGAAAACCCCATTTAAATCCCCTATCATAAACAATGATACGGGATTTTTATCGTACTAGAACGGACCATGAGCAGGAGTGACGCATGATGGAGCATAGAGATGTCATTGTTGTCGGAGGAGGCCCATGCGGTCTGGCCACTTCGATTGCATTGCAAAAAAGGGGAATCGATGCGCTGGTGATCGAAAAGGGAAATATAGTTAACACGATCTTTCATTACCCAACCCACCAAACTTTTTTTTCATCCAGTGAAAAGCTGGCAATAGGTGAAGTGCCATTTATAATTGAAGATCATAAACCTAAAAGAAATCAGGCTCTTGTTTACTACAGAGAAGTTGTAAAACAAATGAGCCTTTCTATTAATCGTTTTGAAGAAGTGAGATCGATTAAAAAGACAAACGGCATCTTTTCAGTTACTACATCAAAACAGTCTTACACAGCTAACCATATTGTCATTGCCACTGGATATTATGATCACCCTAATGAACTTAAAATTCCAGGGGCTAAGCTGCCTAAGGTACACCATTATTTTAAAGAAGCACATCCGTTTTTTGATACAGACGTAGCGATCATTGGAGGGAAAAACTCCGCCGTAGATGCAGCAATCGAACTTGAAAAAGCAGGGGCAAGAGTTTCCGTTTTTTATAGAGGAAGCAATTATTCGCCAAGCATCAAGCCATGGATCCTACCGCAATTTGAGGGTCTTGTAAAAACTCAATCCATTAAGATGCATTTTGATGCAGCTGTCACGAATATTACACCAAAGGCAGTAGATTATTCTATAAATAGCGAAATGCACACGATAAAAAACGATTTTGTATTTGCTATGATCGGTTATCACCCAGACCATGCCTTCTTAAAAAAAATTGGCGTACGTATAGATGAATACTCAGGGAGGCCGATTTATCATCCTGAAACGATGGAGACGAACATCGAAGGCATATATATTGCGGGGGTCATTGCTGCAGGAAATAATGCAAATGAAATTTTTATTGAAAACGGCCGCTTTCACGGTGAACAAATTGCGAATGCAATTGAGGAAAAAAATTAATCTAGAATCAGCTGAAACAATCCACTTAAAAAATAAAGAATGTCTTACTGAAAATTTATTTTCTGAAGACATTCTTTATTTTTTTTAGTTTTTTTCCTTGTGCCACCCTTGGAAGTGTGTAAAATAAGGGCTCCCATTATGACGTTGTTATTGAAACATTTTGGATATAAATTGATGATCGTTTGATTGTGCTAAACCTATCATTAATTTAATACGAGCTTTTTGTCCGTTCAGTCCATTTGAAAAAATAACACCCATTTCTCTCAGGTGTCTGCCTCCGCCTTCATAGCCATATACATCTTGTGCAATTCCGTTAAAGCATCTGGAAACCAGGACAATCGGGATATTTTTTTTGATTAAACTTTGAATCCCTTCAACGGTTCCCGGTGGCAGATTCCCTTGTCCAAGTGCTTCAATGACTACCCCGTCAAATCCCAGATCCGCTAAGCTTGTAAAAAGTCTTGAATCCATTCCGGCATATGCCTTTAAGATAGCGACTTTTTTCGAGGGCTCCTGTAGAGCATATTTAAGATCTAATTTTGGGGTGTGGTGAAAAACAACACCGCCCTTTGTTACGATACCTATAGGACCATATTGAGGGCTCTGAAAGGTAGATACATTGCTTGCATGTGTTTTTGTCACATTGACGGCTGTGTGAATTTCGTCATTCAATACGACCAGAACACCTTTCCCATATGCCTCATCACAGCAAGCAGTTCGAACAGAACTGATTAAATTATAAAGGCCGTCAGATCCAATCTCATTTGACGACCTCATGGCTCCCGTCAAAACTACAGGAATAGAGAGTCTCAAGGTTAAATCAAGAAAATAAGCTGTCTCTTCCAACGTATCGGTGCCGTGTGTAATGACCACACCCTCTATTCCTGATTCAAGATAATATTTTTCAATAAGTTTTTTTATCTGCAGCATATGATCAGGCGTAATATGCGGAGAAGGAAGTGTAAAAGGCGTCTCTACGATCATATGAGCATAGTCACTCACCTGAGCGGATTGTTCCGCTATTGGATTGTCTTCCCCTGGTAAAACGGCGCCAGATTGATCCTGAGCCATTGCTATGGTCCCGCCTGTATGAATAAGTAAAATAAGTTTTTTTGTCATTTGCTATCCCTCCGAGCATTTTTCACTATGTAAAACAAGTCTTCTACATGATACGATGAGTAAAACAGATTGAAAAGAGGCATTTTTATGTTTGCCATCATCTCAGCCGCGATCGCTCCTGGTCTGGCTCTTTTAAGTTATTTTTATTTAAGAGACCAATATGATATCGAGCCAGTCCGAACCGTGTTTCGTGCTTTTATTTTAGGCATCGCTATTACGTTTCCGATTATGTTCGTCCAGTATGTACTTGAAACAGAGCAGGTTTTTTCATCTGCTTTCCTCAGATCCGTTCTATCCTATGGGTTACTGGAGGAATTTTTTAAATGGTTTATCTTATATTTTTTCATCTTTCACCTTATTGAATTTGACGAGCCGTATGATGGTATTGTGTATGGAGCGGCTGTATCTTTGGGTTTTGCTACCCTGGAAAATGTCCTTTTTCTTGCTGTGAATGGACTTGAAACAGCCTTTGGCAGGGCTTTGCTCCCTGTGTCAAGCCATGCACTGTTTGGAGTAGTGATGGGGTATTATGTAGGCAAAGCTAAATTTTCTCTCCCTGCTGTAAGAAAAAACCTGTTATTTTTATCGATTGTCATCCCAGTGGCGTTACATAGTTTTTACGATTTTATTTTATTAAGCTTCCACAACTGGATCTATTTTATTATTCCATTCATGCTCTTTTTATGGTGGCTGGGTCTTTGGAAAGTTAAGAAAGCTCACATTTTGACACATCAGCACCATAATCAATTTAAAACATAAAGCCATCGCCTTTTACCTAAAGGCGATGGCTTTTTTTGTTTTATGTATAGCATGCAAACGAATCGTTTAAACTACCTTTGATCAATTACTCTTTTAGAACGGAGGCAGTTTATGAAACGGTGGGGAATAATATTTGTATGTTTAGTTGTCCTTCAGGGAGTTTACCTGACAACATATAGTGATGCGTTTAGCGGACAAACGATTCAGCGCGGAGCATTTGGAGATGATGTCATTGAACTTCAATCAAGACTTCAATATATAGGCTACTATGAAGGACAAATCGATGGTGATTTCGGCTGGGGGACCTATTGGGCATTACGAAACTTCCAACAGGATTATGGTCTGGATATAGATGGTCTTGCAGGAGAGACCACACGAACGAAACTTGTAAATAACACGGACTACGATGATAATTATGTGCGTTCAAATATCGAAAAAGGAAATCGCTTTACATACTATGGCGGTGTTCCACTCGATCAGCAAGTAACAAAAGAAAAATCAGCTCCGAAAAAAGCGCCAAAATATCCATCCGGTTACTCTGAAAATGACATTCAATTAATGGCAAATGCAGTTTATGGGGAAGCAAGGGGAGAACCATACATTGGTCAGGTAGCCGTAGCTGCCGTTATTTTAAACCGGATTGAAGATGAGGCTTTTCCTAATACTGCCTCAGGGGTTATTTTTGAACCATTAGCCTTTACAGCTGTAGCAGATGGTCAAATCTGGCTTGAACCGAATGAACAAGCTAAAGAGGCTGTAATTGATGCGATTAATGGATGGGATCCATCTGAAAATGCATTGTACTATTTTAATCCTGATACGGCGACAAGCAACTGGATTTGGTCAAGACCACAAATTAAAAAAATAGGTGAACATATTTTCTGCCTATAACAGAGGGAGTGAACGACAATGATGAAAAAAACAATACTCTTTTCACTGCTTTTCATCGGTATCTTCTCTGCTGTCACATGGGGAGCGTATCAAAAGCAGGAAAAAGAAGTTCTGAAAAGCCATATGGAAAATGAATATCAAAGAGCTTTTCATGAAATAAATTATCAAATGGACCTGCTTCATGATCAAATAGGATCTGCACTTGCGATGAATGCAGGAAAGAACCTTACACCTGCTCTTACAGAAGTTTGGAGGCTTACGTCTTTAATTCATTCAGATATCGGTCATCTTCCTTTAGGACTGCTGCCGTTTAATGAAATGGAAGGTTTTCTTACCAATATCGGAAACTTTAGTTATCAGACGGCTGTGAGGGATTTAAACTCCTCTCCCATGACTGATGATGAGTATGAAAAACTTGAAACATTATACTCACAGTCTGAACAGCTGCAAAATGAATTGAGAGGAATTCAGGAAAAAGTGCTGGCTGATAATTTAGAATGGCTGGAATTAGAAAGTCTTCTGGCTACAGGAGATCACATAAAAAATAATTCAGTTATTGATGGATTCAGAAAAGTGGACAAGTCAGTTAAAGGATATGCCATTGAAACATTTGTGATGACAGAGCAGGAAACTGCTGAAATTAGAAGAAAACAATTATCTCATATTGATGGTAAGGAACTCACAGAACAAGAAGCTGTAAAAAAAGTTAAAGATTTTACTGGGGTAAATAAAGATCAGAAAATGCAAGTATCAAAAAGTTTAGATGGAGCAAATTACCCGTTTTATTCGCTATCATGGGAATCAGAAGACGGGAATCAATCGAATATGGATGTGACCGTAAAAGGCGGGTATCCGTTATACTTTCTGAATAATCGTAAGGTAGGAGAAGAAACCGTAAGTTTATATGATGCAGGAGAAAAAGCAGCTGAATTTCTAGAAAAACAAGGGTTTGATGATGTCGTTCTTGAAAACAGCCGGCAGGACAATGGGATAGCCATGCTTACGTTCATCCGTTTAATTGAGCCGCAAAATGTATATGTGAATTCTGATTCTATTCACATAAAAGTGGCGTTAGATGATGGAGAAGTGATCGGATTTTTAGGCATGGATTATCTTCAAAATGGTGAAGATCGGGATGTAGGCGAGCCTAGTCTGTC
Organism: Jeotgalibacillus campisalis; assembly: GCF_000829515.1. Lineage (GTDB taxonomy): Bacteria > Bacillota > Bacilli > Bacillales > Jeotgalibacillaceae > Jeotgalibacillus > Jeotgalibacillus campisalis. The sequence goes on along the minus strand of NZ_JXRR01000014.1, from coordinate 729,701 downwards.
AGAAGAAGAAGCCATAGAACTGCTTCATTCTAAATTCTCTGTAGAGGAGTCGAGACTTGCCATAATCAGAGATGAGATGGGTGACGAGGTCCTATGCCGTGAGTTCATAGGTACACTTGGAGAAGACACATATCGGATTTTCATTAATGGAGAAACTGGACAGGAAGAAAAAGTCGAAAAACTTTAAGTTCTATAACCAACAGAAAAAAATATTGGAAATGCTTTCAAAACGTGGCATAATAGAGTCAAAATTGTAAGAACACGAATGGAAGTGCTGATATATGCTGAATATTGGAATGACACTGACACTGGAACCTGTAAACAATCAAGCAAATGAAAAATTTAAGAGCAGGATTGTAGAAATGTCTGACAAGCTTATTTATATTGATTATCCAATAAATATTGCAAACGATAAAACAACTTTTCTCGTTAACGGTACTCGACTTAACGTCGCATTTACTCAAAGTGACCGCGAATCATACTCCTTTCAGACAGAAGTGAAGGGAAGAGAAAAAGGTGTAATCCCCATGGTTGCTCTTTCTTTCCCTGAAGCAGAAAACATATTTAAAATTCAGCGAAGGAAATATGTCCGCGTGGAAGCAGCTTTAGATGTAGCAGTAAAAAAGGATGGACAAACCTTTCATTTTGTTAGTGATGACCTGAGCGCGGGGGGTGTTTCATTTATCCTCAACAAGTCTGCAGAATTTCAAAATGGAGAAGAGATGGACCTATTTATTGTGCTTCCAATGAAAAGCGGAGAAAATCAATATGTAAAACTCAAGGGTAAATTTGTCAGAACGAAAAACAGGAACGGTGCTCAAATTGCTTCTGTTCATTTTATTGAGCCGACAGATATTCAGCAGCAGCAAATAATGCGGTATTCTTTTGAACGGCAACTTTCAATGAAACAAAAAGAACGTGTATTGTAAAGAGGCTTGTTCATTTCAGCCCAATTAACCTGGGTCTAAACGTGTCGGGGTATTGAAAATGCAAACTGATACGTTAAAGAATAGAAGAGGTCGGGAAAAATGAACTGCCCCCTGTCAAGTAGACAGTGGGAATAATAAAAATGATTTAAGCGGCTTTAGCTCTATATTCCATAGGGCTAAGGCCGTTTAGTCGTTTTTGATATCTTTCATGATTATAAAAATAGATGTAGTAAGTTCCTCGTATGTCTGATATGTATGTAAATAATATTTCTCACATTTTAGCTTGCCAAAAAAAAGACTCTATTGGCGCATTATAAATACACCGTCCAACCCGTGACATACTCTGTGTCATACCTGCCGCATCGACCATATGTTCGAATTCTTTAGAGGTGTATTGGAAAACCCACGACACTATGGATGAGAGGCTGTTCTCCATTCAGTTGTAAGATGGCCTGATCGACTGTCTTGGACACGAGAGAGTAGTTGTTTGAGTGCCCCAGGACATAGTAGCTGATGATGGATCCATCATAAAGGTCACGAATCTCACTTAAATAGGCCTTTTTTGATGAACCATACTTAAATTCTGTCACGTCCGTTACCCATTTTTCATTCGGTTTTTCGGCTCTGAATTCACAAATTAATATGTTTTCGGCTATACGTTGAACGGAAGAGGGTTTATATTGCTTCTTTTTAACACGAATGACAGAGCTCGAGCCAGCCACTTTCATCAACCGATAGATTCTCTTATGATTCAACTTCTCTTCAAACTTTCTATTCATGTGAAGGGTCATCTGACGATAACGGAACGATTCATCCACTTTTTTATGGAGTACTTTCATCTCTTTAATGATTTCTTTGTTCTGTTTTTCTCTGGGTGAAGGCGTGCGGTTCATCCACTTATAGTAGGCAGATCGTGCAATACCGGCAATGTCACAGAGTAAGTAAATACTTAGCTCTTCCTCCTGATTTAGCTCTTGAATCGCGATATACTTATCTTCAAATCGGATTTGGTTTATTCTCGCCTCCTTTCGATTTCCTCTAACTTTTTTAAAAATAAATTCTTTGCACGTAACCGATCATTTTCTCTTTCTAACTTCTTCATTTGAAGGTTTACTTTCTCTTCTGGTGTGAGTTCCTCTTCTTCTTTCTTATATCCACGTCGATCCTTCAACGCTTTCTCTCCGCCGTTCTCATATTTCTTCACCCATTGATAGACTTGTTGATAAGAAACCTGATGAGAGGTAGCTGCTTTCTGATAATTTTTCTGTTCTTCAAGCAATCAAGCACAACTTGTATACGTTCATCCCAAGTCGTTTTTCTCGCTTTCGTCATAGAGCCCTTCCAAGTGGCCGATCGTCGCAACCCTTCTGAACCATATCTTTCATAGTTTCACCCATGTTCTTAGTGAAGGCTCAGTAATGTTGAATTGTAAACAAAATTCTTTCACAGTACACTCTCTATTTTTATAGGCTAACAAAATGTCAGTTTTAAACTCATTAGAATACCGATTATTAGACATAAAAAAACTCCCCTTTAGGTAAACAGATTTTTTTATTTAATCTGTCTACCTAAAGGGGAGCATATCAAACTCTAAAAAGTTTAAAAACGAGGTAGTATTTAGACAATAGTAAGAGGTGAACGGAGCGGAAGGTGGCTACTCCTGCTGAATTTGACGGTTGCATGAGACCCCGCAAGGTGAGCATGCTGACAAATTCGAAACCCTTAACTCGCAGTAATTTTACAATTTTAGTCTAGCTATGTATCAACAATGATAGAACAGGTTTAGCAATTGTCTGGACCTGTTTTTAAGATATTTTTAAGAATTTCATCCATTCATTTTAAGTTCCGTTTGTCACAATACAGAAAGAAGGGGGACGAACCTAATGAAAACAGTAGTAGAGATTATAAACGTGAAAAAAAGAATAGGTAAAAAAGAAGTTATTCATGGAATTAGCACAAAGCTTTTTCCAGGAGAGGTTTTCGGTTTTCTTGGACCGAATGGCGCGGGTAAAACGACAATGATCAGAATGATGGTTGGGCTGACGAAGGTGTCAGAAGGACAAATTCTGATTAATGGACATTGCATTACAACTGACTTTGAGAAAGCGGTGCGTCATGTTGGAGGAATCATCGAAAACCCGGAAATGTATAAGCATTTAACCGGTTACGAGAATCTTCGGCAGTATGAGCGGCTTTTTCCCGAAAAGTTGCCGGAAGACAGAGTTAATGAAGTTATAAAGCTTGTGGGTCTTGAAAAAAGAATTCATGAAAAGGTTAAAAATTATTCACTTGGTATGAGACAGCGTCTCGGTATTGCGCAGGCGCTTCTGCATAAGCCTTCCCTTCTCATTTTGGATGAACCGACAAATGGGTTGGATCCGGCCGGCATCAGGGAAATCAGACAATATATCAGACGTATCGCAAAGGAGGAGCAGATGGCTGTATTTGTTTCAAGTCATTTACTCTCTGAAATGCAGCTGATGTGCGATAAAATCGGTATTATTCAGAACGGGAACCTCATTAGGGTTGAGAAGACGGAAACACTTATCCATTCCAGAACACAAGAGGTGTTCATTGATGCTTCTCCGATAGAAAAAGTACAAGAGCTACTTAATAATTACAGTTGCGGGAAAACAGACGAAGGAATTATTGTGCGTGCGGAAAAAGAGGAATTGCCTGAACTGATCCATCAATTATCAAGACATCAGGTTAAAGTTTATGAATTCACACCATTAAGAAAAACACTAGAAGATTCATTTCTTCAGATGACAGAGGAGGATCAGCATGTATACACTCAGAATGCTTCAAAATGAATGGATAAAATTAATTAAAAAACCTTCTTCTTTGATGATGGGCATCATCCTGATTGCGCTTGTAGCAGCTTTAGCAGGGGGTACTGCTTATTTTGCAGAGGATACAACATTCTGGGGATTCACCAGAAATGCTTCAACGCTTTATGCGGTGACAATTCTCTTTTCAATTATTGCTGCGGGAAGTTCAGTTGCCTCTGAATTTTCAAATGGAACGATTAAACTTCTCCTGATTAGACCTGTCAGAAGAGGGAGAATTCTAATTGCGAAGTTTTTAGTCGTCTTTCTTTACGGTGTAATGCTGCTTTTAATATTGGCAGCTGCCTCTATACTGATAGGCGGAATTTTCTTTGGATTTGAATCGATTTATATTAATGACGTGAATAGGCTTTATGACCTTGCTGAGACCTATCTTCTTTACTCAGGTGAACTGATGACCTATGCTGCCATGGCTTTTATGATCTCGACAGTGTTCAGAAGCAGTTCTCTGGCAATTGGACTGTCTATCTTTCTGATGTTCACCGGACCTCAAATGACAATGCTTGCAGGACGTTATGAATGGGCAAAATATATTATATTTGCTAATACGAACCTAACGCAGTTTAAAGAAGGTACGGTGTTGTTTGAGGAAACGACCCTTGGATTCTCACTGACTGTGCTTGCAGTTTATCTAATCATTTTTGCGGTTGTTTCCTGGCAGGTGTTTCAGCGGCGTGATGTTGCCGTATAATAGAAACAATTTATTAAGGGTGTGTAATCAATGAGCGAAACGATACTGATGATTGAAGATGAAGCGGAAATTGCAGAACTGGTAAGAGACTATTTAGAAACAGAAGGGTTTAATGTGGTCATCGCTTCTGATGGGAAAGAGGGACTTGAACAATTTCACCGGGTAGCGCCATCCCTGGTAATTTTGGATTTGATGCTTCCTGAAATTGATGGGATGGAAGTGTGCCGAAGTATCCGGAGCGCATCGACTGTTCCCGTGCTAATGATGACAGCTAAGCGCAGTGAAACCGATAAAATTATCGGTCTTGGCATCGGGGCAGATGATTATATTACAAAACCATTCAGTCCCGGTGAACTTACTGCGAGAGTAAAAGCTCATCTCAGACGCACCCGTTATTTCTCAGCACAACAGGAACAGGGAGTGCTTAGGTATGGGAAACTGAGTCTTGATGAAAAAAAGATAAACGCTCGGCTTTCAGAACGTGATCTGCTTTTATCTGCGAAGGAATTTCAGATTCTTTATGTACTCGCCCGGCGCCCAGGCCAGGTTTATTCAAAAGAACAATTGTTCAATGAAGTGTGGGGATACGATCATCTTGGCGATTTCAATTCATTGAACGTTTATATCCGGAAGCTGCGTGAAAAAATTGAGACCGATCCTTCTAAGCCTGAATGGATTCAAACTGTTTGGGGTGTTGGCTATAAATTTAATGGAGACTGGAAATGATGGCGACACTGAAAGTAAAAATGATAATTGCATTAATCTCTGTCATCGTCATCCCACTGGCTGTCACTGCTGTTTCACTTGCTTTATTATCTCAAAATATTGAACGGATTAGTAGTGAAATAGACGATTCACATAAACAAACAACTGAGGAAATACAATTACTGTTTCAGGAGCTGCCACCTGTGACCAGTGATGGGTTTGATCAACGGATGGATGATATTTCAGCATCATACCAAGCAGCCTTGCAAGTCTTTTATCAGGGAGAGCCGATCTATGGGGAAGAAGAACTAAACACCTCACCTAATGGACTAAGATTTAATTATGCCACGATCTCGATTGAAGGAGAAACATCCGCTGGCGAACAGGTACAGGCTGAATTATCCTTAAAGTCAAGTGAACTTGAATCTAGAATCATTAAGTATATTCTAATCAGTATTGGCAGTGGAGTTCTGGCGCTGCTTTTAACAATTGGCATATGGGTATGGCTATTGTCCAGGTCAGTGATTACTCCACTAAAAGCAGTCTATGAAGCAAGCGAAGAAGCGAGAAAAGGGAACCTCGACTACCCTGTGCCAAACGGTAAAAAGGACGAGGTTGGACGTTTTATCAGCTCTTTTAATCTCATGAGACAGGAAATTAAAGACTCTTTCGCAAAAAAGCAGGCTTATGAACGCAGCAGGCAGGAGCTTATTGCAGGTATCTCGCATGATCTCAGAACACCGTTATCCTCAATTCAAGGCTACGTGGAAGGCCTGCGCGACGGTGTTGTAAAGTCAGAGGAAAGACAGCACCAATACTTGAATATTATTCATAAGAAAACATTACAGGTGGACCGTCTTATTGAGGATCTGTTTGACCTAACGAAACTTGAACTAAAAAAGCTGCCGATCGACCAGCAGCGGATATCCAGCAGCTCTTTCACTGAAGACATGATAGAAGCAATCAGTCCTGCTGATCATGATAACAAGATACTAACCATAGGCGACATGGCCCCATCTGTTACGCTTTTCATAGATCCAGTCAGAATGCAGCAAGTAATGACCAATCTTGTGGATAATGCATTCAGATATGGTGAAAATCACGTAGTAGTAAGTACAAGACTCATAAAAAACCAATGGTATATGGATATTTCAGATAATGGACTTGGAATGCACGAAGAAATGCTAGAGAAGATTTTCACTCCGTTCTACCGTGCGGATTATGCGAGAAATGATGGAGGTAGCGGTCTCGGGCTATCAATCGCAAAATCAATAGTTGAAGCGCACGGTGGAGCTCTCACAGTCAGCAGTGAGAAAGGGGAAGGCACTACATTTACGGTTAGTCTTCCTGTTAAGAGAAAAGATAACAATATTTCTTAAATAATTTACTATAATAAAAGGCGTTTCTTAACCATTTGAAGTTAGATCCTCAAGCATTGGGATCATGGAAATGTGACGGTCGGAGATGTTCGAACTTTCTTTCATTAAAAAGCAGAATAGAAACATATATGAACAACATTACTTTCTAGTCATGCAATCATTAAAGGCTCTAGTTTATTTCTTTGATGAAGCTATTACTTTCATTAATGAATTATAATATAACATCAACAATAACATATATGTCATTATTGATGATAATCAGTGCTCTCGCAGAGCCTGAGGAGGTCTCAAGCGTCAGTTCCTGCAGAAAGCGTCCGCCTGAAGCGCAGAGAACCGGTTTGAAGAGGTTGAGACACTTTTGTCCCAGCCTCTTCTTTTTTGTAATTAACTGTATTATCTCAAAGGATTTTATGAAAAAATCGAGATGGTGTAAGCAATTAGCGTGAATTTAGACTTTAGAAAGGATATGATAAGACATAACTCACCCAAAACGCGAATTATGGTACAATACCTTTGAATATGGAAATGAAGGAGAATGTTTGGTGAAAGAGAAAAGAAGTAAGATAAGGATTGCCCTTGATGGTCCGGCAGCTGCGGGGAAAAGCACAATTGCAAAAGTGCTGGCAGAAGAGCTTGGTTTTATTTATATCGATACGGGTGCGATGTACCGAACCCTGACATATAAAGCTATTCAACTCAAAATAGATGTGGAAAATGAGAAGGAATTAAGCAATCTTTTGTTGAATACACTTATAGAGCTTATTCCAGGAGCAAAGGGACAAAGAGTGTTTCTTGACGGGCAGGAAGTTACGGAGAAGATTCGTTCTAATGAAGTAACCAGCCAAGTTTCAATGGTAGCAAAACATAAGACAGTGCGCGATGAAATGGTGAAACGACAGCAAAAACTTGTTGAAGATGGCGGAATCGTCATGGATGGCAGGGACATCGGCACCCACGTCATTCCAGATGCTGAAATAAAAGTATTCATGCTAGCAAGCGTGGAGGAACGCGCTCGAAGACGTTTTGAAGATCATAAAAAACAAGGAATTAAATCAAGTCTTGAAACGCTTCAAAAAGAAATAGAAGAACGGGACTTTTTGGATTCAACCAGAGCAGCATCTCCTTTACAAAAGGCAGAAGATGCAGTAGAACTGGATACAACTTCGATGAATATTGAAGAGGTAGTGAAAACGATATTACATCTGGTGGATACACGCGGAGGTTCAGTATGAATTTATACCATTTTGCAAGATCATTGGTAAAAACGGTTTTGACACCTATTTACCGATTTAAAATAATTGGAAGAGAGAATTTCCCGAAAGAGGGCGGGGTGCTTTTATGTGCCAATCATATTAAGCTTCTTGATCCTCCTGTAGTTGGCGTAACTGCCCCGAGACCTGTTTCCTTTATGGCAAAGGAAGAACTGTTTCGAATGCCGATACTAAAAAAACTTCTTCCCAACTTAAGGGCGTTTCCTGTAAAGCGCGGCATGAGCGATCGGGAGGCTTTACGTAAAGGCTTATCAATTTTAAAAGAAAATAATGTTATTGGACTGTTCCCAGAGGGTACACGTAGTGTAGACGGAGAATTAAAAAAGGGACTAGCAGGCGCAGGTTTCTTTGCCCTCCGTTCTCAAGCCGCAGTGGTGCCATGTGCTATTATTGGTCCTTACAAAAAGTTTAAAAGATTAAAAGTTGTCTACGGCAAACCCATTCCTATGGAAGAATTAAGAGGCCGCAGAGCGTCTGCAGAAGAAGCAACTGAAGTAATTATGGGTCATATTCAACAGCTTATCGACAATCATCGCTAAAAGTTCTCGCTTGACAAACTGATCAGTTTATTAGAAGTTAGTAGTATATTCTGAATTTTAATTATAATGTGATTTTATTCACATTTAATATTATTTCAGTAGTCATGGATTAAGGAGGAGTACATATGGCAGAAGACATGAATCATATCGAAGTAAACTCTCTCGAGGTGGGAGACCGTGTGACCGGTACCGTAACGAAAGTGGAGGAAAAGCAGGTTCTTGTTGATGTCAAGGACAGTAAAGTGGATGGGATTATTCCGATCAGTGAACTGTCGAGCCTCCATGTAGAAAAAGCTTCCGATGTAGTGAAAGAAGGAGACGACCTGGATTTGGTCGTAACAAAAGTAGAGGAAGAACTGCTTGTTCTTTCTAAAAGAAAAGTTGAAGCTGAGAAAGCCTGGGACGAAATGAAACGGCGCTTTGAGGCTGAAGAAGTTTTTAATGCCGAAGTCAAAGACGTGGTTAAAGGCGGACTTGTAGTAGACCTTGGTGTCAGAGGGTTCGTGCCTGCTTCTTTGGTTGAGGATTACTATGTTGAAGATTTTGAAAATTACAGAGGCAGTAATCTTGCTTTTAAAATCGTTGAGCTTGATGAAGAAAAGAACCGTCTTATCCTCTCCCATCGCGCTGTAGTGGAAGGGGAAAAAGCTGAAAAGAAAAAAGCACTGCTTGAAAACATAAAATCCGGTGATGTTCTGGACGGCACTGTACAACGGATTACCGATTTTGGTGCATTTGTTGATATAGGCGGAGTAGACGGCCTTGTTCACATTTCTCAGCTCTCTCATCAGCATGTAGAGAAACCTTCGGATGTTGTGGAAGAAGGGCAAGAGGTTCAGGTTAAGGTGCTTTCGGTGGATCGGGACAACGAACGTATTTCTCTATCCATTAAAGAAACATTGCCAGGACCATGGTCCGATCTTGAAGGAAAAGCTCCTAAAGGGTCAACCTTAGAAGGGAAAGTTCGCAGATTGGTTTCCTACGGTGCTTTTGTAGAGGTTTTCCCAGGTGTGGAAGGTCTTGTTCATATCTCGCAAATTTCCCATCAGCATATAGGCACGCCTCATGAAGTCCTTGATGAAGGTCAGGACGTTAAAGTGAAGGTGCTCGATGTGAATGTGAGTGATCAGCGATTATCACTTTCAATCAAAGAACTTGAAGAAAATAAAAATGAGTATAAAAAAGAACAATCATATGACATGCCAGAAGAATCTAAAGGTTTTCAGCTGGGAGAAATGATTGGGGATAAATTAAAAGACTTAAAAAATAATTCATAATAAAGGTGAGAAATTGTGAGCAGAGCAGGGAGAAAAATCGATCATATCAACTATGCGCTATCAACAGCTTCTGCAAACGGAGCAGGATTTGAGGATGTGAAATTCGTTCATCAAAGCCTTCCGGATTGTGCAATAGACAACATCTCACTTCAAACTAAGATTGGCGAGCTTATTTTAAGTTCGCCTTTTTTTATTAATGCAATGACTGGTGGAGGCGGAGATAAGACAAAAACTCTTAATGAGGGACTTGCTATTGCGGCACGAGAGACCGGCTTGATGTTATCTGTAGGGTCTCAAATGGCTGCATTGAAAGATTCGACTGAAAGAGAAACGTATTCTATAACCAGAAAAGTGAATCCAGAGGGCATGATTATTGGAAATTTAGGAAGCGAGGCAACGCTTGATCAAGCAAAATATGCAGTTGATATGATTGAAGCCAACGCGCTGCAAATCCATTTAAATGTCGTACAGGAACTGGCAATGCCAGAAGGTGACCGGTCTTTCGCTGGGGCATTAAACCGCATAGAGTCGATTGTAAATGGTCTGCAAGTCCCGGTTATTGTCAAGGAAACCGGTTTTGGGATGAGCAAAGAAACTGCCAATAAATTAAAAGCTGCTGGTGTATCAATTATTGATGTAGGCGGTTATGGAGGTACCAATTTTTCGAAGATAGAAAATCATCGTCAGGATAGACAGCTGGCATTCTTTAACGATTGGGGAATACCAACCGTTCCATCTATTGTGGAAACAAGCAGTACCTTTCCTTCTATCATTGCCTCAGGTGGAATCAGCCAGAGTATTGACGTGATAAAGTCATTAAGCCTTGGGGCTTGTGCGGCGGGAATTGCAGGAACGTTTTTACGGATCTTAATTGAACACGGACCTGAGGGGCTTATTGAAGAAATTAATGCGATGAAAATGGAACAAACAATGATTATGACGGCTCTTGGTGCCAAAAATATAGTGGATCTCAGGAAGCTTCCGATTATACTAAGCGGTCCAACCTATCATTGGCTTCATATGCGCGGCCTTGAACCTGATAAATTTGCGCGCAGATCAGACTGCTGATACGCTTATGTGTGCTTTTAAGCATGCATAAGCGCTTTTTTATGGCTAATGCTTGATTAAAGTCTTTATTCAAGAATGGACTCGGGAAATCCGATTGTTTTTATCCTGATTTATTGGTACAATTATGCGAGTCATTTTAGAAAAGGCAGAACCAACTTGCTGTCTTTTTACGGTAGTGTTATGTGGAAACGAACGGTTTGATATACTATAGATAAGTTGGATAAAAGAAAGGGTGAACGTCATGGCAAAGCCGGTCGTTGCAATAGTAGGTCGTCCAAATGTTGGGAAGTCCACTATTTTTAACAGGATTGTAGGAGAAAGAATCTCCATTGTAGAAGATATACCCGGAATTACACGGGATCGAATTTATAGTTCTGCAGAATGGTTAACTCATGATTTTAATATTATAGACACAGGCGGAATTGAAATTGGTGATGAACCGTTTCTTGAACAAATCCGTCAACAAGCTGAAATTGCTATTGATGAAGCGGATGTTATTATTTTCATGACAAATGGACGTGAGGGAGTTACTTCTGCAGATGAGCAGGTTGCAAAAATTTTGTTTCGCTCAAGCAAGCCAGTAGTTTTGGCTGTAAATAAGGTAGATAACCCGGAAATGCAAGACCAGATTTATGATTTTTATTCGCTTGGATTCGGAGAGCCGTTTCCCATATCCGGTTCTCACGGTCTTGGTTTAGGTGACATGCTTGATGCGGTAGCAGCTGGTTTTAAACCACAGGATGAAATCAAGTATGGAGAAGAAGTAATTAAGTTCTCCCTAATTGGTAGACCTAACGTTGGAAAATCATCTCTCGTTAATTCTCTGCTTGGTGAAGAACGGGTCATTGTATCTGATATAGCAGGCACAACTCGTGATGCCATTGACTCGCCATATAAGTATGATGGGCAGGAATATGTAATTATTGACACAGCTGGTATGAGAAAAAAAGGAAAAGTTTATGAAACAACTGAGAAATACAGTGTTTTAAGAGCACTTAGAGCAATAGAACGCTCGGACGTCGTACTCGTCGTTTTGGATGCAGAAGAAGGCATCATCGAGCAGGACAAAAAAATTGCAGGTTACGCACATGATGCAGGACGAGCAGTTATTATTGTCGTAAACAAATGGGATGCCGTTCAAAAAGATGAAAAAACAATGGATCGATTTGAAAAAAATATCCGTGACCATTTTCAGTTTTTAGATTATGCGCCGGTTGTTTTTCTATCTGCAATAACGAAGAAACGTATTCACACCCTGCTGCCCGTAATTAATATGGCTAGTGAAAACCATGCGATGCGTGTTCAATCCAGCGTGTTAAATGAAGTGATAATGGATGCCGTTGCAATGAACCCGACGCCAACCCACCATGGAAAACGCCTGAAAATATTCTACGCGACTCAAGTTGCAGTAAAACCGCCTACATTTGTGATTTTTGTCAACGAGCCGGAACTGATGCATTTCTCTTATGAGCGATTCTTGGAAAATCGTATTCGTGAAGCCTTTGGATTTGAAGGAACACCAATCCGTTTAATTTCAAGAGCCAGAAATTAATTTAGCTTTCTAATGAGGAAGGGGCTATATCATGGGAAAATCAAAACGTGTAGCAGTATTAGGTGCTGGCAGCTGGGGAACAGCTTTGGCTCTTGTACTGGGAGACAATGATCATGAAGTAAGACTTTGGACTCACAATCCATCTCAGGCGAATTTAATCAATCAGACGAGAAAGAATGATCGGTATCTTCCGGGGACGCTTCTGCCTGATAGGCTTACCGCTTATTCAGACCTTTCTGCAGCTATTCAAGATACAGAGCTGATCGTTTTTGCTGTACCAACCAAAGCCATGAGAGAAGTTGCTCATAAAGTAGAGGAAGTTAATACAGGTCCTAAAACAGTCGTTCACGTAAGCAAAGGCATTGAACCGGATACTCACTTGCGAATCTCTCAAATCATTGAACAAATCCTTTCACCTGAGACCATGAAAGATCTTGTCGTTCTTTCCGGACCCAGTCATGCTGAAGAAGTCGTAAAAAGACATCCGACAACAGTGACTTCTTCCTCGCATAATTTAAAAGCAGCTCAGGAAGTTCAGGATTTATTTATGAATAAGAATTTCAGAGTATACACTAACTCTGATGTTGTCGGAGTTGAAATTGGAGCAGCGCTGAAAAACATTATTGCCCTTGCAGCAGGCATAACGGATGGCCTTGGATATGGGGATAATGCAAAAGCAGCTTTAATAACAAGAGGTCTGGCAGAAATTGCGCGGCTGGGTACGACACTCGGAGCCAACCCGTTAACATTCTCTGGACTCACAGGGATAGGGGACTTGATTGTTACATGTACAAGTGTCCACTCCAGAAATTGGCGCGCAGGAAATATGCTCGGCAAAGGAAAAAAACTCGACGAAGTACTTGATGAGATGGGAATGGTTGTAGAAGGTGTACGAACCACCAAAGCAGCCTACCAATTAGCTCACAAATATGAGGTATCGATGCCGATCACACAAGCTCTTCACCGTGTCTTATTCCATGATGTTGAGCCAAAGGAAGCAGTTGACCAGCTTATGTCAAGAATGAAAACGCATGAAATGGAAGACTTAGTGGATATACTGGGCGAGCAGCAGGAAACTGAGGGGGATTGACTCTCAGTTTTTTTCCTTGCTTATATTTATGAACGTTTTAAGAAAGATTATTTCTAAGCAGTTGGTTTAGCGCTTATTATGCTATACTTTTGAGCAAATGACTGTGGTAATGCTGTCAATGTGCAGCTGAAGGAGTGAATCGTATGACTGCTTTGACTAAGATGTGGATTTCGTTTGGATCTATGGGTTTTATGTTTTTTTCAATTATTACTATTTATTTCAGCCGATACAAACTATCTAATAAGTTCTTAAAATTTTTCACCGCTCTAATTGCGTATGTTTTAATGATTCTTGCTGGATTAATCATGATTTTTGTTGTTTTCAGCGGTCCTACTTTATAGTGTTGGTAAGAAGGAGAGTGCTTCATGAAAAAGGGTGTACTAACAGCATCCATTTTTCTTGTCTTTTTGCTTCAGGGATGTATGTATCCTTCTCAGGAAAAGTCTGAGAATGAAATTCCATACGAAGATCAGATTCAAAATGTGCAAGAAGCAGTGGATAGTTTTCAAGAAGAATCAGGCGGTTTATTGCCTATAAAAACGTTGGATGAGAATACTCCTATCTATCAGAAGTATTTAATTGATTTTTCCAAGATAAAGCCTAGATATATCGATCAGCTGCCAGGGAATGCATATGAAAATGGAGGTGTGTTTCAATATCTTCTGTTAGATGTTGAAGAAGATCCGACTGTTCATATTTTTGATTTGCGTATTGCTGAAGAAATAAGATCTCTTCAAATTAAAATTCAAGCGAATCGGGGGATTCCCTTTGAAGCTGCTTTAGGGGGTAAATATTACTCCATAAACTTCGAAAAGCTTGGGTATAAAGAAGATCCTACTGTTCAAAGTCCTTTTACAAATAAAGAACTGCCTATTATTGCTGATGGAAGCGGAACAATTTATGTTGACTATCTGACTGATCTTTATCAGATTGCTCAGGAAAATGAAATAAATTTGGAAACGATTGAGCTTGAAGATGTGAGGGGAATCCTTCATGAAGAATCTTCTTTTGTCCCTGCTTACTCTCCTGTGTATGAGGTTAATCAAGATAACGAAATAACGTATTCCTCTTCTTAAATAAGAGCTGAATTCATTCGAATGAAAAATCCGAGTGAAAATCAGCTCTTTTTTTGTTCTGAAATATGCATGTCCTAAATACACTAATTATGCGAAGAACGTTCGAAAAGAGGGGGCGCTTTAATGGAGAAACAAAATGTGTTCGAACATATAGCTGAACGTACTGGCGGAGATATTTATATAGGTGTAGTGGGAGCTGTGCGTACTGGTAAATCTACATTTATAAAAAAAATGATGGAGTTGGCTGTTATCCCTCATATCACAAATGAGGCGGAAAGAAACAGAGCTCAGGATGAATTGCCGCAAAGTTCAGCAGGCAGAACGATTATGACGACTGAACCAAAGTTTGTTCCAAATCAAGCGGTTCGCATACAAGTTGTTGATGGTCTTGAAGTGAATATCAGGCTTGTTGATTGCGTTGGATACACGATACCTGGAGCCAAGGGACACGAAGATGAATATGGCCCGCGTATGGTTCATACACCATGGTACGAAGAACCAATTCCTTTTCATGAAGCAGCTGAAGTTGGAACAAGGAAAGTGATCCAGGATCACTCAACCATTGGAGTACTTATGACGACAGATGGAACCATCGGTGAAATTCCAAGAGAAAGCTACGTAGATGCAGAGGAACGTATTGTTGCTGAACTAAAAGAAGTAGGCAAGCCATTTATCATGGTATTAAACAGTGCCAGACCACATCAGTCAGAAACCGACCATCTGCGCAAAGAACTTCAGGTAAAATACGATATACCAGTAATCGCACTCAGTGTAGAAAGTATGAGAGAATCAGATGTCCTGATGATCTTAAGAGAAGCATTATATGAGTTCCCGGTTCTAGAAGTTAACGTAAATTTACCTAGCTGGGTAATGGTGTTAGATGAACGGCACTGGCTTCGTGAGCACTTTCAGGAAGCGGTGACAGAGGTTATTCATGATATAAAAAGATTGAGGGATGTAGACCGCGTTGTCAGGCAGTTTGAGGAGTTTGAACACGTTCAGGAGGCGAATTTAGCCGGCATGAACATGGGGCAGGGAGTCGCAAGCATTGATCTTCGGGCGGCAGACCATTTATTTGAAGATATTTTGCATGAAATGATTGGGGAAAGAGTTTCAACAAAAGATCATTTTTTAGAATTGATCCAGGATTACTCGCATGCTAAAAAAGAGTATGATCAATTTGCGGACGCATTGAAAATGGTCAGACAGACAGGTTACGGCATTGCTGCACCCGTTCTGTCAGATATGAGCCTGGATGAACCCGAAATTATTCGTCACGGGGCCAGGTTTGGCGTCAGATTAAAAGCGGTGGCACCATCCATTCACATGATAAAAGTGGATGTTGAGTCTGAGTTTTCTCCAATTATAGGAACGGAAAAGCAAAGTGAGGAGCTAGTACACTATTTAATGCAGGATTTTGAAGATGATCCACTTTCTATATGGAGTTCGGATATTTTTGGCAGAAGCTTAAGTTCGATTGTACGGGAGGGAATCCAGGCCAAACTGGCTATCATGCCTGAAAATGCACGTTACAAGCTAAAAGAAACACTTGAAAGAGTCATCAATGAAGGTTCAGGCGGTATGATTGCCATTATTCTTTAACCCCTTCTCAGCTCCAGGTCGAGCAGCGCGTATTAGCATATAAAACAAAGTAATTAGACTTGTTGTCAAATCGTTCAAACTACTTAATATGCTAATACGAAAGAAAATGAGAATAAGAACCAAAAAATTATGTTAAAGTCTGAAGACAGCCTGTAAAAAGGCTGTCTTTATGCGTTTTTACGTAAAAAACCTCTTGCCAAGAAGAGATTTCCATTAAATATTCATTTATTCTTGCTTATGTTTTTTTTATATGATAATCTTTTAACAGAATTGATCTTAAACATTGATTCTATGGGCTTTGCTGGGATTCTTATTTAAGAATTACGTATGATTAAGTTGAAAAATGTTAATAAATGCAATAAAACTTGCCCATGTACGATTTCCATTGGGAGGAGGTGATTGGTGTGAACAAGACAGAACTTATCAACGCAGTAGCAGAATCAGCTGAACTTTCTAAGAAAGATGCAACAAAAGCTGTGGATGCTGTATTCGATTCAGTTCAAGACGCTCTTGCAAAGGGAGACAAAGTGCAATTAATCGGCTTTGGTAACTTTGAAGTACGTGAGCGTGCTGCTCGTAAAGGCCGCAATCCTCAAACTGGTCAAGAAATCGAGATTGCAGCAAGTAAAGTTCCTGCATTCAAACCAGGTAAAGCGCTTAAGGATGCTGTAAAATAAGTACATACCTTTTGCGTAAGATGAAACCGCACATTATGTGCGGTTTTTTATTATGCTGAGGAAAACACTGCTTTTTTATCTTATTGTTCCAACGAATCATACGATCGTTGACCCTTTCTTATTATTCTGCATCTTCAGCATTCCACAGTAATGTTTAAAGCTATGTGTCTTGGGCGTGCTGTTTGAAAAGACTGTGCCTGAAGAAGAGGAATGAATGAATGTCTTGTTAAAAAATAAACGCTTCAGGGATAAGCTTTTTTATATGATCCATTGAAGAATGCAACTTTAAGAACTTGACTTTGCGCATATTCACTCGATTATGCTAATATGAAGAGAATTCAATTATGTTCGGCATCATGTGCAACAGAAGTAGGAGGATCTGAAGATGGATCAAAATAGCAAAGATCAATCAGTTATGACAGTTAATGAAGAAAAAAATAAAGTTAATCGGCCTCAAATTGAAGCAGCAATTCGAATGCTGCTTGAAGCAGTGGGGGAAGACCCAAATAGAGAAGGTCTGCTCGATACACCTAAAAGAGTAGCGAAAATGTATGAAGAACTGTTTGAAGGTCTTCACAAAGATCCAAGAGAATATTTCAAGACGGTATTCAATGAAGATCATGAGGAACTGGTTTTTGTTAAAGATATCCCGTTCTATTCAATGTGTGAGCATCATCTTATCCCGTTTTTTGGCAAAGCGCACGTAGCTTATCTTCCCAAAGAAGGAAGAGTAACCGGTTTAAGTAAATTAGCACGCGCGGTTGAAACTACAGCCCGCAAACCTCAGCTTCAAGAACGCATCACATCGACTGTAGCAGATTCTATAATGGAAATGCTGTCTCCGCACGGGGCAATGGTTATTGTAGAAGCTGAGCATATGTGCATGACAATGCGCGGTGTAAAAAAGCCGGGCGCAATGACAATTACAACTGCTGCAAGAGGGGTGTTTGAAAACGATGCTATCAGACGCAATGAGGTTCTTGCCCTAATGAAAAACATTTAATTCAATACCCTAAGGATGAGGAGAGATTTAGTATGTCATCTGAAAAAGATTTTATAACGATTAAGGCATTAGAAGATGGAGTAAATGTGATCGGACTTACAAGAGGGACAGATACTAAGTTTCACCATTCAGAGAAACTTGACCAGGGTGAAGTAATGATTGCTCAGTTTACTGAACACACATCCGCAGTCAAAATCAGAGGCAAAGCTTCTATCCTCACATCGCATGGAGAAATAGTAAGCGACACAAAAAAATAACTAGTTTATAGAGAATCAGGTCGGCACAGTGAGCAATCTCTGGCTGACTTTTTCCTGTTAAATGAAGATAATCAGTAAAGTTATGTGCGAATGTTCATCAAGCCGGTGCAATAACACCATGAAGATTGTATATGATATAATAGTCATATCACCTTATTTATGAGCATGTGTGATAGAAATAACACACACTTAAATACATATGTTTTAAAAGGAGCATTTGGATGCTTATCAAGCAGGCAGAATGGAAGCGGGGAGAAAGAGATGAATAAACAAAAAAGCAGCCGCTGGATGGAAGAAACCCTTCAGTATATTAAAGAACAACTTCATCATTCATACCTCCATAATGCAATCGGAGCTCCCGAAATAGATGAAAAAAGACTATCGCTACTCCTCCTTCCATTCCAAATAACAGGTTCCTACTCTGAATTGGATAAAGCTTATGTGTCAACTGCCATGCTGATTCAAACAGCACTTGACACTCATGAAAAAGTATCTGTACAGGAAACGGATTCTCTGAAACATCGTCAGCTGACCGTGTTAGCCGGAGACTTCTATAGCGGTCTATATTATCGTATATTAGCTCAAATTCCTGATATTCCTCTAATCAGAAGGATTGCACATGCTATACAGGAAATTAATGAGCATAAAATTGACATTACGTCTAAAAAACTGGATAAGGTTGAAGATATTCTGTTTAGTCTTATGAAAATTGAAAGTGCCATCATTACACAGGTTTTTGCTCATAGAGGCTTTGATAAATATATCTCCCTTGCTGAAGACCTGCTGGTATTAAATCGATTGGCGCGTGAGAAGGATCAGTTTTCGTCTGATGAACATTCTATCTTTTTTCAGCAGTTAGCCAAAATTTCATCATCTGCACCTCAGATGTACCATAACGATGATCTCGATACTCACTATAATCTTTTTACTCAAACAAAAAATCAGATCGCTTCGAAAATAAAAGAGTTGGAGATCCCTTTTGAATCTCTAAAAGGAAGTGTATTTATTCCTTTTTTTGAAGCAGCCGTTCAGCCTAAAATTTACGTAGAGGAAGGGTAATTATGCAGCCTTCAAAAGAACAGAGAGTTCATAATGTCTTTGAAAAAATATATGGTCAATACGATAAAATGAATTCCGTTATCTCATTTCAGCAGCATGTGAAATGGCGAAATTATACGATGAAACGGATGAGTATACAAAAAGGTTCCACAGCATTGGACGTATGCTGCGGAACCGCAGACTGGACAATCTCTATTGCCAGGGAAACGGGCACTGAAGGAAAAGTTATTGGACTTGA
Source organism: Jeotgalibacillus campisalis (assembly GCF_000829515.1). GTDB lineage: Bacteria > Bacillota > Bacilli > Bacillales > Jeotgalibacillaceae > Jeotgalibacillus > Jeotgalibacillus campisalis. The sequence goes on along the minus strand of NZ_JXRR01000014.1, from coordinate 710,439 downwards.
TTTCAGCAAAAATATGCTCAAAGTAGGTCATGAGAAAGTTCAGCCCTATCCCCAAATAACATTAGTGCACGGAAATGCTATGGAACTGCCATACGAAGACAATTCTTTTGATTATGTAACGATAGGTTTTGGATTAAGAAATGTCCCGGATTATCTGCAGGTGCTAAAGGAAATGAATCGTGTGCTTAAGCCTGGTGGTATGGCTGTATGCTTAGAAACCTCTCAGCCTACTATACCTGTATTTAAGCAGGGTTATTACTTGTATTTCCGATTTATCATGCCTTTATTCGGAAAAATATTCGCTAAAAGCTTCCAGGAATACTCATGGCTGCAGGAATCAGCCAAAGATTTTCCAGGAATGCAGGAGCTGGCTCAATTATTCCATCAAGCAGGTTTTGGATCAATAGAGTACAAAGGGTTCAGTGGTGGAGCGGCAGCCATGCATATAGGATATAAAAAAGCATAAAGCCGTGAAAAAAAGACAGCTAGGGTGAAAAGAATGAAACTCAAGATGCTGTATTCGTTTTTGAAAACGGATATTGATGAAATTGAAAAAGAATTAAATCTAGCGATCGAATCCGATACAGCCTTATTAAAAGATGCATCTTTGCACCTTCTTCAGGCTGGCGGGAAAAGAATACGGCCTGTATTTGTCCTGCTGTCAGCCAAAACGGGTGATTACGACATTCACGTGATTAAAAATGTAGCAGTGACGCTGGAGCTTATACATATGGCCTCATTAGTTCATGATGATGTTATTGATGATGCGGAATTGAGAAGAGGAAGAACTACTATAAAAGCGCAGTGGGATAATCAGGTAGCGATGTATACAGGAGACTATATGTTTGCCCGTGCATTAGACTATATGACAATTATAGAAGAGCCTATAGCTCACCGGATCTTATCAAATGCAATTGTGGAGCTGTGCATTGGCGAAATTGCTCAAATAGAAGATAAGTACCGTTTTAACCAAAACTTACGTGATTATTTAAGAAGAATAAAAAGAAAAACTGCTTTATTGATTGCTGTCAGCTGTCAGTTAGGGGCAGTAGCCGGGAAGGTTCCTGAGGAAGTACATACCAGGTTATATCGTTTTGGTTATTACGTTGGCATGGCCTATCAAATTACGGACGATATTTTAGACTTCACTTCCTCAGAAGAAGAATTGGGTAAACCTGCAGGCGGTGACTTATTGCAGGGGAATATCACTCTGCCCGTGCTTTATGCCCTTAAAAATGAAGAGTTGGCGCCAAAGATTAAAAAGGTGCATGAATATACGCAAAAAGAAGAGATGTCCTTATTAATTAATGAAATTCTCGCCACAGATGCGATTCAAAAATCAGCACAGCTAAGCCAGCTTTATCTTAAAAAGGCATTGAAAGAACTTGACGCTTTGCCGCCATCTAAAGCAAAAAAATCGCTGAGAGATATTGCGCTATTTATTGGAAAAAGAAAGTATTAAATCGGAATGAAAACGTTGCCAAAATGTTTGGGGAATGGTACTCTTTTAAAGGGTCCCATACGACTCACCTTACATAAATGGGGGAATGGAACGTGGAGAAAACATTTTTAATGGTTAAACCGGATGGTGTGCAAAGAGGATTAATAGGGGAAGTTGTAAATCGTTTTGAAAAAAAGGGATTTAAGCTTTCTGCAGCAAAGCTAATGGTTATTTCTGAAGACCTTGCAAAGCAGCATTACGGAGAACACGCAGAGCGGCCATTTTTTGGTGAACTTGTTGACTTTATTACTTCCGGACCAGTATTTGCAATGATCTGGGAAGGCGAAGATGTGGTAAAAACCGCACGTCACATGATGGGTTCTACAAAGCCAAGCGAAGCAGCTCTTGGAACCATTCGCGGTGATCTTGGACTGACAGTTGGTAAGAATATAATTCATGGTTCTGATTCCTTAGAAAGTGCAGGACGAGAAATAGAGTTGTTTTTTGGCAGTTCCACTGAAATTTCTTACGACAAGCCAGTAGAACAATGGATTTATTAAAAGCGCCTATCGGTGCTTTTTTTTATTTGGCTGCTGCACGTTCATTTCCTTAATTCATTTTCAAAGGAAAAATAAATATGTATTATTTTATGTACTTCAAAGCGGCAGACGTAACCAGCCTTGTCGAATCAGATAAAAGGATTGCCATACTGCCCCTGAATTTTCTATAATTTAATTAAGCTGCAGGGAGAGATGGGAGTTGAAACATGTCAAAAGATTACTACGACTTTATTGAGTCAGTGAATAAAAAAACCGGTATAGACTTATCTCTATATAAAGAAGCACAAATGAAGCGTCGGCTGACTTCACTCTACGAAAAAAAGGGGTATTCTTCGTTTTCAGACTTTTACAGTTCACTAAATAAAAATGAAAAATTGTTAAAGGAATTTTTGGACAGGATGACGATTAATGTTTCAGAATTTTACCGCAACGCAAAAAGATGGGAAGTGTTGGAGAAGAGAATACTTCCAGAATTAATTAAAGATAAACATAAAGTTAAAGTTTGGAGCGCCGCTTGCTCAACAGGGGAAGAACCCTATTCACTTGCCATGATATTGTTAAATCTTCTTCCTCCCGCGGCTTTTTCCATCGTTGCTACAGACATTGATGAATTGGCTTTAGAAAAGGCACATGCCGGTTTATATTCAGAACGCGCATTAGCTGAAGTGCCTCTTACTATGAAGAAAAGGCATTTTATCGAACAGGGTGCTTATTATAAAGTTTCTGACACCATTCGAAATTGTGTAAAATTTAAGCAGCAAAATTTACTTAAAGATTCGTTTGAATCTCAATTTGATTTAATCGTTTGCAGGAATGTGATGATTTACTTTACTGAGGAAGCGAAGGATTTGCTGTATCAAAAATTCAGCAATGCACTTAGAAAAGATGGCATATTATTTGTAGGCAGCACGGAACAAATATTTAATGCTTCTAAATATAATTTGGTTTCAGAGGATACTTTTTTTTACAGAAAAATGTAATGTAGAAGTAAATGTAAGTGTTCGGATGCACACTTGCGATACAGGAACAGATCAATTCTATTCTTTAAAGTTAACCCCCTCTGAATACGAGCATAAATCATAGCGCTGCTTATAATGTCAATTAGCTGGCCAATGAGCTAATGCTCAACATTTGTTTGTTATTATACGGCAGAATCAGAATTATAAAAGTTCGGGTTATTGACTACATATAGGTTAAAAAGTATGATATAGTGTATCAAAATTGCTTTAGCGAGTTGAAGGGAGAAAGTGAAATGAGATATTTAACTGCAGGAGAATCACATGGACCCCAATTAACAACCATTATTGAAGGACTTCCGGCAGGCTTGCTGCTTGCCTCAGAAGATATAAATAAACATTTAACAAGACGGCAAAAAGGCTATGGCCGCGGGAGAAGAATGCAAATTGAGACGGATCAGGCTCAAATTCAAAGTGGAATCAGACATGGCAAGACGCTCGGTTCTCCCGTTGCGTTAGTAGTAGAAAACAAGGACTGGAAACATTGGACAAAAATTATGGGAGCAGAATCTTTGTCAGAGGATGAAGCAGAGGAAGTTAAAAGAAAAGTGACCCGCCCGCGTCCCGGTCATGCAGACTTAAATGGAGGCATTAAATACGGTCACAGAGATATGCGCAATGTTTTGGAACGCTCTTCCGCAAGAGAAACTACCGTCAGAGTAGCAGCTGGTGCAGTCGCACAAAAGCTGCTTGAGGAACTAGGCATTAATGTCTCATGCCATGTAAAAGAAATTGGCGGGGTAAGAGCAAATACGGATGATCTTCATTCCGTTGAAGAAATTCGCCGCCGAGCAGAAAACAGTGAAGTCCGCTGTGTTGATCCTGAAGCATCAGAAAAAATGAAAGAAGCAATTGACCTGGCAAAGAAAAAAGGCGACACAATCGGCGGTGTAGTTGAAGTAGTGATAGAGGGGGTTCCAGCAGGAGTTGGAAGCTATGTTCACTATGATCGTAAGCTTGATGCCAAAATTGCAGCTGCCATTATGAGCATAAATGCTTTTAAAGGAGTCGAATTCGGCATGGGATTCGAAATGGCAAAGCGTTTCGGAAGTCAGGTTCACGATGAAATTGCCTGGTCAGAAGAAAGTGGATATACAAGAAAAACGAACCGCTTAGGGGGTTTTGAAGGGGGTATGACGACTGGAATGCCAATTGTCGTCAGAGGTGTCATGAAACCCATTCCAACGTTATATAAACCACTAGAAAGTGTTGATATAGAAACGAAGCAGCCGTTTACCGCAAGCATAGAACGATCTGACAGCTGTGCTGTTCCTGCGGCTGCAGTAGTAGCAGAAGCCGTTGTAGCGTGGGAAGTAGCCGCCGCTTTAGTTGAACAGTTTGAAAGCGACCGCATGGACCATTTTATTCATAGGATCAATGACTACCGTGACTATGCAAAGGGATTTTAAATGAAGACAATAACAATTCAGACTGATCACTCTGTGTATCCGGTTGTTTTGGGTGAAGATGCAATAGAAAAGCTAGATGACATTGTCAATCAATTAACACCCGTCGTGACTTCGATATTGCTGATTGCAGATGAAACCGTTTATAAGCTGCATAAGAACTATATAGCTTCCGGCTTGCCTGAAAGAATAAAACGATCAACTTTTCTGACTCCGGCTGGAGAAAAAGCAAAATCGTTTGAGGTTTATCAGAATGCCATTGGTTTTGCTCTTGAGGAAGGTCTTGATCGCCATTCCCTTGTAATTGCGTGCGGAGGGGGAGCGACTGGCGATCTAGCTGGGTTTGTAGCGGCAACCTTCATGCGGGGAATCCGCCTTATCCAGCTTCCGACAACCATCCTTGCACATGACAGTGCTGTTGGCGGCAAGGTGGCTATTAATCATCCTTTAGGAAAAAATATGGTCGGAAGCTTTCATCAGCCGGCTGCAGTCATTTATGATATGAATTTTTTGCACTCCCTGCCGATTAGAGAAAGCCGGTCAGGCTTTGCAGAGGTAATCAAGCATGCAATTATTGCAGACCCAAAATGGCTTGATGAAATGATGGCTGATCTAGACAGCCTGGAGTCACTAGACAATGAGCTGCTTGAGAATTCTTTAAAAAAGGGAATTGAAATAAAGGCAGCGATCGTCGAAAAAGACGAGAAAGAGCTGGGTATCAGAGCGTATTTAAATTTTGGTCATACATATGGTCATGCGATTGAGACATGGGCAGGTTATGGGAAGTGGTCACATGGGGAGTCCATTATGGCAGGAATGGTATACTCGTTATATTTAAGTAAAAAACTAAAAAATCTTGAATTTGATCTGCTGAGATTTGTCCGGTGGATAAATAAGCTGGGATATACAGCCCAGCCTCCAGCCGAATCCCAATTTGACGAGCTGCTTCAGCTTATGTTAAAAGATAAAAAAACGGTCGGAAAAGAAGTTCGATTTGTTTTGCTAGAGAAAATAGGAAAACCGGTCATTCAAAAAATAGATACGAAAGAATTGGCAGCAGCAGACAAGATGATTCGAAGCGCTAAAGGAGAGATAAAATGATTAGAGGAATACGAGGAGCAACGACTATAACAGCTGATCAAGAAGAATTTGTTCTTGCTGCAACACAAAGGCTGTTAGAAGAAATGATAGAGAAAAATAAGGTGGACCCAGAAAGTGTGGCATCTGTTTTTATCTCCGTTACTCCGGATATTTCTTCTGCATTTCCGGCAAAAGCAATTCGACGATTTAAACACTGGCGGCATGTACCTGTGATGTGCATGCAGGAGATTCCAGTTGATGAAAGCTTGCCATTTTGTGTTAGAGTAATGATGCATGTAAATACAGTAAAACCACAAAAAGAGATTCATCACGTATATCAGGAAAAGGCAATTAAATTAAGACCGGATTTGACTATGGAAGATAAATCGTGATCGACAGCTTGTTTCTTTGTTTGTAAGGTTAAAAAACCACTATATAAATAGATTGGATGATGTTCATGAATATTAAGGCACAGATCACAAACTTAGTTCCTTATAAACCCGGAAAACCTTCGGATGAAGTGAAGAAAGAATTTGGTCTCAGTGAAATTGTAAAGCTTGCTTCGAATGAAAATCCATTTGGCTGTTCTCCAAAAGTTGATGAATGGTTTAAAGAAAATGGAGTAAATCATGCAATTTATCCAGATGGATACGCAACAAATTTACGTGACTCTCTAGCAAAAAAATACTCTCTTTCTCCTGAACAATTCATTTTGGGCAATGGCTCGGATGAGATCATTCAAATTATCTCAAGAGCGATGCTTGAAAAAGGAAAGAACACAGTCATGCCCGTCCCAAGTTTTCCTCAATATAAGCACAATGCGATTATTGAAGGCGCTGAAGCTGTCGAGGTCCCTTTAATTAATGGCGCACATGATCTTCAGAAAATGGCTGAGGCAATTAACGAAAATACATCCATTGTCTGGGTGTGCAGCCCTAATAACCCTACAGGGAAATATATAAACAAGCTGGAGCTAACATCTTTCTTTGATCTTGTACCTGATCACGTGCTAATTGTGCTTGATGAAGCCTACCATGAATATGCAGTAGCTGAAGACTACTATGACGCTGTAGAACTGTTGAAGTCCTACCCGAATCTGTTAGTAACAAGAACATTTTCAAAAGCATACGGACTTGCCGGTTTTAGAGTTGGATATGGCATGGCATCCCCTTCCATTATTCAGGCAATCGAACCTGTTCGTGAACCTTTTAATACAAATGTTTTGGGACAAACTGCAGCACAAATTGCTTTAGGAGACGAGGAGTTCCTGGAGAATTGCGTGAAGCAGAATCGTTTGGGGCTGGAGCAGTACTACGACTTTTGTAAAGAAGCTGGCCTGTCTTATTTTCCATCACAGGGAAACTTTATCTTAATTGATTTTGAACGGGATGGAGATCTTCTTTTTCAAGAGCTTATGAAAAATGGCTATATCGTCCGCAGCGGTAAGGCTCTTGGATACCCGACAGCTCTTAGAATTACTATTGGCTCAAAAGAACAAAATGAAAAAATCATTAATGTCTTAAAAGGGATACTGAAAAATTAAGTGTCAGCTTAAAAAAGAATAATTCTGTGCACAGCGCTAAAATAAGGTGTGGTTAAATGGAAGGAACGGTTGTAATTGTTGGCTTAGGCTTAATTGGAGGATCGATTGGTTTGTCCATTTCACAGGAAAATCCCCGGGCAAATGTAATCGGCTATGACATTAACCGCAAAGAAACGCGTCTTGCTATGGCGATGAATGCGATATCAGAAATAGGCACGGATTTAAAGCAGGATATTGAAAGAGCAGATTTAATTTTCTTATGCACGCCTGTTTTCCAAACAGAAAAACTGATTGATGAAATTTCTGCTTGGCACATTAAGGACAATGCGATTATAACGGATGTCGGCAGTACGAAAAAGAGAATTATGCAAAAAGCAAAAGTATTTGATGAGATTGGCTGCCCTTTTATCGGAGGTCATCCAATGGCAGGTTCACATAAAAGCGGTGTGGCTGCATCAAAGGTCTTATTATTTGAAAATGCTTTTTATTTATTAACACCCGGCAACAGCGCCACTGATTTTCATGTTGAGCAATTAAAAAAATGGCTCGCTGGAACCCGGGCTAAATTTTTAGTTGTAGATCCCATGGAGCATGATGAAATTACTGGAATGGTGAGCCATTTTCCACATATTGTGGCAAGTTCTCTGGTTCATCAGGTAAAAAAAGTACATGCCAAGCAGCCTTTAATTTCAAGACTTGCTGCTGGAGGATTTCGTGATTTATCCCGAATTGCATCATCCGATCCCGTAATGTGGCGTGATATAACGATGCATAATACAGAGGTCTTAAAAAGTCTTTTAATTGGTTGGCAGGATGAAATGAATAAAGTAGTCAATTTGCTAGAACAGCAAGATTCTGAAGAGATGTACCTATATTTTAAGGAAGCGAAAAATTTCAGAGATGATATGCCGATTCTTCAAAAAGGGGCTATTCCTTCCTTCTATGATCTATTTGTAGATATACCTGATTATCCCGGCATTATTCATGAAATAACGGGCCACCTGGCAAAAGAAGCAATCAGTATTGTCAATATAAGGATCATGGAAACAAGAGAAGACATATATGGCGTGCTGTCCATCAGCTTTCAAACAGAAGAAGACCGCAAAAAAGGAGAAGCCTGCATTAGGTCGACTACATCTTACGAGGTTTTTACGGTGTAAGGAAAGGAGTTTCGGATGAAACATTCTCTATGTTTTCAAAATCCCATTTTAAAGGGCTCTATTAAGGTTCCGGGAGATAAATCGATTTCTCACCGTTCTATTATGTTTGGGGCATTGGCTGAAGGTAAAACAGTAGTAAGAGGCTTTTTAAAAGGTGATGACTGTTTGAGTACAATTCAGTGCTTTCGAAGCATGGGTGTACAGATCGATGAATCGGAAAATGAAATCATTATTCACGGAGTCGGTTTCAGTGGTTTAAAAGAACCTAAGGAGCTGCTTGATGTAGGAAATTCCGGCACCACTACTCGATTATTACTTGGAATATTGGCCGGCCTGCCTTTTCATTCGGTTGTAATAGGAGATGAATCTATTGCATCGCGTCCAATGCGTCGTGTAACAGACCCATTAAAAAAAATGGGTGCCAAAATTGATGGAAGAGAAAATGGGCAGTATACGCCAATTTCTGTCAGAGGGGGAAAACTATCTCCTATTGAATTTATTATGCCCCACGCAAGTGCGCAGCTAAAATCAGCCATCATTTTTGCCGGTCTGCAAGCTGAGGGAATTACTACGATTATTGAACCTGAAAAAACCAGAGATCATACCGAGCGAATGATTGAGCATTTTGGCGGGTCGATTACACGAGATCATAATCGTATTACAATTGAAGGCGGGCAGCAATTTAAAGGACAAACGGTTAACGTTCCGGGAGATATATCTTCAGCGGCATTTTTTCTGGTAGCCGGAGCGATTGTAAACGGCAGTCAACTGACGCTGACAGATGTTGGGTTAAACCCTACACGGGACGGCATAATTGATGTATTAAACCAAATGGGAGCGGACCTTACTGTTGAATGTGAAAAGGACAGGGCTGAGCCAGTATCAACACTGACCATTAAAAGCAGTCAGTTAACGTCGGTTGAAATAGGTGGATCCATCATTCCAAAATTGATTGATGAAATCCCGATAATCGCGCTGCTTGCCACCCAGGCTCTTGGTACAACTATTATTAAAGACGCAGAAGAATTAAAAGTGAAAGAAACAAACCGCATTGACGCTGTTGTTCAGGAATTAAAAAAATTAGGAGCAAATATAGATGCAACAGAAGACGGTATGATCATCCATGGACCTGCTGTTCTTCATGGGGGGATGGTCAGTTCCCGGGGGGATCATCGTATTGGCATGATGCTTGCTGTAGCCGCTTTGCTGACAAATGAAGAAGTGCAAATAGATGGATTTGAGGCTATTAGCGTTTCATACCCTGAATTCTTATCTGATTTACATTCCATTGCAGTTAATCAGTAAACGATGCCGATCGGCATCGTTTACTTTTTTTATTTTTTAAAAGGGTATTTTGTATGTCTTGCCGAATTATCTTTTTAAGTCATCTCAGAAGGTATAGTTTGCTAATTGGTCAAATTTTTTTTAGGATATAACATATGATCAAAGTGAAGGAAATGAGGGACCAAAGCGTGAATGTATCAAACCGAATGATCCAATCATTGCACGATAACAATCTAGAGCAAGGGTTAAAAGAGTTTTCAGAAATAAAAAAAACGGGAACGGATGATGAAAAGTTCGAACTGGCAGAAGAACTTTTTCAGCTTGGGTTTCTTGACCAGGCAAAGGAATTATTTGAGATCCTTATTCAGCGTTATCCAGATGAAGCTGAACTGAAAGTACTGCTTGCAGAAACCTTAGTTGAAATGGATCAGGCTGAAGAAGCATTGCTGCAGCTTGATAATATAAATGAAGAAGATGAGTTCTACCCAAGATCTTTGCTTCTGTCAGCGGATCTGTATCAAATGCAGGGCCTATATGAGGTGAGTGAAAGAAAATTGAAGCAGGCTGTACAAAAAAAGCCGGAAGAACCGGTTATACAGTTTGCACTTGCCGAATTATATAATGAACAGGGCCGTTTTTTAGAAGCGATCAGACATTACAAAGAAGTGCTTCAAAAGAATATTAATGAAATAGCTGGGGTGCAAATACATCAGCGGCTGGGTGAATGCTACAGCGCAGGGGGGGCTTTTGAGGAGTCGCTTCCTTATTATGAAAGCGCATTGAAAGACAGCAGAGAAATCAATACATTATTTGGTTATGGCTTTACAGCTTTTCAGGCTGCTCATTATAGAACAGCAATAGAAATTCTGTCAGAAATCATTGAGAATGACCCTGACTACCATTCTGCCTACCTTCTCCTTGCCAAAGCCTGCGAGCACGATGATCAGCTTGAAGAAGCACTGGAGACTGCTCAGAAGGGACTGAAGGTTGATCCGTTCAATAAAGAACTTTTTCTTTATGCTGGAAAACTGTCCCTAAAAAAAGGCAGCGAAAAAAATGCTGAATCCTATCTTCGCCAGGCAATCGCCATTGACCCGAATTTTTTAGAAGCTGCTCTTTTATTGAACAGATTACTTATTAAGCAGGAAAAAGCGGATGAAATTCTTGAAGTCATCAGCCTGGTTGAAAATGCAGGGGAAAGTGACCCTCAATTTCACTGGGATGCTGCAAAAGCTTTCGAATGGCTTGAAGAATTTGAGAAGGCATCTGATGAATATAGCCAAGCATATGTGGTATATAATGATCATATAGATTTTCTTGAGGATTATGGATTATTTCTTTTAGAAGAAAGCAGGCTGTCAGAAGCTCAAAAGGTCTTTAGTAAATTAGCAGAGAAAGATCCAACAAACGAAGAGTGGCTTGAAACACTCGAGCGTCTTGAGCAGATGTAAATACCTGCCGTTATACTGATCAATGGGCAAAGGGGGGAATCGCATGGCCACACCAGTTTCAGTACATGAGAAAAAAGATTTTATAAGATGGTTTTTAAATCACTATCAGCTTAAAAGAAGAGAGTCTGTATGGATTTTAAATTATTTAATGAGTCATGATGAGTTAATGGAAAATCTGCATTTTGTTGAAGAAGCCCAATATTGTCCCAGGGGAATTGTAATGTCAACACAATGTGTTGAGGATGTTGCATTCCGATTTTATAAAGGAAACATTATGACCACTGATGCAGAAAAATCATTTCATGATATTCGTCTGCATCGTGATGAAGATATTTTTATACAGCTTAATTTCCATGCTTCCCATGCCACTCATCAGTATGCGGCAGTCATGGAGGAGAATCCTTTTATGCCGAAATATTTGCGTATTACGGAAAAAGACAGAATTGTAGCTGAACAGTTCTTAAAGGAGAGCATTGTCACATTTAAAAAACAAAAGCTGCTCGATGAGATAGACCGTGCTTTAGATGCTCAAGACCATGAAACGTTTACGAAACTGACTGAAGAACTTAAAAATGTATCACTATTATAAAAAGGAATTAAGACGATCGCTATAGGTCGTCTTTTTTTTATGATAAAATATAGGGGATGAAGAAATGGGGGTAATTACTCGATGTTATGGAATGCTAAAGAAATCAGTTTATATTTAAAGGAAAAAGCCTATATTGATACTATAATTGTTCCCTTGCTGCCAATTAGTTTTTCAGATCGAACCAAACAGGAAGCTGAGCAGGCTGAATTTATTACACTGCTGACTAATTTACTTGAAAGGCAATTTAAAGGAAGAATGCTTCTCGTTCCTCCATTTACTTACTTGAGTGAGGAGGATGCTCAACACCGTTTGGAGAAATTGCAGAAATGGATTCAAGAATTTGAATCCCGGCAGTTTGACCATGTATTTTGTCTGACTTCAGATTCAGGGTGGAAAGAGTTTGAAAGCGATCTTGATGGAAAATTAATCTGGATGCCATCTATTCCACTTGAACATATGGAGGAAAAATACAAAAGAAAAATAGTTGACGATCAAGTAAATCAATTAGTTAAATTAATTGTGCAAAAGTGGCAAACAAACTAACGTTCAAGAAAACTTCACAATGTTAATTTGAAAAGGCTCCGCGCAATATTGACCTTGATAATATATTGATATATCATGAATATGTCCTAGTTATATATTTGTGCGAAATATGTCCGGACGGACTGACCTGAAGATAGAGGGGGGAAAACAATGAGTAACCAACGTGTTTCACGTCGTCAATTTTTAAATTACACACTTACAGGTGTAGGCGGTTTCATGGCGGCAGGAATGCTCATGCCGATGGTGCGTTTTGCTATCGATCCAGTTCTTACTGCGGAAGCAGGCGGGGACTTTATCACAACTGGTACATCTGAAGATGAATTATCAGATACACCAATTCGTGTTGATTTCACTTTTGAACAAGTTGATGCATGGTATACTTCCGACGTTACAAACACTGCATGGGTTTATCTTGATGAAGCGGGAGAAATTGTAGCGCTTAACCCGACATGTAAGCATTTAGGATGTACGGTAAGCTGGGAAGGAAGAGAAAGCGATCCGAATCGTTTCTTCTGTCCTTGCCATAATGGTTTATATGAAAAAAGCGGTAAGAACGTACCGGGAACGCCGCCAACGGCTCCTCTGGATCAGTTTGAAGCCAGAGTAGGCGATGATGGGATTCTGCAGCTCGGACAAGTCGTGCCGAACAAGATTGTTTAGAAAAGGGGGCGTATTTGGTGCTTAATAAGATTTATGATTGGGTCGATGAACGGCTGGATATTACACCAATGTGGCGTGATATCGCAGACCATGAAGTGCCTGAGCACGTAAACCCTGCTCACCACTTTTCGGCGTTTGTGTATTGTTTCGGCGGACTTACATTCTTTGTAACTGTTATACAAATTCTGTCCGGTATGTTTTTAACAATGTACTATGTTCCGGATATTGAAAACGCATGGAGATCAGTTTATTATCTTCAAAATGAAGTAGCCTTTGGTGTAATTGTGCGAGGAATGCATCACTGGGGAGCAAGTTTGGTTATCGTAATGCTGTTTCTTCATACTTTACGGGTGTTTTTCACAGGAGCATATAAAAAGCCCCGTGAGTTAAATTGGGTAGTAGGTGTACTTATTTTCTTTGTTATGCTTGGACTTGGTTTTACAGGGTACTTGCTTCCTTGGGATATGAAAGCTCTATTTGCTACGAAAGTAGGAATCGAGATTGCCGCAGCAACTCCATTTATTGGAGAACAGATCAGAACACTTCTTGCAGGTGATCCGACTATATTAGGTGCTCAAACCTTAACGCGTTTCTTCGCGATTCATGTATTTTTCTTGCCTGGAGCTCTTCTTGGACTCATGGCTGCTCACTTTATCATGATTCGTAAGCAAGGTATTTCAGGACCACTTTAAATTTGAGTTGCTAATCCATTTAGAGAAATAAAGGAGGGAAAAGCTATGCATCGCGGAAAAGGGATGAAATTTGTAGGCGATTCACGGGTCCCTGCAAATCGTAAACCGAATATCCCGAAGGACTATTCGGAGTTCCCGGGCAAAACAGAAGCATTCTGGCCAAACTTTTTATTAAAAGAATGGCTGGTAGGAGCAGTATTTTTAATTGGATACCTTTCTTTAACAGTGGCACATGAGCCGCCATTAGAGAAAATTGCTGATCCAACAGATGCTGGTTATACTCCATTGCCTGACTGGTACTTCTTATTTTTATATCAATTACTTAAGTATGATTTTGCATCAGGACCTTACAACGTTATTGGGGCATTCGTCATTCCGGGCATCGCGTTTGGAGCACTGCTGTTAGCTCCATTTATTGACAGAGGGCCTGAACGACGTCCAGGAAAACGCCCATTGGCTACAAGTTTTATGCTGCTGGGTGTGGCTGCAACCATTTTCCTTACATGGGAATCTGTTGCTTATCATGACTGGGAACATCAGCGTTCTCAAGGTGAAATTGTTGCCGAAGTTGAAGTAGATACTGAGGCTGCAGGTTATGCAATCTATGAGGAACAGGGTTGTATAAGCTGTCACGGTGAGAATTTAGAGGGCGGTTCTGCTGCTCCTTCACTTGCCGGTTCAGGTTTGAAAGCAGATGAAATTGCTGACATAGCTGTAAACGGAAAAGGAAATATGCCTGCTGATCTTTTCCAGGGAACAGATGAAGAATTGGAAGAGCTTGCAGCGTATATTGAAGAAGTTGGAGCTGAATAAGAATGACAAAAAAGAGCCGGTGCTTACTGGCTCTTTTTTTTGAAAGTGAGGATGATACTGGCATGAAAGAAGTACTTTATATGTGGCTGACAAACCGGAATTTCTTGATATTATTGTTTATAGTAAATTTAGCAGGATCACTTTATGGTTATTACTGGTATGAATATCAGTTGATGATTACTGAGCCAATATTTTTACTCTTTGTACCTGACAGTCCTACAGCAAGTTTATTTTTTACTATTGTCATTGGATTTTTTCTGTTAGGTAAAAGGTGGAAAATAATGGAGGCGTTAGCGCTTGTTACATTGTTTAAATATGGAATCTGGGCAGTTGTAATGAATTTATTAACCTGGCAAGTAACAGGGACCATCTCACTGCAGGCGTGGATGCTGATTTTTTCTCACGGGGCCATGGCTCTTCAGGGAATACTGTATGCTCCGTTTTACCGTTTTTCATGGGTGCATTTGTTGTTGGCTGCTATATGGACTTTACATAATGATGTTATTGACTACGTTTTTGGTCAGTATCCGATTTATTCAAGGCTTGAAGATTTTATAATGGAGATTGGCTACTTTACATTTTGGCTTAGTGTGATCTCGATCGTGTTAGCTTATTGGTTAGTTATCAGGAAAAATAGAACAAAGCGGGAATTGGTTAATTACTCTTCTTAAAGGAACTCCTTCTGCATAGTTTAGTGTAGGAGGGGATGGGGATGAAGAAGCGTTACGCAGTATGTATCCTGTTGGTTTTCTTTATAGGGTTTCCCTTTCAAACGGCTCATGCTGAAAAAAACTTTAATGAAATTTATCAATATATTTCGTCCGGGGATTATGAAGAAGGTGTCGGTCGTTTAAATGACTGGTATTTATCTCTGACTGCAAGCGAAAGAGAACCATTGGAGGGACATTATACGAAGCTTATAACGGTCCTTTCAGGAAGCAATTTATCACATCAGGATAAATTACTCGAGCTATGGTCATTTCTTTCACTGGCTGAATATGCAACCCAAGACAGCGTAGAATATATAAGAACCTTAAATGCTTATTTTCATTCTCTGACTGCAGAGGGGAATGAAAGCGGCGGAGAAGCGGTTGAAGAATTAAACAAAGTGTACGATGCGATGATTCCAGTACTGCAAATGATGTCCCAAAATAATGATTTACAAGCTATACAGGCTGCTTCCATTTCTGATAATGATCTTGTGATTGCCTCAATAAATCAGCCTGGTAATTCCATACCGACGTTTACCGAATGGTATGAAAACCATTTGGCCGGGTCGAACATAGTATTGGTTTCTACGGTCACCGGAGCCGCCTTAATTTCTGCGCTGACTTATGCTTCGTGGCGAAAATATGTCGGAGAAAAAAGAAGAAAAAGGTTACGGAATCATACTGATTGACAGATAATCAAGAATAAAGGTAAAATTTAATCAAACATACATCTTGGAGGGACACAATGGATTTTTTAATTTACTTTGCAGTTATCTTGCTTGTTCCTTTATGGGCAAACAGAAGAGTTAAAAATACGTATAAAAAATATTCTAAAATTGCCACAACTGCCAACATGACTGGGGCGGAAGTAGCTAGAAGAATTCTTGAAGATAATAATATTTACGATGTAACAGTGAAACCGGGAAGAGGGTTTTTAAGTGATCATTACAACCCGGCTTCAAAAGAAATTGTTCTTTCACCCGACAATTATCATAAAATGTCAGTTGCCGGTGCTGCAGTAGCAGCGCATGAAGTAGGACATGCCATCCAGCATGCTGAAGGCTATGCATTTCTTAAATTCCGTTCTGCCCTGGCTCCGGTTGCAAGCCTCGGTTCTAATTTATCGATCTTTTTGATTATCGGTGGAGCACTCCTACAGCTTAGCGGACTTTATCTGGTAGGTATCCTGTTTTTCGCAACTGCCGTTTTGTTCCAATTTGTGACGCTCCCCGTTGAATTTGATGCTTCATCCCGTGCCATGAATCAGATGGTCAGCAGCGGAATTATTCGCAATGAGGAAGAGCCTCACGCTAAAAAAGTATTAAATGCCGCTGCCTTAACATATGTAGCTGCAGCCTTAATTGCATTGCTTGAATTGCTGAGATTTATCTTGATGTTTATGGGAATGAATGGAGACGATTAGAAAGTAAAGAGGACTGCCATCTGGCAGTCCTCTTTACTTTACAATGATAGGAAATTCTCATAATAATCTTGATGAAACGATTTTCAAGTTAACCGGCAAGCAGAGTGGTGTATTATTCTATTGGACGTTTATTCTCGTCTAATGTAAAACCTTCTCCTAGTACATCATGAACATCAGTAACCGAGACAAACGCGTGGGGATCTATGGATGTAATGATGTTTTTTAAACGCACGATTTCATTTCTGCCCACTACACAATAAAGGACAGAGCGGGACTCTTTTGAGTAATGTCCTGTACCTGTGAGTACCGTAACACCTCTGTCCATTTCGAGCGTGATCCTGTCAGCGATTTGGGATTGAGCAGGTGAGATAATCATAGCTCCTTTTGCAGCATAAGCACCCTCCTGCATGAAATCAATGACTCTTGCGCCTACAAATACAGCTACTAAGGTATACATTGCCTCACGATAATTTAAATAGGTGACAAGTGAAAGCAGAATAACCACGGCATCAAACAAAAACATGGTTCTTCCCATGCTCCAGCCGCTGTACTTATTTGCAAGTCGTGCAATAATATCGACACCGCCGGTAGTGCCGCCGTACCGGAAAATAATACCCAGCCCGACTCCGATAAAAGCCCCGGCAAAAAGGGCTGCTAAAAATAAATCATCTGATAAAGGAATTGCAAATTGGTACCGATAAAACACTTCTAAAAAGATTGACACACTGATGGTGCCAAGAATAGTGTAGAGAAAGGCTTTTCTGCCAAGGAGCCTCCAGCCGATTAAAAAAATAGGAATATTCAGAAGTAAATTCGTTATAGAAGGCTTTAAATCGAAAATAAAGTATAATAAAAGCGTAATCCCTGTGAAACCCCCTTCAGCCAAGTTGTTTTGAATGTTAAAATGAACGATGCCGAAGCTGAAAATAGATGAACCCAACAAAATAAATAAACAGTTTTTTAATCTTAAACCAAACGGCATAAACATCTCCCCTTTTCATTACATACGAAGCAATTATAGTCAAACAAGTGAGGGTTGGCAAACTGAATTAGGAGTGAAATCATGCAAAAAGATAAAACAATGAACGAAATGCAAGCAGACGTAGATCAATACATAAGTCAATTTAAAGAAGGGTATTTCAGCCCTCTTGCGATGATGGCAAGAATGACTGAAGAGCTTGGAGAATTAGCCAGAGAAGTGAACCATCATTACGGTGAAAAACCAAAAAAATCTTCTGAAGATGAAAGCACAATTGAAGAAGAGCTCGGAGATATGCTTTTTGTACTGACTTGCTTTGCGAACCAGCAAAATATAAGCTTGGAAAAAGCCCATAATCGAGTCATGAACAAATTTAACACGAGAGATAAAAATCGCTGGACTCGTATTGAAGGGAAGGAATAAAAATGCCAAATAATATTAAAGTTGTGATAGCAGGACCGCGGGGAAGAATGGGACGAGAAGCTGTCAAAATGGTGACAGATCATGATGGAATGCAGCTAGTTTCAGTGATTGACTATAAGAATGTTGGACAGAGCCTGGATCAAGTGGAAGGATTTGGCTATCTGCCGGAGTCAATATCCATCTACAATGACTTAGACATTTGCTTCAACGAAACGTCACCAGATGTTCTGATCGACCTTACTACACCAGAAACAGGGTATAGACATACAAAAACGGCTCTTTTAAATAATGTTCGTCCGGTAGTGGGTACTACAGGATTTACGAGTAGCCAATTGGACGAGTTAACGAATCTCGCAGAAGAAAGAAACATAGGCGTTATTATTGCACCGAACTTTGCAATAGGAGCAGTTCTGATGATGAAGTTTTCTCAAATGGCCGCAAAATATTTTGAGGATGTCGAGATTATTGAAATGCATCACGATCAGAAACTCGATGCACCATCAGGAACTGCGATTAAAACAGCACAGATGATTAGGGAAAACCGTACGTCAAAAAAACAAGGTCACCCAGCTGAAGAAGAAACTCTTGAAGGTGCAAGGGGGGCAGATCTTGATGGAATAAAGATTCACAGCGTGCGTCTCCCTGGCTTAATTGCCCATCAACAGGTGCTGTTTGGAAGCGGCGGTCAGCTTCTAACTATACGGCATGATTCGAACGACAGGGCTTCTTTCATGTCCGGAGTAAGTATATGTGTAGAAACGGTCATGAATTTAAACACACTGGTCTATGGCCTGGAAAATATTTTAGATTAAAAGATAATTGGAGGGGTAACTGTGAAGATTGCGTTAATTGCACATGATAAGAAAAAAGAAGAGCTTTTGGATTTTGTCAGTAAACATAAAGATGTTTTCTCTCAGCATGAATTGTTTGCAACGGGTACAACCGGTTTGAGGGTTAATGAGAGAACAGAACTCCCGATCCATCGATTTAAGTCAGGTCCACTCGGTGGAGATCAGGAAATTGGCGCACGAATTGCCAATCAGGAGCTTGACGCGGTATTTTTCTTTCGTGACCCTCTCACAGCTCAGCCGCATGAACCAGATGTTTCTGCTTTAATCCGGCTTGGAGATGTATACCGCATACCGATGGCTACAAATATTGGTATGGCTCAAATTCTTATTCATGCGATTCGGAGAAACGAATTTTAAAGGGTGGTTTAAAAATGATAGAACCAATTGATATCCTGGCGATCGGCGCTCATGCTGACGACATTGAAATTGGAATGGGCGGAACGATTGCCAAGTGGGCTTCGCGCAGGAAAAAAATTGTTCTTTGTGATTTGACTGAAGCAGAACTTTCTTCCAATGGTACAACTGAAATTAGAAAAAAAGAAGCTGCAGAAGCAGCGGAGATACTAGGTGTGACAGAACGGATAAACCTTGGAATTCCGGATCGCGGAATTGAAAATACGTTAGAGCAAATAAAGTCTGTCGTTGAAGTCATTAGAAAGTATCAACCGAGGATTATTTTTGCGCCGTATGCTGCAGATCGTCATCCTGATCATGGGAATGCATCTGCACTCGTAAAAGAAGCTGCATTTTCAGCAGGCATTCATAAGTTCCATCCAGATCAACTAGGCAAAGCATGCAAAGCGCCGGTTTATTATTATATGATTAACGGAATACATACACCCCATTTTGTCGTTAATATTTCAAATGAAATAGAAATGAAAAAAAGTGCGCTTTCTGCTTATAAAAGTCAGTTTCAACCAAGGGACGGCGTAGAGACGCCATTAACGAAAGGTTATACAGAATCGGTGATAGCTAGAGATCTTGTTTTAGGTAAGCAGGCTGGCTGTTCGTACGCAGAAGGTTTTATGACGGAGCGTCCGATTGTATTAGATCATGATTTACTAGGAGAATTTTAAATGAAGTTAAAAATCGGCATTACATGTTATCCCACAGTAGGGGGATCAGGAATCATCGCGACAGAACTCGGGAAACTCCTTGCTGAAAAAGGCCATGAAATTCATTTTATTACATCAAGCATTCCGTTTCGTTTAAATAAAATGTATTCAAATATCTTTTTTCATCAGGTAGAAGTTAATCATTATTCAGTTTTTCAATATCCTCCTTATGATATTGCGTTGGCAAACAAAATGTCTGAAATTATAAAAAGAGAAAACCTTGATATTTTACATGTGCATTATGCAATTCCTCATGCAGTCTGTGCAATACTGGGGAAACAAATGGCGAAGTCCTCTGTGGGGATTGTGACAACGCTTCATGGCACCGATATAACGGTTTTAGGGTTTGATCCCTCACTGCAGGATGCCATCCGCTTTGGCATTGAAGAATCAGATCGGGTGACAACTGTATCGCATGCTTTAGCCAAGCAAACGCATGAATTGATTTCACCTGATAAAAGCCTGGATGTCATTCATAATTTCATTGATGAGCGTGTTTACCGTAAAGTGCCGGCCGAAACATTGAAGGACGAATATCATATCTCAGCTGACGAAAAAGTAATTATTCATGTATCAAACTTCAGAGCAGTGAAAAGAGTTGAGGACGTGATTCAGTCGTTTGCAGAAATAAGAAAAAAAACGCCTGCAAAATTGTTGCTGGTAGGAGATGGCCCGGAAATGTCTGTAATCTGCAAAAAAGTAGATCAGCTGGACATAAAAGAGCATGTGTTATTTTTAGGAAAAAAAGAAAATGTTGAAGAACTGTATTCAATTAGTGATCTCATGCTGCTCTTATCCGAAAAAGAAAGTTTCGGCTTAGTAGCTTTAGAGGCGATGGCGTGCGGTGTTCCGTGTATCGGAACGAATGTAGGCGGCATTCCAGAAGTCATTCAAAATGGCGAAAATGGATTCATTTGTGAAGTCGGGGATATTGAAGAAATTGTAGCCAAAGCAGATGAATTACTTTCTAATCCGGTGACGTATGAAAAATTCTCAATAGCCTGCATTAATACGGTGAGAGAACGTTTTCATTCGTCAAAAATTGTGAAGGAGTACGAGGATATATACGAAAACGTTCTACAAGAAAAGGTGACAATATGAGTGCAGCCGATTCTTTTATAGAAGCCATTCCCGTTTTGAAAAAGATTCACCAAGGCGGATATGAAGCTTATTTTGTAGGGGGATGTGTCAGGGATCATTTATTAGATAGAGTCGTGAATGATGTTGATATTGCTACTTCTGCTACACCACAGGAAATAAAGCTCCTTTTTAAAAAAACGGTTGATGTTGGCATTGAACATGGAACGGTTATGGTGCTCCATCACGGCAAAGGCTATGAAGTTACGACCTATCGCTCCGAAAGCACCTATACAGACTTTAGAAGACCAGATCAAGTGCAATTTGTCAGGTCATTAAAAGAGGATCTGAAGAGAAGAGACTTCACGATAAATGCTATGGCCATGTCAGTTGATTTTCATATAACGGATTTGTATGGTGGAAGACAGGATCTTGAACGACGTATAATCAGGACCGTTGGAGATGCAAAAGAGCGTTTTAGTGAAGATGCCTTAAGAATGCTCAGAGGTGCACGTTTTGCAGCACAGCTATCTTTTGATATTGAAGAAAATACCTTTTGTACAATGCTCGAGCTTTCTTATCTGCTGCAGCATATAGCGGTTGAAAGAAAAAGAATGGAAATGGACAAGCTTCTAATGGGCAGGAACTGGGCTAAAGGACTGGAATATATACTACAGGCGCAATTTCATATATATTTACCGCCTTTTCCGGTTACAGAGGACAGAATTAAACATTTTTCAAAAATGAATATACAGCATTTAACGGCTGAGCAGCGATGGGGACTTGTCATGCTCCCTATCGATCGAAGTGAATGCGAATCAGCACTTAAAAGCTGGCGGCTTTCAAGAAAGCAGATTAATTATATAAAAAAATTGATTGATCTTTATAACTGGAGAACCGAGCATTCATGGTCGCCTTTTATAGTATACGAATCTGGATTAGATAGAATCCAACAGGCAGAGCAGTTGTATGCAGCTGTTAACGAAATGGATTATAATGAAAGTGAAATTCACGGCATCTGGAGGTCCTTGCCCATAAAAAACATGAAGGATCTGGATGTTAATGGCAGAGAGCTGGTCTCCTGGTCCGATCGTTCAGAAGGACCCTGGATTGGCACGCTGTTTTCAGAGATAGAACAAGCAGTTCTGGAAGGGCATCTGAATAATAGCAAGTCTGAAATCAAAAAGTGGGTGAAAGAATGGCATCAAAAATAAGAGAATCCCTGCTGGTTTCTTTATCAGCCCATCAGGATGAATACCTATCCGGAGAACAGCTGGCAAAGGAAGCCGGATGTTCCAGAACAGCGATATGGAAGCATATAGAGGAATTAAGAAAAGAAGGAATAACCATTGATTCCAAAAGAAAAAAAGGATATAAATTAATGCAGCTCAGTCAACAGGATAACATTACAGAAACCGATATTTTATTAGGTCTCCAAACAACGAGTCTTGGGAGAAGCATCCATCATTACGACGCTGTTGAATCAACTCAAAAAATAGCGCACAAGCTTGCACAGGAGCATGCACCAGAAGGAACGCTTGTCATTGCTGAAGAACAAACAGCTGGCAGAGGGAGAATGGCCCGATCGTGGCATTCCCCAAAAGGCTCCGGAATTTGGATGAGCCTCTTATTGAGACCTGAGCTGCCTCCACAAAAAGCTCCGCAATTTACTTTATTAACAGCAGTGGCATTGGTGCAGGCAATCGAGGATATTTGTGACGTTCAGGTAGAGATTAAATGGCCGAATGACCTTTTAATCAATAATCGCAAGGTAACTGGAATTTTAACCGAACTGCAGGCTGACAGTGAGCAGATCCACTCCCTGATAATTGGCATAGGGATGAATGTTAATCAAAAGCAAGAAGATTTTCCAAAAGAATTGGTTGATATAGCAACCTCTTTGGCTATTGAAAAGGGCAGTGAGGTATCAAGGGCAGCAATTGTCCAGCGTACGATGTATCATTTGGAAAAATATTATCATTTGTATATGGAAAAAGGGTTTGCCCCCATTAAGCTTTTATGGGAAAGCTATGCCATTTCCATCGGACGGCATATTACGGCAAGAACGTTTAATGGAAGTATATCAGGCATTGCGTCCGGTATTACAGAAGAGGGAGTACTTTTGCTTGAGGACGACCAGGGTGCCGTTCACTCCATATATTCTGCTGATATTGAGATCAATCCTAAAAATCGCGAAAAAGAGTGAAAATCTGCTATACTGATTATGGGCAGTATCTTAGGAACTGCACCGTTAAATGTATGAGAAAATTCCATAAAAAAGTCTGCCTTGATCATTAGTGACAGGGACAGAGGATCGAAACCATGAATTGTGCTCAAATCCTTCTGTCTATTCAGAAGGATTTTTTCAATACGCCTGTTCATGTTTCTGCGCCTCTGATTAGAGGAGGAACGAAGAATGAAAACCACAACTGACTTTATGAAAATGAAAGAAATGAATGAAAAGGTGACGATGGTCACAGCCTATGATTATCCAGCAGCGAAAATTGCTGAACAGTCGGGCATTGACATGATATTAGTAGGGGACTCCTTAGGGATGGTGGTTCTTGGATACGACTCTACTGTTCCGGTGACGCTTGAAGATATGATTCACCACACGAAAGCAGTGAAACGCGGGGCACCGAATACCTTTGTTGTAGTTGACATGCCTTTCATGACCTATCATTTATCCTCTCAGGAAACGCTGAAAAATGCTGCACGCCTGCTTCAGGAAACAGGAGCTGATGCAGTTAAAGTAGAAGGTGCAAATAATGTCATTCCTATGATTCGCTCGTTAACTGAAGCAGGTGTGCCGGTTATGGCGCATCTTGGCTTAACACCTCAAAGCGCGGGAGTACTGGGTGGATATAAAGTTCAGGCAAAAACAGCCGAACAAGGACTGAAATTGACGAGAGATGCAATTGAATGTCAAAAAGCAGGTGCCTTTGCTGTAGTGCTTGAATGTATTCCTCAGCAAATAACGGAGCAGGTTACATCGCAGCTTGCAATTCCGACGATTGGCATAGGAGCAGGAGTGCAGTCGGATGGACAAGTGCTTGTTTACCATGATTTAATTGGATATGGAGATTATAAATTAGCTAAGTTTGTAAAACAATACACAAATGTGTACGCTTCAATTGGTGAGGCGTTGGAACAATATATAGAAGAAGTGAGAACGGGTCAATTTCCTTCCGAGGGCCATTCCTTTAATTTGAAAGAAGAAGAGCGGGTCGCACTTTATGGAGGAAAGAATCAGTGATCAAACTAACTTGTGCTAGCCAAATGAAAGAATTTTCACGAAATGAAAGAAAAAGAGATAAAACGGTTGGATTTGTTCCAACCATGGGATTCCTGCATGAGGGCCATCTAAGTTTAGTAAAAAAATCTCTCGAAGAGTGCGATACAACGGTCATGAGTATTTTCGTAAATCCCTTGCAATTTGGTCCAAATGAAGATTTTGAAAAATATCCCCGGGATCTTGAAAGGGATACAGCACTTGCGGCGCAAAGCGGAGTGGATGTCTTATTTATACCGGATGCCAAGGAAATTTATCCTTCTTCTTTATCAGTCTCCATGACGGCAAAGCAAAGAACGGATGTGATGTGCGGGGCCTCAAGACCTGGTCATTTTGATGGAGTGATTACAGTGCTTTCCATACTCTTTAACCTTGTTCAGGCAGATCGCGCCTATTTTGGTCAGAAGGATGCCCAGCAAGTAGCAGTTGTTCAAGGTCTGGTCAATTCGCTGATGTTTCCTGTAGAGATCGTTCCAGTAGAGACCGTCAGAGAGCAGGACGGCTTGGCCAAAAGCTCAAGAAATGTTTATTTATCACCTGCAGAAAGAAAACAGGCACCAATTCTTTATAAGGCATTAAAGGAAGGCGAAAAGAGTTTATCCCATCTGGGTACTCAGGAAACAATTAAGAAAATGAGGGATATGATTAACTCTTCTGCAGATGGTAAAATCGATTATATTGAAATTCTCAAGTATCCGGATTTAACCCCACTAGTGCTTAACAAGGGGAAAGTTATTATTGCACTTGCGGTTCAATTTGATAAAGCAAGACTGATTGATAACGTTATTTTCACTATGAAGGAGGAATAACCATGTTTCGTACCATGATGAGCGGAAAAATTCACCGCGCACGCGTAACAGAAGCCAATTTGAACTATGTTGGGAGTATTACAATCGATGAAGAAATAATGGATGCTGTGGGCATATTGCCTAATGAAAAAGTTCAAATAGTGAACAATAATAATGGCGCCCGCTTTGAAACTTATACCATAAAAGGTAAAAGGGGAAGTGGAGTAATGTGTGTCAATGGAGCAGCAGCACGCCTCGTTCAGGAAGGCGATGTGATAATCGTTATCTCCTATAAACTAGTCCCTGATGAGCAGGCAGTGAATCATAAACCCAAAGTGGCGATTATGAACGAGCATAATGATATAGTGGATATGATTGCTCATGAACCTGAAGCAACAATAATGTCTTGAAACTGATTTTTTAAATGCAAAGGTTGTGACGGCAATGTGGAAAAATAAAATGGCTGTTGTGGATATCGAAACAACAGGAAATGCACCAAAAAAAGGAGATCGCATTATGCAAATCGCGATCGTAATGATAGAGGATAATAAAATAGTCGATGAGTATTCATCATATGTTGATCCTCAGCAGCCGATTCCGCCGTTTATTGTTGAGTTAACGGGCATAACGAATAAGCATGTACAAGGTGCACCACTTTTTGCAGAAATTGCACATGAAATCACAAAAAGGTTAGATGGAGCAGTTTTTGTAGCTCATAACGTGCAGTTCGACCTCCCCTTTATTCAAGCTGAACTGGAACTGGCAGGATTTAGCGGCAGCTGGCACGGTCCCCTGTTAGATACGGTAGAACTAGCAAGAGTACTGCTTCCAACAACAGATAGTTTTAAACTATCTGATTTAACCAGCCAGTTTAAATTATCACACGACCGCCCGCATCAGGCAGACAGCGATGCCCTGGCTACAGCACACTTATTACTTCAATTCATTAAAAAACTGCATTCACTTCCGCTGGTGTCGCTTGAAAAACTCGGGCTGTTAAGTGTGTATTTAAAGAGCAATATCGCAGAGCTTTTTGAAAGTATCATTGAAGATAATAAGAAAAATATCAAAGATCTCCCTTATAACATGGAGGTTTTCAGAGGAATTGCCCTCAAACGAAAACCGGATGCCAAGATGGAAAATAATTCGAAAGTTACGATCGGAGAACCGGAACAAGTATTAGAAAGCCACGTTGCGTTCTATGAAAAACGGGAATCTCAGCTGCTAATGATTGAGCAGGTCAAAGAAGCGATGAATAAGCGTTTAAAAATCGCTATTGAGGCAGGAACAGGCGTTGGCAAGACTATGGGATATTTGCTGCCTGCCGCTGAGCATGCTTTAAACGGCAAAAAGACAGTAATCAGCACACAAACGGTTCAACTGCAAGAACAAATTCTTTTAAAAGAAGCGAAAATGATTCAAAACATTACCGGAGATCACTTGAAATTTGCTTTATTAAAAGGACGTAACCATTATCTGCATCTACTAAAATTCGAGCAAGCCCTAGCAGAGGAAGAGTCTCAATATGACGTCGTCCTTACTAAAATGCAGATTCTTACCTGGCTAACTGAGACTGACAACGGCGATGTAGATGAATTAAATTTAACCAGCGGCGGAAGACTTTTTTGGAATCGAGTCCGGCATGCAGGATGGTTTTTAGGGGAAGATAAGGATCCGTGGAAAGAAAAAGATTTTTATTTAAATGCCCTTAAAAAAGCAGATGATGCTGATATTATTATTACGAACCATTCCATGCTGGTGCAGGATACTCAGCGGTCCAGGCCATTGATCCCAGTCTACAGTCATTTAATTATCGATGAGGCTCACCACTTTGAGGATGCCTGCCGCAGACAGTGGGGTAAGCAGCTGGATTATATTCATTTAAAGTATACAATCGGTCAGCTTGGCAACGACAGGCAGGACCTGTTAGCGGGCAGGTTGTCATCCATCATAAGAAATAGTGCCGATCATAACAGCAGGCAGTTAACGGAAGAAATGGTAGCGGAACTAAGTGCAGAAGCGGACGCTGCTTTTTACCAGCTAAGTGCATTGCTTAAATCTTCAATCACGATGAAAAAAGGTCAGCAAAAATATACATTGTCAATAGAAGATGATATTCGGGAAAATACTGGCTGGAAGCAAGTTCAATATGCCTTTGAACGACTCCTGGACAATATGAAAAAAATCGACCGTATTCTCCAGAGTAATTTGGAAATTGTAAAGAAAAATAAAGAAGCCCTTTCTGATTCAAAAAAAGCAGTGATCGAAGAAATTCATTCATTTTTACTGGAATGGAATGAATGGATTCAATCCATCCGGTTATTTTTTATAGCCAATGATTCTTCTTCTATTATTTGGCTGGAGGGAGACATTCGTTCACTTCCGGGAAGTCTTTCAATTTCATCGAGAAAAGTACATGTTCAAAACGAAATTAATGATCATTTTTTTGCAGGTGATAAAGCGATTATTTTCACCAGTGCCACACTTACAATTGATGGAACCTTTGATTATTTCCTAAAAGGACTCGGAGGAGATAAACTAAACGTAAAATGCAGTATTTATCCTTCTCCATTTAATTACAGTAAAGCCGTCAGACTGATGGTGCCCAAAGATCTTCCAGATATAAAGTCGGTTCCTCATGATGAGTATGTAGAGTTGGTGACAGACCACTTAATTGCTATGGGAGAAGCCACTAAAGGAAGAATGCTGGTTTTATTTACCTCACATGAAATGCTGCGGCACACATATGAACTTATGAAAGATAGCGGGTTAATGGAAGACTTTGTACTGATGGCACAAGGTATAACAAGCGGCAGCAGAACAAAACTGACAAGAAACTTCCAGCGTTTTGACAAGGCCATATTATTTGGCACAAGCAGCTTCTGGGAAGGAATCGACATTCCGGGAGAAGATTTATCTTGTCTGGTCATGGTCAGGCTTCCGTTTTCTCCTCCAGATGAGCCTCTTACGAAAGCTCTCTGGAATGATGCAAAGGCAAAAGGAGAAAACCCGTTTAAAGAGGTTTCTTTGCCTAAAGCCGTTATTCGTTTCCGGCAGGGGTTCGGCAGATTGATCCGGCATGAGAATGACCGGGGTCTTATTATCGTTTTTGACCGCCGTTTAATTACAACTTCCTACGGCAGTCACTTTTTATCTTCCATTCCGTCTTTACCGGTTGAAGAAAGAGAGTTAGATTCGATTGTGAAAGAAATTGAACACTGGCTTTAAAAACATAAAAAATTCGTCGAAAACTGTTATACTTGATGTTGTTATACTGCCTATGAAAGCGAGCGATAAAAATGGAAAGTAAAATTGAAGTGTTATCCACAGTAACGATTCAAAAATCCCCTGATCTATACAAGATCGTTGATTCATTAAACCGTACACTGAAAGAAAGAGATTTAATGTTTGGTTTAGCTTTAGATAAAGAGAATGATGAAAAAGCTGTTTTTACAATTTACCGTACATAAATGAGGGATGATATGAAAAAATGGATGGTTTTAGTGCCTGCACTGCTGATCGTCACCATCTTAATAATTAGTATTACCATATACAGTATAGCCAGGCAGCCACTTAATGCATCAATCGATCAGGCAGAGGCAAAAGCAAGAGAAGAGCTGCAATTTAGTCAAATCGAAGAATCTTACCCGTACAATGGCACAAAGGCATATTCTGTTATTCAAGGCACTGCTGAAGATCAGCAGATGGTAGCATTCATACCCAAGGATGAAGAAGAAGATCCCACCACAAGGCGTATGGAAGAAGGTATTTCCGAGGATGAAGTAATAGCTATGCTTAACGAAACGGATGAACCCACTAAGATTATGTCATCGAGACTCGGGCTTGAATCAGAAGGCCCGGTATGGGAAATTATCTACCTGGATAATGACAAAATGTTAAATTACTACTATGTACTGTTTGACAGCGGTGAGTGGTGGAGAACGATACGCAACCTTTAAGGAGTGAAGTGGATATGGAAAATATACTGGCAGACAGAGTGAAATTGCTAACACCTTCTACAACATTGGCTATTACGGCTAAAGCGAAAGAATTAAAAGCAGAAGGAAAAGATGTCATTGGCTTAGGAGCAGGAGAGCCGGACTATAACACACCTGATCATATTATTGAAGCTGCCTATCGATCCATGAAAGCCGGACAAACAAAGTATACACCTGCAGCGGGAACCGCAGAATTGAAAAATGCGATTATTAACAAATTTAAAAGGGACCAGGTCATCTCTTATGCTCCCGGAGAAATTTTTGTAGGGAGCGGGGCTAAACATGTTCTTTACTGTCTCTTCCAGGCAATTTTAAATACAGAAGATGAAGTTATCATTCCAACACCTTACTGGGTAAGCTACCCCGAACAGGTTAAGCTTGCAGGAGGCACTCCGGTTTTTATTGAAGGTACAGAAGAAAATGAATATAAAATAACTTCTGATCAGCTTGAGACTGCAATAACCAAAAAAACGAAAGCCATTATTATTAACTCGCCAAGTAATCCAACCGGCATGATTTATTCCAGTTCAGAGCTGGAAGCAATCGCTAAAATTTGTACGGAACGAAATATTTTAATGGTTTCAGATGAAATTTATGAAAAGTTAACGTACGATGGCCAGAACCATCTTTCTGTCGCTTCAATCTCAGAAGAATATCAAAAGCAATCCATCATTATTAATGGTGTATCTAAATCGCATTCCATGACCGGCTGGAGAATCGGGTATGCTGCTGGAAATGCGGCCATTATTAAAGCCATGACCAACTTAGCCAGCCATTCGACATCCAATCCTACTACTACTGCTCAATTTGGTGCGCTAGCTGCTTATGAGGGTACTCAGGAGCCCGTAGAAGAAATGCGTCGGGCATTTGAACATCGGTTAAATAAAGTGTTTTCTTCCGTTCAGGATATTCCAGGCTTCCGATGTATAAAGCCGCAGGGTGCTTTTTATCTTTTTCCAAATGTTAAACAGGCAGCACAAGCCTGCGGGTTTAAAACCGTAGACGAGTTTGCCGCAGATTTGCTTGAAAAAGCCAATGTAGCGGTTATTCCTGGTTCGGGCTTTGGAGCAGAGGATAATATACGGCTTTCTTACGCAACAGAGCTTTCTTCCCTTGAAGAGGCGATTAGACGAATACACGCCTATGTAGATGAGCAAACTCATTCAGGGAATTGAATCTCTATTGAATCAGCGGTATAATAATGGGCGTACTAATTTAAAATTACGGAAATTTAACGCAGCGGTTTTTATGGAGGGAAAATAGTGAAAACAACGATCAGTCAAGTAGGCCAGCACGTTGGACAAGAAGTTACCATCGGAGCATGGCTTGGAAATAAACGATCAAGCGGTAAAATTGCTTTCCTGCAGTTGCGGGATGGCTCAGGATTTATTCAAGGTGTCGTTGTAAAAAGTGAAGTAGGCGACGAAATTTTTCAAAAAGCAAAAGGACTGACGCAGGAATCATCAGTCTATGTAACGGGAATAGTGAAGGAAGACGAGCGTTCTCCATTCGGTTTTGAACTCGAAGTACAGGACCTTTCAGTTATCAGTGAATCTGTTGATTATCCCATCACCCCGAAAGAACATGGTACTGAGTTCTTAATGGATCATCGTCATCTATGGCTACGTTCAAATCGTCAACATGCTGTTATGAAAATCAGAAATGAAATTATCAGAGCCACGTATGAGTTTTTTAATACAAATGGATTCGTGAAAGTCGATCCGCCAATATTGACTGGAAGCGCACCTGAAGGCACATCTGAATTGTTTCATACAAAATATTTTGATGAAGATGCCTACCTGTCTCAAAGCGGACAGCTATATATGGAAGCTGCTGCTATGGCACTCGGAAAAGTATTTTCATTTGGTCCGACGTTCAGAGCTGAAAAGTCAAAAACACGTCGTCATTTGATTGAGTTTTGGATGATTGAACCTGAAATGGCCTTTTATGAATTTGATGACAACCTGGTGGTGCAGGAAGAATATGTATCGTTCATTATTCAATCTGTCCTGACAAATTGCAAATTAGAACTTACCCGCTTGGGAAGAGATACATCGAAGCTTGAAGCTATTCAAGCGCCGTTCCCAAGAGTCCATTACGACGATGCAATCAAGTTTCTTCATGAAAAAGGCTTTAGTGATATCGCATGGGGAGATGATCTTGGAGCACCTCATGAAACGGCAATAGCAGAGAACTATGAAAAACCTGTGTTTATCACACATTACCCAACTGCTATTAAACCATTTTATATGCAGCCGGATCCGACAAGAGAAGATGTAGTGCTATGTGCTGATTTAATTGCTCCAGAAGGTTATGGAGAAATTATTGGGGGTTCTGAGCGAATCAATGATCTTCAATTGCTGAAAAAGCGTCTGGATGAGCACCAGCTCGATCCTGAGGCGTATAAATGGTACACAGAACTTAGACAATACGGTTCAGTTCCACATTCCGGTTTTGGACTGGGACTTGAACGGACGGTTGCATGGATTAGCGGAGTGGAGCATGTGAGAGAATCTATTCCATTCCCTAGACTGCTGAATCGTCTTTATCCATAAAAGCAAGGACGGACCGAACGCGCTTTCTAAAAAGCAGTTCGGTCATTTTTTACCAGAAAGGAGGGCTCTTTGTGAATCAATTAAATACGTGGCAGCAATGGATGGAGTATGGAAATATTTCGATTCCGGTGATACTGCTTAAACACTACAGCTCTCTTGGAATAAATGAAGAAGAGTGCATGCTTTTACTCCATATACATTCGTTCGTTGAAAAAGGGCAAGCTTTTCCTACTCCGGATGAGCTGGCTGAACGAATGACCCTCTCTTCACCTGAATGCTTTTTTACAATCCAGGGTCTTCTAAAAAAAGGTGTACTTGAAATTAGTGAATCCTCTGCTGGGGATGTCAGAGAAGAAAGTTATTCTTTAATGCCTCTTTGGAACTCTTTAATTAACAAACTTGAAAAAGAAAATCAGCGTGAAAAAATAGAAACAACGATGAAATCGCAAACTGATCTTTATACGTTGTTTGAACAGGAATTCGGAAGACCTTTATCACCCTTGGAATGTGAAACGCTTGCCATGTGGATTGATAAAGATCATCAAACAGCCAGTCTGATAAAGGCAGCGCTTAGAGAGGCGGTTATTTCGAATAAGTTGAATTTCCGCTATATAGACCGGATTTTATTCGAGTGGAAAAAACAAGGGGTTGAAACGGTTGATCAGGCGAGAAAGCAAAGTGAAAAATTCCGCCAGCCCAAAAAGCATGAGCCTGTGCAAGAAGGAGAACGAACAAAAAAAGTACCTTTTTATAATTGGCTCGAAAAGTAGTGATGGAGGTAGGGTATGCTCACGAAAGCCAACGTAAGATTTTGTCTAGATGAGATGGGGAACTTGTTTCCAGATGCCCATTGT
The DNA here is from genome assembly GCF_000829515.1 of Jeotgalibacillus campisalis. Taxonomy (GTDB): domain Bacteria; phylum Bacillota; class Bacilli; order Bacillales; family Jeotgalibacillaceae; genus Jeotgalibacillus; species Jeotgalibacillus campisalis. The sequence continues at coordinate 678,136 of NZ_JXRR01000014.1, read as the reverse complement.
GAACTGAGGCACGAAAATGCTTTTGAATTAACAATTGCTGTTTTATTGTCTGCACAATGTACAGATGCTCTGGTAAATAAGGTTACACTTGAATTATTCCAAAAATATAAAACACCGGAGGACTATCTGGCGGTTTCATTGGAAGAGCTGCAGCAGGATATTCGCTCAATCGGTCTTTTCCGAAACAAGGCTAAGCATATAAGAAATTTATGTCAGCGTCTGCTGGAACATTATAATGGTCAAATTCCATCTGATCATGAAGAATTAACGACTCTTCCTGGGGTAGGGAGAAAAACAGCAAATGTGGTGGTTTCTGTGGCTTTTGGGAAACCTGCCATTGCAGTGGATACGCATGTAGAAAGAGTGTCAAAAAGGCTCGGAATTTGCAGGTGGAAAGATTCCGTAATGGAAGTAGAAAAAACACTAATGAAGAAAATTCCTCAGGATGAGTGGTCTGCCTCGCATCATCGTCTGATTTTTTTCGGCAGGTACCACTGTAAAGCACAAGCTCCTAAATGTGATGAATGCCCGCTATTATCTGTATGCAGAGAAGGAAAGAAGCGGATGAAAGGGAAACTCTCAAGTGAACAATAAAATAGAATTGCAGAATCGGTATAAGAATGAACTGTTTTTTTCTGGAGATGAAATTGAACTGGCTCTGCCACTAAAAGAAGGGGGGCTTTTTCAGCCTTATTTTCAACCCGAATTTCAATGGAGTCAAACCGATCAGCGCCCGCCCTGGGAAGAAATCAATTATTGGCTCCCGTTATTAAAGGAAGAATGGGAATTAATTAATGATCGCCTGACTTCAAATTTTGATAAAAATAATCCCGCGGTCAAACAGGATATGGTGAAAGGTTTCTCCATTTTCTTTATGATGCTTTTCTGGTCAAATGGCAAACCTGTAGATGTAAACAGCTGGAAAGAATCTTCCTTGCCATTTAAAACAACTTGTTTGAATTTAATCGAAAGATTGGAATTTGCATTGAATAATGCTGACTCTTATTTTGCCCGAATTCAACTAAATGAGTTAGTTTTGGAAATTCATAAAAAAAGCGCAAAGAAACTGGCGCTGCAATCTGTTCAGAAAAAAAGCCCAAAAGAGTAGTAAAACGGTTTATTATCAAGCAGTATATAGATGAAAGCACGCAGCCAAATAATGGCTGCGTGCTTTTGATTGTTAAGTTAATTTTCGACTATTCTTCCGTAGTATTTTCGGAATTATTTTGTCCGGAATCATCTTCGGTTTCTTCTTGAATGGATTCTTCCGGCAATCCATCATCATCTGATGGTGTGCCTTCGTCTGTTTCAACAGGCTCTTCTTCATTTTCACCTTCATTTTCATCGCCTGTTTCAGCAGGCTGTTCTTCTTCAGGAGGAGCTTCTTCTTCAGGAGGAGCCTCTTCTTCAGGAGGAGCTTCTTCTTCAGGAGGAGCCTCTTCTTCAGGAGGAGCTTCTTCTTCAGGAGGGGCCTCTTCTTCAGGAGGAGTTTCTTCTTCCTCAGGCTCTTCTTCGCGTTGACCGGTTTCTATACTTACACTTGCTCCGCCGCTTCTCTGTGAGTCTGCAATTGCGACAACGTTGAAAGAGTAGCTGGAGCCCTGATCTACCTGCTCCACGGTAAGAGCAGTTTCAGCAGTTGTTGTAAGGACCTGTGACTCTCTACCGTCTATGCTATAGCTTACTTCAAATTCGACAGATCGATTATCGTCTTCTTCTTGAGAATGATCCCAAGTGAGCTGAATGGTTCCATTTTCCTCATCGTATTCAGCCTGGAGATTAGAAGGAGAAGCAAGGTCTGGTACCACGAATTCCTCTGATACGGCGGTAGGTTCAGTACCGCGGATAAATAACTCCGTCGTTTTTTCGTTACTAGGCGTGTATGTACTAGCCAGCTTCGGAGGATTCGTGCCTTTTTCAATTTCTACTTCTACTACACTGTCCGGTTTTGGAAAATCAGGTGTATCTGCATTTTCGTGAATAGACTGCATAACCGTTTTAAAAATTTCCTGAGAAGCCTGTCTTTCTTGTGACAGAAGGTAATTTTTATTATTGGTAGGATACCCAAGCCAAACGGCTGTAGTATATTGAGTTGAATAACCTGCAAACCAAGAATCCGGAGAACCCTCTTTAGGGATATTATTGTCATTTCTTATCTTCTCAGGATAATTCGTTGTACCTGATTTTCCCGCCAGCGGAAGTCCTTCAACCTTTGCTAATGGGCCTGTTCCATATGGCTCTAAAACATCCTTCAGCATATCTGTAATCATATAAGCAGTTGAATCTTTCATCACTTTATTTGATTCCGGTTCTAAATCAATTGATGAGCCATCTCTAAAATCAATAGAAGTTACTAAATGTGGTTCATTGTAAACCCCGTTGTTACCTAGAGCAGCATACGCTCCGGCCATATTCACCGTATTGGTGGCTGTACCAGAACCGATAGCGCTGCTTTCACATAATGCATCACCGCAATTCGGTTCAAAATTAAAACCTAAATTACTTAAAAAATCAGTCGCGAATTCCGGACCGGCTTCATTGTATGCTTTAATCGCGGTAATATTTCGCGAATCATATAAAGCTTCTCTCATGGTAATGGGACCTAAAAATTGACTATCATAATTTCCAGGTTCATATCCGTCATTAAATGTTGTTGGTTCATCAACAATAATTTGAGCTGTGGACCACTCCAGCTGTTCAATTGCAGGGGCATAATCAAGAAGAGGCTTGATAGTTGATCCTACTTCCTGGATATTATCAACAGCAAAGTTATACCCGCGCTGAACTTCTTCGCCGAAGTTTCTGCCACCTCCAATGGCTCGCACTGCTCCTGTTTTCGTATCAAGCACAGTTACACCAGCCTGAGACCGTTCACCATTCATATCATCGGGAAAATCGATTCCATCTCCGTTTAAAACATTTTCCACTTGAGTTTGTGCTTCAGGATCTAGAGTAGTATGGATCGTAAGCCCATCTTCAAATGGGTTAAAATCACCTTCTGCTTCCACTTCATCAATCACTGCGTCAATAAAAGCGTCATATCCTGAATCGGTTCCCGCTAATTTCTTTCTTTCATCTTCTGTCCGTTCAATAATTCCATCCATGATGTCTGTATTTACTGCCTGATTCATATCTTCTTCAGATATTTTTCCGTGATTATGCATTTGGCGTAAAACCACATCTCTTCTTTCTTTAGCAAGATCAGGGTTCGTGTATGGATTATACGCATTTGGCCGCTGTGGAATCCCGGCCAATAAAGCAGCCTGGTGGAGCTCGAGTTCATTCAGTTCAACACCGTAGTAGTAATCAGAAGCCGTTCTGATCCCATATACAAGGTCAGAATAATAAATTTTATTTACGTACATTTCAAATATTTCTTCTTTATTGTATTTTTGCTCCAGCTGATAGGCCAGCCAGGCTTCTTGGGCTTTTCGTTCAAGTGACTTTTCCGGGGTCAATACAGATTGCTTTATTACTTGCTGGGTTAGTGTACTTGCACCTTCAGCGCCAAATCCATCCGTAATATTTGCGAGTACAGCTCCAGCAAGACGAATGGCATCGACTCCCATATGGTCGTAAAATCGAACATCCTCAATTGAAAGGACGGCATTTTCGACAACAGGAGGAATGTCATCATAAGCAACAAGCTCACGATTTTCAGCCCCAATCCTGCCGATCACGTTGTTGTCCATATCGAGTAACTCAGTCGTAACCGGGTCGACAAAATCTTCTTCTTTTAGTTCAGGTGCCTTTGCAGCGTAGAAAGCAAATAAAGCTCCTCCGCCTATAAGACCTGCCATTCCAATTAAGAAAACAGCTAGAATAATCCGTTTAAAGATCGATTTTTTGCCTTTTTTTGATTTCTTATTTCTATTTTTAGCAGAGGCCTTTTGAGCCTTTCTTTTTTCTTCTCTTGATGAGTAATCTGCCATAATGCCGTTCCTCTCTTTCAAAAAGTCCTGTCATCTGCAGCAGGGCACAGATGATCAATAATTTTAAGGTAATCAATTCTCGGTTGCAAGCTTAAGGTTATTTTGTATCCATCCTGCATAATTTCATTTTTAGTCATTGATTTACGTCCGCCGCTTTTCATGCGATCCCAATATTTTCTCAGCGGAGAATAAGGAAGTAAAAAAATTTCCTCAGAAGATGAAAATCGAATAATGACAAAAGCAATTCCTTTATGGTCTATAACCTGCTGCATATGTGCAAGCTGATGCTCATGGAAATTTTGCAAGGGAAATGAATTTTTGTTGCGCGTTTCCTTCGCCTCAAAGTCAATATAAAATCCTCTGTACACTCCATTGTAATCTGTAGTGGAAGCCTGTTTAAAGTAGGCCTCTTTAATAACAGCAGCACTTCTTTTAGGATAATCTACATTTACAATTTGCACCGGAGTGGGTTTTTTATGAATGACAGCTTTACCTGAGGCTAGATAAAACTGATTTGTTTCATTTAAATCCTCCTCTAAAGTCATTCCCCTTTTCCCATAGGAAATAGACGGCTGATTCTCTTTTTTTATGCTCGGCTGCGTTTTTTCTTTTGGAAAAATAAATTTTTTTCCGTTTGGATAATGAAATGCCATCTTAAACACCTCTCCTGACCATCATAACAGAAACATGAAAAACGGGCATTCATGATTCAATGGAGCTTTCATCGATGCAATTTCATAAACCACATATAGTAGACGTAATCTGGATAGAAAGGTTTCATTTTACCTTGAAAATTTGTCTGATACAATGTATGTAGTCATTTCGTTGAAGGAGCTTATGCTATGAAAGAAAATAATACTTTATACAACCTCACTCTTGAACTGCTAAAGATCGTTCGATCAGCTGAGGAAGAGTACGATAATAGAAGAGAGACTGATTTAAAGGGAGATTTCTGGAAGGAAGTGAAGCCTTTTGCAGATAACGCTCACTCCCTTTCTAAGGATTGGGGTGAGGCTGCCGCTGCTTTTTTGCATAAACAGCCTCAAAAAAATCTTCATCCTAATCAAATAAAAGCTACTGTTGAAAATGTTGAACTCTTAACCGTTCAGTGTTTTTTTCCCGCCACAAGCTATAATCGATTTAAAAGTTATATTCAATCGAGCTTTTATGTCATCGAGCAGGTAAGAGTAATTTTAGAAGAATAGATAGCACCTGAATAACTAGAGTGGAATAAGCTAATTTAAAAGGGTGATTATAGATGTATAGAGCATATTATCAAAGTTTTCCTGTTCATCCCCCTGTCCCTGGAGGCTATCCGTACTATGGAAGGCCGGTTATGATTTCCCCAGGTCAGATGCCTCCTGTTCCTCCTCATTGGGGATACGGGCCGCAAATGCCGCTGCCTGTTCAAAGACCTGTCAGCATGCCGCTGCCGATGCCGCAGTCCATACATGTCCCCCAGCAGCAAGCGCAGCCTGAGCCATACATGCAAGATCCATACAACCCTTACTCTAACCAGCAGCCAAAACCTCAATCATCTTGGTTTGAAGTGTTTAAAACTGAAAAAGGCAATGTTGATGTGAATAAAGTTATGTCAACTGCAGGCCAGATGATGAGTACAGCTCAACAATTTGGATCTCTAGTTAAGGGGATCGGATCTATTTTTCCTAAAGTTTAAATGACCGCCAGTTGTGAACCAGCTGGCGGTTTTCTTTTGCAGAAAATGAATATTTAAAGTCTAATGGATTTATAAGGAACATTCGTATACGTTGTCATAAGGAATGTATGTTCGATATAATAAAAGAAAGAGGTGATCGAATGAGAAAAAAATCATTAGCAGATCTGGTTGACTATTTTAAAACGGATGAAAACGTTCAACAGCAGATTGTTAAATGGCATACTATTGAGCCCGTTAAAGCAGCATACTCAAGGATCCCTGAATCTGTTCATCCTAAATTGGTACAAGCACTTCAAGCAAAAGGGATAGGGGAGCTGTACAGTCACCAGGAAGAAGCCTATAAAAATGTTATGGAGGGGTTTTCTGTTACGGCGATCACGCCTACCGCATCAGGAAAAACCTTGTGCTATAATCTTCCGGTTGTACAGACAATCCTCCAAAATTCCTCCGCCAGGGCTCTTTATTTGTTTCCAACGAAAGCACTTGCCCAGGATCAGAAAACAGAATTAAATGAATGGCTGGATTTAGCAGACGCTTCGATTAATTGCTATACCTATGATGGGGATACCCCGGCTGCTATCAGACAAAAGGTTCGAAAAGCAGGGCAAATTGTTATAACGAATCCGGATATGCTTCATTCAGCCATTCTTCCTCACCATACAAAGTGGGTGTCATTATTTGAGAACCTGCAGTATATTGTCCTGGATGAACTTCATATTTACAGAGGGGTTTTTGGCAGTCACGTAGCAAATGTCATACGAAGGCTAAAACGAATTTGTGAATTTTACGGCAGCTCACCTCAATTTATCTGTACATCAGCTACCATCGCTAACCCAAAAGAACTCGCTGAAGGATTGACTGGCGAAGAAATGAAGTTAATTAGCAAAAATGGTGCGCCTTCTGCTAAAAAGCATTTTGTTTTTTACAACCCGCCAATCGTAAACCAGCAATTAAATATTAGAAGAAGCGCTACATTGGAAGTAAGAAAACTGGCCGGGATCTTACTGAAGCAAAAAATTCAGACGATCATCTTCGCTAAAAGTCGTGTACGGGTAGAAATTATTCTTTCTTACTTGCAGGAGCTGGTTATTAATGAACTTGGTCCGAAATCGATTCAGGGTTACCGGGGAGGCTACTTGCCGACTCAAAGAAGAGAAATTGAAAAAGGTCTTAGAAATGGAGATATCTACGGGGTTGTCAGTACCAATGCATTAGAACTGGGAGTGGATATCGGTCAGCTCCAGGCTTGTATTATGACAGGTTACCCAGGAACGATAGCGAGCGCTTGGCAGCAGGCGGGAAGAGCTGGGCGGCGGCAGGGAGAAGCACTTATATTGATGGTTGCAAGTTCAAGTCCGCTTGATCAATATGTTATTAAACACCCGGAATACTTTTTGGAAACCTCACCAGAAACAGCGCGGATCAATCCCGATAATTTGGTTATTCTGCTGGATCACTTAAAATGTGCCGCATTTGAGCTTCCGTTTACATTAGGCGAATCTTTTGGTGAGCATGACCTGGAGGAACTGCTGGACTATTTAGTTGATGAAAGGGTTCTTCACCGTTCCAGTAATAAATGGTACTGGATGAATGATGCATTTCCTGCTCATAATATCAGTCTTCGTTCAGCTTCTCAGGAAAATGTGATCATTATTGATCAAACTGAACGTGCGCACTCAAAAGTAATTGGAGAAATGGACCGTTTCAGCGCGATGACGCTGCTGCACGACGAAGCTATTTATCTTCATCAGGGCATTCAGTTCCAAGTAGAATACCTGGATTGGGATGAAAAGAAAGCGTATGTGCGTGAAGTAGATATAGATTATTTTACAGATGCAAATCTTGCGGTGAGTTTAGCTGTTCTTGAAGAGGATAAGTCTAAGGAAACAGAACAGGCAATTGTCTCGTTTGGAGATGTTTCTGTAAGAGCGATGGCCACCATTTTTAAGAAAATCAAATTTGACACACATGAAAATATTGGTTCAGGACCGATCCATCTACCAGAAGAAGAGCTGCATACGAGTTCAACGTGGTTTACGTTGAAGGCAGAATTGCATGAACTAACTGAAGACCGTATTGAGCAGGGGCTGATAGGGGCAGCTCATGCTATGCAGTCCATCATCCCTCTTCATGTCATGTGTGATCCGCAGGATATTCAAATCGTCCCTCAGGTGAAGGCTACGCATAATCAATTGCCGACATTATTTGTTTATGACCGTTATCCAGGCGGCATAGGATTAAGTGAGAATGTTTTCAAAATCGGATCCACCATTATGAACGAGGCCTCAGAAATGATTAAAAGCTGTCACTGCTCGGTAGGCTGTCCATCTTGTATAGGAACCGATCCGCAAGGGATTGAGGCCAAAAGTGATACGATTAAGCTGATCAATCTATTTTTTACTGCTATAGAAGGTGAAAATGATGAGTCTAAAAAATAAACTTAAACGGATGAAAGCCCATTTATCTGATAAAGACACGGAGCAGGAAAACAACAATCAAAAAACGGATGATAGCCCAAATAACAGCGAAGCCATTCCTTACATGAGTATGTGGGAAGAAAATCACGTACGTCCTTATTGGGTGGACCAGGAATATTGTCTTATCCGGGAAGTCCGATATCCATTGACCTTTAAACAGGGCAGATATGAATTAGGGGAGTGTAAAAGAGCTGTACAGGCATGGGAAAATAGCAGTTTCAACCATCCCCTTTCAACAAAAGGGCACTCAATTGACGACCTTTTTTTCTTTGATACGGAAACGACGGGTCTGCGTGGAGTAGGGAGCACAATCTTTATGCTGGGCTATGCTCAATTTACTCATGATGAAGTCATAGTTAAACAGCATATATTAACTCATCCCGGCTATGAAGTGCCGCTTTATATGAGCTTTTTAGAGAATGTGGATTATTCCACGCTTGTCACATACAATGGCAAATCCTTTGACTGGCCTCAGGTTAAAAGCCGGCACACACTAATTCGCGACCATGTACCAAAACTTCCCGAAACCGGTCACTTTGATTTATATCATGCGTCCCGCCGTTTATGGAAGCATAAAATGGAATCTGTGAAGCTGACTGAAGTAGAAAAGCATATCTTAAAGTTTGAACGAAAAGACGATCTTCCCGGGTACTTGGCTCCTGCGATTTATTTTGATTTTGTGGAGCGAAAACACCCCGAAGGAATTATTAAAGTACTCGATCATAATGAAAAAGATATCTTATCTTTGATTTCACTTTATACTCATGTTACATTTCAGCTGTTGGGGCAGGATTCAGAGCAGACAAGTGATGAAAAAGTAGAAGCGGGAAAGTGGTATAAAGCTGCTGGAAACCATACAGCATCCGGATCTCTTTTGGAACAAGCTTATTCTGACGATTTGCACAATCACTCAGCAGCTCATTCGTTAGCCTTTTTCTTAAAAAGAAGGGGAGATATTCAACGGTCGGCAAATCTGTGGCTGAAGGTTTGTGAAAATGGAAGCGCAAGAGAAAAGAGGGAAGCAGCGATTGAGCTTGCAAAGTATTATGAACATCAGGATAAAAATACTGCAGCAGCCATTCAGTATACTCAAAAAGCTAGGGAGGCTCTTTTAGAAGATGAGAACCTTAAACCATCTGCTCGAAAAAATGAAATGGCTAAAATTCATCACCGCCTGCAGAGACTAAACCGGAAATAATCGTAAACAGATGCCGGAAATAATGTGATTTATTTTCTCATCATTTCCCGGGCAAGCGCAAAATTCCTATACTTTCGCTAAATTATACACCGTCTGAAACGACAAGATTGGTAGCCATTTTTGATTAATCGACAAATTCATAGTCTTATTTCAAGAGAAAGTTCACAAAACGTTCAAATTAATTCGAATCAAATCAGGTTGAGCCAGCGTCTAAACAATTGTAATATAAATGTATAGAACTTAATGGGGTTGAAATTATGAGAAGATTCATTTTAGTTTTGTTTTTCTTGCTAATCGGAGTAACAGCATTTGTTTTTTCAACAATTGGGGATCAATTAACAACTTTGCAATAAATGAGCGTTTCGCTTAGGTCAAGAACACCTAACCCTTCATATTCTAAAGGAACGAAGGTTATTTTAGGATAACCAGGGAAGGGGGAGCAAACGTGCATTGTAGAAGAAGAATTTGTCCGCCAATCGTACATCCGACTATGTGCTGTACGAATCATTCGACGGAAATAATTGAAGTTCCGCATATTCATCCGATTCAAATTACAAATGTTAATCATCAAGTCTATCAGCATAAGCACTATTTCCCGCAGACAATGAACGCAGAACAAACAGTATCTAACCAGCAGTTCATGTGTAACAGACCTTTCTAAGGTCGATTTAGTCTAGAACTAACAGCGACTGGTTATCATACCAGTCGCTTTTATCGTTCTAACTCTTAGTACAAAGGATGATTAGATTTGAGAATCTTAACAATTTCAGGATATAAATCGCATGAGATTGGGATTTACAAGCAATCAGATCCTGCTGTGAGCATTATTAAAAAAGCATTAAAACAGCAAATTTTGGCTAATATTGAGGAAGGCCTTGAGTGGATATTGGTGTCCGGTCAGCTTGGTGTCGAAATGTGGGCTGCAGAGGTTGTCATCGAACTAAAGGAGCAATACCCGGAATTAAAGCTGGCCATTCTCACTGCTTTTGAACAGCATGAAGAAAAGTGGAACGAAAGCAACCAGGAAATGTATCAGCAGATTGTGCTGAATGCCGACTTTGTTGATTCGATATCTAAAAAGCCCTATCAAAATCCTCAGCAGCTACGAAACAAAAACCTGTTTCATTTATCTAAATCAGATGGTTTATTAATTATTTATGATGATGAAAATGAAGGTTCTCCTAAATTTTTATGGGAGATGGCAAAGGAATGGAGCAAAAAAGAGGATTATAGCCTGACACAAATAAACTTCCAGGACCTTCAATGGCTGGTGGAAGAAAGCCAAATGGATGATGATTGATCGATTGCCGATTGACATTTCATGCTCTATTTGAAAAAATGAAGGTAGCGTATTAGATAGCAGAGGTGAGAGACATGAAAGAAAATATTGCTCAGCTTACAGCAAAGGAAATATTGGAGCGGGAATTTAAAACAGCTATGAGAGGCTATAAGCCGGAAGAAGTTGATGCGTTTCTTGATCAGATCATTAAAGACTATGAAGCTTTTCATGAAAGAATTGAGGCACTTGAAAACGAAAATACCCGTTTAAAGCAGCAATCAGCAGAAACACCAAAGCGTTCCACTGTTCAGCCACAGGCCCCTAACACAGGAACAACAAATTTTGATATTTTAAAACGGCTTTCCAATCTTGAAAAAGAAGTTTTCGGCAGAAAATTGTACGAAGATCAATAGGATACATACATGACGGATAATCTTGTTATTTTCTAAAATAACTTGCGATCCGTTTTTTTATCATGTATAATTAAATCTTGGCGAATCGATCATGATGTTCGGGCAATTGCTGTAGCGTTTGCTATAGAGGAAAGTCCATGCTCACACGGTGCTGAGATGCCTGTAGTGTTCGTGCCTCGCGAAAAAATAAGCGGGGGCATTCCGGTCAATCCGGTTTGACGGCAGAGACGGTACCTAAGTTCTGATGAATATGGTATGCATCTCTTGAAAGTGCCACAGTGACGTAGTTTTATCAGAAATGATAAAAGTGGAACGAGGTAAACCCCACGAGTGAGAAACTCAAACTATGGTAGGGGCACTTTCCCTGAGGAAATGAACAAAGGGAAGGATCAGCTTTTGGCTGATAGATAGATGATTGCCACCTGTGTACGAGCGCTATTGCGTGCTTGAAGTACAAGGGAACAAAACATGGCTTACAGATCATCATGATTGGTTGCACCAAATTAGAACGTAACCTTAGACATTTCAAGGGCATGACCATTCATTAGGATGCGGGTCTGCCCTTTTTTTAATGATAGAGCAATATTTCAGTTAAATCTGCATGAATGAATAAGAATTTTTAATTTGAAGTTTATATAGAGGGTGACTAAATGACAATGTACAAATTAATTGCTACAGCTGCTATGGGTCTCGAGGCCATTGTGGCGAAAGAAGTTCAGCAGCTCGGATACAAAACGACAGTGGAGAACGGCAAAATTATGTATGAAGGGGATGAAGAAGCGATCGTCCGCTCAAACATGTGGCTGCGAACGGCAGATCGAGTCAAGATTGTAATGGGTGAATTCAACGTTTATTCATTTGATCAGCTTTTTGAACAGACGAAAGCTCTGCCGTGGGACTCACTGCTGCCGGTTGATGCAGCATTTCCTGTTTCGGGAAAATCGATAAAATCTCAATTATACAGTGTGCCGGACTGCCAGGCTATTGTGAAAAAAGCGATTGTAGAAAAGTTAAAGTATTCTTATAAGCGAAATAGCTTCTTAGATGAATCAGGGCCAACATACAAGATTGAAGTTGCAATCCGCAATGACGTAGCAACATTAACCATTGACACAAGCGGCGCGGGACTTCATAAGAGGGGATACCGCGTCGGGCAAGGGGAAGCGCCGCTTAAGGAAACAATGGCTGCAGCGCTCGTCCAACTGACTAATTGGAGACCTGACCGCCCTTTTCATGATCCTTTTTGCGGTTCTGGTACGATTGCGATTGAAGCTGCACTGATCGGGCAGAATATAGCACCTGGTTTCAACAGAGACTTTATTTCTGAAGAATGGCCAATCATTAAAAAAGATTTATGGGAAAAAGTCAGGCAGGAAGCTGAATCCGCTGCAAACTACGATCAGCCGCTTGAAATCTATGCTACGGATATTGACCATAAAATGGTTGAAATCGCAAAAGAAAATGCAATTGAAGCAGGTCTTGGAGAGCTGATTCAATTTAAGCAAATGCAAGTAAAAGATTTCACAGCTGCTCATGATTACGGTGTTATTGTGGGGAATCCTCCATATGGTGAGCGTATTGGCGAGGAAGAAGCGGTAGAAACGATGTATAGAGAGATGGGAGAAGCATTTGAACAATTTCCGACCTGGTCTAAATATATTATTACTTCTCATCCTTCTTTTGAAAACCTGTACGGAAAGCCAGCGACGAAAAAGCGAAAACTGTTTAACGGGTTTATTCGAACGGATTATTATCAGTACTGGGGAACCAGACCGCCGAGAAAAGATTCATAAACTATAGATCAATCAGAAATGACATGCTGATAAAGTGCATGTCTTTCTTGCTGTTTTAAAGACGTGGATAGATATAGAAAGGGGAACGCGAAGTTGACTACTAAATCATTGCCTTTTCCGCTTACGAGTGACCAATCTTTTTACGAGGCCTTAGGGGACTGGATTGGGGACGTATTTTATGATATTTTACCCGAAAAAGGTCTTGAATTACGCGATGAACAAATTTTTATGGCTTTTCAGATGGAGCAGGCATTTAAAAAGAAATCGATTATGTTCGCAGAAGCGGGTGTGGGAACGGGTAAAACGTTAGCTTACCTGCTCTACACAATCCCTTACGCAAGGTACACGGGCAAGCCGGCCATCATAGCATGTTCTGATGAAACATTAATCGAGCAGCTGGTTAAAAAAACAGGCGATATTCAAAAACTCGAGGATCTTCTCGGTCTTTCTATAGATGTCAGACTTGCAAAGTCAAGAGAACAATATTTATGCTTGAAAAAATTAGATAAAACAACAGCTAAAAGTGAAGACGAAGACTTGGATGAAGTTTATGAGCAAATACCGGAGTTTGTATATGGCAAAGGTTCAATGACTTCCTTTTATCCATATGGAGATCGAAAAGAATTTCCATACTTGGACGATGACCAATGGAAGCAAATCAACTGGGACTCCCTGCAAGATTGCTTATCATGCGATGTACGCCACCGATGTGGGCAAACCTTAAACCGTGAGCACTACCGCTCTGCAGGAGATTTAATCATTTGTTCTCATGACTTTTATATGGAGCATATTTGGACAAAGGAAGCCAGAAAAAGAGAGGGTCAATTGCCCCTTCTTCCAGAAGCCAGTGCAGTTGTATTTGATGAAGGTCATTTGCTGGAATTCGCCGCCCAAAAAGCACTTACGTACCGGACATCTCTTTCCAATCTGTCTATTATTCTGGATAAATTAACAAGCAATGATATCAGGGAAAAGACGCTTTATTTAATAGAACGGATTGTGGAGCAGCATGATGAATGGTTTGCTTCAATAAGCAAGCATGCGGATCATGAAACGACCTCTGAACGGCGCGCCATTGTAAGACACGAAGAAGTATTAACTTATTCAAAAAAGCTTAAGGAAAGCATTGACCAGCTCCTCGAAGAGCTTGTGTTTGAATCCGAGCTCTATATGATTGATGAGTACGATTTGAAGATTGTCGAAGAGTATCTTGAGCAAGTCCTATTCTCTCTTAAGTTATTAGTGGAAGATGACGGAGCGATCATTTGGCTTGAAGAAGATGCAGATGATGAGACACTGGTGATTATGCCAAGACTGGTAGAGGATATATTGAGGGAAGAAGTCTTTTCGAAGAAAATCCCGACAATTTTTTCTTCTGCGACTCTGTCAATAAAAGAAGATTTCTCGTATCTTGCCAATAGTTTGGGCATTGATCAATACGATTCATTCAGTGTGTCCTCACCATTTGATTACAGCAATGCCATGAGTGTTGAGATTCATTTTATTGATGAATTTGAAAAAGGCCAAAAGCAAGTGCAATTGCTGGGCAGCCATGACGAGGGAAGTCTGATTTTATTTAACGCAAAAGAAGATCAGGATCTTTACCGCTATGGTTACGCACCAGAGCTTGGACAGGATATCCATTTGTATTATGAAGGGGATGAGGAGATAAGCACCCTTGTTGAGAAATTTCAACATGATCACTCAAGTGTCTTGTCTTCCTATCATCTTTGGGAAGGGCTTGATATCCCTGGCAGCAGCCTTAGCCAGGTTATTATCGATTCATTGCCTTTCCCCCCGCAGGATCCTGTGTTTGAAGCCAAGAGGAATCATTCATCAGATCCCGTCAATGAAGTCGATCTGCCTTATATGCTTTTAAGATTGCAGCAGGGGATTGGACGATTAATCAGAACATCTTCTGACAAAGGAGAAGTTCACTTATTTTTGTGCGATGAAGATCAAAAGTGGTTAAATGAAATCGAACAAATACTGCCCGTTAAACCTGTGATCAATAAAGGGCAGTCAAGGATCAACAGAGATTAAAATCCTTTTACCAAACGATTATAGCTGAGGCTGGGACATGACTGAAAAAAGATAAACATAACGCAGTAAGCATCGTTAATATGAGATGATTAGATGAGCAGAAAGAACAGGCCAAAGAGTTTGAGACAGATAGTTGTCTCAAGCTCCTTTTTTTTACAGATGCATTAATCTTTTGAAAAAATAACAGCAGAATCAGCACTCTGGCGATAAGATGGAAAAATGTTCACCTTCAATTCTGAAAAATATGATAAAATAGTTCGGTACGATAGAAAAAGGGGGAAGATCATGAATACAATAAAGCTAGAGAAAGAATTTCTTACATATGTAAATAAAATGCAGGCATACGATGAAGCGCTTGGATTAATCTTTTGGGACCTTCGAACAGGGGCTCCAAAAAAAGCAGTAGATCAGCGTTCACAAGTAATTGGCACGTTATCGAGTGAGTTGTTTGATTTATCTACATCAGATGAAATGGCTTCTTTTATTGCAGGATTGTCCTCACATAAAGAAGAGTTAAGCGAAATTACAGTTAAAACATTAGAAGAATGCCAGCAGGAGTATGAAAGAAATAAAAAAATTCCCGCTGAAGAATTCAGAGAATATGTAATCCTACAATCAAAAGCTGAGAGTGTATGGGAAGAAGCAAGAGAGAAATCTGATTTTTCTTTATTCCAACCTTATTTGGAAAAACTCGTTGAATCAAACAGGAGATTCGTTCAATACTGGGGATCTGAAGGAAACCCTTACAACACCCTCTTGGATCGCTTTGAGCCTGGCGTTACTGTTGAGATCCTGGACCGGGTATTTGCGCAAGTCAGAGAGGCAGTCGTTCCTCTTGTGAAAGAAATTGGGGAATCACCAAATAAACCGGACACTTCCTTTATCTTTACCCATTTCCCCAAACAAGCTCAAAAAAAATTCAGCTTGAAAATGCTAGAAGAGATTGGCTATGACTTTGAGGCAGGCCGTCTTGATGAAGCAGTTCACCCATTTGCGACAGGTTTAAATCCGGGGGACG
The DNA here is from genome assembly GCF_000829515.1 of Jeotgalibacillus campisalis. Lineage (GTDB taxonomy): Bacteria > Bacillota > Bacilli > Bacillales > Jeotgalibacillaceae > Jeotgalibacillus > Jeotgalibacillus campisalis. The sequence goes on along the minus strand of NZ_JXRR01000014.1, from coordinate 662,305 downwards.
TAAGAGTGACAACAAGGTATGATGAGAATGATTTTCGCAGCGCTATATTTGGAACGATCCATGAGTGTGGTCATGCATTATATGAACAGAATATTAGTGAAGACTTAATCGGTACACCCCTTTGCAGCGGGACATCAATGGGGATACATGAGTCTCAATCTTTGTTCTTTGAAAACTTTGTAGGAAGGCAGCCGGCATTTTGGAGCCGTTATTATGATACGTTAAAAGAACACGCTGATGGTCAATTTGATCACATTCCACTAAACGAGTTTGTCCGCTCCATTAATGAATCCAAGCCATCGCTTATTCGAGTAGATGCAGATGAATTAACGTATACACTTCATATTATGATCCGGTATGAAATCGAAAAAGGGCTGATTAATGGGGAAATGAAAGTTGAAAACCTCCCTGAGATCTGGAGATCAAAGTATCAGGAATATCTTGGTGTCACGCCGGAGAATGACGCAGAAGGAGTCCTGCAGGATGTACACTGGTCAGGAGGAGCGTTCGGATACTTTCCTTCTTATGCACTGGGATACATGTATGCAGCTCAGTTCAAACATGCAATGGACAAAGACCTTCCGAATTTCGATGAATTACTTTCACAAGGCAATATTGCACCAATAAAAGACTGGATGATCACCCATGTCCACCAGTACGGTAAAATGAAGAAACCATTGGAAATTATAAAGGAAACAACCGGTGAAGGATTGAACGCACAGTATCTCATAGACTATCTGACTGAAAAATATACGAAGATTTACTCATTATAGAGTGAGGAGTAAGGAGATGCAGCATGTATCAGCCATCATTTTCATTAGAGAACAAAACAGCTGTCGTTACAGGAGCGGGAAGAGGGATCGGTAAAGCACTTGCAATCGGTCTTGCAGAGGCTGGAGCAGAAGTGGTTTTGCTTTCGCGAACAGAAAACGAATTAAAAGAAACGACTGCCTTTATTAAGGATAGGGGCGGGGAAGCCTACTATGTTGTAACGGATGTGACGGATCGTGAAGAAATACGCCGCACAATAGACAAAGTAATAAATAATAGTGGTAAAATCGATATTTTAATTAATAATGCAGGGATGAATATCCGTTCAAAAGCTGAAGATGTGACAGATGCAGAGTGGTCTGTCATTATGGACACTAATTTAAAGTCTGCCTTTATGATGTCCCAGGAAGTTGGAAACGTAATGAGAGCTCAGGGGAACGGGGGAAGTATATTGTCCGTTTCTTCTGTAGCAGGTCAAACGGCTTTGCGCACCGGGGTTGCTTACGGAGCATCTAAAGCCGCTCTTATTCATATGACAAAAATTTTAGCTTTTGAGTGGGGGAAAGATGGGATCCGTGTAAACTCGATAGGCCCATGGTATTTCGAAACCCCCTTGACTGAAAAGCTCTTAGCAGATGAGAAATATTTAAGCGAGATTCTTGCTGTTACGCCTTTAAACAGAGTAGGGCAGCTGAAAGAATTAATTGGTCCCGCGATCTTTTTTGTTTCAGAAGCAGGCAGTTATGTAACAGGACAAACTCTTTTTGTAGATGGCGGCATGACGATTAATGGATTTTAATTTTCGCCAAAGGTATTTAGAGAATAAGTAAAAGCCAATATACCTTTGGTTTTTACTTATTTACTTTTTTTATCGCATAACTTGGGCAGGGGGATCATAGGTTTTTCCGCCCTCATGCCCCTGTAAAGCAAGTAGAATAGTAAATTCTCCTACTGTCTCAACAACAAAAGGAAGCAATATGGCCTTAGTAAAACCAAACAGCGCTTTTTTACCGCTGATGACCGCAGGAGGAGTAATATCCAGTTCTACACCGCTCTTAGAAATGGATGCAGCCAGTGAGCCAGCGATCATATTTCCGAGTTCACCTATGAACGACAGAAGCATATCATCTTCGAGCTCAATCCCGAACATACACAGGCCTAACTTTCTGAAAGCTTCTTTTTCACCATCAATTAATATTTGGCCTCTACTATCACCGGTCATTCCAATCATGACGCCAACATTCTGCTGCTCATAGGGACGATCTAGCATATGTGGTTTTTTGATGGAAACGGGCAGTGGGATAACATTTTTAATAGAATAAATTGTCCCATTCAATGTATTTGTGACTACTTTTGACGTGACCATCATACACCTCCGAATATTATATAGTTCTATTATACCATGACAAATGATTCGTAGTTAAGAGAAAGATAATAAAAATGACAAGGATTAATAGGATTTTTGTCGAAATTTTTGTACAATGAAAGCAGATAGTTAATCAAGAGAAAAGAATGGACGAGGTATTTATGGACGAAAAAGATAAAATTCTTCATCATTTAGCTCATTTCTGGTTACTTTGCAAAAATCATGAAGATGACAAAACAGCCCAGAAGGCAAAACGTCTTGCTCATAAACTGCAAAAAAATGAGTTAATCGTCGGATTCTGCGGGCATTTTTCAGCAGGAAAATCAGCTATGATTAATGCATTAATAGGAGAACAGCTTCTTCCTTCAAGTCCTATTCCTACAAGTGCGAATCTTATTGCCATCCATACTGGGAAATCGGAAAAACTGATCTTAACCATGCTTGATAATAAAAAGATCCAACTAATGCCCCCTTTAGACGAGTCATCCATTATTCAGCTTGGAACAAACGGTGAGGATATTAAAAGGATCGATTTGTACCGCAAGCAAGCATCGCTTCCAGACGGGGTAACGGTTTTAGATACACCTGGGATTGATTCAATTGATGATTTGCATAAACAATCTACTGATTCTGCTATTCATTTGGCTGATCTAATCTTTTATGTGATGGATTACAATCATGTTCAGTCACAAATTAATTTTGACTGGATTCGAAACATGTCTAAATATCGACCGGTTCATGCGATCGTGAACCAAATTGATAAACATAAAGAGGACGAACTATCTTTTAAAGCTTTTAAATTGGCGAATGAAGAGGCATTTATAAAAGGCGGTGCTTCTCCAAAAGTATTTTATTACACTTCATTAAAAGACTTGAGCCACCCTGACAATCAGCTGGAAGAGATTCGTTCAGCGATAAACAACATTATGATAAATAAAGAAGAAACGGTCATTCAAACCGCTCTTTCCTCGCTTAGTCTTTTAAAAGGGGAACACGAGAAGTTTTTGGCCGATCAGCTTGACCACATGGTGGATACATATGATGATTTTTTATCATTGAATGAGCCCGGAAGCCGCGAGAAAATAGTGGAAGCCGAAAAGGAATTTAAACGTCAAAACCAGGTGTACTCGATTGAAGAGTGGGAAACTAAATTTAATGAAAAAAGAGATAAGGTAATTAATTCTGCTTATTTGATGCCTTCAGCTATAAGAGATAAAGCTGGGAACTTTCTAGAAGCGAATGATCGTTCGTTTAAAATAGGCGTTTTCTTTTCATCAAAAAAAACGGCTGAGGAAAAAGTAAGAAGAGAAGAGAGTTTCGTGCAAAGCCTGAATGAAGTCATTATTCAGCAACTTGACTGGCATTTGAAAAATAGCTGTCATTCCTCTTTAAAAGAAGCAGGCATACAAGATCGTGCATTAGAGGATAAGATTGATCAATTGAATTTTAAAATTGATTTGCCGTTTATTCGAAGCCGAATAAAACCCGGCGCAGAGGTCAGCGGTGAATCCCTGATTAATTACTGCAATGATTTAACGAATCATATAAGGCTGTCAGCTAAACAAAAAGTAGAAGTAATTAAAAATGATATTATCCAAACGTCTTCTGACAAAATGGAAGACTATTTAACGAGTTCTCAATCTAAGTCTTTAACGGTTCATAAAAAAGCAAATGCGCTCAGAACGATAATGAATGTAGAAGATCAACTCACAGCGCTTAAATCACTTGAGCAAGGGTCTGATCAGAGCAGGACGATCGCAGAATGGATAAATGATTGGGAAAAAGAACAAAACGATCTGATGAAAGTCTCCAATTTAAAAAAATTTCAAGCTGCTTCAAAAGAAGAAAAAAGCAAGGTCTTTAGTGCGCCTGAAAAAACACACAAAAAAGGTACTATAGATGAAGCTAAGGTTCTTCATAACCTGGAAGTAACAGCACAAGAAATTGCAGAATTGAGAGGATTCAGCAGACAACATCAGCATCTTCTGTCAAGCATTGACAAAATTAAAAATAAAGATTTTACAATTGCTCTTTTTGGTGCGTTTAGTGCCGGGAAATCTTCCTTTGCTAACGCACTGCTTGAGAAAAAAATGCTCCCAGTTTCACCTAATCCAACCACAGCTTCTATTAATCGAATCAGGCCGGCATCAAGTAAGTTTCCAGATGGGACGGTTAAAGTATTCTTTAAAAAAGAGAAAGATCTGCTTGAAGATCTGCAGCAGATTTTTCGTGAATTCAATATGAATCCAGTTTCACTTGAGCAGGCTTATCAGGAAGTTCCAAAAGCTTGTGAAAGCAAACGAGAGAATATGGATGCAGAAAAAAACTTTCTGCAATCATTCTATACGGGCTGGCCGCAGATAAAAGGGTATCTTGGTTCTGAAATTAATGTAGATCAATCGGAATTTGAAGGCTACGCAGCGAAGGAAGAGCAATCCTGCTTTGTCGAAAGGATTGATTATTATCTCGACTCCGCCATTTCAAAGAAAGGCGTAACCATAGTTGATACACCAGGTGCTGATTCTATTAATTCAAGACACACCGATGTTTCTTTTGACTATATACGGAGCGCCGATGCTGTTCTGTTTGTCACCTATTACAACCATGCTTTTGCAAGAGCAGACCGTGAATTTCTGATTCAGCTTGGAAGAGTAAAGGACAGTTTTGAATTAGATAAAATGTTTTTTATTGTCAACGCAATTGATCTGGCAGAAACAGAGGAAGAGAAGGAACAGGTTTTAGGGTATATGAAAGATCAGCTGATAAATTTTGGCATACGAAATCCTCGTGTCTTCGGTGTATCGAGTCAAGCTGCGCTCAGCAGCAACTCTTCAGAGGCTGAAAGGTCAGGAATTGATTCCTTTAACCGCTCGTTTCATTCATTTCTGCGGGAGGATTTGTCTGGAATGGTTCTGGAAACCGCTCAATCAGACACTGAAAAAACGATACATCAACTGGGAAAACTGATTGACAATGCTGAGCAAAATTCTGTTTATAAAGAGAGGAAAATAAAGCAGCTCACCGAAGCAAAAGAAATCATACATGGGCAATTTGACGATCCTGAATTTCATGGGATAAATCTCCGGGTTAAACAGGAACTTGATGAATTATTTATCTACATGGAGCAACGAGTGTTTTTCCGTTTTAGTGATTTTTTCAAGGAATCGTTTCATCCTTCTCTTTTTACAGATCAATCTCCTGCAAAAGCGTTGAACAAAGCGATGAGTTCGCTCCTGAATTTGTTGGGTTATGATTTCTCGCAGGAATTAAAGGTAGTAAATCACCGGATTGCTCAGTATATGAGGAAACAACTAAATGATGAGTTGGATTTAGAATGGACCTCTATTGAAAAAATAATGAATGACGGAATCAAACCCTCTATCACTATAAATGAATTGGACCTGCTGTCATTTCCGCCTCTATTTACCGATTTTGAACCAGCTTCGTTTAAAAAAGAACAAGCTGTGTTTAAAAACACCAGACTTTTCTTTGAAAAAAATCAAAAGCAGCAGATGAAGGAAGTATTAGAGGAACGGTTAAAAAAAGAGGGAAAGAGAGTTCTTTCCACTCATAAGACACGGTTGCAGAACTGGATAGACCTTCATCTTTCCGCTTCCGGAAAAGAACTGTATACTAGATGGAGAGAAGATCTTTTCGAGCAAATAGAAGGTCGCTTGAGCGGGTATCAGTCTCAAGAAGTAATCGTCGACTGGAAAAAATCATTTGATGCTATACAAAATAAGCGTGTAGACGCATGAACAAGAATTTTCACGCTTGTGCTACCTGTGTTCATTTTGAAGTATTAAAGCTGGAAAAGGGAATGAGCTACCGTTGCAGCCGTCTTGGTTTTCAAACCAGACCTGAGTACAAATTTAACTGTTGGGAACCAAAGGCACATATTAAAAAATTAATGGATAAACAAGGGGGAAAGTAATATGGGTTATACTGTGACACCAGCCTGGCTGATGGAAAACTTAAAAAATGTAGTGATCGCCGATTGCCGGTTTTCTCTAAATGAACCGTCTGCTGGCAGTGAACAATACAAAAAAGGACATATTCCAGGTGCAGTCTACTTCCACCTGAATAAGGATTTATCAGGCGCTCCGCAAAAGCACGGGGGAAGACATCCGCTTCCTTTAATAGAAGATTTTAAGCGAACGATTGAACACGCGGGCATTTCAAATGAGTCCACTGTCATTGTTTATGATGGAGGAGAAGGGGCATTTGCCTCTCGCTTGTGGTGGCTTTTACGCTATCACGGTCTGGAAAATGTCTTTATTTTAAATGGCGGCTTTAAGGAATGGGAAGCTCAGGAGCTGCCGTTATCAACCGAGGAACCAACTCCTTCAACCGGATCTTTTTCTGTTCATGTTAATGAGAACTGGCGAGCTGAGGTGGGGGAAATAGAACAAATTGTAACGGGGAAAACAACTTCTATTTTAATAGACTCACGTTCTTATGACCGCTATATTGGTCAAAATGAACCTATTGACAGAGTGGCAGGTCATATTCCTGGTGCAATCCACCGGGATTGGATGGACGGGCTGCACGAAGGATTCTTTCTCAAAGACTCTGAGCAGGCAAATCGCTTTTCAGATTGGGAAAAAGACCGGCCGATTGTTGTCTATTGCGGCAGCGGAGTTACAGCTATTCCCAATTTCATTGCGCTTAAACAGGCGGGCTTCGAAAATGTGAAACTCTACCCCGGGAGCTACAGTGACTGGGTTTCATATGACGAGCACGAAATTGAAATTGGAGATTCAACTCATTTTAAAAAGTAAGCACGTGAAAGGAGCAACGCATGCACCAAAAACATATTCTTTTAATTGACGGAATGGCTCTGCTTTTTCGTTCTTTCTTCGCAACAGCGATATCAAATCAATTCATGATTAACCGGCATGGCAATCCGACAAATGCAATTCAAGGATTTTTAAGACATTCTTTAACAGCGATTGAGCAAGTTCAACCGACTCATGTTACCGTCTGCTGGGACATGGGTCAGCAGACTTTCAGAAATGAGGTCTATGAGCAATACAAAGCGAATCGTCAGGCTGCCCCAGTCGAACTCATTCCTCAATTCGATCTGGTTAAGGAAATTTCCGCTCACTTTTCATTTGCTAATATAGGAGTCAGCGGGTATGAAGCGGATGACTGCATCGGCACAATTGCTCAGATGGCAGATGAAGAAACAAAAGTAAGTATAGTAAGCGGGGATAAAGATCTTTTGCAATTGATTAATGATCATGTAGAGATTTGGCTTGTCAAGAAAGGGTATGGTGAGTACAGCCGGTTTACCCATTCACGGTTTTTGGATGAATATGGCATCACACCGTCTCAATTTATTGATGTTAAAGGATTAATGGGAGACACCAGTGACGGATATCCTGGTGTTAGAGGAATCGGTGAAAAAACAGCATTTAAGTTAATTCGTGATCACCATTCCATAGATGGGATTATTGAAAATCTGCATTTGCTGACACCATCTCAGCAAAAAAAAATCGAGGCAGATCTTGAAATGCTTCATCTTTCAAGAAAACTCGCTGCAATTCACTGCGAGGTTCCTCTTCCGGAAAACATTTATAATGAATGGTCAGGGGTTCCTGCTGCCGTCAATGAAATAATTGATCATCATGAGTTAAAAACAGTTCGGCGTTTTTTGGGCAGCTATAGCAGCTTTATGGGGAGTCAAACATGAATTCACTGGAAAATTTTTTGGCTGACTTGCATACGAAAGGATTTAAGCTGGATGATGAAGCAATAAAGTTTATTTACTTTGGAAAAAAGTACACTGATGCATCTGATTCAAAGGTTCAGACTGCGATCGAATTAACGTTGAAATTACAGCACCGATTTGATTCAGGATTTTATATGTCTGTTCTCGAGGAAATTACCCAATCCGGTCTTACTTCACGAAAGAAAATAGAAAACCATTTCAGGGAAAAAGGTATCTCAATCTAAAGAACGAGGCTGTGACAGAACTGTGAAAGATGTTTAATTTGAGTTCTTTCTTTTTAGTAAATTTAAGGTGAACGGAGCGGAAGGTGGCGACTCCTGCAGGATATGACGGCTGCTTGAGACTCCGCAGGGCAATGCCTGGAGGCGGCTCAGCGCCTTCCCTGCGGAAAGCGTCCGCCTGAAGTGCAGAGAACCGGTTTGAAGAGGTTGAGACATGGTCCCAACCTCTTTTTATTTATTTTGATGGATGGCTTTTCTGGCAAGCTCATCCGCGACTTTATTCTCTTTGCTGGGAATCCATTTTATAAAAAATAATGGGTACTGATCAGTCAGGTCCGTGATTTTCTTCAAATAATGAGCATATTGTTTATTGCGTATAAATTGTTTTTCAACCGCACCGATAACAGCCTGAGAATCGGATTTACAGGAAATGATATTATTTTTGAATGGAAGGCATAATGTTAAACCATGTATTAATGCTTCAAATTCTGCTTCATTGTTTGTTAACTCGCCAAGAGGGATCGAGTGCTTTTGTGACTGCTGCCCGTTCTTAATAAAAATTCCTGCGCCACTTCTTCCCGGGCTGCCGGCGCTTGCCCCGTCAATAAATAGCTCAATCACATAAAACACCCCTTTATTTACTAATTATAGCGATACTTGCATAGGGGAACAATATCAGAGTAAAATGAAGGAATAGTCAGTGTGAGGAAAGGAGACTACTATGGAAATCAGGCTTCATTTTGATTACAAGCATCCGACGCTTCCTTCTGTAGCTTTTTCATCTGATTGGATGCATGAAGATGTCTCATTGAAAATGATTCAAGACCTAGAAAAAACAGGAAGAATGAAAGAACTTAAGATCGAAGATGATATGGGTCAGACATGGACCCTGAAAGAATATAAAAAGCTTTTATCCAAAGAAGAAGATCAAATAAAAGATGTTCAGCTTTACTTCGATGGTAGCTTTAATCCTGTCAGTCAGATGGCTGGAGCAGGAATTGTCCTGACTTATACTGAGGGAAATAAACGGTACAGAATACGTGAAAATCTTTTGCTGACACATTTGAATACCAATAATGAAGCAGAATATGCTGCTTTATACAGAGGTCTTCAACTGTGCGGAGAGCTTGGAGTCACCCATCAGAAAATCAGGCCATATGGAGATTCTCTCGTCGTTATTAATCAGCTCAACGGAGAATGGCCGTGCTATGAAAAAGAATTAAATAACTGGATAGATAAAATTGAGGGTATAACAAAGAGGATGTCGATACAGCTTGAATTAACCGCCATAAGAAGAAATGATAATAAAGAGGCGGACAAACTTGCGTCTCAGGCATTAGAAGGATCTGTGATAAAAAGCAAAAGCGAGATATAATCTTTCGAAAGGAGCTGGTCTGGTTGAAACGAAAAAAAGTAATTGATGAAGTAGATGAGTTGTTTATGACCTACTGCAAGGATTGTTTAGTTAAAAAACAGCTCCGAATAGAAAGAGGGAAAACAAAGGCTCACCGATTTTGCATACAGGAATGTACGATTGGTGAAAAAATATCCCGGTATGGCAAGCATTTAACTTAAATCCCTTTTCACACCTAAATAGATGAATCGGTTTTTGTCCAAAACAACAGCCTGAATTTTTCTGCTTGATCACTAAATGAAAAAAAGGCTGACGTTTTTACGTCAGCTTTATAAATTATATAATGTTATTATAGCTTAACCACATTAGCTGCTTGAGGACCTCGGTTGCCTTCTACTATGTCGAATGATACTTCCTGACCTTCTTCTAGTGACTTGTAGCCGTCCCCTTGGACAGCTGTAAAGTGCACAAAAACATCTTCTCCGCCATCAACTTCAAGAAAACCATACCCTTTTTCGTTGTTGAACCACTTTACTTTGCCATTCTGCATGCAACATCCTCCTAATACTAAAAAGCACAGCACCGTGCCCAAGCCCTTTTTTTTATCATGATCCTATGAGCCGAAATCACCCATTAGTACACGATACGTATACTATACATCAAAAGGAAAAGTTGCGTCAAGAAAAGATTGAATTTTCAATTAATTAAATGTGATTGACATAGATCTCTTTATAACTTAAAGTTGCGTCAAGGAAACATTTATAATGAAGGTGAATACTTTGGTGTATGCACAATATAATCATTAAGATTAATGTTATAGGAGGAATTAAAAAGTGAAAAAAATAAGTGTTGTACTGGGAGCAATGCTTCTTGGCGGGTTCGTTTCGGCGTGTGGTGAGGAAGAACAGCAAACTGGTGATGGCCCCATTAAAGTAGTGGCTACGACATCACAAATAGGCGATTCTGTATCTCAAATCGGGGGAGATCTGGTGGAAGTCACTTCTTTAATGGGACCAGGTGTGGACCCGCACTCTTATCAAGCTACTCAAAATGACATCAATGCTCTGCAGAATGCTGATATTGTTTTTTACAATGGGCTTCATTTAGAAGGAAAGATGGATGAAATTTTTGAACAAATTTCCGCTTCTAAGCCGGTTCTTGCTCTTGGTGAAAGCCTGGATGAAGAACATCTGCTGGCAGATTCAGAAAATTCCAATGTAGTAGATCCACATATTTGGTTTGATGTTCATCTATGGAAAGAAGCATTAGAGAATGCAACACATGAGCTTGCTGAACTGCTTCCTGCAGAAGTGGAAACGTTGGAAAACCAGCAAGAAGAATATTTCGCAGATTTAGATCGTCTGATCACAGAATCCGAGGATCTAATGGAAAAAATCGGAGAAGAAAAAAGGGTGCTTATTACCGCACATGATGCTTTCGGGTATTTTGGCCGAATGCATGATCTTGAAGTTATAGGGCTGCAGGGGCTGAGTACTGAAGATGAAATTGGTCTTAATGAAATCCAGCAAACCGTTACTTTATTGGTCGACCGCAAAATTCCTTCTGTATTTGTTGAAAGCAGCATTAGCGACCGTTCTATTCAAGCTGTTATTCAAGGAGCAGAACAGTCAGGACATGAGGTTGAAATGGGCGGGGAACTGTATTCAGATGCAATGGGTGAAGAAGGTACAGAAGAAGGAACGTATATAGGTATGTATCTCCACAATGTGAAAACAATTTCTGAAGCACTAAACGAGGATGGTGAATAAAGTGACTGCTCTTACTGTTAAAAATTTGTCATCTGCTTATCAAAAGAAAATAGTGCTTGATTCCCTCACTTTTTCAATTGAAGAAGGAACACTCACGGGCGTAGTAGGGCCTAATGGTGCTGGGAAATCTACAATGATTAAAGCCATTTTGGGACTTCAGCCCAAAATGACTGGATCGATTGAATTTTTCAACGGAAAATTAAAAAAGTTAACGAACCATCTTGGCTACGTTCCACAGCGCGGAGCAGTAGACTGGGACTTTCCAACAAATGTTCTAGATGTCGTCACAATGGGTTTATACGGTCAAATAGGGTGGTTTCAATACCCTGGAAAAAAACATCGTCAGCTTGCATTTGAGGCACTTGAAAAAGTGAATATGGCTGAATATGCAAACCGTCAAATTAGTCAATTATCCGGCGGTCAGCAGCAGAGGGTCTTTTTAGCAAGAGCGCTCGTGCAAGATGCAGATTTGTATTTTATGGATGAACCATTTGCCGGTGTAGATGCCAAAACCGAAAAAACCATCATTGCTGTATTAAAAGAACTGAAAAGCAAAGGAAAAACAGTGCTTGTGGTCCACCATGACCTGCAGACAGTCCCGGCGTATTTTGATCATGTTCTTCTCTTAAACAAGCAGCTGATTGCCTATGGCCCGACAAATGAAACCTTTACAAAATCATTTTTGAAAAAAACGTATGGAGGAGAAATCCATTGGATGGGAAGTGATCAATTTGTTGAGTCTCTTTGAAAGCAGCAATTTCCAATGGGTGTTTATTTCTACGGTATTATTAGGGATGGCGGCTGGGATGGTTGGGGTTATGTCCAATCTCCGGCAGCAGGGGCTGATGAGTGATGCAATTTCGCATGCAGCCCTTCCCGGTGTGATCCTGGCATTTTTGCTTACAGGTGAAAAACAACTTGCTGTTTTAATTATAGGTGCAGGCATAAGCGGACTTATAGCGGCCTTTTTTATCTATGGAATTGAACAAAGTACACGGATAAAAAGAGATGCGGCGATGGGGATTATTCTGTCTGTATTTTTCGGAGGAGGCATTATGCTGCTGTCTATTGCCAACCGAACGGGCGGAGGCAGTCAAAGCGGACTTGACAGCTTTATTTTCGGGCAGGCTGCTTCAATGGTGAGGTCGGATACGTATGTGATGGGGGGGCTTGCTCTTTTAGTAATGGTATTGGTGTTTTTATTTTATAAACAATGGAAAGTCGTGCTCTTTGACCCCCAGCATGCAAACATGATGGGAATTCATGCACATCTGTTTTCAAGCCTATACACTTTTTTGCTTGTTCTTGTAATCGTCATCGGAATTCAGGCAGTCGGGGTCATTTTAATGGCTGCTTTATTAATTATACCGGCTTTAAGTGCAAGATACTGGACCCATTCACTCTTTTTTTTATTTTTGCTCTCTGGTTTTTTCGGGGGTTTTGCAGGAGGAGTTGGAACGTTGATCAGCTCATCAGAAAGCAATCTTCCTACAGGACCATTTATAGTCGTAACTTCTTCATCCCTATTTCTTATTTCAATGATTTTTGGCGTAAAAAAAGGCCTGATTCCCATTAAACGCCTATCTCGCGGAACCACTGTGCTTTCTGAACGTACAAGTGGAGGTGAAGGAAAATGAGTTATACAGCATGGATTCTCATAACAGGCTCGCTAGTAGGAATAAGCTGCGGGCTTGTCGGTGTGTTACTTATATTAAGAAAAATGGCCATGATGGCAGATGCAATCAGCCACACGGTTTTATTAGGGATCGTATCAGCTTATTTAATTTCCTCTTCACTTGATGGAGGGAGCATGCTGATTGGAGCAATGCTTGCAGGATTATTAACAGCATGGCTGGTTCAATGGTTTGAGTCCACTGGTATACACAGTGATGCAGCCATTGGCGTTGTTTTTACGACTCTTTTTGCGATCGGTGTCATATTAATTTCAACATCTGTTGGAAATGTTCATTTAGATGTGAATCATGCTTTAATGGGTGAAATTTCATTTATTCCATGGAATACAGTGGATGTACCTATAGCAGGTTCTATCCCGCAAGCTACCTTATTGTTAATGATAATTACTCTATTGGTCATCGTTGTTATCGCATTATTTTATAAAGAGTGGAAAGTTACAACATTCGATCCTGCACTCGCAGCAAGTCTTGGGATCCCTGTGCTGCTTATGCATTATGTATTCATGACCCTTGTATCTGTTACAACCGTAGCAGCTTTTGACGCTGTTGGAGCAATCATGGTAGTCGCCATGCTGATTACACCTGCAGCAGCTGCAAATTTGTGGACGGATAAGCTTATAACGATGTTTATTCTAAGTGCAGCTTTCGGCGCTTTTGCGAGCTGTGTCGGATATGGATTGGCAATCTGGCTTGATACCTCGATTTCAGGATCGATGGCATTTGCAACAGGCATCCTATTTGCAATCAGTTATTTATTTGGTCCAAAGCATGGTCAACTTTCTAAATGGTTCTACAAACCTGGCGAAATTTAAAGGAACGAGTTGTGTCCACCTTCACCTTATAGTAAACTTTTTATTGATCACGTCTTTTTTTGCAGGAGATGAATGAGGAGGAACCCCACATGCCAACGCCAAGCATGGAGGATTATATTGAACAAATTTATTTATTAATTGATAACAAGGGATACGCCCGTGTTTCAGATATAGCTGATGCTTTGTCTGTTCATCCTTCCTCAGTCACGAAGATGGTACAAAAACTGGACAAAGATGAATATTTGGTTTACGAAAAGTACAGAGGGCTGGTATTAACGAAAAAAGGAACGAAAATCGGCAAACGTCTTGTCTACAGACATGAGCTTCTTGAACAGTTTTTACAAATCATCGGAGTAAAAGATGAAAACATCTACACTGATGTGGAAGGCATTGAGCATCATTTAAGCTGGAACTCAATAGACCGGATTGGTGATTTGGTTCAAATGTTCGAAAATCGCCCTGAGCTGATCAAGGAATTAAGAAGTCTTCAGGAAAAAGAAGAACTTTAATTGAGCCTCCCGAAACCGGGGGGTTTTTTAACTATTTGCAGGATGAAAGGAGCAAGTGATATGACAGACCGCTGGAGAGAACAGTCGCGGGCTCAATGGGACGAAAAAGCGAAAGATTGGCATAAGAAATCTTTTGCAATGTGGCATCATGGCAGCAGAAAGCCGATTGTGCCTGCAGTAAGAACCTACCTGCCTTCAGGTTCATCCTTATTGGATGTGGGCTGTGGGGACGGTACAGGTTCTAATGCGATGGGAGCACAGGGATATAAAGTTACCGGACTCGATCTTTCTAAAGAGATGATCCAGTATGCGAAGCATCAATCTACTTCGCACGTTCAATTTTATGAAGGAACGATTGAAGATTTTGCCTTAAATCATCAGTCGTCTTATGACAGTGTCATGTGCATAAATTCATTAGAGTGGATGGAAAACCCATTTAAAGCCTTAAAAACCATTGATTCTCTCGTTACTGATAATGGTAAAATATTTTGTGCTATCCTTGGTCCGACTGCAGGACCTCGCTCAAACAGTTTTGATCGGCTCGTTGACGGCAATTTTATTTGCAATACGATGATGCCATGGGAATTTCAGGGCCTTGCTGATGAATTAAACTGGCATTATCTAGATGAAGTACATGTTTATAAAGATGAAGCGGTAAAGATAAATAAAGATGGTTTGTCAAATAAGTTGAAGCAGAGTTTGACCTTTTATACGCTGTTTGTTTACGAAAAAAAGAAACAGGAAATGTAAGAAGCGGATACATCTGTTTTTAAAAAGCATATTTTAACAAAGCAGCAGCAAAATAATGTTAAATGGAATTAGTTTCAATCATTGGCATTTCTTTTCGTGATATGATGTTGAAAGTACATATTTAATGGAGGGTAACCATGACAATGAATAAAACAGTACCGTCGGATATTGAAATTGCTCAGCGTGCAGCTATGCAGCCTATTGCAGATATCGGAAACCGAATTGGTTTACATGAAGATGATCTTGAACTATACGGAAAATATAAAGCCAAAATTGGTTTTAACGCGATAAACCGTATTAAAACATCTCAGGAAGGGAAGTTAATTCTTGTCACGTCAATCAACCCCACTCCAGCTGGAGAAGGAAAGTCTACAGTAACGGTTGGCCTTGGAGATGCATTAAAGAAACTTGGCAAAAAAACCATGATCGCCATGCGCGAGCCTTCTTTAGGTCCTGTAATGGGAGTAAAAGGAGGGGCAACAGGTGGTGGATATGCACAGGTTCTTCCTATGGAAGATATAAATTTGCATTTCACAGGGGATATCCATGCGATAACTTCTGCCAATAATGCCCTTGCTGCCCTAATTGATAACCATATACATCAGGGCAACGAACTGAATATTGACCCGAGAAGAATAATATGGAAGCGTGTGATGGATATAAATGACCGAGCGCTTAGAAATATTGTGATCGGTCTTGGAGGTCCTGTACAAGGGGTGCCAAGAGAGGACGGATTTGATATAACCGTTGCTTCAGAAATTATGGCGGTACTTTGCTTAGCAGCAGATCTTGACGATTTAAAAAGAAGACTATCTTTAATTGTCGTGGGTTACAACTATGACAAAGAACCTGTCACTGTTGGGGAGCTTCGAGTTGAAGGGGCATTAACTCTGCTGTTAAAGGATGCTTTAAAGCCAAACCTTGTTCAGACAATAGAGCATACACCTGCTTTAGTACATGGGGGGCCATTCGCTAATATTGCGCATGGATGCAACTCTGTTATGGCAACTAAAACCGCACTTAAACTTGCTGACTATGTTGTGACGGAGGCAGGTTTTGGGGCGGATTTGGGGGCAGAAAAATTTCTGAATATAAAAGGCAGAGCGATTGAAAAAAACCCTGATGCAGTGGTGATTGTGGCAACCATACGTGCGCTGAAAATGCACGGAGGACAAGAAAAAAAGAATCTGACTGTGGAAAATACGCAGGCACTTGAAGAAGGTTTAGGTAACTTAAAAAAGCATATAGAAACGATTCAATCATTTAACCTGCCGTTTGTTGTAGCGATCAATCGCTTCCACACAGACACTGCAGATGAAATTGAGCTTCTATCAAACTGGTGTAATATGCATCAAATTCCTTATGGACTTACAGAGGTTTGGGGGAAAGGCAGTGATGGCGGTAAGGACCTTGCTTTGGAGGTTTTAAAAGCAATAGAGTCCATTCATTCTTTTACTCCTTTATATTCGCTGACTGACTCGCTTAAAGAAAAAATGAACAAAATTGCTGTAAATGTATACGGAGCAAAAGAAGTAGCTTTTACTTCAAAGGCCGAAAAACAAATACAGCAATTTGAGAAGTTTGGCTGGGGGTCACTTCCGGTTTGTATGGCAAAGACACAATATTCTCTTTCAGACGATGCGTCATTACTCGGAAGACCTGAAGATTTCACCATCCAAATTCGGGAGCTCATTCCAAAGCTTGGCGCAGGATTTATTGTGGCATTAACTGGCAGTGTTATGACGATGCCTGGGCTTCCAAAAGAACCTGCAGCACTTAATATGGATGTTAGTAAAGATGGCAAAGCAGAAGGTCTCTTTTAAAACACTTCAAAATGTGAGTGCATTTACTTATATGGTAAAATGGAACAAATAATCAAAAGAAGGTGTTACGGTTGTTTGATCCGACCGCGTTTGATAATTTAAAAACTGTACTAGAAGGCACGATTTACGATCGCGATCTTGATGGCACCATATCAATTTTAAATCGAGCGGACGTAATTGATATCGCAACATTAAATCGGTCGTATTCGGTCATATTTCAGTCTGCTCCGAAAGAGATTGAAGCCGAAATGAGCTTAAAAGCAGACTTAAAAAAATTAGCTGTCGAACTTCTTCCTAGTGAGAGCGGGGAGCAGAATAAGTTTGCCGGTGCTGTCATTTCCATTACCTATCGGAAAAAGGGTACGGCCTGGGATGCACAGGAACTTGAAATCTTTAATAAGCAGTGGGGGCAGGAAAGGTGCTGGGAACTGCGGACCATATCTTCTAACCGGCATGAGCCAATTTGTGAAATGACCATCCAATTTGACCGGACTATTACGGAAGATATGCTTCGGGATGTAGAAGAAATGGTCTATTATACGATCGAAACAGCCGACTTGCTCGGTTCAAGGAAAAAGCAATGAATATACACCCTGAACAGATAGCTGCGGCAGAAAACTGCATCCGCCCCTTTTTTGAGCGCGATCACTCTGGACACGACTGGGATCATATCCAGCGTGTCAGGAGGACGGCTCTTTTTCTATGTAGACAAGAAGGACATCCGAATGAACGGGCAGTAGAGTTGCTTGCTCTTTTACACGATGTAGGCGACGATAAACTTTACGCATCAAATGAAGAAGCTCAAAAAGCCCTCGCTTCTGTCCTTTCTTCATTAAAATTAAATGCTTCAAATGAAGAATCTTTAAGACAGGACATTCATTGTATTTCATTTAGTGGAGGGCATGAAAGTAAACAATTATCCAAAGAAGCAGCAATCGTGAGAGATGCTGACCGTCTTGATGCTATAGGAGCCATCGGGATTGCAAGAGCTTTTACCTACGGCGGCTTGATCGGATCAAAATTTTATCATGAAGATATTTCAGTGAGGGAATGTATGACTAAAGAAGCGTATAGAACGGAAGAATCGACGGTCATTAATCATTTTTATGAGAAATTGCTGAAATTAAAAGATCTGATGGTGACAGATTCGGGGAAAAAAGCTGCTCAGCTGCGTCATGATTATATGCAGGAGTTTGTTACTCAATTTATAAAAGAATGGAAGGGACAAGCATGAAACAATTCACAGCAGAAAACATAGAAAAATCATATGGCGAAAAAACATTGTTTCGTGATTTATCATTTGTCGTAACTGAAGATGAAAAAATTGGACTTATCGGCATTAACGGCACAGGAAAATCAAGTCTTTTGCGCTTAATTGCCGGTCTTGACGGGACAGACAGCGGAACTTTCAAGCATCCAAACGATTACAGTATTCAATATTTACCTCAGGAACCGGATGTAGCAGAAGAGCTTACTGTTCTTAATGCTGTCTATCAAAGCAATGCCCCTGTTATTCGTCAAATGAGAGAATACGAGGAAATAATGGACGAATATGAGAAAAATCCTCAGTCAGAGACATTGCAAGGGCGTCTGTTGAAGGCGCAGGAAAATATGGACAAAGCAGACGCATGGGATGCAAATTCACAGGCGAAGACAATCCTCTCAAAATTAGGAATTAATGATACAGGTGCGATTGTCGGTACGCTGTCAGGCGGGCAGAAAAAAAGAGTCGCACTTGCTAAGGTTCTCATTGAGACTCCTGATCTCCTTTTATTGGATGAACCGACAAATCATTTGGACTTTGAGGCGATTCTTTGGCTGGAAGAATTTTTACGAAAGTATTCAGGGGCAGTGATTGTGGTTTCCCATGACCGATATTTTTTAGATCAGGTCTCTACAAGAATGATTGAAATCGATCAGGGGAGAGCATTCTCTTATAAAGGGAATTATCAGTCCTTTATTGAAGCCAAAGCGCTAAGAGAAGAAGAAGAACAACAGTCGATGCAAAAAATGAAAAGCTTATACCGCAACGAGCTGGCATGGATGAGAAAAGGGGCAAAAGCCCGAACAACAAAACAAAAAGCAAGAATACAGCGATTTGAAACCATTGAGCAAGAAGCGTCGACTAATCTATCTAAGGATCAATTATCGGTAGGCATGACGTCAAGCAGATTAGGTAAAAGCGTTATTGAACTGCAGAATATCGCAAAAGGATTTAAAGAGAAAGCTTTATTTAAAGATGTGAATCTGCTTGTACTAAGAAACTCAAGGATTGGTATTATTGGAAAGAACGGTACAGGCAAATCTACTTTATTAAACATTATTGCGAGAAGAATCGAGCCTGATGAAGGCTCAGTGGATGTTGGCCAAACAGTAAAGATCGCTTATTTCTCCCAGGATATTCAAGGGATGGATGGTAATCAGAGAATGATTGAGTATATTAGAGAAGGAGCAGAAGTGATCGAGACGGAGGAAGGGAGTGCATCAGCAGCTCAGATGCTCGAACGGTTTTTGTTTCCTCTTACCTCTCACGGAACGCCTATCTATAAGCTGTCCGGCGGTGAAAAAAGAAGACTTTATCTGCTCCGGCTGTTAATGGACCGGCCTAATGTTCTTTTATTAGACGAACCAACAAATGACCTCGATACTGAAACCCTTACCGTTTTGGAACAATTTATTGAAGAGTTCCAAGGGGCTGTTATAACCGTTTCCCACGATCGATATTTTTTGGATAAAATAGCTGAACATTTACTTGTATTAAAAGAAAATGAAAAAGTGGAAATCCTTCAAATGGACTATTCTACCTATCTTAAACGGGAAACAGAAAAAGGCAAATCAAAACCTGTTCCACTAAAGGCTGCGGCAGATAAGATGGACAAGAAGAAAAAGATGTCTTACCTCGAAAAAAAGGAATGGGAAGAAATTGATGATAAGATAGCGAAAGCAGAAGAGAAGCTTGCGTCCCTTGAGCAAGAGATGCTTTCTGTCGGCAGTGATTTTGGAAAAGCTGAGCGAATTATGGAAGAGCAGCAGAATACGAATAATGAACTTGAACAACTGATTGAGCGCTGGGACTACTTATCTGAGTTTGTTGAATAAGACGATCTTTTTCGAAAGTATGAAATGACTATGATACACTTATTAAAAGATCTATGAAAGGAGTCGTTCGATGAAAATTATTTCAATTGAACCTACCCCAAGCCCGAATACAATGAAAGTGATTGTAGATGAGGCTCTAGCTGGTGGCAAAAGCAATAATTATAAAAAAGATGAAGCGGAAAGTGCGCCAGAAAAAATACAGCACCTGCTTCAAATAGATGGAGTTAAAGGGATCTACCATGTAGCTGATTTTCTGGCTGTGGAGCGCCATCCTAAAATGGACTGGCAGGAGATTCTGCCAAAGGTTCGTGAAGTTTTTGGAGAAACCCGTGAAGAAACTGAAACTCAAACGAATGCAGATGAGCACTTTGGAGAAGTTCAGGTCCAAGTCCTGCAGTTCAAGGGCATTCCTATTCAAATAAAGCTGCAAGATGGAAATGAGGAGAAACGGTATGGCATGCCGGAATCCTATACTGCTGCTATGTCTGAGGCTCAGCTTGAGGGTGACAATGTAGTCCTTATGCGTAAATGGAAAGATTATGGGGTAAGGTACGGGGACCTTGACCAGATAGCGAAGGAAGTAATGGAAGAATTATTAGCTTCTTACCCTTCGAGCCGGATTCAGGCAATTGTTACCGCTGCAAAAGAAGCAGATATTAAAGAAGAGAAAGTTAAAAAAGAGTTAAAGCCTGTATCTGAAGAAATGTATTTATCTGCAGAAAGCTGGCAGGAACGTTATCAGATGCTCGAACAAATGCCTGAGCCGACACTAGATGACTTGCCTTTACTAAACACGGCCTTGGAAGATGAAAAACCTTCTTTAAGAAGACTTGCGGTTGTTTATCTGGGAATGATCGAAGACAAACGGGTCCTTCCATCGCTGTATAAAGGATTAACTGACCGAACAGTTACGGTTAGACGGACTGCCGGAGACTGTTTATCTGATCTTGGTTTCCCTGAAGCTGAGGAAGCGATGACCGGTGCATTAAAGGACAAAAACAAGCTTGTACGCTGGAGAGCCGCTATGTTCTTATATGAAGCCGGTACAACGAATTCACTCCCGGCACTTATTGAAGCAAAAGACGATCCGGAGTTTGAAGTAAAATTACAAATATTAATGGCCATCGAAAGGATCGAAGGCGGGGAAGAAGCTAAAGGGTCCGTCTGGAAACAAATGACGGCTGCAAGACAAAAAGGTTTATAGGAGGAACAACGCATGTCTATGGCATATGAAGAATATATGAAACAGCTTGTGAAGCCGATGCGTCAAGAATTGACTCAGGCAGGGTTCAAAGAACTTACGAATGAAGAAGAGGTCCAAACGTTCATGCAGGAGGTCTCGGGCACTTCACTTGTTGTCGTTAATTCTGTTTGCGGCTGTGCAGCAGGGCTTGCAAGACCTGCTGTCACACAAGCACTTATCACTCACGAAAAAGAGCCTGATCACCTTGTGACTGTATTTGCAGGTCAGGATAAAGAAGCTACTCAAAAAATGCGCAGCTATATGACGGACTTTGAAGCTTCTTCTCCTTCAATTGTTTTACTAAAAGATCAAAAAGTCGTTCACTTTATCCCAAGAGAAGAAATTGAAGATCATTCAGTGGAAGATATTGTCGCGAATTTAAAAGGGGCAATGGATCTCCATTGCTAAAAAGTTGATCGATCATTCATTTTAAGATGATTGCGTGAAAAATTTAATAGGCTGCAAAAAGGCGCCCTTTGAGGTGCCTTTTTTACGCCTGAGCGAGGGGGCTTATGACATGATTGTAATTGCTTCAGGAAAAGCGGATAAAAACCAAAGCAAATTGGCTGAAGAAGCTGCTTATGAGCTGAATGCCGTGTTTAAAGAACGTAACAAAAAATCAATCTCTTATTTTATTGACACCTATGGGGAACCGATTCTTGTCATAGGGAAAAACCGTTTTGAATATTACGATCAAAAAGGGAATGAACCGTTTTTCTTCCATCCCAATTCGAGCGCTTTCCGTTTAAAGCGATTAATCAACGGTGAAGAAGATCCGCTGATAAATGCTTCTGGTCTCAAAAGAGGTGATTCTTTTCTGGACTGCACAATGGGTCTCGGGGCCGATTTAATTGTAGCTTCTTTCGTTGCAGGACAAGAAGGCCGTGTGACCGGAATTGAAAAAAATCCGCTGCTCGGTTATCTTGTACAAAAAGGATTGATGAATTGGCAAGCTGAAAATCCTCATCTTGAGGAAGCCATGAGAAGAATAGAAGTTCAGGTTGATGATCATCTACATTATTTAAAATCACTTAAGGACGAGTCGTTTGATATTATTTACTTTGACCCTATGTTTACCTCTGCGATCAGGGCATCGTCCGGCATTGATCCGCTGCGGCGCTTAGCCGCGTATGATGATGAGCATTTAGTGGAGTCTGTTGCAGAAGCAAAAAGAGCAGCTAAAAAAAGAGTAGTGTTTAAGGACCATTATTTGTCCCGCCGTTTTAAAGAACTTGGCTTTGAAGTTCAGATAAGACCTTCTTCTAAACAGCATTATGGTGTAATTAATTTGGAATAACAGCAACAAACGGTTGATTAACGGCTATAAAGCTTTTGGTTTTCATAGCATAATAAGCGATGCCGGTTCTGTTAAACAAAAGACCACTTGTGCTTGTGATCGCACAAATGGTCTGATAATCGGCTCATTTAAATTCACTCTGCAAATTGCAAATAAACAAAATATGCAAGCATTAACAAGAACCCAATGCCAATCAGTATACTTTCCATGGTGTTCCCTCCTTACCATTTAGCAATAAGTCAATTTAATAACGAAAATTAAGAATTTATGAAACCTTTAGCAGTTCTCTTCGTAATCAAGTATAATGTATTTGTGAGTAAAGAGACAAGAAGGGATTTGCTAATAATGCCGAACTGGTTAAAAAAATCACTCGTTGTACTTATTTCAATTCTTACATTTGGCATGGTCACGCCACAGGATCTGCTTGCTGACCAGCCAAAAAATGACAGTCAGTCCCCTAAAACATTTTCATCTATGGAATCTGAAACGGTTATTACAGAATCAGTTATTACAGTCTCTTCCAAGGAAGAAACGATCGAAGCTTTAATGGACGAGGCCCGGAATATCACAAGTGAAAAATTAGGTGAACGGGTTATGCCTCGAATTGAGAGAGAGTTCCAGGGAATGGTGCTTCCTGAAATGGAAAGAGTCATTTCAGATCTTGTCCATGATTATAAATTTTCAGATTATCATCATCTAAGCATTTCACCTGCTGTCGGAAAAGGTGACGGTGAACGGATTTTTCACATCATGGATGGCAGAACAAAAGAAGATGTACTCTGTTTTCATGTTAGAAGGGACCAGCCGCCTCTTGAGGGCTTTACATTTAATTTTCATTATCATACCCTAGAAGATCAATATGAATCCCATAATATGCTGTCATCCATTTACTGGGGAAAAGATACCCCGCCTAAGTTCGGTTCTAAAATGCTGCATTAATGTGCAATAACCTTCTTTATTAATAACGTACTGCCTGAACGAAAATCATTTGATTTTCGTTCAGGTTTTTTTCGTTTCCGGGCAAACTTATTAAGAAATCCACTAAGAATATGTTAGCCCCGTTATATTAAAATGGGAGATAACTGAAGAAAGTATAAAAATGATGCATTGTAGATCATTAGTAGGAGGGGATCGGAGCGGAAGGTGGCGACTCCAGCAGGATATGACGGTTGCTTGAGCCTCCGCAGGGAAAAGCACTAAGGAGGCTCAAGCAACCGGCCCTGCGGAAAGCGTCCCCCTGAAGCGAAGTGAACCGGTCAAAGAGCTTGAGTAACATTTGTCCCAAAGTCATTGATAGTCCTTTTAATTTTCTTTATACTTGTTTAGATAACAACGTCAGGAGGCCCTACAATGCGACAATATTTAGATTTACTGCAACATGTATTAGAAAGTGGAACGGTTAAAAATGACCGCACTGGTACCGGAACCATCAGTTCTTTTGGGCATCAGATGAAATTTGACCTGTCTGAAGGTTTTCCGATCATTACCACAAAAAAAATACCTTTTGGATTAATTAAAAGTGAACTCCTTTGGTTTCTAAAAGGAGATACCAACATTAACTATCTTTTAAAGCATAATAATCATATTTGGGATGAATGGGCGTTTAAAAAATGGGTTGAAAGCGATCAATATGATGGACCCGACATGACAAATTTCGGTCTGCGCGTTCAGCAGGACGATGAATTTAAAATGGTGTACGAAAAACAAATGAATTTCTTTAGGAAAGCTATTTTGGAAGATCCTGATTTTGCTGAGAAATTTGGTGATTTGGGAAATGTTTACGGGAAGCAGTGGAGAGAGTGGAGAAAATCGACGGGTGAAACAATCGATCAAATAAAAGAGGTCATTGATACCATCAAGCACAACCCGGACTCCAGAAGACATATCGTGACTGCATGGAATCCAGAAGATGTTCCGGCAATGGCGCTTCCGCCTTGTCATACTCTTTTCCAATTTTATGTTGCTGACGGCAAGCTGTCATGCCAGTTGTATCAGCGAAGCGGCGATTTATTCCTTGGGATCCCGTTTAATATAGCAAGTTATGCACTTTTAACCTCTCTAATTGCAAACGAGTGTGGTCTTGAACCAGGAACATTTGTTCATACCATTGGAGATGCTCATATATATTCTAACCACATCGAGCAGGTAAAAGAACAGTTAAGCAGAACTCCTATGGAGCTGCCACAACTTGTATTTGACCAGAAAAAAGATCTATTTTCATTGGAGCCAGGCGACATTATGTTAAAAGGGTACCAGCCACACCCTGCCATCAAAGCTCCAATAGCAGTGTAAAGGAGAGGACAGCGGATGATATCAATTATCGTAGCACACGCAAATAATCGAGTTATCGGAAATGAAAATGACATGCCGTGGCATCTTCCTAAAGACTTAGCTTATTTTAAAAAAATGACTGTGGGTAAAACTCTCCTAATGGGACGCAAAACCTTTGAATCCATGAAAGGACCATTAAAAAACAGAACAAATATTGTGGTTACCGGAAACAAAAACTGGTCCCATGAAGGAGCTATAACCGTTCACTCTATAGAAGAAGGAATGGAACTCCTTCGCAAAAAAGAGGAAGAAACGTTCGTAATAGGCGGAGGATTTGTTTATAACAGCACGATCCATCTTGTAGACAGACTGTATGTCACGGTAATAGAGCTTGAAACCGATGGAGATACGAGGTTTCCTGATTATAGGGCAAGTGATTGGAAAGAAATATCCTCAACCCCAGGAATAAAAGACGAAAAAAATCCCTATCATTACACGTTTAAAGTTTACGATCGTATCCATAAAAAAACAGCTGAATGAGCCTCAGCTGTTTTTTTAAACATATAATAACACGCAGAAGTACATAAACGCGCTTCCCGCAATGACGAATAAGTGCCAAATTGCGTGGTTGTAAGGCAGCTTCCTCCAAACATAAAAAATTGCTCCAACCGAATAGAATAGTCCGCCGGCAAATAATAAAGCAAAGCCTGCAGCGGTAAGCTCATGGTATAAAGGAACAATAGCAATCATAATCAGCCAGCCCATTAAAATATAAAATAAAGTGGCGATAATTTGATAGCGGTCTACAAAATAGCATTTAAAGACAATTCCAGCCGCGGCAAGCCCCCATACGATGCCAAATATTGTCCAGCCCAATGGGTCTCTGAGCGACACGAGCATAAATGGAGTGTAGGTTCCTGCAATCAGAAGATATACAGCTGAATGGTCTAAAATGGCAAAAAGCTTTTTTAATTTTCCTTCTTTTACACTATGAAGTAATGTGGAAAAAAGGAATAGAATGAGCATTGAAGCACCGAATATTGAAAAACTCACAATATGCCACGCTGTTCCTTTTTCAATTGCAAAAAGGATTAAAAAAACAAGAGCCGGAATACTAAGCAGCAATCCGATTCCATGCGTGATTGCGTTGGCAAGCTCTTCCTTGGAATCTTTGTAGTCAAAAGTATCCATTAAAACAACTCCTTCAAAATCGAGATCTGCATCTTTCGCGTGTCTTTTTTCATCCTTAATAGTATAGGGTCGTATGGTTTTAAGCAATTTTTTCAAACTAAGGCATTTTGAATAAAACGCTTTCATTTTTTTAATAAATTTCATTGATCTATGTGGCCGTTCATCTTGGGAACTCCAATATGACAGTTGTCATAACTTTTTTTTCTGGACAGTTCTTCCTGTAAATAGTAAGGTAATTTATTGTATAATAAAGTACAGGAATTGAATGATAGGATGTGTGCTTAATGAATAAAGTGAAAATTGTTACGGATTCAACCGTTGATCTTAAAGAAGAAATAGTGGAAAAGTATAACATTACAATTGTTCCTTTAACACTGTCCATTGATGGCAGTTCATATGTGGACCGCGTGGAAATTACTCCGCAGGAATTTTTAGAAAAAATGAGAGTGTCGAAAGAACTTCCCAAAAGTTCTCAGCCGTCAGCGGGTGCTTTTAAAGAGATTTACGATGAATTGGGATCAGATGGCAGCAAAATCATTTCTATTCATATGACAGGAAATATGAGTGGAACAGTCAGGTCAGCCCTGACAGCGAAAGACCTGACTGATGCAGACGTTTCAGTTGTTGACTCAAGATTTATTTCAAAAGCGCTTTCTTTTCAGGTTTTAGAAGCAGCAAAAATGGCTCAGGAAGGCTCCTCACTCAGTGAAATTCTGGACAGGGTATCTCAGATTAAAAACTCAACCCATTTATTTGTGGTAGTGGATACGCTGGAAAATTTGGTTAAGGGCGGCCGAATAGGCAAAGGTCGGGCAATGATTGGTTCTTTGTTAAATATTAAGCCGATTGCCTCGCTTGCAAATGGAGAATACACACCAGTTTCCAAAGCAAGGAGCCATTCACAGGTTGTAAAATACCTGTTAAGCGAATTTAAAAAAGATGTTGAAGGAAAAACAATTAAAGCTGTTGCGATCGTTCATGCAAATGGTATGAATCTCGCGCAGTCATTAAAGGATAAAATTGTTTCTGAGTGTGAGTTTAATGATGTCACGATTGAAGAGACCACCCCCGTCATCTCAACTCATACAGGTGAGGGTGCAATTGGATTTATGTACCTGGCTGAATAAAGGGAATGCCTTCCGTGCTTTCAAACGGGAGGCTTATCTTTATTTTTTTAAGAAATTAATTTTAGAAGCATAGAGAAGGCAAACTCTTCATTAATGTTTAACCCCGACCGCAAGTGATATAATAAAGGTATAGGCAGTGAAAGAAGGTGGGAAATTTGGTGAAAAAATTAATCAGCTTTGGCGTCGTCATCGTGTCATCTATTTTCCTCGCCTCCTGCATTGGAGCCAATTCAACCGGACAAGTTGAACGTGAATTTACCTTGGAAAATAAACCATTTCCTGATTCGTCATTTATTCCTAGAGAGCTTAACGTAGTTTCCGTGGGCGATTCCTTAACTGAGGGAGTTGGAGACAGTACAGGCCTTGGAGGTTACGTTCCTATATTGGAGAAAAACCTGGAAAAGCAGGAAGAATTCAGCGATGTTGATATTATAAACTATGGCAAAAGAGGAAACCGCTCAGATCAGTTATTAAAACGATTAAAAGAGGATGAGCAAATTAGAACTTCCATAATAGACGCGGATTCAGTGATTGTGACAGTCGGCGGGAACGATGTGATGAAAGTATTCAGGGCTAATTTCCCTTCTTTAACTTATGATGATTTTTCAACAGCCCTTGTTCAATATGAAGATAGGCTGACAAATATATTCAGTGAAATAAGGTCTGTTAATCCTGAGGCCTCCATTATTCTTATGGGGATTTACAATCCTTTTTTTGTGTTATCTGCAGATATACAGGAAATGGAATTGATAGTAGGGGAATGGAATAATTCGGCAGAAGCAATTGCCGGTCAATGGGAAAATACTTCTTTTGTTCATGTGTCGGATTTGTTTAGCTCTTCTGATGAGAACTTATTGCATACCGATTACTTTCATCCGAACGATATCGGTTATAACTTGATTGCCGCTCGAATTGAAGAGGCATTGACAGGGATATTATTACAATCAGAAGAGTAGAGAGTGGGATGGTATGAAAAACAAATGGAAAGTTTCATTTTTAGTTTTGACAGCAGTTATTATTGTGATTTTGATCTACGTGCTTTATTTGCTTTTTCAGCCTGTAGAGCAAAAGCCAGACGCAGACTCAGTTCCTGCTGCTCCACCAGAATCGCAGGCTGAATTCAACGTAACGACCACTAAGGAAGACTTGACAATCGTCGCCAACCGTTTCCTTGAAGAAGAGTTAAACGGTCAGATTGACTTTTCAGTTGCTTTGGATGACCTGGTTGCTCTTCAGGGGTCCTTGCCTGTTTTTAATTCCGAAATCGATTTTTTAATGACATTTGATGCTCAGGCGATGGAAAATGGCAACCTGTTGCTTACCCAGGAAAGTCTCTCGTTAGGAGCTTTAAGTTTACCTGTATCAAATGTATTGAAATTTATAGGAGATTCGTATAAGTTTCCTGAATGGGTGAATATTCAGCCCAATGATCAGGAAATTATTATTCAAGTTACTGAAATCGATGTAGCTGCAGGTCTGAATGTAAAAACAAATCAATTTAATTTAAGAGACAATGATATATCGTTTTCAATTTATGTTCCGCGCTAAGGGGGAGAAGATGTGGAAAACCGACAATACAAGAAAGCTACATTTGCAGGAGGATGCTTTTGGTGCATGGTTAAACCTTTTGATGAACAGACCGGAATCATTCGTATAACATCTGGCTACACAGGAGGGCATAAGGAAAATCCAACCTACCGGGAAGTGTGCAGTGAAACCACTGGCCACAGAGAAGCAGTCGAGATCATTTATGATCCGGCACTGTTCCCGTATGAGAAACTGGTTGAGTTATTCTGGACTCAAATTGACCCGACAGATGCAGGTGGTCAGTTTTTTGACAGAGGAGAGTCCTACAAAGCAGCCATCTATTTTCATGATGAAGAACAAAAACGTATTGCAATGGCGTCAAGGCAGGAACTCGAGCAAAGCGGACGTTTCAATGCGCCTATAGTAACGGATATATTTGAGGCAAAGCCATTTTATGAAGCAGAGATAGAGCATCAGGACTACTACAAAAAGCATCCAATCCGTTATAATGCCTATCATCAAGGGTCGGGAAGAGCAGGTTTTATAAAGAAATATAATCAAAGGAGTCTTTAAGATGACCAAAAATATTGATCCATCTAAGTTAACGAAAATGCAATACGATGTTACACAAAATAATGGAACTGAACCACCATTTAAGAATGAGTATTGGGATGAGTTTAAAGATGGAATTTATGTGGATATCATTTCCGGTAAACCACTTTTCAGCTCTGCAGACAAATATGATGCAGGCTGCGGCTGGCCGAGCTTTACGAAACCAATTGTAGAAGAAGAAATCTTAGAAAAACAAGATTCCAGCCACTTTATGATTCGTACTGAAGTAAGAGGGAGCTCATCAGACTCGCATTTAGGACATGTTTTTAATGACGGTCCCGGTCCTGATGGGTTGAGATACTGCATAAATTCTGCCGCTTTACGCTTTATACCGAAAGAAGATTTAGAAAAAGAGGGCTACTCGGTTTATAGTAAATTATTTGACTAAAAACGTTTTTTTAGGTAAGTTGACCTTTCTGATGTTTTATCATTCAGTTTTTAGTCTATATCATAAGTAGGAGAGTGATTTCAATGTTAAAAAAATTATTTGGTAAAAAAGAAGAAGCACCATCTGAAATTTCTGTATATGCACCGATTAATGGGAAGTTATTAACGCTTGATGAGGTTCCAGATCCTGTATTTTCACAAAAAATGATGGGAGACGGCATCGCGATTGAACCAACTGACGGTAAAGTAGTTTCTCCAATAGACGGAGAAGTGGTTCAGGTGTTCCCGACTAAGCATGCGATTGGCCTTAAAGCCAAAAATGGAGCTGAAATCTTGATCCATATTGGCCTTGAAACGGTTTCTATGGAAGGAAAAGGCTTTGAAACACACGTATCTGAAGGTTCAGAAGTAAAAGTCGGCGATCCTTTAGTAACATTTGATCTTGCATTAGTTGGTGAAAAAGCAAAAAGCATTATTACACCGGTGATCCTGACAAATGGTGATGATCTTGGCTCAATTTCCAAGAAAACCCTGCAAACCACAACAGCCGGAAAAGATGTTGTGATGGATATTCCGACAAAATCATAGGTTCCTCAAAGCACATGGTCTGTTGATCATGTGCTTTATTTGTGTTTACATAGTAAAGTCCTTTAAATCGAGCAGCAGACTACTTTATTTGCCAATATGTTTTTAAGAATGGGATAATGCCTTTGATCTTGAGTAATTTAGCACGTTAATTTTACATGCAGCTGCTTCTGGCTATTGATCGATTGATATGTCTGGGGGTTATTTAACCTGCTGGATCTAAAGATCTTAACAAATGGAGCATCACCAATCAGTTTGACTATCGCATTCTTTAAAAGGGTTAGCATTTTGCCTGACAGGGTAGAAATCAATTAATATATTAAAAGACAATAAAATACAATCCGCCTTAGAAAAGGAGAAACCCAATGAACCGATCATTTTATCATTTTGCAATGAAATATAGAGAGCCTCAACCTAATTCTGATCAAAGTATACTAGCAAATGCTATGTACGATGATTTGGATTTCCCCAAAATGTCAGAAGATTACCACGAAGTAAGTAATTACATTGAACTTACAGAAATTTACAACAATAAAATTTCAATTTTTGACCAGCTATGGGAAGAATACAAAATTGATATAAAACAAGACCTTAGCTAGTTTATTACTTAGTAGCAACTCCGAAACGATAAAAAGAAAGGGGAAAGTTCTATGTCAATTTTAAGTAAAGCACTAGCCTCATTAGGAATTGGATCTATAAAAATTGATAGCAGACTTTCTAAGCCTTCTTTTCGTGCAGGAGAGACGGTTGACGGAAAAGTATTGATAAAAGGAGGATCTGTCGAGCAGGAAATTGATGCAATCTACTTATGTCTGATCACCGATTACCTAAGGAATTCAAATAATAAAGTGTATAAGGATCAAACAGCGATTAAAGAGATAAAGCTCTCAGAGCCTTTTACTGTGTTGCAAAATGAAATTATTGAAATTCCATTTACCTTTGTACTGCCGCTGCTTACCCCGATAACGACGAATGGGACTAATATCTGGATCAAGACAGAAGCGGGTATAAAAAAAGGGAAAGATCCAACTGATCAAGATTTAATCACCATAAAGCCTTCACTTCTATTAGCTGAAATCATGGACTCTGTTCTATCAATGGGATTTGCACTGGATTACTCCAAGTGCCACGAAGCACCGGAGAGATATAAAAAAACACAGCAATACATTCAGTGTTTTTACTTTAAGCCAATACCCGGGAAATGGAATGAGATTGAGAATATGGAAATTGCGTTTAATGCTCAATCTGAAGACACGTATGATCTTTTCATAGAAGTGAATAATAAAGTAAATGAAAAGATCAATAAGGAACTTTTTCTGCATCACGAGTCTATCTTTTATTTAAGGATCAGAAGAGAAGAGATCAATGAAATTCCCACCAAAATCCAGCAGCTCATTAAGCAATCCCTTCAACTTGAATAATAGTTGAAATCAGATTAAAAAAAGGCTACAATTGGTTAGCTAGAACAGGAATTTAAGGAGGAAACAAACATGAGCATCCATATTGGAGCGAAAAAAGGTGAGATAGCTGAAACGGTATTATTGCCTGGAGATCCATTACGCGCAAAGTACATAGCTGAAACTTTCTTGGAAGATGTAACCTGCTACAACGAAGTGCGCAATATGTTCGGATATACTGGGACATACAAGGGAAAACGAATTTCAGTTCAAGGTACGGGAATGGGCGTTCCTTCCATTTCAATTTATGCAAATGAATTAATTGAGCAGTATGATGTACAAAATTTAATTCGTGTTGGAACATGTGGAGCTATTCAAAAGGACGTGAAGGTTCGCGATGTCATTTTGGCTATGACTGCTTCAACAGATTCTAATATGAATCAGCGTACGTTCAACGGAGTTGATTATGCACCAGCTGCGAACTTTAATTTGTTAAAGAATGCATATGATGCTGGTACTGAAAAAGGCTTGAATTTAAAAGTCGGCAATGTTTTCACAGCAGACATTTTCTACGATGATAATGCTGAACATGAGAAATGGGCTAAGTATGGTATTCTGGCAATTGAGATGGAAACTTCTGCTCTTTACACGTTGGCTGCAAAGTATAATCGAAAAGCCTTATCTGTACTGACAGTCAGTGATCACATTTTAACTGGGGAAGCAACCTCTTCAGAAGAACGTCAGATGACGTTCAATGACATGATTGTAGTAGCTTTGGATGCGGCAATTGCTGAATAAGGATTTTCATTCAGCCAATTAAAAGGTTGACTGCACTTGCAGTCAGCCTTTTCATTTCTTCCAAAGATGTTCAGTTTCAGAGAATAGGCTTTTACTTACAGTTTGAAAACTGATAAGATATAAGAGATTATTGATAAGGGTATTGCTGAATGAGAAAGTGGTGATTCGATGGATAAAGATCCTAATGAGCAACAGCAAAGAGATGAGTATAATGATGAGATGAAAGACCAGAAGGATGATTCCTCGAAGTTTGTTAATATAAAAAAATTTAATTTTGTAATGTTACTTTTTTTTACTGTATTAGCGACTGCAGGCATTTCAATCTTCGCCCTTTCATTCGGTGACGAAAAGGCTGTAACGGTAGGAGTTCCAGAGCGTCCTGAGTTTACTAAACTATATGATGCGTATGATTCTATTAATAGCGAGTATTTTATGGACATTGAAGATGATGCTTTGGTAAATGGAGCGATTAACGGAATGCTTGAAGCGCTCGATGATCCATACTCTGATTATATGAATCAGGATGAAGCAGCTCAATTTAATGAAAATATTTCCTCCAGTTTCCAAGGGATAGGGGCGGAAATTCAATCTTTAAACGAGGTAATAACGGTCGTATCCCCAATTAAAGGTTCACCTGCTGAAAAAGCTGGTATTTTGCCTAACGACCAGATTCTCGCTGTAGATAGTGAGAGTATTCAGGGATTGAGTGCGAATGAAGCAGTTTTGCTTATCCGGGGTGAAAAAGGCAGTGAAGTTACCTTGACGATCCAGCGTCCGGGCATGCAGGAAACAATGGAGATCAGCATTACAAGAGATGATATTCCTATCGACACAGTTTACTATGAGATGGATGAAAACAATGTAGGAGTTATTCAGTTGACCAGTTTTTCCGAAAATACGTATGAAGAACTGACTGAAGCCATTCAGGAACTTGAAGATCAAGGAATGGAAGCGATGGTTCTGGACATGCGTCAGAACCCGGGCGGTTTATTGCCTCAGGCCATATCAATTGCCAATTTGTTTGTGCCAGAAGGTGAAACGATTGTTCAGATTGAAGAGAAAGATGGAGAAAAACAGATCATTGAAGCTCAGGCTGGCGATAAGATAGATATACCAACTTCTGTTCTGATTGACGAAGGAAGTGCCAGCGCTTCAGAAATCGTAGCAGCTGCTTTAAATGAAACAGCTGACATTCCATTGTTCGGACAAACCTCTTTTGGGAAAGGAACAGTTCAGACAGCTGAAGAATTCAGTGATCAATCTAATATGAAAATCACAACAGCCAGATGGCTCACTCCAGAAGGTAATTGGATTCATGATGATGGGATCAAGCCTACCACAGAAGTAAGTTTACCTGACTATGCATTCCTTCCATTTTTAGAAGTTGATGTAGAATTAGAAGAGTCTATGCTGTCAGAGCAGGTCAAAACAGCTGAAGAGATGCTTCAGGCCATCGGATTTGACCCGGGTAATATTGACGGACTGTTTGATGAAGAAACCAGGTCCGCTGTTGAAGAATATCAGGAAGAAAATGAACTTGAAGTTACCGGAACCATTAATAATGATACAGCCAATCTTTTAATTACTTCTTTGCGTGAAGAACTTGAAGAAAATGATCCTCAAGTAGAAGCTGCCCATCAGTATTTAACAGAGGAAGCAGAGATTAATACAGAAGAAGAATCCGAAGAAGAAAAAGAAGATGAGGACGCTGCCTAGTAAAAACCAGTATCCTCAACTGGCAAAATCATCGGTTAATCAATTTAAAAACTAGCGCATATTCTGCGCTAGTTTTTTAAAATTATTTTTTAAACAAAGGAGATAACAAGATGCTGCAAAATAAAAAGGCCGTTTATTTAATTTCAGGATTCCTCGGAAGCGGGAAAACAAGTCTTTTAAAGCAATTAATTCAACTACATAAAGAAGATCATCTTACACCTGCCATTTTAATGAATGAAATCGGTCGTATTTCAATTGACTCAAACGAAGTTGATGATGATTTACCTTTGGCTGAACTGCTCGATGGATGCATATGCTGTACAATTCAGGATAAATTGGAATCCCAGCTTCAGGAATTGTTGTTTAACGAGACATTCGATTCTATTCTCATTGAAACAACCGGAGCTGCACATCCTGTTCAGGTAATTGATGCTGTGATGTCGCCACTTTTTGCAAGTGAATTTGAGTTTAAAGGGATTATAACAGTTGTAGATGCGCTGCAATGGACAAAAAAAGGAGAGTACTCCCCTCAAGTGCTTCAATTAATGAGAGAACAAATTAAGCATGCCTCTTTAATTCTTTTGAATAAAACGGATCTAGTCAGCGAGATGAACCAGGGGATGATTGTTAACGAGCTGCAATCGATTAATTCAAAAAGTAAATTAATTTTGACAAGTCATTCGAAAATCTCTAAGCAGGCACTAAAGCATATGATGCCGGTTCCATTTGAGCAGGTGACGAAGGTTAGGGTGAAGGAGGAACTATCTCTTCAGGCGATGGTCCATACATTTATAGGGAAAATTAATCGGAATGATTTCGAAGATTGGATCCAATCAATTGAAGGTACCGTCTATCGAATGAAAGGCTATGTGCCATTCAGCGGCGAAAAATATCCTATGCTTTTTCACTATTCTTATGGCATGCCTGTTTTCTTTCCAGAAGACATGACGATGCCCAAAAATCTTGTCATTATAGGAGAAGGCATAAATCAACCCAAAATCCTGGAACAGTTGCGCAATCTTGAAAAATAAAGTGGAGGTGGAGAGAGTGAATTTATCATCTGATCAATTACTCGAAGCGTATGAATTGCTTTGGAATAACCGGACGTTGGACCGAAGTCTGCCGGCTGAAGAAAGTACAGTTTCAGCGATTAAGCGGGAACTGCAAGATGAACTAACTCATCCAAGGGTTAGAGTAAAACCTGACCAGAAATTTTATCAAGCGGTTGAAAGAATTGTTTATTCCTCTTTGAGCAGAGACGAAAAGATTGGTTTAATTCAGCTATACACAGCCATTTTTCATGAAATAACAGATTAAATTACGTTACAAATCTGACATAATTGTAACGTTAGAAAGAATTTTAAAAACATGTCAATAGGTAATTAAACGTAATATCTAACGCAAATCCTAAAAATAACCGATGCTTCCTAATAACATCATAATCTTGAAATTAATGGTAAACTCTTAAACGTCAAGGAGTTTATCTTTTTTATTTTACATAATTTTCATATCAACAATATATAGCTTAATAAGAATCTAGATTACCAATATTAGCTACTAATATTACAAAAAAAAGAATGATAGGATGAAATGGTCGAAAAGACAATTAAAAGGAGGACGTTCACATGAAAGGTAAATCACTTATTATTTCAGGAGTTACAGCAATTGCGCTTCTTGCTTCACCAGCAGCTTCTCAGGCATCCAACGGGGATGTTCAGCAAATTACTCAAAAACATCAAAATATAGAAATTTTTACGAAGATGGTTACACAAAACATTCAATCTAGTAATTTGAAAGATTTTTCAAGTCAAGTAGATTGGGATAAAATCGATGCTGAACTTAAAAAATACAACATTTCATTAAATGAATTTAAAGAAGCACCAGCACAGGCACAACCTGCAAAAGAAGAAGCTGCTAAAAAAGCTCCAGCTTCACCAGAGCAGCCAGCTGAAACACCAGTAGCTGAGCAGCAGCCTGAAGAGCAAGCTCAAGCTGAAGAACCACAAGCAGCTCAGCCGCAAGAAGAAGCACCTCAACCACAGGCTGAAGAAGAACCAGCAGCTGAGGTTCAAGATAATGGACAAGCAGACCAGCAAGAAGCTTCACCAGTTTCTGATTTTGAACAGCAAGTAGTTGAGTTAACAAATGCAGAGCGCAGTAAAGAAGGTCTTCCTGCTCTTGAGCTTGACACAGAACTCAGTAAAGTTGCAGACGATAAATCTCTAGACATGCAGCAAAACCAATATTTTTCTCATACAAGCCCTACACACGGTTCACCATTTGATATGATGAAAGCATACGGCATTCAATATAGCAGTGCTGGAGAAAACATTGCAATGGGACAGGGTTCACCTGAAGAAGTCGTTCAAGCGTGGATGAATAGTGAAGGTCACCGTAAAAACATTATGAGCTCATCATTTACTCATATCGGAGTCGGTCATGTGGAAAACGGCAACTACTGGACACAAATGTTTATCAGTAAATAATTGTAAACAGTAAATAATTCGAATCATTGAGAGACAGTCAATTATGACCGTCTCTTTTTAACTTGCTTTTTTCTTGTTTAGTAAGCTCGATAGCCGTGTTTCTTCTTGCTTTCTTAAACGTGCATAATTTTCTATATGCTTAATCGTGCTAATCATCCATATTCCTGCTACACAGATCAGTGGGATGACCGGGTAACTGAAAACAAGAGTCAGAATAAAAAACGATGCATACATAACGGAAACTCCGATGACCAGATAATCTGTTGCGAAGGTAACAATAAGTAATAAAGAAATAGAAATAAGTGCAATCCTCCAGTCCAGTACGATTAGGACACCCACAATTGTTGCTGTTCCTTTTCCTCCTCTAAACTGCATATGAAAAGGAAAGATATGTCCGATAATAACTGACACGGCATTAACAAATAATAGTGACAAAAAGATTTCATGTGATTCAACATTTGAAAAAAGCAGCCGGATTAGTAATACCGATAGAATTCCTTTTCCAATGTCAATTAGTGCAACGAGCACGCCATACTTCCATCCTAATACGATCGTAGCATTTGAGGCACCAGCATTTTTTACGCCGCTTTCTTTTAAATCTGTCTTTTTTAAAAAACCGGCAACTTGTGAGCCATGGAAACAGCCAATAAGATAGCCAACGAAGATGACCATAATCCAATCCATATATAACCCCCTCTAACTTCCTATTACCATTATTTAGCAAAGAGTGGAATTATGCAACGCTATTTTGCATGAAATGGATAAATATTCTCCATACTAGGATTAGAGAAAAGCAGGAGGTGTTGTGAATGAATCAGGATAAGAATTATTTAAACATTCCGGAACGTAAAATTTCTGAATACGAAAATGCATATGAACTATATGAAGACTTATCTTTTTTCCTTGGCAATACTGAAGATTTTGCTAAACGGCCTCTTTCTTACGATGATGGCGAAGCTTTATGCATGTATATGACCACATTGCTTGATTCAGAGAAGCTGGAAAAATCAATTGAATGGTTTCAGCGTTCTCTTTGGGAAGTGGGGGAGATTACCACCACTTTAAACATTCAGAGCATCTCAGCAGACGAAACCATCAATCAGGCAGGTTTGCGCCTTATCAAAGGTCAGGCTCTTATATGGGTTAAAAAAGAGAGTGGCTGGGAAGGAATTTCCATAGACAGTCCTATTGATAATTACCGCGCTATTCAGGAACCGAAAAATGAGCAGATTGTCCGCGGATCGCATGCCGGGTTTACCGAGAGCCTGCTTACTAATATTCATCAAATACGCACAAAAATTCGCTCACAGCATTTGGTCATCCGTTACCTTACGATTGGTAAAGATGCCAATACAACCTGTGTCTTGATTTATTTAAACAATGTTGTGAACCAGATGAACGTTGAAGAATACATTATGAGGCTTCAAGCTGTAGACAGCGATATCGCTTTTAGTATTGGTTTTCTTGAGGAGTTCGTTGAAGATGACAGCTGGTCACCATTTCCTCAATTTTTAAATACTGAGCGTCCTGATCGCGTGGTTGCTAATATTAGTGAGGGCAGAATCGCTATGATGATCGAAGGTTCTCCCACTGCATTAGTTGCGCCGATGAATTTCTTTGCATTCTATCAATCTCCAGATGATTATAATGGGCGTTTTTTAGTTGGGTCGTTTTATCGCCTTTTACGTTTTGGAAGCTTTTTATTGGCTCTTTTACTGCCGGCATTTTACATAGCAATTATTAGCTTTCACTTCGAAGTAATTCCCGATGAGCTGGCTCTCCCTGCCAAAAGAGCAGTAGAGGGTATTCCTTATTCGCCGCTTGTCGAAGCGCTTATTTTAGAGTTGACGATTGAACTGATAAGGGAGGCGGGGATCAGGCTCCCAAATCCAATTGGTCAAACAATTGGAATTGTTGGGGGTCTGGTCATTGGAGATGCTGTAGTGAGTGCCGGTCTTATCTCTAACCTGATGATAATTGTTGTTGCACTTACAGCAATCTCTTCTTTTGTCGTTCCTTCTGTGGAGATGAATACTACTGTTAGAATTTTACGCTTTCCTTTCATGATTTTTGCTTCCATGTTTGGTTTTTTTGGCATCGCCATTATAGGAACCCTTCTCATTATTCACTTGATTAAGCTTGAGTCTCTGCGTTCGCCTTATCTTTCTCCAATCGCACCGTTTCATTTGAAGGGAGCAAAGGATATGTTTATTCGCCTGCCTTCTTATATGCAAAATACACGTTCTGCAGATGCAAACCCTGTAAATAAAAGAAGACTGGGCTACAGTAGGTGGTGGAAAAATGAACGCGAAAAATGAGATTACGGGCTGGCAGCTTTTTTTTCTTATTGTACAAACTCAAGTAGGGGTCGGTATTTTGTCCATGCCGAGTGATATCGGAAAAGTAGCAAAGCAGGATGCCTGGATCTCAATGATGCTGGCCGGAATTTTGGTCCAATTGATTATATTAATGTACATTTTTTTGCTGTCGAAGTTTCCGGAAGATACTTATTATGGTATCGTAAATCTTTGTTTCGGAACAATAGTGGGAAAGGTCATTATGAGCACGTACCTACTTTATTTTATTGGTGTACTGATTGCCTCCATGACGAGCTTTCATCATACCATTGCGACTTGGATTTTTACGGACACTCCTAAATGGATCATTTTGCTGTTGTTTTCCATTCCGGCGATTTATATGGCAAGAGAAAATATTGTCCTTATTGCCAGATTTAAAATGCTGATTTCTTTTTTACTCCCAATATTGATTTTTGTTTTGGCGTGGGTTTATATTCAGCCTCAATTTTTATACTTGCTGCCGATAGGAGGCAGCGGAGTAAGCGCGATAATCTCGGGAATTAAGCCGGCAATATTCTCTTTAATGGGTTTTGAAGCCTTTTTATTTTTTGCATTCTATGTAAAAACAGATCGCAAAAAAGAGCTGAGAAAAGGAGCATTAGCTACAGCATTTGTTACTTCCTTTTACGCATTCACGATCATCACAACCCAAGTATTCTTTCATATTAAAGAACTCATTGTTGTGCCTTATCCAGTGCTTTA
Source organism: Jeotgalibacillus campisalis (assembly GCF_000829515.1). Taxonomy (GTDB): domain Bacteria; phylum Bacillota; class Bacilli; order Bacillales; family Jeotgalibacillaceae; genus Jeotgalibacillus; species Jeotgalibacillus campisalis. The sequence goes on along the minus strand of NZ_JXRR01000014.1, from coordinate 622,707 downwards.
TATTATGAAAGCGTTAAAGTTCACGATACTTGAAAGAATAGATTTATTGTTTATCACTATTTGGATGGTTATTGCATTGTCTTCGTTTATAAGCTATTTATATATTTCGGCGAATACGATGGAGCAGCTATTGTCAAAAAAGAACCATACAAAAATGGTGTATATTGTTATGGTTTTTGCCTTTTTCGGATCTCTGGTGCCGTCCTCACTGCTCGAAATGAAAACATTCATGCAAGTGCTGCTTCCAGTGTCACTCATTTTTACTGTAGCGATTCCTTTTTTAACGATGATTGTGTCTTTTTTTAAAAAATCTGCTAAAAAGGAGAAATCAGCATGAAAAAAATGTTTCTTTTGTTTATATGCGGGGCAGCTTTGTTTCTTTCTTCTTGCTGGGATGAGAGACTGCTGAAAGAGTTGCAGCTCGTTTATACAGTAGGATATGACGTTGGAGAAAATGGAGAAGTGGATGTAACGTCAGTGGTACCCCCTTTAGATCCCGCCATTAAAAATGACACAGCAACATTTAAAACGGGTCATACATTGCGCGATGCCCGGTACAATGCAGATTTAAATGTATCGGAGCATATTGATTATAGTAAACTTCAAGTTATGCTGTTGGAAGACGAACTGGCCAAACAGGATATTTATTCATTTTTAGATGTTCTTTATCGAAACTCACGAAATAATTTAAATGCACGCATGGCGGTTGTGGAAGGCTCTGCGTCTGATATACTCTTTCAGCCGGTTGCCTCTCAAAAAAGCAAGTCTGAATATTACTCAGGTCTGATTGAAAGTGCAGAGTTAATCAGTGTATTGCCGCCGGTCAGCCTTCAGACAGCCTGTACACTCATGTTTGATCCAGGCGGAGATCTTTATCTGCCTTATGTATCCTATGATAAAGAAATGCAGCGTGCGGAAGTCAAAGGACTGGCTTTATTTAATGAAAAAAAATTCACAGGGAAGATTCTTGATCCGAGTTTAAGTACACTTTTTACAGTGATGAGCAACAGGCAGGGGGATGTTATGCGATTCACCAGGAAGTATACAGAAAATGAGGAACCTGAGATTGCTAATTACATGACAGTTGAGCCAAATAGCTCAGATGTATCTATTAAGGTAAAAGGGGAGTCCGCGTTAACAACTTATATAAAGGTAAAACTTAAACTAAATATCGTTGAGTATTCCCCAAATCATATTTTGGCAGAAAATAAAATCCCAGCTATCGAAAAGTGGTGGGAAAAGGAACTAGAAAAAGATTCGGAAAAAATGATTCAAGTTTTGAAAAGCGCAAAATCTGATGCTTTGGGCATCGGTCGAAGAGTGTCTGCTTTCCATCCAGAACAGTGGGATGAAAAAACATGGAAAGATCAATATGTGGATATGCCTTTTGAAATTGATTTTGAGGTAAAGGTAGTCGGAACAGGGATTATTGATTAGAAGTGATAAAAAAACGCTCATGACCCCGTAAGAAAAACGGAAGTCATGAGCATTTTTTACATATCGGCCCGCAAGCTCTTTTTCTGAATCAAGACCAGTCTAATCGTTAGGGTAATCGCCCCTGCAGTCAATCCGGCAATCAGGCCAATCCAATAGCCGAAATATTCGAGATTTGTATAATTCGCCATGAAATAACCGCTTGGAAGTCCAATCACCCAGTAGGAAATCATCGTCATAATTAACGTGATATTCACATCTTTATAGCCTCTTAGCACCCCTTGCACAGGAGCCTGAATGGCATCTGAAAGCTGGAAGAGGACAGCAAAAAACAGGAATTGAACGGTTAAGTCAATTACTTGTGGGTCTTTTACATACATGGAAGCAACGGGTTCCCTGAAAAAGAAAACGATGATCCCTAAAACAGAAGAGATGGTGACGGCAATCCCGACTCCCATCCAGCCGTATTGCTTCGCATCCTTCATTCTGTTTGCCCCAACTTCAAAACCAACAACAATGGTCAGCGCCATGGCAATACTGAGGGGGATCATATACAAAAAGGAAGAGAAATTAATGGCTGCCTGATGAGCTGCAATGACTTCTGTGGAGTAATTACTCATAAATAACGTAACAGCTGAAAAAATACTCGTTTCGAAGAAAATCGAAAAACCGATTGGAACACCGATGATTAAGATTTCTTTCCATTTAGAAAAATTGACACGGTAAAATCTGCTGAAGATTTCATATTTCCTAAAAGGCAGGTTTCGATGAATAATAAAAATAGAGATTAAGGCAATCAGCCAATACGTAAGGGCTGAGGCCACACCCGCTCCAACACCGCCGAGCGCTGGGAAACCAAGCTTCCCAAAAATCAGGACGTAGTTAAATACCACATTTAAAGGCAGAGAAAGCAAGGTAATGAACATCGAAACCCTTGTCAGTCCCAGTGCATCTATAAAGGATCTGAGCACGTTGTATACAAACAAAGGAATAATGCCAAAAGATAATGCTGTTAAATAGTAAAAGGCGATTCTTCGCACTTCCGGATCAATATTCATCGCATTTAAAATGGTCGGCAAGGCAAAGATTCCGATCACCACGATTGCAGATGCCATTAAAATTGCCACATAAATGCCCTGAATTACCGACTGAGGGACGTCTTTTTCTTTTTTTGCACCTACAAGCTGTGCTACGATTGGAGTAACAGACAGCAAAATGCCTGACAGTCCGGTGAAAACGGGCATCCACAAAGATGAACCAATCGCCACTCCGGCTAAGTCATTCGTAGAAAACTGTCCGGACATAATAGTATCAAAAAAGTTCATTGCGAATAGTCCCAGCTGAGTCACGAGAATGGGAACCAGGATGAATGATAATTGCTTTACTTTTCCACGGATCGAATTCGTTTGATCCATCTTATCACTGCTTTCTATTAAATTCGTCATCAAATTCTAAAACAGTAGCATTATATCACAAAAATGATAAATAGGTTTAATCGCGCACTTAAAAGCTGGAGGTTGGGTCATGGAATGGGTATGGAGAATTTTTTTGGTTTGGTATGGTTTTGGCATTATTTTAGTTGGATTTGATTTGCTGCCGCCTTTTTTAGAGTGGGCAAATGCTGTGTTTCTTTATTTAGCCGGCACACTGGCCGTCATTTACGCAGTAAAAACGCTCGGGAAGCTGCCAGGATTAACATTTTCAGCTGCCATAATGGCCTTTACGATGTGGGCTGAATCACTCGGTGTGAAATACGGCTGGGTGTTCGGTGCTTATCATTATGAGAAGGATTTTGGCATACAACTTTTCGGGGTGCCGTTGACGATCGGGTTCGCATGGGTCATGGTCATTTTCACCTCTATGGCGATTGTACGCCCCTGGCTCGGACAGTCATTTTCTTTTCTTCGAATGATCATGTATGCAGTAATCACTTCTGCACTCGCTGTGTGCATGGATTTAATCATTGATCCTGTTGCATTTGTCGTAAAAGAATATTGGGTGTGGGAAAATACAGGACCTTATTACGGGATTCCAAATCAGAATTTTTTCGGCTGGTTTTCAGTATCATTTGGAATTCAAATTCTTTTATACATATGGCTGACGACGATTAAAAAAGGAAAATCAGATGCTTTATGGAGCAAGCGGATGAAATGGCTTTATGCCATGATGATTGCCATGTTTGTTGTAACGTCGCTCGTTGCAGGACTTTTCTTGGCTGTAGGTGTGACTCTGCTCGGATTACTTATTACATTGAGTGCGGCTTATGCAGGCGGGAGGCTGATTTTCCGTGAATAAACCAGTAAAATCTCCCCGCTCAGAAAAACTATTAGTGAACTTCTTGCATTTTCAATTAAAAAAACATTTTTACCGTATTTACCTCGATGATTGCCGAGGTCAGCTTTCGCCCGGTCCAAAGCTTTATACGATGAATCATTCGAGCTGGTGGGACGGTTTGCTTATTTTCTATTTAAACAAAGAAGTGTTAAAGGAAAATGCTTATGCGATGATGAGCAAAAAAGGCCTGGAGGATTTCAAGTTCTTTGGCAGAATCGGTGCTTTTGGAGTTGATCCCGCCTCACCTAAAGATTTATTGCGCTCTTTGGCATTAGCCGGGACCTTGCTGGAGGATAAGAACAGTGTTTGGATTTTCCCCCAGGGAAAAGAAGAACATATTGAAAAAAGACCCTTTACATATATGAATGGTCCTGCTTATTTGCATGATAAAGCAAATCATATTTCTATCATTCCGGTGGCCTCTTACTATACGTTCAGACACGATCAGCGTCCGGAGTTGTTTATCCGGATCGGCAGCCCGCTTAATAATGAGGAATTACAATCAATGAACAGAAAACAAAAAACCGATTATATGCGTGTTAAGCATGAAGCCTTAGTGGATAGCGTGAAAAATGATCTGATGGAGGAGAAAACTTCGAACTACCAGTTGATTAAAAAGGGCAGCAAAACATCAAGTGAATGGCTGCAATGGATGAAAAAACCCTTTAAAAAGGACAAACAAACATGATTATCCTCGTGAACTTTATTCTGTTGCTATTTATTGTCTTAACGTTGATCAATGTTTTTACTATGCCGTCATTTAAAAAAACCTCTCATACAAAGAGCGGAAAAGTTTCCATTCTCATTCCCATGAGAAATGAAGAAAAAAACGTCGAGGATCTGATAAAGTCTATTAAAGAGATTCACTATCCATCTTTTGAAGTCATCATCCTTAATGATCAGTCAACGGACAAAACACAAGATCTGCTCGATCAAGCTATTTTCGGAGATCCGCGTTTCAATGTCATAACAGGAACTCCATTGCCGGAGGGCTGGGTAGGGAAGGTTCACGCATGCAGCCAGTTAAGTACAAAAGGGAGTGGGGAGTATTTTCTTTTCCTCGATGCAGATGTCAGAGTAAAGCCAGATGTGATCGATCAGGCTATGCACATTATGGGAAAATATAAGGCTGGATTGGTGACCGGGTTTCCGAGATTTCCGGTTGCTCCTTTTCTTGGGAAACTCTTAGTTCCGTTACAGCACTTTTTTATTTTCTTTCATCTGCCAAATATCGTCGCCAATAAAACAGTCTTTCCCGCTTTCACAGCAGCGCATGGGGCGTTTATGTTTTTTGAGCGGAAAGCCTATGAATCAATTGGCGGTCACAGGTCAGTACAAAACTCGCTTATTGAAGATATACAGATTACCCGTACGCTTAAAAAAAGCGGGCACAAAGCGGTACTTGCCAATGTGACTCCCTCTGTTACTTGTTTTATGTACGACACGAATAAGGAAGTCTGGAACGGCTTTTTAAAAAACATCTATGTCGGTCTTGGAAGATCACCGTTTACTGCTATATTGGTGAGTTTGTTTTATCTTATCTTCTATTCTGCGCCACTGTTCTTTGCAGCAGCTGCCTTGTGGACAAAGGAATGGACTTGGCTCATTCCGCTTTTGCTTGTTTTTATTCAAACAGCCATAATTGACCGGGTCACAAAGCAAACCCCTCTGCATTTTCTGTTAATGCCATTATCCGCTTTGGCGCTAACGGTTCTGCTGTGGTCCTCCATGATTCGATCTGCTACACAAAAAGGCTATGAATGGAAGGGACGGACCTATAAATGAAACAAGTTGTAATTATTGGTGCAGGGCTTGGCGGTCTGGCATGTGGAATTCAGCTTCAGCATGCTGGCTACGACGTAACGATTATTGAAAAAAATCTACATGCAGGCGGGAAAATGATGCCCGTAAAATTAGGAGATTACTCCTTTGATTTTGGCCCGAACACGATTACGATGCCCGGGGTGTTTCAAAAGGTTTTTTCCAATGCAGGGGAATCGATGGAAGACTATTTAGAACTTATCCGGCTCGATCACCACACGAAAAACGTCTTTCGTTCTGGAGATACGTTTCTTCAATCCATTGACCCTCATGTTGTAATCAGCCAGCTCGTTAAACTCGATCCATTTGGAGCAAAAAATTATTGGCGCTACATAAAAGAAGTAAACAGACTTTATCAACAAGCTGAATCCGGATTTTTTCACCGCTCTTTTCACAGCTGGCTTGACTATTTATCACCGGGACTTACGAAAGCTTTTTTTTCTGTAAGACCACTGGAAACGATGAATCATTTTCATAAACGATTCTTTTCAAATCCGGATATTCTTCAGGTGTTTAACCGTTATGCTACGTATATTGGATCTTCACCGTATAAAAGTCCTGCCACTTTTTCATTGATCGGGCATTTGGAAATGAATGAAGGCGTATTTACCGTAAGAGGGGGAAATACCAAAATTGCTGATGCATTCGTCCAGGTTTTTAAAAAGCTTGGCGGCACCTTAAAGCTGGATGAGGAAGTGAATCAGATCCACGTTACAAACAAAACGGCCGCAGGTGTGGAACTTAAAAGCGGTATTCAAATAAAAGCGGATAAAATTATTATTAATGGCGATTTTATCACCGCGACTAAAAAATTGATAAAAGAAAAAGACCGCCCTTCTTTTCCGGACAAAAAGCTTAGTGGCTACGAACCTTCCATTTCCGCTTTTGTGATATTGGCTGGACTCAAAACCTATCAAAAAGATATTCATCATCACCATGTCTTTTTCCCGGAAGATTACAAGAAGGAATTTCAAAATATATTTGTGGACCAGAAGCTGCCTGAGGATCCCACCATATATATTTCCCATAGTGCATATACTGACCGTGGCATCTCAAAAGGCAGCAACTTGTTTATTCTGGTCAACGCACCCGCTGTCAAAATGAAAAGTGAAAAAGAAGTCAGCCAGTTTAAAGAAATGATCTACAGCCGGCTTGAAGAAGAGGGAATTCCGATACGAAAAGAAATTGAAGTAGAAAAAGTGTATACTCCGGATACAATTGCCCACCTGTTTCATGCTTATAAAGGGGCCCTGTACGGTGTATCTTCTCACAAAAAGAAAGATGCTTTCTTACGCCCCCGTAACGCAAGCAAAGACATTAACGGTCTTTTTTACGTCGGAGGAACAACTCACCCCGGCGGCGGGTCTCCTATGGTGACGTTAAGTGGGCTGAATGTCGCAAAAGAAATCATTTATCAGGATAAGAAAAAAGGCACAGATCAAACAAAGTTCAAGAAAAGCACGAATAATTGATTGAATATGTGTATAATGGTCTAGTAAACAATTGATGATTGGAGTAAGACTATGACAAAGCGAGTGCTATTTACAGGCGGAGGTTCTGCAGGACATGTTTCAGTTAATGTGGCCTTAATACCCCGTTTCAAAGAAAAAGACTGGACGATCAGCTACATAGGGTCGCACAACGGAATCGAAAAAGATATGATTACAACACAATTTCCGGATGTTCCTTATCATGGTATTGCAAGCGGAAAATTACGAAGATACTTTTCTGTTAAAAATTTCACCGATCCTTTTCGTGTTTTAGCCGGTGTCATGCAGGCATATCGTGTATTAAAAAAAGAAAAACCAAATGTTATTTTTTCAAAAGGCGGGTTTGTCTCTGTGCCGGTATTACTGGCGGCAAAAATGGCGAAAATTCCTGTAGCGATTCATGAATCTGATGTCACACCAGGACTTGCCAATAAACTGGCCATTCCATTTGCTACAAAAATCTACACGACCTTTAAAGAAACACTTCAATTTATGCCAAAAGACCGTTCTACCTGTGCCGGTGCGATTATTCGTGAAGAATTATTTACCGGATCAAGAAAAGTAGGGGAAGAACTGACTAATCTGCACGCTTCAAAGCCTGTCCTTTTAATTATGGGCGGAAGCCTTGGTGCTCAAGGCATCAATAAGGTTGTGCGGGATTCATTGGATTCCCTGCTTGAACATTTCTCCGTGATTCATTTATGCGGCAAAGGAAATATTATTCAAACGGATAAAGAGGGGTACGTTCAGTACGAATTCGTTTCGACAGAACTGCCGCATCTTCTTGAAATGACAGATCTTGTTGTTTCCCGCGCCGGGTCAAATTCGATCTTTGAATTTCTGGCTTTAAAAAAACCAATGCTGCTGATTCCTTTATCAAAAGAATCCAGCAGAGGAGATCAGATTTTAAATGCTAATGCTTTCGTCCAACAAGGATTTGCACTGAAGTTAGAGGAGCAGGATCTATCGCAGGAATGTTTTTTAACAACCGTGCGGCAGCTTCGTGACCAGCAATGGACAATGGTAGAAAAAATGGAGGAAGCTCCACCATCTTATACAATTGATCAAATGACAGATGAAATCGCACTTCTTTCCAGATCAAATGGAAACTAAATGGTACGTGAAGTAATACCAGTTTAATAAATTAATTAGAGCCGTCAATCATTTCATTACGCATGAAATGAATGACGGCTTTTTTTCGAAATCGCGAGTAAATCAAGAGTCTGCTGTGAGAACATTGCAGCGTTTTAAGCATTGTAGAGGAGGGTAGACATGATAGTAATGATGTAAAATGAAAGGGATTGAATGGATATGAAAAATAAAAAAAATGTATTAGTGATCGGGGCAAACGGAACAACAGGAAAAATGGTTATTGATAAATTAGCGCGCAACAGTGCTTACTATGCAAAAGGTATGGTACGGAAGGAAGAGCAGAAAGAAACGATGGAAAAGCTCGGAGCGCTTCCTGTACTCGGCAATCTCGAGACGGACTTCAGCGACGCATTTGAAGAGGTGGATATCGTCATCTTTGCAGCAGGTGCGGGCGGAGGCAGCGGTGCCGATAAAACGAAGGCGATTGATAAAGAAGGTGCGATAAAAGCAATTGATTTAGCTAAAGAACATGGTGTTGAAAAATTCATCATGCTATCTGCGATCGGTGCTGGCAAGCCGTCTGAACTGGATCTTGATGAAGCGATGGAAGTGTATTACGATGCTAAACACACGGCAGATGCTCATCTGGAAAACAGCGGCCTCACCTATACGATTGTAAGACCCGGCTTGCTTACAGACGATGAAGCAACAGGGAAAATCCGAGCAAGTGAAAGACTGCAAGACCGTGATGGCGAAATTACACGTGCAGATGTAGCAGAAGTACTCGTTCAGGCAATCGAACTTGATAATCTGAACCATAAAGCGATTGAAATCCTTAATGAACGAACAGAAATTAAAACCTCATTAATTCGTTTGTAATAAGAAAAAATCCACGCGTCCGCCGCGTGGATTTTTTTATGCTTCAAGTGCCTCTTCTTCCTGCACACTGTCGTGCTGACGCATGATATGAAGAGTGTAAAGATCTTTTGACACCTCAAATAAATTATATAGATCCTCAGTTGCATTTAACTGATCGTAAATATGTTTTTTAGTTTCATTTGCAAGAACAACATAAGGGAGCTTTAGCGCTGCATTCTGGGACCGGAAATTTGCTTTTCTAATTCTCATATAGATTGTTTCGATTCCCAGTTCATAGAATAGTTCCTGAAAAAAAGCTTCCTTTGCAGGCTGATTGTAGCCTTTCCCGTGGTAGGGTTTGCCAAGCCATGTGCCAAGAAAACCCGCTCCATCTTTCACATCAAATAAGTTGATGGTTCCAATGGGAGAACCCCACTCATCCAAGATGGTTCTTGAAATCAGTTCTCCCCGTTCTTCGGCTTCGATTATTTGTTTGGTTAAGAAAAATAGTTCATCTGCTGATTGCGCTTTTTGACGCACAAAAGGGAAGACGTCTGGATGCACCATCAACTCGAAAAGCACGTGGCTTTCGTGGATGTCCCGTTTTTTGATCATGGTTTACCCCTCCATAAAAGGGCAGTATCCTAGCAGGATCTGCGATACTCACCCTCGAAATTTTTCATAACGTTCATAAAAAATTTCGGGGTGGGAATCGAACCCACTAGAACCAGTCAAAAACCTGGTGGCGCACCATTTGCCTTCCCTCCATCAAAGACCCTCAAAAACAGCCCCATGGCATCATTGTATTAAAACTAACAGTAGTTTGTTCTACATATTTGCATTTAAATCATACAAAAAATAATGTGTTTTGAAAATAGTTTTTTAGTACTTTTTTTGTGTGAAATTTGTAAATAGTTTATTCGCTTTGATAGACCATCATTCCTTTAATCATTGTAAAAGTCGGCTTTGCCATAAAATGAAATGGATGCTGGCTCCAGAGAACTAAATCCGCTTCTTTTCCAGACTCGATACTGCCTACAGTCTTATCAATTCCCAGGTTTCTCGCAGGTCCCATCGTAACGGCCTCGAGTGCTTTTTCTATGGATAGTCCTTCTCTTACTGCAATAGCAGCACATACATTTAAATATTGAATAGGTGTATACGGATGATCTGTTGTAATCGAAATATCAATTCCCTCGTCTGCAAGCTGATGATAGGTTTTCCATGATTTGTTTTTAAGTTCCACCTTTGATTTCCGGGTAAAGGTTGGTCCTATACAAACTTTGCTGTTGGAACGCTTCAGCTCTTCTATAATTAAATGACCTTCTGTGCAATGCTCGATGCGCAAATCTAATTGAAACTCTTCAGCAAAACGAATGGCTGAGACGATATCATCTGCACGGTGCGCATGAACGCGGACAGGAATTTCCCGGTTTAATGCTTTTTTGATGGGGGAAAGCCGTAAATCTTCAGGTGAACTGCAATGCTTCGCATGATAAAATGCTTCTCGCAGCATGCCCATGATCCCCATTCGTGTAATGGAATCGTTATTGCCGTTAGAATGCATTCGTTTTGGATTTTCCCCGAGCGCAAGCTTCAGACCGGATGCTTCATTTACAATCATAGATTGAATGGTTTTTCCATATGTTTTAATAACCGCACTAACACCGCCAATCACATTGGCGCTTCCGGGCAGAACATTCACAGTGGTAATACCATGGGCAATCGCATTGCGAAAGCCCTCATCCAGGGGGTAGATTCCATCAATTGCCCGGATATGCGGAGTTAGGGGCTCAATCGATTCATTAGCATCATTGCCCGCCCAGCCTGTTCCTTCATCATAAAGTCCAAGATGAGTGTGCACATCAATCATTCCGGGCATCAGATGCTGCCCGGAACAATCGTAAACGGTACAATTTTTGGGAGGAATGATGGTATCGTTAACTTCGATAATGATTCCATTCTCAATAAGTACATCTCCATATTCCATTATAGGAGCTGTAATTGGATAGATTAAGGCGTTTTTTAACAGAATTGTGTTCATCGTACCCTCTCACTTCATAACATATTTTTAAAAACAGGCTTTATTCATATAGCGTATGTAAAAAAAGCCCGGCCGCCTCAGCATTTGTTCCGCTTTGACCTTTCATATTTGAGGAAGAGAAAATAATCAAAAATAAAAAGCAGAAGGGGAAAGATGTGGTTAAAAAAAGCGCAGCAGTCCTACTTGGGAGCCTTTTTCTCAGCCTTGGTGTAAATGCTTTTCTTGTCCCATACCAGCTGCTTGATGGCGGGATGATTGGCCTCGCCTTAATTCTACATTATTTTTGGGATATACAGGCGGGATTATCCATGATTTTTTTAAGTGTGCCCTTATTTATTTATGCATGGTTTAAAAAACGGATGTATTTTTACAACAGTCTGCATGGATTACTGGTTTCTTCCCTTTTTATTGATTGGCTTTCTCCCATGCGGTACTGGTTTGATCTGTCTCTGCCGCTTAGTGCGATTCTTGGAGGCCTATTTATAGGAGTAGGGATTGGCACCATGCTGAGGCAAGAGACCAGTACAGGCGGAACAGACTTGCTTGCTCAGATGATTGCCTCAGTAGTAAAGATTAATGTCGGGGTGGTTATTTTTATAGTAGACGGTTTTGTCGTGCTGCTCGGGTACAGGATTGTGGGGTTTGAAAGCTTTCTGTATTCCTGTCTCGTCATTTGCCTGGTGGGATTGACAACGTCATGGATGGTTCGGGATACATAGAAAAGCTCAATCTATTTAGAATAGATTGAGCTGCAGTTCGGAGTTAAAAATCATATTCTTCCACGATTTTTTCGGTAATGAGCATGTAGCCTTTATGATTAGGGTGAAGCTTGTCACTAAAGTATTCGGTGGATTTTTCTTCAAATAATCCAATCGTTGAAATAAATTTTATTTTTTCTTTCTTATCAATAACTTGGACAGTCGTGCGGTTCCAGTCCTGGACAATTTCATTGAGCTCTTCCATATCTGGATAAGGATTATAGAGACCAAGCATTAAAATTGGTACGGTTTGATTTTCATCTCGAATAATGCTCAAAATTTCTTTTATATTGGATTCATAATCGTTTTTGCTGCGCTCAATGGCAGGCAGATCGAGATCGGTTAGATCACCGCCATTTCCTTCAATTAGATCATTCGTACCAATGAACATGATGACATATTCTGCTTTATTTATTCTTTCACGAATATTTTCGTCCTTGATCTGCTCAAGAAGACCGTCAGACTGCTGACCGGGAATACCGTAGTTATGAACGGTAACCGTCTGATGCTGATTTTTCGTCAATAAATTTTCAAGATTGTCTGAATATCCCTGTCCCTGATCGCCCACACCGCGCGTGAGAGAATCCCCCAAAGCGACCATTTCCTTATGCTCAATAGGCTGCTCCTCATTCTTTAGTCCTCCAGCGAGCACTGCTCCTGCGATGATGAGCATAAATAAAATAAAACCAACTACAATTGCTTTTTTCATACAAACCTCCGCATGGATAAAGCCCCGCAATAAAAGCGGGGCCTTATTTTTCACTTTTTTGATCGTTGTTCATTTACCCACCAGTCAATATGATTCATATCAAATGAATACATTCCTTTAACCGGGTTTTGATGAGGAATTATTTTTTTATGGATTAGAGTGCGAATCATCTCATCAGAAAGAGGGTAATTTTTTGATGCAAGATATTCAGTCAATTTCTCAATCCCATATAGTTTACTCATCTCATCACCTCCCACCCGGCTCTCCTTATTCAGCAAAGAAAGCTAAGCGCCAGGTACGAAATGAATGGTTCTCTCTTTTATACCCCGCTTTCCAACAAAGTAGTCGTGGGTTTTTTTAACAGAAGAAAAACAGTGTCAGTAAAATATGGCAAGATTGGCTGAAGAATTTAACGATAAAAAAAGATTATTTTTTAGATAGTGGTTTATTTTACGAACATTTGTTCTATAATACAGTATAAGCATCAAGTAAAAAAGTAAGTATAAGAGAGGGGGACTTTACATGAATCGTGACAGGGGAGATATTAAATGGCAATCTGCAATGATTCTGCCGGAGTTCGCTCAATTGTTAAGCGAAGCAAAGGAAGAATACAAACAGGTTCCAAAACCGATTTTGGACGAACAGCAAATCGAAGAAAATGAACAAAGCATTCTGGCAGCAATGGAATACAACTTTTTTTCAGAGTTTACATTTTTTCAACACAAAGCCGTTGCTCAAATGAGAGGGTATGTTCACTTTGTTGACTACCACAATAGACATTACCGAATTTATGATGAAAAGCACCAAGAACACATCATTTCTTTTGACAATCTTCTTAGTGTTATGAATCTGGATGAAATTATTCCTCTTTAAGAAAAGGTGAAGATAATGGATTATTCAATGTATCCCAAACGTGTCTATGCCTGTATTGACATGAAATCATTTTATGCCAGCTGTGCAGCGGTGGAAATGAAGCTCGACCCCTTAACATGCTATCTGGCTGTTGTTGGAAACACCGAAGCATCCGGCAGCGTAGTGCTCGCGGCTTCTCCTATGCTGAAGAAGGATTTTAATATTAAAACGGGCTCAAGACACTATGAAATCCCGCGCGGTGCGGGCATCCATATTGTGAACCCTAATATGCGCCACTTCATGCAAATGTCTGTTGAAATCACAAAACTATACTGGAGGTACGTGCCTCCGGAGTTTGTCCACACTTATTCAGTAGATGAATCTTTCCTGCGGCTTGATAAAGTAGAGAGTTTGTGGGGAAGTCCGGAAAAAATCGCTCAAATGATTCAGGACGATATGATGAAGGAATACGGGCTGTACTGTACGATCGGCATTGGTCCCAATCCACTTATGAGCAAGCTTGCACTCGACTTGGAAAGCAAAAAAGCAGCCAGCGGCATAGCGAGGTGGGAATACAGCGATGTGCAGTCAAAGCTGTGGCCGGTCAGACCGCTTTCCGAAATGTGGGGCATTGGCAGACGGGTTGAAAAACGCTTGAACCGTATGGGAATCTTTACAATCGGAGAACTGGCCAATCATCGTTTGGACACACTGGAAAAAGAATTCGGAATTTTAGGCAATCAACTATATTATCATGCCTGGGGAATCGATCACAGTGATTTATCAGGCGCAGCCGTGACACAAAAACAGGCTCAGGTCAGCTATGGAAAAAGCCAAATTTTAATGCGGGATTATAAAGATCCAAAAGAAGTGAAGCATGTCATTCTGGAAATGTGTGAGGATGTGGCAAAACGGGCGAGGGATGCCAAAAAAGCAGGGAGAACCATCTCGCTCGGCATCGGCTACAGCAAGGACGAGGGCGGCGGCGGCTTTTCAAGAGAAAAAAGCATAGAGGTCCCAACCAATATTACACAGGAAATTTACGAGGTGTGCCTGCTTTTATTCAACGAGTTTTACGAAAAGGACCGGACCGTCAGACAAATCAGCATTACGCTTTCTAAAATTGTTTCCGATGCAAACATGCAGCTGGACTTATTTAATGAGAAAAAAGCAAAGCAGATTCAACTGGGTTATGTCATGGACTCCATTCGAAACAAATACGGATCTAAATCGCTTCTGCGCGCCGTTTCCTACACACCTGCCGGAACGGCCGTTCATCGATCAACCTTGATTGGCGGGCATAAGGCATAGCAGGATCTAAATTCCAACCGAACAACAAAAAGAAAAGGCGGCATCTCGTTTGATTTTGAACGAGGTGCCGCCTTTTTTATATGAATTGCTGTTATTCCAGCTGTCTCACTTTCCTACTGCTGTATTACCTTGCTTTGCCCGCATGTGACTGCCGTTCAAGTAAATGCGGAAATAACAGACGCGTTTGCGGAAGAAGATCCGGCTGTTTAAAACGATCTTCCAGCAGCTTCATTGCTTCTTTTGCCATCTCTGACAAATCAACCTGCATCGTTGTTATCGCTGGATCAAGCATCGTACTGTATGCGGTATCCTCAAAGCCGACTACGGTCACTTGATCAGGTACGGCAATCGTGTGTTTAAGAAGATGATTTGTAAGAATCATCGCTGTACGATCGTTCGAACAAACGAAGGCATCAGGCAGATCACTCAGATCGACATCCTGTTCCCAGTTCAGTTTAACGTTATCAATAGAAGAGGGAAGGAGGTCAGCCTGATCCAAGCTGCTTAAAAAGCCGAAGAAGCGATCTTTCATACTGCGGGTTTCATTCGAATCGGTCACAAAGATCAGTTTACGGTGGTTCTGTTCGATCAGCCAGGAAGTTAGCTGGTATGACGCACGGTAATTTTCGGTTTGTATAGAATCAATAGACAGGGAGGGGAGGGAGAAATCAATTAATATGGTGGCTGGGATCTTTTTTTGTATCATTTGAACATAGGAAACAGGCAGTTCACCAATGATGAAGCAGCCATCTGAATTTTGCAAATTAAAAGGAAGCGTTCCTGAATTGATCATTTCGGAATTGACAAGATGAAGTTTATTTTGATACTGATCAGTTAAATTGAGTTTATGGGTGAGTTCCCTGTACAAATTCGGATAGAAAAAACCTTCTTTCCCAAAATGCTGCTCATGGATGATGATAGTTATTATTTTTTCTTCAAGCTCTTCTGGTACAGGAATACTCATGGAGAGGGGGTAGCCTAATTTTTGAGCAAGTTGAAGGGCATTCTGACGCAGTGTTTCACTTACACCGCTTTTTCCGTTAAGCGCTTTAGATATCGCTACTTTTGAAACACCGAGTTCATTCGCAAGAGTTTGAAGGGTTACTTTTTCATTTTTCACTTGTTTCACCACGCAATCTGAATAATAGTTAATTTAACAATAGCATTTTCTAGTTAAAAAAGTAAAGTTAATTAATTTATATAAAATAAGAAAAAAATAAACGGTTAACAAGTTTACAAGACAATTAAAGAATTTAGTTAATATTTTAACGTTAGTTAATCTTGTAAACATGATTTTAATTATTAACTTATTTTAACCAATATGGATTAATATTTTAAACTAGCATTATTCAGATATTCTTTTCGTTAACCTCATACGAAACAAAAGAAAAGTAAGTATCATGGATATGAATTCGAACGAAAGATAATGGTTTAACCGGAGATTTTCTACTGTCTCAATAAAAAAAGCATGTAAAGCGACGAAGCAAGCATATAGATGACTAAGCCCTTCAAATCACCAAATATTATGAGGAAGAGAGTGGATCGAAAATGACGACAGAGGTACTGATGTTTGCTTCTCTCCTGTCACCGGTCATCCTGGGATTAATTGAAGTAGTAAAACGTTTAGTAAGGATACCGAAAAAGTACATACCGCTTCTTTCATTAGCAGTAGGCGTACTGATCGGATTTTTAGCCGCACCATTGGCAGACCTGGACCTTCCATTGAGGCTATGGGCTGGAGGCATAGCCGGGCTCAGCGCAACTGGTTTATTTGAAATGGGAAGTAAAAGTCCCGGCATGACCAGAGGAAGGATAGCTAAAAAGTAAACAGATGCTCTGGTGAAAGAAGGCAAAAGAGACGGATTCACACTTCGTGAATCCGTCTCTTTTTTAGTTAACTGCTTTTCGCTGCAATCAGCCTGGAGATCGTTAATGAAAGGAAGGGGGACCGGCTTATCGATAGACTATTCGTATATATAACGAAATTAATACATGGGGGAACACAAGAAGAGGACAAAAATGAATCATTTTTAAGTAGGTTTTACTTAACAAAAAAATTAAGTAAACCACTTAACGAAATTTTTTAAGAATATATAATTCAAAGAGCAAATACAATATTTAAGTTTAACGCTATGTCATTCTTTAAAGTATTTTATCATTTTAAATATTATAATGGAGAGGAGGATAAACCTTTGAAAATGAGCCAATTTGAATCCTTATAATAGAAAAGCCTCTGACGGGATTCGAACCCGCACTCCTTTCGTAAGCATAGACTAGGGGAACACGCTTCCCTACGGAATTTCACCCGTCTCAGCTCAATTGCTTTTCGGTGCTTCTGAATCCCTTATCTTGCGACCCGCGGCTACAATGTTTTATGGCGCTCTTCCCTTCTTGAGCTACAGAGGCGAGATGTACTTTATTATACAGATTAGATATGTAAGTTGAGAACCTGCTTATTATTATATTCTTTAATAATTGCCGTTAGGAGGCATCGCGTGAGTAACGAGAAAAATATGATTTGTACTGCACTTGAAGCATATGGGGAAAATCCAAAAGCGCTTACGAGGGTTGAAAAACTGGTTGAGAATTTTCATGGAGATCACCATTTTCAAATTCAGTTAGAAAATAACTATTATTCTGCGAGATTCGTAGGCTCCCACCGCTATGATCATGACGTATTTGGAGAATTGACGGATGATATTCTGACAGAACAGATGAGGTTTTGTGATTTCTTAAATGAAAACGAGATCCCATTTATGCGCCGGAAACCACCAGCTGATGGAAATCCGTACATTCATTTGAGCTGGAAAGATTCTGCTTACCGGTTTCTCCTCTTCGAATGGATGGAAGGGAGACATATCACTCAGTGTACCGAAGAAGTCGCTTATAAAATGGGAAAGATGGTACGCGGATATCATGCAAAGACTTATACATACAGTGCATCTTTACCTAAGGTTTCCCACCTTACTGGATATGGTAAATTTATAGAGATGATTAGAACTGCAATGGCGGGCTCCATCATTAATGGCCAGCAAAGATCCATTCTTCACACTTATTTACAAACAGCTGAACACCATATAGAGCGGTCAGCTGCCTCGAATTTTGATTTCATTATGCAGTCCGATCTAAATCCACTCAATATTCTGTGGGATGAAAGAGATGCCATAACCGGTATCATTGATTTTGAACACATTAGCTATACAGATCGAATAGAAGGGCTGGCGTGGCTTATTAAGTGGTACTCAAGACCAGATGGAATAGGAAGTAATGTGGGATCTCCGAAACTTGCTCAATGCTTATTAAAAGGGTACGGCCCTGAGGAGTTTCTGAATAAAGAAAATTTAGTGCGGCTGCAGTCCCTGGTTTGGTTATCAGGATGTATGAATTGGGGGTTTACGGCAAAGACATTGGACCTGGTAAAGGAATACGATGGAAGAGGTCAAATGGAATTGAACGGGCATTTAGTTAAGTATCAAGAACGGGGAGAAAAACTTAAGTCTCTCGTTGTACAGTCAATTCTTTAAAATTGCGTCTTATAGGCCTAAGCTGCGCTATGCTGTTCTGGTAAAGGAATCAGGGGCAAGTTTAATAAATCGCGGGTACATTAATTTACTATAGACCTATAATTACGTATGCGGCAACGTAAAGGGATTGAACTGGCTAAGAAAGCAGGAAAGTTTAAAGGCCGGTTAAAGAAATACCTTAAAAATAATCATGCAGGAACGAGTTATGCAGTAAACCTTTATAACGTGGAAAATATGACTTTAAATCAAATTTTTAAAATTACAAATGTGTCTAAGGCGTTATTATATAGAAAGCTATCGGAAAGGACCGTTGATGAGTTATACCCAAAATCGGAAATATATAATAGTAAATGAATTTCATATAGAGGTGGAATTATATGCCTAAAATTGACAATATGTTAGCGATTTTATGGATGCTTCGTTCAGGTGAAAAAATTACCGCAAAGCAAATTTCAGAAAAGTTAGAAATGAATATAAGGACTGTGTATCGTTACATTGATACCATTTCAACAAGTGGCGTACCTATCATTTCAGAACCAGGACATAACGGTGGTTACACTTTATTGAACAATTTTATTGAGGCTCCACTTTTTTTCGATACTGAGGAGCAAACTTCACTATTTCACGCAGCTGTTTTTGCAGAAGAAGCGGGATATTATGGAGGTGAAGCACTAAATAGGGCCATTTCAAAACTGAGTAAATACTCAAATCCAGAGCAGGAAACAAAGATAAACCAACATTTAACTAGTCTTGAAGTAATAAGTCGATTACGTTCTCTCTCTATGGAATCTTTTTTGAAAGAGTTAGAGCAGGCAGTAGCTGAAGAATACTCAGTGAAAATTCTTTACCATAAAAGGGGTGAAAAGCAGTTAAATTATCGATTGGTCGATCCATACAGAATGATCTATTGGAATAATAAATGGTATGTGATTGGATTTTGTCATCTAAGGAATGATATCCGTAGTTTTAGAGTAGATCGAATTGAAAGTCTAATGCTAACTGAAAATAAGTTTAACCAGCCAGAAAATTTTTCAGCACGTGACTTTTTTATAAAAAATCTTCTTCCAACCACAGAAGATAAGGAAGGAATAATTTCTTTAGTTATTAGTGGGGATAAAAATGTATTGGCTGATATTTGCGAACATTGGTTTTTAGGACATTATTTACAAGAACGGACTTCAAATCAAGCAGTTTTTCTTCTAGAAAAGAATGTAATACATACATATGTACCTTATTTACTTTTACCTTACAATAAATCAATTGAAGTTATTGAGCCAATAAGTCTTAAGAAAAGAATTATTGAAGTTCTGTCGGATTTAATAAAATTTCATCAAGTATGATAACTTCCCTGACGTTAACTGTCAGGGAAGTTATCTTATAATAGCTCTATCAACTGTGATTGGAGTGTTATTGGATGCAAACAAAAAAAGTTTTTTTATATGTATTTAATACAATGTCGGACTGGGAATATGGATATTTAATTGCTGAACTAAACTCAGGAAGATATTTTAAAAAAGATTTAGCACCTTTAAAAGTAATGACAGTAGGAGCTAATAAAGAAATGATTACGACTATGGGAGGACTGAGCATAAAACCAGATATTTTTGTTGATGAATGCACTCTCGAGAGTAAAGATCTTTTAATTTTACCAGGAGGGACTAAGTGGAGTGAAGAAATTCACCAACCTATCTTGGAAAGAGTCGGCCAAGCTTTAAAGCTTGGCACTATTGTTGCTGCAATTTGTGGTGCAACTGAGGCCCTTGCAAATAGGGGATATTTAGATACTAGAAAGCATACAAGCAATAACTTAGAATATACTAAAATGGTATGTCCTAACTATAAAGGAGAAAGGTTCTATGAAGTGGGACCTGCGGTATCTGATGCGAATTTAGTTACTGCATCAGGAATAGCTCCTCTGGAATTTGCAATGGAGGTACTGAAAAAGCTAGATGTATTTACACCTGATGCATTACATTCATGGTATAACCTAAATAAGACTCATAAACCTGAATACTTCTTTCAGTTAATGAATTCAATAAATAAGTGAAGTAATTGAAAAGCTCTATTTCTCTATTTTGATTTGTAGAGAAGTTGGGCTTTTTAATTTGGAATTTCTTTATCGTTGTAAATCCGCATATTCCTGACGCCCCTCAAAGAGAGGATGCAAATAAGTGGTCAAACCTATTTCAAACAGCATTATTGGTTCCTTTAGTTTCAGGGCGGGCTAATATTTAAAAATCGCGCGAGAACTACGGTGGAGTGTAAACGAGCATTTTAAAAGAGAGGAAGTTTGATGGGATTGGTGTTTATTCAATATATTGAACAAAAGTATTATTTAACAAAATATCCATTTAATGTTTGTTTTCTATGCTATATTATTGTTACATATATAAACGAAATTGACGAGCAGTGGTTGAAAGGAGTTGAGTATCACATCTTAATTAACGCAGCTTTTTAACGGAAAATACGACATTAAAGGGGGTAGAGTGAATTGGGTGCTGTTGACATTATCACTATTTTAATTCCAATATATTATATAGTTATTGCAATTCTCATTCTTGGAGCAGCCTACTTTTTTGTCAAGATTGCAAAAAGATATTTAGCTAATGGGAAGCTGCAAGAGGAACGAATAAAAATTGAAACGAATGAAATTACTGAAATAAAGAGACGTTTAGACAATATAGAAAGCTTAATTAAGAATGCAGAGTGAGACTACTTGATGACCATTAAATGTTACCGATGAATGCCGGACCATGAAATTAGGTTCGGCTTTTTATTATCGTTTGATATCTATGAAAGCCTGGGTAACTGTTTATTTCAAGCAGGTGCATACAACAATTAAACTTTAGTTAGGGCTGTTTGGAGTAAAAGATCTTATTTAAAAAATACCGTTTTGCTATGAAAACGGTAAAAGAATACTGTACATACATAATGCAAAGCCCTGACGGTTCGACAGGGCTTAAAATATTGAACGATTTAATTACTCAACGTCTCTATTAAGCTGCTTCTACATATTTTTACTTTGCTGAAGAAGCTTGGATACACCTGTGCGTTCCCAATCTTCTACAGTTCGATAAGCTTCCTCAGGCGAGTACCCTTTTCCAACAAGAACACCCATTAGGATAAATTCCTGAAGAATATGCGTGGCATTTATTCCTCTTTTTACATCCTCCAGCCCCTCATTCACTAAAAATTGAGTGTACTGAACCCATTCATCCGGAGTTTTTCCTGATATAACGGTATTCTGTCCATGACTTTCCTCAGCAGCCTCAGCGTCCGATTTTGTAGCATGAACCGTACCAAAGGGATGGTTGGGAGGAGCATAGATTGAATAAAGCTTTAACGGTGTGCTGCCTGTATTTGTGAGATTATGCCAGGTTCCGGCAGGGATGAAAATTGCAAAATCGTCAGAAACATGTTGACTAAATGTTAAGTTGTTTTTTTCCTTGCCCATTTGCACCATTCCCTGCCCCTGTTCAAGACGCAGAAATTGATCAACATGCGGATGAATTTCTAATCCGATATCTTCCCCCGGGTTGAGACTCATTAACGTCACTTGTAAGTGCTGTCCGGTCCATAATGCAGTACGGAACGTATTGTTCTGCTTTGTTGCCTCGTTAATATTTATCACAAATGGATTTGGCCCATAATCTTTTAATGCATTACGCCAATCATCGTTTGAAGACGAATAAGTATGATAGCTGTTTGTATAGTCCATTCCATAATGATAATTCCCGTAGCCTGTACGGACATCGTAGGTATACACTGGCGTATCAGTGTATGAATAATATGAATTCGGAACATTAGACATTGTTTTCAATCCCTTCACAGTTAATAAAATTATCCTATGCACTGTATGTGGGATATGTACCCAATACGGTAATTAAGCTACAGCTCTTAATAATATTGAAAATTGCATGTAGAAAATCATAGATAAAATAAATTGCTTCACTTTAAGAACAAGAAGATTAATGGTTATGTGCAGGGTACATTGAATTTTATTATTTTCATCTTACTTTTACTAATTTCAATCATTTAAAGGAAAATAGGAAGAATTGTAGAAAATGCTAATAAAGGTAGTTGAATTCATGGATGGAAAGGTAGAAGATTTGAACGTTCTAAACAAAATAAAAAAAGAGACGGTCTTTAGAAAGCTCTCCAAACCGGCGATGATAAATATTTAACTACAAGGGGTGCAAGTACTAACCAGATATTCAGAATCAAGGAACTTATCTTCAAATAAGTATTGGCAGTTCATTCATAAAATGAGAACTGGTTTTGTGGATCTGAAAGGGATCACAGCCGGAGAAAGATGGGTGTACCAAAATCCATAAGAGGAGAACCAAATGAAATTAAAAATTTTACTATTAATGGCAGGGGCATTTTTTATCTATATTTCAATAAATAACAATCTAGTAAAAGAAACGATTTATCAGTATGAAATGGACAAACGTTATGAAATTACAGAGTTGAATCTAATGAAAAAAGGTATTTCTACAAAGTATAATTTTGAAAATATAGAAATCGATCTGTATCATGAACTAATAGATCAACCTCCAGTCATAGAGAGTATGAACGAAGTTGTTAGACTTGCTAATGTATTTATCACAATAAATAATCGCGTGGAAACGATTTTGGAAAGATCTGCAGTAAAAACATTTGATATTAATGATAAGGAAGAAAATCTAAATCAATATGACCCTTTTATAAGCTACTGGCTTATATATGATAAAGAAAAAAAAGACCGTTCGTTTGCGGTTGTTTTAAATACCACAAAAAACAACTATTATATGTTAGTGCCAAAAGAAGAGCAATCATTTCAAATGGTCACGATAAATGAAAATGGGAATGTAAAAAAAGATGATTACAGTTGGAAAACGAGATCTAAATTACAAGGAATGCTGGTTCCTTTCTCAAGTTACTCAGGAACTACTGGCTACTATACAGATTCCCTGAATTCTTACCCATCTGGTTTTGACATCATCTCCACTTTAACCTTACCAATTCTATCATTTCTGATCGGGTTGGTGTTTGTTATATGCTGCATAGCTTTGGTGGTAGATGATTATAAGGCAAATGGAGGAATGAAATATGGAAAATAATAAGAAAATGTTTTTATTTGTTAACTTTGTCCAAATTGCTGTGATATTCTTTGTAATATTTAATTTTTTCTCAGGTTTTATGTATTTGAGTCCGTTATTTACTTCGATTTCAACCGTAATCACACTAATAGTTTGGATAAATATGTATGCCAAGAATTCTAGGTTAAATACTTTCTTTAGTACTAAAAGCTATAAAGTGAGTATCTATATAGCTTATTTAATAATTGCTTTTCTTTTATTTTACGAGGCTAATATTTTTTTAGTTTATTTTGCTTTAATAGTATTAATTGGTATTGAGTGGGTTTTCAGAAGCAAGAAAAAAAATAGAAACGTTTCAGATTCGTAAAATTGTGTAGATTAGTGGGTACCCTAATCGACGGTTGAGAGTGCCCACTTTTATTATTGCAGGTTTATTGAGAAGAGACGGAGCTCACAACAATTATTAGGGGTATATAATCAAAAGTATGGATCCCTTAGATTTCAATTTTCAGTTAAATCTATTTTCACAGCTCATATATCTTCATTAAACCTCCTGTAAAATCTTTTACAAGTAATTCCTATGACAATTGTTTTTTATAACTTAGCTAATTCCTAGAATTATTTAGTAGATGAGACTTGCGATTGTTCACTATTTACCGAATGAGAGCGATAATAGCTAAATACCTGTTGAAAAATTGTTAATGAAAAAACAATTGAAAGTATTGATAGTTGAAAATTTTTGTTGACGGATTGTTGACGAAACACACAATTGTTGACTAGAACAGGTAATACTCAACAGGTAAGCCAGAGACAAAAACCTTTACAAGACAACGTTTCATAAGACATAATGAGAGTACAATTGAATCAGTGTTCCTTCGGGGCAGGGTGTAATTCCCTACCGGCGGTGATGGACCTATGTTGTGTCCTTAGTCCGTGACCCGGCGATGCCGGTGGATTTGGTGAAACTCCAAAGCCGACAGTGAGAGTCTGGATGAGAGAAGGAAATATACGCGGACCGTTTTTTAGTGCGGTGCCCGTTTATTTAGCGATGTTTTAAAAGCCCCCTTTGAAATTGAAGGGGGGCTTTTTTGGCTTAATTCTTCCGATGAGGATGATTTGATGGATGAAAAATGGATGAAATTAGCGATTGAAATGGCAAAAAGTACGATGGGTCAGACGTCTCCTAATCCCGCTGTAGGAGCGGTCGTGGTAAAAGAGGGCCGTGCAGTTGGTATGGGCGCTCATTTAAAACCCGGAGAAGGCCATGCAGAGGTGCATGCATTGAAGCAGGCAGGCGATCAAGCAGCGGGCGGTACGATTTATGTGACGCTTGAGCCGTGCTCACATTGGGGTAAAACCGCGCCTTGTGCTGATTTAATTATTGAAAAGAAATTAGCAAGGGTAGTCGTGGCATCCGTTGACCCCAACCCTCTTGTTGCCGGCAAAGGTCTTAAAAAGCTGGAAGAGGCCGGACTGGATGTGACAATAGGTGTCCTAAAAAAAGAAGCAATTGAATTAAATGAATTCTTTTTTCACCATACTGCGACTCAAAAGCCGTTTGTAACGCTGAAAGCAGCGATGACTCTTGATGGCAAGATTGCGACAAGCTCTGGCAGCAGTAAGTGGATTACGTCTGAGGAAGCGCGCGAGGATGTTCACAGGGATCGTCATCTTCATGATGCGATTTTAGTAGGAGCAAATACAGTCAAAGAGGATAATCCTTCATTAACGGCGAGGCTCCGCGGTGACGCAATTTCCCCGATAAGAATTGTGCTGGATACTTCTTTATCTATCCCATCAACGTCTGCTGTGTTAACAGATGGAATTTCTCCAACCTGGGTCATATGCGGAAGTGGCGCTTCTGAGGAAAAAGAACGACTATTCGCAAAGGCTCCTCATGTCAGAGTGATCAGAATGCTCGCAGAATTGATTGAATTGCCGGAACTTTTATCCGTACTTGGCAAAGAAAAAATCCTTTCACTTTATGTGGAGGGAGGCGCAAAAATTCATGGCGCTTTTCTGGATCAAAAAGCTGTGGATCGGATGGTCATGTATATTGCGCCAAAAATTATCGGCTCAAGCGAAGCATTTTCTGTTTTTAACGGGCAAGGAGTCCAGACAATGAGTGAAGCTGTTGAGCTTTCCATTACAGAAGTAAAAACAATCGGTCGTGACATTAAAGTTACCGCTGCATTACGTTAAGAAAGGGTGAGAGACAGTGTTCACAGGAATTGTGGAAGAAGTTGGGGCAGTGGTCTCCATCAACAGGGGCCGAGAGTCCATGGTGCTTTCCATTGAAGGACCCAAAGTGGTCAGCGATGTTCACCTTGGCGACAGCATCTCAGTAAACGGCGTTTGTTTAACGGTTACCGGCTTTTCAAAAAATACGTTTACCGTTGATGTCATGCCGGAAACCGTGAAGGCGTCGACGATCCATCAGTTAAAGATCGGTTCTAAAGTGAATTTAGAACGTGCCATGAGTGCTAACGGCAGATTCGGCGGGCATTTTGTTTCCGGTCATATTGACGGCACAGGGACCATCCGTTCCACACAGCAAAAAGAAAACGCAATTTATATTTATATTGAGATGGATCCCGCTTTGATGCCTTATTTTATGTTAAAAGGTTCGGTGTCTGTCGATGGTACATCCTTGACGATTTTTGATGTGGAGGAGTCGGCGATTATGATTTCTCTTATTCCTCAAACCGTGGAAGAATCGGTTCTCGGTAAAAAAAGAGTGGGAGATCTTGTGAATATTGAATGTGATATGATTGCGAAATATATTCACCGGTTTGTTCAGCCTGCAGCGTCCCCAGGGAAAAAAGGGGTAGACGAGGCGTTTTTGCAAAAATACGGATTTATGAATTAGGGAGGCTGTCTGCATGTTTGATCGTATTGAAGATGCAATTGAAGAGTTAAAAGCGGGTAAAGTCGTCATCGTAGTGGATGATGAAGACCGTGAAAATGAAGGGGATTTCATTGCACTGTCTGAAAATGTGACCTCTGAAACGATTAATTTTATGATTACAGAAGGCCGCGGTCTCGTATGTGTTCCCATTACAGAAGAGCGTGCGAAAGAACTTCAGCTCAAACCCATGACAGATACGAATACCGATTCTCATGGCACGGCTTTTACCGTAAGTGTGGACCATATTCAAACGACTACCGGAATCAGTGCACCTGAACGTGCTTTAACTGTACGGGAGCTGATAAATGCTGAAGCGAAAGCAGCCGATTTTAACCGGCCGGGACATATTTTTCCGTTAGTAGCAAAGCCGGGTGGTGTACTAAAACGTGCCGGCCACACAGAAGCTGCTGTTGACCTTGCTGTTTTATCAGGTGCAAAGCCTTCTGGTGTAATTTGTGAAATTATAAAAGAGGACGGTACAATGGCGCGTGTGCCTCAGCTAAAAGAAATAGCTGATAAATTCAACTTGAAGCTCATCACGATTCAGGATCTGATTGCCTACCGCAGAAAGAAAGAAAAGCTGATTCAGCGAGAAGTGGAAGTCCAGATGCCTACGGAATACGGGGAATTTAAAGCCGTCGCTTATACAGAAACACTAACCGGACAGGAGCATGTCGCTCTTGTAAAAGGCGATATTTCATCAGTGGATCCTGTACTCGTTCGTGTTCATTCTGAGTGCTTGACGGGTGATGTATTTGGTTCTAATCGCTGCGACTGCGGGCCGCAGCTGCATGCCGCACTTTCTCAAATTGAAAAGGAAGGCAACGGCATCCTTCTTTACATGAGACAGGAAGGACGCGGGATCGGTCTGATCAATAAGCTTAAAGCCTACAAGCTTCAGGAAGAAGGACTCGACACGGTTGAAGCAAATCAGAAACTTGGCTTTGCGGCAGATTTGCGGGATTACGGGATCGGCGCACAAATCCTAAAGGATCTTGGTGTAACCAATATGAGAATTTTAACCAACAATCCGAGAAAAATCGCGGGTGTTAAAGGCTATGGCTTAAAAGTGATGGAACGAGTGGCCATTCAAATGCCAACAAAAGAGCAGAATGCTAAATATATGGAAACAAAAAAATCAAAGCTTGGACACATGCTTAAATTTTAGGAGGAATTAAAATGAAAAATATATATGAAGGACATTTAATCGGAACAGATCTTAAGGTTGCAATCGTAGTGGGACGTTTCAATGAGTTTATTACAAGCAAATTACTCGGAGGAGCAGAAGATGCGCTTCGCCGCCACGGTGTAAAAGAAGAAGACGTTT
This sequence comes from Jeotgalibacillus campisalis, assembly GCF_000829515.1. Classification (GTDB taxonomy): domain Bacteria; phylum Bacillota; class Bacilli; order Bacillales; family Jeotgalibacillaceae; genus Jeotgalibacillus; species Jeotgalibacillus campisalis. Next base: position 595,164 of record NZ_JXRR01000014.1, on the reverse strand, counting down.
CAGTTGCTTGGGTTCCGGGTGTTTTTGAAATTCCGGTTGCTGCTCAAAAATTAGCGAAGTCAGGAAAATATGATGCTGTCATCACGCTTGGCACAGTCATTCGTGGCGCAACCCCTCATTTTGAATACGTCAGCGGGGAAGTAGCAAAAGGGGTGGCGAATATTGCCCTTAATGAAGGAATGCCGGTTATTTTTGGCGTACTTACAACGGATACAATCGAACAGGCAATTGAGCGTGCAGGAACAAAAGCAGGAAATAAAGGCTGGGAAGCGGCAACAGCAGCGATTGAAATGGCAAGCCTCTTCAAGAGCATGGACGTTTAATTCTTTTAGGTGATCATTTGGTCAATCATTTAGTTTTATACTAAAAAGAGGTCAATTCCCATACCTGAAAAAAGGTAAAAATGAGCATTATCTATTAACAGTATGAGGTGAGCGGAGCGGAAGGTGGCGACTCCTGCAGGATATGACGGCAAGCAGAGACTTTGCAGGGCAAGGCCCTGAAAAGGCTCTGCGCCGTCCCTGCGGAAAGCGTCCGCCTGAAGCGCAGCGAACCGGTCAAAGAGGCTGAGACAATTTTTTGTTCAGGCTCTTTATTTTGTATCAGCTTAAAAAAATAATGACAATTTCATTTAATGACAGTATAATAACAGTTTGTGGCTGGCCTTGTAATGAGGTTGAGCGGGTAGGGAGAGGGCGCTTGCAAAGGCAGGCAATTATATGAAAGTGATAGGAGATTTTTTTGGTTTAACCACTCATCAGACTTCTTTTAAACAGGAAGTGATGGCTGGGGTAGTAGGATTTTTTACGATCGTGTACATTATCGCGGTCAATGCATTAATTTTATCTCAATCGGGGATGCCGTTTGAGGGAGCTGTCATTGCAACGATTATGACGTGTGCTTTAGGGTGTTTTTTAATGGCCTTTATCGGAAATGCTCCGATTATTCTTGTTCCAGGTATGGGAATCAATGCAATGTTCACGTACACGCTTGTTCAGGCGATGGGCTTTACATGGCAGGAAGCACTCGGCATTGTGGCAATGTCAGGAGTTCTATTTATTATTGTGGCTTTTACAAGGCTGTCGGGTATTTTAAATGCCGCGATTCCTCAATCGTTAAAAGATGCCATAACGGTAGGATTAGGCTTTTTTCTTCTGCTGATTGGCCTCGAAAAAGGCGGTCTTGTGGTTCAGGGCGAAAATTCATTAATTGCAATCGGGGACTTTGCTGAGCCTGCAGCGCTTGCGACTATTCTGACGCTGCTTGTGGCATTCATTCTTTTTGTAAAAAATGTTCCAGGTCATTTTTTATGGACCATTTTATTTGGAACAGCGCTCTCATTTTTGCTTGGCATCCAGCCATCGAATGCAAGTGAGTCCGTTCTATCATGGGATTCCCTGATTTGGTTTGAATTATCGTTTGAAAGATGGCTTGAAATTCCTTTTTGGGTCGGTATTTTTTCACTGACTATGGTACTGGTTTTTGAAAACATTGGCTTGATACACGGCCACGCCAGCTTTATTAAAAGACCTGAGACCTATAGCCCTGCTTTGAAGGCAAATGCTTTATCTGCTTTTAGTTCAGGTTTTTTAGGCACTAGCCCGACCGTTTCCACTGTAGAGTCCACCGCTGCCATGGCAGCTGGAGGCAGAACCGGCCTGACATCATTAACGATCGGTTTGTTATTTCTTGCCTCAACCTTGTTCATTCCGTACATGGGGTATATACCGGATCATGCTGTTGCACCGATCTTAATGATCATTGGCATTTTAATGATTCAGCATATGCGTCATATGAATATGGAGGACTTTACTGAGTCTATTCCTGCAATTATGCTGATTGTCATGATTCCATTTACGTTTAGTATTGCTGACGGAATCGCGATTGGCTTCATTTTATATCCATTCATGAAATTTATTATGGGGAGAGCGAAGGAAGTATCCATTCCCCTTTACATTATTGCTTCTTTATTTTTGCTCTACTTTGTTTTGCATTACCTTCCGTTGTAAAAAATAGTGCACTATGAAGTTATTAAATTAAAACCGCCTGCACATCCATTTCTATGGATATGCAGGCGGTTTTTGTGCATCTGACGAAGGGAAAGGCAGTTTTCGCACTATTGCAGTTTTTTTAAGCCAATTCATATAAAAACCTTTTTTGGGGCTTAATATACCGCTTTAATTCTGATCCTAATTTTCCGCGAAGATTTTTTGGGCTGACCGCTTTTGCAATATCTCCCGGCTTTGGGTAAATACCAATTGCATTTAATTCTACGCGGATTACACCTTCAAAATAATCTATCTTTTCATGATCCAAAATCCTCGTTTGCACGTATATTAAGTAACGGTCATTCTCTAGTTTCTCTACCTTATGAATATCAAATGAAAATTTAAATTCTTCAAACATGTTGTCACCTCAATCTGTCAACGGCTTTTATCCTATCATTATATCAATCTTGCGAAAAAAATGAGAATATGGCAACCTTAAATCAAACGATGAAAGCGAGAGGAAATAAGATGAACATTTCAGTTATTAAAAGTCATGGATCAAAAAACGATTTTATCATTATAGATGAACAAAAGGGCTTGATAGTAAATGATGAGCAGCGGGCTCAGCTAGCGCTTTATTTATGTGATCGACAAAAAGCTATTGGAGCAGACGGCATTCTTTACATAACCGAAAGCGGGTCAGCACAAGCAAAAATGCGTGTGTTTAACTCCGATGGCTCGGAGGCCTCCATGTGCGGCAATGGCTTGCGCTGCGCCGCACGCTATATAGCAGAACGGGACGGGGTGCAAAAATTTTCTGTTGAGACAATGAAGGCAGTACTGGCTGTTGAAAAGGTTGAATCTCTTTATGAGGATATCCCTACCTATGCCGTTGAGATCTCTCCTATTTTGTTTGATCTTGCGTCACTTCCGCTGCAGCTAAATCAGGAAACGCTATTTAATCAAATCGTACCCGAGTGGCACGACACGCTGCGTTTCTCCGCTTTAGCCGTTCCGAATCCTCATTTGATCACGCAGGTCACTGAGAAGGAATTAATCAGCGGACTGCAGCAAGAGTTAGCCCAATCATTAAATGCTCCTAATCAGTGGTTTACAGATGGGGTCAATGTAAGCTTTGTTGTACCGCTTGATCAAAATCAAATTTTTGTCCGCACCTTCGAAAGAGGCGTTGGGTTTACAAGCGCATGCGGAACAGCGATGTCTTCTTCAAGCTTGATCCAGGCTATGCTTACTAACGGAGAAACGGGCATTCCGATTGATGTGTATAATGACGGAGGCCGCGTTAAATGTGTGATTCATAAAAAAGAGGATCAATTCCATCATATTGATTTAATAGGAAATGCCACTTTTACAGATGAATATACGCTGGAGTTCAATGACAACGAATTAATTCCTTCTGTTAAACACGTTAAAAGCACAGGCGAAGAAATCATTTATCAAAGAATGGCAGAAGCTTCAAAAGAATTTATATGGGGGCATATACCTGGTCTTAGAAAGTAAAATGATTAAAGAGTGACAAAAAAGAGGGAGGGGTAACATGTTTTCACCAACAGATTTTAATTCTTTTACTCTTTTCTCTTTCAGTCATCTTGCCATGCTGCTTTTATTTGGATTGGTTTTTTTCGTATCTGTTTGGCTGTTTAGTAAAAATCTTTCACAGAAAAATCACAGGATGATTGTTCTATCTTTAACAGCGATCTTGCTGTTATCGGAACTGACCTACCAAGTTTGGTCGCTTTCTGTTGGGATCTGGGATGCGAGATATTTTATCCCGATTCAGTTATGTTCCTTCAGTACATTCTTTGGCATGTATTTGTTATACAGGAGAAGTACATACATCTTTTATTTTTTCTTTTATGTCGCCTTTTTCCCGCCCGTATTCGCCTTATTGACGCCGGATTTAACTTATGGGTTTCCACATTATTTTTATTGGAAATTTTTCCTTCAGCATATTGCGATTCCCATAACCGCGGTTTACCTTCTATATAGAGACCATACGGTACTGCCCATACGCTCTATATTTATTGCATTTGCCGCTTTAAATGCGGTCGCGATTCCGATTGGCATTGTGAACAGCGTGCTCGGCGCTAATTATTTCTTCCTTGCTGGACCACCGGTTTCAGATACGGCGCTTTCCATGTTCGGTGAAGGGTGGCTGTATATTCTGCAGCTTGAAGTTGTGGCTTTGGTGTTTTTCTTTTTGACTTATTTAATTGGAAAAGCGCTTTTGAAAAAGAAAAAAACGTCGATTGAAAAATAAAAGGTTGATAGTTGACATTTAATTTGGTTCGTACTAATATAATAAACAATTAAAATAGTTTAACGCGATGAAGAAGAGAAGTACCATAATCCTCTTTTTTTAAGAGAGCTGGTGGATGGTGAAAACCAGTAAAAGAATTTATGGGAATGGACTTTGGAGCATCTTGCTGAAACCAGTTGGAAGTAGGCACAGACGGTTCACAACCGATAACAGTGGCAGGAGAGCGAAACAAATGCTTCCTGCAATGAGTGGGTTTCTTTCGAAATCAACAAAGGTGGTATCACGGGTCTTCCCGTCCTTTTTATAGGACAGGTGGGCCCGTTTTTTATATTTAAATACTTAAACTTCAATGATTGGAAAAAGTAGCACGATTTTGCTGACTTAGAGAGCCTGCGGCAGGTGAAAGCAGGAGAGCAGATTGTGTGAATGGGTCCATGAGAGCTGTTTTGAAAAAAGTAGAAACAGACGGTTCATCCACGTTACCGGATACTTAAGTGAGAGCATATTTTGCTCTAACGTGAGGTGGTACCGCGGGTAAATCCCGTCCTCCGTGCAGATTTTTCTGCACGGAGTTTTTTATTTCATTACAAAATAAGAGGTGGAAATGGTGAGAAAAGAAGAGACGAGCAGAGTGAGACGAAAAGTAGTAAATGGAGATTCCTTAACGCCCATTACGATTTTTCAGAGTATAAGAGGAGAAAAGAAATGCCTATTGGAAAGTTCGTTAAAGCACGAAGAGTCTGGAAGATACTCTTTTATTGCAGTTAATCCGTATGCTGAAATCATTGGAAGAGAAAATACAGCGGTAATACATGATTATTTAAAAGGTGATAAACGGACGGTAACAGGGAAACCCCTTCATATAATTGAGCACTATTTAAAAGAACAGCAGATCACTCCCCCAGAGGATCACCCATTTGCGGGAGGCGCGATCGGTTATATTGGCTATGATGCAATCAGAATGTATGAGGACATCGGAAGCGTGCCGCATGATGAGCTGCAAATGCCGGATATTCATTTAATGCTTTATGACACCATGATTATGTATGATCATAAGCGCTACGAGGTGACCATTACGGTATTAAATCCTCAGAATCATTTTACGGAAGATCAGCTTGATGCCAAACTTGAAGCGATCGAATCCCAGCTGACAGACTATCAAAACGTTCAGGCCTCATTAGATCCATTATCGATTTTGACCTATAAATCGAACATTGAGAAACAGGCCTACTTGGATGCTGTTGCGAAAGCCAAAGAGCATATTAAAGAAGGCGATATCTTTCAGCTCGTGCTTTCTCAGCGGTTAAGTGCAACTTTTACGGGCTCAGCCTTTTCATTTTACCGGAAGCTAAGACAGGATAACCCGTCTCCGTACATGTTTTTTATTGAATTTGACGACTATACGGTGCTCGGCGCTTCACCTGAGAGCTTAATTAAAGTTTCAGGAAGTGCAGTTACAACAAACCCGATAGCAGGAACGCGCAAAAGAGGAAAATCAAGCAGGGAAGATCAGCTTTTAGAAGAAGAATTGCTGAATGATGAAAAAGAACTCGCTGAGCATCGTATGCTGGTTGACCTTGGGCGGAATGATCTCGGAAAGGTATGCAAAATCGGATCCATACGCCTGACCAAATACATGGCAATCGAAAAATATCAGCATGTGATGCATATTGTGTCTGAAGTAAAAGGGGAATTGAACGATAAAATGACCGGACTTGAAGCACTCGTTTCCACTTTACCTGCCGGAACGGTCTCAGGGGCCCCGAAAATCAGAGCGATGCAGCTGATCAATGAGTTTGAACCTGCAAAACGAGGAGTTTACGCGGGAGCTGTCGGCTACGTCGGATTTGATGGCAATCTTGATTTTGCGCTGGCAATCCGGACGATGGTAATAAAAGAACAAGTGGCGTACGTTCAAGCTGGGGCAGGGGTTGTGTATGACTCCGTTCCGGAAATGGAATTTGAAGAAACGCTGAACAAAGCCCGTTCTCTTTTGGAGGTGAAATCATGATTTTGCTGATCGATAATTACGACTCTTTTACGTATAATTTGTATCAATATCTTGGTGAAGTCGATCAGGTAAACGTTGTGAGAAATGACCAGATTTCTTTAGATGAAATTGAGAAGCTGGGTCCGTCATTGATTGTGATTTCACCAGGACCCGGACATCCGGATCAGGCAGGAATCTGCATCGAGATGATTCAGAAGATTGGGTCTTCCATTCCAATCTTAGGTGTATGTCTCGGTCACCAGGCAATTGGAACTGCATTTGGAGCAACCGTTGAGAAAACATCCAATGTTATGCATGGAAAAGTCTCACTGATTGAACACCAGGCGCCGGAGCTGTTTGGGAAAAGTGAACCGATTGAAGTGATGCGCTATCACTCACTCATTGTAAAACGGTCAACACTGCCTGATGAGCTCGAAGAAATTGCAACTTCAACAGACGATAACGTCATTATGGCAATGAAACACCGTGATTATCCGATACTCGGTCTTCAGTTTCACCCGGAATCAATCGGAACGGCTGATGGTATAGAGTTAGTGAAGCAGGCGGTTCATTCATTAGTTGAGTAAAAGAGAAGAGAGAATAGATGAGAAGAGACAGGAGAGTGGAGCGAAATGAAAAAGGAACTAATAAAAGTACAACAAGGACTTCATTTAACGGAACAAGAAATGATGGCAGCAAGTGAAGCAATGTTTGATGAAAGAACAAACAATGAGACGATTAAAACGTTCTTGATCGCACTGAAGGAAAAGGGAGAAACGGCAGACGAAATTGTCGGCTTGGTTAAAGTAGTCAGAAAGCATGCTATGCAAATAAATTCACCTCTCCAAAATGTAATGGATAATTGCGGCACCGGCGGGGATGGTTCGCAGAGTTTTAACATTTCTACCTGCTCAGCATTTGTCATCGCAGGAGCAAATGTGCCAATTGCGAAGCATGGAAATAGAAGCATATCGAGTAAAACGGGAAGTGCCGATGTACTAGAGCATCTCGGTGTAAGACTTGACTTCACAGCTGAAGAGGTAAGTAATTTATTGAAGAAAAATAACATCGCCTTTTTATTTGCTCCCCATGTTCATCCGGGGATTCGTAAGGTAATGGCGGCAAGAAAAGAACTAGGCGTCCCGACGATTTTTAATTTAATCGGACCATTAACAAATCCAGTAGAGCTTGATACACAGCTTGTGGGCATATATCGTCGTGATATGCTTCACACAATGGCAGAAGCACTGGTTCGTCTTGGCCGAAGAAAAGGCGTTGTAATCAGCGGGGCTGGTCATATGGATGAAGCCTCACTTGAAGGAGAAAATCATTTGGCAGTCGTTGAAGATGGACAAATACACAGCGTGATTTTAAAGCCTGAAGATGTGGGACTTACAGCTGTTTCAAATGAAAAAATTCGGGGCGGAGGACCTCTTGATAACGCCAGGATTTTAAAATCAGTCTTGTCAGGTGAAGCCTCTGTATACCGGGATACCGTTTTGCTGAATGCAGGAATTGCCCTGTTTGCCCACGGCTCTGCTTCGTCTATTGCAGAAGGAATTGAAGCTGCAAAGGAGAGCATTGACTCGCAATCTGCGTTAAACCGATTAAATGATTTAGTCCATTACAGCAATCAAAAGGAGCTGGCACAATGAGTGAGTCGATCTTAGACACCATTTTACAATCTAAAGCAAAAGAAATAGAACGTATTAAAAGTGCTCCTGATTTATTGCTGAAAAAAAGACTGAAAAATTCTTCAGTTATAAGACTAGAGGATGCACTAAACCAGCGCACGCATTTAGGTGTTATCGCGGAGATTAAGCGGGCATCGCCATCAAAAGGTCTGATTAATGGTTCGATTGATCCTGTAAAGCAGGCAAAGCTTTATGAATCTCATGGTGCTTCGGCGATCTCTGTGTTAACCGATGAGGAATTCTTCAAGGGTTCGATGGAAGATCTTACGAATGTAGCTGAATCTGTCTCGATCCCTGTTTTGTGCAAGGATTTTATCATTGATGAGATACAGATTAGAAGAGCAAAAGAAGCGGGTGCTTCGATCATTTTGCTGATCGCAGCAGCACTCGATCAGCAAACACTTCTGCATTTATATAAAACAGCTGTTCAATTAGAGCTTGAAGTTCTCGTTGAAGTGCATAACGAAAACGAACTCGAGCGCGCCTTAAAGGCAGGAGCCACCTTGATTGGAGTAAATAATCGAAATTTAAAAACTTTTGAGGTAGATATTGAGCTCAGTGGAAAACTAGCTCAAAAAATGCCGTTAAATGAAATTCACTTTATTAGCGAAAGCGGCATATTATCGCAGCGTGAAGCGCAGCAAGCAGCAGCCTTTGGAGCGAGCGGAGTATTAGTCGGAGAGGTGCTGATGAAGTCAGACGATTCTGGGAGCCTTCTTTCATCGCTGCAAGTCCCGCTCCCGGGTGGAAATAAATGAAAGTAAAAATATGCGGAATTCAAAAATCGCACCATATAAAAGCAGCTGTATCAGCGGGGGCTGATTATATTGGGTTCATGTTTGCCCAAAGCAAAAGAAGAATAGAAATCCAAGAAGCGGCTGAACTGGCCGCTCAAATCCCTGCGCATGTTAAACGGGTAGGTGTATTTGTAAATCCGTCTCAGCAGGAAATTGATGAGGCAGTTCAAAAAGTAGATTTAGATCTCATCCAGCTTCACGGCGATGAGACACCACATTTTTGCAGGAATCAAGTCAAACCAGTCATGAAAGCATTCAGTATTACGTCTGAAGACGATTTTAAAAGAATGAGAGACTATGACGTAGCTTATTACTTGGTCGATGCTCCAGGAACAGATTATAGAGGGGGCAGCGGCCGTCGTTTTGACTGGTCTTTAATTCCTGAGAATCACCGGCCGGAGAAGTTAGTGCTTGCTGGTGGACTGACACCTGAAAATGTGGGGGAAGCAGTGACAGAAGTAAAGCCGTATGCAGTGGATGTATCAAGCGGTGTGGAAGTAAATGGAGAAAAAGACAGTAATAAAATAATAGCGTTTATTCATGAAGCAAAAGGAGTGCGGCGTAATGACAACTTATAGTCAACCAGATCAAAACGGACAATACGGACAATTCGGGGGCCGATTTGTTCCGGAAACATTGATGCAGGCAGTGTTGGAACTTCAGGAAGCATACGAAGAAGCCCAGAAGGATCCGGCATTTCACGAGCTTCTTGAGCATTATTTAAAAGATTATATTGGCAGAGAAAACCCGCTTTATTTTGCAGAAAACCTGACAAAACATACAGGCGGCGCAAAAATCTATTTAAAAAGAGAAGATTTAAATCATACCGGTGCCCATAAAATAAACAATACAATTGGCCAGTCTCTTCTTGCCGTTCGGATGGGCAAGAAAAAAATAGTAGCAGAAACAGGGGCAGGCCAGCATGGTGTGGCAACAGCAACTGTATGTGCTTTGCTGAATCTTGATTGTGTCATTTTTATGGGAGAAGAAGATATTAGAAGACAACAGTTAAACGTTTTCCGAATGGAGCTGCTTGGGGCTAAAGTCATCAGTGTGACGCACGGCAGCGGCACCTTAAAAGATGCGGTAAACGAAGCAATGAGATACTGGGTCAGTAATGTAGAGGATACACATTACATCATCGGATCTGTGCTAGGGCCGCATCCTTTCCCTCAGATGGTGCGGGATTTTCAAAGTGTAATAGGGAAAGAGACAAAACAGCAGATTCTGGATAAAGAACAAAGGCTGCCGGATACAATTGTTGCATGCATTGGCGGAGGCAGCAATGCAATGGGCATGTTCTATCCTTTTATTGAGGACACGGAAGTGAAACTTGTGGGTGTGGAAGCTGCAGGAAGCGGTATTCAGACAGGCAAGCATGCAGCCACGCTCACAGCAGGTGAAGTAGGTATTCTTCATGGATCCCTTATGTATTTATTGCAAAATGAGGACGGGCAGATTCAGGAGGCACACTCCATTTCGGCCGGTCTTGATTATCCCGGAGTAGGTCCTGAACACAGCTACTTACATGAGACCAAACGTGTTCAATATACATCGGTAACTGATGAAGAGGCGCTCGATGCTCTTCAGCTGATGTGCAGAAAAGAAGGCATCATCCCGGCACTTGAAACCGCTCATGCGATTCATTATGCTGTTGAGCTCGCAAAAGTCTCTCCGAAAGATGAAATTATCGTTATTTGTTTGTCCGGACGTGGTGACAAGGATGTCATGACGGTAAAAAGCGCATTGGAGGGACGACAAAATGGGTAAAGCACACATACAAGAAGCAATTGAAAAAGTGGTAGAACGAGGAGATAAAGCATTTATTCCCTATATTATGGCTGGCGATCCGGATATAAGTCAGTTAAAAGAACAGCTTTTATTCTTAGAGAAATCAGGCGCCACAGTAGTAGAGCTTGGAATTCCTTTCTCTGATCCGGTCGCTGATGGCCCGACGATTCAGGAAGCTGGAAAAAGAGCGCTGAATAGTGGAACGACAGTAAAAAAAGTATTGGAAGCTCTGTCATCCTTTAGAGATGAGATCTCCATCCCCATTGTATTAATGACCTATATTAATCCGCTATTTAAATATGGCTTGTCACAATTTTTCAAGGACAGCCAAGCAGCCGGGGTGGATGGCGTGATCATTCCCGACGTTCCTTTAGAGCAGCGGCCATTAATTGATGAACATATGAATCGTACGGATATAGCGTTAATTCAGCTTGTCACGCTGACAAGTCCCGACCACAGGATCAAACGCCTTGCACAAGCGTCTGAAGGGTTCTTATATGCCGTTACTGTAACAGGAATCACTGGAGCAAGATCAGCCGTCAGTGAAAACCTGGAAAGCTTTATTTATAGCCTTAAAAAACATAGCAATGTTCCGGTAATGGCGGGCTTTGGCATTTCCACTCCCGAGCAGGTGAAAGAAATTTCTTCATTAGGGGACGGCGTTATTGTTGGAAGCCGGGTTGTTGATCTTTTACACCAGGGAAAAAGAGAAGAAATTACTCAACTGATTCAAGCAGCTGTTGGAACTCCCGCTTCTCATTAATCATAGGCCAGGCCGTCCGCTTTTTTAAGCCGACGGTCTGGTTTTCTTTTTGCATAAACGAAAAAGAATACAGAGGGCATCAGCTTTTTTAATGAAAGTGTTTTATACTTAGATTTATAAGGAACAAGTAAATAGACAAATTGTAAGCAACATTAATAGGAATAAGAATGTTACGAGGAGTGGATAAGATGACGTTAACAATACAGGAAGTGAAAGATCGATTATCTACTTTACTTGATTGGGAAATGAATGATGAAGGACAAATTCAAAAAAATTTCTCGTTCGAGTCCTTTCAGGATGGACTGCACTTTCTAAATCAAGCCGCACAAGAAGCAGAGCGCAGAGGATATACTCCTTGCTTAAGTATTTTAGGAGAAACTGTCAGGATCCAATTAAACACACAAGGTGAAGAAGGATTTACAGAAAACCATTTTGGACTTGCGCATGCATTAGAGCGACTGTATCCTGATTCATCTGATTTTTGAGGAGCCAATTGATTATGGATAGAAATGTATTAGTAGTGGAAGATGAAAAAAATCTGGCGCGGTTTATTGAGTTGGAACTGAAACATGAAGGGTATTCTGTGGAAGTTATGTTAGATGGCAGAGAAGGATTGACCCGTGCACTTGAACATCATTTTGATATTATCTTGTTGGATTTAATGCTGCCTTCATTAAACGGGATGGAAGTGTGCAGGAGAATTCGGCAAGTAAAGACAACACCGGTTATCATGATAACAGCGAAAGATGGTGTTATGGACAGGGTATCTGGTCTTGACAGCGGGGCTGATGATTATATTGTAAAACCATTTGCTATTGAAGAACTTCTTGCAAGGATGCGTGCCCTGACAAGAAGAACAAGCGACCCGGGCCTGGCAGAAAAATCCAGTATTTTAGAACACCGTGGACTGAAGGTAGATTTAAATTCTTACCGAGTAACCAAAGATAACGAGGAAGTCACCCTGACAAAAAAAGAGTTCGATCTTCTTCAAATGCTGATTGAAAATAAGAATATTGTCTTAACAAGAGATCGAATTCTTGAAAAGGTCTGGGGCTATGATTCTGAAGTGGAAACAAACGTAGTTGATGTTTACATCCGGCATCTTCGGCATAAAGTGGATTCTGCTGACTCTCCAAGCTACATTCAAACCGTTCGTGGAGCAGGGTATGTGATGAGAGAGTGAATAAGCTGAAAAAATTTTGGAATCGCCTGTCACTTCGTTGGAAATGGACGATTGCAGGAGCGACCGCCATTTTTATCTCATTTAGTCTCTTCAGCATCATTCTGATTACGGCAATGAGTCAATGGATGCTCCAGGAAGAACAAAACGCGGTAAATTCGGTCTTAGATGATTTATCACAATTTTACGAAAGCCGAGGACCGCGCGTCACCACGGATGATGTTTATGAAAGCCGGGACCTGCTTGAACAGGTTTATGAAAAGGGGCAGACGATTCGGCTATATAATCAGGATGGCTTTGAATTGTTTGAGATTCAGAGCGAGGAACCCATTGCATCCGTTGCCTTCGAACCTGTCCAGACAAGAAGGATCGATAAAGGCGGATCCGGTCAGCAGGATGTTTTAATTGGCCGATCTCCAATACGCTCTCAGCAGTTTAATGGGTATGTAGAAGTGATTCACCCGCTTAGTCAGCTGCAATCCATGCAGGCTTACATGATTCTGCTATCGCTCATACTGGGATTAGGATCATTGTTTGTAAGCGGAATAGTCGCTTATCTTTTATCAGGGAGGTTAATCGCGCCGGTCGTTTCGCTTGGACATGCGATGAAAAAAACGCAGAATGAAGGATTTCAAAAGCAATTAGCGCTTCCTGATGTTCAGGATGAAATAGGCGGTCTGGTTGAAATTTTTAATGACATGATGGATGAATTGGAGTCCACATTTACAAAGCAGCGTCAATTTGTTGAAGATGCTTCACACGAATTAAGAACCCCCATTCAAATTATAGAAGGCCATTTATCACTTATAAACCGGTGGGGAAAGCATGATCCTGAAATTATGGAAGAATCACTTGGGATTTCAATGCAGGAACTTGACAGGATCAAACGACTGGTAAATGAATTACTGATGCTTTCAAAAGCAGACAGAGAAGTAGGATTCACTCATGATTCACAAGTTTTTCCTAACGAAGTCATTCGTACAGTTCTTACAAGAATTAAAGGGATTTATCCTTCCAGAACGTTTCATACAGCACTGGCTGAAAGTAAGGAAGCCGGGAAAATCGATGCTTTGCACTTAGAGCAAATCTTAATTATTTTGATAGAAAATGCGATCAAGTACTCACCCGAGGACGAACAGGTTGTGATTAAATCTTCAGTCACAAAAGATTTTTACATCATTTCAGTAGAAGATTATGGTCAGGGTATTGCTCCTGAACATATACCTAAAATTTTTGATCGGTTTTACCGCATAGACAAAGCACGGAGCAGGCATGCTGGAGGAAATGGTCTGGGGCTATCCATTGCAAAAAAACTAATTGATCTTTACCAGGGTGACATTACTGTAAAGAGCAGAGAAAACAAAGGCACGATCATGACCATTTCGATTCCTCTTGCAGACTAATCTATAGAGTCAATGGGAAGCTCCATTTCAAATTGATGTGCGATCTTAGGCAGTCTGATTTCAAGAGTGCCATCCTTTGCTTCAGCCGTCGCCCCTTTTCTTGAAATGGGCTCAGGGAGTGTAATTTTAATCACGGGCTCACCGGGTATATGAACAAGTACCTGTGTGAGGCTGTGATGAACTTTTATTTCATTAAGGGAATAATTTTTAATAGAAATATGGATAAAAAGATAATGAAATGATTCAAATAGGGTATAGGATGATTGAGGGGCCGATGGTTGTAAAGGTGGATCATTTGGATTTTGCTGATTTTCAAAGGATTGCTGCATGTACTTTTGAAGCCATTCCTGCCAGTCATTCGGTGAGTTGGTTTTTGGAAATAATGATTGCCAAAAGTCCATTTTCTCACCCCCTTACATAGTGATATATGCTTTGGTCATAAAAAAGATGCTAGCTTTACATGCCCTGGCCATTTTATCACTTGTAAATAAACGACATTAAATTTGTATACTGAATAGTTATTCATCCATAGGATTTTGATCTAAATTTTAGAAAAAAAAAGTGTGAAAGGCTTTAACTCGTTCCTTTACAGTGATAAAATGTTTCTGTAAGCGTTTTAGAACCATGTAATTACTATTTTTACATAGCATTATTATCCGCCGAATAAATGGTTAATAATGTCCAACATGTTGGAGGTTTTCATAATGAGAAAACAGTCGGAACAACAGGATTTAAATCATATGAGTTTTTCTGGTCCAAACCTGGGCTATATGATGGAAATGTATGATCTGTATTTGGAAAATCCATCGCAGCTGGATGAAGAGCTGCAAGCATATTTTAAACAAAATGGATCTCCCGCTCCTGAAAAAGAACAGGATTCTTCTAAAGGAACAATTGAGGGGACAGACTACAGCAAAGTTATTGCATCCGTTCAGCTGGCTGACGCCATAAGGACCTACGGGCATTTAGCTGCAGATATCAACCCTTTGAATGACCGTGAAAAAGATACAAACAGGATTGAATTGGATACGTATAACTTAACAAAAGAAGATCTTGAAAAAATTCCTGAAAACATTTTAATAACAAATTCTGTACCAGAAGTTACAACTGGCTATGAAGCTATACAGTATTTAAAAAAGATGTACACTCAGTCTATCGCGTTTGAATATGCACATGTTCATAACAAAGAAGAAAAAGCATGGCTGAAAAACTATATTGAGTCAGGAAAACTTGATGAAACGATTAACAAGGAAAAGAAAGAATCCCTTTTAAACAGACTGATTCAAGTGGAAGGATTTGAAAATTTTGTCCATAAAACATTTGTCGGACAAAAAAGATTTTCAATAGAGGGACTTGATTCCATGGTTCCATTGCTGGATGAAATCATTCAGGCTGCTGTTGAAAAAGGAGCAGAGTCTATTAACATTGGCATGGCGCACCGTGGAAGATTAAATGTGCTGGCACATGTACTGGAAAAGCCATACGAAATGATTTTTGCAGAATTCCAGCATTCCCCAAGCAAGGATTTGATTCCATCTGAAGGTTCTATTGGCATTACATACGGCTGGACTGGCGATGTGAAATATCACCTTGGTGCGGACCGGAATGTAAAAAAAGAAAATTCAGTTAAGACACGCATTACTTTAGCTAATAATCCGAGTCACCTGGAGGTTGTAAGCCCGATTGTTGCCGGCTACACGCGTGCAGCACAAGAGGACCGCAGCAACCCGGGTTATCCGGAATTGAAAAAAGAGTCTTCACTCGCCATTATGATTCATGGAGATGCAGCTTTTCCTGGTCAGGGGATTGTAGCAGAGACATTGAATATGAGTCAATTGAGAGGGTACCATACTGGCGGTTCTATCCATGTGATTGCGAATAATATGATAGGGTTCACAACAGAATCGTTTGATTCCCGTTCGACGCAGTATGCATCAGACACTGCAAAAGGATTTGAAGTACCAATTATTCATGTGAATGCTGATGATCCCGAAGCTTGTATTGCTGCAGCTATAATGGCATACGAATACCGCTCCAAGTTTGGGAAGGATTTTGTTATCGATTTAATTGGCTACCGCCGTTTTGGACATAACGAAATGGATGAGCCAATGGTTACAAATCCAAAAATGTATACGATTGTAAATAAGCACGATAATGTAAGAAAATTATATGAAAAGCAATTGGTCGAAGAAGGCTTATTATCAGCCGATGAGGCTGCGAATATGCGGGAATCTAATCAAGAACAGCTTCAAAAAGCATATGATTCCGTTCCAAAAAGCGAAAAAGATCCTGACGCTGTAATGGATCCGCCAGAAAAAGTAGTTAATCCGCTTGATGAGATTACTACATCTGTAGGGATGGACCAGCTGCGTCAACTGAATGAAGATCTGCTCAACTGGAAGGATTTCAATGTATTTAAAAAGCTTGAAAAGATCCTTAACCGAAGACAGGATCCATTTACAAAAGAAGGAAAAGTCGATTGGGCGCATGCAGAAACACTTGCATTTGGTGCGATCTTACAAGATGGCATTCCAATTCGCCTCACTGGTCAGGATTCACAGCGTGGAACATTCGCGCATCGCCACCTGGTTTTGCATGATGAAAAAACCGGAGATGAGATCACTCCTCTTCATCATATTAATGGTGCGAAAGCGTCATTCGTTGTTTATAACAGTCCGTTGACAGAAGCCGCTGTAGTTGGCTATGAGTATGGATACAATGTGTTTTCCCCAGAAACATTGGTTTTATGGGAAGCTCAATATGGTGATTTTGCCAATATGGCTCAGGTTATGTTTGATCAATTTGTTTCTTCCAGCCGGGCAAAATGGGGGCAGAAATCAGGATTGGTTATGCTGCTGCCTCATGGCTATGAAGGTCAGGGACCAGAGCATTCATCTGCAAGAATGGAGCGTTTTTTAACACTTGCAGCTGAAAACAACTGGACAGTTGCCAATCTTACAAGTTCAGCTCAGTACTTCCATCTGCTGCGAAGACAGGCAGCTATATTGAAACGGGAAGAAATCAGACCATTGGTGATTATGACGCCTAAGAGCCTATTGCGTCACCCTCAGGTTTCAAGGAATATAAATGAATTTACAGAAGGAACGTTTAAGCCGCTGATCGAACACGATGAGTATGGCCAACAGCATAAAAAAGTGGAACGCCTGGTCTTTTCATCAGGAAAAATCGGCATCGACTTAATAGAAAAAGCAGCTAATGAAGAAAATAACGACTGGCTGCATTTGATTCGCATCGAAGAAATTTATCCATTCCCGATGGAAAATGTAAAAGAGATCATTTCCAGGTATCCAAATCTTAAAGAGATTAAGTGGGTACAGGAAGAACCGAAAAATATGGGAGCATGGACTTTTATTGAACCACGCCTGATAAAATCTGCCCCGGAACATGTTTCTGTCGAATATATCGGCCGCCGGAGACGAAGCAGTCCTGCTGAAGGTGACCCGACCGTTCATAAGAAAGAACAAAATCGTATTCTCACTAATGCTGTAACGAAGAACTAGATCGATCTATCAGAGGAGGAAGCCGCAGTGGCAGAAATAAAAGTACCGGAATTAGCAGAATCTATTACAGAAGGAACCATTGCCCAGTGGCTTAAGCAGCCAGGGGAACAAGTTGAAAAAGGTGAATACATCGTAGAACTTGAGACGGACAAAGTAAATGTAGAAGTTATTTCTGAAGAAGCCGGCGTTATCAAAGAGCATAAAGCGGATGAAGGCGAAACGGTTGAAGTCGGTCAAGTAATTGCGATCGTAGAAGCTGGGGATGGATCATCATCAGGTGATACTGAATCAGATAAAGAAGAATCAGAATCAGAACCTGAAAAAAAATCACCTGAACCAGCAAAAGAAGAAAAGGGAGAAGAAGTGCAGGAAGAAGCTTCTGATGAAATTGAAGAAGTTCCTGATCAGCAAAAGAAAGAACGCACGATCGCTTCTCCTGCAGCTAGAAAGCTAGCAAGAGAAAAAGGAATCGATTTATCCCAGGTATCCACTGTCGATCCGATGGGACGTGTACGAAAACAAGATGTTGAATCGCATTCTTCCAAATCGGCAGAGAACAAGAAACCGGAAAAAACTTCTGAACCTGCTAATCAGACACAAGAAAATAAAAAGGCTGATACTAAACCTGTTGTACGTGAAAAAATGTCCAGACGCCGTCAAACGATTGCCAAACGCCTGGTTGAGGTACAGCAGACAGCAGCGATGCTTACTACCTTTAACGAAATTGATATGACTCATGTAATGGATCTACGTAAACGCAAGAAAGACAAATTCTTTGATACACATGATGTACGCTTAGGTTTCATGTCCTTCTTCACAAAAGCAGTTGTTGCAGCATTGAAAAAGTATCCTTATGTAAATGCTGAAATTGATGGAGATGAAGTTGTACTTAAAAAGTATTATGATGTAGGTGTTGCTGTATCTACTGATGACGGTCTCGTTGTTCCAATTGTTAGAGACTGCGACCGTAAAAACTTTGCAGAAATTGAAGGAGAAATTGTTGAGCTTGCCACAAAAGCTAAAAACAAGAAGCTTCAATTGAGCGATTTGCAGGGTGGCTCTTTCACCATTACCAACGGCGGCGTTTTCGGATCTTTATTATCCACACCAATCTTAAACGGTCCTCAAGTGGGGATTCTAGGAATGCATACCATTCAACTGCGCCCGGTAGCTATTGACGTTGAAAAAATGGAAAACCGTCCAATGATGTACATTGCATTATCTTATGATCACCGGATCATTGATGGAAAAGAAGCCGTGAGCTTCCTTTCAATGGTCAAAACCCTTTTAGAAAATCCCGAGGATTTATTGCTCGAAGGTTAATGAATGGAACATAGCGCAATATTTTAAAAAGAGCTGGCGTCTGCCAGCTCTTTTTGATTACATTTAAACAACAAAAAAACACGCAATCTTTTTACAGAATGCGTGTTATGTAGACGCTTTATCTTTTACTTCTGCCAGCGTGAATTCCTCTTTTTTTGATTTCCTTACGCAATATGTTCTGAGTATCTTGTTCTCCGTGTTTTTCTGCATCTCGATAAGCGGCCATCAACTGTTCATTACTTAAAATTTTCACTCCACATCGACCTCCTCAGAGTAATTATGGAATATTCTAATTATTCCATTAAAGACAGTATAGCAGGTTGTTCGAAAAGGGTCCAACGAAAAAGAGCTGTGTCACAAAATTGTATTGTTGCACCCTCACTTCGTAATGTTATGCGAAAAGAAAAATATTAGATATAATGAATCTTATTCTACTGTCTAAATTTTTTAAGAACAGAAAGGAAAACAAATGGATACTGTACTGTTTGACGAACTAACCGAACGCTTTGGTTATTGGAGCATGTTTATATTTAGCTGGCTCTTATTTTTCGGACTCCCTCTGCCAAACGAACTGGCAGCTTCTTTTTCCGGAATGATTACGGTTCAACAATCCTACAACCCTGTCATTGCATTTACTTCTACTTACCTGGGATTAATATCAAGTGCAAGTGCGGCTTATGGCATTGGAAGATTATTTGGATCAAAGATTGAAAATAGGATAAAAAAATCAAGGCTCGCATCCAGATGGGATAAAAGTACCGAGTTTTTAAACCAGTACGGGAGCTGGGCCATTGCATTTAGCTTTTTTATTCCTGGTGTAAGGTGGGGGATGCCATATGTGGTAGGGATATCTAAACATCGATTTTGGAAATTTTGTTTATTTGCCTACCCGGCTGCTTTTGTCTGGACAACTATTTATTTTCAAATCGGCAGGGCATTTCCATTGGTTTATCCTGATATTCTGGATAGTTTAAAATATATTATCCCGATTGGTGCTGGTGTTTTAGTCATGGCTGGAATTCTGTATCAGCGAAAGAAGGCGAAACAAAAGCAAACAGCTTCTGAAAGTTAAATTAAGAGGAGGTGGAAACATTGAAATTTCATGTTGATGTCATAAAAGGGACAGGATCTTATTTTGAGCTTGGTATTTTAGAAGCAACTAAATTTATTCAAACTCCATTATATCATTCTCATATCAACCGTAGAAAAATATCCATTCGTAAATACGACACCGATCTAGTAGAAGCCAAACAGTTTTACGATGAATTTTCTCCTGGTCTTTGGGAAGAATTAGAAGGAGTAGCCTCTGTCCTGGAATGGCCAATGGATGAAGTTTTTCACGAGTACAGCGGCTATCAGCAGGATTGGGGTAAATCAGGCTGTAGTGCACTAATGAAGGATGGATTTTATGTGCGAAATTATGATTATCATCCTAAAACATACGAAGGCAGACTTCTTTTATGGGAGCCCAAAGAGGGGTACGCATCAATTGGAACTAGCGGAAGAATGATCGGCAGAATAGACGGAATGAATGAGAAGGGGCTTGTAGTCGGCTATCACCTTGTTAATCGAAGAAATCCGGCGAAAGGATTTATCTGTGCAACCATAGCCCGCTTTCTTTTGGACTCCTGTGCATCCGTTCAAGAAGCGGTGAAAATGTTAAAGCATATTCCTCACAGGCACGCCTTTAATTACTCATTGTACGACGCAGAAGGTCACTCAGCGGTTGTTGAAGCCTCAGGAAGAGGTACATCTGTCAGAGAGTCTGTGACTGCCTGTACAAACCATTTTCAAACAGAATCGTCACTTACAGAAAATCGATATCATCTGGAAGAATCGAAAAAGCGATTAACGATGGTTGAGAACCGGTCAAGTGATCGTATGCTGCCAAATGAAGCCTTTGAATTTTTCAATAACCCTGATCATGGTATTTTTAAAAGAAATTACAGCAGCTGGTCAGGAACCATTCATACAGCAGTCTATATTCCTGAAACGTTAACGATGCTGTTCGGGTTAGGGGAGAATGCCCATCCAGTAACGATCCCTTTTGGAGAATGGCTTAAAGAAAAACGATTTCCAATAACAAAAATATTTGGAAGCATTCAATCAAACGAATTATTCGAGCATCAATAATGCTTGATTGTTTTGTTGAAACTGTCTAAGTCTCGCGATATACTCAATACTAATAAAGGAGTGAATAAGATGATACATAAGGATTGGAACACGACAACCCCCCAGGCGAAAGTGGAATGTGTGAGTGATCAGGCGGCAAAATATGTAGTAAACAATGTGTTAACAGTTGGTAAAACGTATAATGTACAAAATGAAACGGATGAATTTATATTTATAATTGATAACTCCGGCAAAGTGGGAGGATTTTACAAAGATTACTTTAAAAAAATTTAGTGAAACGAAACTCCAGTTTATTTAGTAAAACTGGAGTTTTACTTCTTTTCTTTTAAAATTTTAACTATTATAATAAATCTATAAATAAAGGTGCTTTGTTAAGATCACTGCTGTACTAACAGAGCAATATGAAGAGTAAAGGGGAGTGACATATGTTTAATGAAAGAATTGCGCTTAAGTTAAGGTTGGAACAAATGGCAGATTCTGAAGAACGAATTCTTCAGGAATTTAGAAAGGAAAGACAGTCGATCATGGAAAGACTGCGTGAGCTTGACTTGTCTCAAGGCGAATATACAGAGAGTAATCTGCAAGAACCATCAGAAATCGAGCCTTATACTTCATCGAATGAATCAATATTTCTTCCTCATCCTACTACCAAAAGAATTCCTAAAACGAAAAAAATTGGAAAGTCCAGACAAATGCATGAGGCAGCCTTTAAGATCTTAAAAGAACGCTTGCAGCCGGTCAAAGGAACAGAAATTCAAGATTATATTTTAAGTGAGACAGGTTTTAAAGTAGCGAATATGACCACATTTATGAAAACAATACAGCGAAAAGACAAACAAGTTCGTAAGCTGGATCGTGGTTTATACATATTTGAAAAAGAATCATAATCGATAAAACCCCTAAATCAGGAATGATTTAGGGGTTTTTAAAGCTTAAAGTCTGTTAGGGATTTCTCTTTTGATCCTGAAGCAGTTTTTTTATTTCTTCTAATTCTTTTTGAACTTCATTTATTTTAACTTCCGTAGGTGAAGGATTCTCAGCCTGATTGGCTTCCTCAACATTCGTCACAACGACCCCAACGAATAAATTAAAGATAACAAATGTACCAATTAATATAAAGGTAACAAAAAACCACCAGGCAGTAGGATCTTCGGCTAATATAGGCCTCATCACACCGCTCGCCCATGATTCAAGTGTCACGACCTGAAAAAGGCTCAGCAGACTATCGTGAAGTGTGCCAAAATATTCAGGTGCAATCGATTTAAACAGTGTCGTTCCAATTACTCCATAGATGTAAAAGAAAATGCCAAGCAGCAGCATGATCGTACCCATAGAAGGAATTGTCATGAGCAAAGCGTTGACCATTTTTCTTAAAGAAGGAATGATTGAAATTGCTCTTAAAACCCTCAGAACCCGGAGGATACGCAGAACGGTTACATAATGACCTCCTACAAACAAATGACCGCTGGCAACGATAACAAAATCGAAAATATTCCAGGGCTCACTAAAAAAAGATTTTAAGGAGGAACTGCCGATCAACCGAATCATAATTTCAATAGTAAAAAGCCATAATAATAGCTGGTCTAAAAAGACAAACCAATCCGTATATCGATTGTAAATAGAGGTATAGGTTTCTAAACCAATTAAAACCGCATTAAAGATGATTAAGATAATAATGATCGTTGTAAATGTCGAGTGTTCAGCAAGAGCTGCACATCTCTTTCTAAAAGCCGTCATTCTTCTGTTTCTCTCCCCTCAAACTATACGAAACTCATTTTACTTGAAAGAACTTTATCTGTCACTCTCAAACTCTAGATAATGAGAAATGACTGCGAATGCACTAAAGACGGTTAAAGTTGCTTACTCTTTGCTGAGCACGTTAAAATGAGGGATATCTAAATATACTATTAAAGCGAGGATGAATTAATCAATGGTAATTAAACATCTCCCAGACTCTCTTCAGCAACTCATTGCTTCAAGAACCCAAAAGACGTATTCCCCTGAGGATATGCAAAGAGTGGGCTTAGGCGGCTATACATCAGAAGATCCTTCTATTATTGAGGACGCTGTAATCAGCCTGGCTCTTAACAAAAATGTTTTACTAAAAGGTCCAACCGGCTCGGGTAAAACTAAGCTTGCTGAATCCATAAGTGAACTATTCAGCCAGCCTATGTACAGCATTAACTGTTCGATTGATCTTGATGCTGAAGCCATGCTTGGTTATAAAACAATCGAGCAGGTAAATGGCAAATCAACCATTACGTTTGTTGAAGGTCCTGTTATTCAAGCAATGAAAAAAGGACAGCTTTTATATATTGATGAAATAAATATGGCAAAGCCGGAGACACTGCCTATATTAAACGGAGTGTTGGATTACAGACGCACGATTACAAATCCCTTCACAAATGAAGTCATTAAAGCTGAAGATGGCTTCGGTGTCATTGCAGCAATTAATGAAGGCTACATTGGCACAGTTCCGTTAAATGAGGCATTGAAGAACCGGTTTATCGTTATTGATGTACCATATATTCAAGGTGAAACCTTATTAAAAGTAATTCAATCTCAAAGTGATTTGAAAGATCACACCTTGATCTCTAAGTTTGTTCAATTGTCTGAGGATTTGCTTGCTCAGGTTCAAAATGGACAAGTAGCAGAAGAAGCTGCGTCTATAAGAGCCCTATTGGATACTTGTGATCTGGCGCTATACGTTCCGCCATTACGTGCTATTCAAAGAGGAATTATTGATAAAGTCGAGGACGACAGAGAGAAGGCGGCCATTAGAAATGCAGCAGAGACCATCTTTGAGTAAGGGGAATCTATATGCAGCGATTTATTCAGTTTAATGATGAAAATGTGAATTCATTCCAGTTAATGGAACTAATCGATCTTGCTAAAACATTAGCAAAATCTCAAGATATGGAAGTAGAATATGGACCATTAAATTATCTGGATGTACCTAATCAAAAAATAATTGTAAGTCATTTCTGGGATCACAGGAAAAGGGAAGAAGAATGGTTTGGTTTAACATCCGATATATACCTCAGGGCTGTAGGCACGTATCGTTATTCAGATGTCAGAGAAATAAACAGCTACCTTTCAAAGATCAATAAAAGTCCGATTTCTTCTTTCGCTAAACAAATTTTTATGATGATTGAAGATGCTCGAATTGAAGAAGAAGTGAAAAAAATCAGACCCGGCACCAAACGTGCTTTCGCGATGAGAAGACAGATCTATACACGATATTTTCAATCCCAATTAAATGTACACCTTGTAAAAGGAGTCCACACGGATGCATTATTGAATTTTATCTATATGCTTTTGCATGCTCAATCCCCAATTGATGAATGGCCATCCATACAGCCTGAAATCACGCTTGCACACTCCTTCATTCAGCAGCAAATTCAGCGCTCCTTTGAGGCGAAGTCAACAAAACAATCAGCCGCAATAAGTTATGAACTTTGCGGACTTTTAGAAGAGATACTGGCAAAAGATATGCTGAACGAATATTTTCATCTGCCTGAGAAGATTATGAAGGAATGGGAGGAGCTCACGTTTGAAGACTTAAAACGGCGCGACCCTCTTGCTAATGACGATCAGCAGGAAGAAGAGGCTACGGGTGAAGAAGAGGTGATGGAAGAAGAGTTCAAAACCTGGCACCGTGAATCCTCGGATAAAGGTGAGTCTTTTCTTCAGTTTGATTTAGATCAGGGAACGAAAACGAATATTAAAGGAAATGAAGCAAGAGAAGGCGATGATGGAGACCAGGCTCTTGGGATGGTACAGGGATCAAGCAAAAAAGCAGCAAGGGACGATTTTGAAGGCGATGTGGAAGAATCCAAATCAGAAGAAAAAGGTCAGGGAGACGTATACGGTAAAGAAAATCGGTTTGCATTTGCTGTTTTTGAACATGCTTCGCCTATTAAGTCAAATGAGCAGCAGCATTATGATCGTTTGAAAAAAAACATTTTTCACCTTCATAAAAAACTTCAAAAAATTATTGAAAAGACATTGGATCACAAAAGAAACCAGCCGAGAGGCAGCCTGGCTTTTGGTCGTTTAAGTAAACAGCTTATTCCTTTTTTTACAGAAGACCAGCCAAAAGTCTTTTATAAAAAGGATGAAGAGAGTCCAAAAATTGATGCCACTTTTACATTGCTGCTGGATTGCTCTGCTTCAATGCAGGATAAAATGGAAGAAACAAAAAAAGGCCTTGTCCTGTTTCATGAAGTGCTTAAGTCGGTTCGAGTACCCCATGAAATAGTTGGGTTCTGGGAAGATACAGACAAAGTAAGTGAGTTTAGTCAACCGAACCATCTTAAAACGGTTATTTCATATGACCAATCGATCTATACAAACGCTAGCGCCTCCATCATGCAGTTAATGCCTGAAGAAGATAACCGGGATGGATTTGCCATAAGGCATATGACAGAAAGATTAATGAAGCGAAATGAACAAAATCGCTTTTTACTCGTATTTTCTGATGGCGAGCCTGCGGCAATGAATTACGAGCAAAACGGAATAATGGATACGCATGAAGCCGTGCTCCATGCAAGGAAACATGGCATTGAAGTAATTAATGTGTTTTTGTCAAACGAGGAAATACAAGAGTCACAAAAAGAAGTCATTCAAAATATGTATGGAAAGTACAGTTTGTTTATACCCAATATAGATGAATTGCCTGATATTTTATTTCCTCTGTTAAAAAAACTCTTGTACAAGAGTATATAGGAGGCGCAAGTGAGAGCAGGGATGCACGGGATACTAGTTCCTTATTAACCATCATGATAGTGCAAAATTTTAGTTTGCCAATTTCCCCAAAGCAAAAGCACCCCGCCAAAATGGTGAGGTGCTTTTGTTAATTCTTAGGGCTGCGCATCTGCAACAGCTGCTGTTTTAAATCAGATTCCATTGCCTGAATTTCTGTTTCTGCCTGTCGTCGTTTTTCACGGCCTTCCTGCTGGATGCGTAATGTTTCCTCAAGAGTAGAGACGAGATTAGCCTGAGTTGTTTTTAGCGTTTCGATATCTACTATACCGCGTTCATTTTCTTTTGCTGTTTCAATACTGTTGGTTTTTAGCATTTCTGAATTCTTTAATAGCAAATCATTTGTTGTTTTAGTAACTTGCTTTTGAGCTTCAACTGCCCGCTGCTGACGGAAAAGGGTGAGGGCAATGGCAATTTGGTTTTTCCATAAAGGAATGGCTGTTAAGATGGAAGCTTGGATTTTTTCAGCCAAAGCCTGATTGATATTTTGAATCATTCTGATCTGAGGTGCACTTTGAATCGTGATTTGTCGGCTTAATTGAAGATCATGGAGTCTCTTTTCAAGGCGATCCATAAATTGCATCATATCGTTTACTTCCTGATACGCCATTTGATCATCGCTTGCTTCAGCTTTTTTTCTAAGTTCCGGGATTGTTTTTTGCTCCAGTTCTTCACGTTTCATTTCAGCGGCAGCGATATAAATATTAAGAGCATGAAAATAGTCTTTGTTCTGCTGATACAGCTGCTCAAGCATCTGGATATCGTCCATCAGGGACTTTTTGGAATGATCGAGTTTTACAGAGATACGATCGACTTGAGCGCCGAGTTTTTGATATTTCGACAAGACTTCATTAACAGAACGGCTCACACGATTGAACAGTTTTGAAATCATGCCTCTTTTTTGATCAGAGAGTTCATCAGGATCAATTTGCTCTAATCGATCCATTAACTCTTTTAAGATATCACCTATAGGTCCAACATCTTTTCGTTGAACATGGTCGAGCATAGAATGAGAAAAGTTAGAAAGCTTCGATTGAGCAGCAGTTCCATATTGCAGGATCGACTGGTGATCTGTCGGATCGATTTGCTGAGCTATCTGTCTAGCCTGCTCTTGATCACGCTCCGGTATAATGTCCATGAGCCTTTTATTCGTATTCGCTTCTTTGTCAGGGGAAAGCTGAGTAAGTTCATTTTCTCCAAAGGGATTAGACAAAAGGTCATCTATTCCCCGACTTCTTTCTTCCACTTTTACTGATTGTCGATTTTGCTCCATTATTCAATCCCCTCTCTGGATTGCTGACCGCGCTGAAGGCTTATCTGAGCGAGATCAAGCTCTACCCTCAAAGAATCTATATCGTTGGTCAACACATTCATTAACTCTTCTTCCATTGATGAATTCAGGTCCAGCAATGTTTTTCTGGTGTCTTCAAGAGATGTCAAAACTTCTTTATTTTTTATAGGCTGCGTAGCAAGTGTCGTGTATTTGTCTGTCAGTTCAACAGCTGAATCAAGATGGTAGAAGAAAAACCTTTCCGCCAAATAAAAGCGCTTTGGATCCTTTTTAACAACTGCGAAAATTTTACGGGACAGTTTAGTTAAATCATTAAATTGTCTCATAGCAGATAATGAACGTATTTGAAACATTCTTCCCTGTAAACGGGAAATTTTCTTTTGAGCGTCTTTTAAGTTTTGCTGAATATACTGATATTCCTGTGAGCTTAACTTGTAAGAACGTAAAATGGACCGGTGCTGAAACCATTTAATTAGATAAAATGGAATAACACCTCCGGCGATACCAATCAAAACAGCATAAAAAAGCTGTATGTCAAAAATATAAAATGCAGTTATCCAGGTCAACAGAAACATGGGAAGGGCGATTCCAGCTCTAGCCAAGAAATATAAAAACTCTCTCATATCATCTACTCCTTATGTTGGCTTATAGTTTATATACGAGCGGACAAACCGTTTAGTTTCAAAAAATTACTTTTCTCCATTCATAACTTCTTTCATATATTGTCTCTGATTGCTGAAATGATAGCAAGTGAGGCACACTAAAATTTCTTACGTAGACTTAAATGACTAGATAAAACGGAAAATTTGCCAATTATTATAGCTTTTTCGAACTATATAGGTTTATAATAGGTACGAATAACCATTTAAATATAACTAAAGATTAGTTTTATGGGAAATGAGGCATGTATTGTGACTGAAAATAACCATTCTCCAGAAGCATTAGCAGAAATTTATCGGCTATTTGGAGACAAAACAAGACTATTGATGGCAAAGAAGTTATCGGAGGAAGAATGGACTGTATCTCAATTTGTTGATTTATTCATGATCAGTCAGCCGCTTGTCAGTCAGCATATAAAAAAGCTGAAAGATGCTGAATTGATCGCGGAAAAAAGGGCTGGAAAGAGAATATTGTATCGGCTCGATTCACAATCTGCCAAATATCCTCTGATCGTTCGACTGATTGAACCGATGACTGAACGCACAACCGAATAATTTTTGGGTAAAGAAGCATGAGACAATTTCTCTTGCTTCTTTTTACTTTCTTCAGAGAGTCATTGAAAATTAAATGGAGCCACTTATTAATAGCGACTATTAACGCTGTTAATTTATTTAGAATGGCACAGTCTGCGATAGGAAACCCGTAAAATGAAAAGGATGTAAAGATGGTATTAAGCAAATTCTTTTATTTTCATACTAATCTCTTATAAGATGTAGACAGCATAGTTAAAGAGGTGAAAAGCCATGTGGAATATCATACAAACTAAAAGTGACGCAGAACCATGGTGGTTCTTAGAAGGCTGGGAAGAAGATATTTTACAACAATGGACATTTTCTAAAAAAGAGGAAGCATTTTCTTTTTATCAAAAAAAGATAAGCGAAATGCTTGAAAAATACCCGAATGTAAGAGAGAAAAGAGGATCTCAAATAGCGTTCTGGGATGAGAAAGAACTGCTGTTTTGCGATTCTTGTGACGATGATCTTCAATTATATCATGGTTTTTTAATTTTTCATCATGATGAGCCATACGTGAAAAACAGCATGGCTTTAAACGATAAACAGTTTTTTGAACAACTAATTCCAATAAGTAAAAGAAGAGCTGAAGCGGATTAATCCGTTTCAGCTCTTCGCTAGTTAGACCATATGATTTTTGTTCATCTTATTTTCATTATATCTTTTGCGTATCGTTATAAATCGGTAGGCATTTACGATAATGGTTTTTCCTACGGCATAAGTTGGTACTGCCATAATCAATCCCAGTAATCCGCCAAAGCTTCCAGCAACTAAAAGAATGAAAATGATCGTCAATGGGTGAATGGCTAATTTTCTTCCCATCACCTGTGGCGATATTAAATTACTTTCAATTTGCTGCACCACAATAATCGCAACAACTACAAGAAGTGCTTTTAATGGAGAATCGAGGAAGCCGACAATTACTGCTGGAATCGTGCCAATAAATGGACCGATAAAGGGAATCACATTAGTAAGCATAGCCACTATCGCTAATACGATGGAGTATTCCAAGCCTAAAATTAAATAGGCGATGTACAATAAAACACCAATAAACATACTGACGATAATTTGTCCCTGTATATACGAACTCAGGGCACTGTCCATATCTTCAAGAACTTTTCTGCCTTCAGGACGGAACTCTTCTGGAGTAAAACGTAAAAACTGATCCGGCAGTTTCTGACCATCTTTCAGCATATAAAATAAAACGAAAGGAATCGTTACAATGACAACAGCGATGCTCGTCAGGATGCCAAGCAGGGATACCAGGTTTGATCCGATTGAATCAACAGCTCCCTGTAAATAGTCCGCAGCACCGTTTGCGATGTCCTGGAATGAAAAGCCCTGGCTTTCCTGAACGCTTTTGAACCACTCGGTTTGCTGGAGATTCACAAACATAGAAGTAAGTTCTTCAAAAATAGTCGGGATATTATCAACCAGTGTATTAAACTGTTCTGATAATGGAGGACCGACTATAAAAACAAGCCCGGTAATGATGCCGATTCCCACTAAATAAATGATCAAGATTGAAACCGTTCGCGGTAAGTATTTTGAAACCAGCGCCACAATTGGCCTCAGAAAATAATAAAGCACTCCCGCTATTGCGATAGGAGCAAAGAGTGTTGTTACAATAATCGTAATCGGTGTAAATATAAAACTGACTACATCAATTAAATAAATGATTACAAGAATAGTAATGAGACCGAAGCCTATTCGAAACCATTTTGATTTTGCTAACTCCGACAAAAAAATCCCTCCATATGTATGTGCATGATTGATATTATCATACATGACTCAATCTTTTATTGCTATTTTTTTCTTATTTAAATATGAAACGATTATTGGATTGTATCGTATATAAAAAAGAGGAGTGAATTAAATGATAAAATTCTGGTCGAGATTGCGTTTTATATTTACTTTTAGAAAGTCACTTCCATTTGCTAAGGAATACTTTACATCAAGAGAAGTAACTATATCTAAAAAAATACTTCCTATTTTCATTATTATGGTCTATTCCATTTTTCCGATGGATTTTATCCCTGATTATCTCATTCTCTTTGGCGTTCTCGACGATACGGCTGTGGCTGCATTTATCTTTCAATTAATGGTCAAGATGGCTCCACCACATTTGGCAGCTAAATACTCATTGCTTACTGACAAATAGTATTCAGATAATATGGAAATATTCCACCCAATTCATTTGACATTTTAAATGAAGGCTGTATAATAAGAGTAACAAGTCAATAGCAAAAATACCTGCAAGTTACAGATTCACATATTACAAAAAGTGATCGGAACGCACGGTACTTTTCGTAATATGTGAATTTTCTTATGGGTAAGTTCGCATATTGTCAATTAATATTTGGAGGTTTTGCATTATGAAAACTGGTACAGTAAAATGGTTTAACGCAGAAAAAGGTTTCGGCTTCATCGAAGTTGAAGGAGAAAACGACGTATTCGTACACTTCTCTGCAATCACAGGAGAAGGCTTTAAATCACTTGACGAAGGCCAACAGGTTGAGTTTGAAGTGGTTGAAGGTAACCGTGGACCACAAGCAGCTAACGTTGTAAAACTGTAATTGTTTATATAAAAAAGCCATCCGGGCAACCGGGTGGCTTTTTTCTTGTTGTTTTACTGTGCGTCGTATTGATTAAAGTACAAGCAAGGCTTATGCCCAAGCACCTTTATCCCAAATTGAATACAATACCTCAAAAGGGGTGAAGAGCATGTCCAATCAACCAAAAAAGAAAGCTGAAGAAGTTAAAGAAGAAGTTAAAGAAGAAAGAGTGCATCCATTCGACTCTTTTTGGAAATTTCATAAAGATAGAGAAGAGAAAA
Organism: Jeotgalibacillus campisalis; assembly: GCF_000829515.1. GTDB lineage: Bacteria > Bacillota > Bacilli > Bacillales > Jeotgalibacillaceae > Jeotgalibacillus > Jeotgalibacillus campisalis. Next base: position 564,177 of record NZ_JXRR01000014.1, on the reverse strand, counting down.
AAGAAGATCATAAAGAGGTAAACGAAGACGAAGAAAAGAAAAGACCATTCTGGTGGTAAGCTGGACTTTCTGATGTTATTATCAAATTTAAAAATTCATCGTCAGGCGACGATGAATTTTTTATGTGGTCTGATGAGACAACTCGTATCTTTTTAACTTGGGATCTAATGCAAGATTACCAAATGGAATAAAAGCAACAATAAACGAAAGAATCGGCCAGTACCATTTCCATCTTGTTTTATACGTTACATAAGCAATCACAAGGCAGTAAATTACGAACAAAAAACCATGAATGGATCCAACAAGCGTCACCGCTTCCGGAAAGCCAAACCAATATTTTAGCGGCATTGCCAGTCCGACTAAGATCAACAAAGAAAATCCTTCAAAATAGCCCATAAACCGCAACTTTCCAATGGGGGTGTTTAACATAATTATTCCTCCTGCATACAATCAATTGCTTCTACTAGTTTATCAGAAACGTCCGAATAGAAGGATCAAATTCACGAGATTGACAAAAATATTTACACGGATTATCTAACCCCGGTCAGCAAAAGCAGATTTGATTAGATCCTTCATTTTGGGGGAATAGGATAAGTGAATAAAAAACAGCTGATTTTAGTTAAGGAGGATAAGACATGACAAATGAAATACAATCAAAAGAGCATGAAAATTTTTACTTTTCACTCAGAGAGAAAATAAACGGGTGGCTGGAGCAAAAAACAGGAAAAAATCATAAATACGCAAAGTACCTGCTGTTTGCCCCTGATATGTTTTATCTGCTTATGCAAGTAGTAAAAGATCCACGGGTCGCAAAAAAGGACAAAGCTCTGACACTCGGTGCTATTACTTATTTTATTTTGCCTTTTGATGTTATTCCAGAAGGGCTCATTGGGCCGGGCGGTTATATAGATGACATTATTGTCGCATCATTTGTGCTGCAAACCATCGTAAACCATCTTTCACCTGAAATCATTCGCGAGCATTGGGCAGGGGATGAAGACGGACTTCAGGTGATCAATAAAATTGCGGGCTTATCACAAAAAGTAATGGGGAAGAGGACCGTACCAAAAATTATTCAAAAATTCAGTAAAAAATAAATACAAAAGACCCTGCAATTTTGCAGGGTCTTCGTTTGTACAGATTATGAGACAGTTGATTTATTCCATTCGAGGAAATCATCATAGGACAATTGTTTGTCTGTAATTTTTCCATCTTTTATATCGATAATCCGATTTGCGATGGTTTGAACAAATTGATGGTCATGTGAAGCAAAAATCATTGCGCCTTTGTAATTGATGAGTCCATTATTTAATGCAGTAATGGATTCAAGGTCAAGGTGATTTGTAGGTTCATCTAAAAGAAGAACGTTTGCCTGTTTTAACATCATACGTGAAAGCATGCAGCGAACTTTTTCTCCTCCTGATAAAACACTTGGCTTTTTCCGAACTTCTTCACCTGAAAAAAGCATTCTTCCAAGGAAACCACGAAGGAATGTCTCACTTTGGTCATTCGGTGAGTACTGGCGAAGCCAATCAACAAGATCCGATTCATTTCCTGTAAAGTATTGACCGTTGTCATGAGGGAAATAAGCTTGAGAGGTTGTAACACCCCATTTAAAACTTCCGCTGTCCGGTTCAACTTCACCCATCAGTATTTTCATAAGTGTAGTCTTCGCAATTTCATCCGTACCAACAAGAGCGATCTTATCTTCCTTGTTCATCGTAAAGCTGATATTGTCCAATACCTTTACACCGTCAATCGTTTTAGACAAATCTTTCACTTGTAAAACATCATTACCAATTTCCCGTTCAGTTTCAAAATTAACGAATGGATATTTCCGTGAAGACGGCTTAATATCATCCAGGGAAATTTTCTCAAGTGATTTCTTACGGGACGTAGCTTGCTTGGATTTAGATGCATTGGCACTAAATCGTGCTACGAACGCTTGCAATTCTTTAATTTTTTCTTCTTTTTTCTTGTTTTGGTCATGCATCATCTTTTGTGCAAGCTGACTTGACTCATACCAAAAATCATAGTTGCCCACATAGACCTGAATCTTACTGAAGTCAAGGTCAGCGATGTGGGTACACACTGTATTTAAGAAGTGTCGGTCATGGGATACGACAATGACGGTATTTTCAAAGTTAATAAGAAAATCCTTCAGCCATTGAATAGCCTGAATGTCCAGTCCATTTGTCGGCTCATCAAGAAGGAGGACGTCCGGTTTACCAAAAAGAGCCTGAGCCAGTAATACTTTTACTTTTTCAGAGCCTGTTAATTCAGCCATTTTCTTTGAAAACATGGCTTCGCTGATGCCAAGACCCTGCAGGAGAATGGCTGCTTCAGATTCTGCTTCCCAGCCGTTCATCTCTGCGAATTCGCCTTCAAGCTCTGCAGCTTTTATGCCATCTTCATCAGAGAAATCCTCTTTCATATAAATCGCGTTCTTTTCCTGCATTACTTCGAACAACCGTGCATGCCCCATTAACACAACATTAAGCACTTCATACTCTTCATACTCAAAGTGGTTTTGCTTCAGGACAGCAAGACGTTCATTTGCTCCCATGGACACATTGCCGGTTTGCGCTTCAATTTCTCCGGATAAAATCTTCAGGAACGTGGACTTACCAGCTCCATTTGCTCCGATCAGCCCGTAGCAATTGCCCGGGTTAAACTTAATATTCACATCTTCAAACAGCTTCCGATCACCAAACCGCAAGCTGACATCTGTAACTTGAATCATTTAATTTCCCTCCATAACACATACGTATCGTTGAATTATACCATTAATGCTTCTATTTTGCTTCATATTTACATGAATTTAAAAGAGAACGCTTATATCTCGAATTAAAGTATTTTAAATTTGAAACATAGAGAGATCTTTCTTATACTTAAGTAGATAAGAAATAAACAGCTAATAGAAAGGAATGAAACAAAATGGAGCATATATATAAAAAAGGAACAAAGGGTAGACCTACATTGCTTATGCTGCACGGAACCGGGGGGACAGAGCAGGATCTTCTTGGCCTTGCAGAGTATATAGATCCTGAAGCAGGCGTGTTAAGCGTCCGCGGAAATGTATCTGAAAATGGCATGCCGAGATTCTTCAAACGGTTAGCTGAAGGGGTTTTTGATTTAGAAGACCTGGCATTTCGTACAGAGGAACTTAAAAAATTCCTTGATGATGCTTCAGAAAAATATGAATTTGACCGTCAAAATATTATTGCAATTGGCTATTCAAACGGGGCAAACATCGCCGGAAGTTTGATTTTTCACTATGAAAATGCACTTAAATCAGCAATTTTGCATCATCCGATGGTGCCGATTCGAGATAAGAAACTGCCTGAATTAAATGGAGTCCATGTGCTTATTACAGCAGGGGATAACGACCCTATTTGTCCACCTGAAGAAACCAGGGATCTTGAGCACTTGCTTTCCAGTGCAGGAGCTAAAACAGAAGTATACTGGCATCACAATGGCCATCAGCTGACCCAGGATGAAGCTTCAGAAGCCAAGCAATGGTACGAAAAACATTTTAAATAAAAATAGCAAGGGTTTTTTGACCCTTGCTTTCTTTTATTTGCACTGAAGAATTATTTGCTTGAAACACACTAAATATACTCGTTTTTAAAGTAAGGACAATGCTCCATATCTAATACCCGTAGCTGGCTTCCAATTCTTCAATGAGCTGTCCGACATAGCTGATCGCCTCTTTTAAAGGCTTGTCTGATGTCATATCTACACCCGCGTATTTTAACAGGTCCACAGGGGATTTGGTTCCTCCAGCTTTCAGGACCTCCATCCATCGCTCCACTGCAGGCGCACCTTCTTTTTCGATCAATTGGGAAACAGCTGTTGAAGCCGTTAAGCCTGCACTATAAGTATACGGATAAAGCTCCATATAGTAATGGGGTTGTCTCATCCAGGTAAGCGCTGCGTTGTCATCAATCTCTACAGCATCTCCCCAAAAAGAAGATAGAATATCCTTTTTTTCCTGTGATAGAAGTGATGCATTGATAGGCTTTCCTTCATCCGCTCGCTCATACACTCGGCGCTGCAGCTCCCCTTCAAGCAAGTGTGTGACAAAGTTATGATAGTACGTTCCTAAAAATTGAAGAATCACCCAGCGTTTCATACGTGGATCATCCGTTGTCTTCAGTAAATGCTTTCCAAGCAGCAATTCATTCATTGTAGAAGGCGCCTCGATAAAGTATCTGGATGGACGGGTATTTGTGTAGCTTTGATTTTTGCCCGCTAAATAAAAATGCCCTGCGTGACCTAATTCATGTGTTAAGACGAAAGCGCCGCGCATGGTATCTGTCCAGGTCATGAGAATGTATGGATGGACATTATACGGACTAGAACAAAAAGCTCCAGTTGATTTTCCGATATTATCAGCCAGATCCACCCAGCGGCTGTTAAGTCCTTTTGTCATTATTTCAACATATTCAGGCCCCATCACCTGGAGAGATTCCATAATAATCTTACCGGCGTTTTCATAGGATGTAGGAGGTTCAAAATCCGGGTCAAGAGGAGCTTTTAAATCTGCGAAAGTCATTTTGTCTAAGCCAAGTACATGTTTACGCAGCCGAGCAAGCTTTCTCATATGAGGAGCCAGCTCAGATTGAATAACCGTCAGCTGATTGAAGTACATTTCTTTTGTTACTTTTTGCGAATGAAGAAGCATGTCGGTAACGGATTCAAACCCTCTTAGCTTTGCAATAGCGCATTGTTTGGTCACTTCTGTTTCAAAAGTGGAGGCAAATGTATGTTGATACTGTTTTAGTGTATGAGAAAAAGAGGCATACGTTTTTCTTCTAATTTCGGTTTCTTTGGAAAATTCATAGCGGTCTTCAAATAGAGCAAAAGAGAGCGGAAGCGTTTCTCCTGAATCTAATTGAACATCCTCAAACTTCATATCCGCTGTTTTACTTCGCTGATAAATCGTATATGGGCTGCCGAGGACCTGACCTAATGCAGCAAGAGCCTCTTCTGTTTCTGCCGAAAGAAGATAGGGCTTCCAGGCAAGAATCTCTTCTATCATGGTTTTAAAGCGGTTCATTCCTTCGCTTGCTGCAAGCTGCTGTAACTCTTGTTTAGATAATTGTGAGAGCTCTGTCGCAATAAAAGAGGTGTTTTTGTTTATGGCAGCCATTGTGCTTGCTACACGTGACACATAATTCTGGTTGTCTTCGTTTGTACCATCAGCAGCATACATAAGACCAGACCAGGTAGATACACGGATCAGCTGAATAATAAGGGTTTCATATTGATCAAGGCAGGTTTCAATTTGACTGATTCCCTTATGCAGCGTGTCTTTGTATGTACTTACGTTCTCAGTCTGTTGGCTAAGACTTTCCAGATTTTCTTCCCATTCTTCCTTTGAAGAAAATAAATCCGATAAATCCCAGGTCAATCTTTCAGGAACCTCATCCCTGGCTAAACGCCTGGATATAAACTTTTCAGTCTTCATATCATTCATCCCTTTCTATATCTTTAGTGACACTAAATAGTATACAGAATAGTTAGATGATTGAAAACATTGAACGCAAAATGCTGTTTTTAGTCCGTGCGAACATATGATCGTTTTAATACCCTAACTACGTTAGACGTGGTAAAATAAAGGAAACAAAGAATCTTTTGGAGAAGGAGGGAGAAGAGTGAGTAAAAATAATCCGAAAAAATTCGCGTTAAATATGAGTGCTTCTCAATTCACAAAATTTTACATACTCCATCTTTTATCGATTCAGCATTCCGGAATGATCAGCGAGCATTTTAAAGGAGAGTTCCGAAAAGTAGGGGGGAATTGGGAGCCTGCACCCAGCACGCTTCTTGATGCCTTGCATGATATGACCGATGAAGGCTTGCTGCACCGCACGGATGATTACAAATCACACGAAAAAAAGCGGCAAAAAGTCTACTGGTACCGCCTAACAGATCAAGGAAAAGATGAATTCGGATTAATGAAGAAACAGTTTTTGCCATTATTTGAGGAACAAAAAAGAATTATTGAAAACATATTAAGAACCGTCTATTAAAAAAAGGGCAAACGATTCAGTCGTTTGCCCTTTTTGATAATGGAGTTAAAGAAGGGAAGGAGAGCGAAAAAGTGACAGCTTGTTAATTCTTTCAGCAGCTTCTATTAATAAGTCTGCATCCTGAACCAATGCGATTCTTACATATCCTTCACCAGTTGGACCAAAAGCATGACCTGGAGTAACAACGACATGTGCTTCGTCCATTAATAGTTGGCAAAATTCCATTGAAGTTTGATTTGCCGGAACAGGAGCCCAGACAAACATTCCGCCTTCAGGAGCGGGGATGTTCCAGCCGAATGAGCGGGTGTGTGTGAGAAATGCGTCTCTTCGCTTCTGATAAATGGCCCTTGCTTCTTGTGTGTACCAATCGCCTTCAATCAGTGCTCTTGCAGCTGCTAATTGAATAGGTTTGAAAACGCCGTAGTCGAGATTTGATTTCATTTGACAGATGGATTGAATGACACCCGCATTCCCAGCAACATAGCCTACACGGCAGCCAGCCATATTAAAGCTTTTTGACAGGGAATTCGTTTCAACTCCAACATCCATTGCACCGGGGGCAGCAAGAAAACTCATTGGTTTTTTTTCGTCATAATATAGTTCCCCATAAGCAAAGTCATGAACAATTAAAATTCGATGCTTCTTTGCAAATTGAACGGCTTCTTCATAAAAAGAAGCGGTTGCCTGAACAGGGACGGGATTACCCGGGAAGTTTAAAATCATGACTGAAGTCTGATCCGCGATATGGGGCGGAATGGCGTTTAAATCAGGGAGAAAATGATTTTCTTCGCGCAGGGGCATATAATAGGCTTTTGCTTCAGCCATGGATATACCTGTTTCGTAAGCAGTGTACCCAGGGTCAGGGACCAGAACGTAATCGTCCGGATTGCAAAATACCATTGGAATATGAACCAATGCATCCTGTGATCCCATTGACAGCATCACTTCTTTTATAGGATTCAGTGTGATGCTGTGCTTTCTGCTGTAGTATTCGGCAACTGCTTCATCAAATTCGTTAATTCCGGTTAATGTATAGCCGTATTGGTCGTGTGACTTTGACATTGATGCGATCGTTTCGCGAATGAAATCGGGAGGAGCAAGGTCAGGGCTTCCGATACTCAGATCAATCATTTTTGCTCCTTCACTGATCTTAAAGTGTTTATAAGCGGATAATTCACTAAATATAAGTGTTTTAAATCCGTCCATTCTTTTTGCGTGTGGAAACTCCATCCGTTCATCCCTCTTTTCTATGTAAAGATGATCATACTTGAAAATCAATCTACAACATTGTAACAAAAAGTGAGACAATAGAAAATAATGAGCCCTTTAACCACTTAAAGGAGATGATCATCATCGACAATGTAAATGAAAGTCAGCGCAAATCCATGCATCTGATCGTGTATGAAAGTAACTTTGCACTCATTCAGGAAAAAAGAGAACTGTCTGCCGGGAACTCAGAGTGGATTACGCTAGCAGACCTGCCGCCGACAATCGACGAGTTGAGCCTTCGAATGACTGGGGTAAGACTGAAAGAGTGGAAGTTCCTTCAATCAAGAGGAATAAATAAGGAAACAATTTTAAATGCTTTAATAGGAGAAATCATCTTATTTACACTCACTGGCGAAAAGAAAAAAAGATACAGACTGATTGCATCAACGCCTGATTTAATTATTGAAGATCTTGAGACAAAAGAAGTCCTGCTTAATCCTTCAGGAGAACTCGCAGTCATTCAAGTGCCGGATGATGTAAGCACAAAGCCTATCATCACTCTCCGAATCGATCATACAACTCATCATGAGGAGATTATGCTCAATTATTTAATTGATCATATTTCCTGGTCCGCCAATTACAAAGCGGTTTTACAAAATGGATCCATGATTATACTAGGTTCAATCGTATTGAAGAATCACACAGGGCAAAACTTTACCTCTGTTTCCCTTCAAGCTATGGCTGGGGAAACGAACCGGATGATTTCGCAAAAAGTGCATGAGCCATCCATGATGATGCTTCAGGAGAGCTCTGCGAATGACCCTATAACAGAAGAGGGGAAGGGAGACCTTCACCTTTATACAATTCCGTTTCTACTCAACCTCCCTGATCGTCAGTCTACAATTATTCCATTTGTTCAGACAGAAACAGCTTATCGCCTATTTTATGCAGTAAACGCCACGGATGATCATCCATCAACTGTGATCGAGTGGAATCACACGAGTGACATTCCGTTATCCAAAGGGAAAATTACTTTTTACTATGGATCAGAAAAGCGGGAGTACTTTGCAGGCGAAGACATGCTCTCCTTTACACCAAAAGGGAAAGATGTTCAATCCGTATTAGGCAGAGCAGTAGATCTTAACAGCGAGCATCAGCTTATAAGAAGCTATTTGAGTGGAGAAGATACTGTTGAAGATCACGTATATAAAATCACAAGCACTAAAGACACAGAAGCTGAGATTGTTATCTCTCACTTCATCTATGCGAAAATATGGGAGTTGGTTGACACGTCGGCTGATATCCTTTTAAAAACAGCAAATGAATTGCAGCTGGTTACTGTCGTTAAACCTGGAGAAACGAAAATCGTTACCTTTTCGATAAAAATAAAAAAACAAAAAAGAGGATAACTAAAACGTAAATTTTTCAGACGATGTACTTTTAGCAGCGTTCGTGGTAGATTTAAAAACAATGAATAATCAACAGGAGGAACTTTTTTATGTATGAACAAGAAGAATCACTTGCTGGCACCGTTCAGCGATTAACAGTAGATCGTGAAGCACCATTTGGCTTTTATTTAATAAGAGGGGAAGACGAATATCCTCTAAACGAGTCCGAAGTAGCAGGAGAATTAACTGTAGGCGAAGCGTACGATTTCTTTTTATACGCTGACCGAAGAGGACGGGTTGTCGCTTCTATGAATATCCCGGAAATTCGCAAGGGTACATATGGATGGGCAAAAGTGATTAAGGTAAATGACAAAGACGGCGCTGCACTTGATATTGGAATTTCACGGGAAGTTACCGTAGTTTCAATGGACCTTCCTGCAGCTAAACATGTGTGGCCGCAAGCGGGAGATTATTTATACGTTACCCTTCGAACAGATAGGGCCGGAAATATGTTCGCACGCCTTGCTACTGAAGAAGTCATGCAGGTACTGTCTAATCGGGCAGATGCGGATCTTCACAACAAAGAATTAAAAGCGCGCCCTTATCGATTACTGCGTGTGGGCACATTCCTTCTGACTGAAGAAGGATATCTGTGTTTTGTCCATGAAAGTGAACGCTATGAAGAACCGCGATTAGGGGAAGATGTAACGGTACGAATCATTGGTATTAAAGAAGATGGCAGTCTAAATGGATCCCTGATCCCAAGAAAACAAGATAAGATGCTCGATGATGCAGAAATCGTCTATGAATATCTTCAGGAACATGGCGGAACGATGCCCTATGGTGACAAAAGTGAGCCGGAATTAATTTATGAAACCTTTGGTATGAGCAAAGGGGCTTTCAAAAGGGCTCTTGGCCGCTTGTATAAGGAGAAGAAAATAACACAGCAGGACGGCAGTACGTCTCTGGTTGAATAAAAAAGGGTAAGAGGCGAGCATCAGCTTGCTTTTTTACTTTTGAATGACTTGTTATTAAAGATTTACTAATAAAAAGAAGGAGGAATCACGATGAAAATTGAACTTAATAATCAGCAGTACAAAAAGTTGATTCAGGCGCTTTACTTGGGAGATCTCGTCCTGCATTCCATGAAAGAATCAGAAGAAGACCAGGATGAAGACTTTATCAACACGGAACAGTACTTGCTTTCTTTTGCTAAGGAAGCGGGTATGGCAGAATACGTAGACTACGATGAAGAACTTCAGTTGTATTTCCCATCTATATTGATGGAGCAAGAATTTGATCTAAGCATGAGAATTTATGAACAAGAAATTCTACCGGATCAACTTGCAGCGACGTTAGCAAGAAATGAACTTGAAGAAAAACTCGAAAAAAATGAGCTTGATCAGAACGAAGCTGTTCATTTGCTGCTTGAACTAGAAGAAGAGTATTTAGACCAAATCACTCAAAAAGGATTAAAAAACGTATATCTTAAATAACGGGAGGCAGTTTATGCGATTTCAACCAGCTATGATTGCAGTAAATGTTATCTTTGCGTTATTAACCGGTTTTTGGGCTATTCAAAATGTGGTCAGAGGTGAATACGCGATGGCTGCGTTGTTAGGTGTAATCTGTTTTATCAATGCATTTATTTCTGTAAGGCGTTACAAAATTGCCAGGTTATATGAAAATCGACAGTAAGAAACAAAAGAAAGTTCCCTCACAGGAATTTTCTTTTTTTTGGTTAAAGAACACGCTAGAGTTTGGGCTAGCAGACAAGTTCCCAAATTACTCTCTAGGTAGTATGTTATTTGTAAAGGCTAAAAGAGGGTGATTAAATGGGTCGACCGATCAAACATACAGAAAGAGATGTGGATTATTTAGCCAGATTGATGCTTTCAGAAGCGATAGGTGAGGGACCACAAGGAATGAACATGGTAGGTACAGTAGTAGCCAACCGTGTCGAAGCAGATTGCGAACCAGATTTTAAAAATTTAAGGAACATCAGACACGCGATTTATCAAACCATTCCAGGCACTGGGATTCCCCATTTCGAGCCGGTGCTGAACGGATCTTTGTACACGCAGCGTCCTGATGAAGCAGATCTTCAAAGGGCTAGAGATTTGCTGCAAGGATATAGAGATCCGCGTGCCAGGGATAGTTTGTGGTTTTTCAATCCAAGTCCAGGAAGTAAATTTAGAGCGCCATGCACCGAAACGATGCCGCGATCACCCATGACACAGTTTGAATATGCATACAGAAATCATTGTTTCTATGTTGGCGTGCCAGGCTATTGTCCAGAATTTTACCGATAACCGATTAATGAAAAGGGAGCTGATTTAGACATGAATTGTGGGAATTTTAATTATCCTCATGGATCTATGATGGGAACAAATGCTATGCAAAATACGGGAGGTTTCCCAATGAATACACCATCGGGCCCATCCTACTCAGTACCCGTAATGCCATTAGGTACAGGTCAGCAATTTCCAACAGGTGTAGTAGAAGAGTCATTTATTGAAAATATTTTACGTTTCAATAAAGGGAAAATTGGAACATTTTACTATACTTACCAAGGAAACAGCAAATGGAACGCGATGATTTATCGGGGACGTGTAGAAACAGCTGGCCGTGACCACATTATTATTAGTGATCCGGATAGCGGGAAACGCTATCTATTGCTAATGGCCAATTTGGACTGGGTAGAATTTGAGGAACGTCTTAATTATCCTCGCATGGAAATCACACCGGCTATGCAAGCTTCATTAGATACATCTGAATAAAGTTAGAGCCAATAGAAAACGTACCATATAAAGATCTTGTAGGGAGAGAGAAATTCTTTCTTAAACCCGCAAGATTTTACATAATGAAAGAATTTTAACAAATAGACACGTTTTGTAGAATTGGACAATAATAATTTAATTAGAAGGCTAAATGATCATTAGCGAGAATTATATAGAAAATTGATTAAGATTTCATGATAAAGTTCAAATCGTCACCACGATCTAAAATATTGTAAGATAAAATAATCGCAAAAATGAACTTGGAAACAAATAAATAATAAGAGTGATCAAACGGTTTTATTATCTATTGAGATTTTTCGTCTCAATATTAGTAGTAAACTATTGTTATGAGACGAAAGTGACTCTAATTAATTAACTTCCTATAATATATATTATGTAAACTAAAAAATAAAACTGAATTTTAATCTTATATCTCGCTTCTCTCCTGTTAGTAAACATCACTTCGGTCAAGCATCCATGTGTAATGAATGCGGACTAAGTATTTTAATTCTTTGTAACTTCGTTTAAATGATCACAGGTTCATGTTTTGCTAATCAATTTTTCCTATGGCTCATACAGCTTGTCGATCTTTTCGTTTAAAATTAATCCTGCTATGTACTTAAATTCAATTCATTTTTCAGGAATTGTGGTACTAATCTCTCATTTTTAAAATATTGTCTGGCTGATGTCATTTTGAATCACTTCTTAATATACCTGACGTTATTAATTTATGGTTCACTCGTTGCAATTGTTGACATTTTCTGAATTATCATTTAAGTTAGGTACTATTATACATATAATTTCTTAAGAAAAAAAAAGTAAAAAGCAAATAAGGTCCCTCGCTTTATATAAGAAGAATTTAACTGAAGTTTATCAATTTTTAGTACTTTCATTGTAATTATGAGCATAATTAATTCCGATTTTTTATATAAATAACTCATACGGCTTCCATTTTTTTATATTGGATTCAAGTAAGAGTTTCTTTTTACCCCGTAAAACCTATTATTCTAATCGGAATAATAAACTATATAGGAGGATTATAATGAATATTTTTTGGTTTTTACCTACTGCCGGTGACAGCCGGTATTTAGGCACTACAGTTGGCAAAAGAGAGGTTACAATAGAATACCTGCAGCAAGTAGCTCAGGCAGTTGATCAATTGGGCTATGACGGGGCCCTTCTTCCTACTGGAAGAGAGTGTGAAGATTCCTGGGTGGTCGCATCAAGCTTAATTCCACTCACGCAGCGTATGAAATTTCTAATCGCGATCCGTCCAGGTCTAAATTCACCTGCTATTGCTGCAAGAATGGCTACAACTTTTGATCGTATTTCTGGTGGACGAGTTCTCTTAAATATTGTTCAAGGAGGAAATCCTGTTGAATTAGCCGGTGAGGGCTTACATTTGTCTCACAGCGACAGGTATAAACTGACGAATGAGTTTTTAACTGTTTGGAGAAAGCTTTTTCTTGAAGAATCGGTTAATTTTAAAGGGGAGTATCTTGATATTCGTAACGGGAAACTTGACCATGAACCCAATCAAAAACCCCACCCTCCTCTTTATTTAGGCGGTACTTCTGATTCTGCCTATGAAGTGGCATCAGAGCATGTTGATTACTATTTGACCTGGGGAGAACCAGTTGAAATTGTAAAAGAACGTATAGAAAAAGTTCGGAAGCTGGCAGAGGAAAAAGGAAGAAAAGTGAAATTCGGGATTCGTTTTCATGTAATTGTAAGGCAAACTGAAGAAGAAGCCTGGAAAGCAGCAAATGAATTAATTAAGTACGTAGATGATGATGTAATTGAAAAAACACGGGAAAAATTTAAAGTGTTTGATTCAAATGCTCAGAATACTATGACCAGCACATCTTTAACGAATAAAAGTTCACTTGAAATTCGTCCTGGTATTTGGGCAGGAATTGGGTTGGCGCGTGAGGGTGCGGGAACAGCTTTTGTAGGAAATCCTCATCAGGTAGCTGAAAATATGAGAAAGTATGAAGAAATCGGGATCGATACATTTATTCTTTCTGGTTACCCTCATCTAGAAGAAGCATACAACGTAGCTGAATTACTGTTTCCAGTGTTGAACAAAAAAAAATAAACCACATAGAAAAAAGCTTGTAACCTATATATGCTGTTACAAGCTTTTTCTATCGTCTGCTAGTCAAATGTAACATTGATTACCATGACCTCTGCCCTGCTTCCAATTCGTATAGGCGGTCCCCATGTGCCGAAACCGGAAGAAACAAAGGAATGAAGATTTTCTTTCCTCAGATATCCCCAATGATTTTCGTATAGAAAAGCAGTAACGAGATTCGCCGGAGCAGCCTGCCCTTTATGGGTGTGACCTGAGAGAAGAATATCCACTCCTCCCTCCATTGCTTCATCCAATTCTACAGGCTGGTGATCGAGCATGATTAAAGGAGTTGTGGGGTTTAATCCCTCCACCAGCTCATCAATTGCCAATCGATTTAGATCTGTTAAATCTTTCCTCCCACTGATATAAAAAGAGTCTGCAATAAGTTCTGTTTCATCAAGCAACATGTTGATTTGTATTTTCTCCAGTTCATCTATGATCTCATCTAAGTCGTTGCCATAATACTCATGATTTCCAAGAACGGCAAAGATACCTAGAGGTGCATTAAGTTTTCCGAGTTCCTGCCCCATCTCCTGCTTTAGAAAAGGTTCTAGATTGTCATCGATCAGATCTCCCGGGATTAAGATAATATCCGGTTGAATGCTTTCAGAAATGGTCGTAAGGCGTTTTAAATGACGTGTTCCTACGATCGGTCCCAAATGAAGATCTGAGACCATCATGATCTGTAGTTCATTCATTTCGGATTGCTTTGCCACCTTTAAATCATAGGTTCTTATAGTAGGACTCCATGCATTGAAACTGCCGTATAAAAAAATTAAAAAATAAATGGCGATTACCACAATTCCAGTCCGGAAAATAAAAACTTCTTTTTGCTGTTTACTAGAAAGCCATAGAAATAAATTTGCAGCAGGTAGAATCAGAATACTGTAACCTATAACAATAAACCAATACGCTCCCACTAATTCAAAATAATAAGAAGTAAAGCCTCTTCCGATGAAATATGAAAAAGTCAGCAGAATCAGCAGAAGACTATACCATCTTTTTTTCAATGGAATCTTTGCAGATTTTATCCACTTCCACCCATTGTAAGCAACGTAGTAGGAGAGCAACCCATAAACAAGAATAGAAAGACCGATTGCAATGATTTGAGAAAAGGTCATGTATTTATTCCCTTCTTCCAATAAAAAGAGCTTAATTCGCCATACTCTCTATATAGCTCTGCTCTTCCTCCGGACTTAAAATTCCTGTCGCTTCTCCTACTGTGCCATCCTGCATTCTCCAAATTTTATTATGCTCCTTATCAATTTGGGTGAAATTCCCGTCTCTCCAGTTTGTAAGGATTTCACGATAAATCGTTTTATTTTCAGTATTGATTTGTGTTGTTTTTTCCAGCCCTTCTAAAAGCCAGTCGATCCGTTTTGGATGAATCTCATAAAAGCCCCACTTTTTGCTTGCTTTTATTTTTTGATGCGTCATGCCATGTATGTATTCCTGGTAATGAAAATCAGCTAGTTCATCCTGACTCACTTTTTGTTTAAATGGATTTAATCCCTCTGATTCAAATTGCTCAAGATCTTCATCTGTAATGCTCCCTGCAGCTGATGCTCTCGTTTCTTCTGTAAATGTTTCTTCATCAGTCTCAGCCTGGCTTTCAGTGATAGAATCTTCGTCTTCTGTACTTTTCCGGTCATTATCTTCACTTTGGAGCTCTTCCTCCCTATCCAACCATTCATAGGAACCCCAGCCTATTAGTCCTGCTGCAATTAATCCTGTTACTATAAAAAATATGACCTTTTTAGACACTACTGAACACCTCTCTCAACTTTTACACTCTATTTATCGTACAGAAACTCCAATCGCTAATCAACCAATATTTACAATATGAGGATAGGACTGTCTAGTTAGAACGAAACATGGTGAAAAAATAAAAATTAATAGATCAATAGGTACGAGCAGAGAGAATAACGGAATAAAAGCACGATAAACCGTCAATAGCAGTATTTTTAAAGAAGTTACGGCAAATTAGGAACATTTTCTAACATAAAACGTTTAAATCAAACATACAATATAAATAGCTGTTGCGAAAGGTGACGAGTTAGCCTGCAGGCGGAAACATATTGTAGAAACTTTTGTTGTTTCACCTGAGAATATTCAAGGTATAGCATTAGTATTATTTAAAAATCACTAAGGAGGAAAAAAGGATGAAAATAAAAGTGAAAAGCTGGCGTATGCTAAGTGCTCAGGACAAGCTATTTATACTAGAGGCAGTCAGTCATAGGTCTCAAACCAAAAATCATTTAAAAACTGTTTCCTAAACTATATTCAAGGTAGTTAATATAGCTCCATCCCTTGAATTAATGAATCCATTTCTCCTGACACTTTTGTCTGCTGATTAGCTATTTTTTCACTTTGCTCTGTTAGTTCAGCACAAGTTTTTTCTACACTGCCAATTACATTCTGCAGATTATCCATGGTCTTACTTATAGAAGAATGAACCGTCCACTCGGAAAAAAGATCGTCAAAAAAGTAGTCAGCGAATGTTAAGAATGCCCCCCTTTCAATCGTTAACCCGTCTGCCGCTAAATCATTGATATCCTGCAGCTCTGTTTCAAAACGCTGCAATTCGAGCTGCGCAGTGTGAATGGCGTCCTCTGAATCATCCAATTTGCTGTGCTTCATCGCCGTTGCAATTAATCCTCCGCCAAGAAAAGTATCCCAGGTTGATAAATCTTTAGCAGATTGCATATGACTATAGGCTTTTTTAAGTTTGAGATTCACTTTTTTTCCTGCTTCCAGCGCTTCATTGATCTCTACTAGCAGAGAATCTAGCTCTCTTTGTATTCTCTGTAAGGAATCTAACTGTTGGGACTGGATATGTGAGTAAGACCGCAGCCAGTTTTCTTTTTTTTCCATAAGCAGTTCCCACTCTTGATCAAGGCCGATCCATCTAGGGTTTTGCAGTTTTTGCATTAGTTCTTCGTAGTCTGCTTGAAAATTATGAAACAACTTTTCTGCTTCATTTAATTTTATTTCGGCTTCAGCAGCTTGAGCCAGTTCTTTTTCTCTTATTTCTTCTTTTTTCCCTGTTACTTCCCTAAATAAATTGATAAAAGAAAAATGGTCGAGATCATGAATATCCTGCTGTTCTCTTGTAAGCAGCTGGTATAAGTGTTCTTTTTTTCTTTTTTGACTATGTAATTTTTCCTCTAAAATTTCTTTTCTTCGAATTAGTTTATTTCTTGCAGCGATTTCACTTTGCAGTAAGAGTTGCTCCTCCACTAGTTGGTTCCACATGTTTATCCCTCCTGCCTTTCATACGAATGTAAATGCTGGAAGTTTCAAACAAAAAGCCTTTCGCTCATTTTATTGAGTGAAAGGCTTTTTGTTAATGACGCAGCACCTGCATCTTGTTCTGCATTTCTTGTATCTTTAATTTTTTTCTTTGCAATGTATCTTCCTGTTCTTCATTTGCTGATTTCATTAATTTCTCAAGATCCATAAAAGCCTGCTCAAGCTGAAGCTGTGCCTGAGTAAACTGTTCATCATTACGGTGCTCCTGCAATGATGCTTTATCATATTCTGTTTGCGCAGACAAAATTGCTTCTTCACAATGATCTAAACAATGCTGTACAGAATCTCTTGTCGCCATTACTGTTCTCTCCTTTATTCAAGTGATTATAAAATAGTATGCACAGCTCTTCGCTAATTAACCAGCTGCTTGATGTATTTAGAACTAAGTGATGTTTTGGTCAATCATTCTTCAGTCAGCTCAATATTTTTTCATGTCAACTTAATTTAAAGAGGTTTAAATGGCTCATGTCTGCTAAAACTAAACCAGGAGGTGAAATCAATGACTAAAAAAACAAAAAGTAAACAATCTGAATCATCACAGCCTAAACCGATGAGCGGGTCTCATAAAGTTAAAAATGAAAATCACTCCAGACAAAATAAAAACAGCAATCATGGAATGTAAAGGAAAAAGAGCCTGAGACAACTATCTGTCTCAGGCTCTTTGACCGGTTCACTTAGCTCCAGGCGGACACTTTTACGCAGGGATATCTGCTTGAATTCTCCTCAGGACTATGCCTTTTGGGGTCTCAAGCAGACGTCATACCCTGCAGGGAGCCGTCAGCTTCTGTTCACCTCATGCGAATGATATATACTTTATTGCTTTTTTCATTTATGCCTCAATATGGATGTTATTATCTTTTACCATTCGATGGTAAATTCTTACCATAAAAAATTTCATCCATTTCGATTTTTAATCGATCGGTTATATCCTTAATCTCTTCTTGACCGAGTTTATCTTTTTTATAGCCAAACAGATAATTGTTAAGGTCAAAATCCTTCAATTTACATTTGGTATGAAATATATTCTGCGGATATACATTTACATCAATCATGTCATACTCATCTTTAATTTCTTCAGGAATGAAGTTTTGAATAGAGTTAATATCATGGTCGATAAAAAGTTTATGGCCGTCTACGTCTCTTGTGAAGCCTCTCACACGGTAGTCCATTGTCATGATGTCTGTGTCGAATGAGTGAATCAAATAATTTAACGCCTTTAATGGAGAGATTTCTCCGCAGGTTGACACATCTATGTCAGCACGAAACGTACTGATGCCTTCGTGAGGGTGATACTCAGGGTACGTATGAACCGTTATATGACTTTTATCCAGCTGAAGAGTGGCAATAGAAGGCAGCGGTCCGGGAGATTCATCAAAATGATCAGTCGGCACTTCAACAATTGGACCTTCAGATACTAAAATTGTGACACTTGCTCCCTGTGGGACATAGTCCTGCTTGGCAATGTTTAAAACATGAGCGCCAATAATATCAGCGACATTTGTTAAAATCTTTGTCAGCCGATCTGCATTGTATTGCTCATCAATGTATTCTATATACGCTTCTCTTTCCTCTTTTGATTTTGTATAACATATATCGTACATATTAAAACTTAACGACTTAGTTAAATTATTGAATTCATGCAATTGAATTCTTTTTTCTTGTGAAAGTTTCATAGCAATAACTCCTTCATGTGTTACGGGTTTATAGTTTATCTTACCCTTTTCACTTTTCACTAAACAGTATCTTTTTAAGATGATTTTATGCGTTCTATCATACCATTTATTTAAACCATTGCCCAATTTCAGCAAAATAAATAGACACTGATTAATTCAGCATCTATTTAAGAATTTTTGCATTTATTTGAATATTTTTCGGAGTTGCTACTAAGTACTAAAGGTTGGTGAGTTACTTAGCAAAAGAAGAAAGAAATTTCACCCGGTCGCCCATTGGAGGAACGGCATTATCAATTAAGTTGATCTCAATTAATTTTGGCCCGTCCAACTTTATCAATTCGGCTATATTTTCTGACTTAACATCTTCAAGAGACGAGATTGCAATAGAAGGAATATTAAATGCTTCTACTATTGACGAAATAGAAGTGTAGGATTGCGAAAAACGATCATGTACTCTCTTATATTGTAAAGAATGACCGTGATGAACCATGCCAAGACGGGAATTGTTTATTACGATAAATGTAATGGGTACGTTGTACTCTTTTGCAGTGAGGATTTCCATCCCATGCATAAAGAAGCAGCCATCTCCTGTAATACAGGCAATTTGCTGATCCGGCTGAGCAAGCGCTAAGCCAATACTTGAACCAATTCCAGTTCCCATCGAGCCATAGTGAACATTAATATCAAAAGAATTTGGTGTATTCACGTTCATGTAATGAACTACATAAGACATAAATTCTCCGATATCTACAGTGTATTTGGTATCCATTGGCATTATAGACTGAATGAGCGGCAAAATCGTCTTTGTATCATACTCAAGTTCTGTGGACGTCTCCTCCGCTTCTGAACGGCAATAAGAAGTTGATAGAGGTTCAGGCAGAAGTTGAATCAGCCGTTTTACCGTTTTGGAACAGTCACCTAAAACAGGATGATCAATTAGATATTTTCTTTTAAAGACTGAAGAATCACGATCTATTTGAATGACCGTTCTTCCCTGTACCAGATTATCCTGATAATTGCTCGTTGCTGTTTCTCCTAAACTGGACCCAATGATCAATAAAAACTCATGATCGCCGTTATGAACAAGTTCAACGGCTTTGGAATGACCCGCAAAACCATAGATTCCTTTATGAAGTGGATGATTCGTTGGAATAAGGCCTTTTGCGTGAGGAGTGGTTACAAATGGCCAGTTCAAGGTTTCAGCAAGGCTCACCACCTCATCGACGCATTCTCTTGAACCATTACCCAAAAACAGTACTCCCTTTTTGTTCTTTACAAGCTCCGCAATTTTTATAATGTCCTCATCGGGTGCTTCCTTGGGAGAGTATTCAGGAAAATCGGGAAGGCTGATCTCTTCAGCCTGCTGTAATTGAACATCAATTGGCAGAGCAAGGTGAACAGGTCCTGGTACTCCTTCAAATGCAATGGAAACTGCTTTATGAAGTTCTGCAATGATCTCTGAACTATCTGTTACTGTCGAACTGTATTTTGTCACTTGAGAAAACACGGGTGACGCATCTAATTCCTGAGAGGCATTCCATCCAAGTGTGGAAAGAGGGACAGATCCTGTCAGAATTAGCAGCGGAATTTGCTCACGGGCAGCGTTTGCAGCACCTGTTACGAGATTCATTGCACCGGGGCCGCTGCAGCCGATGACAACTCCAAGTTTTCCTGAATATTTCGCATAGGCAGCAGCCATGAATGAAGCTGCACCTTCATGTTTGGCAACGATTGGAGTCAGCTGCGGCCGGTCATATAGTTCATCAAAGATGGCATTTACAGAACCTGCTGGGATTCCAAACAGATAGTCCACCTTTCCTTTAATTAAATAATCAATTATATGTCCCGCACTTTTCACTTTGTAATCCCCTTTTCTTGGTCTATTCCGTTTTTTAAAAGATGTAAAATCTGCTCTGAAGGAACAGGCCTGCTAAAATAATATCCCTGCATTAGATGGCAGCCGCCTTCCATCAAAAGATTTACCTGTTCCTCTGTTTCTACTCCTTCTGCAATTACATCGTAGTTTAATTGCTGAGCCAAATAGATAATAGTGGAATTTAGGGCGGCGATATGTGGCTCATGAGTCATATTTTCAACAAATGAGCGGTCTATTTTGATCGCATCGATCGGAAAATCTTTTAAATAGCGCAATGAACAGTAACCTGTGCCAAAATCATCAAGAGAAAGCTTTAATCCAAGCTTTTTTAATTCCTCGAGTTTTGATACATGCTGTGAATGAATTAAGGTATGCTCCGTTAATTCAATTTCTAAAGATGCCGGATTCATTCCTGTCTCCTGCAAAATGGACTGTATGGTTTCTACTATCCGAGGATGTTGGATTTGTCTCATAGAGAAATTTACAGCCATATTTATTGGAAAGCCTAAATCTGCCCACTTTTTATGTTGAAACGCTGCTTTTCTCAGAACCCATTCGCCAAGTTTTAAAATCATTCCGGTTTCCTCAGCAATTGGAATAAATTTATCAGGCGCAATCATTCCCCATTCAGGGTGACGCCACCTTAAAAGTGCTTCAACGCCTATAATTTTGTTTTCAGCAAAATCAATTTTAGGTTGAAAATGGACATCAAGCTCGTCCCGCTCTAACGCAGCATGCAGCGCATTCAGTAAATTGGATCGTTCTATATTTTGTTCCATCAGCAGGCGGGTGAAAAAATGAAAGGTGCCTCCCTGTTCTTTAGCCACATACATGGCTGTATCTGCGTTTCTAATTAAATCATCTTCATCTTTAGCATCATCAGGATAAATACTGATTCCGACACTGGCATTGGTAAATAATTCGTTGCCGTTGATTCTGAAAGGTTCAACTAATGCTTTGATAAACTCCGATGCGATAAAGCCTAGTTCATCAGGCTGGCTGACATCTTCAACCAGAATAATAAACTCATCCCCTCCGAGCCTTGCAACCGTCACCCGTCTGTTTACAAGAGCCCTGAAACGTTCGGCTACCTCATATAGGACAAGATCTCCAATCTTGTGGCCAAGAGAGTCATTAATTAACTTAAATCGATCTAAATCCAGAAATAGAACACCGATTTTTGCAGCTTTTTTACTGCTGTCTACGATCGCTTTTTTCATTTTCTGTACAAGGTAGCTCCGATTAGGGAGATGAGTAAGAAGATCATAATAGGCCTGATGATGAATTTTCCTCTCCATCTCTTTCCTATCAGTCACATCACGAAATGTCACCACGGCTCCGCTTTGTATACCATTATTTTGAATAGGCATGGAAACATATTCTACATCTATTATTTCACCATTTTTCCTGGCGAATTTTTCTTCAATCGAATGAATCTTCACTCCATTTCTTAAAGACTGATGAATGGGAGATGTTTGATTAACATATAACTCATCATCTTTGCTGTAATGTGATATTACCTCGTCCTGCAGCCGGCCGACCATATCACTAATCTCGCAATCAAGAAGAGAAGCTGCTATCGGGTTGCAAAAAGTAATCACTCCAAATTCATTCAGACCATAGATGCCTTCTCCTGCAGAATTCAAGATCGATTCATTTTTCTTGCCCAGGAGGCGCAGATCGTCATTCATTTGTTCGAGGATTTCGTTTTTCTCCTGCAGCTCATACGTTCTTTCATCTATTATTTCCTCAAGCTGATCCAGGTGAAGCAGATTATCTAATACACTGGCTGTTGCATCCGCTATTGTTTCTGCAAGCTGCTGCTCTGATTCTGAATATATTTTTGGACCTGAGAAATTAACAATACTAAAGGTACCTAATACTTCGCCCCTTGATACAATCGGAATAACATACATGGCTTTAAAACCAAAAGTGGCCACTGCTTTTTGATCCGGTCTCGAGTCTTTACTGACATCCGGGATGAGAACTGATTTTTTGGTTTCAGCTACCTCTTTAAACACTGGATCTGCAATAAAATCCAAATTCATTTCATCGTGGATTTTTTTCCATTCCTCTTCCTGCCAGTGACTCTCTGCACTTAATTTTTCAGGAAGCTGGGATTTTGATTTAAAATCTCTTAAGTGTGCAGCTACATTTTTATTATTTAAAGCGCGTCCAACATAAATAAAGCTTGTATCCAATACCTGCTGGATCGTCGTACATCCAGCGAGCGATTTAGCTGCATCCAAAAGCAGCTGTTTGTCTTGAACCAATTTTTGAGAGTTGTCTAATAGCTCTGCATTTCGTATTGCAACCGCTGCCATGAGTACATATGATTCAAGCGCTTCAATTTCTTCTTCAATCAGATGAAGAGGTGATTGATAATCAAATAGAAAAACGAGTCCATATAGAGAGTCTTCAAAATAAATAGGCATCCCAAAAAGAGATTTTATTTTAAAGAGCTCGATGGGCCTTGGGTCAGGTCTCTTATCTTTTGATGTATCTGGTATGTAAATCGCTTTTTTTGTATCGACAATTTCCTGTGCTAACCGGTCATGCTGAAGGTCTATAAACATCTTATCCAATGTAATGCCATTGAAGTGATCGGGTTTACCTACAAATCCTTGAAAGCGGGTTTCATCAACCGGTAAATAGATCCCAACTGAATCACAGCGCACAATCTCCTCAGATATGGCTTTTACAACCTGTTTAAGAACCGAGCGTTTATCTAATTCGGTATGGATCATTTTTGTAATATCGGCTAACCGTGAATATCGGTCTGGATTCATCAGAATCACACCTTTCTGCTATAGCTTTAATATCGGCTTAGATCGCTGCTTGCTTAACTCTTTTACACTATTTTTACACATAGCACGTCAAAATGGCTTAAATAATTAATTTTTCTTTGTTACTATTCTCCTCTGTTCGACAAATTCCCTTCCTTTTTATTAAAGTTAAAGATGTGATTCTCTACAAAATTCTTAAGTATCGATATGCAATCTGCTCCTTTTTAGACGAATTCAACATGAAAAATGCCCTGACGAAAAGCTTCGTTAAGGCATTTATAGAATACTAATTTATAATCTTTGTAATCAAAATTCTCGGCTATATATGGGGTAAAACCACTTAATCCCCTTTTTATTGAAGGGAAGACATTTCATATCAAGCAGCAAATGGCTGATATAACCAGATGCGCAAGCCATCACGACCCCGTTTACAGCCAGCCTGGTTTCAAGCTGATAAGCTATAAAAGTAAATGCCGCTGTTCCTAAGAGTGTGTGGGTTGGCCCTCTGTGAGGAACAAATGAGGCGCCTACTGTAAAAATACCAAACCAGATTAACCAGAGCTCGTCTCCAATCCAGCCTGTACCCATTAGAGTAATACCGGATAGTAAAACCATGAAGCGCTGATTAATCATATACCTTGGCAGCAGAATCAACAGAAGCGCTGCTGTTGTGCCGATGACTCGAATGAAGCCTGTAAGCATGATCAAACTGTATGTACCGAGTAAAACGCCTATACAGGCTAATGCAAACCAGAGCCATTTCCGGTGAAGGGAGATCCGGTTAGATAACTTGCCATTTGTATCTAAATCAGGAGCAAGAGAAGAAACACAGCCCAGGAAAATTAATAGTCCAGTTGCTGCCGGAGCTGCATCCTGAAAGACTGCAACACCTAAACCCGCTCCTGCTCCCACTACGGCATGAGAGGTCCCTTTCATAAATTCATCATCCTTTTCTATCTATAAGTTCCTACTCGTTTATTATATCGAACATATGATCTTATAGCTAGAAAAGTTAACAAGTACAATTAAATTACTTGATGATTATGATATCTTTATCTTCAGGGTCAACTCCATTATGTACCAATAGTTTCGTTTGAATATATGTTTCGACTGATTCAGAAGACGTTGGATGATTTTTTGTAAGGACCATTTTAAAACGGCATTCTTTTTTCTCATTCGCTTTTATCTCGCTTATTTCTTTCAACATCACTTGATTTAGTTCTTCATCATAATAAGAAAAATCACTGTCGCTTCTATGCTCATTATCATGAAAAACGAATAGGGTTAATTCTATTCCTGCTATTTGCTGATCCGACTGGCCCCCAATAACCGTAACTAAGCCCTCAATCGTGTCTCCCGGGGAAAACGTATTTGGATGAACCGTTGTCTGTATTTCTGCTCCTTCAAAACCAATCGATGAAAAAAATTTTTCAAACATAAAAACACCTCCATTTACCCTATAGTATCAATTTTTTTTACAAGTGCAAACCGTTCTCGAATGAATAGTACGCAGGTCTTGAGTTTATAGTATAAGCAGGTCTCATTAAATTGACAGATCAGCTTCTCAAAGCACCGCAGTAAACTCACTAATTACCCTAGCGTCTTTAATATACTATACAAAATAGGCGACATTATCCTAAAACACTCTCTCTTAGTTGATGCAATGCCCGTATTTGGTTTATTTATTTATAGTAAGATAATATTTTTTTTTGAATTTAGGATTAATTTTTATTCTGTCAGGGTAGAGTAGGATTAGTTGCTTTTATAAAGAAGGAGGTGTAAAAGATGAAAATTCTATGGTGGATTATTGTTATCCTACTTGTTGTATGGTTAGCTGGATTCTTATTAGACATAGCAGGCGGTATCATTCATATTTTAATTGTAATTGCTATTATCTTAGTTATCTACAATTTAATAACCGGCAGAAAGAAAGTTTAGAGATTCAAAAAGAGCGCACCCCTTCAAAAGTGGATGCGCTCTTTTTGCTTTTAGGTTAATCTAAAAATTTTTGCAGTGCCTCGTTGTTTTCTTCCCAGTACAACTCCAAAACGGAGCCAACTCCGGGGTAAGATGCTGTACTATAGCCATTTTCAATCGGAATTGTCAGCCTGTCTAACTCCGCCCCGCCGCTTAATATAATTCTGCTCATTAATTCTACTTGCTTTGGATTGCTCATATTTGTTTGTACATAGGGCTGTGCTACTCCCAAAAGTTTCGGTGTCTTCATGACTCCGCTCAAGCTCATTGCGTGGTCTTTTACTGCCTCAATGACCTGCTGCTGCCGGTTCACTCTTCCAAAGTCCCCTTCAGCATCCGCACGGAAGCGGGCATAGCCCAGCAGTTCTTTTCCATTAAGCTTTTGCTGCCCTTGCTCAAGACTGACCCCGATTTTTTCAGACATCGCTTTTTCAACGTTGATCTCAATTCCGTCCGGTGCCAGTGCATCAACCATATCCTCAAAGGCAACAAAATCAATCAGCATATAGTGTTCAACATCTATATTAAAATTTTCTTTAACCGTTTGACGCAGAAGCTCCGGTCCTCCTAAATAAAATGCTGTATTTAATTTATAGCTTTGATAACCGGGAATATCTACATAAATGTCACGCATTAGAGACACCAGTTTTACTTCGTCGGTATTGCCATTCCATTGAGCAATCATCATCGTATCAGAACGAGATTGTTCCTCACCTCTGCTATCTACACCAATTAACAGCACATTCACTTTGCCGTTATCTGATTTTACTCCTTCAAATTCCTGTTCAAACTCTAAATCAAGGCCTTTAGCATCCTTTGACATTTGTGTACCAAGCCAATATTGTGTGACAGAAAAAATGAGAATGAAAAGTGAAACCAAAATGACAAGTGCAAAAAATACTCTGCCCTTTTTCATCTTCTTTTTTCTGCGCTGCTGTCTTGTTTCCATAGTGCCTCCTGAATAAATGTACGTCTTTAATCGTAAGCTCTTCGATCATATGACGAAGCAAGAGCTTAATTTGTTACACTTTACAATCCTTTTTAAAAGTTTGCAAGCTTTTTTAAAACAGATTAGTAGTCCCTGTTTCCGCCCAGTGATAAAATATGATGAAGCTTTTAAGGTAAGAAGGAGGAAAAGATCATGGAAAAGGTAGAAAAGGCAACGTTTGCCGGAGGGTGCTTTTGGTGTATGGTCAAACCATTTGATCAGTTTGAGGGAATTAAATCCATTCGATCCGGCTATACAGGCGGGACGATTACTAATCCAAGCTATGAAGATGTTAAAAAAGGGGACACAGGTCATCAGGAAGCTGTCGAAATAGAATTTAATCCTGTCATTTTTCCATACGAAAAATTATTGGAAATTTACTGGCAGCAAGTTGATCCAACAGATGATGAAGGTCAATTTCAAGATAGAGGCCCGTCCTATCGCGCAGCCATTTTTTATCATAATGAAAATCAAAAAGAACAAGCCATACGTTCAAAAGAGGCACTTATCGCAAGCCAAAGATATGATAAGCCCATCGTTACCCCAATCCTTCCGGCAGGTTCTTTTTGGGAAGCAGAAGATTACCATCAGGACTTTTATAAGAAAAACCCAGATGAATACAAAACTGACCGGGAACAATCAGGGAGAGATGCCTTCTTGGCAAAACACTGGTCAGAGTAAGAAAAAAAGGTTCGCACCTCTTTGGGTGTGAACCTTTTTCTTACGAACTCCATAAATACAGGACAATCCAATCAAAAATTAACCATAAACCAATGAGTGAAAGGGCAAATAGTATAAATAAAAGAAAAACATTTCTCTTTTCATGTTCCCGCTTTAGCTGCCAGTAAAGTAAACAGGCAGACAGGATGACGATGATTACCCCTATAAGCAGAGACACTACAACCATCTCCATTTCGTTACTAGTCCTCTAGACACCCCGTTTATTCCCCCATACGTAGGTATGGAGCTGCGGCAATACTCTAACACGGTTTAATGCTTCCCTTTTCATTACACAATCAATCAGCCATTCATATTTCGAAATTAAATCGGAGACAAGTCTGGTGTCGTTTGTCTCTGTTACTTGTTCATTTCCGGTTTGTATATAAAAGGGGACCGTTGGATATCGCGAGTGAAGCATTTCAGCAAAATCTAAATCATTTTCGTCAAAGACCACCACTTTTAATGAATAGGTAGAATTCGGGCGGCTTTTTAACCTGTCTAGAATATCATCAAGTATACCAAGATTCGGTTTCATTTTTGAACTGGGCGGTTTTGGTGAAATTGTAAGGTCATCAATTGACATGAACCAATCCTGCCAAATGCTTCCCTGAGTCTCAAGTGCCACGTCAATGCCAAGTTCTTGTAAAGCAGTCACTAATACACCCATATGCTTAATTAAAGCAGGATTTCCTCCCGAAATCGTTACATGAGAAAAAGCATTTCCACCTGTTTTAAAAAGCTCTTCTATAATGGATGATGAGCTCATCTGCCTGATTTCATCTTTAGCAGATCCATCCCATGTAAACGCAGAATCACACCATGCACAGCTGTAATCACAACCCGCAGTTCGAATAAACATCGTTTTCTGTCCGATAACCATGCCTTCTCCCTGTACAGTCGGGCCGAATATTTCCAGGACAGGTATCTTTTTTTCTTTTGTTTGCTGCATCATTAGACCCTCCCTGTTTTAGGGCGATAGATTACATAGCTCGTAGGCGTTTCACGCAAATAAATTTGCAGGCAGGTTGGCTTGTTCATTGTTTTATCCAGGTACTCTTGAATTATTTCATACATGACTCTTGCCACAACCTCTGTAGTTGGAAAAGTGTTGCCGCTTTCTGACGGAAAACGTTCATCTTCATTTAAAACCTTATGATCAAACCTGTCATGAAGCAAGTTCTTAATTGTCTTGAAATTCACAAGAAAACCTGACTCATCCAGCTCATCACCCGCTATGGTTACATTAGCAAAATAGGTATGTCCATGAACCTGCTGGCACTTCCCTGCTGCTTCATGTGGAATCGAATGAGCAGCTGCAAAATGAAAATCTTTGTTTAACTCATAGGAAAATGGATGGTCCGGCGATGGATAGATTTGCTGTATCACGTTGTTTTCGCCTCCTTTTTCTCAAGGAATTGAATCATGCCTTTATTCCGTAGTTTGCAGGCAGGGCATTCGCCGCATCCTGTCCCCTGCAGCCCGTTATAGCAGGTTAGGGTATGATCCCGGATGTATTCAAATACCTGTAAGTCATCAGCCAGTTCCCATGTTTGAGCTTTATCCAGCCACATAAGCGGGGTGTGAAGCACAAAATCCTCTTCCATCGATAAATTAATGGTGACATTTAAAGACTTCATAAAGATATCCCGGCAATCAGGATAGCCGCTGAAATCCGTTTCACACACACCTGTAATCAAATGCCTGGCCCCGATTTGTTTAGCCAGTACAGCTGCAAAAGACATAAAAAGCAAATTCCTTCCGGGTACAAATGTAGAAGGCAATTCTCCTTCAGTTTCTACTATAGGCTGATCTTTCCGGGTCAAGCTTGAGGGGGCAAGCTGATTAAGCAGGCTCATGTCTAACACATGATGCGCAACACCCAGCTCCTCCGTAATTTGTTTCGCTACTTCTATTTCATTATTGTGACGCTGTCCGTATTCAAACGTAACCGCTTCGACTTGGTCAAAATGTTTTTTTGCCCAGAATAAACAAGTCGTACTATCCTGGCCGCCGCTGAAGACAACGAGCGCTTTTTGATTTTTATCCATAAAAAAATCTCCTCTTCTATTGATAGAAGAAAGAGTGCTCACGAAAAAGGAAAAGGACTAAACCTTAGCTCTTTGTCCCTAGTTTTTTATAGAGGGATGGTCGCGAACCTCTTCTTACATCTAATAATATTTGATTCATTGTATCACAGGTACGTACCTATTTGAAATTGTATAGATTTCTGACAGCACATAAAAACAGCCGTTCCTTAAAGGAACGACTGCTTTAAATTAAAATTTTCGAGGATTCGGGATCACTTCAAGCAGTCGTGTCCCTTCTTCCATTTTGCTTCCGCAGATCGGACATGTTGGAGAACCTTCTTCATGACTTGAAAAATTAGATCTCATCCACCCTTTACATTCTTCAGATGAACATTCCCAAACCGTAGTTTCTTCTTTAACCACTTCTTCTGTTGGTTTGCGTTGAAACATAGTATTGTCTCCCTTCAAGAACCGTTGTCCATAAATATAGATAGCTCAAAAAAATAAATCACTTAATGACAAAGCCATGAATGAATCCAAGCTTCATATTAAGTGAAAATAAATTGGTAAACGAATAGCACTTAACACAATTTTACTTTATTTAACTACCTTTGTCAACTAACGAATTAAGGTAAAATTTTCTTATACGTAAAAAGGACAGATCGGTTCATCTGCCCTTATTTCAACGAACATATTGTTAAAATTGATTTGTTTGCTTCTTTGACTCTTCCTGATTTTCATTAAAATAATGTACAGAAGTTTGAGCTCCCTCTTCCATCATCTTTTCATCCTCTAAATCATAAGAACCGGTAGCTTTTGGTGCCTGGCCTTCGTTATCATTCATGGATTGCTTTGCCTGATCAATCAACTGGTTAATTTTTACTTTCGTGTCATTAAAAGCGACTGTTGCTTTATCGCGGTTCGTCTTATTTTTAAAATAAGCGTATCCAGCTGCTCCTAATCCTAATAACGCATAACGTTTCATCCCCATATAAAACCCTCCTAATTAATCCTAGTATTTTTATATCCTTGTTTTGATGACTGTAAACATTTTCAGCTGAGAAATTTATGCTCTTTTCTTTTTATTCTTAACGTTTAGAGAAAATTCAAATGGGAATATATCTCATAAAGGAGGTTTTATTATGTCAAAAGATAAGCAAAACCGCACCTCAAATAAATTTGATCAACCCGACAGCTTAGATAGTAATAAAGAAAGTATTCTCGATAAGTTTGAAGACGAACAAATGACTGACCCGATTCCAATGGAGGATCAAAAACAGGATATGAAAGACGAAAAAAACAAAAAGCATACTAAATCTTCATCATCAAGTGAAAAATCCCATCCATAAGAAACAACTAGTCCTTCTGCATAAAAGTCTTATTTTATGATAAAATAAGAGTGAACATTATGGACTTCATGGAGGTGGATACAATGGCCCGAATTGAGCATGATGAGCTGCAAGAGAAAACAAACAAGAATGATTCTCAAAAAGTTAAGGCTGTTCAGCTCCTTGGTTCAGGAATGAAGGAAGACGAGGTTCAAGAGCTTGCTGAGCATCGAGATGACGGATGGGAATTTGTAGACGAATCATAAAAAGATTTTTTTGCTTTTTAATTTAAAAGGTCCTGCAAAATTGCAGGACCTTTTTTTATATTAATGTTTTGTTTTTAGATCAGCTAGTAACAAATGTTCCTCCATTAATGTGAATGGTTTGGCCTGTCATATAGCTGGAGTCGTCAGATGCTAGTAAAACATAAGCTGGGGCTAGTTCAGCCGGCTGACCAGGTCGTTCCATAGGAGCATCTACACCAAATTTTTCAACCTTATCCGCTTCAAAAGTCGAAGGAATAAGTGGAGTCCAGATAGGCCCAGGGGCTATAGAGTTCACACGGATTTTTCTGCTGACTAAAGATTTTGCGAGAGAGCGTGTAAATGTAGCAATCGCTCCTTTAGTTGCCGAATAGTCAATAAGCGTTTCGTTGCCGGCATATGCCGTAACAGAACCTGTATTTATAATCGTGCTCCCCTCTTTTAAATGAGGCAGAGCCGCCTTCACTAAATGGAACATCGAGAAAATATTTGTTTTGAATGTTTTTTCAAGCTGTTCTGTTGAGATTTCTTCAATTGATTGCTGTGGATGCTGTTCAGCTGCATTATTAACAAGAATATGAAGTGATCCCAATTCGCTTACTGTGTTTTGAACCGCGAGTTTACAAAACTCTTCATTTCCTACATCACCTGACAGCAGGAGGCATTTGCCGCCGTATTGCATAATGTCTTCTTTCGTTGATTTCGCATCCTCATGCTCTTCTAGGTAGATAATGGCAATATCCGCCCCTTCTTTCGCGTAAGCAATGGCAGCCGCTTTACCGATGCCGCTGTCTCCTCCAGTAATGAGCGCAACTTTCCCATTTAATTTTCCAGAGCCTTTGTAATCAGGATCATTGTGAATCGGTTCTGGGTTCATTTGATCTGTTTCTCCAGGTTGTTGATTTTGATGCTGGGCCGGCTGGCCGCCCTTTTGCTGGTTTGAAAATTCCATTTTAACCTCTCCTTTTTATGGAATGATTTATTATTTCCTTAATTGATAAATAAATAACCATTAAAGCAAATGGTCATCCAGGTCGCTTTTATGGCAAAATCCTGTCATGTCTAACGGCTAAAACATTCAACTCATGCCAAGCAGCGTAATGAAATTGACCAGATATGGGCTAATGAAATTCCTGCCTTGAATAACTTAAAATTTCTGAATAGCGCCTCCGAAATTCTTTACATAGTCCACCTCCCTAAAACTGGTTAATGAAAGAATAGTTATCGCTTCCCTCTTTTACCATATAAAAAACCACCCGTTTATAGGTGGTTAAACATTCTCTTTCAGATAAACGGGCGAAATGGCGGATCCTGTAGAGGTAATCGACGTCAAAACACAAGAGTAATGTGGAAAAGCTTTATTCATCTTACTTGAGATGTTGTTTACGTCATTTTTTCCGCAAAAGATGGTGATCGCAGGACCTGCTCCGCTAATCGTTGTAGCATAAGCCCCGAGTTTCCCCGCTTCTGTCCGGATCTGATAAAATGAATCGATCCACTGCACACGATAAGGCTCATGATATTCATCTTGTTCCATCATCTTTCCTGCCATATTCCAATCCTTATTAAGTAATGCCGCAATCATTAAATTAGCGGCTGCACTGGACCGGACTGCAGAAGAATGTGAAATCGAATCGGGAATGGATTTTCGGGCATCAACGGTTGTCAATTCATGAGAAGGAACGAGAAGCAGAACGTCGACTTCATTTGTTTGGATTTTCATACTATCTAATTTTTTATTTGTCCATCTGCTGACCGTTATCCCTCCAAGTACAGCAGCAGATACATTATCAGGGTGTCCCTCTATTTCACATGCCATTGTAATCTTTTCAGCGTCAGTCAGCGATAATGAAAGCAGGGAGTCTGCTATATCAATCGCGGTCACAATTGCTGCTGCACTGCTCCCCATTCCTCTTGATAAAGGAATTTGAGATGCCACAGAAAGGGAAGCAGCAGGCGCTTTAACATTAAAATGCTGCTCAACTTTTCTGATTGTGGACAAAATTAAATTACTTTCATCTGTAGGCAGCGATCGATGGCTGTCCTCTTCGTACTGAATCGTCCACTTTGATGATGGTGTAACGACTGTATTCTGGTGTATGTTTAGCGCTGCTCCAATCGAGTCAAACCCTGGTCCAAGATTTGCAGTGGTCGCTGGAACATGAACCTGAAAAGGAGAAAACGTCATACTTTGACTCCCCCTTTTAATTCAGCGCGAAGGTCATTAATGTTCGCTTTTATTTTCACTGGTTCCAAATTGGATGTATTTATTGCCGTTTCAGGGTCTTTTAGCCCGTTGCCTGTCAGTACAGCGACGACTGTACTTCCTTCTTGGATCAACCCTGCTTCAATTCTCTTTTTTAAACCTGCAATTGAAGCGCAGGAAGCAGGTTCCGCAAAGATTCCTTCTTTCCGGGCTAACAGGTGATAAGTTTCTAGTATCTCTTCATCAGAAACAGATAATATATCTCCCGAGGATTCTTTTAATGCGTTTAAGGCTAATTTCCAGCTCGCAGGATGACCAATCCGAATGGCCGTAGCGATGGTTTCTGGTTGTTCTACTATTTGATTCATGACAATCGGCGCAGCTCCTTCAGCCTGAACACCTAACAGGACAGGTCTGGCTCCCCCATATTTATCCTGATATTCTGAGAATCCCTTCCAATAAGCTGAAATATTGCCCGCATTCCCTACAGGAAGCGCAAGAAGGTCTGGCACCTTTCCAAGCTGCTGCAGAACTTCCAAGGCAGCAGTCTTCTGTCCTTCCAAACGAAAAGGATTGACAGAATTTACAAGCGTAATATTATCTTCTTCGCTTATTCTTCTTACAAGGGTCAATGCTTCGTCAAAATTCCCTTCAATCGAAACAATATCTGCTCCGTACATTTTGGCTTGAGCAAGTTTTCCAAGCGCGATCCGCCCATCTGGAATGACTACAATGGTGCGTAGTCCTGCTCTTGCTCCATATGCTGCTGCAGAAGCTGATGTATTTCCTGTAGAAGCGCAAATAATTGCATTGCTTCCTTCCTCTTTTGCTTTTGCCACAGCCATAACCATTCCGCGATCTTTAAAGGAACCTGTTGGATTTGCACCTTCGAGCTTGACGTGCAAATCAATATTCCACTCCTTAGAAAAATGAACCAGCGGAACCAATGGAGTATTGCCTTCTAAAAGACTTACATCAGGGGTGGATGAAGTAACCGGAAGCCACTCTTTATATTCCTTAATCAGCCCTTTCCACATTACTTCACACCTCCTTCTACCCTGTAATTAGAGATAATTTGTTTTACTGATGACGATGCTTTCAATTCATTAATGATTTCTCCCTGGTTCTTTCTGGATAAGGAATGTGTGATTAAAATTACTTCTGCTTCTCCTTCCTTTTCACCAGGACGCTGAATAATTGAACCTAAACTTGCGTGATGCTTGCTGTAAATAGATGTTAATTCAGAAAATACACCAATCTCATCTTTCACAAGCAAACGGTGGAAAAACTGAGCACTTTGATGATCTTCCCCTTTTAAATGCCTTGAATTCATTGGGTTGTGGCTTCTTTTGCCGCCAACTCCGAGCAATAGATTTCGGCATGCAGCAAGAATATCGGATACAACTGAAGTGGCAGTTGGCATAGAACCTGCTCCAGGTCCGTAAAACATAGTTTCTCCTACTGCGTCCCCATAAATATACACCGCATTATACTCATTTCTGACTGATGAAAGCGGATGAGAGGATGCAAGAAAAACCGGCTCCACTGATACATCAATTCCATCCTCATCTCTTTGAGCAAAACCAAGCATTTTAACACTGTACCCAAATTGTTCTGCCAGTTCGAGATCTTCTGTGCTGATTGCTGTCATCCCTTCCACTGATACATCTTCCAAATGAACTTCCATTGAAAAAGCAAGTGTCGCAAGAATAGCCATTTTTCTCGCAGCATCCAATCCTTCAACATCTGAAGTCGGGTCGCTTTCTGCAAAGCCAAGTTCCTGCGCTTTTGTTAGTGCTTCCTCATAACTCCATTTTTCTTCTTTCATTTTAGTGAGGATGTAATTAGTTGTTCCATTGACAATGCCCATAATTCCTGAAATTCTATCTGATGCCAGGCCGTCTTCCAATGTTCTTATGATTGGAATTCCTCCTGCTACACTTGCTTCATAATACAAATCACAGCTGTTTTCATGAGCTAGACGCAAGAGTGAATGACCATGAATGGCCATTAAATCCTTATTAGCCGTTATAACGGGCTTGCCTGCTTTTAAAGATTCTTGAATAGCATATTTCGCCTCTTCTATTCCACCCATAACTTCCACTACAACATCGATATCAGGGTCATGTATAACATCACTTACATTTGAGCAAAGTACACCATGATCTACATATGTGCCGCGCTCTTTTTCCATATCCCGGACAACAATTTTACCTATTTTCACCTTGACTCCAAGTCTTTGTGTTAGTTCTTTTTCATTATCACGGATCATTGTCGCAACCCCGCTGCCAACAGTTCCAAATCCCAGCATGCCAATTGTCAGATCTTTTTTTGTCATAAGACACCTGCTTCCGCCTCATGTATGTATTTACACAGAGGACATTTGTTTTTAATATACGGACAATTATAGCCATTCGATGATCTTGTGACAACCCAAATCCCTGAACTTTTTATCATATTGATAGGCTTTATTTTTGAAATCGCTTTCAAGAAAAATAGGTTCGTAATATGGTAGTGTATTATTTTTCAGGTGAAAAAGTAACAAGGGAAAGTATTTGGGCATTTACAGAAAAAGAAATTCTCCGTATAGCATCTTTCTGTTTACCGTGGTCTAACGCCAAAAGAAAAAAATCGTCATCTGTCACTTCATACCCTACACCTGTGACCCAGTGATAACGGTATTTGTATTCACTTGAGAACCATCTGAATGAAGTCCATTGGTCAAATTTTATTGCTGCCGGCCGATTATGTTCAATTTCATGCATATAGGACTGAATGAACATTTTCTTTTTTACTTTTGTTGAAAAACCTAGTTCATTCAATGTACGTGACATCTTTCTGGCAGATAAGCCGAACCATCCGGTTTTAGAATTGACATACCATTTTTTTTGCCATTGATCTGCTGGTTCTGAGTGAGGGTAATGGTAATTAAGGATGGTGGCAATTGCAGTCGGACCACATGCTGAATTTTTCCCTCTATGAGATAAAGGAACATCATATTGTGAAAACCCCGCTACATTTTGAATAATTCTTTTCATTTTCATCTAACAACCTTCCTTCTCAATTAAAATTTAATAGCACCCATAAGGCGGTTATGGGAAAATAAAGGCATGAATCATAGAAAGGTGTGTTTTTTTGACGAAAGCAGGTAATTTTTTAGGATCCATTTTTATACTGATTGGGCTAAATGGTGCTGTCTCGTTTTTACTGAAGACCGCTTTTATTGATGTTTCTGTTTTAATAGGAATCGCATCGATCGTAGGCGTAAGAATGATTACCGCTCCAAGTAATTGGGCTAAAGCAAACCAGTCGGGCTATACCAACAAATCGGAGACCGTTCAGTTTGATAAAGAAGAAGACTATATTCAGCCGCATATAATTCTTCGCGCTTGCTATGCTTATACAGGCCTTTTTATAATTGTGGTTATCGTAACATATTTTGAATACTTTATTTCCTGAAAATTAACTATTTTATAACTTAAACACCGTCTTTCTTTTTTCATGAGAGAGTTGAGTAGTTTAACTAAATCTAATATAGGGGTAAAGGATAGTTTAGCGGTCGTTTGATTAACCGTGAACAAATAAAAATCTCAAATTTTGTTTCACAAAAAAGTTTGATCTTTATCGAAAAAAAAATAGCAACTAAAATGGCATCAAACACTAAAAAATATCTACTGGAGGCTGTTTATGAGCAAGAAAAACCGTATTAGAAATGGAAAATTACTGCCTATGTCCCAAAAGAAAAATGATGTGTCCACGCAGACAGATCAGGCAGAAAAAAAGATGGATCCTCTTCCCTTTAAAGAAAACATAGCTGAAAGTCATGACAAAATAAAATCAATTTTAAGTTCATGGAAGCGGGTTGAAATTAAAACGGATGAAACAGACTATATTCATGCTGTTGTAAGCAGCAGAATTTTTAAATTTAAAGATGATGTGGAATTTTTATTTGATGACCAAACGAATCTTGTACACTTTCGGTCCGCTTCCCGATCAGGAATGTATGACTTTGGCGTCAACCGTAAACGAATGAAGGAAGTATCTGATCAGTATAGGGAGGAGAAGTAATATGGAAAGATATCAGGTTGTAGTTATAGGAGGAGGCTCAGCAGGCATGACGGCTGCTGCAGGCGCTGCAAGTATGGGAGCAAAAACAGCGTTAGTTGAAAAAAAGGATTCACTTGGAGGCGACTGTCTTCATTATGGGTGTGTGCCCTCTAAATCATTAATAGATGCTGCAGCCCGTGTCGATACAATTAAAACTCAAAATTTTGGCTTTAATGTTTCTGGTGACCTGGATTTTACACTTGTAAAAGAACACGTAAAATCTGCTCAGGCAACCATCCAGGAAATTGATGGTACGGAACGTTTTACTGATCTTGGAGTGGACGTTTATTTCGGCGGAGCAGCATTTTTATCACCCAATGAGATTAAAATTGGACATTCTGACGTTATTTACGCTGAGAAAGTAATCATTGCAACAGGATCCTCACCTGTCATCCCTCCTATTGAAGGGCTGGAAGATATATCATTTGTTACGAACGAAAGCATATTTGATTTAGATAAGCTGCCTGAAAGCCTTGGAGTGATCGGGGGAGGGACAGTCGGAGTAGAAATGGCTCAGGCGTTTGCAAAATTAGGATCAAACGTTCATATCTTTGAAGGATCTGATCAGATCTTTTCAAAAGAAGACCAGGATATATCCAAGTATATGTATAATGTTTTAAAAGAAGAAATCGATATTCATTTGAATACTAAGGTAGAAAAAACCCTCTATCATGATGGAAAAATTGACGTTCATCTCACTCATCGCAACGGAAAAGAAGAAAGAAAATTAGTTGATACACTGTTAGTCGCTACTGGCAGAAAACCTAATCTCGCTTCACTCAACCTGGAAAATGCAGGTGTGGCAACGAAAAATGGCTTTGTTGAAGTGGATTCATCCTTTACTTCTTCCCAGCCCCATATTTTTGCTGTTGGAGATGTCATCGATACTCTGCCTTTTACTCATGCGGCAGGAGAAGAAGCAAAAACGGTCGTGCCTAATGTGTTATTTGGATTGAAGCGCGGGTTGAGTCATGCGCATACTCCATGGGTAACCTTTACATCCCCTGAAGTGTTTCACGTAGGAAAGACTGAGCAGCAATTGCTGTCAGAAAACACAAATTATCGTACTTATCGTGCCCATCTTGATGATGTGGACCGATTCATTACATCGCATGAAACTAAAGGGTTTGTAAAAATTCTGACCGATAAAAAAGGAAAGATTTTAGGAGCTCATGCAGCCGGCAAGGAAGCTGGAGAATGGATGCAGATCGTAGTCTTTGCTATGAAAAACAAGCATAAAATCGGTAGTTTATCCCGAATCATTTACTCTTATCCTACAAAAGCCGGCGCACTTCAAAAGGCTGCAGATATTTATTGGAGAGAAAAACTGTTTGAAGGACCGCTGCCAAAAATAACTAGAAAAATATTTGAACTAAAGTACAAAATCACTTCCAGAGGTGATCACCCGCAGGAGGCAGAATTACCGCTAAAGAGAAGTTAAAAAGAGGCAGCTTAATCGCTGCCTCTTTTTTCTATCTATCATGCGTACTTTTATCGTATTTGCCCATTTCCGCTCATCACATACTTGATTGTGGTTAGTGCAGGCAGCCCCATTGGTCCTCTGGCATGAAGCTTTTGAGTGGAAATCCCAATTTCAGCACCAAAACCAAGTGCACTTCCATCCGTAAATCGAGTGGAGGCATTGTGGTAAACAGCTGCTGCATCGACAAGTCCTTTAAAACGAGCTGCAGTATCCTCGTTTTCTGATACAATGGCCTCAGAGTGCTTTGTGCCGTACCGGTCAATATGAGCAATAGCATCATCTGCATCTTTAACAATTTTAACAGCTACATCGAGGCTTAAAAACTCATTTTCCCAATGCTCTTCATTAGCAGGCATCGCTCCTGGAATCAATTTCACAGCAGCATCGTCGCCGTACACACCTATTTTTGAACTTTTAAGTGCTGAAATCAGCTGTTCCTGGTGTCTTTCCATAAATTCTTCATGAACAATTAAAGTCTCAGCTGCATTGCAAACCGCAGGACGATCTGTTTTTGCATTAATAAAGATGGATATCGCTTTATCCACATCTGCATCCTTGTCCAAATAAATGTGACAGTTTCCAACGCCTGTTTCAAGAACAGGGACAGTAGCGTTATTGACAACCGCCTGAATAAGCTTCCCGCCCCCTCTTGGAATCAATACATCAATGTGTTCTTTCATTGTAAACAGCTGCTGTGTAGCAGAGCGATCTGTACTGTCAATAAATTGAACAGCATCTGGTGAAATTTTGGTTGAAACCAGTGCTTCTTTTATTACTTTAACTATAGCTCTATTTGAATGTATCGCTGTCGATCCGCCTTTTAATACAATAGCGTTGCCGGATTTTAGCGCAAGACCGGTTGCGTCAGCTGTTACATTCGGACGGGCTTCATAGATCATGCCTATGACCCCAAGAGGCACACGCACTGTTTGGACGTTAAGCCCGTTATCAAGCGTCCATTCAGAAACAACTTCCCCAGAAGGATCTTCAAGTTGAGCGACCTGACGCAAGCCTTCAGCGAATTCTTTAACCCGCTCTTCTGTTAATGAAAGCCGATCCATATAGGCTGCATCAAAATCATTTTGACGTCCGTTCTCTAAATCCTGTTCATTGGCTTTTAAAATATCTTCTACTTGTTCATCAATTGCTTTAGCTATCCAATAAAGCGCATCATTTTTATCTTGAGTTGAAAGCATCCCAAGTTCTTTAGAGGCTTTTTGAGCTAATATTGCTTGTTCTTTAACGTTTACTGATATTTTTGCTGTTGTCATCAAATCCACTCCTTACGTGTTTTATGCACCTCAGCTATTATTACACCCCAATTGGGATGGCTACTTCTAACTCACAAACAAATGAATCACTGTGCATAGCAGCTTCACCATTGTCGCTTACTGCATTTTTTTCAAGCTGGAATGATTCAAGGTCGAAAGAGGAATAATTAACAACTCCCAAGCCTAATTTGTTTTTGTTTAAGTCAAGAATACGGACAACGGACCCTTTTTTAAAGTTGCCGTTAATTTGATAAATCTGACTAGGAAGAAGGCTTCCTTTGTCATTGACTATAGCTTCTTTCGCTTCTTCCTCTATCAAAATCTCACCTTCAGGACCCGAATTAAACGCGATCCATTGTCTGTAATGGTCAAGGTTTTGTTCAGGCTGTGCTACATTGAAATACGTTCCTTTTGCTTCTTGGTTTACAGCATCAACTAAAATGTTTTTCACACCTGACTTTCCAAGAAAAGATGGAATTCCAGATGCCATTGAAATTTTAAATGCATCAATTTTTGATCTCATACCGCCGGTTCCTACTGCAGAACCCGGCTCTCCTGCCATCTCTTCTATTTCCGGAGTTATTTCTGAAACTTCTTTCAATAAGGATGCAGAAGGTGTTTTTCTAGGGTCAGCATCATATAAACCGTCGATATCAGATAATATGATCAATTGATCGGATGCAACAAGACCGGCTACCTTAGCTGATAAAGTATCATTATCGCCAAAACGCAAACGGTCCGTCGTAACTGTATCATTTTCGTTCACTATTGGAACAATCCCGCGTTCAAGAAGAACATTTATCGTATTCCGAACATTATTGTATCTTGTTTCATCGGAAAAATCACTGCGAGTAATTAATATTTGAGAAGCAGCATAACCATGGGAAGAAAATAGTTCCGAATAAGTCTCAATTAATCTGCCTTGTCCTACTGCTGCAGCTGCCTGTTTCTCCGGTAAGGAATCAGGACGGTTCACAAAACCAAGCGTTCTGTATCCCGCAGCTACTGCTCCTGATGAGACCAGGACAACTTCATGGCCTTCATCTTTTAACTCGGCTACCTGATCTGTAATGCGTTCTATTTTTCTTCTGCTAATATCCCCTGACAAACTGGTTAAAGAACTGCTTCCGATTTTAATGACTACTCTTTTTTGATTGTCCGATGTCATACTATCACTCCTAAAAATTTTCTTATTTATATAGATAACAAGATGAACATTCGTTTAAATTATATTGAAACAGGTGTTTTTTGAAGATCTTCTGAAATTTCTTTTGAACGATTCATTGCTCCTTCAATTGCAGCCTTGATCGCTTCTCCACCGCCTGAATCAGCCAATGCTTCAAGTCCCGCTGCAGTCGTACCATTAGGGGATGTAACATTCTGTCTTAACTCTGCCGGTGTTTCTTCACATTCCATAATCATTTTAGCCGCACCAAGAATGGTTTGAGCGCCGATTTTTCTCGCCTGGGCTACATCCATTCCGTGAAGAAGAGCTGTCTTTTCAATATGCTCCATCAAATAGTAGAAATAAGCGGGACCGCTTCCTGCGATTCCTGTGAATAAATCCATCTGATCTTCTTCAATAATATAAACCTGACCGATGCAGGTTAATAAGCTTTGCGCTAATTTAATATTTTTCATCGTTACATGATCTCCCGGTGAAATAGCCGTAGCCGATTCCTGAAGCATGCTTGACGTATTGGGCATGACTCTAATGATCTGCTGCTCCGGTTTTAGATGCTGCTGCATAAACTCAGTAGATATGCCGGCCAGAACACTCATTACAACCTGATTTGACGTTATTTCGTGCTTGATCCGGTTTAATGAAGATTCAGCGTCTTTCGGTTTCATTGCCATGAAAATAACATCAAAAGAAGAAAGATTCACTTTGTCCCGTTTAATTCCTTGTACACCGTATCGGTTATGCAGTTCCAGAAGTCTTTCTTCGTTGCCTCTATTTGTTACAGTAATTTGATGGGCATCTAACATCCCTGTTTGGACGATTCCTGAAATCATCGCTTCTGCCATATTTCCTGCTCCGATAAAAGCTACTCGTAAATTCGTTGACATCGCTTAACCATCTCCTTTTGCATTAACTGTTTCGTTTTTGTCCGTTCAATTTTTATCACGCTAGTTATCTTAACACGTGGCAATTGGACATCAAGTGTAAAATGAAAAGTAGTGAGATAGAATGGGATATCGAGAGTGAAAGCGCTATCCTTAGTCTTTATTTGAGGATAATGCCAAAATTTACGCTTATAGAGGCTGAGAATGGGCTATATGAGAGATTGATAAAATCATATACGTTATAAAAGCTGATATAACACGAGTTTATTCTGTAATGATTAGATAATCATGATCATTCGAGGTGTTATCAGGACGGAGTGCACCAGCACCATCTTTGAAACAGCGGGCAGAAAAAAGAGCCTGGGACAAAATGCGTGTCTCAAGCTCTTTGATCGGATCACTTCGCTTCATACGAAAAATCCATACTGCCTTGTTTTTAACTTTTTTCAGTTGTTTTGTCCGAACCACGAATAAGGATGGAAAGAATACAATGTATTAAGTTACTCTTCCATAGATAGATTAAACTTTCTTTTTAAATCATACACTAATTTCGTATGATAGCCTTCAGATACAATGCCTTTAGAGCCGCGAATGATTTCAGTTGCATAATGAAGTGGAGGAGCGCATTCCTCAGCGGGATCCAGGACAATAAATGTAAGAGACTTTTGGTATAGCCTGTTATCTGCTACTACGTCTATGAAGGCCGGTCTATACGTGCCATTGTACACTCCTTCTCTTGTAAAGAGATACTCCACTGCTTCTTTATTCACGCTATACAGCACACCTTCTCCCTGTTTGCCTGTTTCTATTATATTGGCCCTACCTCCATCGTGAACAGTTAATGAATAATTCATCTCAAGGCGGTCGGTCTGTGCTCCACCGATTTTATCTTCAAACAGATGATCGACTTCAGCCAGTTTAAATCTCTCATTGTCCATACATGAACCATATGCAAAATATGTGTGATGATCGCGTTCTAACTCTTGATGAACAAGCCAGTCGCCGTATGTTAATGGAAACAATCCAAGAACCTGCTCTTCTTTATTTACAAACGTAACACAGTCAATCTCACCGAGAATATCTGTCCTCACACTTACAGTGGAGGTTTGAAAGGTTTTTTCACTTTTTGAATTTGGATAATGAATGTTTTTAATTTCGAGAAGCTTATCCTTAGCTATTTTGTACACTTCTCCATAAACTCTTTTAGGACCTTTTTGAATAAAATAAGGATAACCTTCTTCAGAATCATACAAATTGCCAGTAGACCACGCTTGAGAAGCAATTAATTCTTCATTTTCAATTAATTGATGATTACTGCCATGTTTTCTAAGGGTTCCATAAACAAATATATACATATAAATCTCCTTTTTATATTCACAATTTCCCTGCCGTTTGATAGGGGTCGAGCACTGAGTGTTTAATGTGCTGATCAGCAAGACAACGCACAAACGTTCGTGTTATACTATATGCAGGTGATGATGATGAATTTAGTCCGCTGGACATTTGCTGGCAGAGGAAAGATTCGGGCATATTTTGATATATTTCCTGCTTCTACTGTTGTTCTCTCAAAAATTAAATCTTATTATTTCGTCCAAAACGTCAGATGGAATGAAAGTGATCCGATCGTGGACCGAGAAGCCCTTGTGGAAATGGAGAGAATTATAAACAGAGAAATGGAGACTCTCGATGCCTATAACGAAAGACGAAATAAATAATGATATGCAATGTTTCTTCCGATATAGTTACAATAAAGAAACAAGAACAGGAATTCA
Organism: Jeotgalibacillus campisalis; assembly: GCF_000829515.1. Classification (GTDB taxonomy): domain Bacteria; phylum Bacillota; class Bacilli; order Bacillales; family Jeotgalibacillaceae; genus Jeotgalibacillus; species Jeotgalibacillus campisalis. Next base: position 520,772 of record NZ_JXRR01000014.1, on the reverse strand, counting down.
ACCCTGCTTATATTATAAAGATGGGATCTGAGATGTATGAAACAGGCAGTAAAATTTAAAATGAAGATTGGGTTATCGATCAGCCTTCTGTCTTTTGCTATTTTTTCACCATCAGCAAAGGCTGATATAACAACACCACAAGTATATGTAGCGCTTGGTGATTCGGTTGCTGCAGGTGCTACTCCCTATGAATCACTTGATGCAGGCTATGCGGATATTATTGCTGATACATTATCAAAAAATGGATTGCTCGCCGCTTTTTCAAAAGATTTTGCTGTACCGGGGTTTGCTGTTAACAACATTCACGATCTTCTGGATGAAGAAGAAGTAAGGCAATCTGTCAGTCAGGCTACGCTTATTACTCTTTCCGCAGGCGCTAATAATATACTTGGTCTGGTAAGGCAGGACGCAGCTGGCCGTACGGTGATGTTTGATCAGCTCATCGCAAATTATACGTTGAACCAAATGAGGATTCAATATGGAGAACTTTTAGATGAAATTCTGCAAATTAATCCTGACGCTTCCATTTATGCAGTAGGTTATTATTTTCCTTATCCGCATGTTCTCTCTACTCAACAGCAGGGCGTTTTAAAAATGCTGGAACTCGTTAATGACATTATTGAAAATGAAGCTTCAAAAAGAGATATTGCATTCATCGATGCAGGAGCTGATTTTGATCCCGATGGACTGAATTACTTGCCTAATCCGGTTGATGTGCACCCTAATCAGCAAGGCTATTTATCAATCGCTAATTCTTTTTTTGATAAAGCAGAGCCTTCACTTGAGTCAACAGACAATAATATACCTCCCAATCCAGGCATGTCTCCATTCTTAGAAAGTCTTATGCCGCCGTCACAAAGCGAAGATGTTACATCTCCAGATCAATCCGGAGAAATGGACCCAAATCTGACTGACGAAGGACAAGGGGAAACTCAAAATGAAGAGCCGGAAAGTAATACAGAAGATGCAGAAGAAGATTCTTCTCTCATAAATGAATCTGCTGCTCGAATCAATTATCTTTATGAACCCCTCTTCAGCAATACTCTGCAGCACTTTCTCGCTTTGAAGAGCTGATGAATACAAAATTAAAACCGTCAGGATGCTAAAAGCACCCTGACGGTTTTGTTATTTTTCTACTGGTCCATCGTCCCAGCATTCAGTATTCTTTAACCCTGGTATGCTGTTCTTATAAAATACAGGGTCAATTCCTTGTTTTCTTTGTTTCTGATAGTCATTTAAAACTTTAAACGCGATAGGAGAAAGCAGACTAATTGCGATTAAATTTATTAAAGCCATCGTGGCCATCGATACATCAGCAAGGTTCCACACTACGCTGAATGACTGAACAGATCCAAAATAAACCATTCCCATCACAACAATGCGATAGAGATTTAAAAATAATGGGCTGTTTTTTATAAATTCTATATTCGTTTGACCATAATAATAATTTCCAACAATTGAACTGAATGCAAATAAAAAGATTGCAACACTGACAAAAATGGATGCCCAGTCCCCAACATGAAACGCCAGGGCGTCCTGTGTCAATTGAATACCATCATTTCCATTCAAATATTCACCCGACATAATAATGATTAAAGCAGTAGCTGTACAAATGATAAGCGTGTCAACAAATACTCCGAGCGTTTGAATTAGACCCTGTTTAGCAGGGTGCGTTACAGCTGCTGTTGCTGCCGCATTTGGAGCACTACCCATACCAGCCTCGTTTGAAAATAAGCCCCGTTTAATCCCATTCATAATTGCCGCTCCAATACCGCCGGAAACAACTTCTGTAAAACCGAATGCATTACTGAAAATAACGCCAAACATCTCTGGTACCAAATTAAGGTTTGTCACAAGAACGAACAGAGCCAGCAAAATATACAAAACAGCCATAACAGGTACCACTGTACTTGTAACAGCTGCCACCCTGTTTACACCGCCAAAAATTACTAATCCGGTTAATACAACTAAAATGAGGCCGATAATCGTCCGATTCCATCCAAAAGAGCCCTCAAGTGCAAATGAAATGGTATTCGACTGAACTGAATTAAACACCAGTCCGAATGTAATCGAAATAATGATGGCGAAGATAATTCCCATCCATCTGGCATTTAACCCTTTTTCCATGTAGTAGGCCGGGCCGCCCCGAAAGCCATCCTTGTCTTTAATTTTATAGACCTGAGCTAATGTTGATTCTACAAATGCAGAAGCTGCCCCTACGAGTGCAATGACCCACATCCAGAACACGGCTCCAGGACCTCCAAGAGAGATTGCTGTAGCTACCCCTGCTAAGTTACCTGTACCAACACGGGAAGCTGTTGAGATGGTGAAAGCTTTAAATGATGATATCCCTCTTCTGCCCTCTGAAGAGATCGTCGACTTTTCAAATAAAAGCTTCCCCATATCTCCTAATCTAGTAAACTGTAAAAAACCGCTCTTCACAGTAAAATAAAGACCGCAGCCCAAAAGAACGACAATTAATATGTAATCCCATAAAAATCCATTCAACCATGATGCTGCATCATTTAACCCATTCACAAATTGTAAAGAAAATAACTGCAATGTAATCACTCCTTTTAAAATAAATCTGCGCTTAAAAAAAGAAAAATGGAAGAAACCGGTTCTTTCTTCCATTCCCTAAGGTTTTAAGATTAAACGCTTGCTTCCTGATTTTGTTTCCAGGCTTTTATTATTTCCCCAACTTCTGACTCATCAATGACAAAAGATCCGTTCGAATATCGGTCATTAACCCGGTAACCAGAAGCTTTTACTTCGGTTCGCTGTCCATTAATGCTTTCAAGCACAAACTGGTCTGCATCTGATTCAATGGCAAATACCTGAACGACGCGGTGAGGATTTTTCTTTAGTTCTTTTAACATGATCAAGCCTCGCTTTGCACGGGAGCTGATCTCAAATTCATGCAGTTTCATTTTCTTGACAGCCCCACGCTGCGTAACCATAAACAGCTGCTGAGGATCCTTTACCTTAAGTCCGCTTACCACATGGTCGTTCTCTTTAAGGTTTATAGCCTTCACACCTGCAGCTCTTTGCCCGACAGGAGTAACTTCTTCTTCATTAAACCTCAAACCGTAGCCAAGTGAGGTTGCTAAAAATACTTCTTCGGTGCCATCTGTTAAAAAGACATCAATTAGCTCATCATCTTTTTTGACATTTAGAGCAACGAATGTCCTCGAAAAACGCTGGGTTTGATAAAGAGAAAAATTCGATTTCTTAATCATTCCATTTTTAGTAACAAAAATGAGAAATTGATTATCATTAAATTCTTTGACATGCATCACTTTGATGATTTGCTCATCTTTATCCAATGTCACAAGGCTTCCTATATGCTGGCCTAGATCTTTCCAGCGTATATCGGGAAGCTGGTGGATTGGCGCATAAATAAAACTTCCTTTGTTTGTAAACAAAAGAAGTGTTTCTTTTGTATTCACGTCCACTTTTGCCAGCAGGCGGTCAGTATCTTTCATGGCAAAGTCCAGTCCGTTGGAAGCTGAGTATGACCTTTGAGATGTCCGTTTAATATAACCGTCTTTGGTTACCGTGACAATTACATCTTCACTTGCGACTAAAACTTCCATATTAATTTTTATTTCAGAAATTTGATCCTCGATAACCGATCTGCGTTCATCTACATACTGTTTTTGAATGCCTTTTAATTCTTTTTTTATGACAGCATTCAATTTTTTCTCACTTTCCAATATGGTCGTTAACTCTTCTATCAGCTTTTCAAGCTCAGAAGCTTCCTTCTGAAGTGCCGTAATGTCTGTATTTGTTAAACGATATAATTGTAAAGAAACAATGGCTTCAGATTGAGGCTCTGTAAAATCAAAATTTGTCTGAAGGTTTGTTTTGGCATCCTTTTTGTCTTTGGATCCACGAATCGTTTTAATTACCTCGTCAAGAATGGATAAGGCTTTAATTAGCCCTTCTACAATATGCTCTCTGTTTTTGGCGCGGTTTAAATCATATTGCGTTCTTTTGGTCACTACTTCTTTTTGATGATCGATATAAGCGTCCAGCAGCTGTGAAAGACCCATTAAAACAGGACGTTTTTTATGAATCGCCACCATATTAAAGTTATAATGCACCTGCAAATCTGTATTTTTATATAAAAAGTTTAAGACACCATCTGAATCTGCATCTTTTTTTAGTTCGATTACGACACGCAGACCTGTTCGATCCGTCTCATCTCTAACTTCTGAGATTCCCTCTACTTTACGGTCGGCACGCAGCTCATCCATTTTCTTTACAAGATTAGCTTTGTTCACTTCAAAAGGAATCTCCGTGATGACAAGCTGCTCCCGGCCTCCTCTAAGGGTCTCAGTGTCTACTTTTCCCCGAATAACGATTTTCCCTTTACCTTTTTCGTACGCATTCTTTATCCCGTCTACACCTTGAATAATACCGCCTGTTGGAAAGTCAGGACCTTTTATTACGGTCATCAGCTCCTCAACCGTACAAGCAGGTTTATCCATTCTCATAATGGCAGCATCAATTACTTCGCTTAAGTGATGAGGAGGGATTTCTGTGGCATAGCCTGCTGAAATTCCTGTGGAACCATTAACGAGAAGATTGGGATATCGAGCAGGCAGGACAGTGGGCTCTACCGACGTGTCATCAAAATTAGAAATATGTTCTACTGTATCTTTTTCAATGTCACGGAGCAGTTCGCCGGCGATGCTTGAGAGTCTGGCCTCAGTGTACCGCATAGCTGCAGCCGGGTCCCCATCTACACTGCCGTTATTCCCGTGCATTTCAACCAGCATGTTGCGAACTTTCCAGCTTTGACTCATTCTCACCATCGCTTCATATACAGAAGAGTCGCCATGAGGGTGATAATTACCGATAACGTTTCCGACTGTTTTAGCAGATTTTCTAAAGCCTTTTTCCTGTGTGTTTCCTTCAAAGTGCATTGCGTAAAGAATACGCCGCTGAACAGGCTTCAACCCGTCTCTGGCATCTGGCAGTGCCCGTTCTTGTATTATATATTTGCTGTATCTTCCAAATCGGTCGCCCAGCACTTCTTCAAGTGGAAGGTCCTGAAACCGTTCTGTTGCTGTCATATTGTTTTAGTCCTCCTCTGAAACCATGATCTGATCATTCTCTAAGATGTTTTGTGAGTCCTCCATGCCAAATGCTACATTTGACTCGATCCATTTACGCCGCGGTTCTACTTTGTCGCCCATCAAAGTCGTTACTCGGCGTTCAGCTCGGGCACCATCATCAATTTTCACACGGATCAATGTGCGGGTTTCAGGATTCATCGTCGTTTCCCATAATTGGGAAGCATTCATTTCTCCAAGACCTTTGTAGCGCTGAAGTATATACCCTTTTCCGATCTTTTTTACTGCATCACCGAGTTCATTATCTGTCCAGGCATATTCGATCACTTCTTTTTTTCCGCTGCCTTTGCTTACTTTATACAGCGGAGGAAGAGCGATATAAACTCTGCCGGCTTCAATCATCGGTTTCATGTAGCGGTAAAAGAACGTTAAAAGCAGCACCTGGATATGCGCTCCATCGGTGTCTGCATCCGTCATTATAACAATTTTGTCGTACTGAATATCATCCACTTCAAAATCAGCACCCACTCCGGCACCAATTGCGTGAATAATCGTATTAATTTCTTCATTTTTGAAAATATCAGCAAGTTTTGCTTTTTCAGTGTTAATTACTTTTCCTCTTAAAGGAAGAACTGCTTGAAATTTTCTGTCCCGCCCTTGCTTTGCAGATCCGCCTGCTGAGTCTCCTTCAACTAAATAAAGCTCATTTCGGGCAGCATTTTTTGACTGAGCGGGTGTTAATTTTCCGGAAAGCATCGTATCTGATTTTTTTCGTTTTTTTCCATTACGCGCATCTTCTCGGGCTCTTCTCGCAGCTTCTCTCGCCTGCTGAGCTCTTATGGCCTTTTTAATAAGCAATGTGCTAATTTCCGGATTTTCTTCTAGAAAATAAAGAAGCTGGTTTGCTACAACACTGTCAACAGATGACCTTGCCTCTGTTGTACCAAGCTTTCCTTTTGTCTGTCCTTCAAATTGCAGAATACCTTCTGGGATGCGGACTGAAATAACTGCAGCAAAGCCTTCCCGGATATCTGCTCCTTCAAGGTTTTTATCTTTTTCTTTTAATAAGCTGATTTTCTTGGCGTACTCATTTATGACTCTGGTCATCGCTGTTTTTGCACCTGCTTCGTGTGTACCGCCATCTTTCGTACGGACATTATTCACAAAGGAAAGGATGGTCTCAGAGTATCCATCATTAAATTGAAAAGCAAAGTCAACTTCAATGCCTTCATTTTCCCCTTCAAAAGAAACCACAGGATGAAGAACATCTTTTTCTTCATTCAGGTACGAAACAAATGCTTCTATTCCCGTATCGAATTGAAATGTATCTTTCTTATCATTTCGTTCATCAATAATTTCTATTTTAAATCCTTTTAAAAGAAATGCGCTTTCCCGCAGTCTTTCACATAAGGTCTCGTAGTTAAAGTGAGTTACACTGAAAATGGAAGGATCCGGCTTAAAATGGATAAGGGTTCCGGATTGATTCGTTTTACCCCTTTTTTCAAGAGTAGTAACTGGTTTGCCGCCATTTTCAAATCTCATCTCATGAATTACGCCCTCACGATGGATGGTAACAGTCAGCCACTCTGATAATGCATTTACAACAGAAGCACCTACTCCATGTAATCCTCCGCTCGTTTTATAGCCGCCCTGACCAAATTTACCTCCTGCATGCAGGATTGTAAAAATAACTTCTGGTGTGGGTTTCCCTGAACGGTGTATTCCTGTAGGCATGCCCCGTCCATAATCCCGAATTGATACGCTGTCATCTTTATGAAGAGTAATTTGTATCGTATCACCATAACCACCCAGCGCCTCATCCACTGAATTATCAACTATTTCAAAAACTAAATGATGAAGTCCACGTGCATCTGTGGAGCCTATATACATTCCTGGTCTCTTTCTAACTGCTTCTAAACCTTCAAGTACTTGAATGGCATCATCGTTGTATTCTATCGTTGCTTTCTTAGCCACGGACATTCCCCTTCCAAATTGCACAAACACTTGTTCGTTTTTTTACATTGTATCATATCATTCCTATTTCACCATCATATTCTATACCTAGATTACAGTGGATTTCAATGGTAGTTCAAAAAATTTACGTAGAATGAATCCTGTATAAACCGTAAGCTCCGTTCCTAGATCATAGCATTTTATTGCAGTTGAAGGGAAAAAATCGTACAGAATATAAGATTTATGTTTAAAGAAATAAAAGATTAGAACTGAATCTGCTTATTGCGCGGATACACTTGTGAAAGAATTAACGAGTATTTTGAGGATGAAAGGCAGGGGCATTGGACTTCATTCAGAACCTCTCTATTTCTTAACAAAATCATGCGCTGAACGTGCCAATCAATTAATGGAAAACCACAAAAAACTTGATCCTGGAGTTTAGGATCAAGTTTTTTTGCGCCGAGAATATTATCTTGTTACAGCATGCTCTACTTTTATGCACCTGTCCATGATTACTGTTCTGCCTTTTTCAGTTAACTTGTTAAATACAGCTTCATCCTCTACACCCAGCTGGGACCAGAACACTGGAATATCTGTATTCAGAAATTCATCTGCAATGTCCGCTAGAAATTCAGAACGCCTGAAAATATTGACAATATCCACTTTCCCTTCGATCTCCTTAAGAGAAGATACCGCTTTAACGCCAAGTGCCTCCTTTATTGTAGGATTTACAGGAATAATCTCATACCCTGCACTCTGCATTGCCTCACTGACACTGTATGATGTTCTAGAGGGGTTGTCACTTAAACCGATCACGGCAATCCTCTTACTTGAATTCAATAGTTCTCCAATTTGATCGCGAGACGGATTTGTAATCATGTTAACACGTCCTTTTTTGAAATTTTATTCTAAAAGTCCATTGTCCTCTAAAAATTCTTGAGCTACAGTAGAGGCTGTTTCTCCATCAATGTCTACTTTAGCATTCATTTCCTGCATGTCTTCTTCAGAAATTTGACCAGACAATTCACCCAGCAAGCCTTCCAATTCAGGATAAGCCTCTAAAACATCTTGTCGAACAACTGGAACGGCATCATATTTAGGAAAGAAACCTAAGTCATCTTCTGTAGTCTGTAAGTTAAATCGTTCGATTCTGCCATCTGTTGTAAATGCCGGAATGACATCAACCTGACTGTCTTGAACCGCTTGATACATGAGGTTTGCATCAAGACTTTCTGTTGCCTGAAATTCAAAACCATAAGCTTCGGAAAGTGCTTCATACCCATCGCCCTGACGTTCATAAAATGCATGAGGCGCACCAAATGATAACTGATCAGAGATTTCCGCTAAATCAGAATAAGTTTCCGCTTCAAAATCTGCATCTTCTGAAAAAGCCATGGTATAGTCATTAGCAAAGCCCAAAGATTCAAGCCAAGTAATATTATACTCTTCTTCATAGCCCTCTCTAACACGCTCGAGTATACTGTCACTCGATTCACCGTCTTCTGCCTGTAAACCAAGGACCGCCTCAAGACCTGTCCCGGTATATTCAACGTACATATCAATGTCGCCATTTTCCAATGCAGGCTGCAGAACGCTTACTTCTCCGAGTCCATCATTCAATGTAACTTCATAATCTGAGTGGTGCTCGATATACTGCTGAAGAATGCTTGGAAGAATATACTGTTCAGTAAACGCTTTTCCTGAGATGATGATCGGTTCACTTGAATCTCTTTCTGAATTGTCTTCATCTGAACTGCAGGCTGCAAGAATTAAAGAAGCGCTGACAGTTGCAGCCATTAATGCTTTAGAAAATTTCATTGTAAAACCTCACCTTTTCCTGATTTATTTACTTCTATTTTGAATTGATTCCTTTTGGAGTGGTATATTTTTCAAGCATTTTTAAAATAAAATCAAATGATAATGCAAGTAATGCGACCGGAATCGCACCTGCAAGTACCAGCTCATTATTATAAGATTGCAGCCCTCTCCAAATGACATCACCCAGTCCTCCAGCACCGACGAAAGTAGCCAGGGTAGCAATACCGACTGTCAATACGGTAGCTGTCCTGATACCCGCCATTAAAAATGGCAGGGACAGAGGAAGCTCAATTTTAAAAAGAATTTGAGTGCTGGTCATTCCCATTCCTTGCCCAGCCTCTATTACAGCCTGATCGACACCCGTAATACCTGTATATGTATTCCTGAGAATTGGCAGTAAAGCATAGATAATAAGCGCAATGAGCGCTGTTTCAAAACCAATCCCTAATATCGGCACTAAAAAGCCGAATAGAGCAAGGCTAGGAATTGTTTGAAATACGGCAGTTATTCCGATATAAAATTCCGCCACTCTCTGATTCCTTGATATAAATATGCCGAGAGGAAGAGAAATTAAAATTGCAATGACAATTGCTGAAAAAGATAAGTACAAATGTTCAATCGTTCCTTCAATAATAATGTCCTGTCTTTGAACAACTACTTCCCAAAAGTCCGAAAAAAAGTTCATATCAGGCCCCTCTTTCCAAGCCAGCTAACTCGCTTAATAATCGATCTTTATAAATCACACCAATCATGATACCCTCCTGCATCACCTGCAAGGCTTCTGCATTGTTTAAAATCATTGCCTTTGCAGCCGCTTTTAAATCAGCGGTGGATTCAATAACGGGCAGGTCAGTAGAGTCTTCTGCCGGCTGATTCAGGATTGATGTCACTTGTATTTCTTTTGGACTAAATGAATGAAGCGCTGATTGAATTCGTTCTTCTCCAATAAATGATCGAACAAACTCATTTGCCGGGTGTCGGATCAGTTCATCGGGATGCGCTATTTGCTCAATCATGCCATCTTTCATTACCACGATCTCATCTGCTACTTTGAGGGCTTCATCCATATCATGGGTAACGAATACGATGGTTTTTCTTATGGCAGACTGAAGTTCTTTAAGTTCATCCTGAAGCTGCTCACGGCTGATCGGATCCAATGCACTGAATGGTTCATCCATTAATATAATCGGGGCCTCTCCGGCAAGCGCCCTTACGACTCCCACTCTCTGCTGCTGGCCGCCGCTTAGTTCAAGAGGGTATTTTTTTTTAAATACAGGGGGTTCCAAACCTACTAAATCTAAAAGTTCATCAACCCGCTTTGTATATTCATGTTTTTTCATCCCTTTAAGTTTTGGGATCAGCGCGACGTTTTCTTCTATAGTCATATGAGGAAATAAACCGATCCGCTGGATTACATAGCCAATATCTCTTCTAAGATCTACATCTTTGCGTTCAGCTATATTTTTCCCATTGATCGAGATCGTCCCAGAAGAAGGATGAATCAATTTATTGATCATCTTCATCGTCGTTGTTTTACCGCAGCCGCTTGGTCCGATAAGAGCAACCAATTTACCTTCTTCAATATGTAAATCAATTCCTTTAATGGCTTCTGTGCCATCGGCGAATGTTTTTCTTACGTTTTTAAATGTAATCATTTAGTCACCATCCTTCCCACATTTACTAATTATAAATTCCCTAAGCCCCCTTGCTTAAACCTTAATTGCGATTAAAAAACACATACTACCTTTAAGACTCCAATTTCAGCCGGATTTTGATGTCCGGAGATGCCATTGTTCCAAAATAACTGCACTAATGGTGCCGGTTATGAGTCCATTGGATAAAACAGAACTAATTGCAACAGGAAGGTCGGTATATGCGGACGAAGGAACAAACATCAGCCCTACCCCCACCAGCCATGAGATTCCCACTACAGAAAGTCCTCTTTCACTATTCCCCTCTTTTTTCCACTCCAGGAATGCCAGACGAATCATGTTCGTGAAAATTACAAAAGTTACAGCAAATGCTACAGCAGCAGGTAATTGTGCCATTGTGTTAATGATAAAGGGAACAAAGCTCACACCAGCCACAAGCAAACAGCCTATCCAGAAAGGTTTTCTGTCAGGTGATTTTGTAGCCACAACGTAGCCGGCTGCACCTGCAATCGGAACCGAACCAATTGCTGAAGCCGCTCCGCTGAAAAGAGTATTAAAACCAGCCGCGAAGCCAGCCTGTCTAAACCGTGCAGCAGGTTTCTCCTGAAAATGTTCTGCCATTGCGGATTCCATTACTCTAATTGAAGCGACCATATTAGCGGTTAAAAGAAATGTAATAAAAATGGCCGTAACGAAAACTCCACTTTCTAGTATGGGTGGACCGAATGCAAAAAATTCAGGCAGTGCAATAATTGAATGGTCAGTAGCGGAATGAAAGGTCGCTTGACCCAATACTATAAAGATAATCCATCCCGCTGCAATAGAAATAATAACTGAATAGCGCTGTACCCATTGCCTTTTATGTCTATTCAGCCAAAAAGCAAGGAAGATTGTCAAAATTGAACCGATCATAACGAATAGGTTTACGGTCCCTTCTTCATTCGGCAAACCAACCATTCCATTTAAGAATGAACCGCTTAATTGAAATACCAGCAGCATCAAATAAGTAAATGTGACCACGGGTGTAAATAAGGCAGTGATTTTATTAATAATGCCGGTTAGGGATAATAAAATAAAAATCACTCCGCTTAGTAAAAGACCGGACTGTAAAACTTGAAGCGTTTCAACTGGTGTTGAATAAATGACCCCTACAAAAGTAGCGTAGATTGAAAAAACACCCCACCACAGACCAGCAGGCCCTTCATTAATCGGAAGTTTGTGACCAAAAAATACTTGTACAATTCCCGCAACTCCGAGTACTAACAGTGTTCGTTGAACAAACCCTGCTGTCTGAGCGGGATCTAATTGAAACACCGCTGCGATCGCTATTGGTGCCGCTATAGAGGATGCGATCATAAAAATAAACCATTGAAGTGAACCTGCTGCCAATTTCATCATACTATACCCCTTTAAATCTGGATTGTTTAAATGTGTGATTCTGTGCATCTTACAAATTCTAATACCATAGACGAAGAAAAACCACCTTAACATTGTATTTCATGATAAAATAATTTCATCTACATTATAAAGGAGCAACTTTATGATTGCAGCAGTACTTATCTTACTTTCTTACATAATTGGTTCAATCCCTTCCGGACTTTGGATCGGCAAATTTTTCTATAATAAAGATATCCGAAATTTCGGAAGCGGAAATCTTGGCGCTACAAACACTTTTCGTGTCTTAGGAGTGAAGGCTGGGGCCATCGTCACTATAATGGACATTCTTAAAGGAACCGCAGCAGTCGTTGCAGCATTACTTTTAGGCCAGGAAAGCTTAATGCTTGTTGCCGGTGTAACAGCTGTTATCGGACATATGTTTCCCATTTTCGCAGGTTTTCGGGGAGGAAAAGCTGTTGCAACTTCCTCAGGTGTTCTTTTAGGCTACGCTCCAATGTTATTTGTTTTGGTCGTGCTATGCTTTCTCGTCGTTTTGTATCTGTCAAAATATGTATCTCTCGCTTCTATGACCGCAGGTGTTTTTGCAGTAGTATACACTGTGTTGTTTACAGATGATCTCGCTTTAGTTGTAATCGTATCGGTCATGGCCGGTTTTGTTATCATCCGTCACAAGAGCAATATTTCAAGAATTAAAAATAAGACAGAACCCAAAATCAACTGGATGTCACGTAAATAGGTTTTGTGATACTTCTATATCAGGATTATCACCCAGAGAAAGTACTAAAGGCAGCTTTTATTCAAAATGAATAGAAAGCTGCCTTTTATTTTTAAATCCTTATCTATTCTCGAAGATTCTCTTTGCTTTCTTAATGCACTGGCAGTATCAGCGGCGCAAAAAACACTAGTAATAAAGAGACAATGCCCAAAGCACATGTTAACCCTAGATATAAATTTGATTTCCTCTTTTTAAGGAAAAACAGACCGTAATAAATAGCCGCTGAAAATAAAATAAACCCGGCCGCTTCTAATTGATAATCTGCTTCTAATTGAATAAATGTCTGCAGCAAAAGCCCTCCGAAGATAACTGCACCGATCCAGATAAAAAGACGCTTTTCCATAAATGCTCCTTTCAAGTCTCATGTTTGTCTTTATTTCCACATTTCCATTATAATAAAAATAGCTTATTTAATAAAGGAGGACGAAACAGCATGGACATTCAACTTTCAAAAGCAGCAGTTAAGTGGTTTCAAGACGAAATGATGGTTAAAGAAGGGGATCACGTTCGCTTTTTCGTTCGATATGGCGGCTCTAGCCCAATTCAGGATGGATTCTCATTAGGAGTCAGTAAAGATGATCCTATCGAAGCTGTCGTTACAACTAAAGAAGAAGGAATTACTTTTTACGTAGAAGAGAAAGACGAATGGTATTTTGACGGACATAATCTTGAAGTAGAGTACAATGAACAAGCCGACGGTCCAGCGTATGATTACAATAAAAATTAAGCAAAAAAGAGTGACGGCCGTAATTCAGCCGTCACTCTTTTATAATTTTAAAACGGTGTAAATGTTCTGCGAGCCCTTCAGCTTTTAAAACTTTTATTTGTGTGTTCCCCAGAAGATCAAAATGAGAATAACCGTCTTTCCGCACATGAATCCACTCTTTTTTTAATTGATATTTCTCCCCCCATAAAGCAAGCTGGTCGATGTTCTTTGCTCCTGCCTTTGTCACTGTATGGTATTCAGGGAACCGGTCATCGAGCCAAAAGTGCGTTAAGAAAGCTATTTCTCCATTATCGATCGCATGTTTCCAATTGTTAACCGCTTCCTTATTTATCCCAAAAGCCATATGTATCACCGTCACCCATTTATTGATTGGTGCTCCTTTTTCTTATATTTTTCACATGCTTCATGCCAAGCAGGAAAAAGTTTTCTCACAGAAACTGGTCGGAAATTTTCTTTTTTTACACAAACGTGCTTAGATAATCCAGTTGCAGCCATCTGACCATTTTCGTTTGTTATTTCATAAGCATAGTGAGTTCTCAGGCCGTCATAATGTTCGATCCAGGTTTTAATTATCGCTTTATTTCCGTAGCGAATAGGTGTTTTATAAGAAACTTGTATGTCCATAACAGGAGCAAGAATCCCTTCCTCTTCCATTTCTGAATACTGAAAACCCATAGATTCAATTAAAGATGTTCTTCCGATCTCCATCCAGATCAGGTAGTTAGCATGGTATACTACACCCATTTGGTCCGTTTCAGCATACCGGACTTCGATCGTTTTTTCAGCTATTTTCATTCTTTTTTATTCAATCCCTTCACTAACTTTCCCTCAGTTTATCATACCTCTAGTAATCAAACATGTTTACAAACGAAAAAGCACTCTATCCGGCTGGACAGAATGCAGCGAGTTTATTTTCTTTTTTCCCAAGCCAGCCATCTTTTTTCAAGTCGATCTTCAATTAAATCCATTTTTATTGGATCTTTTTGAATTTCAGATCGATTTTCAGCAACAAGTTCCTGAAGGGTTTTCCCCTTTACTCTCATTCGTCAACACCTCCTATCTGTAGTATCTCACGAAATTCTTATTTTTAAACATTAAAAATTAAAAATTTCGACAATTTAAAACAGAATCAGTTCAACACGATTAATGCAAATAAAAAAAAGAGAAACACCTGTTGTGCACAGTGTGTTTCTCCCTTTTTATATTCAATACATTTGCTTGTTTTTCATATTGCTGCATTGACTTGATTAATGCCTTGTCGAAATTATTCGTCAGCAGAAATATTATACAGATAATTTATCACGCAGTACCATTCTTAGAATGCCGCCATGTCTGAAATAATCTACTTCTACATCGGAATCAAAACGGACCAGCACGTCAAATTCCGTCACTTTGCCATCTTCACTTGTTGCTTTAACCGTTAAAATATCACGCGGTTTTACCTGATCTGTAATATTTACTGATAATGATTCACGGCCTGTCAAACCTAGTGTTTCCGCGTTCTCTCCTTTTTTAAATTGAAGAGGCAATACGCCCATAAACACAAGATTTGAACGATGGATCCGCTCATAGCTTTCAGCAATTACGGTTTTTATTCCAAGCAGATTGGTTCCTTTTGCTGCCCAG
Organism: Jeotgalibacillus campisalis; assembly: GCF_000829515.1. Classification (GTDB taxonomy): domain Bacteria; phylum Bacillota; class Bacilli; order Bacillales; family Jeotgalibacillaceae; genus Jeotgalibacillus; species Jeotgalibacillus campisalis. The sequence continues at coordinate 505,742 of NZ_JXRR01000014.1, read as the reverse complement.
TCACGGGAAGATCCCATTCCATAATCTTTCCCTGCCAGAACAGCAAGGCCGGTTCCATCCTGCTGATATTTCATACATGCGTCGTAAATGGCCATTGTTTCTCCTGTTGGCCAATAGGTAGTATAACCGCCTTCTGTTCCAGGAGCCACTTGATTTCGAATGCGGATATTTGCAAATGTTCCGCGCATCATCACTTCGTGGTTGCCCCGTCTTGATCCATAAGAATTAAAGTCTCGTATCGCGACTCCATTTTCTCTTAAATAAAGACCTGCAGGCGTATCTTTTCCGATTGCTCCAGCCGGTGAAATATGGTCTGTTGTTACTGAATCTCCAAATTTACCTACTACCCGAAGTCCGTTCAATCCTTCGATGCTGGATGGCTTTTCAGTCAGTCCTTCAAAGAAAGGTGGATTTTGGATATAAGTAGAATCATCAGAGAACGTATAAAGAGCATCTTCACTCGTCTGAATTGCATTCCACCGCTCATTATTGTCAAATACTCTTTCATATTCTTCACGGAAAAGCTCTGGTGTAACAGTCTTTTTGACAATTTCATTCACTTCTTCTGTTGTTGGCCAAATATCTTTTAAGAAAACATCCTGACCATTCTTATCTTTACCGATAGCATCTTTTTGCAGATCGATATCAACCGTACCTGCTAATGCGTAGGCAACAACCAAAGGTGGAGAAGCAAGGTAGTTAGCCCGAACTAATGGATGAATCCGCCCTTCAAAATTACGGTTTCCTGACAGCACAGAACTAACAAGCAGGTCGCTTTCTGCAATCGTTTTTTCAATTTCAGGCAGCAGCGGACCAGAGTTACCGATACAAGTTGTACAGCCATACCCTACAAGATCAAATCCTAAGTTTGCAAGAGGGTTCAGCAGATTTGCATCACGCAGATACCCTGAAACTACTTTTGATCCTGGCGCCAAAGAAGTTTTAACGTATGCAGGAACTTTCATTCCGAGTTCTACTGCTTTTTGTGCAACCAGACCCGCTCCCAGCATAACGTAAGGATTGGAAGTGTTTGTACAGCTTGTGATTGCAGCAATCCCAATTGCACCGGTTTTCATTGGCACAACATCACCATTATCAAATTCGATGACTGCTTCTTTGTCTACTTCTGCTTTATCCAGACCAAATCCCTGCACGCCTTCAGGAGCTGTTAGTGCCTTATGAAATTCCTTTTTCATATTTGATAGCGGAATTAAATCCTGCGGACGTTTTGGACCTGATAGATTCGGCTCTATTTTTGAAAGATCAAGTTCTACAACATCCGTGTAGACAGGGTCTTCGTTATCAGTTGTAAAGAACATATCGTTTTTCGTGAGGTATTCCTCAACAAGCTTAATGTCTGATTCTTCTCTGCCTGTAAGACGCATGTATGCAAGAGATTCCTTATCTACCGGGAAGAAACCGCATGTTGCACCATATTCCGGTGCCATGTTAGCGATCGTTGCACGGTCTGCAAGCGGAAGAACAGCAACTCCTTCACCGAAAAATTCGACAAATTTACCTACTACTCCTTTTTTACGCAATACCTGCGTCACTTTAAGAGCAAGGTCTGTCGCAGTTGCCCCTTGTGGAAGTGCTCCAGTCAGGCGCACACCAATTACTTCTGGAATTGGGAAATATGAAGGCTGGCCAAGCATTCCTGCTTCTGCTTCAATTCCTCCAACGCCCCATCCAAGTACACCGATGCCGTTAATCATTGTTGTGTGAGAGTCGGTACCTACGAGTGTATCAGGAAACGCCACCGTCTCACCTTCGGAATTTGTCACGTTCATGACAACGTTAGCTAGATATTCAAGATTTACCTGATGAACGATTCCTGTAGCAGGCGGGACTGCACGATAGTTGTTAAACGCTTTTTGAGCCCAGCTTAGGAATTGGTAGCGCTCAGCATTCCGTTCAAACTCAAGGTCCATATTAACTTGCAGGGAGTCTGCAGTTCCGTATTTATCTACTTGAACAGAGTGGTCAATAACTAAGTCTACCGGAATTTCAGGATTAATTTTATCTGGTGAACCGCCCATTTTAGACATAGCATCTCTAAGCGATGCGAGATCAACCACTGCCGGAACGCCTGTGAAATCCTGTAAAATAACCCGTGAAGGCTTAAAAGGCACTTCAGAATCCTTGACTTCTTTTGATCCCCAGTTTGCCAGGTTTTTAATATGATCTTCTTTAATCACTCGTCCGTCATACTGTCTGAGAACAGACTCTAATAAAACCCGAATAGAATATGGAAGTTTTGAGATTTTTGTTAAACCTTTCTCTTCCAGTGTTTTTAGTTCATAGTAATGATAGCGTTTTCCTTCAAGATCGAAGGATTTTTTAGATTGAAAAATATCCTGATTAGCCATCGAATTTCCCCCTTATTAAATTTAACCTTTTCTTGTATGTAACTACAAGCGCACAATACTATCTTAATACACTGAATACGATAAGTAAATATCAATAAAGTTATGTCCATCAATAAGTATTTCTTATGGTATTTCATGAAATTAATAAATAAATTCGCTTTTTGTCCTGTTAAGAATACTTCTCATTTAGAAAACTTTGAATTAAAATAATTTTTTAGTATTCCAAAATAGTTATATTTAGTTCTTTATGGCTGAAAAAGACCATATTCTTCTATTTCTGAACTTATATCAAGCAGCAGGTGTTCATTTCCTTTTGAGGCCATGAACTGAATGCCTATGGGGAGGTCATCCTCTGTTTTTCCAGTGGGAAGACTTATGGCAGGCTGACCGGTTAAGTTAGCAAGCTGTGTAAATGGAGAGTAGGTTAAAGCTGGTTCAAACATTTTATAAATTAAGTGCTGCTGATCTTTAGCATTCAAATGAGACACTTCTAATAATTCCTGGATCTTAGCCGCGCCTGGAGTAAGTTCACCTACCTCAGGTGCTGAAAATGAAGTTGCAGGAGTTAAAAAGAGATCAAATTGCCGATGAAAGTCTTCCATTTTATAAGCTGCAAAATCCCAGGCGGAAAGACTTATTGAAAACTCACCTGCCCCTGTTTTCAGGCCTGCTTCTGCTAATACCCATGATTCAATCTCCATATCATCGTGAGTAAGCGGGCGGCCGATAGCATTCTCAAGCGAAAGTCTTAAAGCAGCCATCTCACCTGAATTCATTAGATAATATTGCTCCATGAGATGTTTTCCATCAAGATCCGGACTTGCTTCCTCGACATGATGTCCATTCCTCTCCAGCCATAGCGCCAGATCTTTAACTGCTGAAACTGCATCTTCACTAACCGGTGTTCCTACAGGAGAAACTGTACTGAATGCAATGCGATATTTATTAGACCCACGCTGGTCTATCAGTTGTTTGTATCCTTTTTCAAAAACTGGAGTATGAAAAGCTGCTTCTTTTTGATAGGTTTGTAATGAATCCAGCAACTGGGCGGTGTCTCTTATTGATTTTGTTAAGGCAAAGTCAATAGCAGCTCCCTGCCATTGTCTCCCGCTGCCTGGTCCAACAGCGATTCTTCCGCGTGTTGGCTTTAACCCGATCAACCCGCAAAAAGAAGCGGGTATGCGGATAGAGCCTCCTCCATCACTTGCCGCTGCAACAGGAACCATACCCGATGCGACACTTGCCGCAGCTCCACCGCTTGATCCTCCTGGAGAATAACGGTGGTTTTTTGGGTTACGAGCAGCTCCATGCAATTTTGATTCAGTAATATTTTTTAAACCAAATTCCGGTGCGTTCGTATGACCAATAATAATAAATCCGGCCTCTTTAAGGGAAGAAACAAAATGGCTGGTCACGTCCGCTTTAGTTGAAGCAAGCAGTCTAGATCCTGCGGTTATGGGCTCCCCTTTTAAAGAATGAGAGATATCTTTTAGTAATAATGGTACACCTGCAAATGGTTTGGTCCGGTCAACATTTTTAGATTCAGCAATGGCAGCGTCATACCTTTTATTGACTACTGCATTTAAAAAGCTGTTTTCTGCTTCTATCCTGTTTATGGAATCCATTACGGCTTCATGCGGCGAAATTTCTCTATTTTTAATACTCTCTGCCATTTCGGTTGCATCTAAATGATTAATAAAAGATGACATGCTTTACTTGCTCCTTTCTCGGATAATCTGATTTTTCGATCTAATCCCTGCTTTTTAAGCTTATTCTGACCTTTAAAGTAAATTTTCAGGGCTTGAGCGTTATGCCAGATTAGAAATAACCAGCACCCCCAATTTTACTCGCTCCACTTCCGTATTTTTTACCCAAGCCTATGCGGTATCTTAACATACGTCATTTGTCATATGTCTTCTTATTCTTAAGTACAAACTGAAATGGGCAAAAGAGAAAAATAAATAGTTCTCATATGACTTTGCCTTACACAACTTTAGTTCAACTGATTTTCATATTGATTAAAATAGTATAAAACATCCTCTACATACTCATTGCTTTGATTATAGGTAAAAATAGCACGTTCAAGTTCACCATCTGCTCCCCCATTTTTAGACAGGTAATTAGCAGCACTGAAAATGGCATCCTCTATATCCCATGGATCGGCTCTGCCGTCTCCGTTTCCATCCGTTCCATACCCCCCGTATTGTTCAATTACTGAAGGATCTGTCATTTCCTTAGGAGGGATATCCCCTTCTCCAAGTCCATCACAAGTAGGGTGGCTCCAGCCAACAAACGTACAAGGCATAAATTGCATATGTCCTTCAGCTCCCACAGGCGAAACCATCGTTTCCATCGTAGAAAAACGAGTTTCTACTCTATGATGGGCAGCTAAAAGGGTCCAGGGAACACCATATTCTTCTTCTGCGCGCTGGTAAATTTCAATATATTCATCAGGAACCTCTAGTTCTACAGGAGCTCCTGCCTGCTCAAGCCAATCTGATGCCTTGCCTATAATCCCATCGTTTTGTGCAAGCATATACACAGTGATAGCAAGCAACGTAATAAGGACTGTAAAAAAAGCAGCTGTAATTTTTACCATTTTCTTTGTATTCGAGTGATTTTTTTTTAATTTCTTTCTCTTCTTCATGAGTAAACTCCTTTAATAAGAAAACTAGTAAGCTATAATTAATTGTAGCTCATATCTTCTATCTGAAACAGTTTATTCAAAAAAAAAATCCATCCTGATATTTTCAGGATGGATTCTTCTTTATTTAGAGTCAGGTTTAGTTTGTTTTTTCTTTGGTGTAATCATTAAGCCTAAGTCTTTTCTTTCCTGATTTAATGATTTGTACGTTGAAATCATCATGAGAATCATTATAAAAGAAAAAGGAAAGGCCGCTATTATTAATGCATTCTGAAGGGCCTGTAATCCATTAGTTGATAACAAAATGACAGCAACAGTAGATTGTGCGAGACCCCAGGTTAATTTAACACTATTTGAAGGTGTCAATGACCCATAGGTGGTTTGCATCCCTAGAACAAATGTTGCAGAATCAGCAGATGTAATAAAAAACGTACTGATTAAAACAATCGCAATGACAGAAAGCAATGCGCCAAGCTGATATTCATTAAATACAGCAAATAGTAGTTGTTCTGGATCAAGTCCTGTTAGGTCTGTACCCATTCGCTGTACATTAATCGAGCTTGCTCCAAAGACTGAAAACCAGAGGAAGCTGACAATAGAAGGAAGCAGCAATACGCCAGCCATAAATTCACGAATAGTACGGCCTCTGGATACACGCGCTATAAAGATTCCGACAAACGGTGACCATGAAATCCACCATGCCCAATAAAAAATGGTCCAGCCGTTGATCCAATCACGGTTGCCTACATCTAATGGAGCTATTCTAAAGCTCATTTCCAGCAGGTTTTGAGCATATGAACCTAATGAGTTTGTGAATAAGTTCAATATCAACATCGTCGGTCCAATGATCAGCATGATGACAAGCAGCGCGATGGCAAGAATCATATTTGTATTGGACAAATATCGTATCCCTTTACTGATGCCTGTCCAAGCTGAAATCATAAACAATACAGTTACAACCGCGATAATGACTGTTTGTACCCAAAAATCGATTTCAAGTCCAAATAAATAGTTTAAGCCCCCATTAATCTGGATGGCTCCAAATCCAAGTGTAGTGGCAACACCAACTACAGTAGCAAATACTGCTAGTACATCAACAAGTGTACCAAGTCCGCCCCTCATTTTTTCTCCAAAAAGCGGAATCAGCGTGGCTGAAATCAACCCAGGCTCACCTTTTCTGAATTTAAAATAAGCCAGGGATAATGCTACTACTGCGTAAATCGCCCAGGCATGCAGCCCCCAGTGAAAAAACGTATATTGCATTGAATCCTTTAAAGCCTGATCACTTCCGGCTTCTGCCAGCGGAGGACTGGCTGCATAGTGCAAGAGCGGTTCGCTTGCTCCCCAAAATACTAAGCCAATACCCATTCCCGCACTAAATAACATTGCAAACCAGGATCCAGTAGAATATTCCGGTCTTTCATCGGGTTTCCCTAATCGAATTTGTCCTATAGGAGTTATGGCCAAAATGAAGCAGAATATCACCATTATCGTAACGAGAATAAGGTAATACCAACCAAAGCTGGTAGAGATGAAACCTTGAATATTTTCTGTGCTTTGCTCAAAACTGGAAGGTGCTACAATGGCATAGATCGTTGCAGCTAAAACAATTGATATCGTAATCCAAAAAACTTTTGAGACGCTTTTCATGTTATTCTCCTTTCTGATCTTTTTTATTAGCAATTTTATCATTGCCTATAAGTAAGAATAAAAAACACGAGGATAACCGTACCATGATTAAAGTATTAATTCAAATAAGAATCGTCTACATGTGATCTTGACCATGCTCTTCTTATCTGTCTCAAGATTTCTGCTAGAGACGATGATATCTATTCTGAATTTCCATTTTTCTGTATGGAAGGAACAGTCGGCACTTCTGGAACATCCGGTATATCGATCTCTTCTTTTTTCTCTTCATTAAATTCATCACTAACCTTTTGTTCCTCGCTTACAATCGCTTCAGCATTGCTTGCATTCGAAGTTTCAGTTTCTGGAGTAATTTCTTTTTTCGAAGTTGATTTGGCAGAAGCAGGTTCATTTCGTTCATCATTTAATAAAGATTCTTCCTCATCAATTTCCAATTGATCACTCTTTTTTGCAGACGGAGTTTCATCATATTGGTCATCAATAAGACTGCTTTCTTCATTTAAATTGTTTAAAGGATTTGAAATTACCAAAAGGATAAATACAGAAATTACGCTGGACATAATCACCAATGACATGCTGGAAAGTAAAAACCATTCTTTTTTTTTCATGCTGCTCCTTCATCTCTCTTAATAGGTCGTTAATCCCAACACCTTTTGTAAAAAATAGATTCCTCTCTGCCAATAAGATAAGGTGTCCTGATTTTCTTCCATCGCTACCGTATAATGGCCTTCTTCATTATTCCATAAAGAGGTGAAGTAGCGGGAAACCTCTATCATAATGTCAGCGTTAGTAGGACCTTCGACAACAATGTTGTTTTCCAAATTGTAGTCGACGAGGTTTCGTTTAGTGAAGTTTGTTGATCCGCTGATAATGGATGTTTTCTCTGTGGATTTAATCATCATCATCTTCGGGTGGAATTGCTCTTCTTTTACGTCATACCATCTAACCTGAATAAACCCATGTGAGTCTTCAATCAATTCATTGACAACAGGTCGATTCGGAAGACCTGTTTTTTTATTACCAAATGCAGTCTCATTCGGATCGAGAATTAAAAATACCTCTGCACCTCGTTTAGAAGCAGCGATTAGCTCATTAAGTACCTCCCTTTCAGATAAATAAAACATGGCCATCCATATTTGATCTCCTTGTTTTGCTTTTTCAAGCTTAGACAGGATCTCTTTCCATGTTTGTCCTTCGGTCGTGTATTTAATATTCAGCTCCCCGTTTTCCTCATGAGATCCGGTAAATGGAGGAAGGTTAATATTGGAGTTGCCTAAATCAATGACTGCCTGCTCAGCATTCAGCAGATCCTGAATAATAGGGCCTTTTACTTCAAAAGCCACATTGCTGTGAAAGCCCGATTCGTTATGCGCATTTGCCGAGAGAATCATAGCACCCTTATCCGTAATTACTGCTTTACGATGATTTGCTTTTACATTTGCCATCATTAAGTAAGACCTTGCAGTCATTTTAGGACCATCTTCTACAAACCCATTCGGAAGCCAGCCCGTACCCTTTTGGCCAAACCATTGAATTCCTGCACGCCAGAATGTTGAATACAAAGGAGTAGGATCTCTTAAAGGGTTCAGATTTGTCGTGACAACCTCAATACCCGCATTTTTAAGAGGCTCTAACCATTGATTGTTATAGGAGAAGTAACCTGTGTTAACCGGGTCCGTAATCACAACCATCGGCATGTCTGGATGTTGCTCTTTCTTTTCTAAAAGCTGTTTGGTTAGATTCCCGCTTAAATCCGGATAGCCTTTGTCCTCACTTACTTTGCCATCAAATAAAAACATGTCAATAACAACAAAGTCCTGAGCTTCCTCAATCAGCTGCCCTACTCGCTCAAAAATTTCCTGGTCGTGCACTGTTTCTCCGTTTTTAGTAAATGTTAAATCCCGGTAAAATGAAACATCTTCCGTTTTGTACGATTGGCTTGCATATGAAACACCTTCGGGCAAGGGCTTATATTGGTGATAGCTTAAAATGACGAAGAACAATGCAATAAATATCCCGGCATATATCCTTTTTTTCTTACTCCAATGTCGCTGCTTCTTTACCAAAAAGACTCCTCCAGGACTAAAAATTCGTTCACAAATTAATTTTAGCTCTCTCGACAAAAAATGACAAGGACAAATGCCCTAGTCATTAGATACAGCTTTTAGATCAGCTACCATTTCATCAACTGGCACATTACTAATCCCATCGTAACTTTTTACAACCTTTCCTTCTTTGTCCACTAAATAAAAGCTTGTTCCGTGAATGACCTGGTTGGTTTCGGGATCGTCTGCTACTATTGCCTGGAAAGATTCCATCGCAAAATCGATGATCTCTTGCTGTTTATAGCCGGTTAAAAAATCCCATTTGCTTTCATTTATAGAGTAAGATGACATAAATTCTTTCAACGCTTCTGGTGAGTCATTTTCAGGATCCACGCTAAAAGACAATATACGATAGTCTTCTATCCCTTCTGCTTCAACTGCTTGCTGAATTTCAGTCATATTAAAGGTCATAGGAGGACATACGGTATCACAGTTCGTAAAAATAAAATTTACTAATGCAGGAGTACCTTTAACGTCGCTTAATTCAACAGTTTCATCATGTTGATTACTAAATGAAAAATCCTGTAATTCTCTTTCCATATTACCTTCAAATCCCCCCGAACATGCCGTTAAGAGAGTAATCAGTGATATCACCGCTAAAAGGCGTCTCATCTTTTTCATTCTAACCATCCTTCCTTCATGTTAGCCGTCTTTACATTCTTTAATCCTACAGAAAACCATCGGTCATCACAACGACTGGACATAAAGGAAGTTGTAGTTTTTGTGACACTTATTTATGAAGTAAGAATAAATTTCGTTGTACTGCCGGTTTTTGTCTGTTCTACTTCAAGTCTGGCTTCAATCCGTTCTTTTAGTTCGGGAACGTGAGAAATAATCCCAACTAGCCGGCCGCTGCTTTGAATATCCATTAAAGATTCTATCGCCTGATCAAGTGATTCAGGATCGAGCGTTCCAAACCCTTCATCAATAAACATCGTTTCCAAGGAAACACCGCCAGCATGGGATTGAACAACATCGGCGAGCCCTAAAGCAAGCGATAAAGATGCCTTAAAAGCTTCTCCGCCGGATAGTGTTTTAACATGCCTTTGCTGTCCTGTATATTGATCAAATACTAATAGCTCAAGACCGCCCTGAGCGTTTCCTTTTGACCTGTCTTCTTTTCTTAACAATTGGTATCTTCCTGAAGTCATTCGATTCAGCCGTTCATTGGCAATCGTCAAAATATCTTCCAAATAAAAAGCAAGTACATACCGCTCAAACGTAATACGGAGATGATTTTTTCCATTAGCCATATCGGATAAATGGCCAACGAGTGCATATTCCTTTTCCATCTCTGCGGTCTCACTCTTATTTTCATCAATCCGCTTTAAGATTTTTTCATGGCGCTCAATATAAAAAGATAGTTCTTTGTGATCTTCTCCTAGCTCCTCTATAAGCTGATCCTTTTGAGATATTTTGTCATCTAATAACGAGATAGTTGGTTTTTCTTTGTTTTCAAGCTCATTTTGACGGATGGTAAGCTGCTGCTCGGTAAAGTATAAATTTTTTTCATATTCAGTTAGCTGTTCTTCTATGGAAGCAAGTTCATTATTTTCTAAAAGACATCGCTCAACTTCATTTTTATCCTTAAATGAGGTTTCAGCTAAAAGTTTTGTCCACTTATCTTCAGCAGCATGCATTTTCTTCCATTCAAGTTGAAGCTCCTCTTCCGCCTGAGTTTTCCGGTTTTCTAAAGTAAGGAATTGCTCTCGTAATTCTGCAGTCTTCCTTTCTGCTTCATTTAAACGATTTTCGTACTTTTTAATGGAAGCACTTAGAAGGTCAATTGTCTTCAAATAATGGGACTGATCAAGATACTCTTCAGGTATATCCTGGCTTAGGCGCTTGAAATCACCTTGCATTTCACTCCACTTATCCCGTTTTCCCTGAATACTTTCCTTCATTTTTTCTATGCTTTTCCTAGTAAGTTCAAGTTCCGCATCCAGCTTCTTTTTTTCCATTTCTACCATTGCTTCAGCAGCCTGTTGTTTTTCTATTTCATTGATCTTTTTTTCTGTCGTCTGGATCTTTCCTGCAAGCCACGTATGAAGCTCTTGCACAGTGGACCATTCATAACCCAGCTTCATCAACTTTAGCTCAGAAATTAATTCTATTCTCTCTTCTTTCACTTCATTCATTCTATTTTTCAGTTGAACGATTTCGATTTCTCCGCGTTCTTTCTTAGCAAGACTATTTTGTAATTGCTTATCCCAAAATGCCAAGTCATTTTCTGAAGTTATTCCATCGGGCTCATTAACAGGGCTTGGATGATGCTGTGAGCCGCACACAGGACATGAGCTCCCCTCTTTCAAATGCATGGATAGATGATAAGCCTGTGATGATAGAAACAGTTCATTCAATTTTTCCTTTTTCCGTTGTGTTTCTTCTGCTTCTTGATTGTTCTTTTTTTGAGCAATTTCCAGCTCATTTACTTTTACCTCAAGCTGACTTAAAAGCTGACTCAGCTTCAATGCTCTATTCGAGTGATGAAGAGCGTATTGTAAGCTTTGCAGCATTTGTTTTTCTTCAGAAGCTTTAATTTTGGCTTGACGGAGCGTCTGAATTTGAACCTCTGCGCTTTTTTGATTTCCTTCTATCTCCTCAGCCCTTTGTAAAAGTTTTTCTGCTTCCGTTTTTTCATTTATCCCTTCTTCTTTTAATCTGTCAATTGAAGTCTTCAATAAAGAACGTTCTTTTATCTTGTCTTTGAGTTGCTGGATGTCCCGTAAATGCTGTTTTTCATTTTCATTTCCATCTTTTTTTGACTGAATCTCTTCAAGCTCTTCTACTTGCAGTTTTAACTTTTCTTTAAAAAGTAACAGGGAATCTTGATAACCTGCGATACTTTGCTGACGATGTTCGATTGCCTTTTGTTTTTCTTCTAAGTCACGAAACACAGGCCAGAGCTTTTCTGCTTTCCTTGCGCTTGTGAGTTGATCTCTTTTAGAGTCCATCTCTTCTTTTCGAGCGGTCAGAGCAGTGTATTTATTTTTCATTTCCTCGTATTGAGTAAAGGCATCAAGTAAATAGATTGCAGACTGCTTTTCCTGCAGTAGAGAGTCCCTTTCTTTCTTTTGACTGTCTAGTGATACAGTTAGAGTTTTTTTCAGTTCACTCTGAGTTGCTACTAAGTTCTTGGCTAGTTTAATTATTTGTTGTTCAGGCAATGGATCTTGCAAAAGAAGCTCTTTTAGTTCATTATGGTCGAGCGGATCCAGTTCGCCGAAATATTTTAATCTCTCATGTATTGAATGGTTGACTTTGGTACGCAGGTCTACAGCTTCCATTTTTAATTTTTCTTGAAATGCAGTATAAATTTCTGTATGAAAAAGCCGCTGTAATATACGCTCTTTATCTTTGCTATCAGAAGTTAGAAGTTTCCTGAATTCACCTTGGGGGATCATGAGAATTTGTTTAAACTGGCCAAAATCGAGCTGCATGATTTCTTTGATTTTTTCATCAGCTTCTCTGACATTCTCAGCGATTAGTTTTTCTGCATTATTTTCAATTAAATATAATTCAGCTTTACTATTGATCGTTGTAAAACCGCCCCCTCTTGCTTTTTTCCTTTCCTGCTGGGGAGACCGGATAATTTTGTACATTTTATTTTTCAGCACAAACCAAAGAGTGACCTCTGTTATAAGAGAGTCCTCTGCAAATTGACTGCGCAAGTCCGTACCGCTTCTTTCTTCCCCACTGGTTTTCCCGTAGATTGCAAAAGCAATGCCATCGAAAATAGTAGTTTTACCTGAGCCTGTCTTTCCTGAAATTAAAAACATTGTCCTATTTTGGAGCTCGCTGAAATCGACTACCTCTGTTTTTGCATAAGGTCCAAACGCCTGCATGGATAGTTTAACCGGCTTCATTCTAAGCCCTCCCTGCTTTTACTTCATTTATTATGGCAGCTACTTTTTCATGTTTGTCACTTGACCAGTCGGTCGTCGTCATATCTTCGTAAAATCTCTTAAACAAATCAATGCCTTCTTTTTTCCTTGAATGTATATCGGTAGAACCTCCAGTAAGAGATCTGTCTCGAATGGCTGATTTGCGTTCAAGATGAAGTACATTAGGGTATAGTTGTTTCAATTGATTCATTGGGTCGATCAACCCTCCTTCATCTAGCAATATTACTTTTAAATAATCATCGAGCTTTTGATTTTGATAGAATTCAACACTCATTAATTCTGACAAATATCCTTCGAGTTCTCTCATGTCTCTTTTAGGTTCTAAAATTCGCTCTTTTACAGATACTTTCTTTTCCATTATTTCTACTATCTTCACGACTTTTCTTTGTCTTGCTTCAGAGAAGGAATACTTCATCAGTGAACCGGCATAATGAATAGAGTCGTGCGAAATGGCATCGGGACTATGAAGATGGCCAAGTGCTGTGTAATCAAAATGCTCAAAAAGCTCACTGCCTACACATCCAGACCCGCCAACAGAAAGTGTTCGTTCTGAATCTGTCGTTTTCCCTCCTAATACAAAGGCGTGCCCCACTAAGACATTCGGTACACTTTGATCAATAGTACTTTTAATGTCATCGACTATAACCTTCATTGCTTCATGATGAGAAGTAATGGAAGGCATTTCATAAAGTTCACGAATGGGACCGGGCTCTGTAAAAGGAACTAAATGAAATCGAACACCTTGAATATTGATAGCTTGAGAGCCTCTTTCCCATTTTCCCTTCATATACAATTTGGAATGTCGATACCAGCTTGAACCAAATGACAGCCTTTCACCGCTATCATGATTACCCGATATAGCAATGATTGGCACTCCAAGTTCAACGTTAATTGTATATAGTGTGTCGTTTAGTAATTTCACTGCTTCAGTTGGAGGAACAGACCGGTCGTATAGATCACCTGCAATAACTAAAGCGTCAGGCTCTTCAGCTTTTATAAGGTCTATAAGCTTTTGCAAAACATATTCCTGGTCCTCTGTCATGTAAACGCCATGAACGAGTTTCCCTAAATGCCAGTCAGCAGTATGAATAAATTTCATCAATGAACGCCTCATTTCTACAGTCATAACCCCCATTATATCAAAACCTGATTCTCACTACTATTTGCTTGTTTAAACAAAAAATAAACGTACTGTTCAATCTATTTTTAAAAGATCAATTTAAATGATGCTTTTTTATAAGCTTGTCCGTATAAAAATTCATACTTTAGGCGGATGTCTTATTTTTAATATTCTGATAATATAAAGTTACATCTGAAAGGAGGGACGCTGCATGCGTAAAGTTGAAGATGATTTCATGAATGAAATGGAACAAAAGGTGGATGATTATGTCACGGTGACGGCGGACGACCAAAATTTCTATAACATTCGTCGCGAGAATTTACATCAGCTCGTTTCCCTCGGATACAAACAAATTAAATAACTCAGGCCGTAGAAGGTAAGCCAGCTGCAGCTATAGAAGGACTCAGATTCCGAATCTGAGTCCTTAACTAATTTCTAAAGTGAATGTTGATGTCTTAGTAAATGTACACTATAATGAAAGGTAATGGATCTTACATTGAGGTGAAGCATGATGCTTGACGGATGGTTTTTATGGTTTATATTATTCTGGATCGTTGTGCTAATCAGTTTATTTGCCATAGGCGGCTTTTTTATGTTCAGAAAGTTTTTGAAAAGAATGCCTAAACAAGATGGAAAATCTGATTTAGATTGGGAAGAACATTTTGTTAAGGAAACGGTTCACTTGTGGGGCAAACGCGAGCTTGCTCTTCTGGAAGATTTAGTCAGTCCGGTGCCGGAATTATTCAGAGACGTTGCAAAACAGAAAATAGCAGGAAAAATAGGCGAACTTGCTTTAAAAGAAAAAGCAAAGTCAATCGATCTTGATCTTGTCATTAGAGGGTATATTATTGCCACTCCTAAACGGGATCATAAGTTTTTACGAAAAAAAATGGCTGACTTAAACATTGATTTGCATTCGTACGAAGATTTATTCGCATAAAAAAACAATCTCATATAGAGATTGTTTTTTTTTATGCAAATTGCGAAGCTTCTTTTGCAGCTGCCCCTGTAAGCTTTCGATACTGAAAATACATTGCTGCTCTCCAGGGTACAATCATTCCAAAGGCCAACACCCAAAACATTCCGCTTAAAGCACCAAGATCTATCGTTGAACTTAGTAGAATTTTCATGATAACTCTTACGATCAGCAGACCAATAAGGATAAAAGGAAATGCTTTAGAAGGCTTTAAGTAGATCCCTTTTTCCTGAACTTCAAATTTTGATGTTTTAATAAGGACGATCGAAAAAATCATTCCAACAATTAAAGCTTCAAAAAACTCAATGGCACTCAGGCGAAAAAACGGGATCAAAAACATTAACGCTCCAGTGCTCATGAACAATGGTGGCAAAATGATCTTCTTTGCTGAAACAGGCCGTTTAGCCGCTTTCATACGAACCATTAAAACAAATGAGCCCATTATAACAGCGGCAACGGTTGACCAAAAAACAGGCATTTAGACTCCACCTTTTTACCTTAGTACACTTATTATATAAGAGAAAAGACAGTTTGTAAAAAACATTTGAAAATCAAAGAGCTTGAGACATATTCACAAGCTCTTTAATCGGTTTACTTCGCTTTAGGTGGACGTTTTCACGAGTGACCTGCTCTTAGTGGGAAGACTTCATTACTCTGTTTAAAGAATCAATTACTCTGCTGCCATCAAAAGGTTTAACGATAAAGTCTTTTGCGCCAGCTTCAATCGCTTCTATAACCATTTTCTGTTGTCCCATTGCTGAGCACATGATTACTTTTGCCTCAGGAAATTCTGTTAAAATCTTTTTGGCTGCACTTAATCCATCCATAACCGGCATAGTAATATCCATTGTTACAAGATCAGGCATTAAAGAACGGTACTGATCAATTGCTTCTTCCCCATTCTCCGCCTCTCCTATTACATTATAAACGGACTGACTGAGCATATTTTTCAGGGTCATTCTCATGAATTTAGCGTCATCTACAATTAAAACATTTACCATTTGTCTCACCCTTATTACTGAAGTATAGTGCAACTATACTACTGATCCAAAAGTCCTGCAACTATAAGGTGTGTATTTTTTACTAGAAACCTTGAAAATCTCCAAAAATGGGTGATAGCAATGTTATTATATAGGTCAGACCGTCAAAAAACAGTACGATCCCCATCACGATCATAACCCAGCCTCCGAAAACCATAATTTTTCGGCTGTTTTTTTTAATCCATTGCATTCGTCCAAGAAAAAATGAAAGGATAAAAAAAGGAAGTGCAAATCCTAAAAAATAAGCCAGCATATACAGCATGCCTGAACCGGGATTTGTATAAGCCAAAGCAGAAACTGCTACTAATATTGGTCCCATACAAGGAGTCCAGCCTGCTGCAAAAGCTAAACCAATCAGAGAAGATCCTACATATCCTGCAGGTCTGTTTTTAAACTCGAATCTACGTTCTTTCATCATAAATGCAGGTGTAATCAACCCAACAATCATTAATCCAAAAAAGACGATTAGGATCGACCCTATTTGTCGAATCGGATTTTGATACACAACGAAAAACTCATAAAACCATGAAGACGTAAAACCAATTGCAATAAAGACAAGGGAGAAACCTAATAGAAAAAACAAAGTATGCAGCATGCTTCTTTTTTGCATCATCCCATTTTCTTCAGAAAGTTCTCTGACGGACATGCCAGTGATATAGGAAAGAAAAGCTGGATAAAGAGGCAAAACGCAAGGAGAAATAAAGCTTAAAAACCCTGCAGCAAATGCAATGAATAAATTTAAATCTGTCAATTGAAAACCTCCTACTGCTCTTTTCATGAATGGTACTCTTTGATAAGTTTATCATTCCTGACGAAGCTTTAGTACAAAGGGAGTTCCAAACTTTTTGTGACAGATCATTTGACCATAAAATTGCATTCTATTCTAAAGCACATTACTCTCTCTGCCTTTTCTTCTACTCAGGAAACGAAAAAAACCAACTATTT
Source organism: Jeotgalibacillus campisalis (assembly GCF_000829515.1). GTDB lineage: Bacteria > Bacillota > Bacilli > Bacillales > Jeotgalibacillaceae > Jeotgalibacillus > Jeotgalibacillus campisalis. Next base: position 488,991 of record NZ_JXRR01000014.1, on the reverse strand, counting down.
TCATCATTAATAAAAAATACTTTATCCTGGTATATTTGCTTTGAAATATGTCTATAACTTTTGTATAATAGACTACAAGTTACAGCTATTACATAAAATGTATGGGTTCGATTCTGGATAACTCATCGAAAGGACAACCTATATGGCTGACCAGTACCGACTGCTCAAACAAATTGAAAAGAAAAGACAAGTACTGATCAATGCGGTGGCTCAAGAAGGTCTCAACTCCTCATTAGCAGTTCAATATTCTCAGGAGCTCGATGATTTGCTAAATCGGTATGATCGCTTGTTTACAAAAAATGCACATCCCTCACCTGGATCTTTTGCTCAGGCTTAAATTCAAGACTCATACAAAAAGCAATTGACGCTAACCTTTCCATTGGCGTTAATTGCTTTTTATTTACTAAATTTTCACTTTTTGTCAAATATTATATAGTATAAATAATTTTATTATGTAAACAACTTGTATATACCCCACTCATACAGGCTATCTAAACAAAAGTCGAATAATTTATTCCAAACAAAAAGCACTCCCAAAAGGAAGTGCTTGTACTCTTATTTAGACTGCTGCTTATTCATCGCACTCATCATCTGATTAATTTTCTTTTGGGAAGGTTTCTGTCCCATTTGCATCATCATCATTCGAAGCATTTGCTCATTAATTGGTGGATTTTTCTTAAGATACGTCATCATATACTTACGAGCGATAAAGAATCCAAGCGCAACACCTGCTAGCAAAGCCACGACAATTAAAACAATCGCAAGCCATAATTCCATCTTTCATTTCCTCCTATCAGTTCTCTCTATAAAAGTGTACAAGATCATACTAGATTATACAATGATTTCTTTCACCTTACTTAAAATATTCGCAAAGCTTCTTAAACTTTGCAAGTCTTAGTGTAATTCGATTCTTAGATGGAAAAAGCTGAAGACAGTTGTCTTCAGCTTTTTACCTTAGGATTGTAAAAGTGACTTGACTCTTGCAACAACATTTTCAACACTGAAACCATATTCTTTTAAAACGGTAGCTCCTGGTGCAGATGCTCCAAAAGTAGAGATTCCTAATACATCTCCTTCATCTCCCGTATATCTTTCCCATCCAAGCGGGGCTGCCATTTCGATTCCAAGGCGCTTTTTCACATTTTTAGGGAGTACAGACTCTTTATATTCTTTCGACTGTTTTTCAAAACGATCCCATGAAGGCATTGATACAACAGCTACATCAATATTTTCTTTTTGAAGTGCTTGTTGAGCTTCATAAGCTAAAGGTACTTCTGAACCTGTTGCTAATAAAAGTGCATCTGCTGTTTCTTTTTGAGCTGCAGACACCACATATGCACCTTTTTTAACACCTTCATATGCATTTTGAGCAGTATTAGGCAATGTTTTTAAATTTTGGCGTGTCAGAACTAAAACAGTTGGATGATCGGCTGCTTCAATGGATAATCTCCAGGCTGCAGCTGTTTCATTTCCATCAGCTGGACGGACGACAGATAAATTTGGCATTGCACGCAGAGATGGAAGCTGTTCTACCGGTTCATGAGTCGGCCCATCTTCGCCGACTGCAATGCTGTCGTGAGTGAAGACATATGTTACGGGTACACCCATTAAAGCGGATAAACGGATTGCCGGTCTCACGTAGTCACTGAATACAAAGAACGTTCCTCCGTAAACATGCAGACCGCCGTGGAGTGCCATCCCGTTTAAAGCTGCGCCCATGGCGAATTCACGTACGCCAAACCAAATATTTCTTCCTTCAGGTGTTTCCGCCGTAAAATCTTTTTCCTCTTTCATCATCGTGTTATTTGAACCAGCGAGGTCAGCTGATCCTCCAAATAATGTAGGAAGTGATTTAGCTAATGCATTTACGGTTTCACCGGAAGAGGCACGGCTGGCGATACTTTTTCCTTCTTCAAAAACAGGCAGTGAGTTCTCCCACCCTTCAGGAAGTTTACCTTCTAAAGCATTCTTTAATTCTTGAGCCAGCTCCGGATAATCCTGTTGATATGCAGAGAAACGGCTGTTCCATTCCTGTTCTGCTTTTTCACCGTTTTGACCAACTAATTCATTAAAACGCTCATAGACTTCTTCCGGAACATGAAATGCCTCTTCATATAACCATTCATACGCTTTTTTAACAAGCGTTGTCTCATCTTTACCAAGAGGAGCTCCGTGAACCTTTGATGATCCTGATCTATTTGGTGAACCAAAACCGATAACCGTCTTAATTTCAATCATAGTCGGGCGTGTTGAATCCGCTTTGGCCTGTTCAATGGCATCAGCTACATCTCCGACATCATTACCATCATCAACACGAATATACTGCCAATTGTATGATTCAAAGCGTTTTTTAACACTTTCAGAGAATGAACGATCAAGATCACCATCAAGTGATATATCGTTGGAATCATATAATACAATCAGTTTGTCCAGCTTCAAATGACCCGCTAAAGAAGAGGATTCAGAAGAAATACCTTCCATTAAATCTCCATCACCACACAAAGCATATGTATAATGATCCACTACATTATGACCTTCTTTGTTAAACTTCCCTGCAAGATGTTTTTCAGCCATGGCCATGCCTACTGCCATGCCTAAACCTTGGCCAAGTGGTCCCGTTGTTGCTTCTACCCCTTTGGTGTGATTATATTCAGGGTGACCAGGTGTTTTAGAGTCCCACTGGCGGAAATTTTTAATTTCTTCCATCGGAAGGTCGTAGCCCGATAGATGAAGCAAGCTGTACAGCAGCATTGATCCATGACCAGCTGACAAGACAAAACGGTCTCTGTTAAACCAATCAGGATTTTTAGGATTGTGGTTCATAAAACGTGTCCATAAGGTATAAGCAAATGGTGCTGCCCCCATAGGCAAGCCAGGGTGGCCGGAATTCGCTTGATCAATTGCATCAATGGAAATCGTACGAATCGTATTAATTGCTAGTTCATCAATTTTAGTAAACATCAACAACATCCCTTTCATCAACTTCATTTATGTTCTCTATTGTACGCAAAATCTTGGAGATGTACAAACATCTTCCTCAATAGAATCAATAAAACAACAAACGAAAGCTTGTATTTCCATTTTAAAACTAATGAACAACTTGTTTTAAAGCGTAAACAAGGAACAAAATGATCTAGTATGACAAAACAAAAGACCTGAGTCGGTCAAATGAACTGAGCCCCATTTAATGGACAGCTTAATAAAAGTACCCAGCAGCTTATGCTGCAATGAGATGACTTCGGTATTGTGCCGGAGTCATCTTTTTTAGGTTCCATTGCTTGCGTGAACCGTTGTAATAATCCATGTAAGTATCGATCAGACTTTTTAGTTCGGAAAGGCTGGTAGCCTGTTTAAAATCGACATCATCCTTGAAGTGACCAAAGAAGGATTCGATAGGAGCGTTGTCCAGACAATTCCCCCTACGGGACATCGATTGTGTCAACCCCATTTCCTTTACTTGTCGCTGGTATTCTGGATGAGTGTAGTGGAATCCCTGATCAGAGTGGATCATCGATTCTGGATGGATGTTTCCATCCAACGACTCTTTTAACTTCCTCAAAGTGTTGTAGACGATATCCATACTTATACTGGTCGTCACTTCATAAGCCGAAATTTCACGGGTGGCGACATCCTTCACGCAGGAAAGATACGCCATTTGCCCAGAACGATTTGGAAGGTAGGTAATATCAGTCACAAATACTTTGCCAGGTTCATCTTGTTCGAACTGACGGTTTAATAGGTTCGAACAGACCAGATGTTCCTTAGTTGCTTTGGCAATTTTCTTATAGGGATTCGCTCTCCGAATCTTCGCAAAGAGGTTAAATTTGCGCATGAGACGCAAAATTTTCTTATGGTTCATGGGCATTTCGAGTAATTCTACGAGCACCATATAGAACCCACGATATCCGATTTTACCACGATGTGCATCGTAGATGCATTTTAGCAGGAGGTAATCCCGGTAATCCTGTTCTTCGCGTATGGCGTGCTTCTCAGTCTTCTTCACCCAAGCATAATAACCACTTCGGCTGACATTAGCAGTCCGGCAAAGTGCCTGGACCTGGTTTTTTAGTTGGAACTTACGGACCACTCCATTAATTACTTCATACTTTTCTGCTGGGGTTAAAAGCGTTTCTTCGCCTGCCTCTCGAGCTCCTCGAGCTTTTTTAGGAGTTCCAATTCGGCTTCCAGATACTTGATCCGCGCCTCGGCTTTCTCCAGTTTCTTCTCATCCGAAATATCTTTCTCTAATGGTCGGCCGGTACTGTTTTTTCCTCGTCGTTCTTCGTAGAAGCCGTCTTCACCGTGGAGTTGATAGGACTTTCGCCAGCGTTTCAACGCACTTTTTGCTTTATCGGTGCCAATGATAGTCAAGTCAAAGCCGTTTTCCGTAAAGATTTGAGAAGGACCTTTTCCTTCTAAATTCTCTTTGACTGCACGTACTTTAAAAGCCGGCGTGTATTGGATAGAGCGATCAGATACGGAAACTGTATTGTTGTTTGCCTCCAAGAGCCGTCGCTGGTGTTCGTTAAAAATAATCTTACTCATATAAACCTCTCCCGTTCAACTAGATATATTCAGTATACCGGGGTCTGAAAATAGAAAAAACCCCCAAATGGGGGCACTTTTTAAAGTGTCTACCATTTGGGGGTCAGTTCAAAATACCCGATGCAAGTCTTTAAATCGCTTCATAAATAGTTATGCTTAAAAAAAGATCTATAATTATTTAACCTCTTTAATGTAATTTTCTTTTATTTTTCAAATCCTTTACCTTTTGAGGGGTTACGTCTTTTCCTTCAGGATCAATAACCTTTACGTTTTCGATTGTGTCTTTCATCGTTCCTCTGAAGGCTTTAAGATACTCTTGTCGTAATTTCTTTTGTTCCGCTAATTCTTCCTCAGACAGCATCTCTTTTTTTGCTTTATTAGATAATTGATTTATGCGTGTCAATTTTTCCTGTGATAGCATTGAATTCATCCTTTCGATTTTTGCATCAAATTAATTGTATCGTACAAAAAACTGAAAGGAATATCAAGAATCCTGATTTACTCTTCCGATTCCTCTAGAGAAAGCAGCTCCCTGTATCGACGATGAACGGTTGCTTTTGAAACATCGTGGCCCAGCCCCCTCAATGTCGCAGCAATGTCATGAAAAGTTAGTCCATTTTTTCTTAAGCGAACAATTTCATCAACTGGGACAGTTATTTTGTCACGGCCTTCCTTATTCCCCCGATTTTTAAGGTTTTTCTCAGGACGGAACCCTCTTTCAACTGCTCGCTTCATTCCCCTTTTAATTTTAAGATTATGAAGCTTCCTTTGATGTTCTTCAACCATACTGACAATTTGTAAAATCATCGTATCTGACTCAGAAAGCTGAAGTTCTCCATCATGACTGACAGAATAAATAGTAACTCCCTCTTTTATTAAGGTATGAATTAAAGCAATTTTTGCATTACCTCTGCCAATTCTTGTTTCATCCTGAATAAGCAGACCTGTTATATTCTCTTGTTTAATTAATTCTAATAAATAAAATACTCCGTCTCTTTCCAAATCGAAGCCGCTTGCCTGTTCTTTTATAGTATCAATTATCTCAAACCCATTTCTTTGAGCAAGCGAGATAAGCTCTTCTTCCTGACGTTTTAATGACGTTTCCTGAGATTCTTTTTCAGTGCTCACGCGGCAATATACAATGACTTTCATTTGTTAAATCCCCTTTTACATCCACTTATTCATTATCTGATGCGAGTATAATACCATCCTCATAATTATCTTCGTCCGATACTGGAAGCACTAATGTGTCTCCTTCTTTTATTATATGTGATGTAAGATTATTTTCTGTTGTCACCCATTCAATGAATTCTTTTTCAGATAACGCAAAAGCTTCACCATATTCTTGAGAAAGTTCCCACAAAGTATCCCCCTGTTGAACTTTAATTTCAACCAGGCCGCTTTCACTATCTTCAGTTGTGGAAAAAGTAAGATAAAGACCGAATACAAATGTAATGAAAATAAATAAGATAACGAATGAATACTTTTCTATTAGTTTCGACATTGTTCTACCTCCCAGACCGAATATTTGTTCGTATTTGTTGTAATTAGTATAAACCGAACACTTGTGCGGGTCAAGTTTAAAATTAGAACTTATGTTTGTATTTTTAAAAAACACATGGTATAATATAGGTAAGAATTGGATAATGAAAAGAGGGACGGTTAAATGAAAAAACTATCTAAAAGACAGCTGGATATACTTAACTTTATTAAAAGAGAAGTTAAAGACAAAGGGTATCCGCCCTCCGTCCGCGAAATCGGGCTGGCAGTAGGACTTGCATCCAGCTCGACAGTACACGGCCACCTGGCACGATTGGAAAATAAAGGTCTGATCCGCAGAGACCCTACTAAGCCGAGAGCGATAGAAATTATGAATTTGGATGAAGATATTATTCCGACTCAACGTGTGGTGAATGTCCCTTTAGTAGGTAAAGTTACTGCAGGCTCACCTATAACAGCGATAGAAAATGTAGAAGAGTACTTTCCTCTGCCTGAGCGGCTTGCTGCAAATGAGGAAGCCGTTTTTATGCTTGAAATTATGGGAGACTCCATGATTGAAGCAGGCATTCTAAATGGTGATTACGTTATTGTTAAGCAGCAGCAGTCAGCTAACAACGGTGATATAGTTGTAGCGATGACTGACGAGGAAGAAGCTACTGTTAAACGGTTTTTTAAAGAGCAGAATCATGTTCGTCTTCAACCCGAAAATTCATCAATGGCTCCGATCATTTTAAATTCAGTAAGTATCTTGGGCAAAGTGATTGGCGTGTATAGACAGGTTCACTGATTTAAACCGGCTAAACGTCCGGTTTTTTTCTCTTTCAAGCCTATTCAGCTTGTCCTTCTTCTATGCATTAATGTGCTGTCATATCGGCAAAAAGATCTATTTATCTTTTAAAATGATATTCATACATAATTATTTTCCGGAGGTTTTACAAAGTGAATTTCACAGCGATAGATTTTGAGACTGCCAACCGCAGCCGTAACAGTATTTGTTCTGTAGGCGTAGTTGAAGTTACAGATGGCATAATTACAAATGAATATTATTCCCTGATCAATCCTATGCAGCCCTTTGATGCAGTCAATTGTGGCATTCATGGCATTTTTGAACAGGACGTGAAATCAGCTCCTACTTTTTCTGAATACTGGCCTGTTCTAAAGGGTCAGCTAGAAAACAAAATGATTATAGCGCACAATGCCAGTTTTGATATGGGGGTTTTGCGGGCAAGTTTGGACGCATCAAACCACAGCTATCCAATGATAGACTATGGGTGTTCCTATATTCTCTCAAAGAAAGCTTTTCCTGCTCTTCAAAGCTACAGACTCTCTTCGATCGCATCAATGCTCGATATTCCGCTAATGCATCATCAGGCATTAGACGATGCCCGTGCATCTGCAAAAATAGTGCTTGAAATAGCAAGCCGTAAGGAAATCGCAACGATTGAAGATCTGCACGTAAAAATGGGGGTAACTGCGGGAAGCATTTTTCCTGGAGGATATCGCGCAGCATCTGGAGCTAAAAAAAGGGTTTCATCGAAACGTTCTTCTTATTACAGATAAAACTTTTTTCAATTCTTAAAAATTGTTTATTCGCATTTAATTTAGTGTAAACAATTACCATAGGGTGATAAAGGGGGATTTTTCATGCTTACGCTTTTCGCAGAAGCTCGAAGGAGATTCCAAGAAGATGCTGTCGTTCAGGAGCGTACAAAGGGGCGTAAAAACAAATTTAAGATGTCTCGGCAAGGATTAGGTTTAACAATTAAAACCTGATTAGCTTTTTTAAAATTTTGAATCACCCTATTTAATCCTCTTTGTGGCTGTTTATGTCATATAGAGGATTTTTTAATTGAGATTTTCGCGGTTTAAATCATTTTCAAAAAACCAAAAGAAAAACCCCTTCAAGCGCAAAGGCTTAAAGGGGTTTGGTTCATGGTTTAGTACATTTCCAAATACTGCTCGCGCTCCCATGGGTGCACTTGCGTACGGAACATATCCCACTCAATTTCTTTCGCTTCCACAAAGTGTTCAAAAATGTGACCGCCAAGGGCATTAATAATTACTTCATCTTTCTTAAGCTCTTCTAAAGCTGCATATAGTGTGCCTGGCAGATCTTTAATTCCCGCTTCTTCTCTTTCATCCTTATCCATAACATAAATGTTACGATCGATGGCATTTGGAGGAGTAAGCTGGTTTTTAATTCCATCAAGGCCTGCACTTAATAAAACAGCCATAGCAAGATATGGGTTCGCTGCAGGGTCAACTGATCGTACCTCAACACGAGTGCTTATGCCTCTTGATGCAGGAATACGAATCAAAGGACTGCGGTTTCTTGCAGACCATGCAATGTAACAAGGTGCTTCGTAACCTGGTACAAGACGCTTGTATGAATTTACTGTAGGGTTTGTTACTGCAGTGAACGCAGATGCGTGCTTAAGCGTACCAGCCATAAATTGACGAGCCGTATCACTTAATTGCAGGTCCCCATTTTCATCAAAGAAGGAGTTCACTCCTTGTTTGAATAGTGACATATTGCAGTGCATACCTGAACCGTTCACACCAAATAATGGCTTAGGCATGAATGTTGCGTGAAGTCCATGCTTTCTTGCAATCGTTTTAACGACTAGTTTGAACGTTTGAATATCATCACAAGCCGAGATCGCATCTGCATATTTAAAATCGATCTCATGCTGGCCTGGTGCAACCTCGTGGTGAGATGCTTCGATTTCATAGCCCATTGCTTCAAGTTCAATCACGATATCACGTCGGCAGTTTTCACCAAGGTCAGTCGGTGCAAGGTCAAAATATCCACCCTTGTCATTAAGCTCTAATGTAGGATTTCCATTAACATCAAGTTTGAATAGGAAGAATTCAGGCTCTGGCCCTAAGTTAAAATCAGTAAATCCAAGATCTTCCATCTCTTTAAGTACCCGTTTAAGGTTGTTTCGTGGATCTCCATCAAAAGGAGTTCCATCTGGATTATAAATATCACAAATCAATCGAGCCACTTTTCCATCTCCGGCAGTCCAAGGGAATACTACCCATGTATCAAAATCCGGATAAAGATTCATATCGGATTCTTCAATGCGAACAAATCCTTCAATTGATGAACCATCAAACATCATCTTATTGTCTAATGCTTTTTCAAGCTGGCTTACGGGAATTTCAACGTTCTTGATTGTTCCGAGGATGTCAGTAAACTGTAGGCGGATAAAATTTACGTTTTGCTCTTTCGCTAAACGAAGGATGTCTTCACGTGAAAATTTGCTCATTGGTTAAATTCCTCCTGTGTGTTATGTAGTAGTTATCGGAAAAAGCGTGACAGATCCCCTGCACGAAGACTTGAACGGCTGATTTTTCCTGGACTGAGCATTTCTTTTTTCAGTAAAGTTCTCAGTTCATCATCTGTCATTTCAGGTTTTTTGGCTACAGGATCTCTTTCGACTGATTCCTTTTGACTTACTGCAAGAATTTTTTTAATTCCTGCCATATTAATGCCCTGTTCTAGCAGATCCTTGATTTCTAAAAGTCTATCAATGTCGTTTAGCGAAAATAATCGGCGATTACCTTCTGTTCGAGCGGGTGAAATGAGCTCGTGCTCTTCGTAATAACGAATTTGGCGAGCTGATAAATCCGCTAACTGCATTACGATACCAATTGGAAACAACGGCATCGTCCGTCGAATTTCACTTCCTCCCATTAGTTAATCCCCTCTCTTTTCCCTATCGACATATTAATCTTATCGCACGGGAGAAAAGGTGTCAATAACATGTTAGGTTTTCTCACATTAAATAAATCATCATTCTTTGACACTTGTTACATTCCCCACTTTTTCTTTTTTTATGCATAGGATTGATTAATTATTATTTTTTATTTAAAATGCAGGTCTATTTTGACCGGCGTTCAATTCTCATTTAAACAATACTATTGTTCAGACATAGTCTGATTTAAAGTTTACTTAAACTTAATCTCCCCTTTTTCATAGCTCTCGTCTAATGCGATAGAAATGGCTATTTTAACATGCTCATAGGTTAAACCGCCTTGAATATAAGCTGTGTATGGGGGTCTCAAAGGTCCATCTGCTGATAATTCGATGCTGGCGCCTTGGATAAAGGTACCGGCTGCCATAATGACATCGTCCGAATAGCCGGGCATGTAGCTTGGGTAGGGAGTAAAATGAGCGTTAACAGGAGACGCTGCTTGTATGGACTGACAAAATGAAATCATTTTATCTCTTTCACCAAACTCTACAGCCTGGATTAAATCTGTCCTTGGTTCAGACCAGTGAGGAACTGTTTTCATTCCAGCCTCTTCTAATAAAGCTGAAGTGAAGACCGCCCCTTTGAGTGCTTGTGAAACAACATGCGGAGCTAAAAAGAACCCCTGATACATTTCCTGTAAGGAGTATAAGCTGGCTCCTGCTTCTGCACCTATGCCGGGTGCGGTCATGCGGTAGGAGCATTTTTGGATTAAATCAGAATGTCCTACAATATACCCTCCTGTTTTAGCAATGCCTCCACCAGGATTCTTTATTAATGATCCAGCCATGAGGTCTGCCCCAACATGAGTTGGTTCTAATTCTTCAACAAATTCCCCATAGCAATTATCAACAAAGACCACAATTGAGGGGTATTGCCTTTTTATTTCCTGTATTATCTTCTTAATTTCTTCTATTCTAAATGACGGACGTGATGCATATCCCTTAGACCGCTGTATTCCGATCATTTTTGTATTTGGTTTTATCGTTTTAAGAACCCTATCAAGATTTACCGACCCGCTTTCATTTAAATCCACGTGGTTATACTCAATATTAAACTCACGTAATGATCCGTTCCCGCTGCCTCTCAATCCAACAATTTCCTCAAGGGTATCATAAGGTTTACCTGTTATATAAAGTAATTCATCGCCAGGCCTCAATATGCCAAACAAAGCAATGGAAATGGCGTGTGTTCCGGATATAATCTGCGGCCTGACCAGACCAGCTTCTGCCCCAAACACCTTAGCATAAACCTGTTCAAGCCGTTCTCTTCCCTGATCGTCATATCCATATCCGGTTGAGGGGTTAAAATGACTGTCACTTATTTGACATTCCTTAAAGGCGGCAAGAACCCGGTATTGATTTATTTCTGCTCTGCTTTCAATATCACGATGAATGGATGCGATTTTTTGTTCTGCACGTTGAATATGGGGGGTTAATACCTCATGATTCTTTAAATAAGATTTCATTGTTGTACTCCTTTATTTCACAAAAACGGACATTTAATTGTCGTTCAGATTTTTGTGCTCTTTTATATAGCCGGTAATAGGTGAATCTTTAAGCATATAACCTGACAGTTTATATTCCTCTTTTTCTTCAATAAACGTCAGCTCTTTTATAACAGCTTCTCTTTTAAATTTTGCAAGGAGGCTGCCTTCATTTGATGACAAGACAATTTCAAAAAGAATCATTTGATCGATCATAGATTCTTCAATTTTATTTTTCAGTGCTTCTATGTCATTAGGATCAAAAGCAGAAATCAGCATCCACTGTTGATCTGGTAAAGCTGTAAATTCATCCCACACATTATCTTTTTTATTATAAACTGTCATATTTGGAATATGATCCATTTTAAGTTCTGCAAACAATTTGTGTACTGTTTTTTCATGTTCAACATAATCCGGATGTGAAGCATCCACTATATGCAAAAGCATGTCTGCTTCATTTACTTCTTCAAGTGTAGAACGAAAAGAAGCAATAAGCGTTGTAGGTAAGTCCTGAATAAATCCAACCGTATCTGTCATTAGCACAGAATAACCACTGGGCAGAAGAAGCTTGCGTGTCATCGGATCAAGAGTCGCAAAAAGCTGATCTTCTTCGAAAGAATCAGCTTCGGCAAGACGGTTAAATAATGTGGATTTACCGGCATTCGTATACCCCACCAACGCTATTTGGAAGACATTATTTTTTCTCCTTCGTTCTCTATACTGATCACGATGCTTCACTACTTGATTCAGCTGTCTTTTCACTTCAGCAATTTCATTTCGAATATGCCTGCGGTCAGTCTCAAGTTTCGTTTCCCCGGGTCCTCGCGTGCCGATTCCTCCTCCTAACCTGGAGAGTTCAATGCCTTGACCACCCAGTCTTGGCAGCATATATTCAAGCTGAGCCAGCTGGACTTGAAGCTTACCTTCTCTTGACCTTGCTCTTTGGGCAAAAATATCCAGAATGAGCTGCGTTCTGTCAATAATTCTTGCACTTAATACTTTGGACAGGTTTCGATTTTGACTGGGAGACAGTTCACTATTAAAAATAATGACATCAGGCTCATGTTCTTCTTCCAACGCCTGCAATTCTTCCACTTTCCCTTTTCCTATGTAAGTCCCTGAGTGGATCCGATCTCTGTTCTGGGTAAGAATAGAGACTACTTCCCCTTTTGCTGTTTCAGTTAATGCTTGTAATTCCTGTAAGGATTGCTGTATATGGTTGTCAGTTTGATTAAGTTGCACCCCAACTAAAATGGCTTTTTCTTTGTTGAAATTTTGATCTGTCAATTACATCCCTGCTTTCATGTCAATCTAATTTATCTTACCATACCTGAAGCTTATCACCTTCCTTTTTGCAGGAATTAGAAGTTCAGTTTTTGTCCTTTATAGAGTTTACACTTATTCTTTAATAATTCCCTAGTTCTCAAAAGAAAAAACGTTTAATTTCCGCCTTAACATGATACAATCGTGAAGGTTTTATTTGTTTAGAAAGGCCGGGTGAAAACGATGACCTGGGAAGTACTCAGTATAATAGGAACTGTAGCATTTGCGGTTTCCGGCGCAATCGTTGCAATGGAAGAAGAATATGATATTTTAGGAGTATATATATTAGGAATTGTAACAGCTTTTGGAGGAGGGGCCATACGTAATTTACTCATTGGAGTGCCTGTGTCTGCTTTATGGGAACAGGGAATATTTTTTCAAATTGCGTTATTATCCATTACAGCTGTTTTTTTATTTCCAAATAATTTACTGAGACATTGGAGACGGTGGGGAAATTTCTTCGATGCAATGGGGCTCTCAGCTTTCGCTATTCAAGGCGCCCTTTACGCTGTTGATATGGGGCACCCAATAAGCGCTGTAATTGTAGCAGCTGTTTTAACCGGCAGTGGAGGCGGAATTGTTCGTGATCTTTTGGCAGGAAGAAAACCGCTTGTACTAAGGTCTGAAATTTACGCAGTGTGGGCTATTATGGCAGGCTTTGTAGTTGGTCTTGGCATAGCTGTTGAAGCGTGGCAGCTATATGCGCTATTCATTCTCACGACCTCTTTACGTGTGTTCTCCTACCTATACAAATGGAAGCTCCCTTTTCGAAAGCTCCACGCTGTAAGTGAACACCAATAGATCTCTTTCTCGTATAACGAGCTAAAACCTGCACATCCAACTGTGCAGGTTTTTTAATCTTTCTCATTTAAGGCGATTAATACATCTTTTTCTGTCAGCATCATTAAATCCTGTCTGGTAAAACTTTGATTTTTTAAAAGCCTGACCGCTTGCGCACGGACAATGGATTCAATCGTATTTCTTATAAACCTTCCGTTGTCTTTAGCTGGAGAATGACGATCTGCTGATACATTTCGTATATACATTCCGATTCGATCAGCCCCTGCTGCTGTCAGGACAAATTCCTTTTCTCTGCAGAATTTTCTTGCTATTTCCATTAGTTCATCCGCGGTGTAATCAGGAAAAGTTACAACATGGGGAAATCTCCCTCTAAGACCGGGGTTTAGTCTAAGAAAATTATCCATTTCCGCACCATAACCGGCTAAAATAAGAATGAAATCATCTTTTTTGTCTTCCATGTGCTTTACAAGGGTATCGATCGCTTCCCGGCCAAAATCCTTTTCACCTCCCCTGGCTAATGAATAAGCTTCATCAACAAAAAGAATGCCGCCCATTGATTTTTTTATTAATTCCCTCGTTTTATTAGCGGTATGACCAATGTATTCACCAACCAGGTCGGCCCGCTCAACTTCTATCAAGTGACCTTTTGATAAAATATTTAACTCACAAAGCTGTTTCGCCATTATTCTTGCAACTGTAGTTTTCCCAGTCCCGGGATTTCCTTTAAATAGCATATGAAGAGCATGATGATCAGATTTTAAACCTAACTCCTTTCTTTTCTGATTAACAATACTCCAGGCAACAATATGCTTAATCATTTCTTTTACTTCCTCCAAACCGACAAGCTGGGAAAATTCTTTTTCTATATTTGTCCAAATAGGATGAAGCGGAGGATCGAGTGTTTTTTCAATTGTTCTTTCTACATCTGATTGAATGATCAATTTTATCTGATTTTTTCTTTCACTGCTGATCTGGCGGGTCACGCTGTTCACCCCACTCTTTAACCCAATCTTCTACACTATATGTATCAACATGTTAAAAAAGAGCAAAGAAAAAAGTGCTCCTAATGGAACACTTATTTTTCCGCTTCCGCTGTTTGAATTTTCACTGATTTAGAAGGAACAAATGTGGAAATCGCATGTTTATAAACGAGCTGCTGTTTTCCATCAGATTCTAGCAAAACCGTAAAATTATCAAATGCCTTTACCTGTCCACGAATTTGAAAGCCGTTTAAAAGAAATACTGTTACAAAAGCAGCGTCTTTACGAAGCTGATTGAGAATTTGATCTTGAATATTTATGGCCTGTTTCATCGTAAGCCTCCTCCGCTGGTCTTTAGTATCTAGTATTCTCTATGTACGCCTATTCTCCTGCTAAAAACCTCAGAATCTTCTCTTTTTTTTCAACCGGGTGTTCAGTGACATCGAACCAATCGATCTCCATTTTATTGCGAAACCATGTCAGTTGCCTTTTTGCATATCTTCTCGAATTTTGCTTTAGAAGCTCTACAGCCTGATGTAAACTGATTTCATCGTCAAAATATTTATACAGTTCTTTATATCCTATCGCTTGCACTGATTGAACATTACGAAGACCTGCTTCGTAGAGTTCTTTTACTTCTTCAATGAGGCCTTCAGCAACCATGTTGTCTACACGGGCGTTGATCCGCTCATATAAAAGGCTTCTCTCCATCGTTAAACCGATAATTGTATGATCATACAGAGGTTCAACCTTTTGATTTTCTTTCCATTCGGCTGGTGTTTTACCGGTCGTATAATAAACTTCCAGCGCTCTGATCACTCTGCGTTCATTATTCGGGTGTATTACATGAGACGTGGCAGGGTCAAGCATACTTAATTCATTGTATAAAGATAAAATCCCATGTTCAGCTGCCTTGTTCTCGAGATTTTTCCTTATCTCATTATTTTTCCCCTCGCTGGAAAATTGATAATCAAATAAAACGGATTGGATATACAGCCCTGTCCCGCCGACGATGATGGGCTGTTTCCCCCGAGAAGAGATCTCTTTTATTTTATCTCTTACTAGCTGCTGGAATTCAGCAGCTGAAAAAGATTCATCGGGATTTTTAAAATCCAGTAAATGGTGCGGAATATCCTGCATTTCTTCTTTTTTTATTTTTGCTGTGCCGATCGATAATTTTTTATAGATTTGCATGGAATCACCATTAATGATTTCTCCATTGAGCCGCTTAGCCGTTGATAGACTTAGATCTGTTTTCCCAACTGCTGTCGGACCAACAATTGCAATTACTTTAGTATTCTTAGTATCCATTTCATAACCATCTTTCACTCGTATAAGCTAGTTAAGCTAAGGATTCACTTAGTCTTTCCAGCTCTTTAATTTAGTCAAAATATCATTAAAAACAACCTGACGATTCGTTTCTTTTAACAACTCATGCCTGCCTTCATCGTACAACTTTACCTCAACATCTTCAACACCTGCTTTTTGAAGCTGCCTGGCAACTGCAAAAACTCCTTTCCCATCGTTTCCAACAGGATCCACCGCACCGCTGATTAAGAAGACGGGAACATAAGGAGACATTTTTTTAAGCTCACTTTTTCGATGAATAAGAGTTAGCCCTTTAAATAAATCTACATAAAATTTATGAGAACACGTAAATCCGCATAGTGGATCTTCTTCATACCGTTCAACTTCAGTATGATCCCGGCTTAGCCAATCAAGGTCTGTTTTGCAAGGGCTGAATCGATTATTGTATGAACCGAATGTTAACTTAGTTAAGATGTTCCCGGGAGAAGTCGGGGAAGTGAGAAAAGAAGCAGTGCTCGCTATCGTTTTACCCACTTCGCCCATTAACCCGCTAGGTCCTGCAGTTCCAATTAAAACAACACCCTTGCTTAAGGCTGGAAAGACCTGAATGCTTCTTCTTACTACAAATGATCCCATGCTGTGCCCGATTAAATAAATGGGAAGCGAAAACTCCTGGCGTATCCATCCATTTACATCTTTCACGTCATGGACAAGTCTTAAAAAGCCGTCGCCGTCGCCAAGATAACCCAACTGTCCATTGCGGGCCGCAGTTTTACCATGGCCTCTTTGGTCATGACCTATTACGTGATAACCATTTCCATTTAAGTATCGGGCAAATTCCTCGTATCTGGAAATATGTTCAACCATTCCATGAACCAGTTGAACAACTCCCTTAATCTGATCCGATTCAGACAGCCATTTTTTTAAATAAACCTCTATACCATCTGACGTTCTAAAGTAAGACCCTTCCAACCAAAAGCACCCCCGTTTAGGATTTTGCAGAAAGATTAAACGGTATGATTGCATCATGTATATCATTCTCTAGCTCTGCTTGATAAGCACGATACGTTTCGTCATCCCATTTTAATAAATTTTTCATAAGCTGCATGACTGGCTCTTGATACATTCTTACCCAATCAATGTCAAAATACAACCTGCCCGTTCTTCTAATAAAGAAATCAACAGGCTTAACAGCCATCTCCTCCTGAATTGCATAAACAACTTCGGCATATACAGCCGGCGTCATAGGAGCTTCAAAATTCACTCCGCTTGCAGCGTGAGCGAAAGAAAATAATTTATCAGTATTTGTGCCATAAAAAGCAGCCAGCTGTTTTCCTTCTTCTCTGGTTAATCCATATTGCACAGCTTCTTCTGCCTTTTGTTCCACGAAAGAAGTGTAGTTTTTTGAACCGCCAAAATCAGCTCCTGATAGAGGAAGATGTTCTGTTATACACTTGCCGAAATTTTGTCCGGTTTCTTTTTTAAGTCTTTTTGAAACAAGATCAACGACATGTTCGGACATTTTTCTATAACCAGTTAATTTTCCGCCTGCAATCGAAATCAAACCGCTGTCATGCTCCCAAACCTCATCTTTTCTGGAGATCTCGGATGGATCTTTGCCTTCTACATAAATTAAAGGACGAACCCCTGCCCAGCTGCTTTCCACATCATCAGCAGATACACTTACCTCTGGAAACATGTAGTGAATAGCGTCCAAAATGTATGAGCGGTCTTCCACTGTCATCTTAGGATTAGCTGTATCTTTGGAGTTATCATAAAATGTGTCCGTTGTTCCAACATAAGCTTTGCCATTACGAGGAATTGCAAACATCATTCTGCCATCTTGTGTATCAAAATAGATCGCTTGCTTTAATGGGAAAACGGATTGATCAAGAACAAGATGAACACCTTTAGTCAATTTTAACTGTTTTGCATTTTTGGAATAATCTTTATCCCGCACATCATCAACCCAAGGTCCAGCTGCATTCACCACTTTTTTCCCATTTAGCATCAACGTTTTCCCGCTTAGCTGATCAATAGCCTCTATGCCTGACACTTTCTTGTTATCGTAAGTAAATCGATCTGCTTTTACGTAATTAATAAAATCGACTCCGTATTCAGCAGCCTTTTTTATGATTTCAAGAGTAAGTCTAGCGTCGTCCGTACGATATTCTACGTAATATCCTCCGCCTTTTAGACCCTCTTTTTTTATTAGAGGCTCTTTTTGGGTAGTCTCTTGAGCGCTCAGCATTTTTCTGCGCTCCTGTTTTTTTACGCCAGCTAAATAGTCATATACACGAAGCCCTACTGATGTGCTCAATTTCCCAAAGGTCCCCCCTTTGTGAATAGGCAGAAGCATCCATTCAGGTGTTGTAACGTGAGCCGCGTTTTCATAAACAATCTCACGCTCTTTGCCAACCTCGGCTACAATTTTAACTTCAAACTGCTTTAAATAACGAAGGCCGCCATGTACAAGCTTAGTAGACCTGCTAGATGTCCCTCCAGCAAAATCCTGCATTTCAATTACTGCCACTTTCATTCCCCTTGAGGCAGCATCCAATGCAATTCCGGCACCTGTTATACCTCCACCGATTACTACTACATCATAAATTTCATTGCCCATTTTTCTCAGTTGTTCTTCTCTATTCACACTTGAAAATGTTGTCATTCTAAATCCTCCTTAAACGTCCTGTTAACCAAATTAAAGTCTCTTTAAATAGAAAAAAGAGAGACCGAATATCATTATGAACATTAGTATTCATAATGAATTCAGGCCTCTCTACATCTCTACCCATTTATTAACTTGTTTACACTATACCATACCCTGTTTTTATTTAAAAGCCATAGCTGCTTTAACTGCTTTTTGCCAGCCGGCATATAATTCTTCACTTTGTTCATTTTCAAGGTCCGGATCAAAATCCTTCTCCACTTTCCACATATCCGCAATTTCCTGTCTGTTTTTCCAGTAGCCTACCGCAAGGCCGGCAAGATAAGCTGCACCCAGAGCTGTCGTTTCACTGATTACAGGACGCTCTACAGGGACCCTCAGCATATCGCTTTGAAATTGCATCAAAAAGTCATTTTTGACCATTCCTCCGTCTACTCTCAACCGATTCAATTTAATGCCTGAGTCCTTTTCCATCGCGTCGAGTACGTCTTTGGTTTGATAGGCTAATGACTCGAGAGTGGCACGGATAAAATGTTCTTTAGTACTCCCTCTTGTTAAACCGAACACTGCTCCCCTGACATCACTATCCCAATAAGGTGTACCCAGGCCAACGAATGCAGGGACCACATACACACCTTCTGTTGAATCTACGCGGCTGGCGTAATCCTCACTCGCCGGAGCTGTCTTCAACATTCTCATTCCATCACGCAGCCATTGTACTGCTGAACCTGCAACAAATATACTGCCTTCAAGCGCGTATTCAACCTTGCCGTCAATTCCCCATGCAAGTGTTGTGAGTAATCCATGCTCTGAAACAACCGCTTTGTCACCAGTATTCATTAACATAAAACAGCCAGTTCCATAGGTGTTTTTTGCCATTCCTTTTTCATAACAAGCTTGGCCAAACAAAGCAGCCTGCTGATCTCCGGCTGCTCCAGCAATCGGAATTTCCTGTCCGAAAAAGTGATAACCGACCGTCTTCCCATAAATCTCAGATGAAGGCTTAACCTCCGGAAGCATAGACGCTGGCACTCCTAATATTTCTAAAAGTTCTTCATCCCATTTTAAGTCGTAAATATTATACATGAGAGTCCTTGAAGCATTAGAATAATCGGTAACATGTGCTTCACCGCCTGAAAGCTTCCAGATCAGCCAGCTGTCAATCGTTCCAAATAAGAGTTTCCCCTCTTCTGCCTTTTCTCTTGCTCCGTTAACATGATCAAGAATCCATTTTACCTTCGTACCAGAAAAATAAGCATCAATTAACAGACCGGTCTTGTTTCTGAATGTGTCATTATATCCCTGTTTTCTTAAGTCTTCACAAATATCAGCAGTTTGCCGCGACTGCCATACGATTGCATTATGTACCGGCACACCTGTTTCTTTATCCCAGACCACCGCAGTTTCACGCTGGTTAGTAATTCCGATCGCTTCAATCTGTTTGGCAGATACACCTGATTCTGACAAAACAGAAGCGATGACAGACAGCACGGAGCCCCATATTTCATTGGCATTGTGCTCTACCCAGCCTGGCTTTGGAAAAATTTGCTGAAATTCCTTTTGAGCAATTTTTACAATTTCACCCTTCTTATTAAATAAAATTGCTCTTGAACTAGTCGTTCCTTGATCCAGTGATAAAATGTACGTCTCCATTTTTTGAATCCCCCTTAGCAGATAACTGCTCATTTTTTTGAGTTTGCGTTTCTTTTTTATCAGCCAGCAAAGCTAGCAATAAACAAACAACTGTAGCAATTAAAACAATCCAGAGCCATATTGTGTGCTCTCCTGTGAAGATCGTTTTATAAAACACACCAGCTAAAGACCCTCCCAGAACTGGACCTAATACAGGCACCCATGCGTACCCCCAGTTGGAGTTACCTTTTCCTGCAATGGGAAGAAAGAAATGAGCGATTCTTGGTCCCAAATCTCTGGCAGGATTGATTGCATAACCAGTAGTTCCCCCCAGTGAAAGCCCTATTGCTACAATCAGCATTCCAACAATAAAAGGGTTCAACCCTTCTGTAAAATCATTCGCCCCAATTGATAGAATACCAAGAACCAAAATAAACGTGCCAATAACCTCACTCAATAAGTTTGAGAAAAAATGAGGAATAGCAGGACCAGTCGAAAACACTCCAAGTTTTGTTTCCGGTTCTTCTGTAACTTTCCAGTGCGGAAGAAAATGAAGCCACACGATGACAGCACCGATTATCGCTCCGATTATTTGAGCAAGAATGTAAGCCGGTACGCCTGACCATTCAAAATCCCCATTAAATGCGAGACCAAGAGTCACTGCCGGATTTAAATGCCCGCCGCTAAACTGCCCAACAGCATAAACGGCCATTGCTACACCCAAACCCCAGCCGAAGGCAACGACAATCCATCCTCCTTCAAAAGCAAGCGATTTCTTTAAATTTACATTGGCAACGACCCCTGCTCCGAAAACTATTAATATAGCAGTTCCAATCAACTCTGCCAAAAACGTGCTCATAAAAACGCCTCCAATCATATAGTTAACCCGGTAAAAAAAATAAAGAGACTCACGGACTTTTTCCTTTGCAGGTGTAAAAGTACATGTGAGTCTCTTCATCTCTTCACGAATCATTAACTTGAATAAAGCTTAACAAGTTTTGAAAACGCTGTCAACCGCTTTTCTACTATTCAATCAGAAAAATGGTTCCACAGTGAATGAGAAGAAGTCGTAATGGCACATGCACCGGAAGAAATGGCATCTTCCACTTCCTTAGGTGTATCTATTAATCCGCCTGCAATGATTGGTTTACCAGTTTTCTCTCTAATTCTATCAATTACCTTAGGAACAACCCCAGGCAGGAGTTCAATATAATCCGGGTCTGTTTTCTGGATTAACTGGACGCTTCGTTGCAGGGCATTGGAATCAATCACAAATGTTCGCTGAATTGCCTTTACATTGAGCTGTCTTGCTTTTTTAATAACATTGCTTTTTGTTGATATTATTCCATAGGGTTTGATTGTCTGACAAATAAATTCACAAGCATGCTCATCATTGGATAAGCCTTGAATTAAGTCCATATGTAAAAACATTTCTTTTCCTTCTGAACGTGAATAATCAAAAACACTCTTAAGCATGTTGATATGTAAATCTAAAAAAACACCATAGCGAAAAGAGTACTTAAGCATTTTATCAAAGTCCTTCATAGACCGAATTGCCGGTAATAGTTGCTGTCCTTCAAACGACATAGGCGGACCCCCTTAAAAGTTCATCTATTTTTTAAAAAGTCAGAGCGCAAAGTGATTACCCAGCAATCTTCCACATTGCTGCATTACCCCTTAAAGTGTAATGAATTTTCACATAAAAAAGCATACTTATTCAGTTAAGACGCTAATTTTTTTAAAGGAATTCATCTTCCCGATCCTTTTTAACGGAGTAAAAGATTAGGGAAATTCCCAGAATAATTAACGCAAAAAGTGAAAGAATCGATATACACAAAAGTGTTGAAGTGAAAAAATTCACTTGAACAAAGCTGGCATAGTATAAAGTGGTTGAAGCAAAGGCCAAAAAACTGAATAGTACAGTTAATTTCCTGGTTACCACTATTGTGAAGAACATTTACTGCCCCCTCAGGTTTATGCCAATTAGTTTATTAATTACCCATTTTATGATCATGATAAGCATGTCATACTTCCTTTTATAAAAAGAGACTGTCACAAAACTACAAAAGATAGTCAAATTGAGTCTTTTTAAACGTCAGTAAGAGGTAACGGAGCGGAAGGTTTCGACTCCAGCAGGATTTTCCGGTTGCTTAAGACTTTACAGGGAAAGCCAAAAAAGGCTCAAGCAACCGTCTCTGCCTCCGCCTGAAGGGAAGTGAACAGGTCAAAGAGCCTTAAGACACAGTTGTTCCAGGCTCCCTTTATCAGAGCAGATAAATGAACGTACATGTCAACTGAATACAGATGCTGACCCTAAAACCATCTTATAAATAATTTTATGCCAGCTACATCACTCTCTTAAACATCTTTTCCATTTCGTACGTTGAGTAATGAATAATAATCGGTCTTCCATGAGGGCAAGTAAAAGGATCCTCCGTTTTTCTTAAATCCGTTAATAATTGCTGCATATCTTCCCGTCTAAGATAATGGTTCGCTTTAATAGATCCTTTGCAGCTCATTAAAATAGCCGCTTCTTCTCTGAGTTTACCGACGTCCACTTTTTTCATTTGCAAAAGCTCGCCAATCATTTCTTCAATTATATTTTTTTCTTCTCCGTGCGGAAACCAGGTTGGATAACCTCTAACAATAAATCCATTTCCGCCGAATTCCTCTAAAAAAACACCTACATCTTCCAGATCTTGTTTGTTTTCTAGAATTTTTATTCGTTCATCGGTTGAAAAATCCAGTACTAAAGGAACAAGAAGATCCTGAAGCTCAGATTGCACATCTCCGACTTTCTTTTTAAAATATTCATATTTAATTCTTTCCTGAGCAGCATGCTGATCGATAATATATAAACCGTCCTCATTCTGAGCCAAAATGTAAGTTCCATGCATCTGCCCAATAGGCTCTAAAAGAGGCACTCTAGAAGAGATACTCTCCTGTTCATCATGTACTTCATGAGAGGAGAGTGAAACTTTTTTCTCATCCAGATATTCTTCTGCCTTACTGCCGGGAAAAACCGTGTCTTCTTTTGATAAGACTGGCTGAGTCTCCCTGATTTTGTCTTGTCTAACCATATCGGGATCTTGAAAAGTATCTTTCTGCAGGGACTGTATATTTTCTTTGTCCACCTGATGTCGAACAGGCTCATGAAATGAAAAAGCAATTTGCTCAGAAGGCCTTATCGTTTTAGCAGGTTTTTCTTTTTCTCCACTTGGGATAAGTGATTGGGTTTTAAACAGCTGCGTTATCGTATCAGTGATTAATTGAACCAGTTCCGCTTCTTTGCTGAACCTCACTTCCTGTTTTGAAGGATGAACATTTACATCCACGAGTAACGGATCCATTTCAACTGATAATAAAACAATTGGAAAACGTCCGATGGGAAGAAGAGTGTGATAGCCCGCTTGAATAGCACGAGTAATAGCATAATTACGAATAAATCGTCCGTTAACTAAAATGGAAATATAGTTTCTTGAAGCACGTGTGATTTCCGGAAGTGCTGCGTATCCCTTCACTTGAAAATCAAGCGATTCGTTCGTAAATGAAAGCATTTTTTTTGCAATATTTATACCGTATATGGCTGCGATGACTTGTCTGACATCACCATTTCCATTAGTCTGCAGCAATGTTTTGCCATTATGCCGCAGACGAAATGAGATTTCAGGATGAGATAAAGCAATCCGGTTAACAATATCTGTTACATTACCGAGTTCTGTATGAACGGTTTTAAGGTATTTTAATCTTGCAGGGGTATTATAAAATAGTTCTGAAACGAGAATGTCAGTGCCCTGCCTCGATGCAGACGGTTTTTGTTCGATTACTTCTCCACCATGCATTTTCAGGAACAGGCCTGTACTTCCTGTAGAAGTTTTAATTTCAATTTTTGAAACAGACGAAATACTGGGAAGAGCTTCCCCCCGAAAGCCAAGCGTTCGGATTCGGAACAAGTCATGCTCATTTTTTATTTTACTTGTTGCATGTCTTGAAAATGCGAGGAGTACTTCATCAGACTGAATCCCTGCCCCATTATCCCTGATGCGGATGCTCGATAACCCCGCTTCTTCAAGATCCAATTCAATGATCGTTGCTTTTGCATCCACAGCGTTTTCAACGAGTTCCTTCACGACAGATGCTGGGCGTTCCACTACTTCTCCAGCTGCTATTTTATTGGCCAGTGCTTCGTTCAGCTGACGTATTTCACCCATATGCTTTCGCCCTCCTCTTCAATCAGCTTATTATTTCGCCTCGTTTTTAGCGATCTTTTGCACACGGTACAATTCATTCATTGCTTCAAGCGGCGTCATTTCCAATACATTTAAATTCAATATTTCCTGCTGTATGTTGTTTGTTTTTTTCGGTTTTTTATTTTTAGGATTATGAAATAACGACAGCTGTCCAATTTCTTCGTCCTCATAAACCGCTGTAGTCATTTTAGTTTTAGGTTTGGCTTCAAAACCTATAAGAAGTTCGTTCGCACGATTTATTAGCTTATCCGGCAAATTAGCCAGCTGAGCCACGTGAATGCCGTAGCTTTTGTCTGCAGGCCCCTGTTTGATCTTATGCAAAAAGACAACATGTCCATCTTGTTCTGCAGCAGCGACATGGACGTTCACCAGACTGTTGAGTTTATCTGATAATTCAACCAGTTCATGATAATGAGTGGAAAACAAAGTTTTAGCTCCAATATGATCGTGAACATGTTCAATGATTGCCTGAGCCAAAGCCATACCATCATACGTAGAGGTTCCGCGGCCTATTTCATCGAATAAAATTAAACTATCTTGAGTAGCGTTTGCAATTGCGTGCTGGGCTTCAAGCATCTCTACCATAAACGTACTCTGTCCTGAAACCAGATCGTCCGCTGCGCCGATCCTTGTAAAGATACGATCAAAAACAGGAAGATTTGCTTTGGCTGCCGGAACGAAACAGCCTATTTGACCTAATATGGCAGTTAAGGCCACCTGACGCATATAGGTGCTCTTTCCTGACATGTTAGGTCCAGTGATTAACAGCATTTCGCAGTCTTTATGCATTACACAGTCATTAGGGACATATTCCTGTGCATCCATTACTTTTTCTACAACGGGATGCCTGCCGTCTGTTATTTCAATTTTCCTATCCTGGTTGAAGGTTGGTTTCACATAATGTCTGGTTTCACTTACAGTCGCAAAGCATTGTAAAACATCAAGCTGACTTATTACAAGGGCCAGCTTTTGAAGTCTGGGAATCTCTTTTTTAACTTGCTCTCTGATTTCTTGAAATAAGGAATACTCAAGCTCTGTAGAGCGCTCCTGTGCCTGAAGGATTAATTCTTCTTTTTCTTTTAATTCGGGTGTAATAAATCGTTCAGCATTAGACAGAGTCTGCCTGCGTTCATACAATCCGTCTTGAAGATTTCCAAGATTTGCTTTAGTAATTTCAATATAATATCCAAAAATTCGGTTATAACCGATTTTTAATGAACGAATACCTGTTTTTTTTCTTTCTTTCTGCTCTAATTCAGCAATCCAGGTTTTTCCGTTTCTGCTTGCGTCTCTAAATTGATCCAGTTCCGAATTAAATCCATCCTTTATAAAATTACCATCTTTAATGGTGAGCGGCGGCTGATCTATGATGGACGATTGCAGAAGCTGCAATAGCTCTGGGCAAGGATCCATCGACTCAGCTAATTTAATACTTTCCTTATGATTCATTTCAGCAAGAGTTTCTTGAACGACTGGAACTTGCTGCAACGATTTTTTCAGCTGTACAAGGTCTCTAGGACTGACATTGCCAAATGCAACTCTGCCTGCAAGGCGTTCTAAGTCATATACTTCTTTTAAAGAGTCTCTTAGAGATTCTCTCTCAAAATATGCATCCATCAGCCCTTGAACAATAGATAATCGATGATTAATATCTTCCGTTTTGACCAGTGGCCGATCGATCCAGCGTCGTAACATTCTAGCGCCCATAGCCGTCATAGTTTCATCGAGCAGCCATACCAATGACCCTTTTTTTCCATTTCCCCGGATAGTCTCTGAAAGCTCCAAGTTGCGTTTAGAATTAGGATCCATTCTTAAATAAGCATCAATTTGATACGAAGCAGCCTTCTGCAAGTGATCAAGTGAACGCTTTTGGGTTGCTGAAACATAATGAAGCAGCCTGCACATGCTGATAATGAGCTTTTCCTGTTTTATTTCTTTGAGTACTGGTTCAAATGATGCTTCTTTCGAACAATCATCCATAACGGAAAATGAATGAATGTCACGTTCTTTTAATTCTTTTTCAATTGCAGGGTCTTCGTCAGACGCCATAACAATTTCTCTTGGTTTTATATTAATAAGTTCATTAATCGCTTCCCTGACTGAATCAATCATTGTAACTTTCGTTTCACCGGTTGTAAGATCAAGATAACCAATACTGAACGAACCGTCCTGAAATCCTGTTAATGCAGCCAGATAATGATTTTCTCTTTCCAGCAAACTTTTCGATTCCATCACTGTTCCCGGTGTAATCATCTGAACAATTTCTCTTTTGACGACCCCTTTGGTTTGCTTGGGATCTTCTGTCTGCTCACAAATCGCTACTTTAAATCCTTTTTGAATTAACTGTTCGATATAGCCTGAAGCTGCATGATGCGGGACGCCGCACATTGGTATTTTTTCTTCAACCCCTCCATCACGAGCAGTCAACGTAATTTCTAATTCTCTTGATGCGCGCAATGCGTCATCAAAGAACATTTCATAAAAGTCACCAAGTCGAAAAAATAAAAAGGCATCCGGTACTTCTGCCTTTATCTTTAAATATTGCTGAATCATAGGTGTATAAGTTTTCATACGTTCAAGCTCTCCCCGATCTCTTCCGAATATCATGCTATCAGTATAGCATATCCTTTTTATTAAACTCATGAAAGCAAAATACTCCTCATTGAACAAAAGGATCCTAAATAATTATTTCTTTTTCATTAGACTTGTGCGTCAAATTATAAAGGGTTGCACTTTCCTGTGGGCACAACAAATGTACATTTAAATGATAAATTATTTATAAGAGGTAAGATTGGAAATAAACGATGGTTAGATTATCCAGTCTAAGCAAAGGATCCAAAGCTGCAGCAAGACATTTTTATAGAAAATAAATTTGAAATTTGGCTTCTGGCATCAATGGCTTCGCTTATTGCCGTTAAAGGAGTTATCCATTAGTGGTTGCTTCAGTTGGAGGATGAGGAGCAATAAACATAGGAATATACGATGGCAGGATCTGGTTGCCAATTATTGAAAAACTTATTCCTGGTGTATTTTCTCTTCTAACAGGTTGGGCTTTGTCAAATTAAACACGATGAGCATCATAGTGGTATGTAGTATGGTGATCATAAATAAATCGGTATGTAGTAACAATTTAAATAATATGAAGGACCAGGACTGCAAAAGCTACAAGAGAAACAAAACCAACTTCCTGAGTAGAAGAAAATAAAAAAACCAGGTGAAAGATCACCTGATTTAATGCCTTTTTGAATCCTCAAAACCTAAAAAGTCCGTTTTGATTTCATCAATTTCATCATCGTCAATATCATGATCCCAATCCTCTTCCATTCCATCACGATGGAAAATCACACACATCTTTGTTTCTCCTACGCATTCAACGACAATTTCTCGTTCAACTTGTACGATGACCTTACTTCCACAGTCCGAGATAGAGGCTTCGAGGCAATTCGGCTGTTGCAGAACCCGTGCGATAATCTCATTATCATCATAATAATCTGAATCCCGATATTTCAGCTTGATCGTATCCCTGTACGTGACGTTCTCAATGACTACTGATGTTTTGGTGTTATCATGATGCGAATACCAGACGTTAACATCAAAACTGCCGTGGACCTCAACCTTTTTTCCCACTTTTTTTGCTTCATATTTATGGTTGATGATCCAACAGCCTAAAATACTTGTTGGACGATGAGGCGGGTGAATGGTGTGATGAGATTGCGTAAACTTTCGGCCCTTGGCCACGACGGACTTTGTAATAATTTCTCTGTACTCCGACATTCATGCGGCCTCCTTTCATTTCCTTTTATCCTATGCTGAAAGTTCAAGGAATGTGCGAAAACCTATAATTTTTCAAATAAACTTGTTTGTTTTTCGTTTGGACAGTAAGGAAAAGGGGTCTAAAAAAAATACTTAAGAACTCAGTTCTAAATTAGATTGTAGTGTAATTACTCAAGCATACTAACGGATAGCGGTCACTCCTTGTTGTCACAAATAGATGATTTAGTCCATATTTTTATTCTTTACTTGAATTATATGCAAGGGATGGCAAAAGGGATTATTTAATTTAGCGCCACAACTATTCATGTTATAAAAGCACCTCTTAAAGGTAATTCCTATACTTTATAAAGCTTATGTAAAGTAACATACCTGCTGCAATATATATTTTAAACCTTTTGAGTTGGCGTCATACCTGCTATATATAGTAGATAATTATATGTAATAAGTACAAAAGATGAGCAGTATTTGTTGATTACCGGTGACAGCAAAAGAAGTAAAATTATTTCTCTTCAAATAAAAAGAGAAGCAGTGAACTGCTTCTCTCGTGGTTTTATTGATTGTATCCCTTGACTGTTTCTTCATCCAAATGGGCATCTGTTGTACCAAGAATTTGCAATGCTTCATTCGTTTCATCGGATGAAACTTTAAATTCAAGAATATGAGTAAAATTTTCAGATGATTGATTCTTTTCATTTTCATTGTTCCTTGACACCATACCAGCATTAGCTGCATTTCCCCCTGCTGATGAAAGATTAAATGCAGGTACAATGAATAATTTATTATTTCCATCATCAGGAATAGAATCCACTCTCGCCTCGCTGATGCTGATTCTTTGAAGTTTCATCAATGCTGTTTCTGCGTCATTTTCACTTTTAAAGTAAGCCTGTAAATGATTTAACATGTCTTCATCTTCCTTCCAGCTTTTATTTCTTTAACAATACCCTTTACAAGCTTTTTAAAACGCTTACTTATTTGATTTACTTCATAATAATCATTATGTTGCAGGCTTGACTATTTTCAGTTTAATCGATTCATCAGGTTTAAAAAAATCCAAGCTTTTTGGGACTGTAGCTTACAAGCATATTTTTCGTCTGCTGGTAATGATTAAGCATCATCTTATGGTTCTCTCTTCCAATACCGGACATTTTATATCCTCCAAAAGCAGCATGAGCTGGATATTGATGGTAGCAGTTTGTCCAAACGCGGCCCGCCTGTATGCCTCTTCCAAATCGATAGGCAGTATTGATATTACGAGTCCATATGCCCGATCCCAGGCCATAAAGAGTGTCATTGGCTATCTCCATTGCTTCTTCTTCTGTTTTGAATGTAGTAACGGATAAGACAGGTCCAAAAATTTCCTCTTGAAAAACCCTCATTTTGTTATTGCCTTTAAAAATTGTCGGCTGAATATAATATCCTTCCGCATTTTCTCCTTCTTGCTTATTTACTTCTCCTCCTACAAGCACTTCTGCACCTTCATCTTTGCCTATTTGTAGATAAGACTTGATTTTTTCCATCTGTTCAGTAGATGCCTGTGCACCCATCATTGAATTAGGGTCTAGAGGGTTTCCTGTATTGATTTGTTTTACACGTTCGATCACTTTTTCCATAAAACGGTCAAAGATATCTTCGTGGATTAAAGCTCTTGATGGGCACGTGCATACTTCTCCTTGATTCAATGCAAACATCAATAGACCTTCCACTGCTTTATCCACAAATTCATCATCTTCATCCAGGATGTCTTTAAAGAAGATATTTGGAGATTTCCCTCCAAGTTCTAAAGTTACTGGAATTAGATTTTCTGATGCGTATTCCATAATCATTTTCCCAGTTGTCGTTTCTCCCGTAAAAGCAATTTTAGCAATCCGTTTGCTTGAAGCAAGCGGTTTTCCTGCCTCTAAACCAAAACCATTTACAACATTCACTACTCCAGGCGGTAAGAGGTCACCGACTAATTCCATTAGTAAGAGAATTGAAGCAGGTGTTTGTTCAGCTGGTTTTAGCACTACACAGTTTCCCGCAGCCAGTGCCGGTGCCAATTTCCAAACTGCCATTAATATCGGAAAATTCCATGGAATAATTTGCCCTACAACGCCAAGCGGCTCATGAAAATGGTATGCAACGGTATCTTCATCAATTTCTCCTATACTTCCTTCTTGAGCACGAATAACACCTGCAAAGTATCGAAAGTGGTCAACAGCCAACGGGATGTCTGCATTTAATGTTTCACGAACAGCCTTACCGTTTTCCCATGTTTCTGCAACAGCAAGCATCTCAAGGTTTTCTTCCATTCTTTCAGCAATTTTATTTAAGATGATTGAACGTTCCGTTACAGATGTCTTCCCCCAGGATTCTTTAGCCTGATGAGCAGCATCCAACGCTTTTTCAATGTCTTCTTCAGTAGATCTGGCTACCTGAGTAAATGCTTTACCGTTTACTGGTGAAGGATTCTCAAAGTATTCACCTTTAACGGGCGCCACCCACTCTCCTCCTATGTAATTATCATATTTCGGCTTAAATTGAACAATGGATCCTTCCGTGTTTGGGTTTGCATACGTCATTCCGTCAGCTCCTATTCTGATTTAAAGTTTATTTTCTTTTTGTAAACGCTTTCAATTTGAGTTAAAAAAATGTACCCTTATACCTTTTTATCAAACTATCAAATCATTGTCAATTTTCAGAAACTTTAAAGCAGTCTATTATTCTATTTTTTACAAAGTTATTTCTCACTGCTATCTTCTGTAACCCGATGACCACAGTCGGTATTCAACACATTTTTCATCAACAAGCTGAGTTTAAAGGTTCAGGCAGTCGTGATACCTTCCCCAATGACTATTTCCGGTAAGAAAGGATGATGAGTAATTCTCTCTAAATCAAAAAATGGCCTCATGAAAGTGTATGTATCTTCATGGGCCATTTTTATTTATATGATAACAACTTTGTCACAGCTTCTTAATTTTTGAGCTACATTAAAATTTAGCGATCTTCTAAGAGATTATGAACAGCTGCTGCCGCCCTTACGAACCTGTGCACCCGTTTCACCTTTTAAGATATCTCCGCCTGTTTGACGGATAATTTCGTCGGTAACTGAATTGGAGACGGTATTTGCTACTATTTGTAAAAGCTCATTTACTTCAATTTGAGACTGCTTGAATTCTTGTACAATTGGTATTTCATCTATTTCAGTTTCAATTTTTTCAATTTTAGCTTCAATCATTTTTAAGGCTTCGTGCTTGCCATAATGTTGAAAGTTCACTGCTTGTTTTTGAAGACTTTTCAAGCTGGCAATTTTTTCTCTTATTTTTTGATTTTCCTGGATTTGTGCTTCTGCACGTTTGAAGAAATCAACTTCTTCAGTAGCTGTAATCATTTTTGCAAGATCTTTCGCTTTTGCAATAATTTCTTTTTTTGAGTAATGTTGTTCCATTATACATTCACCTCAGCCGGCTTAACCACTTCTACCATTTCACCATTCAGGCTCCAGGTTTTGGCATCCGTTATTTTTACTTTTACTAATTGACCAACAACTTCTTTAGGAGCAACAAAGTTCACAAGTTTACTTGTTCGTGTATACCCTGAAAGCACATCGGGATTTTTTCTGCTTTCCCCTTCAACAAGAACTTCCATAACCTGACCCTCAAGTTTTTTGAGTGCTGCATTGGACATGTCATTTACGAGATTATTTAATCGCTGAAGTCGCTCTTTTTTTACCTCCATTGGAACATTGTCTTCCATTTTAGCAGCGGGTGTGCCATCTCTTGGAGAATAAATATATGTGAAGGCTGTTTCAAAACCAACTTCTTTATACAATGTGAGGGTTTCCTCAAACTGTTCTTCCGTTTCATTTGGAAAGCCTACAATGATATCAGTCGTTAGAACAGCATTGGGAATCGCTTCACGAATTTTGCCCACAAGGTTGATAAAATGCTCCCGGGTGTATTTTCTGGCCATTAGCTTTAAGATCTGGGAAGAACCGTGCTGAACCGGCAAATGAATATGTTCAACCAAATTGCCGCCCTTTGCCAATACTTCGATCAGATAATCATCAAAATCACGAGGGTGGCTTGTTGTAAACCGGATCCTTGGAATATCAATTTTTCTTAGTTCATCCATCAGCTGACCAAGACCATACGTCATATCACCGAAATCTTTTCCGTAAGCATTTACGTTTTGACCGAGCAGTGTAATTTCCTGATACCCCTGTGAGGCCAAATGACGCACTTCCTGAATGATTTCTTCCGGACGTCTGCTGCGCTCTTTCCCGCGAGTGTAAGGTACGATACAGTATGTGCAAAATTTATCACAGCCGTACATAATGTTAACCCAGCCTTTAATGGCCCCTTTGCGTACACGTGGAAGGTTCTCGATCACATCCCCTTCTTTAGACCAGACTTCAACAACCATTTCTTTACTCATATATGCTTCATTTAAGATGTTTGGCAGGCGATGAATATTATGTGTCCCGAAAATGATATCTATATGCTGATGTGTTTTCAAAATTTTATTAACAACTGACTCTTCCTGAGACATACACCCGCACACACCGATGATTAAGTCTGGACGTTCGAGTTTCAGCGGTTTTAAATGTCCAATTTCACCGAAAACCTTATTTTCAGCATTTTCCCTGATGGCACATGTGTTCAGTAAGATTACATCTGCATCAGCAGTTGAATCGGTAAGTTCGTAGCCTAATTGCTCAAAAATACCTGCCATAACTTCTGTATCATGTTCGTTCATCTGACAACCATATGTTCGGATATAAAATTTGCGTCCTTTTCCCATTCCCTGGAATTCAGGATCGATTTTAAAATCTTTATGATAACTTACTTCTTCTTTTCCTCGTTTTTTTGCATCCTTTAATGATGGCGGGCTGTAGACTGTTTGAAAATACTGACTATAGTCTTTTTCTTGCTTGCCCTTGGCAGGTGTCACGGAGGCCTGTTGCCCTGCAAGACGCTGCTCTTCGTTCATGAGAAAATCCCCTTTCTATCAAAACACAAAACATCACTTATTTTTCTTTTAAGCATTTTCTTCTACTAAAGTGATGAAAATGCTGCTAATTACACGTCCCTATAGTATAAAGGGTCTTCTCCTCATATACAATAGAGACGTTGCTATTGTCGAAATTTCGTCTTTTTCTTATCTGTTTTATAACAAAAAAAAAGAGAAAGAAGCTTTTGAGGGCTTCTTTCTCCTTTTAATCGATCACGCATTCTTACTTTACATAAAAAAACCTGTAATGACCTTTCAGGCAGTTAAGCTTTTTTCATTCACCTTGGTTCAACAATTAATTTCATGGCAGTACGGTCTTCCCCATCAATTTTAATGTCTGTAAAAGCAGGAATGCAAATTAAATCTACACCTCCAGGGGCAACAAACCCTCTGGCAATAGCGACTGCTTTAACTGCTTGATTCAGTGCACCTGCTCCAATTGCTTGTACCTCCACCATACCCTGTTCACGCAGCACACCAGCCAGTGCTCCTGCTACAGAGTTTGGATTCGACCGTGATGACACCTTCAGGACGTCCATTGTGTACCTCCTCATTAACATCAACTACCACACCATGGATGTGATGATTTCCATTAACTATATTCACAAAGAGGCATCACTATGCTTTTTGATCAAGTACTTCTGTGATTCTTATACAAAAGGACGATCTTCATTGATCAAGATACGATCTATCGAAAGAGCTTTTCCCGTTTTCCGATCCATATGAATTAAGCAGCCGCTAAGTAGTGTTCGGCCTGTTTTAGGAACTTCAAATCTAGTTGGAAGAGTGGTTAAAAACCGTTTAAGGACCGCTTCCCGTTCCATTCCTAATACGGCATCATAAGGACCTGTCATGCCAACGTCTGATAGATAGGCAGTACCGCCAGGAAGTACGCGATTATCTGCCGTTTGAACATGTGTATGTGTTCCTACCACTGCAGAAACCTTACCATCTAAATACCAGCCCATTGCTTGTTTCTCGCTTGTAGCTTCAGCATGAAAATCTACGAAAATATAAGGAGTGTGACGCCTTGCCTCCTCCACCAGTTTTTTCACAACAGGAAATGGGTCATCTACAGGATTCATAAAGGTACGTCCTAAAAGATTTATTACAGCGATTTCATTGCTGCCTGCTGAAATCATCTGCATGCCTTTACCCGGTGCTCCTTTTGGGTAATTAGCCGGTCTGATTAGATTGCTTGTCTGATCTATGAATTGAAATATCTCGCGATTATCCCACGTATGATTGCCCATGGTAATAGCATCCCCGCCAGCGGCTTCTAATTGCCGGTATATTTTCTCGGTTATTCCTCTTCCCGATGCTGCATTTTCTCCATTTATAACGGTACAATCCGGCTGGTATTTTTCTTTAATTTGCGGTAAATATTCTTCCACCATTTCCCGTCCTGGTGAACCTACCACATCGCCTATAAACAATAATTTCATTTACATTCCTCTTCCTGCCAATTTTTTAAATTTCAACTGTTAGGTTAAACAAATAGAAAGGCAATGTGAGTGATTCACATTGCCTTTAAGCTATTTTGCATATTCTACTGCTCGTGTCTCACGAATTACTGTCACTTTAATATGGCCTGGATAGTTTAACTCTTCTTCGATCCGCTTTCGTATATCTCGAGCGAGTCGATGTGCAGTCAAATCATCAATTTGTTCAGGTTTAACCATAATTCGAATTTCACGCCCAGCCTGAATCGCGAAGGATTTCTCCACCCCATCATAAGACTCTGAAATTTCCTCCAGACGCTCAAGGCGTCTAATATAATTTTCAAGCGTTTCACTTCGGGCTCCTGGCCTTGCAGCAGACAAAGCATCAGCAGCTGCGACAAGTACAGCAATAACAGATGTTGCTTCATGATCTCCGTGATGAGATGCAATACTATTGATCACAACCGGATGTTCTTTGTATTTTGTTGCCAATTCAACACCGATTTCAACATGACTTCCTTCTACCTCATGGTCAATTGCTTTACCAATATCGTGCAGAAGACCGGCACGTCTGGCCAATGTTTCATCTTCTCCAAGTTCGGCCGCTAACAACCCTGATAGATAAGCGACTTCCGTTGAATGTTTTAATACATTTTGACCGTAGCTTGTACGATAACGAAGTCTGCCTAAAATTTTAATTAAATCTGGATGCAAACCATGAGCACCTACATCAAATGTAGTTTGTTCCCCAATTTCCCGGATATGCTCATCCACTTCTCTTCTTGCTTTGTCAACCATTTCCTCAATTCTGGCAGGATGAATTCGTCCGTCCTGTACCAGCTTTTCCAACGCTATTCTTGCTGTTTCCCGTCTAATAGGGTCAAAGCCTGAAAGAATAACTGCTTCTGGTGTGTCATCAATAATTAAATCAATACCCGTTAATGTTTCGAGTGTCCGAATATTTCTTCCTTCTCTCCCGATGATTCGACCTTTCATCTCATCATTCGGCAAATTCACGACAGAAACGGTTGTCTCTGCAACATGATCAGCTGCACAGCGCTGAATGGCTAGTGAAAGAAGTTCCCGGGCCTTTTTCTCTGATTCTTCCTTGGCACGGTTTTCCTGTTCTTTAACCATGATTGCAATGTCTTGAGATAATTCTTTTTCCACCTGATCAAGAATTATGCTCTTCGCCTCTTCGCGGGTTAAGCTCGAGATTCGCTCAAGTTCACGTTCCTGCTTTTGAACCATCTCGTCCACTTTGCTTTCCATCTCTTCAATATGTTGTTGTCGTTCATGCAAGGATTGATCCTTGCGCTCGAGTAATGATTCGCGTTTATTGAGCGAATCGTCTTTACGGTCGAGATTTTCTTCTCGCTGCATTAAACGATTTTCTTGCTTTTGCAATTCGTTTCTTCGCTCACGAAGTTCTGCTTCAATCTCTGAACGAAGCTTATGATTTTCATCTTTCGCTTCAAGCAGTGCTTCTTTTTTTAATGCTTCTGCTTCACGTTTACCATTTTCAATAATTTGTTCTACAGAGCCTTTAGCACCACCGATTTTCGCATCCATCATGAATTTGTGAATCAAATAACCAACAATCACACCGACGATAATGCTAAGCAAAATGGAGATGATAGTAGATTCTTCCATCGTGTTCACCTCCCCTTGCTATTCAAATGTTTCAGATCCTGCCTTTTGTCGGCTAGTATAAAGTACTATACAAGGCCAGGCAATTTACTTATCAATCGAAAAATTTGTAAGATATACAATGTTAATTTTAAGTCTGTGAAAATTCCTTGTCAAGGGGATGAGCCAATTATAAAGTTCTGGTAGAAGATAATTAGTAAAAAAAGACAAAGAGAAAGCTCTCTTTGTCTTTGGTTCCCGCTTTATTCTGAATCTTCGAGCAGGTTAAAATCTTCTTCTTTTTCCGTTGGAGGAGCATTGCGATCTACATCCATCCCGTGATGCTCACGGATTTTCATCATGATTTCCTGGCGCAGTTCAGGGTTCTCTTTAAGAAATTGCTTTGAATTCTCACGGCCCTGTCCAAGTCGGTCTCCATTATATGAATACCAGGAACCGCTTTTTTGAACAATCTCAACATCTGAACCAAGATCGATGATTTCTCCTTCACGGGAAATCCCTTCTCCGTACATGATATCAACTTCAGCAATTCTAAATGGTGGAGCTACTTTATTTTTAACAATCTTAATACGTGTTTTATTGCCGACCATTTCATTTCCCTGCTTCAGTGTTTCCGCTCTCCGTACATCAAGGCGAATCGAAGAATAGAATTTTAAAGCACGTCCTCCAGGTGTAGTCTCAGGGCTGCCAAACATTACCCCTACTTTTTCACGGATTTGGTTAATAAAGATGGCGATTGTATTTGATTTGCTGATCGCACCTGAGAGCTTACGAAGCGCTTGAGACATTAGACGTGCCTGCAAACCGACATGAGAATCTCCCATTTCACCCTCAATTTCAGCTTTTGGCACTAGAGCCGCGACCGAATCAACTACTACGATTTCAACTGCTCCGCTGCGCACAAGTGCTTCTGCAATTTCAAGAGCCTGTTCTCCGGTATCCGGCTGCGATAAAAGCAGCTCATCTATATTAACTCCAAGCTTACTGGCATATACAGGATCAAGCGCATGCTCAGCATCAATGAAAGCAGCCTGTCCGCCTTTAGACTGGACTTCTGCAATCGCATGAAGGGCAACAGTCGTCTTACCTGAACTTTCAGGACCGTAGATCTCAATCACCCTGCCGCGGGGATAGCCGCCTACACCAAGTGCCGCATCTAATGCAATGGATCCGCTGGATATAGTGGATAAATTTCTGTCTGTTTTTTCACCCAGCTTCATTATAGATCCTTTACCGAACTGTTTTTCTATTTGTTTTAAAGCCATATCGAGGGCTGCCTGACGATCAC
The DNA here is from genome assembly GCF_000829515.1 of Jeotgalibacillus campisalis. Classification (GTDB taxonomy): domain Bacteria; phylum Bacillota; class Bacilli; order Bacillales; family Jeotgalibacillaceae; genus Jeotgalibacillus; species Jeotgalibacillus campisalis. The sequence continues at coordinate 451,594 of NZ_JXRR01000014.1, read as the reverse complement.
TCACAAAAATTCCTCCTTTTATCTAAGATGTCTTTCACTTTTGAATGACATCTCATAACCTAACTCTACTATACTCTTTTTGTTTCCATATAACAAGCAAAAAGCGAACATTTATTCGCTTTTTTTAGAGAGGAATTTAAAGAGTTTTTAATAATTTTCTAAGAGCTGTTTTCTTTTTTTGCAATGAAATTACACAATACTTTGCTACTTTAAGATTTTTTGAAATTATATTAAATGGCTGCTGGAAAGGAATGAATAAACAGTCCACCAAAGATGCTGAAGTTAACTAACGTTAAAATAAAATTAAAAAACATCATCCTCACTCCACTATCTTGTCAGAATGTTGTTCAAGGAGCTGAATGAGATGAAATAAACCATGTTTCACCGCTTTTAAGCGGATATAATTTCTTTCTCCCTGAAGTTTTATATGAAGTGCTATGGGTGGATTAGATTGAAAAGCGATCCCAATCCAGACAGTCCCCAAAGGTTGTCCTTCCAGAGATTCTGGGCCTGCTGATCCGGTAAAAGAAATACCGATGTCTGAACCCAGTCGATTTTTCACTCCTTCAGCCAACTCGATGGCACACCTTTTACTAACTGCCCCTTCTTCGGCAAGCGTCTTATCGGAAACTCCAGCTAAGTTCATTTTCGCTTCGTTTGTATAGCAAACCAGCCCTCCTTTTAGAACGGAACTCGCTCCCGGCTGACTTCCTATTTGAGAAGCAAACAATCCAGCAGTCAGACTTTCTGCAGAGGCTATTGTCAGCTGTGAAGATGATAAAAGCTCGAATGTTTTCTGCAGCAATGTCTCGTCGTTTTTACCATACATGTATTTTCCAACGATCGAATTGATATCAGCTTCTGTTACATCTAGCATTTTTTGAGCAGTTTTAACTTCTGAATGCTTAGCAGAAATCCTCAATGTAACTTCCCCATCAGAAGCAAGAGGAGCAATCGTAGGGTTTATTTGCTTGTGGATAAGATGTTCTATTCTATCTTCAAGCTCAGCTTCACCTATTCCGAAATATCTTAATACACGGGATATGACGGGCTCTCCTTTTCTAAGCTTTAACAACCTTGGGATAACAGAAGTTTGAAGCATCGGCTTCATTTCACGCGGAGGCCCCGGCAATAAGACAAGAATGGTCCCTTGAGAATTAAGAATCATTCCAGGCGCCATGCCGTGGTGATTGACTAACACATCACTGCCTTCAACTATAAGTGCCTGTTTTTGATTATTTGCCGTCATAGCTTTATTTGCATTTTTAAAATACTGTTCAATAAAGTGAAGGGACTCGTCGTGCATCACAAGCTTCTTCCCCAGGAATTGAGCAACCGTTTCTTTCGTTAAATCATCTTTTGTTGGACCTAGTCCGCCGGTTAAAATAATTAGCTCAGCACGATCTTGCGCTGCTGAAATCTCCGCTAGAAGGCGTGATTGATTGTCCCCGACCACACTATGTCTGTAAACATCTATACCCGCTTCTGCAAGCTTTTGCGATATAAACTGAGCGTTTGTATTTGCAATTTGACCGAGTAGTAATTCTGAGCCCACAGCAATTATTTCAGCATTCATTCCTTCTTCTCCCTACTTTGAATGCCGAAAAGCATCCCAGTTTTTAACGAAGTAGTCAATACCTGACCAAACAGTAAAAATCGCAGCAATATATAAAGAGATTATATCAAATGGTATATTTACAAGTTCAAAAATAATATTATGCAAAAGAAGCAATGAGACGGCAATGATCTGCATCCACATTTTTATCTTCCCTAGCATTGCAGCAGCATGAACCTCGCCGCTTCCTGCAAGTACAAGCCTTAATCCGGTTATTGCAAACTCCCGGCTGATGATGATAATGACAATCCATGAAGGTGCGAGCTGTAATTCCACAAGTATAACTAAAGCAGCGGACACTAACAGCTTGTCTGCCAATGGATCTAAAAACTTTCCAAGATTCGTTACCATATTATATTTGCGGGCATAATAACCGTCAACCCAATCAGTTGATGCTGCGAAGATAAAGATCAACCCTCCGATAAAATGATGAACAGGAATATCAGCGCCTAGCAAATACAAAGTTCCCCACCCAAAATCAACAAGCATAATAATCATGAATAGCGGAATTAATAAAATTCTTGAAATCGTAATTTTATTAGGTATGTTCATATATTTTTCCTCCTAAAACAAAATGATACAATTATTAGCAAAAAAATAGCCATCAATACTGATGACCATTTTCTTTGTTCTTACAATAAAAGTGATTCGATTTCTACTCTTCATCTTCTACTTCAAAAATCATATTTTGAGGATTTACATCAGTGGAGAGTCCGAATTCAACAGGTTCGCCGTTAATCGTTACTTCTGTCCCTGCAGTGCTGCCTATTCTGATGCGAAACCAGTCATATTCAGAAGCATCAAACGACAATTCTCCATCCTGATTCGTCAGCTGCTTGCTTATCAATTCATTACTATTTTCATCTGTAATACCTACCCAGGCTGTAGAAGAGTTAACAGTTACATTAATTTCTTCAGCACCTTTAAGCTGAAAAGTCGTGTCAGAACCAGCTGTGCCAGTGTTCTCTATCGTAAGCTCATCAGAATTCTCTGTGGATTCTTCTGTATCTTCTTCAATTGCTTCCTCTGATTCAGACTCATCATCTGCTTCACCGGAAGTGTCTTCTTCTTCCTCTTCTTCTACTGCAGGAGATACACCTTCCTGCTGCTCCATTCCGACACTTTCTTCTGTACCATTATTTTCAGACTGGTCATTATTTTCAGAAAGTAATGTAACCGCAACGAAATAAACGACTGCTAAAATCCCAATTATAAAAATCACTGTTATAAATGTGGGAAGAAAACTAAACATTCTGGATGAACCTGATGTCCCTTTTCTGGTCTGTGATCTGGATAAATGAGAAGGAATCTGATCCTCATGATTTGAGGGGATATCATTGGCATATTCCTCGAAAAGCTTATCTGGATTCAAACCTACTGCTTCAGCATATTGTTTTATAAATGCCCGAACATAAAAAGAGCCCGGCATCATCGTATAGTTGCCATCCTCAATCCCCTGTAAATATTTTTGTTGAATTTTTGTTAACGATTGCACTTCTTCAAGGCTCAAGCCTTTTTCTTCACGGGCTAGCTTTAATCGATTTCCTAATTCTGTCAATGTTTACACCTACCAATACTTAAAAATCAAAATCGCCAAAGTCTGATCCCCCGAACATATTATTCTTAGGAACCATTTCATATGTAATTTCTTCATCCGGATCATGCCGAAGTTCGATTATATAATCAAAATCATCCAGAGAATACTCTGTGTTTTCTACAAATACATCTGGATGCTCTATCACTTTAATAGCAGGCATCCGCATGATTTCCCGAACTAGCTGCCAATGTTTTTCACTGGCTCGCCTAGTGGAAACGACACCATCTATAATAAACAAATTGTTTTCATTGTACTCTTCCTGAATCAGTTGATTTCGAATCGTCTGTTTCAGTAATGTAGAGGAAACGAAAAGCCATTTTTTATTAGCACATACACTTGCAGCTACAATAGATTCAGTTTTTCCTACTCTGGGCATTCCTCTTATTCCAATTAATTTATGGCCTTCCTGTTTATAAAGTTCAGCCATAAAATCCACAAGTAGACCAAGTTCATCCCGTATAAAACGAAACGTCTTTTTATCGTCTGCATCACGTTGAATATAACGGCCATGTCTGACTGCCAAGCGATCCCGAAGTTTCGGCTCGCGAAGTTTTGTTAATTGAATGGTATCCATTGTACTGATAATGGATTCAAGCCTTGCAATTTGCTCGTCACTTCGAGCTAAAAGAAGCATACCACGTCTTCCTTCATCCACGCCATTGATCGTAATAATATTAATTTCAAGCATACCTAGAAGGGAAGAAATATCACCAAGCAAACCTGGTCTGTTTTTTTGAATTTCGTATTCTAAATACCATTCCTTTTTTTGCACGTGTTCATCCCCTTCTAAAAAACGACCTATTTCGATCATTGCAATATAGTATTAATAATAAAGCATTTTACTGCAATAGAAAAGAGAAACAAAAAGATCTATATAAAAAAGGTTAATAAGGGTATATTACGCAGCTGCAGCTCTACAGCTCATAAACTCTTATTTTTTATTATAAGACGGAGGCGGGTTCAACAGATTTATCAACAAAAAATTCATTATAATCTTTAACTGGAGAAATAGCCGGTCTTATACCACTTAATAATAAAAGAAGAGGCAGGGATAAAAAATATCCCTGCCTCTTTCATTTCAGCTATCGCCTTAGTGTGTTTCGTCGTGGCTGGTTAATCGAACCATTAAATTAGCAATAACGTGTTGCTCCTCTGTATTTGCTACAGACCACAAATCAGCAAGGACACGCTCCTGTTCATTTTTCGGGTCAACGTTTTTCGCTAGGTAGTCACCAATCTGAAATGCAACCTCTGACATCTTATTCTTTTCCATACCGCCCTCTTGAGCATGAACAACCTTGTCGCCCAAAAAAGATTTCCACTGCTGCCAATTTTCAAGAACAGACATAATGTTACCTCCTTTTTTTATCATCTTCAAAATATACGGAGACCTAGTAGGATGTATCTCCATACCTTTCTTAGTATGTTAAAAAAAGCAGTGCTTATACATAATGATTAAGCGTACCAGCCGCCATTAATAGACAGCACCTGAGAAGTGATATAGGAGGAATCCTCGCCAAGCAAAAATAAAACAGCTCCGGCAATTTCTTCAGGATTGCCCATTCTCCCGGCAGGAATATTATCGACGATCGCATTTCTGTCTATATCATCATAGTGATGTGTCATAGAAGTTTCCACGGAGCCTGGTGCTACAGCATTAACTCTAATTTTTGATGGAGCAAGCTCTTTACCCAGCGCTTTGACAAATGAGAGCTGTGCTCCTTTAACAGCTGAATACATTACTTCATTGGAAGCGCCGGTTTGACCCCAGATTGAGGAAACAAAAACAATTGCCCCGTTTCTCACTGAGCGCATGGAAGGAAGAAAAGATCTGATAATGCGTGCTGGCTGAAAAACATGGCTGGACCAAAGTTCATTCATAACATCATCAGGAGTTTCTTCAAGCAGTCCCTCATAAGTAGCTCCTCCTGCATGAACAATCGCATTCACTTCCTCTATCGCATTTATAAGGGAGTCTGTGCTTTCTTGAGAGTGAAGGTCAGCGTATATGGGAATGATGTCCGATGAAAATTCCTCACCCAATTTTTCCTTCAATGAAAAAATTGATTCTTTGTTTTTATTATAGTGAGCATAGACGGACCAGCCTTCTTTAATCAATCTTTCTGTAATGGCCGATCCTATTCCTCCGCTTGCCCCAAGAACCAGTGCTTTTTTACTCAACCGCCTCTTTTTCCTTTGGTAAAATATAAAAACTGGTAATATGTTCTGGCTGGGCGAGATCAGACAGGGCAGCTGCTATATCTTCTTTGGTCAGGGTTTCAAGAGTAGGAACTGCATCAAATAAATCCATTTCATTAAACGTATACCGCGTAAATTGATTTGCAATAAATTCTGGAGAATTTAGAGACCGTAGAAATCCGCCTATGTTCTTCTTTTTCACAGAATTAATTTGTTCATCTGTTATTGAAGAATGCTGTGCTTCTTCAATTAGGATCGATTGCACGGTTTGTGAAAGCTTATCTGGATCTCTGGTGTTTCCTCCTAAAAGTGCAAAGCCATAGCCGAGCTCCTGAGAAAAATCAAATGTAAAACTGTCATCAATAAGCCCTTCTTCATACAATTTTGTATAATGTTTAGACGTTCTGCCAAACAAGACATCTAACGCAGTATTTACTGCCAGTTCCCTGCGCAGAAGATCTTTTCCCTGCAAAGTCACGTTTGAAGCTTTCAGTCCAAGCATACACTTAGGTACCTGAACATCCATATTCAACTGGTGATGTTTTTTTGCAACGCTTGCCGGTTCCTCGTCAAAATGCCTCTGAATAGGAGCCTGATTTTTAAAGTCTCTTCTATTTTGTGAAGCCTTCACCTGATCGATGATTTTTTCCGGGTCAACAGAGCCAACGATAAACAGGACCATGTTTGATGGATGATAAAACGTATCATAGCATTGATACAAATGATCTTTTGTAATGTCAGTTATAGAATCGATTGTTCCTGCAATATCCACCCGTACTGGATGAGTATGATACATATTTTGAATGGTTCCAAAATAGAGGCGCCAGTCCGCATTGTCTTCATACATGGTAATTTCCTGGCCGATAATTCCTTTTTCCTTTTCTACAGTTTCTTCCGTAAAATAAGGAGATTGAACGAAATCGATTAATGTTTCCAAGTTTTCGGAAACTTTTGATGTACTTGAAAACAAGTATGCTGTGCGGGTAAAGGAAGTGAAGGCATTAGCAGAAGCGCCGTTCTCACTGAATTTCTGAAAAACGTCCCCATCTTTTTTTTCAAACATTTTATGTTCAAGGAAATGAGCGATTCCATCAGGAACGTTGATAAACTCTTTTTCTCCAAGAGGAACAAATTGGTCATCGATTGAACCGTATTTAGTTGTAAATGTAGCATATGTTTTACTGAACTCGGGCTTAGGAAGAATATAAACAGAAAGGCCGTTTTCCAATTCCTCGAAAAACAATTCCTCCTGCAGCTGATCAAAATTCTTTTTTTTCATTTAAGCTTCCTCCTTTCCCGTTAAAATATATGTGGTATCCATTTGTACTTTTTGAGAAACGGTTACAATATCTTCTTTCGTTACTTTGTCGACTTTTCCGAACCATTCTTCAATTGTAAACTCATTCCCGGAAACATCTCCCTGGTAAAGAACTTCAACAATTCCTCTGGCTGAATCCAGTGTTTCAAGCATCTGGTTTTTCATAACTGCACGCGTCTGGTCCAGCTCTTTTGAAGAAATATCACCATTTTGTATTGCCTTCAGCTGCTCAAGAATAATGTCTGAGGCCCGGTCAATCTTACCAGGATCCACTCCGGACATAATTAAAATTAGCCCTTTATGACTTTCCATTCTGCTTGCAGCGTAATAGGCCAGACTTTCTTTTTCACGAACATTTATAAAAAGCTTAGAGTGTGGGAAACCGCCTAAAATTCCGTTCATCATCACTAATGGAATATAGTCATTTTCTCCGTATACAGTTCCAGTACGAAACCCCATGTTTAATTTACCTTGTTTTATTGATTGCTTCTCAACTACTTTTTTAGGTTCTTCTTTCTGACTGTACCCTGCTTTTTCATCAGCCAATGCGGCTCTCGGCTCAAAAGATAAATATTTTTCACAAAGCTCAGCAATTTCTTCTTCATTTATATCTCCAACTACATAGAAGTCAACAGCATCCTCATTTATCATCTTTTTATAAGCATGATAAAGCTTTTCAGGTGTAATCGAGTCCACCTCTTCAACTGAACCATGCGGGTGTAATGCAAAAGGCTCTCCTTCACACATTTCTTCAATCAAGCGCTGTGAAGCATATCTCATTTTATCATCTCTTGCAGCTTCTAATCGCTGTTTTAATGATCTTTTCTCCTGTTCAACAATTTTCGAATTAAACGCGTCACCTTCAACTAATGGATTAAACAGCATCTCTGCCAAAACATTGAAAGCTTCTTTTGTTAATGGGGAAGAATCTTTAAGAAAGCGCTCATTTGCAATATCGACCGAAAAACTAATGATATGGGATTCTCCCTTTTTACTTACATCTACTTGAGCATTCGCGCCATAAAGGTTATCGAGATAGGTCCGAAAAGATGCCGTCGTTGGCCATTTCTTTGTTCCGCTTTGAAGTATATAAGGTAATAGAGCTCTCGCTGTAACATCACCTTTTTGTAAGGGTGCTCGAAACTTAATGACTAATTGATTTGTTTTAAATTGCTTTGTTTTTATTGTGTGAATCGAAATGCCTTGCTTTTTTACCGTTTTAGGTTCAATTCTCATAATTTCGCTCCTTCTAGCAGATATCCCTCTCTGCCGCCATATCTTAGTATTTATATTCTATGGTAACACTATACATACTAATGAATGCAAGCTACAAGCCGGAGTATTAAAAAAGTTCTTTATGTTATGAAAAGTTAATCTTAATTAACGTGATAAACGGACTAAATATAGAAGAATGTGACAATATTTTAGACTTTAAAATATAAAAACGAGGCTTGGACAAAAGTGTCCCAGCCTCGTTTCTGCAAGTCTTTTCTATAAAAGGACTTTATCTGTTTATGATCTTTGACTCATCAGTGAAATCATGCATCTACAAGCTTATCTTTTCCCTTTAATATAAGAAGTTCCAATTGCTTTTGGTGCATCAGCACGGCCAATAAAGCCAGCGAGAGCAAGAATTGTCAGAACGTACGGTGCGGATAGAAGAATCCAGTTTGGCACATCTGCAAGCAACGGAAAACTCGAACCAATAATGGCCAGACTTTGAGCAAGACCAAAGAATAATGCCGCTCCCATTGCCCCGATCGGATGCCATTTTCCAAATATAACTGCCGCCAGTGCGATAAAACCCTGACCGGTAATTGTCGATCCGCTGAAATCCTGCGTGATCGTCTGTGCGTAGACTCCACCGCCAAGTCCTCCTAGTACACCTGAAATGACTACAGCGATATAACGCATCTTATATACGTTTATCCCCATCGTATCAGCAGCTAAAGGATGCTCACCGACAGAACGCAAACGCAGCCCAAACGGAGTTTTGAATAAAACAAACCACGCAATAAATGCCACAATAATCGCTAAATAAGATGTTACATAGTTATTAAACAGGATCGGTCCAATAACAGGAATATCATAAAGAAGCGGGATTTTTTGATAGTACAGAGGCTCCGGAATCTTATCGGTCTGTCCTGCACCGTACCATGCTTTAACTAAATAAACCCCAAGTCCCAGTGCTAGAAAGTTTATTGCAACTCCGCTTACAACATGGTCAGCACGAAATGAAATAGAGGCTACTGCATGAATAAGTGAAAACAATCCCCCAATCCCCATTGCAACAAGCAAAGCAACCCACGGGGTCGATGCTCCAAGCGCTGAAGCAAAGGTAATATTAAACACCACTGCGGCGAAAGCACCGATAACCATTAATCCCTCTAATCCAATATTTACTACTCCTGAACGCTCTGAAAACACACCGCCAAGCGCAGTAAATATAAGGGGGGCTGATGCAAACAGCATGGATTTTACCAAGATTTCAATTGCAGACAGGATATCCATTATTGAGCCCCTTTCTTAAAGCGCTGCAGCAAGTAAGCAATAATATAGCTTGAAGCAACGAAGAAAATAATAATTGCTATAACAATTTCCACAAGTTCGGTCGGTACACCAGATTCAAGCGGCATGATTAGAGCTCCCTGTTTTAAAATCCCAAAAAGAGCAGCTGCTAAAACGACACCAATCGCAACATTTCCACCCAGCAGGGCGACGGCGATTCCATCAAAGCCTACACCTGAAAAAGCACCATGAATAAATCCATAACCAAATGTTCCAAGACCTTCCATTGCTCCTCCAAGACCTGCAAAAGCACCGGATATAACCATCGAGAGAACAATGTTTCGATTTACATTCATGCCAGCGTATTCAGAGGCATTTTGATTGAATCCAACAGAACGCAATTCGAAGCCGGTCGATGTTTTTTCCAAAATAATAAAATAAATAATAGCTCCAGCAAGTGCGATAAATATTCCATAATGCATCGTGGAAAATTCAGTAAGCGCTTCAAAAAAAGGTGATTTTAGTGAAGCAGATTCCGGTACACGGTCAGTGGTGTTCTGTTCGTCTGAAATAACATAGCGCACAAGGTAATTAACTAAATGAAGCGCGATGTAGTTCATCATGATTGTGACGATAACTTCATGGACCCGAAGACGAGCTTTTAAAATGCCCGGAATAAATGCCCAGAGAGCTCCTGCGATAGCTCCTGCAGCAATCGCCATTGGAAGATGAATGATTTTTGGGAGATCAAAAGCTAAACCAACCCATACCGAAGCAATCCATCCTACAAGAAGCTGACCTTCTACACCTATATTAAATAGGCCGGTTCTGAAAGCAAAGGCTACAGCTAGTCCAGCAAAAATATATGGAGTAATTTGCCGGATTGTTTCACCGATATAAAAGGTTTCGCCTAATGATCCTTTTAAAAGCGCACCATAACCGTCAATCGGGTTGTATCCTGACACAATCATGACAACAGCGCCTATTAACAGACCTAGTGCCACTGAAATCACTGGAATTAGTATCGTTTGGGCACGATTAAACATCCTTCTTTTCACCTGCTTCCTTTTTCTTAGAGCCCGCCATTAATAAGCCCAACTCCTGTTCAGACGTCTTTTTAGGATCGACGGTCGCAATAATATTCCCCTCATAAATCACGGCAATTTTATCGCTGACATTCATAATTTCTTCGAGTTCAAAAGATAAAAGCAAAACTGCTTTGCCTTTGTCTCTTTGATCAATTAAGCGTTGATGAATAAATTCAATTGCTCCTACATCAAGTCCCCTGGTGGGCTGGGCAGCGATCAGTAAGTCAGGGTCTCTATCAATCTCTCTGCCGATAATTGCTTTTTGCTGATTCCCCCCAGATAAGGCTCTTGCCTGTGTATATTCAGACGGAGTTCTCACATCAAATTCTTTAATTAACTTTTTTGCCTGTTTATTTATTTCTTTATTATTCAGCATACTCATTTTAGAATACGGTCGTTGATAGTAGGTCTGCAGAACCATATTGTCTCCTATCGGAAAATCAAGAACCAAACCATGCTTATGTCTATCTTGAGGAATATGACCTACTCCTGCTTCAGTGATTTTTCTTGTTTTCAGGGCTGAAAGTTTCTTGCCATTGAGCTTAATGGACCCTGAAGAAATTTTCCTTAAGCCAGTGATGGCTTCGATTAATTCAGATTGTCCATTGCCGTCTACACCGGCAATCCCAAGAATTTCACCCGACCGCACTGTTAAGTCAAGGTTTCTGACTGCTGCAACTCCCCTTGAATCCTTTACATTTAACCCCGAAATTTCAAGCACTACGTCTTTTGGAACCGCGGTCGTTTTTTCGGTTGTAAAGAGGACTTCTCTTCCTACCATCAAACTTGCAAGTTGCGTAGGGGTAGCACCCTCGACATCTAATGTATCAATTCCAACACCCTTGCGTATGACCGTCACCCTGTCACAAACAGCAATAATTTCTTTTAGCTTATGGGTAATTAAAATGATTGACTTACCTTCTGCAATTAACGTTTTAAAAATTTGTATCAACTCTTTTATTTCCTGCGGGGTTAATACAGCTGTAGGTTCATCAAAAATAAGAATCTCAGCACCCCTGTAAAGCGTTTTTAAAATTTCCGCTCTTTGCTGCATCCCGACCGAAATATCAGCAATTTTTGCTTTCGGGTCTACACTCAATCCATAGCGGTCAGAGATTTCCTGAACCTCTTTTTCAGCTTTTTTCATATCAATGGAAAGACCTTTTTTGGGTTCAGATCCTAAAACGATATTTTCAGTGACAGTAAAAGTGTCTACCAGCATAAAATGCTGATGCACCATGCCAATCCCTAATTCATTTGCTATATTCGGACTTGTTATATTTACTTTCTGACCTTTCACTCTGATTTCACCTTTTTCAGGTTGATACAGACCAAAAAGCACATTCATTAAAGTAGATTTACCCGCTCCATTTTCCCCAAGCAACGCATGTATTTCCCCTTTTTTTAATTGAAGCGTGATATTATCGTTCGCAACAATTCCCGGGAATTCTTTGCGGATGTTCAGCATTTCAATTACATAATCCATCCGTACCCACTCCTTTTATTATCTTCGTGCTCAGTTGTCAGTTGATCGAGGTCCGACCTCCGCGCAGATGACGCTATAAAAATACTAAATGAAAACAAGAATTTGTTTCCGGTTTTCAGTTAGGATTTTTTACGATCACTCGATTTCGCTCGAAAAAAAAAAGGAATTTCAGGCCAAGAAAAAACCGGCCTTCCATTCCTATATTATTTTCACCTTACTCTAGAGTCGATGGCACTTCAATTTCACCATCAAGAATTTGCTGCTGATAACTTTCGATTTCGTCCAGAATTTCCTGTGAAAGATTATCTTGTGTTTCTGCGATGGAAATCCCATCTTCTTCAATACCGTATTCAATGACTTCTCCACCAGGAAACTCTCCGTCCATAGCCTGTTTCGAAACATCCTGAACGGCAATATCTACTCGCTTAACCATCGAAGTCAGCGTTACATTTAATTCTTCGCCATCAGCTTCTAGTGCTCCTTCAGCTGCTTGGTCACGGTCAACCCCGATTACCCAAACTTGACGGTCAGGATCTTGCTGCTTTAGGTTTTTCGCTTCTGTGAATACACCATTTCCAGTTCCACCTGCAGCATGATAAATTACATCAGCTCCGGAACCGTACATAGCCGCAGCCATTTGCTGACCGCGTGAAGCATTGTTAAAATCACCTGCAAATTGAATATCTATTTCTGCGTCCGGATTTACCGCTTCAACACCAGCTTTAAATCCTGCAGCAAATTTATTAATCAGATCAGATTCTACTCCTCCAACAAATCCGATTTTATCAGATTCTGTTGTAAGCCCGGCTGCAACTCCAACCAGAAAAGATCCTTCATGCTCTTTGAAAGTAATGGAAGCAACGTTGTCGCCTTCAGCTACTGAATCTACTATGGCAAAGTTTGTGTCTGTCTGCTGCGCTGCAACTTGTTCAATGGCTTCAGTTAAAAGGAAACCAATTCCAAAAACTAGATCGAAATCATTTCGGGCTGCAGTATTAATATTCGTTACGTAATCAGCGTCATTATTGGATTGGAAATATTTAAAACCGTCTACTCCCTCTTCAAGACCGTTCTCTTCCCCAAAAGCCTGCATACCTTCCCACGCAGACTGGTTAAACGATTTATCATCAATTCCGCCTGTATCTGTAACCATCGATACAGTGAAATCGCTTTCTTCCTCTGTACCACCTGCATTTGAATCAGTAGAAGTATCTTCACTATCGTCTGACCCGCATGCCCCAAGAATTGTACCCGCTGCAAGAACCATTGATAGTGCCAAACCAAATTTACGCTTTTTCACTTACCCTTACCCCCTAAATGAATTTTCGTGTATTAGTAGGAATGCTGTTAGCATTATACACGCTTGCGAACGACATGAAAGTTGAACCTGTCTGCTCTAAAATAATTTAAAGAAAACAGTATGGGTTCATCCTTATCGTCAAAGTGAAGCTGTTTTAAAACGAGAAGTGCTGTTTCAGGCTCACATTCAAGTACCGGAGAAATTTTTTCATGAAAACCAACCGGCTCTATATGAGTGACAGCGTGTGATATAAAATGATTTCCGTTTTCCTCTAATAGAGAAAACATCGAACCATCTTTATGGGTAAAAGATGCAGGCATCAAAGCTGCTGGCACTTTATCCACACAATACACCACCGGATCTCCATTCGCAGTTCTTACACGTTCAATAACAATCATCTCTTCTTCAGCCGTTTTTGAAAAACGGGATCGATCTTCATCTGTCGGACTTTGATTAGTTGAGCTTAAGAAAATTGTACCTGGTTCCATCCCTGCCATTTTGATCATATCCGTTACGCTATATAATTGCTCAATTCCAGAAGTAAAAAGCGGTTTAGCATTAACGAATGTGCCAACTCCATGGCGGCGTATGATTCTATTCTCTTCTTCAAGAATACGAAGTGCTTCTCTTAAAGTAGCACGGCTTATTCCCAGCTGACGAGAAAGTTCAAATTCAGAAGGAAGACGTTCTTTTTCTTTATACACTCCCTTATCGATGTCTTTTTTCAGACGATCAATCACCTGGAGATAAAGGTGCCTATTATCTGTTTTAATTGTCATAAATGGAACCACCACCAAATTCTTTTCAGACATCAGACATCTGATGTATTTCATTCCTACTAATCGAAAATACTATAACACTTTTCGAAATGAAAAGGAATAGGTTCGTAGATTTTTGTCCTTAAATATTTCGATTTAATTACAGAAATATTAACATTACGTCAATAAAGAGTTGAAATTAAGCATTTAAGCCCTTTCATATTCCATTATATTCAATTTAAGCAGTGTTTTAAATTTACATGATTTTCATAATTCAATCTTGTAATCGTTATCAATAGTATAACCTATTTGTTGATAACCTGTAAATAGGTCAGACATCAAATGTCTGTCCTTAGTTAAATTTCGTAGTTTTATGAGCAATACTAGATCCACCCATCCCTATAATTGTATGAAAATAGTAAAATCATTCATATATAAAAAATAAAAAAAGAGAAACAAACTGATTCACTCAGCTTGTTTCTCCTTTTTATAAGTAATAAGTATATAAGGAACCACATGTTAAACATTCCTTATTCTTTTAAACCGGGCCGCTTTCATCAGCATGCTTTGAAACAAGAACAGTTCGGGGCTTGCTGCCTTCATAAGGGCCTACTATCCCTCTTTCTTCCATGGCATCAATTAACCTCGCTGCTCTTGTATAGCCTACTCGAAACCTTCTTTGAAGCATCGATACCGAAGCAGTTTGCATCTCGACTATGAGTGCAACCGCCTCCTCAAATAATTCATCCTCAACTTGATTGACTGGCGTATCAGGTACATCATCCGGTATCATTTCGTCCTGATACTGGGCTTTTTGCTGCTCTATCACAAAATTCACAACGTCCTCTACTTCTTTATCACTCAAAAAAGCTCCTTGTACACGAACAGGCTTATTGGAGCCAATCGGCATGAATAACATATCACCACGGCCGAGGAGTTTTTCTGCACCGCCAGAATCCAGTATTGTACGTGAATCAATTTGAGAAGAAACAGCAAATGCAATTCTGGATGGAATATTGGCTTTAATAACACCTGTAATAACATCAACAGAAGGCCGCTGGGTTGCAATGATCAAATGGATTCCAGCTGCTCGGGCCATTTGCGCCAGTCTTGTAATGGCATCTTCAACATCGTTAGAAGCAACCATCATTAAATCTGCAAGCTCATCAACAATAACGACAATATAAGGCAGCTGTGGCTGCTTTTCTTCGTTATTGTCATTAAATTTACGTACGTATTCATTATAACCCTCTATGTTTCTTGTTCCTGTATGAGAAAACAGGTCATATCTTCTTTCCATCTCGCTTACCACTTTTTTTAGGGCCTGAGAAGCTTTTTTAGGATCTGTTACAACTGGCGCAAGCAAATGCGGAACGCCATTGTACACATTAAGCTCAACCATTTTGGGGTCAATCATCATCAGCTTAACTTCGTGTGGTTTGGTTCGCATTAAAATGGAAATTATAATTCCATTTATGCATACACTTTTACCGCTTCCTGTTGCACCAGCTACAAGAAGATGCGGCATTTTATTCAGTTCAGCTACAACAGCTTCCCCGGTTATATCCCTGCCAAGTCCAATCAGCAGTTTTGCTGAGTCCTTTTCTTTTCCCTGTGCCTCTAATACCTCTCTCAAAGAAACCATGGCTACTTCAGAGTTGGGTACTTCAATCCCAATTGCAGACTTGCCTGGAATAGGCGCTTCAATCCGAATATCCTTCGCTGCTAGTGCTAAAGCAAGATCGTCACCTAAATTAACAATTTTACTTACTTTAACTCCCACATCAGGGTGTACTTCATATTTCGTAACAGCCGGTCCAAGGTGAACCTGTGTAACCTTTGCTCTTACGCCAAAGCTTTGAAACGTTTTTTCAAGCTTGGAAGCGTTTCGCTGAATGGCTTTATATTCATTGCTTTGGTCTGCATGAGGCGGCACCGCAAGCAAATCCATCTTTGGAAGAATATAATCTTTGTTTTCGATTTCAGCGACGCCTGTCGCAGCTTCCGCTAATTTTGCAATATCTATTTCTTCCTCTGCTTGGTCAGATTTATTGTCAGACTTTTCTTTAGATGGTTCAGGCTGTTCAGAAGGAGCCACTTTTTCAGAAAAACTCGAAATTAATGGTTCAAAGGAATCTTCATCTCGCGGAAGAATCTGTTCTTGATCAGCAGGTTCAACTCTATCCTGTTCTTGCTTGTTTGATGCTTTCCCGCTTCTTCTTGCTATTTGTTCCGCTCTTTTCTGTTCCTTTTTTTGTGATCTTTTTTCAGCCAAATCCGTTTGAAGAGACTGCCACATATCTTTAAACCAGTTTATTAGAAACCCCGCTGCCACTTTAATTACAGCACCGAGAGACCGGTTCGACATCATAATCATGCCGGCAATTAATAACGCTATCGAAGCAATTTTTGCACCCGTTGATGCAAACAGGTAATGGAAGACAGCATAAAGCATCGCTCCTGTCATTCCTGCACCGACATTGGTGGTTTCACTCTTGGTTAGTTCTTCATGTGTTTCTTTAAAGGCACTGAAAGATTGCAGTAAACCTTCTTCAGCCAGCTGATCAAAAAATAATACATGAGCAAAAAGAAAAATACTCGCAAGTACCAATAAAATGCCTGTGGTTACTCTGTGAGTAAAATCAGGGACTGTGCGGTAAATCATTAAATAAAAGGATATAGCAATGATCGAAACAGGCAGCAGCAGCTGAAAGTTGCCCAGCAGATACGTCGCAGCAACTGTTAACAATCTGCCGACAGTTCCAAGTTGAAAAATAGTAATTAATGAGAGCGCAATGAGTCCAATTCCGATTAGTTCATAGGCAAGAGGTGTTGTTTTCTTTTTGGTTTTTCGATCCTTTGTTGCTGTCCGTTTTTGTTTAGCGGACGGTTTCGGCTTTGTTGCTGCCATCTAATCACCTGCTGTCTTAAAATTGAAAAAGAAAGCAGACAATGATGCCTGCCTGCTTTACTTTAGATTTGAAGATTTGTTGCATTCTCTTCAGAGTATTAAACTTCCATAATAATTGGCAAGATCATTGGTCTTCTTTTTGTTTTCGTATATAGAAGATGATTCAAAGAATCCCGAATTTCCTGTTTAATGCTCGACCAGTCGAAAGTGCGATTCTCAACATTTTTAACGACAATATTTCGCACAAGAGTAGTTGATTCATCCATTAGTTTTTCAGATTCACGCACATATACAAATCCGCGTGAAATTACTTCAGGACCGGCTGCTATAGATTTAGTTTTACGGTTTAATGTTACAACTACAAGTAAAACGCCATCTTGTGAAAGAAGCCTGCGATCACGCAGTACAATATTACCTACATCGCCTACTCCTTTTCCATCGATCAGCACGTTTCCAGTTTGAACACGGCCGGACATCTTCATTTTTCCACCGGTGTATTCTACGATGTCACCTTTATCTGCAATAAAAATATTTGACCTTGGAACACTCGTTTCTTCAGCAATTCTTGCATGAGTAATAAGATGTCTGTACTCACCTTGAATCGGCACAAAGTATCTGGGCTTCATTAGGTTAATCATCATTTTTAAATCTTCCTGGCTGCCATGTCCGGATACGTGTACATTTTTACTTGCTGTTAGTACATTAGCTCCTGCTCTTGCCAGCTCATTTACTGAGCGATAAAGGAATACTTCCATGCCCGGAGATGGAGTAAACGTAATTAACACCGTATCACCTTCTTGGATATTTACTACTTCGTGCGTTTGATTTGCCATACTTTGCATCACTTTAAATGGTTCATCGTGGGTTCCGGAAAGTATAATGACGATTTCATCATCATTGTACTCGTTAATTTGATTCGGCTCTATGCGAGTTTCTTCATCATAAGTTAGAAACTCCAGGCGTGATGCGACGTTCACTACCTTTTCAACCGCTTCACCAATTACCGCAACTTTTCTTCCCGCTTTTTTTGCTACATCAAAAACCTGCTGAATACGAATCAAGTTTGAAGCATAGCATGTAACAATAATTCTTCCTTTTGCTTTATTAAAGCTTGAAGAAACATGATTTTCAACGACTGCTTCGGAAATTGTATGACCTGGTCTCTCTGCTTCTGTGCTGTCAGATAAAAGAGCAAAAACTCCCTTTTCTCCAAGCTTGGCCATCTTTCCGATGTTCGAAGCGTACCCGCCCTTTGCAGACTGATCAAATTTAAATTCTCCTGTATGAACGATTGCTCCTTCAGATGTATGTATAGCTATACCAAGAGAATCTGGAATGCTGTGTGTTGTTTGAAAAAATGTAACGTTTACTGTATCAAACTTCATATTGCTTTTTTCATGAACAACAAAGAATTTTACTCTTTCTTTAAAGCCGTATTCTTTTAAGCCGGCTTTTGCAAGTGCCACAGTAAGTTTTGATCCGTAAACTGGGGCTTTTACTTTTTCAAGCAGATAGGGCAGAGACCCGATTGCATCATCGTGACCGTGCGTTAAAAATATTGCTTTTACTCTTTCCTTATTTGACTCCAGATAATTAAAATCCGGAATTACGATGTCGATGCCGTACATCTCTTCTTCAGGGAACATAAGTCCCGAATCGATAATGAATAGGTCATCGTCCACTTCAATTACATACATATTTTTACCGATTTCGCCTACTCCACCAAGTGGAATAATTCTTATCTTCTCATTTATTACTTTAGACAATCCCTTTTCCTCCTATATCTGTTTTTCCCGTTCTTTCAACAGTTGTGTTCATTATACTTCATCTTTATCAAACTGTACACGTTAATTGTCAGTGTTTACGTTCCGCTGTCTTTTTAATCCGTGATATGTATAAAAGAAAAACACCTGAGGGAGAATTCTCCACCCTCAGATGATTTGGCTACTTCAATAATTTAACTTGATGATTAAATGTTTCAACTGCTGCTCTTACCATTTCTTTTTCATCTAATGAAAGCGGGATCAAAGGAAGTCTTAAGCCTCCGCAAGCTATGCCTTTATCATCGAGTGCCACTTTTACTGGCGCTGGATTAGGCTGAGCAAACAGCGCACGGATTAGCGGAAGCAGCTGTTGATGAATAGTAGCTGCTTCTTGCGAACGGCCTTCAGTAAAAGCTTTAATCATTGCCTGCATTTCATTACCAGCAATATGGGAAGCTACTGAGACAACACCATGCCCGCCAATTGCAAGAAGTGGAAGGGTCAAGCCGTCGTCTCCGCTGTAAACTAGAAATTCATTACTCGTATTTGATAAGATATCAGTCATTTGATCTAAGTTACCGCTTGCTTCTTTTACCGCTGTGATGTTATCAATCAAGGACAACTTTATGATTGTCTCAGGTAAAATATTGACAGCAGAGCGACCCGGGATATTGTAAATCATAATCGGAACGTCCACAGCATCTGCTACCGCTGCAAAATGCTGATAAAGTCCTTCCTGGCTCGGTTTACTATAATAAGGTGCAACTAACATGAGAGCATCTACTCCGGCCTGAACAGCTTTTATTGACAAGTCAATAGTCCCTTGAGTGTTATTGCTTCCTGTACCTGCAATTACAGGGACTCTCCCATCTGCAATTGCAACTGTGTATTCAAATAAACTGATTTTTTCATCATTTGACAGAGTAGGCGACTCTCCTGTTGTTCCTCCAACCACTAAGGAATCAGAGCCATTTTCAATAAGATAATTAATTAATGCAGCTGTTCGTTCAAAATCAATGGTCCCATCTTGTCCGAAGGGGGTAACCATTGCGGTTGAAACACGTCCGAAATCCATTTTTTTCACTCCTGTAGGCTTTTAATTGGTGCTTTCTTTGAGCTGGTATTAAATATAAACTGCTCATGTAATTTTTTTTGGGCATGATCTGCATACTTTTCGTCTATAAGCACCCAAAATGTCATGTGACTATCTGCAGTTTGAAGAATTCTGATCTTCTCTTTTACGAGTGTCGAGACAATAGTGGAGGTTATTCCAGGTTTCCCTTTCATTCCTTCACCGATTAAAGCGATTTTCGCAACATGGTCAATGACTTCAGGATAAAATCCCTCATTTTCCAAAAGCGTTTTAACATATTGAACGTTTTGGGATTCAATTGTAAAACGGACTTCATGCGGGTGTATTGAAATTAAATCCACACTGATCTCCTGCTGAGCAACCAGCTGAAAGATCTGGTCATATTCGAGAGAGGAAACCCTGATCTGCGCTAAGTTTTTAATGGCAGAGACAGACTGTATATCCCGGCTTATATGGTGAACGGTTTGTTTTCCAACCCATGTGCCGTTTTCCCCAACCAGCGGACCTACCCACATTGGAACTTTATAGCGTTTTGCCCACTCAACCGCATTCGGATGAATTACTTTAGCACCCTGATAGGCGATATGGCTGGCTTCATCATAAGAAATATACTGAAGAGTTGACGGTTCATCCACAACTGTAGGATCACCGCTCATCACTCCTTCAACATCCGTGTAAATATACACTGCTTCTGCTTTAACACTGCATGCCAAGGCAGAAGCAGTCGTGTCGCTTCCGCCCCTGCCCAGTGTAGAAATTCTGCCGCTTTTTGTTATACCCTGAAATCCCGTTACAACAACCACATCTACTTCCTCAAACGCTTTATAAAAAGGGTCGCCGCTCACGCTATTTATTGTAGCATGTCTGAAATTATCGTTGGTAATAATTTGAGCTTCCCTTCCCGTCATAATCTGTGACGGGATCCCTCTTGATGCCAAATCATGCGAAAACACAGCAGCTGATATGACCTCTCCGCATGACAAAAGCAATGACTGCTGTTCTGGTGGAATCACGATATTTTTATTCTCTGAGATCAGCGATAAAAGCGTATCTGTTGAGTAGGGATCTCCCATACGGCCTTGTGCTGAAACGACGACTATCGACTTAAGTCCACGTGCAACGGCCTTTTCAACATGGCTGACGGCTTCAGTTCTTAGAGCTTTAGATGTTAAGGAACTTCCTCCAAACTTCTGAACAACAATATTCAAAGCAGAACTCCTCGCTTTCTTGCAGCGTGAGGAGATTTAAGTTAAACGAGAGTTAGTTTGACTAAACTTTCAGCAATTTGTACGGAATTCCACGCTGCGCCTTTAAGTAAATTATCTGATACGATCCACATGTGAAAGCCGTTGTCTTCATCAAGGTCTTTCCGTATACGTCCAACAAATACTTCAAGTTTTCCAGCTGCACTGCTGGGCATTGGATAAAGCTGTTCGTCAGGAGAATCCTGGAGAACTATGCCTGGTGCCTCTTTTAACAACTCCTGTATTTCTGCTGCAGATTTGCCGCTTTCATTCACTTCGATGTAAACAGATTCTGAATGTCCTGTTTCAACAGGCAGCCGCACACATGTAGCAGAAATTTTCAGGTTTGGCATATGCATGATTTTCTTCGTTTCATTCATCATTTTCATTTCCTCAAATGTGAAGCCGTTATCACTGAAGTCATCAATTTGCGGGATTGCATTGAAGGCGATCGGATAATGACGATTCGCACCTTTAACGGGCAGAATTTTTGCATCTGCTTCTTCACCATTTAGCATAGCTTTTGATTGTTCCTTCATTTCAGTAATAGCATTGATTCCTGCTCCTGAAACAGCCTGATAGGTGGAGACAACCACCTTTTTTAAACCGAGAGCCTGTCGGATTGGTTCTAAAGCAACAACCATCTGAATAGTTGAACAATTCGGGTTAGCAATAATCCCCTTATGAAGAGCCAGGTCAGATTCATTTACTTCAGGGACGACCAGCGGCACTCCCTCTTCCATGCGAAAAGCACTGGTGTTATCAATAACGATTGCGCCATGCTTAACTGCATCGGGTGCAAACTTTTTTGAAACACTTCCCCCTGCAGAGAACAATGCAATATCTACTCCCTTAAATTTGTCGGAAGAAGCTTCCTGTATAATAATTTCCTCACCCTTGAAAATAAGTGACTGACCGGCTGATCGTGCAGAGGATAGTAATGTTAATTTTTTTATGGGAAATTGGCGCTGCTCTAAAATGGCCAGCATTTGTGTGCCAACTGCTCCTGTTGCTCCAACGATTGCTACGTGATATCCCTTCGCTTTCACGATAAATCCCTCCTGCTTACATCCATTGACGCATTAGACAGATAAAGCGTAAATGTGTAATTTTCGTAGAATACATTGTATCACTTTCTGTCTAGTATACTCAATCTCTTTTACTCAGGAGAATTCATTTTTAATACGGGCTGCAACTGTTTGCCTTGTAGGGCAGCCAAAATGGTTTCAGGTATGTCTTCCATATAAGCGACTAATGAATTAGGTTTATTAATTGGATCATCCTGCCCATAGGGAACGAAGTAAATATTTTTAGTTGCCATTAATTTCATGATGTTAACCCCGTTTAATCCCAAGCCATCATTTGTGGAGATTCCAATTACAACAGGCTTACCATTACGCAGTGTTGCTTTAGCAGCCATCAGTACCGGGGAATCAGTCAGCGCATTGGCAAACTTGCTGATTGAATTCCCTGTTATTGGGGCAATCACCATGCAATCCACTGGAATTTTTGGTCCCATGGGTTCTGCATCTACTATCGTTCTAATACTTTTACACTTTGTAACTTCTTCTATTCTTCTGATCCATTCTTCTCCTTCACCAAAACGGGTATTTGTCTGCTGCATAGTAAAGCTGACTACCGGCTGAACCTCAGCGCCAAGGGCAACCAGCTTCTCTATTTGAGGAAATACCTCATGATACGTACAATGTGAGCCTGTGAGACCAAATCCAATTCGCTTTCCTTTAAAGGTCATGATTGTCCTCCTAATGTAAGACTTTTATTTTGAATTGATTCGTTCGATAATAGAGGAAGCTAGTATAAGACCCGCGGTTTTTGGTGCGATAATGCCAGGTAGGCTAGGTGCATCGATGTAACGTAAGCCTAATGATTCTGCTGTTTTAGAGGTTATCGCCTTTGGTCCAGAGGCTAACTCGATGACGAGACATTGATGGGAAACCTGGTTCACTATATCCTCTGAAAAAACGGTATCTGATGGGATTGTGTTAATCCATGCATCCAGCATGCCCATCTTCTTGTGAATATTATCCAGATCGATCGGTTCAATACTCATTTCAATCATCCTTGCTTTTTCAGCACTGCTGGTCGTTCCACCAAGAACATTTGCTCCGAGAGATTTCAAACGGTTCGCTATTGTCATTCCAATTCGTCCAAACCCTGTAACAAGTATTGTAGAGCCATGTATGGTGTGATCAGTATGCTGCAGAAGAAGCCATATAACACCTTCTGCTGTAGGAATGGAGTTGCGAATGGCAATCTGGTCTTCATCCATTAAGTAGACAACAGGTTTTTGAAGTGCTTCTAACCAAGCTGTAGGAATTCCTGAAAACAGCAGGCATGAAGTCTTCAGCCGTTTGAAAGCTTTACTGTCTAATTTGACTGGTTTACTTGAAAACGAAGAGCGGACAGCACCTTCTTCTCCCACACCGCTTACGGGAAAAACAATGGCATCCAGCTCTTCATACGGTAATTCATGACTATCTACTTTGGTAAATCCCGGTTCAGTTAAAGCCAGTTGATCAAAACCGACTACGTACAAATTCGCTCCGCTCAATTGACAATGGTGAGCGATCTCTTTCTGTCTTGCATCTCCACCAACAATAGCTATATTGCAGCCATATAAGCTTGACGTATCTGTCATCCAGCTCACTCATTTCACTGTTCTTCTTTCTGTTCTATTGTATGTAACACCCCTTTCGTCTGTGACGACCCATCCGTTTCTTCCTGATCAATCAAAATCATTTCTTCGCCAATTGTTTTAATGTATCTCCACGGAATGGTCAGTTCTTTTGGCGACTTCGAAAACGCTGTCCATCTGCCTACTGGAACCACAACTGCTTCAACAGCTC
Organism: Jeotgalibacillus campisalis; assembly: GCF_000829515.1. Classification (GTDB taxonomy): domain Bacteria; phylum Bacillota; class Bacilli; order Bacillales; family Jeotgalibacillaceae; genus Jeotgalibacillus; species Jeotgalibacillus campisalis. The sequence goes on along the minus strand of NZ_JXRR01000014.1, from coordinate 427,847 downwards.
CTGTCACCGGATTAAACTCCACATCCGTTTCTCCTAAGATGCCCATTCTTTCTGCACGCTGAATATGGATAATTTCCTTGCCGCTAAGCTCGCTTAATTTCATATTTGTCACACTCCTTTAAAGACATTGTATGAAAAAAAAACCCTAAGATGAGCAATCATCTTAGGGTCATTTTCCTTCAATTTATATAAGTCAGGCGAAAGATTTTGGTTTTATTTCATCGGGTGAAACGAGAGACACAGCAAAATTATCTGTTAAAACGTTTTCTGCAATTTCTTTGACAGAGTCTAACGTGACCCCATCAATCCGTTCAATCACTTCATCCATTGTCCGGTGATAACCAAGCATTAATTCATTTTTACCATTCCTGCTCATTCGTGCATTTGTGCTTTCAAGACCAAGCATTAAGTTACCTTTGAGCTGTTCTTTAGCATAAAGCAATTCCTTAGAAGTCATTCCCTTTCCTTTAAAAGTGGAAAGAGTTGATTGAATCGTTTCATAAAGAGAATCTAACTGGTCAGCACCAGTACCTGCATAAACCGTTAACATTCCACTGTCCTTGTGAGCTGAATGATAGGAAAATACTGAATAGGCCAACCCTTTCTCTTCCCTTACTTCCTGAAACAACCGTGAAGACATGCTTCCTCCAAGGACATTATTCATTACGATCAGGCTGTAGCTGTCTTTATCACCAAGAGGAAGCCCGTTAAATCCAAAGCATAAATGAGCTTGCTCTGTATCTTTTTTCTTCAATAATTGCTGGTCGTGAAAAGTCGGAACTTCAAGATCCTCTTTTGCCGAAGAAAGATTTTTATATTTGCCAAACAATGCTTCGACTTCTTTAATAAATGATTCATCTACATTGCCTGCAATAGAAACGACTACTTGATCCGGAGAATACATCTCATCCACATATCGGTTAAGTTTTTCTCTTGTAAAGGACCGGATCGTTGTCTCCGTTCCGAGAATAGGGTATCCGAGTGGATGCTTTTGATAAACTGCTTCCCCTAATAAATCATGAACAATATCATCGGGTGTATCTTCATACATTTTAATTTCTTCAAGCACGACATTTTTTTCTTTCTCAAGTTCTGCTTCATCAAAAATAGAATTAAAAAACATATCTCCTAATACATTTAATGCGTGTGATACGTGATTGTCCATCACTTTTGCGTAATAGCAAGTATATTCTTTCGAAGTAAATGCATTGACTTGTCCGCCTATACTATCAAATGCCTCCGCTATTTGGCGGGCAGATCGTTCTTTTGTGCCTTTAAAAAGCATATGTTCCAAGAAATGAGAGATTCCGTTATTCTCTTCATTTTCATATCTGGATCCGGCCCCGATCCAAACTCCTACTGCGACTGAGCGAACAGTAGGTATTTTTTCCAAAACAATACGCAGGCCGTTTGGACACGTATGGCGAGTAATCATAAAAACATCTCCTATTGTAAAATACGGTGTTGGGTTAACTTTGTTATTATGTCGAAAAACCTACTTTACATGTTACTATGTTTGGATGGCGATTTCATTGTTTTTATACTCTAATCAATAATAATCTTTTTTCTATAGTGAAAAAACCGATTAAAGATACATCCTTTAATCGGTTTATAAGATCATTTAGTTAGTTTCTTTTGCTTTTTCTTCTTTTTCCCGTTTCTCACGAATAACCGCTTTACGGGAAAGATTGACCCGTCCCTGATTATCAATTTCAGTTACTTTAACTTCTAATTGATCACCAAGAGAGATTACATCTTCTACTTTGTTTGTGCGTTCTTCCTGTAATTCAGAAATATGCACAAGACCATCTTTTCCATTGAAAATTTCGACGAATGCTCCAAATTTCTCAATGCGCTTCACTTTGCCTAGGTAAACTTGTCCGACAACTGCTTCTCTCACCATATTCTCGATAATCTCTTTTGCTTTTGCATTTTTCGAGGAATCGGTAGATGAAATAAACACAGTGCCGTCTTGTTCGATATCAATCTTAACGCCAGTCTCTTCAATGATCTTATTAATATGCTTGCCGCTTGGTCCAATTACATCACGAATTTTATCCGGATTAATGGAAAGCTGAATAATTTTAGGAGCATAGTCAGAAAGCTCGGTTCTTGGTTCCTGGATAGTTGCAACCATCGATTCTAAAATGTGAAGTCTTCCTTCTTTGGCTTGCAGAAGTGCTTCTTCTAAAATCTCACGAGTAAGCCCGTCGATTTTAATGTCCATTTGAAGTGCCGTTACACCTTTTGCTGTTCCTGCAACTTTAAAGTCCATATCTCCGAGATAATCTTCCATTCCCTGAATATCTGTCAGGATTGTATAATCAGCTCCAGATTTAACAAGTCCCATTGCAATTCCTGCTACTGGTGCTTTTAATGGTACCCCGGCGTCCATCATTGCCAACGTACTCGCACAAATACTTGCCTGAGATGTAGAACCGTTTGATTCTAAAACCTCTGATACAAGGCGGATGGTATATGGAAAATCTTTCTCATCCGGAAGAACTTTTTCAAGCGCTCTTTCTCCAAGGGCACCATGTCCAATTTCCCGGCGGCCAGGTCCTCTGATTGGTCCAGTTTCACCAACACTGAATAATGGGAAATTATAATGATGCATGAATCTCTTCGATTCCTCAATACCTAAGCCGTCTATGATCTGCACATCACCAAGTGCACCGAGTGTTGCGATACTAAGTGCCTGGGTCTGACCGCGAGTAAACAAACCTGAACCGTGTGTTCGAGGCAAAACACCAACTTCAGAAGATAGGTCACGAATTTGATCCGGCGTTCTTCCATCGGGACGAATCTTATCCTGTGTGATCTGACGGCGAACTTCTTCTTTAACCATTTTATCTAGTGCTTTTTTTACTTCTTTGACAGTAGCTTCATCAGCTTCTTCATATAAAGACAAGACCTCTTTTTTTACTAAGGTAATCGCTTCATCCCGGGCATGTTTTTCCTGCGTCTGTACTGCGATCGCCATTTTTTCTGAAGCTTCTTTTTCCACACGGGAAACGATTTCTTCATCAAGACTGGCTAATACGATCTCACGCTTTTCTTTGCCTGCTGCTGCAATAATTTCTTCCTGAAATTGAATCAGCCTCTTGATTTCTTCATGGCCGAACATAATTGCTTCTAACATTGTTTCTTCAGGAATTTCATAAGCTCCTGCTTCTACCATGTTAATCGCATCTTTTGTCCCTGCTACAATAAGTTCCATTAAGCTTTCATTTTGCTGCTCTATCGTTGGATTAATGATAAATTCTCCATCAATCAACCCAACCATTACACCCGCAATCGGTCCACCAAAAGGAATATCCGAAACACTAAGCGCCAACGAAGACCCAAACATTGCAGCCATTTCAGATGAGCAATTTTGTTCTACACTCATAACCATGCTCATTATCTGAACATCATTACGAAAACCATCCGGGAAAAGCGGACGGATTGGACGGTCTATTAAACGGCTGGTAAGGACAGCACGTTCACTCGGGCGTCCCTCCCGTTTGATGAATCCTCCAGGAATCTTACCTACTGAATACATCCGCTCTTCATAGTTTACTGTTAAAGGAAAGAAGTCTAATGGTTTAGGTTCTTTAGATCCAACAGCTGTACTTAGAACGACCGTATCACCGTATCTTATAAGTGCTGCTCCACTTGCCTGCTTTGCCAGTTGGCCAACTTCCACTGTTAGTTTCCGGCCAGCCCAGTCCATGGAGAATATTTGTTTTTCTTGTTCCATTTTTTAACCCCTTTCTTATCTTCACATAGAAAATTACCTGTATAAAAGATTTTGCCGACTGCTTCTTTGCTCAAAATCCAACGCCGAGCATAAAGCAGCAAGGACAAAAAACATTACTACTATGTAGAATTTAAACGATCATATGATCTTATTCAAATTTTAACTAATTACCGGTTTTTTTTGCTAATAAAAAAGCGGGACAAGTCCCGCTTTTCTGCATTCATTCTTATCGGCGCAGTCCAAGTTTGTTAATTAGTTCACGGTAACGAGAAACCTCGTTAGTACGTAAATAAGTTAACAGGTTACGACGGCGGCCTACCATTTTTAAAAGTCCACGACGTGAGTGGTGGTCTTTTTTGTGAGTACGAAGATGTTCATTCAGGTTATTGATTTCTTCTGTAAGGATCGCGATTTGTACATCCGCTGAACCTGTGTCTCCTTCATGTGTACGGTACTCTTCAATCAATTCGTTTTTGCGTTCTTGTGTAATAGCCATTTTTGTTGCCTCCTGTAAATTAGTATTAATCCCCAATTACCGAGCAATCGTTGGAGTGATCGAATTGCCAAGCAACGGTTCATGATCATGCCTGTTAATAATACCATAATGGAGTCGTTCCCGCAAGTATGCCTTATGGCGTTTCAAAATAAGCGACAGCAGCTTGTTTGTCTTTTTCGATTTGAGCAACAAGTTCTTCGATTCCATTAAACTTTTGTTCACTTCTAATTCGAATATGCCATTCCACCATTACTTTTTCACCGTAAATACTTTCGTTATAATTAAATAAATGGACTTCCACCGACAGCGCTTTGTGGTCAGGGTCATTAAATGTAGGTTTATACCCTACATTACATACACCTGCGAACCATTGATCATGAACAAATAAGCGCACTGCGTAAACACCCATAGCCGGGATCAGCCCCTGGTGGCTAACTTGTATATTGGCAGTGGGAAACCCGATCTTTCTCCCTCTTTTATCTCCGTGAACGACGATGCCTTCAACTGTATAAAAGTAGCCGAGCAGCTGTTTCGCTTCATCCACTCTGCCTTCATGCAAAGTCTTTCGGATACGGGTAGAACTGATTTTCTTTTCTCCATCTTTCAATTCGCCCACTGTGGTGGAGGTAAATTGATTCCGGGAATGGAAAGGGAGAGTCTCCATCGTTCCGCGACCGAATTTGCCATATGTATAATCAAATCCTGCAGTAATATGGGATACGTTAAGCTCAATCAAGTACTGATCCACAAATTCCTGAGGTTCCAGGCTTGCAAAATTGGATGTAAATCGTACGATGAACGCATAATCGATGTCCATTTGTTCAAAAAGTGCAATCTTTCGATCTAAGGAAGTAAGGTAATCAATTTCTTTTTTTTCTGTACTCAGGACTACGGATGGGTGAGGATCAAATGTCATGACACCGCTTTTAAGCCCGTTCTTGCGTGCGTAATCAATGGATGTTTGTATTACTTTCTTATGACCTAAATGCACGCCGTCAAAAAAGCCTAGAGCAAGTGAAAGCGCAGGAAGATCTCCTTTTTTCAACGAATGAGGGTGATGCAAAGTGATTACTTTCATTGTGTGGATTCCTTTCTCAATCGATCCAAAGCACTTTTATTGGTTTAATCAATCCTTCTTTGGACGGATGAAGATGATAAATGGCGACTGCCCTATCCCTATTATATAAAACGACCGGTTCATTCTGTTTACCACTCCAGTCCGGCGGCGTAGGCATAACAGACCCATTCTTTACTCTTTTTTCAACTGTATCACTAATGAGATATTTCTTCAATTGAGAAAGACCAGTCTCCATGGGGTGTAAAACCTCCCTGACTGCATCCGGATTCAATGCTCGTTCTTCTAGCTGAGCGAGTGTAATACAATCGCCCGAAGTAAACAATGCAGATTTTGTACGCGTCAACTTTGACATATGAGCAGGATAGCCCAGCAGTTCTCCAATCATAACGGCAAGTGTTCGGATGTAGGTTCCCTTCCCGCAGTCTATATCTATAGTGAATGTAATGACCCCGTTATCAAGAAGTATAGAATCCTCATCAAGTGTTATCTTATGAATGTCTACAACTCTCGTGGGCCTTTCCACTTCAACTCCTTGTCTGGCATATTCATATAAACGCTTCCCATTCACTTTAACTGCTGAGTACATTGGCGGTGTTTGCTGGATTTTTCCTGTAAGCTGATTAAGAACTTCTTTTAATTTGTCCTTGCTCAAGTCGTGCGTTATTTTTTTTGAATCCACTATTTCTCCATGCGCATCTTCAGTAGTGGTGGAGGTACCTAAGGACACTTGAGCACGGTAGGATTTACCGGAATCAGTTATATACTCCGCAATTTTGGTTGCTCTCCCTAAGCATATAGGAAGTACTCCATCCACTTCAGGATCGAGGGTGCCTGTGTGACCAACTTTCTTCATACGGAGAATTTTTCTTATCTTAAATACACAATCATGGGAAGTCATCCCGGTCTCTTTCCAAATTGCTACTATACCGTCCATTTTTTCATTCCATCCTCTCACTCATCACCTTAGTTGGGATAAGAAATATAAAAAGAGCAGCAGACATATTGGAAGCGAATAAACGCCTCTCCTTAAAAAGGATAGTCTGCTGCTTCTTATTATTGTTCTCTTTCTTTTAAATCCCTAATCAATGATTCAATTCGATTACCTGTATCGATGGACTCGTCAAATTCGAACAAAAGCTCAGGTGTTTTTCGCAAACGTATACGCTGGCCAATTTCAGACCGTATAAAGCCTTTTGCTTTAGCAAGTCCTCTCAATGTGTTTTCACGCTGTTCCTCATCTCCAAGCACTGTTATATAAACAGTTGCCTGTTGAAGATCACCCGTTACTTCGACATCCGTTACAGTAACGAAACCGATTCTGGGATCTTTAATTTTACGGCCAATGATATCGCCTAGTTCTTTTTTCATTTGTTCACCGACGCGATTCGATCGTAAAGACATTGGTGCATCACCTCTCATTTAAATGGTCGGTATCCATCTACATGAAGTCGATAGCAATCGAGATAGCCTCCCACTCAGGAAAGGACTCCATCAGTTTTAATGCGCGATGTATTTCTCTTTCTGCTGCATCTTTTGAGGAGGCTACTGCAACTAACTCAATGGTTGTTCTTTGCCACACATCTTGATGGTCGACTTCAGCAATAGATATATTGTACTGCCGCTTTACTCTGGAAAGAACCCGCTGTAAAACAGCTCTTTTTTCTTTTAAAGAATGGGAATGATCAATTTTAAATTCGCATTCCGCATAGGCGATCATTATCGTTTAATTTCCTGCATAATGAATGCTTCAAAAATGTCGCCTTCTTTAACATCGTTGAACCCTTTAACGGTAATTCCGCATTCATACCCTTTTGCAACTTCTTTTGCATCATCTTTAAAACGTTTCAGCGTATCAAGATCGCCTTCAAATACAACCACACCATCACGGAGCAAGCGCACACCGCTGTCTCTGGTGATTTTTCCTTCAATAACGTAGCTGCCGGCTATAGTTCCCACTTTCGAAACTTTAAATGTCTGACGGACTTCAGCCTGGCCGATTACTTTTTCTTCAAATTCAGGATCAAGCAATCCTTCCATCGCTGATTCAATCTCTTCGATGACTTTATAGATGATACGATGTAAACGAACATCTACTTGCTCTGCGTCTGCAGCACGTTTTGCATTTGCATCAGGCCGAACATTGAACCCAATAACAATTGCATTTGAAGCAGCAGCAAGCGTTACATCCGATTCTGTAATCGCTCCAACCGCAGTATGGATGATTTTAATATTTACGCCTTCAACGCTGATTTTCAAAAGGGATGCAGCTACAGCTTCTACTGAACCTTGTACATCTCCTTTAACAATTACGTTAAGATCTTTCATTTCTCCCTGTTTCATTTGCTCAAACAGGTTATCAAGACTAACTCTTGTTTTTTCACCGCGCTGTGCCTGAAGTGCTTGTTGAGCCCGTGTTTCTCCAATTGAGCGGGCAGTCTTTTCGTCTTCAAATACAACAAAACGGTCTCCAGCCTGTGGCACATCATTTAACCCTGTAATTTCAACAGGAGTAGATGGGCCCGCTGATTTAACCCGTCGGCCCAGGTCATTAACCATCGCACGAACGCGACCGAATGTGTACCCTACAACAATCGGATCACCTACATTCAATGTTCCATCCTGAACAAGCAGCGTTGCAACTGACCCACGGCCTTTATCAAGCTCGGCTTCAATAACTGTGCCTAAAGCGCGTCGTTTCGGATTTGCTTTATATTCTTCAACTTCACCTACAAGGAGAATCATCTCTAGTAGGTTGTCTATTCCTTCTCCATTTAATGCAGAGACAGGAACAAAAATGGTGTCGCCTCCCCAAGCTTCGGGAACGAGGCCATGTTCAGTTAATTCCTGCATTACACGGTCCGGGTTAGCTGATGGTTTGTCCATTTTGTTAACCGCAATAATAATCGGCACTTCTGCTGCTTTAGCATGGTTGATTGCTTCAACAGTCTGTGGCATTACACCATCGTCTGCTGCAACAACCAGGATAGTAATATCAGTAACTTTAGCTCCTCTAGCCCGCATCGTTGTAAAAGCAGCATGACCAGGTGTATCAAGGAAAGTGATTTTCTTGTCATTCACTTCTACTTGATATGCGCCAATATGCTGAGTAATGCCGCCTGCTTCGCCTTCTGTTACTTTTGTTTTCCGAATGGAATCAAGAAGAGTCGTTTTACCATGGTCAACGTGACCCATAATGGTTACGACAGAAGGACGCTCAATTTGATCTGCTTCGTTCTGTTCTTCATCGAAATATGTTTCAAGATCAGTGGAGTCGATCAAAATTTCTTCTTCCACTTCAACTCCGTAGTCAGCACAAATTAATTCAATGCCGTCTTTATCAAGCTCTTGGTTTACTGTTGCCATCGTTCCAAGCATAAACAGTTTTTTAACTAATTCAGAAGGTTCACGGTGAAGCTTCTTCGCAAGTTCAGCCACTGTTAATGATTCTACGAAAGTAATTTTTTCCGGCAGCTCTTTTTGTTTAACCGGTGCGGGCTGGAAAGGAGTTTTAGATTTTTGATTGCGGTTTTTTCCTCCGCGGTTTCCACCCTGGTTAATTCCCCGCTGGTTAGAATTGCGTCCTCTGCTGCCTTGGCCGCCTTGGTTTTGGCCGCCTCTATTTCCCTGAGCTCCCTGGTTTTGAGAGCCTCTGTTAGGGGTGCTGCCTTGTGCCGCTTTAGCGCCTTGGTTCTGTCCTGAGTTTTGAGGACGGTTTTGAGACTTATTCTCCGGCTTTACTGATTTTGTTTCTTGTTTGGGTGCAGTTGAATTTCCTTTATTATAAGAAGCATCCAATTTCGTGATCGCCTCTCCTTCTAATGTCGCCATATGATTTTTAACTTCAATGTTCATTGTTTTTAATAGATCTATAACTTCTTTACTGGTGACATTTTGTTTTTTTGCATATTCGTATACACGTATTTTACTCATTCGTTCACCCCCGTTAAGATTCATCGAGCAGTGTGATCAGCTTTTTGGCAAAACCGGCATCAAGTACCGCAATTGTTACTCTTGCTTCTTTGCCAATCAAGTGACCAAGCGTATAACGGTCGGTTACCCTTCGCAAAGGGATTCCATAATGCAGGCTCTTATCCGTTACTTTTTTCGCTGTATTATCAGAAGCATCTTCTGCAAGTAAAACAAGCTTTGCTTTGCCGTTCCGAACTTCCTTGATGACGAGTTCTTCTCCTGATATTACTTTTCCTGCCCGAGTTGCAAGACCCAGCAGAGACATCCATTTAGGCTGGCTCATTTCGACTGGTCCGCTTCCACTTGTGCAAGCAGTTCATCATAAATTGAATCATCTACTTTTGCCTGTAAGTGGCTTGCCAAAATATTTTTCTTGCGTGCTTTTAAAATCGCATCCTTATCTTTGGAAAGATAAGCACCACGACCTGATTTTTTCCCTGTTGCATCAATGGAAACATCGCCTTCTTTTGTTCTGACGATTCTTACCATTTCTTTTTTCTCTTTCATTTCATTCGTTGCGATACATTTACGCAATGGAATCTTTCTTTTGGGCTGCATGCTTTTTTTCGCTCCCTTTATTCGATATCATCATCCGAATAAGTAAAGGATTGATCCATTTCTTCTTCGGTAAACAAAGGCTGGTCGTCACGTGGATATATACCCAATTCACGAGCATCTGTTTCACTCTTAATATCGATTTTCCATCCGGTCAGCTTAGCTGCTAACCGCGCATTTTGTCCGCGTTTCCCAATTGCCAGAGACAATTGATAATCGGGTACTACGACAGTTGTGGCCTTATCTTCTTCTTTCACTTGAACATCCACCACTTTAGAAGGGCTTAAAGCATTTGCGACAAAAATCGTAGGATCTTCAGACCACTCGACGATATCAATTTTTTCCCCTTTTAATTCATTGACGATAGCCTGTACGCGGGTTCCTTTTGAACCAACGCATGCGCCAACAGCATCCACTTCCTGATTATCAGAGTGAACGGAAATTTTGGATCGGTCTCCTGCTTCTCGCGACACAGACTTAATTTCTACTGTTCCATCAAATATTTCAGGGACTTCAACTTCAAAAAGTCTCTTCAGCAGACCGGGATGTGTTCTTGAAACGAAAATTTGAGGACCTTTTGTCGTGCGTTCAACTTTAGTAATGTACACTTTTATCCGGTCGTGAGGCTTATAAGATTCATTAGGCATTTGTTCATTCAATGGAAGCAGCGCCTCTATTTTGCCTAAAGCAACATAAATAAAGCGGTGATCCTGACGCTGAACGATCCCGGTCATTATGTCATCTTCGCGGTCTACGAATTCAGTGTAGATAATTCCGCGCTCTGCTTCTCTTACCCGTTGAGTAACAACCTGCTTTGCTGTTTGAGCAGCAATACGGCCAAAATTACGAGGTGTTACCTCAAGTTCAACAATATCCCCAACTTCAAACGCAGGATCTTTTTCGTGCGCATCTTCGAGAGATATTTCCAGTCGTGAATCAAATACCTCATCCACCACTTCTTTTCTGGCGAAAACTCTCATGGACCCATTGTCCAAATTAAGGTCTACACGCACGTTTTGTGCTTGATTGAAATTTCTTTTATACGCCGAAACTAATGCAGCTTCAATCGCATCAATCAGCACTTCACGCTCGATTCCTTTTTCTTTTTCTAGAAATATCAGTGCATCCAATAATTCCGTACTCATTAATTCGTCATCTCCCTTCAAGCCCCATGCACCATGTACAATTAAGAAAAAGAAACAGCCAGCCTGGCTTTAGCCACTTTTTCTGTCGGTATTGTCATCGTTTTTTTTCTTGTTTTAATTGTAACAGCGATTTCAAGTGAGACCCCATCATATGAAGTTAACACACCTTCAATTTCCTTCTTGCCGTCAATTGGTTCATATGTTTTCACAAACACATTCTTGCCGACTGCTTTTTGAAAATCTTTTTCCTTTTTCAATGGCCGTTCTGCTCCAGGAGAAGAGACTTCCAAAAAATAGTTCTGCTGAATCGGATCCAATTCATCTAATTTTTCACTCAGGCGTTCGCTTACTTGCCCACATTCTTCAATATCCACACCATTTTCTTTGTCAATATAGATCCTTAAAAACCAATTCGAACCTTCTTTAACAAACTCTACATCAACTAATTCAAGGTTCATATCATTTAGAATAGGGGTGGTTAATTGTTCTACGAGTTCAATAATTTTACTCATCCGTTTCCTCCATTATTCTTTGAAAAATGTCTGAAACAACACAAAAGAGCGGGCGGCACCCACTCTTTCGACGTCAGAGTTATCAGTAGTATTTCCAACAGTATAATACCATATATTGCTCTATGATGCAAATGGATCAGAATAAGGAAAGCTGGTTCTGATCAGGCAATCCTTCCAGACAACCCTGCGAGTCGAGAAACTCGATTATTGTCTTTGACACCTTGCCTCGCTTTTGCAAATCTTCTTTAGATAAAAATTCTCCATTTTTTCTGGCTTGAACAATATTAATGGCTGCATTTGTTCCGAGTCCAGGAATTGCATTGAAAGGAGGGATAAGTGATTCCCCTTCAATTATAAAATCCTTGGCATCTGATTTGTATAAATCAACTTGTTTAAAGGAAAAGCCTCTTTCACACATTTCGAGGCTGAGTTCCAATACTGTCATCAGATTTTTTTCTTTAGTTGACGCATCGAGTCCTTTTGCATTAATTTCTTCTATTCGCGACTTAATGGTCTGCGATCCAGCCACCATAGCCTCAACATCAAAGTCTTCTGCCCGTACGGTAAAATAAGCAGCGTAATACAGGATTGGATGATGAACTTTAAAATAAGCAATTCTTACAGCCATTAGAACGTAGGCAGCGGCGTGCGCTTTTGGAAACATATATTTTATTTTTTTGCATGAATCAATATACCACTCAGGGACGTTATTCTTTTTCATTTCTTCTTCCCATTCAGGTGTTAATCCTTTTCCTTTTCGAACGAATTCCATAATTTTAAAGGCAAGTGATGGTTCAAGTCCCTGGTAAATAAGGTAAACCATTATATCATCACGACAGCCGATTACATCGGAAAGCTCACAAATGCCATTGTGGATCAGTTCCTGGGCGTTTCCCAGCCACACATCGGTTCCGTGAGAAAGTCCTGATATCTGCACAAGCTCAGAGAAGGTGGTTGGCTTCGTATCCTCAAGCATCTGCCGAACAAAACGTGTCCCAAACTCCGGGATACCATATGTGCCTGTTTTACACATTATCTGCTCTTGCGACACTCCTAATGATTCTGTTCCGCTGAAGATCTTCATAACCTCAGGGTCATCTGTCGGAATTGTTTTAGGATCTATGCCTGATAAATCCTGAAGCATACGGATTACTGTTGGATCATCATGTCCTAAAATATCCAGCTTAAGCAAATTATCATGGATGGAATGGAAATCAAAATGAGTGGTTTTCCACTCTGATGAGCTGTCATTTGCCGGAAACTGAATAGGAGAAAAATCATAGATATCCATATAATCAGGCACGACTATAATTCCTCCAGGATGCTGTCCGGTTGTACGTTTAACTCCAGTACATCCTTGAGCCAGACGCTCAACCTCCGCTCCTCTATAATGCAGATTTCTGTCTCCTGCATATCCTTTTACATAACCAAAAGCTGTTTTATCTGCCACTGTTCCAATGGTCCCGGCCCGATAGACAAAGTCCTCTCCAAAGAGCTCTTTGGTATAATTATGAGCAACCGGCTGATATTCACCGCTGAAGTTTAAATCAATATCAGGTACTTTATCACCTTTAAAACCAAGAAACGTTTCAAACGGAATATCCTGTCCATCTTTAATAAATGGAATATCGCATTCCGGACAATTTTTATCTTCAAGGTCAAACCCTGAGCTGACAGAACCGTCATCAAAGAACTCAGACTTTTTGCAGGACGGACATACATAATGAGGCGGAAGCGGATTGACTTCGGTTATCTCTGTCATGGTCGCGACAAAGGAAGATCCGACTGATCCCCGCGAACCTACCAGGTATCCATCGATGAGAGATTTTTTAACCAGCTTATGCGAAATCAGGTAGATGACAGCGAATCCGTGACCGATGATGCTTTTCAGTTCCTTTTCAAGCCGTGCTTCAACAATCTCCGGAAGATCTTCGCCGTAAATACTATGAGCCATTGAATAGCTCATATCTCTCATTTCTTCCTCAGCACCGTCAATTTTAGGAGTAAATAATTCATCTTGAATCGGTTTAAGATCCTCTATCATATCGGCAATTTTATTAGAGTTTGTTACAACGAGCTCTTTCGCTTTTTCAGGTCCTAAAAACTTAAATTCATCAAGCATTTCATTTGTCGTTCTAAAATGGACATCCGGAAGTTCATGACGATTTAATGGATTTGCTCCTCCCATAGAGGAAATAAGGATTTTTCTGTATACTTTATCGTCAGGATCCAGATAATGAACATTTCCGGTTGCTACAGCAGGAATATTGAGTTTATCCGCCATGGCTACAATTTTTTTCATAATTTCTTCAAGGTTGTCTTCATCTCTTATAAGGTCCAGTTCGATCAAGTGGTTATAACCGGGTTTGGGATGAAGCTCGATGTAATCATAAAATGCAGCCATATCTTCAACTTCTTCTGAAGATTTTTGCATCATCCCTTCGAAAACCTCTCCTTTATCACACCCTGATCCGATTAATAATCCCTCTCGATGCTTTTGTAAAACCGAACGCGGAATTCTTGGCACGCGGTAAAAGTAGTTTAAATGGGAGATGGATACGAGCTTAAATAAATTTTTGAGTCCCGCCTGTGTTGTTGCCAGAAGAGTAACGTGATTGGGTCTGGCACGCTTAAACGCTTCCCCAACTCCCATATAATCATTTAACTGATTATGATTAAAAATTTCTTTTTCCTGTGCTTTTTTTAACATCTTAATTAAAATATACCCGGTTGCTTCAGCATCATAAATCGCTCTATGGTGCTGAGTGAGATCAACTTCGAATTTTTTCGCCAGCGTATTAAGCCGGTGATTTTTCATTTCAGGATGTAAAAACCTCGCCAGCTCAAGTGTATCGATAACAGGGTTTGCAGCTTTTCCAATACCGATTCTACGGTAGCCGACATTTAGAAATCCCATATCAAACGATGCATTATGCGCAACAAGAATATCATTTTGTGCCCACTCATGAAAATCCTTTAATACATCTTCAATTTCCGGGGCGTTTCTTACCATGTCATCTGTAATTCCGGTTAAATTTATTGTCGTTGCAGAAAGCGGATGGTGGGGATTTGCAAATCGTTCAAATTTGTCAATGATTTCACCATCTTTAATTTTCACTGCGGCAAGCTCAATAATTTTATCGTATACAGCAGACAGGCCAGTCGTTTCTACGTCAAATACAATATAACTGGCATCTTCCAAAGCGAGGTCCGCTGTATTGTATGCGATAGGTACACCATCATCCACCAGATTTGCTTCTACTCCATATAAAATCTTTATATCATTTTTTTGTCCGGCTGCATAAGCTTCAGGAAATGATTGTGCAACTGCATGGTCCGTTATAGCAACTGCTTTATGTCCCCATTTTTTTGCCTGTGTAACTAAAGCTGAAACGGAGGATACTGCATCCATCTGACTCATCGGAGTATGCAGATGAAGTTCAACTCTTTTCTCATCCTCTGGAGCAGTATCCTTACGGAGATCAGGCTGAATCTCCATTACGTCTTGAGCGATCATAACAAGATCCCGTACAAATGTGTCATTTTGTATAGACCCTTTTGCCCTAACCCACATGCCTTTTTTTACAGTGTGCATAATTGCCGCATCTTCTTTATCACGAGAAAACATTTTTACTAAAATAGAATCCGTATAGTCAGTTACTTTGAATGTAAGCAGCGATCTTCCGCTTCTCAGTTCTTTCACTTCAGCATCAAAAATTAGCCCCTGTACGGCAATTTTTCTTTCTTCATCCTGAATCGTACGGATCTCTACCGGTTCATCCGGTTTAATAGAGTAACCAATAGATACCGGACCACTTGGTGCATCACTTTGTTTCGAATCTTCCATTTTCTGCATTTCTACAATCGCTTGCTTAGCCCATTCTTCCTCTTCTTTTTTCTTGGATTCAACAAAAGCATCATATTCAGCCGTTGACTGATTTTCACTTACCTCGGTTTGAAGGGTGAGTGAAGGAAATCCCCATTTTGAAAAGGCAGAGCACAGCAATTCGGAGTATTTGTTTTTAATTTGCATGCCTTCGGTCTCATTTGATACTTTTACGAGCAGGCGATTGCCATTAATGACAGGCACCTGATTATTCAGAAGCGATAATAAGGGAGGAGCGATTCCTTGAAGTTCCCTGAGACAGGTGCTCCAATAATCAGTAATTTTTTCTTCAGATAAGTCAGATGAAACGGTCATAATTGTGAAATCCACCTGAGCGATATGCTGGAAAGACTGAGTTAATCTCGTGGTAAATTCGGTCATGACCGCACATGGAACAATCTCAGTAAATAGAAAATGGAAATGCCACTTCTTACTGTTTTTATGAACTGCGAGGCGGTTAATCTCTGCATCTTCAAAGTAATTCATGTACTCATTATCGGTCATATTAAGCTGTGTCAAAAGCAGCCTGAACTTTTCTTTTTTGGTTAAGTCAGTTGATTGATTCATATTTCCCCCTAATCAGACTGAGAGACTGGCACCATCGCGCCAGCCTCTCTCGTCATCTTTCCAACTTAAATATTAGACAGCTGTCGGAAAATATCCTGTAATTTGTCAGTCAATTCTTCTTTTTGTACTTCGTATACTTCACCGGATTTGCGGATTTTCACTTCCACTATTCCTTCTGAAGCTCTTTTCCCTACTGTGATGCGTACAGGCAGGCCGATTAAATCTGAGTCGGTAAACTTAACACCAGCCCGTTCTACACGGTCATCAAGCAAGACTTGATAGCGGTAATCTGTAAGGAGTTTATAAAGCTCATCAGCCACTTGCGACTGGACTTCATCCTTCATGTTAATTGCGATTACATGAAGATCATAAGGAGCGATATTTACAGGCCAGGTTAATCCATTCTCATCATTAAACTGTTCTGCAATAGCTGCAAGTGTTCTTGAGACACCTATTCCATAACACCCCATAATCATTGGCTTGGATCGGCCATTTTCATCAAGAATATTGGCCCCCATAGACTCACTGTAAACTGTGCCAAGCTTAAAGACATGTCCCACCTCAATACCTTTTGCAAATTGAATGCTTCCTTTACCATCTGGAGAAGGATCTCCTTCAAGAATAAAACGCAAATCTTCAAAGAGGCTGACATTGAAATCCCGTTCTAATTTAGCATTTATAAAATGTACCCCTTCTTCATTGGCACCTATAATAAGATCTCCCATAGCTTTCAAAGCATTGTCGGCCAGGATTTTCACATTCTCTGATACTCCTGCAGGTCCTAAAGATCCTGCTTTAGCATTAAGGTATTTTATTGTTTCTTCAGTCGTGGCGAGCTCTATAACACGTGCATCTAATGCTCTTTTAACTTTAATCTCATTTACTTCGTGATCGCCTCTTACTAAAACAAGAACAGGCTCTTCATCTGCAATGAAAAGAATTGATTTAACAATTTCTTCAGCCTGAACATCTAAATAAGCAGCTACATCCGTGATCGTCTTCTGATCAGGTGTCTCAACGCGCTTCATGCTGTTTCCACTATGTTTTTGTTGTTCATATTCCGCTGTTACTGCAGCCATTTCAAGGTTCGCTGCGTATTCTGAAGCATCAGAAAAAGCAATAGTATCTTCCCCTATTTCAGACAAAACCATAAATTCATGATTGTCTTTACCGCCAATGGCGCCTGAATCTGCTTGTACCGCTCTGAAATTCAACCCGCAGCGCCTGAAGATGTTTGAATAAGCTCTCATTAATTCTTCATACGAATGATCCAGACTCTCCTTATTGCTATGGAAAGAATAAGCATCCTTCATTAAAAATTCTCTTCCGCGCAGCAAACCAAACCGTGGACGTTTTTCATCTCTAAATTTCGATTGAATCTGATAAAGCGTTAGAGGAAGTCTTTTATAAGAGTTTACTTCATCTCTCATCAGACTCGTGATAATTTCTTCATGCGTTGCTCCTAAAGCAAAAGCACGGTTGTGACGGTCTGTCATCCTCATCAACTCAGGACCGTATGTTCCCCATCTTCCTGACATTTCCCAGAGTTCTGCCGGCTGCAGGGCAGGCATTAAAATTTCAACGCCGCCCACTGCATCCATTTCTTCTCTTACGATCGCTTCAACTTTTTGAAGCACTTTTTTTCCAAGAGGTAAAAAAGAATAAATACCACTTGCGTTTTGGCGGATAAATCCTGCGCGCAAAAGCAGCTGATGACTTTTAATATCTGCATCCGACGGAACTTCACGGAGCGTTGGAATTAGCGTTTGACTTTGTTTCATTTTTTCACACCTCTATTTTCTACTGTAAAAAGAATCGTTGAATATCATTCCACGTTACGACGATCATTAAGAGCATTAGTAAAGCAAAACCTACAAAGTGAACCATTCCTTCTTTATGACGGTCTATAGGCTTGCCACGCAGTGCTTCTACTCCAAAAAACAACAATCTGCCGCCATCAAGAGCAGGCAGCGGTAAAAGATTCATGATACCTAAATTAATACTTAAAATAGCACCCCAATGCATTAGGTTGTATATGCCTGTTTGGGCGACAATTTCAGTGGATTTATAAATGCCAACCGGCCCCGATAAAGCGTCAATTGTAAATTGACCTGTGATCAGTTTACCTAGTGCATCAAAAATCATAAGCGTGAAAAAGTACGTTTGCTCACCACCGAAGACAACTGCCTGAACCGGTGATGGTGAAGTTTCAATTGGACCATAGACACCTATTCTTCCGATTTCGTCTCCTTCTTCCACTTCAACTGCATCAGGAGTAACCTGGAATGTCTGTGCATCACCATTCCGCAAAATATCCATTGTCACTTCTGTGTTTGGATTTTCTTCGATGATCGCAGTCAAATCTGACCATTCGGAAACTGACTGTCCATTAATCCCTTCAATCCTGTCACCTTCCTGCAAGCCTGCTTCTGCAGCTGCACCGTCTTCAAGCAAAGCGCCAAGCAGCGGTTCCTGAGTAGGAACTCCTTGAAGGAAGCCAATTATCATAAAAACGACAAAAGCAAGAACAAAGTTCATAAGGGGACCGGCAAAAATAGTGATCGCCCTGTTGCCAAGTGATTTTGAATTAAACTGTCTGTTCCACGGAGCAATCTGCGATTCGACTCCATCTTCTACGAAAACAGCATCTTTAGCAATAATAAATGTTTGAAGGGATTCCTCACCTTCTTCATAGCCTTTAATAAAAAGCTCACGTTCAATATCCGCTTCAGCAACTTCTACAACACGAAGGTTAGGATAACGGTCTTTATTATTGACAACCATTTTTTGAACCGTTTCATCCTGATTAAAAAGAAGACCAACACGGAAGCCGGGCTTCAGATCAATCATTTCCGGATCTTCGCCAGCCATTCTGACGTATCCCCCTATAGGCAGCAGACGAATAGTGTACTGCGTTTCATTCCGTTTAAAGGCCAATATTTTAGGACCCATGCCAATTGCGAATTCCCTGCACAATATACCTGCCCGCTTAGCAAAAACAAAATGGCCGAGCTCATGGAAAAATACCAGTGCGCCAAATATAATAATAAATGCGATGACCGTATTCATCGTCACAACCACCTTCTTTTATAATTACTGATTAAAAACCTTAACTTATTGTAGCACGTTCGAAAAAAGCGGGATAGCTTTCCTAACGGTAAAACGAAAAAATTCGTGAACGTGTCTCCTTGTCCGTTTCGAGAATGGCTGCGAGGTTGGGAGAGTGAAGAATTTCATGATTACTCATTGCGTTTTCAATTACTTCTTCAATTTGAAGAAAAGTGATTTTTCCATTTATAAAAAGTGAAACTGCTGCTTCATTCGCTGCATTCATAACAGCTGGCAATGTTCCACCCTTTCGTCCGGCTTCGTAAGCAAGTGCCAGACAACGGTATCTTTCAAAGTCCATTTTTTCAAAATGAAGTTTTCCTGCATCTTCTAGTCTGAGCCTTTGAGCATTCTTCATTTCTAATCTATCCGGATAGGATAAAGCGTATTGAATAGGAACCCTCATGTCTGGTGATCCGAGTTGAGCCATTACAGAACTGTCACGGAACTCCACCATGGAATGAATAATGCTTTCTCTGTGCAGAAGTACATCAATTTTTTCATATGGCAGATCAAACAGCCAGTGCGCTTCGATCACCTCAAGCCCCTTATTCATCATCGTGGCTGAATCAATGGTGATTTTTGCCCCCATCGTCCAGTTAGGATGGTTTAAAGCATCCTTAACAGACACCTCTTTCAGCTGCTCTCTGTTTTTATCCCTGAAGCTGCCGCCTGAAGCCGTGATAATAAGTCGATCAATATTCTTTCTATTTTCGCCCTGAAGAGCTTGAAATATCGCTGAATGCTCACTATCAACCGGAAGCATTATTACATTATGTTCTTTAGCCGCATCCATGACAATCCGACCGGCAGTAACCAGTGTTTCTTTATTGGCTATGGCAATTGTTTTTTTTGCTTCTATTGCTTTTAATGTGGGCTCTAACCCAACACTGCCAAGCACCGCATTAACAAGAATATCAGTCTGCTCGTGAGTAGCTACTTCTATCAGACCTTCCATTCCCCATAAAACTTTAGCAGATAATTCCGTCTGCAGTTTTTCAGCATCCTGTTTATGTTGGACAGATATAAGATCTGGATGAAATTCCTTCACCAGCTGACGCGCCATATCAATATTTCCACCCACAGAAAACGCAGTGAGCTCGAAACTGTCACGATGTTCACGGATGACCTCAATGGTCTGTTTTCCGATTGATCCTGAAGCACCCATTAAACTGATTTTTCTTCTCAAAATGATCCCCCTGACTAAATTAACTGAAGAATATTCATAAGCGGAAGCACAAATAACAGGCTGTCAAATCGATCCAATAAGCCTCCATGCCCAGGCAATATCCTTCCTGAATCTTTAACTCCGTAATGACGTTTTAAAGCTGATTCTACCAGGTCGCCAATTTGTCCCATAGCAGATAAAATGACGGTTGCAAACATTAAATACCACATATTCACTTCCAATGGAGCTAGAAGAACGAAAATCACTGCGACAGCGATGGCAGAAAAAATACCTCCTATAAAACCCTCTACTGTTTTATTAGGGCTTATATCCGGCCACAATTTTCTTTTCCCAATGGCTTTACCTATAAAATAAGCACCTGAATCGGTGGTCCAAATAATTAGCAATGCATATAAAACCCAAAATATATCAGCTTCTCTTGCTACCAGAAAATAATAAAACCCGATTCCCACATACAGCATGGCAAATATAGAGAAAGCAGCATCATCGAATGTGAAACGGTTTTTCTTCATGACAGTGTATATCAGCAACAAGAGCACTGATAATAATGCAGACTCTATTTTCGTGTAGTCAAGCTGGTTTAAAATATCATAATATTCATTGGGAAGAAGAAAAATCCACAATGTTGCCGTTGAAATCACACCCGGAATAGAAAGTATATCGATAGACCTCATCTTTAAAATTTCATAAAGAGCAATCGAGGCAATAACATATGTACCAAGTATAAAAATTAATCCGCCTATCCAAACAATTGGGATAAATAACGCTGCCGCAATTATCCCAGTAATTAATCTTTGCTTCATCTAAGATTCCTCGCTTTTTAATCCACCATATCTTCTTGAACGCTTTTGAAAGCCTTCAATCGCTTCAATTAGATGTACATCACTGAAATCCGGCCACAAAACATCTGTAAACCAAAACTCTGCATAAGCTAGCTGCCAAAGCATAAAGTTACTCAATCGGATTTCCCCACTTGTACGAATCAGAAGATCCGGATCACTCAAATGGCTTGTCATTAAATGCGATGAAAAAATGGCATCATCAATTTCGTGTGAATGCAGTTTTCCTTCTTGTACTTGTTCAGCTAATGATCTAACAGCAGTAAGGATTTCAGATCTGCTGCCATAGTTTAAGGCAAAGTTCAAAACCATTCCGTTATTATGTTCTGTTTCCTTAACTGCTTTTTCAACTGCTTTCAACGTGTGGGCAGGAATTTGTGAGCGTTCCCCCATCATCTGAACCTGAACATTTTCTTCAATTAATTCAGGCAGAAAAGTCCCAAGGAACTCTTCAGGCAGTTTCATTAAATAATCCACCTCTAATTTAGGGCGAATCCAGTTTTCAGTTGAAAATGCATAAAGTGTTAATGCATTAACTCCCATTCTGCTCGCAAGCCGTGTGATGGGACGTACTGCTTTCATGCCTTCATGATGTCCGGCAACCCTTGGCATCGCGCGCTTATTTGCCCATCTCCCATTTCCATCCATGATAATAGCAATATGGTTCGGAATTTGATACTTCATACATTCTATAATGCGATCATCAAGGGTGTCCGGCTCTTTCGTGGACTTCCATAATTTCATTTTATCGAGCATTGTACATCCCCCATACAGTAATTGCATAACTACATGCTTTTCTTATCATATCAAATTTTTCTGCAGAAATGTTCACTCTGCTAAAAAACATGAAACTGATTCCTGTCTATTTTACTATCAGGAATCTTTTAGTGCAAAAATGAAGAAAACCCCCTAGCAAGTAGAGGGTCTTGTTCGTTATCCTACGATAAATCTTCAGAGAATTTTTTAAAAGCTAGAAAAAGACTTATACATCCATAATTTCTTTTTCTTTAGCTTTTGCCAAATCATCTATTTTTTCAATATGATTATTGGTCATATCCTGGACATCTTCATTGTAGCCGCGAAGGTCATCCTCTGTAATATCACCCGTTTTTTCACTTTTCTTAAGGTCATCGTTTGAATCACGGCGAATGTTGCGGATGGCTACCTTAGCATCCTCTGCTTCACGCTTTACCTGTTTGGCAAGATCCCGGCGGCGCTCTTCAGTTAATGCTGGAATCGTAATACGAATCAAAGAACCATCATTGGAAGGATTTAAGCCCAGATCAGACTTTTGAATTGCTTTTTCAATTTCTCCCAACGATGTTTTATCATAAGGAGTGATCTGTAACAGACGTGCTTCAGGTACTGTAATAGAAGCAAGCTGATTCACAGGTGTAGGAGCTCCGTAATAATCTACTGTAATTTTGTCCAGTAAAGATGCACTTGCCCGTCCTGCACGAATGGACGCCAATTCACGTGAGTAAGCTTGAACTGCTTTTTCCATTTTTTCTTTTGTCTGCGAAATTATTTGTGTAGTCATTAGTTTTTCCCCCTAACGATAGTACCGATTGGTTCTCCCAATGCAGCTCGTTTAATATTACCATTCTCCATTATTGAGAATACTATGAGTGGGATATCATTGTCCATACATAAAGATGAAGCGGTTGAATCCATAACGGCCAACCCATCTTTTATAACATCCAGGAAAGTTAATTCTTGATATTTTACAGCTGTTGAATCCAACTTCGGATCTGCTGAATAAACACCATCCACATTATTCTTAGCCATCAGAATCACTTCGGCTTCGATCTCTGCCGCCCGCAAAGCTGCGGTCGTGTCTGTAGAAAAATAAGGATTTCCTGTTCCGGCTGCAAAGATAACAACTCGTTTTTTTTCAAGATGTCGAATGGCTTTTCTTCTAATATACGGCTCTGCTACTTGTCGCATTTCTATGGATGATTGCACACGTGTTTGAACCCCTAAATTTTCAAGACTGTCTTGAAGAGCTAAAGAATTCATGACTGTGGCAAGCATTCCCATATAATCAGCTGAGGCGCGGTCCATTCCCATTTCACTGCCGATTTTGCCTCTCCAAATGTTTCCTCCGCCTACTACAACGGCTACTTCAACGCCAAGATCAGCTAATTCTTTCACTTGTTCAGCAACCGATTTAATAATTGGCGGATGAATGCCGAATCCAGTGTCACCTGCTAAGGCTTCACCGCTTAATTTTAATACCACTCGATTATATCTTGATTTACTCATAGGATCCTCCCTTATGGTTCATTTTCTCCAAAAAATAGGGAACACTAAGTGTCCCCCATTATCAACACCCAAAAATGGTGCCTTTATTATTTTTTCACTTGACTCATTACTTCGTCAGCAAAGTTGTCTTGACGCTTCTCAATACCTTCTCCAACTTCATAACGAACAAAGTCAGTTAAAGTAGCGTTCTTCGTTTCAAGGAACTGACGTACTTTTTGATCAGGGTCTTTAACAAACGGCTGATCTAAGATACAAATTTCCTCAAAATATTTCCCAAGACGTCCTTCAACCATTTTAGCTACGATATTTTCCGGCTTGCCTTCTTCAAGAGCCTGCTTTGTAAGAACTTCACGCTCTTTATCAGCTTCTTCTTGTGATACCTGATCACGTGATACATATTTCGGGTTTAGAGCAGCAGCATGCATTGCTACATCTTTAGCAGCTTGAGCATCGGTTGTGCCTTCAAGAACAGCAAGAACTCCGATTCTTCCACCCATGTGCAGGTACTCGCCAAATGATGCGTTATCATCTTTCGTGCGGATCGCAAAGCGGCGAAGAGTGATCTTTTCCCCGATTTTACCCATTGCACCAGTAATGTGGTCGTTAACTGTTGAGCCATTACCCATTGTTGAAGCCAAAGCATCTTCAAGTGTTTGAGGCTCCGTTGAGAGAAGATGGCTTGCAAGTTCTTTAACCAACACCTGGAATCCTTCGTTTTTAGCAACGAAGTCCGTCTCTGCATTAACTTCTAAAATAACCGCTTTATTGCCTTCGCTCATGATGAAAGTAGAGCCCTCAGCTGCAATACGGTCAGCTTTTTTCGCGGCTTTTGCAATTCCTTTTTCACGAAGAAAATCAATCGCCTGGTCCATATCACCATTCGTTTCCTGCAATGCTTTTTTGCAGTCCATCATGCCTGCTCCAGTTTTTTCGCGAAGTTCTTTTACCATTTGTGCTGTAATTGCCACAGAAATTCCTCCTTATTTACAATGCGGATTTTTTATTGCTTTAAAAAAGGTGATAAGGGACGATCCCGCTTATCACCTTTTTGATTTATGCATTACTCAGCAGCTACTGCTTCTTCCTCTTCTTCTTCTACCTGTTTTGATTCAAGAATCGCATCAGCCATTTTTGAAGTAAGAAGCTTAACAGCGCGGATTGCATCGTCATTTGCAGGAATTACATAATCGATTTCGTCCGGATCACAGTTTGTATCAACAATTCCGACAATCGGAATGTTCAATTTACGTGCTTCTGCAACTGCAATACGTTCTTTACGAGGATCAATGATGAATAATGCATCTGGAAGCTTTTGCATATCTCTGATCCCGCCTAAGAATTTTACAAGACGATCATATTCTTTTTTAAGCTGAACAACTTCTTTTTTAGGAAGAACTTCAAATGTACCGTCTTCTTCCATTTTTTCGATTTTCTTCAAACGATTAATACGAAGCTGAATCGTACCAAAGTTTGTCAGCGTTCCACCTAACCAGCGCTGGTTAATATAATGCATACCTGCACGGCCGGCTTCATCGCGCACAGATTCCTGCGCTTGTTTTTTAGTTCCTACGAAAAGAACCGTTCCGCCATCAGCAGAAACTTCTTTTACGAATCTGTAAGCTTCTTCTACCTTTTTAACCGTCTTTTGAAGGTCGATAATGTAGATTCCATTACGCTCCGTGAAAATATACTTCTTCATTTTTGGGTTCCAACGGCGAGTTTGATGACCGAAGTGAACACCTGCTTCAAGCAGTTGTTTCATTGAAATTACTGACATAGTGTTTTTCCTCCTTGTGGTTTGTTCTCCTCCGCCTCGATCATATTTAGTACGAAAACTATCATCTCTGACAGCACCAATCGCTAAATCACGAAGCGTGTGTATTAACACCGTTAATTACTATAACATATCGACGTACCCGCTTCAACGTTTTAATTCGATTTATTGCGGAACTTTAACATCAGCTCAACTTCTGTTTGACCTTTATGCAATCTTTTCGCTATTTGCGCAGCTGAAAAACCTTCCTTATTATACCTGAAAACTTTTTGTTCATATGACTCATCTTCAGTTATCTCGAATTGATTATGCGGGACAGGCTTTTTTTTATAACGGTTCGCAGCGAGAGCCCGTGCAGCTTTTTTTACAGCGTCACGCTGCCCCCCTATAACACCATTATCAACCACGGCGTTTGCTTGCTTTTTTTCTGTTGTTTTTTCCGTATCATATTCTATGTTTTCAATACGCGGAGACTGTTGAATCTGCTCAAACTTAGAAAGAAAATTCTCATTGTCTTCCTTAAGCTCCTCCAGATAGCTGGTGAATGTTTCTTCAAAATCATTTAAGGTCTTTTTATGTTTTTCTTCTTGATGAATTAGTTTATTTTGTCTCATGAATAATAGGTAAATTGATAAAAATGCGATCAAATTAAATAGTATTGATAAGATGAGTAGAAAAATGATCATTTAAACTCCTTTTTCTCCGCGAATCCACTTTTATAGTAGGTGTATGGTTTGCTAGTGCTTGACTAGAGATGTGGTGTTTAAGCTGTGATTGCTCATTAATAGTAACTTTGCACAGAGAAGTCGGACTTCATTTACTCTTTTCTCCGCTCAGTACATATCTATTTTTTAAATTTCAAAATTCAACACAGTTGCAGCTGCATACAATTGATGTCTAATATATGCTGCTTTTGGGGGTTATGTGGCCCATTAAACTTGAGTATATTCAGAAGATAGTAATTTTTTAAGTTTAAATAAGCACTTTGAATGAATCTGTGAAATTCTCGACGTGGAAAGGCTCATTACTTCTCCGATTTCAGTTAAAGTAAGTTCCTCTGTATAAAACAGGCTAAGAACCATTTGTTCTTTTGGATTCAGTTGAGTAATTAAGTTTGAGAGATCTTCTATTAACTCATTTTTAACAACTTGTTCTTCCGGCATGAGACCCTTTGTATCTTTAATGGTAAACTTGCGGGATTCTGTTTCCTCATAGTCGGATGATTGTTCATCCATAGAGAGAACATTAGCGAATAGATGCTCTTGTGTTATCTGATAAACCTCTGATACGTCCATTTCCAGTGCTTCTGCAATTTCTTCCGGTTCAGCATTCCGCAGGTTTTTTTGTTCAAGCTCCTCTATTTTTGCTTCTATTTTTTTGGCTTTTTCTCTTACGGACCTTGGCAGCCAGTCCTCTTTTCTTAATCCGTCTATAATAGCGCCTTTTATACGAAAAGAAGCGTATGTATCAAATTTTAATTCTCTTCCAGGATCGAATTTCTGAAGTGCATCAAGTAAACCCATTAAGCCTAAGCTCTTAAGATCATCTTTAGATACGTTTTTGGGCAGCCCGCTGCTTATTCTTTGAACATGGTACTGCACAAGCGGCATATACCGCTGAACGAGCATGTCCCCAGCATGAGCATCTCTGGAAGAAGCCCATAATTTCCAATAGTGCTTTTCTTGATTCACAGTTGAATGACTCATGGCACTCCTCTTTTAAATTGTATTTATATTCAAGATTAATTATATCAAAAAATAGTCTTTTTGTGGTGGTTATAGATGGAAAACAAGAAAAAAACATGAAAAAAGAACAATCAATATTTCCGTTCTTTTTTCATGTTATATAATACTTTCTCCAACCTTTATTGTGCGAATGTACAGCTTGCAAGAAGACGGATCGAATTCTATGGTTCTCCCGCTGCAACCGCCGACATCTTCACCGGTAATCGGAATTTGAAATAATTGAAGCTGGATTCGCACAGCATCAATATTTCTTGGCCCAATTCTCATTGTGTCTTCAAAGCTCTCGTACTGAAACATTTGAGCACCGCCAGCTATTTTTGCTCTTAGGCGGGATGGCGGAAAGCCTAATCGTTCAATCAGTTCCTTTATCCCTGTATCTGCGAATTTCCCGGGATTATAGCTTTGCGTCCTCGAAAGAGAAGAGTCAGGAAGCATTATATGGATAAGGCCCGCTGTTTTTAAAGATGGGTGATACAATATGACAGCTACACAAGAACCCAGACCCGCAGTGCTGATTCTAGAAGGGGCTGTCACTGTCTTTAAATCACCAATCCCCACTTTAATTACCTGGTGCTTTATACTAATCATTGAATTTCTCTAAGAGATTCAAAGAGTCGGTCATAAGAGTCGGGATCCGGCAAAACAAAAAATTGGGCCTCTATCGATAATATTTCTTTTTTACCGATAGAAGAAAGAACCGTATCAATAACAATCGCTTGATCCCCGGCCTGGGAAACCTCAAATAACCCCTGGCTGATAATAGCTCCTGCCATGTCAATACATAAAGAAGGAACGGTTGGGAATAAACTGATTCCGGTAAAGTCAGAAAAAGCGGACAAATAGGAACCAGATAGAATGTTTCCAATCTCTTGCAGGGCAGAAAAACCGATCTTCGAAAGAGGAGTCGTATAAATGCTAAACGAGGGATTATCCGTCATTAATCGCACGCATGCCTCTGCCTGTGGAAGTGACAGGATGAAAAACATACTTCCTTTTATTTCACCGTCGATTCTTAGAAAGATTCCAGCCACTTCTTTCTCCGGTCCCCCGGCGAGATCGATCATTTCATCAAAGGAAACCATTTTTACTGAAGGTACTTTCATTTCTATCTTTTTTCCAAGGATTGCTGACAGTGAAGTAGCTGCGTTTCCAGCACCGATATTTCCTGCTTCTGTTAATTGATCAAAAAGAGCAGGTGTTATGTTATTTTTATAGATCATTAATCATTAGTTAGTATGACTTCCAATTTTAATAAAATCAGAAGTCTGCGATCTATTTTTGCTACTCCGCTTATAAAATCAGCTTCAATACTTCCAACCACATTCGGCTGAGGTTCTATGGCATTCATGGAGATATCTAACACATCGTTTGCAGAATCTACAATCAAACCCACTTCTTTATTCTCTATTTTCACAATAATTATACGGGTGTGAACATTGTATTCACTTTCCTCAAGTGAAAACCGTTCCCGAAGATCAATGATCGGTGTCACAACTCCGCGGAGATTAATAACCCCTTTAATATAGGAATTTACTTTGGGAACTCTCGTAATATGCATTACTTTTTCTATTGATCTTACATTTTCAACTGGAATGGCATATTCTTTTTCCAGCAATTTAAAGATAATAAACTTGATGTCTGTTTTAACGGCTTCTGTCATCATCTAATCATTCCCCTCCATCAACAGCATAGTTTTTATTTTATCAATGCATTGCAGTCAATGATTAAAGCAACCTGCCCATCACCTAATATCGTAGCGCCTGAAACTGCGAAAACTTCTCCCATATAAATCCCAAGAGATTTTAGCACTACTTCCTGCTGGCCTATAAAGGAATCAACGACTAAACCGGCCATTTTATCTCCTTTACGGACAATAATGACTGAGTGGACACGATCTTTTCGATCGACCTGAGGGACATTAAACACTTCATTTAAAAACACGAGCGGAACTACTTTTCCTCTAAAATCAATTACCCTTTGATTATGTGCATGTAAAATATCTTCTTCTTTAATCATCGCGGTTTCAATGATCGATGATAATGGAATTGCATATTTTTCTTTTTCCATTTTAACCAGCATGACAGAAATAATGGAAAGTGTCAGAGGAAGCTGAACAGAAAATAAAGACCCTTGTCCCTGGTTTGAGTTAATCGTTATCGAACCGCCAAGCGACTCAATTGTTGTTTTTACAACATCAAGGCCTACTCCCCGTCCTGATATATCCGATATTGTGTCAGCTGTAGAAAATCCGGAGGCCATAATCAGTTCGAACACTTGCTGATCTGACAATGTTTTTGAGTGTTCTTCTGAAATAATGCCGTTAGAAATTGCTTTTTGTAATACTTTTTCTTTGCTGATTCCTGCACCATCGTCTTCAATCTCAATAAATACATGATTCCCGCTGTGGTAAGCTCTCAATTCAATGGTGCCTTCTTCAGGCTTGCCGCTTGCCAGCCTGACATCAGGTGATTCAATACCATGGTCCAATGCATTGCGTAATAGATGTACTAAGGGGTCGCCTATTTCATCAATCACTGTCCGGTCAAGCTCTGTATCTGCCCCTTTGACAACTAATGTAATCTTTTTATTTAAGTCTCTAGTAAGCTGACGCACCATTCTTGGGAATCGGTTGAAAACCGTTTCTACCGGCACCATTCTCATCGTTAAAATAATAGATTGAAGATCTCCGGAAATTCTCGACATCCGTTCAACCGTTTCATTTAGTTCACCATGATTAAGTTCTTTAGAAATTTGTTCCAGTCTTCCCCGGTCAATGACAAGTTCTTCAAACAAGTTCATTAAGACATCGAGCCGGTCAATATTTACTCTGATTGTTTTTGACGATACAGATTTTTTTACAGAGTCATTTTCCTGTGCGATCGTTGTTTTCTCGACGCCGGTTAGTGGCTTTTCAAGCACTTCAATTGTTGCTGCTGTTTCCTGAACAACCTTTTGAGTTGTATGTAATGACAGAGGAAGGACCTCGCACAATTCTATTTCTGAGACATTGCAAACGCTTTTTTCCAAATATTCCGCAGTTTCCTTTGATAATAATGTTATAAAAAATTCGTGATCAAACCGTTCTTCTTCAAGCTGATCTACTGAAGGCGATGATTTAACAATTTCCCCTATTTTTTCGAGTACTTCAAAGACCATGTATACTCTTGCCGCTTTTAGCAAACAGTCTTCCCGAAGCCTTACCTTAATTTCATAAGCAATATATCCATGCTCCATCGATTCTTCAATGACAGTTCTTTCGTACTCATCATATTGAAGGTGAGAGACCGCGACATTTTCTTCATTAATTGATGCTTTTTCACCCTGATGAACTGGAGCTGACAGAGCAGACTCTTCTCCTTTTTCTATCAGCTCCAACTTCTTAATTACGTGTGTAACATCTCTTTTTCCACTTCCGCCTCCAGCAATGGAAGTGATCATTTCTTCAAGATCATCAATTGCCAGAAAGACAACATCCATGATTACCGTTGTTACTTTCAGTTTATTGTTACGTATTAAATCAAGTACGTTTTCCATGTTGTGAGTTAAATTGGCCAAATCTTCATAACCCATCGTCGCTGACATTCCTTTTAATGTATGAGCGGAACGAAAGATTTCGTTGACAACTTTTAAATCTTGAGGGTTTTTTTCAAGTTCTAGCAATTGTGTATTGCAGTTTTGAAGATGATCTTTACTTTCTTCAATAAAAACATCAAGATATTGGTTCAATTCCATCTGCACTCACCCTTCGTCCTCTAAGTATTCCACGATTTTTTTTGCGATTAATGGCAATGGGATCACTTCATTTACAAGCCCTGTCGCGACAGCAGCTTTTGGCATCCCATGTACGACGCAGGTTTCTTTCGCCTCGGCAATAACGCCAATTAAATCTCTATGGGTTAATTGTACCAGACCTTTAGAACCATCTGTACCCATTCCTGTCATAATAACTACTATTTTTTTAATATTTTTAAGTTTGGCTGCTGATTCGAGCATCACATCAATGGATGGACGATGCCCTGCCCTTGGCGGTTCTTTTGTTAGGATAATTTCAACTGCATGGCCTGACTGACTAAAAGATACATGATAGCCCCCAGGTGCTATATAAACAGTACCGCTTTGTAATTTTTCTTCATGTTCCGCTTCTTTTACGATCAACGGTGAGATATCATGTAATCGGCTGGCAAGCGATTGAGTGAAACCGGCTGGCATATGCTGCACGATGACTACGGGAGCAGGGAAATCCCAAGGCAAGTGTGAAATGACTTTCTGCAGCGCCCTTGGTCCACCAGTAGATGTTCCAATTAAGACAACTTTTTTACATACTCCTAAAGGAAATTGTTGGCCGTTTTCTTTATTTTTTGATACTTGTTCCTGAAGCGCTTTATTATTTTTCTGGTGTTTAACGGATCGCTCGATTAAAGGATGAGAGCTAAACTTATCTTGTTTCCTGGGAACTGCACCTGCTGCAGCATAAACTTTTTCTACTAATTCTTTTTTCACCTTATAGAGATCTAGTGAAATAGTACCAGAAGGTTTCGAAATAAAATCCACTGCTCCATAGTCCATGGCTTTAAGAGTATCTTCTGCTCCTTCTTTTGTAGAGCTTGCGAGCATGATAACGGGAAGCGGTTGGTTTTCCATAATTTTTTTTAATGATTCCAGCCCATTTAAAACTGGCATTTGAACGTCCATTGTTAAAACATCAGGTCGAAGTAATTGTATCTTTGTAAGTGCATCTTCACCATTGCGAGCAGTACCTACAACTGCAATACCTTTTTCTTCCTGTAAAAATTCCTGAATTAATTTTCGCATAAAAGCTGAATCGTCAACTATTAGGACTTTAACAGGATTGGCACTCAAGTTTTTCACCTCAACGGTTTGAAAATATTTTTGTAAGTCGCTGAACAAAACGATTAGGATTGTCTTGAACCCCGGTTGGCCGGGCAGCGATATAATTTTTTATGATGCGTTTTATTTGTTTACTCGCTGCAGAAGAAGGATATTCAAGTACAAAAGGCACCTGCTTTGTTACTGCTTTTCTAACATTTAGATCCTCAGGAATACTTCCAAGAAAATGCACTTTTTTATGAAGAAATCGCTCCGTTGCCAGTTTAAGCCTTTCTACAGCTAGATTTGCTTCTTTAAAGTTCATTACACGATTGCACAGAATTGAAAAGTCTTTCTCAGGATTTTTCATGTAAATGAATTTCATCATGGAGTATGCATCCATAATAGAAGTAGGTTCCGGAGTTGTAATGACAAGCACTTCATCTGCTGCCATGATCACCTCAAGCCCGTTAACACTTGCACCGGCACCCATGTCAAAAAGCAGATAATCATATTCTTTTTGAAGCAGCTCAAATCCTTCTATGAATCGTTTTATCTCAATATCATGCCACTCAACAAGCTGATTTAATCCTGATCCCCCTGAGATAAACGAGAGATTACCGGGTCCTTTCTGCACAATATCTAAAATACTGCCGCTTCCTTGAAGATAATGAAGAATTGACTGATTTGACTGCTGCCCCATTAAAATATGAACATTTCCCATGCCTATATCCATATCAAGCAGGAGTACCCGGTACCCTTGAGAAGAAAGCTCCATTGAAAAATTGAGTGAAAAATTGGATTTTCCGACTCCTCCCTTGCCGCTTACTACAGCTATGGCTTTTGCTGTATT
The DNA here is from genome assembly GCF_000829515.1 of Jeotgalibacillus campisalis. GTDB lineage: Bacteria > Bacillota > Bacilli > Bacillales > Jeotgalibacillaceae > Jeotgalibacillus > Jeotgalibacillus campisalis. The sequence continues at coordinate 395,297 of NZ_JXRR01000014.1, read as the reverse complement.
CTCATTCTTCCTCTTCATTTGATTACGTAAGGTTTGTGCCTGATCCATTAGTGCTTCCCGCTTTCTTCGAGAAGATTGATAAAACTCTCAACAGATGCTCCCGTAATATCTTCCGGTACGGCCTGTCCTGTTGTGATATAAGCGGTCCCCTTTTTATTTTGAGCCATCACCTGAATCACAGCCCCCGGGGTGGTCGTTTCATCCTGTTTAGTAAAGATAAATTGATTAATGTCAATGTCATTGAACTGGTCAACTATAGCCTGCATATCGCCTCTTTTTGCAGTCATTGAAAGAACTAAGAAGGATTGAATATTCATAGTGAAATCCAGCACTTCTTTTAAATCATCCACGTACTGCTTCTCTTTATAGTTTCTTCCTGCAGTATCGATAAAGATGTGATCATAATTATGAAATTTTAAAACGGCCTGTTCAAAATCGCTTCGATTGTAAACTACTTCTAACGGAACATTAAGCAGCTGTGCATACGTTTTAAGTTGTTCTATGGCACCGATGCGATATGTGTCTGTAGTAATAAAAGCAACTTTTTTCTTTTTTTCAACAACGAGCTTGGCTGCCATTTTAGCAATGGTCGTGGTTTTTCCCACGCCAGTAGGACCAATTACATTAATATACTTACGATCCGGATCAATTCCCTTAAAATCCAGACCATTTAATTTATTCTTAATAAAAGCCAGACTGTGAGAGTGCAGATCTTCATATTTTCCATTTTCTTTCCATATCCCAAAGATATAATTACCTTGTTCTAAAAGCCAGTTCTCTTCAAAATCAAGTTCTTTAAAACGTGTAAGTTCCTCTTGAATAAGAGGCGGATAATGATGCATGGATGAAGACATCTGAGTTTGAAAACGAGAGAGCATTTTTTTAATTTCATAAACATCTTCTCTGTAACTGTCTCCTGCGTCTTCTAACTGAGTAACATCTGGCAAGGCTGCCTCAGAAGGAGGCTCTGGAAGCTCGTCTATTCCAGCTACAACTTCTATTTTTTTTGTTTTAAATAATCCCAAAAATCCACCTGTATAAATGGCTTTCGAGTTTAAAATTACGGCATCATTGCCGAACTCCTGTCTAACTTTGTTCATCGCTTCCTGCATAGAATCAGCAGTTATTTTTTTCACTTTCATTCGACATTCACCACCCCGACGCTTTGAACTTCCACATTCGACTCTAATTCGTTATAGGATAATATTGGTATTTGAGGAAAATACCTTTCTGTGAGCTGTCTGATATACATTCGTACAGCTGGAGATGAAAGAATAATCGGCGTTTGCTCAGACATTGATACATTTTCTATTTGATTGGCCATCCCTTCAAGAATTTTTTGTGATTCAGCGGGATCTAAAGACAGGTAAAGTCCATGCTCTGTTTGCTGTATACTGTCTGCTACCAGTTTTTCTACCTTGCCCGATAGCGTAATGACTTTTAAGCTTTCTCCCGGAATGGAAAACTGGTTTGTAATTTGTCTTGCAAGAGCCTGCCTGGTATACTCCGTTAAAACATCCGTATCTGTTGTCAGCTTCGCATAGTCTGCGAGCGTTTCAAAGATAATAGGAAGATTTCTAATAGAAACATTTTCTTTCAACAGTTTTGCAAGAACTTTTTGTACCTCGCCAATTGTTAACGGAGTAGGCGTAACTTCTTCTACGAGGATTGGATAGGTCTCTTTTAAATGATCGATAAGCTGCTTTGTTTCCTGACGGCCGAGCAGATCATATGCATTTCCTTTTATAACTTCTGTTACATGAGTAGAAACAACAGAAGGAGGGTCAACCACTGTATAGCCCAGCATCTCAGCTTGATCTTTTACTGTTTCATCAATCCATTTTGCCGGAAGTCCAAATGACGGTTCAATCGTATCGATACCCTCAATCGAATCATCATCACCCGGACTCATAGCCAGATAATGATCCAGCAGCAGTTCACCTTTTGCTACTTCATTGCCTTTTATTTTCAAGCGGTACTCATTGGGTTGAAGCTGAATATTGTCGCGAATACGGACCACAGGAATCACCAGCCCCAGCTCAAGAGCAAGCTGTCTTCTGATCATAACAATCCGGTCAAGTAAGTCTCCGCCCTGTCCTGTATCTGCCAGAGGAATCAGGCCATAACCAAATTCAAATTCGATCTGATCTACATTCAGCAGACTTACCACACTTTCAGGACTTTTTAATTCATCTGAGGTGTCTTCTTCTTCTGTCGAGTGAACCTCTTTTTCTTCATCCTTGGCAGCTTTTGAAAGCATGTACCCTCCTCCGATTAGGACAAAGGCTATGGGCAATGTAAGAATATCGTTGATTGGTGTAAAAAGACCAAGGAGTGCAATCGTAATTCCAGCTACATACATAATCGGACCGAATGCGAATAATTGATTAGTAATATCCTGACCTAAATTTCCGTCTGACGCTGCCCGCGTAACGACAATCCCTGTCGCAGTGGAAATCAAAAGCGCAGGAATCTGACTCACAATTCCATCTCCTACAGTCAGTAATGTAAATTGGCTCGCTGAATCGCCAAGAGACATCCCCATTTGAACAATACCGATAATCATCCCAAAGAGAATATTAATCATTACGATGATAATACCTGCTATCGCATCACCTTTTACAAATTTGGTAGCTCCGTCCATTGCTCCGTAGAAATCTGCTTCACGACCGACTTTTTCTCTTCTTTCACGGGCGTCTGTTTCAGAAATCATTCCTGCATTTAAATCTGCATCAATGCTCATTTGTTTACCGGGCATAGCATCAAGCGTAAAACGCGCAGCCACTTCGGATACTCGTTCTGCCCCTTTTGTTATCACGACAAACTGAATAATAATTAAAATGATAAAAACGACAAGCCCTACTAAAATATTTCCCCCTGTTACGAACGTTCCAAAGGTTTCAACTACTCCTCCAGCTTCTCCCCTGCTTAAAATTGCACGTGTCGTAGAAATATTTAACCCCAGGCGAAATAGAGTAAGTAATAGAATCAATGATGGAAATATAGAAAATTCAAGCGGTTCTCTCATGTTCATCGATGTTAAAAGGACGATAAGACCTAATGCGATGTTGATAATGATGAGTACACTTAACATCCATGACGGCAATGGAATTACCAGCATAGCAATAATCATGATGACACTTGCGAGAACCGTTAAATCTTTTCCTGACATGCTTGGAACCCCTAACTGTGGATTACACTTTATTTTTGATGCGATAAACATAGGCAAGAATTTCCGCAACTGCTTTAAAAAATTCTTCCGGTATTGGATCGCCGATTTCCGCCTGAGCAAAAAGAGCTCTGGCAAGCGGTCGATTTTCCACAGCAAGCACGTTATTTTCTTTTGCAACGAGTTTGATTTTCTGCGCAATAAAATCGACGCCTTTTGCTACGACAACCGGTGCATCTGATACGCTGTCTTTATATGTCAACACAATGGCATAGTGAGTGGGATTCGTGATCACAACGTCTGCGTTAGGAATCTCAGACATCATTCTTTTCATCGCCATTTCCCGCTGTCTCTGCTTAATTTTAGATTTAATCAGCGGGTCACCTTCCGTGTTTTTATATTCATCTTTAAGATCCTGTTTTGACATCCGGATGTTTTTTTCAAAATCATATTTTTGATACAAATAGTCAAGTACCGCGAGCAGCAATAAAAACACTGAAGCATACAGACCCATTTGCACCGTCAATTTCCCTGCTGTTAAAAGGGTTGTTTCAACGGATTTAAGTGATAAAGCCAGTACGTGCTCGATAGAAAACCAAATGACTAAAAAGGTCGTTAATCCGATAAGAGATATTTTCAAGATTGATTTTGCCAACTCTACCAGTGCTCTCGCAGAAAAGATTCGTTTAAACCCTTTTATAGGATCGATTTTTGACAATTGAGGTTTTAAAGGATCCGTTGCGATTAAAAAACCGATTTGAACGTAATTCCCGATAATGGCTGAAAGCGCAGCTACTCCCATGATCGGCAGAACAATCCAGGCTACTTCCCTTAGCATTTCTGTATACACAATCATAGCGGTATCCATTGTAACCGGCCTTAACATATAATCGCTAAGCGGCACCATCACGAGATTTATTATACGATCCCAAAACATACCCCCTGCAAAATACAAAAAAAGAAATACGCCCAATAACATGATAGCGGTGGTGACATCCTGGCTTTTGGCTACTTGCCCTTTTTTACGAGAATCGAGCCTCTTTTTAGGTGAAGCCTTTTCTGTCTTTTCCCCGGCAAAAAATTGAAGATCTAACGGGATTCTTTTCATCTAACTAAATCCCCCTCCGAGAATTGTCATCATGTCCCGCATAACGACAAACAATAAATCAAATAACCGCTGAATAACTTGAAAAGTAACGCCCATTGTAATAATAAGGATAATAAAAGCGACTGTGATTTTAATAGGAAAACCAATGACAAAAATGTTGAATTGCGGAGACGTTCTCGCTACAATTCCCAAGGCTACATCAACAAGAAAAAGTGTCGCGATCACAGGAGCGGCTATTTGAAAAGCAATGATAAAAGCAGCAGCAAAGGCTTTAATAACAAACTCTGGTGCAGCGGGATTATCAAATCCGATGCTTACCTGGTCAATCGGCACGAACTGATAACTATAGAAAATCCCATCAAGAATTAAATGATGGCCATCTAAATAAAGCAAAAGAAGCAAAGCGATCGTGTATAAATACTGACCCATTAAAGGGCTTTGAGCACCGGTTTGGGGGTCAATTACATTCGCCATGGCAAACCCCATTTGAAAATCAATAAATCCCCCGGCAATTTGAATCGCTGATAAAACGATATAAGCGATTAACCCGATAAACAGACCCACAACTGCTTCTTTTATAATGAGCAAAATATAGTCTCCATTAATTTCAAAAGGCTCAACATCAATTGTGTAATACATCATCCAGGATAAAATCAGCGCGAATCCCAGACGGTGCATGGGTGGAATTGTCCGGTGAGAAAATAAAGGCATGACAACAAAAAAAGCAGATACGCGTGCAAGCAGTAAAAGTAAGATCGTTAATCTTGGATATAATTCTTCCATTTATCCAATATACCTTGTTAGATTAGAGAAAATATCAGCAGCATACGTAACAATCTGTGTCAGCATCCACGGCCCGAAGAATATGAGCGCGACCATAACAGCAATAATTTTAGGAATAAACGCAAGGGTCTGCTCCTGAATTTGAGTCGTTGCCTGAAAAATACTCACCAACAGCCCAACTACAAGAGCCACCAGCATTAAAGGAAGACTGATCATAAGTGTGATATATACGCCTCTTTCAGCGATCGAGATTACCATTTCACCATTCATTAAATCTCACCTGCCTAAAAGCTCTGCAGCAACGACTGCATTACAAGATACCAACCGTCTACTAAAATAAATAGCAGAATTTTAAAGGGTAACGAAATCATGACAGGCGGGAGCATCATCATGCCCATTGACATTAAAACTGAAGCCACAACCATATCAATAACAAGAAAAGGAATAAAAATCATAAAGCCCATTTGAAAAGCCGTTTTAATTTCACTTAAAGCAAATGCAGGAACCATGACAGTCAGAGGTATTTCCTGAATGGTTTCAGGCCGCTCTGCTTCGGTGTAACTTAAAAAAAGCTCTAAATCTTTTTGCCTTGTGTGCTTGCTCATAAAATCTTTAAACGGTATTGACGCCTCTTCATAAGCCGTTTCCAAATCAATTTCTTCATTGAACAATGGCGTTAACGCGCGTTCATTCACTTCACTTAATACCGGAGCCATAATAAAAAAAGTTAAGAAAAGAGCTAAACCGATAATAACCTGATTGGGGGGCATCTGCTGTGTCGCCAGTGAAGTTCTGACGAACGACAGTACAATAACAATTCTTGTAAAAGCCGTCATTAATATTAAAATACCCGGTGCGAGAGACAGCACCGTTAATAAAAGGAGTAACCGTACGGAAGTTGCAACGTCATCCGGTGGACTATCATTAAAAACCTGAATAAATTCATCCATCTTTGTCATGCTCCTTGCCGCTTACCCGATCAAACAACTTTTTCCGATCTTCCTTTTGCTGGCTCAACTGCTTTGATAAAAGCGATTGAAAACTTTGAGATCCTTCGTTGTAGGGATTTTTTTTATTGTTAAATAGGTGCAATATAAGTTTTGCTATCGGACTTCGCTCTTCGCTCTGCTCTTCTTGTGAGGCATAATAATTTTCGAAATGATTAAGTTCATCCGGGTCGGTCACTTCTTTAATAAGCTGAACATCTTCTCCTACACCCAGAACAAAATAACTTCCTGCGATCTTTACAATTTGTACGGAGCGGTTGCCGCCAAGAGCGGTTCCACCCATATTTTGTATTAGCATGGACTGCTGAAAATTCCTTGTTTTACTGTTAACAAATTTCAGCAGGGCATAAAGTAAAATCAAGACAAATGCAAGAGCGCCGATTAATTTGAGATATGTAACCCACGTCACAGGATCACCGCTCCCTGCTTCTTCATCCACTGCAGGTGCCTGATTATTACTCTCTTCTGGTTGTTCACTCTCAAAATATTGATCTACCATCGTGCTGGCTTGAAGGGTCCCATCTTTGCCTAGAACCAGAAATGCCATTAAAAGAAAAAGGACGCATAACATTTTTTTAACAACCATCATCATCAACCTATCGCTTTTTGAATGGCCTCAATGACTCGATCTGATTGAAATGGTTTAACGATAAAATCTTTGGCTCCTGCCTGGATCGCATCAATAACCATTGCCTGCTGCCCCATTGCAGAACACATGATAACTTTTGCCGAACCATCAATTTTCTTAATTTCTTTTAATGCTGTAATGCCATCCATTTCAGGCATAGTGATATCCATCGTTACGAGATCTGGTGAAGTTTCCTTAAATTTTTCTATAGCCTGGGCCCCATCTGCAGCCTCACCTACAACCTCGAAACCGTTCTTTGACAAAATATCTTTAATCATCATTCTCATGAATGCTGCATCGTCTACAATTAAAATTCTTTTTCCCATCTGTACTACCTCCAAGTGTTATTTCAGTTTATTCAAGCGATCTGTTTGACTTACAATATCGGTTAACCGGACGCCAAAGTTTTCATCTATAACAACAACCTCACCTTGTGCAATTAACCGGTTATTTACTAGAATATCAACAGGTTCTCCGGCCAGTTTATCTAGCTCGATAATCGATCCTGACGTTAATTCCAAAATATCTTTGACAGATCTTTTCGTTCTGCCGAGTTCTACTGTTACGTGAAGCGGGATATCCATAAGCAAATTTAAATTCCTAGACTCACCTGAGCTAAGTCCCGGTGAATCAAATGATGAAAACTCTGCAGGCTGGACATTGACAGGTTTGCTGATAGCTTTATTCCGATTGAGCTGTATACCCTCATCCACGTGATGTTGACCATTATTTTCAGGTGCTGCATAGCTGGCACTAGTAAGTGATTGGGGCTCACCTTTTGGCTCCTGTACTTCTATGTCCTGCATAGGTGTTTCTGCTAAAGCAGCAACAGCTGTTTCTTCCGCTCCTTCTGAAGTGCCCATCAATCGCTTAATCAGGGATTGACCAAACTCAAGACGCACAAGCTGCATAATACTTGAATCAATGAGCGACCCCACCTTTAAATGAAAGGAAATTTGAATAAGAAGCTTCCCGTCAGGCAGGTTTTCCATTCCTTTATTTGATGGAAAATCCATTAGATCAATGCTCGGCGGAGATATATCTACTTTACTATTGAAAATAGTGGACATGGATGTCGCTGCTGAACCCATCATTTGGTTCATCGCTTCCTGAACCGCACTGAGCTGAATTTCATCCAGTTCCTCAGATGATGTCAATCCGTTGCCGCCAAGCATCAAATCAGCAATTACTGCTGCATCGCTTTGCTTAATTACCAGTAAGTTCGTTCCTGTAAGTCCTTCTGTATACTGAACGTTAATTGCTACAGAAGGGTGAGGAAACGACTGTGCTATTTCATCAGCATTGACTACTTTTACAGCAGGTGTTGTGATTTCGACCTTTTGATTTAATAATGCGGAAAGGGCTGTTGCTGAACTACCAAAAGAAATATTTCCAATTTCACCCAGAGCATCTATTGCCATTTCATCTAAGTAATCTGCTGTTAATATATGTGAACCAGGTGATCCATGGAGCTCTTCATTTTCATCAGAGGTACCTTTTAAAAGCGCATCAATTTCATCTTGGGAGAGCATATCATCACTCATCATCGTCCTCTCCTCCTTTCAATTCATCTATAATTTGAATGGCTAGTTTTTTTCCCACTTTTCCTGGCTGACCGGTGAATTTCGGCTGATCGCCAATTAAAATTTCAACCGGTTCGTCAAAACGATGGTTGAGCTCAAGAACATCTCCTACATCAAGCATTAAGAATTCTTCAACTGCCACCATGGATGTGCCAAGTGAAGCTGATATGACCAGCTCAGCCTTTTTAATTCGTTTTTCAAGCTGGATCACTTCTTCCGGTATGCTTTCTTTCTTATTAGATTGCATCCAGTGCTTAACAGAAAGGTTTGGCATAATCGGTTCCAATACGACATGAGGGAGACAAATATTTATCATGCCGCTCGTCTCCCCAACGACTGTATTTAAAGAAATGACAACGACTGTTTCATTTGGTGAAATCACTTGCAGAAATTGCGGATTCACTTCAAAATCAGTTAAAATAGGGTCAATTTCAGCAATCGATGCCCATGCTTCTCTTAGGCTGTCAAAAGCCTTCTCAAACATATTAGACATAATCTTCGTTTCGATTTCCGTTAAATTCTCGACCTTGCTCATGCTTGATCCGTGGCCGCCCATAACGCGATCCATCATGGCATATGCGATATTCGGGTTAATTTCCATTAAAATTTTCCCATCGAGAGGAGGAACCTCATACACGTTTAAAATCGTCATTTTAGGTACGGATCTGATGAATTCTTCATAAGGAATTTGATCAACTGAAGCCACATTGATCTGCACAAGTGTTCTGAGCTGCGCCGAAAAAAAAGTTGTAAGCAATCGCGCAAAATTATCATGAATTCGAGTAATACTTCGGATTTGATCTTTGGAAAATCGCAGCGCTCTTTTAAAATCATAAACTTTTATTTTCTTTTCCTGTTCTTCTTTGCGAATTTCTTCAGCTGACATTTCCCCAGTTGAAATAGCGGATAATAAAGCATCAATTTCATTTTGCGAGAGTATATCTCCTGCCACTAAATCTCACCCCCACTCTCTGACTATCTCTCTATTGAACAACGATGGACGTTGTGTAAATCTGAACGATTTCTCCTTCTTGCATAAGGGCATCTACCCGTTCTTTTACCGTTTCTTCAAACGCCTCTTTGCCCGCTCTTCCCTCAAGGTCAGCACGCGTCATTTCTGATAATTCATCAATAATAATATCTTTAACCATAAAATCTCTTTGCTCGAGCTCTTCAGCTGCTTTTGTACTGTCTGTTTGCATCGTCATGGAAATTCGTGCGAAATTATTATTCGCTATACTAGTTGTCACTTCTGGTATTTCAACAGAAGAGCTAACAATTTCTTCAATTGTCGGCTCCGGCTCTTCCGAACTAGCATCTGCAGAAAGCTGTTTAGTTACTACATAGACAATTACTCCCGCTAGTGAAATTGAAATAACAATGATCAACATGGTCATAAGAAGTTTATTTTTCATCGTTTTTTTCTTCTCCTTTTAAATGAACCAGGTTTAAGGCATGGATGGATTGATAGAACGACCGAACTTCTTCTTTGACATGTGTCATTGAGTCTTTTACTATGAATTTCTTTCCATTTGTCAAAGTAATGGTTGTGTCTGGAAAAGCCTCAATCGTCTCAATATAGATTGCATTAATCAAAAACTTTTTGCCATTCAGCCTTGTTACATTAATCATGTGGCCAGGACTGAAGAAATCACTCCTCAGCCCTTTCACCTCCTACTGCTTGTTATCTTTTCAGATTTACAAGTTCCTCTAAAATCTGGTCAGACGTTGTAATAATTCTTGTGTTCGCCTGAAATCCTCTTTGAGCTGAAATCATTTCGGTGAATTCTTCTGATAAATCCACATTGGACATTTCAAGTGTTCCAGATGAAATTGTGCTGCCAACCGTTTCAACATCGCCAATATTCGCAACACCTGAGTTAACCGATTCCTGGAACAGATTATTGCCGAATTTCACAAGGCCAGATGGGTTGTTGAAGTTTGCCAGGCTTAGTTCAGCCATTGGCGTAACTACACCATTTGAGTACACGCCGCTTATTAAACCTGTATTACTTACACTAAAACTCTCTAAAGATCCTGATAGATTTCCATTTGCTTGAACCTGCGTAGTGATTTCTCCCGGATTGTTTGTAAGGCCTTCAACAACAGGTGGAGCAGCTAAAGCAAAATTCCCTGCTACAGGCGGTGTTCCTCTTTCTACTCTTAAGTTCTGCGGCGCAGGATTCCACGCTGCTACACCTGCAGCGTTAAATTGAATCGTTCCTGTTGTTTCATTATTTGCTGACTCCATAGAGTTATTGCGGAACGCAACATTCCAGCTATTTGCACCGTTGGCAGTCATTTCGACTTCAAGCACATGCTCAATTCCCTGATCATCGACCACTTTCATTTGCTGGGAAAAACTGAAATCCGGGTCCGCTACATTATTCGGCAGATTTCCTGATAAAGTAATTTGATTTGTTGTCTGTGCCGGAAGGACCGCACCGCTGTTAATGCTAATGTCGCTCAGCACACCATTTTGGAATTGCTGTACCCGGTAGCCATCGCCTGTCACCATCGTGCCGCCCTGATCAAGATAAAAGTTTCCGCCGCGCGTAAATAGATTTTGTCCGCCTGGACCTTGAACAACAAAGAATCCATCTCCATTCACCGCCAAGTCGAGCGATCTTCCTGTTGTCTGAAGGGAGGCTTGTGTTTGAACACTGTCTATCGTTGCCGTTACCGAACCAAGTCCGACTTGAAGCGAATTTTTTCCTCCGCGCCCGTCACCTGCTCCGGATGCTCCTTGAATGGTTTGATTCATCGCTTCCTGAAATGTTACGCGCCCTTTTTTAAAGCCGTACGTGTTAACATTTGCGATATTATTACCAATTACATCGAGTTTTGTTTGAAAGTTTTTAAGTCCTGCAATACCGGAATACATTGAACGTATCATTATTTTCTCCCTTCAAATGAAAGCTGCATCTGTCAGTCAGCAGCTTATAGGCTCCTTATAAAAGGTCCACCTAGTCGTTTAATATAATTGTGCCGTCAATATCGGTGAAGATATGATCTTTTATATCTTTTGTTCCCATCGCAGTGATAACCGTTCCGTTTTTAACACTGACAATCAGTGCGGCTTGATCTAGTAATACCAATGAGTCTTTTATGCCTTTTGTTTTGGCTTCATTCACTTTAGCTTCAACTTTTTTCCACTGAGAATCCGTGATGGTGATCTCTCTTTCTGAGAGTCTGTCATTCGCATGTTTACTAATCTTTAGATTATTCGTTCGTGCGATGGCTCCATTGAGTTCATCAGAGAAGCTTTTATTCTTTGCACTGGCTTGTGTTTTGTTTTTAACGGTTATCGGAGGCAATGGAATGGAATTAAATCGAATGGACTCCATCAGCGTCATATCCTTTATTGTCTTATTTGAATAAGTTCATCAGCCCGAATTTTAGATTCATTTTCAGTATGCAGCCAAGTGGACCCTTCTTTAACTGAAACAGATAACACCTTGCTTTCTACTTCTTTTTCATTTTCATCCATCCAGGTTATATTTTTTCCGATCAGCATACTTGCTTGCTGAAGTGAGTTTTTCTCAGCCGGCTGAGTTAGCTCAGAAATATTACCAGGATTAAGCACAGTTCCGTCTGTCAATTCAAATTCAACAGATCCACCTTTAAAACGCACAGTTTCAACTGTTCCTCTCCCTGTAGAAGTCACCTGCTCCCCTTCATCTTCTGTGAGTTTATCCCATTTTACTTCTTTACCTGCAAATTCATTGTATTGAATAAGCTGGGTTTGCTCCTGCATCGATGCAAATTTTTCAAATGATTCACTCATGTTCGTCATTTGTTCCAACGTTGAAAAACTGGCCATCTGCGCTATAAATTCCTTATCTTCCATAGGCTGGGTAGGATCCTGATTGGAGAGCTGAGCAATAAGCAATTTCAGGAATTGATCTTTCCCCATCGCGTCCTGTTTTGCTTTGGGTTCTTCATTTTTTTGAGTCAGTGAAGACAAAAATAAGTCACTGTTTACAGAATTTGCATTCATCGTTCTACACCTCAATATTTAAAAAGATTTTTTGGAAATCCTGCTTTTCTTCCCCCTCTTCATCCTCAGATTCTGATCGATGTTTTTGATCCCGATCAGCATGCTGTTTTGAAGATTGGCCCGTTTCACGGTCTGTCCGGTGATCGCTTTGTGAATGAATAATTTCTATTCGATCGATTTGAATATTTTGATTTGTTAATGCATGTCTGAGCTGCTGAACTTGTGATTCCAGCATATCCTTTGCAACACCTGTACTCGTCATGACCTTTGCAGTTAAAACTCCTGACTTTTGAATAAGTTCGATTTTAAGTGTGCCTAAGTGTTCAGGCTGCAATCGAATTAAAAGTTTTTCAGTCCCATTTGTTTTTCCAAACTTAGCATTGTCCATTACTTCCACAAACTGCTGCATTAGAGACTGAGAGGACTGAGCGGTTTTAGACTCAAACGGCAAACTCCACTTAGAAAGGCCAGCGTCTGTCTGCAGCTGCTGAAGAGGAACTGATAAAGCTTCCTGTTTTTTGATTACATCAGAGCTGTTGTCAGGCAATAATTGGCTTTTGCTTGAAATGCTGCCGGTTGATAAAGCGATCGCGTGACTAAATCCCAGTTTATACACTGGAGAAAAAGTTCCTTTCACTTCTGTCATCAAGGTTTTTAATACACTCTCTAATTTTTCCAGAGTTTTCAAAAGTTCTTCCGCAACCGGACTGGCAGCTGCAGGACTGTCTGATTCCTTCGCAGCAAGGGACAATTGTTTAATAGCTTGCAGTACATTAACTGATGAAGGATCGATGACTTTAAGGTGAATATGTTTTTCGAGTTTTTCAAGGTGAGATTGCAAAAATAAAAGAGATTCAGTAGACCCTGCCTTCCCTTTTGGAAGTGCATATTCTTCAAAAACATCGTTAAATTTTTGATCATCACCATTAAAAAAGTAAAAAAGAGCATCTTTCAATGGGAGCTCCATCCATTCATCTGGAGAAAGCCCTATTTCGGAACTTCCTGCAAATCCGGTTTCAGCGGGAGATTCCACTGCTTCTTCTCCTATTTCTACCGGGGTTTGCTGCTGTAAAACCGCTAACAGTTCTTGAAAAACAGGATCAACTTTTTCTTCTTGTGCATCCACAAGTAATTCATGATTCAGTCCATTTTGTGATGACAGCAGTGAGAAAATGGCACCAAAACCATTTTTTTCACTAATAGACTTCCCGAGTTGTTGCTGATTCTCTCCTGTCATAGTAACCTTTAGCACCGAATTGATATTCATGTAGTTTACGTTCACCCCCTTTCCGGGTATAAGTTCTAAGGTGCCTGTATACCTAGTAAGACTGCATATTTAGCCGCATCCTCAGGAGGCATCTCCTCAAAGATTGAAGCTACTGAATCTGAAGGCAGCTGAGAGAGAATGGCAACAGCCTCCTCTTCACTCATATTCAGTAAAACTGGTGCTGCTGTTTTCCCTTTCATTTCTTTAAAAACGGAAACCATTTCATTATTTTTGCTTTTCTCTGTTTCTTGCTGGTTTTGTTGATTGGCCGTTTCCTGTACTAACCGTTCCTGTTCTTCAGATAGCTTTTCGTTTTCAGCCGTCAATGAACTTAACTCTTTTTCAAGTTCAGCAATATTCGTTTCTTTTTCTTTCAACTGAGTTTGCAAGAAAGCCGTTTGCTCACCATTTTCAGCAGATGAGTTTTCCGGCTCAACCTCCTGACCGTCAGATAGAAACGGGATTTCGATGCCTGCTTCTTTCGCTTTGGTTATAGGATTTATGTCAAGTAAGGTTAATACAATCACACTGGCAATAAGAAGAAATGCTGCGGGTACTAAAAAAATTAATAGAAATACTTGAAATTTCCCAGGAGATTTAGTTTCTTCCAGGTCTGCTTTCCCTTCTTTTTTATTCATGATTATCACCTGCTTCTTTGTTTCATGAATTGAATCATCGACAGCTCATTCATTAGCTGACTGTCTAATTCTCGTTGTTTTGCTGTGAAGAGCAGCTTATCTTTATCTTTTATTTTTTCGTATTTTCGGACTTCTATATTGCGATCTGTTACCCGCTGTTCATGCCACTGCATGGTTGACCTTGCTTCCATCACGAGCTTCTGCTGATAACTGATGCTTTTTTCAATATTTGTAAGAAATGCTTGTCCATGTCTTAAGGACTGAACCGCAATCCCGTTTTGAATACTCACCGTTTGATCTTCTATCATTCTTTCTTTTTTCTTCAGCAAAAGATAGAGTTTTTGAGCAATTCCTTCAAAGGATTCAATTGATTCCCTATACCGGTCTTCAGCTTCTTTTTTTTCTCTTTCCCTGACAGTCAGAACCCGATCGAAGCGAAATTGATACGCCACTTATTACCACTCACCCTTTTCAGAAAGATTAACCAATTGCTTTACGCTCATGTTGTACTCCACTTTTTCATCATACGACTGTTTTAAAAACTCCTTAATCTTGGGGATCACTTTAATTGCATCATCGATTTCTTTAGAAGATCCTTTTTTATATGCGCCAATATTAATTAAATCTTCAGCTTCCTCATACGTGCTCATTAGATGTCTTATTTTCCCGGATGCAAGCAAATGCGGTTTCTCTGCCAAATGATTCATTAGCCGGCTGACGCTCTTTAATACATTAATGGCAGGATATTGTCCCCGATTGGCTATTGCCCGATCCAGCACAATATGTCCATCCAAAATCCCTCTGACAGTATCGGATATGGGTTCGTTGAGGTCATCGCCATCTACCAGGACAGTATAAAAAGCTGTTATACTGCCAAATTGATTTGTACCAGTCCTCTCTAAGAGCTTTGGCAGCAGACCAAAAACAGATGGAGTATATCCTTTAGTAGCCGGGGGCTCGCCGATTGCAAGTCCTATTTCTCTTTGAGCCATCGCTACCCTTGTAACAGAGTCCATCATAAGCATGACATTTAAGCCTTTATCTCGAAAAAATTCTGCGATAGCAGTAGCTGTAAACGCTCCTTTGATTCTCATTAGGGCAGGCTGATCACTGGTCGCGGCAACAATTATACTTTTTTTAGCTCCCTCCGGACCGAGATCTCTTTCAATGAATTCTCTTACTTCACGGCCTCTTTCTCCAATCAGTGCAATTACATTAATGTCTGCTTCTGTGTTTCTTGCCACCATCCCAAGAAGTGTGCTTTTTCCTACACCACTTCCTGCAAAAATACCAATTCTCTGCCCTTTTCCTACTGTCAGCATGCTGTCAATTGCCCTGACTCCAACTTCCATTACTTCGTTTATTGGCGGTCTTGTTAAAGGGTTAGGCGGTTCTTTCTCTGTCGTTACAGTCTTCATTCCGTAAGGAAGCGGACTGTCATCAATCGGTTCACCTAAAGGATCTACAATTTTCCCTATTAAAGCATCTCCAACCTTAATTTCAAGAGGGCGACCGGTAGCTTCGACAATGCTTCCTGGTGCTATATCATGTACGTGTGTGAAAGGCATCAGCACGACAATCCCTTCTCTGAAACCCACTACTTCCGCTTTTATTTGAACTTTCTTTCTTTTCGAGCTCGATTGAACATATATGTAACACATCTCTCCAATGGAGCTTTCAGGGCCCTGTGATTCGATCATCAACCCAATTACCTGCTTTACTTTTCCATAACGACGCAGGGTTGGAATGGTTGAGACATGAGGAATCAGATCTGCTGCTTTCATTGTTCCTCACCTAGTAATTCTGTTAGTTTCAGCTTTAGTTGAGTGAGCTGAGTATCAATGCTTAAATCAATTCTTCCTTGAGTCGTTTCGATATAGCATTGATAAGGTTCAAGCTCATCCTCGGGATAAATGGATAACTGTACATCAACTGGAAATATCGCCAGTAGTTCATCGCGTTCCTGATGAAGCAAAGAATACTGCGCAATAGCAATATATATCTTCACTTCTTTCATTTCTCTGACTTCTTTAATAGCCTTT
The DNA here is from genome assembly GCF_000829515.1 of Jeotgalibacillus campisalis. Classification (GTDB taxonomy): domain Bacteria; phylum Bacillota; class Bacilli; order Bacillales; family Jeotgalibacillaceae; genus Jeotgalibacillus; species Jeotgalibacillus campisalis. The sequence continues at coordinate 379,072 of NZ_JXRR01000014.1, read as the reverse complement.
TTAACAACCGCAAGATAACGGTCTGGCTCATCCTCAAGCGTCTGTGCTAAGATTTTTTGAGCAGTTTGAATAGCTAATTCCAAGATTACTTGTTCATTCCGCTCTATATGCTCATAAAGTGCTTCTTTGGCAGATGAAACAATTTTTTTTGCCTCCTCGAGCGAATGAAAAAGATCTGTATACCCTTTTTCTCTGCCTTCTTCATAACCTTGACCAAATGCTTTTTCATAAGCTTCCTGCTGAATTACCCTTTTTTCTTCGGTCCAGTTGTTTTTTTCATTCTTTATATCCGTGAGAGCTGCATCCGCTTTTTGCTTTGCGCTGCTTTCTAAAGTAAAAGCATTATGTTTCGCCTGCTCTACTATTCTGGCTGATTCCAAATGTGCCTGTTCAACTGTCCAAACTAGTGAATCCTGCTGATCAGTGTTTCCTCGTATAACTGGTCTGAAAGGAATGTTTTTAGCATCATATGAACTGGAATTTACAGCTTTTGACTTTATCACTCTAGACAATAACGTCATCTCCCCCGCCACGAGCTACAATAATTTCCCCTGCTTCCTCAAGACGTCTTATAATGGCGACAATTCTTGATTGAGCTTCTTCAACATCCCTAAGCCTGACCGGTCCCATAAATTCCATTTCTTCCTTAAAGTTCTCCGCCATTCGCTGAGACATGTTTTTAAACAGCACTTCTTTGACTTCATCGGTTGAAACTTTCATAGAAAGTAAAAGATCTTCATTTTCACAATCACGTATAACGCGTTGAATGGAACGATTATCAAGTGTGACAATGTCCTCAAACACAAACATGCGCTTTTTGATTTCTTCAGCAAGCTCTGGATCCTGTATCTCTAATGAATCGAGAATCGTTTTTTCGGTAGCCCTGTCAACCCCATTCAGCACTTCAACTACAGACTCTATTCCGCCGGTTTCTGTATGATCTTGCTGAACAGTTGATGAAAGCTTTCTTTCAAGCACCGATTCAATTTCACTTATTATTTCAGGGCTTGTGCTATCCATTACAGCAATCCGTTTTGCAATGTCAGCCTGAACATCCTGCGGCAAGGCAGAAAGGATTTGACCCGCCTGCTGCGGATTCAGGTAAGACAATATCAAGGCTATTGTTTGAGGGTGCTCATTTTGAATAAAATTTAAGATTTGCATAGGATCTGCTCTTTTAGCAAAATCAAATGGTCTTACCTGAAGAGAAGAGGTCAGGCGGTTTATTACCGCATTTGCCTGGTCAGCACCCAGCGCTTTTTCTAAAATCGTTTTTGCGTAGCCAATTCCTCCTTGAGAAATATAATCCTGCGCTAATGCAATTGTATGAAACTCTTCAAGCACCTCGTCTTTTGCTTCCGGCTCCACTTTTTTTACACTGGAGATCTCTAATGTTAATCTTTCAATTTCTTCTTCATTTAAATGTTTATAAACAGAAGATGCGACATCCGGCCCTAGAGAAATAAGCAATATCGCTGCTTTTTGTTTTCCTGATAACCCTTTTTCTTTCCTGGCCATAATGGCTCACTCCTAATCCTCAGCAATCCAGGACCTCAACAGCTTTGCAAAGTCTTCTGGCTTTTCCTGCGCCATTTTTTCTAATTGCCTGCGCCGTAGCGTTCCTTCTGTTTCTATTTCGTTGTTCACATCAGGTACGTCTAGTTTTTCTTTTTGTTCCACAATGATTTCTTCTTCAACTTCTTCTGTTTTTCTTCTTGCCCTGAACATGACGAAAATCAAAACCCCGATAACTGCTAGCAGCAATCCTCCTACCAGATATGTCCACCATGGTATAACAGGCGTGCTAACCGGCTCTTCAGCTGTCATCAGTCCATTAAATGGCTGCACGGAAACCAATACTTTCTCTGCTATTTCTGCCTCTGTGAGATCAGCCGAAAATTCATTGTCAATCGATGTTCGTATTATGGTTTCAAGCATTGTTTCAATATCATCTACACGATCTTGGGGCAGTGATGCAGGATCATCAGGGTCGGGAGGTTCTACCATGACCTGAAACCCTATATCTCTGACTTTATAAGGACTTTCAACTATGTTTCGTCGGATGCGGTTCACTTCGTTATTAATGGTTTCTTCTACTCTTTCAAAGTCGCCGTTACCGTTCGTTCCTTCTACAAAACCCGTTAGATTATCTCCAGGATCTCCTCCCTCTGCTGCTCCGCCTGCTTCTTGTGCGGTGCCTTCAAAGGTTTCAGAAATTCTTTGTGCACTAATTTCGATTCCTTCCATGTTCTCTTCATCGACCGGAGTCACAAGGTTTTCTTCTCTATTCTCCTGATCAAAATCAATGTCAGTTGAAATGGAAACAACTACTTTGTTCTGACCCATTAGTGTTCCCAGCATCATTTGAACCTGACGCTGCAAATCCCGTTCAATGGTCTGTTTAATTGACATCTGATCGGTCACATTCACTCCTGCAAATGAAGAATTTGAGTTTTTTAGATCGTAATATTCAAAAAATTGATTCATGATGACGATATTCTCAGTAGGAAGACTGGGAACACTTTTAGAAACCAGAAGATACAGCGAATTTATTTGTCCTTCATCAAATTGGTAGCCCGGTTTCGTATTCAGAACGATTGATGCCGAAGCCTGCTCTGCTGTGTCTTCGAGAAAAACTCCTTTTTCAGGCATGGTTATCATAACCTGAGCATTTTGGACACCTTCTATGCCCTTCATCAACTCAGCAAGCTCGGTTTGCATAGCGTCGAGCTTCAGAACATTAAATTCATTATCAGTCATGCCAAAACCGGCATTTTCACTGAAAAAAGAGTAATCGATGTTGCCGCTTTGAGGGATCCCTTCTGCAGCGAGTTCCACCATTAAGGTTTCCACCTGCTCTTCAGGCACTAAAATAGCAGTACCTCCTTCTATAATTTCTGACGGAATTCCTCTTCCATCCAGATTCTCCTTAATCATACCGGTTTCAGATGGAGTCAAATTACTGTATAAAGGAACAAGCACATTTCGGGCAGACATAAAGGAAACGATCAAAATGATCAGAATAATAAGTCCAGCGATTACAGCCCCAAGAATGATTTGCTTCCTTGGCCGCTCTGCAAAAAATGTTTTAATTTTCGTTGTCAATTGTTGAAATGTTTCGTTCATCACAATCCTCCGGTCTTTCGGTTAAATGCAAAGCCTTAAGAATTGAGGTACTGTTAAACAGGCATTCTCATAATTTCTTGATAAGCTTCAACCGCCTTATTTCTCACTTGCATCGTTAGTGATAAAGAAATTGATGCTTTTTGTGAAGCAATCATCACATCATGCAATTCTACATTTTCTCCTTTTACTAGTTTGTTTGTCATATCATCACTGCTAAGCTGCGCTTCATTTACTTCGTTAATGGAATCTTTCAGCATATCGGCAAAATTTTGCTGAGCATTGTATGGTGAAATTCTTTGAGTGGACCCGGTTTGGGCTGATGGAGAAATAGTCTCCATCCCCACTGGGGAAATTGATTGAAGAGGCAAGTTGTTCATCCTTTCTTATGATTTGCCTATTTGCAAGGCTCTCATCATCATCGCTTTATTTGCATTAAACACCGTAACATTTCCTTCATAAGAACGCGTAGCTGACATTAAATCTATTGTTTCCCGTAATGGATCGACATTCGACATTTCAACGTACCCCTCATCATTTGCATCGGGATGCTCAGGATCATACATCAGCGCTCCTTGTGTCTCGTCTTCACGAATAGCTGACACCGTCACACCGCTTCCAGTTGCTTCTTTAGTCCCCATTGCCATAGAAAGATGAGATGAAAATCCCTGGCTTTTAGGTGCAAGCATGACGGTTTTTCTTTTATAAGGCTGCCATTCTCCATTTTCAAAGGTTGCACGGGTAGTATCCGCATTTGCCATATTGGATGAAATGACATCCATTCTAAGCCGCTGTGTGGTCAAGGCGGAAGCTGTGATATTCATTGATTGAAACATTTTTTACTGACCTCCTCTGATTACAGTATTCAGACTGCCGAATTTACCGCTGATTCTCTCAATTAACGCATCATGATAGATTTGGTTCGTCGCAAGGTTCGCCATTTCTCTATCCATGTCGACACCGTTTCCATTTTCTCTGTATGAAAAGTTTCTTTTCTGTATTTTCACAGAGCCTTCAGCAAGATCTAACGCAAAATGGCGAGGATCTGATGATTGACTTTTAGAAGATGTCATTTTCATTTCATCCTGTAATACAGTTTTGAAATTTACGTCTTTCGACTTATAACCCGGTGTATCAACATTTGCTACATTATCTGCAATGACTTTTTGCTTAATTGCAGAATAGGATAATCCTCGTTCTAATTGGTTTATTGTTCCTGAAAATAATTTCACTTTTAAACCTCTTTTCCTTATATGACAAAGATCGACGGGATCTCTTACAACATAATTGAACACTTATACATCATTTTACTGATTAGTGATCTAATCGTCTATAGATTTAGAGAAAGTATTAATAGTCTAAAAGAACCAATTTTTAAAAACAATACTTTTAGTCTAGTTTATTTTTTAAATCTTTATTCCGCTAAAAACCATATGAAATCTTTCTTTTATCATACTTAGTTATGTTATTTTCGACATATTTCCGTAATTTTTTTGCCAAAAATAACCTTACCATATGTTTCTTGACGATTCTATATTCTTTAAAGAATCTTCACAAACATATTACAATTCTGCTTACTTAGTGAGATGCTTGCATCCTCCACTTACATAAAATGGCTCACGAACGCTATGATAAATCATAAAAACGGTAATAGTTCTTTAATCAGCCTTAATTTAGGTAATTTCGCACAAAAAAACTTAGCTGCAGAGCAGCTAAGTTTTAGTATTCGTTTAATTAGTTATTTTTAATATTATCAAGCTCAAGAAGGAATTTGTCATTAAGAACCTTAATATAAGTTCCTTTCATCCCAAGTGAACGTGATTCAATTACTCCAGCACTTTCAAGCTTGCGCAGTGCATTTACGATGACGGATCTTGTAATGCCTACACGGTCTGCTATTTTCGATGCAACTAAAAGACCTTCGTTTCCATCAAGCTCTTCAAAGATGTGCTCAATCGCTTCAAGTTCACTATACGAAAGAGAACTGATCGCCATTTGAACGACTGCTTTGCTTCGTGCTTCAACTTCAATTTCATCTGCTTTTTCACGCAGAATTTCCATTCCGACTACTGTTGCACCATATTCGCCAAGAATTAAATCATCATCTTCAAACGCCTGCTGTACACGTGCAAGAATCAAAGTACCTAAACGTTCGCCCCCGCCAATAAATGGCACGATTGTTGTCAGACCATTTTGGAAAAGATCTTTATTTTCTACTGGGAACGCAGTATATTCACTGTCTACGTCTAGATTCGGTGAAGTTTCAGTTATATTGAAAAGATTTTTCGTATATTCTTCCGGGAATTGACGGTCTTCTAACATTTGCTTCATTCGCTCGTTTTCAATTTGCTGATTTACAGCAAAGCCAAGCAATTTACCTTTTCTGCTTAAAATAAATACATTCGCTTCAATGACATCCGATAGTGTTTCTGCCATTTCTTTAAAATTAACAGGTTTACCTGCTGATTTTTGTAGCATTGCATTAATCTGTCTTGTTTTACCTAGTAAGTTCATTTGTATTAAATCCTCCTGTATTCTTATAAATCAAATAATTATTCTCATCTTTCCCTATTAAGGGCAATTCAAACCCTATAAGATAAATTGACTAAGGTCTTTATCCTTTGCAATCGTTTCAAGCTTATCATCAACATAACCTGGTGTAATTCGAACAGTCCCGATTGATATATCGGAAGCTTCAAAAGAGAGATCTTCAAGAAGCTTCTCCATAATGGTATGAAGTCTTCTTGCGCCAATATTATCTGTATCCTGGTTAACCTGATAGGCAATCTCGGCCAGTCTTACCGTTGCTTCGTGTGTAAATTCAACTTCAATACCTTCTGTAGCAAGCAGCGCAACATATTGTTTAATAAGTGCATGATCAGGTTCTACTAGAATACGCACAAAATCATCAACTGTCAGCTTTTGCAATTCAACACGAATAGGGAACCGTCCTTGAAGTTCAGGGATAAGATCTGAAGGTTTCGCAGTATGAAAGGCACCGGCAGCAATAAATAATACGTGATCTGTTTTCACAGGTCCATATTTCGTAGTGACTGTAGATCCTTCAACTATCGGCAGAATATCTCTTTGCACACCTTCTCTCGATACATCTGATGAGCTTGTACCGGAAGATTTAGAAGCAATTTTATCAATTTCATCAACAAAGATAATCCCCATCTGCTCAGCACGGTGCAATGCATCCTGAGTCACTTCGTCCATGTCAATTAATTTAGCCGCTTCATCATGTGTGAGTACTTTTCTGGCTTCTTTTACTTTTAATTTTCTTTTTTTCTTTTTCTTCGGCATCATATTGCTTAACGCATCCTGCATATTCATGCCCATTTGTTCCATTCCGGACCCTTGAAGCATATCAAACATTGATGACATCTGCTGTTCGTCCACTTCAATTGTGACCGTCTGCTCTTCAAGCTCGCCCGCTTTTAATTGACGTGCAATGTCTTTTCGGCGATCTTTAATGGTTGCTTCTTCTTCTTTTTGTTCATCAGCTGTGTCGGTCGAAGCCTCACCATTTCCCCCAAACATCATTTCAAATGGGTTTTTAAAGGATTGTGACTTTTTAGCAGACGGAACCAGCAATTTCACTAAACGTTGATTAGCCTGCTCTTCAGCTTTCCCCTGAACAGAAACGATTTTTTCTTCCTTCACAATTCGAACGGACGTTTCCATGAGATCTCGAACCATTGACTCCACATCACGTCCTACATAGCCTACTTCTGTAAACTTAGTGGCTTCAATTTTAATAAATGGTGCACCGACAAGCTTGGCAATCCGACGCGCGATTTCCGTTTTCCCAACTCCCGTCGGACCCATCATCAGGATGTTTTTAGGAATGATTTCTTCGCGCAGTGTTTCATCGAGCAAATTTCTGCGATATCGGTTTCTCAATGCTACAGCTACAGCACGCTTTGCATCTCTTTGCCCTACAATATATTGGTCAAGTCTTTCCACTATTTGTTTTGGAGTCAATTCAGTTTTATTTGTCATCATATCGCTCCTTTACAATTCTTCAACTACAATATTTGTATTCGTGTATACGCAAATATCTGCTGCCACGTGAAGTGCGGCATCGGCTATCTCTTTTGCAGTCATATGGTCGCCGGCATGTGTTTTTAGCGCTCGCCCTGCTGAAAGTGCATAATTTCCACCTGAACCAATGGCAAGTACTCCATCATCAGGTTCAATCACTTCGCCGGTACCAGACACTAATAAAAGACCTTGCTGATCCATAACAATCAGCATCGCTTCAAGCCTTCTTAACACTTTATCGCTTCTCCATTGCTTGGCAACTTCAACTGCAGCTCTTTGCAAATTGCCATTATACTCTTGCAGCTTCCCCTCAAACATCTCAAATAAGGTGAAAGCATCAGCTACAGAACCAGCAAAACCGGCAATAACCTGACCATTAAATAACTTCCTTACTTTTCTCGCTGTATGCTTCATTACTACTGCATTCCCAAACGTTACCTGACCATCACCTGCCATTGCAGACTGTCCCTTATGCTGAACGGCAAAGATCGTTGTCGCATGAAATTGGTCCATATCGTCGGCCTCCTTATCAATAGCTTATATGTAATCAAGCCCGTGGATGAAATGAATTGTACGTTTTTCTTAAATGCTCTTTTGTTACATGAGTATAAAGCTGAGTAGAAGAAAGATGAGAATGACCTAAAAGCTCCTGCACCGTTCTGAGATCAGCTCCGTTGTTCAATAAATGAGTCGCAAAAGTATGTCTCAGCATATGCGGATGAATAGAAGCCGTCAGAGTGGTTTTATTCATTAAGTTAGTCAGCATATAGCGGATGCCTCTAGCTGTTAGAGGTTCACCCCGATGATTAATGAATAGACTAGTCATGCCGTCTCTTTTCACTAATTCAGGCCGCCCCTCTTCCACATAGTGTTTAATTGCATTTCTTGCAAAGTCGCCGAAAGGAACATAGCGCTCTTTTCTGCCTTTACCCTTAACCAAAAGAGTGCCCATTGTTAAATCCAGATCCTGCAGGTGAATTGAAGTACACTCGCTTACCCGTATTCCGGTTGCATATAATAGCTCAAGGATCGCTTTATTTCTTAAATCAAGCGGCTTCTCCCCATCACAAACTAAAAAAAGCTGCTCCATTTCATTCTCATAAAAAAAATGAGGCAGCCTGCCCTCTTTTTTAGGGTGCAATACATAAGACATCGGATTTGTTCTCTGCTTTTCTTCACGCTGCAGATAGGAAAAAAAACTTCGAAGGCTGGAAATTTTCCTCGATACAGAAGCCCTGGAGTATTTATCCTGGTGAAGCTGCATTAGAAAAAGCTTTGCATGAATTTCGTCTACTTCTTCTAATGCATCGACACCTTCTTTTAAGAGAAAAAGAAAGAATTTGTCTATGTCATGAATATAATGTTCAATTGTTAGGGAAGAATAATTTTTTTCGGTTTGTAAATATTGAACAAATTGCTGTTTGGCTTCATGAAACATGTTATTCAATTTGATCACCTCGCAAAAGCCTCTAAATTCTAACACGAATTTAAGACAGTGGCAATAAATTTTACACTTTTTTCACAAAGTTCTGAATTGTTTCCAGCGCTCGTTCTGCTTGCTTTTCAGCACGCTCTTTCTTCCCTTTTACCTTTTCTTCCAAATCAGGAAACAGTCCGAAATTGGCGTTCATAGGCTGAAAGTTTTTCGTATTGGCTTGTGTGATATAGCGAGCCATGCTTCCCATTGCAGTTTGAGCAGGGAATAAAACAGGTTCTTCTCCCTTGGCAAGTTTTGCCGCGTTGATCCCTGCTATTAAGCCGCTCGCAGCTGATTCAACGTAACCTTCAACACCTGTCATCTGGCCTGCAAAAAAGAGATCTTTTCTTTCTTTAAACTGATACGTCGACTCAAGAACTCTTGGAGAATTGATAAATGTATTGCGGTGCATCACCCCGTATCTGACAATTTCTGCATTTTCAAGACCCGGGATTAAACGAATAACATCTTTTTGAGGACCCCATTTCAGATGTGTCTGAAAACCAACAATATTGTACAACGTGCCCGCTGCATCATCCTGTCTTAATTGAACAACAGCGTAAGGTCTTTTGCCGGTTTTTGGATCTTCTAAACCAACTGGCTTCATTGGTCCGAATAATAATGTTTTCCGTCCTCTTTCAGCCATCACTTCAACGGGCATGCAGCCTTCAAAATAAATCTCTTTTTCAAACTCTTTAAGAGGAACAACCTCTGCTGCTATAAGTGCATCATAAAAGGTATTAAATTCTTCTTCGGTCATGGGGCAGTTTAAATAAGCTGCCTCTCCCTTATCATATCTTGATTTTAAGTACACTTTCTCCATATCAATGCTGTCTTTTTCAAGTATAGGCGCAGCTGCGTCATAAAAATACAGATATTCTTCTCCAGTAAGCGCCTTTAGCTGAGAAGCAAGGCCTTCTGTTGTAAGTGGTCCAGTAGCAATAATAGTGATTCCTTCTGGAATTTTGGTTATTTCTTCTGAAAAGACTTTCACATTCGGGTGCTCTTTAACTTTTGACGTAACATGACTGGCAAACTCATGGCGGTCTACTGCCAGTGCTCCACCTGCTGGAACGGAGCATGCATCTGCTGAACCGATTATGACCGAATCAAAAGTTCTCATTTCCTCTTTTAATACGCCTACTGCGTTAGTAAGATTATTTGCTCTAAGAGAATTGCTGCACACTAGTTCAGCGAATTTATCTGTATGGTGGGCCGCAGTTTGTCTGACAGGCCTCATTTCATATAAATTGACTTGAATGCCTCGCTGTGCGATCTGCCAGGCTGCTTCACTTCCAGCTAGGCCTGCTCCTACTACATTAACTGCTGTTGATGCTGTCATTTAATTATCCTCCTTGCACATTTTTCTACTATAGCTATTTTACCAGAAGAAAGAAACAAGAGCCTGACAGTTTTAACCGTCAAGACCCTTTTAATCATTGCTGGTGTTCTTCTTTGTAATCACACGTTGAGCACTGTATTTGATTGCCCTTTTTAAGTTTTTTCTCGATCAGCATTTCATTGCACTTAGGACACGAACGGTCGATTGGTTTATCCCACGATAAAAATTCACAGGAAGGATAACGGTCACATCCATAAAATATTCTTTTCTTCTTACTCTTCCGCTCAATAACATTCCCTTCCTTACATACAGGGCATTTTACACCGATTTCTTTTACAATCGGTTTTGTGTTGCGGCAATCAGGGAAATTGCTGCAGGCCATAAACTTTCCATAGCGGCCCATTTTGATGACCATTGGATTTTGGCATTCTTCGCAATCTTCTCCGGCATATTCATCTTTGATTTCAATTTTCTCCATCTCTTTTTCAGCTTTATCAAGATGGACTTCAAAATCTTTATAAAATTCGTCTATAATTCTAACCCAACGGATCTGGCCGTCTTCTACGCTGTCTAAGTCTTTCTCCATTTTCGCTGTAAATTCAACATCAATGATCTCTGGAAAGAATTCAACAATTAATTCAAGAACGATTTCTCCAAGTTCAGTTGGAATGAACCGTTTATTGTCCAGTGAAACATATCCGCGTTTTTGAATGGTATCCAGCGTAGGGGCATACGTTGACGGCCTTCCTATACCAAGCTCTTCAAGCATTTTAACAAGTCTTGCTTCAGTGTATCGCGGGGGCGGCTGAGTAAAATGCTGCTTTGGATCAATGTTCTCAGATTTTGCATTTTCTCCTTCTTTTAAATCCGGAAGAAAATTTTCTTTTTCATCACTTTGATCATCATTTCCTTCGATATAAACCTTCATGAATCCCGGGAATTTTACTTTAGAACCGGTTGCGCGGAACTGAACTTCTCCGTTCATTAAGTCCACACTCATGGTATCCATAACAGCAGGAGCCATTTGGCTTGCGATAAACCTCTCCCATATAAGACGATACAACCGGTGCTGATCCCTGCTCAGGAAAGGTTTAACTGAAGCTGGTGTTCTCATGGCGCTTGTTGGGCGAATGGCCTCATGGGCATCCTGTGTTTTTCCGGATTTAGCCTTTTCTTTAGGAGGCGTTTGCTGAACAAATTTTTCTCCATATTCAGATTGAATCACGTCAATTGCTTCCTGTTTAGCTACATCTGAAATCCGCACTGAATCTGTTCGCATGTACGTAATCAAACCGACAGTTCCTTCTTTTTTACCTAATTCAATTCCTTCATAAAGCTGTTGAGCAAGCATCATTGTTTTTCTTGCTCGATAGTTTAACTTTCTTGCAGCTTCCTGTTGCAGTGAAGACGTAATAAAAGAAGGTGAAGGATTTCGTTTACGCTCTTTTTTTGTAACATTTGTTATTGAAAATTCATTTTCATTCAGTTGACTGAGCACCTGATTTACATCTTCTTCTGTTTCAAGCTTTTTTTTCTTTCCATTTAATCCATAAAAACTAGCTTGAAATGTTTCTTTCCCTTTTGTAAAGGCTGCGTCAATAGTCCAATATTCTTCAGGTTGGAAGTTTTTAATTTCGTTCTCTCTGTCGATGATTAATCGGACAGCAACCGATTGAACTCTTCCTGCACTCAGTCCTTTTTTAACCTTTTTCCAAAGTATAGGGCTGATGTTATATCCAACTAAACGATCAAGAATTCGTCGAGCCTGCTGGGCATCTACTCGGTCCATATCAATTTTCCTTGGATGCTTAAACGATTCTTTTATTGCATCTTTCGTTATTTCATTGAAAACGACCCTGCATTCTGAATCAAGATCTAAATCCAAACTGTGAGCAAGATGCCAGGCAATAGCTTCTCCTTCGCGATCCGGATCGGCTGCGAGATAGACTTTTTTAGCTTTCTTCGCAGCCGTTTTTAATTCTTTTAAGACGGGACCTTTTCCCCGTATTGTAATATATTTCGGCTCAAAATTATCTTTTACATCGACGCCCATCTGACTTTTTGGCAAGTCTCTTACGTGCCCCATCGATGCCCTTACTTTATATTTTTTTCCTAAATACCGCTCTATGGTTTTTGCTTTAGCGGGTGATTCCACAATTACTAAAAAATCAGCCATTCATAATCCTCCCCAGAGGTTTTCTCTTCATCATTATTTATGTGTAACTATATGTGCTATACTCATTTTTTGTCAATATAATTCAATTTTTAATTTCATTCTTTTATCAAGCATAAAGCCTGTATTCATGTGTATGAAACCGTTTTCTTTATTAAAAACCGATACCACTTTCTTCTTATGTCAAAGAAAGCGTCTGAAGCACAATGTAAACTATATTTTTTTAAAAAGCAACTATTTTAATACAAATGATTCAGAAATTACGGTATTTGCCACTCATTTATGATATCTGCCGCTTCAGTGACCGGGGATGCTCCCTGCTTGATTAAATGATTTGTACCACTAGATAGCTCACTGAAAATGGGTCCGGGTACAGCAAAGACATCCCTTCCTTCTTCAAGTGCTCTATCGACAGTAATCATCGAGCCGCTTTTAAGTGCTGCCTGCGTAACCAATATGCCTTTTGATATTCCTGAAATGATTCTGTTTCTCATAGGAAAGAAATGCTTTTGAGGTTTAAGATAGGGAGGATATTCTGTGACCAGCAGCTGTTTAGTGATCATTTGGGTATAGAGGTATTGATGGGAAGGAGGATAAATATGATTAAAACCGGAACCTAATACACCGATTGAATGTCCTTCAAGACTGAGCGTATGAGCCATTCCATCTGCACCCAACGCCATTCCGCTAATAATGCAAAAATTCCTTTCAATCAGCGGCGGCAGAATCTTCTTTAAACACAGCAGCGTATAACTGTCTGCTTTTCTTGCCCCTACAACCCCTAACGTATAAGGATGAGCTAATTTTCCAGCATCCCCCTTTAAATACAATACCGCAGGAGGATCATGTATTTCTTTTAATCTATCAGGATAGTCATCGTCTAAAATCGTCATAATTTTGAGTTGTTTATCCTGGTTCATTTGCTCGCACTCAACATTCATTTGACCGGATAAATATTGCTGAAGTTTCATTTTCTGATTGGGGGAAAGGTTTAGGGAGGGGAGAAAAAATTGATGATTATTGTTTGATATGGTGATGTCGGGGTCATTTTTTAACCATATTAAAAGCTGGCGGTTAGAAAGGATATGACTGTAATGAAGATAAATGAGTCTGCTTCTTGATCGGTTCAGCATATTTCCTCCTCTTTTATGCTATTGTGCTATTCCGCTATAAAAATAATAATACACAAATAGCCCCTGAATACGATACAGGAGCTATTTGATTTCGTACATTAAAAAAATCTGTCATTCAACCATGCGGCTTTTAAGCCGATTTAATGAGTTTTACATTTATCAAACAAATTTTGTTCTTTTAATACATTAATCAATGTTTCTCCCATAACAGAAGGCGTAGCTGCTACTTGAATACCGCATTCATTCATGACTTTAATTTTTTCTTCTGCTGTGCCTTTCCCTCCGGAAATAATTGCACCAGCGTGACCCATGCGTTTTCCCGGAGGCGCAGTAGCTCCCCCAATAAATCCGACAACAGGCTTCTTCATATTAGCTTTCACCCATTCAGCCGCTTCTTCTTCTGCCGTACCGCCAATTTCACCGATCATAATGACAGCATAAGTATCTTCGTCTTGGTTAAAAGCTTCAAGAGCGTCAATGAAGTTTGTGCCGTTGACAGGGTCTCCCCCTATCCCTACTGCTGTTGACTGGCCAATCCCAGCCTGTGAAAGCTGGTGAACAGCCTCATAAGTCAGTGTGCCGGAACGCGAGACCACTCCAACATGTCCTTTTGTGTGAATATAACCTGGCATGATGCCAATTTTACATTCGTCAGGAGTTATAACGCCTGGACAGTTAGGACCTACTAAACGGGTTTTTTTGCCTTCCATATACCTTTTCACTTTTACCATATCAATTACAGGGATATGCTCAGTAATGCAAATGGCCATATCAAGTTCAGCGTCAACTGCCTCTAAAATCGCATCCGCAGCAAAAGGAGCGGGAACGTAGATAACAGAAACGTTGGCTCCTGTTGCTTTTACAGCTGCTTCGACCGTGTTAAATACCGGTACTCCTTCTGCTTCTGTTCCGCCTTTTCCCGGCGTTACACCGGCAACAATTTTAGTGCCGTACTCAAGCATCTGCTTAGTATGGAAAAGGGCAGTTGCACCCGTGATTCCTTGAACTAATACTTTTGTATTCTTATCAATAAAAACACTCATTTATGCTCCCTGCCTTTCTTAGCCTACTAATTCCACGATTTTTTGTGCGCCGTCAGCCATAGTCTCGGCTGCTACAATATCCAACCCTGACTCGTTCAGGATCTTTTTGCCTAATTCTACATTGGTACCTTCTAAACGGACTACAAGCGGAACTTTAAGCTCAACTTGCTTTGCAGCTTCAACGACACCCTCAGCAATGATATCGCACTTCATGATTCCGCCAAATATATTAACGAATATGCCTTTAACGGCTGTATCAGAAAGAATAATTTTAAATGCTTCTGTTACTTTTTCCGCCGTCGCACCGCCCCCAACATCAAGGAAGTTTGCCGGGTCTCCGCCGTAATGCTTAATGATGTCCATAGTAGCCATTGCAAGTCCTGCACCATTTACCATGCAGCCGATATCTCCATTAAGCGAAATATAGCTTAAGTCATATTTTGATGCTTCAATTTCTTTAGGATCCTCTTCATCAAGATCGCGGAATTCCATAACATCTTTTTGACGGTAGAGAGCGTTTGCATCAAAATTGAGTTTTGCATCAAGCGCCATCACATTTCCGTCACCAGTTGTAACGAGCGGATTGATCTCTGCGATGGAACAGTCTTTTTCAATAAACATTTTATAAAGTCCCAGCATGAACTTAACTGTTTTGTTAACTAATTCTGTTGGAATATTGATATTAAATGCCACTCTTCGTGCTTGAAAAGCAGTCAGCCCGATTACAGGGTCGATCGTTTCACGGAAAATCTTCTCAGGAGTCGCTTCTGCTACTTCTTCAATTTCTGTTCCGCCTTCTTCAGAAGCCATAAGCGTTATGCGTGAAGTAGCGCGATCAAGAACCAGCCCTATATAATACTCGCTTTTAATATCACAGCCTTCTTCAATGAGAATTCGCTTAACTTCTTTACCTTCTGGGCCTGTTTGATGTGTAACAAGCGTTTTGCCGAGCAACTCTTTAGAATATGTACGCACATCGTCTAAGTTTTTAGCAATTTTGACACCGCCGGCCTTGCCTCTTCCTCCGGCATGAATCTGTGCCTTCACAACTGTAACAGCAGAGCCTAATTCTTTAGCTGCATCCACCGCTTCTTTTGGTGTAAATGCAACAAATCCGCGTGGAACGGATACCCCATATTTTCTGAGGAGTTCTTTGCCTTGATACTCATGGATATTCATGTTCCATCCTCCTATCAAACTCTTTTGAAAATAGACTGCGCTTTCATTGTAATAAATGACAGAGCAGGTGTCTACCATTTATGACAAAGTAGTGAAAAAACCGACAATCAATCTACTGCTCTTTCGGTATTTTCAGCTTGTTTTTGGTCAAGCCGGTATATAAATGCAAACACCTCTGCTACTGCCTGATATAAATCATCGGGAATGGCCTCGTTTAATTCTAATTGTCCGAGCAGTTCAACTAAGTTAGGATCTTCCTGAATCGGTATGTTGTGCTCTAAAGCTTTTTCAATAATGTTTTCCGCCGTAATACCTTTTCCTTTGCCTGTTATAACTGGGGCACCTGCAAGCTCTGCATTATATGTCATAGCTACCGCCTGTTTTCTGCTGTACACCGGTTCTTTTTTCATACTCTGATATCTACCCCCTCATAAAAACTGTTGATTTGCGCCACTTCAGGATTTATGGCCGGCGGCGATCCTTGTTTTGCAGATAAAAACTTTAAACTCGACAAATGGTAGTCAGCTTTTTCCAGACTGGATTTAAGTGAAGGTTTAAGCGTGTCACCAAGCTCGTGTAAGCCCTCTACGCGGGTATAAACTTCAACGGAAACAATTCTTTTTTGAACGTTCATATCGATAACTGTTTCCTTTAAATTTTCCAGATTGATATAAAATAAAACTCTGGCGTGGTCACTGTCCAGTCTGCCATCTTTTTGCTTTTTTGCGGTCCACTGCATCGTAATATCCGTTAGTTTGTTTTTAAAATGAAGGGGAAGCTGAAGAAAGATCTGGGCAGTTGTTCCAGATTCTGATGAAAGGATCTGCTGGCCATTTAGTCTGTTTGTTAGATGTTCTGCAGCTTCTTTCACAGATGATGATAAATGTGGATCTCTTAACAGCGTGATCAATTGCGGTTTTAAGCTTTCAGTGATCGCTTCTATTGATTGAGTGTATCCGGTCAGTCTGCTTTCGTAATCAATTCCGAGAAGAGAAATGGTCCCTTTGATCATATCCGCTATTTTTCCGCTTGAATGCATTGGATTGAATCTATTTTCCGCTTCTATTAAAACAGAACGCAGGAGATCATGAACATCCTTGACACTTGAACTCTGTGTATTCATTTTTAACCGGGAAGGATCTATGAATTGATCCTTTGGAATTAAATGAAGGTCTCTAAACACGAACGCTTTAGGTTCAAGTAGGGGTTTTTGAGAAATCTCCGTCATCGCCTGAATATCAACCATTCTTTCAAATAGTTGCTTAGGGGATATCAAACCATTTCCTTCACCGACTGTTTTCAATAAAGAAGCAAATTCATCCAGCCTCTTGATTACCTGATTTGAAATGTCCGCTGCTGACTTACCTATCAAGGTCAGTTGCGCTGCTTCTTTGGCGAGCTTCAAATACAGTTCTAAGTCATAGTGATTTTGCTGAACGTTGTTGTTTAACTGGGCGAAAGTCATTTTAAATGCATTCGCAGGGTCTGGCGCACTCAAATAAGCCTTCATAAGGCCCTCAGACCAATTAGATAGGGTGGCAGAGTGCGGTAAGGCCTCCAGCTGCTTTAAACTGTTTAAAGCGGCCTCCTTGCCAGATAAGGGGCTTGATGGTTTTGTTAGCAGGGCGAAAAGTTCTGCAGTCATTTGCCGCGCCATAAAGGACTGGATAGGCTGCTGAATTTTTTTTATCGTATTTAAAACCTGCAACGCTGCAGGGGACTGTTCACGGGACAGGTGTCCGAGTAAACGGTTCATTTCTGATTGAATAGATGAATCTGTCCCCTGAAGCCCTCTTTCATACGATGTAAATATCGCATCAGAAAAGGGCTGACTTTTTAACGTCATTAGCTTAATGATTGATAAGGCACGTTCTTTATCTGCTGATGCAGCAACCCATTCTGAAGCTTTAGCAAGTTGATCTTTCTTTAACGAGGGAGGGCCATTTGATAAATCTGGTGATGGGTGCCTGTTATCTTTGAAGGTGTTTAAAGAAAGATTTTTTGCATCTTCTGCCGGTTTATTGTTGTCGCCATTGATGTTTCTTTCATTTACCGGTTTTAATCCAACTTCCTTTCCTTCTTCAAAAACACGGAACCATCTTTTACTGCCCTCACTTATTTCAA
Organism: Jeotgalibacillus campisalis; assembly: GCF_000829515.1. Taxonomy (GTDB): domain Bacteria; phylum Bacillota; class Bacilli; order Bacillales; family Jeotgalibacillaceae; genus Jeotgalibacillus; species Jeotgalibacillus campisalis. The sequence goes on along the minus strand of NZ_JXRR01000014.1, from coordinate 361,431 downwards.
TAGGAAGATTTACTGTAATAGTTTGCCCCCCTATTCTCATTAAAGCTTTTTGCTCAGAAATCCTCTTCTCAACTAACCCCAGTACAACTTGTCCGTGCTTTAAAGTCAGAGGTTTTTGAGAATATAATTGGGAGGGACTGACTCCACTTCTTCCACTAGCTTTATTATGCTCCACTTCTGCACCTCTTTAGTTTTTTAAGGTCTTTACCGGGGCAAATGACATTCTGTGTTCTATGCATGGTCCGTGGCTTTGCAGACCCTCTAAATGCTCTCTTGTCCCGTACCCTGCATTTTTTTCAAATTTATAGTGAGGGTGCGATTTTGCAAGCTTCCCCATATAACGATCTCTTGTTACTTTTGCTACAACAGAAGCCGCTGCAATGGATATGCTTCTAGCATCTCCTTTTATAATAGACTCTTGAGGGATATTTGTTTCAAGCGCCATCGCATCAATGAGCAGCATTTGTGGTACAATGTCTAAATCTTCAATCGCTCTAGACATTGCCAGTTTGGTTGCCTGATAAATATTTACGTCATCTATTTCCTTAGCTTCTGCATACCCTATTCCGATCGAAACTGCCTTTTTTTGAATTTCTTCATATAAAAAACTTTTTCTGTTATCACTTAATTTCTTAGAATCATCTAAACCTGGAAGATAAAAAGTTTCAGGCAAAACAACTGCTGCCGCCACAACAGGCCCAGCAAGAGGTCCCCTGCCTACTTCGTCAATGCCTGCCACAATCGTGTAATTTTTCATTCTTGCTTCTTTTTCGAAGACTTGCATTTCAGTAAATTTTTTATGGAGTTCATGTTTTTTCTTCATTTTTAAATTAAAGGATTTTAATAACTTTGTTACTCCTTTGCGTGAATCTCTTTTCCATTCGTTGAGGCGCGGGTCATCATCTGTGTCTATTGAATTTAGTATTTGTTCAATTTCTTTAATTGACTGGGTCATTGAATTAACCATCCTTATATTGTTTATCGGCTATGTAAGAAAAAAGTAAAGACCCCGCTTCAGCAGGGCCTCGGGCCTTTTATAGATTTCATCTAGTCACTGGCTTATGTCGGGTCGTTTATTCATTGCTACTTTCAGCGGGACGTTCTAGTAGATCCAAGTCGAAAGTAATTGGACCAAATTGTACGTTTCTGACGTCTCTAACGATGACTTCAGCTGTCTTATCAAAGTCGATAATGCCGCCTCCCATTAAGCAGCCTCTTCTCTTGCCGATTGCTTCAAATAATTGAACAAGATCGTCTGGTATTTCTTCTATTTCATAGCGGCTTTTTAATCTGTCAGGATAATAGGTTTCTAAAAATCTCAAGGCATATGTTGCGATATCCTGAAGATTGAGCAGCGTATCTTTAATCGCCCCTGTGAGTGCGAGTCGATACCCTACTTCCGGATCTTCAAATTTCGGCCATAAGATACCGGGTGTGTCAAGAAGCTCCATTTCTTTCCCTACCTTGATCCATTGCTGGGCTTTGGTAACTCCGGGACGATTTCCCGTTTGTGCGATATTTTTCTTCACAAGACGATTGATAAGTGTTGACTTGCCAACGTTAGGGATTCCAACAATCATGGCCCTTACTGCTCTAGGCCGTATACCGCGGGATTCCATCCGGTCCCACTTTTCCTTTAATATTTCCATTGTAACTTTGTGAATGGCTTGAAGGCCTGTCCCTTTATCAGAATTGATGGCTAGGGCACGTATACCTTTTTGTTCAAAATACGTTATCCATTGATTCGTTTGGACAGGGTCTGCCATATCTGCTTTATTGATTAAAATAAGTCTTGGCTTTTGATTTATAATTTCATCAATCATAGGATTCCGCGATGAAATAGGGATTCTTGCGTCCACCAGTTCAAAAATAATATCGACTAGTTTTAATTTTTCAGTTACTTGCCGCCTTGCTTTTGCCATGTGGCCCGGAAACCATTGAATAGTCATTCTAACACTCCTGACTCGTTATCCCAGTCTCTGCTGTTTTTAACGATAACCAAATTTCTTGTATTTTAAAAAGGGGATTTGAGTTGCTGCTTGTCTATCGCAGCCAGTTGCTCTTTTTAGTTTTTATTTACGATTCGGACGTCATTCAACGGCCAGAATATAAAATTGGCATCGCCAACTATTTCGTTTATCTCTATTGTTCCTATATGTCTGCTGTCTTTGCTGTAGCGTCTATTGTCCCCTAGCACAAAAAGCTCTCCAGAAGGGACCGTTTTGTGCCCGGTAAGGTCTTCCAGCGTAAAATCACCGGTTAATATTTCTCCGTTCAATTCAAGCTTATAATTCTCAAGATATGGTTCGTCTACCGGCTCATCATTAACATACAGCTGATCATTTTTATAAGTAATTTCGTCACCGGGTAAACCAATCACTCTCTTTATATAGTCTGAATTTTCTTCTGTGTGAAAAACGATTACATCAAAACGTGACGGCTCAGATAGTGTATAGCTGAATTTGTTTACAATCATTCGATTTCCGTCGTGAAGCGTGGGCATCATGGAAAGACCTTCAACTACTATTGGAGTAAATAAAAAGAAACGAATGATTCCTGCAACAGCAACTGCTATGAGCAAAGCTTTTGCCCATTCCCACCACTCATTTTTACCGGTCAAATGTTCATCCTCCATCTATTTAATGATCTAAAACCGCTACTTTTATTGTAGCATAATTAATCGAATTTATCTGATGTAAACTGAGATTTGAAGATAGCTGAACTCATAAAAAAAGAAGCTTGCACAAGCAAGCTCCCTTTTAAAAAACAATTATCGAATTTCTTTAATGCGGGCCGCTTTACCACGCAGATTGCGTAGGTAGTAAAGTTTCGCACGGCGAACTTTACCGCGACGCACAACCTCAAGCTGGGCAATTTTAGGTGTGTGTACTGGGAATGTACGCTCAACTCCTACGCCGTAAGAGATCTTACGAACAGTAAACGTTTCACTTACTCCACCACCACGGCGTTTAATAACAACACCTTCATACACCTGAATACGCTCACGAGTTCCCTCAACAACCTTAACGTGTACTTTTACAGTATCGCCAGGCTTGAAAGTAGGAAGATCCGTTCGCAGCTGTTCTTGAGTAATTTCTTGAATTAAGTTATGCATCGATTTCAACTCCTTCCAACAGATGCTCTTGCCTCCATTGCTGTTGCAGCGGAACACCGTTTTCAATGGCCTGTTTACAAATGTAAACTTGGCACAAGATTTATAATAACATAGACCAGCTGTTCAATCAACATTCTTTTGATCTTTTTCAAAATGTTGAAGCCATTCTTTTTGCCGGCTGTTCAAATCAATTTCTTCCAGAAGATCCGGCCGTCTTTCCCAGGTTCTTCTTAACGATTCTTTCATTCGCCACTCTTCTATATTTGCGTGATTTCCTGAGGTTAGAACACCAGGAACTTCAAGTCCTCGATAAACGGCTGGCCGGGTATAATGAGGATGCTCTAAAAGACCGCTTGAAAACGAATCCTTTGCTGCAGACTCTGCATTGCCAAGTACTTCAGGAAGAAGCCGCACAATACTGTCGATTGCGACCATTGCACCGAGTTCTCCTCCAGTCAAAACAAAGTCCCCGATCGAGATCTCGTCTGTTACAAGATGCTCGCGAATCCGCTCATCATAGCCCTCATAATGGCCGCAAATAAATACAAGGTGCGGCTCATTTGAAAGTTCTTCTGCTTTCTTCTGAGTAAATCGTTCTCCCTGAGGACACATAAGAATAACTCTAGGCTTATCTTTATTTGAATCGGTAATGGCGTCTATCGCTTCAAAAACGGGTTCCGGCTTTAACACCATACCCGCTCCTCCGCCATAAGGATAATCATCTACTGATTTTTGCTTATGAGGAGAAAATTCCCTAAAATCAATCACATTTAAACGCACAGCATTTTTTTCCTGCGCTTTTTTTAAAATGGACTCTCCAAATACACCTTCAAACATTGCCGGAAATAAAGACAATACATCTATTTTCATTCCAGCAGCCCATCAATAACAGATATAACAATTTTTTTCGATGAAACATCAACTTTCTTTACTACTGATTCAATATAAGGAATTAGCAGTTCTTTTCCTTGAGGTGTTTGAATCACCCATACATCATTTGCCCCCGGTGAAAGTATTTCTTTTATTGTCCCGAGCTCCACCTGTTCATCTGTTACAACGCTGCATCCGACAATTTCGTGGTAATAGAATTCATTTTCATCAAGTGACGATAACTGTTCCTCTGAAACCTTCAGCATACCATCTTTAAATGCTTCTACATCATTAACGTTTTCGAAACCTTCAAATGTAAGAAGGTCAAAGTTCTTGTGCTTTCGATGGGTTTTGATGGTCAGTTCTTTAGGGTCATTCAGCGTTTCTTTAAACAAAAAAAGAACGTTTCCAGGCACATAGCGCTCATCCGGGAAGTCCGTTCTAGAAATGACACGCACTTCACCGCGTATGCCATGCGTATTAACAATTTTGCCTACATTAAACCAGGTTGTCATTTTACCACCTCTGCCGTATCTCTTTAACCATACCGTCTTCTAGAACAATGACCGGCTTTTGTTCCGGATGCCATATGCTGCCCTCATGCAATTCTACAACTGTATCTGTCTCCATCAATGTATATTCAGTTCCAAGCGGTGTTTCTTCAATCGATTTTAACTGAGTATTGATCGAGCGAACAAGCTGTTTTCTTTTATTAATTTCCTGCTGGATTTTTTGTTTAACAGCATCAGAAGATTGTTCAAACTGTTTTTCCAGCTTTTTCTGTTGGAAAACCAATTGGTCCATTTCTTTTTCAGCCCGTTTTATTTTTTCATTTAATGTTTGTTTGAGTCGGGATTTAGATGAATTTGTCATAATTTCTTTTATAATCGTTTTTTGAGTAACTTGCATGATTATTTCCCCCTAACAAATCTCTATATGGAAAAAGAGAGGACGGATCCTCCCTTTTATTTATCCACTATTTCAATTACGGTTCGCTTCTGCTGGTGTGTGGACACACCAGCAAAAGTGACTGTACGTATAGCTTTCGCAACTCTGCCTTGTTTGCCAATGACCTTCCCCATATCGTCCTTATGAACGAAAAGTCTGTACGTAATCAAACGGTCTGTTTCAGCTGTTTCAATCCGCACTGACTCCGGGTGAGCTACAAGAGGCTTGACAATCGTTTCGATAAGCTCTCTCATACGAGTCTCTTACTTACCGTGTTTAGCGTTATGGAATTTTTCCATAATGCCTTCATTTGATAATAGGTTACGTACTGTATCAGACGGCTTAGCACCGTTGCTCATCCACTTAAGAATTAAGTCTTCTTTAAGGTCAACGATTGCTGGGTCAGCAACCGGGTTGTACGTTCCAACTGTTTCAATGAAACGTCCGTCACGTGGTGAACGAGAATCTGCTACTACGATACGATAGAATGGGTTTTTGTTAGCTCCCATACGCTTTAAACGAATTTTTACTGCCATTTTAATTGCACCTCCGAATAGTTTCACACAAGATAGTATAATATCAAGGGTTTGTTCCTTTGTAAAGTCTTTTTTCTTAACACACTGTTTTTTTTATAAAAAACAGCAATTATTGCATAAATGGGAAGTTAAGTCCGCCCCGTTTTTTCCCTTTTTGCTGGGAATTAGTCATCTGTTTCATCATTTTTTTCATATCTTCAAATTGCTTTAGCAGACGGTTTACTTCTTGGATCGTTCTTCCGCTACCTTTAGCAATCCGTTTTCTGCGGCTGGCGTTAATGACTTCAGGCTGTTCTTTTTCTTTCATCGTCATGGATTTAATAATGGCTTCTACATGACCAAGCTGCTTTTCATCCACTTGAAGATTATCAATGCCCTTCATCTTGTTGGCACCAGGAATCATTTTAATTAGTTCATCAAGCGGACCCATTTGCTTTACTTGCCCCAGCTGCTCTAAAAAGTCATCGAGCGTAAATGAAGCGGTCCGGAGTTTTTTCTCCATTTCCTTCGCTTTTTCTTCATCTACGTTTGTCTGGGCTTTTTCAATTAATGACAGCATGTCACCCATCCCTAAGATCCTGGATGCCATACGTTCCGGGTGAAACGCTTCTAATGCATCCATTTTCTCGCCCATACCGACAAATTTAATCGGCTTTTGCGTTACAGAACGGATGGAAAGGGCAGCACCGCCTCGTGTATCTCCATCAAGCTTAGTTAATACGACACCGGTAACACCCAAAGCGTCATCGAAATTTTGAGCAACATTAACAGCATCTTGCCCGGTCATTGCATCTACAACCAAAAAGATCTCCTCAGGTGAAGACAAATCTTTGATTTGCTTTAATTCATCCATGAGCGTCTCGTCAATATGGAGCCGGCCTGCTGTATCAATTAAAACATAATCCTGATGATCTTCCTTCGCTTTCGCTATGCCCGCCTTAGCAATTTCCACAGGACTCACCTGGTCTCCCATTGAAAAAACTGGAAGGTCCAGCTGTTTGCCTATCGTTTCGAGCTGTTTAATAGCCGCTGGGCGATAGATATCTGCAGCTACAAGCAATGGTTTACGGTTATGTTTCTTCCGCAGGAGACTTGCCAATTTTCCGGCTGTCGTCGTTTTACCTGCCCCCTGCAACCCGACCATCATAATGACGGTTGGCGGCTTTTTCGCCACTGCAATTTGGCTTTGCTCACCGCCCATTAGTTCGGTTAACTCTTCCTTAACAACTTTGATAACTTGCTGTCCAGGCGTCAGGCTTTGCATTACTTCCTGACCTACTGCCCGCTCGCTGACTTTTTTTATAAAGGTTTTTACAACCTTAAAGTTAACATCAGCCTCTAAAAGAGCCAGACGGACTTCTCTCATCATTTCTTTAACGTCCGCTTCGTTTACTTTCCCTTTTCCACGGATTTTTTGTATGGAGCCTTGCAGCCGGTCGGCTAATCCTTCAAATGCCATAATCGTGCCGCCCCCCTATTCCAGTTTCTCGAGTGAATCAACAATTGAAAGTAAAGTAGATGTATCTGCCGGTTTATCCCCTGCAGCATCACGTAATTGGTCAATCATTTTCGCGCGCTTTTGAAATTTTTCAAAAAGCAGAAGCTTGGATTCATATTCCTCGAGCATTGCTTCTGTTCTTCGGATATTATCATAGACAGCCTGCCTGCTCACGTCATATTCATCTGCTATCTCTCCAAGAGAGTAATCATCGAGATAGTAAAGGGACATATAACTGCGCTGCTTTGCTGTTAACAACATCTGATAAAAATCAAATAAAAAATTTACTCGGGTCGTTTTAGCAAGCATACTTCACACTCCCTTTGTTAAGTGAAAAGCCTTTACACTGAAATCATACCGACTATATTACCGTGTGTCAAGTACCAGATAGGGAAACTGCTTATTCATCTGACTCTGCCTTTTCATCCTCAATTAAATCGGCAAAAAGACCATAAACATATTTTTCAGCATCAAAAGGCTGCAAGTCGTCCATTTTTTCACCTAGTCCCACGAATTTTACGGGAATACCAAGTTCTTGCTTGATCGCAAGGACGATGCCCCCTTTTGCAGTGCCATCGAGTTTAGTAAGAACAATACCGGTAACATTTGTAGCTTCCTTAAAGATTTTCGCTTGCGTTAATGCATTTTGACCTGTTGTAGCATCTAAAGCAAGAAGCACTTCTTGAGGTGCTCCAGGCAGTTCGCGTTCAATTACTTTTTTAACTTTTTCCAACTCTTTCATAAGGTTTACTTTATTTTGAAGTCTTCCGGCTGTGTCACAGATTAGAATATCAGCTTTCTTTGCTTTCGCTGACTGCACCGCATCATACATAACTGCTGCCGGATCTGCGCCTTCTCCATGCTTAATCACATCTACCCCGACTCGCTGTCCCCAGACTTCAAGCTGCTCGATGGCACCTGCACGAAATGTATCTCCCGCTGCAAGCATTACTTTTTTGCCATCTTCCTTAAATTGATGAGCGAGTTTTCCGATTGTTGTCGTTTTCCCAACTCCATTTACTCCAACAAATAAGATGACGGTTAATTCGTCTTCTTGAAGCTGCAGCAAAGCATTTTCCTCATCATCATCACCTTGATAGATTTCCACTAATTTTTTGGAAATAACGCCCCTGATATCCTTCGTGTCTTTTATATTTTGTCTGCGCACTTCCATTTTTAATTCGTCTATTAGTTTCACGATTGTTTCAAAGCCTACATCGGCTTCAAATAAAATCTCCTCAAGTTCTTCAAAGAAATCTTCATCTACCGTTCTGTACCTTGCCACCAGATCATTCATTTTTGTTGTGAAATTATCCCGTGTTTTCGTAAGCCCTTCCCGGAATTTATCCGACATTGTATCTTGGGAATGGGTTAATTTATCTTTTATTTTCTTAAAAAAACTCATTTTTCTCTCCCTTTCTTAGGAAAATGATTTGACCGGATCCTGCTCTTCAAGACGGACAGATACTAACTTGGAAACTCCCGATTCCTGCATAGTAACACCATAAAGTACATCTGCCCCCTCCATCGTCCCTTTGCGGTGAGTAATGACGATAAATTGCGACTGTTCGCTGAAACGGTGAAGATATTGACTAAATCGCTGGACATTCGCCTCATCCAAGGCAGCTTCAACTTCATCGAGTATACAAAATGGCACTGGACGCACTTTTAAAATGGCAAATAAGAGGGCGATGGCCGTCAGGGCTCTTTCTCCACCTGACATTAAACCAAGGTTTTGCAGTTTTTTACCAGGCGGCTGAGCGACAATATCAACTCCCGAGTTAAGCAAATCATTAGGATCGGTTAGTTTCAATTCCGCTCGTCCCCCGCCAAACAACTCTTTAAACACCTCAGAGAAGTGTCCCTTGACCTGATCAAAGGTTTGTCCAAATCGGCGTGCCATTTCTTCGTCCATTTCTTCAATTACTTCCTGCAGATTCCTTTTTGCTTCTAAAAGATCATTTTGCTGTTCAAGGAGAAATTCGTATCGCTCTGATATTCTGTCATATTCCTCTATCGCTCCCAGGTTAACATTTCCAAGTTCATCAATTGACATCTTGATCAGCTTCACCTGCCTCCTGGCGTCCTCAGCAGAAGAATTCATTTGATACAGCTCTTTTGCAGAATAAAACGTCAGTTCATATTCCTCTTGAAGACGGTTTAAGCGTGAATCAATCTCCACTTCAAGGCGGTTAATCCGGACGACTTCATCCTTTAAGCCGTCCTGCAGACCTTTTTGCAGCCTGGATAGTTCTTTTAAAAGTCTGGTGATCTGTTCCATTTCCTGCTTAATAACTGCACGCTTTTGTTTCGTGCTTTCAATAAATTCAAGGGTTTCATCTCTCTTTAACTGCTTTTGAGCGATGACCTTTTTAAGTGATTCTGACTGATCCTCGCCATTAGTAGCTTCATCAGCAATCCAAAGCATGTCCTCTTTTAATGAAGCGCTTCTTTTCTTCGACTGTTTCAGGGCTGCTTTCAACCCCTCTTTTTCCCGAATGATTTGCTGCTGTTGTTCCCTTGAAACGGCCAAATTTGATTTTGAAGCAGACAGCTTTTGTATAAGGTCATCTTTAGATGTACGCTGAATATCTTTTTTCTCAGTCAAGATTTTCATGGAGCTCGTCAATCTGGCAAGCATTTCTTCAACAGTAACTAAACGTTTTTTTAATGCTGTTTTTTTCTCTTCGATCTCGGCTGTAAAATCTTTAAATTCGTCCATTTCAAGATCATACATTGAGAGCTGGCTATCGGATCTCTCCAAGAATACTTCTGTTTCTCTGAGACTGGATTTCATTTCTGACTCTTTTATTCTTAAAGACTCACCTTTTGTTCTGAGAATTTCGATCTGCTGATCGGTTTCACTAAGTTGATTCTTTTTTTCTTTTACTTTTTGTTCTACCTGAGCTGCTGTTTCTTCCATAGTCGGAATTTGCTCAGAGAGTTCATCCAGTTCGTTTTTCCGGGACAAAATCGATGCACCCTTTTTGGATTGTGCTCCCCCTGTCATGGAGCCGCCAGGGTTTACCACGTCCCCTTCAGTAGTAACAAAACGGAATCGATGCTGGAGGATAGCAGCAAGCTCATTAGCACCTTTTAAATCTCTTACAATTAAGACCGTTCCCAGAAGATTTTCAACGATTTGCGAGTACTTGCTGTCCGCTGTTACAAGAGAGGATGCTACACCGATAAAGCTGCTGTGTTTTCTGGCTTGTTCTAGTTGATGAGACTGAAGAGTTTTAGGTTTGATAACGGACAGCGGCAGAAATGTTGCCCGGCCAAACCGATTCTGCTTCAAATACTGTATGGCTGCTCTGGCATTTTTTTCATTTGCGGTGACGACACTTTGCATCGAACCGCCTAATGCTGTTTCAATTGCCAATTCATACTGTTTGTCTACAGAGACCAACTCAGCAACTGCTCCTTCAATTCCGTCGAGCTTATGTTTTCGGGCTTTCAAGATTTCTTTAACTCCCTGGAAAAAACCTGAAAAATCCCCTTCCATCGTCTCGAGCATATTTTTGCGCGACTTAGCATCACTTACATACTGATACGCTTTATAAAGATTTCTTTCCATCTCTTCGTACTCTCTAGCGAGCCGGCTTCGAATCTGCTGGGCTTCTGAAAATTGCTTTATACTTTCCTTGAGCTCCAAAGCAACTTCTTCAATCTTTTGAGAAAGGGTGTCTTTTTGCAGTAGTTTTTCTTTTCTTTCGGAAATAAAATGAGCGTTTTGATCATGCAGCTTGTTGGCACGTTTTGTATGCTGATCCATCTGCTGCTTTGCATAGCTAAGTTCATTATTTATTGTCGTTTTTTCATTTAACGCATCAAAGTATTCATCTTTTACTTTCTCAAACTGCTCTTCGATATTAATTTCCAGATTATCTACTGCTAATTGAAGATCGCTCACTTCTTCCTGAAGAGCTTTTACTCTTTTAGCACTTTCTTTAGCTTTCTCTTCATTTTTCAACAACGATTGTTCTGTGCTTTTAATTTGTTCATTTAGATCCTCAAGCGTTTTTTTCATCTGTTCTTCATTTTGATCAGCATTTTTTTTGCGCTCAAGAAGAACTTGTCTGCGTCCTTCAAGCTGCTCCGCTTCTTCTGTGACCGTCAACAATGTTTTTTGGTGCTCGTCAAGCTCGGAATCATACTTTGCAAGAAGTGTTCGCTTAGAAGAGAAAATCTCATCATTTATTCTGATTTTTTCATCCTTTTGCTGTTCCTGTACCTGAATGCTCTCATAATTTTCTTTCCCTTTTTCCCACTCGTGGTTCATATGTTCAATATCATGAACAAAAAGAGCAACCTCGGTTTGTTTGAGTTCCTCTTTTTTTTCCAGGTATTCCCGAGCAAGCGACGCCTGAACTTTAAGAGGTTCAACCTGTCCTTCTAATTCATGTAAAATATCCTGTACACGAAAGAGATTTTCCTGCGTTTCAATTAACCGGGCATCCGCTTTTTTTCTTCGGTTTTTATATTTAAGAACGCCCGCTGCCTCTTCGAGTATGACTCTGCGTTCTTCTGGCTTGCTGTTTAATATTTGCTCAACTCTTCCTTGTCCGATGATAGAAAATGCCTCTTTTCCAAGGCCTGAATCAATGAACAAGTCAATAATATCTTTTAAACGGCAGGGTTGGCTGTTTAATAGGTATTCACTGTCCCCGCTGCGATACACTCTCCTGGTTACGCTTACTTCTACATAATCAAGAGGCAACGCCTGGTCCTCGTTATCGAGTGTCAGCGTCACCTCAGCAAGATTTACAGGTTTTCTTGAATCACTTCCTGCAAAAATAATATCTTCCATTTTCCCTCCGCGAAGCGATTTCGCAGACTGCTCTCCTAATACCCAGCGGATGGCATCCGTTATATTACTTTTACCGCTGCCGTTTGGGCCAACAACTGCCGTGACACCCGGAACGAAGTCAATGGATATTTTCTCTGCAAATGACTTAAATCCAACAATATCTAATCTTTTTAAAAACATTATGTCTTCACCTGCTGCTCGTCCGGCTTATTTTTAAGGTAGTCCAGCGCTTTTTGAGCTGCGTGCTGTTCAGCCTCTTTTTTAGATCTGCCTGAACCAATTCCAAGCTCTTCTCCCGCATGAAGAACGCGTGAAATAAATTCGCGGTTATGGGCGGGACCTTTTTCTTTTAAAATCTCATAGCTTAACACTCCTGGATGGTGACGCTGAATATACTCCTGAAGCTGGCTTTTATAATCCATCACATGCGAAAAAGCACCCGTGTTCACTTTAGGGAAGACCACTTTTTCTAATATCATCCTAACCGGTTCTATACCCTGATCCAGATAAAGTGCGCCTATAAATGCCTCGAAGACATCAGCAAGAAGAGCCGGTCTCATTCGGCCGCCTGTTTGTTCTTCCCCTTTTCCAAGCAGGATCAATTCGCCAAAGTTTAGCTCGTTAGCAAAAATGACGAGAGACGGTTCACAGACAATCGCTGCTCTGAGCTTTGTCATTTCCCCTTCACTCATCGCAGGAAAACGTTCGAATAAGTAATGGGATACAGTTAATTCAAGTACAGCGTCTCCCAAAAATTCCAGTCGTTCGTTATCCTCATAGGGCTTCCTTCGATGCTCATTCACATAAGATGAATGTGTAAAAGCTTTCATTAATAGTTTAAAATCTTTAAATTTAATTTCATGCTGCTGCTGAAAGTCATTAAACCGTGCTTCTGATTTTTTTGCAGCCGTCTGGTCTTTTCTCATTTTAGTCATCGGACTTCACCTTGCCATTTCTATCACTTTAATTTAATGGTATACAAGATAAAACAAAACTTGGCATGATTCCTCATGCCAAGCTTTCTCTCAATTAGCGAAAAACACGATCATCTTGGCGGGATGATTTCATTACACTTAGACTTTTTCCTGTATGTAATTCACTGCATCACCAACTGTACCGATTTTTTCTGCATCTTCATCAGAGATAACCATATCAAATTCATCTTCAAGCTCCATCACTAATTCTACTACATCAAGTGAATCAGCACCAAGATCTTCTTTAAATGAAGCTTCAAGCTTAACTTCAGATTCATCTACACCCAAGCGGTCAACGATAATTTTTGTTACACGATCCATAACTTCTGCCATGTTCGTCACCTCCCTTCAATTATTATAGTTTAAAACAGGCGGTAAATAAACTCCTGCTTTTTTAAATTTACATGACCATTCCGCCATCAACATGTAATGTTTGGCCGGTCATGTAAGAAGCGTCATCACTGCTCAGGAACAATACTACTTTTGCAACATCAGAAGGACTGCCAAAACGCGCCAAAGGAATTTGCTTTCTCATTTCGTCCTGGATGTCCTCTGTTAGTTTATCAGTCATATCCGTTTCAATAAAGCCTGGAGCAACGGCATTAACTGTAATTCCTCTGGAGGAAAGTTCTTTAGCCGTACTTTTTGTCAATCCAATGACACCTGCTTTTGAAGCTACATAATTTGATTGGCCCGGATTTCCGGTAACGCCAACGATAGATGAAATATTAATGATGCGTCCGCTGCGCTGCTTCATCATGCTTCTCGTGACCGCTTTTGTTGTAAGGAATACTCCTTTTAAATTGATATTAATAACATCATCCCACTCGTCATCTTTCATTCTCATCAATAAATTATCTCTTGTCACTCCTGCATTATTTACGAGAATATCAATGGAACCAAAACGCGATATGGTCTCTTTAATCATATTTTGAACCTGATCTGCTTCTCCCACATTCGCTTGTATAACAAATGCTTCTCTGCCAAATCCTGTTATCTCTTCTGCTACTTGCTCTGCGCGTTCTTTACTGCCGCTGTAATTAATGGCAACATTCGCTCCATTTCTTGCAAGCTCGAGGGCTATTTCTCTTCCAATTCCTCGTGAAGCGCCGGTTACAAGTGCTGTTTTTCCTTGAAGTTTCATTTATTGGACCCCCTTTAGTGCTTTTAGCGCGATCTGAAGTGTTTCTTCATCATAAACCGGGAAGGTCTTTGCTCGTCTTTCCACTTTTTTCACTAAGCCCGATAAGACTTTTCCTGGTCCTACTTCAATAAAAGTATCGACGCCTAAACTTATAAGTTTTTGAATTGTATCCTCCCATAATACCGGAGAGTAGAGTTGAGCAACTAAAAGTTTTTTTATCTTGTTCCCATCGAGTTCAACATCGGCTGTGACATTCGCAATAACGGGGATCGTCGCATTATTAACCGTTACAGAGGAAATCACTTCCTCAAACTCTTTTGCTGCAGGCTTCATTAAGCTTGAATGAAAAGGACCACTGACATGAAGGGGGAGACATCGTTTTGCACCTTTTTCTTTTGCAAGAAGCGAGGCTTTTTCAACACCTGCAGCAGAACCGGATATCACAATTTGACCTGGACAGTTTAAGTTGGCAAGCTGGACAGGATCACCCTGTTCAGTAACAAGATCGGTTACCATTTTCAATTCTTCCCGGTCCATTCCGAGAACTGCACTCATTTTTCCTTCTCCGTTCGGAACGGCCTGCTCCATCAATTCTCCACGTTTGCGCACCGTCACAACAGCATCTTCAAAGCTCATAGATCCTGAAGCAACCAAAGCTGAATATTCTCCAAGACTGTGTCCCGCTAAATAATCTGCATGAATATTGTTTTCCCTTAGCACAGACATAATCGCTACGCTTGAGGTTAAGAGCGCAGGTTGAGCGTTTATTGTTTTAGTCAGATCTTCCTGAGGCCCCTCAAACATCAATCCAGAGAGATTTTCATTCAGTTGTTCATCTGCCTTTGAATAAATATTTTTTGCTGATTCATGAGCATTAACAATCTCTTGTCCCATGCCGACGATCTGTGAACCTTGACCTGGAAATAAGTAAGCCACTTTAGCCATCTGTATGATTCTCCTTTACTTTGAGTTTATCGCAGCAGAGATTAATTGACCTACATTTTCCTCTGCCATACTATTCGCCTGCTTTATCGCGTTATAAATTGCATGCTCATTGGATGAGCCGTGGGCTTTAATAACGGGAGCATTCAATCCAAATAAAGCTGCTCCTCCATATTCTGTATAGTCCATCTTGCTTTTTAATGCACGTAAATCATTTTGTACAAGACCAGCGGCAAGTTTGGATTTGAATGAGGAAGAAAACGTTTCTTTCAGCATTCCAAAAATCGCCTGCGCAGTCCCTTCAAGCGTTTTCAGCACCATATTGCCTGTAAATCCATCTGTAACGACAACATCTGCTGCCCCGTCAAGAAGGTCTCTGGATTCAACATTTCCAATGAAATTGAGCTGTGAATCCTTCAGCAGTTGAAAAGAAGCTTTGGTCAGTTCATTTCCTTTCCCTTCCTCTGTACCGATATTTAACAGCCCAACTGTCGGATTTGGTATGCCTCTGACCTTTTCTGCGTAAATACTTCCCATCAAGGCATATTGAAGAAGATGTTCAGGTTTCGCATCGGAATTAGCTCCGAGATCCAGCATAACAAACCCTTTGCCATCCATAGTAGGCAGGGTAGGGGAAAGGGCAGGTCTTTCAATACCGCTAATTCTGCCCACTACAAATAAACCCGCTGCCATCAGTGCACCTGTATTACCGGCTGATACACACGCCTGAGCCTGTCCATCTTTTACTGCCTGAGCCATTAGCACCATAGAAGCACTCTTTTTTCTTCTAACCGCTCTTACCGGTTCATCTGTACTTAAAATTTTCTCATTGGTATGTATGATTTCAATATTTTGTCCGTTTGTAAGGTGGGCTTTGATGGCTTCTTGGTCACCATATAGCGTCACTTGGATAGAAGGATTTTCTTTAACTGCTTTCATTGCACCAAGAACGACCTCTTTAGGTGCATGATCTCCGCCCATTGCGTCAACCGCTATTTTCATATCAATTCTCCTCTCCTAATTGAAACGTGGAGCGATACATTTCAAATTCCCCTTTAAATACCAGGGTTTTTTCAACATAGGACATTACTTCCACAGTGGTTCTATGCTTATCTCTATGGCTCACCTTCGCTTTGGCAATTACTCGGTCACCCATTTGGACCGGATTGCTGAAAATAAGATTGGCTCTTGCTGTAAGAGCAAGTTCATCATTTATTAACGCTACCGCAAGTGAGTTTGCTTGAGCAAACAGATGATGGCCTCTTGTAATTTTATTTCGTTGAAAAACATGTTCTTCTCTAACATCAAAGATAGATATTCCGCTTTTATCCAGTTCTATATCAATTATTTCACCAATCACTTCATCGATAGGAAGAGACCGCACCTCATCTTCAAACGTTTGTTCCGCAACCGTTTTTATCCTTTCCCGCAGTTCAGGAATCGATAACTCCATTCGATCAAGGCGTATGGTTTGAACGCTCACGCCAAAGCGTTTTGCCAAATCATCGTCCGTCACGAAAGGAGTGTCAGCAATCGTTTGCTGTAATGTGTGCTGCCGCTCTTTTTTTGTTAATTTCATTTCTCCACCGCCCGCTACTAGCACTAGGTACTAATAGGAGTATATAAATAAAATAGACAGAATGCAACTGCATTCTGTCTAATCAAGTTTACTGCCGCTTAGAATACCATCTTCCACTAGGATCTCTCTTAAAACCGCATAGTGCTGTTCTTCCCAAAATTCCTGACTCTCAATCAGTTGATGAGCATCATCCCGGGCAATCTCCAATGCCCTGTAATCATGAACCATATCAGCCACTTTAAATTCGGGAAGCCCGCTTTGTTTTCTTCCAAAGAAATCTCCAGGTCCCCGCAGTTCAAGATCCTTTTCACTTAAAACAAAACCATCATTCGTTTCCGTCATAATTTTCATACGTTCTTTCCCGACTTCGTTCTTGGGGTCTGCAAGAAGAATGCAATAGGATTGATCGCTCCCTCTTCCTACTCTTCCTCTTAGTTGATGCAGCTGTGACAAACCGAACCGTTCAGCATCATAGATGACCATTAACGAAGCGTTGGGAACATTCACTCCTACCTCAACCACCGTGGTAGAGACTAAAACGTGGAATTGATTTTCACTAAAGGCCTTCATAACCTTTTCTTTTTCGTCCGCATGCAGCCTGCCGTGCATAAGCCCGACCGTAAATCTTCCGAAAAAATATTGCTCCAGCTGCACATGAACATCAATCGCGTTTTGGACATCCAATTTTTCAGATTCTTCAATGAGTGGGCAAATGACGTATACCTGCCGTCCATTTGCAAGTTCCTTTTCCATAAAAACCAAAATACGATCCAGCATATTTTCCTTAGCCCAGTAGGTTTGAATCGGCTTTCTTCCCGCAGGCATTTCGTCAATGATCGAGACATCCATTTCACCAAACACCGTAATGGCAAGTGTTCTTGGTATGGGAGTAGCAGTCATAAAGAGCACATCAGGGCTTTCTCCTTTTTCACGGAGAACACGGCGCTGGTTTACGCCAAATCTGTGCTGCTCGTCTGTGATCACGAGACCAAGATTTTTAAAATTCACTTCTTCCTGTATAAGAGCGTGAGTGCCGATTAAAATATCTATATCACCTGCAGCCAGTTTTTCTAATAGAAGGGTTCTTCTTTTCCCCTTGACTGAGCTTGTAAGGAGTGCAACGTTCATTCCTATTGGCTGAAATAACTCGTTTAATGACTCGGCGTGCTGTTCGGCGAGTATTTCTGTCGGGACCATAAGTGCTCCCTGATAGCCCGCCGTAATAGCTGCAAGAAGGGAAATCGCAGCCACAACTGTCTTGCCAGAACCAACATCTCCTTGCAACAGGCGATTCATGCGGTGCGGCGACTTCATATCTATCAGTATTTCTTTCAGCACTCTTTTTTGGGCATCTGTAAGTGGAAAGGGAAGTCTGGAAATAAAGGCAGTTAGATCGTCCTTTACGTAGTTAATCGAAATCCCTTTTGACTGTTCTCGTTCAACTTTTCTTAAAGCCTGCATTTTTAATTGAAACAAAAAAAACTCTTCATATACAAATCGTCTTCTCGATTGTTTCATCGCATCAGGATTTGAAGGAAAGTGAATTCCCTCAAGCGCTTGACGCCTGTCTAACAACTTGTATTTGGCAAGCAATCCTTCAGGGATCGGATCAGCTATTTTATCCGCATAATGTTTAAGCGCCTGCTGGATTAGTTTTTTCAATGTGCGATTTGTCATAGATCCTTTTAATGGATAGACAGGTGAGAATTCTTCTTCCCCCTGCTGCGGCCCAAGCTTATACGTTTGAGCTGTAATAATCTGGCGATGCCTGTCCCATTTGCCGGTCACCGTAATCATATCTTGTACATTCAATTTTTTCTTAAGATAAGGCTGATTAAAAAATGTGACCTTAATACTGTGCGGGCCGCTTAATAATCTTAAGGTCAATCTGGACTTTTTTTTGCCAAAAAATTGAAGAGAGGGTTCACTGTGAATCCTGCCTTCTACAGTAACCCGCTCTTCGTGAGCCGCCTCTGATAAATCTTTCATTCTGAAATCATCATATCGGTACGGCAAATAATTTATTAAATCATTTATTGTATGAATGCCCATGTCTTGCAGCTGTTGAGCGGTTTCTTCTCCAACTCCGTTTAAAGTTAAGACTGATTCATTCAAACCAGCCTACTCCTTTTTATCCAGAGCAAAACCAAATATTTTCGCTTCCAGTTCCCGGCCTGTCGGGGTCGCTGCCAAGCCGCCTTGAGCAGTTTCTCTTAGTGCAACAGGCATTGTCTGTCCGATTTTATACATAGCATCAATTACCTCATCACATGGGATGCGGCTCGTTATTCCAGCAAGGGACATGTCTGCTGCGACCATCGCATTCGCAGCACCCATTGCATTTCTTTTTACACAAGGTACTTCTACAAGTCCTGCAACTGGATCACAAACAAGACCCAGCATATTTTTTAACGTGATCGCCATCGCTTCTGCACACTGGGACGGTGATCCGCCTGCCATTTCTACAATAGCTGCAGCTGCCATTCCGGATGCTGAACCGACCTCTGCCTGACACCCTCCTGCTGCTCCTGAAATCGAGGCATTATTAGCCACAACGAAACCGAATGCACCTGAAGTAAACAAAAAACGGATTTTCTCTTCCCTCGTAGGATTCAGTTTTCTTTGCACGGCAAATAAGGTGCCAGGAACCACACCAGCCGAGCCGGCCGTAGGAGTTGCGCATATCGTTCCCATTGCAGCATTCACCTCATTTGTTGCTACAGCTTTGCTGACAGCATCTAAGAGCAGATCACCACTGAGAGACTTCCCTCCTGCTATGTACTTTTGCAGCAAAACAGCATCTCCACCGGTTAAACCTGAATGAGACTTGACTCCTTGCAAACCTCTTTCCACCGCTTCTTCCATGACCTTTAAATTCCGTTCCATTTGAGCAAGAACGTCTTCGCGGGAACGGTTTGTAACTTTCATTTCCTGTTCAATCATAATATCAGATATTTTTTTGTTGCCTGTTTCGGCTAACTCAACTAGTTCTGCAACATTACGAAACATTTTATCCCACCTTCTATTTTACGTAAGCGCTGCCATTGCCCCGCATTACTATTTTAATTTACAATTCTAGTTACTTGAGTGACTTCCGGAAGTTTTTTTAGTCCTTCTATGACTTCCTCATTTACGTTTTGGTCAACTTCTATCGTCATTAAAGCCATCTGCCCTACGTCTTTTCGGGAAACATCCATATGGCCAATGTTTATTCTGTGGCTTGCCAGCAGATTAGAAACAGCAGCGATTGCACCGAACCGATCGTCATGAACAACCAGAATCGCAGGGTGATGACCTGTTAATTTAAGTTCAAATCCATTTAGTTCAATGATCTCTATCTTACCTCCGCCAATGGAAATGCCGACAAGTTCCATTTCGCCGTTTTTATCGCCAAGTAAGATTCTGGCCGTATTCGGATGATCCGTTACCGCTTCTTCTTCACGAATTTTTATACGGATTTTTTTCTTTTTAGCATGATCAAATGCATTAATAATTCTTTCATCGTCGGTTTCAAAATTCATGATCCCGCCGATCATTGCTACATCTGTACCGTGGCCTCTGAATGTTTTAGCAAATGATCCATAGAAAGAAATCGTAGCCCATTCAGGTTCTCTGCCAAAGAGTTCTCTGGCCATTTTTCCTATTCTTGCCGCTCCTGCAGTGTGAGAAGAAGATGGACCGATCATAACGGGGCCGATAATATCAAAAACACTTTTGTATTTCATGCATGTTCACACCTTCACTGTCATCTCGTACTTACTTCCTTCATATAGAAAATAGAAGGGTAAGTACCCTTCTATTTTCTCTCTTTAAGCGAATGATTACAATCCATTTCCTTATTCAATCGCAAATATATATGAGTAAAGCGGCTGCTTTCCATTATGGATTTCAATTTCCAGCTCAGCATATTCACTCTCAATAAACGCTTTAATGTCGTTTACTTCATCTTCACCAGCATCTTCACCATGCAAAATGGTAAGAATTTCAGCCTCTTCATCAATCATTTGTGCGAGGAGTTTTTTAGCAGAATTCAATCTGCTCTTATCACTAACTACAATCTTCCCTTCTGCAATACCCATATGATCATCTTTTTGAATAGTGATGCCGTCTATGGATGTATCGCGCACAGCAAATGTGACTTGACCTGTCTTCACATGATTTAATGCCTCTTTCATTCCTGCAAAGTTGTCGTCGATTTCCGCTGTTGGGTTGAAAGCCAAAATAGCTGTCATTCCCTGAGGAACCGTCTTAGACGGCACTACTACCGCTTCCATTTCAACAACCTCAGCTGCCTGTTCAGCAGCCATAATTATATTTTTGTTATTAGGTAAGATAATGACTTTTTCAGCATTTGCTTCCTCAATTGCTTTGACAATATCCTCTGTGCTTGGATTCATTGTCTGTCCGCCTTCAATTACATTCGTTGCACCGATGCTCTTGAATAGTTCAGCAATCCCTTCACCCATAGAAACCGTAATGATCGCATAAGGTTTCTTTTCAGCAGGAACGGCATTTTTATCGGGAACTCTATAATCAGACCCTACAAGTTCAGTGTGCTGCTCACGCATATTTTCAATTTTCATTTTAATTAAGCTGCCGTAACGCTGGCCGTAAGCAAGTGCTGTTCCAGGCTCCTCTGTATGAATGTGCACCTTCGCCATTTCATCATCTGAGATTACGAGCAATGAATCACCAAGCTCACTCAATTCATTTCTGAATCTTGTTTCATCGAAGGGATGTTTAGACGTTTTTTCTTCTTCAAGCTTTACCATGAACTCAGTACAATAGCCAAATTCTATATCTTCTGTATTCATAAAGCCCTGTACGCCAATATGATGCTCAGCGCCTACAAGCTCGTCCATTGAAAGAGCAACAGGAGCGTCATCAATTTTTTCACCCTTAAGTTCCGCTAAGAAGCCTTCATAGACGTGGACAAGCCCCTGCCCGCCGCTGTCTACTACTCCAACCTCTTTTAAAACAGGCAAAAGATCCGGAGTGCGCTTTAGTGAAGCTTTTGCTTCTTTGACGATTTCTTCCATTAAAGCTACGAAATCATCCTCATTTTTAGCTGCCTGAACCGCTTTTTTTGCCGCATCTTTTGCAACAGTTAAAATGGTGCCTTCAACCGGTTTCATGACAGCCTTATAAGCAGATCCAACTCCATCATCTAATGCCTGGGCAAATTCAACCGTGCTTAAAACGCTTTTGCTTTCAACAGTTTTACCGAATCCTCTAAAAAGCTGTGACAGAATCACACCAGAATTTCCACGTGCTCCCATCAGCAAGCCTTTAGAAAGAGCTGAAGATACTTTTCCCAGATGGTCTGAAACATTTGCCTGGACTTCTTTTGAACCCGAAGTCATAGATAAGTTCATATTTGTACCGGTATCTCCATCTGGTACGGGAAACACATTTAATGCATCCACTGTGTCTGCATTATTGGACAAATTTATTGCTCCCTGAAAAATCATTTCGGCAAACTGCCTGCCATTTAACTCGTTAATAACCACAAAGCTTTCCTCCTCATTACGGGTTCGTTACACGAACTCCCTGAACGTATATATTGACGGACTCAACAGAAAGGCCAACAGTTTTGTCCAATGTGTATTTAACAGTCGATTGTACATTGTGAGCGACTTCTGAAATTTTGGTGCCATAGCTGACAACAATGTACATATCAATGTAGACCTTATCGTTTTCCTGACGCACAATTACGCCACGCGTAAAATTTTCACGACGCAAGATATCTGTCAGACCGTCTCTTATCTGATGCTTGGACGCCATGCCTACTATCCCGAAGCATTCAATTGCTGCTCCACCGGCAACCATTGCAATGACTTCGTTTGAGATATCAATTTGTCCAAACTTTGTTGTTAATTCAATAGACATATCTTGCTCCCCCTTTGGATACTGTCTTGGCTAAAGACATTTTACTATACAATCCCTTGATTTAAAAGCAAAACTGGTAAAGACCATTCCTTACTTAACGTTTTTTTGTTTCATTTTCTTTTCAAATAAACGCTCAATCATTCAGTCGATTCTATTAATCAGCTTTATTAGTTTACATAATAAAATTATATTATCTAATGAATGATTATTTTATAGTCTTTTTCTGTACTTAATATGTAAAGGAAAAAAACTTGATAGTATACTTTATTTTTATTGCATAATAAATTTAGGTGTGGTAAATTAATTAAGGTGTGATTGACTAAGTGAAAGATTGAAACAGATGTTTTCAGCTTCATTTGTGAGGAGGGGAATTAAATGGCGAAACAGTGTGTTGTTACTGGTCGTAAGACTCGTTCGGGCAACGCTCGCTCCCACGCTATGAACGCTAACAAGCGTACATGGGGCGCTAACCTTCAAAAAGTTCGTATTCTTGTTGACGGTAAGCCTAAACGCGTATGGGTTTCTGCACGAGCATTGAAATCCGGTAAAGTAGAACGCGTATAATATTGAAATGATCATAATAAGAAGGGGAGCTGAACTAGTCAGCTCCCCTTCTTATTTTGTTTATGCTTGCTTTTTAAAAGCCCCAAGCATTGCTTTTACAATTCCACCAAGCACTCTGGGAAGTTTTATACTGTAAAATCGCAAGTGGATCTCCTCCATTCCGATAAAGCATCAAGTGTTGTCCTTGCTTCTTACCATCATAATTATGCCAGATTGAAACGAAATAGACGCATGAGAGGCAATAAATTCGTTACTGATCGTAAGGGTCGTCCCCATTTTTAAATCGTGATCGGTCAACGGATACTTTACACCCGCGATGGTGAATTTTTTTACTTCTGGAGTAATGGGAATAAAGGAAAGATAGCGATAGTCCGGATCATTTTCTACTTTAAAATCACCACTTTTTAAAAGACTGATTCGATTTTGCTCGTCCAGAATTTCAACAGAGTGCGTATGTTTGAGGACAAGCGGCGAAGTAAGCAGCTGAAGATTCCCCATAAAATGATCAAGTCTCCCGCCGGTTGCGCCTATTAACCTGATGGGCTGAGATTCAGATAGAGCCCATTTTAAGGCCATCTCCAAATCTGTTTCGTTTTTCTCTGGCTCTGCCACTTCCAATTTACGAACATGTGAGATGATGTGATTGAATTCCTCCTTTGTTACGGAATCAAAATCTCCAAAAGCTCGTTCTACAGAAAACCCTGCCTCAATCAGTTTTTTTGTTCCCCTATCTACTCCAATCCACCTGGCTTCCTTTTGTCCAAGCTCTAGCAGCCATTGATGATTGATTGGTGCGCCACCAACTAAATAAATCATGTTCTCACCTTCAATCTATATGATGCAGTTCAATGCTATATGTTTATAATTTTTATTATGTAAACAAAAAGAGCCTGGGACAAATGTGTGTCTCAAGCTCTTTGATTGGTTCACTTCGCTTCAGGCGGACGCTTTCCACAGGGACGGCTGCTTGAGCCCTCCTCAGGCTTTGGTCTCAGCTTGCTGTCATATCCTGCAGGGAGTCGCCGCTTTCCGCTGCGAAAATAAATACTCATTTTAAACATCTTTCATAGTTCTGATTCAGTCTCAACTTTTATTTACTGTTGAGCAGCTTTTTTTAACAACCCTATGGCTAAATTCCGATCTCTTTCTCCAAACACCGCAGATCCTGCTACCATCACTTCAGCTCCTGCGTCTACACATTGTTTAATCGTTTCTGTATTAACACCGCCGTCTACTTGAATTAAATAGTTGAAACCTGCTTCTTTTTTAAGTTTAGCGAGCTCATTTATTTTACCTGCCATAGAAGGGATGAAGCTTTGTCCTCCAAAACCTGGATTTACAGTCATGACAAGAACAAGATCAAGATCCCCTAGTACATGTTTAATCGCTTCAATTGGTGTGTGGGGATTTATAACCGCACCCGCTTTCACCCCTTTTGCTTTAATGAGCTGAATCGTTCTGTGAAGATGATTCGTAGCTTCTGCATGAACTGAAATGTAGTCTGCACCTGCATTGGCAAATTGCTCAATATAATTCTCAGGCTGAACAATCATTAAGTGCACATCCAAAATCATTGAAGTC
Source organism: Jeotgalibacillus campisalis (assembly GCF_000829515.1). Lineage (GTDB taxonomy): Bacteria > Bacillota > Bacilli > Bacillales > Jeotgalibacillaceae > Jeotgalibacillus > Jeotgalibacillus campisalis. Next base: position 336,981 of record NZ_JXRR01000014.1, on the reverse strand, counting down.
ACCGGTCTAATTGCATTAACAACTAGAGAACCCATGGTGATATTTGGAACAAATTGTCCATCCATTACGTCGATATGAATCCAATCTGCTCCTCCTTTTTCCACTTCCTTTATTTCTTCTCCCAGCTTAGAAAAATCAGCTGACAAAATAGATGGTGCGATTTTTACCATTTTAATACCTCGGCTTTCTTGTTTTTATTTCCTCGTGAAACTGCTGATAATCCTTATATCGATAGCTCGGAATTTTCTTATCTTCTACTGCAGCCTTTACAGCACACTTAGGTTCATTAATATGAAGACAAGCTCGGAATTTGCACTGCTCTCCAAAATGTGCAATTTCAGGTAAGCAGAAAGGTAATTCTTCAAGCTCCAGTTCACTGAACTCCAAAGCACTAAATCCAGGTGTATCTGCAACAAGACCTGATCCTATAGCAAGAAGTTCCACATGTCTTGTCGTATGTTTCCCCCTGCCAAGAGAAGAAGATATTTGATCTGTTTTTATGTCAAGGTCGGGTCTTAACGCATTTAAGATAGATGATTTCCCTACTCCTGACTGTCCGGCAAAAACAGATATTTTCCCTTCAAGGTAAGGAATAAGAGTGTCAAGACCATCTTCCCATTTAGCGGACGAGCGTAAAACAGTGTACCCAATATCCTCATAATCTTTAGCATATTGTTCAATTTTTACTGTTTGCTCCTCAGTTAAGAGATCCATTTTTGAAATGCAGATTACAGGCGTTATCTGATGACTTTCAACTAGGACTAAAAAGCGGTCCAATAATGAAGTACTGAAATTGGGCTCGATTGCAGAAAAAACTAAAACTGCCTGGTCTACGTTGGCGATAGGCGGACGAACAAGTTCATTTTTTCGGTCTTCGATTTCAAGAACATAACCCTCTTGATCATTCTCCGCTTGATAACGAACTTGATCTCCTACCAATGGAGTGATTCCCTGGTTGCGAAATACCCCTCTTCCCCTGCATTGGATGATCCTGCTCTCGTCTTTAACATAATAAAAGCCACTTAAAGCTTTCATGATTTTCCCACTTGGCATTCGATCTCTCCTTGTATGATTTATTCGTTTGTATCATATGGTATTTCTTTTTCAATAATCGTCTCACCGTCTCGCTCGACTCGGTAGGCACCAGTGCCCCCTGGTTCTATCATCAATTCAATACTTCTTTCTACGGTTTCTGTAATTGTAAATTCTTCCAGAGGCTCATCAATGTCATTATTTGAATCTTTTACAAATATTCTTATCGTTTGGGGCTCAGGTTCTCCTGGAACTTCCGGCGGATCTTCACCTTCTTCAGGATCGGGCTCTTCGCCTTCTTCAGGATCGGGTTCTTCCGGTTCTTCCGATTCCTCAACAGCTTCGTATTCAATTGTTAATGGAACAAAAATTTCTTTTGGAGGCAGCGGTTCTTCTCCTAAGGAGACCACTACATTAATTGAACTCCCTACAGGAAGAGAGGTCCCTTCGGATGGATCTTGTGATATGACGGCTCCTTCTGCCTGCTCAGATGAATATTCTTCCCTAGTTGTGTTGACAACCAAGCCGGTGCGAGATTCAAATTCGTCTACTTCCTGAGGAGATTTACCAATTAAATTCTCGACTACCGCTGTTTCTTCCCCTAAGCTGATGGTCAGTTGCAGTTCCGTTTCACTCGGTATCATTCTGTTCCCTTCTCCTGGATTTTGATCAATTATCGTTCCTTTTGGAGAAGAGTCATATTCTTCCTCAAATATGATTTCTTCAAAATCCATTTCCTCGATTGATTCCCGAATATCCTCATAGATTTTACCTGTATAATCATCCATTTCTACTTCCATTTTCCCGCTGCTGATTGTTACATTAATCTCTTCGCCTTCCTCCACAGTACGTGTTGCCTTAGGCGAGCTTCTAATGATTTCATCCGCAGGGATCTCCTCACTTGGCTGATATTCAATTTCACCAAGACGGAGACCTGCTTCTTCAAGAATTTCTTCACCTTCATTTAACGATTCGCCTACAATATTCGGAACCTCTACCCGGGCTGGACCAAAGACACCAAGTGCTGCCATTGCGGCTGTACCTGCAGAAAGAAGAAGTATGACAAGCAAAAGAATCCATGGCCATTTTTTTCTTTTTTTCTTTTTCTTTAAAAAGGGCTGTTCGGTTTTTGGCTGTATTTTTGATTTGGATGAATCTTTGTGTACCTTTGTGTCTTCATTTTGTGTAAATGACCGCTCATTTCGTATTATTGGGATGGCTCTAGTTGCATCGTTGTCAGGTTCAACCATGAACTTTGGCTCTTTAAAACGATCTTCATCGAGGACAGATTTTAAATCCTCATGCATCTCATCCACTGTGGCATATCGATAGAAGGAATCTTTCGTCGTCGATTTTAAAATAACATTTTCAACACTCTGAGGTAAATTAGGTGTTAATTTTGATGGCGGTGGAATATCAGATTGCAAATGTTTTAAAGCAATAGAAACAGCTGATTCGCCTTCAAAAGGCAGTCGGCCTGTTATAAGCTCGAACATCACAATTCCTAAAGAATAAATATCTGATTTTTTTGTCGCAATTCCGCCTCTTGCCTGCTCGGGCGAAAGATAATGGACAGTCCCCATGACAGAATTTGTTTGAGTGATTGAAGTTGCACTCAGAGCCATAGCAATGCCAAAGTCGGTGATCTTGATATCGCCATTGTTATCTACGAGAATATTCTGAGGTTTTATATCTCTGTGAATAATGCCATTATGATGTGCATGAGAAATCGCAGATGTTAGCTGGGACATAATTTTAATAGCATCTTTCATTGGCACAGGTGAGTGATGCTGAATGTATTCTTTTAATGTCATGCCCTCAACATACTCCATAACCAGATAATACTGATCATCCTCGTCTCCAACATCATACATGCTCACAATATTTGAATGGGTTAAACTTGTGGCTGATTGTGCTTCCCGCTGAAACCTTTTCATCGAATCGGTTTCATTTACATAATCCAGACGAAGTACTTTCACCGCAACATCTCTCTCAAGGATCATGTCGCGGGCAAGGTAAACATTTGCCATCCCGCCGCCGCCGATGGATCGAAGAATTTTATAACGACCGTTTAATCTTTTTCCGATCATCGTGTCTCCTCACTTTCTTTGGAGACAACGTACTCAACTGCAGCAATTGTGATATTGTCTTCACCGCCATTTTGGTTGGCAATATCAACCATTATTGATGCCCGTTCTTTAAGCGGCAGCGCCTGAGTAATGGTATCTGCTATTTTTACCTCATCTATTTTGTTAGAAAGGCCGTCAGAGCACAATATAATAATATTCCCTTCATCTATTGTGATGGTTGAAATACTGGGATTTACGAGACCGCTTGATCCAAGTGATTTCAGGAGCAGATTTTTTCTTGGATGGTGTTCAGCATCCCTTTTTGTTATTTCACCAGACTGAACAAGTGCGTTAACAAAAGAATGATCTTCTGTAACCTGTCGTATTTTATTAGCTTGTGAAACTATGTAACCTCTGCTGTCTCCTACATTTCCAATAGTGACAAATTCCTCCGTACAAATGGCTGCTACAATAGTGGTTCCCATTCCTTCACAGTCTTTATTCGTATGAGCGAAGAGATGAAGATCCCGATTGATGTTTTCAATACTTGACTGTAGCCAGTTTTCAGCATCCCTGGGCTTCAGGATAGCAGGACTGTCCATCCAAAGTTCCTGTATTTTTTCAACGGCCATCAAACTGGCAACATCTCCAGCTTTATGCCCTCCCATGCCATCTGCTACTACTGCAAGCAAATGACCGTGCGGGTGTAGATAGACCCCTCCCGCATCTTCATTTAAACGACGTACTTTTCCTTGATCGCTAATGAAAGCAGACTGCACTTTTTGTCACCTCGTTTTTAATGTTGGCTCTTCTTTTAAGCAGTGCATCATTTATGATAAATCACAACTAACACGGGCAGAACATGCATGCTGATCTTTAATTTTGCTTCTTTTCAAAGCAGGCAATAAAGAAACCGTCACCATTAAAATCCTGAGGAAAGACCTGTAGAATATTATCTTGGACAAGCGGCTGTATTGCTTCCGGCAAATTTTCTAAAGCAGTCAGTTCCATCTGTTTGTACTCTCTTAAAAACTTTGCGACAGTGTCATTATTTTCAGCGTGATCGACTGTACATGTACTGTAAATCAGTTTTCCGCCAGGTTTAATCATGTCTACGGCAGCTGCTAATAGTGAGTGCTGAACAGCAGTTAACCCTTCCAGATCATTTTCGGATTTAGCATATTTGATATCCGGTTTTCTTCTTACTACTCCTAAACCGCTGCAAGGTGCATCGACTAAAACACGGTCAAACGAACCGGCTTCAAATTTCTCATGAGCCTTTCTTGCATCAATCGCTGTTCCTTCGATGCATTCAATCCCTAATCGATCTGCATTATCAGAAATGAGCTTAATTTTATGCGGGTGGAGGTCAAGTGCAACAATTTGTCCCTCGTTATTCATTGATTGTGCAAGGTGGGTTGTTTTCCCTCCTGGTGCTGCACACATATCAAGAATGGTTTCTCCAGGCTGAGCATTCATAGCATAAGCAACCAGCATAGAGCTTTCATCCTGTATTGTCAGCATACCCGTCTTGTACGCATTGGTATGAGCAATATTCCCTTTCATAATCGATATTCCTTCTGGAATGATGCTGCTTGGTTTTGCCTCGACTCCTTCTGCATTCAGCTGATCGAGAACGGCTTCCCTGTTGGTCTTTAATGTATTGACACGTGCAGTCTGAACTGGAGCAAGTAAATTTGTTTCACACATTTTCTTTGTTTTTTCCAGTCCGTACTGTTCATTCCAACGGGCGACCAGCCAATATGGATGACTTGTTTCAATAGAAAGCCGCTCAATTGGGTCCAAAATGTCGTTTAAAGATGGTACACCTTCCCGCTGTATGGATCTGAGTATTCCATTTACCAGCCCGGCAATTCCTTTATGGCCCCTTTTTTTTGCGATTTCAACAGCTTCATGAATCGCTGCACGCTCTGGAACGCGATCAAAATACAGCATTTGATATAAGCTCATTCGAAGGAGATTTCGAACCCAGTTCTCCAGCTTTTTTTTAATAAATGGGGTCAAATAGTAGTCCAATGTCAGTTTGCGCTGAATTGTCCCATATGTCAGCTCTGTTAACAGCCCGGTATCCGGACCTTTAATATTGAATTTTTTTATTGCATGATTGAGCAGCAGATTGCTATAGGATTGGTTCTTATCAATTTGTTCGAGAATATCCAGTGCTGCTTCTCTTGCAGTTGTATTACTCATTTATTTTACCCACTCTTTCCCCGATTTCCATATCAGACCCTGCACCTCTTAGGAAATCTGCAGCAGCCATTTTCTTTTTCCCGAACGGCTGAAGCTCTGTAATAAGTAAAGCAGAGCCGTTTCCTGTGGAAATTACCGGTCCATTGGATGTCTTATCCAGTATAACACCTGGATCACCATTGTGTTTTATTCCCGTTTTTTCTGCTTTCAGTATTTTCATTGTTTTGTTTCGATAAGTTGTATAAGCAACAGGCCACGGGTAAAGTCCGCGGATTTGATTGTATAGATCAGCTTCAGTTCGCGACCAGTCAATCTCCTCTTCATCCCGTTTAATATTCCAGGCAAATGTAGCCTCTGAATGATTTTGTTCCGTTCGCTGCGCTGAATGATCAGCAATCAACGGAAGAGTTTCAGACAGCAGAAGCGCTCCTGCCTTACTTAATTTATCATGAAGAGTCCCTACATTATCGTCCTCAGTAATTTCCACTTTCACCTGACTGATGATGTCGCCTGCATCGAGTTTTTCAGCCATATACATGATCGTAATGCCCGTTTCTTTTTTTCCCTGCATTATTGCATGGTGGATGGGTGCTCCTCCGCGCAACTCAGGCAATAAAGAGGCATGGACGTTTATACAGCCAAGAGCTGGTGCCAAAAGAAGCTCAGGAGGCAGCAATTGACCGAATGCTGCAGTTACAATTAAGTCTGCTTTTAATTCAATGATTTCATCAAGTTCTTTAGATCCCTTTAGTTTTTCAGGCTGGATAACCGGTATATTCCGGCTCAACGCCTCTACTTTAACAGGAGGGGGTGTCAGCAGTCTTTTTCTTCCTGATGGACGATCGGGCTGCGTCACGACAGCGATGACATCCATTTGATCATTTATTAGCTGCTTTAAAATGGGAACTGAAAAATCAGGAGTGCCCATAAAGATTACTTTCATCATTCTTCGTCCCACCCTTCAATTTCTTCCTCGCTAATGTACCTGCTTACCTTGGACGTGAATAACACGCCATATAAATGATCTACTTCATGCTGAATGGCTCTTGCCATGTATCCTTCAGCTTCAAGTTCATACCATTGACCCTTTCGATCCTGGGCCTTTAAGCTGATTTTCTCTGCTCGTTCCACCTCTCCGTAAAGTCCTGGGAAACTAAGACAGCCTTCGATATCTAAATCTCTGCCATTCGTATGTGTAATGGTGGGGTTGATCATTTCGAGCGTGCCATTGTCATCATCTAGATCTACAATTGCTGCTTTTTTGCAAATCCCTACCTGAGGAGCCGCAATCCCTACACCATCGCTGTGGATCATGGTTTCAAAAAGATTATCCAGCAGCAGGTGAAGATCTTCTGTGAATTCAGTAATCGTTTCACATTCACTTTCTAAACGACTATCTGGATGTTTAATTATATCTAATATTGGCAATTCATTATCCTCCTTGACGACTTTCCTCACATCATGATGTATGGCTGTACATCTATATGAATCATTACAGAATCTTTTTTAGCTGACTGATAATCATTTAAAATTGCTTTCAGTAATGGTTTTAAGCCTTCTTCTTTTTTGTATTTTATCAAACATTGGTATCGATATCTATTTTGTATTCTGGCGATAGGTGAAGCGACAGGACCTAAAATAACCGCCTGTGATGATAATTTTTGCTTTAATAGTGAACTGATTTCTTCGCTCACTGACACAACTTTTAAAACATTTTCATGACTTATGTTAATAAGGGCCATAAAATAAAAAGGAGGGTACTGGCCTATTTTTCTCATAGCCATCTCCTGGTTATAAAACAATTCAAAGTTCTGAGTTTTGGCTAAATCAATCGAAAAGTGTTCAGGAGTGTAGGTTTGGATGACGACCTCTCCTTCTTTATCATGCCTTCCTGCGCGCCCGCTTACTTGAGTAAGAAGCTGAAAGGTTTTTTCTGCAGATCGAAAATCAGGTAAATGAAGCATCGTGTCTGCACTCAGTACACCTACAAGAGTGATATTAGGGAAATCCAGCCCTTTTGCGATCATTTGAGTGCCGAGCAGAATGTCCGCCTGTCCCTCGCCGAATGCCGATAAAAGCTTTTCATGAGACCCTTTTCGTGTTGTCGTATCCACATCCATTCGGATGACTCTGGCTTGAGGAACGAGTTTGGTTAATTCTTCTTCAACCTTTTGGGTGCCTGTTCCAAAGTAACGAATATGCTCACTTTGACATTCCGGGCATGTAGAAGGCACTTGAGCCTCTTCACCACAATAATGACATTTCATTTTTTCAGCATTCCGGTGGTAGGTCATGGATACTTCACAATGGGGACACTGCATGACGTAACCGCAGTCTCTGCACATTATAAAAGATGAATGACCTCTTCGATTTAAAAAAAGAACCGTCTGTTCATTTTTATCCAATCGCTCCTGAAGCTGCGCTAATAATTCACGGGAAAACATTGAGCGATTTCCGTCTCTCAGTTCTTCTCTCATATCAATAATTGTTACCTGGGGCATCGGCTGATTATTCATCCTTTTGGATAAAGTCAGCAGCTGGTAATTTCCTTTTTGCGCGCGGGCAAAACTTTCCAAAGATGGTGTAGCGCTTCCGAGTATTACCGGACAGCCATGACGCTTGGCTCTTTCAATTGCCACATCTCTCGCATGGTACCGTGGCGCATCTTCCTGTTTATAACTGGACTCATGCTCTTCATCAATTATTAGAACGCCAAGTTTTTCAAAAGGAGCAAATACCGCCGACCTGGCTCCAACGACCACATTTACTTCTTTTCTATGAATTTTGCGCCACTCATCGTATTTTTCTCCAACCGATAAACCACTGTGCATGACCGCTACCTGTTCACCAAATCTTCCCTTAAAACGTTCAACCATTTGAGGAGTCAGCGAAATTTCAGGCACGAGCATAATGGCCTGGCGATTTTGGCTGAGCACTTTTTCGATCGTCTGAAGATAAATTTCAGTTTTCCCGCTGCCTGTCACGCCATGCAATAAAAAAGTAGTATGGTCATATTGATCCACCGCTTTTAAGACGGGTTCGATAGCTGCTCTTTGCTGATCTGTCAACTGAAATGAAACGGACCGGGCAAACGATCGATGTTCAAACGGATCCCGATATATTTCTTCATAGGATTCAGTCAGATACCCCTTTTTCAGCATCGTTTTAATTGTTGAATCAGACACAGTTGTTTCAAGTTTCGTCTCTTGAACACTTCTCTTGTTCTCCGGACTTATGAGAAGATAATTCAATACTTTTTTTTGCTTTTCTGCGGCAAGCGATAGCGTTTCTACTAAATTTCTGCTTTCTTCCTCCGATTTAGCAAGAGTGATAATGCGGATCTTTTTAAGGTTTGTTTTGTTCTTCACCTGATATCGCAAATCCATTTTTCCATCCGTCACTAACTGCTGGAGAATCTTCAGCATCCCCTTGCCCACAGCATCTTGCCATGAAAGGCAGCCTTCCCGGTTTAATGAAGATAAAACAGTTTGTGGGAGTTCCTCTGGTGACACTAAGGAGTGAAAGATTTTTTCATATTTAGCTTTCATTGCTGCAGGAAGCATCACCTGCATAGCAGAAATTCGAAAACATAAAGTTTCCTCTGACAGCCATTGAGAAAGGGACAGCAATTCACTATTTAGAACAGGAACGATATCGAGCACTTCTTCTATTTCCTTCAGTTTATCAAAGGAAGATTCTTGTTGAAAATCCACGACAAAACCTTGTATTTTTCTTGGTCCAAATGGAACGACAACCCTCATCCCCGTTTTAATTATTCCCTGGAAGCGTAAAGGCACTTTATAATCGAAGGGGCGGTCCGTTTGTTTTGCCGGTACATCTACAATCACAGAGGCAATCATAAAGAATCAATCCTGTTTGGTTCTGTTTCCATTTGATGAATTTCTTCGAATATTTTTTCGGCTACTTGTTTTTTTGATAGGAGCGGAAGTTCCTTTTTATTTCCATTCTTAAAATAAAAAGTCACAATATTTGTATCACCGCTAAAACCGGCTCCTTCTTCTGTAATATTATTTGCTACAATCATATCTGCATTTTTAGATTGAAGTTTTTTCTTTGCGTAATACTCAACCTGGTCGGTTTCAGCAGCAAACCCTATTAAAATCTGATGTTCTTTTTGCTGGCCTAGCGTTTTTAATATATCTGCTGTCCGTTCAAATTCCATCGACATCGGACCCTCTGATTTTTTCATTTTTTCTTCATGCCGGTGTACCGGCCGGTAATCTGCTACTGCTGCACTTTTAATAACGATATCCGCTGTTGAATAATGATCCATTACTGCCTGTCTCATCTCTTCAGCTGTTTCGATTTTTATTACATCTGCCCCTTCAGGGTGCTTCAGTGCAACCGGACCCGAAACGAGTGTAACTTTCGCCCCCAATTGCACGGCTGTTTCAGCAATTGCATAGCCCATTTTACCTGTTGAGTGATTTGTAAAAAACCGCACAGGATCTATAGGCTCTCTTGTCGGACCAGCCGTTATCAATACATGTTTCCCAGCGAGTATTCCCTTGCTTTGAAATTTCTCTCTAATGAGTTCCACGATCATTTCCGGCTCTTCCAATCTGCCTTTTCCGACGTAGCCGCAGGCTAAAAAACCCTCTGATGGCTCAATGAATCGATAGCCATATGAATAGAGAGTGGAAATATTATTTTTTACAGCTGGATGATCATACATATGAACATTCATTGCAGGAGCAATCCAGACAGGTGCAGTCGCAGCCAAAAGAGTCGTCGATACCATATCGTCAGCGATTCCATTAGCAAACTTCCCGATGGCATTGGCAGTTGCTGGAGCCACTACGATCAAATCTACCCAGTCAGCTAAATCAATATGAGCGATTTTTTTTGAGTCTTTTTCATCAAACGTATCATAATAGACATCATTGCGTGACATTACCTGAAAGGTCAGCGGGGTCACAAATTCCATTGCACTTTTCGTCAGAATAACCTTTACATTAAAATCTGACTGACTTAATTTACTCGTTAGCGCTACTGCCTTGTAGACAGCAATTCCACCCGTAACACACAGCAAGATATTTTTTTTCATGGATTACATCTCCCTTGTTCATGAATCATTTCTTTTATTATGAAGGAAGTTGATTTGTTTTTCACTTAAATAGTCATCAATTCACCGGTCTTTTCAAAACATCTGCAAGGACTGTGGAAGTGGCTAAAAAGAAAAATAACAACCCGTGGGCTGTTATTTTTCATCTTCATATTCAATTCCTGCAACTGGTTTCTTCATCATCAAGTGCCCGGCTGCAATCTCTTCGAGTGCCTGACCGACAAATTTAATGGAATGATAAGAATCAAGTGTTCCCTTATCACCTTTTTCCTGCATATTTCTGGCGCGTTTGGCTGCCACACTAACAAGCGAATACTTTGAGTCAATATTTTTTCTAAGGGAATCAGATGATGGATATAACATTTTATTCAACCTCCAGCATTTTTTTATAGCGTGCTTCTACTCGGTCACGTCTTAAATGTTCTGCAAGAACAATGGCGTGAATTCGCTCACAGGCTAATTCAACATGATCATTTTCAACTACATAGTCATACAGATTCATCATTTCAAGTTCTTTTCGTGCTTTTTCCACCCGGCTGGCAATAATGTCGCTGCTTTCAGTGCCGCGATGAACAAGTCTGTTTTGAAGTTCAGACAAACTTGGCGGTGCAAGAAAAATAAAAAGTCCTTCCGGAAATTTTTCTCTGATCTGACGGGCTCCCTGCACTTCTATTTCCAAAAAGACATCTCTGCCTTTATTGAGTGTTTCTTTCACATAATCTACCGGTGTGCCGTAATAATTACCGACATATTCGGCATACTCAAGCAATTTATCCTGTGCGATAAGCGCTTCAAATTCATTTCTTGTTTTAAAAAAATAATCTGTTCCATTAACTTCACCTTCTCTTGGAAGACGAGTAGTCATGGAAATTGAATACTCATAGGTTGTTTTCGGATTTGAAAACAACTCTTTTCTGACTGTTCCTTTCCCGACACCGGATGGTCCGGATAATACGATCAGCAATCCTTTTTCATTCATCTAAATTACCCTTCTTCCTGACCATCATCTTTATCAGTAAAACGGGAGGCCACAGTTTCCGGCTGAACCGCTACTAAAATCACATGATCACTGTCCATAATCATAACCGCTCTTGTTCTTCTTCCATATGTAGCATCAATTAATGTTCCGCGTTCTCTTGCATCCTGCACCAGACGTTTCACTGGAGCGGATTCCGGTGAAATGATGGTAATAATCCTGTTTGCAGATACAATATTCCCAAAGCCTATGTTTATTAACTTTATTGACATCGTGACTCCCCTTTAACAATTCAACCGATTTATTCGATATTTTGAATTTGCTCCCGGATTTTTTCAAGCGCAGATTTCATTTCTACAACTAGTGCAACCAAAGATGAATCATTTGCTTTTGAACCGATCGTATTTACTTCCCTATTCATTTCCTGAGTAAGAAAGTCCAGTCTTCTTCCAACGGCTTCTTCTCGCATCAGCGCATTTTGAAACTGGGAAAGGTGGCTTTCAAGTCGAATGAATTCTTCCCGGACATCTGTTTTCTCCGCAAATACGGCCACTTCTGTCAAAAGTCTGTTTTCATCAATCTGTCCATCTGCAAACTCTTTTATTCTTTTTTCAAGCCTGCTATGGTATTTAGAAACAATATTCGGATTAAGGTTTGCTCCTTCATCTGCACATTGCTTAAATAATTGTAATTGATAAAGAATATCTTTTTCAAGTTCTTTTCCTTCAATAGCTCTCATAGATTGCAGCGAACGGATTGCCTGTTTAAGAGCTTTTTCAACTAAGGGTTCAACCTCTTCACGATTTACATCCGCTTCCTCTATGGAAACAAGATCAGGGTTTCCAAGAAAATACTCCAGTGGCACTTCCTGTTTGAGGCAATATCGATCTTTAAGCTTGCTTGCATAATTAAAATAGGCGTCTGCAAGATCCCAATCGATTGTTAACGATCGGTTCATTGACACTGCACCCGTAAGAGAGATGTAAACATCCACTTTTCCTCTTTTAATATGTTGACCTATTAACCGTTTTGTTTTTTCTTCAAGATAAGCATGTTCTCTTGGTACACGTATTGCGCACTCTAAAAATCGATGATTTACAGATTTAATTTCAACCGTCGCGCTAAGATCTGTTATCTCAGCTGCACCGGCACCAAATCCGGTCATACTGACTACCATAGGTCGATCTCACCTTCATTCTGTATTTTTATCAAGTGATCGTCCATTCATCAGCCCATTATAGCACATTTCACACGTGAAACGTAAAAAAATGATAAGATGAAGAAAGAATGATTTGAAATGAGGGAACACAATGTCATTTGACGGACTATTTACCAGAGCTATGACGAATGAATTAAAGGAAACAATTGATGGAGGGCGAATCAGTAGAATTCACCAGCCTTTTAAAAATGAATTAATCTTCGTCATTCGTGCACAAGGAAAAAACCATAAACTGCTTATTTCAGCACACCCTACATACTCCAGGGTTCAATTAACGAAAGAACAAACGCACAACCCAAGTGAGCCGCCTATGTTCTGTATGCTTCTAAGAAAGCATTTGGAAGGTGCAATTATTGAATCGATCTATCAAAAAGACATGGAAAGAATTCTTGTTCTTGAAGTGAAAGGCCGCAATGAGATTGGGGATATTTCCTACAAACAGCTGATCATCGAAATAATGGGCAGACATTCGAACATAACACTCGTAGATAAAGAGCGCTCCATTATCCTCGACAGCATTAAGCATTTGTCACCTGCAGTGAATCGGGTTAGAACAATTATGCCAGGCTCTCCTTTTGAGTGGCCACCAGAACAGCATAAACTAAATCCGTTTAAGGCGGATAAAGATCTTTTAGTCAGCAGCATCGACTGGAATACGGGTAAGCTTGACAGCCAGATGGTTCAGCTCTTCGGGGGTATATCCCCGCTATTTGCAAAAGAAGTTGCGGCCCGTGCAGGACTTTCCACTAAAGAAGCCATTTCCACTGCTTTTTTTGATTTAATAGAAAGAATTCGAAATCATGATTACGAGCCTTCTTTCCTGCAAAATGACGGAAAAGATTTTTATTATTTATTTCCTCTTCATCAATACCCTAAAGCAAAGAAAACTGCTTTTAACTCATTAAGTGAAATGCTCGACAGGTATTATTTTGGGAAAGCTGAACGAGACCGGGTGAAACAGCAAGGACATGATCTTGAAAGATTTATCCGAAACGAAAAAGATAAGAATGAAGCAAAAATTAAAAAGCTGCAAAAAACACTTCACCAAGCGTCAAAAGGAGATCAGTACCAATTACAGGGAGAGCTTTTAACGGCAAATCTTTTTGCTGTAAAAAAAGGAATGAAAGAAATTACCGTACAAAATTACTACAGTGAAGACAATGAAGAAATCGTGGTTCCGCTCGACCCGAGAAAAACACCTTCAGAAAATGCTCAGCGGTTCTTCACTAAATATCAAAAAGCAAAAAATGCTTTGATCATCGTCGAACAGCAGATCAATAAAGCAGAGCTTGAAGTTCGCTATTTTGATCAATTGCTGCAGCAGCTTGAAGCAGCTTCCACTACAGATATAGAAGAGATCCGTGAAGAATTGACAGAAGAAGGCTACTTGAAAGCAAAGCATAAAAAGAAAAAAACAAAACCTGTAAAACCAAAGCTCGAAGAATACTTTTCTTCAGATGGATTACAGATTTTGGTCGGGAAGAATAATAAACAAAATGATTTCTTAACGAATCGCGCCGCAGCCAGAGATGATATTTGGTTTCATACAAAAGACATACCGGGATCGCACGTGGTTATTAAAGATCAGAACCCATCAAATGAAGCGATAATTGAAGCCGCCAGCATCGCAGCTTATTTCAGTAAAGCAAGAGCATCAAGTTCAGTCCCGGTAGACTTCACAAAAATTCGGCATGTAAAGAAACCAAGCGGTGCAAAACCGGGATATGTAATTTACGATAATCAGGAAACCGTGTTTGTAACACCAACAGAAGAACTAATTTTAAAGTTAAAGAGGAATACGTAGATATTTACGGAATCCTGAATAAGCGTTAGAACCATGAGCCACCAAAGTAAAAGACAAAATGCCTTCACTGAGTAACTTTTAGTGAAGGCATTCTTTTTTGTGCAAAATCACTTGCACCCGCTTTAGTTGTATGACATCCGGCGCGTTATGAAAAAAGCTTCACCCCGAAACCAACTTCACCGGCCGTCCATTCAGAGACTTTATTATAAACTGACATCACTAGTTAAACTGTTTTCTGCCAAGCTTTTAAACGATCAAGATCTTCCTCTTTTATATACCCCAAAGCGGCCGCTTGTTTGATCAACGTTTCATAGTCTGTTAATGAACAATTACGGATCCCCGCTTCTTCAAAAGCCGCCTGTGCTTTTGAAAGGCCATATGTAAAAATTGAAGCAATTCCCAAAACATCGCATCCAGCTTCTCTTAGTGCTAATGCTGCTTCTAAGCTGCTTCCGCCAGTTGATACAAGATCCTCAATGATCACGACTTTTTGACCTTTTCTCACGAGTCCTTCTATTTGATTGCCCTTGCCGTGTTTTTTTGCTGAGGAGCGGACATAGCACATTGGCAGGTTCAGGATCTCACTCACCCATGCGGCATGGGGAATACCCGCTGTTGCTGTCCCCGCAATGACTTGTGCATCTGGGTATTGATCTTGAATCAGCTCGACCAGCCCTTGTGCGATCTCCTTTCGAACATCCGGATAGGACATTGTCAGGCGGTTGTCGCAGTAAATAGGCGACTGTATTCCGGATGACCATGTGAATGGCTCTTCCGGTCTTAAAAATACTGCTTCAATTCGCAGCAGGCTTTCAGCGATTTGATTTTTCATAGAAAGCACCCTCCCATTCTCTTTTAACTGTATGATACGCAAGTACCTGATCCTTGCTTTGTGTAATCGAACGTCCAACAACAATCGCACTGGAGCCGTTTTCCATTGCCAATTTAGGAGTGGCTATTCTTACTTGATCGTGCGCGATGTCTCCTTCCAACCGGATCCCTGGAGTAATTCTTAAAAAATCACTGCCCATTTTCTCTTTAATTCGTCCAGCCTCTGCGGCTGAGCAGACAACCCCATCCAGCCCGCTGATTTTTGCCAGATTCGCATAGTGCAGGACCGACTCCTCAAGAGTTAAAGCGCTTTTTTGTTCGTTCTGAACCATTTCATGTGAGGCAGAGGTAAGTTGTGTAACAGCAATCAGCTTTGGACGAGGTCCATTTTGTGATCCAGCACTTAATCCTTCAATCGCCTCTTCCATCATTTTTCTGCCGCCCGCTGCATGTACATTGATCATATCAATACCTAGTGAAGCAAGTCCCTGCATCGCTTTTCTTACGGTTGTAGGAATGTCATGAAGTTTTAAATCCAGGAAAATTTTATGATTTTTCTTTTGAATCAACTCAATCACAGCAGGACCATTCTGTAAATACAGCTCCATTCCTACCTTCACATACAATGGCTCATCAAAAAGATTTAAAAATTCGTCGACTTCAATAAGCGTAGAAAAATCAAGTGCGATGATAGGCTGTTTCTCCAATATCCATCCAGCTCCTTCCTTTTAAATCGTGGATATGCTCTATTTCCCACTCCTTAAGGCGGTCCTCGAGCTTCTCAATAATAGCGGGACAGACAAATGGATCCACAAAATTCGCAGTGCCCACAGCCACAGCACTCGCTCCTGCAGAAATGAAATCAATTACATCCATTTCATCTGAAACACCGCCCATTGCTATAATAGGAAGTGCTGTTTTTTGACTGACTTCATAAACCATTCTAAGTGCAACCGGTTTAATAGCGGGTCCGGATAGGCCGCCTGTTTTATTTGCAATGACAGGCTTGCCTGATCGGCTGTCGAGTCTCATCCCTAATAAAGTATTGATCATGGTAAGTCCATCTGCGCCGCCTTCCTCTGCTGCTAATGCCATTTCTGTAATACTTGTGACATTTGGCGAAAGCTTAATATAAACAGGAACTGATGAAACTTTTTTTACTTTTTCCGTCAACTCTCTGGCTGTGTCGGGATGTGTGCCAAATGCAATCCCGCCTTCTTTTACATTCGGACAGGATATATTAATTTCAAGAGCGTGTACGTTAGGAGCCCTGGAAATGGTTTCAGCCACTTCTTCGTAATCTTCAATGGTTGATCCTGCTACATTAGCAATAATCGGCACATCATATTGTTCGAGCCATTTTAATTCATGTTGTAAAACATGATCCAATCCGGGATTTTGCAAACCAATGGCATTTAGCATTCCGGACGATGTCTCGGCTACACGGGGAGTTGGATTGCCAAAGCGGACTTCCCTGGTTGTGGCTTTCACCATAATCGCTCCAAGCAGACTCAAATCATAAAACTGGCTGTATTCTTTTCCGAAGCCAAAACAGCCGGAAGCAGGCATAATTGGATTTTTTAATGTTAAACCTGGAAGTTCAATCCCAAACCGACTCATAAAACCACCTCCCCGCTTTTAAATACAGGACCATCACTGCACACCTTTTTATAAAGTAAATTACTTTCATCTCCAGCAACATGGCATACACACGCCAGACAAGCACCTATTCCGCAGCCCATCCTTTGCTCCATGGAAATAAATCCGTTAATGTCTTTAAATTTTGCTTCCACTGCTTTTAGCATTGCGGCAGGTCCACATGTATAATAGGCATCCGGCTGAAAAGAAAGCTGATCAGCCACATCTGTCACAAACCCTTTTGTTCCGTAAGAACCATCCACAGTAGCGATATACGTATCACCCAACGCCTCGAATTCCTTTTTATAAAAAACAGCCTTTTCAGTTTGGAACCCAAGAATATGCGTAACATGAACCCCTCTTTCGGTCAGTCTTTTTGACAGCTCATACAGAGGAGGCACGCCTATGCCGCCTCCCACCAATAAAGCTCTTTCTCCATGCTTCAAGTAATCAACTGGAAATCCATTACCTAATGGTCCCAGCACATGAACTGAAGCTCCGGTTGCCCGTTCCGCTAATACCCTGGTGCCGCTCCCGGAAACTCTGTAAAGCATGGTAAATTGATTCAGGTCGGGATCAATTGAACAAATACTAATCGGTCTTCTTAAAAGTGGATCGTTTCCTGTTGTTACTTTTATATGAACAAATTGTCCAGGAGAAGTCATCCTTTTTGTTAACTCCCCTTCAAGGACAAGCTCATAAATATCAGCTGCAATAGACTCGTGTGAAACAATTTTCATGTTTTGATGGCCAATCATATT
The DNA here is from genome assembly GCF_000829515.1 of Jeotgalibacillus campisalis. GTDB lineage: Bacteria > Bacillota > Bacilli > Bacillales > Jeotgalibacillaceae > Jeotgalibacillus > Jeotgalibacillus campisalis. Next base: position 319,354 of record NZ_JXRR01000014.1, on the reverse strand, counting down.
CTCACCATTTCCTGTTTCGGGGCAGCCATTGGATCCATAATAAAATTCATTGATTCGAAAACTTTCAGCATTGCTTCTGCTGTGTCTAAAGAAGTCAGACAAGGGATACTATTTTCAACAGACTCTCTTCGAATGCGGAATCCGTCTCTTGCCGGCTGCTTGCCCTTCGTGAGTGTGTTGATGACGAGTTGAATTTCCCCTGCCTGAATGAAATCCAACAGCGTTTTTTCACCCTGACCAATTTTATTTACCGTTTCATAAGGAATCTTAAGCTCATCGAGAATGACTGCAGTTCCTTCTGTAGCCAGAATTTTATAGCCTAACGCATGAAAACGGCTTGCAAGATTCCCTGCCTCCCGCTTGTCTTTGTCAGCTACGGTCAATAGAACAGAACCATGATTTTTCATACTCATTCCAGCTGCGACCAAGCCTTTGTACAGCGCTTTTTCCAGTGTAGCGTCTTTCCCCATTACTTCCCCCGTCGACTTCATTTCAGGTCCAAGGGTGATATCCACTCTTCTAAGCTTGGCAAAAGAGAATACCGGTACTTTTACAAAAACTCCGGACCCCGGCTTAATGAGTCCTGTTCCATATCCAAGTGAAGGAAGTGAAGAACCGAGGATCGCTTTTGTCGCCAGATTAGCCATTGGAATGCCTGTTATTTTGCTTAAAAATGGAACCGTTCTGCTTGATCTGGGATTAACTTCAAGAACAAAGATTTTCCCTTTAGAGATTACATACTGAATATTAATTAGTCCTTTAATATTCAGACCGATAGCAAGTTTTTCAGTGTAGTCTGCAAGCTGCTGAATATGATGTTCTGAAAGTGATTGCGGCGGATACACAGCTATAGAGTCGCCCGAATGCACTCCTGCCCGTTCAATATGTTCCATAATGCCCGGAATTAACACATTTTCCCCATCTGAAATTGCATCTACTTCTATCTCTTTGCCTGTAAGATACCGGTCGATTAACACTGGATGTTCCGGACTGGCTTTAACAGCATTGGTCATATATTGATGCAGTTCTTCTTTATGGTAAACAATCTCCATCGCTCTGCCGCCGAGAACATAAGACGGCCGGACCAAAACAGGATAGCCAATTGAGTCCGCAATGATCAGTGCCTGTTCGGTGGAAACAGCTGTTTTCCCTTCAGGTTGAGGAATTCCAAGTTCAGTTAACGTTTCTTCAAATTTATCTCTGCTTTCAGCCCGGTCCAAATCATCCAGGCTTGTCCCTAGAATTTTTACACCGCGTTTTACAAGGCCGTCAGCAAGATTAATAGCTGTCTGTCCACCAAATTGAACAATAACGCCTTCAGGCTGTTCAAGATCTACAATATGCATAACGTCTTCAAGGGTGAGAGGTTCAAAGTACAGTTTGTCGGAAATCGAAAAATCTGTAGAGACAGTCTCAGGATTATTATTAATAATGATCGCTTCATAACCTGCTTCTTTTATTGCCCATACTGAGTGCACCGTAGCGTAATCAAATTCAACTCCTTGACCGATTCTTATCGGGCCGGATCCGAGAACAATTACTTTCTTGCGACCACTGACAATTGACTCATTTTCTTCCTCATACGTTCCATAAAAATAAGGAGTCTCTGATTCAAATTCCGCAGCACATGTATCCACCATTTTATAAACAGGTATAATATTCTTTTCTTTTCTTCTATCGTAAACTTCCTGTTCAGAGCATCCCCACATTTTGGCGATCGTTTTATCAGAGAAACCCATTCGTTTCGCTTTCCATAAAACCTCTTCAGTCTGGTAGTGTTTAATTTGTTCTTCAAATTGAATGATATTTTTCATCTTATTTAAAAAGAAAAGATCAATTTTACTCCAGTCATGAATACTCTCTATTGAAACTCCTCTTCTCAGTGCCTCACCTACATAGAATAGTCTTTCGTCTCCCGCTTTCCGGATTCTTCTTTCAATCCACTCATCTGATAGTTTTTCCCCTTGATCAAGCTCCAAGTGATAGACATCATTTTCAAGAGATCGGACTGCCTTTAAAAGTGATTCTTCGATGGTTCGTCCTATAGCCATTATTTCGCCCGTGGCTTTCATTTGAGTGCCCAGGTTTCGTTTTGCACTTTCAAACTTATCAAAAGGCCATCTTGGAATTTTCGTAACCACATAGTCAAGCGCAGGTTCAAAGCAGGCATAAGATGTACCTGTTACTGGATTAAGCATTTCATCGAGGGAAAGTCCCACTGCAATTTTAGCTGCCAGTTTTGCAATTGGATAGCCGGTTGCTTTCGAAGCGAGTGCTGAAGAACGACTGACTCTTGGATTAACTTCAATAATATAATATTGATAGCTGTCGGGATCCAGGGCTAATTGAACATTACAGCCTCCTTCAATACCAAGTTCTCTGATAATCTTTAAAGAACAATTTCTAAGCATTTGATATTCCCTGTCGCTTAACGTCTGGGATGGCGCTACTACAATCGAGTCGCCTGTATGAATGCCCACTGGATCGATGTTTTCCATGTTGCACACGACAATAGCATGATCTTTGGCATCTCTCATAACTTCGTACTCTATTTCTTTAAATCCTGCAATGCTTTTTTCTAACAGGCACTGGGTAACAGGGCTGTATTTTAAACCGGATGAAACGATTTCCTTCAGCTCTTCTTCGTTATGGCATATGCCTCCCCCTGTACCGCCAAGCGTAAACGCAGGCCGAACGATAACCGGGTAGCCGATTCTATCCACAAAAGCTATTGCTTCCTCAAAGTTATGAATAATATCACTGTCCGGAACCGGTTCACCTAGTTCATTCATGAGCGTTCTAAACAGGTCACGATCTTCTGCCTGCTGAATCGCAGATAACTTCGTTCCTAGAATCTCTACATTATTCTCTTCCAATACACCTGATTGAGATAATTCGACTGCCAGGTTCAGCGCTGTTTGACCTCCTAAAGTAGGAAGAAGTGCATCCGGGCGTTCTTTTCTAATAATTTGACTGATGAATTCCACAGTTAGAGGTTCCATATAGACTTTATCCGCTATCTCTGTGTCGGTCATTATGGTCGCAGGATTTGAGTTAACTAAGATGACTTTGTATCCTTCCTCACGCAATGCGAGACAGGCTTGAGTTCCTGCATAGTCAAATTCTGCTGCCTGCCCTATTATGATGGGTCCTGACCCTATAACCAATATTGTATGTATGTCTGTTCGTTTAGGCATGAATGACTTCCTCCTTTAAAAACTGCTCCATCATCGTCATAAACTGATCAAATAATCCATTCGCATCTTCAGGTCCAGGTGATGCTTCCGGATGATATTGCACAGAAAAAGCTGGTGCTGTTTTGTGCCGAAGACCCTCAACTGTGCCATCATTTAAAGCGGTATGCGTAATTTCAAGTGCAGTACCTGCAAGAGAGGCCGGGTCGACTGTATATCCGTGATTCTGAGCCGTTATATGAACCGTTCCGCTGTGCAAATTTTTTACAGGATGATTCGATCCACGATGTCCGAATTTTAATTTAAATGTATCTCCTCCGCAGGCAAGAGCGAACAGCTGGTGTCCAAGACAAATACCAAACACCGGCACTTTTCCAAGCAACTCCCGAACCATCTCGATGGAATCCGGAACATCTTTTGGATCTCCCGGGCCGTTTGACAACATGACACCATCCGGATGCAAAGACAGGATCACATTGAAGGATGTAGTATAAGGAACCACGATCACATCGCAATCGCGCCGATTTAGCTCTCTTAAAATTCCGTGCTTCATTCCGAAATCCACAAGCACCACCCTCTTACCTCTGCCAGGGCTTGGATACGGAGTCGGCGTGGATACTCTTTTCACCTGATCTCTAGGAAGTACCATTTCGGTGAGGCTTTTTACTACCTTATTGACGTCCACTTCCATAGAGGTGAGTTTCCCTCTTAATGTTCCATGTTTTCTTATTAATCGAGTCAGTTTTCTTGTATCGATTCCTGAAAGGCCCGGAATATTTTTTTCTTTTAACAATTCGTCAATTGACGATTCACTGCGAAAGTTAGAAGGAAGATCTGCTGCTTCGCGTACAATCAGTGCTTTAATCGACGGCTGAATAGATTCAAAATCGTCCCGGTTGATTCCGTAATTCCCGATAAGGGGATAAGTTAGTGTTATCATCTGGCCACAATAAGATGGGTCCGATAAAATTTCCTGGTAGCCGGTCATACCTGTATTAAATACTACTTCTCCCACCGTCTCCTCTTCACTTCCAAACCCTTCTCCTATAAAAATCGTGCCATCTTCTAAGATTAATTGCCTTTTCATTCCGCATTCTCCTTCCAGACGATGCTGCCGCCAACGATCGTTGCCACCGGCCACCCTATTGTTTTTAATCCATTAAATGGTGTGTTTTTTCCTTTAGATAGAAATTCATTTGAATCAATCACTTTTTCTTTCTCCAGATCAATCAGAACGAGATCTGCGTCTTTTGCGATCTCGATTTTTCCAGAGGTCAGATTGAATGTTTGGGCCGGTTTAACAGTCAGCCATTCTAAAAGCTGAGTAAGCGTCCATCTTTCCGTTTTTACAAAACGCGTATGTAGCAGTGTGAAGGCTGTTTCAAGACCTACAATTCCAAATGGAGCGAGCTTCATCCCTTCAGCTTTTTCCTGCATGGTATGAGGTGCGTGGTCTGTAGCTATAAAGTCGATCGTTCCATCTTCAAGTCCTCCTAAAAGTGCTTTTTGATCTCTTATTGATCGGAGCGGAGGATTCATTTTGAACATTGCATCTGCTTCAACAATATCCTGTTCGTTTAGCAGCAGATGGTGGGGAGTGACTTCTGCTGTGACCCGTATGCCGGCATTTTTTGCATCTCTTATCACTCTGACAGATTCCTTAGTCGATACATGACAGACGTGATAGTGACAGCCCGCTGCCTCTGCAAGAAGAACATCTCTTGCAATCTGCACCGATTCACAAACAGCTGGAATACCAGGCAGATTTAGTTCTACAGACTTCTCACCTTCATGCATGCAGCCTCCATGAATAAGTGTGTTTTCTTCACAATGGGCGACAATAGCTTTATTTAACAAGGCTGCTTTTTTCATTGCCTCAAGCATCATGTCAGCATCCTGCACGCCTACACCATCATCTGTAAAAGCAAACACACCAAGCTTTGCTAACGAACTCATATCCACTAAATTTTTTCCTGCCTGCCGCTCGGTAATTGAAGCATAAGGGAGCACATTCACAACGGCTGTTTCTTCTATTTTCTGAAATAGATCCTGCACATGTTCTACCCGATCCGGAACAGGCCTCGTGTTTGGCATGGAACAAATGGTGGTGAACCCTCCTCGTGCAGCTGACTGTGTACCTGTTTGAATCGTTTCTTTATGCTCTCCACCGGGCTCCCGTAAATGAACATGGACATCTACAAAGCCAGGAGATAAAAACAATCCTTTTCCCTCCAGGATCTCTTCATGATTTTCTGAAAGAGCCGATTGTATTTCTGTTATTTTCCCATCTCTGATCCTTACATCAACCGTTTCCTTCAGGCTTTCTTCTATATATACATTCTTAATTAACAAATTCATGTTTTTGTGCCTCCCTTTTTTGTAAAACAAATTTGAGCATCGCCATTCTGACAAATACACCATTGGTCATTTGCTTAAATATTCTTGACCGCTCACACTCTACTAGTTCATCTGCTATTTCCACCCCTCTGTTAACGGGTGCAGGATGCATAAGTATGCTTTTGATTGGCATTCTTTTTTCTCTTTCAGCAGTTAATCCATACAAAGCGTGGTACTCAGCTTTCTCAAAAGATTGACCGAAAGCATGCCTTTCATGCTGAACCCTGAGCATCATAAGAACATCGCTTACTTCAACTGCTTTATCAAAATTTATATAGTTTCCCATTTCCAAAAGCTCCCCGTCCATCCAAGCCTCAGGACCTGAAAATTGCACTTTTGCCCCAAGCCTTTTTAAAGCCATGGCATTGGAGCGGGCTACTCTGCTATGCCGTATGTCACCAACGATTGTTATGGTTAACCCTTTAAATGCAGTAAACTCCTGGTGGATCGTCATCAAATCCAGAAGACATTGAGAGGGGTGATGACCCATTCCGTCCCCTCCGTTAATGATGGATAACTTTACTCTGCCCTCGAGCTGGTCAAAGTACCGGTCTTCTCCATGTCGGATTACTGCAACATCCACACCGATGGCTTCTAATGTTTTAACCGTATCGTAGAGCGATTCCCCTTTTTGAATAGAAGCGGTTTGAGCATCAAAGGAAAGAACATTCAGCCCTAATTTTTTTTGGGCCATTTCGAAGCTGCTTTTCGTTCTGGTGCTGTTTTCAAAAAATAAATTTGCTGCGTAGTAGGAATCAGGGATTTTCTCAATGGATTGCTGATAGATTCCTGCCTGATGTAAAAGTTGAAGCATATCCTCATTTGTTAAGTCATCCATCGTTAAAATATGCACAATATCCGCCTCCTTATAAAAAAACACCTTTTGAGAAAAGCCCTCAAAAGGTGTTCAAAAGATACACTGCATCACATTTAGCGGCAGCTGCTCTTCCCTTTTGAAAGCCTCTCTGGACTTTAATTAAAAAGGTTATTTATGCTATTTCTCTTTCGGTTTCTTCATTAAAAAGCGTTTCTTCTTCTTTTATGCGTCCTGGAAGAACAAGGTTTAAAAGGATGCCAACAATTGCGGCGAGCGCCATACCTGGAAGCGTAAAGGTCGGCGTAAATTCGAGAAATGCTCCTCCGACTCCAATAATCATAATCACTGATGCGATAATTAAATTTCTTTTGTATGAAAAATCCACTTTGGCTTCAATCAGCATTCTAAGACCGCTTGATGCGATGATACCAAATAGAAGGATCGATACGCCTCCCATGACAGCGGTAGGAATGGAACTGATTAATGCGGATATTTTCCCAATGAATCCAAATGCAATGGCAAGCACTGCAGCTCCTCCGATAACAAAGACGCTGTACACTCTTGTGATTGCGAGTACGCCGATGTTTTCACCATATGTCGTGTTAGGAGGACCGCCGATCAAGGAAGCAATGATTGTTGCAACGCCATCTCCAAGAATGGAACGATGAAGACCAGGCTTTTCTAAAAAGTTTCTGCCTACTACTTTACTGACCACCATTTGATGTCCGGTATGCTCTGAAAGTGTGACGACGGCGATTGGAACCATAAGAGCAAGCGCACCAAGAGAAAAGCTTGGAGAGTAATCAACAAACGGCATTAGGAAGTCCGGCTTAGCAAGCCATTTTGCATCCAATACCGGCTGAAAATTCACCAGTCCTGCAAATACACCGGCAATATATCCCCCGGTTATTCCGATTAAGATCGGAATAAGTCCAAAGAATTTTTTAAAATAAATCGAACCGATTACTGTAATAGCGAGTGTGATTAGAGCCACTGTGATATGTTTTCCGCTGTAAACAAAATCAAGAGGATTCTGAGCTAGCGGGTTTTCATACATCGCCATATTTACAGCTGTACCAGCGAGACCAAGTCCAATTACAATGATGACAGGTCCAACAACAACTGGAGGCAGTATTCTGGTCAGCCAGCCTACACCGAATTTATATATGAGCAATGAGACGATTCCATAGGCAAGTCCGGCGAAAAAAGCACCGAACATGGCAGCCTGCGGTCCGCCAAGTTCTGTAGCCGCGATAATTGGGGCGATAAAGGCAAATGATGATCCGAGATAAGCCGGAATTTGTCCTTTTGTAATTAATAAGTAGGCCAGTGTACCGAGTCCGCTTGAAATTAGTGCAACACCAGGACTCAAACCTACTAACATAGGTACCAGAACTGTCGCCCCAAACATTGCAAATAAATGCTGGAGACTTAATGTTAACCATTGATTTGCTTTAGGTACCTCTTGTACATCGAGTACCGGCTTTTTTGTTTCTGCTGCCATTTTTTTTGCCTCCTTATATACAAAAACCCTCTTCCTCCAGAAGGAGACAAAGAGGGCATGCAGCGAATGAATGTGTTCGCTTGCAACTCCTTTGTCAGCCTCTCTGGACTGCACTTAAAAGGGATCTTTTATTTGTGAATGGTTACTAAATCTTTATTATCTACTTCAATCAATTCAACTTTAATCTGCTCTTCACTTGAGGTTGGTATATTTTTTCCGACAAAATCTGCACGGATAGGAAGCTCCCGGTGTCCGCGATCTATTAAAACAGCCAGCTGAATTTGTTTAGGTCTGCCCTGATCCATGATGGCATCCATTGCTGCTCTAACCGTTCGGCCTGTATAAAGCACGTCATCCACAACAATCACTTTTTTATCATCAATCGCTGCAGCCAAGTCCACTTCGTTTACTACCGGTTCACCATTTTCATGTTTGGCTTCAAGATCATCCCGGTACATGGTGATATCCAGTTCCCCTACAGGAACGTCTACCCCTTCGATGGCTTCAATTCGCTCTTTCAGCCGGTTCGCCAGATAAATGCCTCTGGTTTTAATTCCAACGAGTACACATTGCTCTACTCCTTTGTTCCGTTCAATAATTTCATGAGCAATCCTCGTCAGAGCCCTTTTCATCATTTGGTCATCCATTACTGTGTTTTGCTGGCTCATACTTTGCTGCTCCTCCCCATACAAAAACCCTCTCAGTCATCAGACTGAGAGGGCATATGCACACACAAAAAAAGCAGTGCAGCAAGTTCCTTCTCAGCCTCTCTGGACTGATTTAAAGGGTTCGTTCATTTACGTTCTTTTTATTGTAAAGCTGAAATCGGGTTTTGTCAACGGTCGTTTCGAAGCTGCGTTAAGAGCTCTTCGAAATAATCAGGCAAAGGAGCAGAAAATTCAATATACTCTTCTGTTCTTGGATGAATAAAACCGAGCAATCCTGCATGCAGGGCCTGTCCGCCTAAATCCATTGTTTTTCTTGGTCCATACTTTGGATCTCCCGCTAAAGGGAAGCCTATATATTTCATATGAACTCTGATTTGATGGGTTCTGCCTGTTTCAAGCTCACATTCAACAAAAGTAAACTCTTTAAACCGGTCAAGCACGCGAAAATGAGTAACCGCGTTTTTCCCATTGTTGACAACTGCCATGCTTTGACGGTCTTTTTGATCACGTCCGATAGGGGCATCGACTGTTCCATACTCGTGAGGGATTAAACCATGAACGATTGCACTATACTTTCTGGTAACGGTTTTATCGACTAGCTGCTGAACAAGTTTTTCATGAGCCATATCATTTTTCGCAACCATCAGCAATCCCGAGGTATCTTTATCGATTCGATGCACGATCCCTGGGCGAAGAATACCATTGATGCCAGAAAGATCTTTGCAGTGAGCCATTAAGCCGTTTACAAGAGTGCCGCTTAAATGACCAGGTGCGGGGTGAACAACCATCCCTTTTGGTTTGTTTACAACCAGTACATCTTCATCTTCATAATAAACTTCTAAGTTCATTTCCTCTGCTTCAACATCCAAAGGCTCGGGATCAGGAATTTGAATATCAATTTCATCCCCGAGTGCACTTTTATAATTTGGTTTGGAACCGGTACCGTTTACCGTTACCACACCATCTTTTATCCACTGCTGAACCTGCGAGCGGGACCAGTCTTCTCTAAGACCTGATATCACCATGTCCAATCTGTTTCCTTTTTCATTTTCCTGTATTATGTGTTGAATGCTTTCCATTCTTTTTCCTCTTTTCCTGCACTTCTTCCAAAATCATCTGTATAAATAACAGCGCTACCCCTAAAGTAAGAGCAGCATCAGCAATATTAAAAATGAAATTAAAGAATGTAAATTGTATAAAATCTACTACTTCCTGTCTAATGATCCGGTCAATAAAATTCCCGATTGCTCCGCCAAGAAGGACCATTAAGCTTAAGCTGAACAAATGGTTTCCTTTTGCATGACGATGAAAATAAAATAATAATCCGATAATAACCACAATGGTTACAATATAAAACAGCCACATTTGGCCTTCGAGCATGCCCCATGCCGCTCCAGTGTTTCGATGGGATGTAATGTAAAAAAAGTTATCGATTACATGAATCGATTCTCCCAGCTCCATATTACGGACAACCAAATATTTCGTCAGCTGGTCAAAAACAATAATAAATAAAGCCATTAAATAATAGATCACGGGTCTACCTCCGATAATGTGATGCCATACCTTATCGTATTGTAGCATAATTAACCAGGATAAACATCTACCCTTTTAGAAACCGGGTAAGAAAAACCCGGGAAATCTTGTGGATTTCCCGGGTTCAACTTATTATTCAGCTGTTAGATGCTGATAATTTTCTTTTACCACCTTGGCACATCTTGGACAAAGAGCCGGATGATCCTGATCTTTGCCAACCTCAGGTGAAAGGATCCAGCATCGTTCACACGTATCCCCTTCCGCTTTTGTCACCAAAACCGAGTGGCCATCGAATTGAATCGCGTCTTCAGGCGCTTGTGCAGTCCCTTCCTCGATTTCAAGATTTGAGACGATAAATAATTGCTTTAGATCTTCATTAATAGAGTGTAAAAGATTCTGCGTTTGATTTTCGGTATAAATGGTTACTTTAGCAGCCAATGATTTACCAATTGTTTTTGCGTTTCTGGCTTCTTCAAGGGCTTTTAATACATCATCACGCAGATCTAAAAAGGATTCCCATTTTGATAAAAGTTCCTTTTCATTTTTGTACTCTTTTATTTCAGGCATATCAGTCAGCTGAACACTTTCTTCCTCTACTCCCGGTATAAATGCCCACACTTCATCCGCAGTATGGGATAAGATTGGGGAAAGCAGTTTAGCAAGAGAGGTTAACGTTTCATACATGACTGTCTGCATGGCTCTTCTGTCTGAGTTATTTTCTGCTTCGATGTACAATGTATCTTTAGCAAAGTCCATATAAAAAGAGCTCAGCTCAAAGGTGCAGAAATTACTAACAGTATGATAAACAGAAGCAAATTCATATTCATCATAAGCAGTTTTAACATTTTTAATGACCTGGTTCAGCCGAACCATCATAAATTGATCTACTTCCCTAAGATCTCCGAATGCCACTGCATCTTTTTCTGGATGGAAATCTGCTAGGTTTGCAAGCAGAAAACGCAGTGTATTGCGGATTTTTCGGTATACTTCAGCTACTTGTTTTAAAATTGCATCAGAAACCCTCACATCTGCCTGATAATCCACAGAGGCTACCCACAAACGAAGAATATCTCCGCCAAGCTGATTGATCACCTTTGAAGGCACCATCACATTTCCAAGCGACTTACTCATTTTACGGCCGTTTCCATCAAGTGCAAATCCGTGGCTAAGCACTCCCTTGTAAGGAGCTTTTCCCGTTACAGCCACACCTGTTGTAAGTGAGGAATTGAACCAGCCTCTGTATTGATCTGATCCCTCTAAATAGAGATCAGCTGGTCGCTGCAGATCGTCCCTTGCTTCAAGAACCGATTGGTGGGAAGAACCGCTGTCAAACCATACATCCATAATATCCTGCTCTTTTGTAAAACGCCCATTTGGACTTCCCTCATGCTTGAAGCCCTCAGGCAGCAGTTCCTTAGCATCTTTTTCAAACCAAATATTTGATCCGTGCTTTTCAAACAAGGATGATACGTGGTCAATCGTTTCTTCTGTGATGATTTCCTGCCCATTTTCTGCGTAGAATACAGGAATAGGAACTCCCCAGGCACGCTGACGTGAAATACACCAGTCTCCGCGGTCTCGCACCATATTAAATAGCCTGGTTTCACCCCATACTGGGACCCATTTTGTATCACGGACTGCCTGCATCAGTTCATCCCGGAATTTATCAATCGAAGCAAACCATTGAGCTGTCGCACGGAAGATGATTGGTTTTTTTGTTCGCCAGTCATGCGGATAGCTGTGTGTGAAAAATTCAAGCTTCAGCAAAGCACCGGCTTCTTCTAATTTTTCTGTGATTGGTTTATTGGCTTTGTCATAAAATAGCCCTTCAAATCCAGGTGCTTCATCTGTGAAAACGCCGCGGTCATCAACAGGACATAATACATCTAAACCATATTTTTTACCGACTTGGAAGTCATCCTCACCATGGCCAGGTGCAGTATGAACACAGCCTGTGCCTGCATCAGTTGTCACATGCTCTCCAAGTACAACAAGAGATGAGCGTTCATAAAGAGGATGCTGAGTTTGAATATTTTCAAGCTCCGACCCTTTGACCTCCTTCACGATTTTAGGAGAGGTCCATTCCATCGTTTCGGTAACCTTTTCAAGCAGTTCCTTTGCAACGACATAGCTTTCGCCTTGTTCTTCAACCACTGCATAGTCTAATTCCGGGTGCAGCGCGATCGCTAAATTTGCTGGAATGGTCCAAGGTGTTGTGGTCCAGATAATAAATTTTACACCCTTGTCTAGAACGTCTTTGCCATCAATTACATCAAAAGTTACATAAATGGAAGCAGACCGTTTATCCTGATATTCAATTTCTGCTTCAGCTAGCGCAGATTCACTTGAAGGCGACCAATAAACAGGTTTTTTCCCTTTATAGATATAGCCTTTTTTGGCCATTTCCCCAAAAACCTTAATCTGCTGTGCTTCATATTTTGGTTCAAGCGTAATATATGGATGGTCCCAATCTCCGCGGACTCCAATACGCTTGAACTGCTCGCGCTGGCTGTTAACCTGGCTGTATGCATATTCAGCACAGCGCTCTCTGAATTCTGCCACTGTCATTTCTTTTCTTTTTACGCCTTTATTCGTTAATGCCTGCTCAATGGGCAAACCATGCGTATCCCAGCCCGGCACATAAGGGGCCTGATAGCCATTCATCGATTTAAAGCGGACGATAAAATCTTTTAACACTTTGTTTAAAGCATGACCCATGTGCAAGTCTCCATTTGCATAAGGGGGTCCATCATGCAGTACAAATAAAGGTCTTCCCTCGGTGCGCTTTTGAACCATCTCATAAATATTCATATCTTCCCATTTCCGCTGAATGACAGGCTCACGATTAGGCAAGTTCCCTCTCATTGGAAATTCAGTTTTAGGCATTAATAACGTATTTTTATATTCCATTGTTTACCTCCCAGAATCTTTTTACTGCAAAAGCGAATAGACTTTAGTTTACTGTCTTAAAATAAACGGTATGGGTTAAAGCCGCAAAAAAAGCCCTCCTATCCCAATAAAAGGGACGAGAGAGCATTGCTTCACGCGGTACCACCCTTATAGAAAAATAATTTTTTTCCACTCAAGGAGCTTGTAACGGAAGCTTAGCCGCTGCTGCTTACTCTTTCATTCAGCACCAGAACTCAAGGATGATGTTCTCCAACAAATCTCCATCGGGCTCTCACCGGCCCCGACTCGCTTAAAAAGACTTTTGTTAGATACTGTTCCTGTCATAGTTTATTACTCGATCAATTAACACATTCTACTTGCTATTATATTTTACTATAGCTTGCTTCGTCAACTAGCGCTCGTTTACTTCTTCAGGCTGAAGACTTTTTAAATCGGTTGTGTCCAGATCGTATTCCATCAAATCATCCCAGTCCCCATTGGTGATCAATTCAAGCTGTGCCTCAATAAGCATTTTAAAACGGGTGCGGAATACTTTTGATTGTTTTTTCAATTCTTCAATTTCAATGGCAATTTTCCTTGCTTTCGTCAGGGAATCATTTACGATGCGATCGGCATTTTTTTCTGCTTCTTTTACGATCAGTTTTGATTCCTTAAGGGAATTGCGTCTTACCTCTTCTGCTGCTTCCTGTGCGACCATAATAGACTTATTTAGTGTTTCTTCAATTGTAGTAAAATGGCCTAACCGCTCACTGTTGTTCGAAAGCTTTTCTTCAAGCTCTTTTTTTTCCCGAAGTAAAATTTCATAGTCCTTAATGATCTGGTCGAGAAATTCATTGACTTCATCTTCATCATACCCTCTGAATCCACGATTAAATTCTTTATTATGTATATCTAATGGTGATAGTGGCATACTGGCACCTCCAACCTTTCTTATGCTTTTCATTACCCATTATACTGTTGATTAAGCATTTTGTGGGGATTCTTCTGCAATTTGCAATGATTTTTCTATAACCCTCACATCTTCTTAAAACATTTACCCTCCCATTGTGAAAATAGTCAGCCTCCATTTATCTTTTTTAGATTTTCCTTCTATCTCTCCAATACGCAGCCGGCCAAATCCCCTCACTGATATCATGTCTCCCTGAGCACATTCAAAGGAAGGTTGTTCTTCTTCTTTAAAATTCACTTTAATCTTTCCAGCCTGAATCAGCAGCTGTGCTTTCTGCCTCGATAAAGTAAGTGCTCCTGCAAGTACAACATCCAATCTTAATGAACTCAAAGTAACAAACCGTTCTTTCCATTTTTCATTTGATGGTGTGTAGTCTTTCCAGTCAACCTCTTTTACTAAAACAGAATGCTTTCCAATCTGGTTTAGATTCATGGTGAAAAAGGATGCAAACTCTTTTGCTGCAACTAAATAGATTTTTTCACCTGCAAAAATGATATCCCCAAACTTTTCTCTTTTTATGCCTAGACCCATTAATGAGCCTAAAACATGCTTGTGTTCGACTGTAAAAAATTTTGAAGGATAGGTAATTTCAAGCAGCTGTAAGTCAAAATCATCTGTAGATGGGTGCAAATAATCAGGATAAATCAATGCTCTTTTTCTCTCAGCGCTGTCTCCGCCTTCAAAAGATACTTTCACTTCTCCGGTTGTTCCAATTATGGACTGAACAATAAATACCTGCCGCGGATCAAGAAAGTCTGTTAATTTTGGTGCATACGTTTGTTCTGTCTGATCCTTCCAACCCAATACACGATCGATAAACCCTTGTTCTTCTTTTCGAAAATGTTGATATAAGGACATCCTTTCGCTCACCTCTTCCAAGAGAAAATGCCTCTATCCTATTGGGATAAAGGCAATGTTCTATCTTTAAGCAATCATAGTATATAATGTTGCCAGTCCACTCCGGGCAAAGTTGAGCACAAGAATGGCTACTAAAGGAGAAATGTCAATCATGCCTAGTGGAGGAATTATTTTTCTAAACGGCTCAAGATATGGTTCACATAGCTTGGCCAGTGTTTGACCAAAGCTGCTTTCTTTGGCATTCGGAAACCATGAAAGCAAGATATAAATAATCAATGCGTAGCTGTAAAACATAATGAGTGTACTTATTATCCTGAAAACTGTTTCTAACATTCTATACTTACCCACCTATCTATCCTTGTGAAGGATTAATCTTCCTGAATAAAATCTGTTATATTTCCGCTCACTTCGATATTGTCAGGCGTGCAAAGAAATATATCTGTTCCCACCCGCTGAATATCGCCGCCTATTGCATAAACTGTTCCACTTAAAAAATCCACAATCCTCTTTGCCTGATCCTTGCTGATACGCTGTAAATTAACGACAACTGCTCTGTGACTTTTTAAATGATCCGCAATATCCTGCGCTTCAGCATACATTTTTGGTTCAAGAAGAACCATTTTAGAGGACTTTTGAATACTTTGCAAGCTGACAACATTATGCTTATTCGGGGTAAGCTTTTTACTTGAGCGTGCGGTTTCTGTTTCTTCTTTTGGATCTTCCATATATTCTTCCAAATATTCCTCTTCTTCATCATCAAAAAAGAAGTTTTTAAATTTTGATTTTATTCCCATGGCATAATTCCTCCTTTATTCACCTACTAATGCCGTTCCAATCCGTATAAATGTGGCGCCTTCTTCTATGGCAATTTCATAATCATTGGACATGCCCATGGAAAGCTCTGTACACGGTGCGTGGGGCATCCCGCATGTATGTATTTCTTTTTGAATGTTGGCCAATTGTTTAAAACAATTCCTTAAGAGCTCTTCATCTTTGGTGTGAGGAGCCATCGTCATTAGCCCTGCAACTCTTATTTTATCATATTTCGACAGCTGTTCGATAAATTCCATTACTTTTTCAGGTGCAATGCCATGTTTTTGTCCTTCTCCTGACACATTTACCTGAATAAAGCAGTTAACTGTTCCATCTGAACGTTTTTGAATTTCCTTTGCAAGAGATAATCTGTCCAGTGAGTGAAGATAGTCAATTTTATTAATAACATCCTTTACTTTTCTCGACTGCAAAGATCCAATAAAATGCCAGCTTGCTTTGTTCTGCAAATATTCCTGTTTTTCCATCAGTCCTTCAAGTCTGTTTTCTCCAAGATGGGTAAAACCAGCCTCTACTGCTTCTTTTGCCCGCTCATTAGACACGTATTTCGTAACAGCAACTATTTGTATATCCTCTGATGAACGTCCTGAACGTTCCGCTGCCTGCTTTAAACGTGTTTGAATATCAAGCGCTTTTGCTGCTACTTCCATTCTTACTCCCTCCAGCCTATGACTGCTGACATCCTGCCCGTCTTACCAAAATCTCTGCGGTGTGAAAAAAACAGATCTTCTTCACACGAGGTACAATTTGAAGCCAGCGTAATTTGTTCTTTTTTTAAACCACTATCTTCTAACAGCTGTTTATTTAGCATTTTCAAATCTAAATTATATTTTCCATTCGTTTTCTTGGTTAAACTACTATGGTCTTCCCTATTCAGGCAATGCTTAACCTGATCTGCAACCGTCTCATCTACTTCATAGCAGCATTTGCCGATTGAAGGTCCTATATAAACCTGAATCCGTGATGCGTCGACTCCACTTTCGCTTGCTTTTTGTATCATTTTACCTGCTATATTCTGAACGGTTCCTTTCCATCCTGCATGAGCTAATCCAATAAATCTCGAATTTGGCTCTACAAAATAGAGAGGAACGCAGTCAGCAAAACATAGGGATAAATATACATTAGATTCACACGTCCACAAACCGTCTGAACCCTTAATCGAATCCTGATAATTAGTCGACCCTCTGCCTTTATAAGTCCTATCAACTTCTTTAATATAAGACCCGTGGATTTGTTCTGCACAGACCCATTCCTCTAAAGGTGCTTTGGCGTTTGCGCCTACTATATTCCTGTTTGTAATTACATTGAACGGCTCATCCTGCACATGCAGGCCGGTATTTAAGGAGGAGAATCCTTCTCTGCTGCTTCCGCCATTTCTAGTTGAAAAGATAGCTGCAAGCCCAGGAATTTGTTCTTTCCATTTTTTTATTGATAAAAATGTTTCTGAACTTTCCAAGATCATCGTCACCTACTGTCACACCTATCCACTTTTTTTAAAGTGTATCACATCCCGTGCGAGAATGGATATTGAAACATAAGATCAAATGGTATCAATCGTTTCCTGGATAATTTGTCCTCTTACTAAAATAACATCATTCCCGATCTTAACTAAATCTTTCCAGGGTATTGTTACTTCTCCACCTTTACTGAACCAGCCCTTCCAATTGCCGTTCCCTTGAATAATAATAGCTTCAATCATACCCGTTTTTACATTAATATCGATATCAGAGATTGGACCCAATTTCTTTCCATCTGAAACAGAGACTACATCTTTTTGCTGCAATTCTGAAATTCTCATGTTAACTCCTCCTCTATGCACCTATTTTATGCAAAAAAAAGAGAGGAGAACACTTATCTCCCCTCTAATGTACATATCTATTCATTTGTTTAATGGCTCCCTTTTCCAATCTGGAAACTTGAGCTTGTGAGATGCCGATTTCATCGGCAACTTCCATCTGAGTTTTTCCATAAAAAAATCTATTTTGGATAATCATTTTTTCTCTGTCATTTAAATGGTGCATCCCTTCTTTAATCGAAAGATCTTCAACCCATTGCTCATCGCTCGTACGATCGTCCTTTACTTGATCTAGAACGTAAATAGGATCACCACCATCTTGATAAATCGGTTCAAATAACGATACAGGGTCTTGAATAGCATCAAGTGCGAATAAGATGTCTTCTTTAGGCAATTCAATCCGCGCTGCAATTTCTTCAATTGTTGGTTCTCTAGACGTTTCACTAATTAATTGCTCTTTTGCCTGAAGTGATTTGTACGCTATATCCCTCAGCGAACGTGACACTCTAATTGGATTATTATCTCGAAGATATCTTCTGATTTCTCCGATGATCATTGGTACTGCATAAGTTGAAAATCGCACATTTTGTCCCAAATCAAAATTATCAATTGATTTTAACAAGCCAATGCAGCCTACTTGAAATAAATCATCGGGATTTTCATTCCGATGAGAAAATCGCTGAATGACACTCAGGACTAAGCGAAGGTTCCCAAACACTAGTTTTTCTCTGGCATATTCATTTCCGCTTTGTAAATCCGTGAAAATTTTTCTCATTTCTTCGTTTTTATAAATCGGTAATGTTGAGGTGTCGACTCCACAAATTTCTACTTTATTGCGTGCCATTATTTTTCCTCCAGTCGGGAGTATGGGTTCTGGTTCAGTATTTCCCCCGGAGAAAAAAATATTCGGTTTTAAAATTACCTGTATTTGGTGTGTATAATTCAGACCATTTTGCTTACTTCTTTTTGTAAACGGCGAATGATTCTTTTTTCCAATCTGGAAATGTATGATTGCGATATGCCCATTAAATCGGCTACGTCCTTTTGAGTATGCTCCTGCTGGCCATTTAATCCAAATCTGCATTCAATAATGAATGTCTCTCTTTCATCAAGTATATTTAAAGCCTGCTTCAGAAGCACACGATCCATTCGGGACTCAATATCCTTCACAATTAAATCATTATCGGTGCCTAAAACATCTGATAGCAACAGCTCGTTGCCATCCCAATCCGTATTAAGAGGTTCATCAAATGAAACTTCTGATCGTAATTTATTGGTTCTTCTTAAATACATTAAAATTTCATTTTCAATACATCTCGATGCATAAGTAGCGAGTTTAATTTTTTTCTCTAAATCAAATGTATTAATGGCTTTAATCAAACCAATTGTTCCTATACTGATCAAATCTTCAATATTTATCCCTGTATTCTCAAACTTTCTTGCAATGTACACCACAAGTCTTAAATTCCGTTCAATCAAAGTAGAACGCGCTGCTTCATCGCCTTGAGACAGTTTCAATAAGACCACTGCTTCTTCTTCTCTATCTAATGGCGACGGCAGTGCTTCACTTCCTCCAATATAAAAAATGTCTTTTACTTTAATCCCTAGTTTACTTGACGTTTCAATCAGCCAGAGTTGAACCGTTCTTTTTGCTTGAACAAATATCATGTTCTTCACTCCCTATATTTGGTGGCAAGGCAATAATTGCAGAGGATTTAAAAGACAATTGCATTTTTCTTCAAATAGGAGGGACTGGCTTGTAAAAACGACGGGCACGTTCGTCAGTAGAAATTCTTTACCATTAATTGAACAAGCTACACGATCACACAAAATCCCTGTCATCATTTGACTGTTAGAATGGACCGTTCTGGCCGGTATAAGACGAACTCTTTTTTGCCATAGTTCCGGCCAGTTGGTAAACTGATTTCCAGTGAGAGTGCCTGCAATAAATTCCGGCAACAGTTCGGAAGCCACTTTTAAATCTGCAAAGACGACCGGTGATTTGGTGAATGGGTCGACAACATGGTTTCCACTATCCAAAAATCCCAATCCCTTCCAGGCTTGTCCATTTACCTCAATTACTACTTTGTATGTGAAGCTTTCCTGGATATGATTCATTTGTAAAGATTCTATAACCTTATTAATACTGATCATCGCAGTTATAAGAATGAACGAGAGAAGAATAAACAGGGCAATCGACTGCTGGCTGATCACTGAAATAAGTGATTGATTAAGGACACGCTCTGCTGCGTACATGAGCCCACCTACTAAACTTGAGCAGCCCCATATTATTAAGCAGGCTCTAATCACGTGACCTGTTCCCTTCAATCTGAATGTTACAATGGCCAGCACTGGAGTAAACAAAAAAAGAAAGAAAAGTTCATAAATCTGAGGTATAAAAAGCATTATGATGAGTACCTGGCAGGTTGTGCTAAGAGAAGTGACAAATAAAAAGCGTTTCCACCTTGGGGCTTGATTCAGCATTCTTCCGGCCATCCACAAAATACAAAAATCCACCCAGGAATTTAACGCCCACAACGCTTCAACATGAAGCATCTATGTTGTCCCCCCTTTCGTTGAACCAAAGTATATCGAATGTAAAAAGAGAAAATTGTCAGAATTACTAACAGAATTCAATAAATATTTCTTTATAAACCCTCAAAAAAAGACCTAATACTCCAACCATTCTATTTTAAATTGATGATTCGCAGTCTTCTATTTGTTCTCGTTGCCAATGGACAATTTTGTGCAGATTTCCTATAAAAGATAACAGTTTCATCAAATTTTTACAGGGCACTCTTATTTCTGAGATTTCTAGTCAACGGTCTGCTCAAGCACAAAAAGACTGACTCCTAAATTAGGAGTCAGTCTTTTTTAAAACATATATTTAGTTTCTTCTTCGATTACGGTTTCTCAGGAATGTTGGAATATCCAGAGTATCTTCTACAGGCTGCTGAGAAGAACGTGTTGGCTGTTCATGAGAAGTCGATTCTTCTCTATCTCTGTCTCGTGATGGCTCACGATCTCGATCTCGGTCACGATCTCTTTCTCTTTTTGGCGGTGCCATTGAAGCAGGCTGCTGTCGTACCTGCCCGCCCATTTGTGGACGTGAAGTCTTTTGCTGCTGATTAAGGTTTTCACTGAAACCTGTAGCAATCACTGTTACAAGGATTTCTTCTTTTAAATCTTCTCTTATAACCGAGCCGAAAATCATATTAACTTCTTGATCAGAAGCACTAGCTACGATGTCAGCCGCTTCTTGAACCTCGTAAAGGCTAAGATTATTTCCTCCGGTAATATTCATAAGAACTCCTTGAGCTCCATCAATGGACGTTTCAAGAAGCGGGCTTGAGATTGCTTTTTTAGCTGCTTCTGATGCTCTGTTTTCACCAGATGCCACGCCAATTCCCATTAGTGCAGAACCTTTATTGGACATGATCGTCTTAACATCTGCAAAGTCCAAATTAATCAGTCCGGGAACAGCAATTAAGTCCGATATACCTTGTACACCTTGTCTAAGAACATTGTCTGCTTCACGGAACGCTTCAAGCATTGGCGTACTCTTATCAACGATTTCCAAAAGACGATCGTTTGGAATAACAATTAATGTATCAACGGCTTCTTTCATTGCACCTATGCCGCCGCCAGCCTGGTTGGCTCTTTTGCGTCCTTCAAATGTAAATGGACGAGTGACAACACCTACTGTGAGACTTCCAATTTCCCGCGCAATTTGAGCGATTACAGGTGCAGCACCAGTTCCGGTGCCTCCACCCATTCCTGCTGTTACAAACACCATGTCGGCACCTTTAATCGCTTCTTCAAGCTGTTCGCGGCTTTCTTCTGCAGCTTTTTTCCCAACTTCAGGGTTTGCTCCCGCTCCTAATCCACGCGTAAGCTTGCCTCCGATTTGCATCTTAATTTCTGCTTTGGATAGATTTAAAGCCTGGGCGTCCGTATTTACTGCGATAAACTCTACACCCTGTACACCGTGTTCGATCATTCGATTAACGGCATTATTACCGCCGCCTCCTACACCGATGACCTTTATAGTTGCCAAGGAATCTACATTCGTATCAAAATCCAACATCATAAGTCCTCCTAATTCATCCAAATTACTTTTTCTAAAAGGTTATTCAAAAAAGTATCCTAAGAGCTTCTTGAATTTTCCTTCTTCGGTCTTTTGTTTCGGTTTTGGCTGTTTTGGTCTTGAGTCCGGTTGTTTTTTTGACGAATGATCACCGGCACCTTCGTATTCGGATGCAGAAGGCTGCTTGTCAAGCCTTCCTTGCAGCTTGGCATGTTTATGTGCGAATTTTATTAAGCCGACAGCTGTTGTGTATTGTGGTTCTCTAACTCCTATATAATCTGGAATCGCTACTCTGACCTGATTTTGCAGAACCGCTTGTCCAAGTTCAAGAATCCCCTGCATGTTTGCAACACCACCGGATAATACAAACCCTCCAGGAAGATTGTGAACATTTAATCTCTTTAATTCGTTTAATACCAAATCAAACATTTCTTCTAATCTTACTTCAATAATATCAGAAATTTCAAGCTGATTGAATTGCTGATGCTGATCACTTCCAATTATTGGTACACTAAAAACTTCCTCTTCGGAAGCATAATCGTAAAAAGCATGACCATGTTTAATTTTTATGGCCTCTGCATCATCTGTTGTCGTTCTCAATCCTATTGAAAGATCTTTCGTAATATGTTCTCCGCCTACTGGCACAATCGAAGTGGCAACGAGGTTCCCCTGTTCAAACACTGCAATGTTTGTTGATCCTCCGCCGATATCAATGATTGCTGTCCCAAGACTTTGTTCATCTTTTGATAATGCAATGGTGCCTGCAGCAAGAGGCTGAAGGAAAATATCTGCAATTTCAAGCCCTGCCCTTTCCACACATCGAAGAATATTGTGAAGCATCGTTTTCGATCCGGTCACAACAGTTCCTTCCATTTCCAGCCGAACCCCGATCATCCCACGGGGATCTTTAATTTCATCAAGTCCATCAACAATAAATTGTCTGGGAACAATATTAATAATTTCCCTTTCAGGGGAAATCGGCATTACCTGGGCTGCATCTATAACACGTGCCACATCTTCGTCTCTGATTTCTTTGTCTTCTGTTGATACTGCCACTACACCGTGACACGGCTGCAGTGTTACATGATTCCCTGGAATCCCGACTATAACATTATGTATATCAAGACCTGTCATTCTCTCAGCCTGATCTACAGCTTTTTGTATCGATCTGACTGTTTCGTCAATATCTACTATGGATCCTTTTCGAATTCCCTCAGATTGTACATTGCCCACACCAATAATATTGAGAGAGTCATGTACTAATTCTGCGATAATAACCTTAACATTAGACGTTCCTATATCCAAGCTTACAAAATACTCATTATTATTCACCCTGTGGCACCTCCCTCGAAAGCAATTAAAAAAATTCGCTTCTATTCTTTTATAAATTCCTATAGATTATATGATTCCACAAAAAAAGCCTAAAGCCTTTAATTACCTGTTCTAATCACAAGTTCAATCCTTTAGCTCCATTGCCCGAGCAAGATGCAATGGACAGCTGAATTCCAAACTAACCGTACTCTAAAGCAAAAAAGCTGCTTAGTACAAGTCTACACCAAGATGAACGCCTAGAAAAGCCAAATTTGACGCAAGTGCGATATAAAAAAGAACATGGAAACAAAAAAAATATTTTTTAGTACTCTCTGCAGAACATTCATGCGTCAATCCTGGTGCTGTTACGCAGGTTGTCCAACGTTCATCTCCAAACGACCAACTTTAAAATTACAATACATTTCGAAAACCTGCTCCATCTTTATAACATCCATTTTGTTTAGCGTAAAGTTTATTTCATCAATAAAATGCTGTTAATCTTTGGTTGGAGTAAAATCAGTTTTTTGCTTTCCAGTTTAAATAGGATGAAAGGGTCAGGATAAATGAATTATCATTCCTCTTCTGAGTCAACTGCATCCTCTTCATCAACTGGCTCCTCTGCCTCTTGTTCAGAAGTTTCATATGCCCGAAAATAAGATCCTACCTCAAGGTCAATAATCCCTTTAACATCGGGATCGAGCTGCGTGATAATGGAAGGGTAATGTTCCATTTTTTCTGCAAAAGTATCAATGATGGCTGACACTTCAAATCCATCATTCATATATACTGTGATATGCCCGTCGTCCGTATCATTCGGAGTTAAGTGGACTTCTGAGATAGACTCCTGGACCTCTTGAGGCAGCAAGGACAGCGCTTCGGCCATTTCCTTTAAGACATCGTCAGAAGAAAAGCCTAGCAGTAATGGAGCATGACCGGGCAGTTCATTAGAAGCAACCGCCTCAATTGACATGCCATTTTCAAGTATCGGGATAAATTGCTGATCTTGCTGTACAAAAGCGATCTGGTCGAATTCATTAATTCTAAATTCTAATGTCGTAGGAAATTTTTTTGTCACTTCCGCTAACTCCACTTCCAAATGTGTAACCAGACTTTCTTCAACCGCTTTTGTATCAGTGGTCCAATACGAATCCCCTATTTTCACACCGCTTCCTTCAATCACTTTTTGGTCTGAAAGCCACTCGGTTCCTTCTATGGAAAAATGCTGCACTTTACTGAAGGAAGATTGAAAATACAGGATGACCAGAATAATTAAGATAAATAAAATTACCACAGCTAAAAGACGTCTATTTGCTTTTTTTCTTCTGCGCTGTTTTAGCTGCGGGACACGATCTTCAAGTGAAACGACTGGCTTTTTGCCCATCGAATCAACACTCCCCTTTTTTGGAACAAACCTCTATCTATTTTTGGTTTATTACAAGACAATTGCTAATCAGACTTTACGAATCCGGCATATTTTTGAATGGTTTTTCTTCACCGACCCACTCTACTTCTGTTTCAATCTCCACTCCATTAGCGTCGCGAACTGTTTTTTTAATATGCTGTATTAAATCCTGCACATCTTTAGACGTAGCTCCTCCTGCGTTCACAATAAAGTTTCCATGAAGTTCAGATACTTGCGCTCCTCCAATCTGGAACCCTTTTAAACCAGCATTCTGAATGAGTTGTCCTGCATAATCGGGCAGAGGATTACGGAATATGCTCCCTGAGCAAGGATTGTTCCAAGGCTGTGTTTCTTTTCTATATTCTTTGTATTTTTTCATTTCAGCTTTTATTTCCTCTGGTTTTGCCTTCGTAAGATCGAACTCAGCTTCTATCACAATTCCAGGACGCTCTTCCTGAAGGATGGAAGTACGATATGAAAACTTCATTTCTTCATTTGAAAGCCATTCCATTTTACCATCAGGAAACAGAATATGAGCTCTGCTTAAAACTTTTGAGATATCTGATCCATGAGCACCGGCATTCATATAAACTGATCCACCAACAGATCCTGGAATCCCGCTGGAAAACTGAAGACCGCTCAGTCCTTCCCTGGCCATTTTTGTGGCTAAGACAATCATAGATAAGCCTCCGCCTACCCTAATTGTGGTTCCATCCACCGCAAGGTCATCAAGGCCTTTGCCAAGCTTGATGACAATACCGCGGATCCCCTTATCGCTCACCAATAAATTGGATCCCCGGCCAATTACCCGCCAATCTATGTTATATCGGCTTATTAGCTTCATAAGTGTTTGTAATTTTTCAATAGAAGCAGGCTCCACGAATATTTCTGCCGGGCCTCCAACTTTCATGGTTGTATGATTCATTAAATGTTCATCTGAAGAAATATTTCCAATTTCTGCACTCGTTAATTCGTTTATAAACTTTTCCATACTTTCTCTCCTTAAAGCATAAGATATTCGCAGTGTTCAGCTTCTGCCGTCTAAGTCCACGAGTATGTCATTCCCTATACTACACTATTCTAATCAAAGAAAATATAACTTAAAAGCCATCGTCATTAAAATGTAAAATAAATCAGCATTCAAACACACTTATACGACACTGCCTGCTTTATATCTATGCGTTTAGATACTATAGTAAATGACACTCTTCTTAAAGTTGTGCCCGATTAAATTCAATCCTTTTTTATCTCCGAAATTCTTTCAAAGTGAAATTGTGGCTATGCCCGCTGCAAGTGCACCCAGAAGAACTTTCACTTATAACTTAAGGCTAAAACTGACTGAATGCACTCCATGCACGCACCATGAATAATTCAAAGCAAATTTTCGGGTTATTAAAAAATATTTATATATGAACCTCTATGCTTTCTCTTGTATGAATTTAGACGCAAAAAAAGCAGTTTGAGTTACACCTCAAACTGCTTTTTACTATTTACATTTTAATAAGTGGCTGTTATAAAGTTTTTCTGTTCTTGCTGATATTAAGTAGTATACCACAGGACAACAGCACCAGCACCAGGGAAGAACCCCCATAACTCATAAATGGAAGTGTGATTCCGGTAACTGGGATTAGTCCGATGACCACGGCTACGTTTATCATGACCTGTATTCCAATCATGAGCACAATTCCTCCAGCTAAAAGCTGTCCGAACTGATCAGGAGCATGCAAAGCGATAATAATGCCTCTCCAAACGATTGCACTAAAAAGCAGCAGGAGCAGGACGCCGCCAAAAAAACCAAGTTCTTCTCCAACAATAGCGAAAATAAAGTCATTTTGAGGCTCTGGCAGATAAAAGTACTTCTGCCTGCTTTCCCCAAGGCCAAAACCGAATAGCGCTCCCGGTCCAATCGCGTATAAAGACTGAATCATTTGAAACCCTGCCCCAAGAGGATCTTCCCATGGATCTAAATAAGATACAATTCGCTGAAGCCTGTAGGGAGCAGAAATAATTAATGCAGCAAACCCTGCAATGCCTAAGAAAATCAGGCCCGCAAAAAATCGATATGGAGCGCCCGCTAAAAATAGAAGGGAAAGACCAGTACCCAGAATAACGGTGCCTGTCCCTAAATCAGGCTGAAGCATAACAACTCCAAACGGCACAAGAAGCAATAGCAGTTGAGGAGCCATACCTTTTCGAAAATGAGTAACCGGGTGTCTGCTTTCTTCCAAATTTTTCGCCAAAAGCAGCAGCACACCGATCTTAGCAAATTCAGATGGCTGAAGAGATAATGGCCCAACCCCAAGCCAGCTTTGAGAACCATTTCGCACCAAGCCTACACCAGGAATCAATACCAGGATTAATAATAAAATCCCTCCGCCATAAACAATCCACGCATACTTTTTCCATTGCCAATAATTATAATTAGCTAAAAATAACATCATTAAAATTCCTGCAACAGCAAAGATAGCTTGTCTCTTAGAAAAAAAATGAGCATCTCCAAAACGGTCAAGCGCCCAAACAGAACTTGCGCTATCAATCATGACAATCCCAAAAATAACACAGGAGCAGACAAGTCCAACGAGCCATCGGTCCATACCCTTTTAGCCTCACAGTGAAAGATTGAGCAGGTAAACGCCCTATTAAAGCATATTCACGCGGTTAATAAATATGTCTCCTCTTACTTCAAAGGTTGGGTGCTGATCCCAGCTGGCACACGCTGGAGAAAGTAAAACAATATCACCGGAACGGGAAATTTCGGCTGCTTTACCCACACTTTCTTCTACACCGCTAACAGACCAAAGCTCTTTAATTCCTGCTTTCTTACCGAGTGCCAGCATTTTTTCACTCGTTTGGCCAAAAGCAACCATTGCCTTAACATTCGAAAGAAATGGCAGGAGATCATCAAAATCATTGCCGCGATCCAAGCCGCCGCATAAAAGAATAGTTGGAGCACTAAACGCGTCTAATGCACTTTTGGTTGCTAATGAATTGGTGGCTTTAGAATCGTTGTAAAATTTTACTCCATTCCATTCTCTGACAAACTGTGTTCGATGGCGAACACCTGTAAAGGTAGTAAGTACTTCATATATCGCCTGATTACCGGCCCCTGAGAGTTTTGCTGCGCCGATTGCACATAAGATATTTTCAAGGTTATGAGCGCCAGGCAGAACAATATCAGACAAAGAAATGATCAACTCATTTCTGAAGTAAATGCTGTCGTCCATTACATATAATCCGTCTTTAACTATTTTCTTCGTGGAAAATGGCAGCTGCTGCGCTTTTGAATGACTGATCAGGTCCATTAGTTCCGGCTGATCTGCATTTACAATTAAAAAGTCTTCCTCCGTTTGATTGCGGGTGATTGCCGCTTTTGCATGAGCATACTCATGTAGCGAAGAATGATAATCCAAATGCGCTTCATACACATTCGTAATAATCGCAATAGAAGGCTTAAACGTTTGAATACCCATCAGCTGGAATGAGGAAAGCTCCACCACCATCGTGTCGTCTTCTCCTGCTTCCTGAGCGACTTCACAGGCGACAGTTCCAATGTTTCCAGCCATATAGACACGTTTCTTTTCCGCTTCAAGCATATGATGCACAAGTGTCGTCGTCGTTGTTTTCCCATTTGTGCCCGTAATACCGATCATCTTGGCTTCACTAATCTCATAAGCAAGTTCCACCTCTGTAATAACGGGCAGGCCTTTTTCTATTGCACCTTTAATCAACTCGTTGGTATACGGGATGCCTGGATTTTTAACGATTAATTCAAATCCCTCATCAAGTAATTCAACCGGATGGCTGCCGCATACGACCTTAATTCCTTCATCCAATAAAGATTGTGCCTCCTTATTTTCCGATAAAGGTTTCCAGTCATTTACTGTCACAAATGCTCCGAGACGATGAAGCAGTAATGATGCTGCCACTCCGCTCTTAGCAAGACCGACTACTAATACTTTTTTATTTCGATACATCTGAATGCGTTTCATCAGCCTGACACTCCCATCCATACACCTAGTATTCCCACAGCGAGCGCTACAGTCCAGAAAACTGTAACGACTTTCCATTCCGACCAGCCTGACAGTTCAAAATGGTGATGCAGAGGGCTCATTTTAAAGATCCGTTTCCCTGTCAGTTTAAAAGATGTTACCTGCATAATCACTGACAATGTTTCGAGAACGAAAACTAAACCAATTAAAAGAAGAAGAACTTCCTGTTTGGCAATTAAAGAAACGGTTCCTATTGCACCCCCTAGGGCCAATGATCCTGTATCTCCCATAAACACTTTAGCAGGGTGGGCGTTAAACACAAGAAACCCGAGCACAGCTCCTACGACTGTCATACAGAAAACTGTTAGTGCAAGCTGCTCCTGCTGCCACGCTATAATGGCAAAAGCACTAAAAGCAATAGCAGCCGTGCCTGAAACTAACCCATCAAGACCATCAGTCAGGTTCACTGCATTAGAAAACCCTACAAGCCAGAAGATGACAAACCCAACATAAATAATGCCTAAATTAAATTCAACTGTTGTCAACGGGATGTTGATGACTGATGAAAATCCGTTGGCTTGAAAAATCATATAAAAAATTATGGCTATAATGATCTGCCCAATTAATTTTTGCAATGAAGTAAGACCAAGATTTCTTTTCATAACTACTTTAATGTAATCGTCAAGAAATCCTAAAATTCCAAATGTGATCGTGACCATTAATAATAGGAACATTGTTACGTTAAGTACATCCCATACAACTCCGACAGCAAGCGACGTAACTAAAATTGAAAAGAGTATAATGATTCCGCCCATAGTGGGGGTTCCGGATTTCTTCTGATGAGATTCGGGTCCTTCTTCACGAATGCTTTGACCAAATTTTAATCTTCTTAAATAAGGAATAAATAGTGGTGACACTGCTACTGTGACGAAAAACGCTCCAAACATAGCAGCAAATATTGCCCAAATTGACATGCTTGATCCTCCTAACAAATTCAAAACCTATGTATAGATTTATGGATAGTTTACCATGTTCTGATCCAATTCGTATGATCAGAACTCCCCATATTATCATAGTAGTGAAATGCCCGGACGTAAAGATTTTTTTCTCTACTATTTATTTTAAGATAATAAAAAGCACCCATCAAGTTTTCCTTTACCAAGTGGCATCACTTCGTTTAAAGGAAAATCATTGAAGAGTACTTCATCTCTTGGCATTATTTATTGAGTAGAACCCATGATTAATTCATAGGCGACTTGTTTGTCATCAAATGGGATCAGGGTTTCTCCTACTATCTGAACTTTCTCATGTCCTTTCCCCGCAATCAGGATAATATCATCGTCAGATGCGTGGCTGATTGCATAGGCAATTGCCTCTTTACGATCAGGAATCACCGTATAATTTTGACCTGCAACCCCCTCCTCCATGTCTCTAATAATGTCTAGAGGTGATTCAGAGCGCGGGTTGTCTGAAGTGAAGATAACATCCGTAGCATAACCGCATGCAACTTTAGCCATTAATGGCCTCTTGCTTCGATCTCTGTCCCCTCCGCAGCCAACCACAACAAACGTTCTTCCGGCTTTCATTTTTACGATTGCCTGGAGTACATTTTCAAGACTGTCAGGTGTGTGGGCATAATCAACAATGACCGTATAGGGCTGTTTTGCTTTTACAATTTCAAATCTTCCCGGCACACTCTGCATTCGCTCTAGCCCTTCTGCAATAAGAGACAAAGGGATCCTCTTGACAAAAGTGGCTGCTATTGCGGCCAGTGCATTATAGATATTAAAAACTCCTACCATTGGGATCGTAATGGCTTTATTCTCAACCGGAGTATGGGCTGTAAAGGATGTAGAGTGCCTACCATACCGTATGTTGCTTGCGTAAACGTCCGAGCGTGCATGCAGACCGTACGAAATAATATGAGCAGACGTAGCCTGTCGGATCATTTCTGAAAAAGGATCATCATCATTGACGATTGCAAATTTCGGGAACCCATTATAGTGCTGATGACCCAGCTGTGAAAACAAAAGACTTTTTGACCATCGATAATGATCCATTGATCCATGATAGTCCAGGTGGTCCTGAGTTAAATTAGTAAATACAGCGATGTCTATATCACATCCAAACAATCTTCCTTGTGCCAGCCCGTGAGAGGACACTTCAATAACAGAGGTGGTCACCTTGTTCTCTAAAAATCCACTTAACGTTTGTTGAAGCAGCAGACTATCCGGGGTAGTATTGACAGAGATTTTCGATTCTGCCCCCTGCTTCATATATAGTGTTCCAATGACACCGGTGTGCTCACCTGACGTTTCAATGATAGATTGAATCATATGAGATACTGTAGTCTTGCCATTGGTCCCAGTCACCCCAATTACATTCATCTTGAAACTTGGGTAGCCGTAAAATAAATTCACAATTTGAGCCAGAGCATGGCGAGGATTTCTCACTTGTACGAGGGGAATGGAAAGTGTCATGTCCAGATCGCAAATAACTGCAGAAGCTCCATTTAAAACTGCCTGCTGGATAAAATCCTTTCCATCCCGATGCTCTCCTTTCATTGCAATAAAGAGCGTCCCTTTTTTTACATTTTTGTGATGATGAGAAATGGCCTGGATTTCAGGATTACAGTTTGGTCCTTTCATCTCATAAAACGGAAGGCAGCTAACCAGCTCTGAAAGTCTCATTTTTTCAACTCCTAACTCCGATACAAACACATGATTTTATTGTAACTTACTTTTTATGTGCTTTCCATGAAAGTTATTCCCCATCCCCCATCATTACCCGTACAGTAGAGCCCTCATTGACCGTGACATTTGGCTTAGGAGATTGTTCGATAACTTTTTTGCCGTCTCCCTCCACCTCAAGTTTTAAAGGAAGAAGCATCTCTTTCAACTCCTTTGTGGTAACACCGATCAAATCAGGTACTTTATACGTAATAGGATCAAGCCATCGCACCGCTTTTTCAACTTGCGTTTTTCTTGGTTCTACCCCGAGTGTTCTTAAACCGTCTTCAAGTATATTTCCGACAATGGGTGCTGCTACAACTCCACCGAATTGAACTGTATTTTTCGGATGATCAATTGCAAGATAAACGATTAATTCCGGGTCATCACTCGGAGCAAATCCGATAAAGGATACGATGTAGCTATCATCCATGTATCTTCCATCTTTAACTTTTTGAGCAGTTCCCGTTTTTCCTCCAACTCTGTAATTCTCCACATATGCCCCGCGACCTGTACCTTGAGCGACGACTGTTTCAAGCGCTTCTCTGACTTTTTTCGATGTTTCCTCTGAGATTACCTGTCTTTTAATTTCCGGTTCTATTTCCTTAATTACCTCTCCCGTTTCCCCATCCACCCATTTTTTTGCAATGTGTGGCGTTGGCAAATGTCCCCCGTTAATGGCTGCAGACACCGCTGTAATCTGTTGAATCGGCGTTACAGACACCCCTTGCCCAAATGCAGTAGTGGCAAGTTCCAAGGGACCTACGTTGTCTAATGCAAAAAGAATTCCACTCGCTTCTCCCTGTAAATCAACGCCTGTTTTATCACCAAAGCCAAAATTATGAATATATTCAAAGAGTTTTTCTTTCCCAAGCCGATTACCTAATTCTATAAAGCCCGGATTGCATGAATTTTGAACAACCTCCAAGAAAGTTTGCTGACCATGTCCTTCTCTCTTCCAGCAATGCAGATGAGTGCCTGCAATTTCTACAGAGCCTGAGTCATAGAATTGCTCTTTTTCAAGGTCAACCTTTCCTTCTTCTAACGCTGCCGCAAGCGTGATAATTTTAAATGTTGAGCCTGGCTCATACGTACTCCATACAGGAAGGATCCGATTATAAATATCAGGGTTAACTTCCTGATAGGTCAAAGGATGAAAATCCGGTCTGCTCGCCATACCCAATATCTCTCCTGTCTTGGGATTCATTGCGACAGCTAGCATTTGATCGGGATCATATTGAATTTGAGCATTTGTTAATTCCCTTTCCAGGATTGATTGAACATTTTGATCAATCGTTAAATAGAGGTCATTTCCTTTTTCAGGCTGATTATAGTTTGCACTCATATCTTCCATATCTCTTCCTTTAGCATCGGTGTAAAGTTCAATTGCCCCTTTTTCCCCATTCAGCATTTTATCGTGCATTAGTTCAAGTCCTGATAAACCCTGGTTGTCCACACCTATAAAGCCAAGCACATGGGCAAGAGAACGCCCATTGGGATATTGCCTCTCAAAGTCATCTGCAATATAAACACCTTTTAATTCAGCCTCTTCTATTTTTCTGACCTGATCAAATGATAACTTTCTTCCTTCTGGATGAAGTTTTTCCATTGATCCTTTTCTTTCTACGAACGCTGTTGCTTTTTCAAGCGGCATGTCCAGTATTTCAGCAAGCATTTCTGCTGCTGCTTTCCGGTCTTCTATTTGCCTCGGAATAATAAATAAGCTCGGTGCCAGTTTGTTTGATACGATCGGCTCGCCATTCCTGTCGTAAATCAACCCGCGCTCTGCTTCCATTGGAAGCTCTCTGCTCCAGCTGCTTAGTGCTTTTGATAAAAGCGTATCGTGGGAGATAAACTGAACAATAAACATACGTCCTGTTAAAATAACGATACCTGCTAAAAAGAGCAGAAGAGCCAGCGCAAGTCTTTTCCTTACAGTTCTATTTGTTATTTTTTTCAAGGAGCACAATCCTCCATCTTCGTAATACTTCATGTATATGAATGCATTAGAAAGTAATGACAAAAAAGCCTTGACCAAACGGTTTCCCGTCAAGTCAAGGCTTTTGTTTAATCCTGAATAAGATCTTCTTCTGTAGATTCCTCATTTTGCTGCGGCTGATTTGTTCCGAAGGAAACAATTAACGGCTCATCTTCGGAGATTGGTGTATCAGGCTTAATGCTTTGTTTTTTAGCATAGCCTGAGCCGGCTGTGCTGAGCTCTAATTTAGCGAGACTGGCCATTTTAATGACATCTCTTACAGACCACCCGCTTACATCAGGTATGGTTAACTCACCATCTGTCAACAGAATAAATTTCTCTCCTGCAAGCAAAGAAGTATCTGATGAAGACTGGCCAATAATCGTTTTACCATTACCCAGTATAACCGTATCAATCCCTTGTTTTACCAAATCTTTTTGAACTTTTTCAGCGTTTTCACCTTCATATTCTTTAATAGGCACAGCTTTAGCCGTAGGCGCTTCGGCCGGTTCAATATTTAGATACTTCAAGCTGTTCATCATAACAGGATTAAACACTTTAGAAACGGGATCTGAACCAATCTCAGTATCACCTAGGGATGGCTGCTGTATAGCCACATAGACAATTAATTCCGGATCATCTGCAGGCGCCATGCCCATAAATGAAAACAGATAATTTTCTCTTCCCTGCATATACTTCCCCGTTGTAGAATCCGGTATTTGAGCGGTGCCGGATTTGCCGGATACTTCGTAGCCGGGAATTTTAAATGGCTGACCTGTCCCGTCTTCTGACGTTACCGTGGTGGCAAGGTATTCTCTTACCTTTGCAGCCGTTTGGGATGAAATCGGTTCGCCGGACACCTCAGGCTCTCCTTGATGGACCGTCTTTTTTGTGTTTGGATCCACAATTTTAGAAATCACAAATGGTTTCATCATTTTTCCATCGTTCGCAATAGCTGTTTGCGCCTGAATCATTTGCAGGGGCGTCACTGTGGTCCCCTGACCAAAGACAGTCGTCACTTTTTCTATCGGCCAGTTATAAAGAATATTTCCTGCTGCTTCATTCGGCAAATCAATGCCTGTGGGAGATCCGAAACCAAAGGCTTCGAGATAGTTTTCATAACGGTCCTCTCCCATCAATTCAAGAAGCTTGGCAAATGCAACATTAGATGAACGCTGTACACCCTCAAGGTAGCTGATTTCTCCCCAGCCAGCTCCATTGTTATGATCTCCGATTTGCGTTCCTAGCACATCATAGGTACCTGACTGATAAGTGGCATTAGGGTTAAACTTGTCTTCTTCCACAGCGGCTGCAAGAGAAAAAGCCTTAAATGTAGACCCAGGTTCAAAGGTGCTTTCAACTATTTGGTTATACCAATTATCTGACAGACCTTCTCTTGAATCTGGATCAAATGTTGGACGCTGACTCATTGCAAGAATTTCGCCTGTTTTTGGATCCGCAACAATTCCATACATTTTCTCAGGGCTGTACTCTTCTGCCACCTGACTCATCGCATCTTCTAAAAATGTCTGAACTTTTTTATCAAGTGTTAAGTAGACATCGTTACCGTCTTCTGCTTTTTGGATCGTTTCTTCACCAGAAGGAAGGAAGAATTCTCTGGCGTCTACTTCATATTCCATTTTCCCATTTTCGCCTTGCAGGTATTCATTCAGATTTTTTTCTATCCCCATTTGGCCGACGGCATCGACCGTTCCGTCTTCTTGTTCTTCAGGTCTTGCAAATCCGATCAAATGTGATGAAAATATGCCATTAGGATAAAATCTTTTCAAATCTTCTAAAAAGAATATTCCAGGCAGTTCAAGCTCTTCAAGCGCACTTTTTATTTCTAACGGAATGTCTTTTCCTTCAGCACCGAACTCTACTTGAAAACGTTCATTTTCAATCCCTTGTTCAAGCGTTTCAAGAATTTCCGCTTCTTCTATTGATAGATGCTCTGACAATATGCGGGCGGTTTTTTCAGGATCAGCCACATAATTTGGATCTCCTGCACTTGTCTTCATTTCTTCATTTAATACAGCAACAATTTTGTAAGCAGATGTGTCTTCTGCAATTACTTCTCCATTCCTGTCTACTATTTTGCCTCTTTCCGCCTCGAGTGTGCGTTCTCTCGCATATTGCGCCTCTGCCTGCGCAGCTAAATCACGACCTTCTGCTTCACCAGTAATCTGAAGAGTTAGGAACCTAGTAAGTAAAATAAAAAAGAGAGCACCAAATACCAAAAATAACAGGTAGGCGCCCCAATTTTTTTTTATCATTTTTAACGCAGTGTTCATGGCTGCTGAACTACTTTCACATTTGATTCATCAAGTGTCAGTCCAAGCTCTTTTGCCTTTTCCCAGACCCTCTCATATGTACTCATTTGACTGATTTGTATGGACAGGTCGTCATTAATATTCTGCTGGCTTACGATCGTGGTTTCGAGGGTTTGAATTTCTTTGTTGGTATTATATATTTCCGCTTGTGCAGTTATGATGTGCAGACTGGCGATACTTACAAATGCAACAAAAACCATCGCAATGACTTTTTCACCCAATGTAAAAGAAGAAGTTCTCTGCTTCACTACTCTAACTTTTTTAACTTGTTCAGCTGTTTGATACTCTTTGTACTGTCTCGCAGTATTTGCCACTCTAATTCCCCCCATCAAAAATTTTTATTATGTGTTTTTCTCTACGATTCTAAGCTTGGCTGACCTAGACCGATTATTTACCTCAAGTTCCTCTGTCCCTGCAACGATTGGTTTACGGGTAATTAATTTAAGCATTGGTTTATATTCTTCCGGAATAACAGGAAATCCGTGCGGCAGTTCAGGGCCCTGTGAAGCTTTTTTAAACATTGTTTTACAGATTCTGTCTTCTAGTGAATGAAATGTGATGACACTGATGCGGCCACCCGGTTTGATGATCTCCATCGCCTGTTCCAACGATTCCTCAACAACACCTAATTCGTCATTTACAGCAATTCTGATCGCCTGAAAAACCCGTTTTGCGGGGTGTCCGCCTTTACGTCTGGCAGGTGCAGGGATGCCATCTTTTATTAGTTCAACTAATTCACCAGTCGTTTCTATCTCTTTTACTTCTCTGGCAGCTTCGATTTTACGGGCAATTTGCTTGGAAAATTTCTCTTCTCCATACCGGTAAAAAATTCTAACCAAATCTTCAAATTTCCATTCATTAACAACAATTTTAGCTGTTAAAGGAGCCGACTGATCCATCCTCATATCCAGCGGGGCATCATTATGATAGCTGAAACCTCTTTCAGGAGTATCGAGCTGAGGTGAAGAAACGCCAAGATCATATAAAATTCCATCTACTTCATATACATCTAACAGGGCTAATTCCTCTTTTAAAAAGCGGAAGTTGGCTTTAATGAAGGTAACTTGACCGGCATATGGCTCAAGTCGTTTTCGAGCGCTTTCGATAGCGGTTTGGTCCTGATCAAAACAATATAATCGTCCTTGTTCTGACAGTTTGGACAAAAGATATTCACTGTGTCCAGCTCCGCCAAGTGTACAGTCCACATAAACTCCATCAGGTTTTACATCCAGACCGTCCACCGTTTCTTTTAACAATACAGTTGTGTGATCGAACATTTTGGGGTCACCTCAATATTTCTTTACATTTATAAATCAAAATCAATCAGGTTCTCTGCAATCTCTGCAAAAGAGTCCTCTTGCTCATCTAAATACGTATCCCAAATGGATTTTCCCCAAATTTCAATTCGGCTTGACACTCCAAGGATCATACATTCTTTTTCGATTTTCGCATAATCAAGTAAATTTTTAGGCAGGTTTATACGACCCTGCTTATCGATTTCACATTCTACAGCTCCAGAAAAGAAAAACCTCGCAAACGCACGGGCATCCTTTTTTGTTACAGGAAGGGAACGTACTTTTTCTTCGAGACGGCGCCATTCATTCATAGGATAACCGAAAAGACATTGATCAAGTCCTCGTGTAATAACGAAAACATCTTCAACATATTCACGGTGTTTCGCAGGAACAATAATTCTGCCCTTCGTATCAATATTATGTTGATATTCTCCCATGAACATGCGTCTTTCCCACCTCTCCACCTAAATGTACCACAGTCCCCCACTTCGTACCACTTCTTTCTTTACATTCTAACATAACTGTAATCTAGGAAATAGAGGCGATTATAAAAATTATTTTTTATATTTCTGAATTATTAGAATAGTGTAAAGGAAGAAGTTTCTTTATCAACCATAAAGCAGCGGTTTTTTTTCATTCAGCAAGACTTTTGACTAAACTTTGGTGTGAATAGTTAAATAAAAAACGGGTGCAGTTCCATTTATAAGGAACTGCACCCGTTTTTTATCATACAAATATTACCTTGTGATCATGGTCAAATTTAAAATTCAGCTTTACTAATTCAGAGGCAAAATCAATACCGTATTTGTTTAAAAAGTAAAAAACATTCCATATTCGCTCTTGAGGTCCGTCCTCTGGAATAAGTCTTGATTCAACCTGATCGTATTTTGTCAGCTCAACATGATGCTTAAAAGACAAATAGTCATTTGTTTTTCTTTTTAAATAGGCTAATTGCTTTTCATGTATGGCTAAGTTTTTTTCTACAATAGCAGGCAGTCCAGGATGAAGGTCTTCTGCTTTTTGCTTCATCTTACTATATTGATCATCAATCAGTTTTTGTGTTTCTTCGATATATTCTTCCATTGCTTCATCTTTAACGCTTGACCAAAACTGATCCTTCTCTTTTTTTACACCGGTCTTTAATACGGAATGGATTGAAAGGTTTAGATCAGTCAGTTTCTGTTGAATATCCCGCTCAACAATCGTGATATTCAGTCTGGGCATAATCGGAGGCATTGTCAGATCGAGTTGTTCAAAAGCACGTTTTAGCTCCGCCCAATAGGCGATTTCTCCGGGCCCTGCGATAAAAGAGAGTGAAGGAAAGAGCCACTCTTGCATAAGAGGCCGGGTCACTACATTATTGCTGAATAGATGAGGCGACTGATCAATCAACTCTTCAAGCACTTTATGTCCAAACTTATTGCTTCCATTTTTGTCTTGATAGCCATCAGGCGTTTTGAAAAGCAATATCCGCTCACCATTTATTGTCATAAATAAATTCACAGCATTTTTTTCAATCTCGATTAATGAATGGAAGCCATCTTCCATTAGCAATTCCTGCTGTTCGAAGACAGATGAAGTTATCTTTTCACTTTGATCCAGCAGTCTTTTAAAAAAGGGCTGTTCAATTTTTCTCAGTTCCTTATCAGCTGAATCTATGACAAGCAAACCTTCTTCTTTAAATAGATCCATTATAATAAAGGCAAACAAATCAGTTATCGAAGCTGATTCTTCAATTGCACCATCCAGCATTTCAATAAGCACTGAGGTATGAGATGTTTCGCCAAAATCTCTCAGAATCGATCTGACCCATTTTTTCATGGAGGATTTTTCAAAGGATGTATCAGATGCCATTCTTTTATCGAGCACCCGTTCAGCGTACCCTTTCTTATTTAGTTGACCATCTCTTTCTACATATACGTGATTGATCTCCATAAAATCGTGGTCTTCTCCGGCAATCCAAAAAACCGGTATAACAGGGACACTCAAGCTTTGAGACTGCTCTTTCGCTAATTGTATAATGGAAATAACTTTATGTATGGCATAAAGCGGGCCGGTTAATAACCCTGCCTGCTGGCCTCCAATGACCACCACACCATCCGAACGTAAATCAGCAATCGATTGTTGTACAGCAGGGCTCGATGGCAATGGTTTCATATATGCTTCTATACAGTCAGCAAGATCTGCCCGTTGAAACGAGCGTTCCTGCAATTCTTTTAACCGTTTATTATAAGCCTCCTGACCGTTGTACCCATAGTGAAAATTAGACAGGACTTTTTTGTCCTGATTCAAGTAATGTGAGGCAAACGGTTGAATGGCAGGAAGCGGTATGTTTTCCAATAGCATAGCTTAAAACCCCTTTTTCGGACATTCTCATTAAAGATTATAGCATCTGGGGTCTTAAATACGAAAGAAGATGCTTCAAGATAAGGAACTCAAGAATCCAGCTATTTATCTTTGAAGTGATAACATGGTGTATTCAGATTCAATCCTTTGCTAATCAAGCAGCTTAACTAATAGACCTGATAACACTGTAGAGTATTCCAAAAGCAAGCAGGAAACTGTAGATCATTAAGAAAAAAGCAAAATTCATCCGCCAAAACCCTCTATATAGTTTATGCCAATCAAAATCATCATTTTTCTGCCAAATATAAAAGGCTAATATAATTCCAATTAAAGCCATGAAAATGAGAATAAGCCATAACAAAGAAACGTTCCAGATCGTTAGGAATAAAAAGTAGACAGAACCAATTACAAATGGCGTGGCTCCGTAAATAGCGAGGTTAACAGCATATCTATGGTTTTTAGTCAGCCATTTTGCAGACGAAAAAAGCAGGATATACACCAGAATGGGCATAGCGATAAAAATAGAAATTACAAACGCAATAGCGTTGGTCAATGCCTGATCCCCTCTCTATATTCAATGGCAAGAATACTGTCATAGATGAAATTCAACAGCGGCAGCTTGATCTTCATTTTTCTTCCTTTCTCAAGGGTATATCCGATAATTGCCTCTACTTCAGTCGGCCTGTTTAAACTCACATCTGTTCTCATCGAAGAACTGTTTGCGGCTGTTGATTTGCATAGAGATTCAATCACGTCGAAAGAAAGTGAATCCCTCAGATCGAAAAAAACCTGCATTACTTCATCATAGAGAGAATGCAGCAGCTTATGCAGGTGCGGGTTGGTGATCAGCTCTCCATTTTTTACATCGAACAACGCTGTGAGGGAATTAATTAAGGTGTTTTTCACTAATTTTTCTGCTAAAAGTGCATAGTAATCGTCATGAAATTCAATTGGAAAAGAGTCAGCCCTTTTTTCTGCAAAAAAAGAAATAGCTTCGGATTTTCCCTTTACTGCTGCAATTTTCCATTTACCTACACCATTATGAAGGACCGCATTTTTTGAAAGCCTTTCTGCTCCATGTTCAACCGTGCTGACAAAGACGTGATGATGCGGCAGGTTTTCAGCCATCTTCAAATGGGACATCCCGTTCTGTATAAAAATAATGGGCACAGTTACAGGCAGCGAGGAAAGTGAAGGGTACAATAAGGATAGTTGATATTGTTTTACTGTAACGATGTAACAATCGCTTTCCTTCTCTCGCTCAATATAGCTGCTGGCCGTTACATCTGACCAATTCGTATTCTGATCAGCGTGCAGCGCAATTCCGTTCGCTTTTAGATCATCACTTTGATCTTTTTGCCTTGTAATCAGATGTACATTATGACCGAGTTGAGTTAATTTTGCTGCAAATAACAATCCGATCGCACCTGCTCCAATTACAGTAATCTTCATATAGCCACCTTCTTTTGTACTAGTTTAGCACTCATCAGCTTTACTTAATTTTAATAGCAGTATGTACTATTTTAATTAAAATCTTTTTATTATCCCTGCAGCTAAATCTCAATCTCAATCAACAGATTAAAAAAGAACTTTACACCTCTGACGAATAATTCGACAAGAGCTTGTAAAGTTCCTTGCTTATCTTTTCTTAATTATACTGGATTAACAGAACGTTTTTTAGGTGCGGGTGCAATTTTTTTCGTCGAGTAATAATCAAATCGCTTGATTAGCTCATTTCTTAACTTATCAGGCTCGACGATATCATCAATAATCAGTTCAGAGGCAAGTTTATAAAGATCAATTTCTTCCTTGTACTCCTGATGCTTTGTCTGAACGTAAGCAATACGCTCTTTCGGATCTTCAATCGCTTGGATTTTGTTAGAGTAGACGGCATTTACTGCAGCTTCAGGTCCCATGACTGCAATTTGAGCTGTCGGAAGCGCGAGACAGCAGTCCGGTTCAAACGCCGGTCCGGACATGGCATAAAGTCCTGCACCGTACGCTTTTCGAACCACAACAGAAATTTTTGGCACAGTAGCTGAACTCATCGCTGCAATTAGCTTGGCTCCGTGTCTGATTATCCCGGCACGTTCTACTTTCGTCCCGATCATAAATCCAGGAACATCTGCTAAAAAGAGCAAGGGAATATCGAACGCATCACATAACTGAATAAATTTCGCACCTTTATCTGCTGAGTCTACAAAAAGGACTCCACCTTTTACCTTCGGTTGATTCGCGATTATTCCAATAGGTCTTCCGTCCATCCGCCCGAACCCTGTTATAAGCTCAGGGGCAAAAAGCCCTTTAATTTCAAAAAAACTTTCACCATCTACTATTGTTTCAATCGCATCATACATGTTAAATGGAGCATTTTGATTTTGCGGGATCAGCTCTGATAATTTTTTTTCGGAAGATGGATTGATTTTTTCCAAAACAGGGACAGCAGATTTAAAATTTGAAGGAACATAACGTAAATAATCTTGAGCAAGCTTAATTGCCTCTTCTTCGTTCGCTGCCAGTATATCACCGCATCCGCTGACTGAACAGTGCATGCGCGCACCGCCCATTTCTTCGAGTGAAACTTTTTCCCCGATCACTTTTTCCGCCATTCTTGGTGAACCGAGATACATGGACGCATTGCCATCTACCATTATGACAATATCACAAAAAGCAGGAATGTATGCGCCGCCTGCAGCTGATGGTCCAAATAGCAAGCAGATTTGCGGGATTGAACCCGATAAACGCACCTGGTTATGAAAAATTCTTCCCGCTC
Organism: Jeotgalibacillus campisalis; assembly: GCF_000829515.1. Classification (GTDB taxonomy): domain Bacteria; phylum Bacillota; class Bacilli; order Bacillales; family Jeotgalibacillaceae; genus Jeotgalibacillus; species Jeotgalibacillus campisalis. The sequence goes on along the minus strand of NZ_JXRR01000014.1, from coordinate 277,655 downwards.
CTCTTCGGTTAGGGAACATATCCAGCTGATCCGTAATCCTGGCACCTGCTGAATCCACTAAGTAAAGCAAAGGGATCATCAGCTTTTCGGCAGTTTCCTGTATGCGAATAATTTTTTCAACCGTTCTTGCTCCCCACGAACCCGCCTTAACGGTAGAATCATTTGCCATAAAGCATACGGGTCTTCCGTCAATTTTACCTGTCCCGGTCACCACACCATCTGCGGGTAAATCACCTGCAGTCTGGTTGGCAAAAAGGCCATCTTCTTGCAGAGATCCTTCATCTAAAAGCAGTTCGAGACGTTTTCTTACAAAGAGCTTTCCGGCTGCTGCCTGCTTTTCATGATACTTATCATGGCCGCCTTTTTTAATGGACTGTGTTATTTCTTCAAATCTGCTCTGGTTTTCTGTTTGATTGTTCATACGATTTCCCCCTTATGAAACTTAAGCTAATACCGCTAAGACGTCGCCTTCATTTACGAAATCTCCTATTGCTACCTTTAATTCTTTTACAGTTCCGTCTTGTTCTGAATCAACCGGAATCTCCATTTTCATTGATTCTAATACTAAAACGGTTTGACCTTTTGATACAGAATCTCCTTCTCCCACTAAAATTTGAAATACTGTTCCTGCCATTGATGATTGAATTTCCTTCATATTAATTCTCTCCTTTTTTCATCTGTTGTAGTGATTGTGTGTGATAATGTCCGCTTTTGAAGCTCTCAGAATTAAGTACTGTTTTAAACAGCGGAAGATTTGATTTAACTCCTTCAATCGATACTTCATCTAATACTTTTTCAGCTTTCATTAAACATGCTTCTCTTGTCTCATCGCTAATAATAATTTTTGCAATCATTGGGTCATAATAGGGTGTTATTTTATTGCCCTGTTCGTAACCGAAATCAATTCGAATATTCTCACCTTCAGGGAAACTTGCTTTTGTAAGTTCGCCCGGGGAAGGATAAAAGGTCACAGGGTCCTCTGCGTACAATCGAAATTCTACTGCATGTCCATTTTCCTTAATCTGATGCTGACCAGTGATCGGAACCGGAATATTTTGAGCAGTAACAATCTGCCACTCTACAAGATCAATACCTGTGATCATTTCTGTTACCGGATGTTCCACTTGAAGCCGTGTGTTCATTTCAAGAAAATAAGCGTTTTCGCTTTCGTCCACAATCATTTCAATGGTACCTGCATTTCGGTAGTCAACGGCTTTAGCTGCTTGAACAGCTGCCTTTAAAATATGTGAACGTGCAGTATCAGTCAGCTGGGGAGAGGGTGATTCTTCAATAATTTTCTGGTTCCTGCGCTGTATAGAACAATTTCTTTCGTATAAATGATAGATTTCTCCATCGGCACTGCCAAAAATCTGCACCTCTATATGCTTGGCATTTGGTATGTATTTCTCAATAAAGAGATCTCCTGATCCAAAGTACGATTCCGAACGCTTTTTCGTACTTTCAAAGTGCTGAGTGAGCGCTTGCTCATCATTACAACGAACCATTCCTACACCACCCCCGCCGTTGCTCGCTTTCAGCATCACGGGATAGCCTGCCTTGTCAGCGAATTTAACCGCCGACTCAAGATCTTCAGCCATGCTTTCCTGACCGGGAACAACAGGCACTCCCGCATCAATCATCGTTTTTCTGGCTTTGATCTTATCTCCCATACTCGCGATGATTGAAGAACTCGGTCCAATAAAGCGAATACCAGCTTCTTCTGTCATTTTAGCAAAATGAGCATTTTCAGATAATAATCCATAGCCAGGATGAATGGCATCTGCTCCTTCCTTAATCGCAATGTCTAAAATATCCTGTGCTTTTAAATAAGATTGAACAACAGGAGAAGGACCGATTAAAAAAGAATAATCTGCCTGCTTAACAAACGGCAGGTCTGCATCTGCTTCAGAATAAACGGCAATCGTTTCAATATTCATTTTTTTGCACGTGCGAATAATGCGCAGAGCAATTTCTCCCCTGTTTGCGATCAATATTTTTTTCATCATTGACTGCCCCTTTCTATTAAACATAAAATCATCCACTCTTCTATTACAGCAAGTTCTCCTCTTATTGTAAACGCTTTCTATTCAAATGTGCAGAATTTTTTGTTTCGTTGTTATATAATAAAGAAAAATACTGCTAAAAATGTTTCTTTCGCTAAGTTTGCGAAGAGTACTTTTAGCACAAAAGCTTTTAAGGGGTGTTCGTGCATGGCATTTAAAGTTGAGCATTTGCGTATAAATTACAAAACACTGGAAGAATTTAATAAATTTAGAGAAGTCGGCCTGCAGGAGCTTTCGATGAAAGATGAATTGGAATCAAATATGGTGGAAAATGACAGCGACTCTCCTTTCTATGGCATTTATCTTGGCAATAAGTTAATTGCCAGAATGAATCTTTACCGCAGAGACGCACGCTTCGACTTGTATTTTGAACCAGCTCAGGATTATTTGGAATTATGGAAGCTTGAAGTGCTGCCGGAATATCAAAAAAAGGGGTATGGGGCACAGATGGTGGAATTCGCCAAAAGCTTTGGTCTTCCTATCAAAACGAATCCCAGAGTTCAATCTCACGACTTTTGGCAGAAGATGGGGTTTGAAAAAGTAACCTACGATATGGAGCGCGACCGTGGTGAAAACCCGCTAGTCTGGTATCCTGAAGGGGTTACGGAACAAAAGCATTAATCAGCTTATTTAGTAGAATGGTACAGATGAAAATAGTTTAAAAACCCGTATGGAGCTTCAGGCGGCTCCATACGGGTTTTTATTCTCATCTATTTTTATAAGTCAACTGCCTCATTTTGTTCTGTTCTTGTCGGATTCCGATTCAATCTGAACAAGTTCCCATTCGGCTCCATTTTAAATACAGGAGCCTCATATGCTTCTTCTTTTCCTTCTTCCACACCAAGCTTTCTTGCTTTTTCTATAAGGTAGAGCAGAGCCCGATAATCCTCTTCTAGACCCTGAATCTTCATTTCTAGTTTTTCTTTTTCTCTCGTTGCATTTTCAAGGGATTGCTCTGCTTTATAGTATTTCTCTTTCCAGTCTACAGTATGGTCGTGGGAAGAAATTCGCTCGATCCAATTTGCAAGCTGACTTGTCATTTCTTCAGCAGACCAATTCAAAGATGTTTTCACAGCAGCTGCAGGTGCAGCGGGCGTTGCAGCTTTTCGGCTTGCATATCTTTCTTTTTTCGCCTGATCAATTTGCTGCTGGCATTCTTTTCGCAGACAAGAATTCCATCTAAATCCGCAAGCTGCCGGTGTACGGTTCACTTTTTGGGCAATCTCTTCAAATGCTCTTAATTGAGTGCTTCCGTTGCGAATATGAGACAGCACTGCATCCTCAAGCCATCTGTCTTCTTCTTCTGTCCAGCCATCTTGTCTAAGCTTTGTCATCTCTTTAACCCCCTAGTAATATTGAATCTACTTTTAGTCTATGCAAGAACAATAGGAAATAGACACAAAAAAACACGAAATTTTAAGATTTCGTGTTTTTACGAGAGGAAGAGTTTAAGAATCTTTCGACTGCTTCATGATGAGACTCTTTTCCCCAGAGTACTGAACATGCTTGGATTTCCATTTTCATCCGTTCATGCAAGTCTCCTTTTTTCCATTTTTCAGTCATCATTTTTTTATAAGCTGACAAAACATGGACATTTTTCAATAAGATAGGCTGCAGCAGATTCATGGCTTCTTCGAGCGTTCTTTCCTGCACGATGAAGTCTATAAACCGCTTTTCAAACAGCTCTTCGGCACTGTAAAAATCAGCGGCAGTCAATATGTGTAAAGCGTCAGCAGGCTGAATCCGTTCATAAAGAAGCGTACCGCCTCCCCATCCTGTGGTAATCGACAGGTTTGCTTGAACAAATCCCATTTTGATCTTTGGATAGGCAATTCGAAAATCACACGCTGCTGCAATCTCACACCCTCCTCCGACGGCTGTTCCATTCAGCAGCGCAACCGTTATTTTTGAAAGAGTTGATAATTCGTATAAGATCTCCCCCATTTTAGATAGCATGCTATGCGCTTCTTCTGCGGTTTTTAATGCATGGAATGCCTGAAGGTCTCCACCTGAGCAAAATGCATCACTGCCGCTGCCTGTTATCACAAGAGCCTTGATTGCATCATCAGCTGTCGATTGCTCAATCGCTTTACTCAGTCCGTCCATTACTTCATAATTAATTGCATTTTTTTTATCCGGACGATTGATAGTGAAAATTAATACCGATTCTCGCTTTTCGATCTTGTATACCAACTCTTCACTCCCCCTTTTTTCATGATCTGTACGATTGTACCATGCAGAATTTAAAGATATAACCCTGACAAAAGGTTGATAGGGTAAATGACAGCAGAGGATCTTTTTAGAAGAATAAATTGTCAATCATTCTTTCGTTTTCGCTAATGTTCAAAAAGATTTATTCAGACAATAAAAAACCCGTACAAGAGCCATGGCCTCTCATACAGGTTTTTTATACGAACTGATATCAGCTCAATTATTTGTTAACGATTTCCTTGCCCTTATATTGTCCGCACGCTTTACACACGCGGTGAGAAAGCTTCATTTCTCCGCAGTTAGAGCATTCTACCATACCTGGCACTGACAATTTCAAATGCGTACGACGCTTTCTCTTTGCAGTTTTCGATGTTCTTCTAAATGGTACCGCCATGTTTCCCACCTCCTTATAGAGAGTGATTGTAAAATGAACGTTCTTAAGAAGGTTCATGTTTTACGTATTTTTGTTTTCGTCGAAAAATTTCGCAAGATCAGCTAAACGTGGATCCGTTTTAGGCTGTTCATTTTGTTCCGTTTCTCTTTCACGTTCAAGCTCTTCCTCAGACACTACTTCCCAGCCTTTGCCGTTCAGCATGCCTTCGTCTTCCATCGCTTTGTCGCTAAACACTTGCAATGGAACTTGAAGAATAAGAATTTCCTCAATAATAGGTTCAAGATTCACTACTTCGCTGTCAAGCAAATGTATTTCTTCTTCAAGCCCTTCTTCCATATGGGAAGGATTGAGTAGAAAGGTTTCTGTGGTATCAATAGACACAGGATAAGGAACATCAACCAGCGTTCTCGCACAAGGAAGAGTAAGAACTGCTTCAATGTGTAAATGAAACGTAATTTTTGACGAGCTAATATCTGCTCGTCCTGTCACATGAACAGGACTTACATCTCTTATCTCGGAATCCCGTTCAGGCAATTCTTTTAATTCAATCGTCTCGTCTATAGAGAACGCTTCGTTACGAAATTTTTGTAATTGAATGATTGACCATTTCATATGTCATCACCTCAAGGCACAAAGTTGATTATATTCCCTTAATAAAGGAATGTCAAGATTTTTTCTTTACAACATGTCATAATTACTTATGTAGATTAAAACCTTCTGCCATAAAGGTTTTAAACGATAAGGTAATTGCTTATAACGTGCTGCAGAGAACTTTCAAAATAAAAAGACCGATGCTTCCACCCATCGACTTCAAATGCTATTATAACCTAAATGAAACCTGCTATAAAGTATAAATTGTTACAGGATGTGAACAGGGGGAGTAAAATGAAAGCAACAGGGATAATCGTTGAGTACAATCCATTTCACAACGGGCATTTACTGCATGCAGCAGAATCACGCAGAGCCGCTGGTCATGATGTATTAATTGCCGTGATGAGCGGTCCATTTCTGCAAAGAGGTGAACCGGCTCTCGTTTCAAAATGGGCCAGAACAAAAATGGCACTCACTTCCGGCGTGGATCTGGTTATTGAGCTTCCTTTTTCATTAGCCGTTCAGCATGCGACGCATTTCGCCTCAGGAGCTGTAAGAATCCTTCATTCTCTGGGCTGTGAGTCCATTTGTTTTGGGAGCGAAGACGGCTCTGTGGAGTCATTTAAAGAGACTGTTGCCTGGAGCACCGAAAATAAAGAACTTCTTGACGGTCAGATTAAGTCTTACAGTAAAAAAGGAATCAGTTATCCTTCAGCAGTAGCACTAAGCTATGAAGAGTTAGCTGACGGCACATCAAAAAAGGTAGACTTATCTAAACCGAATAATATGCTTGGCCTGCAGTATATGGAGGCAATCGAGCAGTATGCCCCGTCCATACTCCCGTATACAATTAAGCGTCAGGCTTCAGGCTATCACGATCCGACTCTTCATGAAAATAAAATATCGAGTGCTACAAGTATTCGAAAAACGATTGCAGAGTCCTCTCTTTCCTGCATAAAAGACCATGTGCCTCCAGCAGTCTACACTGAGTTATCTGAGTATTATGAGCTAACTGGTCAATTCCATACCTGGTCGCATTACTGGCCATTGCTTCAGCATGCGATCCTTACTAAGTCACCCGAAGAACTAAGAGGTTATTATGAAATAGAAGAAGGGATTGAATATCGATTACTTGATGCAGCAAAACAGTGCCAGTCCTACCGTTCTTTTATGGAAGCTGTGAAAACGAAACGCTACACCTGGACCCGGATCCAAAGAATCCTTACTCATCTTCTGAACGGATCTAAAAAGGAGGAAATTTCCTTACACCTTTCCCCATCCTATCTGCGCCTCCTCGGAATGAATAGCACAGGCAGAAGCTATTTGCAGCAGCATAAAAAACATTTATCTCTGCCTTTAATCAGCAAGATAGGAAGAGAAAATGAGAAGCTGTTAAATTTGGATATTAAAGCCGGCATGGTTTATGCAATGGGGGTTCATGATACAAGGGCTCGACAGCAATTGATGGAAAGCGATTTTAAAATGCCGCCCATCATCCTTTAGTCTTACCTATTTAATGGACAATCTCCATTTACTTATATTCATTTTATGTTTAAAGCGGATTCACAGTGTTTTAGAAAAGAACTGGTTAGTTATATAGAGAAAATGAATCCTGCAAAAAGGCCGAGACGTATGTCTCAGCCTTTTTACAACCTGTTCAGTTTACGATTTTACATCCAGCCCTTCAAGAAACTCCAGCGCATCTTCAAATGTTTTGATCGGGACTATTTCCATAGAGCTTTCGATCGCTTCTGCCGTTTTTGCTGCTGATTCATAATTCGTTAAAATTTCAGGATTTTCTTCGATTATTTCTTCAGGGATCGTATCGTCTGGCGCGAGGAAATATTCAATGCCCTGTTTATCAGCAGCTACTACTTTTTGATCGATTCCCCCAATTCTTCCAACAATTCCTTCACTTGAAATAGTGCCTGTTCCTGCAATGTCATAGCCTTTAGTCAGATCTTCTTCTATTAACTGGTCATAAATTTCAAGGGAATACATCAATCCGGCTGATGGGCCTCCGATATCCTCTGAATTAATGTAAACAGAGGGATCTGTTTCAATGCTGCGGTCATCTACAAGAGAAACTCCCAGTCCTACCTGCTCTGGTGTTTCAGGAAATGCTTTCAGCGGCAGTGTTTCTTCTATTATCTGATCGTTTCGCTCCACCCTGATTGAAACTTCTTCTCCTTCTTTTTTATCTTTAACATACTCAATAAATTCCTTTGAGGACTCAAAAGAATTACCATCAATCATAGTGATTCTGTCTCCAGCACGAAGAACATCTTCAGCAGGCATATCAGAGAAAACATTTAATATATAAATGCCACGGTAGCTGAATGAATAATCTGCCTGTGCCTCTCTAAACGCAACTTCAATTGCTTGAACAGCCGAGCTGTCCATAAGATGAAGCTGCCTCACCGAATATTCTTCATCACTTTCATGCGGATTTCTTATTTCATTTACAGGATACACAATTTGATAATCATCAAATTGTGCCCATATGTAGGCAAATATATTTGCCTGTACCTGGGATACAGTCATAAGGGAAAAATCTCCCTTGCTGCTCGTACCCTCGTTAACCTCAACAATTTCATCAAGCGCAAATGCACTTCCCGGTTTTTGAATGTAGTAAGGAAGTGTATAAAAGCTTGCCACTGCAAAAATGAGAACAGCTGCAGTCAGGATCCAAAGCCATACTTTATTTTTCATTTCCCATTTGATTCTCCTTCCAGTAATCAATTGCTTGATGAATAGCAGGCAAAGCTTTTCTTGCCTCATCTTCGCCAAGCAGAATAATGTCAGCAGCCTGCTGAAATGTTTTGCCGCCAAACTGCTCTACTTTAGGACTTATCAATACATCTGCAGTTGACAGCTTATATCGTAGCACTTCAGATTGTAAAATATCTATACTCTGCATAATAACATCATAAATTGTACTTATTTCAGCATTTCGTTTCACTTGAGAAACATCTACCCCTATCACGACATCAGCACCCATCTCTCTTACCACACTTGAAGGAACGCGATCAATTACTCCTCCGTCAACCAAAAGCCTTCCATCCACTTTCTCAGGCACAAAGATGCCGGGTACGGAGATGCTTGCTCTTACGGCTATATCGACTGGCCCTGTTGTAAAAACAACCCTTTCCGCTTTTACAATATCAGTTGCCACAATAGATAAGGGAATGACTAAATCTTCAATATGCTTCTGATGAGTAAAAAGCTTAATGAATTGTTTTATTTTTTCTCCGGAGATAAACCCCATCCTTGGAATGGTAATATCAACAAAGAACTTGCTTCGAAACGTATGAGCAAGCCGGTAAAGATCTTCAAGCTCATGACCGGCACAATACATCGCCCCAACTAAAGAACCCATCGAACTTCCTGCAACCAAATGAACAGGAATATTCTCATCTCGCAGAACTTTCAAAACGCCAAGATGCGCAAATCCTCTTGCCCCGCCTGATCCCAATGCCAGACCAATTTTTGGTTCCATCTTCTCCCCTCCAATAGTCGAACGTTCTAATATGATGGTAAAAACATACTTTATACAAAATAGCAACGTGTCCACTTAAGTCATTTTACATTCAGGAACTGTCATTAAAGAGAGGAAACCTTACTATGAAGCAGCGTCTATACCCCCACCTGTTTTCAGCAGGAATCTTTTTTTGTTTACTTGGTCTTATTGTACACCCTCAGGCCTCACTTGATGCTTCCATTAAAGGATTGGAACTTTGGTGGACCATTATTTTTCCCTCTTTGCTTCCTTTTTTCATTTTGGCCGATCTTCTCCCACAATCAAATTGGATGTCCTCGATTGGAAGAATGGTTCAGCCAGTAATGAAGCCGCTGTTTAACGTCTCAGGCAAAGGTGCAATGGTTCTCCTTTTAGGGTTCACATCCGGTTTTCCTGTCGGAGCGAAATTATCTGTAAAGTTATATAATCAGGGAGAGTTAAGCTTTTCAGATGCCCAGAGACTTGTTTGCTTTACGAACGGAGCTAGCCCCATCTTTATTCTTGGTGCTGTGTCTGCCGGTTTATTACATACCCCCAAAGCAGGTATTTTATTGTTAACAGCCCACTATGCAGGAAATTTTATTATAGGAATCTTCGCAGGTAGAATGATCAAAGAAACAAAGGGGTTAAAAAACACCGTTCTTAAGACTGAGCATAAATCTTCTCTTTCATTTGGTTCAGCTCTTCAAAGTGCCGTGGCTGCATCTGTTCAGCAATTGATGGTCATTGGCGGCTTGATTATACTTTTTTCTGTAATCAGTTCAGTAGCGGTTAAATTCCACCTTTTTGAAATTCCTGCATTCATTTTGAAAGAGCTTAGTTTGTCTGCTGGTATATCAGCTGACTGGGTTAGTGGATTTTTATTGGGGATTTTAGAAATATCAAATGGTGCAGCCACAGTAGCAGGTGACGAAAAAAACCTACTGGTAAGCTGCTTGGCTGTCCTAGCCATCATATCATTTGGAGGATTTTGTATTCACGCGCAAATTATAGCATGTATACATCAATCCCCCATTAAGTATAAACCATTTCTTCTCGCTCGAATCGCACATTTAATTCTTTCACCTATTATTTTTCTTATTCTGATAAAAGGGATGAACCATTCCGTTTCCTGGCTTCCTTCTATGAGTGAACAGGTGATTGCATCTCCTGTGAAAAACCAGCCTTTTTTGCTTTTAAACTGGTTCATTGAATTTGGCCCCGTCATCAGCATAGGAGCCATTTTGCTTGCTGCTATCGTTATCATGCGTCAGCTTAACAAACCATACAAAAAAACATGGAGATAACAGATTCATGTTATCTCCATGTTTTTATTCGTATTTTTTTTGCAAAGCTTTCTCCACCTGAGGAGGCACTAATTCAGATATATCGCCTCCGTACTTAGCAACCTCTTTCACGATGCTTGAACTTAAAAAAGAATATTGATTATTTGTCATAATAAAGAACGTTTCAAGCTCCTCGTGGAGAACTCTGTTCATTGAGGTAATTTGCATTTCGTATTCAAAGTCAGATACCGCTCTTAACCCCCTTATAATGACGTTGGCCTCTACTTCCCTTGCATAATTTACTAAAAGACCCTGATAAGAATCAACTTTAATATTGGGAATATGCTTAGTAACTTCTTTAATTAAATTCATTCTTTCTTCTACTGAAAAAGCGGGTTTTTTTGAAGAATTATTTAACACGACAATTCTTAACTCATCAAAAACTTTAGCACCCCTTGAAATAATATCCAGATGTCCATATGTAATCGGATCAAAACTACCCGGGCAAACTGCTCTGCTTCCCATCCCGTTATTCCTCCTCATCGTAAAAAGCATGTTTGTAAATCGTTATTGCTGTAGTTCCATAGGTTTCTTTGCGGCTGCATACCAGTGTTCCAATAGCTTCTGGCAGTTCCACCTCAGCGTCGTGTTCACACATAATAATGCCGTCTTGTGTTAATAGTTTATCTCTCTCAATTTTCTCCAGCAAGCTCACAAGCTTTTGAAGCTTATATGGAGGGTCTAAAAAAATGCAGCTGAATTGAATCCCTCTTTTTGAAACCGCTTTCAATGCTCTTTCTGCTTCGTTCCTGAAAACTTCTGAATGCTCTATGTAATGGCAGCGCTCAATATTTGATTTAATTGTATGTATAGCATCCCGGTCACGATCAATAAATACCACTTTTTCAAGTCCTCTGCTTAGACCTTCCAAGCCGAGACTCCCGCTGCCTGCAAAAAGGTCCAGCCCGATGCCGCCATCAAAATAAGGGCCGATCATATTAAAAATCGATTCTTTCACTTTGTCTGTCGTTGGCCTGGTATTTAAACCCGGTACAGCTTTAAGCTGAATGCCTTTTTTTTCACCTGAAATTATTCTCATTTCATCACCACTCACTCATAATGTCGAACATAATGCTACCATACTTTATTCTTCATTGCTATTACTGATACAATGAGCAGATGTTAAATACCCGTTTCAATGGTAAAATGAGATGGGTTCGAAAGGATGTGATAGAAATGATCCAACGATTTATTGAATTAGGAGAAGGCTATTCCGATTTATACGAGTTTTTGGAAATTGTAAAAGCAAACTCACATCGTATTGAGAGAATTCTTGCTCTTCATACAAATAGCAAAGAAAAATCAAAGACTTCAGTTGTGGCAGTAATGAAAAAGACAGACCCGGGTAATTTTCAGGCGCTATACATTTGCCGGGAAGGAATTCCTAACCCAACACACACGCCGAACAAAAGGTTTGAATTAGTTAAGTCTAGTGCCGCTGAATTCGGACACTCTTTTATAGAACTTGAGGTTCAACCTTCGAGCAGGTTTGCCGAGAAAGAATTGTTTTTCCACTATTTAATTGGCATTTTACGTATGAATCGATATATTAGTCCCTTATCCTAAAAAAAAGCCGGCATTTTGCCCGGCTTTTACTGAATGCTGCTGGATTACAGGCCCATTTTATAATCGTATTCCTTGGCCTTATCCGGCTTTGCATTTTCATATTCTGTTTTAACAAATGGGCGCTGAGAGACTTCCACTTTTTTCACATAGGAATAGTTAGATAATTTATCTGCAAGCTTTTCAACTTCATTCTGGTTGCAGTATAATAATACATATTTCATCTTTCTGGAAACATAATGGACGTTTCCAAACCTTCTTAATGTCTTAGCATGTTTTAAGCTGTGGAGCCATACGATTAGTCCTTGTCGTTCCATTAGCATATTCATTACCTCACCTGATTTTCTTATAGTAAATTGTAGCACACGTGAACATTGATCGGCAATCATATCAAAGAGGAGAAGCGATGATGGATATCGACCTTATATGGGAGAATTTCGTACAGAGGCTGAGTCAAACAGATGGAATTTCCTGTGTACGGTGGAAAAAAATAGCCGGCATTCCCTTTTTATATATTTTTGTCGATGGCATAGATACAGAGCGTCTGCATTATGCGATCAAAAAAAATGCCGGCAAAGCGATGAGAGGCAAGCGGCTTCACGCAGAAACAGTCCCCGTCCGCCAATCTGAAAATGAGTATGTTTTCCGTCACCGATTTTATGTGCCTCAGGAAAAAATGTTCTGCTGCGGAAATCTATGTCCTGACTGTATTCGCTTCAAATAAAGCTCAAAAAAGGTTACATTTGTTGTCGAGAGGGTAACATGCTACCATTAAGGTAGAAAAGATACATAATGAAACGGGGGATACACTATGGGTAAGAAAACAAATATAGGATTAGCATTAGCAGCTTCCGGAGCGGCTTTATGGGCTGGTTCCAAAATGGCTTCCAAGCCTGTTAAAAGGCCTGAGAAAAAATATTTTGAAGGTGAAAAGCCACGTGTTTACGCTCACCGCGGCGGAGCTGACTTAGCTCCTGAAAGCTCGATGGCAGCGTTTAGACATGCTGCAGAGCTTGGTGTCGACGGGTTTGAAATTGATGTTAGATTGACTAAAGATGAGCAGCTGGTCGTTTTTCATGACAGATTTATTGACCGTACAACAGACGGTGCAGGAAGAGTTGCAGATTACACATTGGATGAACTGAAAGAATTTGATCTAGGTTTTCATTTCCGTGACTTACAGGGAAAACAAACGTACCGTGGAAAAGGCGAGAAAATACTCACGCTTAAAGAACTTTTTGAAGCCTTCCCAGACCACTTGATAAATATTGACATGAAAGAAGATCCGGATACATATGAGGGCAGCCTTATGCCTTCTAAGGTATGGCGATTAATTGAAAAATCAGGGGTGGAAGATCGCGTGCTTGTTACAAGTTTTTATGATGAGCAGATCGATCGCTTCTCTCTATATGCTCAAGACCGGGTGGCTATTGGTGCAGGAGAAAGTGAAGCAAGAAAGGCTTTTTCATTATTTAAAAGCGGTTTTGGTCATCTTTATTATCCAAAAGCGGATGCTCTTCAAATCCCAACAAAACACGGTGTAGTGCCGTTGGATTCTCAATCATTTATTGAATTCCTTACTTCTCTTAATGTTCATGTAGAATACTGGACTGTAAATGATGTGGAAACGATGGACCGCCTGCTTCGCTATGGCGCACATGGACTTGTGACAGACCGCCCTGACATTGCTCTTCAGCTAATTTCACAAGAATAATCAAAAAACCCCCGTTGCTTTTTACAGCAACGGGGGTTTTTTATAGGCGGTCACGCTGAACACGAGCACCCTCCACCTGAACCACATCCACCGCTGCAGCTCGATCCGGAATCAAAAAATGCATTTCCGGTAGGGATTTTTACATGTTCCGATACAGAATGCCCAATAATTTTACTCACTTCATCAAGAAGACTTTGCACATTATTTTCTGCGATCCTGAATTGAGCCACATTAGGGTCCATGTCCATTTCCCTTTTTCTTTCCCTGATTTCTTTCATCACTCTTGAATAATCAGGGTGATATCTGCCAAAACGCTGAACTTCCTCATAAAGTTCTTTAAGCTTGGCAAATCGATTTATTTTATCCATTGATTCTTTAGTAGAACGCAACTTCTTATATTTATCTAAATAATTTTGTGTATCTTCTGATAACAAAATCATCTTGCTTAATTCATCTGTTGAATCCAGCAATTCAATTCCTTCTATGGTAGCAAACATTCTTCCACCTCCGTGATAGTAGTTTATCACGAAAGGATAAAAGTTGAAAATTATTCTTTCCATTCCCATGCATTCTTGCTTTTATTTCATCATTTTCCATAACGGTCTGTTATGCTATTTCTTGTCATTTCCAATAAGTCATATAAGATTCATTTTTTGTTCCGGCTGAAGGGCCTGCCTTTTTTGAAGTCTGGGACTGAAACTGCGATAATAGTCCGGATACCATTTCTAAAGCATCTTTACATTGCTCTACATATTGTTCAATTTGATCATCATCAAGTGACTGCAGCTTTGTTTTAATCGAGTGAATCCACTGTTTGGATGTTGCAGACTCAGAACTGTCCGCAAGCCATCTCTTATCATCTTCTCCAAACAAATACCAATCCTCGAATAAATCCTGCCAGGTCCGTTCTTTATTCCTTACTTTTTGTATAATGTGCGGATTTTTCACTAAAAAAGCTTTAAATTCCTGCAGGCGTTGTTCCCTTTGTTCCATCCCTATCGCTCTCCCCTCTGGTATTAGGCCACCTCTATGCTTTATGATATGATGAATACGATACATTGGTTAAGGAGGAACAGGAGTTAATGAAAGAAGATTTACGTGATTTAACCGAGAATTTATTGACTTATGGAACAAAAGAAGATCTTTCTGTTCTTAAACAGGTTCTTACAGGACTGAATGATAAAATTGATAAAAAACACACTTCTTACACCAGCGCTCTTTTAAATATGAATAAGGATGTGAAATCAGCATCTTGTGTGGTGAAAATACCTGTTTCAAGCACATTGCATAATTCATTAGGCATCGTGCATGGAGGAATGTCTGCTACATTGCTAGATACAGCAATGGGATCACTGGCAAACCATTTAGCCCCGGAAGGGATGGGGGCTGTAACGAGCCAGCTGAATGTTCATTTCCTGAAGCCAATTACAGGAGAAGAAATGACTGCCACGGCGAGCATACTGCATCAAGGCCGTAAAACTATGGTAGTAGAAGCATCTATTAAAAATCCATCAGGTGAAATTGCAGCTCATGGAACGGGGTCATTTTACTTAATAAAGAAAAAATAACCTTATTAAAAAATATAAGCAGGCACATTACCCAAGTGAAGGTAGTGTGCCTGCTTTTTTTAAAGGGATCTTGTATTTTTACAAAATCTACATTTATTCTTAACTATCATCTTCATTTTCTTCATCCATATCGTATTTAATGAAATCTTGAGTGAAAAATAGGTAGTATACACCCGTTCCAAGATGTGTATATTCTTCTTTTAACATTGTTTCACGATGTCCCTCAGAATTCATCCAGGCATGAAGAACTGAAAAAGAATGAGTATAGTTCGACGCACTATTCTCAGATGCTTCCTCAAACGAAGCAATCCCTTCTGTTAATCTTTGTTGGAGCGTTCCCTGCAATGATTCATCTGTCAGCAGAGAATCCTCGTATAAAAGTCTGCTTTGCTCTTTTGCAATCCCGGCTAATTGAAAGTCAGGCTTAAGTGCGCTTATGCTCCGCTGCTTACGGATAACATTTGTCATTTCAAAGAGCTGCTGTTCGGCTGCAGCATCAATTTCCGTTTGATTTGCCTGCTCAACCGGCACAGCTGGCAAATCTCCTCTGTAAACCAATTCATAAGGTCTTTGTTCAAGAAGTGTCTCTTTATCCATAAAATAAACAGCTAATATGTTTCCTGTAAAACGATCCACAAACAACTGTCCATACATATCACCAAATGGGACAAGCAACCTGGTATGAAGATCTTGTTCACTTAATTCAAATTGATACACCCCATTATCACTTTCTACGATAATCTCGCTTGTAATCATCGTAAACCGATAAATTTCTTCTAATGGCTGTCCAATTTTAAACGGTGAAAGATCAATGTTCTCACCAAGCACATAAATCGCTTTTACCGTTTCGTCTTTCACAGCTACTTGTATATATGCTTCTGCTCCGCCCTGATAAATTAACCACTCTAAGTCGTAATATCCGGGATCAATACGGTCAGGTTCACCCCATTTTGTAATAAACTCCTCAACAGATTTTCCTATATAGACCGAGATTCCGCTTTTTGGTCGTGTTAATCCATCCGAAAGGTCTGCAGGTACGTTTGTTCCTTTATCATCTCTGGATAACTTTACAGGTTCATTTTGTAACAGTTCATTTTCCTGTACAGAAGGACCATCATAAAAGCCAATTAAAAATATGATGACAAGGACCACCAATATTCTTAAAAATACTTTCACTATCGTACCTCCTCTCCCACTCTTCTTTTCTTAATTATACACATAGGCCTAATGGATGTGTAGGATGTTACATTTTAGAGGTTTTCAAGATTTCGCCACAACTATGGTAAATTAAATATGTGACATAATTGCAACTTGTATTTTTTTCGACTATTATAAAATGAGACGATTATTTAAAGTAAGGAATTACAGGAGGGAAATTTTGCATGCGCTTTGAAAACACTGGCCTCGAAACATTACTTATTGAACTGGATCGACTCGATGAAACTATGAGAAACCATGGTTTAATTCGTGCAGGTCAATGGGATTGGGAAAGAGTTACATACGATCGTAAGTTCGAAATTCGTGAAGGCACATTTTATTTACGGATATTCGGTTACACCGAAGACGGAGATGTCGGCGCACATGATGCTGATATTAAGTTATTGACTCCCCTTTTAGGTAAACATTATTATCCACATGGTGTTGAATACGGAGAAGGTGAAGAATTCCCTTCCCATCTTGTTCAGACATGTGAGAAAATTCTAGTGGCTTTATATCAAGAATTGTCATTAATCACTGAATAATTGATTATAAAAGAGCCAGGAATTTTTGGCTCTTTTATTAAATTCACCTATTTCACCCTCACTCCATGCACCATTTTAGATCAGCAGACATCCTATATGCTCCACCCGGCTGCATTTGATTTTTTATTCAATTATAAAAGAAGACGAATCATATAAGCTCACATATTGAAATTAGGGAAGGGGTCCTACATTGTCGAAAGTGTTTACGAAACGAAATGGCTATATTTTATCTCTCTTAATTATTGCCATACTCGTTATTTACTTTATATTGCCTGTGTCGGTCCCGTTAATAATGGCTCTTATCACAGCGCTCATACTGGAACCTTTAGTAAAGTTTCTTCAGCATTATTTTAAGATTAAAAGGAAATGGTCTGTTGGCATTACTTTTATTTTGTTTATTGCCTCAATCACTATTCTTTTATATTTTTCTATTACACGCTTAGTTGGGCAGGCTATTCAATTCGTTGAAAATCTCCCTGATTATGTAAATGAATTGTCTGAGTGGTGGACTGAATTTGAAGCGGAACTTACTGTCGCATTTGCGAGAGTGCCAACGCAGGTTCTTGATGAAATCAGTGCTGAGATGGAAAACTTCCTCACTGATTTCCGAACGAGTATTACTTCCTTTATTAATATTGAAACCGTTACAGGTGCTGTGACGAATATACCAGAATACCTTGTCAGCTTTATCGTTTATTTAATCGCTTTATTTTTAATTATGATCGATCTGCCAAGAATCAGATCGGGTATCTATACACATCTAAAAGAGCGCACCGCAGAGAAAGTAAGATTCATGACAGCCAGGCTCTCTAAAGTGATCTGGGGATTTGCAAAAGCGCAATTTCTTGTAAGCCTGCTTATTTTAGCTGGTTCCCTAATCGGCTTGTGGATCATTGCACCGGAAGTTGCTTTGATTATGTCACTAGTTATCTGGATTATCGACCTTATTCCCATTATCGGTTCCATAGCAGTATTAGGTCCCTGGGCCATCTTTCAATTAATTACTGGTGATATTGAACTAGGAATACAACTTTCAGTGCTGGCCGTTGTGCTTCTGCTTATCAGACGGATTGTTGAACCAAAAGTAATGGGCAGCCATATTGGTCTTTCACCGCTGGCTACTCTCGTTGCTATGTTCATCGGACTGAAACTATTTGGTCTATTAGGATTTATCATTGGTCCATTAGTATTAATCATTTTTAACTCTTCAAAAGAAGCAGGCATCATTAAGGTAAACTTTAAATTTTAGCGTATGCTATTAAAAAAACTCACTTTCATTATCGAAAGTGAGTTTTTTATTTTCTCTATTTTAAATGACTAAGAAATAATTAGATTCATTATGATCCTAGAATTGCTTTAATGACCGAAGTTGTTTCCCCGCCATCATAGAGGACATACAATAGAGAATAAACCATAACCCCGGTGGTGGCAGTGAAAAACCAAATAACAGACGTGATCGGGCCAATCCTTCTGTGTTTTTTTATATTATTCTTATAGCCCAGCCAAATGGTAACAAGTCCAAATACTGCACCAGTTGTAGCTAAAATAATATGGAAAACAAGAAAAATTGTATAATAAATTTTAATGTCATCCGGGCCCCCAAAAGCGGTATTTCCGACAAAAATGGTGCGGCTGGCATAAATAATAAAGAATGTAAGTGCAGCCACAGCAGCTGCAAACATTGTTTTCTTGTGAGCTTCTACTTTTCCTTTAACTACAAGAATCCAGCCCGCTGCAACTAATATAGCACTGAGCACAATAAAAATCGTGCTCAGTGTTGGCAATAAAGGTAAACTCATCCGCAATATCCTCTTTCCCTTGAATAATCAGTACGTTAAACTTGTTCTGTTTTGTAATAAGAAGCGTTTAACAAATCACCCTCATCTTTTTCACGTCGGTACCAATCAAAGAATACCTGGGCAAGAACGACTCCATATACAATCTCCTGAATGATCTTCATGACAACGCCGCCTGTCTGCTGGTCGTCTAAAGGAGGCATGTTGCTAAAAAGCTCAGGTCCTGTCAATCCAAGTGAAGCCAGGCTTTGCAAAGTCCCAGCTGGCACACATAGAGCCATTGCCTCAAGCCATGCTCCCCCATTATAAAACGTTTCGTACATTGGGGCGTCTGCAAAGATAATCAGCGCACAGGCGGGTGTCAGTAAGATCCCATCTGCGAAAATATATCCAATCTTTTTAAGACCACTCAGTCGATATTCATCCTCCACCTGATTGACCAGCGGCCACCACATAAAGAACGCCAATGACAATAACAGCGCTGTGTATCCGGCATGCAAAACCTCATCCACTTTAATGGTATCAAATATTAACGGAATATGATAAAAGGAAAACACACCATTAAATAAGATGAGCGCAATAATCGGCATCGTAAAAAATCTGAAAAAAGGTCTGACAAATCGATTGCGAATGACAGCCTTCCACATATAGCTAGGAACTGCCACAATAAATAATGGCGGGATCAATAGATAAAAGATCCCCATCTGAATCATGTGGACCGAAAACATAATATGCGCAAGTAAATCAATTGGAGAACCTTTCACGATATACGTGATGACCATCGCTGTTAGAAACAATACGATCTGTTTCTTTGTCAAAGGCTCGCTATCTTTAAAGCGGTGTCTCCATTTCGTTGCCAGCAAGAAAAACAGCACCGTGAGCACAATCATACTGATGAGAAAATAGGGACTCCATAATGCCTGGAAGCCAAAGATCTCAATTGACATCTGGCACCTTCCTTTCATTAAATACGTACTTAACTTTAATTATATCGGTGGTGCTGTTTCACTTCAACGCCCTTACATGACAAAGTCTTGACAATCTCGTGCGGCATTAAGCTGCCGACCTGAAAAAACAGGAAAAAAAGACTGCTGAGCACCTGCTCAACAGTCTTTTTTGTTTCTACCACCAGACAATCGTTAAAAATGTCAGAATGGTGATAAATGCTACCAGCGCACCGGAATATAAAAACAAAGCAGCTGCCCCGTGTCCTTTATGGCTCATGTGCATAAAATAGTACAATTGAAGAACTACTTGTAATGCTGCCAATGCAAGCAGAACCGGATAAACGAATGTTTTGTCAAACCCAGCCAGCACCATAATAAAAGCAATAAGAGTCACAAAAATCATTAATGCGAATGAAGTAACATGTTTACGCATTTCCTCTGCTGCTTTTTTACGTCTGTACTCATAGTTCACTTTCGGGTTCGCTGAAGTTGATTGTTGAGTCGCCATCAGTTATCCCACCATTCCCATTAAGTATACAACCGTAAAGATAAATACCCATACAACATCGATAAAGTGCCAGTAAAGAGAAGCTAAAAAGAATTTTGGTGCATTGTATAGGTTTAATCCCCGGTTGGTGTTCCGTATAAGCAAAAGCAAGAACCATCCAAGACCCACCACTACGTGGGCACCGTGGAAACCAACAAGCGTATAGAAGGAAGATCCAAATGCACTGCTTGTAAAGGTATGATGATACTCATGCACGTAATGGTTAAACTCGTAAATTTCAAATCCTAAAAATGCTAATCCCAAGCCAACTGTGATAATAAGCCAGGTTTTCATTTTTTGGAAATTATAATTTTTCATGTGGTACATCGCGTACACACTCGTCAGTGATGAAGTCAAAAGCAGCATCGTCATGATGAAAACGAGCGGCAATTCAAACATATCAATTGCCAGCGCATGATCATCACTTGGAACTTTATCTTTTAAAGCAAGATAAGTTGCAAACAAAGATGCAAATAGGACTGTCTCGCCGCCTAGAAATAACCAAAAACCTAAAAACTTATTTTTACCTTCAAGGGTGGTTTTTTCAGGGGATTCCGGCCATGTTCTGCTTGTGAATTTTTGCTCAGCATCCATTATTCCCTACCCCCCTCATCGTCTTTTAACAAATCTTCTTTGTGTATATGGTAGCCATGGTCATCCTTAAGTGAACGGACAGCCATTGACCCTAATGTAATCAATAAGCCGATAATCAATACTGGTATCGCCCAGACAAAGCTTTCACCGTCTGATGCTCTCCAGTCGACTTGATACATGGCTCCAAATGCTGCAATAAATAATCCAAGCGACATAACAAACGGTATAAATGAATTGTTAGGCATATGGATGTCTCCAACTGGTTCTGCAGGAGTCATTTTTGTATTTCCTTCCATTTTTTCAATCCAGTAAGGATCAAGACCACGTACTAATGGAAGCTGCTTGAAGTTGTAAAATGGCGGTGGTGAAGCGATCGCCCATTCTAATGTACGGCCATCTCCCCAAGGATCATTTCCAACCCTGACATTTTTGATTTGCGTAATAATAATATTGTACACAAGCACCAATACAGCGACGGCCATAAAGACTGCACCGATTGTACTGATCAAGTTGAATAGATTAAGCCCCTGGCCATCAAGAAACTTCCAGATACGTCGTGGCATCCCCATTAAACCGAGGAAATGCTGAACAAAGAACGTAGCATGGAAACCAATTAAGAAAAGCCAGAACGTAATTTTACCTAAAAATTCATTTAGCATTGTGCCAAACATTTTCGGCCAGTAAAAGTGAGTCCCTGCAAGAAGGCCTAATACTACTCCTCCAACAATTACATAATGGAAGTGAGCTACAACAAAATACGTATCATGATACTGATAATCTGCAGCTGCTGAAGCAAGCATAACGCCTGTTACGCCCCCTGCAGTAAAGGAAGGAATAAATGCTACTGCGTAAAGCATTGGAGTTGTAAATACAATGCTTCCTCCCCACATCGTCAGCATCCAGTTGAAGATCTTCACTCCTGTTGGAACTGCGATTGCCATTGTAGCTACAGCAAAGATTGCGTTTGCAGTTGGTCCAAGACCAACAGTGAACATGTGGTGAGCCCAAACCATGAATCCTAAAAATCCGATCAGTACGGTAGCAAAAACCATCGCTGCATACCCAAAAAGACGTTTTCTTGAGAATGTAGCAAAGATTTCAGAGAAAATACCAAATGCCGGAAGTATCAGAATGTACACTTCAGGATGTCCAAAAATCCAGAATAAATGCTCCCAGATAATCGTATTTCCACCCATGGATACATCAAAGAAATTAGCTCCAAACATACGGTCAAACAGCATTAGAAAAAGTCCGACTGTAAGCGGAGGGAATGCAAATAGGATTAGAGCTGATGCCACAAACGTAGACCATGTGAATAAAGGCATACGCATGTATGTCATTCCCGGTGCCCTCATGTTAATGATGGTCACTAGAAAGTTAATTCCGGCAATTAATGTCCCTGCTCCGGATATCTGAAGACCCAGTACATAAAAATCAATACCATGGCCCTCTGACGTTATAGATAAGGAGGCATAAGATGTCCACCCTGCGTCAGGTGCCCCGCCTAAAAACCATGAAAGATTCAGGAAAATTCCTCCGAAGAAAAACAACCAGAACCCTAAAGAATTTAGAAAAGGAAAAGCTACATCTCGTGCTCCGATTTGCAATGGAACAACAGCATTCATAAAAGCAAACAATAATGGCATGGCTGCAAGAAAGATCATCGTTGTTCCATGCATAGTTAAAATTTCATTGTAAAGTCCTGCACTGACAAAGTTGTTGTCAGGAACAGCCAGTTGAATCCGTATGATCATGGCTTCTATACCGCCGACCAGAAAGAAGAAACCTCCGGAAATTAAATAAAGGATTGCTATCTTCTTGTGGTCGACCGTTGTGAGATAATCCCACAGGACTGCCAGGAATCCTTGTTTTTGTGCAACGGTACTCACTCATTAAACCTCCCTTGTTCGATCTCCAAGTAATTCATTACTCTGTATAAACTTTCAAACTCATTAAGTATTCTGTTAAAGCATCAAGGTCTTCATCTGACAGGTCATCTTCGTTGTAAGCGCCCATCGTATTACCTGGCTTTAGCTTATCAGCGTTACGAATCCAGTTTTTAATATTTTCTTCTCTTGACTCTTCAGGATCTCTGTTATCGAGAATGCCTGCTACGTAAGAACGTTCTCCAAATGTTGCAAGGTTAGGTCCTGGAGAATTACCTGCTCTTTCAGTAGGGGAAACAGCGTGACATGAAATACAGGCCTGGCCGTCATTGCCAAAAACCTCTTCCCCGCGGGCAATGGTTTCGTTTTCAGGTTCACTTTCTTCTTCTCCTGCTTCCTGCATAGCAGCAACCCATTCGTCAAAGTCTTCACTCGACAATGTTTGAACTTTAAAGTCCATTAACGCATGTGAAGGTCCGCAAAGCTCTGCACATTTACCGTAAAACAGGTTATCCACTTCTTCAGCACTTTCGCTGTCAAAGTTGAGATAAAAGGTATTCATGTTATCCACATTTGTATCAATCTTGCCTCCAACTGCAGGAATCCAAAATGAGTGCTTTACGTCAGAAGCGATGACATTAAAGTATACGTTTTGGTCAGTTGGAACGACTAAATCCTGCGCTGTTACAATCCCCTGGTCCGGATAATTAAATTCCCACCAGTATAGATTTGCACGCACGTCAATTACTAATGCAGTTCTATTGCCTTCTTCGTCTACTTCTTCCATTTCAGCTGTATCTGCTAAGGCAAACGTTACAGCTACTGTTGGCACCGCTAACACTAAAACCAAAATAATTGGTATAACAGTCCACAGGATTTCGAGTGTATGGCTTCCCTCGACCTGCTTTGGAATAACGTCTTCGCCGACTTTTGAACGTCTGAATTTAGTAATGGCAATAGAATAAACAATTGAAACAACAATGATAACGACAACCATTACGACTGCGCTAAGCACCATTAAGTTATATTGCCTTTGAGCCACTTCACCTGCCGGCTGAAGCGCAGACAAAAATGGCTCTCCACAGCCGGACAGAATAAACGCTAAAGCCGCAATCATCGGCAGAAGCCGCCATTTCTTTAGCCCTTTTTTCATAGCTTCATTAAACCCCTCTTTCATCTAAATAGTAGTAAGTATGGAGAATTAAATCTATATGGATTTCTTAAAAAAGAAAGAATTCCTGAAATTAAATGAACGTGATAATAACCATTCCCACAAAGAGAATTGTTAAATAGTTCAAAGAATATACAAACATTAACGTTGCCCACTTATGGTCCTCTTTCATCCGATACCCTGATATTGAAAGCGCTAACCAACCTGCATTTAAAAGCGTTGCCAGCGTTAGAAATACAGGACCAAGTGAAGACATTAAAAACGGCAGTGGAAATAAAGCGATAATCCACAGCAGCATGTGATGTTTCGTTACAGCAAATCCTTTAACTACTGGAAGCATTGGAATATCAGCAGCTCGATATTCTTCTACTCTTCTCATGGCAATGGCGTAAAAATGAGGCATTTGCCAGACAAAAATTATTAAAAACAATGCAAGCGGAATCATTCCAAGGCCCGGATCTACTGCTGACCACCCTATTAAAGGAGGAACGGCACCAGATATGCTGCCTACAATGGTATTGCTGACATACCTTCTTTTTGACCACATCGTATAGAGCACGACGTAACTGACCACACCAATTAATCCGATCACACCGGCTGTAAAGGTCGTCATAAAGAGCATGATCTGCCCGATAGCTATTAAACCAAGTCCGAGGACCAGCACACGTGATGGCTGTACTCTTCCCGTTACGGTTGGACGGTTTTTCGTACGTTCCATTAAATGGTCGATATCCCGATCTATATAATTGTTAATACTGCAAGAGCCAGCCACAATTAATGAGGAACCGATCATCGTTAAAAAGATGATATCTAATGAACCGAGGAAATGGGCATTTGTAAAATATAATGCCAGCCACAATCCTGTAAAAGTAGTAATAAAATTAGAATTTACAATTCCAATTTTTATAAGAGCGAGGAAATCTTTCCAAGCAGTTGTTCCAGAAAAATCTGCCTCTTTTACAGCCGACACAACTCGACTATTTGACACATTTTCCCCTCCTCTCCATTCTTGCTAATACATTTAACTACATCTACTATAAAGGATAGCGAACATGATTTCTATATTTAAAATGAAATTCAACTAACTTGTCGCAGCCAAAAAATAGTTAAATGTAACAATTCCTTCACATCTGAGGAAAGCTTTTTAATAATACCACAACATTAAGTTATCCTTAAATAATATTCGAATTTTTTTAAGGTTTGTGAAAAAAATTTGTCCTCTAGTTTGAATAAACTGTGTCACTTTTAAAAAAGGGTACCATCCTCCCCTATTCTGTACCATAATGGAAGAGATGTATGCTTAAATCATTTTAACTCTGATAAAATGAATAATTCCTACTATTAATTATAAGAAGGTGAATTACTTGCAATCTAAGGCTTTAAAGTTTTTAGCGGTACTGACTACTATTGTTATGCTCCTGGTTTTATTAGGTGGAGCTTTGGTTACAAAAACAGATTCCGGAGCAGGCTGCGGTCAGTCTTTTCCATTATGTCATGGGCAGGTAATTCCAGATGAACTCTTATTTGAAACCATCGTTGAACTCTCACACCGATTTGTTTCAGCACTTGCTGGAATGCTCGTTCTAATTTTGTCCATCTGGTCCTGGCGGGCGATCGGTCATAAAAGAGAGACAAATTTTCTGGCTATTCTAGCGTTCTTTTTCTTAATGCTGCAGGCTCTGCTGGGTGCGGGTGCCGTGGTATGGGGACATTCTGATCTTATTCTCGCGCTGCATTTTGGTATTTCACTTATTTCGTTCGCTTCGGTTTTGTTGCTTACTCTTCTGATTTTTGAAGTAGATAAAAAATTTGAGGCAGAGCTCATCGTGATTGATAAACGGATCCGCTATCATACGTATGGCGTTATGACCTATATTTTCTTAGTGGTTTATTCAGGTGCTTTTGTCCGCCATACGAATTCAAGTTTGGCCTGTCCTGATTGGCCGATGTGTGTAAACAGTGAATGGGCATCGCTTCCCCTAACCTCTTCTCAATGGTTTCAAATGGGACATAGATTTGCTGCTGGTCTGATTTTTCTTTGGATTGCTTATATTGCCTGGATGGCTTTTCGCAATTATAAACATCAAAAAGTTATTTATTACGGCTGGATGATTGCTTTTGGCCTAGTTTCCGCTCAGGTTATTTCAGGGGCACTGGTTGTCATTACCAGACTTAATTTAGTATTGGCATTAACGCATGCACTTATAATATCTTTATTGTTTGGACTGCTAAGTTACTTCCTATTACTTATGTCCAGGGCAAAAGTGAATTCAACTAAACATAAATAACTTGCTTTACTCATCAAAAAAAAGAGGCTGGGACAAAAGTGTCTCAGCCTCTTTGATCGGTTCACTGCGCTTCAGGCGGACGCTTTCCGCAGGGACGGCGCTGAGCCTTTCCAGGGCCTTGCCCTGCAAAGTCTCAGTTTGCCGTCATATCCTGCAGGAGTCGCCACCTTCTGCTCCGTTCACCTCTTACTATTTATAAATACTACCACGTTTTTTTAAAACTTTTTAGAGTTTTGTCCCGACCTTTATCCTTTTTTATCTTTTACAACAAAATATTTTTTGTGAAGCGAATGGACGTTTCAGGATTTTTTCTTAAGTCTTATAAGTAGATCTCCCGGTTTCAATGCCTCTCCATTTTCGACAAAGATTCCATCCACGATTCCATCAAATGGGGCCTGAACAGTGGTTTCCATTTTCATCGCTTCAGTTATCAGCAGGTGATCTCCTTGTTTGACTTCATCTCCTGGACTAATGACGACTTTAATTACCGTGCCCGGCATGGTCGCTCCCAGTTCCTCGTGATTGGCCGGGTCAACTTTTTGCTTTATTGCCACAGTTGACTTAATACTTTCATCTTTGATTACTACTTCCCGCTGCTGCCCGTTTAAATCAAAATAAAGAACCCTTGTCCCATCTTCTCTTGCTTCACCAACAGAGACAAGCTTTAAAATAAGCGTTTTGCCTGTTTCGATTTCGACCTCAATTTCTTCACCAAGTCTCATTCCATAATAGAACGTTGGTGTATCAATAACCGAGACATCACCAAATAGTTGATTTGTTGCTGAGTATTCTTTAAAAACTTTTGGATAGAGAGCATGTGCCAGCGCGTCAAAAAGTGTAACCGGACGACCTAATTCTTGGAATAGCTCTTCTCTGACCGCTTCAAAATCAACCGGCTCTAATTGCTCTCCCGGCCTAACCGTAATGGGTGTTCTGCCTTTTAAGATAACCTCTTGAAGTTCTTTTGGAAACCCTCCATGGGGCTGGCCTAAGTGTCCTGAAAACAGTTCAACCACCGAATCCGGAAAATCGATGGACTTTCCTTTTTGGATGACAGCTTCTTCATCCAAATTGTTTTGCACCATGAACAGTGCCATATCGCCTACCACTTTAGAGGAAGGTGTTACTTTAACAAGATCGCCAAAAAGCTGGTTAACACGGGCATACATCTCTTTAACTTCTTCCCACCGGCCGCCGAGTCCTACGCCTTTTGCCTGTTGCTGCAAATTACTATATTGACCGCCTGGCATCTCATGTTTATAGATTTCTGAATGAGGAGAATTCATGCCGCTTTCAAAATCTTTGTAATACTTACGTACATCCTCCCAATAATGAGAAAGAGTTTCTGCATGATCAACATTCATTTTAAGCTGTCTGCCAGCTCCGCTAAGCGAGTAATGAAGACTGCTCGCACTCGGCTGTGAAGTCAGCCCGCTCATCGAGCCAAGGGCCGTATCAACGATGTCCACACCTGCTTCGATGGCACGAGCATACTGAAAAATACCGTTTCCGCTTGTATCATGAGTATGTAAGTGAATCGGCAGTTCTACTGTTTCTTTAAGCTCTGTTATTAATCGATAAGCAGCTTCAGGTTTCAGCAGACCAGCCATATCTTTAATGGCTAAAATATGTGCACCCTGTTCCTGTAATTCTTTGGCAAGCGTTTTATAGTAGGACAAATCATACTTTGACCTGCTTGGATCCAAAATGTCGCCTGTATAGCAGATTGCTGCTTCAGCGACTTTGCCTGAATCTCTTACTGCCTCTATGGCGACTTCCATTCCTTTAACCCAATTTAAGCTATCAAATATTCTAAATACATCTATACCCGCATGTGCAGATTTCTGAACAAATTCTTTTATGACATTATCCGGGTAGTTCTTATAGCCAACTGCATTAGAAGCACGTAAAAGCATCTGAAAAAGAACATTCGGAATTTTTTCGCGCAATGTCAGCAATCTCATCCAGGGGTCCTCTTTTAAGAAGCGGTACGCTACATCGAATGTAGCCCCTCCCCACATTTCAAATGAGAATAAGTCTGATTGCAGTCTGGCAGATGAATCTGCGATATTTTTTAAATCGTTTGTCCTTACTCGCGTGGCAAGAAGTGATTGATGGGCGTCCCTGAAAGTGGTATCTGTAATTAATACATCATCCTGATTTCTTACCCAGCTTGCCAAAGCTTCCGGTCCGTGTAGATCAAGATATTGTTTTGTTCCAGAGGCTGGTTGTTCAAGCAGGTTCACCTTCGGAATTCTTGGTTCTGAGAAATATGGCTTCTCTCTTTTTTCAATGCCGGGAAAACCGTTGATGGTTACGTTCCCAATGTATGAGAGCATTTTTGTTCCTCTGTCTTTTCTTTTTGGGAAAAAGAAAAGCTCTGGAGTTGTATCAATAAAAGAAGTATCGTAATCACCTGTTAAAAAATCTTTATGTTTGACTACATTTTCTAAAAATGGAATATTTGTTTTTATGCCTCTAATTCTGAATTCCTGAAGATTTCGAACCATTTTAGCTGCAGCCTGTTCAAACGTAAGAGCCCACGTAGATACCTTGACAAGCAGAGAATCATAATGGGAAGATATTTCAGCTCCCTGATAGCCGTTCCCCGCATCAAGCCTTACACCAAATCCTCCACCAGAACGGTAAGCCATAATTCTGCCAGAGTCAGGCATAAATCCATTAAGAGGGTCTTCAGTTGTCACACGTGACTGAATGGCAAATCCATTAAGCTGAATTTTTTCCTGCACTGGTATCATCATTTTATCACTATGTAAAAAGTGCCCTTCGGCAATTAAAATTTGAGATTGAACAATGTCAATTCCCGTTATCATTTCTGTAATGGTGTGCTCAACTTGCACTCTGGGATTAACTTCTATAAAGAAAAACTCTCCGTTTGCAACCAGAAATTCAACAGTACCTGCGTTTACGTAATTGACGTTTTTAGCGAGCTTCACTGCAGCTTCACAAATTTCATCACGCAGGGCTTGAGGAAGGGAAAGAGATGGAGCCACTTCCACTACTTTTTGGTGTCTTCTCTGAATCGAACAATCCCGTTCATACAAATGAATGATGGTACCTTCTAGATCCCCCAAAATTTGTACTTCAATATGCTTTGGATTTTCAATAAATTTCTCGACATAAACTTCGTCATTGCCAAAAGCAGCCTTTGCTTCTGATTTCGCACGGTCAAAAGATTCATTTATTTCTTTAGCTGACCGGACAATTCTCATTCCCCTGCCGCCGCCTCCGAGAGAAGCCTTGATAATAAAAGGGAATCCGTGATGACGACCAAACTCCTCAATCTCTTCAACATTTTCAACAGGACCATCGCTTCCAGGTATGACCGGAATATTTGCTTCAACAGCCTGATTGCGGGCTTTTACTTTATCGCCAAACATATCTAAATGGCGTGAAGACGGGCCTATAAATACGATTCCTTCCTCTTCACAACGTCTGGCAAAATGGATGTTTTCAGAAAGAAAGCCATACCCTGGATGGATAGCATCGACCTCTGCTCGTTTTGCAATTTCAATAATTCCTTCTATATCAAGATAGGCGTCTATTGGTTTTTTTCCCTGACCAACGATGTACGCTTCATCTGCTTTAAATCGATGAAATGATCCGCTGTCTTCTTTTGAATATACCGCTACCGTTCTTATTTTTAGTTCTGTACACGCACGGAAAACCCTTATTGCAATTTCCCCTCTGTTTGCCACTAAAACTTTTTTTATAGCATTCAATGAAACTACCTCCTTATGAATGTCCGCCAAACTGATGATCGTTATTATCCTCTGTACGCTCTTTTATGCTGCTTTGTTCCTGTCTGACTGTAGTAAACAGGTTTTTCAACTGCTTCTTTATTTTTTTCATTTACGTACTTGTCTTCATATTTAACAAACATAGATACGTTTAACAGCAATCCCATAGCAAGTGACAGCAGGATTAGCGATGAGCCTCCATAGCTGATAAACGGAAGCGGAACTCCTGTAATTGGAATGACTCCGGACATACCGCCAAGGTTAATAAATGATTGAATTCCGATCATGCTAGCTATTCCAATTGCCAGCATCTTACCAAATCTGTCCTTACTTTTTATTCCAATAAAAATTCCTTTTAAGACGATGTAAGAAAGTCCCAGCAGAACAAAACCCACACCGGCAATTCCCAGCTCCTCTGAAATAATCGCCATGATAAAGTCGGTATGCGGTTCCGGCAGATACCCAAGCTTCTGTATACTCTGGCCGAGTCCGCTTCCCCATAATCCGCCGTTTCCTATAGCATAATAGGAACCTACTAATTGCCATCCATTATCATTGATGTGAGCGAAGGGGTCGGTATAAGCTGCAAATCGCCCAATTCGCTCTTCGGAAAAAATACTTTCAAAGCTGCTCCGTCTAAAAATAAAAAGGATCAAGCTGAAAAAGGCAGCTAATGCACCTCCAATACCAGCGAGCTTTAACATGTTGCCAAATTTCATTCCCGAAGAAATAATGACACTCATACCGATAACAAAAATAATAGCAGCAGTACCGAAATCAGGTTCCATGGCAACGAGAAAGCATGTAGCAACTAACACGGTCAGCGGAGGCATAACGCCCCTGTTAAATTCGTTTATGTACGTATACTTCTTAGCATATATCGCTGATAAATAGACGATAATGCCAAGCTTTGCAAATTCTGATGGCTGCAGTTGAAACGATCCCAGCTGAAGCCAGCTTTGAGCATTATTAATATTTGCCCCGAACAGCTGCACCATAAGGAGTAAGGAAAACATTAATAGGAGAATAAGAATCATCATAAATTTTTCTTTGTACAGCTTATAAGGAATAAGAGCCATCACTGTAAAGCCAATAAGTCCAATGATCAGATTCCTTCGCTGGGCATTATAGAAAAAATCTGCAGACTGATCCAATACTTCTACTGCGTAAACCATTCCTGCACTGTATACCATCACAACTCCAAAGATCCCTAACAATACGTACACAACTAGTAAGGAATAATCGTACGATTTAAACATTCTTTTCAGAATGGTCGACATTTATATCAGTCCTATCTTGATTTTAATCATTCGCTATATTAAGTCAAAAAACCTGCTTTTTTGATAAAAAAAACTCAAACAATCTTATTTGCATTGTTTGAGCATGACAACAAATTATTTATTGGTGAAAGCTTCATGTAGGATTGAAAGCTCTTTTTCAAGAGAATCCATTAACGTTTTTCCATCCATTTCATCCACAAGTCCGAGACGAACAGCAAATTCTATTTCACGGGATAACCCAAACATTTGCGTATCTAAAACCTCTTCATACAATGGACATTGGGGCATTGTCAAATTATCCATTTGAACTTTTATGAGCTGCGCGATTTTTTCAGCGTCTTTACGCAAAAGAGAATATGCTTTTTCTCGATGATCGATTTTTATTTCTGATGTCACATTGATCCCCCCATTCCATGCAAATTTCTTTCATCTATATGTCTAACCTAATAAAGAAAAATAAGATCCGATTAGGTAGTTGTTCTTTAGTAAATTGTAGCGTTTTGAACCCTAAATTGCAAGCTTCGCTCTGTTTTTCATCCAGTCTGATCAGGTGCAGGAATTCGTTCTTATGTGACAAGTAATCCCATCCGCTGTATACTTTGACTAAATAGAAGGAGGAGTTTTAAAATGAGTGAAACCATTCCGGTTACAGGAAAAGTAAAATACGAAATAACCCTTGATCCTGGTGTTTGGATTCTTGATGACCGAAAAATAGATTTATTAACATACTTTGATGAAGATCAACTACATAAAGATGAGCTGGAAGAATATACAAAGGCCGTGGCTTCACATTTTTCACGGGAAATTCAAGAAGGATCCATCTATCCCCCGACCCTGAAAACGGAGAAGAAATTCCAAAAACAAAAAATGTTAACAGGAACATTCGGTATTCCACTTAAACCTTTTTTGGAAAATGCAGAGCCCTATGCTGAAGCAGATACTTTAACAATAGAAACCTCAAACGGACTCAAACGTTTCCCAATCGATGAAGCTCTTACATTCATTCTTGCTTTCTCATATGAGGGTAAGCCTCTGACAGAAGACGGTCCTGTACATATTCTTTTTCAGGATGGTACAAACAGAAAGAACCCAATTAAACATATAAAAAAGTTTATCCTTTCATAGCAAAAAGAAAGTAATCTGTAGTTTTACAAGCTTATTAAATAGGTTATATATCCGCTGGACATCAGTGCTTCTTGAGATCATTCATTACCTGTGCATCCAGTTTTTCGGCGGCTTCTTGATCGTAGGTTTTATCAAATTTAGGTTCTTCTACTATTTTTGCGCCATAAAACATTATATCTCTTACTTCCTTTATCGCCAAGCGGACGATCGCCAGTTCTATCGGCACTTCGCCAGAAGATCTGCCTGCTGTATGTGCGCTGCCGCTTATCGAATAACACGTTTCATTCGCAATTATATTCAGCGCAATTAGAGGGTTTTTCTCAATATTTGATATAATACGTGATCGCTTGTCAACTGCAAATAAAATGACAGACTCATCTTTTGCATGCACCCATGATAAAGCATTGATCATAGGGCCGCCTGTTTCGTGATCAATTGATGCTATTTGAACAAATCTTTCATTCAGCAATTCTTCAAATAAAGCCGGTATTAATTTTGATTCAATACGATTTGCCATTCGTATCCCCCCTAGTCTTTACAGTATAAGATAATTTGGACGGTAACACACTAAAATTTATTTAAAAATTCAGTGTCAAAATCATCAATTACAACAACAAGCTTGCCCACATGCTATACTGAAACTATTGTAGGTTTCATTTTTCGGAGGTGCTTATTTATGAGAGTAAAATGCTTTATATGTGACAAAATTGAATCGATTGAAGACTGGAGTCCTTTAGCAAAAAAACTCCGAAATCGTCCTATACACACTTATTTATGTGACGAATGCGATAATCGAATCGAAGAGAAAACAAAGAAAAGAATTGCTACCGGGAACTTTACCTTTTATAAAAGTTCTCAACGCATAGAAGATGATTTTTAATGATTGTTAGAGGAACTCTTATTGGATTATTATCAGGTATTCTGTTGGGGTTTATATTAAAGGGGATGGAGATTGCTTCATCGCTGAAAGTATACACTCTGCTTTTAAATATTGATTTTATCCCGGTTGCAGGAGACATTTTATGGCCGGAATGGGCGGAATTTTTGTTTCACTTACTTGTTGCAGTCATTCTTGGTATAATTTTTTATTATGGAGCAGAGAAAATTAACGGGAGGGTTAAGCTGTACCTGTTTGCATTTCTGCTGACTTTTCCAGTAATTTTTTTGTATTTCCCGCTCTCTATGCTCGCCATCAAAGATGTTCCAGCACCTGGTGACCTGACCGCCTT
This sequence comes from Jeotgalibacillus campisalis, assembly GCF_000829515.1. GTDB lineage: Bacteria > Bacillota > Bacilli > Bacillales > Jeotgalibacillaceae > Jeotgalibacillus > Jeotgalibacillus campisalis. The sequence goes on along the minus strand of NZ_JXRR01000014.1, from coordinate 244,340 downwards.
TGGATTATGGAGTGCCGGACACATTTTCTATATACTGTCATTGCCGGTTTTTTATTGGCTTGTTGAATTCGTTTTTAAGAAACTGGGAGCAAACACAATAAGGTAATATCAAAATGCCCCGCAAACATGATAGTTTGCGGGGCATTTATAGTTAAGTTTAAATCTACACGTAAAAGGAAATAGCTAACCAAAAACTTTAAGGTCATAGGATAAACGAAGACCGCTGTTTTCTTTTCTGATCTTCTTTAATCGTCTGTCTGCAAATTTCAAGTTTAGCGACATCCAGATTTCCTCCACTCACAATTACCCCTACTTGATGTGCTCTGTCGGCTTGAAGATGGTTTCCCAGCAATGCCGCTATGCCTGCTGCTCCTGCACCTTCGACCAGCATTTTTTCTCTTTCTAGCATAAACAAAATGGCTTGTGCAATTTCCACTTCTGATACGGTGATCATGTCATCTACATATGACTGAATAATTTGAGTTGTGTAAACACCCGGTGATTTGACTTTAATTCCTTCAGCAATGGTGGAATGGAATGGGATCAAACTTTTGTCCAGCTGATGAAAAGCAGAAGCAATAGCTGGTGCTGATGCAGCCTGAACTCCCACTACTTTAATGTCAGGACGGACTAATTTAATGGCTAAAGCGGTTCCCGCCAGTAACCCTCCGCCGCCTGCAGGAACCACAACGGTATCCAGCTCAGGATTTTGCTGCAGCATTTCAAGTGCTACTGTTGCTTGTCCTTCAATAATCGTACTATCATCAAATGGATGAACAAAAGTAGCACCCGTTCTTTTCTGATAACGCCTCGACTCTTCGTAAGCTTCATCAAAGGATTCTCCAGTAAGTTCTACTTTTGCTCCATATTCTCTTGTGGCATCCACTTTCGAATCCGGTGTATTTTTAGGCATAAAAATAGTTACCTGCACACCTTTTTCTCTTCCGGCAAGAGCCACTCCCTGGGCGTGGTTTCCAGCGGAAGCAGCTACAATCCCCCGTTTGCACTCCAGTTCAGTAAGTTGTGAAATTTTATTAAAAGCACCCCGAATTTTAAACGAACCGGTGCGCTGCAAATTTTCAAGCTTCATCCATACCGAATGTCCGGTTCTATGATTTAATGTTTTTGACTGCTTGCATGGAGTACGATGAACAAAGTCGCTTAATCGTTCTGCTGCTTTAAATAAGCTCGCGGTGTCATGTGAATTCCCAAGTGGATCATCCTCTCATATTAGCTGTATTAGGCATGCTTTTTTTCATACGCTGCAATTTGTTCTTCAAACTGATAGGTCAGGGCAATTTCATCCCATCCGTTTAACAGCATTTCTTTCCAATAAGGATCAATATCAAAGGTGATCTTTTCTTCTGTATCATATTGTATAAACTGTTCTTCAAGATTGATAAAAACTTCTTTTTGATGTTCTGTACTCTCTTTAATAAGCTGCCTTACACTCGCTTCATTCAGTCTGATCGGAAGAATTCCATTTTTTACACAGTTATTATAAAAAATATCTGCGAAGCTTGGCGCTATAATCACTTTAAATCCATAATCAAGTAATGCCCATGGAGCATGCTCACGTGAAGAACCACAGCCAAAATTGTGACTGGCTACTAATATTTCAGACCCTTCGTACTGAGGGTTATTTAATATAAAAGATGGATTTGGTGTTCCATCTTCACGGAATCTCCACCCGTAAAACAAATAATTCCCAAAACCAGTCCGTTCGATTCGTTTTAGAAATTGCTTAGGAATAATTTGATCTGTATCCAAATTTACTCGGTCAAGCGGCGTTGCAATTCCTGATAATTTATTGATCTCCTTCATTCTTCCCCCTCCATTCTACGCATGGACGCTCAGCATATTCCGCACATCTACAAAATGACCTTTTATGGCTGCCGCTGCAGCCATTACAGGACTGACCAGATGCGTTCTTGCACCGGCTCCCTGCCTTCCTTCAAAATTACGATTGGAAGTAGAAGCACATCTTTCGCCAGGAGGCACAATATCATCATTCATTGCCAGACACATACTGCAGCCTGATTCTCTCCATTGAAAACCTGCTTGTTCAAAGATTTTATGAAGCCCCTCTTTTTCGGCTTGCAGCTTCACCTTAAAAGAGCCCGGAACAACTAGTGCTGTGACGTTTGGATGAACGGTCTTGCCTTTCACTACCTCCGCTGCTTCTCTAAGGTCGCTTATTCTTGAGTTCGTGCAGGAACCGATGAATACATGCTGAATTTCAATAGAAGAAAGAGGTGTGCCTTCTTTTAGATCCATATAGGTCAAAGCCTGTTTCAGTTCTTCCCGATCTGATTTTTCAGCATAATCAGAAGCATATGGTATCGCAGAAGATATACCTGAACCCATAGAAGGATTTGTTCCCCATGTCACAAATGGTTCTATTTCGTTCGAATGAATTTCAAGGGTCTGATCGTAGCTGGCCCCCTCATCCGTCGCGTATGATAGCCAATTGTTTTTAAGTGCATCAAATGCACCGCCGTCAGGTACGTGAGCACGGCCTTTAAGATATTCAACTGTTTTTTCATCCGGGCTGATCAAGCCTGCCCTTGCACCTGCTTCTATCGACATATTACAGATTGTCATTCGTTCTTCCATTGAAAATTTCCTTATCGCATCTCCCGTATATTCAACAATGTGACCTGTCCCGACATCCACTCCGAACTTTGAGATAATCGCTAAAATGACATCTTTGGCTGTCACACCAAAACCCAATTCACCGATCACTTTAATTTCCATCGTTTTCGGCTTCGACTGCCAGAGTGTCTGGGTAGAGAGCACATGTTCAACTTCACTTGTCCCGATTCCAAAGGCCAAAGCACCAAAAGCACCATGTGTTGAGGTATGACTGTCTCCACATACGATCGTTTTTCCCGGTTGCGTAAGCCCAAGGTCCGGTCCAATTACGTGGACTATTCCCTGATCCGGGTGATCCATATGAGCAAGCGGAACGCCAAACTCTTTACAATTTTGCGCAAGGGTGGAAATTTGTTTTCTTGAAACGGGATCTGTAATATTGGACCTGTTTTTAGTCGGAACATTATGATCCATCGTCGCAAAGCTTAGGTCAGGCCTTCTTACTTTGCGTTTATTTAATCTTAATCCCTCGAAAGCCTGCGGAGATGTTACTTCGTGCAAAAGGTGAAGATCAATGTAGAGTAAATCCGGTTTTCCTTTTTCTTCATATACAATATGATCATTCCAGACTTTTTCAATAATCGTTTTTGGCATGGGTAGCTCCTCCCTTTGTTACACGTAAGCAGACATTATATGATCAGAAACAAATTCCCTTTCAAGTTCTTCAATTACTTTATCTGTAAAAGCAGTTGTTGATAAAACACGGTGTCCTGTTTTTTGAATATCTGTTGTGCAATAGCCGTCTTTGTACACACTGTATACAGCTTCTTCGACTGCTGCTGCTTCTTTTTCAAGACCAAAAGAGTATTTTAGCATCATAGCTGCTGATAAAATTGCTGCAGAAGGATTGGCTATATTTAATCCTGCAATATCAGGAGCTGAGCCATGTACTGGTTCGTATAATCCGAAACCGTCTTCTCTTATGCTTGAAGATGGAAGCATCCCCAGAGAACCTGTAATAACAGATGCTTCATCACTTAAAATATCTCCAAACAAATTTTCTGTAACGATCACATCAAATGAAGAAGGCTGTGTAATAAGCTTCATAGCTGCCGCATCTACGAGAATATGCTCTACTTCAATATCCGGATAATAAGATTTTTTTTCTTCTACTACTTCTCTCCACAGCTTACTTGACTCTAAAACATTGGCTTTATCCACCGACGTTACTTTTCCTTTGCGAAGTCTGGCTAATTCAAAAGCCTTTTCAACAATTCGTTCAATTTCTTTTCTTGAATAAGTCAGCGTGTCGACTGCTCCGTTTGCGGTTTTACGTTTCGGTTCGCCAAAATACAGGCCTCCTGTTAACTCTCTGACAATCATCATGTCCACTTCTTTTACAAGATGTTCTTTTAATGGAGATGCATCCATCATTTCCGGCACCGCTTTTACCGGTCGTAAATTTGCAAAAAGACCGAAATGCTTGCGGATCGCTAATAGTCCTTTTTCCGGACGCAAAGCAGATGGATTATGGTCCCATTTAGGTCCCCCTACCGCTCCAAGTAAGATGGCATCGCTTTTTTCACAGACAGCCAGGGTTTCTTTCGGCAGCGGTTCCCCCGTCTGATCGATTGCCTCCCCGCCAATTAAAGCAGATTGTATTCTAAAGGAGTGATCAAACCTTTTGCCGATTGATTCTAATACCTTTACAGCAGATTTTGTAACTTCCTTGCCAACTCCATCTCCCTGTAACACGGCGATTGTTTTTTTCATGATGATTCCTCCTTTGGAATTTACACAGTTTTTGCGAGTGAGCGATTCCGTTCATTCACAATTTGACGGTTAATAGCATTTAAATATGCTTTAGCTGAGGCCTCAAGAACATCCTGGGCTACATCTCTCCCTGTGGAAGATTTCCCGTTGTAAGTTAAATTGACAACCGCTTCACCTAGAGCATCTCTTCCTTTTCCAATAGAAGTCACCCGGTAATCTAGCAGATGTACTTTCCCTTGAACAAGACGCTCAAGTGTATTACAGATGGCTTCGACACTACCGGATCCGGTAGATGCTTCCTGAAGGATTTCGCCTTTTGGATTCTTTAAGGAGACACTGGCAGTTGGAATACTTCCATTGCCATATTGTACTTGCACTGATTTCAATTCATAAACAGGCGTATCGTCCTCCTGAATTTGCTGATCCGTTAGTATAATATATAAATCGTCTTCTGATATTTGCTTCTTTTTATCTGCCAGCGTTTTAAACGCTTTAAACGCTTCATTTATTTTTTCATCCGTTAAGTCAAAGCCGAGTTCAACAGCCTTATTTTTAAATGCATGACGTCCGGAATGTTTCCCTAAAACAAGCTGATTGGAGGTTTCCCCAATAAGTTCCGGGGTGATAATCTCATAGGTCGAACGATCTTTCAGCATACCATCCTGATGAATGCCGGATTCATGGGCAAATGCATTTTTCCCCACCACAGCTTTATTCGCCTGGATTGCCATTCCTGTCAGTTGACTTACAAGCTGGCTGGTTCGTTTAATTTCCTGGAATTGAATTGCCGTTTCGAAATTATAGACATCTTTTCTGATGTGGAGCGCAACTGCCAGCTCTTCTAACGCTGCATTACCTGCTCTCTCACCAATCCCGTTAATGGTTGCTTCTACCTGATCAGCTCCATTTTCAATCGCAGCAATAGAATTTGCAACGGCCATTCCAAGATCATTATGACAATGAGCTGATAGCTTTACTTTGTCTATACTCTTAACATTATTTTTAAGATAGTTAAACATCGCACCGTATTCAGCTGGTGTAGCGTAGCCTACTGTATCGGGTAAATTGATCGTCGTCGCCCCTGCCTGAATTACTTTTTCTACGATGCGAACAAGAAAGTCCGGATCGGATCGGAATGCATCCTCCGCAGACCACTGAACTAAAGGAAAATGCTTTTTAGCGTGTTTTACAGATTCAACTGCGATTTCAACCACTTGGTCGGGCGTTTTTTTTAATTTGTGCGTCATATGAATAGGCGAAGTGGCAAGGAAAATATGCAAATGTGGCTCCGCGCCATACTTTAACGCCTCCCACGACGTATCAATATCGCTTTTAACAGCTCTCGCAAGCCCGGTTACAATGGAAGATTGAACGGTCTGAGCGATTTTCCTTACTGCTTCGAAGTCTCCTTGAGAGGAAGCAGGAAAGCCTGCTTCAATTACATCTGTACCAAGCTTTTCAAGCTGCCTGGCAATTTCCAGCTTTTCAGCCGTATTTAGATTAATTCCAGCTGATTGCTCCCCGTCTCGAAGTGTGGTGTCAAAGACATCAATTTTTCGCACTAGAGACCACTTCCTTTTGTTCTTTTTTTCCTGATTTTACAAATGGCATCATACTTCTTAATTCACGTCCGACTTTTTCGATTTGATGTTCGCTTTCCTGTCTTTCGATGGCAGAGAATTCCGGACGATTCAATTGATTTTCAAGCAGCCAGCCTTTAGCAAATTTACCTGTTTGAATATCAGTTAAAATATCCTTCATACGGGCCTTTGTATCTTTATCAACCACTCTAGGCCCTGATACGAAGTCTCCCCATTGAGCGGTATCTGAAATAGAATAACGCATGCCAGACATTCCATCCTCATACATAAGATCAACAATTAGTTTAAGTTCATGCAGACATTCAAAATACGCTAATTCAGGCTGGTAACCTGCTTCTACTAACGTTTCAAAACCTGCTTTTACTAAAGAGGTAAGACCCCCGCACAGAACTGCCTGCTCACCGAAGAGATCGGTCTCCGTTTCCTCTTTAAAGGTAGTTTCCAATACACCAGCACGTGCGCTTCCGATTCCTTTTGCATAAGCCAGTGCTGTTTCTTTCGCATTGCCGGATACATCCTGATAAACAGCAAACAGAGCTGGAACACCGGCACCGGATTCAAACGTTCTTCTTACAAGATGCCCCGGACCTTTTGGTGCTACCAGAAAAACATCCACATCTGACGGTGGGACAATTTGATTAAAGTGAACGTTGAAGCCGTGTGCAAAAACCAGCGATTTGCCTTCGCGAAGACCTGGTTTAATTTCTTCTTCATACACTGCTGTCTGACGTTCATCCGGTACAAGAACCATAATGATATCTGCTGTTTCTGAAGCTTCCTTCACAGATAACACCTCTAGTCCATCTGCTTCTGCCTGGTCAAAAGATTTACCTTTTCGCACACCTACAACAACGTTATGCCCTTGATCTTTTAGATTCTGAGCGTGTGCATGTCCTTGTGAACCATACCCGATAACAGCTACCTTTTTTGATTTAAGTGACCCGTCATTGATATCCTGATTGTAATAAACTTTAGCCATGTAAAATTCCTCCTAATAGTGGTTTATAAGATTGACAGCTGCTGAGCAGGTGCTTTTTGTGTTTCCCTTACGAATGCTGTTGCTCCTGTACGTGTAAGCTCTTTAATTCCATACGGTTTTAATAAATCAATAAAGGCTTCTATCTTGCCGGGATCGCCTGTAACCTGAACAGTAATGACGTTCTTGCTCATATCAATCACCGTAGCTCTGAATGGTTCGATAATGCTGTTGATTTCACTTCTGACTCCAGGCGGTGAAAGAACTTTTATAAGTGCTAACTCCCTCGTTACGATCGCTTTATCTGTAATATCATTCACTTTCAGCACGTCGATTTGCTTCTGTAATTGCTTTAAAAGCTGTTCGAGTTTTCGCTGGTCCTCTACGTGAACCACAAAAGTCATTTTTGAAATGCCTGCTTTTTCTGTATGACCGACAGTAATACTTTCAATATTAAACTGACGTTTCATTAATAGACCGGTTACCCTGTTTAATACACCACTCTGATTAATAACTGTTGTCGTGATTACTCGTTTCATCCTTTCACCCCAATCATTTCATGCAGCCCTTTGCCTGGAGCCACCATTGGATAAACATTTTCCATTTGCTCCACTCTGCAATCAATTAAAGCAGGTTTATTCGATGAGAAAACTTTTTTGAAAAGCTCATCTGCATCATGGTAGTTTTCAACTTTATAGCCTTCGATATTATAAGCCTCGGCAAGTTTGACAAAATCAGGCTGTGAAGGCATAAGCGACTCCGAATACCGCTTATCGTAAAACGTTTCCTGCCATTGGCGCACCATGCCGAGGCATTGATTGTTTAATATAATGACTTTTACCGGAATCTGACTCTCCTGAAGCAGCGACAATTCCTGAAGGGTCATCTGGAAACCACCATCTCCTGTAATCGAAACAACTGTTTGATCCGGCTTCGCAATTTGCGCACCAATTGCTGCAGGGAAGCCAAATCCCATTGTTCCGAGTCCGCCGGAAGTAACCCAGTGGTCCGGATGATTAAAGCGGTAGAATTGAGCCGCCCACATCTGATGCTGTCCTACGTCGGTTGTGACGATCGCATTTCCTTTGGTATGCTTATGCACCAGTTCAATGACTTCCTGTGGAAGCATTTTTTTCGACTCGTTTGAGTAAACAAGCGGGTACTCGGCTTTTGATTTTGTTAAGTGAGTCGTCCATGGTTCAATAGCAAGTTTGTTCATTTCAAGCCTTAACAGTGAATCAATCGCTTCTTTTGCATCTGCTACAATAGGAATATCTGTATGAACATTTTTTCCTATTTCTGCTGGATCAATATCTATATGAACCACCGTCGCATTTGGAGCAAAATGTTCCAGGTTTCCTGTCAAACGATCGTCAAATCTGGCTCCTATATTTATAAGAAGATCCGCTTCACAAATTGCCATGTTAGCGGTAAACGTTCCGTGCATTCCTGCCATCCCGAGAAATTGGGGATGATCACCAGGTATACTGCCAAGACCAAGTAATGTATTGGTTACGGGAACGCCTGTATTTTCAACAAATTTCACAAAGCTTTCTGACGCTTTGCTATGCAGGATCCCGGCTCCAGCTAATATCAGCGGTTTATGTGCTCTCTGCAAAGCTTGAGCTACTTTTTGAATCTGAAGAAAATTTGGAGATGTTGTTGGCTGATAGCCAGGCAAATTTAATTCTGTTGCTTTTATCTCTGCTGAAGTAAAAACCTCATTGGAAATGTCTTTAGGTATATCCACTAGAACGGGACCGGGTCTTCCGGTAGAAGCAATATGAAAAGCTTCGTGTATGATTCTCGGCAGATCCTCCACCCGTTTCACCTGGTAATTATGCTTAGTTATCGGCTGAGTGATCCCGACAATATCCGCTTCCTGAAAGGCATCTGTTCCAATTACGGCGCTTGCCACCTGTCCTGTAAAGACAACCAGAGGAAGCGAGTCCATCATCGCATCTGCAATGCCAGTAACGAGATTGGTGGCACCCGGACCGGAAGTGGCAATCACCACACCTGTCTTACCTGATACTCTTGCGTATCCTTCGGCTGCATGTATCGCTCCTTGTTCATGCCTTGCCAGTATGTGAGGAATAGGATTTTTGTATAGTGCATCATATATTGGAAGAACAGCACCGCCGGGATAACCAAAAAGCATTTCAACCCCTTCATTTTGAAGAGATTGAATGAAAACATCGGAACCTTGCAGCACAGGTTTAGGATGCTCACCTGCAACGTTCTGTTCTTCTTCCTGTGTTACATTTACATTTACGCTCATTTTCTAGCGCCTCCTTTAATAGGTTCAGTGACGTATGGACAAAATGGCGTTGAACAAATAAAAAAAGCCTTTTTCAGCCCATACAAAAAGAATGCCTTTTGTATAGGGATGAAAAGACTTTTCATGGTACCACCCTATTTCGCAGCGCTTGCCGCCTCGTGAACAGAATCTCTGTTCATTGATAACGAACGTACTAATTACGTCCGGGATGCACCTACTAGAAATGACGTTCAGTGCTCCACTCCGAGGGGATGTCGCTATTAGCAGCAATACCGGCTTCCAGCATAACCGGTTCTCTGTGATTGCAGAAGCTAATAACTTTTGCCTCATCATTGATTTTTCGATCTTCACTTTAACTTATGAACGCATTAACGCATTTATGTTAACCTGCATTTAATTCTGAGTTATGAACTTTAATGCCATCTTTGACGACAAGATTTCTAAAAGCTTCGAGAAGTTCATTTGTTATTACACCCGGAACACCCGTTCCAATGGATCTTCCATCTACTTTGACCACTGCGATGACCTCTGCTGCCGTACCGGTTAAAAATACCTCATCCGCTACGTAGACGTCATGTCTGGTGAATACTGCTTCTTCCATCGAGTAGCCTTTTTCTTTGGCCATTTCAATAATTGCATTTCGAGTGATTCCTTCGAGTGCCCCTACGTAGCCAGGCGGTGTTAAAATTTTCTTATTACGTATGATAAATATATTATCAGCCGACCCCTCTGCAACGTACCCCTGATCATTTAACATGAGCGCTTCAGGTACACCTGCTAGTCCAGCCTCTATTTTCACTAAGATATTATTCAAATAATTCAGTGATTTCACTTTAGGACTTAGTACATCCGAGCGGTTTCTCCTGCTTGCCACTGTGACGATTTCAATTCCGCTGTCATAAAGTTCTTTAGGAAATAGTGATAAGGACTCTGCGATCACAATGACATTCGGAACTTTACATGAGAAAGGGTCTAAACCGAGATTTCCTATCCCCCTTGAAACAACTAATCTTATATAGGCATTTGATAAATTATTTTTTCTTAAAGTTTGAAGGACGATTTCAGTCATTTCCTCTTTAGTATAAGGAATTTCAAGTAAAATTGATTTTGCAGAATCATACAATCTGACCAAATGCTCATCTAGACGGAAGACGTTATCGTTATAGGATCTAATCCCTTCGAACACCCCATCTCCGTATAAAAAACCATGATCATAAACTGATACTTTTGCATTTTCTTTCGTAACATATTCGCCGTTTAAAAAGATCAATTGTTCACTCACTTAATCACTCCTTCCCGCTACCCTTATTACATCCTGTAAAAGGTGATGTACTTGAATTGTTGACAATCATAACTCGGATAAAACAAAGCGTCAACCTCAAAAAGTTGAATTATTAGATAAATTAGAATATTTAATTAAATTGTATGCGTTTTCATATTTGGTATATCAACGTTTGTGAAAAAGAAAAATTTATTTATCTTCCATGGCGGTGTGAGAACAAAAAAAGCCTGTTCATCTAAATGAACAGGCTTAAAAGCATTTATATTGTTCCTTTTGCTTGTTCTCTTCGCAATCGGATTTTGTAAATAATTAAAATTAAAGATGCGATAATGAGCCCCTCTGCAATGGGCAGGAAAATCGCCAAAAAAGTTAAAACCGTACATCCAAGAATTAAGAAGATGTAAATCACAGCTGATTTTAATAAAGGCAGCTTTTTAGCAAAACCAAGCTTATAAACTAAAATCGAAAGAGCAATAATTGTGATGTATAGCAGCCACATGCCCATTTCTGGATTGACATCTACACGGTACAGTGCAGGAAAGAAAGATAACCGATCTTCCACATTTACCATGCAAAATCACTCCTGTCCCTGTATTAGTTGGCTTCAGCTGTTTTTTTCTTTTTCTGCGAACGTTCGCGCTCACTTTTATCAAGAATTTTTTTACGAAGTCTGATTGACTCCGGTGTAATTTCACAAAGCTCATCATCATTTAAATATTCCAGTGATTCTTCAAGCGTCATGATACGAGGTTTTTTTAATGTCGTTGTTTGCTCTTTATTCGCAGACCGTATATTATTAGCCGCTTTTACCTTTGTAACATTAACTGTTAAGTCATTATCACGGGTATGCTGACCAACAATCATTCCCTCATAAACATCGGTACCCGGCTCAAGGAAAATCGTTCCGCGGTCTTCGACACCGAGAATCGCGTATTGTGATGCCTGGCCTTTGTCCATTGATACAAGAACACCTTCACGACGTCCGCCTACGCGTCCTGTCTGCATAGGCTGATAAGAATCAAATGAGTGGTTAATAATTCCATACCCGCGTGTAAGTGTCAAGAATTCTGTAGTATAGCCGATAAGACCGCGTGCAGGGATCATAAAGGCAAGACGCACCTGACCATTGCCGTTATTAATCATATCCAGCATCTCGCCTTTTCTTTCACCCATCGACTCAATAACTGATCCAACATATTCTTCTGGTATATCAATTTGAACACGTTCTACAGGCTCGCTTCGAACGCCGTCTACATCGCGCACAATTACTTCAGGTTTTGAAACCTGCAGTTCAAATCCTTCACGTCTCATATTTTCGATTAAGATTGACAAGTGAAGCTCTCCACGACCAGATACGATCCAGGCGTCAGGAGAATCGGTATTTTCAACACGAAGGCTGACATCCGTCTCAAGCTGTGCACGAAGTCGTTCTTCGATTTTTCTTGAAGTAACATATTTTCCTTCGCGTCCTGCAAAAGGACTGTTATTTACAAGAAACGTCATCTGAAGTGTCGGCTCATCAATTCGAAGAATCGGCAATGCTTCCTGATGCTCAACTGGGCAGACTGTTTCTCCAACGTTGATATCTTCCATTCCAGAAACGGCAATTAAATCGCCGGCATGAGCTTTTTGTATTTCTTGACGCTTAAGCCCAAAGAAACCAAAAATTTTCGTTACTCTGAAGTTCTTTACTTTGCCATCTAGTTTCATCAGAGAAACCTGCTGACCTACTTCCATTGTTCCCCTGAAAACACGGCCAATTCCAATTCGTCCAACATAGTCATTGTAGTCAAGCAATGCAATCTGAAACTGCAAAGGATCTTCACTGTTATCTATTGGCGCCGGGATATTTTCAACAATAGACTCATAAAGAGATTCCATCGTTTCATCCTGCTTCTCAGGATTCACACTAGCCGTTCCATTGATAGCAGAAGCATAAACAACAGGGAATTCCAGTTGATCTTCGTTTGCATCTAACTCGATGAATAGGTTTAGCACTTCATCAATTACGCCTTCTGGACGTGCTGCATCACGGTCGATTTTATTTACGACAACAATCGGCGTTAAATTTTGCTCAAGTGCTTTCTTCAATACAAATCGGGTTTGCGGCATACAGCCTTCATATGCATCAACGACTAAAAGAACTCCATCAACCATTTTCATGATCCGTTCAACTTCGCCGCCGAAATCTGCGTGTCCTGGTGTATCTAAGATGTTAATCCGTGTATCTTTGTATTGAACCGCAGTATTTTTAGCAAGAATGGTAATACCGCGTTCTCTTTCCAAGTCATTTGAATCCATCGCACGTTCTTCCACATGTTCATTTGAACGGAAGATACCAGATTGCTTCAATAACTGGTCTACGAGAGTAGTTTTACCATGGTCTACGTGAGCGATGATTGCAATATTTCTAAGATCTTGTCTTAACTTTGTCATTATTTCACTCCTGAATGCTTTTCCAAGCTTTATTAACTGTACTATTATATCATATAAGGTGGAAATACAAAAATTAATTCTGTAAAATGATTGTGAGGAGGCGCTGCACATGAAAAAAACGAACGGGATTTTTATACTTTATGCATTTGCTGCAGTACTGGCAATGTCCGGTGTGGGAATTGCAGTAGGAGAAAGAAGCATTATTTGGGCTATTATATCAATTATTGCTTTGATTGCAGTATTTGGAATGGGATTTAAAACAAAGAAAAAATATAGAGAGTTAGAACTGGAAAAGCACTGAGCGAAGGCTCAGCGCTTTTTTAGAGCTTTCCTTTTAAATAATCATTGTAAATTTCTTTATGAACAGATGGATTCCCTGCAAATAAAGAGTCTTTTTCAATTAGAGTATGAGGTCCATTTTTTAAATTCGTAACCACTCCCCCAACCTCTTCAAGAATCACTTTTCCTCCTGCAATGTCCCAAGGAGAGAGCCGCATAGTCAAATACCCATCTAATCTGCCGCAAGCTACATAAGCCAATTCAAGTGCTGCTGAACCATATGATCTTGTGCCTCTAACCTTATGAACCAGCGGTCCGAAAACCTCATAGGGCACCTTGTCATGCTTCGTTACCCATGTCGCATTGAGCGCAAGTATCGCTTCAGTAAGGTTAACGGGTTTAAGGTGAGGAATCTGTGTCTGATTAAGAAATGCCCCTTTTCCTTTTTGGGCATGGTACAATTCATCTGCTACGACATCATATATGTACCCGAGCATTCCGATTCCATTATGATATACTCCTACAGAGATCGCGAAATTTCTTTGCTGATGTACAAAATTCATCGTTCCATCAATAGGGTCTATAATCCAAACCACTCCGTCGAGCGTTGTAAGGGAATCTCCATATCCTTCTTCGCCCATAATTTTATGACTCGAATCAAAATCATTCACTTGTTTAACAAAATATTGCTCAATTTCTTTATCCATATTGGTGACTAAATCGTTAACATTACTTTTTGTTTCTATACTTAACGTGCTGGAGAATGATTTTCTGATGGTTTCGCCTGCATTAGAAATCAATCCCCTGGCAAATCCATCGACTTCATCCCAATTTATTGTCATAAAAATCCCTCCCGCGAATATCTGCTTATCTTTTACAAGGGTATCTTACCCTCCTTCATATCGCAAGAAATATACACACAAAAAACTAAGACGAATGCTCTGTAATATAGAGCATTCGTCTTAGTTTTGTCTGCTGGTTCCCGAGTTGTTAGAGGCCGCCTGTCAGATCAAGGAGATCCTGGCGTATTACGACAAGCTTTTCCTTTGACGAAGTAATTAATTGATCATTATTTTCTTCCAAAGCTTCATACAGTACAGCAAGTTCATAATCCAGTTCCATGCGCAAAATGGCCATTTTTTCCGATTTAAGACCTCTTTTTCTAGTAACTTGGATGACCTGTTTCATCTTCTTGCACCCCTCACCTTAACCGATTCGACGGCTTTTTCATATTTGTTGTTCTTTCTGGTTAATCCATTCTATGCGGTATGAATCAGTTTATTCTTAAGAAAGAATTATGCTACAATAATATGTAGCTGATTTCTTACCGGCCACTGAAAATTCTTATTAGTATTATAGCCTAAATATTCTTCGTTCAAACGAAGAGTCAAAGTTTTTTGCATACCCCCTTCATCTTAATTTAGGAAATCAAGGAGTGATCTAATGTCAGCAGTTTTTGAAAAACATGATTTTGATGTATTTAAAATTGATGGACTCGAAAATAGAATGTCCGAGATCCAATCACGCATACAACCTAAGTTTGAATTACTTGGACAGGAATTAGTTCCATTTTTAACCGAGCAATTAAACGAAGAAATGCATCTTCATATAGCCAGACACGCCAGAAGGACCATCAATCCTCCCAATGATACATGGATGGCCATTTCTTCAAGCAAAAGAGGGTATAAGAAACTGCCGCATTTCCAAGTCGGATTATGGGATGATCATTTGTTTGTTTGGCTCGCTTTTATTTACGAGCTGCCCAGCAAAGCAAAGATAGCTGATTCATTTCTTACAGACTTTGATGACGTTATTCAAACTTTCCCTGAAGATGGATGGATTTCTTCTGATCATATGAAAAAAGAAGCCAAGCAAATCAGCGAAATGAACGAAGGAGACTTTATGCGTGTCCTGGAACGATTTAAAAATGTAAAAAAAGCTGAATTACTCGTTGGCAAGCGTTTCCTTCCTTCTGATCATGTTATTCAAAATCAGGAAGAATTATTAAAAGAAATTAAACAGATTTACACCAAATTGCTTCCACTTTATAAACATGGAATAAAAGAACAAAACAGGTAACTTACCTTCTACTTGCACTTGATTTCTGACGGATCTTTTAAAAAGACCATCGCTTTCCGTAAGAACGAGGCAATAGAATGATGTTTATCAAAGAAATATTGAACGACTCTACACCCACATACTCGCTTGCGCTCCTTAAAGTTGGGGTTTCCTCGCCATATTTAGGTAAATATGAACAAATAAAAAATGTCTTCACGAAATTTCGTGAAGACATTTTTTATAGCTGAGTTCTGTCAAAGCCTTTTAAAGCTAAATTGAGATATTCCCGCCATCGTCGGTGTTTTTTGCTTTTTTAACGGCCTGATAAATCGAATAACCACTTGACTCTTTAAATTCTTTGTCAATTGATTTTTCTTCTGATTTGCTTGGAACAATTTCTTTAAACCGTCTATAAGCTGCCATAAAATCACTCTTATTTACGTGGGATATATGTGTTTTTTCAACTAGTTCATAAAACTTCATTACGTCAATAATTTCCTCAGTTGTCCAATCTATAGATAGTGGATATTGTAATTCCATTTCTTCACCTGCTTTTCCATGTATTCTACTTTATTGTACACAAAATAAAATTACTTTTAAATAGATGTGCTGCATCCGCTTTAATCATTTTCATTCTTTCGTGAAAGTGCTATAATTTTTTTGATATCAATGAAGATCATACAAAACTCTTAACGAGGTGGAATATACATTGTCAGAATTACCAACAAGTTCAGCTACGCTTGATGTTTTAAGATCCACAGGCAATTTAACTCAAGATGATACCCCTTTATTTTCAGGATTGAAAAAACACAGTGCTGCTAAACCCGTACAGTTTCATATACCCGGTCATAAAAAAGGGGCGGGTATGGATCCAGAATTCAGGGAATTCATTGGAGATAATATCCTATCAATTGATTTAATAAATATTGCGCCTCTAGATGATCTGCACCAGCCGAGAAGCTTAATTAAAGATGCTCAGGATTTAGCTGCAAAAGCATTCGGTGCTGATTTTACATTTTTTTCAATACAAGGAACAAGTGGAGCGATTATGACAATGGTTATGAGTGTTTGCGGTCCTGGTGACAAAATTATAGTACCGCGAAATGTTCACAAATCAGTTATGTCTGCCATCGTATTTTGCGGAGCGATCCCAATCTTTATTCACCCAGAAGTAGATAAAGAACTTGGTATCTCTCATGGAATCACTCCTGACTCGGTTTTATCTGCACTAAAGCAGCACCCGGATGCAAAAGGGGTTCTGGTTATAAATCCGACTTACTTCGGTGTGGCAGCTGATTTAAAAAGCATTGTAACAATAGCGCATTCATATGATGTTCCCGTTTTAGTTGATGAAGCGCATGGAGTCCACATACATTTTCACGACAGACTTCCTGTATCCGCCATGCAGGCAGGTGCGGATATGGCAGCAACGAGTGTTCATAAATTGGGCGGATCGATGACTCAAAGCTCTGTTTTAAATTTAAAAGAAGGACTTGTTTCAGCAAAAAGAGTGCAAACAATCTTAAGCATGCTGACCACAACATCCACATCCTATCCTTTACTTGCATCATTAGACGTAGCTAGAAAAAGGCTTGCGACTAATGGAAAGCAATTAATCGAAGAGACGATTGAGCTCGCAGAACAGATTCGTTCCAGCCTTAAAAATATTGAACAAGTTACTTGTATAGGTGCTGAAATAATCGGAACTAAAGCCACTTTTGATTTTGATCCTACTAAAATCATCATATCGGTCAAAGAATTAGGAATAACAGGGTATCACGCTGAAAAGTGGCTTAGAGAAAAATATAATATCGAAGTTGAACTTTCCGATTTGTATAATATTCTCTGTATTATTACCCCTGGAGATACAAAAAAGGAAGCAGCTATCTTGATTGAGGCGATAACTGAATTAGCGAAAGCCTTCAAGCACGACGAAAATTTTGTTTCTCCACAGGTCATGCTGCCAGATATTCCGCTTTTAGCACTATCGCCTAGAGAAGCTTTTTATTCTGAGACAGAGCTTTTGCCGATCGACCAAACTGCCGGAAGAATCTGCGCGGAATTTATTATGGTTTATCCTCCTGGGATTCCTATTTTTATTCCTGGCGAAATCATTACAAACGATAATTTAACTTATATTCATGAGAATATTGAAGCAGGGTTGCCTGTTCAGGGTCCTGAAGACGAATCACTGCAAACCTTAAGAGTGATTAAGGAGCACCGAGCCATAAAATAAATAAAAAAGAGGCCGTGATCGGCCTCTTTTTTATCCCATTTTATTCATGACGGTCATTTTGCCGATCTGCAAATCCCCAGCACTTTCTCCCATCCCCATGGACTGAAAGCGCTTCCTTCATTATATTATAGTAAATGGAAACAGATTTCAATACTTATTTACTCGATCTCTATCCCTTTTATGGCTGCAGGATCCACTAATTCATAGCCCTTATCCCTCAATCCATTTACAATTGCCGGAAGTGCTTCATTCGTCCAGCTGCGGTCATGCATTAAAAGATTAGCACCGTTCGTAAGATATTCAGTATTTACCATTATATCACTTAAGCTCGCTGCATTCTGATAGTCAGCTTCCCAATCATAGCCATAAGTCCAATTCATAAGCAGCATACCTTCTTCTTTTGCCACTTGAGTGGAAAAATCAGTATTTGCTCCAAAAGGAGCTCTGAAGAACACAGGTCGTTCCCCAATAATCTCCTCCACCCGATCATTAATAGAAACGATTTCGTCACGCTGCTCCTCTTCACTTATATCACGAAGATTTGGATGAGAGTATGTATGGTTGCCTATCGGAAATCCCAGTTCATGAATCTCTTTTAACATTTCTTCTTCTTCCGGTGTATCAAGAAAATGGCCATTAACAAAGAAGATTGCTTTTGCGTCAAGTTCTTTTAATGTATGAGCCATTTCTACTGCGTGCTGGTCAGGCGCGTCATCAATGGTAAGAAGAGCGACCTGTGGGTTTGCATCACCAATTGGCTGAACCGACCAATTGACATCATTTAATTCATAGATTTTTTCTACTCTTTCTTCCACTGGTTGATCATCAGACTCCTGAGTTTCATCTTTCTCCTCAACCGTTTCTTGGTCTTCCTCCGTTTTTTCCTCTATGTTTTGTTCTTCTGAATCTCCTTGTGTCATCGTTTCAACCGTTTCTTCTTCTGATGCTGCACCATCATCCGCTGAACATGCAGATAAAAGTAATAAGCTGGTTAATCCAATTGCCGCTGAATGCTTCATTCGTTTCCTCACCTTTCAAAAATAGATCACTTCATTTTATCATAGTTAACTAAATATGTAATGTATTGGAATAAGAAAGATTATTTAAAATAATATAGCCCCCTGGATCACACCAGAGGGCAATAAAAATTTATTTTACGATATGAATTGGTGTTCCAAGAGCAACCTCGGCTGCTTCCATTGTAATTTCTCCTAAAGTAGGATGAGCATGAATGGTCATTGCTACATCTTCAGCAGTCATACCTGCTTCAATTGCAAGGCCAAGTTCAGCAACAATGTCTGATGCTCCATTTCCGGCGATTTGTGCACCGATAATGAGTCCATCTTCTTTGCGTGTCACAATTTTCACGAAACCTTCTGATTGGTTAAGCGCCAAAGCACGGCCGTTGGCTGCAAACGGGAATTTAGCCGCAGTTACTTCAATGCCTTCTTCTTTAGCTTGTCCTTCAGAATAACCTACAGTTGCAAGTTCAGGGTCAGTAAAACATACAGCAGGAATTGCCATATAATCAACTTCAGATTTTTCACCTGAGATTACTTCTGCAGCCACTTTGCCTTCGTAGGAAGCTTTGTGAGCCAACGGAGGTCCATCCACAATGTCACCAATAGCATAGATATTACCTACACTTGTACGGCATTGCTTATCTGTTTTGACGATTCCGCGATCGGACATTTCAACACCGACTTGCTCCAAACCGATTTCGTCTGTATTAGGACGACGGCCAACAGTTACTAGTACGTATTCTGCTTCAACTTTCACTTCTTCGCCTTTAGCTTCATAAGTGACAGTTACGCCATTATCTGTTTCTTCAGCGCCTTTTGCCATTGCTTTAGTGATAACATTTACACCTTTATTCTTTAGGCCTTTTTTGACAATGCTTGTCATTTGCTTTTCAAATCCGCCAAGGATGTCATCAGCACCTTCAAGAATCGTCACTTCAGTACCCATATTGGCGTATGCAGTACTTAATTCAGTACCAATATATCCACCGCCGATAACTACTAGACTTTTAGGTACTTCTTTCAGCGCCAAAGCGCCTGTTGAATCAATAATTCTTTTTGAGAATTTAAATGATGGTATTTCAATTGGTCTGGAACCAGTAGCTAAAATTGCATTTTTGAACTTATACGTTTGAGCTGAGTTATCATCCATAACACGGATCGTTTCCTCATCTACGAAGTAAGCTTCACCACGTACAATTTCAACTTTGTTTCCTTTTAACAGGCCTTCAACGCCGCCTGTTAATTTTTTCACGACTCCGGCTTTCCATTCCTGAGCTTTTTCGAAATTCAGCTTCACATTCTCAGCTACAATTCCCATATCATCAGAATGTTGTGCCTGTTCGTAGCGATGACCGATCGTAATCAACGCTTTTGAAGGAATACAGCCGACATTTAAACAAACGCCGCCTACATATTCTTTTTCAACTATTGTAACTTTTTGTCCCAGCTGTGCTGCGCGAATTGCCGCAACATAACCTCCGGGTCCTGATCCGATGACAAGTGTGTCAGTCTCAATTGGGAAATCTCCAACTACCATGTGGTTTACGCCTCCATTAGTAAAAGTTCTGGATCGTTCAATAAACGTTTAATTAGATTTAATGCATTTTGAGCAGTCGCACCATCAATAATACGGTGGTCAAAGCTCAATGATAATGCTAACACAGGAGCTGCCACAATTTCACCATTTTTTACTACTGGCTTTTCTGCAATACGTCCAATTCCAAGAATCGCAACTTCAGGGTGATTAATAACTGGTGTGAACCATTGGCCGCCTGCTGAGCCAATATTTGTGATTGTACAAGAAGCGCCTTTCATTTCGTTACCTGAAAGTTTACCGTCACGCGCTTTTGTAGCAAGTTCATTAATCTGGTCAGAAATGCTGAAAATAGATTTGCGATCTGCGTCTTTAACAACTGGCACGACAAGACCTTTTTCAGTATCTGCAGCAATTCCGATATTGTAATAATGCTTTTGAATAATTTCCTGCGCATCATCGTCAATAGATGTGTTCAGAGCAGGGAATTCACGAAGTGCAGCTACAAGAGCTTTTACCACATATGGAAGGAATGTAAGCTTAATGTTTCTTTCCATAGCGACTTCTTTAAATTGCTTGCGGTGAGCTACAAGTTTGGATACATCTATCTCATCCATCAATGTAACATGAGGTGCTGTTTGCTTAGAATTAACCATCGCTTTTGCAATCGCTTTTCGCATACCGCTCATTTTTTCGCGCGTCTCTGGATATTGACCTTCAGGCACTTCTTGTTTAGCTGGAGCTTTTTCTTCTTTAGCTTCAGATTTGGCCTGTGATTCTTCTTGTGAAGCAGCTGGTGTTTCTTCAGCACTATCACCGCTCAAGTAGGCTTCAATATCCTCTTTGCTGATACGGCCGTTTTTACCGGAACCTGATACGTAGCGAATATCTACATCTTTGTCTCTTGCATATTTTCTAACGGAAGGCATCGCCACGATGCGACGGTCAGGGTCAACATCTGATTGCGCTGCATTATCAGGTTTCACATCATCTTTTGGTTCTTCTTGCGCTGAGTCAGCTTCTTTTTGTTTAGCAGGTTCTTCTTTAGGTTCTTCTTTGGCTTCTTCTTTTTTCTCGTCATCGCTGTCAGAGCCTTTAAATTTTAAATTCTCATAACCTGGCGCATCAAATTTGATGAGCGTGTCACCAACGACCGCTACTGCACCTTCGTCAACAAGAATATCTTCAACTGTACCCGCAACAGGAGAAGGAATTTCAACGACTGCTTTGTCGTTTTGGACTTCGCAAAGCACATCGTCTTCTTCAACTTTGTCGCCTTTAGTAATGAACCATTTTACAATTTCACCTTCGTGAATACCTTCACCAATATCTGGTAATTTAAATTCAAATGACAATGTTTTCACCCTCCTGGAAATCTTTATTTTCTAAAACAGTTTGAAACGGAGAAAATTCT
Source organism: Jeotgalibacillus campisalis (assembly GCF_000829515.1). Taxonomy (GTDB): domain Bacteria; phylum Bacillota; class Bacilli; order Bacillales; family Jeotgalibacillaceae; genus Jeotgalibacillus; species Jeotgalibacillus campisalis. The sequence continues at coordinate 222,853 of NZ_JXRR01000014.1, read as the reverse complement.
CCGTTTCACCATTTAAAATTAAAATTCAAGTACTTTTTTCGCTGTCGCAATGACATCTTTAGAATTTGGCAGCCATACAGACTCTGCTTGAGAAAACGGGAATACTGTATCTGCAGCAGTTACGCGCAGTACGGGTGCTTCTAGACTAAGGATTGCGCGGTCATTAATTTCTGCCACAACGCTTGCAGCAATTCCTGCCTGCTTTTGAGCTTCTTGAACAACAATCGCACGATTTGTTTTTTCTACTGATGCAATGATTGTTTCAATATCGATCGGCTGAATCGTACGCAAGTCAATTACTTCAACTGAATAGCCGTCTTTTTCAAGTGCTTCTGCTGCTTTTAATGATTCATGCACCATCGCTCCGTACGTGATAATAGACAGGTCAGTTCCTTCACGCTTTACATCTGCTTTACCCAGTTCAATTGTGTAGTCTTCTTCAGGAACTTCTTCCCGGAATGAGCGGTAAAGTTTCATGTGCTCTAGAAAAATAACAGGATCGTTATCGCGAATAGATGCGATCAGCAAGCCCTTAGCATCTTTTGGAGTAGATGGAATTACTACTTTTAGACCTGGCTGCTGTGCCATTAAACCTTCAAGGCTGTCAGCATGCAGCTCTGGTGTATGAACGCCGCCGCCAAAAGGTGAACGGATGGTAATTGGAGAAGAATACTTCCCGCCGCTGCGGTATCTCATTCGTGCCATTTGACCGCTGACTGAATCCATTACTTCAAATACGAATCCGAAAAATTGAATTTCGGGTACAGGACGGTAACCTTCTAATGCAAGACCAATGGCCAGTCCGCCAATTCCTGATTCTGCTAAAGGAGTATCGAAAACGCGATCTTCACCATATTCTTTTTGTAATCCTTCAGTAGCACGGAAAACTCCGCCATTTAAACCTACGTCCTCACCAAAGACAAGTACGTTTTCATCGTTTTTCATTTCTGTGCGAAGAGCGTCAGTGATTGCTTGAATCATTGTCATTTGCGCCATGGCTTACTTCGACTCCTTCTCTTTGTAGATTTCATACTGTTCTTTGAGATTATTCGGCATTTCTTCGTACATATTTTCCATTAAGTCTGTTACTTTTTGCTTCGGTGTATCATCTGCTACCTTAATCGCTTCTTTAATTTCTTCTTTTGCTTTTTCAATTGATTCGTTTTCTCTCTCTTCATTCCAAAGATTTTTATCTTCAAGGAATTTTCTGAAACGAACTAAAGGATCTTTCTTTTCCCATTCCGTATCCATCTCATCTGTACGATAGCGTGTAGGATCATCACCAGCCATCGTATGAGGTCCATATCGGTAGCAAAGAGTTTCTATAAGTGTCGGACCTTCTCCATTAACAGCACGATCACGGGCATCTTTAGTAGCAGCATAAACTGCAAGAGGGTCCATGCCATCAACTAAAATACCAGGGATACCAGCAGAAACTGCCTTTTGAGCAATTGTTTTACCAGCTGTTTGTTTGTCTCTAGGAGTAGAGATCGCAAACTGGTTATTTTGAACAACGAAGATTGCAGGAGCTGCATAGGCGCCAGCAAAGTTAATGCCTTCATAAAAATCTCCCTGTGAAGATCCGCCATCACCTGTGTATGTAATGGCAACTGCTTTTTTACCGCGTTTTTTCAAACCTAGAGCAATCCCTGCAGTTTGCACATACTGCGCACCAATAATAATTTGAGGAGGCAATACATTAACTCCTTCAGGAGATTGGTTTCCTAGATAATGACCGCGGGAGAATAAGAAAGCCTGAGATAAAGGAAGACCATGCCAGATTATTTGCGGCACATCGCGGTAACCCGGAACAACCCAGTCTTCTTTTTCAAGCGCGAAATGAGAAGCAATCTGAGATGCTTCCTGACCTGCAGTCGGTGCATAAAAACCAAGACGTCCCTGACGATTTAATGAAATCGAACGCTGATCTAAAATTCTTGTATAAACCATACGATGCATTAATTCCTGAAGATCCTCGTCACTAATGTCAGGCATTGCATCTTCATTTACAACATTTCCTTCATGATCTAAAATTTGAAACATTTCAAAATGATCTTCGATTTTGTGCAGTGTCTTTACTGCGTCAAATTGAGCTGTTTTGTTTGAAGCCATTTCATCCACCTATCCTTCCATATTTAAATTTAAGGAACTTTTCCTTAATTCAAAAATCCATATACTTTTTATTTTTCCACAAAAGTGCTAAGAAAAAACATAAAAGTGTATTATTTATTTGCTGTATCAATTTTTTTATTATTTATACTGATACAATCTTTCGTACTTGCTTAGTTTACAATATTAAAAAGCTTGTCGTCAATAAGAACGAATTGACCATAAGGATCGGCAGAATAAATTTCTTCAACTATGTATAGACCTGCTTCGTGAACTGAATCAATTTTAATCAAATTTCTGCTGAATATTAATTTGAACGGCTTGTAACTCAACATTTAATAGGAAAAGGAATGGTAGGAACTAATTCTTTCTAAAGCGTTTAGAATTAAGCAAGGTCCAATAAATTTTAGTAAATCCAGATCTGCCAAAGCCATGACCATTTGCTAAGGTTAAAATCGAATCCAACTATTAAAATTAGTAAACTGTAGTATTAAAACAGTCATATCTGTACTAGTATTAAACTGAATTTCAAACTGTTATATGGCTGAAGAGACATTTTAATCATTAAAAAAAGCAGGGGGCCCCTACTCTTCTTCAATCATGCTGTAATATTCGCTTTTTAATTCATTATAATCATCTGTTTTACCGTTAAACGCTTCATTTTTTTCTGTTATTGTGCTGTATTGTGAATTGATCTTTTCAATTTGACCTTCCAGCTCTTCCAGTTCAAGCTCTGAATCTTTAAGCATTGTATACAACTCCCGGTCATATTCAATGCCTGTCATGTATTGGTCAACAAACTCACTGTGGAGCTCATAACGCTCTGTCATAGTAGTTACCATTTCCTCTACATGAGCTTTTAGCGCTTCATCTTCAAGGTCCTGTACTGAATCTTCAATTGCCATAAACTCTTCTTCTGCTTCCTGCATTGAATCTGCCTCAGTTGAAATATGTTCTTCCCGCTGATCTAAGTTTTCTAAAGCTTCATCAGCCAGCGATTCAATTTCCTCAAACTCTTCCATATCTAAAGACATAACATTAGTAAATAATTCTTGCTCTTCCTGCTCCAGTGCTTTGATAGGCTCTTGTGAATCGACGTATTCCTGTTCTTTTTCCACGGTAGAATCCAGGACTTCTGTAATATCTTCTTCCGGTGAACCTCCAAAGACACAGCCAGCAAGGAAAAAAGAAGATAAAACGGTTCCTGTTAAAATAGATTTCTTCACGATCTATGTACCCCCTTGAGATATTGACTATTATAATAGTATAGGTGATTAAATCAATACGCAATGATTTTTACATTACTTTCACTATTAAGACACTGTTTAATTCTGCTCCCATCTATTTTTTTCTTAATAAAACTTTGATATGATTACTCTAATTGCTTTACGTGACAATTAGAGGCTTGTGATTAGTTAAATATCAGGAGGATTTCATATGATTAAAATGGAAGATATAATCCGGGATGGGCACCCGACATTACGAGAAGTAGCAAAAGAAGTACCGCTTCCCCCCTCTCGTGAAGATAAAAAAACCTTATCTGATTTGCTTCAATATGTAATGAATAGCCAAAACCCCGAGATCGCTCAAAAATTCGGATTGAGAGCAGGCATCGGGATTGCAGCTCCTCAAATAAATATATCTAAAAGAATGTTTGCTGTTCATTTAGAAGATGGTAAAGGAGATTTGCACAGTTACGCACTCTTCAATCCTAAAATCATCAGCCATTCTGTTGAAAAGTCCTATTTGACATCTGGAGAAGGCTGCCTGTCCGTTGACCGCAACATCCCAGGCTATGTTCACCGACATTCACGTGTAACCGTTACGGGTTTTGATTTAGAAGGCAGTCCGGTTAAACTGCGCCTTAGAGGTTTGGCTTCAATTGCAGTCCAGCATGAAATTGATCACTTAAATGGAATTATGTTTTATGACCATATTAATCTGCAGGATCCTTACTACGAACCTGCAGGGGCTATCCCGCTCGAGAGATAGATAAGGGCGATTGCTGTCTTGCCGCCAGCTTGTCTAAAAGGTCTTTTTTCAGAGAGTTCTCTTTATTTTGATCCACTCCTTTTAAATGTGCATATGACATGCAGCATGGATGAGCGTTGTCAAGCGGCTTGTCTTTACATAATGCAGGAAAACGAGTATTATAATGATAAGGAGTGATCCGCAATGTTGAAGAAGCTACGAAAAAAGCTTGCACGACAGTGGAGAGACATGCTACGTAAAAAGACTATTGCCTAGGCCCCTGTAAAGCCCTTCATATTCAGGAGGGCTGTTCTTTATGTTAAAGGGTTATGATAGAAGAATGCAGAATTTTGCTATTAACATTAGCTGGTTGAGTAAAAGCTGAGGACAACATGTTCAAGGCGTTAAATAAGTTTTATTAGTTGAAGGAGAGATTATGATGATTTATAAAGTGTATTATCAGGTAAGTGCTAAAGAAGTACCGGTAAGAGAAAAAACACAAACACTCTTTTTAGAAGCTGATTCTGAAATGGACGTACGTTTAAAGCTTAAAGATCGGGACTATAACATCGAGATGGTTCAAAAACTAGAGGGCAAATATCTTGAGTATGAACAAAATCATGAAAACTACAAGCTGGAGCAGCTTTAAGTAATGAAATTTGTAAAAAATGACCAGACCGCAGTGTTTGCCCTCGGCGGTATGGGGGAAATCGGAAAAAATACCTATGGGGTCCAATTTCAAGATGAAATTATCTTAATTGATGCCGGAATAAAATTTCCGGAGGATGAACTTTTAGGTATTGATTATGTTATTCCAGACTACACTTACTTAGAAAAAAACGCTGATAAAATTAAAGGTCTTTTTATCACGCACGGCCATGAAGATCATATCGGAGGCATCCCTTATCTTCTAAGGAAGATCAATATTCCCGTTTATGGCGGAAAGCTTGCATTAGGACTTTTGAAAAACAAATTGGAAGAACACGGACTGCTGCGAAATGCTAAACTTCATCCTATTGGGGAAGATGATGTTATTAAATTTCGAAAAACAGCTGTAAGTTTTTTCAGAACGACACATAGTATTCCCGACTCTTACGGAGTAGTGGTAAAAACCCCCCCGGGCAATATTGTTCACACAGGAGACTTTAAGTTCGACTTTACCCCTGTCGGTGAGCCCGCCAATTTAACAAAAATGGCAGAGATCGGAAAAGAAGGGGTTCTCGCTCTTTTATCTGACAGCACAAATAGTGAGGTACCGAATTTTACAATGTCCGAACGTAAAGTCGGCGAAAGCATTGATGAAATATTTCGTAAAGTAAACGGCAGAATTATTTTTGCCACTTTCGCATCGAATATCTACAGACTTCAGCAAGTAACTGAAGCTGCAGTTAAGTTTGGCAGAAAGGTTGCCGTCTTTGGGCGCAGCATGGACAATGCGATTGCAATTGGCCATGAACTGGGCTATATCAGGGCTCCTAAAGATACATTTATCGATGCTCATACTTTAAACAGGCTTCCGGCAGACAAAGTAGTAATACTTTGTACAGGCAGTCAGGGAGAACCTATGGCAGCTCTTTCACGAATCGCTAACAGTACACATCGTCAGATTCAAATTATCCCTGGTGATACAGTAGTATTCTCGTCCTCACCAATCCCAGGAAACACAATTAGTGTAAACCGTACAATTAACTTGCTTTATCGTGCTGGGGCCGATGTCATACATGGTCCGCTGAGTGATATACACACTTCCGGACATGGTTCTCAGGAAGAACAAAAGCTTATGATTCGGTTAATTCAGCCTAAGTTTTTTGTGCCAATCCACGGTGAATATAGAATGCAGAAAACGCATGTATCATTAGCTGTCGATTGTGACGTCCCTGAGGAAAATTGCTTTGTGATGGATAACGGCGACGTATTGGCACTAAGCAGCAATGAAGCCAATGTGGCAGGTAAGGTTACTTCCGGCTCTGTTTATATCGACGGAAGCGGAATTGGTGATATAGGAAATATTGTTTTACGCGATCGCAGACTTTTATCAGAAGAAGGTTTAGTGGTTGTCGTAGTCAGCATTAATATGAAAGACCACAGGATCTCTTCAGGACCTGATTTGATTTCCCGCGGATTTGTTTATATGCGAGAGTCAGGTGAATTAATTCACCAGGCACAATCTCTTATTCACAAGCATTTAAATAAAGTTTTATCTAGAAAAACCACGCAATGGTCTGAAATTAAGAATGAAATTACGGATACTCTCGAGCCTTTTCTTTACGAGAAGACTAAACGACGTCCAATGATCTTACCAATTATCATGGAAGTTTGATATCTCTAAACGAACAATAGCCACTATTCATTCCAAGGAATGAATAGTGGCTTTTATTTATGGTTATCTTAGATATTCACACATTCTTATTTAAAAAAGTAGTTCTGTCAAAAAGAAAGAACGTCCTCAAAATAGGGACATCCTTAATTAAATCTATTGATGCTCAATCTTGCTTCATTAAGAACTCTGCATCACTTTTTTCTCAAATCTGTTGATATCTGTATCTGCTCCAATGACGATCAAAATATCATCTGCTTGAATTTCATCGGTTGCCTGTGGGGAAACAATAATATCATCTTTTCTTTTTATTGCCACAATATTAATTCCATATTGCGCACGAATATCCAGACCGATAATAGTGTTGCCAATTAATAAGTCGTTTGCCACAATCTCTACAATCGAGTGCTCATCTGAGAGCTCCAGATAATCAAGTACATTATTGGATACGATGTTATGAGCAATTCTTTTGCCCATATCCCTCTCCGGATGAACGACTTTATCTGCTCCAATTCTTCTTAAGACTTTCTCATGGTAATCATTCTGAGCTTTAACTGTAATTTTTTTCACACCAATTTCTTTAAGCATTAAGGTCGTCAATATACTTGCCTGAATATCATCCCCTATTGCAACAATAACATGATCAAAGTTTCTAATCCCCAGGCTTCTTAAGACAGATTCGTCAGTTGAATCCGCCATCACAGCATGTGTTGCAATATTTGCAAATTCGTCTATCTTATCTTCGAATTTATCAATCGCCATCACTTCCATGCCTTGTTCAACCAACTCCCGGACAATGCTTCCGCCAAAGCGGCCTAATCCGATCACGACAAACTCTTTTTTCACAAATACTCCCCCATTAATTCTTGCTTCGTTTTTACCATTTTACCATATATATTATTATTTTTTGCCTTTAACATAATCAGCATCAAATAAAAATAATCTCATTAGTAAAAACAAGGATGGGATCAGAAGAAGTAAACCTGCTATAAACACCACTATTAAGGCCGTTCCCATTGTTTCATTGACTACACTGCCAGTAATCGTTACATATGGGTATACGATATATGGCAGATGAGAAGCACCGTAGCCAAAAAAAGCAAAGAAAAATTGAAGCATAACTGAAATAAAAGCGATGCCGTAATTTTTTTTCATGTAGACAAGAATGGTTGCTATTAAGAAAAAGACAAAGGACAAACCAAACATCCACCATAAATCAAGCGCTTTTTCAAAATGTTCCGGATTATGCTGCTGTAAAGAAAGGAATACGAGAAAGCTTGCTAATATCGTTGGCGCACTCCAGAACAGCGAAAACTTCCGCAGTATTTCACGGGAATCAGCATCCTCTGCACGATCAGCATAAAAAGTTAAAAAGCTTGCACTAATATAGAGAACAGAAACAATCGCAAGTAATACTACGCTCCAGGAATAAAAGCTAGTAAACAATTCGCCCGCAAGAAATACAACCCCGTTTTCTGTTTCTTCCAAAAATCCACCTTCTGATATTGTTAATGCCGTAGATAGAGCCGCGGGAATTAGAAGACCCGTGGCGCCATAAAGAAAAAGAAAGAAGGTATTATTGCTTACACCGTAATTTCCGAAAGCATAAAACGCGCCACGGATGGATAAGAGAATAATTGCTACACTGCCCGGCAGCAGGAGTGCTGTGCCGAGATAATACGCCGTATCAGGAAAGAACCCAATTAATCCGACGAAAAAAAAGACAAAAAATACGTTTGTTACTTCCCATACCGGTGATAAGTAACGGCTAATCAATTTGCTCATAATATGTTCACGCTTTGTAACTCGTGCATAGTAAGCAAAAAAACCGGCACCAAAATCGATTGAAGCAATAATTAGATATCCATATAGAAAAACCCAAAGTACTGTAATTCCCAATACTTCCAAGCTCATATAACATCCTCCTTATGTAAGTTAGGATAGGGGGCGAGGACACCCCCATTTCAATTCCTCAAAAATTACTTACGTTCTAAAAGTACTTTCTGCCTTGCTTAAGCTTCCAACAGAGGAAACAGATATCGAATACTTTTATTCAACCCAGCCATTCGGATACCGTTTTTCCACTTCTGCTTCTGGAGGTCTGTTCTTAAACATTTTTGTTAAGACCGTTACGGTGAATATAGCTAGAACGATATACAGCAGGATAAACATTATTAGTGCAATTCCCACATCTCCAGAGGTTGTTGCGCCCTCTTCAACTGTCATAAAACCTCTCAATATCCAAGGCTGGCGACCTACCTCAGCCAGTACCCAGCCGCATTCGATCGCGATCATGGCAAGAGGTCCGCTGGCTACAATAGACCACAGTAATGGTTTGTTCCATTCATTAAACCTTTTAAACAGCATAAGGACAATAAATATACCGGAGATCAATAATGAAAACATCCCTATTCCTACCATTATATCAAATGCATAATGTATCCAAAGCGGCGGCTGCTCTTCTTCAGGGAATTCATTAAGACCAATTACTTCCGTATCAAATGAATTACCTGACAGGAAGCTCAGCATGCCAGGAATGCGAAGCGCGTTGCTTACTTCCCCTTCTTCATTTATTGTCCCAAATACGATTAGATCAGCATTTGTTTCTGTTTCAAAATGCCATTCCGCTGCTGCCAGCTTCTCCGGCTGATATTCAGCCAAATATTTTGCTGACAAGTCTCCGGCAAGGGCTGTGCCAGAAGCAAAGACTAAACCGGCGACCATTGCTATGCGCAATGCTTTTTTGTGATAATCAGAGCCTTTTTTACGGAGAATGGCAAGCGCTGCAATTGCTGCCAGGATAAATGCTGCTGTCATATAACTCGACATGACCACGTGAAACACTTTAGGCCAGGTTGCAGGATTAAACATAGCAGCAAGCGGCTGAATATTCACTGTCTCGCCGTCTACAAGATCAAAACCCTGCGGATTATTCATAAAGGCATTTACTGATGTAATAAAGAATGCTGATAATGTCGAGCCGATCACAACAGGAATTGTAAGAAGCCAGTGATACCAACGGTTGCTAAAACGGTCCCATGTATATAAATAGATTCCAAGAAAGATCGCTTCAAAAAAGAATGCAAATGTTTCCATAAATAATGGCAGAGCAATCACCTGTCCGGCTAATTGCATAAAACTAGGCCACAGCAACGATAATTGAAGACCAATAGCTGTCCCTGTTACAACGCCAACAGCTACAGTAATGGTGTAGCCTCTGGCCCATCTGCGTGCTAAAACCAATAGATCTGCATCTTTCCGCTTAATGCCTAAAAACTCAGCAATCATAATAAATATCGGAATTCCCACACCAACTGTTGCAAAAATAGCATGGAACATTAATGTGCTTGCTGTCAGAATTCGACTCAGCATGACGCTATCTAATTCCAATGACTTTCGCCTCCTTTAATTCTTCCCTTATCTCTTATACCCACTATATCACTTCGTAAAGACAATTATAAAATATAAAGTCAGTTTGTGATGTGTTGAACATGAACATTTTGTGACATCATTCACAATCTATATTTTCATAATAAAAGCAGCTGCAACGATCGTTGAGCTGCTTTTATTCTTTAGTAGATTCTTGTCTTTAACTCAAGCATTCTCTGGAATAAGAATGATTGGTTCATCTTCATCTCAGGATTTTAGCTGGCGCATTCCGGATCTATTGTGTGTCCTGATTATCTATTCCCGTTACAATGCTTTTTGTATATTGAATTGAGATTGAACAAGATGGCTATAGATTCCTTCTTGACTCATGAGATCATCATGACTTCCATGCTCCATCAGCTTTCCGTGATCAAGCACATATATCCGGTCAGAATCTCTGATAGTAGATAATCTGTGAGCAATAATTATTGCAGTTCTTCCCTTTAATAAAGTTGTTAATGCTTTTTGAATTTGAACTTCAGTCTCGGTATCAATAGAAGCTGTGGCTTCATCAAGAATAATAATTTGAGGGTCTGCAAGCAGCGCTCTTGCAAAAGAAATCAGCTGTCTTTCTCCAACAGAAAGTATATTCCCTCTCTCCTCTACTTCGGTATCAAACCCATGGGGCAGCTTCTCGATAAAAACGTTTGCTCCGACAGCCTTTGACGCGGAAATAATTTCTTCGTCTGTTGCGTTAGGATGACCAAATCGTATATTTTCCTTTATTGTACCTGAGAAAATAAATGTATCCTGAAGAACAATCGAAATCTGAGAGCGCAGGCTTCTTAAAGATACATCTTTGAGATCATGACCATCCATTCTGATCAGCCCGCCTGTAGGATCATAGAATCGGGTGATTAAATTGGCAATTGTAGTTTTACCGGATCCGGTATGCCCTACAAGTGCGACAGTTTCTCCCGCTTTTATTTCTAATGAAACAGAATCTAGCGCCTTCCGATCTTTTGAGTAGGCAAAATCTACTTTTTCAAATGAAATATCTCCATTAATTTGATTAAGGTGAACTGCATTCTTTTTCTCTGAAACATTAGGCTGTTCATCAAGAAATTCAAAAATTCTTTCAGAAGAAGCCATCCCCATTAACAATTGGTTGTACACCATTCCAAGTCGTGAAATAGGCTCCCAAAACATCCCTAAAAGGAAGGCAAAAGAAACAAGTTCGCCCAGTTCCAGCCTGCCTGATTGAATTAGTGAAGCTCCATACCAAATTAAAATGGCAGATCCAACTGCATTCGTCATTTCAACAAGAGGTCTGAATGTTGCATTTTTTTTCGTCGCATCACGCCAGCTTTCAAATGTCTCCGTATTAACTCCATTGAAAAATTGAGCATTTTCATTTTCCTGATTAAAGGATTGCGTAACACGAATTCCTTGAAGGCTTTCATTTAAGTGGGAATTTAATTTTGACTGTTTTAAACGAACTGTTTGCCACGATCTTCTAATTTGTCTTCTTAATTTTGTAGATATAAAAAACATAATTGGAAGAATGACCATAACAGCCAGTGCCAGTTCCGGGCTTATCGTAAATAAGATAATAAAAATTCCGATCAGCATTAAAGCATCCATTAATAAATTGATGACACCGTTTGTAAAAAGCTCCTGTAAAGAATTAATATCGTTCATAATTCTTACCAATATGGACCCTGCTGAACGCTGATCAAAAAAACGGTTACTCAGCCACTGAACGTGAGTAAATAAATGTTTCCTCAGGTCATATATCACACTTTGCCCCAGTATATTCATCCATTTTATCCTGAAAATATTTGCCAAATAATTTATTACGTACAACGCCGCAATGACCCCAACCAGGATAAGCAGCAAATTGCGGTCCTGACTTTCAATTGCTTCGCCTATAACATAGATACCGATTAGTATGGGGATTGCGAGACGGATAGCAGTTGTGATTAGAACCATTATGATGGAAAGGGGCAGCAATTTTTTTGAATAAGGCTTCAAGTATCTTAAAAGTCTCCAGAGCTGCATCCAGTTAAATGGTTTTTCGATTACTTGATCGGTTGAATAGTTGAATCGGTTCATAATTGAATGACTTACTTCATTTTTACCCATGGAATCACCTCGCTTTAGACTGAGCATGCACTATTTTTTTTTGATCTTTATATTGAATATTGTAAATGCGTTGATATTGACCTTCTTCAATTACTAAAGAATCATGGGTTCCCCGATTTGTAATTGTACCATTCTCAAAAACTAAAATTTCATCTGCATGTTTTAATGATGAAATTCTGTGAGCAATAATAATAGTGGTTCTGCCTTTCATGACTTCTGTTAAGGCTTTTTGAATATTAAATTCCGTTTGCATATCGACTGCACTGGTGGCATCATCGAGAATTAATATACTAGGATCCAGGCAAATCGCTCTGGCTATTGCAATTCTCTGCTTTTGACCTCCAGATAAACCAAGCCCTCTTTCACCAAGCATTGTGTCATACCCATCAGGAAGCTCCATGATAAATTCATGAGCTTGTGCACGCTTTGCGGCATTAATGATTTCTTCTAACGAAGCTTCAGGTCTGCCGTAAGAAATATTCGTTCTTATAGTAGAAGAAAACAGGAAAGATTCCTGTAAAACAAAGCCTACATTTTGTCGCAGCGAAGATAAGGTGTAATCGCGTACATCAATATTATCAATTTTCACACTTCCTTCAGTAGGTTCGTAAAACCTTGTCATAAGCTGAGTTACACTCGTTTTACCCGACCCCGTTGCGCCAATTAAACCAATCATTTTCCCGCTTTCAACAGTAAAAGAAACGTCATCAAGCGCTTTTTCATCATTTTCAGTATATCTGAGGCTCACATTTTCAAACTCAACTTTTCCTTTACTTCTCGTCATCGTTACAGCGCTTTCTTTGTCTGTAATTGATTCATTTGCGTCCAGAATTTCCAACAGCCGCTCACCTGAGGCTTTGGATTGAGAAAACTGATTGATTGTAAAGCCGAGATTCATTATTGGCCAAATGATAAATCCAACTAAACTATAAAAAGCTGTTAACTCCCCGGGAGTTACATTCCCGTTTACTACTAAGTAACCACCGTACCCTAATAGCAAAATGACACTTGCATTTCCGAGGAACTCCATCAAAGGAAAATACTTTGCCCAAATATCAGCTGTATAAATGTATTGATCTTTATAATCCTTATTTGATGTATTGAATTTCCCTATCTGGTGTTCTTCTTTTGAAAGAGATTTTACTGTATTTATTCCACTTATATTCTCCTGAACGTTAGTGTTGAGCTGACCAAAAGACTTTCGCACCTTACGAAATGCGGGGTGTACTTTTTTATCAAATTTGTATACAACAACAGCCAGAAAAGGGATGGTCAGCATAGTCACGATTGTCAGTGGAACAGAGTAATACAGCATGACTCCCGTAGTGACGATAAGTAAAAGAACCAAACGAATTAATTCTGCGAAACCGAACGATAGAAAAAAACGGAACATTTCAACATCAGCAGTCAGTCTGGACATAAGATCTCCCGTTTTAGCATTATCATAATACTGAAACGGCAGACGCTGAAGCTTCTTATACAATGTATTTCTCAGATCATAGACGGTTATGATTCCAAATAAATCTCCATTGTACTGCGATATGTAGGTAGCGATTCCTTTTATGACCATTATACCGATGAAACCCAGCGCTAAGTAAGGTACGATGCCATATCTGCCTTCGAGAATAACTTCATCTATCGTTAACTGCAGGATGATCGGATAAACGACAGTAATTCCAGTCATGATCAGCAGAAAAACGATGGATACAATAAAATACCGTTTATGAGGCCAATAAAAGCTTTTAAGTTTTTGCAAGACGTCCATGTCTTTCCTCCTTCCACAATTTAAAGCATACTACTTAATATATCGGTTTTCGAAATATAATACCACCTTTATTTTGAATTTTTTTATAACATAAAATATTCAATATTTTAAAATCGAACTTGCAGGCAAGTGTTTTCGTAAACCTCCTTTTTTAAAAATTCCCTATCAACGTTCTCACAAAAAAAGACCAGCATCAGCTGGTCTTTTTCCTTGCTATTTAGAGTGTTTTTTGTCCCGGTTTCCAGTTTGCAGGGCAAAGTCCACCCGTTTGCAATGCCTGAAGAACACGAAGCGTCTCATCTACATCACGGCCAATATTGTTATGGAATACTGTTTGATATTGAAGTTCTCCTTCAGGAGATATAATAAATAGTCCGCGAAGAGCAACTCCTTCTTCTTCAATCAGTACGCCATAATCACGGGAAATTTGGTGATTCGTATCTGCTGCGATAGGATATTTTAACTCGCCAAGACCATTATCTTTACGCTCTGTATTGATCCAAGCTAAGTGAGTGTGAATTGTATCAGTTGAAACAGCAATTACTTCTGTATCAAGATCTTCAAATTCATCATAACGATCTGACATTGCAGTAATTTCTGTCGGGCATACGAAAGTGAAGTCCATTGGATAGAAAAACAATACTGTCCATTTGTCTTCTTTCATGTTTTGTTCCAGGCTTACTTTACCGAATTCTTTGTTTGCCAGCACAGCCTCCATGTCGAAACGTGGAGCTTGCTTGCCTACCATACGTTCTGCCATCAATAATCCCTCCAAAATTTGATTCATAGTCGAGCGAAAAATTCTTCCAACAAAAATCTACATTCCAAATGATAATATAATCAACATACAGAGTCAATTATAAGGATTTGAATGCTGCGTTTTGTATGACCTCTAATTAATAAACTGTGCAATCTTAAGTAAATTATGCTGTATTGTTTGAAGAAAAAAATATAAAAGTGTTAAAATGAATGCTCTACGTCTGGAAAGGATGATTAAAATGGCTTACTTACAATTAACAGTATTAAATGAAAGACTGGCTGAGTATGAATGGGGTGCCCTGCTAATTGCTCTGGGAATAGGAGCAATAAAAGTGATTGGGATTATCATCGCTTTTTTAATATTCAGAAGCATTGGTAACCGTGTTCTGACTCGCACATTTGAGAGGTACGAAAAAAAAGAAAATGTTTCGACTAATCGAGCAAAAACACTTGAAGGATTAACAAAGAATTTATTTGGATATGTTCTAGTCTTTATTTTATTTGTAACGATTTTGCAAGTTTTTAATTATGACGTGACCGCTCTCATTGCCGGTGCAGGAGTTATAGGTCTTGCGATTGGCTTTGGCGCACAAGGATTAGTGAGTGATGTGGTAACAGGATTTTTCATTTTGCTTGAAAAACAAATTGATGTCGGCGATTACATCACAACAGGCGAATTTTCAGGAATTTGTGAAGAGGTAGGTCTTCGTCAAACAAAAATCCGAGGTTTCGACGGTACTCTTCATTATGTTCCAAATCGGGAAATTACCGGCATGAGCAACCACTCAAGAGGAAATATGCAGGCTTTGGTGGATATCGGGATCTCTTATAATGATGACGTGGATAAAGCAATTGATGTTCTTCAATCAGTTTGTGATGATCTTGCCCAAACAAATCCAGCCATTACAGAGGGGCCAAATGTACTTGGTGTTCAAAATCTAGGGGATTCAGATGTGGTACTCAGAATTATTGCCAAGACAGCGAATATGGAACAATGGGGTGTTGAACGGAGTCTGAGAAAATCAATTAAAGAGGCTTTTGATCAGCACGGAATCGAAATTCCGTTTCCTCATCAGGTTTATATAGAGAAAAAAGAATCGTTGAACTAAAAAAAATAAGTCTTCGAGGCTGATCAGAGAGTACGCATCCTAATGCTCCTGACAGCCTTTTTTATATTTAATAATAGATGAAATATCTTAACTGAAAGTAAAAAAAAGGGGCTGAGACTAAAAATATGTCCCGCCCTCTCTAAATTCAAGCTCTTATCTTATTCCATGTTATATTACAACTTAACAATCGATCGATACAGCTATGCTGCTTAAGCAGAAGCCTTTTATTCCTGGTTTCTGCTCAAATACTTCCACATCAAATCAATCGCAATTGGAATTGCTTCTTCATTCGGATTTAATTTAGCATGGTGAAGGCCATGAGGTGAATCTACTCCCAGCCAGAACATAAAGCCCGGGATCTCCTTTAAAAAGTATCCGAAATCTTCTCCGGTCATTGCCTTCTCACACTCAATCACCTTTACACTGCCTGATTCACTTGCAAAGTTCATAAATTCCGATACAAGTGTCTCATCATTATAAACCTGGTAATATGGCTGATTGAATTCTGCTTTAACTTCACAGTCGAATGATGCCCCGATCCCATTGGCAATAGCTTCTACTCTGGATTTTAGAATAATCATTGTGTCAGGATCAAGAGTCCGCATTGTACCGCTTAATAACGCTTTGTCGGCGATAATATTGCCGACTGTTCCGGACTCAAGCTTCCCGATTGTCACGACGCCGCTATCGAGAGGATCAAGACTTCTTGAGACTATGGATTGCAACTGTGTAATAAGGTGGGCTCCCGCTACAATCATATCTTTGGTTTTATGTGGATAGGCCGCATGGCCTCCAAGTCCAGTCAGTTCTATGTGAAGTTCAGATGTATTTGCAAAAAGCAAACCAGGTTTTGCAGCAATTTCCCCTGCTTTATATTCAGGAGCGATGTGCAGCCCTATCATTTGATCCGGCATCCACTTTTTCATCTGCTCGGACTGAAGCATTCTTTCAGCTCCTCCGGGACCTTCTTCTGCAGGCTGAAAAAGGAAAAGAAGATTATCTTGTACAGGATTCATAACAGACTGTGTCAGTACACCAAGGGCGATTGACATATGAAAATCATGTCCGCAGGCATGCATATATCCAAGGTGCTCAGATTTAAAGTCAAGGTTTGTCATTTCCTCAATAGGGAGTCCGTCTATGTCCGCACGGTAACCAATTGTCTTCACGGGAGAAATGCCTTCAACAAAAACGAATAGTCCAGTTTCCCATTTTTCCACTGTTAAGCGGTCTTGCGGGAGACTATTTATATACTGCAATAAAAATTCTTGAGTTTTAAATTCGCTATAGCCAGTCTCGGGTATTTTATGCAACTCTCTTCTAATAGAAATAAAAGGATTCATTTTCCTGCACTCCTTAAAAAAAGACGCAGAATAATATCTGCGTCTCAGACTGTATTCAAAACATTTCCCGCTTTGCTTAATGTACTTTATAGCTGGCGAAGTTCCTGCTTAATTTCTGTTTTTGATTTTGTCTTTTCATCTATCTTTTTAAGAACTTTAGCCGGCGTTCCCGCAACTACCGTGTATGGAGGAACATCTTCTATAACGATAGCGCCTGCTGCCACTACAGCACCTTTCCCAACCGTTACACCTTCTAACACAACAGCATTTGCTCCGATAACAACATCATCCTCTACGATCACCGGCTTAGCTGATGGCGGCTCAATGACTCCTGCAAGAACAGAACCGGCACCTATATGGCAATTTTTACCTACTGTAGCTCTGCCGCCTAAAACAACATTCATATCAATCATCGTTCCCGCACCCACAACTGAACCGATATTTATAGAGGCACCCATCATAATAACTGCATTATCCCCGATCTCAACCTGATCACGAATAATTGCACCGGGTTCAATTCTTGCCTTCACATGTTTAAGATCCAATAACGGGATAGCTGAGTTTCTGCGGTCATTTTCAACAACATAATCAGCGATTTTATCTTCATTTGAATGAATGGCTTCTGAAAGATCCGCCCATTCTCCAAAAACGACACCAGTCTCTGCTGAAAGAAAAGTTTGAGCTGATTCCCCAAAGTTAATTTGATCGAGGTTTTGTCCTTTTAAATATACTTTTACAGGTGTTGATTTTTTTGCATTTTGTATGTATGAAATAATTTCGTTAGCATTCATCTGGTTCATTATCCTATCTCCCTTCAAGAACATTAGTAACTATAGCGCTCTTCTACTTTATCAGAACAGAGTATTTAAAAACAAGTCATTAGTAATCAATTTAACTTCATTTCCTTTAAGTAATCCTTAACGACTTTCGAAAAAGCTTCTACCTGCGGAAGCTCAAAAGATGACTGGTAGCCTAACAGCCAGGTATCTCTTTTCAGAGCAGCTTCTTCTGATTGAAGAGGGATCTTATAAATATTTTTTTCTGAGCCGGTTAGCGTAATGGAAGGCAGTATTGCATAGCCAATTCCGTTAAGGGCCATTTGCTTGCAAGTCTCAATTTGATCAACCAAAATGTTTTGCCTCGGCGCAGTTTTAAAATGCTGATTCCACCAGTCCTGAATCTCCTGGTAATAATTTGAATCACTTTTAAACTGAATAAAGGGTCTTTCTGTTTTTAGTAAATCTTCAATCGATTTTATTTCCTTATCCACAAGGTAAAGCTGATCCTGAAACAGATGCATCTTAGGACCTTTCCAATCTGGAGTCCCGCGTATAATGCCTATATGTACTTCTCCTGCATACACAGCCTGTAATATTTCACTGCTCCAGCCAGTTATTAACGAAATACGGGCGTGGGGATTTGCCTCTACAAAACGCTTCAATACTTTCGGCAGCCAGTTTTGACCCACGATTGAGGCACAGGCTATTTTTAGCGTCCCATACACCTTTGAATCCATTAATTGCAATTGCTCGCTTACACTTTCTTCTTTTAGAAGGATATCCTTTGCTAACTGAATCACAACTTCTCCTGCAGGAGTTAAAGTAACTCCTTTTTGGGATCGTAAAAAAAGAAGCTGCCGCCATTCTTTCTCAATCGTTTGTAGTCGCTGAGATAGGGCAGGCTGGGAGATAAAAAGACGCTCCGCAGCTTTTCTCATATTCATTTCCTGAGAAAGCACGACAAGCAAGCGGTAATCGGAACGATTCATTTTTTAAGAACCTCTCTTCATGAAGGAATATCCTTCTTTGGTAGAAATAAAATCAGAATTAAGCTGATCACGGCAATCACGAGTACGATTGCATATACAGACTTTAACCCCGTAGACATTGCCTGTTGAAGAGCATTCAGAATATCCCCGTCCAGTGAGCTTCGGCCCTCTTTTGTCAGCAATTCATTAACTGCGTTCACATCAAGTTCATTTACATTTTCATTTGTGCTTGAACGAAATGAGTTTAACAGGCTGGCATTTAAAATGCCGCCAAGTAAAGCCACTCCTACTGTGCTTCCCAAGTTTCGCATGAAAATATTTGCCGCAGTAGCCGCTCCCCTTAAATTCCATGACACTGCACTTTGAATCGTTACGATAAAAGAAGTAGTCGTCAGCCCCATACCAACGCCGACAAAGAACGATGACATAGCAGCCCACCACGGACCGTAGGAAGGCTCCATCAGCACAAATAGTACTGCACCGACAACAAGCGAGCATCCGCCAATAAGCGATGTCCGGTAGTAGCCAATGCGTATAAGGAGCTTGCCTGCAATGACAGCTGCTATCGGCCAGCCAATCGACATTGCTGTGAGTGTAAATCCCGCCACTCTTGCACTTTGCTCCATCACACCGGTAACGAATGCAGGAAGATAACTTGAAATTCCTATGATCAATATACCAGCTGCAAGAGAAACAATGTTTGCGATTAATATAGACCGGTTTTTCCATATTGAAAATGGCATCATTGGTTCTTCCGTCTTCATTTCATGCTTTATAAATTGAATAAATAAAACACTTGCCGCTATAAGCAACCCAGCAGCCGTCAATGAAGTCCATCCAACTGTTACGCCTCCTTCAACTAGTAAATAAAGGAGAACAGTCAGGGAAGCTGTCAAAAGAATAGCTCCCTTGCTATCAATATGATGTTTTTTCTTTTCAATTTTCTCATCTAAAAAGATCCACAAACCGATGAGAGAAAGAATCCCTAATGGAATATTTACCCAAAAAACATACTGCCAGCCAATGGTATCTACTAAGAGCCCGCCTAGTGCAGGACCCATAATGGCAGAAATACCCCAGACACTTGATAAATATCCTTGAATTTTTGCGCGCTCTTCTTTGTTATAAATATCTCCAACGATAGTCGTCGCAATAGGAAGCACTGCTCCGGCTCCAATTCCCTGAATAAACCTGAAAGCTATAAGCCACTCCATTGATTCAGCGAACCCGCACAAGATTGATCCAATTAAAAATAAAGTCATGCCAAATGTTATAACCGGTTTTCGTCCGAACAGATCTGACAGCTTTCCGTATATCAAAACCGTAACCGTACTCATCAGTAAATACGATGAAAATACCCAGCTGTAAAGTTCAAATCCACCAAGATCTGCTGCAATGGCAGGCATAGCTGTTGATACTATTGTCGCTTCAATGGCACCAACAAACATAGCGAGCATAACAGATGCCAAAATGAAAGGTCGATATTTATTTTGTTTAAAATTTGCATCTGAAGTATTCATCCACTAGTTGTTCCCTTCAAAATTAAGCCTGTTGAATTTGCATATGAATATGCCTTTGCAGCTGTTTAAGCATGACTCTCCTGGTCATGATCCCCTGGAAATACCCCTCTTTGTTCATGACACATAAAAATGGATGATCCACAAGAAGATTTAATGCATATTGAAATTGATCAGTCATTTTCAAATGGGGAATATTTGGATCCATTACTTCTTCTACCCGTTTTTCATCCAAACGGTCAAATTCAATTGTCTCAAGACCAAGGATTGAATCGGTAATCATCTGCATACTGATTAATCCTTTTAAATGGTAATGCACATCTAAAACCGGAATAGCTGAATAGCCGCTTTTAGTAAGCAGCAATAATGCATGTTCGATCGTATTGGACGGCTGAACGTGTGCAATTTTTTCAGATGAAATAACGAAATCTTCAATAGCTGTTTCTAGAAAGTCTTTATGTTCGATAGAAATCATATTCTGATACCCCTTTTTACTTGAACATTCTTTATCATCATAACATATTTTCCAAAAAACGCTGAAATGTAAGATTTATTCCTTCATACTGAAAACTTCTTTTTATACTCTGTTTAAAGAGAAATAATTCAATCATATTCCAAAACAAAAAAAAGCTGTCATTCATTCCACGGTAATGGAACAAATGACAGCTTTAAATAAATTTACAATGCAGCTGAATAAAATCAGAAGACCATAAATTACTTTTAGTTGTAACCGAATGCTTTATAATTCGTTTTCTTCCTGAAGCAGTTCAAAAATTTCGATAGCGGTCATATCGATATTATCGAACGGGTATTTTTGAGCTTTATTATCTCGGTCGTACACTTCAAGTTCGAACGTGTCATTAGCTGAAAAGTATTTTACCTGACAAACTCTTCTTCCGTTAACCTCAAAAAATCTTGATTGTACATCTCCTGAATCATCTTGCTCCTGTAACGTTTTTAACCTTTGAATAATGCCCATTAATTGTGATTGTGACATACGGCATTCTCCTTCCCTATTAAAGTATGGCTTCAATGCCAGTACCGTTGCATTTAAGAAAATGCAATTACACAGCATTATAAGTAAAGTATCGCAATAATTTCAGCTAGTATAGAAACACGCTGCGAGTGTCCGGAAAGTAAATTCAGCTTTTATTTATTTCCCCTAATCTGCTCATTACAAAACAAGGATTACTATACCATAATTAAATTAAAGATTATATAGTTTAAACAGATTAACATAACTAATATTAAATTCCTAACAAGCCTTGATCTTCAGCATATATTTTGACACATTGCTTTCTATAGGACAAACTAGATAAAGAATTACAATACATGTAAAGTCAGGACGTGAAAATTATGCATAAGGTTGTACTCTATACACAGCCCCAATGCCCGCCATGTGAAATTGTAAAAAAATTTTTACAAGCGCACTATATTCAATTTAAAGAAGTTAATATAAAGGTTGATCAAAAGGCAAAATCATATATGCTGACTCAATTGGAAGCTTATTCTACTCCTACAGTAGTAGTTAATGAACAGCAGGTGATCAGAGGGTTTAATTTAGAAGAACTGGCATCCGCACTAGATATTTCATGTGAATAAAAAAGCCAGAGATCAGGAAATTCCCTTTCAGCTGGCGTTTACGTAATCATAATCCAATAAATAATGTATCCTGTAACAAAAATTGCAGCCAGGATATAAACAATAAATACTGGATTCATTAAAACATTGTGTGCACGCGCTCCATTTGCTACATCTTCATCTTTGGTGTCTTTTGCTTTTGAATTCCGATAGGCAATCCTCATGGTAATAAAAAAACCTGCAACACCAATCAATATAAAAAATAGTATTAAACCGAAATAAGGTCCTTCGCTCAACCTGATCACATCCTTCTGTTATAGAATGTCCAGATTTTTTGCGGACTATTCACCTTAAAATGGAAAAGAATTTAAGTACTGGCCACCATCCATTGTGATGCATTCTCCATTAATATAAGCGGCTTCTTCAGAAAATAAATAAGCCGCTAATCCTGCAATTTCCTCAGGCCTGCCTAATCTCTTTAGTGGAACAGATGCAAGTGTTCGTTTGGCAGCTTCTTCAGATTGCCACAATTTATCTGCTCCACCCGTTCGCTCAATAGGTCCCGGGGCAATCGCATTGGTCCGGATTCCATATTTATGTCCCCACTCTACAGCAAGCGTCCTCGTTAAAGAAAGAACACCCGCTTTTGCTGCAGCGGAATGTGCTACTCCTGCACCGGCATCCCACGCGTATGTTGCGACCATATTAATCATACTTCCTTTAATATTGTTTTCGATCCAATAGTCTCCAGCGGCTTTTGAACAATAAAATGTGCCATTTAATACAATATCAATAACAGACTTCCAGCCATTCGGCGACATTTTTTCAACAGGACATATGAAATTACCAGCCGCATTGTTAATAAGTCCATCCACTTTTCCAAACTTTTTCACTGCATCTTCTATCATTTTCGGAGCCATTTCGGCCTCTCTAACATCCATTTGAAAAATATCAATTCCGCCTGATCCATCGACAGATAATTCATTTTTAGCAAGGTTCAGTTTATCAAGATCTCTTCCAGTAATTAATACTGAATGTCCATCCTGCACGAACCTTTGTGCCATGTACTTCCCCATTCCATTTGATCCGCCTGTAATAATATAAACTTTCTTCTCCATCCTGAATCCCCCTTTTAAAATGAATGAATATTCACTCATTAAAGTATACGGCAATAGAGCTTAAAAATCAAAAAAACCTGCAACTAAGTTGCAGGTTTACGTTCATTTTTATTATTGAGAAAAATCTTGGGATAATGAAAGTTTTTGATGAAGCTGAGTAATCGCTCGAATAATCGTCCGTTTTCGATGATGCCCGACAGCAAATGCTGAAAAGCCATTTAATTCGGCGAATACTTTCCCTTTTGAGCCTTTATCCGTAAAACCGTCTGTATAGACTACTACCGTTCCAAAATCTGTAGGTATGCGCAAGATATCTAATTTTATGCCTTTTTTCACAGCTATATTAAACTCCTTTACCTTTGACTTGCTTAAAAACACTATTTCTAACGTATAGGACTAAAGAGTAAATGTCAAATTAAACAAGACGTGCCCTTCAGTCAAATGAAAAATTTATTTCATTCCATAATTACCTATTATAACAAATATATTCAAAATATATATACATTAAAAATTTTTATTAAAATAGCTTTAAATCTATAAGCCATCACTTTCACCTACCGAGTAGTGCATTAAGTCATCAAGTAAAAGATATAATCGTGTGGGGATTTAAGAAAACTTAAACTGGAAAAACAAATCTTCAGTCATGACAAATATTCATCAGCACGATCTTTTAAAGACTAAGCGTTCTATGAACTACTTTTCATTATAAGCGTTATCCAAAAAGATTTGCTGGGACTGGATCGATTTATCTCGTTTCTTTAATATATAACTGTATTTTCCCGTGTTGTCCTGATAACGGGCTTTAATATTATCACGCAGCTGCCAATTTAAAATTTCAAGCAGTTTTATTTTATTCTTTTTTTCAAGAACCGGGAAAAAGATTTCTACCCGCTTCTCCATATTTCTAGTCATTAGATCGGCGGATGACAGATAAATTTTCGGCTGACCATTTTGATTAAAATAATAAATACGACTATGTTCTAAATATCTTCCAATAATACTAAGTACTTTTATGTTTTCGCTAACTCCTTCTATGCCCGGTTTTAAGCAGCAGATCCCACGAACAATCAAGTCAATTTTTACTCCTTTGCAGGAAGCTTTGTAAAACTTTTTAATGAGTTCTTTGTCCGTCAGCGAATTCATTTTGGCAATAATGTGCCCATTTTCCCATTTTTCATGGTAAGCAATTTCTTCATCAATAAGTTCACTCATTTTATCTCTAATCGAAAAGGGAGCTACAACTAAATGATCATATACGGGTTTTTCACTATCTCCGCTAATATAGTTAAAAAACTTTTCAGCATCTTTTCCTACTTGAGGGTTTGAAGTAATGATTCCCATGTCTGTGTATATTTTTGCAGTTTCTTCGTTATAATTTCCTGTACCAAGGTGAACGTAATTTTCTATCTTGTTCTGTCTTTTTTTAACAATGAGCGTAATTTTACTGTGAGTCTTTAAGTAGTTCATACCATATAAAACTTTGCAGCCTGCTCTTTCAAGTTCTTTTGCCCATTTAATATTCTTTTCTTCTTCAAACCTGGCTTTCAATTCAACTAATACCGTTACTTGTTTGCCATTTTGAGCTGCCTTTTTTAAATTATCAATAACCGGGGAATTTTTACTTACTCTGTACAGTGTTTGTTTAATTTCAAGAACTTCAGGATCTTCAGCTGCGATTCCTACAAAATCAACTATTGGACCAAAGGAGTCGTAAGGATGGTGAAAAAACAAATCCTGTTTTGACGCCAACTTAAAAACATCTTTTTCGTTTTTTAAAACTTCAGGCGTTTGAGGATCGAATGGAGGAAATAATAAATCCCTTTTTTCGTTTTCAACTTCCTGTACAAAAGAAAACAAAAACGTAAGGTCCAAAAAACGATTAATTTTGTAGACATCTTCCATTTCAATTTCAAGTACATCGATTAAATAGGAAAGGGCATCATTGTGTAAGGTATTCTCTTCAATTTCAAGTCTTACTGCCGCTCCCCATTTTCTATTCTTCAGTTCTTTTTCTATTTCAATTAATAAATCGCTGGACTCATCCTCATGAATCGTCAAATCGGCGTTTCGGGTGATTCTAAATATGGTGGTTGATGTAACATTGTATCCTGGAAATAATCTATAGATAAATTGAGAAATAACTTCTTCAAGCATAACAAACGTATCACCCTCATCAGAAGGGATGCGAATCGCACGGTTGATTGAAGTTGGCACTTGAATGACAGCCATCTCCTGCTGTTCACTCGCTGCTGACTCAGACTCCAAATAAACAAACAGGCTGAGGCTTTTATTGGGGAGTTTCGGAAAAAAACTATTTTTGCTTATAATCATACTAGTTAACTTCTGAGAAATATGTTCTTCAAAATAGTACTGAATATATTCCTGCTGATAGTCAGTCAATTCGGATGTTTTAACAAAGAACAGATCTTCTTTT
This sequence comes from Jeotgalibacillus campisalis, assembly GCF_000829515.1. Taxonomy (GTDB): domain Bacteria; phylum Bacillota; class Bacilli; order Bacillales; family Jeotgalibacillaceae; genus Jeotgalibacillus; species Jeotgalibacillus campisalis. Next base: position 197,548 of record NZ_JXRR01000014.1, on the reverse strand, counting down.
TCCAGCTTTGGCAGTATCTCGTTTGCAAAAGCCTTGGTTTGAAGTTCCACCAGTTCATGATTATAGTGTGAGATTTCTCTTAATTGTTCTTTAGGGGTAAATCCTGCTTTGTTTTCAGGTTTACTGAAGTTAGCCTTAACCTGATCTTTTAATCCGGCTACTCTTACCATAAAAAATTCGTCTAAATTTGAACTGAAAATCGCTAGGAATCTTAATTGTTCCAATAAGGGATTTTTATGATCAAGCGTTTCCCATAGAACCCGTTCATTAAAAGCAAGCCAGCTAAGTTCTCTGTTGTTGTAAAAGGATGTGCTTTCAAAAAATTGATTTGGGTTATCCATTCTGCCTTCACCTCTATATAGAAAATAGTCAATTAATCTAATAATAAAGAATGAATATGAAGCCACCATATGCTTAATGTAAAAATATTATTTTTTTACAAACTCAAGAGCAATCAATTTTTTCAATGCTTTCTCCAAATGCTTCTTTTGCTTTTCAGCCTGGTATTCTTCTGCTAATGTATTGCCTGCAGCTTCCAATGTCACTTTCACATTCCCCGCAGATTTTTCAATTCTCACCCGCTCGATTAATCTTCTTTTGGACCCATTTAAACTATAAGCAAATTTCAAAAGAGCTCCAAGTTCGCGAATTGTCTGATGTTCTTCTTTTGTAAACCATTCCGAAAAAGGCTGTAAATATTGCTGAAGAGAAGATTTGTTTTTAAATGAAGCAATTAGAGCCAACTTGATTCTGTCGTGATGAAGCACGCCGTCAATTGAACGATTGGCAATCAGATAAAATGTGTGCTGACTGCTTGATTCTGAATCGATGTATTCACCCAGATAATATAAGTAGGCTCCACGCTTTAACAGGAGAAGATCTTCCTCTGAATAACTCAATTCCCCTATTTTGCAAAGCTGCTCATAAAGATCAGATGAAAGTTTCATCATGTATTCAGCGTCCATTGGATTGATAGAATAATCAAAAGAAAGCTCTTTTAAACTATTTATAAAAACCTCATTTTTGCTTAAGGGTGTTATGTTTTTGTCCATCAGTTCTTTAATAACTATTCCGTCACGAAGTCCTTTACGGCTGAACAAAAATCCTGTAGCCTGGGTGATTTCAAAAAGCTGACAAAACACTTGAGAAGCAGGTGCTATAATGTCGGATCGGTCAGAAGAAAGTCCATCCAATTTTTCCAGTTCTTCAATTGTCTTCGTCAATAATTGATCTCTTAACGTAAAAAGAGATGTTTTAGACATAAAATACTGATGGACACCTGCTATTGGATAATCCTTTAGTTGCTGATCAATTTGAGCAATATTTCTCGCACTGCCCCCGATTGCGACAATAGGTACTTGCTTATTTTTGAGCCAGGAAAGTGTAGCAAAATGATCCTTTAAAAAAGTGATCAGCTTTTTTTGTTCGCTTAAAGTCATCGCATCTCCCTTCATAAATTTTCGTTTAAGTGTAACAGCGCCAAAAGGAAAGCTATGAGCATGCTTAAGCTTTTTATCTTCAAAATAAGTAACTTCTGTACTTCCGCCTCCCATATCAATCGTTACACCAGAATTTATAGGAGTACTGTGAACGACTGCGACGTACCCAAAGTATGCCTCTTCTTCTTCTGTTAAAATCGAAACAGTCCAGCCGACCTTATTCTCAATTACTTTTAAAATATTTTTTCGATTTCGAGCCTGCCTCACAGCTGCTGTTGCTACCACCCTTAAATCATCAATAGTATGGTAATTGACAATTTCTTTAAAAGATTCCAACGCTTCAATTAATTTTGTGACGCCCTCTTCACTCATCATTCCATCTTCTGACAAATACGAGCTGAGCCTGGCAACGGTCTTGATATTTTCTATTTCTCTCATACCCTTATCTACTTCATAGTGATAAATGACTAAACGAATCGTGTTTGACCCAATATCAACAACTGCTGTTTTTTTCATGTGCTCATCTCCAGTTAATTTACTATGTACAAGTATATATCTTAACGAGTTTGCCTGCTACTTTCTTTCTTTTCCCTGTTCTTCTCTTTAAAAATCCTTCTTTAAAGGCTATACTTTAAAAAACCATAAAAATAAGGGAATGATGATATGACCGATTTTGATCCTCAAAAAAATAGCGTCACTGTACTTTCTCAAGCATTATTCACTGTAAATAAGCACGCTAAGACTGCGTCTGATCCAAAATATTTATACAGATTAAAGAAAGAAACGCTTGCAAAACTTTTAAAGGAAGCAAAGGCAAAGAAAATTGGATTGCAGTTTTCAAGGAATCCAGGGATGAGTCAGCAAAGATCTGATGTGTTAGTAGAGTGCGGAGACTATTTGTTTCATTTGCCTCCTAAAAAAGAAGATTTCGATACACTTCCCCACCTAGGAAAGCTCTCAGATACTTTTCGTAACCCCAAAACCAAAATGAGCTTAAGAGAAGCAAAGGTCATTCTTCAGTCATACACTGGTCTGTCTGATTCCCAGCCTCCGACACCAAGAAACAATAGAACGTATCAAAAACCTGTTTTTAAACGCCTCGGTGAATAAGTAGCTTAATTAAACTGCTAGGTAAGAAAAAAAGGCCGAGACATTTGTCTCGGCCTCCTTGCAACCCTTCCGTTAACTTATAAGCAAATGATTTCGAAAGAATTGACGCTTGCGTTCTTCTCAGGTAACGCCATGTATAGCCCTCAAGGACCTTCATTTTCTTTAGGAGTTGTCCCTTCCAAAAACCTCTAGTTTATATTCCACACTCTTATTACTATAATTATGATCATCATGTCTCGTTCTCTTTTTAACCTGCCTTTAGCTTGTTCTTATTTGAACGACCCCCACTAACTCGCTCACGCTGCTTTAAATGGGGGTTTTCTCGCCTTTTTTAGCAAAAGTTAAAGAGCAAGTCGATCAATACATTGCACTAATTCATTAATTTGCGGTTTGCTGATTTGCGCATCTGCTCCCACCTGGTTTCCTTTATGCCTTAGATCTTCCGTGATAAGAGAAGAAAACAGTATGATTGGCAGCTTTGACAAGGTGCTATGTTCTTTTACTTTTTTTGTAAAATGATGCCCGTCCATCTGCGGCATCTCAATATCCGAAATGATCAGCTGAACACTTTCTTCAATTGGTTTTCCTTTATGTTCCATTTCAATAGAGGCTAAAAAATTGAATGCGTCTTTTCCGTTTTCAAAAAACTCGATTTGATCATAGCCTGCCTCATTCAACGTATCAAATAATAGTTTGCGCAGCATCGGTGAGTCTTCAGCGATAAGAAGTTTCTTTGATGAGCGCACTCTTTTACCTAACTGTTTAATCATACCTACATTAATACCGGTTTGCGGATTAATCTGAAGCAGGATTTGTTCAAAGTCAAGTAACAGAAGCATCTCCTCTTGACGTTTAATTACCCCGATGACTAGAGTTGCTTCATTTTGATACATCTGAGAAGGTTTCTCTATTTGATCCCATGATACTCTATGGATCATGGAAACATTATCGACTTGAAAAACAATTTTTTGTTGATTATATTCTGATACAATGAATTTTTCCTGTGACATTTTCTCTTGAATAGGTGCACCAAGAACTTTTCGAATATCCACTACAGGTAGAACTTCTCCTCTTAGTTGAATAATCCCCATTACATATGGATGAGCATGAGGGATTGGCGTAACAGGCACGGGCTGGATAATTTCTTTTACTTTAATAACATTTATCCCATAACGGTGCTGATCAATTTGAAATTCTATAATTTCTAATTCATTTGTTCCACTTTCAAGAAGAATACCTTGATTCTCTTTCAACCGTTCCACCTCTGTATCTTTTTTCCTATACTATACCATGACTTAAGACTAGCAGCACTATAAAAATAAGCCTGAGACAAATATCTGTCTCAGGCTCGTTGACCGGTTCACTTGGCTTTAGGTGGACGGCATTATGCAGGGACGGCGCTTGAGCCCACCTCAGCCTTTGCCCTGGGGGTGCTTCTGCAGGAGTCGCGATCATCTGCTCCCCTCACCTCTTTGGATGATCTATCCTTTTTTAAGCAGCTTTTTTCATTTATGTCCTAGCACCATCTTTTACTAATGATCCTTGGATTAAATTCTATCGGCTATTTCTTGTCTTCTACTCCAAGCACTCGATTCAACCGCTTACGAAGCATTTTCATGCCGCTTCCGCCTGCTTGAAAATGACGAAGCTGTCCTTCTTTATCAAAAACATAATATGCTGGTACATATTGATTTTCAAATGCTTCTGTCAGCTTATGGTCACCATCTACAAATATTGGTTGAACAATATCGTGACCTCTTGCCACTTGTTCAATTACACTAATATCCAGGTCATCTTCAGATCGTGGCATATGAACCGCAACAACGTTGAGTTCATCTTCGTATTCGTCCCGCAATTCATTAATATCAGGCATTGCTTCTTTACAAAGGTGACAGCTTACTGACCAAAAATGAATGAGAGTAGGCTTCTCCCCCACCAAATCTTTTTTTGATACTTGGCCATTAAGCCATTTTGTAGCTCCTTGAAGTTCGGGCAATTGTTCTCTTAGTTTCATTTATAAACAGCCTCCTTAAGCAGTAGCGTGATCAATTTCTCTTCACCATATTCATGCAGCATGCAGATGGTGTGAATCATCTTTATTTACCACATTAAAATCATTATTAAAAAACATAATTCACATTATAGAAATGACTGCATGAATAGTCAAGAGAAACGTTTGAACCACTAAATCTCATTCGCTTTTGGCTGCTTCACTTTAAATAAAATAATTAACCCGATCACTGCCATTACTGCAAGAGAAGAAATGGCGATGCGGCTTGCCGTATCTCCATATTCTCTTAAATTAAGTGTTATCGTTCCATAAATAAGTGGACCTATAATAGAAGAAACCTTGCCTGAAAAAGCGAATAAACCGAAGAACTGCCCCCGTTTTTCTTCAGGTGTTAATTCCACGATCAGCGTTCTTGACGTTACCCACATTGAGCCAAGTGCAATGCCAACCAGGCTGCCTGCAACCCAAAACATCCATTGAGCTACCGCTAATGCTGCAATAACAAGTGCAGTGATTAAGATAAAAGCAACTGCAATAATCGCATTTTTGGACCCGATTTTTGTTGTGATGTGTCCGAACATAAAAGAACCTATAATGGCGGCGATTGTAGAAACCAGATATAAAACAATAAATTGGCCGCCGTTGAAACCTACAACTGCTGTGGCATAAATCGCCATAATGGCAATCGTAGTCGCAATCGCATCGTTCAGAAAAAAATAAGCAATCATAAACGTAAACACATTTTTATACGACTTCATTTCTTTAAATGTAGCCCAGATTTCTTTATATCCTGAGAAAAAAGAAGCCTTAGATTTGTCTTTATTTTTTGCTGGAGGATCTTTTAAGAAAAAGAAAAGAGGCAATGAAAAAAGCAAATAGAGAACAGCTGTCGGTATAAAAGCCTGCTCAGGGCTTCCCTCCTGCACGAATAAATAGACCGTTAAACCTACGAGGGTCCCCAGATAGCCAACGGCTACTCCAAAACCGGAAATTAGGGGGATTTCCTCTTTTGAACCAAGATCACTCATCATTGTGTCATAAAAGACGAGAGAACTATTAAAAAAGAATTTTGCAATAACAAACATGATCACTACCAGAAATAAAGCTGCAGGCAGCCCAAACCATTCTGCTTCTATATTTCCTAAAGCAAATACGCCCATAAGGAATGTCCCCAATATAGAAATGGAAGCAAACCAGACAATATACTTTTTCTTCTGGCCTGTCCGGTCAATCCATACTCCATATAATGGCGAAAATAAAACCAGAAAAAAGCTGGCGAGGGCATTCGCGTAGGAAATAAAGGTACTTGCCACCTGACTCATTTCCTCACTGCTTCCAATCGCAGCATCAAGATAAAATGGAAAAAACACAGTGTTAATATTCGATGAAAAGATTGTATTAGCAAAATCGTACAGAGCCCATGACAATATAGGCAACGTTAAATATAACTTCCATCCTTTCCTTGGCTGTTGATTGCGATTTAACTGAACGGGTGATTTTTGCATAGTAAATGTATCCTCCAATCTGCACATGCTCTCTATACAATTCCTTTAACACAGTTAATTTCCCTGCTCATTTACTGATTATTTACAATTACGATATGATGTGGCGTTAATGAATAGTATATCTGTGATTAATTATGGATTTCGATGCTACTGTCTCATCTGTCCGGTTGGATCAATCTGCGGGCAAAGACTCAATCTAGAACATCAAACAGGCTGGAACGTAACTTTAAAAGTCAGGTCCCAGCCTCTTTAAATTATTTAAGAAAAATCCGTCTTCTCTTCTTCTTTCTTGATCTCGAAAAGCGCAGCCAGCCAATTTTTCTAAATATGAAAAACATGACAGTGGCTATTAAGGCCATGACACCTAAAACCACAAAATAGCCATTTTGAAACTCAAGCTCCGGTATATGAATAAAATTCATTCCATATAGTCCTGCAATGAACGTTAAAGGCATAAAGATTGTCGTAATAACTGTCAGCGTCATCATAATATTATTCATTTTATCTGAACTGACAGAAATGTAATTATCCCTGATGTCAGAAGAAAAATCCCGATAAGATTCCAGCATTTCAACGAGTTTTATTACATGATCATATATATCCTGAAAATAAAGCTGCTGTTCTTTATCAATGGATATTTGGGTAGTGTTCAGCAGCCTGTATAGAAGATCTCGCATAGGAAGAAGCGATCTTCTGAGCTTTTGCATGTCGTGCCTGACATCATAAAGCCTGTCCATTAAATCATGAGAAGAATTTTCGTCTGTCCGTTCTTCTATATGATTCAACTGATCTTCGATTCCGTAAACGTATGGAAAGTATTCATCCACTATATTATCAACGATGGCATGAACTAAATTAACCGGATCAACCGCTTCCTTAACAGAGTAATGCTGAAGTTTTTCAAAGAGCTGATTGACGCTCCGAAGCTCTTCGTGATGGAAAGTAACGAGCATTTTATCATTGACGAACAAATTCAGTTCCAGTGCATCGTACGTTTCTTTCGGAAGACTATGTAGTAGAAAGAAAATATAATCATGATAGTCATCCAGCTTTGGACGCTGATAGTCTCTTTCAATACAATCCTCAACAGCAAGAGGGTGAAAATCAAAAGTGGATGTAAGTTCCTTTTCTTCTTCTGGAGTCGGCTGGTTAAAATCTACCCAGTACCAGGCAAACTGATCACTTTTAATTTCATTAAGTGAGATATTATCAAAGCAGGTTCCGTCATGTTTAAATCCTAAAGTTCTAATCATTTATTTCTTCCTTTCAAGCTCAATACTTTGGTTTATCCACTTTTACAAAGTTTAATCATTAAATATGAAAATATTTCTTTTGAGACATGTCTTTTAACTTTTGAAATGGTAAACTATCGGAGTAATGTGAAACGGAGGGACCTTTCTTGACTTCTAAAATAAATCCAAATGTACAAAAACTTGAGATATCCGGAATAAGACAGTTTTTTAACCGCATTTCTCATGTGGATGATATGATCTCCCTGACAATTGGGCAGCCTGACTTTAAGACTCCACAGCATATTAAAGACACAGCAATTCAAGCAATTAATGAAAATTTTACATCCTATACCCATAATGCAGGTTTCATAGAACTTAGACAGGCAATCAGCAGCTTTATGAATGTAAAGTATAACTTACTATATAATCCCGAAAATGAAATAATCGTAACGAATGGAGCTTCGCAGGCAATTGATACTGCGCTTAGAACGGTTTTGATGCCTGGGGATGAAGTTATTTTACCAAGTCCTGTATACCCTGGTTATACGCCAATCATAAATCAATGTGGTGCTGTTCCAGTTCTTATTGATATAACCGAAACACAATTTAAATTAACTGCAAGCCAGATTGAAAACGCGGTAACACCCAAAACGAAATGCATTATTCTGCCATATCCCTCAAACCCAACAGGAGTAAGTTTACTTAAATCTGAACTTGAAGATATCGCCAGAGTGGTAAAAGAAAATGATTTGATCATAGTAGCAGACGAGATCTACAGCGAACTTACCTATGACCGCAAGCATGTATCAATAGGAACCATAATTAAAGAGCACACGATTACGATTAATGGCCTTTCCAAATCTCATGCCATGACAGGCTGGAGAATTGGCGTACTGATGGCGCCGGAATGGATTGCAAAAGAATGCCTAAAAGTTCATCAGTATTCTGTTTCCTGTGCCTCCTCCATCTCTCAAAAAGCGGCCATTGCAGCTTTTACTACTGGCATAAATGATGCACTTCCAATGAGAGATGAATATCGAAAAAGGCGTAAATTAACCGGAGATTATTTAAAAAGCCTTAATTTCAAAACCATTGAACCGGACGGGGCATTTTATTACTTAGCTGGTATTCCTTCTACCATGTCGTCATTTGATTTTGCTCTGCTCCTGGCTGAACAAGCGAAAGTAGGTGTGATCCCTGGTACTGCATTCGGGGAACACGGGGAAGGATTTATAAGAATTTCTTATGCCTGCTCTGAGCTATCGATCCATCTCGCATTTGAGCGAATAAGCAAATTTCTTCAGAATCGCTGAATTATACGGTTTACACCAATTAATGATATATGAGTATGTGCATAACTTCAAAAGTCCGTTAAAAGAAGCTGAGACATTGTCCCAGCTTCTTTTAATTGTAACGTAAACGTGAATATTATTTTTTTCATTAAACAATAGCTTTATCGAATTTTTCAGTTCTTCAATTATTCGTAATAAGCAATAAGCGCTTGTGTTCCATCTTCATCGTGTCCTGCTTTTGCTATTTCCTGGTATAATGACTTTGCTAGCTGAAGCCCGGGAAGATCCAAATTCATCCGTTGGGCTTCTTCTAAAGCAATTGATAAATCTTTAATAAAATGCTTCACATAAAATCCAGGAGCAAGATCATCTTTGATCATTCGTGGAGCCAGATTTGATAAAGACCAGCTGCCTGCTGCACCGGTTGAGATGCTCTTCAATACAAGGTTTAAATCCAATCCCGCTTTCTTAGCATAAGTGAGAGATTCACAAACGCCAATCATGGTGGATGCAATGACAATTTGGTTGCTCATTTTTGCATGTTGACCGCTTCCTGCAGGACCATGAAACACTATATTCTCTCCAAAAGTCTTAAATAGAGGAAGAATCTTATTAAATATTTCTTCACTGCCTCCAGCCATGATGGATAGGGTACCATTTTTTGCTCCTACATCCCCTCCTGAGACCGGTGCATCCAAAACTGCCATACTCCTCTCTTGAGCAAAATTAGCAAGCCTCGTAGCCAATGAAGGAGTTGAGGTCGTCAAGTCAATAAAAATTGTACCTGCGTCAGCATTCTTTATTAAACCCTCCTCACCCATATACAGCTCCTCTACATCCTGGGGAAACCCGACCATAGTAAAGATCACTTCACAGTTTCTCGCTATCTGTGCAGGTGAATCCTGCCAGATTGCTCCTTTATCTACGAGTGATGCTGCTTTTTTCTTTGTACGATTATAAATATGGATTTCATTCGGCAGCATCAGCAAGTGATTAATTATTCCTCTTCCCATTACTCCCGTGCCTATAAAACCAATCTTTGTCTGTTCCACGTGAATCCCCCTTTTCCTTTAGCCTCTATTATTCCTCAATTGCATGGAAAGAGCAAAGCTGTGATAGGATAATTGATAGTTATGTCGGGAGGTTAAAGTATGCTTAAAGAATTTTATATCTATCAAGGCGAAAATTTGCTGCCTGTAAAAATCAGAAATTATTCAATAGAGGACGCAAATTCACTTATACAAATTCAAAAAAACGCATTTCCCCCTCCATTTCCAAAAGAACTACTTTGGACAAAAGAACAAATCAGCGAGCATGCAACTCTTTTTCGCGACGGTGCACTATGTATAGAAGTTAATGGTGAATTAGCAGGCTCTTTCACTGCCATGCGAACAGAGCTAGATGATCAAAAAGCACATACATGGGAGGAAATTACGGATGCAGGTTGGATGAGAATGCACAATAATGCGGGAACAACGCTATATGTCGTTGATATCTGTGTGGATCCTTCGTTTAGAGGACTTGGTTTGGGCCGGGAATTAATGTGTGCGGCCTATCAAACAGTTGTTCATTTAAAGTTAAAGAGGCTTGCAGGAGGCGGCAGAATACCTGGGTATTCAGCTTATAAAAATATCATGCCGGCAGCAACGTACTTCGAGAAATTAATAACCGGACAACTAAAAGATCCTGTTTTTAGTTTTTTAATTGGCGTTGGAAGAACACCTGTGAGACTGATTCATAACTATATAGAGGATGAAGAATCGGATGATTGCGCTGTACTTATGGAGTGGAAGAATCCTTTTAACTAAAGAAAAAATAAAAAAAGAACCGGATAATGGGGGTTATCCGGTTCAAAAAGGGAAATCAGAATGAAAAAGTATGCTTGTACTACCTATATACTTCCCCCGTTAGCTATACATTATTCATATTTAATATAACAATTTGATTACAAATTAACAGCTTTTTTTACAGCAGCAATAACTTCTTCATTAGTAGACATTGTTAGAACTTCTTCTGCAAGAGTTTTCATTTCTTCCTTGGAAATACCTAACAATTGAGACCGTGCTGGAAGAATGGATGTAGCACTCATTGAAAATTCATCCAGACCTAAACCTAACAGGATTGGAATCGCAATTTCGTCCCCTGCCATTTCCCCGCACATCCCTGTCCATTTACCTTCTTTATGAGAAGCGTCAATCACCATTTTAATCATTCTAAGGATAGCCGGATTGTATGGCTGATACAAGTAAGATACTCGTTCATTCATACGGTCAGCAGCCATCGTGTATTGAATTAAGTCATTGGTTCCAATGCTGAAAAAGTCAACTTCCTTAGCAAATTGATCAGCCAAAACTGCGGTTGATGGAATTTCAACCATAATTCCGACTTCGATATGATCTGCCACAGACACTCCTTCTTCAAGAAGTTCTTCTTTGACTTCAAGCAGGATCGCTTTTGCACTTCTAAATTCAGTAAGATTCGAAATCATCGGGAACATGATTTTCAGATTGCCATACACACTTGCGCGAAGCAGTGCACGCAATTGAACTTTAAAAAGATCTGTTTCTTCCAAACAGAGTCTGATCGCTCTGAATCCCAAAAATGGATTCATCTCGTGAGGCAGATTCAGGTATGGGAGTTCTTTGTCTCCGCCAATATCGAGTGTACGAACGACAACGGGTTTTCCTTCCATGCCTTCAAGTACTTCTTTATAAGAAGTAAACTGCTCTTCTTCAGTTGGAAGTTCATTTCGTCCCATATATAAAAATTCAGTACGGTAAAGTCCAATTCCTTCACCGCCGTTATTGCGAACTCCTTCAAGATCTGCAGGAGTTCCGATATTCGCAGCAAGCTCAACATGATGGCCATCTTTTGATACTGATTTTTCATCGATAAGTTTTGCCCATTCTGCCTTTTGATCAGCAAAATGACCTTGCTCTTTCTTATAGTTATCGATTATTTCTTCAGTAGGGTTAATATGAACTTCTCCATTCAATCCGTCCACAATAACCATATCGCCATTTTGAATCTCTACTGTCGCTTCTTTCGTTCCTACAACTGCAGGAATTTCCATCGAACGGGCCATGATCGCTGAATGCGATGTTCTTCCGCCAATATTCGTTGTGAAGCCTTTAACGAATTCTCTGTTAAGTTGTGCCGTATCAGAAGGGGTTAAATCTTCTGCAATCACGATAACTTCTTCAGAGATCATACTTGGATTCAGAACTTTTACTCCCAGAAGATGAGAAAGCACCCGTTTTGTTACGTCACGGATGTCTGCAGCGCGTTCTTGCATGTATTCATTGTCCATCTGCTCAAACATGGTGACAAACATATCCGCTGTTTCTTTTAAAGCAGCCTCTGCGTTAACAGAATCCTGCTTAATTTTATCTTCAATTGGACCCGTTAATTCAGGATCGCTTAAAACAAGAAGATGAGCCTCAAAGATCGCAGCCTTGTCTTCACCAAGTTCTGTCTTGGCACGATCCCGGATGACTTCCAGCTCAGAACGTGAAGTGTTCATAGCTTTTTGAAAGCGCTCAATTTCCTGCCCTGGATTATCTACTTTTTTTTCTTCGAATGACAAATCCGGCTCTACCAGACGGTAAGCCTTTGCAATTGCAATGCCGCTCGATGCTGCAATTCCTTTAAGTATAGAAGACATCTTTTATGCCAAACCTTCACTGTGCAATGTTTCTTCAAGGCTTGTAAGTGCTTCCTGCTCGTCACTGCCCTCAGCATAAATTGTAATTTCGGCATTTTTGCCCACACCAAGTGACATTACACCCATAATTGATTTTAGGTTTACTTTTTTGCCTTTGTACTCAAGCTGTACATCTGAATCAAATTTGCTTGCCGTTTGAACAAGTAAAGTTGCTGGACGTGCGTGAATTCCCGTTTCTGCTGTTACTGTAAATTGTTTCTGTGCCATAGTCTATCTTCTCCTTTTAACTTGTATTTACAACATCACCATATTAAATTAACGAATAAACGAATCAGAGTCAATAAAATATTGATGTCCACTTAACAGGGTGAGTTTGTTTTATCTTTCTTAAGAACTAAGAATAACATGTAAACCCTTCTATCACAACGAATTTGCTGTTGTTTAAACTTACCTTCTACGCTTTGTAAAGGAAATTTCACATCATTGATCCACTTTTTACTGATTCATATCGGCATGCTTTATTATTAATTAATGTTCATATATCATTTTTCTCGACATACCACCATCAATGATGAGGTTTTCTCCATTAATAAAGCCATTTTCTTTGCTGGTTAAAAACACACAAGCCCTGGCTATGTCACTCGTCCTGCCCACTTTATTGGATGGATGCTGACTATGGTCTATGTCCCTCAATTCATCATACTTTTCGGTTTCAATCCACCCTGGGCTTATAGCATTTACAGTAATATTTTTTTCACTCAGCGTTACAGCTAAAGAATGGGTCAAGGCATGTATTCCGCCTTTGGAAGCTGAATAGGCTTGAGTATGTTCTTCGGACATAAATGCGCGAGTAGAACACAAATTGATGATGGATCCACCATTCATAAATCGTGCTGCTTCTCTGGAACAATAAAAAACACTCGATAAATTACTATTTATAATGGATAACCAGTCTTGCTCCGTGACATCCCAAATAGATTGAAACTCAGATTTTCCAGCATTATTAATTAGTATATCCAGTTGTCCGGATTCTTCGATAACTTCCTGAATTAAGGCTGTCACTTCATCTAAAATGCCTACATCAGCAGATTTGCCAAAAGCTGCAAATCCTTTTTCCTGAAGCTTTTCGACTTCTTTCATCAATGTATTTTTATCTACATCTACTAAATAAACTTCATTATCCAGGGACAAAAATGTTTTTGCAATTTCCAGCCCGATGCCTTTAGCTGCCCCGGTAACCACTACTACTCTTCTATCACTCACTATCTTGACCTCCTTAGCTTCTAGGGTCTTTTAAATATTCATAGATTACATGACCGCTTCTTTGAGCAATGCCCCTAAAATGTTTAAAATCCTCTTGTGCAAGTATTATTTCTCTGTACGTTTGAAAATCCTCCTTTGAAATTTCGAGCTTAGTTTTTTCTCCGCTTCTTAATTCATTAAGCTTATGTTCAATAATTTCTGTTGTCATTTTAAACCTTCCTTTCTTTTACCCTTATTTTCCTTGAGATTAACTAGTGAATATGTTAAAACATCCAGAGAGTTTAGATCATACATCTTTTCATGCAATTTACACTATATTCTTTTCTTGTTTACTGTTAAAATGTTCTTTATGTTTTGCAGTTCGAAAGTATAAGATTACTATGATTCATTTACATGGGTCGAACCTGGGAGGTTTATTATTTGATTAAGCAATTTATTTGGCCATTTACAGGCTTAGTAATTATTCACCTCTTAATGTATATAACATTCTTTGACCAGAGAATATTTTGGTATTTGTATTCAGGGACAGCATTGGTCATGATAGCGTTAAGCATCTCACAATCCGGCATTGAAAAGGGCCGTCATCCTATAAATCGCTCGATTTTTTACGGCGTTCTATCCGGTTTCACTATATACGGTCTGCTATTCATTTCTTATCAGCTTCTATCAATCGCACCTGGTGATTTTGAGCAAATGGTTGATTCCCTTTTTCATCGGCTCAAACCGGATCAGGTCTGGCAGCTCCTTTCCCTTATCCTGATTATTATACCTGCTGTTGAGTTCTTTTGGCGCGGCTTTATTCAGCGAAATTTAGACGAACACTTGACGCCTGTTGGCAGCATCCTGATCACTGCTGTTTTATCCGCCTCTGTATTTTTATATTCGGGAGACTGGACCTGGATGGCTGCCGCTTTTATCGGATCTGTTTTTTGGGGTATGCTTTATTACTGGAAGAAAAGTATATCACTCGTTATTATTTCACATTTAACTTTTGACCTATTATTTTTCTACGTTGTGTTTATCTAATTGAATGGAGAAAATATAAGAAGTTAAAAGTAAATAAACCTGCAGCAAAATGGTTTGGATAGAACGATAAAAAGTTTAAAAAAGTCAGTATATATTAGAAGTATGAGATGATCGTATTGGGAGGAGCCGGCTCCAACCGTCCCTTTGGAGGCTTCCATCTTAAGCGAAAAGAACCGGTTAAAGAGTTTGAGACACATTTTGTCTCAGGCTCTTTTTTTTATCCTACTATCGGCAATTAATAAAAACCTCTATTGTTTAAAGTAATTTCATGAGGGCATTCATAAGTTATAGACTTTACAGGATTGTATTGCTCAAACAAAATACTTGAAAGTCAGATAAGGTCAAATTATAATACAGCTATAAGGTCAATAATAGTCAAACAAGCAGATAAATAGACACATTCTTGCCCTTTCGATACAATGGCAAAACATTCAATAAATAATAATAATTATATATAAGGAGGAGTCACAATGATTTGCGAAAAATGTCAATCAAATCAAGCGAATGTTCAGCTACGTCTTCAAATTAATAGTCAGCAGCAGGATTTCAACTTGTGCTCCAATTGCTATAGAGAAGAAAAAGCGAAACTTCATTCTGCAATGAATGATCAAAATACACCTTCAAATGAATCACCTATTGATGATTTCTTATCTTCTTTTAAACATGGTCAGCCCTCTGGTAAAAATAATGAATCACCACAAGAGCAAAAAGGAGGGCTTTTGGAAGAATACGGACGAAATATCTCTCATCTTGCTAAAGCCGGTCTTATTGATCCTGTCATTGGACGAGATCGGGAGATTGACCGCATGATCGAAGTATTAAATCGCAGAAATAAAAATAACCCCGTTCTGATCGGGGAGCCAGGTGTTGGGAAGACTGCAGTGGCAGAAGGTCTTGCTGCACGCATTTCGGAAGGAAAAGTGCCTGCTAAGCTTAAAACAAAGGAAGTTATTTTACTTGATGTAGCTTCACTAGTAGCAAATACAGGTATTCGCGGACAGTTTGAAGAACGCATGAAGCAGTTAATTGCTGAACTTCAATCTAAACAAAATGTTATCTTATTCATTGATGAAATTCATCAAATAGTAGGCGCTGGTTCTGCTGAGGGATCGATGGATGCAGGAAATATCTTAAAACCAGCGCTAGCAAGAGGGGAACTTCAATTAGTTGGGGCAACAACATTAAAAGAATATAGAAAAATCGAGAAAGATGCTGCCCTTGAAAGACGTTTTCAGCCTATTCAAGTGAATGAGCCTTCTGTTGAGGAAGCAATGGTCATCCTAAATGGCTTGGCTCCTCATTATGAAAACTTCCACGAAGTAAAATACGAACAAGAAGCGCTTGAAGCGGCTGTGAAGCTGTCACACCGTTATATTCAAGATCGCTTTTTGCCAGACAAAGCGATTGATCTGCTTGATGAATCAGGGTCAAAATTAAACCTGACTGTCGATGCAGCTGATACTGAAACAATTAATCAGCGCTTAACAGAAATTCATGCTGAGAAACAAAAAGCACTGAAAGAAGAACATTATGAACGAGCGGCTGAACTAAGAGATGAAGAAGAACAGCTTGAAAAAAGTTTAAACTCACATCAGCCATCTCATCAGCCAGTCGTTACGAAAGAAATCATTCAGCAGCTGATTGAACAAAAAACAGGTATTCCAGTCGGCAAGCTTGAAGATGACGAGCAAGCGAAAATGAAGCGCATCGAATTGAGTCTTAATGAGAAAGTTATTGGACAGCATGAAGCGGTTAAAAAAGTAGCAAAAGCTGTACGCAGAAGCAGGGCAGGTTTAAAATCAAAAGATCGCCCTACAGGCTCATTTTTGTTCGTCGGTCCAACTGGAGTAGGTAAAACAGAGCTGTCTAAAACGCTTGCTTCTGAATTATTCGGAAGCAAAGATCATATGATCCGTCTTGACATGAGTGAGTATATGGAAAAACACAGCACTGCAAAATTAATCGGCTCGCCACCAGGATACATCGGGCATGATGAAGCGGGTCAATTAACTGAAAAAGTCCGGAGATCTCCATATAGCATCATTCTTTTAGATGAGATCGAAAAAGCACACCCTGATGTCTTGCATATGTTCCTACAGATCATGGAAGATGGGCGTTTAACAGACAGTCAAGGGCGCACCGTGAACTTTAAAGATACAGTCATTATTATGACAAGCAACGCAGGTGTAGGAACAAGAAAGAAAGCTGTAGGATTCGGTTCAAACGAAGCATTAAATGAAGCAAATCTTTTAGATTCATTAAGTGATTTCTTTAAACCGGAATTTCTAAACCGATTTGACAGTATTATTGAATTTTCTGCTTTGAAAAAACAAGACCTTATTCAAATTATTGACCTAATGCTTCAAGATCTTGACAAAACATTAGCTGAACAGGATCTAACGCTATCTGTAGACCAGCAAGTAAAAGAAAAGCTTTCTGAACTCGGCTACCATCCAGCCTTTGGTGCCCGTCCATTAAGAAGAGTTATACAAGAGAATATTGAAGATGCAATTACTGACTTTATGTTCGATCATACTGAAATAAAGAATCTGTCAGCTGTTTTAGAAGACGATAAAATCACGTTAAAACAAGCATAAGAAAAAGGTGCCTGATTGAAATCAGGCACCTTTTATTTATAACTTTTTGTCATCCACTGAATTTAACCAACTTTCAATGTTCCCAACAACTGACTCCACACACCCATCTTCAAATGGTGAAAGTAAATTAGCTTCTTTAACTAGCGCTGTAAATGATTTAGAACCACCCAGTTTACATAGATGCAAATAATCGTTCCAGGCTTCATTGAAGTCTTCCCTTGAACGCTTCCAAAATTGAAAAGCACAGATTTGAGCTAATGTATAATCAATATAATAAAACGGATCTTCATAGATATGCCCCTGGCGCTGCCAGACTCCCCCTGCCTCTAAGTAAGAATGGCCGCCATATTCTCTATGAGGAAGATAAATCTCTTCGATTTTTCTCCACGCTGATTTTCTTTCAGCAGGCGTCATTTCAGGATTTTCATAAACAATATGTTGAAATTCATCTACTGCAACACCGTATGGTAAAAAGAGCAGACCACTGCTGAGGTGAGAAAATTTGTATTTTTCCGTTTGATCCTCAAAGAATCGTTCCATCCATGGCCAAGTAAAAAATTCCATGCTCATAGAATGAATTTCAGCTGATTCATGCGTTGGCCACAGATATTCTGGAATGTCTAAGTGCCTGCTGGAGTAAACCTGAAAAGCATGGCCTGCTTCATGGGTGAGAACGTCAATGTCTCCGGACGTTCCATTAAAGTTTGAAAAAATAAACGGAGACTGATAGTCCTCTATAAATGTACAGTAGCCACCTGCTTCCTTGCCTTTCTTCGCTTCAAGATCCATTAATTTACGGTCTGTCATAAAAGAAAAGAATTCATCCGTTTCAGGTGAAAGTTCATGATACATTTTTTTGCCGTTCTCAATAATCCAGTCAGGAGATCCTTTAGGCACAGCATTCCCGGATAAAAAAGATAATGGCTCATCCCAAAACATTAGCTCATTTACACCAATTCTTTTTGCCTGTCTTTGTTTAAGCTTAGTTGCTAAAGGGACAATATAATCGCGGACTTGATCCCTGAAATTTTTGACCATATCTGCATTGTAATCAATTCTGAGCATTCGTACATAGCCAAGCTCCACGAAGTTTTTGTAACCTAATGTTACAGCAATCTCATGCCGTACTTTCACCAGCTGATCGTACAGATCATCGAATTTTTCTTCATTTTCCTTATAGAAATCGTAATTTGCAAAAGTTGCTCTCTTTCTGGTTTCCCGATCAGTAGATTCCGCATAAGGATAAAGCTGGGCCAATGTTAATTTTTCATCATTAAACTCTACTTCCGCAGATGCCACAAGCTTTGAATATTGGGAGGTTAGTTTATTTTCTTTTTGAAGCAGTGAAATTACTTCAGGAGAAAAAGCCTTCATCGAAAATTCCGCCAGGCTAAAGAGCTGTGATCCCCATTTTTTCTCCAATTCATCTTTCCAAGGTGAATCAACCAACGCCTGGTAATATAGATTCGTCAATTCTGTTAACTGCGGCTCTACTTCGTCAAAATAATCTTTTTCATTTTGATAAAATTCATCGTTCGTATCAATGGAAGCACGGATATACGCTAAATTAAATTGCGTAGACAAGTTGTTTCTGAACTCATTAATTGCTGTAATTGCTTCCGTCTGCTGTTCTACAGAATCTGCTTCGTTAAACTTATCAAGCAATAGATGAAACCGGTCTTTTTCTTCTTCAAACTTCGGCCGTTTGTATGTATATTGATCAAATGTCTTCAAAATAAATCCCCCTTTTTCTAATGATTCTATTTTCGAATAGCAATTCCCTTCATAAATACAAAAAAACTGCTGGTTTAACAGCAGTTTTTTATCGTTTGCTTTAAAAATATCTATTAATTAAAAATTGAATGAATTACTTAATCTGCTGCATACGATTTTCTCAGTAGGATAGGTCCCGAATGGACAATCCCAGCTTCTTAAGAAGTTCAATCGCCTGCCCCTGTTCTTCTGATGATAGTACTGACATCATGCCGTGCAGGTTTTTTTCGTGATTAGGAAAAATTTCAGCCATAAAAGAATTTCCCTCTTCTGTCGTTTCTGCATACGTCACTCTTCTGTCTTGTGGAGAGGCGATTCGTTTAATTAAACCTTTTTTTTCAAGTTTATCCACTACGTACGTTATACTGCCGCTGGCTAATAAAATTTTCCCGCCGATTTTTTGCAGCGGTTGTTTTCCTTTATGGTATAGCAATTCCAACACAGCAAATTCAGTCGGATTTAACCCCTGCTGCTGAATGAAACGATTACTCATTTCGTTCATTGATTTATATGCTCTTGAAAGTACAATAAATAATTTCAGAGATTGTTCATAATCAACAGTATCACTCATTAAAGTCAGTCCTTTTTTATACACTTTATATAGTAGTATAGCGATATATTTTCAAATAAGTCAAACAGGGTTTGCAAGATCTTATAATTGTTAATGGTCACCATAGTTATTCATCAAATCAGTACTAAGGGGTTCACCCGCTTGGATTAGCGATACCCAGTTTCCCTTTCAGATTGAAGCGGTTATGTTTATTTTTCCGAATTTATTACTTTAAAATTATTGTTTACTACTGCTTTTACCGTCTCTTTTTCAAGCAGATCTTCTGCTAATAGCTCTGCCATATCAATCAGTATTTCTTTCACTACGGGCTTGTCTTTGAACATGATGAAATCACCGCCGCCGCCAGCCCGGTAATTATTCATCACCACATGGTAAGGCCCTTCGTCTTCAAATTCCAGTTCGATCACCCGTTCGCCAATTGGTTTTGCCGCGTCTATTGTATAGAAGATGCCTTCCCACATATCGTAGTTATAATGCTGGGGTTTAGGGGAGACAAAAGCAGGATTAACGCCAATTTGATTTTCATCATTTACCATAAAATAAGAGGCGGACTGTTCGAGTGCTTTTTTTATATCCTCTTTGGAAAGCTCTAGCACGGTCAATGTATTTGGGTATATATAATTAGATACAATGTCTCTCATGGTTACATTTACTGGCAGGCCTTTTGACGCATTACTCATTAAAGAGGTATTGGAAATACTGACTCCGGCAGCTTTCATTTGTACTTTATTAATCCACTCGATCATTGGATGCTCATTTATTCTTACATCTAAAGGATCTTTGATCGTCATATCGCCATCTATAAAACCGATTGGCTGATCCAGCCATTTTTGAGTTTCCAGCTCCTGAAAGTGGACAATATCTAAAACCTCTTCGTCTGGAGGCTGTTCTTCCATTGAAACGACTTCTCCTTCAATTTTTTCAACAGTCCATGAATCCGTTCCCTTTTTAAGGTGAATCACTGCTTTTCCAATGTGCTGACCATTAAATCCGGGCTGTAAAACATATGTGTTGTTCACATATTGGGAAACGGTTCTGTGCTGATGTCCGGTTAACAAAAGATCAATTCCGGCTACCTCCTGTAAAATTTGGCATCCCTGATTTTCACCTGTCTGCTCTTCTGTTGGTTCCGCTGTTTGCAGATCGCATTCAAACCCTCCGTGATAACTGACAACCAGCAGATCCGGCTCCTCTGTTTCATGAATAAACTGCACCCACCTCTTTAAAGATAACAGAGCATCTTCAAACGCCAGTTCTTTAATATGCGATGGATTTTCCCAATTTGGTATATAATGCGTGGTTATCCCTACGATGACAATTTTTACTCCGTTAACTTCCTTGACGGTGTATGGATAACCAAAATAGGATTCCTTTGTGACTTTATGTAGTATATTGGCAGACAGCCATGGAAAGAAAGATTGACTGACAGCTTTACTGACAATAGACATTCCATAATTAAACTCGTGGTTCCCAATCACTGCACAATCATATTGAAGATAGTTCATTACCGATATCACCGGGTTTGGCAGGTGATCACGAAATTTTGCATAATGATAGGTTAAAGGGGTTCCCTGTATACAATCCCCATTATCAATCAGTAAGAGTTCCGGCTCAAGCTTTCTCATTTCTTTTATATAAGAGGAAATACGCGCAAGACCATTAGGCGTTTCTTTGTTTGCAGCATAATGCAGGGGCATTATATGGCCATGAACATCACTCGTTTCGAGTATAGTTATTGAAACTTCATTGTGTGCCATCGTATCCTTCCTTTCTCTTTATAGTTAATCTTAACAAAAAAAAAGTGAAGCCAACTACTTTTATTGGCTTCACCCGAAAAAATATCATTTTATTAATTTCTGTTGATAGCCTTAAATCACTACAACAACGCTTAAAGCGCACTTGTCTTATACTATTCTTTTTCTAATTGCTGCCGAGATAAAATCAATAATCGTCACAACCACGATAATAATAAGAATAATCAAACCCATTTCGTTCCAATTCCGATTACTTGAAGCAAAGAAGATAAGTGTCCCGATTCCTCCGGCTCCTACTACTCCTAAAATCGTCGAGGCTCGAACGTCAACTTCGAAGCGGTAGATCGCGTAAGATAAAAATTCAGGTATTACCTGCGGAATGACGCCGTGAAATAAAATTTGAAGTTTATTTGCACCGTTCGCTTCCATAGCTTCTACTACCTTCATATCAACTGACTCAAGAACCTCAGAATATAATTTACCAAGCATTCCCGTTGAGCCAATGGCAATAGCAAGTACACCCGCAAAAGGATTAGGTCCAACAGCTACTACAAACAGTAATGCCAGAATTAAATCGGGAAAGGCACGAACAGCACTGAGAATCCATTTACCTACTGCTGTTAAGAAGCGATTGTTTGTCATATTATTTGCAGCGAGAAAACCTAAAGGAATAGCTAGTATAGCTGCCATGAGGGATCCTGCAAAAGCAATATAAAGAGTTTCAATCATCGCATCTAAAACTTTGTCAAATGCATTCCAATCCGGCCTGAAGAGTCTTGGGATAACTCGCTCAAAATTATTTGCCATCCGCTCGAATGCCCGTTCCCAATCAATATTAATTCCGAGAAAAGTCCAAACGTATAGAGCAATAACAACTGCAGCCATTAAACTTTTTTTCGCTATGTTAAGAGGATTTCTCTTTTTCTTAGGGGGCATCTGCAATTCAGCCATTAGACAATCGCCTCCCTGATTTTATTACTGACATACTCTATCATCACCACGAGGATAAAAATACCAATTATAATCGCCATCGCATTTGGCAAGTTATATAATCTAATCTGCTGGTCAAGGACAAGCCCAATGCCTCCTGCTCCAACGAGGCCAAGGACAACGGATGCTCGGATATTAATTTCAAACACATATAAAACTAATGAAGAAAATTGCGGCAGCACTTGGGGAACCAATCCATAGTAGATCATTTGAATGGTTCCAGCACCTGATGCCTGCATGGCTTCTAATGGATTCATATCAACAGATTCAATGGTTTCACTAATCAACTTAGCTAAGATCCCCAATGAAAAAATGATTAATGCCAGGATCCCGGGAAAGACTCCGAGACCAAAAATACCGACAAAAATAAGTGCTAAAACGATGTCTGGAATGGTCCGTAAAACATTAAGAAAAAATCTCATGAACCCGTACAAATATTTATTCGTTGTGATATTTTGAGCCCCAAGCAAACTTAATGGGACACACAAAATAGCGGCAACTGTTGTTGCAATAATAGCCATTTGAATCGTTTCTGAAAAAGCGGCAACGACCGATGAAGCGACTAAAACTTCCAGGTTTGGCGGAAAGAACTTCGCTAATAGAGCAAATAAATTAGGTAAACCAATTACGAGTTCACCTGGAGTAGAATTGGTCTGATAGGTGCTTAGAAAATACAAAGCCAGCACCACACCAAAAATGAGCAGCAAACGAGATTTTGTTTTCGATGTATAAATTGACGGCGTTTTACCCGTTGTCAAAAGCCCGGTGTCAGTCTTCTTCAAGGTCAGCACCTCCGCGCATATCGTCTTCACGAATCGCACGGCCGTATATTTTTTCAAATGTTTTTTCATTCACTTGTGATACGGGACCATCAAAAACGACTTCTCCTGCTCTCATTCCAATAATTCGGTCAGCATATTCCATTGCCATATCTATAAAATGAAGATTAACGATTGTTGTAATTTTATCTTCACGATTAATTTTCTTTAAGTAGGACATAACCTGATGAGATGTGGGTGGATCCAATGACGCTACAGGTTCGTCAGCCAAAATATAGTTTGGTTTTTGGGTCAGAACTCTCGCAATGCTTACTCTTTGCTGCTGACCGCCGCTCAGTTCATCTGCACGATTATAAAGTTTCTCTTCGATATTAACTCTTCTCAGACTTTCAAATGCTAATGCACGATCCTCTTTACTGAATAAATTAACGATTGAACGAAAAGTTCCCGTGTGACCAAGTCTTCCTGCCAGTACATTTTTCATCACATTCGAGCGTTTTACTAAGTTATAGTTTTGAAAGATCATACCAACCTTTGTCCGAAGACGCCGCAGATCTTTTCCTTTGTATTTTAAAATATCCTCTTCATCCACAAGAAGTGCTCCAGACGTTGGAGTCACTATTCGATTAATACTGCGAATAAATGTTGACTTACCTGCACCCGATAATCCTACAATAACGACAAACTCTCCATCCTTAATCGTTACATTGACATCTTTAAGTCCTTGCGTCCCATTTGGATATACAAGAGATACATCTTTAAATTCAATCACCCTGCGTCAACCCCCAAAATTATCTCTGTCTTATTTCGATAGTCTTTTTATTTACTTGCCATTCTGCCTCATTACAACTGTACCAAGCTCCGTCTGCCTTTATTAAATTATCCATTTTGGTCAGTTACATTAAAAAAGAGAGGAAGAGTTTCCTCTCCCCCTGAACACTTTTTTATAGTAATTAGTCTAGAGTAATTGAATCTTTAAACTCTTGGTACGTATCTTTTACTACCTGGTATTCTTCATCTGATGCCTCATCAATTGCATCCCAGTTATAAACAGAATTCATAATTTCGATCATTTCTTCATCGTCATTAAAAGAAAGAAATACTTCTTTAATTTCAGCAACCATTTCATCACTCAGTTCAGGAACTACTGAGATTGTATCATTTGGAATTTCATCGGTATATCCGATAACTTTAAGCTTATCCATTACATCAGGATATTCTTCTTCCAATTCACCTCTTGCATCATCAAATGTAGTGGCTACATCTGCATCGCCTTCGTAAACAGCAATAGCTGCATTATCATGACCGCCAGCAGCAGTTGAGTTAGAGAAAAACTCTGTCTGCAAAGCTTCTACTGAATCAAGGTCAAATTCATTCATCAGCTGTGAAGCCGGGAATAAGAAACCTGATGTAGACGCTCCATCTGGATAGGCCCATACTTTTCCTTCCAAATCTGCAAGTGTTTCAATTCCGGAGTCTGCTTGAACGACATATTGAGCTTTATACGTTCCAGAGCCATAACGGATGGACTTTAAGATCACTTCAACATCATATTGTTCATTAGCCAGTACATATCCAAAAGCTGGTATGAAACCAACCTGCACCTGATTAGCCCCCATTGCTTCAACCAGTGCATTATAGCTTGTTAATACTCTGCCTTCCACCTCAACGCCAAGTTCTTCGCCAAGTCGGTCTGCTAATGGTTCAACTGTATCAGCAATTGTGTCAGAATCCTGGGAAGGAACAAAACCTATAACAAGCTTATCAGGATCTCCCCCATCGGGACTTTCAGAACCTGATGTCTCTTCGTCACCGCAAGCTGCTAGTGACATACCAAGAACTAGTACAAGCATAAAACTATAAAGCTTTTTCATTCGTGTTTTCCTCCTAAAATAAGTGTTATTAACTTGCAACACCAAATATACAGGAGGAATCGACATAATTCTATTAGTTTTTTAACGTGATTGTAATATTATTCAGATAATTTACAATCAACTCTTAATGCATCCCTTTTGTAAGCGATATCACTATTTAAGAGTTTACATACTCTTTACAACAATTTACATACTTTTCTAAAGCATTATCATTTTATAGGCATATATTCCCCTAGATTTAGCTTATATATGATAAAGTAGTGGATAGTTATTTATCCTTCGTTATTATATTAAGAAAGTTGGTCAGTTATGGATAATGTATTTGTAGGCAGTACTCTTTCGGCGATGTCAACTGGCTTAGGCGCATTGCTTGTATTATTTTTACAGGGCAGCCTCACCCACAAATGGAGAGATATGCTGCTTGCTTTCACAGCTGGAATCATGATGGCAGCTGCAATGCTCAGTTTGATACCGGAAGCCCTTAACAGCGGAGGTCTTTTTCCGGTTGCTGCCGGACTTTTTATTGGTGTCGTTACACTGACTTCAATGGAAAAAGCCATCCCTCATATGGACTTGGATCATAATCAAAGGAATATAGAAATAGATCCAAAAGCAATGCTGGTGGTTGCCGCCATCACTCTTCACAATATTCCTGAAGGTTTATCAGTCGGAGTGAGCTATGCTTTAGGTGAAACTGGTGACACCGGCAACTTAATTGCTTTTGCCATTGGTTTGCAAAATGCACCTGAAGGATTCTTAGTTGCTTTATTTTTAATGAATCAGAATATAAATAAATGGAAGGCCTTTATTATCGCTACGCTGACAGGTGCGATTGAAATCGTATCCGGTCTTCTTGGCTATTATCTGACCTCTTATGTAGAGTTTTTAGTTCCTTATGGATTGGCATTTGCTGCAGGAGCCATGTTATTTATCATTTATAAAGAGTTAATTCCGGAAAGCCATGGTGATGGATATGAAAGGCCGTCTACCTACTCATTTATTATAGGAATACTATTTATGGTTGCTTTAATCGAATTAGTTTAAAAAAAGGCTGACCAACAGGTAACATTACGTTCCTGCTGGCCAGCCTTTTGCTATTGATTGAATAATTTAAGTTTATCTATTCTTTTTGCAGCTTCCCTGATCCGGTCTTCTGTCGCAAGCATACCAACTCGCACATACCCTTCACCATACTCGCCAAAGCCAATTCCTGGTGCCATGACAACATCTGCCTCTTTTAAAAGATAATCTGAAAATGAGGAAGACGTAAATCCTTTCGGCACTTTGAACCAGGCAAAAAAAGAACCTTTTGGCGCCTGTACATCCCAGCCGATTGCTCGCAGCTCCTGTACGAGGACATTCCTTCTTCTTTCATATGTAAGGCTTAATTCAAGGGCAGCGTCATAAGAAGCAGTCAGTGCTTCTTCAGCAGCTTCCTGAACTGCGCCAAAAACGCTGACATGCAAGTGATCCTGAAGGAGATCTAAGCTTTCAATCACAGAAGCATTGCCGACAGCGAATCCAATCCGCCAGCCTGCCATATTAAATGTTTTGGAAAGTGTGTAAATCTCCAATCCATTTTCAATTGCTCCTTTGGTCTGTAAGAAACTGGGAGGTCTTACCCCATCAAAACCGATTGAACCATATGCAAAATCATGTACAATGCAAATGTTGTTGGCTTCTGCAAATTGTATAGCTTCTTCAAAAAACGCTTCATCAGCTACGCCGCCAGTCGGATTATTGGGATAGTTTAAAAACATCAGCTTTGCATTTTGAGCTGCGTTTGCAGGAATATCCGTAAAATCTGGTTTAAAGCCATTCTCTTCAAGAAGCGGCATCTTGTACATGACGGCTTCTGCAAGAGAAACTCCCGACCAATAATCCGGATAACCGGGGTCTGGAACTAAAACAGTATCTCCGGGATTTGTTAAGCACTGAGGAAGTTCCACAAGACCAGCTTTGCCGCCAAGCAAAATCGTTACTTCTGAATGTGGATCAATCTCCACACCATATTCCCTTTTATAAAAATCGGCAACAGCCTCTTTTAAATAGTCCATCCCTCTAAATGGTGAATACTTATGATTAATTGGATTTTCGGCTGCCTTTTGAAGTCGCTCGACAATATGTACAGGTGTTGGAAGATCGGGGTTGCCCTGACCAAGATTAATGACATCATACCCTTCTGAAACTCTTTTCGTTACTTTTTCTGCAAGCGAGGCAAAAAATTGATCGGGCAATTGATTTAAACGAACTGATTTTTCAAACTTTTTCATGCAATCACCATCACTTTCCTTTTAAATCATTGTAACAAATGGTATAACGAATAAAACTGTATGTAAAGAATCTTTCTAATCGATGGAGGTTATTCTATGAAAATTGGATTATTGCAAATGGATGTTGCTTTTGGGCAGCCCGAAAAAAACAGACAGCACGTGGAAAAACAGTTTAAACAGTTGAAAGATCAACAATATGATTTGATTATTCTTCCCGAACTTTGGACAACCGGATATGATTTAACACGCCTAGATGAAATAGGAGAGATAGAAGCAGAGGAATCTATTGAATTCCTCAAGCGTCTTGCAGTACTTTACCGTGTTCATATTATAGGGGGGTCAGTTGCCAACAAAAAGAAAGATTCCGTATTCAACACAATGATCGTTGTCAATGACCAGGGGGAACTCATACATCTTTACGATAAGCTGCATTTATTTAAATTAATGGATGAACATAAATTTCTATCAGCTGGTGAAGACAGCCCCTCTTTTGACTTGGCCAGTATTCAGTTTGCAGGATTTATCTGTTACGATATACGTTTTCCTGAATGGATTCGAAAACCCGTCTTAGAAGGTGCCGAGGTCATCGTAGTAGTTGCACAGTGGCCGCAACCAAGAACAGTTCATTGGATTACTCTGCTTCGAGCACGGGCAATTGAAAACCAGAGTTATGTTTTCGCCTGCAATCGTGTGGGAGAGGACCCCAAAAACGTGTTTGGAGGGAACTCATTAATAATTGATCCCTGGGGAGAAATTATTGTCCAAGGATCAACTGATGAAAAGCTGTTAACCGCTCATATCGACATGTCACTGGTTAAAAAAACAAGATCAAAAATACCGGTATTTGATGATCGCAGGGAACAATTTTATTAAAACAGGATATATCGTGATATTTTCTGAACGGGAAGTGAACAACATGAAGTAAAAATACATGTGGTTTACTTCCCTCAATCCCTAAAATTTTATTAATGAATTTTAAACACTGGAGAGTACGAGCTTAATTTAGCCACATCTCTCTGGGATTCACTTCATAAACCCCGTTATCACGGAACATAAACTGATGGTTAATAAATTCCCTTCTCAAAGTTGCATAGTCTTCATGATATTGCCTGATAAATGTATTAATTTCTTTTTCAGGATATTTTCTTCCTAATTCTAATTTTTCTACAAGATATTCTAATATAATCAGTTTTTTCTTCCTTTGAGCAGGTATTGTTTTTAATCTGCCTTCGTTGTCTAAAAAGTTTATAAGAATTTTTTCTTTTTCTTCCACTTCCGGCACATCTCCTTTTTGGTCCATAATCGTTAATATGCTATTTAAATGCTGGGTCATCATTTTTTTATTCAACTCAAAATAAATAGTGTTTTTGTCTCTTCTTGAAATAACCACTCCGCTTTCTTTTAATTTATTTAAGTGATGCGTGATAGTAGGTGGTGTAAGGCCAAGCTTCCCTGCAATAGCCTGTCCGTGAAGAGGCCTGACAGCTAGCAGATGGAGAATCTTTATTCGTGTTGGATCACCAATTGATTTTAAAAAGAGCACTTGCTTTTCAAGCTGCATAACAATCTCCTTTCATGCTTATCTAATTAGATTTATATCAAACTACTTTAATTTTGTCAATTTTTACATAGTTAGAACGAAGCGATTACATGACAAGTCCCCAAATGATTGTTTCATTTTCCCCATAGTGGAGAGCAACGGTTTGAAGATATTTACTAGAAACATTTAAAGAAATCCTACAACCTAAAAAAAAGAATACCGTCCCGAAATTAAGTGATTTTCGGGACGGTATTCTTGAAATCATCTGCCTATGGTTCAGCGTTCCAAATGATCCTCACTAAGCAATGGAACTCCCTTTTCCAATTGAAGCAGTATTTCTTTTTTATCTATTTCACTTCCTGCATAACCAGTCAAAGAACCATTCTTTCCTACAACACGATGGCAGGGAATGACAATTGGCAGTGGATTTCTTCGATTTGCCTGACCCACAGCTCTAACGGCTTTTACTCTGCCGATTTGTCTGGCGAGATCCTGATATGAACAAGTGGTGCCATATGTGATATTTTTCAAACCCGACCAGACATCCTTTTGAAATGAAGTTCCTTCAAATTGAAGCGGCAGATCGAACGTTTTCCGCTGTCCGTTAAAGTATTCAGAGAGCTGCTTTTCTGCTTCATCCAAAATAATGTGAGAAGCTTGTTCGTCATTTGAATCATCAAATGTCAAAAACTCGATCTTAGTTAACGCTTCTTCAGTCGCAGTTAATTTTAAATAATGGATTGGACTTTTAATGACGCGCTGATTCATTTCACTCATCCTTTTTAAACGGGAATATGACTGTAAAGGTGGATCCTTCCCCTTTGCAGCTGCTCACTTCAATTTTGCCTCCATGCTCTTCTACAATCTTAAAACTCACGACTAAGCCCAGCCCTGTCCCATTTTCTTTCGTCGTATAAAAGGGCTGATTTAACTTTTTCAAGTGGTCTGCCGGTATTCCACACCCCGAATCCTTAACGGTCACATACTGTGCACGCTCGTCACTATGATAATATAAAGATATATGTCCGCCGTCTGAGATGGCTTCAATGCTATTTTTCACTAGATTGATAAACACTTGCTTTAACCGATTTCGGTCACCAAATAGCTCCAGCTCTTTTCCAGATGACAGAACAGAGAGCTCGATATCATATAGAGTGGCTTGCGCTTGCATTAAGTCTGCGGTTTCTCTTATAATATTCGCCAGATTTACATTTTGCAAAGAACTGACTTTAGGCTTTGCCAGCATTAAAAACTCAGTCATAATGGTCTCGATTCTTTGCAATTCTGACATGATCACACCAAAATACATGCTGTGATCTTCTTTCACGCTTGACTCAAGCAACTGGATAAACCCTTTTAAAGCAGTCATTGGATTCCTGATTTCATGAGCAATTCCAGCAGCAAGCTGGCCGACAATCTTTAATGTGTCGTGTTTATTCATCTGTTCCATCATCTGCACCATTTGCGTCACATCTCTCAAGACGGTCAGCGTATAGTCTTCAGTGATGCCGGGTTCTATAATTACCTCCAAAAAACGATCATCAAATTGATTAATTGATGTTTGAACATTGTCGGAATAAAGATAAGGCGATAACTTTTTCTGAAATTCATTGTTTAAAGACAAAGTAATCTCGCTTTCTTTAAACAGATCAATTGTCAAGTCTGCGCATGAGTCGGGGTCCAGAGATAGTAGAGCAGCGGCCTGCTTATTAAGTGTTATAATTTTGCCATTCTCATCTGAAAGAAGAAGGCCATGCAATGCTTTTAAAAAGACTTGCTGATAAACTTTTTCACTTACCGGAGCTGCTTCAATTTCTTTAAAATCCCGGATAATTAGCAAAACAACTGAATCCCGCTCAATTAAAATCAGATCACATTTGCACTTGAGATCTGTACGGTCAGTCCTGAACACAAAATAATCCGTCATTCTTTTTTCTTTGATTAGTGATAGCAGAAGCCGGTAAAAGCCGGCATGGTCTTCTTGAGGCATTAAGTCGGTTATGCTTTCAATAAGACGGGAAGATGATTCAAGCTTCAGAAATTGACTTGCTGTAGAATTGTAAAGCAGGATTTTTCCTTTATCATTAAATAACAGAACACCTTCGCTCATGTTCATTAAAACTTGCAAAGCAACTTCTTCCATTACCACAGGTTGAAGAGTATCTTTAATGGACCAGTTTTCTTGTAACTTTCCAAATTTTTGCAAAGTCATCACCTCAACTCCCATGTGTATACATCTTGTAAAAACTACCCGTAAACGCAACCATTTCACTAGGTTCCACATATGACTAACCGGGTAAACTGTTAAAAGACCTTTTAGAAAAGTTGGTGCCTTTATGACAAAACGAGATTATTATTTTGATAATGCTAAGTTCCTTCTTATATTTCTTGTTGTTTTTGGCCATGCAATTCAGCCATTAATTGAGTCAGACCCTTTGCTGCTATCGCTATATAAAACTATCTATTTTTTTCACATGCCAGCCTTTATTCTTGCAGCGGGCTATTTTGCTAAAGGGTTTTATAAAAAAGGACATATTAGAAAACTTATGATAAAGCTGCTCGTACCGTATTTAATATTTCAGTTGATTTATACTTTGTATTATTATTTTCTCAGAAATGAGCAATCATTATCGATAGATCCGTTTTATCCACAATGGTCATTATGGTTTTTAGTGAGCATGTTTTTTTGGAGTCTGCTGTTAATACTGTTTGTTCAAGTATTTAAACTGACAATAAAAACGGCGCTCCCAATAAGTGTATTATTAGGATTGCTTGTGGGATTTGCAGGAGACTATTCTACTATTCTGAGCATTTCCAGGACTTTTGTATTTTTTCCATTTTTTCTTTTAGGTTACTATGCAGATCGAAGCTGGTTTTATGCATTAAAGAAAAAGCCATTGCGCCTTGCGTCCATATTCTCATTAACAAGTGCATTTCTTTTTATGATTCTTGTTCCCGAATGGAGCAACAGTTGGCTGCTGGGATCTCATTCCTACGAAAATTCAGGTGTGCAAACTGAAATCAGTCCGCTTATCAGACTGCTTGTTTATACTATAAACATATGGCTTGTTGCTTCATTCTTTTCTTTAACTCCTGAAGATAACTATTTTTATACGAAATGGGGAAAAAATACTCTATATGTCTATTTATTGCATGGCTTTATTATTCAATTCTACAGAGAAGCTGATTTTGGACTGATTATTAATCCGTATGTATCATTGCTTTTAATTATGATTAGTTCATGGCTGCTGACTATTATGTTATCCACAAACTGGGTGACAGCATTTACGCAGCCTTTAATCGAATTGAAAGCCAGCCGCTTAAAAAAACGCTGATTTTATTAGTAAAGTATGCTGGTCTCAATCATTAGTTATTACAGGCGGGAATCGAGGAATGTGTTCTTAATCGTCTAAGACTGCTGACCTTAGGCACTTCCTACTAAACGTTCGGAAAAGGATTGAGCAGAATGACATTACACCAGCGAACTGGTTTCATACAGAATTATCTAGCAAACAGTCCTAAACGGGCTGTTTTTCTTTTCCCAATTTTAGCATTTAATAAATAATAAAGAAACTGTTTTTGTGCTTTTATTGAGAACAACAACTTCGAAGTATAGCGGGGTCATTTATCCTAATAACGAGTTAGAGATAACTAAAAGCAGACACTAAAGCAACTCAATCCATGAGCTGTTATTGTGTCTGCTCACCACCTCATGTAAAATAAGTGAAGGTAAGATATGAAGAAGGAGTTTTAAAAATGAATATCGTTTTATCAACACTGAATGCAAAGTTTATCCATACAAATTTAGCTTTGCGATGCTTAAAGGCATATGCAGAACCTGATTTTTCAATTCAACTGAAAGAATTTACAATTAAAGACCCTGAAATGAATATAGTGGCTGAGCTTTATTCACAAAAGCCCGATGTACTTGGTTTCAGCTGCTATATATGGAATATCGAAGAAACAATAAATGTGATTAATTTATTTAAAAAGATTTCACCACAAACCAAGATTATTCTTGGCGGACCTGAAGTTTCTTACGATGTGCCTTATTGGCTTGATCGTCTTGAGAACATTGACTATATTGTGGTTGGAGAAGGTGAACAGACGTTTAAACAGCTTCTTCGAGCGTTAAACGGAGAAATCCGGGTGGAAGAGGTAAACGGAATTGCTTACCAGAAGAATTCAAAAGCTGTCATTCATCCGCAGACGAATAAGTTGGATTTAAAGACGCTTCCCTCCCCTTTTCGATTCGAGGAGGACAGAGAAGATCTTTCAAAGCGGATTGTGTATATTGAGACAAGCAGAGGCTGTCCATTCCGCTGCCAATTTTGTTTATCATCAATCGAAGTGGGCGTGCGCTACTTTGATCGCGAGTCAATAAAAGATGAAATCCGTTATCTAATGGCGAACGGGGCAAGAATTATAAAATTTGTTGACCGCACTTTTAATATCAGCAGAAGCTATGCGATGGACATGTTTGAATTTCTTATTCAAGAACACGTGCCAGGATCTGTGTTTCAGTTTGAGATTACGGGAGATATTATGCGCCCTGAAGTGATTCAATATCTAAACGACCATGCCCCTGCAGGCTTATTCCGCTTTGAGATAGGCGTGCAGTCTACTAACGATGAAACGAACGAGTTAGTTATGAGAAAGCAGAATTGGGAAAAATTAAAAAGAACCGTAACGATGGTTAAAGACGGAAATAAAATAGATCAGCATCTTGATTTAATTGCCGGCTTGCCGGAAGAAGATTATGACTCTTTTCGGAATACCTTTAATGATGTATTTGAGATGCGGCCAGAAGAGCTTCAGCTTGGCTTTTTAAAAATGCTGCGCGGTACAGGGCTCAGAATAAATGCTGACCGTCATCAATATATTTATATGGACCATGCTCCATATGAAATTTTAAGCAACAATGTTCTTACATTTGATGAAATTATCCGCATTAAGCAGGTTGAGGATGTACTTGAAAAATACTGGAATGATCATCGAATGGATTTAACAGTCAACTATACAACCGAGAATTGCTTTGAATCACCCTATGAATTTTTCCAAGCATTTGGTACCTATTGGGATGATCAGGGCTGGTCAAGGATTGGCCATCAACTGGAAGATCTTTTTAAACGGCTTTATCAATTTTTACAAGTACAGAATATCTCAGAGCTGAATGTAGTAGAATCGCTTATGAAAAAAGATTATTTGCTTAACCAGAAATTCAAACCGCGCAAGCCCTGGTGGGAACATGAAGATAATTCAGAAAAGAAAAAAGAAATTCTCCAAAAACTACTGCACGACCCTGCCCTTGCAGGTGAAGAATTCGCAGCACTAAACTTAAAACAAAAAGATCTTTATAAACACACTTTCATAGAACAAGGTGTAATGAAAAATAAAGATGGCACCTACACTGAGACGTTTATTATGGCGTATTACGATCCTAAAGACGGAAAGTCATCCCTTTTTGAATTTACCGCATAATATGCAGAGTTGTTTACAGTACTACTAAGAAAAAGCTAAAAAGATTGCCTCACGACTAAGCTAATATCGTGAAGCAATCTTTTTTATTTAGAAATTTATTAACTATCCAATATGAAATTTAGTGCTTCGTTGTGCTGCAGCGATGTGTTCTCTTTTCCAAGTGTTGAGAACTTCATCCACTTTGATGAACACTCTGTTTTAAAACACAGGGACCCGGTGCGCTTATTCCCCACTCCTAATAATTAGCCAATAATTACTCTTTCTTTTGGATAGTGGTATTTTGCTTTTTTGTTGTTCCCGCCGATCATAAACAAAAATGATATGAGTCCTACTCTACCAATAAACATTAGAACCATAATTATAAATTTACTTGGTGTGGATAAGTCAGGTGTAATACCCATAGACATA
This sequence comes from Jeotgalibacillus campisalis, assembly GCF_000829515.1. Taxonomy (GTDB): domain Bacteria; phylum Bacillota; class Bacilli; order Bacillales; family Jeotgalibacillaceae; genus Jeotgalibacillus; species Jeotgalibacillus campisalis. The sequence goes on along the minus strand of NZ_JXRR01000014.1, from coordinate 162,966 downwards.
CCTGATGTTCCGAATGCAGACGTTACTTCAAACACAACTGAAATAAAGTCATGAGCATCAAATACCATGATCAAAAGAACTGAAACGATCGCCATGAAAGAAGCAAGTATGATGACGGCATAAGAGCGGTATACATCAATTAAATGGACCTCGCGTCCAAATACTTGTATTTGATTATTTCCTCTTGAAAAATGAATCAAAAATAAAATCGCAATAGCAAGCGTCGTCGTTCTGATTCCTCCTCCTACGGAACTTGGAGAAGCACCAATAAACATTAATAAGCTTAAAAGAATTTGTGTAGGCTCTGTAAAGGTGCTGACATCAATTGTTACAAGCCCTCCTGACCTTGTGGATGCAGATTGAAAGAAAGAATAGAAAAAGGCTTTATGCCAGCTAATGCCTTCAAAACGCTGATTAAATTCTATTAAAAAAATAAATAATGTACCCAGCACCAATAAAATACCGTATGTAATCGTGGTTAATTTAGTAAACAGAGAAAAACGAAAATTGCCTGTTTTATTTGATAGAAATTGCTTCAACTCGATTAATACAGGGAACCCGATCGCGCCGAGTATAATTAATAAAATCGTTACCGTTTGAACAAAATAATCATCGGCATAAGGCAGCAGGGATTGTCCCGTAATGTCGAAGCCTCCATTAGTTGTAGCTGAAACTGATGCAAATACCCCCTGGAGCAAAGCTTCCTGGATGGAATCGTAAAATTGCGTGAAGTAGACAGCAAGCAGCAGTGCACCCGCAGCTTCGATCAGAAGAAGAATTTTTATGATTTCAATAATCAGTTTAACTACACCTGATAAGTTGTATTGATTATGGTCAATCATAATTAATTGTCTTTCTCTTAAACCAATACGCTTACCTACTAACAGCCAGACAAACGTTCCTAATGACATAATCCCAATTCCGCCCAACTGTAGAATTAAGATCATCATTAAAAAACCGAACGTCGTGTATGTTTCGGATATGTTAACTACCGTTAAGCCGGTTACACTTACTGCACTGACTGCTGTAAAAAGTGAATCAATTAAAGAAATATATTCGCCATTTTGATGGACGCCCGGAAGCCGCAGCAAAACAAAAGAAAGACTAATGGCAATAAAATAATACAAAACAATTAATTGAAACGGCTTTAATTTTCTAATTTTGATTTTTATTTTTGACCACATAGATTAAATCCTTTCACATACAATAGTCTATTGATAGCTTAGCTGATTTTTGACATAAAAGGAATGAATAAATGAAAAAGCTTAAGAAAACAACATCTTTTTATTATTATGCCCCTTTTTCAGCCAAATCCCCAGTCATGTCTGTTTAAAACCTAGCGGGGACTTCGGCTTGTGTGACTTCCCTTCTATTCCATACTGCTTCACCACTTGTTCAATTTTAAAATAATCTTTCCAGATATCAAATCGATAATAAAAGTCAAAATGAAAAAGAGCTCGGGACAAAATGTCTCTCAAGCTCTTTGACCGGTTCACTTCGCTTCAGGTGGACGCTTTCCCCAAAGGACGGCTGCTTTGTCCCTCCTCAGGCTACACCTTAGGGGTCTCAAGCAAGCGTCAAATCCTGCTGGGCCGCCACCTTCCGCTCTGATCACCTCATACGTATGATCTATACTTCCTCTTTATTATCCTTGTGTTCAGTTATGTCCCACCCTCAATGTCCATACATCATTTTATTCAGACAGAAAGGTCTTCTACATTCTCCTGACTGCCTTTTTTCTTTGCAAGAATATATCCGCCAACTGCAATGACTACTAATACGCTCCAGAAAATGATTTTCCACGGAGTCGAATGTGGGAAATGCGTATCGATAATGGCAAGTTCTGGATGCCCCAGCGTTAGAACGGCAAGCTTAACTCCAACCCATCCGACGATTAAAAATGCGGTTGTTTCAAGTAAAGGATACTTGCCAAGCAGACGAACAAACCAATGCGCAGCAAACCGCATAATAATTAAACCGATCAATCCGCCTAGAAAAATTACAATAAATTGTGCTCCATCTATTCCGCCTATTTCAAATGCTCCTACTGCAGGCAGGGTCAATGCCAGTGCAACTGCAGCAAGCATTGAATCGATGGCGAAGGCAATGTCTGCAATTTCAACCTTCAAAACAGTCATCCAGAAGCCTGAGCCTTTTGTTTCTTTTTTTGCTTTCTCAACATCCGTAAGTTCCACTTTAGAAGAACGCACCTGTTTCACAATATGGCTTATTGAAATATATAACAGATAAATCGCACCTAGTGCTTGAACCTGCCAAACATCAATTAAAATGGCAATTAAGAACAGAGACGCAAATCTAAAAATAAATGCCCCAAATAACCCATAAAACAATGCTTTCTTTCTTTGTTCAGGAGGTAAGTGCTTAACCATCACTGCCATAACAACTGCATTATCTGCAGCAAGTATTCCCTCTAAACCAACTAAAATCAGTAAAACCCATCCATACTCTAATAATAAAGCTGCATCCATTGTTTTTCCTCCTTTATTTCATTGTCACCAATTACATGGGGGGGATATGCAGAAACATACAAAAAAGACCTTTGCCTAATAAAAGGCAAAGGTCTCGCTAAGCATAAATATGCCATTAGGGCCGATGGTTTCTAACGCCATGTAATGACGGCCTGTAATTAGTCATTGTAAACAATGACCATAGCTACTCCCCCTTGACTGAATGTCAAAGAAATATTTGATTTAATTCATTATATCATCATATGGAAAATTGTATACATCTGTTTGAAACATTCTTTATTTTATAGGAGGATGCAATTCCTTATCCTGCTTATGTTGTTCATAATACTTTACCATCGCATCCAGTGTTTCAATGAAATCCGGGCATTCAATCAAAGAGCCGGCCAGATCCTGTTCCGTTTCATCCTGAACAAATCTTCCCATATATTGAAAATAGTCCAGCGCCTGTCTTTCTACCCCTAAGTATTTTCTTACGATAGAAAGGCTCAAAAGTTTATCTGTCAACGAAAATGGGATCGTATACGAAGGTTTTTGAGCTGTTTGAGCGAGCATCATAAACCTGAAGATTTCTCTTGCCGGATAAGCGTGAGGGTCCGTAAGATGGTAGGTCTTTCCTGCACCTGCAGTTGAACGACCAAGCCAGTCCGCAGCCTTTGCTACATAATCTACCGGCACAACATTCAGTTCTGCACTGCTTTTTCCAATATAGGGAATAGGTCCAAATTTCTTCAATCGGTCAATCATATTCATTAAATAATAAGGACCATCAAATTTAGTCGTTGCTCCCTCGCTGTCTCCTCTTACAATAGAAGGCCGTAAAGTTGTGATAGGGATCTCCTTTTTGTAGTTTTGAACTAATACTTCCGCTTCGTACTTTGTTTCTTCATAGTAGTTCCTGAATTGATAAGGACGCAGTAACTCATCAGACCTGATTGCTCCTTCTCTTTTCCCTGCAATATAAGCTGTGCTGAAATAGACATAGCGCTTCAAGCCAGTGATATTTCTAACCCATTCGGTCACATGATATGTACCCGTTACATTTACTTTATAAGCCAGTGCCTTGTCAACAGCCAGATCATAGACCGCTGCTAAATGCCAGACGTATTGTATCTGATCCTGAAGATGCAATTTCATTGGCAATGGCAATCCCAAATCGGTTTTTGTTATGTCTCCTTCAACAACATGAATAGTCGATTTGTTACTTGCTTCCCGAAGTAATTTTTCAATTTTTTCGTTTGCTTTCTTTAACATTGAAGGAAGCACCAGTACATAGATTCGTTTTTCCTCGCTATCTGATAGCCATAACTTTAATAGTTTTTCACTTATAAAACCAGGAAATCCAGTTACAAAATATCCATTTTTCATCGCATTAATCCCCCCTTCTTTTAATAGTAAAGATAATAAATGAGGGGTTCAACCATTTTGGTTGAACCCCTTTCATTTAATTCTCTTTCACTGGCGAATTTTTTCTTCTTTTTTTACGATTCATCTTTCTTGTTTCAGGATCTAAGAAGCTGTAGACAATTGGAACAATGTAGAGCGTAAGGAAGGTAGAGCTTATAAGCCCGCCGATCACAGTAATCGCCATCGGCTGGTTAATTTCCGTTCCTTCTCCAATTCCAAGTGCCAGCGGCAGAAGCCCTAGAATCGTTGTCAGTGCAGTCATTAAGATTGGCCGCACCCGGTCCCGAACAGACGTGACAATAGAATCGTAACTTGACATACCTTCAGCTTTCCTTTGATTAATATAATCCACTAATACTATCCCATTGTTCACCACAATCCCTGACAGAACTAACAAGCCAATGATTGCCGTTACACTTACCGGTGTTTGAGTCACGATAAGTGAGATTGCTACACCAATAACCATTAGGGGAACTGTAAACATGATAACAAACGGATATTTAAAGGACTCAAATTGTGCAGCCATTACAAAATAGACTAAAATGATCGCAAGCACTATGGCTAAAAGCATATCATTTAATGAATCATCTAATAGTTCTCTGTCTCCACCGAACACAACGTCTGTTTCATCTGCAAGTTCAATATCAGCTATAATTTCATCTACTTCGCTTGAGATTTCCCCCAGGTTCGTTCCGGATGAATAAGTAACTGTAAATCCTACAGCAGCCTGCTGATCAATACGCTGAATAGATACAGGGCCCTCTGCTATTTCAATGTCAGCAAGCTCCTGTAATTCAACAAACTGTCCGCTTGGTGCACGTAAAGAGAGTGTTCTTAACCCCTCAAGTGTATTTGCTACTTCTTCTTCATACTGCACGAAAACACTATAGACTTGAGAGTTTTCAGAGATAATTTGTGTTGCTAATGCACCTCTGGTTACATTGTTTACGGACTGAGCGATTTGAGCAGGGGCAAAACCATATTCCTGCGCGCTTTCCCGATCAATCGTTAACTGAACTTCCTCTACTGTATCTTCCAAATCAGTCTCAACTTCTGTGATGGACTCCGATTGGAGCAGTGCCGTTTCAATTTCATCAACTGCCTCTTCCAAACGTGGTTCACTTGTATCTCTTACTGAGAAGGATAGCGTCTGCGGTGAAGAACCTGTCGCTGTTTGCAGATCGGCTGATACCTCTGCTGTTTCATTGACTTCAAGCGCTGCATCTTCAATTCTTGGTGAAATGTCCTCGATAAACTCGAAAACTGATACGTCGCGATCATCAAGTGGAATCATTTTTACAGATATATCGGCAATACTGCCATCCGAACCTCCATCAAAGGATCCTTGCTGCAATGCACCTACCTGACTAACGTACACCTCAACTGCTTCTTCTTTTTTCAGTTCATCTTCGATCGCTTCTACGACTCGGTCTGTTTCATCTAGTGCTGTACCATTTTCAAGTGACACACGGATGCTAAAGAACCCTTCATCAGTAGCGGGTAAAAACTGTGTTCCAACGGTTGTGATACCCACTCCGCCTCCAACTAAGAGAAGCAAAGTCAGCAGAATTGGCGCCCAGCGTCTACGAAGTGCCCATTTAATTGTCTTTTCAAAGCCTCTCATAAATGAAGTCTGTTTACGTTCCGCTTCAAAGTTTTTAGGCGGCTTTTTAAGCATTCTGCTCGCAAGCATTGGAACGACCGTAAGAGCAACTACTAGTGAAGCGAATAAACTGAACGAAATCGTTAAAGCAAATTCAGTAAACAGGTCTCCAATTAATCCTTCAATGAAGATTACGGGTATAAACACCGCAACGGTGGTTAGAGTTGAGGCCGTGATGGCTCCAGCTACTTCCTTCGCTCCATCTTTTGCAGCCGTCTTAGGATCTTTTTTCATAGACAAATGCCTGAAAATATTTTCAAGAACTACTATGGCATTATCCACAAGCATACCAATTCCAAGCGCAAGTGCACCAAGAGTAAAAATGTTTAATGAGAAATCAGAGAAAAACATTAAAACAAATGTAACGATAACCGAATAAGGAATCGCTACTCCTATAATGATCGGACTTTTTACGTTTCTTAAAAACAGGAATAAGACAATCATGGCAAATAGTCCACCAATAATCAGTGAATTCCCTATGTTTCCGATTGCCAGCTGAATATAATCCCCCTGGTCAAATAAAACATCAGCGGTAATTGATTCATATCGATCTTCTTCCAGTAAGCGGTTAAGTTCGTCCTGGAATGCAGTGGATACATCTGCTGTGTTTGCGTCTGACTCTTGTAAAACACTTATCAGGACCGCTTGTTCATCATTTGCCCGCGTAATAACATCAGAATCTTCCTCGCCTAAGTTTACCTCTGCAAGATCACTGACTAGTATATTTTCTCCGTCCGCGGGATTCACGGTAACTACAAGATTTTCTATGTCTTCTACTGAAGTAAGCGTGCTTAAAATTCTGGTGGTTAGATCTTTCCCTTCTGTTTGGACCGTATCACCAGGAAACGAAATATTATTGGACTGAATCGCATTTAAAATGTCCGATTGCGTAAGTCCATACTCTTCAAGCTTTTCCTGGTCCAATAAAATACGGACTTCTTCTGACAATGAGTTGGATACATCCACGCTCGCGACACCGTCAGTACGAGTTAATTCCAACTCCAGTTCTTCAGCCAGTTCTCTTATGTCAGCCGAATCATCTGAAGATCTTAGACTAAGCTGAATAACAGGGAATTGAGATGGATCAAATTTCAATACACGTGGTTCATTCGCCCCTTCAGGCACTTCCACCTGCTGAACTGCCTGCTGAATATCACCTTCTACCTCATCTATATCTGTGGCAAATGTGAATTCAAGAAAAACCAGGTTTGATCCTTCTTCTGACGTTGACTGGACATTTTTTAATCCCGGCAGCAACGCTAACTGTGATTCAATCGGTTTGGTTACTTTTTCAAGAACTTCTGTGGGGCTTGCACCCGGATAAGAAGTAACGACAACTGCAACCGGAGGGTTTATATCCGGAATAAGTTTGATTGGGATTCTTGTTAAAGAAATAGTCCCAAGTAAAATTACTAGCAGCATGGTGACAATAGTAAAAACTGGTCTTCTTACCGAAAAATTACTGATATTCAACCGAAACGCTCCCTCCGCTGGACTGCATAAGATATGTCCAACTATCATACTATGTCTATTTACTATACTGACTACTGTGTCGTTATTCAATATTTAAAGCGGTCGTTCACAATATAAACAAAATTACAAACCCGGTTTTTAATAACAAAACCAGGATCATGGAACCGATCTTTAAGGACTTATTGAACGAACCCCACTTACTGCCTAAAAACGGGAAATTTAAAGTGAGGATGAATCACCACTTTAAGATAAAAAAATCCCCAAAGGACTCTTTGCCTTTGGGGTATTTCACTAAACTGTTAAGTAGACTCCACTTTATGTTAGGGAGCTTTTTTCTTTTGTCCGGTACGTAATGGTCCAACCTGTCAGACAAAAAATAATCGTTAGTATAGGGCAAAGCAGACAGAACAACGCAAAAGGCAAGTACTCAAGGGTTGGAACACCAAGAACGCTTGTAATAAAAACTCCGCACACTCCCCAAGGCACCAGCGGGTTAATGACTGTCCCCGCGTCTTCCAGTACTCTCGATAAATTCTTTCTTTCAAGACCTAAGTTATCGATGGGTCGTTTAAATGATTCTCCTGCTAAAAGGATAGATAAATATTGTTCTCCCACGGCTACATTTATGCCAAATGCTGTGCCTGCAGCGGATAGAAGCGTAGTAGAAGACTTTTTTAATGTATTTTCCATTAAAGAGAGTAATGTATTTATAATGCCCAGTTTAAATAGCAGTCCTCCAAGTCCCAGTGCGAGTAAAACTAGTGAGACGGTAAAGAGCATGGATTGCAGCCCTCCCCTTGTGAGCAGCGCGTCGATTTCGTCTATTCCTGTGCTGGCAATATATCCTTCCATTAAAATAGCTGCCAAGTTTTGATACGAAGTGTATGTGTGAATGTAAGACAAACATATACTGAAAAGAATGGTCAAAGCCAGTGACACCATTGCAGGCACTCTTTTTATCGCCATAACAAGCAGCCCTGCGATTGGCAGCAGGGAATACCAGTGAATAAGACCGGTATCTCTGAGTCCGTTTTTAAGCAGTGCCAATTTCTCTCCCGATATTAATTCCTCAGTTGCCGGAGAAAGAAATCCGAAAGCAATCAGGGAGAGGATAAATGCCGGGACTGTTGTCCAGGCCATGTTTTTTATATGGTCAAATAAATCCACTCCTACGACTGTTGAAGCCAAATTGGTTGTGTCAGACAGAGGAGACATCTTATCTCCAAAAAATGCGCCTGAAACGATAGCCCCTGCTGTAATAGGCAGAGAATAGTCTAATGAAGAAGACATCCCAATGAACGCTACGCCCAATGTAGCAGTGGTTGTTAAGGAGCTCCCGACTGAAACACCAATCAGAGCTGTCACAATAAAAACAATCGAGAAATAAAAAGGCCAGTCCGCCATCATCAGCCCGCTGTACATTAATGTAGGGATGGTTCCCGAGATGATAAATGCACTGATAAGCATTCCTATAAAGAAGAATAAGAATACCGCACTTAACCCTGATGCAGCACCGGATGTCATTCCTTGCTGCAGTTCTTTGAAGGAAATATTCTTCCATATTCCAAATCCAAACAAGAGAAGAATGCTGATGACGATTGGAATATGCGGCACAGTTTGAAAGTAAATCATACTTAAACTTATGCTTGTAATAATAGTGAGAATAATGGCAGCCGCTTCACTTTTTGAAGCTTTCATAATTGATTCCTGATTCATACTCCAACCCCCTAAATTAAGCGTTCTAATTCCTTAATCTACTAACAAATACGCTGCCCAAAGCGAGAGCATCATTCCTTTTAAAAATCAGTGTTCAGCATCCGGCACTGATCTTTAATATAACCAAAATAAAAAGAAGAACTTCTTTATCCCTGTTTAAGGAAGAAAGATGTTCTCCGTGGTATCACCCCGGCTGCAATTTATTTAAAACCAAAATCAATAATTGGCCTTAAATATGAAGCACCTAAGCTTTCACCATAAGCATTATTTACACTCGAAAACTCTCTGAAAAAAAAGCTTTTCACTAATTCACTTAAACGCTTTTAAGTGCTAAAGCACTCATTTTATAATAGCATACATACTAATGCAGTCAACCGTTGTTTGTTCATTTACATGGCATAATGTAATTTAAGAAACAAATGAACGCTCATTTATAAGGATCTGAGGCGTTTCAGATGGTTTACCGAAAAGGTAGCCTTGACACAGATCAAGTCCTAATTGCTGACAAACTGCTAATTCTTCTTGACGCTCAATTCCTTCTGCGAGCACCTTTATCCCCAAGTTATGAGATGTCTCGTTAACCTCTTTTAAGAATGCTTGTTTCTCTTCACTTGTATCACAAAAAGAAACAAATGAACGGTCAATTTTTACGTAGTCAGGTTCTAGAAGCTTTAACATCTCGATTGTTGAAAATCCGGCGCCTACATCATCGAGTGCCACTTTAATTCCTTCTCTTTTATAAGTGCTAAACACTGATTTAAGATGGTCTACATCATTGATTTTTTCCGTTTCCACCACTTCAAATACCAGATCTTGCGGATCTATATCGTATTTTTTCACAATATTAAACGTATGTCTTAAACAAAATTCCGGATTATAAATAGTTGAAGGTAGAAAATTAATAAAACTTTTTATGCCCTTTTGAATATATTGCTTCTTCGCTTTAATCGCTTCTTCTCTAGCCCGCTGATCCAATAGTGAATGAAAACCTGTGGAATTTGCTACTTTAAACAGTTCATAGGGAGAAATATTCTCTGAGGGATCTTTAGACCGCAGCAGAGATTCATAAGCATATACCTCTCCTGATTTAACCATTAATATAGGCTGCAGATGACTGACTAAGCTGCCGTTTTGAATAAATTCAATGGTTTCACGATTTTTAATTCGTTTTAAAAATAATGAAAGGTCCATAAATGCTGTTAAATCAGATTTTTGTGCTACACCGCACTGCGCTTCCATAAAACCCATTTTGAACAGTTTTTCTGCAGTCTCTTCCACATCTTTTAAATTTATGTAATCCATCGCAATATAAAAACCCGATTGATAAAATGAATTTGATAGAGACTGAACCTCATTCAGTGAAATGTTCTTCATAAAAAAGGTTCCTTTTTCTTCAAAGTCAACCGACATCCCACATTGAGTACAAAGATAATCCATCCTTTCGACCTACCTTCATATATAGTTAAATAGTATTAATTATTATTCTATACCTTTATAATCTTCTTGAACACCTTTTCGTTGAAAATTTTACAAAATTCAGCGCAAGAAGATTCTATGAAGGCAGGTTCAGGACGAGAACTGCCCACATTTACTCGATTAGGCTCCTTGAAGTGGGAGTTTTCTCCCAAGTTTTAGATAAAAGAAGCCGATTGTCGTTTTATAGACAATCGGCCTTTTATTCGTTGTTGTTGTGGTTTTAACCCAATCCCATGCTCGGTCAGCAGATACACAGCTCAAACTGAACTTAAAGCAGACTATAAAGCTTTATATCCGGATGTTTATCGGAAAACCAGCGCATAGCAAAGTCATTTTCAAATAAAAATACTAAACGGTCATGCCGGTCTTTAACGAGCATGCTTCTGCTTGATGACATAGAATCTTTTACTTCATTTTCATTTTCTATCCATCGGGCAATCTTTGAACCGATATTTTCCATTACAACGTCTACATTATACTCATTTTTCATTCGGTGTTCGAAAACTTCAAATTGAAGCTGACCAACTGCTCCTAAAATAATATCTTCTGTTCTCAGCGTTTTATAAAGCTGAATCGCACCTTCTTGAACGAGCTGATTAATCCCTTTATGGAAATGTTTTTGCTTCATTACATTTTTTGCGGTCACTCTCATAAATAATTCAGGCGTGAACTGGGGGAGTTTCTCAAACTGAAAGCTTTTCTTGCTTTCAGTAATGGTGTCTCCGATCTGATAATTCCCTGTGTCATAAATTCCAATTATGTCACCGCTAACTGCTACATCCACAGTATTTCGATCATCTGCTAGAAAGGATGTAGAAGAAGAAAGCTTAATTGTTTTTCCTGTTCTTGATAATTGAACTGACATCCCTCTTTCGAATTTACCAGAACAAATACGTAAAAAGGCGATTCGGTCTCTGTGAGCAGGGTTCATATTCGCTTGAATTTTAAAGACAAATCCTGAAAATTCTTCCCCTGCAGGTTCAATCGCACCGATATCAGATTTTCTTGGCTGTGGTGATGGGGCAAATTCAAGATACGTTTCTAAAAATGTCTGCACACCAAAATTTGTCAGAGCACTGCCGAAAAAGACTGGAGTAATATCCCCATTTGCCAAACGTTCTTCTGTAAATTCATTTCCTGCTTCCTCAAGCAGCATTACATCTTCAAGTGCCTGGTCGTATAATCCGGATCGCTTAATGGCATGATCACCCTCGAGCTCTCCTTCTTTATTCAACGGCAGAAATCTTTCATGATCCTCTACTCTGAACTGTTCGATTCTTTTGTGGTGCCTGTCATAAATTCCGAGAAATTCCTTCCCCATACCGATTGGCCAGTTCATAGCATAGGATTCGATACCAAGAACCTCTTCAAGCTCCTCCATGATCTCAAGGGGCTCTCTTCCCTGACGGTCAAGTTTATTTACAAATGTAAAAATTGGAATTCCTCTCATTTTACACACTTTAAACAGCTTTAACGTTTGAGCTTCAATTCCTTTAGCAGCATCAATGATCATAACTGCACTGTCTACTGCCATTAATGTACGGTAGGTATCTTCACTGAAGTCCTGGTGACCAGGTGTATCAAGTATATTTACACGCTTATTATCGTAATCAAATTGCATGACAGACGACGTGACGGATATTCCCCGCTGCTTTTCAATTTCCATCCAGTCGGATGTAGCATACTTTCCTGTTTTTTTCCCTTTTACAGTCCCGGCAGCACGAATGGCGCCTCCAAATAGCAGCAGCTGCTCAGTTAAGGTTGTTTTCCCGGCATCCGGGTGGGATATAATGGCAAAAGTTCGCCTTGATAATACTTCATTTTGTAATGTAGTCATTTTATTGTCCTCTCGATCTTTAAACTATACCTCTTAAATGATAGTTGTTCGTTCAGTGGAATGCAAATGTGTATTTTTCTCTGAAGAAGTTTTCATGTTTTTTAGCTGAATGGAGCGATTACTGCTGCGCTTTAATTAATTATATTCCGCAAAGACAGCCTCTGCTTTATTATACCTTACTAATTTCAGCAGACTTCTATAAGATGGTATAAATTATTGGATATTTAAAAAACTAAATTTTCAGCATATTATAAGTTGATGCAAGTGTGTACATGGGTTATAAATAGATTGTACACATCTTGTACAACTACATTAAACGAGGAGAGTGGATGGATTTGAAAAAGTTATTTACTTCACTGTTAGCGGCTGTCATGATGCTTGCGCTTATGGGAGGTGCTGCCCTTGCTGATGATCACAAAGGAGAAGGCTGGGTAAGAGTTTTACACGCTTCACCTGATGCACCTGCTGTTGATGTTTATGTCAATGGGGAAGCTGTTGTTGAAGGAGCAGATTTTAAAGCTTATACCGATTATTTAGCTTTACCTGCAGGAGAACACGAAGTTGAAATTTATCCTGCCGGAGATCAGGAAACTGCTGTCATTTCAGAAACATTAACCGTGGAAGCAGGAAGCTATTATACTGCTTCAGCCATCAACTTTTTAGATTCAATCGAGCTTAATGTCACACAAGATGATCTTATGATAGAAGAAGGAATGGTAAAGGTCCGGGCTGGACATTTTTCTCCAGACGCCCCAACAGTTGATGTTGGTCTTGTAGGAGGAGATGCGGTATTCAGTGGAGCCTCTTTCCCTGCAGTGACAGATTTTGCAGAACTTCCAGCTGATACTTATGACCTTGAGGTACGTACACCAGAAGGAGATCAAGTAATTGATCTTTCCGGAACAGCACTTGAAGAAGGAATGGCATACAGCGTTTATGCAGTTAACACACTTGACAGTATCGAAGCATTGGTACTGACAGCTCCTGCTTCTGAAGCAATGCCGAGTAAAATGCCTGAAGCAGGATTTGGCGGAGCAGCTGAACAAACTAATTCTGTTCTCCCTTACGCTATGACACTTGCTCTTCTTAGCGGTGTGATCGCATTTGCGGTACTTCGTAAGAGAGTATTAAACTAAATGTATAACAAAAACCTTCTTCTGATATTACAGAAGAAGGTTTTTTTTATGGCATTGTTTTTGTTTAAAACCAGATTGCATAGTTAATAAGCCCGTTGTACAAAATATAACGTAAAGCATCTATCTTACATCTCGTTTGTCCACTGAGATATTCGCTGGGCAATATCGCCTGCTTCTTGGGCGTCTGTTGTTTTTTGCAGTGTCTTTTCAAGTTTATTCGTTAACTCCTTACCCAAATCATCATATGTAAATTCAGCCGACCAGAATAAAGCTGGAATAGCTACTAAGATTGATTCTTCTTTTTTATTTTCATGAATAAAAACCTTTCTCTCGGTAGACCCTGATATACTTTTTCTTATTTTCATGGTAAGTTTTCCTCCAGTTGTCAGACATCTGACATTAGTTTGACACTTTTGTGACTATTATTGAAACGCTTGCAATTGCATTGTAAAATGAGTGAAGTGTTTTGACAAGCATGACTAATAGAATGGAGTTGTACAAAGTGATAAATATTCTTTGGGGATTAGCAGGCATTATCGTCGTTTTGGGGATTGCCTTTGCACTTTCATCAAACCGGCGCTCGATTAATTGGCGGCCTGTATTAGTAGGGTTGGCCCTTCAATTAACATTTGCGTTTCTCGTACTTAAAACAAGTCCCGGTAAGTGGGCGCTTGAAAAACTGACATTTGGCGTCAATAATATCATCACATATGCCAATGAAGGAATTGAATTCGTCTTGGGCGGATTCATGTACCAGGATGACAGGATTGTTTTTGCCATAAACGTATTATGCATAATTATCTTTTTCTCGGCACTCATATCCGTTTTATACCACCTGAAAATCATGCAGGTTATCATTAAATTTCTTGGCGGTGGTCTCTCACGGCTGCTTGGTACACGAAAAGCGGAATCCATGTCTGCTGCTGCAAATATTTTCGTTGGACAAACGGAAGCTCCTTTAGTTGTTAAGCCATATATCGCTAAAATGACGAATTCAGAGTTATTTGCTGTCATGACAGGAGGACTTGCCTCTGTTGCAGGTTCCGTTCTAATCGGGTATTCACAGCTTGGTGTACCGCTCGAATATTTATTAGCTGCTAGCTTTATGGCTGCACCGGCTGGATTAGTTATGGCTAAACTGTTTGTTCCAGAAACAGACGACAGACCCGATCCAAAAGATTTGGAAATGGAGGCAGATGCTGAAGCAGCAAACGTGGTGGATGCTGCTGCAAAAGGTGCGAGCACCGGGCTCCAGCTTGTATTAAATGTAGGAGCTATGCTCATTGCGTTTATCGCATTAATCGCATTGTTAAATGGGATTTTAGGCGGTATTGGAGGATTATTCGGCTACGAAAATCTAACCATTGAATTAGTACTGGGCTACGTATTTGCCCCTCTTGCCTTCGCCATTGGAATTCCTTGGAGTGAAGCAATACAAGCAGGAAACTTTATCGGACAAAAACTCGTGTTAAATGAATTTGTAGCTTATGCTAATTTCGCTCCAATGATTGATCAATTTTCAGAAAAAACTGTTGCGGTTATCACTTTTGCTCTTTGCGGTTTTGCAAATGTCTCCTCTCTTGCTATTCTACTTGGCGGCCTGGGAAATCTGGCGCCTGAACGCAGGCCCGACATTGCCCGTCTTGGAGTTCGTGCTGTTATAGCCGGAGCATTAGCGTCATTGCTTTCTGCTTCTATTGCAGGAATGTTTTTCTAAGAAGATCTTCTATTCCATCTAACAAAAAGGCTGTCCCAAGTTCACACATGGGACAGCCTTTTCTAATTTAAAACCGTTCTGATATCACTTCGAGAGCAATTTCTCTATCACTATGTGGGTATTTTGTGTTTTCGATAATCTGGTAATTTTCATGGCCTTTGCCTGCAAAAATGATAATATCATCCGGTTCCGCGATTTCCATTAGATGCCTCACAGCTTCCTCACGATCGCCAATCAAAGCATACTGATCATGCGTCATCCCTTGTCCGAGATCATTCACGATGCTGTCATAGCTTTCAAATCTGGGATCATCTGTCGTAAGAACCACATAATCTGCGAGGGATGCTTTTTCTGCCATCGCTGGACGTTTTGATTTGTCCCTGTTCCCTCCTGTTCCGACCAGAAAAAGAACACGATTCTTTTTAAATGGCATGACGGATTGGATCGCTTTTTCAATTGCATCCGGAGTGTGGGCATAGTCTACATAAATGGATAAAGGTGCCTCCGTATGAACTCTTTCCATTCTTCCTGAGATTGGAGGAACCTCTTTTAAAATCTCAACCAGTTTTTCCACCCGCTCTCCTTTTGCGTAAAGAGTAGCAAGAGCGGCTAATATATTGGACACATTAAAAGTTCCCAACAGCTGTGTTTCAACTGTATAATTACCCTCTGGAGATTCCAGTTCAAATCGAGTTAAATCGTCCATGTAATGAATATTTTTCGCCCAAAAATCCGCTCTTTCTTTCATGCTGTATGAAATAACTTCAAATGGCGTCATCTGCGAATACGTGTCATACCACTCATCATCCTGGTTAATGACTGCGTACTTTGGTTTTTGCAGGTTTTGACCGAGCTGAGAAAACAGCAGTCCTTTCGCATAACCATAATGTTCCATCGTTCCATGAAAGTCGAGATGATCGTGACTTAAGTTTGTAAACGTTACGACATCGAAGTCTACGCCTGATAATCTTCCTTCCACCAGGCCATGGGATGAAACTTCAAATATCATATTAGGTATGCCAAGATCCATTGCCTGAACCATCATGCGCTGAGTTGTAATAATATCACTCGTCGTGTTGGCACTTTCATGCAGAGTTCCATCGAGATCAAATCCGATCGTTCCGGACAATGCAGATCTTTCTCCCCCTCGTTTAATGAGCTGATGAATCAGGTTCGTAACGGATGTTTTGCCATTCGTTCCTGTTACACCCAGCACATTCATCTTGTAAGAGGGGTATGAATAAAAATGGTTTGCTATAAAAGCAAGCGCTCGTGAAGTGCTTTTAACGATTACCTGCGCCGCCTGGTCAGTCCCCAAATCAAGCTCCTTTTCGGTAACAACCACAGTCGCTCCATTTTCAACAGCCAATTGCGCGTAATCATGTCCGTCAGATGTGTGGCCTTTTATGCAGACAAAAACGGAATCAGGCTTGACCTCTCGAGAGTCTGCCTCAATATAAACTACTTCCTCAGGAAGTTTTCCAATGATTGTTTTAAGTTTTAATTTATCGAATAGGTCATTAGTCTTCATTATAATTCCTCGCATTTTTCTTAGAATCTATTTTTATGAATTTACCTAAAAAACACTGATAATGTTTTTTATTCATCAGGCATTGACGCGGTGATGTAACGGTAAATAAGTGCTTCTGTGTGATAAATTGATTTAACATGTGTTCTTTCATTCGCATGAGAAGCATCAATTCCTGCCCCTATCAGCGCGTGCTTGACATCATGGCCGGCTTTCATTGCGGCAGATGCGTCAGATCCATAATAAGGATAAATATCTACCTTATAAGCAATATCATGTTCTTTTGCCAGTTCAATCAGCTGTTTTCTCAAACCGTAATGGTAAGGTCCGGAGCTGTCTTTGGCACAAATTGAAACTGTGTATTCATCTGAAGCCTGCCCATCACCTAAAGCTCCCATATCCACCGCAATATATTCTGTTGTTTCCTTTGGAATATTTGAATTTCCGCCATAGCCGATTTCTTCATTATTGGCAATAATAAAGTGGGTGGTATAAGGAAGCTCTTCTCTGTCGGAGCTAATTCGATCCAGTACACTCATCAGCATGCCAACGCTTGCTTTGTCATCAAGATGTCTTGATTTTATAAAACCGCTCTCAGTGACCTCGACTCTGGGATCGAATGATACAAAATCCCCCACTTCAATGCCCAGCGCCTTTGTATCTTGCGCGTTATGTACAACCTCATCGAGCCGGACTTCAATATTTTGTTCATCTCTCGCAGCAGAACCTGCATCCTTATAGACATGAACTGATGCCTGATGCATCAAAATCGTACCAGCTATTTCTTTGCCTTCAGATGTTTCTACCTTGCAGTACTCTCCTTCGGCTGCATTCCATCTAAAACCGCCGATCATGGAAAGCTTTAATCTGCCATCACTTTTTATTTCTTTCACCATTGCCCCTAATGTATCTACATGAGCAGTCAAAACACGATGCTTAGACTTGTTTTTCCCCTCCATTGTTACAATCAAACTGCCTTTATTATTTATTGCGGAAGGAATATTTTTTTCTTTCAGCCATTTCTGTACAAATTGTATGACCCGGTCTGTATTGCCAGAGGGGCTCGGAATTTGAACAAGCTGTTCAATAATATCAATTGTTTTTTTCGTATCAAGTACTTCCATTGAATAAACGCTCCTTTGTAACACACTGTCGTTTTATTTATCTCATTATACAGTGTACTATAAAATTCTCGATTTGGATGGATTGGAAAAACAATTACATAATTTAATATCTTACCACATGAACCTGTTGAAAAATCCCAAACTTTAGACAAAGACTATTAAACGTTTTAAGATAGCATAAAGAAACCCATCCTCAATAATGAAAGGACGATCAATTTGACGCTTCATACATTTATTTTAAACGCAAAATGGCCAGGCGGCAGAAACAGTGTAGGAACGATTGAAACTAAAAATCTGCAGACAAACATATCTATTCCTGAAGACATGGACGGCCCCGGAGTCGGTACAAACCCCGATGAAATGCTTTTGGGCGCTGCTTCAACCTGTTACATAATTACTCTTGCAGCGATGCTCGAACGTGCAAATGTTGATGTTGAGGAATTGTCGCTGCAATCTGAAGGTCAGGTGGAAGTATTAAATGGGGTTTTCACTTATAAAACGATTACTCATCGTCCATACATTAAGATGAAAAATCCAGAAGACCTAAAGAAAGTTGAGAGACTTGCATTTAAAGCTGATGAAAGCTGTATGATTTCAAGAGCGGTTCAAGGAAACATATCACTAAAGGTCATACCAACAATTCTTTAATTCAGAAAACGTATTGCCTTTTATTCATCGGGGGCGAATGGGCTTGTTGATGTTTTACTTTTCTATGTTGTGGAAGACAAGAAGTATTCAGTACTTTAGAGGAGGATTAATCATGAATGAACATAAATTGTTTATAAATGGATCGTATACAGACTCTATGTCTAATGAATGGATTGATATTATCAACCCTGCAACAGAAGAGGTTATATCAAGAACACCGAAAGCCACTGAAGAAGATGTCAATAAAGCCGTTAATGCTGCTTTCGAAGCTCAAAAAGAATGGGAAAAGGTTCCTTCTAATGAGCGTGGAAAGATTGTTCGAAAGCTGGGTGACGGAATAAAGGAAAATCGAGAAACCTTTATCAAACTGCTTATTGAAGAACAAGGCAAGCCTCAGGATCAGGCAGCTGATGAGGTCGATACTGCAATTGAATACTTCTACTACATGTCCGAATGGGGCCGACGAATTACAGGTGAAGTTTTACCAAGTGATCGCCCTAATGAAAATATACTGATGTATAGAAAGCCAATTGGTGTTGTAGCGGGTATTGTACCCTGGAACTTCCCGGTGTTTATTTTAGCCAGAAAAGTCGCTACAGCGCTTATAGCCGGATGCTCCATTGTGCTGAAACCAAGTCAGCAAACGCCTAATACGGCAGTTGAATTTACAAAACTGATTGAGAAAACAGATGGTCTTCCTAAAGGAGTCTATAATTTAATTACAGGTACGGGCTCCACTATAGGAAATGCATTGGCTTCTCACCCTAAAGTATCAATTATCACGATGACTGGAAGCGTTGGTGCCGGTACAAAAGTGATGCAGGCAGCTGCAGAAAACATTACTAAAGTAAATCTTGAACTTGGCGGAAAAGCGCCGGCAATTGTTACTGAAAATGCAGATTTGGATCTTGCTGTGAAACATATCATGACGTCCCGTTTAACCAACTCAGGACAGGCCTGTACAAATGCAGAAAGAGTGTATGTTCAGGAAAAGGTAGCTGAATCCTTTATATCAAAATTAAAAGAAGCAATGCAGCAAGCTAAAGCGGGGAATCCCAATGAAGAAAACAAGCTTGACCTTGGGCCTTTGGTAAGTCAGGACCGCGTGGACGAAGTTCATTCAATGGTACAACAGGCCGAAAAAGAAGGTGCAACGATCTTGGTTGGCGGTAAGCCAATTGACCGGAAAGGTTATTTTTATGAACCGACTTTAATTACAGATGCTAAACACGATATGACGATTATTAAAGAAGAGATTTTTGGTCCCGTTCTGCCTATCGTAACTTATCAAACGCTCGATGAAGCAATCGAAATGAGCAATGATACAGAATACGGCCTTTCATCATCCGTTTACTCAGAAGATTATCATGAAGTCATGAGAGTCGTGAACGGCTTAAAATTCGGTGAAACGTTTGTAAACCGTGAAAACTTTGAGGCTCTGCAGGGCTATCATGCAGGAGTTAGAAAGTCCGGTCTCGGAGGAGCAGACGGCAAGCATGGTTTGGAAGACTTTTTAGTTACACATGCTGTATATATGCAATATAAGCAAGAATAATGACTAAAACCCCCGCTTAAATCCCTTAAGCGGGGGTTTTACTCTTATAAATGAAAAAAGCTTGGTGCAAAATGTTACGATGCACCAAGCTTCTCTTTATTTGTCTTTTAAATTTCCAATGCCGCGCTGAATATCGCCTTGTGTTTTATCTTTCTTGCCATCACGCTGCATGCTGCGATCGTTTTTCGCATTGCCTACCTGATCTTTCGCTTCTCCGGCAGCTTTGCTGACTGCACCTTTAACTTTGTCTGATAGTCCTTTTTTATCACTCATGTTAAATTCCTCCTCCTATATAATTACTCTTTTTCTGTTTACCCAATTCTATCTATATGAAACGGGCAAGGCAATTAAAAAATGAGAGAAATGGATAGTGAGAAAGCTCTTTACAAATTTAAAAAAGTATTTAAAATCCGTTTATTTTTATGTGAAAAAGGTAAAGAGTACTATATAACTAAGGAGGATGATTGACATGTTTGAAGAAAATATAAAGTATAATCGTACAGATATTTTAACAGGCCTTGCTGGGACAGGAATCTTAACTTCTATATTATTGCTTGTTACAAGCCTATGAACAATAAAATGAATAAGCTAAGAGGCCATACATAAAAAAGACAGTTCTCTTCCATTAATTGGATGGGCTGTCTTTTTTTTTGACTACATTTGCTTTAAGCAGGTTAAGTGTCTTCTAATAGACAAGTAATATAGAGTGTGGTAAATTTAAAACCGATTAAATCAATAGGAAATGAGGGACATCTATGACGCAGCATAGTTCAGAGGCACCTGATCTTTTGAGGAAAAATTCTACTACAATTGTTTCATCACTTCCTCCCCTTCAAAAGCCTTTGGCCGTTCTGGGGATAGCAGCAGCAATTACATTGTTTTTGATTATTACCTTAACAACGAATGGGATTCAAGGGATCTTATTTTTAATTGGAATGGCGTTAGGCCTGACTTTACTATACGCAAGATTTGGCTTCACCTCTGTTTTCAGACGATTGGCAGCAGTTGGCAACGTTCAGGGGCTGCAAGCACATATGGTGATGCTCGCCGTAGCTTCCACGTTATTTGCCATTATATTAAGCACAGGATTTAGTTTTACAGGGAATACACCTGCAGGATATGTTTCACCAGTTGGAATCAGTGTGATTTTTGGTGCCTTTCTATTCGGTATTGGTATGCAGCTGGGCAGCGGCTGTGCTTCAGGTACATTGTATACAGTTGGAGGCGGACAGTCCTCTATGATGTTAACCCTGATTGCCTTTATCGCCGGATCTGTTATTGGCGCTTACCATCTCCCTTTCTGGACTGAGGAAACGTGGGCCTTGCCTCCGATATCTCTGGCAGAATCAACTTCACTCGGTTTTTTTGGAGCCTGGGCAGTACAAATGATTTTATTCGCACTTATTTACTTTCTTTTATCACAGTTTGCTAAACGCAGAAATCCACCGCCAATGAAACCACTGCCAACGACAACAGGTTGGAAAAAAGTTTTTAGAGGATCATGGCCGCTTTTAACTGCAGCCATTGTTCTGGCGCTGCTTAATGCGTTAACGTTAACTGTGCGCGGAAATCCATGGGGAATTACTTCTGCTTTTGCGCTTTGGGGATCAAAAGCACTTGAACATGTCGGAGTTGATGTTTCTACTTGGGGATACTGGCAAGGTGCAAACGCAGTTCAATTATCCCAGTCAATTTTGGCAGACTCTACGAGCGTAATGAACTTTGGCATTATTTTAGGTGCATTTATCGCGGCTGCTGCGACAGGCACTTTCAATCCTAAAAAGATCAAACCAGGGATTGCAGCCGGGTCTATTATCGGTGGGCTTTTGATGGGTTATGGGGCCAGACTTGCTTTTGGCTGCAACATCGGAGCTTATTTTGGAGGGATTGCATCATTCAGTCTTCATGGCTGGGTATGGGCAGTGATGGCACTTCTTGGAACTGCGCTCGCCCTATTCATACGGCCGCTGTTTGGTTTAAAAAATCCCAAACCGAAAGATTCTATGTGCTAAGACAAAAAAACTGCAGTCCACAAAGGGCTGCAGTTTTTGAATTATTGTATTTTTCGAAGCTCTTCTTCAAAGTAAAAAGTAGCTGAATCTTCCTGGATTATATAAGAATACCTTTTCATGTTCGCCACGTAAGACCACTGCTTTATTGTAACCACTTTTTCATTCAGCAGGACTTGTTCTCCGTCCATGAATTTGTTTTTGTAAGTTTTCATCGTTCATCCTCCAATTTTTAATAAGATTTGCCGGGCAATTGAACGATTAGGCTGACCATTAATAATCGTGATGAGCCGTTCTGTCTAATTAGGCAGGATGAGATTCATTGAAATCTCTTACCCTCTTTTAATTAATTATAGCACATTTTCTCAACATTTTTTGTGTTCTTTTCTATTCGCCTTAAATAAAAGTCTATAGACCTATCCTTTTCACAAAAAAAATAGAGCTTTTCAGCTCCATCTCGTTTACTCTATCCAAGTGTACATATAGTTTGTATCTTCTAATTTTTTCGCTTGTTTCACGACCTTTAATGGCTTGAATGTATCAATCATTACAGCTAACTCCATCGTTTCTTTTTTTCCAATGCTTGCTTCCGTTTTGCCTGGATGAGGCCCATGAGGAATACCGCTGGGATGAAGAGTAACTGAGCCTTCTTCAATCCCTTTTCTGCTCATAAAATTTCCTTCAACATAATAGAGCAATTCATCGCTATTTACATTGCTATGATAATAAGGAGCAGGTATGGCCTCCGGATGGTAGTCATAAAGTCTGGGCACAAAAGAGCATACCACGAAGTTATGTCCTTCAAATGTCTGATGAACTGGGGGCGGCTGATGAACCCTTCCAGTAATAGGTTCGAAATCTTTTACATTAAACACCCATGGATACAAATAGCCATCCCACCCGACTACATCCAGTGGATGATGGTTTAATAGATGCTTATGCAAATACCCTCTTGACTTCGTCATGACTTCATAGTGCCCTTTTTTTTCAAATGTCAGCAGCTCTTCAGGCCCCCGTATGTCTCTTTCACAAAACGGACTATGCTCGAGTAATTGACCGTATTCATTTCGATATCTTTTAGGCGTTGTAAGCTGGCTGAATGATTCAATCAGCAAGAATTTCGACTCTTCCTTCTCAGTTGGCAGGATCCGATAAATCGTTCCAATAGGGATCATAATATAATCCCCTTTTCGATAGGAGATTGTTCCAAATATTGTCTCAACTTTTCCTGAACCATAATGGACAAACAGCATTTCATCTCCATCACCGTTTCTGTAATAAGACTCCATCGCTTGAGCTGTCTGTATGATGCCAATCAGCAGATCATCATTCCCCAATAGATAGTCTCTTGTAAGTGCATCTCCTTTTTGTTTAAGCTTAGAAGTCAAAAAATGACGATGTTTTAACTCCTCCGTTTCTTCAAATTCAGGGAGATAAGATCTCATCAATTCAGATTTCACGACTTCCGTAGGCATAAAATGATGATAAAGAATAGACTGTGTGCCGGAGAATCCTTTCGTTCCCATCACCTGCTCTCGAAAAAGCGAACCATCTTCTTTTTTGAATTGTGTATGACGTTTATGCGGGATTTTTCCTAATTGGCGATAAAACATATGATCCCCCTTATCCTGTTCCAATTTTATTAGTCAATGTTCCAAGTTTTTCAATGGAAAAAGATACTTCATCGCCGCAAGCAAGCCAGGGATGTACCTCTTCCCCGAGCTCGAGCAGACAGCCCGTACCAACCGTTCCTGATCCAATAATTTCTCCTGGATATAGCGTTACACCTGCAGATGCCCGTTCAATCATTTTTCCAAAGGAATAATACAAATCACCTGTATTACCGTATGATAGTCTTTTCCCATTTACAAAAGCCTCCATCTTCAATTTGAGTTGACCTATTTCTGCAGACTGGAGCTCATCTTTCGTGACGATATAAGGACCTATTGACGCAGCAAAGTCTTTACCTTTTGCAGGACCTAGCCCAACTTTCATTTCTTTTCGCTGAAGATCTCTGGCACTCCAGTCATTAAGGATACAGAAACCGAAAATATATTCTTCTGCTTGATCTGCTAAGATATTTGATCCCATTTTCCCCATCACACACGCAATTTCAAGCTCATAGTCTCTCTCCATGCTCTCAGCGGGAAAGACAATTACTTCATTCGGGCCTTTGATCGCTAAATGATTCGAGAAATAAAATACAGGAAACTCATACCACTCAGGAATCATGTCAAGTCCTCTTCTGGCACGGGAGTTTTTCACATGCTGTTCAAAAGAATAAAAATCTCTTACACTCAAAGGATTCGGCAGCGGTGCCAGGAGTATCACCTTTTCTAATGGATAAACGCCCGCGTCTTCAATCGAAACATCTCTCCACCTTTTCACCGCTTCCATATACTGTTCCTGATTTTGAAGAAACTCCAACATCGTCGACGGAAGAGTTCCTTGAGATCGTTCATTCATATCTACTGCGTAGTTTTCTTTATGAAGCCAACCTGCTTTTACAAGGCCATTCGGGAGGCGAAAACTTATAAATTTCACTTAATCACCTCTTTCGATCTTTTCGCGAATTAATTCAAACGTATCAGTCATTGGTTTTGTATAAAGCTGACCTGCTAATCTGCCAATTGGCTCGAGAAGCTGAGCATTTATCCTTCCCTCGTTCAGCAGTGAATCATCTATATGAATCGTTTTTACTTCCCCAATCACAAGACTCCCTGCCCCCGGATGGTCCCCGAAGTGAAGAATTTGGTTGACGGTGCATTCCATATGAATAAGACTTTCTTTTACTCGTGGAGGATGAACAGATTTACTTGACACTTTTGTCAGACCTGCTTTTTCAAATTCATCTTCATCCGGTAAGTAATTTATTGCGCATTGATTCATTTTTTTTGCAAAACCTTCGCTGACGATATTTATGACAAACTCTCCTGTTTCTTCAATGTTGATGAGTGTGTCCTTTTTTGTTCCGTCCTCCCCGCTTCGCATAGGAGAAAAACAGACCATCATGGGGTCGGCGGAAATTGCCGTAAAAAAACTAAATGGTGCAAGGTTTGCAATTCCTTTAGAGTCGATGGTAGAAACAAACGCGATCGGGCGTGGCAGGATGGAGCCAATCATTAATTTGTATGCATCCTTCCACTGCATTTCATCCGGCAGAAAATCCATCCGGTTTTCCTCCTTTCTTTTAAAGGGAAATAAAAAGACTGAGCCTGGGACATATATGTCTCAAGCTCTTTGACCGGTTCACTTCGTTTCAGGTAGACGCTACTCGCTGGGAACGGCGCTCTGAGCCCTCATCAGGCCTTGCTTTGCGGTGTCTAAAGCTTCGTTATATTCTGCTGGAGTCGCCGCCTTCCGCTCCGCTAAACTCATACTAGTGATAGATACTGCTTTTTTTTAAGATTCTTTTCAGTTATGTTTCATTCTGAATGCTTATTTACTTACAAATTTCCTCTTCTTTCTTGTTCACGTTCAATGGATTCAAATAAAGCTTTAAAGTTTCCTTCACCGAATCCTCTTGCCCCTTTTCGCTGAATAACTTCGATGAAGACAGTCGGCCGGTCGACAATTGGCTTAGTAAAAATCTGAAGAAGATAGCCTTCATCATCACCATCCACTAATATATTTAACTCCTTTAATTTTTCAATTTCTTCATCGATGTCTTTGACTCGTTCACTTAATGTTTCATAATACGATGAAGGTGTATTGAGAAATTCCACTCCATTTTGTTTCAGTATGGCAACAGTGGTGACAATATCTTCAGTTAAAATAGCCAGATGCTGCACCCCTGGTCCATTGAAAAATTCAAGGTATTCCTGAATTTGCGATTTTCGTTTTCCCTCTGCCGGTTCATTTATAGGAAATTTAATTCGTCCGCCGTTGTGCATCACCTTTGACATGAGTGATGAGTACTCTGTGCTTATGTCTGCATCTGTGAAGTGACGCATTTCTTTAAATCCCATTACTTTTTCATAATATGAAGTCCATTCCTGCATACGTTCTACGTTTCCGACAACATGGTCTACTGCTACAATCCCTGCGTCTTTAACTGGAACTGAAGATTCATAAGGTTCAAATCCAGGTAAGAAAATTCCTTTATAGCCGGTCCGTTCAACCATCGTATGAATCGTATCGCCGTATGTCCCGATAATTGCTTTTTTTACGATCCCATACTGGTCTTCAACTTCAAAAGGCTTTTTAATTTCAATGGCTCCTCTTGATACAGCTTCTTTGTATGCGCTTTCAACATTATCCATTGTTAACGCAATATCCCGTACGCCGTCTCCGTGTTTTTTTACAAAGGCCGCAACATCAGAAGAGTCGGTTAAGGAGCCGGTTATCACAAGACGCACCTTGTTTTGCTGCAAAACGTAGGATACTGTTTCACGGTTGCCAGTTTCTAAACCGGAATAGGCCACCATTTTAAATCCGAATGCCGTACAAAAAAAGTGCGCAGACTGCTTGGCATTTCCAGTATAGATCTCCAGATAGTCGACCTCTTTAACCGGGAAAAAATCATTAACCTGCTGATCCATTGAGATTGATTCTTTTTTCATTAAAATTCCCTCCATATGTTTAGTTTAAAAATAATAGATTAATTTTCTGCAACAGCTATTCGTTCACTTTCATTTTCGTGGTGCAAGATGGATTGCTTTGTCAGCCAATGCCTCAATTGCTTCCAATAACCCTTCATTGACGCTGGGATGAGAATAGAATCCAAACGTTAAATCTTCCGTCCGGCCTGCCATTTCAAGTGCAAGAACACTTGAAGTTGAGAGTTCCACTGCTCCTTCTCCGATCATATGGATCCCTAGCAGCAGATCTGATCCTTCTTCTTTAAGTACGGTTACGAAACCCTCTTTACGTCCTGTGACAGCAGAAATCCCGAGAGCTGACATTGGAAACGTTGCAGTTTTGATATTTTCATACGTTTTTTCTGCCTCCGCCTGCGTTAAACCCACACTTGATATTGGGGGATTGGTATGTACGATAACCGGCATAAACGTGTCATCATATTCACTACTCACACCTGCAATCCCCTCAGCCGCAACTTTACCTTGCTTCACCGCTTTTACAGCGAGCGGAGGTCCTTCTGTTATATCTCCCACTGCATAAATTCCATTAATGGACGTTTGACAGGCATGGTCAACGACGATATGACCGTTATATTCTGTTTTCATTCCTAATCGGTCTACACCAAGAGCAGAACTATTCGGTTTGCGAAGTGCTGCCTTTACCATGTGTGAGGCTGTTAAGGTGGATGTTTCTCCGCTTTCGTCTTCCATCACAATTTCAATTTTCTTGTTCGCATGAACCTCTTTTACTTTTTGATCAAAATAAATACTTATTTTTCTTTTTTTAAAAATTCGTTTTACCTCTTTATTAATTGAAACGTCAAAGGGAAAGTCACCCTTTAGCCATATTAGACTGACTTTTGATCCAAGCTGCTGAAAGGTAGAGGCCGTTTCTAATGCAAGATAATCATCTCCAATAACTGCAAGATGTTCCGGTATTTCCTGAATGGCAAAAATGGATTCATAATCGAGCAAACGCTGATCCGAATTTTCTCTTGAACTTACTTTTGTACAGCCAGCTGCAATAATAGCCGATGTGTACCGATAAATGGTAAAGTTGTGACCGTGTTCAACACCGATCCTGTCACTCGATAAAAAATAAGCAGATCCCTTAATCAGCTCGATCTTATTTTCTTTGATTAGTTTACCGATGCCTTTTTGAAGCTGCTCTATAATTTTCTGCTTCGTCTTTTGCAAAACAGTTAAATCAAACTTCGCTTCATTGACCTCGATTCCTAATCTTGAAAGGGACTGAAGTGAATCTCTTTTTTTTCCTGCTTCAGCAAATAATTTAGAAGGGATACAGCCTGTCGACAGGCATATGCCTCCAATGCTTTCTTTTTCAATCAGCGTTACTTTCTTCCCCAACTGTGCTGCCCTTATAGCTGCCTGGTATCCTCCGGGACCTCCCCCAATAACCACTACATCTCTTTCTTCTGCAATTTCACCTACAACCATTACAGCTCCACCATCATGGATAGAGGCTGCTCGATCAGCTCCGCAAAATGGTTTGTAAATGCAATAGCACTTCCTCCATCGATAATCCGATGATCGTATGTCATTGAGATATTCATCATGGAACGAATGACGATTTCATCATTTTCATTGACCATCGGCCTTTTCTTAATTTTGTGAAACGCCATCAGTGCCGATTCCGGAGCATTGAGAATGGGGGTTGCTCCTGTACTTCCTCCAAGCGGTCCTGCATTGCTGATTGTAAATGTACTTCCTTTTAATTCAGCCATTGAAAGTGTGCGGTTTTCAGCTTTTTGATGAAGGTCCTTCATTTCTGTTTGCAGCGTGCGGAATGATTTTTCTGGTACATTTTTTAAAACAGGAACAAGTAAACCATCTGATGTATTCACAGCTAGTCCCATATGAATCTGGTTATGAAGAAGGATCTGCCCGTTTTGTTCATCAAGTGAGGAATTAAAAACCGGGAATTCCTTCAAACAAATACTTAATGCCTTAATAAAAAAGATCGTTGCGGATATAGATTGTCCTTCCCTCTTTACCTGATCTTTTAGCTGCAGGATTTCGGTTACATCAATTTCTTCAAAATGAGTGCAATGGGGTACGGTGAAAAGGGTTTGAGCTACTTTTTTTCCGATTTGTTTTCGTATTCCGGTGTAAGGAAGTGTATTCTTAAGTTTTTGTGTATTCTCTTCAATCGGTTGCGAAGCCTGATTGATTTCACTTTTCTCATTTTCTATGACTGAATAAACGTCTGCATCCGTTATTCTTCCTGCAGGGCCCGAGCCCTTGATTGTTTGAATTAGGATCTGGTGATCACGCGCTATTTTCCTTGTATAGGGTGAAGCCAGAATACGCTTTTGATCCGTATTTTTTTTGTGTGTTTCAACTCTATTTTCTTCACTTGGATTTACAGAAGCCTGATCCATCGAACGAGTATTCAGCTGCTTTTGATTAGTAGAATGAGGTGAATCTAGAAGCATAATGGTTGTTCCCACCGGTATAGTCGATCCCGGTTCAATGATCAGTTCTTTTACAATCCCAGATGCAGGTGAAGGAATTTCTGCTGTCATTTTATCTGTTTGAACTTCCACTAAAGGGTCATCTGCATTGACTTTGTCACCTGGTTTTACAAAATAGTGATTTAGTTCAGCCTGCGTCATTCCTTCCCCGATATCATGAAGCTTGATTTCCACCAAGCTATCTCCCCCTTTGATTAAAAATCGACTGCTTTCATAACCGCCTGCATCACCCGTTCAGGTGTAGGAAGATAGAAATCCTCATACCCAAAGTAAGGAACAGGCGTATCAAACCCGGACACTTTTGCAACAGGGGCCTTTTGATAAAGAAAGGAGGTTTCGTTAATAATTGATAGCACATCGTTAGCGACGCTGCTTTGGGGATGCGCCTCCTGAACAATGACAGTCCTTCCCGTTTTTTGAACAGATGAAGCGATCAGGTCTTCATCAATTGGAGATAGAGTTCTCAAATCAATGACCTCACACGAGATGTTCTGTTTAGACAATGCTTCAGCAGCTTTCATAGAAACTGCTGTCATTGCACCCCACGTAATAATCGTTACATCCTGACCTTCAAGCAGCCTTTTTCCTTTACCAATCTCAACAGTGTATAGTCCTTCTGGCACTTCTTCTGAAATGGACCTGTAATTACGCATAGGTTCAAGAAATAAAACCGGATCAGGATCTTCTATCGCTGCTATCATAAGTCCTTTAGCATCGTAGGGATTGGACGGACAAACAACTTTCATGCCAGGCATATGGGTGAAAATCGATTCTGTACTATCACAATGAATTTCAGGAGCTCGCACACCCGCTCCATATGGTGCCCGAATGACAATTGGAACACTAAAATGGCCCATGGTTCTTGATCGCAATCTTACTGCATGCGTCATTAATTGCTCGTATGCAGGGTAAATAAAACCCAGAAACTGAATTTCCACTACCGGCTTTAACCCATTGGCTGCCATTCCAATTGCAGCTCCTACAAAACCCGCTTCACTTAAGGGAGTATCAATTACACGTTCTTCCCCATACGTCTCCATAAGTCCCTCAGTCACCCTGAACACACCGCCATTTTGACCGATATCCTCTCCGAGTAAAATGACTCTTTCGTCTTCTCTAAGCATATCTGAAAGGGCTTCATTTATTGCACCGGCTACCGTTAGCGGTTTTCTTTCGACAGAACTTGTCACGAGTTATCCGCCCCCAGTACATCCAGTAAATACTCTTTTTGTCTCACAAGAGATGGAACTGGATTTTTATAAACATGATCAAATAACACAGCAGGATTGGGAGGCGGAAAGCGTTCCATTTCTTCAACAGCCTGATCAATCTCTTCAACAGCTTTTTGTTTTATGCCGAACATCCAGTTTTCTTCATCCCATCCGTTAGCCTTAAGACAGTTTTCTATGCGCGTAATAGGGTCAAATCGATCCCTTCTTACCTGGCTTTCCTGCTGATTTCGATACTTTGACGGATCGTCAGCTGTTGTATGGGCACCGTAACGCCAAGTAACAGCTTCTATTAGTGTAGGTCCATTCCCTGAGCGAGCACGTTCTAAAGCCTCTGTGACATGGTGATAAACAGCGAATACATCGTTTCCATCTACTCTCACACTTGGAATATCATACGCAAGTCCTTTTTGAGCAATCGTCTTCGTCTTCATTTGCTTATTTTGAGGAACGGAAATGGCGTACTGATTATTTTGACAGAAAAAGATAACAGGCGACTGGAAAACCGAGGCGAAGTTTAGCCCTTCATGAAAATCTCCCTCGGACGTTGCACCATCTCCAAAAAAAGCAATGGCAGCGTTTTTTGTCCCTTTTTTCTTTTCTGCAAAAGCTGCGCCTGCAGCATGAGGTATCTGAGTTGCAATCGGGATTCCAGGTGGAAATATTTTTAATCCCTCAGGTGGAATATTTCCTTCGTTTCTTCCGTTCCAAAATAATAGGACATTACATAATGAATGGCCGAAAGTCATTGTTGCTCCATGGTCACGATAAGTAGGGAACAACCAGTCCTCTTTTGACAAGGACATCGCACTGCCAACCTGAGAAGCTTCCTGACCTTCAAATGGTGCGTACGTGCCAATTCTGCCCTGACGCTGAAGAGAAATCGCTTTGCGGTCGAATGTTCTGATTCTGACCATATTTTCAAAAAAGCTTTTCGTTCGCTCCTCCGTTAAAAGAGGTTTTAATTCTTCATTGGCCCATTTTCCTTCAGGATCAAGCAGCTGTTGAATCGGATATGCTTCTTCCATTGTTCTTCCCCTCTCAGCCCCAAGAATCATTGTCATATCCTGACCGCCCATTTCGGCCGCTTCATAGGAGAGAAAAAACTGTTTCTTCGAGCTCGTGATTTCATTCGCTGCTCACAAAAAAGATTCGAGGCTTCTATTGTTGTCATGCCATCTTCTGCAGCAGTTTTATAAATATTAATCAGTGATGTATAGATTCCTTTTGTTTGCCTAAGGACCCGCTCTTTATTCGGTTCATAAAGTTCATCGGCTACCTGAATTAATCCGCCTGCATTGACAATATAATCCGGTGCATAGAGGATTCCTTTTTCCTTTAAGGCATTAGCATGTTCTTCTTCAAGCAGCTGGTTATTTGCTGAACCCACAACAGCTTTGACATTTAGCTTAGCTATGGTTTGATCGTTTAAAATTCCGCCCATTGCACAAGGGATGAATATATCGCCTTGCGCTTCATAAATCGCCTCTCCATCTGCAACCTCGACTTCAACGTTCATCTTTTCACCGAGCGATTGAATTTGCAGCAATGATAGCGGATTTAAATCCGATACAATCAGCTTTTTTGCTCCGCCTGTAAGCAGCTGTTCTGCTACTTTTGCACCTACCTTGCCAAGTCCTTGAATAAGATACGTTTTGTCGCTCAGTCCATCCGTTCCATATAGTACTTGATTAGTAGCTTGTAAGCCGTAGATCACCCCATGTGCTGTTGGAATGGAAGAATCTCCGCTGCCCCCATACACCTCATCCACTCCAACAATACAGTTTGTTTCCTTTAAAGCGTGTACAAAGTCTTCTGGTGTTGTTCCCATGTCAGTCCCTGTATAAAAGCGCCCATTCAGCGATTCTACAAATTGGCCGAATGACCTGAAAAGTTCAGGACTTTTGTCTTTCTTTGGATCCCCGATAATAACGGCTTTTCCCCCGCCAAAATCAACATCCGCTGCAGCACATTTATACGTCATTCCTCTCGAAAGGCGCAGGACATCTTCAAGTGCATCGTCCACACTCGCGTAAGGCTGCATTCGGCAGCCTCCTAGTGCAGGGCCCAGGGAGGTATTATGAACGGCAATGATTGCCTTTAATCCCGTTTCTTCATCATTGCAAAATACAACTTGTTCATGTCCTTTAATTTTTTCAAACATATGCACGTAAAACTCCTCCTCGTCAAAGAAAACGCTTACATTTTAAATCAGACAAAAAACTTCCAGTTCTTTTTTGATCCTTCATTCCTGAAAAAAGCTTTTCTCTTACTAAGAGTGTCTATTTTAATTGGCTCTCACAGACCTTGCCTTAAAATTATATGACGTTATTTTAACGATATAATAACATTTTGTATTGCGAATAGTCAATATATTGAAAAAACAACTTTCCCAGCTTAAGAGATAAAGAGGGTGATTGCTGAATGGATTATTTTCTTACTAGATTTGACTCTTACCTGTTTATGTTTAAATAACTTAGTGCCGCTCTTAAGCTGACTTCAGCTTCTGTCATCATGGTTAGAATCAAATCTTCTACTAAAGGAATATCTTTAATAAGCCCCGCAATTTGTCCCCCATTTATAAAACCTTCTTCGAGCTGACCATCCACTGCGCCTTTCACGTGATGAGCTTCAGAAGTTGCAGCTAGATATTCACTTACCGTCATTCCTTTTTCTTCTGCTTTGAGTACATTTTCTATATAGGGTGTGGGCAGTACTCTTCTTCTTTTATTGACTGTTTTCCCTGCGATCAATGTGCTGTCATCTTTACTTGCAAGAATTGCAGACAGATAGTTAGCATGCATTCCAGACTCTTTGGTCGCGATAAACCGGGTTCCCATTTGCACGCCGCAAGCTCCGAGTGCAAAAGCAGCTGCGAGACCCTTGCCATCTCCAATTCCCCCTGCCGCTATAATAGGCAGCTTGATGGCCGTTTTAAGCTGTGGAATGAAAGCCATCGTTGTCGTTTCGGCTAAAGAGTTAATTCCTGCTGCCTCATACCCTTCCCCGATGACGATATGTGCTCCTGCTTTTTCTGCTTTTACTGCCTGTGCGACTGTGCCGGCAACCGTCATGACTATGCAGTGATGTTCCCTTAAATTAGAAATATAAGGAGCCGGATTGCCAGCAGATAACGAGACATTTTTAATCTGATGTTTAATCACAAGCCTCAATAACTCTTCAGCATGTTCACTGACTGAAAGAGCAATATTAACGCCAAATGGCTTTTTCGTTTTTCGTTTTGTTTCCAGAATAATATCTTCTACTTGATCAGGTGTCATGGTACCGGCACCGATCATTCCTAATGCGCCTGCGTTAGACACAGCTGCTGCAAGAGTCGCGTTTGAGACATTTCCCATACCGCCTTGAATGACAGGATAAGTAATCCCCAGAAGTTCAGTCAGTTTATTTATTTTTTTCACCCTCTTTCCTTAACCGTTGAAATATGGGGCGGATCAAACGGTTTGACCTATTTGAACAAGCATGACTATGAATGAGCAATCAAGTGCCCCGCTGTAAGCTTCTGGAACTTTTAAATTTGCATGGAAAAGTTACGTGATAATAAAGGGATGTTCCATCGCATTATAAGAGCTGTTTTTCAGCGTCAGTTCATTTCCTTCTTCAAAAACTGATTCAAAAAACGTAAGTGCAGGCTGCGCAAGTTCTTTATAATAGTTGCTGAATAAAGAGGCCGCCTCATCTCCAAGCCATTTTTCGGGCAGGAGCTCTTCCGGAAGACCCGGGTCTACGAATAAAAACTTCCGGTATTCATGTACAAGTTTCGTCCGCTCTACAAAGCACTCTGCATCTGATAAATTCCCCTGCTGGATTTTCTTTTTGTCATTTATGTATTTTTGATTATATACTTCAATAAATTCTTTATATTTTGAGTTAATTTCGTCTAAATTCCAGCTTTTATGAACAAGCCTCTGATTAGTATGAGGTCCATCGTATTCAGCAATGAAAAAATCAACGTAATCGGAGATTTCATACTTATCCATTAAATCTTTCACCTGAGATTCAAGATTATTAGGTGAGATCCAGCAGCTGTTCGACAATGACCCGAAGCCGCTCCAAACGAGTTCCTTTCGAAGTTCATCCCGAATCGATCGGATTTCTTCCGGGATCGTATACATAAGCATTCTCCACTTTCCGTCCCATTCTTCAGGCTTAAGCTTGAATATCCGATTGGCGGCTTCCTCCATTCGGTTGGATCCCCGTTGTGTAAGAGAATAAAAGCTTTTATTTCCCTTCTTTTCTCCTTGAACCCATCCTTGTTTGTTCATTCGTGAAATGGCTGCGCGCACTGCCTGATCGTTATGACCGAATTCATTCAACAGACGAATTAAGCTGCCCACCCAAATTTTATTGCCGTAATGCCTGATATAATCTCCATAAAGAGTAAAAATCATTGAACGTGTATTCATCCTTGTTTCATCCTTTTCTTAAATCGTTCTGTTTCATGTGCAAATATAGCTTTATCTTACCATGATTTCACTTTAAATTCTTTTTAAGTCAGGCTGTCCGGATGAATTATTCGCCTTCGATCCATCGTTCTATTATGGTTGTAATTCCCTGGCCAACTCCAACGCACATAGTGGCCGCACCAAATCGTTTATTTTGTTTATTCAGCTCGTGCACAAGCGTGGTAAGAATTCGAGCCCCGCTTGCACCTAGTGGATGTCCAAAAGCAATAGCTCCCCCATTTACATTCACCTTCTCTGCCTCAATATTCAATTCCTGCATACAAGCAAGCGTCTGTGCAGCAAATGCTTCATTGATTTCAAATAAATCGATATCCCCAATGGTAAGATTTGCTCTTTTTAATGCTTTTCTTGTAGAGTACACAGGACCAATACCCATCAAAGAAGGTTCGACACCCGCTGTTGCTGATGAAACATAGCGCGCTAGCGGTTTCAAATTAAGTGCTGATGCCTTTTGTTTTGACATTAAAAGAAGTGCAGCTGCCCCATCATTAATCCCTGAAGAATTTCCCGCAGTTACCGTTCCTTGATCAAATAAGGGTTTGAGCTTCTGCAGCTTTTCCATTGAACTATTTTTCCTTGGGTGTTCATCGCGCTCCACCACTGTTTCAATTCCATTCTCATTTTTAACCTTCAGAGGAATTATTTCATTTATAAATCGATTTTCTTCAATCGCTGTCTGTGCTTTTTGCTGACTTGAAAGAGCAAACAGATCTTGTGCCTGCCTCGATAGTTTATATTTCGCTGCTACATTTTCTGCCGTTTGAGGCATGCTTTCGGTACCATATCTAGATTCTATAATTGGGTTGCAAAAACGCCAGCCAATTGTTGTATCCACCAATTGCTTATTTCCTCTTGCGTACGGACCGTCTTCCTTTAGCATGACATATGGCGCCCTTGTCATGCTTTCGGTTCCACCTGCTATAAACACATCTCCTTCACCTGATGCGATCGCCCGGGCAGCATAATTCACAGCATCAAGACCTGAACCGCAAAGACGGTTGAGTGTAACGGCTGATGCATGAATGGGTAAATCAGCAAGAAGAGCCGACATTCTCGCTACATTTCGATTATCTTCCCCCGCTCCATTTGCATTGCCAAATACAACTTCCTCAACCATCGACGGGTCGAGTGAAGGATTTCGCTCAAGCAGACTTTTGATAACGACTGCTCCTAAGTCATCCGGCCTGATGTTTTTTAGCATTCCATTATACTTTCCAAATGGCGTCCGGACTGCATCAACAATGACTGTCTCAATCATCTTTGCTTCGCTCCCCCCAACTCCGCGGTATAATCAAATACACCCCGTCCTGACTTTCTTCCGAGTCTTCCCGCTTTGACATACTGTACAAGCAGAGGTGCAGGCCTGTACTTTTCTCCAAGTGTTGAATGAAGATAATTTAAATTATTTAATCTTGTGTCTAATCCTACTAAATCTCCAAGTTCAAAAGGACCCATTGGATAATTAAGGCCCAGCTTAATCGCTTTATCAATGTCCTCAGGTGATCCAAGCCCTTCTTGCAGCATATGAAATGCCTCATTCCCCACTAATGCAGATATCCGGCTTGTCACGAATCCCGGAAATTCCTTGATCACAACCGTTTCCTTTCCTAAAAGGCTTGCCAGATGAAGAGTTCTTTTAACTGTATCCTCACTGGTTTCAAGTCCCCGTACCACTTCAATTAAAGGCATTTTATGAACGGGGTTAAAAAAATGCATGGCCACAACTTTATGCGGTCTGCTTGTACATGAACCTAGTTCTGTCGGGCTCATTGTCGATGTGTTGGTTGCCAGGATCGTATCAGCAGGACAATAAAGATCCATCTGCTTAAAAACCTGTCTTTTAATGTCAATTTTTTCGGTTACCGCTTCAATGACAAAATCTGCCTGAGAAAAACCTGCAGGAAGGTCAGTAGAATAATCGATGTTTGAGCGTACTTTTTCCGCTGCTTCAGAAGTGATTTTGTTTCTTTCCAGCCCTTTCTTAATGATCATATCTACATTTAGTTGGGCTGTATTCAGCTGTTCTTCACTTACATCAACAAGCGTAACATTCAGTGTCTGCATGGCAGCAATGTAAGCAATTTCTCTTCCCATTACACCAGCACCTGCTACTGTAATTCTCTCCATTTGCACTCCTCCTTTCCTGCCGTTTAAATCATAGTGAAATTCACTCACAGGACAAAGCCTGTCCTATGAATGAATGGTTATTTATACACCAAGTGGATTTAGCGGCTTATTGCCGTAATAAGAAACGATACTTTTTGTTTCACAATAAAGGTCCAGCGTTTCAACACATAGCTCCCGTCCAAAGCCTGACTGCTTGTATCCTCCGAAAGGTGTACCTGGGAAGGCAGAAAATGGACAGTTAACCATAACTATTCCAGCTTGGATTTGCTTTGACACCCTGGTCGCCCGGGCATGATCTTTTGTCCAAATGGCTGATCCAAGGCCATATTCACTGTCATTGGCAAGACGTACGGCTTCTTTTTCGTCTTGAAACTTCATGACCGTAACAACTGGACCGAAAATTTCTTCTTTTACTGCTTCCATGTTTTGCGTCACATTTGTAAGAATAGTAGGCTCATACCAGTACCCTTTTTCAAAACCTTGTACATTGGCTGCCTTTCCGCCTGTTTCAACAACAGCTCCTTCTCTTGTAGCTGACTGAACGAAACCATCTATCACATTGAGCTGGTCCTGATTAATAATGGCCCCAATATGCGTTTCTTTTTGAAATGGATCGCCAAGCGTTAACTTTTTCGTTTTCTCTATAAATAACTTCATAAATTCATCATAAATCGTATCCTGAATATATAATCTAGATCTGGCTTCACATGATTGTCCTGAATTATAAAAAATTCCAAATAAAGAGCCATCTACAGCCGCTTCAATATCTGCATCCTCAAATATAAGACTTGGTGATTTGCCG
The DNA here is from genome assembly GCF_000829515.1 of Jeotgalibacillus campisalis. Taxonomy (GTDB): domain Bacteria; phylum Bacillota; class Bacilli; order Bacillales; family Jeotgalibacillaceae; genus Jeotgalibacillus; species Jeotgalibacillus campisalis. The sequence goes on along the minus strand of NZ_JXRR01000014.1, from coordinate 125,471 downwards.
CCAAGCTCTAATGTCACTCTCTTTAGTGTACTTGAGGCTTTCTCCATAATTTTTCTGCCAACCGGTGTAGAACCGGTAAAAGCGACTTTATCTACTTTTTTATGCTCCACTAAAAAGTTTCCGATCTCCTGACCAGAGCCTGGTACAATATTTACCACACCGGCCGGAACTCCTGCCTCCAGGCAAATCTCCCCTAATACAATAGCTGTCAGCGGAGTCAACGAAGCCGGCTTCACAACGATGGAACAGCCGACCGCGATTGCCGGCGCCACCTTCCACGCAGCCATCATCAGTGGATAATTCCAAGGGATAATCTGGGCGCATACCCCGATCGGCTCATGTTCTGTGTGATTTTGAAAAGCACCGGGCATCGAGTTTACACTTCCCCGATGACTGACGATCGCGCCTGCGTAAAATTCAAAATCCTCAATCGCCTGCATCACCTGGCCCTGAGCCGCAGCCAATGATTTACCAGTGTCCAGAATTTCAAGTTCAACAAGTTCGTTGTATCTTGACCTCATGATTGCAGCGATTTTGTTAAGGATCCTTGAACGCTTATTTACGGGGAAATGTCTCCATTTACCATGATCAAAAGCATTCCTTGCAGCTTCTACTGCCAGTTCTGCATCTTCTATGCTTCCTTTGGCTACTTGGGCAACTTCTTCACCTGAAGCAGGATTAATCGTTGTGAACGTTTCACCATTTAACGCCTCTCTGCGCTCCCCATTAATGATCAGGTGATAATGACTTCTCTTCATGTCGAGCTGCCCCATAGGCTGTTCTTTCATTGTAGACATAGTTATCATCCTTTCTTATTCACCTTTAAAAGAAGGTGTCCTCTTTTCTTTAAACGCTAAAAGGCCTTCCTGATGATCCGTTGACAGTCCTGCTATTCTCTGACTATAGCTTTCTTCAAGTAAAAACTGAGGCAGATCGTTTTCCCAGCTCTTTTGGAGAAGCTGTTTAATAAGACCTATCGCCTTTGTGGGCTTGTTAGAAAGTTTTGCAGCGAAATCTGCAACTTCCTGCTCCCAGTTCCCGTCTTCAATGACACGATTAACTAGACCAAACTCCTTAGCTTCTTGAGCGGTTATTTTTTCTCCTAAAACAGCAAGCTCCATCGCCCTTGCATGTCCAATCAACTTTGGAAGATAAAACAGGTTCGCAGAATCTGGTATTAAGCCTACATGAATAAATGCTTGTACAAATTTTGCTTTTTCGTGCATCAGCCGAAAATCACACGCCAGAGCCAGACTAAAACCGGACCCTGCTGCTGCACCGTTTATAGCTGCAATGACAGGTTTTTTAAAAGACGCCAGCTCGAGCATAATGGGCATATACCGACTTCTTATAACTTCGCCGTGATCCATTTCCTCTGTTACTCCATCCAGATCTTCTCCGGCAGAAAAAGCCTTCCCGCTTCCTGTGATAATGAGGCAGCGCACTGCTTGATCTTTTGCCGCTTCTTTTAACGCAATCATCAGCTCTTTGTGCATGGATTCAGTAAATGCATTTAGTTTATCTTTGCGATTCAATGTGATTTTTGCCACGCCTTCCCTAACTTCATAGAAGATCGTTTCAAACATATTGAATTCCTCCTGCTTATCTGCCTTTAAAATCAGCTTTTCGCCTTTCCTTGAACGCCCGCATTCCCTCTTTTTGATCCTCTGAAGAAAACAGCAAATAAAAATTTTTCCTTTCCTGCTGCATCCCCTCAAAAAGCGATAATTCATTTGCTTTATGTACGGATTCTTTAATGAGTCTGACGGAAAGTGCAGGCTTTTCTGCAATGGCTCTTGCCATCTTTTTCGTCTCCTCTTTAAGCAGCTCATCAGGAAAGACACTTGATACAATACCGCAGTTCATCGCTTCAGCTGCCGAGAATCGCGCTCCCGTCAAAAGCCACTTCATTGCTCTTTGGTGCCCAATTAATTTTGTCAGGCGCTGAGTTCCCCCGGCACCCGGCATAATGCCAAGCCCTACTTCCGGAAAACCAAACTCAGTATTTTGACCAGCGAGTAAAATATCACAGCTTAAAGCTAATTCAAATCCTCCCCCAAGTACAAATCCATGAAGTGCTCCAATAATCGGTTTTTTAATCTTTGCTATACGGTCCCAATCCGTAAACTGATTATGCAGTTCCAAATCGATTGACCCTTTATCCAGCATTTCATCAATATCAGCCCCTGCGGCAAAGGCCCTGCCTGCGCCTTGAATCACCATTACCTTAACCGTTTCATCCCGATCAAAGCGCTCCAATGCAAAAACAATTTCCGCCACCATTTTTATGTTTAATGCATTCAGTACTTCCGGACGGTTTAAAGTAATGATCCCCACGGCATTGTCACGAGCAGTCTTGATCATGGTCTCGTTATTAACCATGTACCTCTTCGCCGATCATTAACGTGACCAGATCTCCCGCAAAGGACATTAAGTCTTTTCCAGAGGCTCTGGCTTCGTCTGTTTTCATTGCCATTTTAAATGATTCATGGCTTTCGTAGACCATTTCACACATCAGATAATAAGCAGCCTCTCCTCCCATAGGGCTCCCCGTCATTTTTGTTACTGTCATTTTCTGCAGTCCCGGAATAGAAGCAGTAATGGGGCCATGTGTACCAAAGTAGTGGTCATCAAATTCTTTCAAATTTTCCGGCTGCTTGTATAGTGCGATCAGTTTTATCATATTGATCCATCTCCTTTTATCTATTCATAGAAAATTTCTTTTCTTATTACATCCAAGTGGAAACTGGCTTCATGGCCTCGAAAGGGTTTTTACAGCTTTTGCAGTATAGAATACTTCGGCAGGCTGTCGGTCCAAATAAATTATCAAGCGTCGTATAAAAAGAATCACAATAGGGGCAGGCTGCTTGCCATTCACCTGTTTGATCATTTTTTTGCATAGGCGGCGCTATACCAAACTCCTTTAATTTGCCTTTTCCCTTTTCACTAATCCTGTCAGAGGTCCAGGGAGGGTGATGAATAAAAAGTACGTTTGTCTCTTTGACTCCCTCAATATTTGTAAACGCTTTCAAAATAGTGGACTTTATAATATCAAGTGCTGGGCACCCCATAAAGGTAGGCAGCAGGAATAGAGTTAAATTCCCATTACATAACTCTGCCCGTTCCACCATTCCAAGTTCAAGAACACTGATTGAATCAATCTCAGGGTCTTTTACTGACTGAAGTGCTTTTTCAATTCTTTCTTTCTCCTCAAAACTTAAACCCGCATACCATGTCAAGGATCCCTGCCTCCTTTATCCTTCACCAAGCGGCTGCTGGATCCGTTCGGTACACTTCTGTCAATGTTGCAAGTGCCTGATGAAGTTCTTGTGTATGTTCGCCATATCTTCCTTTGCCAGAATGCTGTTGAAATTCTCCTTTATACGGAATAAATAAAGCGTCAAATACAGGTTTCATATTTTCATGGAAAGCTTGCATTAATGCATCATCACCATCTATTAATTTTAATGACGCCATTTCAGCAGATAAAGGACCTAAAGAGCAAACATCCAAAAAATCCTGTTCTACGCGACTGATTGCTTCAAGCATTTTTCGCTTTGCCTCACCTCCTGCATTCATTAATTGATTAAACCAAACCGTCCAATGCATAAGGTGGTAATACAATTCCATGCTTATTTTTACAGCTGCATGTGCAAGAGGTTCATAGGAAGAATGTTTTAGAGACTCCAGTTTTACTTTTTTGGCGTGAGAATAATAAAAATGTCTGACGACTGTAAATGCCCAATCATACCTTGGTTCTTTTAAATAATGTCCAGATCCATTGGGAAGTTCAAGAAGGACCGCATTTTTCCGCTCACTGATTCCTCTCGCGTGAGAAAGAGTATCCATGTCTCCCTCCCCCAGCTGTTCAAGCAGTCCGTAATACATCGCTGCATGTCCCATCGTATCTTGATTTATAGAAGAAAATGCAACGTCCTCCTCTATATGCGGGGCCAGACCCAGCCATTCTGAACCGCGGTAGGCCAAAATAAAATCATCATCAGCAAGCTGATACAGCAATTCAACAACCGCTTTTTTAAAAAGTGGTTCGGTCAGCTCTGTCATTTCTTACTTTCACCTCCCCACGAAAAAATTTCTTTTTCATCGAGCATTTCCTGTTCGTACTTTCGCCACTTCTTTTTCAGGTAGCCATAGCCTTTTGTATTTCTATAATCTTTATTATCAAGCCTTGGAAGCGACTGCCTTTCATCGGGTGTCATTTTTTTTATAGCAGACTGCTTCATCACCCAAATATCTGCAACCGGCTCACGTCTCATAAAGTTTTCCTGTGCCAGAATCAGCGCCATTTCCTCATTAGGAGCGAGCAGACTGAATTGATACTGCATTGGAGAGGCAGCCGTTCGTTTACTGAACACCTCATATTCTTGAAAAAATCCAGCTGTCTTTGAATTCATTCAGGACACACCTTTCTATCTAGCATCATTTGGTCGAGCCAGTGCCTCTCTTACCCATTCGTTATTTTCATACGACAGCTTTCTCAATCTTAAGCGTTCTTGAGATTTCGGCCCTTTATTTCTTACTATTTCTTTAAATTTTTCCCAGTCTGGCTGCTGATATATCCACTTTTCCTGTTCTTGGTCATAGTGCATAGAAGGGTCTGGAATTGTAAGACCGATCGAAAGAATCCTCGGAACATATTTTGTAAAGAAGTCCTGACGCAGTTCCTCATTTGACTTTGAACGAATCCGATACTTGGCGGTTATATCCTGTTTTGACGTACCTACAGCTTTTGCATCTCCAGGTCCAAAAAACATCAGCAGCGGTTCCCACCAGCGTTCGACTGCCTGCTGCACCATCCTTTTTTGTTCATCCGTTCCTTCTGCCAAAGCTAAAATAATCGCCTCACCGTGCTGTGCATGAAAGACCTCTTCTGCACAAATTCGCTTTAACGCACGGGCATAGGGTCCGTATGATGCATTCAGCATATTCGTTTGAGTAATAATCGCAGCACCGTCGATGAGCCATCCGATTAATCCGGCATCTCCCCAGGTTGGCGCCTCCATATGAAAAACGTTGTGAAATTTTAACTTGCCGTTAAATAGGTCTTCCATTATATCTTCCCTTGTTTTCCCGAGTGGTTTAATCAGATCCTCTGTGACTCTCAATAATAGCTGACCATGCCCCATTTCATCCTGTACCTTTGCCATGATACCCAGCTTTCTTTTAAGCGTAGGTGCTTTGGGAACCCACTCTTTTTCAGGCAGTGCACCCATAATTTCACTGATTCCATGCATAGAAATAAGCTTTATTAAAACATTGCGGTATTCATCAGGCATCCAATCATCAGCCTCAATTTTCTCACCGGCATAAATGCGTTCCATAAAGTTGATGTGTTTCTCCTCATCTGTTTCCAAACGAATCATGCTATCACCTTTTCATATAACGTTATTTTAACGTAATTATAATATATCGTTATACTTTGTCAATAGAATATTCAGAATTTAATCTTTTTCTATTTTCACAAAATGGCTAAAAGCATATAGATCCTTTTTAAATTACAAGCAATAAACATTTTCCACGTTTTTTGTTGTCGAAGCCTTTTAAAGCAAAGAACACCATTTACATGACATAAAAAAACACCCAAAACATCTTCTTTCCTGATGTTTTAGGTATACATTTAGCTAAAGTAAAATTATTCTACTTATAAATCTTTTAAAAAGATGAAGAAATTGAACATTTATGAATATCTATTAAAGTAGGTACTTTAGGAAAGAGGGATGAAGATGAGGAATAGTAAATTACCTTTTATTCTGGTGCTGCTTCTTTTTATTGCGGGAATTATCACTTTTATCGTCCTGTTGTTTCCGTCTGAAAAAGAACAAGTGATAGATGCTGCAGAGGAATTTTATAAACTGGAACAGCAGGGTGAAGCTTCCTCCTCCTGGGATTTCCTTCACCCTGATCTGCAAAAAAGATTTTCTAAAGATCAATACATTATTGGGCGTTCCGCTTTATTTAAAGACCATCTCCAATCTGAGTCATTTACCTATACATTAGGCGCACCTAATAAGATTGACAGCTGGCAAATGACACATGACACAACTCCGATTCCTGTTTATGAAGTAGAAGCGCGTATTGGTCTAGATAGTGCTTACGGCAAGATGGAACTCGTGCAATATTTATATGTGACTGAGCTTGATGATGAGTGGAAAATACTTTGGGACTACAATTTTTAAACAACTGCTACTTGGTTTGTTTGTGCAGATGCGGCAGCACCGATTGTTCTTTAAGTTTAGCTTCGAACATAATATCTGCATCCATGTCACCTAACAATTCTAAAAACACATCCAGGTCTTTTTCCAGGATTAAATCATGATGACTTCGATCAGTAGAATGAGATTTCCCGCTGCTTATATGACATTTTGGTTTTTTGTCTCCCCAGCTTTTCCATACCTCGGGAAGCATGGATGTTAAATCTGCTTCACCTGGGTTGCAATTGTGGTGATGGATATCAAAGCAGATAGGCGCATGGGTTTTTCGACTTACTTTCACTACATCTTCCAATGTAAAGGATTTGTCATCATTTTCAATTCTTAAAAGAGATTTGATCCCGGCAGGCAGCAATTCATAGTTTTGCGCAAATCGTTCAATAGCCTCCTCCTTATCTCCATATACTCCGCCAATATGCAAAATCATATCTTGTCCGTTTACTGCGTTCATCATTCTTTCATGGTAAGTTAAATCTTTGATTGTATTCGTCACCACAGCTGAAGTTTTCGAGTTTAAAACATTGTATTGACCGGGATGACAGCTAAATCGCATGGAGTATTTTAACTGCAGTGCTTTAATTTCATTTGTTATCTCCAAAACATCTTGATCATCCCACCATTCCCAATCATTGATCGGATGGGTGGCAAACGGGACCAGATCACTGCTGAAGCGATAAAAGTATATATCATTTTGAAGATTCCATTTCACCGCTTCTAACGTTTGATTAAAGTTACTAAGCGTGAGCTCCTTTATGTACTCAAGTCCTTTTTCCTCTGCCGTTTTAAGGCGGCAGGTTCTGAACTTAGTCGGGATTGATAAATTAATACATGCATAACCAAATCTCATTATTCCACCTCTTTTTAATGTCTCGCTGCTTATTGCATTCAAGCCGGATTGTGTTGTTTTACTTCTGTTTATCACGTTACAATAAGGGATAAACGGGGATGTGACAAATTTTGATGTGTAATAAAGGGGGATCATATGACTAAAGGAGAAAGCTGCGATCAGGATTTAACAGAAAAAATTGAAAAAGACATTCGTACTGACTTTAAAAACTCCATGACCTACGGGGAATATTTAAATCTAGATGAGTTACTTGGCGCACAGAATCGCTTATCTGCCCATCACGATGAAATGTTATTTATCGTTATTCATCAAGTGAGTGAATTATGGATGAAGTTGATTTTACATGAATTAATAGCTGCAATAAAAGCGGTAGAGGCCGATGAGCTGGATACTTCTTTTAAGCTGCTGGCCCGTGTTTCTAAAATTCAGGCGCAAATCATACAAGCATGGGATGTGCTCTCTACTCTTACACCATCCGAATATAGTGAGTTTAGAGACTCGCTGGGTAATGCCAGCGGATTTCAGTCATTTCAACACAGGATGATTGAGTTTGCTCTAGGGTACAAAACAACACATATTCTTAAAATTTACGAGAAAAATGACAAGCTGCACCAGACATTAACCCACGCGCTGCATGCACCCGGTCTTTACGATGCCGCTATTCATGCTCTCAGCCGGGGAGGACTGCCAATTGATCAAGAGGTGTTAAGCCGTGACTTGACGAAACCCTATAATCGGCATGACTCTGTAATGCAGGCCTGGCTTGATGTTTACATGAATAAGGATCAGCATTGGAAGTTGTATCAGCTGGCAGAAAAGCTGGTGGACATTGAAGATGCCATGCAGCAATGGCGATTCCGACATATGAAGACAGTAGAAAGGATTATAGGTTTTAAAAAAGGTACTGGGGGTTCATCTGGAGTTCACTATTTAAAAAAAGTCCTGGATCATCAATTTTTTCCTGAATTATGGGAGCTTAGGACAAGAATTTAAATGCAGAGAATACTTTTCTAGCATAGAAAAAAAGCCGACCCCTAAAAGGAATCGGCTTTTTTACTTTAAGCGGCCGCCTTTGCCGTATGGATTAAGAAAGTTTTAAACCACCACTCCTCAAAGTGGGTGTTCGCAAAAACATTCATGTATGTCCTCCTTGTCTTATAGACGGAGGCTTGCCAATTCCGTTTTTATTTAAAACTCCCTATTACAGCTTAAAGGTTAAAACTTACTTAGTTAGTACGAACAACGCAGCCTGTTGATAAATCATACAATATCCATTTTAGGATTGCAATAAAAAAGATCATCGAAATAACGACAGGTTATTTGTAAAATACTTTTTCAACATTGTATTTTGACTGAAATTCGTTGATGATGTAGGTTTCGTATATATCTCTATCCATAGGATGGTCGACGATACTAACATCAATCCGGTATACTTCATCACGATGGTTTTTAACAGGTGAAACAGAATCTTCAAAGTGTTTTTTTACACGCTGACGAAGCTTTCTTGCTTTTCCTACAAATAAAAGTTCATCGTTCACATTATAAAACATAAAAATACCGCCTTTATCACGGGGGATCTCATGGAAATCAATAAATCCGTAGATGGATTTAATGGCGGCTTCTCCTTCAGAAAATGATTGCTTTCTTTCAGTAATGCTCACATCAATATTTGGCAGTTCAATGTTAATCATAATTTCACGTCCTCATCTAATATAAGAATTTATCGTATCACATTCCTGTGCAATAGGCTATAGGCACCGTCAAATGAATTATGTAGAAAACCAAAAGAAAGCCTGATGACACGGCCTTCTCTTGGTTTGTTTAAAGGGATTCTTCCAGATGACTGATCTGTTCCTGCATCCCTCTAAGCTGTTCTTGTTCAGCCAATGTGGAATTCGCAAAAGCAGAGGAAAGGCTATTTTTAGCCTTTGAAATATCCTCTGCTTTTTTTGAAAACTGAGCCTGACTAACAAATTCTCTGGCTTGCTGATAAAGTTGGTTTTTCATCTTTAAAATCCGCCCAATGTCGGATCTTTAATTGCGTCAGGACCTATGTCTGAACGGCTTTTGGCAGATTCAGCATACGTCGAGTGGTAAGGGATGCGCTGATCATGCTGAGCTACGGCATTTTTACCTTGCTGAGTAAATCGCTTTGATTTGCTTCCTTTTCCCATTCCGCATTCCCCCATCAACTATTTGCACTACTGAGCTGTGCACTATTAGTATGAGGAAAACCAATAAATTTACTGCAGGTATTTTTTTACTTCTGGAATATATTCCCTTGAATGTTTTTAGGATTTAAGCGCATCATAACTAAGGCAAGGAACGAAAAACTCCAAACGGGGTGAGGGCTTTGGACGTTGATAAGACTATTTTTTGTCAATTCATTTTCATGTAAATGAGGTGTTTGTCAAAGACCAGGATTATGACGTATAAACCATTCGTTATTTGCTTAAAAACGGTATAACAATGGGATACTGTTTTAAACTGCCGGATTTTCCGGCAGTTTTTTTATATTGAGGAGATGGGTGCCCTCATCCTGTTGTGTCTAACTTCGATCTGCTTAGTTGATAATTGCTCCTGAAACAGGATAGCGCGTTAAATCAATATCTGTTTTTTCACCGCAAACCAACTTCGATAGCTGGTAGCCGAGGTAAGGGCCGGAAGTTAATCCTGAAGCGCCTAATCCATTTGCGAGGTAAAGACCTGTAACATCCGGAACTGCTCCTATTACAGGGAGAAAACCTGGCGTAAAGGGGCGATAGCCCACTCTCGTCTCAGTCACTTCACTAGTTGAAAGGCCTGGCGCTGCTGTCAGTGCTTTGTTTAATAGTTCTGCCATTCCGCCAGCAGTAACACGATAGTCAAAACCTGCATTGTTTTCATGCGTCGCCCCTATTATTACCTTGTTGGCCGCAACCGGTACAATATATTGATCATTCGGCGGCATAATAACGGGCTGATGTTCATTTGTATTCTCACTGTCCCTTTCAAGATGAATAATTTGTGCTTTTTGCGAGCTGATTGCCAAATTTATTCCAAGGGGCTTTAAAAGCTCCGCTGCCCACGCTCCAGCTGTAACAATCACTTTCTCCCCCTTTAATTCCTGGTTATTCACTAAAGCACCTGTTATCTTCCTGTCTTCATAAAGTAAGCTCGCACTTCCTGAGTAAAGCTTTGCACCATTATTCTTAGCCGCATTCAGCAGCGCATTGCAGAGTGCTCTTCCGTCTACCCGGGCTGCACCCTCTACAAAGAGCGCTTCATAGTCATCAGAGAGTTCAGGAAAAAATTTTTTTACTTCCCGTATGTGCATAGACTTAATTTCCCCAATCTCTGGAGCGTCTTCCCTTTTTTGCATTGCGCGTTTTTCAGTTTTAATAAGCTTTTCCTGGTCCTTATATAAACTAATCGCTCCTACCTTCTGATAACCCGTTGTCACTTCTCCATCCTCTTCTAGCATAGGTATCAAGGTTTCATAGTATTTCGCTCCATTTTTAACAAGGTCGTACCACGCTCTATTCCTCCTTTGAGAAAGCCATGGACAAACGATTCCTGCAGCAGCATCTGTTGCCTGTCCTTTATCTTTTCTGTCAATGATTAAAACATTTTGTCCTTTTTTAGTTAAGTGATAAGCAGCAGAAGCTCCCAAAATTCCTCCGCCTATAATAATGATTCGACTCATAATTTAACACCAATCCCTCTATTTACTCATGAGTTTATTCTATCTAATAACTGTACGCACCTCAAATATGTGATCGTTTGTTCGGGAAGGTAGATTAAATTGTAGATTTCTGTTACCATTAAGTAGAAGTATTAAGGAGGGATGCGTTATGACAACTCAAGTTCATAACTACGTCTATGGAATAGAAGCTGCTGCCTCCATCCTAGGGTTACCTGAAAATTTAGTTCAAGATCAAATGAATAATCATGAAATTTTTTCAAATCGAGTTGACTCACAGGTTGCGTTTAATCGCTCAGAACTTTTTAATAAAAGGTATCAGTCCATTAATGAACAAATTAGAAATTTAACGATTAAGTATAAGTCCATTCCTGTTTTTGATGACAAGCTGACTCTTGCCAATGGAATTCAGCGGACGGATATTGCAGAAATTCTTGCAGAACTGGAGCGTTCAGTTCTCACTCGCGAATTACAAGGAAATCAGGAAGTCAGAATACGTCATAAAAACAAAGACATAAATATCACTTGTAACATCAGGTATTACAATGATAATTTAAAAGTTATTTTTTTCAGATAAGACACTTCAGCCGTTCACTCCATTTGAGTGAACGGCTTTTTAGTTTACAGCCATATTTTGTGTCCTGCTCACATAGATTACTATTACCTGTCTGTGAAAGGATGATGCACTAATGGACCTGCCTGTAACAATTAAAACGAAATCACTCATCATTCCTGCATTAAATATAAATATTATGTATCCAGAAGTAACTGAACTATATAATCCAGCAATTCAAATGTATATAAACGTTAAAATTGTAGAAACGCTAAATCGAATGCTGCTTGATTTAGGTTATCACGACCCAAACTTGAAAGAAATGCAAGGATATTATGAAATTAAAACGAATGAACGCAGAATTCTCAGTTTATCATTAATTGTTTATTCCTATACCGGCGGTGCACATGGGTTGACACTCATTAAGTCGCTGACTTTTAATGCAGATACAGGAAAAATGTACATGCTGTATGAATTGTTTAAGCCGGACGCTCCATTTGTTGGAAGATTATCTGCGATCATCAGTCAGAAAATTGGAGAGTGGAAAATACCGCTAATTGGCGACTTCACATCCATTCGAAGGGATCAGGATTTTTATCTAGCGGATCATAGTCTGGTGATTTATTTCCAGCAATACGAAATTTCTCCTTATGTTGCCGGTTTTCCATATTTCCCGATTCCAATATGGGATATTCAAGACTTGATCGCAGAAACTGGTCCACTGAATACGCTTCTTCCATTCACTTAAATCAATAAGAGCTTCCGCTGCGATATATGTCTGTTACTACTTACTTAATTCATATTTCATCTACATTAAAAACGAACCTGGGACAAATGTCTGTCCCAGGCTCGTTGACCGGCTCACTTCGTTTCAGGCGGACGTTTTCCGCTTTATGTCGCAACCTATTTCACTTATGGTTTCAATACTACCTTTACACATTCATCTTCGTGATCGTTAAAGATTTTATACGCTTCACTTGCTTGATCAAGACTCATTTTATGAGACACAATCTCTGTTGGATCGAATTCTCCAGCCTTAATCATGTCAAATAATTTAGGCATATAATGTATGACAGGAGCTTGACCCATCTTGAGTTCAACATTTCGTTCGAAAATATTACCTAATGGGAAACCATTATACTTTGAACCATACACACCTGTTAATTGGATGGTACCGAATTTACGGACAGCATCGATGCCGATATCAATGGCACTTAATGTTCCACCCTGTAGTTTAAGCTTTTGTCCAATTTCTTCAGGAAGAGATTTTTTACCGTCCATTCCGACACAGTCTATTACTGCATCCACTCCACCATTGGTAATTTCTTTAATATGAAGACCCATTTCATTGAACTCTTCGAAATTAAAGATTTCTACGTTATTCATTTTCTTTGCACGTTCCAATCGGTATGGTAAATTATCCACTGCGATTACACGTTTTGCGCCTTTCATCCAGGCGAATTTCTGAGCCATTAAGCCAATCGGGCCGCAACCAAGGACAGCTACTGTATCCCCTTTCTTTACGCCCGCATTTTCAATACTCCAGTAAGCAGTCGGTAGTACGTCAGACATAAACAGCAATGCTTCATCTTCCAACTCCACCGAATCCGGAATAACAAGCGGCATAAAGTTGCCAAACGGAACACGCAGATATTCAGCCTGCCCGCCAGGATGGTTACCATAACGTTCAGTAAATCCAAAATAGCCTCCTGTATCGATTTCAGGATTTGGATTTGAATTGTCACATTGACTTTCTAAATCATGCTGACAATAGAAACACTGTCCGCAGGAAATATTAAATGGAATAACTACACGATCACCTTTTTTTACTTTCGTAACTTCCGGTCCCACTTCTTCTACAATTCCCATTGGTTCGTGACCTACTACGTAGTCCTTATGTGTAGGCAATGCGCCTTGATAAATATGTAGATCTGATCCACATATGGCCGTAGAGGTAATTCTGACAATGATATCATCATTTTTTTGAAGTTTTGCATCCGGGACTTCCTTCACCTGCATATCTTTTATACCCTGAAAAGTAACACCCTTCATAATAAAACCTCCATTTGAATGTTATTGTACTATTTACTATCTACCCGGATAAAAAGTTAATACTCTGATCATAAAGTCCTTTTTTACATTATTAGATACTATTGCCATTCTATTCTTATTTTACTAAACCTTACTGAGATAAAGCAGTTCTCGTTTTAGTGTTTCATTAAAGGGCTTTTATCATGTATTAGATTCCAGCAAAAAAAAAACACACCCCTGTGGAGTGTGTTTTTCTGATTTAATGATCTGAGAGGGATTCGAACCCCCGACCCCGTCCCTGTCAAGGACGTATTCTCCCGCTGAACTATCAGATCACGTACAAGTATACTCATTCATGAAAAGAGAAAATTCGAAAATGTTTTAAAGCTTTTTTTAAGACATGTCCAATTTTATGATACATTTCTCTATTCGTCAATATAATTTTAAATATTATATTGAATATGCTACTCAGCGACTCGTTTTTAATTTTTACGGTGGTCAAATAATATAGGAGGATAAGTAAAAAGTAAGAACTTGGAAGGAGTGTGATATCGCACTCTTTCCAAGTCCTATAGTGATTTTTACAGTATAAGCGTTAAGCTTGAACGGTCTGCACTTTTTTAGGATCATTCCGTTTCCAAATAAACTGCAGAACAAGTAAGGCAACGAAGAGAACTGCTCCTAAAATGTCTGAAAGACCTTCAGGATAAACCAGCATTAAACCTGCTGCTGCAGCCAAAATACGTTCGATTGAATGTACAGGACGATACCAGTAACCAATCACAGCTGCACCTATAGCTGTCATTCCTGCTAGTGCGGTTATGACCGATATAGTAATCTCCATTGGATTAGTATCAATGAGTAAAAGCTGTGGTGAAAGAACAAACATATATGGAATAATAAATGCACCTATTGCTAATTTTGCTGCATTTACTCCGGTTCGTATCGGTTCTCCTCCTGATACGCCTGCCGCTGCAAAGGCAGCCAGCGCAACAGGCGGCGTGATGTCCGCTACTATCCCAAAATAAAAGACAAATAAGTGAGCCGCTAACGGCGGAACATCAAGCAAAATCAATGCAGGCGCCGCAATTGTTGCTGTAATGACATAGTTGGCGGTTGTTGGTGAACCCATCCCAAGAATAATCGCTGCAATCATCGTAAAGAAAAGCGTAAGCAGCAAAATTCCGCCCGATAAATCTACAAGTCCGTTAGCCAATTTCAAACCAAGGCCTGTTCTTGTTACGACTCCAACAATGAGGCCCGCACAAGCTGTTGCCACTGCAACAGATAAGGCTGTCCTTGCACCATCTGCAAGTCCTTCGATGAACTTTCTGATATTAATTCTTGTGTCTTTTCTAATCAAACTGACCAGAATTGTGATCAAGATTGAATATAATGCAGCTCTAATAATAGAGTTTCCGTCCAATAATAAAAACACAACTGCGAAGATCGGTGTAAGCAAATAAATCTTTTTCAATACGACAGATTTCTTCGGGATGTCTTTATCCGGAAGTCCGGTGAGCCCAAGTCTTTTTGCTTCAAAATGTGTAATAATCCAGATTCCAGAAAAATAAAGCAAAGCAGGGATCGTTGCCGCTTTCGCAATTTCCCAGTAAGTAACGCCCCCAATGAATTCAACCATAAGAAAAGCGGCTGCTCCCATAATCGGAGGCATGAGCTGTCCACCTGTTGAGGCAGCTGCTTCTACTCCACCTGCAAATTCTTTGCGATAGCCAAGACGTTTCATCATAGGGATCGTGAATGATCCTGAAGTAACAACGTTCGCTACTGAGCTTCCGCTTATTGTCCCCTGCAAGGCGCTAGAAAATATGGCTACTTTGGCAGGTCCTCCGATTCGTTTGCCGGCAAAGGCCACCGCCAGATCATTAAAATACTGACCTATTCCTGTCTTTACCAAGAAAGCTCCGAACAGCAGGAATAAAAAGATGAAGGTTGCTGAAACGTATAATGGCGTACCAAATATTCCTTCAGAAGAAATAAACATTGTATTGACTAGGTTTTCCAAGTCCAGTCCCCTGTGACGCAAAAATCCAGGCATGGACCTTCCGAAATAGGCATAAGCCAGGAATAATGATGCAATTATTGTAATCGGCAGTCCCACTGCTCTCCTTGTTGCCTCTAATACCAAAAGAATGGCGATTAATCCCGTCCAGAAATCCATGGGCGTGATACTTCCGATCGTATTTACGATTCGGTCTTCATTCAATGGATAGTAGCTTCCCACCCATACTGACAACAGGGCTAGGACTGCATCGTACCATGGCAGATTATTTTTTTTCTTACCCGCCTTTTTTATTGCTGGAAAAAGAAGAAAAACTAAGGTAAGGGCAAAACCAAGATGGATTGACAATAATGTCTGTCTTGGAATTGATTGCGTAATCGCTGCATAAATCTGAAATACAGAAAACGCTACCAGACCGATAAACACAACCCAGTTCATAATTCCTTTATACTGCCTGGTTCTTGCTTCAGGATCATATTTAGCTAAAAGTTCTTTTTGTTCTTCTTCTGTTAACTGCTTATTTTGCTCTGTTTTTTGTTCTTTATTTTTATCCATTCATTTTCACTCCTCTCAGCAACTGGAACATTGTTAGGTCTTTGACTTCTAAATTGATCAAAGAACCTGGTGCAATAAAGTCGTGCATCTTATATGTGCTTCCCTCTGTCTTTATTTTGTGGCTGATTACCACCTGGCTTGTCCTTAAATTAATGGACGGAAATACACGGTTCATATTTTTAATGAAATATTTACCATCTTTTTCTACAAAAATCTCACCATCAAACATCGCATTTGAAGGCATTCCAATTGCCATATCTTCATATTGAAGTTCCGTCTGCTGAATTTGATGATCAGGTAATACGGTGTATGTATCAATAACGGTGGATTGATGGATCGAATGGGTATATTCGAGTTGAAAGGTCTGGTCCTCCTTTATAGGAAGGTAGGCTAAAATCTCGCGGGAACGAAGATCCTGAAAGGTCAGTGCTTTTTTAACGGGTATAAAGATGGCGATTAATAAAAACAGTATAAGTGCTAAACAGAAGATAAGCCATAATATTTTTTGTTTTACGGTTTTTTTTTCCGCAGCCATAGAAAATCATCTCCATAACAATTAACAAACAGGTCCAAAAAGGACCTGTTTGCCAATGTATCCTGCTGTTATTCTGCTTCTACACCCTGTTCATCAAAGTAGCGCTGTGCGCCGGGATGAACTTCTATGCCAATACCGTCAAGAGCGGTATCCACAGTAATAAATTCACCTTTTGGATGAGTGATTTGGTCCGTGTTTTCAAAAATACCTTTCGTGATATCGTACACCAGATCATCAGATAGATCTGCTGAGATAGCAAGCATTGCCTGAACAGCGACTGTAGGTACAGCTGAAGTCAGACTATACGTACCTTCAGGCACTTCATCTTCAGAATAAAAAGAATAAGCTTCCATCAATTCCTGGGCTTTTTCCTGCTCGATTGGAACAATCACCACATCTACTTGTGCAGCCAGTCCTTCTACTGCACCAGTCGGTGTTCCTCCTGTAATAAATGCTGCATCAATAGAGCCATCTTGAATCCCGGTAGTTGAGTCATCAAAAGAAAGGTTTTGAATATCCATATCTTCAAAGCTCATCTCATGGATTTCAAGAATTTGTTCTGCATTCAATCGTGTTCCAGAACCTGACTCACCAACTGACACAGTCTTGCCTGCCAGATCTTCAACAGATTCAATTCCTGAATCTGCAGTCGTTACGATTTGAATCGTTTCTGGATATAGAGTTGCTAACCCTCTGATTTTCTCAATAGGAGCGTCAAACATCTGTGTACCTTCTACGGCATAAGAGGCAATATCAGTTTGTACGAAAGCAATTTCTACTTCGTTATTGTTGATCATTGCCATATTCTCAGCTGACGCGTTAGATGTTACTGCATCCGTATCAATTCCAGTTTCATCTTTAATCATGTTTGCAAAAGTGCCGCCAAGCGGGTAATATGTACCGCCTGTTCCGCCTGTAGCCAGACCGAGGATGTCCGGTTCGCTTTCACCCTCTCCTCCGCCTTCTTCACTGTCTTCTCCTCCACATGCAGCTAAAATCATCGATACTGCAAGCAACATTACCATAAATAAATAATACTTACTCTTTTTCAATATAGTGCCCCCCTTATAAAGTTACATTAATACGTATACTATTTTATCACGAAATGTTACTTTTTTGTCAAACTGATTAAAAGGGGGATTGAAAAACACTTAGTAAAACACTATAAAATCAATCATTAGAGCAAATAATTAAGTCATGTAACAATCTTAATAATCCTGGAATGCTGTTCATGTCTCAGCCCATTATTGTATGGATAGTGTATGATGTATTACTATTCATCTTCAATTACCCTTCGAACTTCCGGTGAAAGGTTTTCTTCCAAGTCTCTTAAGCGGTGGGCAAGTCTTGAAGATGCATTTGCTGCTATGCTAGCAATCATATCATCAAGAAACGTGTGCACGCCGCCTGTGACTTTCGTATCAAGCTTTGCAATAATGCCGATTTTGTTTTTATCTAAATGCCCAAATGTAGTAACTGCAATACTCCCATACCCCAAAGATGCCCCAAGAGCAATCGTTTCATCTACGCCAAAAAGTCCTTCATCCGCTTCAACGATGGATTGAAGAGGCTCTGACAACTTTTTCTGTTCAGCGAGCTTATCTAGTTCCACTCCAACGAGCAGCGCATGCTGTATTTCCCTTTTCAACAATACTTTTTCCACGCTGTCCTCGCACTCCTCAATCGTCAGTTTACTGTTATATGGACCTTGCATCTGCATCACAATTTCGGCTATATCAGAAATCTTAACACCACGCTCCGTCAAGCAATCCTTAGCTGCTTTTGTAACTACATAAGAATGAACTCTTTCTAATGACATTGGTTTTCCTCCTAGTAAAATGCTTCATATATATAAATGGGAATGATATGATACAATTTATGTGCAAACGCTTTAAACTTTACTGATTGTGAAACGGAGGAACAGACATGGCAGGTACAGGATCCATAAAGGAACACACTTTATACAGTGAAGCTCTAAAAGAAGAGATGACACTGCTTATTTATTTCCCATCAAACTATTCTCCGCTCTATAAGTATACGGTATTAATCGCCCAGGATGGCAAGGATTATTTTCAGCTTGGAAGACTGCCCAGACTCGCTGATCAGCTCCTGGAGCAGGAAGAAATAGAAAATCTAATTATTGTAGGCGTTCCTTATAAAGATGTAGAAGACCGTTCACGAAAATACCATCCAAACGGTGAGCAGCATGAGGCTTACATTCGTTTCTTAGCCCGAGAGCTTGTGCCTTACATAGACAGAGAATTTCCAACCTATCAAATGGGAATGGGGAGAGCGTTAATTGGCGATTCACTTGCAGGTACTGTGTCATTTAAAGCTGCATTGCAATATCCCCATACTTTTGGCCGCGTCATTATGCAGTCGCCTTTAGTGAATGATCAGGTGATTCAGGCAGCTCATTCATTTAAGGATGTACATTTAATTAATGTATATCATATTATAGGCACGGAGGAAACAACTGTGAAAACAACTCGGGGGTCAGAAGAAGATTTTTTAACTCCGAACAGAGAGCTTCATAACGTAATGGTACAACAAGGCTTCTCGGTTTTCTATGATGAATTTAATGGCGGTCATACTTGGAAATTCTGGCAGCCCGACTTAAGCAGAGTTATGAAGATGATGTTTAAAAAGACGTCTTATTAATATTTAGGCTTCTTTTAAAAGTTTTGATATAATCAAGGTGTAAACAATATTCATCAGAAGAGATCAGAGGAGGCATGAGTGATGACAAAATTTGGTATCGCGATTTTTCCATCAAAAAAACTGCAAGATTTGGCGAATTCTTATCGCAAAAGGTATGACCCGCATTATTCATTAATTCCGCCCCATATAACCGTAAAAAATGCATTCGAGGCTACCGATGAAGAAATCGCAGCTATATCCTCTAAACTAAAACAGGTTGGAGAAAAAACAAAACCCTTTACTTTGCGGGCGTATAAGATTAGTTCTTTTCAACCCGTAAATAATGTAATTTATATGAAAGTGGACACTACACCTGAGCTTCTTGCACTACACGAAGCCCTTCATACAGAGGATCTGGGGGGTGCACCGGAGCTTTCTTTTGTGCCTCATATTACAGTTGCACAAAAGCTGTCTGATGATGAACACTCGGATGTATATGGCTCGCTGCGCATGGCGGGAATTAATTTCGAAGAAACCGTCGACCGCTTCCATCTTCTATATCAATTAGAAAATGGCTCTTGGACAGTATATGAGACGTTTCGTCTCGGGAGTGAAAAATAATATGCTTCAAATTGTCCATGTTTCTACTGATAAAGAAAAAGAGGATGCGTTATTTGTTAGAAAACAGGTCTTCGTAGATGAACAACAGGTTCCAATTGAAGATGAAATTGATCACTATGATCCTGAAAGTGATCATTTTGTCTTATATGAACAAAATAGTCCAGTAGGTGCTGGCAGATTTAGATTGGTCGAAGAATCAGGTAAAATTGAGAGAATATGCGTTCTATCTTCTCATCGCGGAACTGGTGCAGGAGCAGCGATTATGCAGGGAATCGAAGCATTTGCTGAGAATAAAGGAATCCAAACATTGAGGCTGAATGCTCAAAGTCATGCACTGTCATTTTATGAAAAGCTTGGTTACCATATTACTTCTGATGAATTTTTAGATGCAGGAATTCCTCATAAATCCATGGTAAAAAAAATAAAACAAACCTGACGAAATTGCGTCAGGTTTGTTTTATTTTAAACAGACTCATTAAAAAGTCTACCCTTGCCTGTATATTTTGGAATTAAGTGCAAAGTAACAAAGGAACTGTCTGATGTATTTGATTTGTTTACATTATCTTCGTTTACAGCCCGGAAGCTATATTGATCTTTTTCTTTTGTCGGCTGTCCTTCTAGTTCTTCGCTCGATGTCCGGTAGGGACTAATTTTTTGTACAGGGGTTAAATAAAATGGATCGTACCCTTTTATTGCATCACGTTCAGCGTATTGCTGGTACTGGTAGTTATTTACAGGTGCAATATATCCCATTAATATCCTTCCCCTCTGTGTTTAATCAGTTCCTTATCCTTACCCAAATTAAAAAAATGTTAAACACATTGGTGGAAGTCAACTAGTTTAAACCCTTATTTTCCGTCTTTTTTATTCATCATATCTGAGATTGTGTTGAAATCAATTGATTTCCCTTTGGCCGTAATGGTCTCTACAATCCTGTCTTCAAGGTCTTTTGTAATGGGTTTGTTGGCTACTGCTGATACCTGTTTGATTAGATTACGCACCGTTTTTTCATCTTTAAAATCTGCGCTTTGAAATGATTGGGCCAATGAAAAGACGTTATCCATACTGACACCTGTTTTTTGTTCGATACGTTTAAAAAATGCATCGTTCAATGTATTCCCCTCCTCTGTCATCTTTAACATTATATGTACAAGAATCCTAAATGGTTCTTTCATTAAGAAGATTTGAATCCTCAGCTGACTGGAGTATTTGCTTTATAAGTTGGCGCAAGCACAAAAAAAGAGCCGAAAGAAATCAGTTATGACTGATTTTCTAACAAGCTCTTTTATGAGTTAATTTTTAATGATAATTAGTTAAATTTATCATTTAGCAGAAACTTGCACCAACAATAATTAACAGGATAAAGAGGACTACAATTAAAACGAATGTAGAGTAGCCGCCACCTTGACCGTAACCACAACCTCCGTAGCCACCGCCATAACCGCCGTAACCAAACATGAACTTCACCTCCCCCTTTCCTTCTTTCATATACTATGAAAAAAAATCATTCGAGGAGTGGGCACACGGTCATCCTTTCGGTTTAAATAACAATGCTCCGATAAATCCAAATATAATTGCAGCGGAAATACCTGCTGAGGTAACTTGAAACATCCCCGTCAAGACCCCAACAATTCCATGCTTCTCTGCTTCCTGCATCGCACCATGCATCAGCGCATTTCCAAACGATGTGATCGGAATGGTTGCGCCTGCCCCGGCAAAATCGATTAATGGCTCATATAAACCAAAAGCATCCATTACAGCACCGCTTACAACCAGCGTACTTAATGTATGAGCTGGTGTAAGCTTTCCGACATCCATAAGCAGCTGTCCGATGACGCAGATCGAACCGCCAACAACAAAAGCCCAAAAAAAGAACGGCCACATGACAATTTTCTCTCCTTTAGTTAACTTGATAATTACTGGGACTGCTTAACTCCACTGCATGAGCGATACACGGAATGGACTCTCCCTGTTGAAACGTCAGTGGTGACAGAAGAGCTCCTGTTGCTACTGCAAGCATCTTTTTTATAGAGCCTTTTTGAAGTTCATTTAAAAAATGACTGTAAAAAAGCATGGCTGAGCAGGCTGGTCCGCTTGCACCCGCCTGTATACCAGGGTTTTCCACATAAAAAAGTTTTCCGCAATCTAAAAATTGTCCTTCCTTAAACGTCCACCCTTTTTCTTTTAATAAGTCCTCAGTGATGGAATGGCCAATCCATGCCAAGTCTCCAGTCACGATGAGATCAAAGTCATCAGGCGTTTGATTGGTCTGGGTCAGGTGGCGGTGAATCACATCAGCTGCAGCCGGGGCCATCGCTGCACCCATATTATAAGGGTCTTTCATTCCTTCATCTGCCACTTTTCCGATTGTCGCTTTTTCAATGAAGGCATAGGGTGAAGATTGGGCTGTATATTTTTCTATCAGAGCAACACCTGCACCTGTAACTGTCCATTGAGCTGTTGGCGGTTTTTGACCCCCATATTCTGTCGGGTAGCGAAATTGCTTTTCAACAGCTGCATTATGGCTCGATGCACCTGTAATGATTTTGCCGCTGTATCCTCCATCTACAAGTACAGCCGAAAGGGCCAGCCCCTCCATTGACGTAGCACAGGCACTAAATAATCCGAGGTACGGTACGGATAAAGTTCTTGCGGCAAGACTGGTTGGTGTAAGCTGATTAATTAAATCTCCCATCAAGAGAGCATCGATTTCATGGGGCTCAATTGCCGCTTTTTTCATAAGAATTTCAATTGCTTCTTCAATTAAAAGGCGGTTTGCTTTTTCAAAACTTTCCTGTTCCATCCATAAACTATCCATACATTGATCAAACTCAGAGGAGTAGGGGCTCTTCTTCTCAAACGGCCCCCCCACTACCCCGGAAAACATAATGGCGGGTTTGTTTTTAAAAAACCAGGTTTTAGTATCCATCAATTTACCACCCCAAAATAACTCAGAAGCGTTTTTATAGTGGCAAGTACAAAGGCTGCAAATACTCCGAAAATAATTACAGACCCGGCAAGCTTAAACATATTGCCACCGACACCTAAAACAAACCCCTCTGTTTTATGTTCAATTGCAGCACTAATTACCGCATTCCCAAATCCTGTTACCGGAACTGCACTTCCTGCACCTGCAAACTGGCCGAGACGATCGTAAACCCCGAAACCTGTTAAAAACATTGCGAAAAAGATCATCGTCGCAACAGAAGGATTGCCGGCTGTTTGTTCAGTAAAGGAGAAGAATGTAATATAGAAGACTGTGACCGCTTGTCCAATTATACAAATGCACCCTCCAACTAGAAACGCCTTTATGCAATTTATGAGTACAGGCCGCTTGCGATCATGTGCGTTAACGAGACTTTGATAGGATTTTTCACTAGCTGTTTGTTTTGCCATAGATACCCCGCCTTTTACGTCAAATCATTTTTCAACGTAATAATTTTATCTAATTTTTTTTGAGCTTCTTCTATAGAAAGAGAACCATCTTCCCATGATTGAAAAAGATTATACGATTCCAGAAATATTTTATAATCACTTGAAACGTCTACTTCCTGATCTGGAAATTCTTCTTCTGTCCACTTTTTAATTTTTTTCTCAATCTTTTTCATATGAAACCGGTTCATATGATGAACTTTATAACTGACCAGAATTTTATCTTCTCCTGCAATGATAATGGTGTCGTACAGTTCTTCTGACTTTTGAAGCTTTTCATTGATAATGTGCACTTTTTCTTCGTGGGTGTCATGAATTATTAATTCACTTGGTCCTACTTTTTCGAACATTGCACAGCCGCCCAAAAGCATCATTAGCGGAAATGTGTAGATCCATTTTTTCATTATGCGATCCCTCATTTAGTTTCAGATGTACATCTTCAGCTATTAGTTTGTATCAGTTTTTATTTTTCATGCCTTTTTTTCTAAAACAGGCGAATGACTAAACCATACAGTTCAGGTTTGAATACCTTATATAGAATCCAATGTAAAGGAGGAGAAATAATGAGCTGTTGTGGAAAGAAAGATAATGTGAGTGGGTTTGAAGGCTGCGTATGCGAGGTGGTACGCGCAATAAAAGATATCCAGGACAATGTTGTAGAAGAATGTCAACCTTGTCTAACAAGCTGCTTCCTTGAGCCGCTTGGCGATTTAACAAGTCCATCACGCAGAAGACCTGCAGATACACGGGTTTTCGTTCTTAAAACGAAAGATGGTACTCCGTTCCACGCTTTTTACCGTGATGAAGACAGATACGATCATGATTGTATCTCAATTTACTTCCGTATTGAAAGCATTTTTGACAATTGCTGTGCAACACTTCGTGTCCTTGAGCCGAAAGACAAAGACGGTCATGAAGTTGATTTGCTTTCAGATTGCGGATCTAAAATTAATCTTAAGAAGCTTTGCAAAGTTTACAACTTTGAATCAACGGATAGCTGTATTACAGTAGATCTTAACTGCTTCTGTGCTGTTCAATGTATTAAAGATGTATTTCTTGGACTTTGCGACTAAGGATGAAGTGACCCCCCTGATCAACTAGCTTATGACTATAGGGAATGAACAAAGCTTCCACGCAGTTTTACAACCATTCTTCTACATGAAGAGTCATGGTAATTCTGCTCAAATCTTTTGCGTCCTTAGATCTTTCTCCCAAAGAAATAACACAGCCGCTCTGCGTAAAAAGCAGAGCGGCTTTTTTTATAGTATTTAACGGTAGAAAAGAAAAAAACCGGCAGACTTTTCCTAACTCGAAAGGATGAATTTACTTAAAAAGGAAAATTTTCTATAGCCTAGTTAATGTAGATATTTTTCAGTTCATCTTTTTTTCGTGTAATGAGTTCGCCATCCTTCGCTGCAATCGTGACTTTTTCTTCTGCGCATTCATTTAAAACGCCTTTGACACGTGTCTTGTCTTCGAATTCAAATAAACAAATGAACGGTGCTCTTTTCCCAATAAACGGCTTCAGGTAATCTAATCTTTCCGATACGTTCATTTCCTTAAACGGTTTTAATGGTTTAAAACGTTCAGCTACTGTGGGTCTGGATAGCACTTCGTCTGCTTTTTCTAATTCTGTATGCTTGCTAACTGGCGCTTTTTCACTTTTTTCATCATCATATACATATCCCAGCGGTTTTGCTTTTATTTTCTTTTTTGCTGTCAATTCTTTATTGTCCTCTTTTTTGTCATCTTTATCCCTGGTTCTGGTGGTTTGATACACCTGCTGCATCACCGGTTTGGAGCTTTTGAACGATGGTTGATCAATGTATAGTAAGGGGTTGTGTGCTTTTCTTTCTTCTTTATTACTCATAATAATCCCCTTTCTCAAACTTAGTCTCTTTTCATTGTATGAGAAAATGAAGGATTCATGATTTAAAATAAAAAAAAGAGAATCCCTATTTCGATTCTCTTTCCTCCTGAAATATAATTATCCTACAATATGGTAGCCTGAGTCGACATGAAGATTTTCACCAGTGATTCCTCTTGAGTAGTCACTAAACAAAAATGCAGCTGTATCTCCTACTTCTTCTGGTGTTGTGTTTCTGCGAAGAGGTGCTTTTTCTTCAATTTCTTTTAAAATAGAATTAAAATCGCCGATTCCTTTTGCCGACAGAGTACGGATTGGACCGGCAGAAATTGAGTTGACACGAATGCCGTCTTTTCCAAGGTCACCTGCTAGGTATCTCACACTGGCTTCTAATGAAGCTTTGGCTACACCCATTACATTATAATTTTGAAGAATGCGTTCTCCGCCCAGGTAAGTGAGGGTAATAATGCTACCGCCCTCTGTCATAATTTTACGGGCTTCTTTTGCTACTGCTGTAAGTGAATAAGAGCTGATGTTATGTGCGAGCAGAAAATTATCTCTAGTTGTTGACAAATACTCTCCTTGCAGATCTTCTTTTTCAGCAAATGCGATGCAATGAGCTACGCCATGAATCGTTCCTGCTTTTTGCTGGATGGTTTCAAAACAGTTTTTGATCTCATCGTCGTTCGTCACGTCACAAGGAAGAATATGCGGGTGGTCACCTTCTAAAGATTCAGCCAGCTCTCTTACTGTTTTTTCGAAGCGTTCACCTGCATATGTAAAAATAATTTGCGCACCTGCTAAATCCAATGATCGAGCGATGCCCCATGCAATACTGCGCTTGTTTGCTACACCCATCACAACAAAAGTCTTTCCTTTTAATGAAAGTGACATTTTTAATTCCTCCATTTTTAGAACAAGTATTAGTACCTGATACTAATTTATCATGTTTATCCACAACAAGCAATGCAAAATAAGAGGTTGGGACAAATGTCTCAACCTCTTTAACCCGGTTCTCTTCGCTTCATGCGCACGCTTTCCGCAGGGACAGACGCTTAAGCCCTCCTCAGGCTTTGCCTTATGGGGTCTCAAGCAACCGTCATATCCTGCAGGAGTCGCCACCTTCCGCTTCGTTTACCTCAAATTTACTATTAAAAAGAACTAATTTAAACGTCTTTCACACTTCCTTTGATTTAGACAAGGTATCCCATAAAGGCTGTTGCAATCCCAAAATAAATTAAAATAGAAAATATGTCATTGATTGTGGTAATAAATGGACCTGATGCGACAGCAGGGTCAATATTAAATTTGTGCATAATAAGCGGAACCAATGAGCCTGCGAGGGTCGCAACAATAAGTGAAGCAAAGATGGAAATACCCACAAGAAGTCCTAAGAATATGGAACCCTGCCAGACATAAACAATTCCTATAACTAGAATCCCGCAGGTTGTTCCTGTGATCAATCCGGTTCCTGCTTCCCGGAAAATTAATTTCCATTTGCTTTCATCTTGAATATCTCCTGTAGCAATACTTCTTATGGCAACTGCCAGTGCCTGAGTTCCTGTGTTGCCCGCCATTCCCGCAATAAGCGGTATAAAAACAGCTAATATTGCTACTTGATCAAGTGTAGCTTCAAACCTGCCAATTAAATTGGCCGTGAGCATTCCTAAAAATAATAAAGCAATGAGCCAGGGCAGTCTTTTTTTTGCTGCTCGAAAAGGAGTACGGTCTCTAGAATCCATATCTGATACCCCTGCTAACTTAGAATAATCGTCAGAGGCTTCTTCATCAAGAACATCCATAATATCATCGACTGTTATAATTCCGAGTAAATGGTTTTGAAAATCCACAACTGGAAGAGCCAAAAAATCGTAGTCTTTCATCGTTCTTGCTACTTCTTCCTGATCCTCTCCAACTGAAACAGAAACGACTCTGTCAGACATGATGTCCTTAATCAGCATATCTTCTTCTGCTGTAATAAGATCTCTTAGGGAAACGACTCCAGATAGTTGTTTTTCGTTATTAATAACGAAGGTATAGTAAATCGTTTCGGCACTTGGCGCTTTGGATCTAAGAATTGCCATAGCTGAACGAACGGTCGAATGTTCAGGTATAGAAACAAATTCGGTGGTCATAATAGATCCTGCCGTATATTCTTCATAATGCAATAAATCTTTTATTTCCTGTGCTGAGGCATCGTCCATTATTGTTAAATAACTTGCCACTTGTTCTTTGTTTAATTCATTTAATACATCTACTGCATCATCTGTGTACATATTAGCCAGCATGTCTGCAGCATATTGAGGGACCATTTCTGATAAAATGGGCTCATAGTCTTCATCATCAGCATCCAGGTTTTCAAATATATCCGCCATTTCCTGCGGTGATAAGCATTCATAAATTCTCTCGCGAAGCTCCACACTCAAACGAAGATAAAATCTTGCTTGGTCATAGGGGTGTAAGTTAAAATATTCTTCCCTGAATAATTCAAGCTCGTGATTGATGAGAGTTCGAACGAGCAGCTCTTCGATAGTTTTTGCTTGATCTTTTTCATTGATGGTTTCAGCCATTGCGTTCACACTCCCTTCCCGGAGATTTAAATCAACATTATACTAGCAGATTCTAAGATGCCTGTCTCTACTTAATTACAGTAACCACCAAATACATATTAAAAACAGGAGGATCTATATGAAGATTGATGTTATAGGGGATATTCATGGTTGTCGTGCAGAATGGATTGACCTGACAAAAAAGCTTGGTTACAGCTGGGCATCCGGCATACCCATACATCCTGGCGGCAGGAAGCTTGGGTTTGTTGGAGATTTAACCGATCGAGGTCCGGATTCTTTAGGTGTAATCCAAGACGTCTATACTCTAATTAAAGAAGACCAAGCATACTACGTCCCTGGCAATCACTGCAATAAGCTTTACCGTTACCTTAAAGGAAACAATGTAAAGATTATTCACGGACTTGAAACTACAGTCGCTGAAATAAAAGCACTGCCACCTCAAAAACAGCGCTTAATTACTGCCCAATTTAAAGAACTGTATGAAAAATCTCCACTTTATCATGTACTTGATGATGCCGGACTCGTCATTGCACACGCAGGAATCAGACATGATGACATAGGGAAGATGAGTAAACGGATAGAATCTTTCGTATTTTACGGAGACGTAACGGGCGAGACAACTGAAAAAGGGCTGCCTGTTCGAAAGGACTGGGCGAAGGAATACAAAGGAGATTCATTTATCGTATATGGCCACACTCCGGTTCATGAAGCAAGGTTCAAAAATAACTCTGTTAATATTGATACGGGGGCGGTTTTTGGCAATCAACTGACAGCCATACGCTATCCCGAAATGGAAATTGTGTCTCTCCCATCGTCTATGCCATACAATAAGGAAAAATTTAGAGATATGGATTTCCTTTAAACCGTTTAATGCGGCTCCTTGCAAAAAGAACAAAGTGCAAAATAAAGAATGTCTACAGCTAAATGTTTTTCTGCAGACATTCCTCTTTGCCTTTTAATTGAGTTTTAATGAGAGTCTTTACCGTTAAGTACTAAAGCGAATGCGGTCCAATAGAGAACGGATATCTGCAGGCGGCTCTGCTTTAAAACTCATTTCTTTTTTTGTAAGAGGATGAATAAAAGTCAGTTCTCTCGAATGCAGTGCCTGCCTTTGAATGACATCTCTTTTTCCTCCATATAGATCGTCTCCAACAATTGGGTGACCCAAATGATTTAAATGTACCCTTATCTGATGTGTTCTTCCTGTCTGTAATTTTAATTCCACTGCACTGTAAAAATTATTTTGATCAATTAAGCGATAATCTGTCACAGCCTGCTGTCCATCCTGTCTTACTTCTCTTTCAATGATACTTGTGCTTTTTCTGCCGATCGGCGCACATACCCTTCCAACTGGCGGGTTAATTTCCCCATGTATGATGGCCAAATAAGATCTGCTGACCTTGTTTTGCTTCTGAAGCTTTCCGATCAAATGGTGAGCGTGCGCATGTTTGGCAATTAGCATGAGGCCCGATGTATCACGGTCAAGTCTGGTAGCGATATGAACTGCTCCGGGATACTGCCTGCTATCATACATTCCTGCAACGGCATTGGCGATGCTTCCTGACATCTGCTCTCTTGATGGGATGCTGTTCATATAGGGCGGCTTGTTTATAATCAAAACATCATCATCTTCATATACCACGTCTAGTTTAATCAATTCAGGCAATAAAGTTTGGCTCCTGTTTTCAACAGGAAATTGCACTTCTACTCTATCCCCGCTTTTTATGAGCGTACGAACTGTAGATTCTACTCCATTTATTTTTATCGTACCTCCATTATATTTAATGTCGGTTAACGATCTTTTGGATATTTCTTTTATTTTAAGGAATTCTCTAAGAAGGATTGATTCATTTTCATCCACAACCCACTGTAATCTGACTCGCTTATCCATTTTTACTCCAATCCTTACCCATCAATAAATGAATCATGAACTCTTTTCCAAAAAGGAAAAGGCCGAAAGCGTGCAAATCGGATCTTCTCATCTGCCACCCGGTATTGAATCGATTTAACATCTTTATGTACAAGTGTAAGATGGTCAATTGTAATAAGAAAATCGGAGCGATTCACCGGCTTTAGCATACATGTGTGATGAGCCGGCATGATTAAAGGAGAACCTACTGTTCGAAACACCCGATTATTAATGGATGCCATTTCTGCCAGTTGAATGGAGGGCAAAGAAGGGTGAATAATCGCTCCTCCTAACGCTTTGTTGTAAGCAGTGCTGCCTGATGGAGTGGATAAACAAAGACCATCTCCCCTGAAGATTTCAAAATGCTGTCCCCGGATTTCAACATCCATGACAAGGGTCCCATCAACACTCTTTACTGTAGATTCATTCAATGCCAGATATCTTGTTTCCCTGCCTCCGCTTTTATAACGGATTATGGCTTCAATTAATGGATATTCAATAATTTGATATGGCGTTTTAGCGATCGCAATGACCAGTTTCTCAATTTCATCCGGCACCCAGTCGGCGTAAAAACCTAAATGACCTGTATGTACACCTACAAAAGCTGTTTTCGATAAACGTGAACTATAGCGGTGAAAAGCATAAAGAAGCGTTCCGTCACCACCTACCGATATGACAATCTCCGGCTCTTCTTCATCCCATTCCATATTAAAATCTTTTAAATATGACTTCATCTTGTGCATAAGTGCATTCGATTTCGCATCGCCTTTTGAGGTTATTGCAAATTTCACTACAGATCGCCTCCCATCAATGACTATCTCCATAATTTTTTCTCCGGCTTGATCGTTCTTTACTTTTGTCTTTCATTTGGTCTTCTTTTTTTTCCTGAAAGAATGCCTGGGCTTCCTGGATTTCTTCCCGGATTTCTGACATTTCCTCATCAAGCCTGAACGCTGCTTCAGCCGCACGCTGCAGACGATTTTGTATTTCTTTTGGAAACTGTCCCTGGTATTTATAGTTTAAGGAGTGTTCCACCGTTGCCCAGAAATTCATTGCAAGCGTCCTGATTTGTATTTCGGCCAGTATCCGCTTTTCACCCTTTATTGTTTCAACCGGATATTCAATAATAACGTGATATGAACGGTACCCGCTCTGCTTCTTATTTGAAATATAATCTTTTTCTTCTATTATAATAAAATCTTTTCGCTGTCTCAGTAATTCTACTACTTTTTCAATGTCATCCACGAACTGGCACATCATTCGCAGTCCTGCGATATCCTGCATGTCTGAGGCCAGTTTTTCCAACGGGACTGATTTTTCATTTGCTTTATCTAAAATACTTGCAATTGGTTTGACCCTGCCAGTAACAAATTCGATGGGCGAGTGAGTGTACTGCAACTGAAACTGAGTTCTCATGCCTTTTAATTTGATTTTCAACTCATCTACGGCTTGTTTATATGGTTCTAGAAAAGATTCCCAATGATTCATTCACATCACCCCATGCTTTAATGACATCCGGCACTAGTTCGATCGAGTCCCTTATCCCTTTATAAAAATAGATTCCACCTTTTCAACCATAGCATCTCCGTAATTGCTGTTTCCTTCGATATTAAGAACAAGATCATTTAACTCTTCTTCAAGCTGTTTTAACTCCATTTTATTTTCGCCAATATGAACGTTAATCTTTTGATTTTTTTTCATCGCTTCTATTAGTTCAGGCCATATAAAGTCGGGCAGATACAAATATGTATATTCACTTTTCTCTTCTGCTAGATAAACAAAGGAAAGCTCTTCAGAATCAACAATTACCTGTCCTGTTGGTTCAAGTTTGCCAATTTCATCTGTTTGTTCTCCTTTTAGGATCAATTCACTATTCATTTCAATCGCTTGATTCAGCCAAACTTTCTTTCTAATCAACTTTATTACCCCTTCCTGCCGATTATCTATCTCCATCTTATCATATTCACCTTAAATCTTGCATAATGCCATTGCAGATATCGGTAAAAGAAAGGATAATAAAGGGACAAGAAGTAAAGGAGCGAATTAACTTGTCTCAGGAATTAGAAATAGAATTTAAAAATTTACTTTCAAGAGAAGAGTATCTGCTTCTGTGCGATACATTCCATGTTTCAATTAATGACAGCAAAACTCAAAAAAATCACTATTTCGATACACATGCTTTCCACTTAAGAGCGATCCGTTCAGCTTTGCGTATCCGGGAAAAATCTAAAGGCTTCCAGCTTACACTTAAACAGCCTGTTGAAAAAGGAATTCTCGAACATCACCAGTGGATTGATTCTGATGAAACTAATCGCATGCTTAAAGATGGAGGATTGGTTGATGGCGAGATTTCGCAGCTGCTGCAAGGGCAGGAAATTCCCGTGGAACAACTTGTTTATTTTGGCACTCTTGCCACCGACCGAATTGAATTTCCTTATAAAAATGGTTTGCTGGTGTTAGATCACAGTACTTACTTGAAAAAAGAAGATTACGAACTTGAGTATGAAGCAGCAAGTTATGAAGAAGGCGCAGCCATTTTCAAAGAGTTACTTTCAGCCTATAACATTTCAGTCAAAAAAACCGATAATAAAATTGAACGTTTTTATAAAGAAAAAAACCGACAAATACAGACCTGATTGACTATTACCCTGCCGGCTGTTTTGCGAAACTCAATAACTTTACCAACTGAGCGTGGTGTGAGTTACAATCTTTTTCATAATTAGGAGGCTTACCTTTGAACATAAACGCAGTAAAAATGATGATTGATGCACAGGCATTAAAGACGTTAGGTGCATATAATCCTGAGCAGCAAAATACTCAGGAAACACCCCCTACACTCTTCAACCAAATGATTCAGGAATCTATTGCATCCATTTCTGTCAATCAACTGGGGTCAGTGTCTCACTTCCTGAAGGAAAACCAATTTCCTTCAATAGTAAAACCATCTTTAAATGAAAGTCAGCTTTTAACTGCACAAGTGACTCCCCTGCCTGAAAACGATATTTCTTCATCTGCCCCTTCGCTTAACGGAATTATTTCAGAGGCAGCGGCTAAATACAATGTGCCTGAAAAGCTGATCCGTTCCGTGATCCAGCATGAGTCAAATTTTAACCCTGAAGCAGTCAGCCACGCTGGAGCTTCCGGACTGATGCAGCTTATGCCTGGTACAGCCAAATGGCTGGGAGTTAAAAACATTTTTGATCCTAAGGAAAATGTAGAAGCTGGTTCACGCTATTTAAGAGATATGCTTGACCGCTATAACCAAAACCCGAAGCTTGCATTAGCTGCATATAATGCCGGACCGGGTAATGTAGATAAATATGATGGCATACCACCCTTTAAAGAAACTACTCAATATGTTCAAAAAGTGATGAATACATTTAACGCTTAAAAGCTAAAATTCCATTTGCGACTTTATTAATTAGGAAATTGATTTTAAATAAGGTTTGCTGAACTTAAATTTGATATTGCCTCTTCCCTAAACACCAGTCCGTTTAACCGTGCTGGTGTTTTTATCTTGAGGAACGTTCAAGGCGATATATTTGAGAAAAAAGGAACGCGTTGCTACAATGATGATACATTCAATATTTCAGATAGAAAAATAAAGGATAAAGGAGTTATTTTTTATGGTGGATCGAACTCTTACACCTTATGACGTAATCGGTGAGGAAAAACTTTCTGAACTTGTTCTTGCGTTCTATCACCAGGTTGCCAATCATCCTGACTTAAAAAGTATATTTCCTGAAGACTTTACTGAAACCATCCGTAAGCAGCAGCAGTTTTTAACTCAGTACTTGGGAGGTCCTTCAGTTTATACAGAAGAACACGGCCACCCCATGCTAAGAGCCCGTCATCTTCCACATGCCATTACAAAGAGCAGGGCAGATGCTTGGCTTTCATGTATGGAAAAAGCGATGGATGAGGTTGAGTTAAATGAGGGGATCAGAGATGGTCTTTTCCACCGGCTGACACTTACCGCCCACCATATGATTAATACTCCCGAAAAAGCAGAGGGTGATACAGATTGACTGCAAAACATTGGTCTGATGCCAACTGGCAAGAGCTTGAAAAAAAACCGCTAGAAATTTATATGTTTGTAGACCCCATATGTCCTGACTGCTGGTCATTGGAACCTATTATAAAGAAATTAATTATGGAGTATGGGTCGTACATTCGAATTAAATACGTTTTAAAGGGCAGCTTATCCGGCTTAAATAAAAGAGACCGTGCCAACGCGTCCATCCTTTCATCACAAGACAATGCCAGATCACTGAATGGAAATGCTGGACTCAATGGGCATGAATGGCACAGTACTCCTATGACGTCTCCATTTATCGCTTCCGTGGCCATTAAAGCTGCTGAACTGCAGGGGAAAAGGGCAGGCAGCCGTTTCTTGCGCACACTGCAGGAAAGATTATTTCTTAAAGAGCAGGATATCTCAGAGCTTGAAGTTCTTCAAATATGTGCAGACGAAGCTAAGCTTGATCTGGATGAGTTTTGTCAGGATATTCATTCGCCTTCCGCCTCAAAAGCTTTTCAGTGCGATATGAAAATTGCTACTGAGATGGAAGTGCAAAGTACACCTACACTGGTGTTCTTTAACGAAAATATTGAAGATGAAGGCATTAAAGTAGAAGGCGTCTATCCATACGAAGTCTATGTTCAGATTATCGAGGAAATGGTTGGAAATCCAGAAAAGAATCAGCTGCCTACCATTGATGAATTTATTGAACAATTCAAGATCGTTGCTTCCCCTGAATTAGCCATAATATATAATATTAGTGTCCAACAGGCAGAAAAAGAGCTTAAAAAGAGAATGTTTCAACAAAAGATTGAGCAAATCACAACTAAGAATGGAACGTTTTGGCGGTTCCTTTCGTAAACTATTCCATAAGAAAAGCCCTCATCAATGATGAGGGCTTTTCTTTCGAACAAAGGGGATGGGAGAAATTTTTCACGGTCAAACAAAGGGGTATATGTTTGCTTGTGATCAACTTCACACGATTATCTTATCATGTATTTACAAGTAAGACAAGCAAAATGATGGTCTAATTTAAACACCACCCGAATATAGCATTATAAAGGGGGGAAATTATGAGAAAATGGATCGGCTTACTATTGTTTATCCTGGTTGTAGCAGCTTTTATACTTCACTTATTTGCGATGCTCGAGATCTTCCCCCTCTTCCTTTCCTCCATCATATTATTCATTGTTCTTTTTTTGACAATCATATGGGCCACATCAAAAAATCGGTTTCGCGGCTTCTCTAGAACTTTTCCAAAACGCGGGAGATAAAAGACGGCAGGAATTTTAAGTCATGACTAACATATAGAAAGAATGAAATACGTTTATAGGCGGATTTTTTTGAAGTTTTTCCATCTGATTTTTGAACTCACTTCATTGAACGCCCTCCACTTACTCCCCATTTTTAGATAAAAATAAAAGGAAAATGACTATATCCTTGGATATAGTCATTTTCCTTTATTTATTTCGCCGGGAAAGAGATGGGTTCATTGAAAGTTAAGCGCCTGCTCGACTAACTGAGCTCGCCCTCCAGCCCGCATAAAGCTAATATTCTCAGTGACCTTGTCTATAGTTGAGCTAAAAGCTCTTCCATTTCATTCAGCTTTTCTTCAAACACTTTGCATGCTTCTTCAATTGGGGCTGAGGTCGTCATATCCACACCTGCTTTTTTCAGTACATCGATTGGATAATCAGAGCTTCCCGCTTTTAAAAACTTATTGATGTACTCATCAACAG
Source organism: Jeotgalibacillus campisalis (assembly GCF_000829515.1). Taxonomy (GTDB): domain Bacteria; phylum Bacillota; class Bacilli; order Bacillales; family Jeotgalibacillaceae; genus Jeotgalibacillus; species Jeotgalibacillus campisalis. The sequence goes on along the minus strand of NZ_JXRR01000014.1, from coordinate 90,216 downwards.
CCGGCTGTCCCTTTTCCAATATAAGCTTGCTTAAAGCTGTTGCTGCACTGTAGCCGGTTGCATATTGATAAACATAATAATTGTAGTAGAAGTGAGGAATTCTAGCCCACTCCAAGCCGATTTCCTCATCGACTATAATCTCTTCACCGAAATATTTTTTATTCAATGCATAATACTCTTCTGTCAGACTATCCGCTGTAAGTGCTTCTCCGTTTTGCTCCTTTTGGTGTATCAAATGTTCAAACTCAGCAAACATGGTTTGACGGAAAACGGTTCCTCTAAAGCCTTCAAGAAAGTGATTAAGAATATATAGACGCTTCTTATTATCTTCAATCGTATTCATTAAATAATCATTTAATAAGGCTTCATTGCAGGTAGATGCAACTTCAGCTACAAAAATAGAATAGCCGCTGTATGGGTAGGGCTGATTTTCACGAGAGTAATAACTGTGAGCACTGTGGCCAAATTCGTGAGCCAATGTAAACAAATTATTTACATTATCCTGCCAGTTCATCAGTATATACGGATTCGTACCATAAGCGCCTGAAGAATAAGCCCCGCTGCGCTTTCCTTTGTTTTCTTCCACATCCACCCAGCGATTTTCAAAGCCTTCTTCAACGACTTTTCTGTACTCTTCCCCTAATGGAGCAAGTCCTTTAATCATTAACTCTTTCGCTTCCTCATATGGCACTTTCATTTTCACATCTTTAACCAGAGGAGTAAACAAATCATACATATGAAGCTCATCAAGACCTAGTACCTTTTTCCGCAGTTGAACGTAACGATGCAGAAGAGGAAGATTTTTATTAACGGTAGTGACCAGGTTCTCATAAACCTCTTCGGGAATACTGTTGGCCGAAAGGGCGGCGTGTCTTGCAGAGTCATAATGACGCACCCTGGCGGAAAAATTATCTTTTTTGACTTGCCCGCTTAATGTAGTGGAAAAAGTATTGCGGAACTTTTCGTACGTACTGTATACCGCTTTAAATGCATCTCTCCTGACACGAGGATCCTCACTTTCAAGAAAGTTAATATACCTTCCGTGAGTAACTTGTACTTCTTCCCCGTTTTCATCCTTAATTGTCGGAAACTCGAGATCGGCATTGTTTAACATACTAAATGTATTACTTGCTGTTCCCAAGACCTCTGAGGCTTGAGCTAAAATCTCTTCTTGACCTTCAGATAAAACATGCGGCCGCTGAGTATTAATTTCTTCAAGTGCATGTTTATATACTTGCAGTTCTTTTTTTTCTTCTAAGAAAAATGTGATTTTTTCTTCTGGAATTGAAAGAATTTCAGGAAGCATAAATGAAAATAAACTGCTGATCTGTGATGCAAGGTTTCCTGCTCTGTCATCAAGCCCCTGATAAAAGGAGTTAGTCGTATCCTGGTCATAGCGCATATGCGAATATGTATAGAGTCTGCCTAACCTCTCCATTATTTTATCTTGTAATTGGAGGGCATTGTACAGATGATCTGCACTTTCGCCGAGGGTGCCCTGTACTTCTTTAGCTTTTTTACCTTCTTCCTGCAACGCTTTATATTCTTTATCCCAATCCTGATCCGAGGCAAAGATATCTTCCAATTTCCAGGTCATTTCTTCCTTAACCTGACTTCGATCCTGTAACTTCTTAACTGAAGCACTGTTTGCCATTATCTAGTTCCTCCTCTAATCATTCTATACTTTCCTATTTTCTCTTTTTTATCCTATTCTTGCAACTATTCCTGACTATTTATTTAGTGACTCTAAAATAATGCCCTGATACTTCCTCCAAAATTGAGCTTTCATTTCATTCATATCAGAAACATGTTTTATCACAGCAAATGGGTGCCCTAAAGATAGTATGAACCCATTTTGATTTTTTACAATTACACCGATTTTTTCAAGCATATACAAATAATCCGTGACAACTGTTTCTAACCCATCCAATTGATACGGATGAATAAAACGCATATTCAGATGTGTACGATCGACATATTCTTTCATTTTTTTAAAAATGAAATCCACTGACAAGGGATCCGAATTAATTGTATCATTTAAGAATAAAAGATATAAATATGCCTGCCACTCAGGATCAGGCTCTTTAATAAAAACAGAATGTCTGACAGGAATGCCTACCCAAGGGGGAATTAACTGGAGGTTTACTCTCTGTTGATAAAACGTGTTCAATAGTTCATCCATGCAGCCCCTGCCATGAGCTAATCTTGTTTCCAGCCAACTGCTCCTATGGTCTTGATGTGCTTTTAAATCTTTTGAAGAATAAATGTATGGCTGAAGAGGAAAATTCGGGAACTGAATTTTTTCTAAGGAGTGAGAGAAACCAGAGAATAAAAATGTGGATTTAGTCAGGGGAAGCAGATTATTAAACGTGCGAAAAGACTGTTGTACATGATCATAGGACAGGAGATAAAACTGTTTGAGGAAGGGAGAGTAACGAATAAATTGCTGGTGGAATGCAGAAAAGGAGATTTTATTTCTTACTGGTTTGCTTAGCACATCATAAGATAGTAGCCATACTGGAACAATATCATTTACTGTGTACTCTGTTGTTCTTTTAGCGAACTGTGCAAGTGAAATTCTCGAACGCTGAAATTCAATTGCGTATTCCTTGTTAAGAAATCGAACACCGATATCCGCCCGCTGCTTAAATTTGGGGTAAATTTTTTCGATTTCTGCTTCTATTGATGACTTCCGCAGCCAATTGTAAAGTTGTAATTTTGCTTCTATATGTTCAGGTGATTCAGGCTCGCTAAATCCCCTACACACTTTAGTCGACTGATGTGAAAAATGAGGAATTTTTACATCTCCTACTTTCATTATTACTTTTTCTGAGCATTGAAGGCAAAAGTACGGACGATTTCTCAGCTTTCTTAACTCATCTTTACTGCTGCTCCCATCTAAAAATAATAATTGACCCGATTGATTTCTTGCAATTAACAAAACACCACCTCCTGCTTTATACTCATATTATACGGTATAGCCAACAAAAAAACCCTCTAAGACATTGTCCTAAAGGGCCACTAGTTATAAAAAGTATTTTCGAACATTTGTAAAGACTTTTTCGTTCATTACAACTTTCCCATACTCTTCAAGACGGTGAACAGTAAGTTGGGTTTCTACCCCATACTCCAACAAGAGGCTGAGAATATTTTCAATATCATTTTCTTCAAAGAAATCTTCTTCAAACTCAACGAATAAATAATATACATTTTCGAATGTATATAATTTTGTAATTAACTGTTCGTGGTCAAAGCGCTTAGATAATGAAATCAGATCTTCAAAATCTTTAAATTTCATTGTAAAATCAAGGATATCATCATCTTCATTATCATCCATGTCGAAATGCTCTTCTAAATATTCTTCAATTTGATCGCTTACAGAACCATCTTTTTGTTTGTCTTCCGGAATAGGCAATTCAAAGCGCTGCCCGTCTTTTGTTACCTGCGCTTTCGTTACCAGGATCTCGAGCCCTTTTTCAAGTGCCTGAACTTGTATCCATAGAGGACCTTCAATTGCAAAATCTTCCTCTTGATGCACTTCATCCATCATTTCCCAGAAGAGTTCTTCACTTTTATCTCGATTGTACCAGATTTCTTCGCGATCAAATCCTCTATCTTCAATATCGCCATAAGAAATGTAAAACTTAACTGTGTGATCATTAATGCGTTCTATTTCCATCATTTAACTCTCCCTTCCTGTATGTTGGATGAAGGGAATCCCCCCTTAATCTAGGTCTGATTCGCAACTTTTAAACGATAGGGTGATCTTTCTATATTATTGTATGATAAATAGACCTTAAAGGGAAATCATATTCAGTCCATTTATTAAAACATGATGTAAGAACCTATTGTTCCTAGAGTGTAGACTATTCAGCCGCTAAATTCAAGCAATGCGGCTAGCAATAAATACATTTAAAAATAAGGACTCGATCCCTCTTTAATGTAACTCCTTCAAATCCAGCGGCACCCGTTTTTATTACAAAATATTAGTTAAACAGAAAGAAGTCGTGAAAAAAGACTTATCCCTGTACATCCCAGGACAAGTCTTTTTTATCAGTTAACATTAATTTACCATTTTTTGAGCTTCAAGAAGCTGATACGTACGTACTTTACGTGGTAAGAAACGACGAATTTCGTCTTCATTATACCCAACCTGGAGTCTTTTTTCATCCATAATAATCGGACGTCTTAATAGACCAGGGTTTTCTTGAATTAACTCAAATAAATCTTGAAGAGGTAATGAATCTAGATCCACATCAAGTTTTTGAAAAATCTTAGATCTGGTTGAAATAATTTCATCTGTACCATCTTCCGTCATTCGAAGAACCTCTTTAATTTCTTCAATACTGAGTGGTTCAGAAAAAATATTTCTTTCCGTATATGGAATGTCATGCTCTTCTAACCAAGCCTTGGCTTTTCTACATGATGTGCAGCTAGGTGACGTGAACAAAGTTACCATGAACCATTCACACTCCCTTATATAGTAAAAGATTGTTTTAGGTAACATCTTTATTTAAAACAGCTAAATTAAAATTGTTTTAAAAAGATATTATATGTTTATTATACAGCATTTGTACAAGGATGAATAGAGTTTTAACGAAATTGTCATATTCATGACTTTAAAAGGTTATGAATAATAACATTGAGTACTAAATATACTATTCCCTACTTTGTCAAGAATAAACTAACTTTAAAAAATTTTATCAAATTGATTCTCATTTAGAGTATCTGATTGAAAATACTAAAGTCCGTCCAATACATTTCGGTCATTTTTATCATCGAGCTTTAACACATTGTCCACTGGTTCATATTTTTCACCGTAAAATTTATTGTCTTTATACGTATGAATCATTTCGTAAGTTTTTTTCATTGCATTAAATATTAATTCTTCACTTTCATGTCCGGGAGACCAATATAAAATTTCCATAGGATTAATCTCTTTTGTAGCAAGCGATCTTCTTTTATACCCTATGGAAGTCGCGTGTTCAAATCCCTCTCTTTTATAAAAACGAAGACGTTTCTCAGTATCTGTGTCCTCATAATCGACAGGTTCCACTTCAAGGATAATCGGCTTATTTTTATCTTTTAATTTCTGTATCAGCTTGTGGCCTAAGCCTTCTCCTCTTGCATCTTTTGATACAAAAAGATAATCAATGAACGTAAATGTATCCGTTTCCACATACATTAATACATGCTTTGGACCTTCGTCTTTATGGTAAATATCATTGCGGTCTTTTAAAAGAGCTTCCATATGCTCTTTCGATTTCATTTCCTGTACCGGAAAGTACTCATTTAGTTTTTCATACCAATGCATAATCATTCTCCTTTTTTAGTTTCTTGCAGAATTCAAGATGGTATAGTGTGTGAGGTTTTCAGGGGATTATGTAGATAGATTTTACTTATCTCCATGTACATACCCTTTACATATGGATCTAAACAATAAGAGCCTGGGACAAATTTGTCTCAAGCTCTTAAACCGGTTCACTTCGCTTCAGGCAGTCGTATTCATCAGGGACCGGATGGTTGAGCTCTCCTCAGGCTTTGCCTTGCGGAGTTCTCGCAACCTTCAAATCCTGCCTGAGTCGACGCCTTCCATTGTGCTCACCTCATATGAATAATATAAACTGTCTTATTTTTTTGTTCAGTAATGTCCCGAACCTCGTCGTGCCATTACTATCTCTCCTAATTATTCAGGCAAATAGTCTACACCTTCTGTATAGGTATTTCCTGCATTCCAAAGAAGAAATTCATTAATATCGTTATCATACAAAGCTTGGATTTGCGCTTGCACTTCAGCTGCACCATAAACCATGTAATTACCGGCTCCTAGGTAAGAAGCAGTGAAATCCTGAATCCATGGTCTTGAAATTGGACGTTCATCCAATTCGGCAAGCTTTTCATTTTCTACTTTTGAATACTCATTAATAAGATTATATGGCTCAAGATCCGGCTTATCAATTCCAAAATAAGGAGTCCAGTGACTTGGATAAATCATTGAAGAAATAACGTCCACATGCTCAGAAATACGATTAAAGTTCTGCCCAATTCCAGGTGCTTCTTCAAGGGTTGCTGCATAACCAAAAATATCCACCGAAACGTCCACATCATATGGCTTTAATTGCTCTGATGCATATTCAACAAAATCAGATACAGCATCCACGCGGTAATTGATTCCATCTTCAGAGTTTTTAGCGTATTCACCAAGGTCATACTCTAATGAATCATCGCGTGTTTCAAACCCCTCAGGAAATCGGACATAGTCAAATTGAATTTCCTTGAATCCCATTTTAGCTGCCTCAATCGCTATCTGCACATTATAATCCCAAACTTCTTTCAAAAATGGGTTTACGAAAGATTCTCCTCTTCCATTTGCCCAGACCGCGCCGTTTTCCTTAAAGGAAAGCTCAGGTCTTTTTTCTGCTAATACACTATCCTTAAAAACAACTACTCTGGCAATTGGATAGATTTCATTCTCTTCCAGAACTTCCAGCATTTCTCTCGGATCTTTTATGTACGTGTTTCCAATATCAGAAAATGGTGAACCATCTTCCGGCTTGTACGTAAGATTCCCAAAGTCATCTTTAATATCGATTACCATGGCATTTAGATCCGTGGTATTCATCAGATCTACTAACGTGTTAAATCTTTCTCCTCCTGCGGAATGACCGGTTACATAAATACCTCTTACTGCGTCAGGGTATTCAAATGATAGACCTGAATCATAAACAAATCTCGGCATGGAATCGGGAAATTCCTTTATGGTCTGTACTAACTCCCGGTGATGATGCTCTGAGCCTTTCGCACTTTCCTCTGCCTGAACTGAGCTTATAAATGCCGGAGTCAGTAAAGCTACTACACCAACTGATGCAACTACGTGTTTCAGTGTCACTATGTATCTCTCCCACTAATTCTGATTTCCGTACAACATATGTACTTCTTTATTCTAACAAGTTATGGAATCAATTGAAATGCAGAATGGACTATTTATTTAAAATTCTTGTTAGCCGACACAATTCATCCAATTTGATTATCCGTTTGTCAGCTCTGCTCCTATAATCTTTTGCTTGCTTCTTCATGAAAACATGCTATATAATTATGGCTAACTAAACATTTGGCAATGAAGAAGAGTAGTAAAAGCGCATCGTGTTTTAGAGAGCCTGTAAGTGGTGGAAACAGGTACACATAACGCTTTGAATGGACTTCCGAGCTCCTCGGTGAACAGGATAAGTAGCTAATGGCGTTTGCTCTGCGTTAAAGAGCGGTTTAGTAGTAAACCATAAAGCGGCCGGCCTGTATCTGCAAAGCCGGCAATCAAGGGTGGCACCGCGGAAACGTACCATTCGTCCCTTCTAGAATAGGAATGAATGGTTTTTTTGTGCTTATTTTTAATCATTTAAGGAGGATTTTAATGAAAACGATATTTTCTGGTATTCAACCAAGCGGAACGATCACCCTGGGTAATTATATCGGGGCCATGATGCAGTTCGTTGAGTTACAAAAAGAATATAATTGCTATTTCTGTATTGTTGATCAGCATGCGATTACTTCCCCGCAGGATCGTCTTGCGCTTCGCAAGAATACAAAGAGCCTGGCAGCAATGTATGCAGCAGTTGGCATAGATCCCGCCCATTCAACCCTGTTTATCCAATCAGAAGTACATGCGCACGCTCAGGCGGGCTGGATGCTTCAGTGCATAGCTTATATTGGAGAACTTGAACGCATGACTCAATTTAAGGATAAATCAGCAGGCAAAGAAGGAGTTTCAGCTGGTCTTCTAACCTATCCGCCATTGATGGCTGCAGATATTCTTCTTTACCAAACCGATCTGGTGCCAGTAGGAGAAGATCAAAAACAGCACCTGGAATTGACACGTGATCTTGCAGAAAGATTTAATAAACGATTTAATGATATTTTTACGATTCCTGAAGTTAGAATTCCAAAAGTCGGGGCACGGATTATGTCTCTTCAAGATCCCCTAAAAAAAATGAGCAAATCTGATCCAAATCAAAAATCCTATATTTCAATGCTTGATGAACCGGGACAAATAATTAAAAAGATTAAAAGTGCAGTGACAGACTCAGAAGGAATCGTCCGCTATGACAAAACAAAGAAACCAGGAGTCTCAAATCTTCTTTCCATTTATTCGATCTTGTCTGGAAATTCAGTGGATCAAATTGAAGCAATGTACGACGGCAAAGGCTACGGAGATTTTAAAAGTGATCTTGCAAACGTTGTTGTTGAACACATTAAGCCTATTCAGGATCGATATCATTCGCTTATTGACTCAAAAGAGCTCGATGATATATTAGATGAAGGAGCAGTCAGAGCGAATCAGGTCGCAAGCAAAATGGTGAGTAAAATGGAAAAAGCAATGGGGCTCGGCAGAAAAAGATAACTCCTCTGCGCCTGATTTTCTTGCTACTAATTATACAAACATAGCATAAAAATAATTTAGCCGGCCTGTTCAAACAGCCGGCTTTTTCCGTTTGGTTGCAGAAAGTTGAATTAATAGCGCACCCAGAGGAATTCCATACGTTTCAGTGTGCTTGAGCATGAATAAGATATATTCGCCCACAGTAAATCCTGAAGGAATTAGGTTTAAAAAGACAGCACCATGAATGGTTCCTAAACACAACATGAAAAACCCTGCTATATAGACAGAAAACCTGATCATCAACTCACCTCTGCTCTCCTTCTTCCTACTGTATGAATCATATAAAAAAATTTGCACATAAAAACGAGAAGCTCCCTACTGGAAGCTTCTCGTTTTGTTATAGTTAAAATTGGTTTGTAGCTTTTGAACTGTTGACCATTTCGTTAAATTCTTTTTCAGAGCATAAAACAAAATGTCCTGGAGTTATTTCTCTCATTTTAACTTCGTCATTTTCTCCGTAGCTATGGTCATCAGGATCATATGCTACCCTTACACGACTCCGTTCATGTTCAGGATCTGGAAACGGGATGGACGAGAGCAACGATTTTGTATAAGGATGAAGAGGGTTTCTGTATAATTCATCACTTGTCGTAAGTTCAACCAGGCGGCCGTAGTACATAACACCAATACGGTCACTAATATATTTGACCATCGAAAGGTCATGTGCAATAAAAAGGAATGTTAATCCTTTTTCACGCTGAAGTTTTTTCAGTAAATTTACTACTTGTGCCTGAATGGATACATCCAAGGCAGAGATAGGTTCATCGGCGATGATGAACTCAGGATCTACAGCCAGTGCACGGGCAATCCCAATCCTCTGACGCTGACCTCCTGAAAATTCATGTGGATAACGTCCTGCATGGTCTCTATTTAAACCTACTGTTTCTAATAGATCAAAAACCATTTTAGAACGTTCTTCCTTTGTTTTGGCCAAACCATGAAGATCTATTCCTTCAGCAATGATATCATTGACTTTCATTCGAGGGTTAAGAGATGCGTATGGATCCTGAAAAATCATTTGCATCGTTCTGTTAAATTCTAATGTTTTTGATTTATTTTTTGTATCGTGAACATTTTCACCCTTATAAAGAACTTCACCATCCGTTGCATTATAAAGCCGGATGATCGTACGTCCGGTAGTAGATTTTCCACAGCCGGACTCACCCACTAACCCTAATGTTTCACCTTTATAAATATCAAAGCTGATATCATTTACCGCACGCACTTCATTTTTCTTACCCTTATTGAAATATAGTTTTAAATTTTTGATTTCCAGTAATTTTTCACTCATTAGAACACATCTCCTTCCGTATGATTGTTACCACGGAATTTATGTTGACGTTTTTGCACAGCCAGCGGCGGCTCTACTTCAGGCGCATCCGGATGCAGCAGCCAGGTAGCAGCGTAATGCGTATCTGAGACCTTAAACATAGGCGGTTCTTCTTCAAGATCTATTGTCATAGCATACCGGTTACGTAAAGCAAATGCATCCCCTTTTGGCGGATTTAGAAGGTCTGGCGGAGAACCAGGAATCACAAATAATTCGTCGTCATCAGCATCAATACTAGGCATAGAACTAATTAATCCCCATGTGTAAGGATGCTGAGGATTATAAAAAATTTCATCCACTGTGCCAACTTCAACAATTTTCCCACCATACATTACAGCTACACGATCCGCCACATTTGCCACCACACCTAGATCATGAGTGATAAAAATAATAGACGTATCGATTTTTTTCTGTAAATTCTTCATTAAGTCCAAAATTTGAGCCTGAATGGTCACATCTAGTGCAGTGGTAGGTTCATCTGCAATAAGGACTTTTGGATTGCAGGCTAAAGCTACAGCAATTACGATACGCTGTCGCTGTCCCCCGGAAAACTGGTGAGGATACTGATGAATTCTTGTTTCTGGCTGCGGAAGACCTACCAGTTTAAGAAGCTCAAGCGCACGATCCATTGCCTGTTTTCTGGAAAAACTTTGATGTTTAATAAGTGGTTCTGCTATCTGTTTTCCGATCTTCATTGTGGGATTCAGAGAGGTCATGGGATCCTGGAATATCATTGAAATATCCTTCCCTCTGACTTTTTCCATTTCTTTATCGGATAGCTCTACTAAATTTTTCCCATCAAATAGAATTTCACTGCCTTGTTTAATTTCAGAATTGGATTTAGGAAGAAGCTGCATGATCGATTTTGTTGTTACGGACTTACCGGAACCAGATTCACCGACGATCGCAAGTGTCTCCCCTTTTTTTAAGTCAAAATTAACTCCTCGTATCGCTTTTACTTCTCCAGCGTACGTGTTAAATGAAATATTTAAGTTTTTAACTTGTAAAATACTTTCCATCGTTTTCACCAGCCTTTTAGTCTCTCATTTTCGGATCAAATGCATCTCGTAATCCATCTGCGAGCAGATTAAATGTAATCATTAATAAACTTATAACCACAGCAGGAACGAGCAGCATATACGGATAAAGGAGTATCACTTTAAATCCATCTTCAATTAAAGTGCCCAGTGATGCATCCGGCGGCTGAAGTCCCAAACCAATGAAACTTAGAAATGCTTCAAAGAAAATCGCATTCGGTATCGTAAACATCGTGTTAATTATTATTACCCCTACTAGATTAGGCAATAAATGTTTGTATATAATTCTGAAGTCTCTTGCACCAAGTGTTTTAGATGCGAGCGCAAATTCCTGATTTTTTAACTTTAATACCTGACCCCGGACTACCCTTGCCATAGTTACCCAGCCCGTGATCGCTAATGCAAGTGTGATGGATAATATACCAGGCTCTAAAACTAAGATTAACAGGATTACGATAACAAGGTTTGGTATACCGGATAATATTTCAATTATACGCTGCATTATATTATCTACGCGTCCTCCGAAATAACCGGAAATTGCTCCATAAGATACACCGATTACCATATCAATCGCAGTTGCTAGAAAAGCAATCAATAAAGAAATCCGTACACCTTCCCAAAGACGTGTAAAAAGGTCACGCCCCAAACTGTCTGTTCCAAACCAATAGGATTCTTCAATCTGACGGTCTTCATATGGCGTAAGTGTTACACCATTTCGATTTGTTAATGTCCCGTCAAACGGAAGCCAGCTTACATCTGATATGGCCTCAATTTTAGGAGGTAAATTTGAATGAGCAACGTTCTGACCTGTTGGATGCCCGCTTAAATATGGACCAATCAGCGCCATAATGAATAAAAGAGTCAGTATAACTAAACTCACAATAGCTGCTTTATTTTTCCGAACCCGTAGCCATGCATCCTGCCAAAAACTGAGGCTTGGTTTTTCAATCTTCTCAGCTAATGATTCATCATATTGAGCTTTTTGAAACATTTCTTTAGGAAACTTTTTGTTTGAATTATTCACCATCAGTTTTCACCTCCTGATAGTCGGATCCGCGGATCAATTATACTGTATAAAACATCTACTACCAGCACGATAAAAATGAACAAAGCAGCAAATAAAATGGTTGTACCCATGATGACCGGGTAGTCAAGCACATTAATTGACGTAACAAATTGCTCTCCAAGTCCTGGTATTGCGAAAATCTTTTCAACCACTAAAGACCCCGTCATTAAACTGACTGCGAGTGGACCAAGCACTGTTACAACTGGAATGAGAGCATTTCTTAATGCATGTTTGAATGCAACTTCAAAAGAAGAGGCTCCTTTAGCCCGAGCAAGAACAATGTAGTCAGAGCTTAATACTTCAATCATTTCTGTTCTCATAAATCTCGCTGCAATGGAAATCGGGAAAATCGAAAGTGCAATCGTTGGTAAAATGGAGTATTCCCAGCCCCTCCAAAATGCTACAGGAAGCCACCCTAATTTAACAGCGATAAAATACTGCAAAAGCGCTGCAAATACGAATGAAGGAATTGATTTACCAAGAACAGCTATAAGCGTTGAACCTGAATCAATCCATGTGTTTTGTTTTAATGCACCAATAACACCTAGAAAAATTCCAAAGATCGTTCCGAATATCATGGCTTGTAAACCAAGCATTGCAGAAGGACCAATTCTTCCGGAGATTAAATCTGTTACTGGTGTGTTGCTAAATTGAAAAGAAATTCCTAAATCTCCTTGAATAACATTTGCCATATACCTGAAATACTGTATAGGCAAAGGCTGGTCGAGTCCATATTTAGCTTCCATGATAGCCCGCTGCGATTCTGACAGTTTAGCAGCTGCGGCAAATGGCGAACCCGGAATCAGCTTCATCAAGAAAAAAGTGATTGAAATAATAATGAACAGAGTAAGCAGCATAAACAGGATACGCTGTAAAAGATATTTCCCCACTTGGGACACCTCCATTAAAAAATTTAAACAATTCGACATCTTCTGACATCTCTTATACAGAGTAAAAGAGAGTATATGCAATATACTCTCTTTTAACTCTTTAAAGTTAGCAAATCTAAAACTATTTAGTTTACTTACTCACCAATTGAGATTGGGAAAAAGCTGTACTCAGGTCCAACAAAATGATAAGTGAAGTCACTAACTTTTTCATTTACAAGAATATTAGCTTGACGCTGATAGATTGGGATAATCGCAGCTTCATCTTCAAGAAGTACTTTCTCCGCTTGTTGCAATGCTTCAAAACGCTTGCCTGGCTCGTTAGCGAAAGTAGACTCAGCATCTTTCAGAAGCTTGTCATACTCTTCACTTGAGAATGCCATGTGGTTATTACCGCCATCAGTGATCCATAGATCCGAGAATGAAATAGGATCAAGATAGTCAGGTCCCCAACCAGCAAACTGAAGGTCATAATCAAGGCTTTCGTCACGCTCTAAACGAACGCTGAATGGAACACTTTCAAGATTAATAGTCAAACCTTCAAGATTTGTTTCAAGCTGTTCTGCAATATACTCATCTGTAAGTTTCGCTGTATCAGTGTCTCCACCAAGGTAGCGTAGTTCTACAGTGTCTGTACCAAGCTCTTCTAGTCCAGTTGCCCAGAATTCCTTCGCAGCTTCAAGATCATACTCAAGCATGTCTCCGTTTGCTTCACGGAAATCTGCATCTGTATCAGGATGTGTTACAAATTCTTTTGGCACAGCATAGTTAGCTGGGATTGATCCATTATTTAAGATGTTATCAGTTAAAGCCTGCTTGTCTATAGACATCGCAAGTGCTTTACGGATGTTTACATTTTGCAGTGCTTCATTTGTCTGGTTCATTTTCACCCAGAAAATTGTCGGCTCTAACCATGTTACTAGATTAGGATCGCCTTCATATTGTGGAACAAGTGCTGATGAAAGTTTACTTGTAATGTCCACTTCACCTGACTCATATGAGTTAACAGCTGTTTGTGGATCTTTTACTTCATTAAAAGTAACTTTTTCTAGAGATACATTTTCAGCATCCCAGTACTCTTCATTTTTAGCGTAAGTCCATTCTCCATCTGTGCTTCCATCCCAGTTATCAAGAACGAAAGGACCGTTGTAAAGCAATGTCGCTGCATTTGTAGCGAAATCTTCGCCTTGTTCTTCAACGAACGCTTGATTTTGAGGATAGAATGTTGGGAATGCCATTAGAGATGTAAAATATGAAATAGGTTTTTCAAGTGTAACTTCTAATGTTTTTTCATCAACTGCAACTGCTCCAAGTTCACTTGGATCAGCTCCGTCGTTGAATACTGCAGAAGCACCGGCGATTTTGCCTTCCATTAAGTATGGACCGTAGCTTGAACCGCTTTCCGGATCAAGTGCACGCTGCCAAGCAAAGACAAAGTCTTCTGCTGTTACAGGCTCTCCATTTGACCATACTGCGTCTTCTTTAATAGTAAAGGTATAAACCGTACCATCTTCGTTTACTTCAGGTTCTCCATCAGCAAGTGCTGGAACAGCTTCCTGATCTGCATTTAAGCGGAAAAGACCTTCCATAACATTGTTCATTGTTGTGAAACTGATTGTATCTGATGCAAGCATTGTGTCCATTGCAGGAATGGCAGATGTTTCAATTACACGAAGCTCTTGTGGTGCATCTGATTCAGTCTCTTCTGCTGCATTGTCGTCGCCTGAAGCGTCGCCAGCAGACTCGTCAGCATCTTCTCCCCCAAAACATGCTGTCAAGAACACGCTGAGTGCAAGCATAAGTACTAAAAGAAGTGAATACTTTTTCATTCTTTCGTGACCTCCCTTAAATTATCAGAAAATAGTTACAAGGTTAATTATACTTTTTTTTTTATATTTGTACATACGTTTTGTAAAAAAAGTTAAGATTTTTTTAATTTTAATACTGTTTTACTATATTAATAAGGTGTTTTAACGGTTTTGTAATGATTTTAATGTTTAAATTGATATTGGTGAAGATTCAGTAATTAATTTTATTTGTATACTTTAATATCAACGATTAAAATAAAACAGGAGTAAGTATCTTAAGGAGTGTTTGCAATTGAAGAAAATGTTTCTGGTCTCAATGATCATTGGCTACGGCCTAAGCTTGTTTATAATCCTTCTTTACTACAGGGAAGTTAGTCTCCTCTCCTTTATCAATGCTACTTTTTTTGTAGGCGGAGCCTATTTGTTTTTTTCACTTACGGTGTATATTCTAAGCACAGGGTTTTTTGACATCGTATCAAACAGCTTTAGAAGAGTGTTTTCATTTTCAAAGCCAATGAATAAAGAAGAGGCTGAAGAAATGAGAAGTCTTTCAGAGGCTATATCCATCGTCCAGGTTAAGCCTATATTACAAAGCGGCATAGTAATAGTGGGAAGTATGGGAATCGCATTAATAATTTACTATCTTTAAATAGTTTCTAACTAATATTAGCATTGTTTGTTGCAAATACTTAATTACAATTATATCCATTTTAACCGATTAAAGCGGCGCAGTTATGCAAGGGTGAGGCTTTTGAACAGTCGTTCAATGATCTATTATGAAATTATTTTCAAATTTATGTAAAAAAATAACTAAAAAAATCACTGTCCATGAGGACAGTGATTTTTTATTACCGATTTGATTTAGGATTAAATGCGTCCTTTAAACCCTCACCAATGAAGTTAATGGATAAGATCGTGATCGTCAAAATAATTGCAGGCGGCATCCAAATCCATGGCTTATCTCTCAGCACATCGGCTTCCTGTGAAGCTGAAAGCATATTTCCCCAACTTGGAATTGACTGCGGTACTCCAAAGCCTAAAAACCCCAGAGCGGATTCTGCTACGATTAATGTCGCAAATGTTACAGTAGCTTGTACGATAATGGTTGAAAGGACATTTGGAAGCAAGTGTTTCATGATTACTTTCGATGGTTTGCATCCTATTGATATGGCAGCCAGAATATACTCATTTTCTTTTTCAGCAAGAATTTTACTTCTCACGATTCTGGCCACTCCGCCCCAGCTGAGCAGGCTAATTACACCAATTAATACCCATAAACCATTTACAATTCCGAATAATATGGTATTTAACACTATTACAAACACTAAGAAAGGAAAATTAAGTACAAAATCAGTAAACCTCATTAACAATCCGTCTACAAATCCCCCATAAAAACCTGCGATCGAACCGACTATTGTACCAAACAAGATTACTAAAAATGTACAGGTTACACCTACCAGCAGTGATATTCTTCCGCCGTACAGCAATCTAGTAAAAACATCCCGGCCTGACTTGTCTGTTCCTAACACATGTTCTCCGCCTGGCTCAAGCGACATCTGGCTTATGTTTACCTTTGTGATATCTTGAGTTGTGATATAGGGTGCTAGAACTGATATTATAATGACACTCAACAAGAAAAAGCTACTAACCATTGCTAGCTTATTGCGAAGAAATTTTCGTCTGGCTATCGCAAAAGGAGACATATTAATGGGTTTTTCCTGTCGGTTCATTTCATTTGCTGTTACATTCACCATTGGTAGTCCTCCTTCATTAATCTAGACGAATTCTTGGATCAACAACACCATACAAAATGTCGGCAATTAAATTTCCGACCAATGTTAATAAAGATAACAGCATCGTGATCGCCATCATAGTTGGGTAATCATTTGTGGTTACAGAGTTAAGAAACAGCTGCCCTATACCTGGATAGGTAAAAATGGTCTCTGTAATAATGGCTCCACTAATAATGGTGGCTATATCAAATCCAAGAAAAGTGATTAATGGAATAATGGAGTTACGCAAAATATGAACGTTATAGATCTTGGAAGTGGCAGTCCCTTTGGCACGTGCCGTACGTACAAAGTCTTTGCGACTATTTTCTATAATATCATTACGCAAAAATTGCGTATAGCTTGCAGTAGCCAATGCCCCAAGGACAATTGCAGGCATAATCACGTGGTGAATTCTGCTCAGCCAATAATCAAGGGTGCCTTCTTGAAGTCCAACTTCAACTGATCCTGCATAAGGAGTCCACCCTAAGTTAAAGGAGAAAATATAGATCGCAAACACACCCGCAATAAAGGATGGAATGGCCAAACCGAGGTAATTTAATCCTCCAATAACATGATCTCCAATTGTATAAGGTTTTCGACCTGCAAAAATCCCCATTGAGAAAGCTAGGATGTAAGTAATTAATAGTGATGATACCCCTAAGAAAACCGTATTCGGTATTCTTTCCATTATCAAATCAGATACTGGCATTTTATATCGTGTTGATTTTCCAAAATCACCTTGTACAAACCCTTTGACCCAATCAAAGTATTGAACAGGAAGCGGATCATTATAACCAAGTTTCTCACGCATTTCTGCTATGTACTCTGGATTTGTATTGTTTGGATCAATTTCTCCAGAGAGAGAATCTCCCGGCATCGCTTTCGCCAGGAGAAACACTACAATGGAGATAAGGAGAAGCATTGGAATCATACCGATTATACGTCGAATTGTATACTTTAGCATAAGTATTCTCCTTATCTAACATAAACTGCTGATTATTCTTTTACAGACCACTCGTAAGGAAGGTTTGGTCCTGATACATCATAAGTAACATTTTCAACACGGCTGCTAAGTGCTGCAATTTCCTGAAGTTCAGCAATGAAGATCATTGGAATATCTTCAGAAATAAGCTGCTGCCATTCTTTATAAATTTCTGCACGAGCTTCTTCATCGTCACCTACAACTTCAATATTAAGTGCATCTGCAAGAAGCTTGTCTGATTCTTCATTTTTGTAACGTGGGTAGTTCCAGATCTGATCTGATCCCCAAAGTCCTGTTGGATCCGGATCAGCACCAGTAGACCATCCGCCAAAGAATGTCTCAATCGCAGGATCATCTTTTTCTACCATATCGTAATAAAGATTTACTTCTGTCATTTCAACTTCTGCCTGAATTCCAACTTCCTGCCAGTACTGAACAATAGCCTGTGCACGCGTTTCAAAAGTCGGGTTCGTTGTTTGATAGTGAGAGAACTTCGCAACAAACTCATCACCATTTGGATCTTCTACAAAACCGTCACCATTTACATCTTCATAGCCTGCTTCTGCAAGAAGTTCTTTTGCTTTTTCAGGATCATACGCATAAGTAGAAAGATCTGCTGAATCAGCTGCAATCCAGTGACTTGATGGTACTGGACCATCTACAGGAGATCCATAACCGAAGAAGAATGCATCAATCCATTCCTGACGGTTTATCGCATGAGCCATTGCTTTACGAAGATTTGGATCAGCGTATTTCTCTTTGTCTTCTGTAATTTCATTTGTTTCAGAGTTAAATGTTCCTAGTTTAAATCCAACATAGTAATAAGAAAGACCAGGATATGTAACTAGTTCTACATTATCCAATGCTTCCACTTCTTCACCATTTACAGGTGCAAGTGAAATCATATCGATATCTCCCTGTCCAAGGGCTCCAACAACAGTTGAGCTGTCAAGAACACGGATATTAATTCCGTCAAGTTTAGGCTCGCCTCTCCAGTAATCTTCAAATTTCACAAGTTCAATTGATTCTCCAGGAACGATGTTTTCTACTTTGAAAGCACCTAGTCCAACTGGATTTTGACGAACTTGCTCTGAAGCTGACATATCTGCTACTTCAATTCCTTCGAACTGAGCACGTGACATTGGGTAAGACCATACATTTACGAGATTATTGACACGCGCTTCGTCAAATGTGATTTCAAGCGTGTACTCATCGATAACGTTTAGACCTGAAATGCTGTCTGCTTCGCCTTCGCGGAATGCAGGTGCGCCTTCAATTGTCTGAACGTTGGCATAGCGTGATCCGTCGTAGTCAGGGTGAGCGATCGTTTCAAGTGCGAACACCCAGTCTTCTACTGTTAGTTCAACACCATCGTGCCACATAACGCCTTGTTCAAACTTGAACGTGAATACTTTGTTATCTTCCGTTTCCCATGAAGCAATCCCCGGCTCAGGCTGAAGATTTTCATCGTATGTGAATAATGCTTCATCAAAAAGGTCAATTACATCTGCATCTGTTACAATTCCGTAAAACGCTGGATTGAATAGTCCCTCAGGAGCTGATTCGAATCCATAAGTCAATGTACCGCCTGAAGCGCCTTCTTCAGACCCTTCTTCGCCATCCGTTGTTTCCCCGCCTGTTTCATTTTCGTTTTCTGATGAACTGTCAGAGCTGCACGCTGCCAAAAAAGCAGATAGGATCAATAGCATAATCATCAATAATTGTAATGGCTTCTTTTTCATTCTGTTCCCCCCAAATTGTTTTCAAGTTTAATAGAGAATACACGCTACGTGGTGACCAGGTTTCACCTCCTTTAAAGCAGGCTTGATTTTCGAGCACTCTTCTTTTGCCATCGGGCATCTGGTGTGAAACGGACAGCCGCTTGGCGGATTCTGAGGGCTTGGCACGTCACCCTGAAGAACAATCCGATTCTTCCTTTTTTTCGGATCTGTTTCCGGAATAGCAGAAATTAAGGCTTGAGTGTACGGATGCAAAGGTTCTGCATACAAACTTTCATTTGTCGCAATTTCGACCAGATTCCCGAGATACATTACTCCGATTCTGTCACTCATATGTTTAACAACACTTAAATCGTGAGCAATAAATAAGTAGGTAAGATCAAATTCCCCTTGAAGTTCCTTTAAAAGATTAAGTACCTGAGATTGTACAGATACATCGAGAGCAGAAACTGGTTCATCTGCAATAATCAGCTTTGGTTTTAACGCAAGTGCCCTTGCGATGCCAATTCGCTGTCTTTGACCGCCGGAAAACTCATGACCATACTTATGATAAGCCTCCGGAGGCAGTCCCACTCTTGAAAGAAGGT
The DNA here is from genome assembly GCF_000829515.1 of Jeotgalibacillus campisalis. Lineage (GTDB taxonomy): Bacteria > Bacillota > Bacilli > Bacillales > Jeotgalibacillaceae > Jeotgalibacillus > Jeotgalibacillus campisalis. Next base: position 70,574 of record NZ_JXRR01000014.1, on the reverse strand, counting down.
CAAGCACTTCTTCCTTTAATTCCTTTTTACTCATTTTCTTAAAATTCTTAAGCGGTTCAGAAACGATATCACCCACGCTTTGAGTTGGGTTCAGAGATGCATAAGGATCCTGAAAAACCATTTGAAAATCCTGGCGTGCTCTCCGCAGTTCTGATCCACTTATATTTGTAATGTCTTTGCCTCCAAAAAGGATTTTTCCATCTGTAGGCTTTAACAGCCGAAGGATCGTTCTTCCAGTAGTTGATTTACCGCACCCGGACTCACCTACTAAACCAAGTGTTTCTCCCTTCTTGATTTGAAAAGACAAATCATCTACAGCTTTTACATGAGCAATCGTACGCTTTAAAAACCCGCCTTTAACAGGGTAATAGGTTTTTAAGTTTTGTATATCCAGTAAGGTTTCTTTATCCGTCCCTTTTTTCTGAATTGACCCTTTTTTTGTCTCTATCTTGTTCATCTTCCACCGACCCTTTCCAAAGGTTTGCTGTTTTCATAAAGCAAACACGCTACCTCATGATCAACATCATCTTCGAGAAGCTCCGGTGTCACCGTAATGCATTCCGGCATGGCTTTCGGGCATCGATTAGCGAATCGGCAGCCCACCTGTGGCATATCTTTAATAGATGGCACCAGCCCTTCAATTGTATCGAGTACTTCTTTTCTCTCATCCATTTTTGGAATGGCTCCCATTAATAGCTGGGTATATGGATGCTTTGGTTCTTCAAAAAGTTTAACGACATCTGTGCGTTCCACAATTTTTCCTGCATACATGACAATAACTTCATCACAGATTTCTGAGACGACGCCTAAATCATGTGTGATCATAATAATGGACATATTATTAACTTTCTGTATGTCTTTTAGAAGTTCAAGTATCTGTGCCTGAACGGTTACATCGAGTGCAGTTGTAGGTTCATCTGCTATTAATAGCTTTGGCTGACAGGCAATAGCCATGGAGATCATAACTCTTTGCCGCATTCCGCCGGATAACTGGTGAGGATATTCATCAACTATTTTTTCGGGACGTGGAATCCCTACGCTTTTAAGAAGGGCAATACTTTTTTGCCTGGCTTCTTTTTTATTTATATTTTCGTGATTTAACAGCACTTCGTTTAGTTGATAGCCGATTGTGAAAACCGGGTTTAAGGCTGTCATTGGCTCCTGGAAAATCATCGAGATATCTTTCCCTCGGATTTTATTCATTTCCCGTTCTGAAAGCTTGTTGATATTTTTGCCATCAAATGTAATTTCACCACCGCGAACCTTTCCAATTCCCTGCGGCAGTAGCTGCATTATGGACAAGGACATGACACTTTTACCACAGCCTGACTCACCGACTATTCCGACAATTTTGCTCCGATCGACTTTGAAAGAAACTTTTTCAACAGCATTGTAGTAATCTTTGCCGATTTTAAAGCCTGTTTGAAGGTCTTTCACTTCAAGAAGTGGTGTTTCGTTTTGTCCTGATAATTGTCTAGCCATCTAAACACCTCTAATAATTTCTTATTTTCAATCAATTTATATTATTTGTATAAAATACTATTACAAATAGATTACATTTTCAACTTATTTTTGCTAATTTTCTAATAATTATTTTAAAATTTAATTCAAAACCCTTGATATTGCTGGTTTTCCAACTCTTAAAAAAAAATAAAAAAAATATAATTCTATTAATCTTTAACATTTACACAGGCATATTGCCTTTTCAAATTGCATATATTTATTAGATTGTATTATATTACGATAGGTTGAATGAATATACAATATAATATTATCAATTAACCATAAGGAATTGAACATTTACTTTCGGAAGTTTATATTAGTATCTTTTAATTTAAAATTAGCGTAAGGAATTTTATCCATGAAAAAGAGCTTGAGACAATTGTCTCAAGCTCTCACCTCATACGAATGATATATTATGCTTTATTAAAATATTTTTAGATATGTCTCATTTTCTTTTTGCTATTCATCGTAAGATTTAAAAACAATCGTGGCATTATGTCCGCCAAAGCCGAGTGAATTGCTCATTGCTGCTTTAATATCAGCTTTCCTTGAAACATTAGCTACATAATCCAAATCACATTCTGGATCCGGATTTTCTAGATTAATGGTTGGTGGAAGAATCTTATCCTTAAGAGCAAGGACAGTGAAAATTGCCTCCACTCCTCCTGCGGCACCCAGTAAATGGCCAGTCATGGATTTAGTAGAACTGACCGCAAGTTGTTTTGCATGATCCGAAAAGACTTCTTTAATAGCCATTGTTTCATATTTATCGTTATATGGAGTGCTTGTACCGTGTGCATTTATATAGCCTACTTCACCAGGTTTGATCCCTGCATCATCGAGTGCCTGCTGCATAGCACGAACACCGCCTTCTCCTCCTGGTGCCGGGGCTGTAATATGGTACGCGTCCCCTGTAGAACCGTATCCTACAATTTCAGCATAAATGGGTGCATTGCGAGCAAGGGCATGCTCCAGTTCTTCAAGTACTAAAATCCCTGCTCCTTCACCCATCACAAATCCATCCCGTTCTTTATCAAATGGACGGCTTGCTTTTGAAACGTCTTTATTTAATGTCAGGGCAGTATTTGCAATAAAACCTGCCATTGCCATTTGGGAAATAGGTGCTTCAGATCCGCCAGTAATCATTGCATCTGCATCTCCGCGTTGAATCACTTTAAATGCATCTCCAATGGAGTTTGTCCCGCTCGCACAAGCAGTTACCGTACATGAATTCATCCCTTTTGCACCTAGAGCTATGGAAACCTGCCCGGCTGCCATATCAGGAATCATCATTGGAACGAAAAATGGACTAACTCTTCGATAGCCTCTGTTAAGAAACGTTTCAAATTGCTTTTCAAATGTTTCCATTCCGCCTATCCCTGATCCAATCCACACTCCGATTCGGTTTGCATTTGTTTCATTGATCTCTAAATTGGCATCTTTAACGGCCATCTGTGATGATACAACGGCATAATGAGTAAACCGGTCCATTTTCCGTGCATCTTTTTTCTCCATATAGTCTTCAATGTTAAAATCTTTTAATTCACCCACTGCTGTAGCAGGAAAATCATCTTTATTTAATCTTGTTAGCTCACCGATTCCGGATTGACCATTTTTAATATTATTCCATGAGGTTTCTACGTTGTTTCCAACAGGCGAAACCATCCCCAGACCAGTCACAACCACACGACGTTTAGACATTCTTTGTCAGCTCCTCAATCAATCTTTGTAATTTATTTTTTATAACATGATTGTATTATTTTCCCCAGCGGATCGCAATTGCTCCCCAGGTTAAACCTCCGCCAAACCCGACCATTACAAGTAGATCATTCTCTTTTATCTTCCCATTTTCCAGATCTTCTACAAGAGAGATCGGAATCGATGCTGCTGATGTATTTCCGTATTTATGGACCGTTTTTGACATTTTTTCGATCGGAAGCTCTAGTCGCTGCCTGGCAGCTTCCATAATCCGTATATTTGCCTGATGCGGAATTAAATAGTCGACGTCTTCTTTAGCCAAACCTGCCTTTTCTAAAACATTTATACAGGACTCGCCCATTTGCCGAACCGCAAATTTAAATACTTCTCTCCCATTCATTACAAGACCGTCTGCGCCCTGGTATAAATGATCTCCACCAGAACCGTCTGAACCAAGCTCGAAGGAAAGAATTCCTTTGTCTCCTTCTACAGGCCCAAGAACCATTGCACCGGCGCCATCACCGAATAGAACGGCTGTATTTCGGTCGTCCCAATTTGTGATTTTCGTTAATTTTTCAACCCCTACTACCAAGACGTGCTTATAATCCCCATTTTCAATAAATTGCTTAGCTGTAATCATTCCGTACATAAAGCCGGCACATGCGGCTGATACATCCATTGCGGCAGCTTTTTTTGCTCCAAGTTTGTCCTGGAGCATGCAAGCTACTGTTGGAAATGGCTGATCTGGTGTCACCGTTGCCACTAAAATCATATCTAGATCCTCAGCTTTTACATTCGCATGATCAAGCGCTTTAACAGCAGCACCATAAGCCATATCGGAAGTATCCACATCGTCGCCTGCATATCTTCTTTCTTCTATTCCTGTTCTGGTTCGTATCCATTCATCTGATGTATCCATCTTTTTCTCAAGGTCAAAATTAGTTACAACATGATCAGGTATATATCTGCCAATTCCCCAAGCCCCTGCACGCATAATCATTCCTTCTTTCTATTGGATTCATTCGTTAATCCAGTGTCTATTATCTATTATTATGACTTGGTCCTAATAATATATCAGTTTATACATTTTTTCAAGAACCCGGTTTCTGTATCTTTATAATAGTCATTCTCTTCTTAGCAGAACAGTGCAAAATAAAGGCCAGCTGCAAAGACTGACCAGCCCCTTATTATTCACAGGACTGGACAAATTGCAGCTGGCTTTTTTTCGTTTATTTACTTTGATTAGCTTCGTTTTTACCTAATTCATAAGCATCATTCATTGCTTTCGCGAATAATCCCATAAAAGGCTGTAAAGATGCTACTGAAACCTCAATCCCTGCCTGTTCCATTCTTTCTTTCGCTTCTGGAAGATACTTCATTGCAATCTGCATAAATTCCATTGTTTTATCATTGGACATTTTATTCACTCCTTATGAATGGTCTTGACCGTTTTTTCTTTAATGCCACATTTATTTTATCGCAAAAGAAAGAATTATTCCATTCCTGCCCTTATAATGTCCTTATTCACGAGATTGTCATTTATTTTATTGTGTATTATGGTACTATTAAGAGAAGGCTTATTTTAAATGAAAGCGATACATATTGATGAAATGAGGTGACGTTAATGTCATACCTATGGACCTTTATATGGACATTTCTTTTAATCCACATGGCAACATACGTAGTAAGTTCAATGAATGGAGCAGCGTATGAATTTGTAACAGCGACAATTCTTGCTGTTATTACGACCGCTGCACTATTTGTGATTGGAACGATTATTCCAAAGCCTCATACTGAGCAGCATTAATAAAAAAGATCCCCCTCGAGGGATCTTTTTTTACTGAATTTTTATCTTGTCATTTTCAAGCACTAATCTGACTTTTTGATGGGGCTCGATTGTTCCTTTAATTAATTCTTTTGCCAGCAGTGTTTCAATTTCTTTTTGAATATACCGCTTTAATGGACGAGCTCCAAATAAAGCATCATATGCACTGTTAGCAATATATGCAGCTACATCTTCTGATACATTCAGCTCGATATGCTGCTCTTGAAGGCGCCTGCTTACTTCTTGTACCATCTTTTTCACGATGCCAATCATATGCTCAGTGCCCAATGGATTAAAAAGGACAATATCATCAATTCGATTGAGCAGCTCCGGTCTAAAGTGCTTTCTTAACTCACCCAGCACTTTCTTTTTTACCCCTTCATCTTCATTTGGAGATTTTTCTGTCATATAAACGGACCCTATATTGGAAGTCATAATGATAATCGTATTTCTAAAATCAACGGTCCTTCCTTTTGAATCCGTTATTCTTCCTTCATCCAGCATTTGCAGTAAGATATTAAACACCTCGGGATGCGCCTTCTCAATTTCATCCAATAAGATGACTGAGTAAGGCTTTCTTCTTACAGCTTCAGTCAGCTGACCGCCTTCTTCATACCCCACATACCCTGGAGGTGCACCGATTAACCGGGATACAGCATGCTTTTCCATGTATTCAGACATATCTATTCTGATCATATGATGCTCACTATCAAACAAGGTTTGTGCCAACGTTTTAGCTAGTTCAGTTTTCCCCACCCCTGTTGGACCCATAAATATAAATGATCCAATCGGTCTATTAGGGTCTTTAATCCCTGCTCTTGCCCTCAATACTGCTTCCGTTACAGATAAAACTGCCTCTTTCTGACCGATCACACGCTCAGTTAAAATCTCTTCAAGCCGCAGAAGTTTTTGTCTTTCCCCTTCCATAAGCCGGTCTACAGGAATACCAGTCCATCTCGCAACGATATCGGCAATTTCTTCTTCTGTTACTTCTTCCCTTAATAACCTGTCATTCTTTTCTTGACTGGACACTTTTTCCTCTAAGACTAAAAGCTCTTTTTCAGCACTAGGAATTTTCCCATGCTTAAGTTCTGCTGCAAGTGATAAGTTATACTCACCTTCTGCCTCATCCAATTCCCTTCTAAGCTTTTCTAATTCTTCCCGTTTTTGCTGGATAATAAGCAGGGATTGCTTTTCTGCCTCCCATTTAGAGCGCATGGCGTCACTTTGCTCTTTCAAGTTAGCCAGCTCTTCCCTCAGGATCTTCAGCCTCTCATTGCTCACTTTGTCGTTTTCTTTTGATAAAGCAGCTTCTTCTATTTCAAGCTGCATCACACGTCTTGTGGATTCGTCCAGCTCTGAAGGCATTGAATCAATTTCTGTACGGATCATCGCACATGCCTCATCCATTAAATCAATAGCTTTGTCAGGAAGAAAACGATCTGTAATGTACCTGTTTGAAAGAGCAACCGCAGACACAAGAGCGCGGTCATGAATATTCACTCCATGATGAATCTCAAATCGTTCTTTCAATCCGCGAAGAATGGAAATGGAATCTTCTTCGTTCGGCTCCTGTACCAGCACTTGCTGAAAACGCCGTTCAAGAGCAGGGTCTTTTTCAATGTATTGGCGGTGTTCATTTAATGTTGTTGCCCCAATGCAATGAATCTCTCCTCTTGCAAGCATGGGCTTCAGCATATTCCCGGCATCCATTGCCCCTTCTGTTTTTCCAGCTCCAACGATGGTGTGAAGTTCATCGATAAATAAAAGAATTCTTCCCTCACTATTTTTAACTTCGGCTAAAACAGCTTTTAGCCTCTCTTCAAATTCTCCCCTGAATTTAGCTCCTGCTACCAGGGCACTCATATCAAGCTCAAATACGGTTTTATCCTTCAGCCCCTCTGGTACATCCTTTCGAACGATTCGTTGAGCCAAACCTTCTACAATTGCGGTTTTCCCAACACCTGGTTCACCTATAAGCACAGGGTTATTTTTCGTTTTGCGTGATAAAATCCGGATCACATGACGTATTTCAGCATCCCGGCCAATCACGGGATCCATTTTTCCTTTACGGACTTCTTCTACAAGATCTCTTCCGTATTTTGATAGTGCCTGATATGTTGTTTCAGGATTTTGAGATGTCACTCTTCTTCCTCCTCTAATGGCAACTATTGCTTCTTTTACAATTTCGTACGTTATGTTTTGAGCTGATAAAAAGATTACGGTTGAATTAGAGCTAAGTTTCATTAAAGAAAGAATAAGATGCTCTACTGCTATAAAGTCATCGTTAAAAGATAACTGCTCTTCTTCAGCTTTGTTGAACCAGGTGATGACTTCATTCGATAAGTGCTTGCCCAGTTGGTTAATGTCACCGTTTACGGTTGGAAACGAAAGCACTTTTTCATTTATTCGCTTTAATAAGTTTTCAGGTGAGGCGCCTGCTTTTAAAAAAACAGGTGCTAAAAGCCCATCAGAATCCGACAGCATAGATAAGAGGATATGTTCCACTTCTATAGTAGAGTGGCGGAATTGTATTGCTTTTTCTTTTGCCTGAACAAGGGCATCCTGAACTTTGAACGTTAGTTTTTCACTTTTCATCTTTTCACCTCTTTGACCTTTATTGACCTTTGATTGTATCGTATCACTCTATTCATAAAATTGTAAAGAAAATTGCCTTTACTTGGATTTGTTTAGATGGTTAAATGAACAAGAGTGTTTTTCAGGAACGAACTTAAATGGAGGTCATTATGGAATTAGAACAGGTTTATGTACTATTAAAATATTTATTTTTAGGGTTATTTCAAGGGTTCACTGAGCCCATTCCTATATCATCAAGCGGACACTTACTGCTTGCTCAGCATTTTTTAGGTGTTGAATTAGAGGGTGGAGAAGGCGGAGCATTTACGTTTGAACTGCTGGTTAATTCAGCTTCTCTTATAGCCGTACTGCTGATTTATAAAGAAGATATCATGCGATTGACAGTAAGAGGACTAGGCTACATAAAAACGAAGGATCCTGCAGATAAAAAAGAGTTTGATTTTATCATCTATCTGCTTATCGGGACGATCCCAGCAGGTGTTATCGGAGTTTTGCTTGGTGATTATATTGCAGAAGCAAGTGTGTCGATTGTAGCAGGAACACTGATGATTACAGGTATTGCGCTGTTTATGATCCGCAACCTTCGCGGAAACCGCGGAGAAGGCGGCATGACAGTAAAAGATGCGATCATCATCGGTCTTGCACAAGCCGTTGCGTTAATCCCTGGTATAAGCCGCAGCGGTGCGACAATCGTCGCTGCAATGGCAAGGGGGATTCATCAGGAAACAGCATTACGCTATTCCTTTTTACTCTTTATCCCTGTCAGTCTAGGCGGTATGATTTTAAGTGTTTCTGACCTTTTAAGCAATGACGCATTTGCTGATCTATGGATCCCTTATCTGCTTGCATTTGCAGGTTCGCTTGTCGCTTCGTATTTTTCTTTAAAATGGTTTATGAATATTATGGCTAAAGGAAACCTGATTTATTTTGCCGTGTACTGCATAGTGGTTGGACCCATTATTTTTCTTGTCCTTTTCCTGCAGTAATAACAAAAGGAGGATGCGCACAACGCGCATCCTCCTTTATATTGACTGCATCACGTAATGCCTAATGCAATCTTCGCATAACGTGACATATTGTCTTTGCTCCATGCAGGAGTCCAGACGATGTTGACATCGACTTCCCCAACTTCGGGTATGTCAGCCAGCGCAGCTTTAACCTGATCAACAATGACAGGTGCCAACGGACAACCCATAGAAGTAAGTGTCATTTTAACTTCCGTCTTCCCCTCTTCTTCCTGCATAACATCATATACTAAACCAAGGTTTACAATATCAATGCCAAGCTCCGGGTCAATGACTTCTTCCAAAGCACCCATCACGCTGTCTTTAAGATCTTGATCCATATCTCTCACTCCTCATGCGTTTATGATCTACTCTTATCATAGCAGACTCTTTCACTTAGTGAAAATATTTCGTTTAAAGGCGGCGTTGAAACCATTTTGTAGTTTCAAGCAATGCCTTTCGCGAAACCTTATGCCCTGCTTGTTCCTCCGATATAAATCGAAGATCATCAGGATTATCTTTATAAGATGGATAAATCGTTTTAAAAAATGCATACGTAGGTTCAAAAGGGACGACTGTGTCCTGTTTACCATGCCAGAACAGTAAAGGACGCCTGTTTACTTTCTCAGGATTAAGACTCAAATCATAACTGGTCAGCACACTCAACTGCTCTTCAATTTCTTCATCTGTCATAGGCAGCGTTAAGCCATTTCTTTTAAATTGATTTAATTGGGCTTTAGCAAAACCAACATACGTTGGTGAACCCATGAGACTTACAGCCGTTTTGACCCAATCATATTGTGTTAATGCGCCAAGTGTAATGATGCCGCCCATTGAAGAGCCTGCAAGTCCGATCCGCCCATCAGAGACAAGACCTTTATCTGTGTAATAATCCTTTAAAACCTGAAGCTCATCTATTGTTTGGATCACCATATGCCAAAAACGGGTACTTAACACCATATCATCAAGTCCCTCCTGACGTTCACCATGCAATGATACATCGGGCAGCAAAACCCGGTAGCCTTTTTCTGCGAGTAAGTAAGCAAAGTGCAGATTATGCTCTTTCGCGCTTGTAAATCCATGTATAAAGATAATGGTCGGCAGCGGAGAAGACAATTCCGTCTGCTTAGCTACATGCAATAAGGGAATGTCATTCACCATGTCTTTTTGTATTAAAATCATATAAAATTGTTCCTCCCACTGTTTCAATGTACTCATTTTATCCTATCATGACAGCCATTATATGACATGTATTTTGCCCAATCGGATTTTCTCATTCGAAATCCTTTCAATAAGTGATACACTATTTTGGGCAAGCTATAGATTAATCACTAATCACTATGTTGTTAAAGGAGCACGACCGAAATGGAAAAACACCTGATCGTTTTAGACCTTGACGGAACATTGCTTACAGATGACAAGACGATATCTGAAAAAACAAAAAGAACTTTATTCAAAGCAAAAGAACAGGGCCATGAAATTATGATTGCTACAGGCCGGCCTTATAGAGCAAGCGAATCCTACTACAAAGAACTTGAACTGACTTCTCCTATCGTAAATTTTAATGGCGCATTTGTTCACCATCCATTAAATGAAGAATGGGGTTTTCATCACGATCCAATGGATTTAAATGTCGTAAAAGAGATTGTGGAAGCCTGTCAGGATTTCAACTACCACAATATTATTGCAGAAATTCTGGATGATGTTTATCTGCATTATCATGATGAAAAACTGCTTGATATTTTTGGGTTCGGCAATCCCTCTATACAAACCGGTGACCTTAGGACCTATCTTCCAGACAGCCCTACAAGCCTTCTGATTCATGCTGATGAAAAGCATGTTCAGGACATTCGCAGCCATTTAAGTCATGTTCATGCGGAAGTGATCGATCACCGCAGATGGGGAGCTCCATGGCATGTGATAGAAATCGTTAAAAAAGGCTTGAATAAAGCAGTAGGAATAAAAAAAGTGTCTGATTCACTGCAGATTCCTAAAAGTAGAATTATTGCTTTTGGAGATGAGGACAATGATTTAGAGATGCTTGAATACGCAGGCACCGGAGTTGCGATGGAAAATGGCATTAACTCCGTTCAAAACATCGCAAATGAAATGACTGCCTCTAACAATAATGACGGCATCGCTTTATTTTTACAGCAAAAGCTGAATCTGGCATAATCCATAATAGCGCTTATAAATCGCTTTTTAATAGCATCTAGAAAAATGGATCAGCATAAGATCGTTTCTATCAAATCAAATTAGGAACCCTTTCACGAATGTGTGTCTCATTCGCAAAAGGGTTCCTTTTTTATTGCTTAGGATTAATTTTACTCTTCTTTCCTGAAAAACCCGAAAACACCGGCAGTCTGCAAAACATTGGTAAACGCATGTGGATCCACTTTGTGGATAATCCGTTCGAGTTCAAAAAGTTCATAGCGGGTGATAACAATGATCAGCATTTCCTTATGTTCATCTGTGAATGCACCTCTTGCCGGCACAATCGTAATCCCTCTGACTAATTTATCATGTATGGCCTGTTTAACTTCACTTGTTTTCTTTGTAACGATCATAGCCGTCAGCTTTTCATGCCGTGTATGAATGGCATCAATCATCCGGGTTGAAACATAAAGGGTAACAAGGGTGTAAAGCCCCTCTTCCCAGCCAAAGATCATACTTGCCGCCAAAATAATTCCTGCATTCATAGTAAAAAAGTAAATGCCCACTGGTTTATCATTTAACCGGGACAAAATCATCGCAATGATATCCATACCTCCTGTAGACGCTCCCCATTTAAGGGTAAACCCTACACCAGTTCCTGCGATAACTCCTCCAAATACAGCATTTAACAAGATATCTGGCGAGACCTCCACGACTGGTATAATCGACAGAAAGATTGTTGTAAACGCTACTGAAACCAAGCTGTAGATCGTGAACATCTTCCCGACTCTCAGCCACCCCAAAATGATTGCTGGAATATTTAAGAGTAAGAGTAAAATTCCTGTTGAGATAAAAAAGGGTGTAAAGTCGGCTAAAATATTTGATATAAGCTGCGCAAGTCCAGTAAACCCGCTTGCGAATACATTTGCAGGAATAAGAAACAGATTTAATGACACAGCATTTAATGCAGCACCTATGATGACAATCATTATTTTTCTTATTTCCAGCCAAAGTGTTTCATTTGATACTTTTGACAGTTTAAAGGATTCCTTTGAATTCTCCAATCTGTTCCCTCCTTTTTATATTCTTTTATACACATAACCTAATTTATATCATCCTACACCTATCATTGTAAAATGAAGCCGGTATCGATAAACTATAGCTATAAACAGTAAAAGGATGATGAATATGAGTTTACAAATATTTGCTGATAGCGCATCGGATCTCCCTTTGGATTATTTCAAGGATAATAATGTTACTTTGCTTCCTCTTCGCGTACATATTGGGGAAGAGGAATACGATGATTTAGTAACGATTAGTTCAAAACAAGTATTTGATGAAATCCGCAATGGCAAACACCCTAAGACCTCACAGGCGAGCCCGAAATATATGGAGGAAGTATTTGCTGAGCTGGCACAATCAGGAAATCAGGGACTATATATCGCATTTTCTTCAGAACTGTCCGGTACATATCAGACTGCCGTTATGGTCAGAGAGCAAATGAAAGAAGAATATCCTGCATTTGATTTGGTTATTATAGACTCTAAGTCTGCCTCTCTCGGCTATGGCTTATGCGTGCAGCGAGCAGTGGAATTAGCCGGTCAAGGTATGTCTCGTGACGAAATTGTTAATGAAACAGAATTCTACTGTCAGCACATGGAACACCTCTTCACTGTTGAAGATCTGGATTACCTTGCAAAAGGCGGCCGTGTAACAAAAGCTTCTGCATTTATAGGCGGTTTATTAAATATTAAACCTTTGCTTCATGTTGAAGGCGGAAAACTTGTTCCACTTGAAAAACTAAGAGGCAAAAAGAAGCTATTAAAACGGATTATAGAAGTAATGAAAGAAAGAGGAGCAGGATTAGATCAGCAAGTAATCGGCATCAGTCACGGCGATGATGAAGCACTGGCAGAAGAAATGAAAGCCATGATCAAGGAGGAATTTGGCTCAAATTCCTTTTATATTGGAATAATCGGTTCTGTTGTAGGGGCACATGCAGGCCCGGGTACACTTGCGATCTTCTTTTTAAATAAATTGCCAGATTCCATTTCAGAATAGGGAGGAAAATATGAAAAAGAAGATCGTTGTGATCGGTGGTGTTGCAGGAGGAGCAACCTTTTCCTCTCAGCTTCGAATGCTTGATGAGGAAGCTGAAATAGTTGTTATTGAAAAGTCAGGAACGATGTCTTTTGCCAATTGCGGCTTACCATATTACCTTGGCGGCTATATACAGGATCGTGACCAGCTGATTGCGGCCACCCCCGAATCCTTTCAAAAAGAACGGAATATTGAAGTAAGAGTAAGACACGAAGCAGTTCATATCGACCGAAATCAAAAAGAAGTCAGGATACTCGACCACATAGGCAATACCCAGTATTCCGAATCCTATGATTCTTTGCTATTATCGCCTGGCGTGATTCCTGTTATACCCGAAATTGAAGGCCTTTCACATGCAAATTGCTTTTCCCTGAGGGCATTTGAAGACATGCTTAAAATTGAGGAACAGATTGAAGCAAAGCAGTTTAAGAGCGTGTGCATTGTTGGTGGTGGATTTATCGGGCTTGAGATGGCAGATAATTTAAAAAAACGCGGCATGAATGTTCATCTGATTCAGCGCTCAAAACATGTATTAAGCGTGTTAGACAAGGATATGTCAGAAATAATAGAAGAAGAGTTAGTCAAGCAAGAAATTGATTTACACACAGATACAACGATTCAAAAAATTGAAGAAGATGGCTGTACACTGCATCTAACAAATGGTCAAGTCATTACAGCTGACTTTCTTATCCTCTCTGTCGGAGTTAAACCAAACCGCTACCTGGCAGAACAGGCCGGTCTTGATATTGGCGTTACAGGCGGCGTAAAAGTGAACGAATTTATGCAGACCAGTGATCCAGCTATATACGCTGTAGGCGATGTAATTGAAACCTTTGATTTTATAACAAAACAGCCTAAACGGGTACCGCTTGCCTGGGTAACTCACAGACAGGCATACCTTGCAGCGCGACATGTAACCGGGCATCCAGTTCCCTATAAAGGATCGCTTGGCACATCCATTTGCAAAGTATTCACCCTTCATGCTGCCTCTCTTGGTTTAAATGAAGAACACTTGAAAGAAAGCGGATTGTCCTATGAAACCGTAGTGCAAGAATCAAACCAGCATGCAGGTTATTATCCAGGAGCTGCTCCGTTAAAGCTGAAAGTACATTTTTCTCCTGAAGACGGAAAAATTTATGGCGCCCAAGCTGTAGGTAAGGACGGGGTGGATAAACGAATGGATGTGATGGCTGCAGCTATTACCGGAGGATTAACAGTAACAGATTTGCAGGAAATTGAAATAGCCTATGCTCCTCCATTTTCTTCTCCAAAGGATCCGATAAACATGATCGGGTACAAAGCTTTAAAGAAGCTGAATAAGCAGGCACACTGAATAAAGTACATGTCTAACAATCGTGTAAGTTCAGTTTGAAGGGGCAAAATTTGAACCTCTTTCCTTCGTACGAAAAATGATGTGGAATTATTATCAAAACAAACAAACCTTGTCGATCCCTATGCTGCCCGGCCATTACAAGGCAGGGTTTTCAGCAGGATAGACAAGGTCTCTTTTTACTTGCTCGCATATTACTTGTGCACTGGTGCTTCAGTCGAGAAACGTTTAACAATTTCATGCTCGATAATTACACGCTTCACAGGTACCTCCGGGTTCTTCAATCGCTCAATCAGATGCTTCGAAGCATTGTAGCCTAAATTGAATATATTGATATCCACAGATGATAAAGGCGGTCTTGCCATCTCAGATGTTAAGACATTATTAAAACTCAGAATCGAAATATCCTCCGGGACTGAGATTCCTAATTCATTTAATGTATTCAATACACCTAAAGCCATTAGGTCATCTGCTACGACAAGAGCAGTAGGGCGTTCCATTAAAGGAAGTTCCATCAGTTCGCACACAGCGTCCTGACCTCCTTCTAACAGAAAGCTCTGATGAAGAATATAATCTTCTCTGTACGGCAGAGATGCTTGTGTAAGGGCATTTTCGTACCCCGTCAGCCGTTCCACCGTAACGACTAGATTCTCATCCCCGCCTATAAATGAAATCCTCTCGTGACCTAATTCGATAAGAAAATCAGTAGCATCCTTGGCAGCTTGAGCGTTATCGTTATCAACATGTGTAATCTCTTCAACAAAATTAAATGGTTTGCCAATCATGACAAAAGGAAAATTTCGTTCTCTTAAGTACATGAGAATTCGATCTTCAACCTTCGAGTACAAAAGGATGACCCCATCCACTCTTCCTCCCTGTACCATTTGAACAACGCCGTTATAAATCTCTTCTTCGTTCTGCCCCGTCACAAGCTGAAGGGCGTATTGATTTTCGTGCGCCCCTTCGCTTAATCCCCGCAATACGGTAGGGAAAAATGGGTTTTGAAAAAAGACATCAGAAGATCCTGGAGTAACTAGACCAATAACCTGTGTAGACTGATTAGCCAGGCTGCGTGCGATGAAATTAGGATGATAGCCAAGTTCCTTCATAGCCTCGCGGACCTTTTCCTTTGTTCTATCACTTATTCTTGGATTATTAGCGATCACCCTTGACACTGTTGAGGGTGCGACGTTTGCATACTTGGCAACATCTTTTATCGTTATTGACATAAAACCACCCCTATCTGATTACGCTTACAATTATTCACCAAGAAGAGCCGGTACAACATCCGTGCACCAGCTCTTAAAAACCCGTTAAGCTGAACGTTTTTTTCCGCGTTTAGCCATGTAAATAAACATTCCGATAAAAAAGATCCAGACTGCCGCTACTGCTGCTAACAATCCGTAGTCGAAACCTGCTTTTTCAGTCAGCACATAGATTTCAGCCTCTTCTCTATCTAAAACAACAACATACTCGTCATCGCTTTCAAGAACAAGATCACCATTTAACAATCCTCGTAATTCACCGTTTTCTTCAAACTGATCCGAACTAAGTGTTACAGATTGTGTACCACTTGTATTGTTAATAGCGATAACAGACGTTTCATCTTCATACTTTCTTTCATACAGCAGCATTCCATCTTCATTATGAAGGACTTCAAGTGTTCCCCTGGTTAAAGAAGGGAGCTCTTGACGCAGCCGTCCTACGTCGCCAATGTATTCTTTCAGCTCTTCATCCAAATTAAAGTTCATTAATTTACGATTGTCCGGATCTTCACCGCCATCAAGAGCGATTTCAGAACCATAATACATGATTGGAATTCCAGGCACAGTAAACATAAAGACAGTCGCAAGTTCCCATCTTGTAACAGGATGCATATTATTTTCTACTGCCAGACGGGTAAACCTGGACATATCATGATTATCAATAAAGTTACCCATTAAGTAGGGCTCAGGAAAAAACTCCTGATTATAGTCCCAGAAATTGAAAAGACGTGAAGTGTTTGTGTCAACATCCTGAAAAACAGATCTCATTTGCTCAGCCAAAGGAAAATCTACAAAACCGTCAATTCCTGTGTCTGAATATTGGGCGATTTTTCGAATATCTGTATCATACACTTCTCCGATTAAATAAAAATCATCTTTAACTGATTTTACTTCCTCAGAAAATTCTCCCCAAAATTCTGCTGGAACATGCTTAACTGTATCGAGTCGGTATCCATCGATATCGGTTTCTTCAATCCACCATTTTGCTGCTTCAAATAAATATTCTTTTACTTCCGGGTTTTCAGTATTCAAATCCGGCAGACCATAAATCCACCCATTTTGTACTTGCTCCGGATCATTATTGTCTAAAATTGCTGTTTCCTCATGATACCAATCTTCTTTTTTGGGATCCTCTACCCAAGGGTGGGCAGGTCCTGTGTGATTCACAACAAAATCTAAAATAATTTTGATGTCCCGTTCATGAGCAGCATCAACCAGCTGTTTGAATTCTTCAATTGTTCCAAAATGTTCTTCTGTTTCATAGAAATCTTCTATCCAATATCCATGATATCCGTTTTCTTCATTTTGAAATATAGGGGTCAGCCAGATAGCTGTGAATCCCATCTCTTCAATATGATCGAGCTGATCTTCGATTCCTTTAAAGTCTCCGCCATGATAAGCTTTTGGATCCTGAGTATTAACGGATAGGTCGTTTGAAGTATCTCCATTAGAAAAACGGTCCACCATTAAAAAATAAATTGATTCATCTTGCCATCTTCTCTCTTCCTTTTCAACAGCGCCTGCAGCAGGGGTCAAAACGCTATTAAAAAGGAGGATAGTGATGAGAAAAAGAGCTGTATTAACTCCTCTCATCCCTGCCCCTCCTCCTTTTGTTTAAAAAGCAACTGCTCTTTAAACGTATAATAGTTTTTTCTTCAGCCGTCGTGCAGGCACTGAATACATGAGTCTCCGGACAAGCTTAACCGTTTTCCTTAAAGAATGTATGTTATCCTTTCGTTCCTCCTGCTGTAAGGCCAGAGATGAGGAAACGCTGAGAAAGAAGGTAAACGATTGCGATTGGCACAGCGATCAGAATTGAGCCGGCAGCGAATCGGGTGAAGTTATTGTCGAACTGGTTACTGATGAAGTTAAATAAGCCTAATGCGAGTGTGAAATTTTCAGGATTTCTTAATATAATTCGCGGCAGCAGAAAGTCAACGAATGGTGCCATAAAATTAAATAATGCTACTACACCCAAAATCGGTTTTGCGAGCGGAAGCATAATTCTGAAAAACACACCGAGGTGGCCAGCACCGTCTATACGTGCAGCTTCATCAAGTTCTTTAGGTATTGTATCAAAATAACCTTTTACTAGCCAAGCATTAAAAGGAATTTGACCCCCAATATAAATCAAAGTAAGTCCAATTAGTGAATCAAGCAAGTTGACCATGTTCAGCATGACATAAATCGCGACCATAGCCATCATAGCTGGAAACATTTGGAGCAGCAAGAAAGCGTATAAACCATATTTTCTTCCTACGAAACGGTAGCGTGAAAATGCGTATGCAACAAAAGACGTTAATACGACTGAGAAAAACGCATTGGCAACGGCCACAATGACACTGTTTTTATACCAGGTTAAATAGTCGCTCGAAGGGTCTGTAAATAACCACTTGTAATGCACTAAGGACCAATTGTCCGGGATTAATTGAGCTGAATAAAGACTAGTACCAGGGTTTAAGGACATTCCTACTGTCCAAAGCAGCGGATACCCAATAATAACGGCCATAAAAGCCAGGAATAAGTAGATTAACGTGACTTCCAATGTGGATTTTGCTTTTCGGCTCATTATAAATTCCCCTCCTCTTTAAACGAGCGTGTTTTTCTGAATTGGAAAAACGCAAATCCCGTTACGATTAGTCCAAGTATGATCGTTATCGCTGCGGCCATACTGTATTGATTTAATGTAAATGTCAGATCATAAACCCAGGAAATTAATATATCTGTACCGCCGGCATTTTGCCCCCGGACGGCTGGACCGCCTTCATTAAACAGATAGATAATATTGAAGTTATTAAAATTCCCTGCATATTGCATGATTAATAGAGGAGCTGTTGCATACAAAACATGCGGAAGCGTAATGCTTTTAAATTTCTGCATTCGGTTTGCACCGTCCACTTCTGCTGCTTCATACCATTCCTTTGAAATACTTTGCAAGATTCCCGTGAATAAAGCAAAAACGAAAGGAAATCCAAGCCAAGTCTGTATCATAATTAAAGCAATTCTCGTATAAAACGGATCCTGTAACCATGGGATCGATAGATTGAAAACTGCTAGAATATCCGTGTTAATAGCACCAAATCGATCGTTAAACATAGCAGCAAATACTAAAATTGTAACGAAAGCTGGCACTGCCCAAGGCAAAATTAAAATTGTACGAATTAAACGTTTGAATTTAATTCTCGGGTCATTTACAATCAGCGCCAAGAACAAACCAAGCGTGATTTGAAGTGTAGTGGCCACAACCGTCCATACAATGGTCCACGTAAAAACACTTATAAATGTATCTTGCCAGATATTATTTCCTGCTCCGCCAGTTTCAAAAAATAAGCGGGCAAAATTATCGAATCCTACCCAAGAAAGCAAGGCTCTTGGTGGCTGATTATACTGACTGTAATCGGTAAAAGCTAAAGCTACTGTAAACATCAGAGGCAAGATTACGATAAATGCGAGCATGATCAAGCCAGGCGTTACGAAGAAATAAGGAAATCCTTTATCCCAAACATTTCCTGCAGCTTCTCTAAAGGTTGGTGCTCTTTCCCCTTTTTGAATCCGCAAGGCATCTCTTTTTGCATCTTTTACATTAATAATATAAAGCGTTACGAAAAAAGCGATCAGAATAAGTGAAACCAATCCATAGATTAATAGAACAACAGAATGATCAGTACCTTCCATGGTACCGAGTGTAGTAAGACCCCACAGACCAAGATTTAAAAAACGGCCGAGAGTTAAAATAAAAGAAATTTCAAGAATGATAAAAAGAATTCCTTTTACGTATCTGCGGTTGTACAACTGACCTAAACCCGCAAGTAAAATGGATAAAATAACAGCTGTTTTGGGGTTATGTGATTGTTTAGCTGTTGGATTTGCAGTCGACATGTCATCGCCTCCCTAGCGAGGTTCTAGAAGAAAGTTCTTCTTTAAAAATGGAGTGGATAGAAGGAGGGAATCCTTCTATCCACCAGAGTCATGAATTTTTGATTTAACTACTGTGCTGCTGCGATATTATCTTTAATTGTTTGAACTGCTTCATCAAGTACAGCTTGTACGTCTTCACCTTGAGCGATGAACAGGAGCGCATTATTGATTGGATCCCATACTTGCTGCATTTCCGGTGTTGACGGCATTGGAGTACCATATTGAATCTGCTCAGCAAATGGAGCAATCAGCTCATTTGAAGTTACCGCTTCGCTTTCAAGTGCTGCCTGGTTAGCTGGAAGTTCGCCAGCTTCTTCAAAGTATTGAGTTGAATTTTCTTCGTTTGTCAGGAACAAAGCAAGATCTGTAGCTGCTTCTTTATTTTCTGAGTAATCCGATACCATCCATGATTTAACGCCTACAAATGATGTTGCGTTTGTTCCGTCAACCGTTGGAAGGATTGCTGTTCCAAGGCTTTCACCAAGCGCTTCTTCATATGCCGGGATCTGCCAAGGACCTGTGATAGCTACACCGACTTTACCGTCTGCAAACAAGCCATTCATGATATCAGCGTTAACCTCAACCGGGATGTATCCATTTTCGTACCATGATTGAATTAATTCTCCGCCTGCTACCGCGCCTTCGTTGTTAAGACCGATATCTTCTACATTATACGCACCATCTTCATTGTTAAATACATAAGCTCCATTAGCTCCGAAGAACGGGTATGAGAAGTAGAAGTTTGCTGCTTCCATTAAGAAACCATACGTTTCAGTAGATTGATCTGTCTGCTCTTCTGCGATCTTCATAAGATCATCCATAGTAGCCGGTGCTTCATCCACCATATCTTTATTGTAGAAAGTCGCATATGTTTCAACTACTAAAGGAGCACCATAAACCTCTCCTTCATACGTAACAGCATCTATTGCCGTTTCAGAATAATCATCTTTTGCATCACCCAAATCCATCGGTGCAGCTAGATTTTGAAGAAGGATGTTTCCAAGTCTGTCATGCGGCTGGAAGAACAAGTCCGGGCCGTTGCCTGCAGGACCATCCAGATTTAACGCTTCGATTTGATCGAGCATATTCATTGGCGTTGTTTCAATTTCGATCCCTGTTTCTTCAGTGTATTTGTCAAAAAGCTTGTCCAATACGGCTTTCTGCTCTTCACTGTCATTTACCCAGACTTTCAGTGTTTCCGGTGCTTCTTCTGTTGAACCGGAACCGCCCCCATCTGTAGATTCTCCAGATTCTTCACGATCCGGTGCACATGCGCCTAAAACGCCTGCCAAAAGCAATGATGAAGCTAAAACTGATGCATACTTTTTCAAAATTGACCCCTCCTAAAGGTTTTTATCCGTGGTTTGAACAACCGTTTGCACAATTTCTCTTTATACAAATGCTATGTCTTTCTTTGATAACATTTAAACCGCTTACATTCATTTTGTGAAAACGATTGCACAACCTCTCTTTATTATAGTTAACTTTTAGAATAATACAATACCTTTTTTCGATTTTTTCTAATAAATTCGTATTTTAGACTAATAAGTAATCCGGTTCAATAGAACTAACCCGTTGACATAAATAAGCTGTTGCCATAGTCTTATAAACAATTGGAATGGTACGCCATTCATTTTAAAGAAGGAGACGATGTTAATGATAAGAGCAGCCGTTCACCACCGCGCAGATCGTATAGATGCCTATGCGATGAATGAAAAAGAACTGCATATCCAGCTTAAAACACAGAAAAAAGATGTAGATGAAGTGAATCTTTTACTAGGTGACCCATATGACTGGACTGACAGCCTTTGGAATTTCACATCAATCTCTATGAAAATCAGCGGAAGTGATGATCTGTATGATTACTGGATTGCAGTTGTCTCTCCGGAATTAAGAAGACTCCGTTATGGTTTTCAGCTATTTAATAAGAAAGAAAGCGTTTTCTTCGGTGAGAAAGGGTTCAGGGAAATACCACCTGAAGACATCGGAGAATATTTCTGTTTTCCATATATGAATAAAGCAGATATCTTTACTGCGCCTGAATGGGTGAAGGAGACAGTATGGTATCAGATTTTCCCTGAGCGTTTCGCTAACGGGGATCCGGCCTTGAACCCTGAGGGCACTCTTCCATGGGCCAGTGAAGACCCGAAAGTAAACAGTTTCTTTGGGGGCGACCTCCAGGGAATTATCAATCATTTAGATTATTTGGAGGATCTCGGGATTACAGGGATTTACTTTAACCCTCTGTTCACCGCCACTTCAAATCATAAATATGACACCATTGATTATTTTGAAATTGATCCTCAGTTTGGCACAAAAGAAACATTTAAAACGCTCGTGCAAGAATGTAAAAAGCGTGGAATTCGTGTGATGCTCGATGCTGTTTTCAATCATAGCGGATATCACTTCCCCCCTTTTCAAGACGTAATGAAAAAGGGAAAAGAGTCTAGATACTACGACTGGTTTCATTTATGGGATTATCATGTAGAGACCAAACCAAAACCAAATTATGATACGTTCGGATTCGTCTACATGATGCCAAAATTAAACACAGAAAATCCTGAAGTCAAAAATTATTTACTTGAATCCGGGCGTTACTGGGCTAAAGAGTTTGAGATCGATGCGTGGCGTCTGGATGTTGCAAATGAAGTGGACCAGGCGTTTTGGAGAGAATTCCGGTCAGCGGTTAAAACCATTAATCCTGATTTGTACATTCTGGGTGAAATCTGGCATGACTCGATTCCTTGGCTAAAAGGAGATCAGTTTGATGCAGTTATGAACTACCCGTTCACAACTAATGTTCTTCGTCTTTTCGCAAAAAAAGATTTAACTGTTAAAGAATTTGTGGAAGATATGACGAAGGTTCAGCATATGTATCCTAAGAATATTAATCAGGTTACCTTTAATCTTGTAGGAAGCCATGATACACCGAGGATTTTAACAGAATGCGAAGATAACAAAGAAATATTGAAACAAATTTATGCAATTTTATTAACGTATTATGGAACTCCTTCCATCTACTATGGCGATGAAATTGGCTTAACAGGCGGTCAGGATCCAGGCTGCAGGAAGTGTATGGAGTGGGATGAAACTAAACAGGACCAAGAGCTCCTTGAATGGGTAAAAAAATTAATCTCCCTGCGCAAGTCTGAACCTTTACTTGCCAATACAGGAACCTTTTCTTTTCTCCCTTCAGACATGAGTGATCAAAGCTTTGGATATGTTCGTGCGAATGAAAGCGAATCTGTCGTTGTTTTGTTAAACACCAGCGATAAAAAGGATAAAGTTAAGGTGCCGCTTGAATTTACTGATCCTGAAGCAATCGACTTGTTGACTGGAAAGTCAGTTAAATGGAAAAAAGGGAAAATAAGCTTAGATCCTTTAGAAGCCAAAATCATTAAAATAAGACATTAGCAAAAGACGGGACTGCCCATTACTTCACTGGACAGTCCCTTTACTTTTCATTCTGGAGGGAAAAATGAAAAAACCAGTTAGATTAACTCTCTTTGCTTTAACATGGCCCATCTTCATTGAAATTTCTCTGCATATGCTCATGGGAAATGCAGATACATTGATGCTCAGTCAATATTCTGATAACAGTGTGGCAGCTGTTGGTGTAGCAAACCAGATATTATTCCTTCTTATCGTCATGTTCGGCTTTATCGCTTCTGGCACCTCTATTTTAATTGCCCAATATATTGGGGGGAGCCGCGAGAGAAGTGCTGCGGAGATATCAGTCGTGTCATTGGCAGCTAATTTCGCCTTTGGCGCTTTTTTAAGCCTCCTGATTATTCTTTTTGATGAGTGGATCTTGAAGCTAATGGATATCCCTCTCGAACTCCTGAGTGAATCGTCCTTTTATTTGACATTTGTTGGCGGGTTTTTATTTGTACAGGCGCTGATCATGACAACAGGTTCAATTTTACGAAGCTACGGGCACACAAAAGATGCGATGTATGTGACATTGATCATGAATATTATCAATGTGATTGGCAACTAT
Organism: Jeotgalibacillus campisalis; assembly: GCF_000829515.1. GTDB lineage: Bacteria > Bacillota > Bacilli > Bacillales > Jeotgalibacillaceae > Jeotgalibacillus > Jeotgalibacillus campisalis. Next base: position 47,179 of record NZ_JXRR01000014.1, on the reverse strand, counting down.
TTTTTAATTTTTGGTCCTTTCGGATTTCCCGTTCTAGGAGTTGAAGGTGTGGCATACTCCACTGTTGGCAGCCGGATCATTGGATTTATTATTATATTTATTATATTGCTGCAGCGTCTCCCGAACCAATTACCTTTTAAAGAGTTGTTTTCCCTGCCCTATTCACACATTAAGAATCTGTTGAAAATCGGGATTCCTTCAGCAGGTGAGCAGCTTTCCTACAATGCATCCCAGCTTGTCATAACTGCTTTTATTGCTATGATTGGAACAGAAGCGATTACTACCAAGGTGTATACGCAGAATATCATGATGTTTATCTTTTTATTTGCAGTCGCTATCAGCCAAGGGTCACAGATTTTAATTGGCAGGATGGTAGGAGCAGGCGAATATGAACAGGCATACAAGCGCTGTATCAAAAGTTTAAAGATTTCGATCTTGCTCTCGATTGTCATGGCTGTTTTATTTTCGTTCTTTTCTAAGCAGCTTTTTGGTCTTTTTACAAACAACCCCGATATCATATCAGTCGGATCCATTCTTATACTGCTTACGATTTTGCTTGAACCGGGTAGAAGTTTTAATCTCGTGGTGATAAATGCTCTTCGGGCAGCAGGAGATGTCCGTTTTCCTGCATATGTAGGAATCGTCTTTATGTGGGGGATCGCCGCCCTCTTCTCTTACTTCCTTGGGATCGTCATGGGATTTGGCCTGATCGGAATCTGGATTGCATTTATTTGCGATGAATGGATCAGAGGTTTGATCATGCTCAAAAGATGGCGTTCGAGGATCTGGGTTCGAAAACAATTTGTCTCTTCTAAAAACGGAGTAGATGCATAAGTCTGTAGGGGTTTGCCGATTGGCAAGCCCCTTTTCATGTGAGGTTTTATCACATGAAATAAATTTAATTGCAAAAAAAGGTTGCATTTTATCAATTTTCTGAATATTATTAGTTACATAACTCATGTCATAAAACCTAACATGAAATAGGAGGAGTGAAACCGATGAAGAAAATTGAAGCAATTGTCCGACCGGAAGTGTTCCAGGAGCTTCGCCAATCGCTGGTTCATATAGGAATCAGCGGATTAACCGTCTTTGAAGCAGCAGGTTGCGGAAATCAAAAAGGAAAAAAAGGAGCATTCCGGGGTACTACCTATGAGCTTCCTCTCGTTTCCAGAATCAAAGTGGAAATGGTTTCAGAAGAGCACAAAGTAGATGAAATCGTAGAAGCCATTATTGAAGCTTGCGGGACAGGGCAAGTCGGTGACGGGAAGATCTTTATCTCTCAAGTAGAAGAAGTCATTCGAATCCGAAATGGTGAACGGGGAAAAGAAGCCGTTTTATAAGCATGCTAAAACTAATGGAGGTGCAACAATGAAGAAAAAAGTTGGATCTATTATTCTTGCTGGAAGTTTTTTATCCACGACCACATTCGCTGCCCCAGTTACTCCTGAAAGTGTTCAATTATCCGTTGATACAATGTGGATTATGATTGCTGCAATTTTAGTATTTTTTATGCACGCAGGATTTGCAATGGTAGAGTCAGGTTTTACCCGGGCTAAAAACAGTTTGAATATCTTGATGAAAAATATTCTAACAATCTCTCTCGGTTCTATTCTGTACTTTTTAGTGGGATACGGGATCATGTTCGGAAACTCAAATGGATTTTTTGGCACATCAGGCTTTGCGCTGCAGGGCGTGGATGATATAGGATTTTTTGTTTTCCAGGCAGTTTTCGCTGCTACCTGTGCAACGATTATTTCAGGTGCCGTAGCAGAAAGAATGAAGCTTAGCAGTTACTTGCTGCTGACTATTTTGATGACAGGTGCCATCTATCCTGTTGTAGGCCACTGGATTTGGGGCGGCGGCTGGATTTCAGAACTTGGATTTGTTGATTTTGCGGGATCGACTGTTGTTCACTTAACTGGAGCCGTTGGAGCATTTATCGCTGTACTATTTTTAGGCGCCCGTATTGGTAAGTACAATGGCAAAAGTGTTAATGCGATTCCGGGTCACAATATCCCGCTCGGTGCACTCGGTGTATTTATCTTATGGTTCGGCTGGTTCGGTTTTAATGGAGGAAGCTCACTTGCTGCTGATCCATCACTTATTCCTATTGTGATCTCCACTACCTTGCTTTCAGCTTCAGGCGGTGTTGTAGCATCAGCTCTCTATTCCAGAATTCGTTTTAAAAAGATTGACCCGTCTATCACTTTGAACGGAGCGCTTGGCGGTCTGGTCGGGATTACAGCAGGGACAGCAAATGTATCACTATTCGGCGCGATTATTATCGGACTGATTGCAGGTGTAATACTTGTAGAAGGAATACGTTTTATCGATGTTGTTTTACGAGTAGATGATCCTGTTGGCGCAATCGCTGTTCACGGTGTTTGCGGAATATGGGGAACACTTGCAGTAGGCTTGTTTGATACAGCGAATGGAGCAGTTTATGGCGGGGGCTTTGAATTACTGGGCGTGCAGGCAATTGGTGTTGGAGCTGTTATCTTATGGACATCTGCAGCAGTCGGAGCCAGTGTGTTTGTTCTTAAGTCCGCCGGAGGAATTCGTGTTGAAAGAGAAGAAGAACTTGCAGGCTTGGATTATGCTGAGCATGGTTCAAATGCTTATGAATTTAAAGAATCACTGACTTCTTCAAGTTCAAAACAAACAGACAATGTAAACGGAGATCTGGTCGAACGATTAAATCAACTCGGTTCATCTATGAAAAAACCAAAAGCAAGAAAGTCTATTTAAATTTAAATTTTGCATGATTATGGAAATGAATACCTCACTACTTTTTAATCCAAAAAAGCCGTCATTCATTCCGTATGGAGTGAATGACGGCTTTTCATTCTTTATCTTACATTACCTGTTTACAATCAAAGACAATAGTAATTGTGTCTTGAATTAATCTATATGAGCAGCGAGTATTTTTTCTTTACTTTGCACAGAAACAACATTCTTCACAGTAAAGACGTTATAGTCATTTCCCCTGACCTCATCTAAAATCGCTCTGTATAAAACCGCTGCTCCTTTCACAGGAGGACGGCTGTAGACTGGATACTCATGAATTGTTGCGAGTGCACGGTCATAATACATTTCTGCAAGCTGAGCCATTTCTTCCCAAAGCGCTTTAAATTGACTGCTGTTTTCCTTCCGTTCAAGCATGGCGTATGTATATTCATGCTTGTCCATCAGCTCCTGTGGAAGATACACTCTGCCCCGATCAAAATCTTCACCTATATCTCTCAGGATATTGGTTATCTGCATCGCATAGCCCAATTGAACTGCCCCATCCACAAGCTTATTGTGAGTTTGAGGTGCTAGAACAGGAAGCAGCATTAACCCGACCGTACTGGCAACGTGATAGGAATAATGCAGGACATCTTCAAGTGACTGATACCGTTTTTCTTCAATATCCATCTTCTGCCCTTCTATCATGGCCAGAAATGCATCCGTATTCATACTGTAGTTCGCATACACATCCTGCAGGGCAAACCACTTGGGGTCTGAAGTATTTACATTACCCGCCAAAAACTGATGAAACTCTTCTTCAAAATTTTGAAGCTCTTCTCTGGGATGTTCATTTTCATCCACAAGATCATCGACTGTTCGGCAAAAAGCATAAATAGCCCAGACAGCATTTCGCTGATTTTTTGGCAATAGAGAAAAAGCCCGATGGAACGTTTTGGAGTGAAGCTTGATAATCGATTCGCATGTTTTATAGGCGGTTGATCTATTCATTATGGATCACATCCCTTGTAAGATACTTCCTTTCAATTCCATCAGCGAGCAACTTTGCTCCCTGCATCACAATTGGGATTCCGCCTCCCGGATGGATCGAGGCACCAACTGCAAATAAATTGTCTATTTCTCCGTATGGTTGAAATTGCGGACGGAAAGGACCGGATTGAAATAATGATGGCGATATCCCAAAACTCCCTCCCCCATAAAGGCCTTCCTGCATTGCTTCTTTTGGTGTTCTAATAATCTTCCACTGCATTTTTTCCCTAAGGTCCTCAAAGCCATTTTGGACCATGGAATAGATCACTCGATCTGCAAAAGCGGTTTTTTCTTTTTCCCAGTCTATCTCTTCGCCTGAAGGAACGGGAATCAAAATATACAGGACACTTTTCCCTTCCGGAGCCAAGGTTTCATCCACAATGGATGGATGGAAAACGTAATAGGATGGATCACTCGGTATCGTACGGGATTTAAAAATTTCCTGCATATTTTTACTGAAGTCTTTTCCCATATAAAACTGATGTATTTTCTTATCCTCGTAAACTCCATTAAGTCCCATATAAATCAGCATACAACCGGACGACGGTTGATACGTCCTGCCCGCTTTTTTCCCAGGCGTGCTGATTAGTTTCTCAGTCAGTGGAAAATCACCGTTCATGACAACTGCATCTACCTTTTTCTCCTCATTGTTTACTACGATCGATGTGATGACATTCGAAGTCTGATTCAATTTTTGAACCGGTGTATTCGTTTTGATTTCAACACCGCTGCGCTTTAATGCACGCTCGAAGACGTCAATAAGGCTTGCGTAGCCGCCTTTAACATAATAAATTCCATGCTTATGTTCACTAAAGGAGACCAAACTGTAAATGGCTGGGGTTGTATAAGGGTTCCCTCCGATATAGAGAGTTTGCAGCGCATAGGCAATTTTCATCTGTTCGTTATCAAAATAAGAGTCCAGCTGTTTTTTTACGGACCGGAAAGCATTTAACTTTCGCAATGCATTGACAGTAGAGGGATTTACTGACCCCCACCGTTTTAAAAATGACTGTTCCAAAAAACGGGGTTTTCCCAGATGAAATCGTTTATCCATATCGTTCATAAATCGTTTGAAATTCTCACTTTCGCCTGGAAATATGCGGTCAATTTCTTCTATTTGTTCTTCTATGCTAGCATATTTTGTATAAATCTGCCCGTCTGAAAAGTGAATATCGTACAGTGGATCACATCGGATCAGCTCATATTCATTGGGATCAATACCCGCTTCGTGCATCAGCTCTTTCAGCATTTCCGGCAATAAGACAATCGTAGGACCTTTATCCACCTTGTACCCTTCATGATTTATAAAAGCAAGCCTGCCCCCAAGCAGCTCCTCTTTTTCATAAAGTGTTACTTGAAACCCTTTTCTAGCCAGCATTAGAGCAGACATCATGCCCCCGATTCCTCCGCCAGCTACCGCGATCTTTTTCATAAGGCTTCCTTACTTGCCGGCTTAGAGCGGTTCAGCTTTTTTTTAGCTGGTTTTTGCATCAGCATGGATGTTGTAATTCTTGCAGACTCCAAGATCGTCGGCAGTCCGCTGCCAGGGTGCGTACCGCCTCCGACAAGCCATGTGTTTCCAAGCTCTTCAAATTGATTGTGAGGGCGCAGGGTCATCATTTGCGTCAGGTGATGTCCTAAACTGAAGGTAGCTCCTTCGTACACATTAAAATCCATCTCCCACTCAACAGGGCTAATCATACGTTCTGCTTCAATATGTTCCCTTATCCCTTTGAAACCGGTTTTTTCCTCAACCGAATCAAGTACTAAATCCCTGAAAACCTCTTTGTTTTTTTCCCAGTCAATCATGCTCAGATTATTCGGTACCGGAGCTAGAATGTACAGGGCTGATTTCCCTTCTGGAGCAAGCGTAGGATCAGTCACGGAAGCATTTTGTATATAAATAGAAGGATCTTTAGATAGTAGTTTCGTTTTTGTGATTTCCTCGACATTTTTTTTATAATCTGATGAGAATGAAATTGTATGGTGAGGCAGATCATATTTTTTGTTAACGCCAAGATAGATCATAAACGTAGAACAGGAATATTTTTTCTTTGCCAGTTTTTCAGGTGCGTACTTTTTGAGGATTCCGTCCTCTACCAAGTTCGACATGACATGAGAAAAATCTCCGTTGATCACGACTTCATCTGCTTCGATCTTCCGGCCGTCATCAAGCAGCAATCCCTTTACATCTTTTTGTTCATTTATCAGCAGCTTTTTCACACCGGCTCCCAAGTGAATGGTCCCTCCCAGTTCTTCTGTCGCTTGTGCCAGCGCTTTTGAGAGTTTATTCACTCCTCCAATCGGGTGAAATATGCCATATTCATGTTCCATAAAAGAAAGAATTGAAAATGCTCCGGGACATTCCCATGGGGACATCCCTAAATATTTGGCCTGAAAAGTGAAACCAAGTTTCAATTCCTCATGATGAAAGTAGTTGCTTAAAACTTCGTATAAACTTTTTCCGAGAGAAAGCTGAGGCAGTGCTTTTAGGATTTTAAAACTTAAATACTCGTAATAACGGTCCATCTTATTCTGCAATATGGGACGAAGAGCATTCATTTTCACCCTTGTTTCTTTCATAAACCGTTCGTATCCTTCACTGTCTCCTGGATAATGGCGTTCAATTTCCATTTTCATTTTTTCAGGGTCGCGATACATTTTTACATGTTTAGACGGAAAAACTAATTCATACATCATAGGCAGCTCTATTAACTCTACATAATCATGAAGATTTTTACCGGCCTCTTCAAAAAGCTCTTCTGCAATTTCAGGCATGCTCATAAAGGTAGGCCCGACGTCAAACGTGTACCCTGCCATTTGAAAAGAGCTGTTTCTTCCTCCGACAAATGTTTGTTTTTCGTACACATCTACTTTATATCCTTTGCTTGCAAGCAGCATGGCAGCTCCCAAGCCACCTGGACCCGCTCCAATGACAGCTATTTTCTTAGGCATCCATATTCGCCTCCGTTTTTTACATCCAAAAATCTAGTAAACTGTACAATTATTATACAAACATTATACACTACTTCTTGATAATTTAATTATACACATGTGTCGGTATGAAAACAATTTACAATGCGGTCTCTGGAACCGATGATGATATGAAATGATTTATTGGAGTGAATGGGGCAGATGAAACAGAAATCCGAGTTTTAAAATGTCCCCCGTCACCTTTAAACAAAATTGTAACCCTAAAATCAACTGACCATTTCTGCCAACAAAAAAAAGCCGCCAAAAAGCGGCTTTTCTACTATCCAAAGAAGTTATACCCTATAGGAAGACGGAAGCCCAGATAAATAGTTCCCAATAAAGCCAGAACCAATAAAATCCATAGTACTTGTGTCGGCTTGCCCTTTTTTGTTCGAACCAGCACCATCTCCATAAATCCAACGACTAAAATGCCAAGTAAGAATTTAACACCATACAAAGCTGCGTCCATCGAAGAATGGAAGATAAAAAGAGCCGCTCCTGTACCAATGATGAATACGTAAAACAAACGTAAAATCATATGAGTGATTTTACTGCCCTTTGCATTTCCTTGTTTATGTAGTGCGTACGCGGCAAAAAATAATATAATTCCGATAACCCATGATGCAATATGTAATCCTGTCGTTTCAAACATACTATTCCTCCTTGCAATTTTCACTTCTTTTCTAATGGTACCATATTCCCCTTTTGATTTATGTAGAAACCTTGTCAGCTTAATGACAGTTTCTGTGCAGAGAAAAGGGCTGCGATAATGGCAGCCCTTTAAGTTATTCCCCTATTTCATTTGTCAGCGTCCCGATCCCCTGAATGGAAACCTTTACCTGATCTCCCTGCTTCAAATACTTTGGAGGAGTAAAGCCTTTTCCAACTCCAGCAGGCGTCCCTGTAGCAATGACATCTCCCGGTTCAAGCGTCATCCCCTTGGATAAAGTCGATATAATTTCCTCTATAGGAAAGATCATATCTCTTGTATTGCCATCCTGACGAATTTCATCATTTACTTTTGTGACAATGCTCAGTTGATCAGGTGAAGGGATTTCATCCTTCGACACAAGGTACGGACCCATCGGACACGTTTGGTCAAGACTTTTTCCAAGATAAAACTGCCTATGACGGGATTGAAGATCACGTGCTGTCACATCATTGATGATCGTATACCCAAACACATAATCGTAAGCCATCTGTTTTGGAATATTCTTTCCCTTTTTACCGATGACTACGGCTAATTCACCCTCGTAGTCGAGCTCACCTGTCAGTTCTTCATAGGAAGGAATTATTGAATTGTCTCCTGTAATTGAAGTAGAAGCTTTTGTGAAGACAACTAAATCCGATGGGATTTCTTTCTCTGAACCTACTTCAAGTACGTGATCGCGATAGTTTTTCCCAATACAGATCACATTTTTAGGTGTACGCGGGACCGGTGCTTCCCATATAAGATCTGTAAAATTCACTTTAAATCTTGAAACCTGTCCGCTTTCTTCGGCCGCCCGAATGCATTTACGGACTGTTTCCTGAAGTTCCATCCCGCTTTGAATCCCTTCTACCAGGGTTGCCGGAACATTCTCGTTTGGCATCAGTTCTTTATGAATCCGAACGATATTCCATGCTGCTTCCTCTCTTTTTACTTTTACTCCATAGAGCAGCTTGTCTTCAAAACGAAAAGATAAAAATTTCATTAGATGAACACTCCTTAAAGTCTGAATTGTTCTTCTATTATACTATCTTTTTAGCATACATGTCTGTTTATTTTACATTTTTCCCGTATGTTAGACGCCGCCAGACAAATTCCACAGGACCCTGACTGAATTTAGAAAGCCATAGATCAGATAAGATGACCTGTATTGCGAAGAGTCCAATGGCTATATAAAAACCTGTTAACAAAGAAATTTCACCGTACAGTCCAAGACCGTAAGAATAAAAGATAAGCGTTCCTGCAATGGATTGCATCAAATAGTTGGTTAACGACATTCTCCCGGTTTGAGCTAAGGGACGCAGCCATTTTGCGGCTTTTTTTCTTGTCATGAGAAGTGCAAGCAATGCCATGTAGGACACAGCTAATAACGGTCCCCCGACAAAATCTTGAATAAATGAATAAGCTAAATTTTTCTCCATCCAATATGGAGATGTTTTTAGCACAAGAGCAGCAGGAAGCGTAAGCAGGATAATCAAAATCAAACTTTTCTTTTTATCTGCCGCTTTTTCTATCAGCTTCATTTTAGATACTCCGGCACCGATCATCATTAACGGCAGCAGCGCAATCGCAAGTGACAGGAAAGAAGCAGGATTATTTGCATAAAGCCAGTCACTTAAGCGTTGAGAGAAAATATCACTGATCGTTCCGTTTCCATACGCCTCAATAGAAGACTGTATTTCCTGAACGGCATTAAAGTATGTGACAGATGTTGGATCCGCAATAGAAGCAACGATAAAGATCGCTGATATGAGAACCTGCGGAAGCAAAAAAAGCAGCAATCCGATCACTAACAGCAGTTTTCCCTCTAATTGCAGAAGCAATAACAGCAAAAAGCCGACAACTGCATAACTAATCAATATGTCTCCTGACCATATGATAAAAGCATGGATCGTACCAATGAATAAAAGAACACCTAATCTTTTTAATGCAAATGGATAAAAAGTTGTTCCCTTCTCGATGGAACGGCCATATTGAAGTGCCAGTCCAAAGCCGAATAAAATTGTAAAGAGCGGATAAAAGCTCGCTTGAACAAATACATCAATCCACCAGTAAACCGGCCGGTCAACGGTATTCCCCCACCATGAGTAGGGATTATAATAATAAATCGGTGAATGAAACGCTATCATATTTACTATAAATATACCAAGGAGAGAAAATCCCCTCATCACATCGAGTGACTGGATTCTGTTTTGTTGATCAATAGGCTGGATTTCTTTCACATTCCTCTCCTCCATTTTCTGCACGTTCTAATGTATCCAACATATAATGTACCATCATTTACATTAATTCGCGAAAGGATGTTTTTGTATGCCAGGCATTGTAGGCTCAATACAAATTGTCTCCATCGGATCGAGTGCTGTCATGCATATTGGAGATTGTTACAGTATTCAGCCAAGATCAAACACAAAAACATTTGCAGGGGCAGGCTCGTTTAATACAGGAGACGGATTATTCGTACAAAACCAGCAGTCTGCCACGAATACATGGGACAGTGATCAATTTGACCAGAACATTACGGGGCTTCCAATATGAATACACCCCAGTGGATCATTCATCAGCAAATCACCGTGAATCAAATTAAAATTGGAAGCATGTCCAATTCGTCTATTCTGCAGATTGGTACAGTTGGAAGTATTCAATCGCGTGCTGAGCTTGCCAATTCCGGCCAATTCACAAAACCGGCTCCCCCTGCTATTACACAAGGAAAAACGACGACCGTACCCTTAGTGAATCCATAAGAAAGGTGGAGGCGCCCAGATGCAGCAAATCTATTATCAATTGGCAGCTTTACAGCAGCAGCTGGCCCAATGCATGGAGAGATTAGTTAAGATCGAACAAAAATTGGAAGAACGAGCCCCCTCCCCTTCTAGTGTACACATTGAAAAAATTGAGTATAAATTTGATCAGTTAAAAGTAGAGACACTCGAAGGAACTCTTTCGATCGGCTTATCTCCTTCAGATCTCTATAAGCAAGATGTAGAAATACCCGGCTTTCGATCCAGCGAGTCAATTGAAGACCAAATCAGGAAATTCATCGATGAACAGATTCCAACTATTTTTTCCGACTGCAATACCATTAAGGATCCAGTGGGGAACCCTATTACACCAAATCAAGTAACGGATCAGCTTATCCAACAGCTGCCTCAGCGTATAGAGCATTTGCAGCAAGGCGCTTCTTTAACACAAGAGCAGCTATTAGCATTAGTTCAGCGGGATGTGACGCATGCACTTCATGCGTTAAAGTCCCAGCAGACGCACCCTCAAGGAGATGATGGTCAATGATCGTTTATCAGCAGGAAAATATTATTACCCATATACAAATATTAAGTGTTTCATCCTCATCACTTGTTCATGTAGGCGATGTTAGTTCCATTCAGCTTGATTCAGCGTTTGACACCCCGCCTGAGTCATTGATTATTGGTCCATTTGTTCCGTTGCAACCTCAGGGATAACCATGTCCTCTCAAATAAAAAATCTTTTTATTACTACCGTTTCATCAAACTCGATCTTGCAAATTGGGGATTCCTGCATAATCGACAGCAAGGCGCAGGTCATTGCTGTTCAAAGACAAGAAGAGCAATTTTATGGAAATGAGGCGCCTTTTTCCATGTATAATCTATTTAATCGCGCCGCGGCCGCCCCGCTTTCGTTCCCTAATCATTGCTTGAAGCAGTCAAGTGTTAATACTGTTGACTTGTTTACGTTACGCGGTATCGCAAACTCCTCTGTTTTGCATGTAGGAGATTCACAGCATATTCGGATGGTATCCCGGGTTAAACACATTAGACAGCTAAACGAGTCAGCTACAACGAAGGAGTGATTTAGCTTGCCTTGCCTTACAGGTCCTATTCAAATTCTAAATATTGGGGGTGGCACCGTACAATTTGGGGACACCGCCTTTATCTCCCCTAAAAGCGCATCAAAAACCACTTCGGGATCGGGTTCTATCAGTACTGGCCCTTTTCATATTTACAATAACGGATTAAGTCTGAATCAAACATATAATACAACAGGTGTTGATCAGCCGATTGTTGGAAATACGTAAAAAACATCTGTTTCCCCGGATAAAAGCCCCCTTTTATCCGGGGTTTACTCTTTTGTTCTTTCTCAATATTTAGGATAAAGTCTTTCTTCTTCCCCTTTTGTAGAGAAGGTGCTGCAAAGCGATAGAATAGAAAAAAGAGCTGTAAGAAGTCAGTATTTCACCGACTCTTTACAGCTCTTTTTATGAAAGGTGTCTTCATTTTTCTTTAGCTATGACTGGATTCATTGCTATTGATTCATGGGTAAAATCGATCCTCCATCAAAGAAGTATAAGATGGTTTCGTCTATTTGCTGATCCAATGTACGCTCAAGAGCTAATTTGTATAAGGTAAGCTGAGTACTGTATCTTCTTTTCATCACCTTTTCTGCTTGTTCGAAACCATTCTCAAAGCGATCGGTGATGCGATCCGTTTTATAATCAAGTAAGACCAATCCATCATCATCTTTGAACAGGCAGTCCACTACCCCTTGAATCAATACGTTGTCAAGCTGATCCGTTTGAGGAGACGGAAGTCCCAATTCAGCTGCACTTGCAACGAATGTAAAGGGCATTTCCCGCCGAATAGTCTTGGCGTTCAACAGGCGGAGGCCAATAGAAGATTCAAAAAAAGCAGTGATTTGCTTAATGTCCACAGCTCTTTTCTGATCGGCTGTTAACAGCTCCCTGCGAACTAATTCATCCAAGAGCTCCTCTACGGATGTTTGTGAAGGTTTTTTATCTAACGGTACATGCTGCATGACCATATGCATAATCGTCCCTTTTTCAGCAGGCGTTATTTTTGTTTCCTGCATAAATTTCGGACGATTAAATAATTTTTTAGATGGCGATCCAGTGAAATCAAACGCACTCCGTTCATCCTGCACTTCATTCATGCGTTTGATTTCAGATACAGATTGCTTTGAGCGGCGTTTAGTTGCTTGTTCAAAGGGATATTCCCACTTTAGTCTCGTGAAGATTTCTTCAGCAACTTCACTTTTCACCGGAACAGGAAGATGCTCTTTAACGTAATTCAAGTAAACTGCATCGTCTGTCATCGGCTGTTCAATCTTATTAATACTGGATGCTTCTACTAGATCTATTGACCAGTTTGACGGATCTTTGAGAATGCACTCAGGTTTCTTTAACTGGATTTTCTCTGAATCGGGATGCCGGATTAGTGCGGGGCCAATCCAGTCAATATAGGACTTGGCTGCTTTTCTTGTAAATTCAGGCAGCAGCCAGTTTTTATGATTTCCTGAAACCTGCCACTTTTTTAATTGTTTTGATACATCTGACAAGGTTGCCGTCATATAAATTTTTTCTTTGGCCCTTGTCATTGCAACATATAAAACTCTCATTTCTTCTGCAATGTTTTCAAGGCGCTTTTTTTCTTTAAAAGCAAGCTGCGGAAGCGTTTCATAGCTGATTCTTTTCTCAGGCTGCACATAAGGCAGGGCGAGACCAAATTCTTTATCTAAAAAGAATTTGCCGCGCAGATCCATCTCATTAAAAGGACGAGCCATGCCTGAAAGAAAAACGATGGGAAACTCTAGTCCTTTACTGGAGTGAATCGTCATTAATCGGACCACATCTTCCTGTTCACTCAACGCGCGAGCAGCCCCTAAATCATCTCCACGTTCTCTCATTCTTTCAACAAAACGCAAGAAACGAAATAGTCCGCGAAAAGAAGTAGATTCATATTGTCTTGCCCGGTCATATAAGGCCCGCAAATTGGCCTGACGCTGTTTCCCACCCGGAGTGCCTCCTACAAAATCGTAAAACTGGGTATCTCTGTACAGCTGCCAGACGAGTTCTGACATGGCTCCGCTTCTGGCCATGGTTCTCCACTTTGAAAGTTGATGCATAAAGCGTTCAAGCTTTTCACTCAGCTCTTCATCTTCCATCTTCCCTCCAGTTCGTGTGAAGGCCTGTACAGCATCACAATAAGACCCCGAGGAAGCAGCCGTTCTGATATTTCCAAGCTGTTCTTCCGAGCATTTGACAATGGGAGATCTTAAAACAGATGCCAGTGGTATATCCTGGTGAGGATTATCAATGATTTTCAGCAATGATACCATGATCGCCACTTCAGTCGCTTCAAAATAACCTGTGGAAACATTTGCGTACAGCGGAATGCCTGCATGGCGAAATTCTTCCATAATATCAGGTGTCCATGTCATCGATCGTGACAAAATAACGATGTCACGAAACTGCACAGGCCGATAGCGACTTGTTTTAGCATCATACACTTGCTGTCCTTCGTTAATCATTCTTCGAATCTCTTGTATCATATATCTGGCCTCAAGCCTCGACTTATCCAGCTCTTTTTCATCCATTGCATCTTCAGGCAAATCCGTCTCATTATCCGCATTGGCCTGATCAATTAATGTAAGCTGAACGGGCAGCGAGTGATCTTCGGGGTAAGAGGCTCCTATTACAAGTTCTGCTTCCTTGTTATAATCAATCTCTCCAACTTGCTGACCCATAATTTGCCTGAATAGAAAATTCACAGCATCCAGTACTTGCGGACGGCTTCTGAAATTTTGAGATAAATCAATTTTCAAGCCTGTCTCTCCTTCGGAAAAAGCTGAATACTTACGAAGAAACAGATTTGGCTCCGCTAACCGAAAACGGTAAATGGACTGCTTAACGTCCCCCACCATAAAAAGATTGCCGTTTTTTTCACTTCCACTTTTCACTAGCTGAAGAATGGTTTCCTGAACCATATTAGTATCCTGGTATTCATCAACCAATACTTCTTTAAACTTGCGCTGATAGTGACGTGCTGCCTCAGATGGCTGAACCGTTTGACTGGCTGCTGAATCCTGGTCTGATAAAATTGCTAGACAATAATGCTCAAGATCCGCGAAATCTACTAATCCTCTTTCTTCTTTCGCTTGCAAAAAACGCTGATTAAATTCTTTTACAAGTTCGACTAATTCCCTCAGCCCCCCAGTCATCCTTCTCATATCCTCAAGATAGCTATGCGGGCTTCTGATAAAAAAGGAGTCACGGACTGAATCAATCATTTTCTTTGCCATGTCGCGCCATTTTTTTGTTTGCTCTATTTGTTCTTCATCAAATTCTTCTCCTTTACAGGTCTTCAATCTGCTAAAAGAGATCTGTTTGATCTGCTCGTCTATTTCAGTCCATGTTGCAGCATTATTCAAGTTTTCCAACTGCATCAAATCATCCTGAAAATTTTCAAAGCGTGGATGAGGACCACCTGGCTGTCTGCTTGCTTCAAGAGATAGTTTACTTAATTGAATAGCACCTTCTATTTCTAAATGAATATGAAAAAGAAGATAGTCAACTAATGGATGTTCATTAATATCGTAGTCGTCCGGCACATCATGCAGCTCGACGATGTGCTCAAGCCACTCGTCCGGATCCGCATGAGACCTGGAAAAGGTATAAAGCTTTCGAATTAATTGATGAAGCGCGTCATCGCTTCGATCGCTCGTAACCGCTTCAGCTAGGCCAATAAAATCATCTGCACTTTCCAAGTATCTTTGCTCGAGCAACTCCTCAAGCACTTCGTCTTTCAGCAGTTCAGCTTCTGTCTGATCTGCAATCCTGAAGCCTGGGTCTATATCAACTAAATAATAATACGTTCGAATCACTTCTAAACAAAAAGAATGAAGGGTCGAAATTGATGCTTTGTTGATCAGGCTCATTTGCTGCCTTAAATGGCTGGAATCTGGAAAATCCTTTAACGCCCTCTCCAATACCTGACTTACACGGTGCTTCATTTCTGCTGCAGAGGCATTGGTGAACGTCACAACGAGCAGTTCATCAATATTGATTGGATTATCGTCGGTCAGCACCTTTTGGATCATCCGCTCAACAAGAACTGCCGTTTTACCTGATCCAGCCGCAGCAGCTACTAAAATATCCTGATCTTTAGCCCAAATCGCCTGCCATTGATCATCTGTCCATTTTGCCTCAGTCGGTTTTTCCGGTATCAAGGTTCCACTCCTCCTCTCGCATGGTCATTAATAAATCTTCAGGCTTTTTCGGCTGCAGCTGCCTGTACTGATTATCATCTAATGCCTGGTCAAATTGGCAGACAGAGCGGTACGAACAAAATTGGCAGGGTGTCCTTTTTTTGAATTCATATGGATCGATTTTTACATCTCCATCCATAATCCGGTCGCCTGATGCTTGAAACAGGCTTCGCGTATGCTTTCTCATTGCACCAAATTGTTCTCTGCTCGCGGTTTTTGAATCCGATCGCAGCGAGCCGTCTTTTTTGAACCCTGCTGAAACGATTGAAGATTGTCCCTGTTCAAGCGTTTGATCCATTAATCTGACAGCTTCCTCGTCTCCCAAAACAAGTCCTTTCATTTTATATTGTTTAAGCAGTTCATCTTCAATCTCATCCATTGTGAGACGCTTTTTGCTTTTAATAAGCGGATTATGAAGGTGAAAATACAAGATTCCCGCTGGATCAGCCTCCGCTTTTACCAGCTGCTTTGAATTAGATAAAGCAATATCTAAATAGGTCAGCATCTGAAGAGAAAGGCCATAATAGATCTCAGTAAAATCTAAATCCCTTGCACTCGACTTATAATCAATTACACGCAAATATACTTTTTCGTCTATACTCGCTGTATCAAGTCTGTCTATTCGCCCCTGGAGTTCCATCGTCGTTCCGTTGCTCAAAGTAAATTGCAGCGGCGGCAGCTCCTGTCTGGGCCCAAACCCTATCTCCACGCCAATTGGCACAAACCCGCTTGATCGCGCATGCTCACTTATAATATAAGACGCCTGTCCAATAATCCCCTCTAACTTCCTGGCAATGTATTGGTAACGGCTTGAACTTAGCAGAACTTCATGCTGAAGCTTAGGCGCAAGATGCCGGACTGATTCCTCTGCCAATTGAAGGCACAATTCCTTCGTGACCTTTTTCCAATCGATTTTGCGAAGGATCAGTTGTTCGGAAATCCACTTGAGGGCAGCATGAAAAAGCTCCCCAATATTTGGTGCTTCCAAACGGTAAACACTCCGTTCTTTAAGCTTCAATCCGTGACTGGCAAAATGAGAAAAAGCACAGCTGTTGAATTTCTCCATTCTTGAAACACTTGCTAATATAGAAGAACCATATAGCTCTTTAGTTGTTGAAGGTTTCAGTGTCTCTGTGCTGTTTTTGTAGAATAAGCTCGATAAAATTCTTCTGCTCGTATCTTTCCAAACCTCATCCTGAACATAAAAATTATATACATCCCACCATTCATCAGCGACTGGGTAATTACGTTTAAGCTGCTGCAGCTGTGTTGTCATATACGAGGCAGTCGCTGCAGGGTGGCAAATGTATTCAAGCTGTTTTTCTGCCGGAAGGTCCACTGGATCATTAACCGCCATTTTCATGACTGAGTCTGGAAGAATTTCCTTCACTCTATTTATATACGGAGAAGCAAGCAGTGCCTTTCCTTCCTCATCTGCAATTGGATAAGAAATATACAGCCACCGCGACGAAGCTGTAAAGGCCCTGTAAGCGATGAAATCTTCATCCAGCAATCTGGTCCGTGCACTAGGTGCGACCTTCATACCTGATCGTTCCAGCCAGTTCCGATCATCCTCCGCTAAGATCCCGTCATCTTGCATACGGGAAGGCATCACACCATCATTTACTCCCATAACAAAAGTAATCTCAATATCCGGCAGCCTCGAGTTTTCCAAATCTGCTACAATTACGTGATCGATAGAAGGAGGAACCAATGAGAAATTCATAGACTCAAGTCCTGCGTCAAGAATGCCGACAAAATCTGCAGTATCCATTTCCTCATCACCAAGCATTTCAACCATCTGATCGAGTAAATCAATAATCGCATTCCAAGCCTGATCATGCTCTCTAGCTCTTACTAAATCGCCTCTTTCTTCTGCCATTAAAGAAAGCTGTTCCAACTTTTCAGGGATCAGCAGCTCCTCTAAAAACTGGTAAACGGACTGACACTTGTTTCTTGCTGTTTTGCTTCTGCCCAGTTTTTTCTGAAATCGCTCCATCGGCTCGACGATTAACTTTCTGGATTCATTAATCTCAAGTTCAATAAGTTCCTCGTCTTTTGTTTGAGCAAGATCAACAAAGTCGAGCCCTCTAAATCGGCGATAATGAAAACGGTCCTGCTTAAACCATCGATCCCCGTGAATCCCGTGAGCAAGAACATAGTTTTCCAGACGGTCCATTCCTTGCCGAACCTTAAATCCTCTTGATAAATCAGGAAAAAACAGTTCCGTTTTCACTGCTCGAAAAACAGATTCATACCGCCAGTTTTTAACCACCATTTCAAGTGTTGATCGAATAAATTCTACTAAAGGATGATTTAGCATTGTGCGTTTTTCATCGATGAAAAATGGAATATCATAATCGTGAAAAATAGGTTCAATTAACTCGTAATAAGCATTCCCATTACGAATTAGCACGGCAATCTCTTTATACCGCAAACCTTCTTCCCGTACTTTCTGCCTTATTTCCCGGGCAATGCTTTCCACCTCAGCACGGCGGTTGGCTGCCTCTATAATCACTACATCTTTACCGTCTTTAGCAGCGGCGCCTCTTTCTTCAAATTTTGCTTCGAGGGAAGTTAAACTTGAAGAACGAAACCGGCTTTTTCTCTTTTCATGCTCCACATTCACAGAGACCTTCTTCGTTTGAGCAAGTTCTTTTAATTGAAGAAAGGTTTCATTTGTTTGACGGAATAAAGCAGTATTTGTTTGAGGTTCGTCCATTGTAAGAGAAATCGTTATATTTTTTCCATTTTCAATCAGCTCACCCAGAACTAAAAATTCCTGAGGTGTAAAACTGTGAAAACCATCTATGTAAATCTCCGCCTGGCTAATCCACGAGGATCGTGCTATGTTCTCAGCCAGCAATCGAAAATAATCTTCTGCATCAATGTACTTTCCTATCAGTTGATCATCAAAATTCCGGTAAATCTTCTCAAGGTCCTCAAGCTTATCCACTAATGATTTAGGTGCATTTTCAGCACTCAAATCTGCCGCCTGCTGAAGTAAATCCTCCGGCTGAATACAGTACCTTCTGAATTCCGTTATCATCGATTCAACATGCTGAATAAAGCCGTGCTTCGAAGCAGCGCGGCCAAACAGATTTAATTCATCTTTTTGTTCATTAATAATTTTCCGAATGAGCATATTAATGCCGGTTTGATTCACATGCTGTCTGGCAGCCCCTCCAGTCTCCTGAAGAACACGCCAGGCCAGCCTCGTGAAACTGAACACCTGAGCTCGGATCATTCCGGCAGCTTCAGAGGCGAGCCGGTATTCCGATTGAAATGTCATTTGTTCCGGAACCAGTAAAACCAAAGGATCGCCATCAGGCTCCTGCTTTAATTTTTGCTGAATCTCCTGCATCATTGCAGACGTTTTACCAGAGCCAGAGCGGCCCACCTTGATCGTAACAGTCACAAATGCCACTCCCTCTGTTTTTTTCTAATTATAACACTTAAGAAACATATGTTCTATTTTAATCTTCTTAAATAGAGTCATCATATTGATCCTTCCACTCAGATCTCAATAACCCAAATAAAATCATATCGTGCTTTTTGCCATTTCTCTCAATAAACTCTCTGTATACACCTTCCCGAGTAAAACCAAGGGCAGCATATAACCGAACAGCAGGTTCATTATAAGAAAAAACAGTTAGCTGGAGACGGTTCAAATTCAGCTCTAAAAAAGCATAACGCAGACAAGCTTCCATTGCTTCTCTTCCATATCCCTTGCCCCAATGAGCTTTTTCACCAATGGCAATTGAAACCCATGCATTCCTGTGATTCCACAAGATTCCATCCAGCTCAACAAACCCAATCAATTCATTCCCTTGCTTTAACCGAATTCCAAAACGCTGAGAATACGCATCCGTACCATGCCACCAACTTTTTAGCTCCTGAACAGTTTGAAAGCGATAAGGCTTTGCATCCAATCTTCTCACCAAAGACTCATGCAAATACCAATTCGACATCTTCTCAAACTCCTCATCATGAACCGGTCCCAACCAAACATTCTCATTCGTCAACAACATCCAAAATCCCCCCTCACCAACCTATTCTAGACAAAAACCACAAATCCTTTAATTAAAAGCGGAAGCAGGCGTTTAGGGGCGACAAGCATAAGGCGCGGTGGCCTGGCAGACATGCACTTCGTCTGCCGGGACAGCGTGACTTATGACCTCGAGCCCCTGCCTGCTGCAGCTCGAGGTGATTAAATGTTGAAGGCGCTGACCAAGCTCAGCCAACTTAAACAATTGAATAAAATAAAAAAGACCAGTCATCGACCAGCCTCCTGTTATTCATAAAATGTCATATTCATCTCATTTAAAGGCCAGTAGCGTAAATTCACCTTTCCTACCACTGTGTCCTGTTCAACAAAACCAAACATTCGACTGTCCGCACTTTCCTTTCGGTTATCACCCAGGACAAAAATCATATCCTCCGGAACTGTCGTTTCACCCGTCATTTCTTCTAAAGTGAAATCTCCTGTCAGTCTTTCGTTGGACCCCTGTTCACGAAATTCATCTAAGTAAGGTTCGTCATATCCTTCACCATTTATATATAATTGATCGTCCACATATGAAATTTCGTCCCCCGGAAGACCAATAATACGCTTTACGTAATCCTCTGATTCAGTCGCATGAAAGACAATAACATCAAATCGGTCGAGTTCACCCAGCTGATAGCCAATTTTATTCACAACAAGCTTATTTCCATCTTCAAGTGTAGGCTGCATTGAGACCCCTTCAACTACATAGTTTGAGAACAGGAAAACCCTTACTATCAATACGATAATAATTCCGACCGCTAGTGCTTTGATCCATTCGAAGCCTTCTTTTTTCCATGAGTCCATTTAGTCTCCAACCTTTCAATCTTCACAGTCTTGCCGTCTTCACGCTGCTTTTCATAGATTATTATATCGCGTTCCATTTTTTTATTAATTCTCGCTTCAACTTTTTTTCCAACTAACCATAATACTATAATAACAGCCAATACGATTCCTGTCTTTACAGGCTGTCTAATTAATGAAACAATATCCGCTCCTATAAAAGAAATTGTGGAAATCATCACTAGCTTTCCAGTAACTACTGCAAGCATGTACTGAAAAATGCTTATTCTGGATAGACCTGCGACTACGTTAACTAGAGCGGAAGGAGTAAATGGAAAACACAAAAGAAGAAAAAGCGGACCAAATCCGTGCCGTTCAACCCATTTTGTTAATTTCTTTATTTGTTTTTGATTTCGCAGAAAAGCCAATAAGCGTTTGTCTCCAAATTTTCTAATGAGAAGGAAAACAAGTAAAGCTCCGATAGAGGCTCCGGCCCAAGAAAGGAGAATCCCAACAAGAAGCCCGTAAGCATTGGCATTCGCAACAACGAAAACGACCAATGGCAAAAATGGCAGGAATGCCTCTAAAATGGGTAATAATAAACCTAAAAGCGGTCCAAACGAGCGGTATTCACCTATCACTTCACGAAGATTTTCAACCGTTAACCATGCTTCAACCGTTTCAAACGCCATTTGAATGCTCCTCAAATTAAAAATCACCAGTTACGCTTTCTGCATTTTCAGTATAGCATATTTTCTTTTTCAACTTACGTTTGGTGTGTACTCATTTTTCCCTTTTTTTTTTGCAATTAAACAACGGGTCTGCACTTTTAGCGCAGACCCGCATGAATTACTTACAAATACTTTCCAAACCATTCAATAACATGGTGCAAACGTTCAATTCTCAGCTTTGGTTTTCCGGTTCTTGAAAGGTTGTGGTCAGATTCCGGGAATCGAACCAGGGTTGTTGTCTTTTCCTGTTTTTTTAGTGCAATATATAATTGCTCCGCCTGCTCTATTGGGCAGCGGTAGTCTTTTTCGCTATGCATGATAAGTAATGGCGTGTTGATAGAATTAACATAAGCAAGAGGCGAGTGTTTCCAGAGCGTATCAATATCATTTAAATCGGCCTGAATCTGCCATTCACTGAAATAATATCCGATATCACTCACTCCGTAAAAACTGATCCAATTGCTTATGCATCGCTGCGTCACCGCTGCTTTAAAACGGTCTGTATGCCCAACGATCCAATTTGTCATAAAACCGCCGTAACTTCCTCCTGTCACACCGAGACGATTTTCATCAATAAAATCGTATTCTTCTATTACATAGTCAACTGCTGCCATTAAATCATTGTAATCATTTCCGCCATAATCACCACGAACTGCATTCACAAATTTTTGCCCGTAGCCATGACTTCCTCTCGGATTAACGAAAACCACTGCATATCCCTGAGCCGCCAACAACTGCATTTCATGAAAAAACGTATTAGCATACATTGCGTGCGGTCCGCCATGAATTTCAAGAACTAAAGGATATTTTTCTCCTTCTGTGAACCCCGCCGGTTTCATAAGCCAACCGTGGACTTCCCAATCCTCTCCTCCATTAAAAACAATCGATTCCGGCTGCACGATCTCTACACTTTCCAGAATATCTTTGTTTACATTCGTTACTTGTGTGTTTTTACCTGTTGGAATATGAAGCACATGCAGATCACCAGGATTTACTGGTGTGCTTATAGCCGCAATCACCTGTTGTGAGCCCCCATGAACGTCAAAGCCGTAAACATGATGATCTCCACTTAACGCTGGGTATACTTCCCCTTTTGTCGAACCAAAATAAAGGGAGACGCTGCCTTGATCACTCAGAACAAAATAGAAGCTCTCGTCGTCATTCCACACTGCGCTCTGCATTACAGCTCCCTGCTGAATATCAGCAACTGCAAAGTCTCCTAAAGGCGCATCAATTCCTGCTGTGATGCATTGATTTTCACCAGTAGTTGAATCAAAAACCCATAGCTTTGCATGAGATGCGTTTTCATATGTTCTGTCACTCGCAGCATAGGCAACTTTTTTCCCGTTCGGTGACCATGAAGCTCCACTGACATATCCTTCACTTGTTCTTACTTTATCCCGTGTAAGGTCTTTTAGTGAAAAAAGATATAACTCATTATTAAAAGAGAAGTCTTTATTATCAGCTTCATCATTTGTTGTATAAAGAATTTTTTCACCATCAGGAGACCAATCGTGCAACGTATAACTGTTGTCTCCATGTGTGATTTGCGTTACCTCATTTTTAGATAAATCTATAATAGCGATATGCTGTTCTTTTTCATCCAGTAAACCTGTTCCGTCTGCTTTATACTTCATCGTACTTGTAACGAATACGTTTAACTCATTTTTGTTTTTTTCTTCACTGGCTTTCTCATCTTTAGGAATTGTCTCGCCTTTTTCGAGTGCAGTGGAGAAAGCAATTTTTGTACTGCATGGCGCCCATACCGGATGAGCGGCACCATGTTCTGCATCGGTGCATTGCTTTGCTTCGCCTCCCCTTTTTGATAAAAGATAAAGTTGGTTTTTACCGCTTCGATTAGAAACGAATACAATTTTTTCTCCGTCTGGTGACCATCTGGGGGAAGAAACTTTTTCCTCTCCAAATGTCCACTGAGATATTTCCCCATCAGCTACATCGAAATGATACAAGTTTGATACATATGTATGCTTTTCTGAATCAATATGCGTTTTTACAAAGATAACTTCTTTTCCATCAGGAGACCATCTTGGATCTGTTGCTGAATGAATGGAACAGAGATCTTCTGCTGTTATTTTTCTTTTTTCCGTCACGATTATCCCTCCATATCTGACTGCTATTTCGGATTTCGAGATAGCCAGTATGTTCTATTATCAGATTTTTTTGTAAATAATGCAAATAGTAGATGCGCATTAGTGTCATTACTCAACTTGAAATAAAAGCATATATATTTTTTAGTGCTTAACTGTATTTCTCACTTTAAAGAAAAAAATTCCTGTTGTAAGTTCTAAAAATGCGTGTAGAATAATATATACGAACATACGTTCTTTTATGGAGGAGATTTATTATGACGAGAATACCGGCTGAGGATCGTGATTTATTGGAAAATGCTTTTTACTTTCCCATGCTTTTAACCGTTTTAGAACGGGATCGTCAATTAATTGAGCAAAACCCCTTTAAATTAAAAAAACCTTACCTTGAACTCATTGAAGACACGATGAAAGCGGTACAGGTTGACCTGACAGCCATTAAGAATAAAATGAGAATGAAAAATATGAAGGTGGTCAAACTGGGGTCAGATGAAGCATTTACTTCTTATTTATTCATTTACCGCGGATATGAGGAAAGACATAATTATTTTAACCCGAGACTAAGAAACCATGCGGAAAATTTGCTTCGTTTCTATCTTTTGGAAAGGTTAGCATCGACTAAAGAAGAGCTAAAAGCTCCCCCCTCTGCCGGCATAACCTTTCCATCATAACTTACATCCGCTTTCGTTCAACCCGATTTAAATATTCCATTATCATTAACCTGTTTGCCTGACGCTCTACCGTATATTCAGGCTCTGTTTTTTCTCTGATTTCATCCAGGTTAAACTGCGCTCTGCAAAACAGATGAGACGCTTTATAGTATTGCTGGATAAACGATTGATAGGAAACCGGCAAATTAATTTCACTGCCATCCATAAACAAGACTCTCGTCTGATTTCCCTCGTGTACATGATGATTATGAGTATGCTTAAGTGAAACCCAGTGATTATGCGGGTTTGTATCCGAATGGGTAGAGTAAAAGTACACGCCTGTAACGGGGTCTATCACAATCGGGGGTTTATGGCGAATATTCGTTAAAGATTTAGTAGACAATTTTCGGCCCTCATAAGAAGACAAAAAATACAGGCATGAAGACTGAATAATCTCCTGAGGCTGCTTTTCTGTAATGAAAGGCTGAGCCCCTTTTTCATATACTTTTGTTTTTTTCTCCATGCCCTCTGTCCAGGGCTCGAGCAGCATCGTATGAGTATTTACAATATAAGAGTCAACGCGATTCATAACTTCCATTTAATCACTCCTATTTATTATTATGGAATAATAATAGCGATTAAAATGATAAATGTATATAATAAATTACATTTTTTTATATTTTTACAAACCTATTGAACTACATTTACAATTGATACAAAGGTATCTATAAAAAAGAATACTATTTTAAGGTTGAAATTTTTCTGATTATTCACTATAATGAAAAAAAGTAGCAGAGGTGATGAAGATGGAAAATAATAAGTCGTTCGCAGAGTTCATGAATGAGTCAACCGTCCCTCAAAAACAATCAAGTGAAATGACGATGATGGAGATATATGTTGACATGGTGCTCAACGAAATCTTGATCAGACATCGAAAAGAAAAATTATTAATTGCAATTAATGACGCATTGGATCAAAAAGATCAAAAAGCGTTCATGGAATACTCGAAAGAACTTAATACATTAAAGGACACACACGGTGTGTAAAAATTGAACCCCCTCCTTTCAGCAAGAATCAATTAAAGGTGGGGGTTCAGTGTATTTCGCTCATAACGGTGCAACGTCAAAAAATCGTCATGGATTTGGGTAGCATTGATCCCTTGTATCATGAATAATAGGTGTATACACTATATTCTTTCAAGGCAAGGGGTTTGTTCATGAATAATTATGAGTTAAATACTGCATTTTTAATAATGCTGGAATGGGGTTATGTAGCAGTTGCAGCAGGTGTTATCCTTTTTACACTATGGTCAGTTAAAAAATATCCCGAACTAAAAAATATTCTTTTATGGCTGGTTGTTCACCTTGTCTTAATGATTGGCGCTCATTTGCTTTTTTGGATGGGATTAGGTAACCAATCAGATGGTCTCACACCGATCGACAATGCCGTCGATCAAATCCATTTTCTTATGGGTGTTGCGGGTCTCTTGTGGTTAATGGGAATGCTTTGTCTCGTACTTTGCGTCCAGCTTTTAAAAGACCGATTTTCTATTAAATTGAAAAAGAGCGAAGAAGGCTAATCCAATAGCCTTCTTCGCTCTTCTTTTGTTGGAAGCTCGCACTGCTCTTTTCTGCCAAACCAATGAAATCGATTACGGGCGATACCATCATATACAAGATCGCGCAGCGGTTTTGGAATCAGCAGACCCAATGAAAGATAGCGCACAGGTCCTTCAAGCTCTCTGCAAATTCGCAGCGCTGCAGTGGACTTGCTCCACATTTGATCATTTTCCACTAGCAGCACAGAATCAATCATTGGATCGGACTTATATGTTTTTGTCATTTTTCGTCCAATGTCTCCCTGTAAGGAAGCAAACTTAAATTTTGCCGAAGGATCCCGTTTCATAATAAATTGAATGCTCCAGTTACATACATGACAATCCCCATCGAATAGAACAACAGATGACATTTTTCCCCTCCTAAGTTTAGGGACTTTTATTTTCAATACTATAAGCGTTAAGCAAACCGCCAAATAATAATATAAATGCGGTTAAGTAAAACCATACCAGCAGCACAATGACAGATCCGAGCTGCCCGTATAATTGAGTGTAATTTCCGTAACCGACATATAAAGAAAATGCTTCTGAAATACCCTGCCAGCCTATTGTAACAAATAAAGCGCCGGGAACCACAGATTTCCACCCTAATTTTCTGCTGGGCAAGTAGCGGTAAAGAAGCCAGAAAAACAGAAACAAAATAAGAGATCCGATCCCCCATCTGATCGGCCCCCACAAAGATAGCCAGTCAACCGGAAGCCAAACAGCGTTCTCTGCCCAACGACGCACAAATTTTTCTATAATGGGAATTAAAATGGTCAAAGGTAAAATAAAAATCAAACCAACTGTTAAAAAGAAATCACTAAATAAACCTTTTAAAAAATTTTTCTCCCGCTTTATTTGATGTGTATCATTTAAAGAGCGGACAAGAGACTGAATGGCCATTGAAGATAGCCAGAATGTAGATATAGCACTAATAGACAGAACTTGGCCCTGCCCGGAATCAAGAATGGACGTTAAATTTGTTTCAATTAAATCGTATGTACTCGGTGGTGCGTAAGGTTTTATAACGGCAATTATTTCATCTGATCGAATCGGGAAAAAACTTGCAATTGACATGACCATAAAGAGGAACGGAAAAATGGACAGCATAAAATAATAGGCTGTTTGAGCCGATTGATCATAAAATCCTTCTTTGAAAAATCGTTTTAAGGCGTAGACAAAGCGGTTCAAAATATCCATTCGATTCCCTGCCTTCTATTAATCAAGATGCACTTGCTAAATCAATCATTCATATTGTTCCCCTCTGCGTGCTGACTCACCCTTTAAAACCATGGACAATCACACTGCAGACATGATTTAGTCCATTTTAATAGACTGCTTTTCAAGAGCAAAGAAACCGGCGTGGGCTTTTCTCATGTATATGGTCTCTTTCTCCATACTATACCACGCGCTGATTCCGGCTTGCTAATCCCAATTGGTTCATTAAGCAGGAGCAATTGCTTCCTTTGCGATTCGTTCTGACGCTTGAGATGAGGATGGATTCTGCAGCGCGGCATTAAAAAATAGCTAAGTAACCAGAAAGAACAATAATAGATCCAATAACGACAATCATTACGTTTGCACCAGCGAGAGCAAGTGCAAAAGCAGCAAATGCTCCAACCAGACCAAACCAGATATCCCCTTCCTTTATAAGAAGAATACCCGGAAAGATCAATGCACCTAAAACGGCATAAGGTATATTGCTTAAAAAAGACTGAACGAACGGAGGAAGTTCCTTTCCCTCTAAGATGGTCAACGGGAGCACTCGCGGAATATAAGTGACAGCCGCCATTCCAGCAATTAATAGGAGCATGTTCAAATTCATTGAAGTCCCGCCTTTCGTCTAATTGAGATAACTGCTTCAACGGCTGCTGCTGAGATAATAGTAGAAACAATAATCGCCCATCCTGTTCCCATTGTTCCGGAAAGAAGTAAAGAACTGTTAATGCTCCCTGCAACCAGTGCCAGATAAAAGACTTTAGCACTCTTTTTCAGAGATGGCATCAGCAGACCAACAAACATAGCGTATAAAGCAATCGACATAGCCGCTTGCAGAAAATCAGGCAAACTGGCTCCAATTAAATGGCCTGCCCCTGTATTCACTACCCAGCTTCCATAAGCAATCAGCATGACGCCAAAAGCAAATGAGGCGGATGATTTACCGTTTCTCGTGGCAATGACTGAAAACGTTTCATCTGTGATCCCAAATGCATATAAAGCTTTAATACCCATTGAGTCAGATTCCATTTTTTCATTTAATGAGGCTGACATTAAAAAATGACGGATATTTACGATGAATGTATTAAAAATGATTACTCCAATCCCAATTCCACTTGCAATCAAGGATAAAGATATGTATTGAGCAGCTCCAGCAAATACCAGCATGCTCATCAAAATGGTTTCCCATAGACTAAGTCCTGTCGTTTTGGCAAGCAGCCCAAATGTAAGAGCAACCGGCACATAGCCAACTGCGATACTCATTCCTGCCTGGATTCCACGTCTAAATTCTGATTGAACTGAGTCTGCTGCAATTTGCTGCATGAGACTCCCCCCTTTGTCTTTAATACGCTTCCGCAAGCGCAGTGTGTTTTTTATCATACTTAACGCAATGAAGCCCTATTTAACCCAAGTAAACATCTCTCTAATTTGATTTACTATAGTATACAAACGTAAGCAATACAAGGAGTGAAATATGAATGGGGCGAAAAAACTAGTCAAAGATAACTTACGAATGATGCGCAGATTAAGAGGCCGGACGTCAGATCAAGCAGCTGTTTACACAGGTATCAGCAAAGGCCTGCTTGATGATGTGATTCTAGTCCCTCAGTCGAAATCAAATTATTTCCTTTCATTCCGCCCCCCGCTTACTCACCTATGACAGACCGTTTGAAGAGGGAATTTATCACCATTTAATAATAAAGAAAAAAGACCCCAAATAAGGAGTCCTGATTTTACCCTATTATAATTTTTCTCCCTATGAGAGGCTGGGACAGAACTGTGAAAGATGTTTAAATTCAGTTCTTTTTAATAGTAAATAAGAGGTGAACGGAGCGGAAGGTGGCGACTCCTGCAGGATATGACGGTTGCTTGAGACTCCGCAGGGCAAAGCCCTGAGGAGGCTCAGCGCCGTCCCTGCGGAAAGCGTCCGCCTGAAGTGCAGTGAACCGGTTTGAAGAGGTTGAGAGATATATTTGTCCAAGCCTCATTCCCCTTGAAAGTTGGGCTTTCTTTTCTCGCTGAACGCAACCAGCGCTTCTACTCTGTCTTTTGTCGGAATCGTCAGTTCGTAAGCTTTACGCTCGATTTGCAGACCGGTTTGAAGATCGGCGTTCACCCCTGTTTTAACCGCGTATTTTGCCTGTATCAACGCAATTGGTCCATTTACTAAAATGGCATTAGCAAGTTTCATTACTTCATCCATAAAAATCTCTTCTACTGCGGTCTTTGTTACAAGTCCCAGTTTCAATGCTTCTGCTGCTGTTAAACGCTTTGCAGTTAAAATAAGCTCAAGTGCTTTTGATTCCCCGATTAATCGCGGCAGGCGCTGGGTTCCCCCTGCTCCCGGAATTATCGCCAAACTCGTTTCTGTCAGTCCCATAAGTGCATTTTCATTTGCAATTCTAAAGTCACAGGCCAGCGCAAGCTCCATCCCTCCACCGAATGCATGACCATTCATTGCAGCAATAGTCGGTTGAGGAAGTGAATCCACCGCATTAAAAACCTCTCCAATTTTAAATACATTTCTTTTTACCTGCTGTTCAGTCAACGTTTTTCTTTCTTTTAAATCAGCCCCTACACTAAATGCTTTTTCGCCTGAGCCGATAAATACAACTGTCCGTATATCAGAATTCATTCTAATTTGTTCAACTGTCTGCTCTAATTCATTCAGCATGTCCCAGTTGAACGCATTCATCGCCTCAGGGCGATTCAGCGTGACGATCGCCAAGTGATTTTTTTGCTCTAGTAAAATAGTTTTCATATGTAAAATCTCTCCCTTGCCCATGTGTAATGTAAACCCTTACATGTTAATAATTGTACCACGCCTCTCTTTAAGCTGCATCCTGACATCCGTTTAGACTTATTCAAAGAGTGGTATTTATTCTGTATACAACAAGAAAAGCAGAGTATAAGACTGCAAGGGGTGTTTATCACGAAAAATCTTGCCATTTACCGTATTTATAAGATCGTCTGGATGTCTACTAAATTCTTTCTTCAACTATATTGGTTCCAAAAAAAATATAAAGGGAAATGGAATCCTGAAATAGAAGAAAAATGGTCCCACTTAACCGGAAAACAGGCAAGAGAATATAAAAAACTTGCACTAAAGCTTGAAGGACTCTTAATAAAACTCGGACAGTTTTTATCTACACGTGCTGATATTATGCCTCAATCCTTTATTAATGAGCTTGATGGACTGACAGACAGGGTCCCCCCTGTATCATGGGAAAAAGCAAAGCTTGTGATGGAAAGCGAATGGAATACTGACACGTCAAGTATTGTTCAAACGATCTCAGATCAACCCGTAGCCTCTGCTTCTATCGGAGACGTATACCAAGCAACACTGCATAACGGCGATACTGTTGCGGTTAAGGTGCAGCGACCGGGGATCGAAAGCATTATACGAACTGACTTTAAGGCTGTAAAAATCGTCGCTTGGCTGGCTCAAAGATTTACTTCATTTGGTAAGCAAATTGATTTAAAGGCTCTTTATAGAGAAATGACGTCGGTTATTGGGGAAGAACTTAACTTTCGTCAGGAACTTCAAAATGGGCAAATCTTCAGGGAACGGTTCAACAATCAGCAAGGAATCAGCGTCCCATACTACTACACTGATTTTACCACTCGACGGGTGCTTGTAATGGAGTGGATTGAAGGCGCTAAAATTAATGATGAAAGTTTTTTGAAGGAAGCGCAAATTGACCGCCCTGAATTAGCTAATCGGCTGCTTCATTTGTTTATAGAACAGCTTTTAAACGAAGGACTTTTTCATGCGGACCCTCACAGTGGAAATATACTGATTAAAAAAGATGGAACAATTGCACTCATTGATTTTGGCATGGTTGGAACAATTCGAAATAAAGATGCACAAGCAGTCCAGCTTGCAGTAGAAGGCATTATTTTCGAACGGTATGAAGATGTAATCCAGGCTTTGGAATCTTTACGATTCTTACTGCCGCACGCAGATAAAGAGGTTCTAATGGAGGTTATCGAGCGTGTAGTGAAACTCTATAAAAGCAATGAGTGGCAGGATGGAGACAGCTTCTTAATGGATCGATTGCTCGAGGACATTCAGGAAATTGTGAGAACGCAGCCGATCCAGCTGCCAAGTGAGTTTGCTTTCTTTGGCAGAGCCATTTCTACATTTACAGGTGTCATTTACAGCATCTATCCTGAGGCTGATTTTATTGAAATGGCCCGTCCTACAGTAATTCAGTGGGTGACTGGAAGAAATGCAGAAAAAGATTCTTCCGCTGAGCTGTTCAAAACCGCACAGCGCTATTTTCAGCCTTTATTGAGTACCCCATACAAGCTTCAGGAAGCACTAGAAGAGCCGAAAAGATACCGGAGAATGGTCCAAAATAATTACAAACAAGAACAATTAATCAATAATTGGCTGACGCAGAGAAAAGATACCGCTTTTTTAACAGCTATCCCTTTTGCCGGTATTCATGTGGCCGTCTGGTTTTCTGAGTGGATGGTCGCAGGCGGAACCGGTGCATTGATTTTAGCTGGTTTGCTACGCTATGCGTCTCTTTCTGCAAAAATAAAAAAAGAATTAAATGAAGATAAACGTTAATGTCTTTTTGACTAACAAAAGCGCCTGCTGTCACCAGCAGGCGCTTTTGTTGAAAATTAACATTCACTGAAAGCTTAAACAGCAGTCATTTCTGTTGGTATGCCATGGCAGAGCTTTAAGCTTGTTTTACCTGATCGCGCAAGGCTCTGCGTAATATTTTCCCTGTCGTATTTTTAGGAAGTTCTTCAATAAATTCTACTACTGAAGGCAGTTTGTATTTGGCCAGCTGCTTTGCGCAGAATTCAAGTAAATCTTCTTTGGTTAATGACGGATCCTTTTTTACCACGAAGCACTGGACAGCTTCTCCATAATCAGGATCAGGAACCCCTACTACTGCAGCTTCCACCACATCTTTATGGGAATACAAGACCTCTTCCACTTCACGAGGATACACATTATAGCCGCCTACTAAGATCATATCTTTTTTGCGGTCTACGATAAAAAAGTATCCTTCTTCATCTTTCTTTGCCAGATCACCAGTATATAGCCAGCCGTCCTTTATGGCAGCTTCTGTGTCTTCCGGCATTTTATAATACCCTTTCATGACATTTGGGCCGCGAACAATTAATTCGCCCACTTCTCCTGGAGGAAGCTCTTCCCCCAACTCATTAACAATTTTATTCTCTACATTTGTTATCGAAGTGCCGATCGATCCCGCCTTTCTTTCCATATTAAGCGGATTAAAACAAGTAACCGGCGATGCTTCCGACAAACCATACCCCTCTGAAACTCTTACATTAAATTTCTCTTCAAATTGATGCAGCAGCGCTACTGGCAGTGAAGCCCCTCCTGAGATACATAAACGTACAAACTCAAAATCAGCCCGATCAGCTTCAGGATACTGAAGAAGGAAATTATACATAGTCGGAACGCCGGCAAAAACCGTTGCCTCATATTTTTTTGTGAGATCGAATACGTCTTTTGGACTGAATCTTGGCACAATTACAATGGTTCCTGCATTAATAAGAGGAGCGTTTAAAACAACTGTCAGCGCAAATACATGGAACATTGGCAGTGCTGCAATAACTTTATCATCACCTGTAATTGCCAAATACTCTGCTGTATCCTTTGCATTGGTATATACATTCCTATGTGTCAGCATAGCTCCTTTTGGTTTACCTGTAGTGCCGGATGTATACAGTATGATAGCAATGTTATCCTGCATCAGCTCAGGACCCTCGTACACTGGAGGATATGGCGCCATTGCATGTGTGAAAGATGTTATTTTACTTTGAACTTCTTTCCCAAGCTTTTCGATTTGCTCCTGTGTTTGAGAACTCGTTTCACAAATAATATAATGATTGATTTCAGGAAGAGCTGCATGCGCTTTTTCAACTAGCGGGAGCAGCAGGTCCACAGCAATTACCACCTTTACATCCCCATCCCTCAAAATGTAGGAGATCTCATCCGGTGTGTAAATTGGATTGATCGGTATTGCGGTTGCACCTATACGGAGAGCAGCATAAAGTGAAACAATAAAATGAGGTGAATTTCCGAGGAGAAGACCGACGTGGTCCCCTTTTTTTACACCCATTGCTTCGAGGCTGTTGGCCATTTTGTTAACTGCTCCATTTAATTCCCCATATGTTGCAGACTGCTCCATAAAAGTATAAGCTGCTTTTTCCCTGTGCTGCAGTGCATTTTCTCTTAAACGATCCGATAAATTCATATGTACATCCCCTTTGTTCATTTTATGAATGACTAATCATTCATTTTTATACCCGAAAACTGATCCATTTCCCCTTTGTTCATAGAACGCTTATAATAATCGAGAATATTCTAACTAATTATATCCAACTCTTATCCATTTATCAAGAGAGCGTTTTCATTACTGCATGTAAAACAGACTGCTGAAACCATTCAACAGTCTGCAGGTGCAATTTTATTCGACCCTTTTCTATTAGTAAAGCAGGTCAATAAATTCCTCTCTCTCGATGTTTCCAAAATAATGCTTTAAGTCAATGTCTTTTAATGCATCTTCAATGATGTGCTTTTCATAGCGGAGACCAGCGAGTCTATCTTCTATATCGCTTACATCACCCACGCCAAAAAAATCTCCGTAGATTTTACAGCTTTCAATCTTCCCTTTGTCAACATCCAGGCGCACATCGACACTTCCGACTGGGAACCGGTGAGAGTGCTGCAAGTTGAATTTGGGTGACTTGCCATAATTCCAATCCCAGCTTTGATACCGTTCATTAGAAAGCTCTCGAATATTCTTCCAGTCTTGTTCTGTCAGTACATATTCTTCAATTTTATCTTCACCATTAAAAATATGACGAAGAATTAGTTGTTTAAATTCTTCGATGGTTACTTTTTCTTCCATAAATTCAGAAATATTTGCGACCCTGCTGCGAATTGATTTGATCCCTTTTGATTCAATTTTATCTTTTCGAACCTTAAGGGCTGATACGACATGATCAATTTCCGAATCAAACATTAGTGTTCCATGACTGAACATACGACCTTTAGTGGAAAATTGAGCATTCCCGGAAATTTTTCTTTCCCCTACTAATAAGTCATTACGTCCTTTTAGCTCTGCAGGCACGCCAATTTGGTGCAGTGCTTCGACTACAGGCTCTGTAAATTTCCTGAAATTATGAAAGCTGTCACCGTCATCCTTTGTAATAAAGCTGAAGTTTAAATTTCCTAAATCGTGATAAACGGCGCCTCCGCCTGACAGACGGCGAACAACTCGTATATTATTTTTTTCAACATAATCTGTATTAATTTCTTCAATCGTATTTTGGTTTTTCCCAATAATAATGGATGGTTCATTTATATAAAAAAGTAAGAAATCCTGATTAATATCCAGGTTTTTAAGAGCATACTCTTCTATAGCCAGGTTTATTTGCGGATCTGTAATTCCTTTATTATCAATATATAGCATCTGATGTTCCTCCTTGAGAATACGTAATGGATAAACCGGATGAAGCAAGCAGAATTTTTCCTTTATATGTTTCCTGCGCCTCACTGACCAGCTGATTTAAATCACCGAAATGAGGAAGATGACTCAGCATGAGTGTTTTTACATTTGCTGCCTCTGCAATCGCTGCGGCGTCTTCACTTGTCATATGACCTGCCGATGCGGCATCCATACCTTTATAAAAATTGCATTCTGATATAAGTAAATCCACCTCTTTTGCAAAAGAGATAAACTCTTCCTGATAGGCAGAATCTGCGGTAAAAACCATCACTCCCTGATCACTTTTCACTTTCACAGCATAGCATGGGACCGGGTGAATTGTCTTCAAAAAAGACAAGGTGAAAGGACCAAGCGTTAACGTTTCTTCCGGTATGTAAGCGTGAGCCGTCATCAGCTCTTTATAGTGCAGAGAATCCAGGCCTGCCTTGTCCTCACTATGTCCATAAGCCTGCACATGAATCTTTTTATTTTGAAGAAAATGCTGAATAAGCAGCGCATGCTGTAAAACACCGATATCAGCAGTATGATCCGGATGATAATGGGTGATGACAACAGCATCCAGTTCTTCAGGTGACACATACCGCTGGAGATGACTTAGAACACCGCTCCCACAATCAAGTAATATGCGAAAATTATCCTGCTCAATAAGATAACCGGAACTTGCTTCATTCATTTTGGGATAACCTCCCCAAAAGCCAACCACAGTAACCTTCATCTTCTCTCTCCTCTCGCATCCTGCTTTTTTAACTATACTTCATTTGAACCATTTTTTCATTAATGGGTGATTAACTGGGAAAAAGCCTTGACGAACCGGATTCTGTTATAATACAATATAGAAAATAAACTTTTAGTTGTATAACAGCTAATGAGAGAGGATGAATCATATTGCTAGAAAATGTTATGGAATTTTTCAGAAACCTGCCTCCGAAAAAATGTGTGACTTGTGGAGAAAAGATGGAAGAACAGGCTGAAGCATATGGTACAAAATGTGACAAATGCAACGCTTCTCACTAGATTTTAATAAAAATCAGCAACACCCTGCTGTATAACAGATTGAATCTGTTGTAGTCTGCAAGGGTGTTTTTTGTATTGATTTTCGAGCCATATTTATCAGAAATGAATAAAAAATCAATTTGAAAACCCTTACTTTTTAATAAAAAATGAAAGTTTCGCTTACATGGTTTTTTTTATTGCATGATCCTCTTATTTTATGTAAATTAATCTGGTATGTATTTTAGGAGGGTTTAAATTAAATGAATCAGAATCAAGTAACACAGCGCGTTCAAATTACTACAGCAGATCCATCTGCTATTGGATTATTCGGTTTAGCGATGGTGACGCTGGTTGCCTCTTCTGCTAAATTAGGCTGGACTGACGGCCTTTCTTTTGTATTGCCATGGGCTATATTTCTTGGGGGAATCGCTCAGCTCTTTGCAAGCGTGCAGGATGCAAAGCATAACAACACATTTGGCACAACAGCCTTTGCTGCATTTGGATTGTTTTGGCTTGGCATGGGAACCTCCTGGTTAATCCAATATGGGGTGTTCGGCGAAGCAGCAGCTGCAGCCGTTGATCCAAATCAATTAGGGATTGCTTTCATCGGCTATTTGATATTTTCATTGTTTATGACTGTTGGAGCGATGGAAACAAATAAAGTTTTATTCTTTATTTTTGTCCTTATTGACTTTTTATTTATTGGTCTAGCTTTGTCCACTCTAGGCATTGCTCCGGAAGCCATGCATATGCTGGCAGCCGTTGCTGAGCTTCTCATTGCAATTTTCAGCTTTTATGGTTCAGCTGCAAGCGTATTAAATACGCATTTCGGCAAAATCACTCTGCCAATAGGCAAGCCTTTTGGTATTTTTAAATAATACGTTTTTGCTTTTAAACGAGCAGCCTCTCCTATTCGGCTTTCTTCGGCCTTATAATGTTTAGCGCTGCTGCGGCAAGGAAAATACCGCGTATGAAGAGTGAATACAAAAATGGGGACCGGTTCATTTCCGCTGCTAACGGAAATGAATCGGTCCCCTATTTTTAGTTTCTAACGATCATGGATAAGGTAATCTAAAACATCATTCGCAGCCTTTTCTCCTTGATCAATGCAATCCGGCAGTCCAATACCGTCATAAGAGCCGCCAGCCAGGTATACACCAGGAAAAGTGCTTTGCAGCTCTTTTCGTATGTTATTTAGCCGTTCTTTATGTCCTACTGTGTATTGTGGCATAGAATCAATCCAGCGTGTGACGATGGTCCAGTCCGGTTTTGCCTCCACCTTCATGATTTTATTTAAATCATCCAGCACGATGGCTTCGATCTGGTCATCTGCCAGGTCGACTACGGCTTCATCTCCCGCTCTGCCAACGTAGCACCTCAGCAAGACTTTCCCCTCAGGTACAGTATGAGGCCATTTATTGTGCGTCCAGGTACAGGCAGTAATCGTATAATCACTGTTTCTTGAAACCACAAAGCCAGTTCCATCAAGTACTTGGGTCACGGCATCTTTTGGAAACGCCATCGCAACGGTTGCAACAGAAGTAGCTGGCACATCTTTAAATTGAGAAAGCAGATTTTTTTTATAAAAAATAGCATGAGCAGCAAGGTGAGGTACGGCAAAAATAATGCTATCTGCTTCAAGAAACTCTCCATTATTCATTTTCAATGAATAAGCACCCGAAGAAGCATGGTCAATCGACTCAATTTTAACACCTTTTAAAATTGTTGCTTCGGCAAGTTTTTCTTCAAGTGTATCCACTAAAGATTGAAGACCCGATGTGAGTGTTAAAAACATGCTTTTTTTCTTTTTATTTCCATTCCTATCCATTTGAGGAGCAGGTGTTGTTTTTTTGATTCCGGCAATTAAACTTCTGTGTTCCTGTTCAAGCTGATAAAACTGAGGAAAAGTAGATTTTAAGCTGATCTGATCGATATCACCTGCATATATTCCAGACAGAAGAGGCTCGATCAGGTTTTCTACAATTTCATTGCCAAGGCGGCGTCTGAAAAAAGTACCGAGTGCCTGATCATCAGCACCCTTTGAGCGCGGCAGAACAAAATCAGCTGCTGCCCGCAGCTTCCCTGTCATGGAAACCAGATCCGTTGACATAAAAGGTTTAATTTGTGTAGGAATGCCCATAATTGCTCCACCGGGCATCGGATGAAGTTTGTCATTCATTAAAATGAAAGCCTGACCAGTTGAATTGGGTACAAGACGATCTGCCAGTCCTACTTCTTGTATAAGCCGTGACATACTTTTTTTGCGTTCTAAAAATGAATCCGGTCCTTTTTCGACCACAAAGCCGTCTTTATGGACCGTGTGGATTTTGCCGCCAAGACGATGACTTGACTCAATTAAGGTGATGTCAATGTCAGTTCCTTTGCGTTTGTATTCCTTATCCAGTTTATACGCTGCAGCCAGTCCTGTAATGCCCCCGCCGACAATGACAACCTTTTTCTTTAATGAAGACACGCTACTCATCACTTTCTATTTCTAATTTGTGTTACTTTATTTGCGCTAATACTTTATCAGCCATTGCTTCAATAAACAGCGGCTGCGTGTTTGGCATTTCCGGGCGGTAATAGTTCGCCCCTATATCATCTGTGACCACTTTGCATTCATAATCATTATCAAACAAGACTTCCAAATGGTCAGAAACAAAGCCCACAGGCGTATAGACAAAGCTTTCGTAGCCTTTTTCCTTATGCAGGGTACGCGTTAAGTCCTGTACATCCGGTCCGATCCATGGATCAGGCGTATTCCCTTCACTTTGCCAGCCAATTTCAACATTTTTTATCTTAGCCTGTTCAGCAATCATTCGTGCTGTTTCTTTCAACTGATCCGGGTATGGATCTCCTCCAGCAAGAATTTTTTCAGGCAGACTGTGAGCAGAGACGATCAAGACTGCTTTTTCCTTTTCATCTTCGCTCATTTGACCAAATACTGCTTCAACTTTTTCAGACCAATATTGTATAAATTTCGGTTCATCATACCAGCTTTCAATTGAGCTGATGTTCGGTCCGCCTGCTTTTTCAGCAGCTTCTTTTGCACGTCCATTGTAGGATTTTACGCTGTATGTGGAAAAATGAGGAGCCAATACAATGGATA
This sequence comes from Jeotgalibacillus campisalis, assembly GCF_000829515.1. Lineage (GTDB taxonomy): Bacteria > Bacillota > Bacilli > Bacillales > Jeotgalibacillaceae > Jeotgalibacillus > Jeotgalibacillus campisalis. The sequence continues at coordinate 8,947 of NZ_JXRR01000014.1, read as the reverse complement.
CAGCTTCTTCAATTCCATCCTTGTTCATCTGTTCAACAGCATCCTCAACAAATGGTTCGATATGCTTTAGACCTAAATACATGACAAATTCTATCTCGTCCTGTCTTTCGTTTAAACGAGCTGTCAGTGCTTCCGCCTGTTCCTGCGTAATTCTTGCCAATGGAGAAATTCCTCCGATTGCTTCATAACGGGAGCGCAAATCCTCGAGTAGTTCAGGAGATGGCTTCCGGCCGCGGCGGATATGAGTATAATAGCGTTCAAGATCTTCTTCTGAATAAGGCGTGCCATACGCCATAACAAGTAATCCAATTTTCTTTTTCATTTTTTCACCTCATGAAGTAGTGGTAACAATCTCTTATTTAACATGTTTAGTTAGCAGGATCCAATGTATAAGCTCATTCGATGTGCTTATTTAGCTGTATATTCGTGTACAAACGACGTTAGGCGCTTTAATGTATCCGGCTTAACCTCCGGAAATACTCCATGACCGAGATTAAATATATGACCCGGCTGCTGTAATCCCTGATCGAGAATCGGCTTTACTTTTTCTTCTATTATAGACCAGTCACACAGAAGAAGAGACGGATCTAAATTTCCCTGAACTGTTTTAGTTAATCCTTTTTTACGCGCTTCCTCGATGGACAATCTCCAATCCAGCCCCACAACATCAAGAGGCAGGTCATGCCATTCCTTTGCTAAATGTGCTGCACCGACACCATGCATAATGAGCGGTACCCCTTCTGTGCGAAGTGCTGAAAAAATCTTTTCCATAGCGGGCTTTATATAGATGCGGTAATCTTCCACATTCATCGTTCCTACCCACGAATCAAAAATTTGAATCGTTCCCGCTCCTGCTTTGATTTGAGCTTTCGTGTAGCGGATTGTCATTTCAGCAAGCTTATCCATTAGTGAAAACCATGCTTTTGGTTCCTGATACATAAAAGCTTTTGTCTTATGGTAATTTTTCGAAGGACCGCCTTCAATCATATAACTTGCCAGTGTGAAAGGAGCACCGCCAAACCCAATCAAAGGGACAGTAAGCTGCTCTTTTGTTAAAAGTTTTATCGTATCAAGAACGTAAGGAATGTCATCCTCCGGTTCAATCATACCGAGATTCTCTACATCCTGAACGGTCCTGATTGGATTATCAATAACCGGGCCAATGCCGGATTTAATTTCAACATCCACCCCAATTGCCGGCAGCGGTGTCATAATATCTTTATACAGCACAGCTGCATCCACATTATAATTATCAACAGGAAGCTTTGTCACATAAGCACATAGCTCCGGTTGATGCGTAATTTCAAAAAGTGAATACTTTTCTTTAATTGCGCGATATTCAGGCTGAGAACGGCCAGCTTGCCGCATATACCAAACGGGTGTATGGGACACCTCTTGTCCTCTAGCTGCACGCAAAAATGTATCATTAAATAATTTCATTGAGTTAAACATCCACCCTTCGGCTCTATTGTCTTATTTAATCATGCAACCCATGATGATCCCGCGGATTCACTCGGGTTTCCGATCAATGTTTCTGCTTAATCACCACTATAGCCCTATTAACAAGGACTGTATAGCAAACAAAATGAAATGTCATAAAATCGACTCTTTTTACTATCATCTAAAGCACCATACTGGATTATTTGTATACGCTTATGGGAAAATAATTATTAAGAACAGGAGGGGTTTTATGAACATTTTTATGACTTTCGGTACAGAAAATTTTTTACATAAGATAATCGAAAAGCGTCCGGAGGAATCAATGATACTTCTGCACGGAGAAGAAACTGCACTGCTTATTCATGAAACAGAGGGACAAACGGTTTTTAACCAGCCAAGAAGCTATGAGGTTTTTGTAGAATCCGGCACTATGACACAGGAAGGCTTTTTTGTTTTCAATAACATACCTGTTTCTGAAGAAGGCCGGCCAGTGTTTGAGCACCGGTTTAAAAGCCGTGCAGGATTAATTGACAAGGAGCCTGGGTTTATTGCGATCCGTGTTCTGCGACCTGTTAATTCTGACATTTATGTTGTGCTGACTCAGTGGGACAGTGAAGACTCATTTAAAAATTGGCAGAGCTCTCAGGCATACAATAAGGCTCATGAAAAACGCGGAACGGATCAAGGACTTGATCACCAAAAAACGATTTTCCCACGCGCTTCATTTGTAACAAAATACATTGGGCAAAAAGAGCAGTAATCTTCCCTGCGATTTCGCCATAAAAAATGCTCAGGCTTATATCGCCTGAGCGTTTTTTTTTATGGACAATGTCTTCATATATCCAGCTTTCATACCTTCTCTATCCACAATTGACTCATAAAAAGATATTATTATTAGTAAATAACAAAATTAGAAAGTTCCCATGAATAGGAAAATAGGAGATCATCTCATTCTATGTACCGCCTTCATTCAGTAAGTTTTAAGTTTGCTTGTTTTTAAAGTTATCAGCATCTTCATAAGAGTGTCAAAATTCACAAAAAATGATATACTTTCCACCACTACTCATTTAATTCGAGATCCGAAAGGAGAAAAAGTATGACTGTACATAAATTATTTACTAAACTTGATTCATTCTATTCTGACATGGTTGATGTCAGACGTTATCTGCACCAGCATCCGGAACTCTCATTTGAGGAAAAAGAAACACCTGCTTTTATCGCTGCTTTTTATAAGAATCTCGGTGTTGATGTCCGAACAGGAGTTGGCGGCAACGGAGTAGTGGCGACAATTGTTGGGGGTAAACCCGGCAAGACAATAGCGCTGCGAGCTGATTTTGACGCTTTGCCTATTCAGGATGAGAAAGAAGTACCATATAAATCCACTGTGCCAAATAAAATGCATGCTTGTGGTCATGACGGTCATACGTCTACGCTTATTCATTTAGCCAAAGCTTTATTTGAAATGAAAGATGAGCTGGCCGGAACATATGTAATGATCCATCAGCATGCTGAAGAATATGCCCCGGGCGGCGCGAAGCCAATGATTGAAGATGGCTGTCTAGATGGAGTTGATCTTGTATTCGGAACGCACTTATGGGCCATTGAACCGCTTGGTAAAATCCAATACCGGATCGGTCCTATGATGGCTGCTGCTGACCGATTTGAAATTACGGTTCAAGGGGCAGGGGGACATGGAGCCCAGCCTCATAAAACAAAAGACGCTATCGTAGTTGGTTCACAGCTTGTAAGCAACTTGCAGCAAATCGTCAGCAGAAGAGTGAATCCCATTGATTCTGCTGTTGTAACAATAGGGTCGTTTGTTTCAGATAATGCCTTTAACGTTATTGCAGACTCGGCTAAACTAATTGGTACAGTTCGTACCTTTAACCCTGAAGTTCGGACACAAATTGAAGAAGAAATAGAAAGAGTCGTAAAAGGAACATGTCTGGCAGCTGATTGTGAATATCAATACGATTACTTCAGGGGCTACCCCGCTGTTGTCAATCATGCAGAGGAAACCAATCATGTGATTGAACAGGCTAAGCTGGTTCCTGAGGTTACTGCAATCGAAGAAACCGAGCCGCAAATGGGCGGCGAAGATTTTGCTTATTATCTCGAGGCAAGAAAAGGAGCTTTTTTCTTTACTGGTGCACAGCAGGATCATGTAACAAAGCCTTACCCTCACCATCACCCTAAGTTTGATTTTAATGAAAAAGCCATGCTGATCGCTGCTAAAACACTTGGAGCTTCGGCGATCAACGCTCAAAATAAATAATGAGTCATCTTAAAATCAAAAACGCCAGTGAGACCGAATCGGTTCACTGGCGTTTTTGATTAATTTAATGGTGTGTACCATTTCTTTATTTGTTTTGGAACATACATATACATAAATACTGCATAAAAAAGCAGGAATGCCAAGGCTACTGCACACGCATCAAACCACTCTGCTCCCCACGCACTTATTAAAATAAACAGAACACCCTGCACAATGAGAACGGTTGATAAAACGCCCTTAAAGGACTCATTGCGATAGTCTCCAGGCAGCGGATATAGATCCGGCCAGATTTTGAGCTCGTGCTTTTTTAACATAGGAATAAGCTGAAAACCTGTTAAATATAAGAATAAAATAGCAACGGCAATTTTAACCCACATCACATCAGACCCTGCTATAATCACCGACGCTATAATTGATAATCTGATCCACAGACCGAAATATTCATCCGACCGCAAGAACGTTCTTACAAATAAATAGCGGTACGTATATTTTGATCCAAAAGGAGATCTGGCGAGAAACGGATCGAGCCATTTTCTCCTTTTAGCTTGTCCTTTTAAATGAGGTACATCTGTAAACAAATTGGCAAAGCGATAAAAGCGATGCAGCCGTTCATGCTCCAGATCGATAAGCAATTCCCATTTTAATGATTTTTCATTTGTTAATTTTCTGAAGGCTGTAAGATAAGCAGCTAGAATGATGGCCATTATAATAGGCACCCATAGCATCAGCTGAGCAAAAACAGTCCATAAAAAGAGAATATTAAGGACCAGGCGAATAGCTATATCGATTCGGTGAGTCGATGGTTCCTGATACCTGAGTATGGTCCAGCGCATGATTAAATTCCATATTTTAAGAGCCAGCACAAGCAAAAGCAAGAGAAAGAAAACAGAGAATTCTTCACCCGTAACTTTTACATACATCGGCATTGAAGCAGCAAGGGCGACAATAACGATGTAGGATTGAAAGAAAAAACTGCTGACTACAGCACTGAGAAAATACCGTTTCATTTGGCCTTCCAAAGGCGTCAAGTAGACTTTATCCGGTTCTTTCAAATACGTATAAATGGGGCTCATGGTAACGATGACCCCCAGCAGAACAGCCATAACTGCCGCTGCATTGAAATCATCACTAAGTGTTTCCACCCAATTGCTGTAAGCGTAGCCCCCTCCCCCCACTGCAAAAATCAGCACGAACATTAAATGTCCATTTAATATGTATCTTAAATACTTTTGAAGCTCCCGGTTATAATCTTGAAGACGGCTTGCCCATAACTCATGAACGTGCTTCATGTGAATCTTCCTTTGTCAGTTGGATGTAAATATCGTCTAATGTAGCTCCCGGCATCGAAAACTCCTGACGCAAATCCTCAAGCGTTCCTTGAGCCCTGACTTCCCCGTCGTGTAAGATGATAAATGAATCACAATACCGTTCCGCTGTGGCAAGGATGTGGGTGGACATTAAGATACTCGCCCCTCCCACTTTCATTTCCTCCATTAAATCAAGCAGCGATTGGATCGCTAAAGGATCGAGACCTACAAAAGGTTCATCTATAATATAGAGGCTTGGATTGGTTAAGAATGCACACATGATCATTACTTTCTGCTTCATGCCTTTAGAAAAATGGGCAGGGAACCATTTCATTTTCCCATTCATGCGGAATTTCTCAAGTAAACCGGGAATTCGTTTTTCGTACGTCCCTTCTTCAATCCCATAGGCCATTGCAGTTAATTTCAAGTGTTCTTCTAACGTCAACTCATCATACAAAATAGGTGCTTCAGGAATGTAGGAAAATTTCTTTCTATATTGATCTGGCTGATCTTTCAACTGAAGACCATTAATGGAAATGGAGCCCGAGTGAGGTTCCATCAGTCCTATGATATGTTTTATTGTTGTACTTTTTCCGGCACCATTTAACCCGATTAATCCGACGATTTGCTGTTTATCCATTGAAAAATTAATGTTATTTAATACGGGTTTACGGGTATACCCGCCAATCAGGTCTTTAATTTCAAGAAGTGACATCCTTTTCTTCCCCTCCACGTCTTATTACGATTATTGTAGCAGATTTTTCCGGGGCGCGTGCAGCTGACACTCAAAGCGCTTCTTTCTGCCAAGCGCTGGTCAATATGATAGAATAAACCCATTATGCGTTAAGAAAGGATGAAGAAAATGAGTGACTGTATTTTTTGTAAGATAATTGATGGAGAAATTCCTTCTTCTAAGGTTTATGAAGACGAAGATGTTTATGCCTTTCTGGACATTAGTCAGGTAACAAAAGGACATACATTGGTTATTCCAAAATCACACAAAAAGGACATCCACGAAATGACACCAGAAATCGCTGGAAAACTTTTTTCAGTTGTTCCCAAGATTACAAATGCAATCAAACAAACCTTTGATATTAAAGGCGTGAATTTATTAAATAACAATGGAGAATACGCCGGTCAATCTGTATTTCATTTTCATTTGCATATCTTACCAAGACATGGCCAGGAAGACGGCTTTAAACCTCTATGGGAAACCCATTCTGACGCCTATTCTGCAGAAGATTTAAAAGAGCTTTCAGCAAAGCTTGCTAGTACTCTGGAAAAATAGTTAAACACACGAATAAACGTCCAAATATGCTATAATAAAAATACTTTTCGCCGGCAGTCACGAGGACATGCAGGGAAAAGAATGAGAAGAGTCGAGGAGAGATGAGAAATGAATACTAGAACATTAGTCGCTTTATCATTATTTGCAGGAATTGGGGCAACGCTGCATCTGTTATTGCCCGGAACTCTTAGTATGAAACCGGATATGTCATTACTGATGATGTTTCTCGGGATTTTACTGTTTCCTGGTGTTAAAAATGTGCTTTTAATCGGCATTGCAACTGGATTACTTTCAGGATTAACAACTACCTTCCCAGCAGGGTTTCTTCCAAACCTGATTGATAAACCGATCTCTGCTTTCGTTTTTTACGGTATGGTTCTGCTTACAGCAAAATATAGCAAAACAGTCATTGGGGCTGCTGTCCTTGCCTCTGCTGGTACAATTATTTCAGGCGTAATCTTCTTGGGTTCTGCTGCTATTCTTGTAGGCATTCCAGCACCGATTATGGCTTTAATTGTTACAGCTGTACTGCCTGCTACCGTATTAAATGGAGTATTGATGGGTGTCATGTATCCAGTGGTTCAGTCGATTTTAAAACGCTCAAGTCTGATGCAGCCTGCCACATAAATCTGCATGAACCCGTCTTTTTAGGCGGGTTCTTTTTTTCCTTGTTTATTACCAGGTAAAATAGGTTAAAGATAAGAAGAGGAGACTGGCTGCACCACAGATCAACGCGTTTCTGATTCTGATTTGTTTTGGAGGGTACATAATTTTTGATTGTATTCTTAGAATTGAAAATAGTGTTAAAATAATAAATGCAAGGGTGCCTATTAAAAAAAGCCATTTAATTATCATGGTGAGATTCCTCCTTCCATTAAGAGGTCCTTTTCTACTTTATGATCAAAACAGTATATTTAAACCGATTAAAATGATAAAGGATGTGTTATGAATGAATGTTAAACAATTGTCTTATGGAATTTTGGTAGGGTTGATTGCAGGTGCTGCAAGTACTCTCCTTTCAGCACCCCAATCCGGCAAAGAGCTTCGAGGTTCAATAAAGCACACAAAAGATAACTGGTCGGATCATATGCTTGAAGTTCAAATGAACCTTCAGCAAGTAAAAGAATCGATCCAGCAAGTATCAAAAGAAGGCAAGGATTCTCTGCAAACGGTCGTGAGTGAGTTGAAAGAATCCATCCAGGCATGGAAAAGTGAATCAGATCCAGCAATTAATAATCTGCAAGACGAACTCGCGGCCATTCAGGCAACCATGGAGGAACTTGAACGTTCACTCAATCAGGATGAAACAACTCCTCAGCCATCCTAATCACTTACTATTTAAATTTAATTCCTGTTTTAGATATCTGGATCCATTAACAGATATCTGAAACAGGATTTTTAATGCAACCACCACTATCACATCCCGTTATTATCCTAAATTCTTTTTTTTGCGCTGTGGAAATAATTTTAAATCGAATTGATGACATGAAAAACACTCTGGCCTTGTAGTAATCACCTTTTGTCTCTAGAGCAAAACATATGGCGGAAATTTATTTGAAAATTAAATCTATTCAAACCTTTTTTTCTTTTTACTTTATTGCTATAATATCTAAAACGCCCTGTTCCCCGTAATGCCGGTGCCATATAAAAGTAAAAAGTAGGTGAGCGATTTGGATGAACAACCTTTTTCTATGAAAGAAGCCATGCTTTTCAGTCAGCGTATGGCTCAGTTAAGTAAAGCTCTTTGGAAAGCGATCGAAAAAGATTGGCAAAATTGGATTAAACCCTATGATTTAAATATTAACGAGCATCATATTTTATGGATTTCCTATCATTTGAAAGGGGCGTCCATTTCGGATGTTGCCAAGTTTGGCGTCATGCATGTCTCAACAGCATTTAATTTTTCAAAAAAGCTTGAAGAACGCGGTTATCTTCAATTTTCGAAACGGGAGAATGATAAGCGGAATACGTATATTCAGCTTACAGAAAAAGGGGACCAGCTTCTTCTTGATTTAATGGAAAATTATTCTCCTGAGCAGCATGCTGTTTTTCTAGGAGCCTCTCCTTTACGGGAAATCTACGGGAAGTTTCCGGAGATGATGGAAATGATGTCCATTGTCAAAAATATTTATGGAGACGATTTTATGAAGATTTTCGAAAAATCCTTCCACAATATTGAAACCGATTTTTTTGAAAAGGATGGAAAAATTAAAAAGAAAGAATCATCTGCCGCTTCCCCGCCTGTGGGAGAAATCGCTTCCTCCCCTTAGAAGTTGTCATTATTTAATTTTTATTAAGCTCGGCTAAGAGCGGACGCGCATTTACTTTGCCTCCGAATTAACTTACCTTCCACCTTCTCCTAGAGGCATAGCGGAAGAAAATAGCCTTTAAATTAAGTCACCTTCTTTGGTGGCTTTTTTTTGACCTATAAAGGGAATATTGGCCCTGCTCCCCTGCCCTTTATTTATTCAACTGAACGCCTGCTTGGCCACCGCGTCTTATGCTTGTCGGAGCTGGGCGAGCGCCTTTCACTTTTACTTTATCCAGTTCCAGCAGGCAAGGGCTCGAGGTCATAAGCCACCCTGCCCAATAGGCAAAGGGCGCCTATATGTGCAGTGCGTCTTATGCTTGTCGCCC